>CAVVGX010000006.1:0-261923 GCA_963747895.1 uncultured Actinomycetota bacterium
GGGTGGAGGTGGCGGGAATCGAACCCGCGTCCTTCGACGCATCACCAGGGCTTCTCCGAGCGCAGTCTGCGTTGCCTCTGCTCGGCCCCGTCGATCATGCAGACATGTCGACGTGACGGGCCCAGTCACTGTTTGATGTCCCACGCGCACCCGCGACCGGCGCGCGCAGTGAGTCATCTAGCTGATGCCAGGAACCGGGTCGATGACGAACCCGGGCTGACAGACTCGCCTAGCTGCTATCAGGCAGCGAGAGCGAAGTCGCGCTGATTGGAATCGGCGCTTGTGTTTTTTGCAACGGATCGTTAACGAGATGATCGTTGCCTTCCTCGGCTCGCTTCCCCTGGTCACCCGACCGAAGTCGAGACCATTCACCCCCTGTGTAGTTGTGCAGACAGCCTAACGGCCGGGGCAACCGGCTTGTTCCGGCCCCGCCGCGGGTCCCTGCGTCAGATCCAGCCGCGGCGCTTGAACACCGCGTAGAGGGTCACGCTGACGCCGACCATCGCCAGCAGCGCGAACGGGTAGCCCAGGGCCCAGTGCAGCTCCGGCATGTCGTCGAAGTTCATCCCGTAGACCGTGCCGACGAGGGTGGGCGCGAACAGGATGGCCGCCCACGCCGAGATCTTCTTGACCTCCTCGCCCTGCGCGATCGAGGCCTCCGTCAGCTCGCGGATCTCCTCGTTCTGCCGCTGGGCGACCAGCGTCGCGTTCACGGTGAGGATGTCGCGCAACTGCTGCCGGAAGCCCTCCACCCGCTCGATCACCTGCACCGCGTGGTCGGCGACGTCCCGGAGGTAGCCGCGCAGTTCCTCGTCGACGCCGTACTTGTCGAACCCCGAGGTGATCGCGGCGATGATGCCGGTGAGCGGCTGGGCGGCGCGCTGGAACTCCAGCACCTCCTGCGAGAGCTCGTAGATGCGCCGGGACACCCCCGGGTCGCCGCGGAAGACCTCGGTCTCGATCTCGTCGATGTCGGTCGCCAGCCCCTCGACCACCGGGCGGTAGCCGTCCACGACGGCGTCGAGGGTCGCGTACAGCACCGCCTCGCTGCCCTTGGCGAGCAGGGCCGGCTCGCTCTCCAGCCGGCGCCGCACCCGCGACAGGTCCGGGGACTCGCTGTGCCGCACCGTGATGGCGAAGTCCGCGCCCAGGAACAGGTGCAGCTCCCCGAACTCCACCTCTTCGGCGGCGTCCAGGTACCGGGCCGCCTTGAGGACGACGAACAGGGTGTTGCCGTACCGCTCGAACTTCGGCCGCTGGTGGGCCTTGATCGCGTCCTCGACGGCGAGCTCCGGCAGGTCGAACAGCTCGGCGAGCTCACCGAGCTCCGCGGGCTCGGGCCGGTAGACCCCCAGCCAGGCCAGGCGCTCCTCGCCGAGGTCCAGCTCGGCGCGGCTGTCGGCAGCCGAGTCCGGCGTCGCCACCCGGCGGCCGTCGGAGTAGACGGCGTTGTCGACGACGCGGGAGCGCGGGGGCGGGGAGCTGGTACCGGCGGGCGCGGAGGGCACGAGCCGCACCTCGGGCCGGGGACGGCGGGTCAGCGTGGAGAGGGCGCTCAGCGGCGCGAGGCGGCGCTCGGTCATGACGGACTCCCGGGAGGACGGGGACGACGAGGGGACACCGGCAGGTCCTCGCGCGTCGCCGTCGGGGCGTCAGCGCCGGGCGGGGAGGACCTGGGGAGTGGTACTGGGAGGTTCGCTGCGCATGCGCTGGTCCCCCTTCCCGGATCGGACCTCCTCCGTCAGGAGGCCGTCGTCCATGGTGTCACGTGCCCGGCAGTGCGCGTCGCCCCTCCGGGTGACCGTCCGGGCGAGGGCCAGCCGACGGCTGAGCACGAGGTCCACCAGCCCGGCAGGAGCAGCACGGCACGACGCCCGAGCCGTGGACGATGGCGTTCTGCGGCGTGGACACCGGCAGCACGAAGCCGAACGAGGCCGCGACCGTCGCGGTCGGCTGATGGTGATCGCCAGGATCCGGTCGCCGTCGGCAGCACCATGGCCACGGTCGCCGTGTCGGACAGGAACGCCGACAGCACGCCGGTGTGAACCCGAACGCGATGAGACCGCCGATCGGGAGCACCGGCTCGGTGATCCACAGGACGATGACACCGAGCAGGACCGAGGCGATCAGGTACTGGTCGATCGGGAGGAACGCTCGTGACGAGCCGCGCCCGGAACAGCCCGACGGTGCGCCGACCCTGTCACCGCTCCGTTGCGGTCATGACGCCTCCCCGATCCGAGGATTGCTCAGACCCTGGGAGGACCTTCCTGCCCTACCACTCGCGAGTCCGAGCGGGTCGGGAGGAAAGGCCAGCTCAGCTCTTCGCGAGCCCTGATGCGCTGAGGGCGCCGTTGGCGACCAGCGTCCGCGACAGGTCCTTGGCGATCTCGATGACGCGCGCGGTGCGCTCGGGCCCCAGGTAGAGCCAGGGGTCCGCGGACAGCGCGTCGGTGTGCACCTCGAGGCGGGCGCGCAGCTCGGCGCCCTCCTCCGTCAGACCGGCGTCGTCGACGAGGCCGCGGTCGGCGAGCGCCTGCGCGGCGGCCGCCCACTCCTCCTCGCTCCAGCCGCGGGTGGCCTTGGCCGCCTCGGGGGTGAAGCCGCGACCCATGGCGGTGTGGGTCACCAGCGCCTCGATCCCCGACAGGCCGGAGTGCAGCAGCGCGGCCACGTGCCCGTCGCCGCGGTGCTCGCGCAGCAACGTGGCCCCGTGCCACAGGACCAGCAGCGGCTCCTCCGGCCACGGCAGGTCGGCGTGGCCGGCGTACAGCGCGCGGCCCTCCGGCGACAGCACCGTGGTGGCCTCGCGCAGCAGCTCGCCCAGTTCGGCCACCTCGTCGGAGGACGCCGCCTCGCCGAGGAGGCGGGTCAGCGAGGCGCGGGCGGCATCCAGCCGGGCGGCGAGCACCTGCTCGGGGGTGGCCAGCGTCCAGGCCGCCGGGATCGTGCGGGCGACGAGAGCCGGCGAGAAGTTGTAGAACGTCGCGATCACGGTGCCGGCGCCGACCGCGCCCATGGCGGCGGACCGGCCGGCGAAGTAGCACATCCGCCCCGGCCGCAGCCCGGCCGCCGTCAGGTGCTGCTCGGTCTCGGGCGCGAAGTAGACGTGCGAGTGGATGAGCTCGACGGCGCGGTGCGCGCGGGCGATCTGCTTGGGATCGAGAGCGGCAGTGGAGGGATCGACGCTGACCATGCGGGCACCCTAGCCATCGCCGGGCGGCGGCGGGCTCCGGACGCCGCCGTCAGCGGCGCACGAACAGGCAGAACGGGTGCCCGGCCGGGTCGCGGAAGACCCGCACGATCTCGTCCTCGTCCTCGTGCCCCCCGACCGGCTGCGCGCCGGCCCCCTCGGCGAGCGCGCAGGCGGCGTCGAGGTCGTCCACGAGGAAGTCCAGGTGCTGCTGCATCTGCTGGGTCCCGGGCTCCGGCGGCCAGACCGGCGGGACGTGGTCGCGCTCCAGCTGGAACGACAGACCGGTGCTGCCGTCGGCCGGCCGCAGCGTCGCCCACTCGTCGGTGTCGTCGCGGAGCGGCCAGTCCAGCAGCCGCTGGTAGAACCGCGCCAGACCGCGCGGGTCGGGGGTGTCGAGGACGCTGGCGGTGAACGTGACGGCGGGCATCAGGTCTCCAGTCCGAACAGTCGGGCGCCGTTGCCCCAGAGCACGGCGCGCAGCCACTCCTCCCCCAGGTCGAGCCGGTGCAGCGCCTCGAGCTGGTGGGCGTAGGCGTAGGGGATCGACGGGAAGTCGCTCCCGAGCAGCACCTTGTCCCGCAGGTCCGACAGTCTCGGCAGCTGGGCCGGGTCGAAGGCGTTGTGCCCGCGCTCGGTGAAGTCGGTGGCGAACATGGTGGTGTCCAGGTGGACGCGCTCGTACCGCTCGGCCAGGTCGAGGAACTCGCGGTACTCGGGCATGCCCAGGTGGGCGATGACCAGCTGCAGCCGCGGAAAGCGCTGCAGCAGCCCCGCCATCGGCTCCGGCCCGGTGTGCTCGCCCGCGAGCGGCCCGGAGCCGCAGTGGATGACCACCGGCGTGCCGGTCTCCTCCAGCCGTGCCCACACGTCGTCCAGCAGCCGGTCCCGCGGGTCGAAGGCCCCCACCTGGACGTGCACCTTGAACACGCGGGCTCCCCGGTCCAGCGCACCGGCGACGTAGGCGGCGGCCTCCGGCTCGGGGTAGAAGGTGGCCGACGGGAGCACCTGCGGCCGCCCCTGCGCGAACTCGTGCGACCACTCGTTGAGCCAGGCCGCCATGCCCGGCTTGTGCGGGTAGGGCAGCGTCGAGAAGGCCCGCACCCCCAGCCGATCGAGGACGGCGAGCCGCTCGTCGACCGGCAGCCGGTAGGTGATGGGCCAGGAGGCGGTGCCGTAGTGGTCGCGCGCCCGGCCGAAGTAGTCCCACACCTTCGCCTGCACGCGGTCGGGCAGGAAGTGCACGTGCACGTCGACCAGCCCGGGCAGGCCCAGCTCCCGCCAGTAGCGCGGGACGTCCGCGTCGTCGATGGGCGCGGCGATCTCCATGCCGCCGACCGTATCCGCGCCCGTGGGCCACTGCTGCAGGAGGCCGGGACGGGGGGCAGCACCGGCCGGGCGCGTCCTCCCCTGTCCCCCGCCCGCTCACCCGCCTAGCGTGGGCGGCCATCGGACAGGAGGAAGGCCGATGAGCGACGAGGTCACCCGCGTGCGTCCCGCCGACCGCCGGACCGCGGACCCGACGCCCGGCAAGGTCCGGGAGCAGGCCATCGAGGTCGACGGCCTGTGGTCGGGGTTCGTGCGCACGGAGCCCGGCGTCACGTCCGCCTGGCACCACCACGGCGAGCACGAGACGTCCACGTACGTCGTCGAAGGCAGCGTCCGCATCGAGTTCGGCCCCGGCGGCACCCGGACGGCCGATGCCGAGGCCGGCGACTTCGTGCACATCCCGAAGCACGTCGTCCACCGGGAGAGCAACACGGGGTCGACCACCTCGCTGGAGGTCGTCACCCGGTCGGGCCGCGGCCCGCTCACGGTCAACGTCGACGAGCCGGAGCCCGGGCCCCGCTGAGGACGGCCCGGCGCCGGACGGGCGGTGCGCCGCTCAGCCGAGGGTGACGACGACCTTGCCGCGCACGTGCCCGTCGCTGACCAGCCGCTGGGCGGCGACGAGCTCCTCGAGCGGGAAGGCCTTGGCGATCGGGACCCGCAGCTGCCCGGCGTCCGCCATCCGCCCCAGTTCCTCGAGGTCGTGCTGCTCGGGCCGTACGAACACGTACCGGCCACCCATCCCGTTGACCGACGGGTCGACCACCGACGCGATCCGGGAGACGTCGCGGACCTGCTTCGGCGCGTCCGCGAGGGTGTCGCCGCCCACCAGGTCCAGGACGGCGTCGACGGGCTCGGACAGCTGCCCGCTGATCGGCCCGGCGGAGTAGTCGAGCACCTCCGCGGCGCCGGCGTCCTTGAGGAAACCGTGGTTGCGCGGGCTGGCCGTCCCGATGACGTGGGCGCCCAGGGCGACGGCGATCTGCACGGCGTTGAAGCCGACGCCGCCCGAGGCGCGGTGGATGAGCACGCGGTCGCCCTCGCCGACGTCGAGGGCCTCGGTGAGCGCCTGGTAGGCGGTCAGGCCGGCGAGCGGGAGCGCCCCGGCCTCGGCGAAGGACAGTGATTCCGGCTTGTGCGCGAGGCAGCGCTGGGGGGCGGGCACGAGTTCGGCCGCCGTCCCCCACTGGACGTCGTCCCGGCGGACATAGCCGAACACCTCGTCCCCGGGCGCGAACGCGACCACCGCCGGGCCGACCGCCTCGACGACGCCGGCGACGTCCCAGCCCGGGACGATCGGGAAGTGGTGCGGGAAAAAGCTCGCCAGCCCGCCGGCGCGGATCGTCATGTCGACGGGGTTCACCCCCGCGGCCCGCACGCGCACGAGCACGGTGTCGGGCCCGACGGGCGGGTCGGCGAGGTCGTCGCGCAGCGTCAGGACGTCGTCGTCCCCGAACCGGTCGTAGGCCATTCCTCGCATGCGGCCAACCGTAGGCGCGCCCGCGCCCCACGGCTCAGCAGGTCAGCGGCGGCCCTTCACGTACCGGCCGAAGGCCTTCTGGATCTCGCGCCGGGAGTCGCGCTCGGCCATGTCGTGCCGCTTGTCGTAGGACTTCTTGCCCTTCGCCAGCGCGAGGGTGGCCTTGACCTTGCCGTCCTTGAAGTACAGGTCGAGCGGGACGAGCGTCAGCCCGCCCTCCTTGATCTTGCCGATCAGCTTGTCGATCTCGCTGCGGTGCATGAGCACCTTGCGCTTGCGGCGCGGCGTGTGGTTCGTCCACGTCCCCGCCACGTACTCGGGGATGTGCACGTGCTGCAGCCACACCTCGCCGTCGTCGACGGAGGCGAACCCGTCGACGAGCGAGGCGCGACCGGCACGCAGGCTCTTCACCTCGGTACCGGTGAGCACCAGGCCCACCTCGTAGGTGTCGAGGATCGAGTAGTCGTGCCGCGCCTTCTTGTTCTGGGCGATGAGCTTGCGCCCCTGTTCCCGCGGCATCCCACCACCTTACGTCGGTGCGTGATCAACCCCGGAACGCCGCGAGATCTGCACACTCGGGGCGATCAGGCCGGTGAAGGCCCCGAGTGTGCAGATCTCGTGGGAGGAACCAGGGATCAGAGCCGGACGTACAGGCGCAGGGTGACGTAGGCGGCGATGCCGGCCAGGCCCACACCCGCGGCCGCGATGATCGGGCTGATCAACGCGATCTGCCCCCAGTCGACCGGCGGGATGATGCCCGCCTTGATCGGCCCGGACAGCGTGCGGTCGACGAAGAGCACCTTGGTCACCACGAGCCCGCCGATGGCCAGCATCGCGCCGATCAGGCCGGCGAGCGCGGCCTCGAGGATGAAGGGCAGCTGGGTGTACCAGCGCGAGGCCCCCACCAGCCGCATGATGCTGGTCTCGTTCCGTCTGTTGAACGCCGCCAGCTGGATCGTGTTCGAGATGAGCAGCAGCGCCGCCAGCGCCTGGACCACCGCCACGGCGATCGTCGCGTTCCGGGCACCGTTGAGCAGGCTGAACAGCCGGTCGAGGAAGTCACCCTCGTCGCGGACCCGGTCCACGCCGTTCTCCCCGTTGGGGAACTGCTCGGCGATGACCGGGTAGCGCTCGGGGTTCACCAGCTCGACGCGGAAGCTCTCCGGCAGCGCGTCCGACGGCGTGTTCTCGACCAGCTCGGGCTGCTGGCTGAACTGCTGCTGGAAGCGCTCGTAGGCCTCGTCCTTGTTCTCGTAGACGAAGCTCTGCACCTCCGACGAGGAGGACAGCTCGGTCTCGATGGCCGCGCGCTGCTCCTCGGTGACGTCGTCGGTGAGGAAGATGGACACCTGCACCTTGTCGTAGAAGATGTCCTTCATGTCGGAGATCATCCCGGCGATGAGCAGCCCGGTGCCCATGAGACCGAGCGAGATGGCCGTCGTCAGGATCATCGCGACCGTCATGGTGAGGTTGCGACGCAGCCCGGTGGCCACCTCGGAGAGCACGAAATTGACGCGCATGGATTCCCTGTCGTGGAGTTCGGAGAGGCGCGGTCAGCGGGACGGGGTCAGCGGCCCACGCCGTAGACGCCGCGCGACTGGTCGCGGGTGAGTGCTCCCCCGTTGAGCTCGATCACGCGGCGCCGCATCGAGTCCACGATGTGGTAGTCGTGCGTCGCCATGATCACGGTCGTCCCGGTCCGGTTGATCCGCTCGAGCAGCAGCATGATGCCCTCGCTGGTCTCCGGGTCGAGGTTTCCGGTCGGCTCGTCGGCCAGCAGCACCAGCGGGCGGTTGACGAACGCGCGGGCGATGGCCACCCGCTGCTGCTCACCACCGGAGAGCTCACCGGGCAGCCGGTTGGCCTTGCCCTCGAGCCCGACCATCTCCAGCACCTCGGGCACCACCCGGCGGATGGTGCGGTGCGGCTTGTTGATCACCTCGAGGGCGAACGCCACGTTCTGCGCCACGGTCCGGTTGCGCAGCAGGCGGAAGTCCTGGAAGACGCACCCGATGGTGCGGCGGAGCTTGGGCACGTTCCACTTGCTCATGGTGTTCAGCGTCTTGCCGTTCACCACGATGGTCCCGGAGGTGGGGTCCTCCTCCTTCAGCAGCAGCCGCAGGAAGGTGGACTTGCCCGAACCGGAGGAACCGATGAGGAAGACGAACTCGCCCTTGTCGATCTCCGTGGTCACGTCGTCCAGGGCCGGCCGGCCGCTCGCCGGGTAGAGCTTGGTGACGTGTTGCATTTCGATCACGAGGCGCCACGGTACTAGCAACGGGGCCCACCACCCCGCGTACGCCACGGAACGCGCGGGACTCGTTCTCGCCGTCCGTGACAACGCGCCGCGAATGCGCAGGACGCCCGTCACGCAGCGTCGGGGCGCAGCCCTCCCCGGCCGCGGGAGTGACCTCCCCTACAGCCGGTTCAGGCCGCTTCCTGCTGACGGCGCCAGCGGATGCCGGCCTCGATGAAGGCGTCGATCCCGCCGTCCAGCACGTCCCCGGGGTTGCCGCTCTCCTGCTCGGTGCGCAGGTCCTTGACCATCTGGTACGGGTGCAGCACGTAGGAGCGCATCTGGTTGCCCCAGCTGGACCCCTCGCCCTTGAGCGCGTCCATCTCGGCCTTCTGCTCCTGCTGGCGGACGACGAGCAGCCGGGCCTGGAGCACGCGCAGGGCCGCGGCCCGGTTCTGGATCTGGCTCTTCTCGTTCTGGCAGGACACCACGATGCCGGTGGGGATGTGGGTCATGCGGACGGCGGAGTCGGTGGTGTTGACGCTCTGCCCACCGGGGCCGGAGGAACGGAAGACGTCGACCCGGATCTCGTTCTCGGGGATGTCCACGTGGTCGGTCTGCTCCACGACCGGCAGCACCTCGACGCCGGCGAAGGAGGTCTGCCGCCGTCCCTGGTTGTCGAACGGCGAGATGCGGACCAGCCGGTGGGTGCCCTGTTCGACCGAGAGCGTGCCGTAGGCGTAGGGCACCTTGACCGCGAAGGTGGCCGACTTGATGCCGGCCTCCTCGGCGTAGCTGACGTCGTAGACCTCGGTCGGGTACTTGTGGCGCTCGGCCCAGCGCAGGTACATGCGCATGAGCATCTCGGCGAAGTCGGCGGCGTCGACGCCACCGGCCTCCGACCGGATGGTCACGAGCGCCTCGCGGGAGTCGTACTCGCCGTTGAGCAGCGTGCGCACCTCGAGCTCGTCGATGACCGAGCGGATGCTCTCCAGCTCGCGCTCGGTCTCGGCGAGGGTGGCCTCGTCGCCCTCGTCGGCGGCCATCTCGCGCATCAGGCCGACGTCGTCGAGGCGGCTGCGCAGCTCCTCGACCCGCCGCAGCGTGCCCTGCAGGTACGACAGCCGGGAGGTGAGCGCCTGGGCGGCCTCGACGTCGTTCCAGAGGTCGGGCGCGGCGGCCTGCTGCTCGAGCTCGGCGACCTCCTGGCGGAGGTCGTCCACGTCCAGGACGGCCTCGATCGACTCCAGGGTCGTGTTCAGTTCCTCGAGTACGACGGAGAAGTCAGCGGCCACGTCGACCCAGGGTAGTCAGCATCCGGCGCGGGTACAGCGGCCCGCCCGGTGCTCACGGCTCCCTGGTCTCCGCGGCGATCCAGCGGAGGTACGCGGGGTTGCCTCCCACCACCGGCAGGACGAGCACGCACGGCACCTCGTACCCGTGCAGCGCCACGACCCGGGCCACGACGGCGTCCGCGAGCGAGCGTCGGGTGTGCAGGGCGACGCGCGCCTCCGCCTCCTCGTGCACCGCGCCCTCCCACCGGAACACCGAGCGGATCGGCGCGATGTGCTGACCGCAGGCGACCAGCCGCTCCTCGACCAGCGTCCGGGTGAGCGCGGTCAGCCGCTCGGCGTCCGCGTCGGTGACCACGACCTCGCAGCACTCCTCGTCCACGCCCCGATCCTGGCCCACGGGCGGACCCGCGACTTCGGCCGCGGCTGATTGAGGTCGCCGTCGACAGGGGTAGGAGGGCCCCATGACCGACGAGAAGACGATCGAGATCGACGGCGAGACCTACGTGGTGCGGCACGACGGCGAGGGCCTGCAGGTGGGCCGGCGCATCGGCGGCGACGTGACCTGGCTCGACACCGTCGCCGACAGCCTCCTCCCCGAGGCCGCCCGCACAGCGGTGCAGTCCGGGGACACGTCGAACGAGGAGCTGCAGACGGCTGTCCGCGGCGTGCTCGAGGCCGAGGTCCAGCGCGGCGGCTGATCCGCTCCGGCGCGTTCAGCGGTTGCGGTGTCCCCGGCCGCCGCGCTTGGCGTCCTGTTCCTGCTCCCAGGCCTGCTGCGCCTTCTGCCAGGCCTCGGCCAGTTGGCGGAGCTGCGCCATGGTGCGGTCGTGGACCTCCTGCCACGAGGGCACGTCGACGTGCGGCTGCGGTGGCGCTGGGGGGACCGGCACCGGCGGCCGGGCAGGCGCCGGCCTCGGCGCGGGCACGGGCGCGGGCTTGGGCGCGGGCGCGGGCGCGGGCGCGGGCTTGGGCGCAGGCGCGGGTTTGGGCGCGGGCGCGGGCTTGGGCGCCGGCGCGGTGCGCACGGGCGGTGTGGCGGACGGGCTCGGGTGCGAGGGGGTGGGAGCCGGCCCGCTGGGTGTGCGGGGTGCGGCGGCCGACGGCGGCGGAGCGGCGGGCGCGGGCGGGACCGGGGGTGCCGGCACGGCGGCCTGACGCAGGTCCACTTCGGCGTCCGCGGGCCAGTCGGGGTCGACCAGGGGCCACCGGGTCCACGCTGCCGGGTCGAGCAGTTGCGGGAGGAGCTCCGCCGCCGTCCGCCGGTCCAGACGGCCCGCGGTGGCCGAGCCGATCCGCGCCGCGGCGGTCACGTCGCACGCCGCCGTCCCCAGGAAGCTCCGGTGCTCGGCGCACACGGCGCGGGCACGGGCGGCCGCGGCGATCTCGTCGACCAGCGCGCCGGCGGAGTCGTGGAGCGCCGAGGCCTCCTCCGCCGGCCGGTCCCTGCCGAGCGCCCCGTCCAGGACCGTCGCGATCTCGGGAGCGGACGGCACCGGCAGCGGTCCGACGGTGAGGAGGGCCGGGCCGGGCCCGATGGGCCAGCGCGCCACCTCACCGGGCAGCAGCACGAGGGCGCCGGGCGACGCGCGGCGGACGACGTCGGAGAGGGCGTCGTTCTGGCTGCGCAGCAGCACCTGCGGCCCGACGTCCCCCTGGCCCGTGACGACGACGGGGCGGTCGCGGTCGTTGCGCACCGTCATGGCGGTGCCGTCGACGCACGCCTCCACCGGGAACGCCGCCGGCACCGCACCGCGGCTGACATCGGAGGCACACAGCTCCGGAGCGGAAGGGGCGGCGGGTGCCGCGGGGGCCGCCGCCGCCGGTGCGGACAGCACCGGTACGGCCAGCAGAACCGCCGAGAGCAGGACGCGCCGCCTCACGTCGGGAACCCGCACACCGGCTGCACCTGGAGGTCGACCTGTTCCAGCCCGGCGGTCACCGCGCCGGGCACCGGCTCGCGCAACGGGCCCTCACCGACCTGCCCGAGGGCCTGCACGAGGCCGTCGAGCGCCGTCGCCAGGCCCCCGTGACCGCCTTCGGCCCGGACGTCGGCGAGCACGCCGCGCAGCTCCCGCACCACACCCGAGACCTGGGCGCGCGACTCGACGTCCTTGCCGGCCGTGAGAGTGCCGA
Source organism: uncultured Actinomycetota bacterium (assembly GCA_963747895.1). Lineage (GTDB taxonomy): Bacteria > Actinomycetota > Actinomycetes > Mycobacteriales > Geodermatophilaceae > Blastococcus. The sequence goes on from CAVVGX010000006.1 coordinate 11,664, forward strand.
TCGCGACGGGGAGCTGCCCCAGCTCCGCCATCGAGGCGAGCCGGGTGCAGAAGGCCGGGGCACCGGCGGGCGCCTCGTAGGAGGGCACGGCGGCAGCGACGCCCCTGGTCGGCGGTGGGTCGCCGGTCCACGCGCAGCCCGCGACGGCGGCGAGGACGAGGAGGGCGGGGACGCCGAGAGGGACGGCACCGGCGATACGCACCGGCAGAAGGTAAGTGGCCCGGATCGCGTTCCTCACCCTGACGGAGCGGCTCCACCGGGTCGGGTGACAGTCGATCGGGGGTCCCCCGTGACGCGGGGTGACCACGCCCCCCGACGGCGATCTCCTCCGGAGGGGTGAGACGACGTCAACGAGCGCGCCGGGCCTCCCGATGGGACGGCGTGACGCACTCCTCGCGCGACCGGTCCGCCCGGGCGCTCGCTCTCGCCGCCTGCTCCGCCGTGCTGCTGCTGGCCGGGTGCGACGCCGGGACGCAGCCCGCGCCGGCCGGGAAGGCCGCGGAGAAGCCGGCCGCGATCGCCGTCGCGGCACCGGCCTCCGGGGCGAGCACCCCGTTGGACTGGCGGGCGCCGGCCTACGCGGCACTGGGCTGTTCCACCCGCGCCGAGTGGGTGGCCGACGGGCTGCCCGCCGACGGGTGGGACGCCCACACCGTGCGCACCACGTTCGCCGACGTCACCGGCGACGGAGCCGACGAGGCGCTCGTCCAGGCCACCTGCCCCGCTGCGGTCTCCACCCGCGCCGACCACGTGGTCGTCCTCGACCTCACGGCCGCACGGCCCCGGCTGCTGGGTGTGCTCGGCGACGACCTGTTCCACCCCCGGGCGGACGTCACCACGGACGGCACGACGGTGACCCTCAGCGGTCCGACCGTCGCCGGCGAGGACCCGTACTGCTGCCCCGGCCACTGGGGCACCGTGACCTACGCCTGGGACGGCGCGGAGTTCGCCGTCCGGTCGCGCGCCGAGGTGCCGGGCACGCGGCCGGCCGCGCGGGCAGCCCTGGCCGACGGCGAGCACGTCGGCCTGCTGCGCTCGGTCGGGGACGACGAGGTGTCGGTGCTGGTCGTCGACTGGTTCGAGGGCGCCGACGCCGCCGCGGCCTGCCGCGAGGACGGCGTGGAGGACCACGACACCGCCTGGTGCAACGAGTACTACGTGCGCGCCGGCGACCGGACCGCGGTGACGGTCCCGGTGTCCGCCTCGGCGTCGCTGAGCTACCTGGACCTGACCACGATGGCGGACGTCGCCGTGGACGACGTCGCCGCGCTGGCCGGCACCTACTGGGTGTCCGCGGACACCGACGGCGCCGGCTACACCCGCTTCCGGACCGAGGACGGCGCCATCACCGAGCTGTCCAGCCTCTACACGCCCTGACGCACGGAGGCGTGGGTGCCGACCGGGTGAACCCGTTCGCCCGTCCGGGGGGCTCGTGCCCGCCGTCGTGACGGAGCGTGATCCGGCTCGGCAGGATGCGGCCGGTGACCCTGGTGCGGAAGCTGCTCGCCTCGCTGGCCACCGTCGGTGCCGCCGCCGGCCTCATGGCCCTGTGCACGTGGGGTGAGTTCACCGCCGACGACGCCGGCTTCCCTCAGTCCTCGCTCAGCGACGCACCCTAGGGACCTGGGGCCGCTGCGCACGCGTCTCCCTCACCTTCTTTGTAGCAGTTCTGGTCAAGCCTCATGAGGCCGAGAAATCGGCTCTATGGTCGCGGATCTCAGATCGGAGCTGATGCCCGTGGAACCGCTGACGACCAGCACCTTCGCCCTCCCTGACACCCTGTCCGCCAAGGCCGATCCGGCCCTGATCGGCGCCGACGAACAGCACTTCGCGGCGATCGCCGCGAGCCTCGCCGCCTCGGTCGCCGAGCTGTCCGACCGTCTCGACGCCGAGCGCCGCGCACCCGGCGGTGCGGGCCAGGCGGCGCTCGACCGCGACCTGGAGATCCACCGGCTCACCTCGCGCCTGCGCACGCTCCGCCGCTTCGGCCTGGACCTCTGCCTGGGTCGGATCGTGGCCGGCGACGGCGCCGCGCCGGTGTACGTGGGCCGGCTGGGCCTCACCGACAGCACCGGCCGGCGGCTGCTCGTCGACTGGCGCTCCCCCGCCGCCGAGCCGTTCTTCGGCGCCACCCACGCGAACCCGATGGGCCTGGTCAGCCGCCGCCGGTACCGCTGGACCCGCGGCCGCATCACCGACTACTGGGACGAGGTGTTCACCCCCGAGGGCCTCGAGGGGAACGCGGCGCTCGACGACCAGTCGGCGTTCATCGCCACCCTCGGCACCCATCGCTCGGCCCGGATGCGCGACGTGCTGGGCACCATCCAGGCCGACCAGGACGCGATCATCCGCGCCGGCTCCCCGGGTGCGCTCGTCGTGGACGGCGGCCCCGGGACGGGGAAGACCGTCGTCGCCCTGCACCGGACCGCGTACCTGCTCTACGCCGACCCGCGGGTCGGTCACGACCGCGGTGGGGTGCTCGTCGTCGGGCCGCACGAGCCGTACCTCGCCTACGTCGCCGACGTGCTGCCCCGCCTCGGCGAGGACGGGGTGCGGACGGCGACGCTGCGCGACCTGGTGCCGCAGGGTGCGACGGCGGTCGCCGAGGTGGACCCGGAGGTGGCCCGGCTGAAGGCGACGTCACGGGTCGGCGAGGCGATCGAGGCGGCGGTGCGGTTCTACGAGGAGCCACCCTCGCGCGGGCTCACCGTCGAGACGCCGTGGTCGGACCTGCGGCTGGGCGCGGGCGACTGGGCCGAGGCGTTCGAGGCCCCGGACCCCGGCACCCCGCACAACGAGGCCCGGGCGCGGGTGTGGGAGGAGCTGCTCGCGATCCTCGGGGACCAGGCGGCGGACGACGACGTCTCCCCCGACGAGCTGCGGACCTTCCTGCAGTCCTCCCGCGAGCTGCGGGCCACGTTCGACCGGGCGTGGCCGTTGCTCGAGGCGACCGACGTGGTCGCCGACCTCTGGTCGGTCCCGGCCTACCTGCGCCGCTGCGCGCCGTGGCTGCCGGCGGACGAGGTGCGCGCGCTGCAGCGGGCCGATGGGGCTTCCTGGACCCTGGCCGACCTGCCCTGGCTGGACGCGGCGCGGCAGCGGCTCGGCGACCCCGGCGCGGCCCGGCGGAAGCGCGTGCAGGACGCGGTCACCGCCCGGGAGCGCGAGCGCATGGCCGGCGTCATCGACGAGCTCATCCAGGCCGACGACTCCGAGCTGCTCCTGATGACGTCGCTGCGGCACGGCGACCTGCGGGACGCGCTGGTCGACGAGGCGGCGCTGCCCACCGAGGAGCGCGACCCGCTGGCCGGCCCGTTCGCGCACGTCGTGGTGGACGAGGCGCAGGAGCTGACCGACGCGGAGTGGCAGATGCTGCTGCTCCGGTGCCCGTCGGGCAGCTTCACGATCGTCGGCGACCGGGCGCAGGCGCGGCACGGGTTCGAGGAGTCGTGGGCGGACCGGCTGGCGCGGGTCGGGGTGCGCGAGGTGCGGCCGGCCTCGCTGACCGTCAACTACCGCACGCCGGCGGAGGTCATGGCCGAGGCGGAACCGGTCATCCGGGCGGTGCTGCCGGATGCCAACGTGCCGACGTCGATCCGCAGCAGCGGTGTCCCCGTCCTGCACGGGTCGGTGGCGCAGCGGGACGCCGTCGTGGCTGCGTGGCTGGACGAGCACGCCGAGGGCATCGGCTGCGTCATCGGCGACCCGACGTTCCCGGCGACCGACCGGGTGCGCTCGCTGACCCCGGTGCTGGCGAAGGGGCTGGAGTTCGACCTGGTGGTGCTCGTGGACCCGGACTCGTTCGGGACGGGGGTCGAGGGCGCGGTGGACCGCTACGTCGCGATGACCCGGGCGACGCAGCGACTCGTCGTCCTCACCTGACGCCCGTCACCGGCGACGCCGGCGGGTGCCGAACAGGCCCCGGGTGATCTCCCGCCCGAGGGACGACGCCGCCGACCGCGCGAAGGACCGGAAGGCCGCGGAGCCGAGGACCGTGGAGACCAGGCTGTCGTCCGCGGGCTCCTCCCGGGGGCGACGCCGGGGCGGCTCCGTGCGAGGAGCCGGCGCCTCCCGGTCCTCCTCCCGGACCGGCGCCGGCGCGAGCCGCGCGGCGAGGCGCTCGTACGCCGACTCCCGGTCGACCGGACGGCCGTACGTGGCGTTCAGCGGCGAGGCCTCGACGGCCCGCTGGATCGCGGCCGGATCGGCCGGCCCCATCACCGAGCGCGGTGCGCGGAGCATCGTCCAGGCCACCGGCGTCGGGGTCCCCCGGTCGGAGAGCACGGTGACCGCCGCCTCCCCGATGCCGAGCGAGGTGAGCATCTCCGCGACGTCGTAGTCGTCGGACTCCGGGAACGTCGACACCGTCTTGCGCAGCGCCTTCGCGTCCTCGGGGGTGAAGGTGCGCAGGGCGTGCTGCACCCGGTTGCCCAGCTGCCCGAGCACCGCGCTCGGGACGTCGCCCGGGTTCTGGGTCACGAAGAAGACGCCGACGCCCTTCGACCGGATGAGCCGCACCGTCTGCGTCACCGACTCCAGGAACGCCTTGGACGCCCCGGAGAAGAGCAGGTGCGCCTCGTCGAAGAAGAAGACCAGCTTCGGCTTCTCGACGTCACCGACCTCGGGGAGCTCCTCGAACAGCTCGGCCAGCAGCCACATGAGGAAGGTGGAGAACAGCGCCGGCCGGTCCTGCACGGCGGGCAGCTCCACCGCGCTGATCACGCCCCGCCCGTCGGCGGCGGTGCGCAGCAGGTCCGCCGGCTCCCACGCCGGCTCGCCGAAGAAGACGTCGCCGCCGAGATCCTCGAGGCCGATGAGCTCGCGCAGCAGGACGCCCGCCGTGCTCGCCGACAGCCCACCGAGCCCCTTGAGGTCGGCCTTGCCCTCGTCGCTGACCAGCCAGCTGATCACCGACCGGAGGTCCTTGAGGTCGAGCAACGGCAGGCCGGCGTCGTCGGCGTAGCGGAAGACCAGCCCCAGCGAGCTCTCCTGGGTGGCGTTGAGGTCCAGCACCTTGGCCAGCAGCATCGGACCGAAGTCGGTCATGGTGGCTCGTACCGGCACGCCCGCCCCGATGCCGCCGAGCGACAGGTATTCGACCGGGTAGCCGGTCGGCGTCCAGTCGTCCCCGGTGGCCGCGACGCGCTGGACGACGCGGTCCCCGCTCTCGCCCGGCTGGGCCAGACCGCTCAGATCGCCCTTCATGTCGGCGACGACGACCGGCACGCCGGCGGCCGACAGCTGCTCGGACATCAGCTGCAGGGTCTTGGTCTTCCCCGTGCCGGTCGCGCCCGCGATGAGGCCGTGCCGGTTGGCCATCGCCAGCGGCAGCCGCACCACGCGGTCGGGGTGCGGCCGGCCGTCGTGGACGACCGAGCCGAGGACCAGTGCCGGGCCGGAGGTCTCGTACCCGGCGGCGATCCGCGCGGGCGCGTCGTCGGAAGGGGCGCTCTCGGGCGCGTCGGGCGGCGTCACCGCTGGGACGCTAGCGCCCTCGCGGGAGGCCGGCAGGTCGCGGGTCTGCGACGCAGGATGAGCGAGTGACACGAGTGGCGCCGCGACACCGGAGTGAGACCGGCGAGCCTGCGATGCCGAAAAAGCCGTCGGGCATTGGCAAGCTCGCTGCGCCACGACACAGCGCCTCCTCCACAGGATCGGGCCATGTCCTCTCGTCGTGTCCGTGCGGGGCTCGTCGCCGCGTTCCTGCTGGGTTCCGGTCTGGTGGCGCCCCTCGCCGGGATGCCCACCGCCTCGGCCGAAGAGCCGTCGACCGGCGCCGTCGAGGTACAGGCACCCGCGGCCACCCCGGATGCACCGAAGATCGGCGACCTCCGGCCGGGGAACCGTTCCGCGGTGGCCTCCTGGACGGCGCCCGACGACGACGGCGGATCCCCGGTCACCGGCTACGTCGTCCGCGCCTACCGCGGCGACACCCTCGTCAAGGCCATGTCCGTCGGCGGCGGGACACAGCGCGCGACGGTGACGGGTCTGACCAGCGGCGTCGAGTACACCTTCGACGTCTCCGCCCGCAGCGCTGCGGGCCTGGGGGACGCGTCGGAGCGCAGCGCTCCGGTCATCCCGATCGGCCCGCCGGAGGCCCCCGGGATCGGCGCGGCCACGCGGGGCGACCACTCCGCCGTCGTCCGCTGGGCCGGCCCGGCCGGCAACGGCGGTGCGCCGGTCACCGGTTACGTGATCCGCGTGTACCGCGGCAAGACCCTCGTGAAGACGATCAACGCCAACGCGGTCGCCCGGCGGCTGACCGTGACCGGCCTGGACAACGGGGTCGCCTACACCGTGACCGTCGCGGCCCGGAACGCCAAGGGCATCGGCACCGCCTCGACCCGCAGCGCAGCGGTGACCCCCGGCACCGGGACCTCCACGCCGGCCCCGAAGCCGGCCGCGGCCACCAGGCCGGCGCCGGCCACGTTCTATCCGAACTGCGCCGCGGCCCGCGCCGCGGGGAAGGCTCCGATGCTGCGCACGGACGCCGGCTACCGGCCAGGTCTCGACGGGGACAGCGACGGCATCGCCTGCGAGTCCTGACCCCCGTGTGACGTCGGCCGGTCCGGGAGCGCCGGCGCTCGAGTCGTGATCGACTGCGCGCGTGGCTCTCGTGGACCGGCTCGACCGCCTGCAGCGCCGCCATCCGGCCGCCGGCTTCCCGATCGCCGTCGTCTACAAGTACGTCGACGACTCCGGCCCGTTCCTGGCCGCGCTGATCACGTACTACGCGTTCGTCTCGCTGTTCCCGCTGCTCCTGTTGTCCTCGACGATCCTGGGCGCCGTGCTGGACGGGAACCCGGAGCTGCAGCAGCGGCTGATCGACTCCGCGCTCAGCCAGCTCCCCGTCGTCGGTGAGCAGCTGGGCGAGCCGCAGACCCTCAGCGGCGGCACCACCGCCGTCGTGATCGGCGTGCTCGGCGCGCTCTACGGCGCGCTCGGCGTCGCCCAGGCGCTGCAGCACGCCATGAACACCGCCTGGAACGTGCCGCGCAACAACCGGCCCAACCCGTTGCTGGCGCGAGGCCGGAGCCTGCTGCTGCTGGCCACGGCCGGCGTCGCGGTGATCGGGACGACGGTGCTGTCCACGATCGGTGCGGCCGACGCGGGCTCGTTCGGCGGGGTGGTGCGGACGCTGGTCCTGGTCGCCTCGGTCCTCATCAACGCGGTCATCTTCACCTTCGCGTTCCGGCTGGCCACGAGTCGCACGGTGACCGTGCGCGAGGTGCTGCCGGGGGCGCTGCTGGCCGCCGTCCTGTGGCAGCTGCTGCAGACCTTCGGGGTGGCCTACGTCAGCCGGGTGATGGCGGGCGCGAGTGCGGTCAACGGGGTGTTCGCCCTGGTGCTCGGCCTGCTCGCCTTCCTGTACCTGGCGGCGGTGTTCGCCGTGCTGTGCGTGCAGATCAACGTGGTGCGCGTCGACAAGCTCTACCCGCGCGCGCTGCTCACCCCGTTCACCGATGCCGTCGAGCTCACCCCCGGCGACCGGCGGAGCTACACCGGCAAGGCGAAGGCGCAGCGCCTCAAGGGCTTCCAGACGGTGCACGTCACCTTCGAGGAGCCCGACCCCGAGCCCGACCCCGAGCGCGACGGCGACTGAGCTCCTCGACGGCCGCTACCGGTGGGCGACGACGTAGGGCCGGAGCGGAGGCTCCTCGGGCACGTCCGGGGCGTTGCCCGCCGGGTTGCCGGCGTAGGTGACGAGACCTGCGACGTCGGCGGCGAACGTCGCCGGGTCGACGCCCGGCTGGAACGGCTGCGCGCAGGTGGTGATCGGGATCCGGGTGCGGACGGCGGGACCGGGGCGGTCGAGCGGTGCGAACCCGTCGGTGGCCGACGCCGCCCCGGGCATGGCGACCACCACGGCGGCTGCAGCTGCCGCCACCAGCCAGGACCGGACACCGCGCACAGCCACTCCTCGACTCCGGACGCGCTCCGTCGCGCGCCGTCAGCAGGTCAACGAGTGCCGCAGCAGGAGGTTGTGCCCTCCTCGGCCGGGGAGTCTCACCGGCCGATCGAGGTGACGCCTGGGCCCTCAGTCGGACAGGACTCGGGCCGCCTTGTCGACCGCCTGGCGGGTGAGGTCGCCGAAGACCCCGTGCCGCCGGTCCAGCTCGGGATCGCCCATGGCGACGTCCGGCCCCTCGGTCAGCACCAGCGAGTTCCCGATCCGGACGGCGAGCACGTCCCGCAACATGGTCGGCTCCTCCTCGCCCCGGTCGAAGACGATCACCTGAGCGAGGGCCTCCTCCCCCATCGCGGGTGCGGCCGCCTCGGTGACGGTGACCATGGCGCTGCCGCCGTCGGGCAGGTCCTGCCGGAAGGAACCGCACGTCGAGGGGACGGACGCGAACGTCGTCAGCCGCTCCCGTGCCACGTCCGGTGACTCCCAGGAGGAGACGGACACGCTGAACGTCGGAACCGGCGGGTCGCCCTCGCCGTAGAGGCTCTGCGTCTCGCCGAGCCGGGTCGCATCCTCGCCACCGGTGATGATCCCCGACTCCGGGCACTCGGCGAAGCCCCGCTCGTCGAGCGGGAGCGCCCCGAGGTCGGTCCAGCCCGCCCCGAGGTCGTCGGTGGTCACGAGAGCGTCCTCGACCTCGGCCGGGGTGCCGGGCAGCGCGTCCGGGACGGTGGACTCCGATGGGCCGGCAGGCTCTGGGCTGTGGCCACAGGCGACCAGGAGCGCCGCCATGCCCGTGGCGAAGAGCAGCCGCCCCGACCGTGGCGACGGCCGACGGCCGGTCTGGATCCCGCGCTCGGCCATGGGCCCTCCTCGTCCGACGCACGCTGCCCCCTACGGAGTCCCGTGTCCATGCATCGGAGCGCGAGGAGCACGAGAGGGCGTGGGAGTCGCTGTGCGGCCGGGTGAGCGTCGCGATGAACCGTCAGTCCATGAGCGGGTCGGCGTCCTCGTCCGCGGTGAACGCCTCCCACAGCGCGGCGTAGGCGCCACCCGCGGCCAGCAGCTCGTCGTGCGGCCCGATCTCGACCAGCCGGCCGTGGTCGAGCACCGCGACCCGGTCCGCGCGCGCCGCCGTCGTCAGCCGGTGCGCGACGACCAGCGTGGTCCGGCGCCGGGCGACGGCGTCGGCCGCCCGGGTCACGGCGGCCTCGGTGGCCAGGTCCAGCGAGGCGGTCGCCTCGTCGAACAGCAGCACGTCCGGGTCGACCAGCTCGGCACGGGCCAGCGCGAGCAGCTGCCGCTGCCCGGCCGACAGCGACCGGCCGCGCTCCCCCACCCGCGTGCGGTAGCCCTTCGGCAGCCCGGCGACCATGTCGTGCGCTCCCACGGCGCGGGCGGCGGCCTCCACCTCGGCGTCGGTGGCGTCGGGCCGGCCGTAGGCGATCGCGTCGCGCACCGTGCCGGAGAACAGGTAGGCCTCCTGCGGCACGACGCCCAGCCGCCCCCGGTACTGCAGGAGGTCCAGCGAGCGCAGGTCGGCGCCGTCCACGCACACCGCCCCCGACGTCGGGTCGTAGAACCGCGCGACCAGCTTCACCACGGTCGACTTGCCGGCCCCGGTCTCCCCGACCAGCGCCAGGGTCTCCCCCGGTGCGACGGCCAGCGTCACGTCCCGCAGCGCCGGGGCGGGAGCACCGGTGTAGGCGAACGTGACGTCGTCCAGCCGGACCTCGCCCTTCAGCCGGCCCACCGGTTCGGCGTCGACGGCGGCCGGGGTGGACGTCGGGGTGCGCAGCAGGTCCCGCACCCGGCGCAGCCCGACGGAGGCCTGCTGGTAGCTGTCGAAGACCTGCGAGAGCTGCTGGACCGGGGCGAAGAACGTGTTCACGTACAGCACGAAGGCGATCAGCACGCCCGTGGTGATGCTGCCCGAGGTGAGCCGGGCCGCGCCCACCGCCAGCACCGCGGCGGCAGCGACCTCGGACAGGAACTCGACGAACGGGAAGTAGGTGGCGATGTACCGCTGCGCCCGCAACCGGACGTCGCGGTAGGCCTTGGCGTAGCCCTCGAAGACGGCGGTCGAGTGCTCGGTGCGGTCGAACGCCTGGGTGACGCGCACCCCGGCGACGTCCTCCTGCAGCCGGGCGTTGACCGCGCTGACCCGCTCGCGCGCCTCCGTGTAGGCCGGCACCGACCGCGACCGGAACCAGACGGTCGCGACCGCGAGCACCGGCAGCACGGCCACCAGCACCAGCGCGAGCTCCGCGTCGAAGACGAACAGCGCGACGAGCACCCCGGTCAGGGTCAGCACGCTGACCACCGCGGTGGTCAGCCCGGTCTGCAGGAACGCCGACAGCGCGTCGACGTCGGTCGTCATCCGGGTCATGATCCGGCCGCCGAGCTCGCGCTCGTAGTAGTCCAGGCCGAGCCGCTGGAGCTGGGCGAAGGTCTTGACCCGCAGCGTGTAGAGCAGCCGCTCGCCGGTGCGCCCCGCCAGCCAGACCGAGCCCCGGGAGAGCCCCAGGTCGACGACGACGACGGCCAGCGCGACCGCCGCGACGGTGAGCAGGAAGCTGAGCGAGCCCGCGGCCACACCGTCGTCGACGCCCGTCCGCACGAGTGCCGGGATCGCCAGCTGGGCGGCGGTGTCCCCCGCCACCAGCAGCAGGGCGGCAGCCAGTGGCCAGCGGAAGGGCCGGATCAGCGTCCACAGCGAGAAGTCGGGGTCTGCGGCGCGGGCCCGGTCGGCCGGCACGTCGGGCAGCTCGTTCGCCGGGGGCAGCCGCGCGACCAGCTCCCGGAGCAGGGGGGTCGGGGCGGCCGCGGCGGCCATCCCCGCGCCCCCTCCACCGCCGCCGCCCGGCGCGCCGATGGAGCCGGTGGCCGCGCGCGACGGTCCGTCGTCGCTCGGCCGGCACCTCCGGCTCGGGCCAGGCCTCCGGCGTGGTGCCACCGGGCGGCAGCTCGTCCTCCAGCGGCGGGATCTCCCCCTCGGCGCCGGAGAGCAGCAGCCGGTACAGCGGTGACCGCGCCTCGAGCTCGGCGGCGGTGCCGACGTCGACCACCCGGCCGGCGTCGAGGACGGCGACCCGGTCGGCCAGTGCCAGGGTCGAGCGCCGGTGCGCGACCAGCAGCGTCGTCCGGCCCCGCATCTCCCCGCGCAGCGCCTCGTGGATCCGCGCCTCCACCGCCGCGTCGACGGCGGACGTGGCGTCGTCCAGCACCAGCACGCGCGGGTCGACCAGCAGCGCGCGGGCCAGTGCGACGCGCTGCCGCTGCCCGCCCGACAGGGTCAGCCCCTGCTCCCCGACCACGGTGTCGTAGCCGTGCGGGAGCTCGGAGATGAAGCCGTCGGCCTGCGCGGCGCGGGCCGCGGCGCGCACCTCGTCGTCCGTGGCGTCCGGGCGACCGAAGGCGATGTTGGACCGCACCGAGTCGGAGAACAGGAAGCTGTCCTCGAACACGACGCCCAGCGCGGACCGCAGCCCCCGGGTGTCCAGGTCGCGGACGTCGACCCCGCCGATCCGCACCGCGCCGGCGGCGACGTCGTAGAACCGGGGCAGCAGGTTCACCACGCTGGACTTGCCCGAGCCGGCGGTGCCGATCAGGGCGAGGGTCTCCCCCGGCTCGATCCGCAGCGACACCCCCGTCAGCACCGGCCGGTCGTCGTCGTGGCCGAAGGTGACGTCGTCCAGCTCGACGGTCAGGGGTCCGTCGGGCAGCGCGCCGGTGCCGGAGACCAGCTCCGGCCGGGCGTCGATGACCTCCAGGACCCGCTCGACCCCCGCCCGGGCCTGCTGCCCGATCGTGAGGAGCGCGGCCAGCTGGCGCACCGGGGAGACCAGCGCGGCGAGGTAGGTGGCGAAGGCCAGGAACGTGCCGAGGGTGATCGAGCCGCGCAGCGCCAGCCAGCCGCCCAGGGCCAGCACGCCGACCTGCCCAGCGCCGGCACGGCCTGCAGGAGCGGGTTGTAGCGCGAGGTGTACCGCACCACCCGCATGCGGGTGCCGTAGAGCCGGCGGGCACCGGCGTCGATCCGGTCCAGCTCCCGGTCCTCCTGGCCGAACCCCTTGACCACCCGGACGCCGGTGACGGCCGCCTCCACGTCGCCGACGACGGCCCCGGCCTGCTGCTGGGCCGCCCAGTTCGCCGGGAAGAGGTCCCGCCGGGAGCGCAGGCCCACCCACCACAGCGCCGGGCCCACGGCGAGTGCGACGAGGGTGAGCAGCGGGGACAGCCAGGCCATCACGCACAGGGAGACGACGAACAGCAGGGCGTTGCCGGTCAGGTTGGGCAGGAACGCCAGGAGCCCCTGGACGAGCGTCACGTCGCTGATCGACCGGCTGACCGTCTGGCCGGTCTGCATGTGGTCCTGGCCGGGTCCGTCGAGCCGGGCGAGGGCCGCATGGACGTCGTTGCGCAGGTCCATCTGGACGTCGAGGGACAGCCGCCCCGCCAGGTACCGGCGGACGAACCCGGCACCGAAGCGCAGCGCGCCGGCCGCGACCAGCGCGACGACGAACGGCGTCACGTCGACCGAGCGACCGGACCCGCCGTCGACCACCCGGTCGACCACCGCCCGGATGAGCAGCGGCGAGACGCCCGCGACCACGGAGGCGACCAGCGCCGCGGAGAACGCGCCGATCAGGTCGGCGCGGTGCCGCAGGCAGTAGCCGATGAGCCGCTTGAGCCAGCCACCCTCCGGCGGTGGGGGCGCGGGCCGTCCGCGGGTGCCGACGGGCTGGAGCTGGGTCGCCGTCACGGGGTGGCCGCCGCCCCCGGGAGGACGACGGAGAGGGACGACACACAGTCAGTGTGCGACGGCCCACCCGGTTGTGCGCAGCCTGGGTCGGAGTCGCCCGAGGCGCGGACAGGAGAAACGTGCCGCCGCGGAGGTCGGGGAGCAGTGAGTGCTCAGCCGTTGCGCCGCACCTTCCCGCCGGGCGCGCCGACCATCGACGTGACCAGCCTCCGGACGACCTGGGGCTCGAGTCCCTCGGTGTGCCCCTTGTCCTTCCGCAGCACGTCGGCCACCACCACCCCTCCCCGCAGCCCCGGGTAGACGTACACCTCCGCCGTGCCCGGCCCGGGCAGGCCGCCCCACGCCCGGGTCGGTCGGCCGGGCCGCGTGTCGTGCACCCGCCCGGGCAGGTCGTCGACGACGTCGTCGAGCTGTACGCGGTCACCACCGCCGAACCGCTCGGCCCAGGGCGAGGTGTCGGGCAGCGAGACGATCTCGTGCTCCCCGGACGTGTAGATGAAGGAGAACTCCGCGGACGGCAGGCCCTCGGCGACGGAGAACATCCGGGCCCGGGACTCCGGCGGGATCGGCTGCTGTCCCGGCTGCAGTGGCGGGCCGAACCCCTCGACCAACGGCGCCTGCCCCAGCCGGCCGCCGGAGAGGCTCAGCCAGCCGTCGACCCGATCCGCCCACCAGTCGGTCCGCAGCAGCCGGTTCGACGTCATCCCGCCCTGCGAGTGCCCGGCGAGCCAGAACGATCGAACCTGCCCCGGGTACCGGGAGAGGACGTCCTCGACGACGGCCTGCAGGTACTCGTCGTCGGCCTCGGCGACCCACCTCCGGAAGGGGACCTTGGTGTGTGCGGTCGGGGTGGCGACCACCAGCCCGTACTCGTCGACGTGGTCGTGCACCGGGAAGTACTCGCGCTGCCAGGGGCCCAGCGATCCGGCGCCGTGGAGGTTCAGCACGAACACGACGCCGTCCTGTGGCGGAGCGTCGGGCCGGTCGAGGGTGAACGGGCGGCCGTGGAGGTCGACCTTCTCGGTGATCACGGCCCGACGCTAGGGGCGGCGGAGCACCAGCGGAAGATGCCGCACCCGACCGCCCGAGGGCAGAGCATCCCCGGCTACTCGAAGTAGCGCCGCGGCGCCTCCACCAGCATCTGCCGGATCTGGTCCTCGGTGACGCCCTTCTCCTTCAGCATGGGCAGCACGTCCCGGCTGATGTGGGTGAAGTTCCAGTTCGGCGCGATCTGCTCCTTGGCGGCCTGCGCCTCGACCCCGGGGAAGTAGTCGATGTAGCAGCTCGCGTCGTGGGCCAGCACCATCCGGTCGGCGTAGCCCCGCTCGGCGAGCGCGACGATCGTGTCCACCCGCGAGGCCGTGGGGTTGTAGATGTCCAGGCCGAAGCGGTCCATGCCGAGCAGGCAGCCGGCCTCGGCCAGCTCGCTCAGGTAGTCCAGGTCGTTGCTGTCGCCGGCGTGCCCGATGACCACCTTGGACAGGTCGACGCCCTCGTCGCGGAACACCTGCAGGGCCAGCTTCCCCGCCTGGTTGCTCACTGCGGTGTGCACCGTGATGGGCGCGCCGGTCGCGCGGTGGGTGGCCGCGCACGCGCGCAGGGTGCGCTCCACCCCGGGGGTCAGGCCCTTGGCCTCGACCACGCACTTGAGGAACGCCGCCTTGACCCCGGTCCCCGCGATGCCGTCGGTGAGGTCGTGGCTGAAGTCGTCGATCATCGGGTCGCTCGGCAGGTCGAGGAGCAGGCCCGGGCCGCGGTGCTCGTACTGGTGCGGCACCTCGTCGTAGGTGTACAGGCCGGTGGCCACGATGATGTTGATCTCGGTCTGCTCGGCGACCCGCTGCACGCGGGGGATGTAGCGGCCGAGTCCCCACACCGTGGGATCGAGGATCGTGTCGATGCCGAGCGACTTCAGCTCGTCGAGCTTGGTGACGGCGTCGGCGACCCGCTCGTCCTCGTCCCACCAGTCGCCCTCGCCGTAGTTCTGCACGTGCTCGGTGGAGAGCACGAACACGTGCTCGTGCATGAGGGTCGGCCCCATGTCGGCGGTGTCGATCGGGCCACGGACGGTCTCGACGGTGGGCATGTCGTCCCCTTCTGGTGGATGAACGGTGCTCAGCGCACCGCTTGCCAGTCGGTCCCCTCGCGCAGCGACGGCTTGAGCACCTTGCCGCCGGGGTTGCGGGGCAGCGGCTCGGTGCGGATGTCGACGTACTGGGGGACCTTGAAGTCGGCCAGCCGCTCCCGGGCGAAGGCGATCAGCGCCGGGCCGTCCAGCGTGCGGCCGGGCAGCGGGACCACCACCGCGCCGACCTTCTCGCCCATCATCGAATCGGCCACGCCGATGACGGCGACCTCACCCACGTCCGGGTGCGCGGCGAGGGCGTTCTCCACCTCGACGCAGTACACGTTCTCGCCGCCGCGGTTGATCATGTCCTTCTTGCGGTCGACGATGTAGACCCGCCCCTCGTCGTCGATGCGGGCCAGGTCGCCGCTGTGCAGCCAGCCGTCGACGAACGTCTCCGCCGTCTGCTCGGGCTTGGCCCAGTAGCCGGCGACGACGTGCGGGCCGCGGATGAGCAGCTCCCCCACGCCGCTGTCCGGGTCGGGATGCTCGACCTGGACGTCGACCACCGGGGCGGGGTAGCCGACGGAGTCGGCGTGCTCGGCGGCGTCCTCGTGCGGCAGGTAGGTCGAGACCGACGAGGTCTCGGTCAGCCCGAAGCCGTTGCCGACCCTCGCCGTCGGGAACGCCTGCTGGATGCGGTGCACCAGGTCGGGGGCGATCGGCGCCCCGCCGTAGCTGAGCGACATGACCGAGGAGGTGTCGATCTCGGCGAAGTTCGGCTGCTGCAGAGCCAGCCAGTAGATGGCCGGCACGGTGGTGAGGACGTCGACGCGCTCGTCCTGGATGGCGCGCAGGAAGGCCTGGACCTCGAACGCGGGCATGATCACCGACGTCCCGGCGACCGCGGTGACCACGAGCAGCTGCGAGTTGCAGCCGGTGACGTGGAACAGCGGCACCGAGATCAGCGTGGTGCGCGGCTCGCGGCCCAGGTTCAGGCAGCGCAGGCAGGTCTCGATGTTGGACAGGAAGTTCTCGTGGGTGGTCATCGCACCCTTGGGGAAGCCCGTCGTCCCGCTCGTGTAGAAGATCCCGGCCAGGTCGGTGTGCTGCTGGTCGGTGGTCTCCACCGGCTCGCCGTCCGGGAGCGGGACGCCCGGCTCGCAGACGAAGACGGCACCGGAGTCCTCGACGACGTACTTCACTTCGGGCTCCGCGAAGCGGGTGTTCACCGGGACGACGACGGCGCCGGCGAGCAGCGTGCCCCAGAACGCGTAGACCCAGTCGTTGCCGTTGGGCAGCCGGTTGGCGACCCGGTCGCCGGGCCCGACCCCCGCCGCGCGCAGTCCGCCGGCGACCCGGGCGGCGCGGTCCCACAGCTGCCGGTAGGTCACCCGCTCGCCGCCGAGCTCGACCAGCGCCTCGGCGTCCGGGCGGCTGTCCACCGCGGAGCGGAGCATCTCGGTCAGGTTCCGCGGCAGGTCCCGGTAGCGGCGGATGCCGTCCGGACCCTCCTCGATACCACTGCGGTCGAAGGGGTACGGCATGCCGACCTCCGTGACGTCGTCGTCCGGTGCTGGTCAGCGGAGTCTGTCGCGGCGGAGGCCTGGCGTCCAGACGGATGCCGCCCCCACCCGTCGACGGCGGCGTAACGCCGGAGGGCCGGAGCGAGACTGGCGCCTGCATGACCGTCACGACGTCGCGCGCGCTGGTGGAGACCCGCGAGAGCTGGCACCGGCTCGCCGAGCACGTCCTCGCGGCGGGGCAGTTCGCCGACTCCGGCAGATCCGGCTGCGCCGCCGTCGCCTTCTGCTCGGAGGGACGGGCCCGGGTACTCACCGACAGGAGCAGGACGTGAAAGGTCTGCAGGGCAAGACGGCACTGGTCACCGGCGGCAGCAGCGGCATCGGGCAGGCGATCGCCATCCGGCTCGGCCAGGAGGGCGTCGACGTCGCCATCAACTACGTCGGCCCGCCGGAGGGCGCCGAGGAGACCCGGGAGGCGATCGAGCACGGCGTGGACATCTGCATGAAGGAGCTGTCCGCCGCAGGTACCCGGCCCGTCCTGGCCGCCGCCGACGTCTCCCGCGAGGACCAGGTCGGCGCCATGTTCGAGCAGGTCCTCGGCGAGTACGGCCGGATCGACTTCCTGATCAACAACGCCGGCATCCAGGTCGCCGCCGACACCGACGAGCTCCCTGTCGCCGCGTTCGACAAGGTCCTCGCGGTGAACCTCCGCGGCGCCTTCCTCTGCAGCCAGCAGGCGCTGAGGCACTGGCTGGCGGCCGGCATCCCGGGCGCCATGGTCAACGTCTCCAGCGTGCACCAGGTGATCCCCAAGCCGCGCTTCGTCGGCTACTCGGTGTCCAAGGGCGGCATGCAGAACCTGACCCACACCCTCGCGCTGGAGTACGCCGGCCGCGGCATCCGGGTCAACAGCATCGGCCCCGGCGCCACCGTCACCCCGATCAACCGGTCCTGGATCGACGACCCGGTCAAGCGGCAGATGGTGGAGAGCCACATCCCGATGCGCCGCGCCGGGACCTCCGAGGAGATGGCGGCGGTGACCGCGTTCCTCTGCTCGGAGGAGGCCGCCTACATCACCGGGCAGACGATCTTCGTCGACGGCGGCCTGACCCTGTACCCGTCCTTCGAGACCACCTGGTCCTCCGAGTGACGGCGGGTCAGAGACCGGCCGCCTCGAGGGCGTGCAGCCAGACCTCGGCGACGGTCGGGAACGCCGGGACGGCGTGCGCGAGATCGGACAGCGGAACCCGCGCGGCCACGGCGATCGCCGCGGAGTGCAGGAGTTCCTGGACGCCGCTGCCGGTGATGGTGGCGCCGACGAGGACGCCGGCCGACTCGTCGACCACCAAGCGGGTGGTGCCGGTCAGGCCCTCGCCGAGGACGTAGGACCCCGGGACCTCCCCGGTCGCCACGTCGAGGATGCGCACCGCCAGGCCGCGCTCCTGCGCCTCGGCCGCGGTGAGCCCGACCGCGCAGACCTGGGGATCGGTGAAGGTCACGCGCGTGACGGCGTCCCGGCTGGCCCGGTCGCGGGCGTCCAGGCCGCTGATGACGTCGGCGGCGATCCGCGCCTGGTACTTGCCCATGTGCGTCAGCGGCGCCAGGCCGGTGCAGTCCCCGACGGCGTACAGCCAGCCGCCGGGGACGCCGACGGCCCTCAGCCGGTCGTCGGCCTGCACCGCCCGGCCGGGGACCAGCCCCACGGTGTCCAGGCCCAGATCGTCGGTCCGCGGCCGGCGCCCCGCCGCGACCAGCACCTCGTCGACGGTCAGCTCCTCGCCGGTGCTCAGGGTGGCGTGGACCGGGCCGTCCAGGCCCTCGCGGCGGACACCGGTGAGCAGGACGCCCACGTGCACGGCGATGCCCTCGGCACCGAACGCGGCCAGGACCTGCTCCCCGGCGAAGGGCTCCTCGCGGGGCAGCAGGCCGGGTCCGGCCTCGACCACGGTCACCTCCGCCGAGCCCAGCCGCCGGAACGCCTGGGCGAGCTCCAGCCCGACCGCTCCCCCGCCGAGGACGAGCAGCCGCGCCGGGATCTCCTTGGCCGCGGTCGCCGTCCGGTTGTCCCAGGGGCGGACGTCGGCGAGCCCGGGCACCGGCGGGAGGACCGAGCTGCTGCCGGTCGCGAGGACGACGGCGCGGCGGGCGGTCACGACCGGTCCGCCGTCGACGGCCACGCGTCGCTCCCCCGCCAGCCGGCCGACGCCCCGCAGGAGGCGCACCCCGTGCTCGGCCAGCCACCTCGCCGCCCCGCTGTCGTCCCAGGACGACGTCATGTGGTCCCGGCGGGCGAGGGCCGCGGCGACGTCGATGCGACCGGTCACCGCCGCCGCGGCGCCGGGCACCCGCCGTGCCGCGGCCAGCACGTCGCCGGGCCGCAGCAGCGTCTTGCTGGGAACGCATCCCCAGTACGAGCACTCGCCGCCGACGAGCTCCCGCTCGACCAGCACCGTGGCCAGACCGCGGTCGCCGCAGCGCCCCGCGACGGCCTCCCCGGCGGGGCCCCCACCGACCACCACCACGTCGACCTCGAGCTCGCTCGTGGTCTCCCCGGCCGGCACGGCAGCGGACTCGGACATCGGGCCTCCTTCGCTCGCGTCCTCTGCCGTCCACCGGGACCCGGCGGGCGTTACGCGTAACGGGATCGGACCGCGCCGGGACTGCACCGGCACGACCGCCGATCCCGGGAGAACCGATGAGCACCACCCCCATCGCCGACCACGCCTTCCTCTCCGACCGGCACTCCTGCGCCCTGATCGACCGGGCCGGGTCGGTCGAGTGGCTGTGCTTCCCGCGCTTCGACGGGCCGGCGGTGTTCGCCCGGCTGCTCGACGACGACGCCGGGCACTGGCAGGTGCGGCCGGAGGCCGGGTGGACCGCCACCCGGCGGTACGCGGGACGGTCGCTGGCGCTGGAGACGACCTTCCGCACCGGCGACGGCGAGCTGGTGCTGACCGACGCGCTGGGCCTCGGGCCGGACAACGCGCGGGCACCGCCTGGGCACCGACGTCCCGCACGTGCTGGTCCGCCGGCTGGCCTGCACGGCCGGCTCGATGGACGTGCTCGTGGAGTACCGGCCGCGCCCGGAGTACGGGCTCATCGCCCCGCTGCTCGTCGCACCTGGACGGCGGCGTCGCCGCGCGCGGCGGCGCCGACTGGCTGGTGCTGACCCTTCCGGGCCCGGTGGAGCTCCGCGACGGCCGCGCGACGGCGCGCCTCCACCTGGAGGAGGGCGACGTCGTCCACCTGGCGCTGCAGCGCAGCACGCTGGGCGACCCGGTGTCGGCGCACGTGTGGCCCCAGCCGGAGCTGGCGGCCCTGGTGGAGGACACGCTGGCGGCCTGGGAGTCGTGGTCCGCGCTGCACCAGAACTACCAGGGCCCGTGGCGGGAGCTGGTGCACCTGAGCGGCCGGGTCCTCCAGGGCCTGTCGTACCAGCCGAGCGGCGCCGTCGTCGCCGCCGGCACGACGTCCCTGCCCGAGGGCGTGGGCGGGGAGCGCAACTGGGACTACCGCTACGCCTGGGTGCGGGACGCGAGCTTCACCATGGAGGCACTGTGGGTCGCCGCGTGCCCGGACGAGGCGGAGGACTTCTTCAGCTTCATGACCACCGCCGGCGCCGGCGGCATCGGCCCCGACGAGTCGCTGCAGATCATGTTCGGGGTCGGCGGCGAGCACGACCTGACCGAACGCTCGCTGGACCACCTGCGCGGGCTGGCGGGACAGCCGCCCGGTGCGGGTGGGCAACGGCGCGTGGAACCAGCAGCAGGTCGACGTCTACGGCGAGCTGCTCGGCGCGGCCGCCCGCCTGACCGAGCAGGCGCCGGCGCTGGACGAAGAGACCCGGTGGTTCCTCGGCGCGTGCGCCGACACCGCAGCGGAGCGCTGGCGCGACCGGGACCAGGGCATCTGGGAGGTGCGCGGGGAGCCGCAGCACTTCCTGTACTCGAAGGTCATGTGCTGGGTGGCACTGGACCGGGCCATCGCGCTGGCGCCGCTCCTGCACTGCGAGCACCGGGTCGAGGACTGGCGGGCCACCCGTGCGGAGATCGCGGAGACCGTGCTGCGGCAGGGCTGGAACGAGGAGGCCGGGGCCTTCACCCAGCACTTCGGCTCCACGGCGCTGGACGCCTCCACCCTGATGCTGCCGATCGTCGGCTTCCTGCCCGCCGACGATCCGCGGATGCTGGCCACCATCGACGCGATCGCTGAGCGGCTGACCGACGAGCGGGGCCTGGTCTACCGGTACCGCACCGAGGAGGGCGTCGACGGGCTCGCCGGGGAGGAGGGCACCTTCCTGCTGTGCACGTTCTGGCTGGCCCAGGCACTGGCCCTGTCCGGGCAGGTGGACCGGGCCCGGGCGGTGTTCGAGCGGGCGGCGGGCTTCGTCAGCGACCTCGGGCTGCTCGCCGAGGAGGTGGACCCCGACACCGGAGAGCTGCTCGGCAACTATCCGCAGGCGTTCAGCCACATCGGCCTGGTGAACGCGGCCTGGGCGATCGACCAGGCCGAACGCGCCGCCACCGCCGCCGTCCGGCCCCCGGCGCCCAGGGCCGCCAGTGCCTCGGAGGCGCTGGTCCCAGGGACCTCCGGCTCCTGACAGCCGCCTGGGGGCGCTCCCATGCTGACCTCGTCGATCGGTCCCGCGGTCGTCGCCAGCGAGGAGCGGGCGCATGCAGCAGGCACGACGACCGGCCGGCGGTACGACGGTCACCGACGCCGCCCGGGAACCCGGCGGGAGCGAGGCCCAGTCGGAGCTGCTGGAACGGCTGCGCGCCGGGGACCGGGAGGCCTTCGCCGTCCTGGTGGACGGCTGGTCGCCGGTCATGCTGCGGGTGGCCCGGCTCCACGTCTCCACCCCGGCGTCGGCCGAGGAGGTCGTGCAGGAGACCTGGTTGGCCGTGGTCCGCCAGCTGGACCGGTTCGAGGGCCGGTCCTCGTTGCGCACGTGGGTGCTCCGCATCCTGGAGAACCTGGCCCGCACCCGGGGTGGGCGGGAGGCGCGGTCGGTCCCGTGGTCCTCGGCCTTTCCCGACGGTGCCGACGGCGCCGGCCCGGCCGTCGAGCCGAGCAGGTTCCGCGGGCCGGGCGATCGCTGGCCGGGCGGGTGGACGGTCGAGGGCCGGCCGGTGTCGTGGGAGCCACCGCCCGAGGACGCCGCCCTGGCCGCCGAGGTGCGCCGGGAGCTGCGGACGGCGCTGGACGAGTTGCCGCACCGGCAACGCACCGTCGTCGAGCTGCGCGACGTGCACGGCCTGGACGCAGCGGAGGTGTGCGCGCGGCTCGGCCTGAGTTCCGGCAACCAGCGGATCCTGCTGCACCGCGGGCGGGCCCGGCTCCGCGCGCGGCTCGAGGACCTCTACCGGGGCAGGTCGCGGGAGGGAGACTCCGATGACTGAGGTGCCTCACCCCCGGACCGATGCGGCGGAGTCCGTGGCGGTCATGGTGGCCTGCCGCGAGTTCGTCGAGCTGGTCACCGAGTACCAGGAGGGGGCGCTGCCGCCGCGGGTCGAGCGGGCGATCAGCGCCCATCTCGCGCTCTGCGAGCCCTGCGTCGACTACCTCGACCAGATGCGCGCGACGGCGAGCGCGCTGCGCGGCCTGCCCACGCCGGCCCTCTCCCCGGCCGCCCGCGACGAAGTGCTCGACCTCTACGCCCAGCTCCACCGGAGTCCGGGTTCCGGGTGACCGGTGCTCAGACCGGCGCGGGCTCGCTGCCTGCGACCTCGGCCTGGGTCAGCTGTGCGTGCAGTACGGCCATCGGGAAGTAGGTGCGCAGCGCCGTGATGAGCCCGCCCGCGATGTCGTACGCCATGGCGTAGGGCAGCCGGACCTCACGGCCGGTGGCGGGTACGCCCTCCCACGTGCCGACCTGCCGGCCGATGAAGACCGCTTCCAGAATCGCCACGCCGTCCCCGGACACCAGGTGGACCAGCTCCGGGTGCGCGTCGAAGGACTGCGCGTGCATCGCGATGATGTGGTCACGGACGGCGTCCCGGCCGCGGATCTGCGCCCCGGTCTCGGTGGTCGTCCAGACGACGTCCAGGGCGAAGGACTGGGCGAAATCCTTGCCGTGGAGAAGTGCGTCGAGGTACCGGTCCATCACCTCGTGGGTCTCGGTCATGGCTGCTCCCCTCGGTCGCGCCCCCGACCGTGACGACGCTCCTCAGGACCGGATCGACGCACCAGAGCCCTGCGCCCCTGCCGGTGGCGGAGGGCAGGAGCGGCCGGGGTGCTCCAGCCGGATGGCTCGCCGACGGCGAGCCCCACCGAGGGTCATCGCTGGGCGGCGAACCGCTCGTCGAGCAGGCGGTTCACGCGGGCCTCTGCCCTGTCGACGACGCGGGCGTTCTCGGTGCCCGGGCACCGCTCCCACGAGTTCCGGGCGACGCCGAGCGCGATGTAGGCGACCGAGATGTCGTGGTCCAGCTGGTCGAGGTTCGTGGTGGTGCTCATGGCGACCTCCGACGGTTCGGTAGCCGAGGATGGCACGTCAGGTCCTAGGTATGACCGCCTTCGTGCACCGATGTCATCGACGCGCGCCGACTACCTGAGGTCGGCCGGGTCGCGCACGAGGAACAGCCGGACCCGCATCGGGTTCCGGTTCCCGGCACGGTGGCCATCGGCCCGGGTCGGCGGGCCCGGCACCCGGGACCTCCGCCCCCTCCCGCCGGCCCGCGACGGCACTAGCGTGGTCCTCGGGCGCCGGGAGACCAGCGCCCGGACGCCGGTCTCCGCGGCCGGCCTCCCTCGGGAGTCGACATGACCGTTCCCGTCGATCGGCCGCCCGCCGCGGTCGAGGAGAACCGTCCCACCGCAGAGCCACCGGACCGGCCGACCACCGCAGAGAAGCTCGGCATCGAGGACCACCTGGTGCTGCTGGCAGCGGTCGTGGCGGCGTTCATCGTGCTCGCCTTCACCGCCATGATCGTCCTCACCGCGCTGGGCGGGGGGACGGACTACGTGCCCTGGGTCGACTGACCCACCGGCCGCTCGGCGCGGGGCAGCGGCTCGCTGCGGCCTCGGCTCACGCCGGGCGGGCTCGTCGCGCAGGACGCCGGCGGCCGCACTCAGCGCCGCGGCACCAGGTCGGCGACCAGCCGCGGCACCCGGTTGTCCTCCCGCGCGGGGGTGAACCCGAGCCGGACGACGACGAGCCGCGCCGAGGGGACGACGGCGATCCACTGCGCGTCGTGGCCCTGGGCGAAGTAGGCGTCCTCGGGGAGCTCGGGGTGGACCAGGGAGCCGTCGGCACGGAGGTTGGCCCACCAGCTCGCGGCGTTCCCGTCCTGCTCCCCGCCACCGCGGACCGCGGTCACCGATTGGGCGATCCACCCCTCGGGCAGCAACCGCTCCCCGTTCCACACGCCGTCGTCCAGGGCGAACTGGCCGATCGCGGCCCAGTCCCGCGGGGTGGCCCACATGTAGGAGGAGCCGACCGGGGTGCCGACGCCGTCGGTCTCCAGCACCGCGCTGGACAGCCCCAGGGGGGCGAACACCAGCGCGCGGGGCAGGTTGGCCCCCAGCCCGCTGCGCTCGGCGAGGATGCTGCAGAGCAGCGTGGTGCTGCCCGAGGAGTACTGCACGAGGCTGCCCGGCTCGTGGGCCAGGTCGCGGGAGGCGACGAAGGCCCCCATGTCCTCCTCCCCGTAGAGCATCCGGGTGATCGGCGTGCCGAGGGCGTAGGTCTCGTCCCAGCTCAGGCCGCTGGTCATGCTGAGCAGGTGGCGGATGGTGATCGCCGAGCGGGCGTCGCCGGCCCACTCGGGGCGCAGGTCCGCGTCGTCCAGCGACACCACCCCCTGCTGGACCAGCCGGCCCACGGCCAGGTTGGTGACGCTCTTCGCCATCGACCACCCCAGCTGCGGCGTACCGGCGTCGAACCCCGGCGCGTACCGCTCGCCGACCAGCCGGCCGTCCCGGATCACCAGCACGGCGCGGGTGCCGAGGGCCGCCCGGTCGGCAGGGTCGAGGTCGTCGCCGAAGGCCCGGCCGAGCGCCTCCTCGACCGCCTTGTCCGCGGGAGGGACGGGCGCCGACGTGAACGGGTTGGCGCCGGCCGGCACGTCGACCGGCCGGGGCAGCGCGGGCCGGGTACGGGCGACCGTGGCCCCGAAACCCGGCGTGTACCAGGCGCGCTGCCGGGACAGCAGCCCCAGCAGACCGGCCTCGGCGGTGTCGCCGTCCTCCCGGACCCACAGGAGGCGGACCAGCGGGTTGGGCGGCAGATCGGCCGCGGCGTCGCTCCGGCCGGCGACGTGCCGCACGGCGCAGGCGTTGTGCGCGGCGTACCCGGTGCCGGTGAGCAGCATCGGCCGCTGCCACCAGTAGCCGCCGGCGAGCGCGAGCGGTGCGCCGAGCAGCAGCCCGCGCCTCCACCGGCTCCGCGAGGCGGCGTCGAACAGGGAGGAGACGGTGGCTCGCGGCACCGCGGGATCGTAGCCGGGCTCCGGCACTCCGCGGACGAATGCGGGGCGGCCCGCCCCGCTCGTCAGCCGTCGACGTACCGGTCGCGCTCGACGGCGAACCGGCCGGTCGCAGTGTTGGCGTCGACGAACTCCGGCAGCAGCGGGATCGCAGGTACGGCCGATCGGCTGGCAGGCTCGGGCTCTCCGCTGCGCGACGAACTCGTGACGCCGATCTGCGAAGAAGGCCGGTACAGCCGCTTCCACGATCGCCCCGATCTCCGGGTGATCCCCGCCGGGTAGGCCGAGCACGTCATCTGCCTTCCTCTATCGCTGCGACGTGCGCGTGTCCGGCGCTCTCCGCCCCCCGAGCAGTCATCCGATCATCAACTGGCACAGGTCCTCGGCCTGGTTGCGCACGTCGAAGACGATCTCGGGCATATCGGCTTCGCGGACGCTGTGACGGGTGAGCGGGCCGATCGGCTCGGGACGGCGGTCGGGAATGGTCAGCCGCGAGACCACCTCGTAGCAGGCCCGCAGCAGGCCCCCGGCCGGCGACGTCCGGTCGTCCACCCGCTGCAGGGGCACGAGCATCGAATGCGGGAAACCCCACTCCTCCAGCGCCACCGCCGTCAGTTGCACCGCCGACATCCCGTATCGGGCCACCTCCCGGCGGCGGCGGCCGGCGAAGGAAACCTCCGCTGCCAGGAGTTCGGCGTAGCCGGCCTGGTCGTGGTGGTACAGCAGAGCCGAGCCCAGCTGGGCCAGCGCACCCAGGCACAGGGCGTCTGCCGGGCGCTCGCCGAAGTGGGGGGCGAGCCGAACGGCCGCGACCGCCAGGCTCGTGCTGACGGTCCAGAAGTCCTCGGGGAGACGGGATTCGTCTGCCAGGTCCGTGAGCGCCACAGTCGCAACGGTGCGAACGGTGTTGAAGCCGACGACGGTGACCGCAAACTGCAGAGAACTCACCCGCCCGCGCATACCGAAATACGCCGAGTTGGCCAACTTCATCACCCGGCCGGCCAGCGCTACGTCGGCGGAGAGGATGTTCGCGAGCGTCTTGGCGTCAGCGTCCTCGGCTTCGGAGACCGCGACGATCCGGGCGGCCACCGGCCGCTGAGCGGACAGCTCCTGGATGCTCTCGAGCACCCGCTCGACGTCGAATTGCGGTGCTACATCAACAGACACGAAGGGCCTCCGGAAGGAAGGGACAGAAGCGCACCGAGCCCGGCCCCGTCGTCGCGACACGGTGGAGTCACTACATCTATCGGGTGGCTGCATGAAAGATGCGAGGTGGGACTGCGCGTCACACAGGTTCTGATCCCGTGCGTTCCACTCGCCACAGCGGCACCACTCGCATCAACGTGGATTGGGAAGCCGACCGACCGCAGTTCGAGAGGGCCAGATCCTCCCGCGGGAATGCGGACGACCGTCACGTGACCGATGACGCGCCAACGCAGGGGAGGACGGAGCGGTCCGGCGGGGTGCGGAACGCCGACCTGTGCGGTCATCGGTGTCCCCAGGACCGCGCGCAGGCGCATGCGGGTGGAGATCAGCCGTCGACGTACCGGTCGCGCTCGACGACGAACTGGCCGGTGGCGGTGTTGGCGTCGACGAACTCCGGCAGCAGCGGGATCCGCACCGTCACCGTCACGCACACCGAGAACTCCTCCCCCGGCACCAGCGTCGGCGTGTACGAGCCGGCCGCGTCGCAGTCGGAGCCGGACGGCGCGTACTCCACCCGCACGTCGGTCGCGTCCACCGACTGGTCCTCCACCGCCAGCTGCGCCGCCCGCAGTGCCTGCTCCTGGCCGGTCGCCGGGTCGGGTGCGGTGCCCATCGCCCGGCCGGCCTCCCGCGCCGCCGCGGTGGCCGCGAACACCCCGCGCTGCACCGCCGAGAACCCGGCCACGATGTAGACCAGCGGCACGAACACCACCAGGGCGATGAACACGAACTCCACCAGCGCCGACCCGCGCTCGCCCTCGACCTGCCCGAGCCGGGCGCGCAGCCACCTCACGCGCCCTCCTTCACCGAACGCCCGGTGACCTCCAGCGGCAGCAGGTTCCCCAGCGCGGAGATCAGCGAGGGCACCGACCCCGAGCAGCGGACGACGACCAGCGTCAGGCCGCTCGGATCGACCTCCTCTCCCGAGGTGCAGGCCAGCCCCTCGGCGGTCCGCTCGGTGGTCGCCCGGGCCACCACCTCCACCGTGCGCGCCGCACCCAGCGACGAGTCGACGTCGGCGTTGGCCGCGAAGCGGGCGCCTTCCTGCGCGCTCGCCGTCACCACGTTGCGCACGTGGGCGTAGACGGCCACCTGCAGCACCGCCAGCAGCAGCGCCACGATCAGCAGCGAGACCAGCACGAAGTCGACGACGGCGCTGCCCCGCTCGCCGTCGCCGTCAACCGCGGCGAACCGGCTAACCGGCACTCGTCACGGAGGTGAGCGCGTTGCCCACCGCGTCGACGATCGCGGTCCGGAAGGGGATGAGGATCGCCAGCACGAGCGCCGCCGTCATCACCGTGATCATGACCCAGCCGGGGACGTCGCCCCGCTCCGGATCGTCGCCCTCGAGCCGGGCGGCCAGGGCGGCGAGCGCCGCCGTCAGGTATGCGAACGGGCGCATGACGCGTCCTTTCTCCGTGTCCACCGGCATCACTGCGCCAGCGAGACGATGCTGATCAACCCCGGGAACAGGGCGAAGAGAACGGTGACCGGCAGCACCAGGAACACGACCGGCACCATCATGGCGATCTCCTTGCGACCGCCGGCCTCGAGCAGCCGGCGCTTGCCGGCCTCGCGCACGTCGGCGGCCTGGGCACGCAGCACCTCGGCCAGCGGTGTGCCGCGCTCGATCGCCACGAGCAGGCCGTCGATGAAGCGGGCCAGCGCGTCCAGCGACGTCCGGTCGGCGACCTGCTGCAAGGCCTCGGTCAGCGGCACACCGGCGCGCGCCCGGCCCAGCGCGTTGCCGAGCTCGCGGGCCAGCTCACCGCCGGACAGCCGGGTGACCCGCGCGATGGCGGCGGTCGGGCTCTCCCCCGCCGTCACCGCCAGCGCCAGCAACTCGGCGACCACCGGGAACTCCGCGAGCAGCAGTTCCTCGCGGCGGTTCACCTGCTGGGTCAGCCACCAGTCGCGGCCCAGCACCCCGCCGACCAGGCCGGCCACGCACAGCAGGCCCGCGCTCAGCACGTTGAGGCTGCCTGCGGCCGCCGAGCCGACGCCGGCGACGAGCACGCCGCCGAGCAGGCCGAGCCCGCCCCACACCACCTGCTCGACGCGGAAGTCCTCGACGGTCATCTCCCCGCCCAGCGCGTCCAGCCGCCGTCGCACCGCGGCCCGGCCGCCCAGGAAGCGGTCGACCAATCGGGCGCCGTCGCCGATGGCCGGGCCGAACACCCGCCGCACGGCGACGAGAAGGCCTGGCTCGGTCGCGGTGCCCAGCAGCCGGGACGGCGGCGGGGTGTCGTGCACGTAGGGCGCGAGCCGGTCGACCAACCGCACGGCGCGGAACGGCGGCGCGTACCGCACGGTCAGGATCAGCCCGCTCGCTCCGGCCAGACCGAGCAGCATGCCGAGCAGCCCCGGGCTCACTGGAGCACCCGCACGTCCTGGGGCAGCCGCCCGATCCGCAGCATCAGCCGGTAGGCCACCAGGCACACCGCACCGCCGCCGACCAGGATCACCGTGCCCAGCGGGGTGTCGTAGGCCGACAGCGTCGTCGACTGGGTGGCCAGCAGCAGGAGCACGACCCACGGCGCGGCGACCGCCAGCCGCGCGGCCGAGACGACCCAGCCCTGCCGGGTCTCCAGCTCCGCGCGCGCACGGGCGTCCTCGCGCAGGAAGGTGGACAGCGTGCGCAGGACCCGGCCGAGGTCGGTGCCGCCCACCTCGCGCGCCACCCGCAGCGTCTCCACGATCCGGTCGCCGACGGGGTCGGCCAGGTCGTCCTTGAGCCGGTCGAGCCCGACGCCGAACCGGCCGCTGGAGCGGTAGTCGGCGGCGAACCGGGCGAAGGGCGGGCGCAGCACCTCCGGGCCTCGGGTGCCCAGCGCCGACAGCGCCTCGGGCAGCGACATGCCGGCCCGGACCGCCGAGGAGAGGTTGTCCACCACCTCGGGCCACACCTCGCGCAGGTCGGCCTGGCGCTTCGCCGCCAGCCGGCGCACCTGCGCGTACGGCAGCGCGAAGCCGAACAGCCCGAACGCCAGGCTCACCGTCACCGTGCCGGTGGCCAGCAGGACGACGACGAGCACGACCAGCCCGAGCCCGATCTGCAGCGCGACCAACTGGGCGGCGTTGACGCCGGTCAGCCCCGCCGCTCCGAGCAGCTGCTGCGTGCGTCCCGGTAGCTTGACCGCCGTCGACCGCTGGGGGGCCCGCGGACCGCTGCGCCAGATCAGCAGCAGCCCGAGGCCGAGCAGGAACCCGAGCAGTGCGCCGGACTGCGTCATCGCGGCTGCCCGGTCATGCCAGCAGCCCGGCGAGGTCGAAGCCCCGGGCGGCGAAGCGGTCGGCGTGCGGCGGGTACCCGTCGGCACGCACCAGCCGCCCGTCACGGCTGGTGAAGACGTCAGCGGTCTCGATGACGCCGCCCTCGGCGCGCCCGGGCAGCGCCACGATCTCCCGCACCCGCCGGTGACCGGAGGCGTCGGTGCCGACGTGCACGACCAGGTCGACGCTGGAGGCGACGGTGGGGACGACGAAGGCCGTGCCGATGTTCTCGCCGGCCAGCAGCGGCAGCGTGCACATCTTCACCACGGCCTCGCGGGCGCTGTTGGCGTGCAGCGTGCACATGCCGGGCAGGCCGGAGTTCAGCGCGATCAGCAGGTCGAGGCACTCCTCCTGCCGCACCTCGCCGACGACGATCCGGGAGGGCCGCATCCGCAGCGCCTCCTTCACCAGCCGGCGCAGCGGGATCTCCCCGGCGCCCTCCAGGTTCGGCTGGCGGGTCTGCATGGAGACGACGTCGGGCAGCGGCACCCGCAGCTCGAAGACCTCCTCGCAGGTGATCACCCGCTCCTGCGCCGGGATCGCGGCACACAGGCAGTTGAGCAGCGTCGTCTTCCCGGCCTGTGTGCCGCCCGAGACCAGCACGTTGAGTCCGGCCGCGACCGCCGCCTCGAGGAAGCGGGCCGCCTGCACCGTGATCGTGCCCAGGGCGATCAGCTCGTCGAGGGAGTGGGCCTGAAGCACGAACTTGCGGATGTTGACGGCCATGTGCCGGCGGGTGATGTCCGGGATGACCACGTGCAGCCGGGAGCCGTCGGGCATCGTCGCGTCGACGAACGGCGTCGACATGTCGATCCGCCGGCCCGAGGTGCGCAGCATCCGCTCGACCAGGTCGGCCAGCTCGCCCGGCGCCAGGATCGTCGTCGTCAGCTCCGACCGGCCGCGCCGCGCGATGAACACCCGACCCGGCTCGTTGACCCAGATCTCCTCGACCTCGGGGTCGTCGAGGTAGCGCTGCAGCGGCCCGAACCCGGCCACGCGGTCCAGCACGTCGCGGACCACGGACTCGGTGTCGCCGATCGGGGGAAGCGCCGAGGTCAGTGATCGCTCGGAGTAGTCGGCGACCACGTCGCGCACGAGCAGCCGAACCGGCCCCGGATCGGTGAACGGGTCCAGCCCACGGCGGCGGATGAGCTCGCGGACCTCGCCGTCCACCACGTCCAGAGCGCTCGCCACGGCCGGACTGTAGGAGAACGGATCAGTCCGGCGCGGCGCTCGGAGGCCATCCTGTGGACGACAGAGCCAAGGTCCACCCGCGCGGGTGAAGCCGCGGGATGTACACCGGCCCCTGCAGGACCGCACGCCTCGACCTTGGCGACGGGATCCAGCCAACGGCCCACGTCACCTCCACCCGCCGAGCGGGCGGTGTGCCGGGGCGTCCGGTCCCGGCGCGCCGCCGGCGTCCTGATCGACCGGCTTCCGCAGCCGTGGGCACGAGCTGACAGGTCGCGACGTGTCACCATGACCGGCACGACGGTCGCCGGTGTTGCGCCGGGCAGGCCGACGGCAGTCCGAGAGGGGCCGCGGGGTGGGACGGTCGACGCTCCGGACGTGGCGGACCTGGGTGCTCGCCCCGGTCACGGGCATCCTCCTCGTCGCGGCGCTGCTCGCCCCGGTTCCCCGCATCCACGGCACCGCCTACGGCGTCCAGTGCCTGCCCGGCGGGTCGATCGACACGGTGGACCAGCTGGACACGTTCGTCTCCCAGGTCCTCGACACCCCGCAGTGGCAGGGCGGCGACGTGGGCGCCAGCGTCGAACTGCTCGACGGCCGCCACCTGTTCGTCTTCGCCGACACGCTCCGCGTCACGCCGCTGGCAGGCCTGCTCGACCCGGGCGCCGGCCGGTTCCCGAACGGCCACCTCGGTCTGGTGCGGAACTCCATGCTCGTGCTGGACCACCGCTGCGCCCAGGTCGTCGTCCCCCGGGACCAGGGCCCGGTCATCCCGGACCGGGCCGATGGAGTCGGCTACTGGCCCATGTCGGCCGTCCGCCTCGGCGGCATCGGATACGACCTCATCGGGGTGTCCGCCCAGCGGGTCCGGAGCACGGACGGCCCGTTCGGCAGCATCTTCTCCTTCGAGGTCCTGGGTCCCTCCGCCGCGGTGTTCCTCGTCCCGCACGGTGACTCCCCGCGCCTGCTCGGCCGGAAGGACCTCGGTGCCGACGACGTCGATCCGGCCCGGCCCGCCTGGGGAGCGGCGACCGCCGTCGCGGACGGCTGGGTGTACCTCTACGGAACCGCGCGTCCGTCGTCCGGCGGCTCCGGGTTCGGCCTCCAGGTCGCCCGCACCCGCCCCGCCGACTACCTCGATCCCGACCGGTGGCAGTACTGGGACGGGTCGGAGTGGGGAACCGATCCCGAAGCGGCGGCGGAGCTCATCGGCGACTACGGAGGCGTGTCCCAGAGCCTCAGCGTCTTCACGAGGGACGGACGCTGGTACGCGATCAGCAAGCGCGACGAGGTGCTCGGCACGGACCTGACCATCTGGACGGCGCCGGCGCCCACGGGCCCGTTCACCGCCGACGTCGTGGCCGCACACATGCCGTCGGAGGCATCCACCGGGATGCTGCGTTACATGCCGCTCGCCCATCCGGACCTGATGCCGCAGCGCGGATCGATCGTCGTCTCCTACAGCCAGAACAACGTGGACGCCCGGGTGATCCTGGACGACCCGCGGCTCTACCGGCCACGCTTCTTCCGGATCCCGCTGCCCGTCTGAGCCCGGCCGCGATCCCCGGCGTTGCACTGCCGGAACGACTGGCCGACCGTGTGGACGCCGGCGGTCACGTCCCCCTCCCGCCGGCGGCACGGGCGGGCTGCAGCGCTGCGGGACGTCCTGGTCCTACGGCGTCCGGCGGAGCGGCGACGACGAACTCGTGCCAGGCGTCCACAGATGGAGAACCGGACGCACGGCAGCCAGACGCCTGTTGTGGACGGCGGCGGCCAGGTCCACCCGCGCGGGTGAACGACGGCCGACCCGAGCAACCGAGACACCAATGCCTCGATTCGGATCAAGATCGCCGCGTCCGGGCCGAAGTCAGAGCGTCGGCAGGACCGTGGAGGAGGCAACGTGGGACTGAGCGTCGCGACCAACATCGCGGCGATCAACACCCAGCGGAGCCTGGCCCGCAGCGACGAGGCCATGACCGTCTCCCTGCGCCGGCTGTCCAGCGGGCTCCGGATCAACTCCGCCGCCGACGACGCGGCCGGGCTCAGCATCGCCGAGGGCCTCCGCTCGCAGATCCGCGGCGGCACCGTCGCCCTCCGCAACATCAAGGACGGCATCAACGTCCTCCGGACCGCCGAAGGCGCGCTCGCCGAGACGTCGTCGATCCTTCAGCGCTGGAGCGACCTGACCGTCCAGCGCAACAACCAGGGCGCCCTCGACAGCACCGCCACCGCAGCCATCCAGACCGAGCTGCGCGGACTGCGCTCCGAGCTCGACCGCATCGCCCGGACCACCACCTACAACGGGATCCCGCTGCTCGACGGCACCTTCGACCGCGACTTCCAGGTGGGGGCCGCCCCGGGGGACACCGTGCGCGTGACCCTCCCGGAGGACGGTCGGCCACTCAACCTGGCGGGCCTACTGCTGTCCGTCGGCAGCGGGCTCGAGGCCCTGGCCACCTCCTACTCGGCCGTGTCCGCCGCACAGGGGACACCGGCCACCGGCCGGCTCACGCTGGACGGCGACTTCAGCTCGCCGACCGACGCACCGGGCGAGTTCCGCACGCTGGCCGGCACCGTCGCCTACGGCGGGACGACCTTCGACCTGGGCTCGGTCGACTACACCGGCGCGGTCACCCCGCAGGACCACCTCGACCGGCTGAACGCCGCCGTCACGGGCGGGCTGGGCACGGCCTTCGCCAGCACACCGAGCGGCCTCCTGCTCACCGGCGCGACCCCGGGCCCGGCGTCGACCGCGGCCGACTCGATCGCCCTGACCCCGAGGTACTGGCCACCGGCCTATGCCGCCACCACCGGGGAGCTCATCGACCGGGTCTCCTCGGTACGCGCCTACCTGGGCGCGATGGAGAACCGGTTCGAGCACACCGCCGCGGGGCTGTCGGTCTCGGTGGAGAACCTGACGGCATCGGAGTCCCGCATCCGGGACGCCGACATGGCCCAGGAGATGGCTGCCTTCACCCGTAACCAGGTGCTCAGCCAGGCCGGGACGGCGATGCTGAGCCAGGCGCAGTCGACGGCGAAGAACGTGCTCTCGCTGCTCGGCTGACCCGCCTGCCCCGCTCAGCCGGCCTCGGCGATCCGCCGGACCGCGTCGAGGGTCTGCGGGATGCCCTCGTGCGCGGCGCGGGTCCGGTCGGCGATCTGCTCCTCGGCGGCGTCGCCGTAGAGCTTGTGGAACAGGGCGATCCCGTCGGGCAGGAACTCCCACGACTCGGTCAGCCGCGTGCCCTCGTCGACGGGCTCCATGCTGAACGCCCAGCGCACGTACTTCCCGCCGACCAGCCAGGCGAACTCCCGGCCCCGGTCGGCGACGATCACTTCGCTGCGGGTCTCCCAGGTCCGCCCGGGCACCTCGTTGCGTCCGGTGAACCAGGCGCCCACCCGCGGGCCGCCGTCGTCGTCCCACGAGCACTCGCGGCACTGCGCGCTCCACTCGCCGGTGCGGGGCACGTCGGACACGAGGTCGTACACCGCCTCCGGCGTGGCACGGACGACGACGGACGACGAATGCGCGAGATTCTCCACGGCCGCAGTCTGCCGGGCCCCGCGCGCCTCGGCGCAACCGCGGGGGCCCGTCGGGCGCGTAGCGTCGTCCCACGGAGCCGTCCAGGCTTCCGATGAGCGGAGCGCACGCCATGGGTGACAAGTCCCCGAAGCACTCGACAGCCAAGAAGCCCGCCGGCAAGTCCATCAAGGAGAAGCGGCAGGACAAGCGGAACGCCGCCGACACGTCCTCGCAGATGGAGAACCTGACGCACGGCAGCAGGAAGCACTGATCCATCGGTCGGCGCACGTGCGTGCGCCGACCGCCCGGACTCGCCGGCTCGGAACCCCGCTCCCCCGGCCCGTGCCGCGGCCGGGTCGGGAGCCGGGGCTACCGCAGGGTGGCGACGACGACGTGCGGGCCGGGCTCGGCCAGCGCGTGCCGCACCTGCTCGGCCAGCTCCTCGGCGGTTCCTGCGCGGGACGCCGGGACGCCCATCCCCTGCGCGATGGAGACGAAGTCGAGCGCCGGCCCGGTGAGGTCGAGCAGCTTGCGCGCCCGCTCGCCGTCGCTGGCCGCGCCGACGCGGGCCAGCTCGTGCTCGAGGATCGCGTACGAGCCGTTGTCGCAGATGATGGTCGTGATGTTCGCCTGCTCGCGGGCGTAGCTCCACAACGCGGAGATCGTGTACATCGCGCTGCCGTCGGCCTGGATGCCGATCACCGGCCGGTCCGGGCAGGCCACGGCCGCGCCCAGCGCCATCGGGAGCCCGTCGCCGATGGCGCCGCCGGTGAGCGACAGCCAGTCGTGCCGCGGACCCGCCGAGGTCATCTCGGTGAGGCCCGCGCCCGAGGTCAGCGCCTCGTCGACGACGATCGCGTTCTCCGGCAGCAGCGCGCCGACCACCGCGGCCATCGCCCGCGGGTTGAGCGGGCCGCTGGGCAGCTCGGGGGTCTCCCGCTCCATGACCTCCGGCTCGGCGCCCGGTGCGGCCAGCTCGGCCAGCGCCTCCAGTGCGGCGACACCGTTCTCGCCCGGGAGGCTCAGCACGTGGACCGTGCAGTCCTCGGGCACCGGGTGCCCGGGCAAGCCGGGGTAGGCGAAGAAGTGCACCGGCGCCGTGGCGCCGGCCAGCACGAGGTGCTTGGTGCCCTCCAGCGCCGCCATCGCCATCTCCGGCGGGTAGGGCAGGCGGTGCAGGTCGGGCAGCCCCGCCCCGCGGGCCGTGCGCGCGGGGAAGGTCTCGGCCACCAGGCGCACGCCGGTGCCGGCGGCGACCCGTGCCGCGGCCAGCTGGCCCTCGGGGGACGCCATGACGTCACCGCCCAGGAAGATCACCGTCGGCTCGCCCGAGGCCACGACCTTCGCGATGCCCTCGATCAGCGCCGGCGCGGCGTGCGGCCGGTGCCGGACGTGCAGCGGGGTGGCGGGCTCGGCGCCCTCCTCCCACGACACGTCGGCCGGGAGGATCAGCGTGGCGACGCCGGTCTTCTTCGCCATCGCGACCGCCTCCGCGGCGTCGCCGGCCACGTCGGCCGGGGACAGCGACCGGCGGACCCAGCCGGACACGGTGCCGGCGATGGCGTCGATGTCGGACTCCAGCGGGGCGTCCAGGCGCTTGTGCGAGCGCGCGTGGTCACCCACGACGTTGACCAGCGGCGCCCGGCCGCGGCGCGCGTTGTGCAGGTTGGCCAGCCCGTTGCCCAGCCCGGGGCCGAGGTGCAGCAGCGTGGCCGCCGGCCGCCCCGCCATGCGCGCGTACCCGTCGGCCGCGCCGGTGGCGACGCCCTCGAAGAGCGTCAGCACCCCGCGCATGTCGGGCACGTCGTCCAGGGCTGCGACGAAGTGCATCTCGGAGGTGCCTGGGTTGGAGAAGCAGACGTCCACGCCCGCGTCGACCAAGGTCCGGATCAGTGCCTGTGCGCCGTTCACCCGCCGACCATGGCACGGGTCACATCGGCGGGCCACACCGGGGGCAGCCCGCGCGGGGAGTCGTGGCCGCTTCGTCGGTGTCTGACGGCAGGATCGGGCCCGCCCACCACGGACGAGGAGAACGACACCCATGGCCGACGCCACCGCCACGACCACCGCCCGCCGCACGCACCCCGTGCACAGCGCCCTGGTGGGTCTCACCTCGCTCGGCGTGCTGCTGCAGGCCCTCTGGGCCGGCCTGTTCCTCCGCGGGGGCGACGACGCCGAGACCTGGGTCGACGTGCACGAGTACGGGGCCCAGGCGACGGTGACGGTGGCGTTGCTCGCCACCGTCGCCGCCTTCGTCTGGCTGCGTCACCGGGTGCCCGTCCTGGTGGGGACGACGCTGCTGTTCGTCCTCCTGCTCGCCGAGATGTTCCTCGGCCTGGCGATCGAGGACTCGCGCGGCGTCGTCGCCGTCCACGTGCCGCTGGCCATGCTGATCATGGGCCTCGCCGTCTGGCTGCCCATGAACGCCCGGAGGTAGGCCCCCGGACCTCTCAGAAGGTCAGGACGAGCCGTCCGCGGATGCCGCCGGCCTGCAGCAGCCGGTGCGCCTCCGCGGCGTCTTCGGCCGGGATCGCCCGCGCCACCCGCAGCGTCACCGCACCCTCCTCCACCTGCTGGCGCAGCCGGTCGAGCGCGGCACGGTCCTGGGCGATCTTGTTCACCCGCGTCGGGAAGACCCGCACGCCCCGCTCGCCGTTCCCGCGGTAGCCGCGGACCGTGGCCACCGCGCCGCCGTCCTTCACCGCGGGCAGCACGAGCTCGTCCTGCACCGAGCCGTCGGCCAGCCCGTCGACGCCCTCGGGGTAGTGCTCGCGGATGCGGTCCGCGACGTCGTCCCCACGCCGGACGACGACGTCGGCGCCGAGGTCGCGCACCAGCTGCTCGTCGGCCTCCGAGGCGTCGGCGACGACGGTGAGCCCGTCGGCCTTGGCCAGCTGCACCACGTAGCCGCCGTACGCGCCGGCCGCCCCGGTCACCGCGATGACCTGGCCGGGGGCGAGTTCCATCAGGTTCAGCGACAGGCGGGCGGTGAGCCCGTTCATCGGCAGGGTGGCCGCGGCCACGGCGTCGACACCCTCGGGCGCGCGGACGACGGAGTCGCCCGGCAGCACCTTGTCCTCGCGGTAGGCGCCGTACGGGCCGAACGGGAGGACGATCCCCATCGCCAGGTCGCCGACGGCGAGGTGGTCGACGCCCTCCCCCAGCTCCGAGACGACCCCGGCGACGTCCATCCCGGGCACCCACGGCGGGGTCTTGATCGGGTCGCGCCCGGCGTACACACCGGAGCGGCCGTAGGTGTCGGTCGGGTTCACGGTCGCGGCCTGCACGCGGAGGCGCACCTGACCGGGACCCAAGGGCTCGGGCTCGACGTCGACGATGTGCAGGGCCTCGGGCCCACCGAACTCGGTCACTCCAGCTGCGCGCATGCGTCCTGACTACACCACCGCCGGGGCCGGTGACCCGACCGGTGAACCCAGAAGGCCCAGGACCGGTGCGGTCCTGGGCCTCCTGGGTTCAGCGGTTCAGCTCTTGATCTTGTACTCCTTGAGCAGGCCGCGGCTGATGATCGTCTTCTGGATCTCGCTGGTGCCCTCGCCGATGAGCAGGAAGGGCGCCTCGCGCATGAGCCGCTCGATCTCGTACTCCTTGGAGTACCCGTAGCCGCCGTGGATGCGGAAGGACTGCGTGGTCACCTCGGCGCAGTACTCGCTGGCCAGCGTCTTGGCCATGCCCGACTCGACGTCGCTGCGCTTGCCGGCGTCCTTGAGACGGGCGGCGTTGACCATCATCAGGTGGGCGGCCTCGACCTTGATGGCCATCTCGGCCAGCTGGAAGGCGATCGCCTGGTGGTGGGCGATCGGCTTGCCGAACGTCTCCCGCTGCTGCGCGTAGGCGATGGCCAGCTCGAAGGCGCGGATCGAGATGCCGCAGGCGCGGGCAGCGACGTTGACCCGGCCGACCTCGACGCCGTCCATCATGTGCGCGAAGCCCTTGCCGGGGACCCCACCGAGGATCTCGGAGGCCTTGGCCGCGTAGCCGTCGAACACCAGCTCGGTGGTGTCGACGCCCTTGTAGCCCATCTTGTCGATCTTCCCGGGGATGGTGAGCCCGGGCTTGACCTCGCCGAAGCCGGCCGGCTTCTCGATGAGGAAGGTCGTCAGGTTCTCGTGCGCGCGCTCGGCGCCCTCGTCCGTGCGGACCAGCGCGGCGACCAGGGTGGAGCTGCCACCGTTGGTCAGCCACATCTTCTGGCCGTTGATCGTGTAGTCGCCGTCGGCGTTCTTCGTCGCCTTGGTGCGGATGGCGGCGACGTCGGAACCCAGGCCGGGCTCGGACATCGAGAAGGCGCCGCGCACCTCGCCGGTGGCCATGCGCGGCAGGTAGTGGTCCTTCTGCTCCTGCGTGCCGTGCTGGCGCAGCAGGTAGGCCACGATGAAGTGGGTGTTGATGACGCCCGAGACGCTCATCCAGCCGCGGGCGATCTCCTCGACCACGAGGGCGTAGGTCAGCAGCGACTCACCGAGGCCGCCGTACTCCTCGGGGATCATCAGGCCGAAGATGCCGAGCTCCTTGAGCCCGTCGACGATCTCCTGCGGGTACGTGTCGCCGTGCTCGAGCTCCTGCGCGTGCGGGATGATCTCGCGGTCGACGAAGCTCCGAACGGTCGACAGGATCTCGCGCTGGATGTCGGTCAGGTCCGCGGTCTGGGCCAAGCGGGTCATCGGTCTCCTCCGGGGACTCCGGTGTCCGTAGTTACCGGGAAGTATGAGCCACCCCTGCGCCGGGCTCGCGGCGTGGTGGCCAGCGCGCCGTGCCGGTGGCCGGGTCGGTCGTCGTGGTGGAGTAGCCCCAGCGGCCCCGCGGGCGAGCAGGAGGAGATCCGATGAGCACGCCGGACGACGGCAGCACCACCGCCCACGGGGGCCGGTACCCCGGCGAGCAGCCCCCGGGCCAGCCCGGCTACGGACAGCCCGGCTACGGCCAGCCCGGTTTCGGTCCGCCTCAGTACGACGAGACCCGCTACGGGCCGGGCCACTACGACCAGGGGCAGTACGGACCACCGCCGTACGGCCAGGCTCCCTACGCCCAGGGCCAGTACGCGCAGCCGCCGTACGGGCAGCCCGCCTACGGCTATCCCTACGGGCGGCCGACCAACTCGCTGGCCATCCTGTCGCTGGTGCTGGCCTTCGTCTTCGCGCCGGCCGGTCTGGTCACCGGGATCATGGCGCGTCGCCAGATCAAGCGGACGCACGAGGACGGCGACGGCCTCGCGCTCGCCGGGATCATCGTCGGCGGGATCGTGACCGCCTTCTTCGTCCTGATGATCGTCGTCTGGCTGATCGCCGTCATCGCGCTGGCCAACGAGGGCTACTGAGGGCACAAGGCAAAGGAAGCTCTACCTACGGATTCGCGGTGGGATCCGTAGGTAGAGCTTCCTATGCCTGAAGAGGGGGGATCAGCTCTCGGGGGGCGTGAAGGACGACGTCCGGGAGAGCCCGGCGGCGCGGCCCTTGCCCGCGATGACCAGCGCCATCTTGCGGCTGGCCTCGTCGATCATCTCGTCGCCGAGCATCGCCGAGCCCTTCTTGCCACCGGCCTCCGACGTCGCCCAGTCGTAGGCGTCGAGGATGAGCTCGGCGTGGTCGTAGTCCTCCTGCGACGGCGCGTAGATCTCGTTCGCGGCGTCGATCTGGCCCGGGTGCAGGACCCACTTGCCGTCGAAGCCCAGCATCGCCGAGCGCTTGGCGACCTCCTCGAACGCGGGCACGTCGCGCACCTGCAGGAAGGGGCCGTCGATGGCCTGCACGCCACGGGCGCGGGCGGCCATGAGGATCTGCATGAGGATGTAGTGGAACGGGTCGCCCGGGTAGTCGGGGTGCAGCGCGCCCACGACCAGCGACTTCATGTTGATCGAGGCCATGAAGTCGGCGGGGCCGAAGATGATGGTCTCGATGCGGTCGCTGGCGAACGCGATGTCGTTGACGTTGATGAGGCCCTGCGCGGTCTCGATCTGCGCCTCGATGCCGATCTTGCCGACCTCGTAGCCGTTGGCCTTCTCGATCTGGGTCAGCAGCATGTCCAGCGCCTTGACCTGGGCGGCGTCCTGGACCTTCGGCAGCATGATCGCGTCGAGGTTGGCACCGGCGCCGCCGGCGACCTCGAGCACGTCCTGGAACGTCCACTCCGTCGTCCAGTCGTTGACCCGGACGGTGCGGATCTTGTCGCCCCAGCCGCCCTCGTTCAGGGCCGCGACGATGTTCTTGCGGGCACCGGGCTTGGCCAGCGGCGCGCACGCGTCCTCGAGGTCGAGGAACACCTGGTCCGCGGGCAGGCCCTTGGCCTTCTCGAGGAACCGGGGGTTGCTGCCGGGAACGGCCAGGTTGGAACGGCGGGATCGGAGCTCGGCCACAGTGCCTCCGCGTGCTGGAGTCGACGAAATCGGTCGCCCCGGAGCGTAGCGACGGCCTTTTCGACCCGCTCACCCACTGTTGATCATCGTCATGTGGTCGGCCGACACGCGGGTGGGCACCGCCAGCCGGCGATGATCAACTTCCAGGGGGTGGCAGGGCGGCTTCAGGTCGCGGGTTCGACCAGCGTCGTCGGGCGGCTGCCGCGCACCACGAGGGCGACCCCGGCGACGACGGCGAGCATCCCGGGCAGCGCGAGCAGGGGCGGCGCCTGCTGCAGGAGCACCAACGCGACCAGCGTGGCGCCGGGCACCTCCAGCAGGATGACCAGGCTGACCATCGTCGGGCCGACCGTCGACAGCACCAGGTTCAGCAGCGTGTGCCCCAGCAGCTGGGCGCAGAAGGTGATGCCGGCGATGAGCAGCCAGTCGTGCGCGCTCATCCCGAGCAGGGGCACGTCGAAGAGCAGCGCGCCGAGCGCCACCGCCGCGGCGCAGACCGAGTAGGCGACGACGGCGTAGGCCGAGGTGGACAGCCGCTCGCGCGCCCGGGCACCGGCCAGCACGTACCCGCCCGCGAAGATCGCCCCGAGCAGCGCCAGCCCGTCACCGGCCAGCGCCTCCAGGCTGACCGACACGTCCACGCCCGCGATGAGCCCCGCTCCCCCGACGGCGAGCACGAGCCCCCACCAGACGGTGGCCGGCAGCCGCACGCCGACGAACCGGGCGGCCAGCGCCGTCCAGATCGGGGTGGTGGTGACCAGCGCGGTGGAGGCGGCGACCGTGGTCATCGTCAGGCTGGGCAGCCAGGCGGCGAAGTGCGCGGCCAGGAAGAGCCCGGCGACGACCGAGCTGCGCAGGTCGCGCAGCGTCAGCCCGTGCAGGGTCGACCGCTCCCGCGTCAGCAGCACCGGCAGCAGGACGGCGGCGCCGACGGCGTTGCGCCAGAAGGCCACCGCCAGCACCGGGGCGACCACGAGCGCGGTGAGCGGGCCCGACATCGAGACGCCGAGGACCGCGATGCCCATCAGGACGACGTCGCGGCCCCCGGGGCGCTGGACCGCCCAGGACGACGCGGCGCCGCTCGAGGGCGCGAGCGGGACCGGGCGGGGTGCGGGAGGAGCGGGGTCGCTCACCCCTGCGGCACTCGGATGCGGCCGCTCGCGACCGGCACGACCGTCCCGCGGACCGTGGCGGCGGTGGCCCTCCCGGCGGCGGCGGCGACCGTGCACCCGAGCAGCGACGGCCGCCCCATCGCCTCGCCCTGCCGGACGGTGTACGACGTCGTCCCGTCGCCGGCGACCAGGCCGCTCTCGACGAGCCAGACGCCCGTGCCCAGGGCCGCCGAGCCGGTCGCCGGATCCTCGGCCCAGGCGATGTCGGAGGCGAAGACGCGGGCGTAGGCGGTGGCCGTCGTCGCGTCCCAGGAGAGCACCGACACGCCCTCCCCCACGGCCAGCCCGCGCAGCGCGGCGGGGTGCGGGACGGCGCGGTCGACGGCGTCGGGGCGCACGGAGAGATGGGCGAAGGGCAGGCCGCACCCGGCGACCTCGACCGGCACACCGGTGAGGTCGTCCACGCCCAGTCCCATGGCGCGGGCCAGCTCCTCGGCCGCGGGGCCGTCCTCGAGCGTCGGCATCCCGCCGGAGAGCGTCGCGCCGTCGTCGTCGACCACGACGTCGAGCACCCCGGCGCCGCACTCCTGGCGCAGCGTGCCCGCCGGCAGCCGGCCCGCGCGCACCAGCGTGTGCGCCGCACCGACGCTCGGGTGACCGGCGAAGGGCAGCTCGGCGTACGGGGTGAAGATCCGCACCCGGTAGCTGGCGCCTGGTGCGGTCGGGGCGCACAGGAACGAGGTCTCGGAGAGGTGGAACTCGTTGGCCAGCGCCTGGCACTGCCCGGTGGTCAGCGCGTCGGCGTCGTGCACGACGGCCAGCGGATTGCCGGCGAACGCGCGCGGCGCGAACACGTCGACGATCTCGTAATCCAGCGAGTCCCGGCCGCTCACGGCGCCGACGGTAGCCTCCCCCTCGGCGACCGCGACTGCGAGGGCGCGCAGCAGGCAGAGCACCCCCGCCCAGGGGGCCGACGAGCCCCAGCGAGGAGGAGCCCGTGACCACGGTGACCAGGGCGTACGTCTCCCGGCTGGCCGGGCTGACCGTGTTCGACCCCAACGGTGACCGCGTCGGCAAGGTGCGCGACACCGTCGTCGCCCTGCGCATGGGCACCGCGTGCCCGCGCGTGCTGGGCCTCGTCGTCGAGGTCGTCGCCCGCCGGCGGATCTTCGTGCCGATGGGCCGCGTCACCGCGCTCGACCCGGGCGCGGTGATGCTCGCCTCGGGCACCCTCAACCTCAAGCGCTTCGAGCAGCGGGCCGGCGAGACGTTGGTGCTGGGCGAGCTGCTGGACCGCTCGGTGCAGATCCTGGAGAGCGGCAAGCCCGCCCACGTCGTCGACGCCGGCATCGAGCAGACCCGCACCGGCGACTGGCAGCTGTCCAAGCTCGCCGTCCAGGAGCCGGGCCGGCTGGGACGGCGCGGCCAGCTGCACACCCTGGCCTGGGACGAGGTCGCCGGGCTGGCGCTGCCGGAGACCGGGCAGGGCGCCGAGGCGCTGATCGCCACCTACCGGGAGCTCAACGCCGCGGACATGGCGCACGCGCTGCAGGAGCTGCCCATCAAGCGCCGGCACGAGGTCGCCGAGGCGATGGACGACGAGCGGCTGGCCGACGTCCTGGGCGAGCTGCCCGAGGCCGACCAGGTCGTCATCCTGGGCACGCTGGAGGAGAGCCGGGCCGCCGACGTCCTCGAGGAGATGGACCCCGACGACGCCGCCGACCTGCTGTCGGAGCTGTCCAACGTCGACCGCAACCGGCTCCTGGAGCTGATGGAACCCGACGAGGCCGAGCCGGTGCGCCAGCTGCTCAAGTACTCCGAGGACACCGCCGGCGGAATGATGACCAGCGAGCCGGTCATCCTCTCCCCGGACGCGACGATCGCCGAGGCGCTGGCCCGCGTGCGGGAGCCGGAGCTCACCCCCTCGCTGGCCAGCCAGGTG
This sequence comes from uncultured Actinomycetota bacterium, assembly GCA_963747895.1. Classification (GTDB taxonomy): domain Bacteria; phylum Actinomycetota; class Actinomycetes; order Mycobacteriales; family Geodermatophilaceae; genus Blastococcus. The sequence goes on from CAVVGX010000006.1 coordinate 54,969, forward strand.
TACGTGTGCCGCCCGCCCTCGGCCACGCCCACCGGCCGATACCTCGGGCTCGCGCACATCCAGCGGCTGCTGCGCGAACCCCCGTCCAGCCTGGTCAGCGGCATCCTCGACGACCTCGAGCCGCTGCGCCCGGAGACCCCGCTGGCCGAGGTGACCCACTACTTCGCCACCTACAACCTCGTGGCCGCCCCGGTCGTCGACGTCCAGGGCCGGCTCGTGGGCGCGGTCAGCGTGGACGACGTCCTCGACCACCTGCTGCCCGACGACTGGCGCGAGCGGGCCCGACGTGGCTGACGGCCCGCGGCTCGACGTCCCCAGTGGCGGTCCCCGGCGGTTCACCGCGTTCCTGCGGCTCAACCCCGACGCGGTCGGCGCCTTCGCCGAAGGGATCGCCCGGTTCCTCGGTACCGGCCGCTTCCTCGCCGTCCAGACGATCATCGTGGTCGTCTGGATCACGCTGAACGTGGTCGCGGTGAACCTCCGCTGGGACCCCTACCCGTTCATCCTGCTGAACCTGGCGTTCTCGACCCAGGCCGCCTACGCCGCGCCGCTGATCCTGCTGGCGCAGAACCGGCAGGCCGACCGGGACCGCGTGCAGGCGGAGGAGGACCGGTCGCGGGCGGCGTCGACCCGCGCCGACACCGAGTACCTGGCCCGGGAGCTCGCCTCGCTGCGCGTCGCGGTCGGCGACCTGGCCACCCGCGACTTCATCCGCGGCGAGCTCAACCGCCTGGTGCCCGACGACGGCGAGGACCGGGACCGGAAGAAGAAGGACAAGAAGCGGCGGGAGGCCGCGACCGACCCGGTCGCCTGACCTCAGCCCCGGACGGCGCGCAGGGCCGCGGCCACCGGGTCGCCGCCGGCGGTGTCGACGACGGTGTGCGGCTGCTGCCACGCCTCGATCCGCCGCGCCTGCACCTGCGCCCAGGTCGGGACGACGTGCCCCTCGAGATCGGCCGTGCGCTGTTCCACCCGCCGCCGGTGCTCGACCGGGTCGCTGCAGGTCAGCAGCAGCCAGAGCGCGGGCACGTCGTACCGGGCGGCCAGGTCGGCGAACGGCTCGCGGCACACCTCGACGTCGAAGACGGCGTCGACCACGACGTCGGTGCCGGCGCGCAGGCAGGTGTCGGCGGCGGCCAGCGCCAGTCCGTACCCGTGCGGGCCGACCCGGTCCCGCGTGGGGACCAGCCCCTGCCGCACCAGCGCCGCCTCGAACGCGTCGATCCGCAGGTGCGCGGCGGGCAGGGCCGCCGCGAGGGCCCGGGCGAGCGTCGTCTTCCCGACGCCCGGCAGCCCACCCACCACGACCAGCACGCCGGCCATGCTGTCAGCCGGACAGCAGGTGCACGCCCGCGCCGGTCAGCCCGGCCAGGGCGATCACCACGATGAACGGCGCCCGCAGCGCCAGCGCCAGCGCCGCCACGGCCAGTCCCGCCAGCCGCCCGTCGACGACGATGCGGTCGTCGGTGGTCAGGCCCTGGACGGCGACGAGGGCGGCCAGCAGCGCGGCCGGCACGAAGTCCACGACCCGGGCCACCCACGGCTGCTCCACCCAGGCGGCCGGCACCGAGAGACCGGCCAGCTTGAGCAGGTAGCAGCCGACCGAGCCGACGACGACCGCCGTCCACAGGGTGTCGCCGCTCATGCGGGGCGCTCCGCGGTGGTCCGTGGCCGGCCGGCCAGCGCCACGGCGACGACCGCGACGATCACCTGCACGCCCGCGGGCACGAACGGGGTGAGCGCCAGCGCGACCACGGCTCCCCCGAGCGCGACCCGCCGCTGGGCACCCGGCTCGGCCGAGCCCCGGGCCGTCAGCCGTGGCCACAGCAGGGCGAGGAAGGCCGCCGGGACGACGGCGTCCAGGGCGGCCTGCGCGGTCTCGCCGAGCCCGGAGGCGCCGAGCGCGCCCACCAGGGTCATGACGTTCCAGCCGAGGTAGATCGTCGCCCCGGTGGCCCAGAAGGCCAGCCGGCCGAGCTCCCGGTCCGGCGCGGCCACCGCCATCGCGGTCGTCTCGTCGATGACCCAGTGCGCGGCGCCGGCCCGGCCGAGCGCGGTGCGGGGAGCCAGCAGCGGGGCCATCCGCACGCCGTAGACGGTGTTGCGCGTGCCCAGCAGCAGGGCGCTGCCGACGGCGGCCGGCGCGCTGCCCCCGGACCCCAGGACGCCGACCAGCGCGAACTGCGAGGCGCCGGAGAACATGAGTACCGACAGGGTCATGGTCTGCCAGATGCCGAGCCCCGCGGCGTCGGACGCCGCGCCGAACGCGATGCCGTAGAAGCCGACGGCCAGTCCCAGCCCGACGGCGTCACGGAGCGTGCGGGAGCGGGCCGGGTCGGACACGTCCGCCGAGGTTAGGCGTCGCTCCCCCCGGGGCCGGACCCGGCGCGGGCCCGCCGCCGCACCGTGCGGTCGAGGATGCCGAGCGTCCCCTTGAGCGCGCTCTCCGGGACGATCGGGAAGGTCAGGAAGGGCCGCAGATCCTCGCGCAGGTCCGACCAGTCGCAGTACGAGGTGACCCGCGTGCCGCCGTCGGCAGGTTCCAGGCGGTAGCCGTAGACGTGCCGCAGCGGCGGCCTGATCGTGCCCTCGATGGTCCAGGCGATCTCGCGGTCGGGCTCGAAGGTGGTGATGACCACCTCGACGTCGTACTCCCCCATCGGCAGGTCGCCGAGCGCCTCCCGGTCCATGTGCACGAGGAACCGGTCGCCGACGGCGGAGACCGGTTCACCCTCGGCGTCCATGAGCATCCCGGAGGCGTCGATGTCGACGTGGCCCTGCGGATCGCGCAGCACCGCGAACACCTCCGCGGGGGTCGCGGGGATCAGGCGGCCGGCCTCGATCCGCTCGGCGGCGGCGTCCGCCGGGGACGGGGCTTCGTCGGGCGCGGTCATGCGCAGCAGCATGGCAGCGGCTGCGCAGCAGATCACCCCGGCGACCGGCGGCACCGCCGACGGGCCGCCGTACAGTGGCCGCAGACCCGTGCGCGCAGGTAGCGCGAAGGCCTGTGGCCGGACGGGTCCCCCGTCGAAGGAGACAGACGCACCGATGTCCGACACCCTGACCGGCACTCCGGCGCTCGACGCCATCACCGCCGCTCTGGCCACCGTCCAGGACCCCGAGATCAACCGTCCGCTCACCGAGCTGGGCATGGTCAAGGACGTCCAGATCGCCGCGGACGGGTCCGTGCGCGTCGAGGTCTACCTGACCGTCGCCGGTTGCCCGATGCGCGAGACGATCACCAACCGCGTGACGCAGGCCGTCGGCGCCGTCGCGGGCGTGACCTCGGTGCAGGTCGGCCTGGACGTCATGGACGACGAGCAGCGCGCCGAGCTGCGCAAGACCGTCCGGGGCACCGACGTCGCCGACCCGGTGATCCCCTTCGCCCAGCCCGGCTCGCTGACCCGCGTCTACGCGGTCGCCTCGGGCAAGGGCGGCGTCGGCAAGTCCTCGGTCACGGTGAACCTGGCCGCGGCGCTGGCCAAGCGCGGCCTGGCCGTCGGCGTCGTGGACGCCGACATCTACGGCCACTCGGTGCCGCGGATGCTGGGCACCGAGGAGAAGCCGACCCAGGTCGACAGCATGATCATGCCGCCGCAGGCCCTCGGGGTGAAGCTGATCTCGATCGGCATGTTCACCCCCGGCAACACGCCGGTCGTGTGGCGCGGGCCGATGCTGCACCGCGCGCTGCAGCAGTTCCTCGCCGACGTGTGGTGGGGCGACCTGGACGTCCTGCTGCTGGACCTCCCCCCGGGCACCGGCGACGTCGCGATCTCGATCGCCCAGCTGCTGCCGAACGCCGAGATCCTCATCGTCACCACGCCGCAGCTGGCCGCCGCCGAGGTGGCCGAGCGGGCCGGTGCGATCGCGACCCAGACCCACCAGCAGGTCGTCGGCGTCATCGAGAACATGTCGTGGCTGGACCTGCCCGACGGTTCCCGCATGGAGATCTTCGGCTCCGGTGGTGGCGAGGCGGTCTCCGACGCGCTGACCAAGACCCTCGGCGCCCGCGTGCCGGTGCTCGGCCAGATCCCGCTGGACACCCGGCTCCGCGAGGCAGGCGACGCCGGTGCGCCCATCGTGCTGGCCGATCCGGACTCCCCGGCGGCGCAGGCGCTGACCAAGATCGCCGACGGGCTGGCCAGCCGCCAGCGTGGCCTCTCCGGCATGTCGCTGGGCCTGACCCCCGTCAAGCGCTGAAGAAGGACCCCCCTGCCCCCGCCGCTCGCACGCTCGCGGCGGGACCCTGCAGGGGGGCCGGGACGCGACGGGGGCCGGTCACCTAGCGTCTGCCGCGTGACCGAGAAGCTGATCTCCGAGAGCATCACCGTCAACGCCCCGCCGGAGGTCGTCTTCGCGATCCTGGCCGACCCCCGCCAGCACTCGCGCATCGACGGGTCCGGATCGGTCGGCGCGGTGATCAGCGCACCCGAGCGGCTGACCGCGGCCGGGCAGACCTTCACCGTCCGGATGAAGCTGTTCGGCCTGCCCTACGTCATCCGCAACCGCGTGGTCGAGTTCGAGCCGGACCGGCAGATCGCCTGGCGGCACTTCACCGCCAACCGCTGGCGCTACGAGCTCGCCCCCACTGCCGACGGCGGGACGACGGTCACCGAGACCTTCGACGCCTCGCGCGCCGACCGGTTCACCGACGCCATGGTCCGCGCCGCCAAGTTCCCCGAGCGCAACCGCGAGGGCATCGTCGGCACGCTCCAGCGACTGAAGCAGGCCGCCGAGCAGGACGCCGCGCGCGCGTAGCGCTCGTCATGGACGTCTCCGGCGCCACCCGTCCCCGCGGGTTGCTGCCCGGCTTCGCCAACTCAGCCGATCTGGGCGGGTTGCCCCTGCCCCACGACAGGGCCATCCCGCCGAGGCGCATCGTCCGCGCGAACACGCCTGCGCAGCTGAACGACGACCAACTGACGGCCGCCCATGCCTTCGGATTCGAGACGGTGCTCGACCTGCGTTCGCACGATGAACTGGTCGTCCGCCCACATCCGTTGGCGCAACTGCCCGGCTACCGGTCGGTGCCGCTGATCGATCCCGCCGCCGAAGCTCGCGAGGACTTCAGCCGCTACCGCACGCTCGGGGACATCTACAGCAGCAGCCTCCAGCGCAACGCCTCGCACATCGCCGCCATCTTCACCGCCCTGACCACCGGGTCTCCGGGACCGGTGCTGGTGTCCTGCAGCGCCGGCCGCGATCGCACCGGGATGGTCATCGCGCTGCTGCTCGACCTCGCCGGCGTCGACCCGGACGTCATCGCCGCCGAGTACGCCCTCGTCCCGGGCGGGTCGGTGTCGGAGCGGAGGACGTCGGAGAGCCCGGCACGACCGGACGGCGGCGACATCCGGCAGATGCTCGAGCACGTCAGGACCACGTACGGGTCGACGTCGGGCTACCTGCGCCGCCTGGGCGTCGACGAAGCCGGGATCGCCGCCCTCCGGGACCGCCTGGACCGCTGACGAGCACCCCGGAGATCACCGCCCGGTGACGGCGGTTCATCCGGCCCGGGAGGCAGCCGCGAGCGCGTGCTGATCTCGGGAGCCGCGCGGGCCTAGGTCGCGTCGAGGTCGAACGGCGGCGGCACCGCGCGGTCCCGCGGCCGGGCGACCACCGGCGCGACGGAGGCGGCGGTGCTGCCGGAGCGCCCGGGCATCGGCTCGTCGTCCTCGAAGAGCTGGCTGCGGATGAAGGTCCGCGGGTGGTACTTGCGCAGGTCCAGGTCGCGGAGCTCGGGCAGGTCGTCGCCGAGGCTCTCGTTGACCTGGGCGCGGACGCCGGTGATCGCCGAGCGGACCTTCTTCAGCCCGGCAGCGGCGTCCTTGGCCAGGTGCGGCAGGCGCTCGGGGCCGAAGATGAACAGCGCCGCGAGGGCGAGGACCATGATCTCGCCCCAGCCGATCGAGTCGAACATGCCGCCCCCTCTCCGTCGTCCTCCAGCCTAGGCGGCGTCGAGGACCGCCCGGAGCTCCTGGGACTCGCCACCGCGCACGACCTCGATGGTGATCTCCTCGCCCGGCGCGAACCGGTCGACGGCGACGACGAGCTCCTCGGAGCTGCCGACCCGGTCGTCGGCGACCGCGATGATCACGTCCCGCTCCCGGATGCCGGCGTCGGCCGCGGCGCTGCCGGGCTCGACGTTGAGCACCAGGGCGCCGTCGCGGGTGCCGTCGGTGACCGAGCGGGCGTTGACCCCGAGCGAGGAGTGCACCGCGCTGCCGGTGGAGATGAGCTGCTCGGCCACGTCCCGCACGGTGTCGATCGGGATGGCGAAGCCCAGGCCGATCGAGCCGCCCGTGGTGCCGTTGCCCCCGAGCGAGGCGATCGCGGTGTTGATGCCCACGAGCGCGCCGGTGCCGTCGACCAGCGCACCGCCGGAGTTGCCCGGGTTGATGGGGGCGTCGGTCTGCACCGCGCTGATGACGGCGTTGGTGTCACTGCCCTCGCCGGCCAGGCGCACCGGCCGCTCGAGCGCGCTGACGATGCCGCTGGTGACCGTGCCGGCCAGGCCGAGCGGGGAGCCGATGGCGACCACCGGGTCGCCGACGGCGACGCTGTCGGACTTCCCCAGCGTCGCGGTGACCAGTTCCGGCTTCTCCACCTTGATGACGGCGAGGTCGCTGGCGGGGTCGCGGCCGACGATGCGCGCCGCCGAGCCGCTGCCGTCGGAGAAGACCGCCCGGATCTCGGCACCCTGCACGCCGTCGGCCCCGGAGACGACGTGGTTGTTGGTCACGATGTATCCGTCGTCGCCGTCGATGACCACGCCGGACCCGGTCGCGCCCGACTGGCCGACGCGCACCTCGATGGAGACCACCGCGGGCATCACCTCGGCGGCGATCGCGGAGACCGAGCCGGGCTCGCGGGTGATGCCCGGGTCGACCTGGGTCAGCGTCGTGCCGGGCGACAGCAGCGGGGACTCCGGCGTCGCCCGGGTGAGGAACCAGCCGACGCCGCCGCCGACGGCCCCGACGAGGAGGACCGCGAGCAGGACCAGCGCGGACAGGCGCACGGAGAGGTCCCGCAGCCGGACCTTCGTCCGCCCCTGCCCGTCGACGACGATCGGGCCGGACTGCTCCGCGGTCTCGGGGTAGACCGCCGGCGCGCTGAGCCCGGCCGGTGAGTACGGGTCGCGCCACGGGTCGCTGCGGGCGTCCGGCTTCCACCACGGACCTGACGCGGTGCGACGTCGTCCCGGGCGGCCGGACGGCGGCTCCTGCAGCCCCCGCTGACCCTGAGCGGCCGGGGCGAAGGCGCGCAGCACCGCCTCGGGGGGCGGCGGAGGGGTGGGCCGGGCCGGCGGCCGCGGACGGTCCTCGGCGAAGCTGCCACCCACGCTGGCCGGGCGGCCGAACGCGGCCTGGTGGCCGGGGGCGGGCTGCGGAGAGGTCGCGGCCCGCGGCGGGAGGCGGTCGGGCACCTCGCCGAAGGGCCCGTCCTGCCCGGAGGGACGCGTGAAGGCCCCGTCGTCGGCGGGCGCACCCTCCGGCGTGGGCGCGCTCCGGTCGTCAGGGGTCGTCAGGGTGTGCCACCCGCCGCGTCGAGCGGGGTCGTCGTCCCGACGTCGAGCGTGCGCACGACCGGGGGGACGACCTCGGTGTGCTGGCGGACGGCGGAGTCCGCCGCGGTGCCGGACGTGGCCGGGACGTCGCCCGGGAGGGTCAACGCGAGCGCGGTGACCCCCGCGCCCAGGCCGGCGAGCGTGCCCACCAGCCCGCGCCGCAGCCACCGCGCGTGGTCGGGCCGCTGGGGGCGGTCCTGCGGGGAGAGGTCGACCTCCCAGGCGCCGGACCCGTCACGCACGGTGAGCCGGGTCGGGTCCGAGCCGAGCGAGAGCGGGCCACCGCCGGCGCCCGGGACGTCCGCGGTGAAGGGGATCGCGCGCAGCCGCGACATGAGGTCGCCGGGCACCGCCACCTCCTGCGAGGCGTGCAGGGCGTCCTTGGCCTCCCGCTGCGCCTGCACCGCCATGCGGCACTGCAGGCAGCCGGTCAGGTGGCGGGCGGCCCGCGCGGCGGGGCCGGCGGTCAGCTCGCCGTCGACCAGGGCCGCGATCGCCTCTTGTGCCAGGTGGCTCTCGGGGATGCTCATCGCGCCCCGCCCCCTCCCAGGATCACGTCGTCCTCGGTGGTCGCCCGGCCCGGCGCCAGGTGGGCCAGCGCCTGCCGGAGCTGCACGCGGCCGCGGTGGATGCGGCTGCGCACGGTGCCCAGCTTGATGCCCAGCGTCGCCGCGATCTCCTCGTAGGTGAGGCCCTCGATGTCGCAGAGGACGACGGCGACGCGGAACTCCGGGGAGAGCGCGTCGAGCGCCGCCTGGATCTGCGGGTCGAGGTGCGTGTCGGCGTAGACCTGCTCGGGGCTGGGCGCGCGGCCGGGCAGGCGCTCGGTGTCCTCGGGCAGGGCGTCGAACCGGATCCGCTGCCGGCGCCGCACCATGTCGAGGAAGAGGTTGGTCGTGATGCGGTGCAGCCAGCCCTCGAAGGTGCCGGGCGAGAAGTCGGCGAGGGAGCGGAAGACCCGGACGAACGTCTCCTGGGTCAGGTCCTCGGCGTCCTGCGGGTTGCCCGAGAGCCGGTAGGCCAGGCGGTACACGCGCGCCGAGTGATCGCGCACGACCTGCTCCCAGGTGGGCGCGACCCAGCCCTCGGACTCGGGTCGCGCGGGCTCGGGCACGGCACCAGTATCCCCGACGGGGGCCGAGGCGAGTCGAACGGCGTCGGACGGGCGGGCGGGCACGGCTCGATGCAGGCGCACGCCAGGTCCAACGGACGGCCGGGCGGGCGGTGTTCCCACAGCACACCCTTCCCAGTGAACTCACAGCTCGGTCACGGCTCGGGCGTCCGGCGGCGTCGCTGAGCGTGCGGCCACTACCCTCGGCCGGTGATGAGCGCCCACCCACCGCCGCCGGGGAGCGGCCCGGAGGGCGCCGCCTACGCCGACCGCTTCGCCGGCGAGTCCGAGGAGATGGCCGCCGCGCGCGAACGGGCCTCCCGGCTGCCGGGGCCCCCGCCGGTCGAGCCCTCGGTGGGCGCCACCCTCGCCGTCCTCGCCTCGAGCGTGGGCGCGCGCGCGGTGGTCTCCATCGGCAGCGGCGGCGGGCTGTCCGGCCTGTGGCTCATGCGCGGGATGCGGCCCGACGGCGTCCTCACCGCGCTGGACGGCGATCCCGAGCAGCTGCGGGCCGCCCGCACCGCGTTCGCCGGCGCCGGTGTGCCCCCCGGCCGCACCCGGTTGATCTTCGGCACGCCCGCCGAGGTCCTCCCCCGGCTCTCCTCGGGCGCCTACGACATGGTGGTCTGCGCCGGACCGCCGCGCGAGTACGCCGCCCAGCTGGACGGGGTGCTGGACCTGGTGCGGGTCGGCGGCACGCTGGCCCTGCACGGGCTGCTGGCCGGCGGGCGCATCGCCGACCGCACCGTCCGCGATCCGCAGACGGTCGCCTGGCGGGAGATCGGCCGCGCGATCCGGGAGGACGAGGGCCTGGTGTCCGCCGTCCTCCCCATCGGCGAGGGACTGCTCGTCGCCACCAAGCGCAGCTAGGCCGCCCGGCCTCCCTCCAGCAGCTCCCGCAGACGGCTGAGATCGGCGCGGTTGGCCCGCCGGACGGCGTGGGCCAGGAACGGCGCAGCGAGGACGGAGAAGCCCGCGGGATTCCCGCGATTGCGCAGCGTCATCCGCGTGCTGCTCCCGTCGATCGGCTGCCAGGCGTAGCTGGTCTCCATCGGGAACGGACCCTGCGAGGTCCGCATGACCAGACGCTCCCCCGGCACGAGGTCCACGACCTCGTAGGTGTAGGCCAGACGCCGGCCGAGGAACCGGGCCACGAAGTCCATCCGCGACCCGAGGGCCACAGGCGGAGCCGTCCGCCACTCGACCGAATCGATGCGGGCGTACCACTCCGGGGCGTTGCCCGGGTCGCCCGCGTAGGCGGCGACTTCGTCCCGGGGACGGCGGATGACCGTCTCGGTCTCCACGTCGACCCCGCGTGCCATCGCTCTCCGCCTCCTGCCTTCCGCCATCGTGGCCTTCCTCCGGCGGATCGTCCAGCGACCGAGGAGCGCACACGGGGTCAGCGGAACGGGTGCTCGCCCATCGGCGCCCACGGGCCGCCCAGGTAGCGCCACAGCCCCAGGCCGCGGGCCCGGATCTGCTCGGACACGAAGCCGTCGGCCAGCCGCCGGTGCAGCGCCCGCGCCACGTCGGGCGCCACCTTGTTCTGCACGGTGACGTGCGGGGCGTGCTTCTGCCGGTCCTGCGGGGTCAACCACGGCTGCCACGCCGAGGCGAGCCCCTCCCGCAGCCCGGCCAGTTCGCGGGACGACAGCGAGTAGGCGACCCCGCGGCCGAGGAACCGCACCCCGGTGACCGCGACCTCGAACGCCGGCCGGTCGGCGGCCTCCGCCAGATCGCCCCGGACGGCGTCGAGGTGCTCGCCCGGCAGCGCATGGAACAGCGTCACGTGCGCGGCGAGCTGGTTGCGCTCGGGCGGGAAGTGCTGCTCCCGCAGCCGGTCGAACCGCTGCTGCGCCACCTCGTCCAGCAGGAGCGTGACGATCAGCGGCTCCGGCATCAGAGCAGGGCGCGGGCGCCCTTGCCCAGCACGGTCACGCCGCCGGCGCTCACGTGATAGCGCGCGCGGTCGAGCTCGGTGTCCACGCCGATGCGGGCCCCGGGCGGGACGACGACGTTCTTGTCCAGGATGGCCCGGCGGACGATCGCCCCCTCGCCGATGACGACGCCGTCCATGACGACACTGCCCTCCACGCGGGCGCCCCGCTCGACCCGCACCCCGGGCGAGATGACCGAGCCGTGCACCGCGCCGCCGCCGATGATCGCGCCGGCGCTGACCATCGACTCCTCCGCCCGGCCACCGAGGACGAACTTCGCCGGGGGCAGCTGCGGCGGCAGCGTGTAGATCGGCCAGCGGTCGTTGTAGAGGTTGAAGACCGGGGTGACCGAGACCAGATCCATGTGGGAGTCGTAGTAGGAGTCGATCGTCCCGACGTCCCGCCAGTAGCCGTGGTCGCGCTCGGTGGCGCCGGGGACGACGTTGGTCGAGAAGTCGTAGACCCACGCCTCCCCCGCGGCCGCGAGCATCGGCATGATCGAGCCGCCCATGTCGTGCGCGGAGTCCTCGTCGGCGGCGTCGGTGCGCAGCGCCTCGAGCAGCGCGTCGGTGGTGAAGACGTAGTTGCCCATCGAGGCGAAGCTCTCCTCGGGCGAGTCCGGCAGACCGGGCGGGTCGGCGGGCTTCTCCAGGAAGCCGAGCACCTTGCCGTCGGCGGCGGCGTCGATGACGCCGAACTCGGTGGCCTCGCGTCGCGGCACCCGCAGCCCCGCGATGGTCACCCCGGCACCGGTCTGCAGGTGCTGGTCGATCATCTGCCGCGGGTCCATGCGGTAGACGTGGTCGGCGCCGAAGACGACGACGATGTCGGGGCGCTCGTCGTAGATCAGGTTGAGGCTCTGGAAGATCGCGTCGGCGCTGCCGGTGTACCAGCGCGGGCCGAGCCGCTGCTGCGCCGGCATCGGGGCGACGTAGCCGCCGAGCAGCTGCGACATCCGCCAGGTCGTGGTGATGTGCCGGTCGAGGCTGTGGCTCTTGTACTGGGTGAGGACGGCGATCTGCCGGATGTCGCCGTTGACCAGGTTGGAGAGGACGAAGTCCACCAGCCGGTAGTTGCCGCCGAAGGGCACCGCCGGCTTGGCACGGTCCTGGGTGAGCGGTGACAGCCGCTTCCCCGCACCGCCCGCCAGCACGATGCCGAGAACCCGGGGAACGCCACGCATGCCGGAAACGTAACCGCTGTGCAGCGCGAACACCCCCCCGGACGGCCCGCCGCCACCCGCAGGGGGCATGCCGGCGGGCTGATCCCACCCTTACGGTGACGGCGTGCGCATCGGCATCGTGACCCGTGAGTGGCCGCCGGACGTCTACGGCGGTGCGGGGGTGCACGTCGAGCACCTGGTCGCCGCGCTCCGCGGACTGCCGGGCGGGAGCGTCGACGTCGACGTGCACTGCTTCGGCGGCCCCCGGGACGACGCCACCGCCCACGCCGTCCCCGAGGGGCTGCGCGAGGCCAACGGCGCGCTGCAGGCCCTGGGCGTGGACGTGGAGATCGCCGCCGCGCTCGGCGCCGCCGACCTCGCGCACAGCCACACCTGGTACGCCAACGGCGCCGGCATGCTGGCCGCCCTGGTCCACGGCATCCCGCACGTGGTCACCGCACACTCCCTGGAGCCCCGCCGTCCGTGGAAGGCCGACCAGCTCGGCGGCGGCTACCGGCTCTCCTCCTGGGTGGAGCGCAGCGCCTACCTGGCCGCCGACGCGGTGATCGCCGTCAGCCACGGCATGCGCACCGACGTCCTCGACGCCTACCCCGACCTCGACCCCGCCCGGGTGCACGTCGTCGGCAACGGCGTCGACGCCGAGGCCTACCGCCCGGTCGAGGCCCCGGACACCGTGCGTGCCCTGGGCGTGGACCCCGACCGCCCGTACGCCCTGTTCGTCGGCCGGATCACCCGGCAGAAGGGGCTGGTGCACCTGCTGGCCGCGGCCGAGCAGCTGCCACCCGACGTGGGCCTGGTCCTGTGCGCCGGCGCCGCCGACACCCCGGCCGAGCACCAGCAGGTGGCCGACGCCGTCGCCGCGCTCCAGGCCCGGCGCGAGGGCGTGGTGTGGATCGAGGCGATGCTGCCGCGCGAGCAGCTGGTACCGCTGATCACCGGCGCCACCGTCTTCGTCGTCCCCTCGGTCTACGAGCCGCTGGGCATCGTGAACCTCGAGGCCGCCGCCTGCGGCACCGCCGTCGTCGCCAGTGCCGTGGGCGGCATCCCGGAGGTGGTGGACGACGGCCGCACCGGGCTGCTGGTGCCCTACGACCCGGACGACGCCGGCGCGTTCGCCGCGGGGCTGGCCGCACGGATGACCGAGCTGCTGCGGGATCCGGACCAGGCGGCGCGCATGGGCGCCGCCGGGCGCGAGCGGGTGCTCGCCGAGTTCGGCTGGCCGGCCATCGCCCGGCAGACCGTCGACGTCTACGCCCGGGTTCTCGCCGACCGCTCCTGAACCGCGGTGCTACCTTTCCGGCGCCGGCCCGTGTGCCGGCGGCGCAGCAGCAGCGAAGTCCGGTGCGAACCCGGCGCTGTCCCGCAACTGTGATGACCACCCCGGTGGCCTGAGCCAGATCGCCTGCCCTGCGCCGTGCAACCGACCCTCGCGGCAGGGGTCGCGCATCGGGCATCGGGTCGGCTCGTGGGCGACGCCCGCCGCCTCCACTGGAGGCCCCTCCCTTGTCCGGTTCCCTTCCCCGCGCGGCGCGGTCGACGTCGCGCGCACGACGGCGGTCCACCCCCGCCGCCCTGCTGGCGCTCCTCGCAGCGCTGCTGCTGACCCTCACCGCCTGCGGCGGCTCGTCCGACGCGGCCGGCTCGTCGTCGTCGGAGTCCGCGTCCGCGTCCGCCGACTTCCCGGTCACCGTCACCGCCGACAACGGCGAGGTGACCCTCGACGAGCAGCCCGAGGCGATCGTCTCCATGTCGGCCACCGCCACCGAGATGCTCTTCGCGATCGGCGCCGGCGACCAGGTGACGGCCGTCGACGACACCTCGAACTACCCGGCCGAGGCGCCGGTCACCGACCTCTCCTCGTTCACCCCGAACGCCGAGGCGATCGTCGGCTACTCCCCCGACCTCGTGGTGCTCAGCGACGACATCAACGGGCTCGTCGACGCGCTGGACAGCCTCGACGTCCCGGTGCTGCTGCTCGGCGCGGCCCAGGAGCTCGACGACACCTACGCGCAGATGGACCTGCTCGGCAAGGTCACCGGCCACGCCGACGAGGCCGCCGATGCCGTGGCCGACGTGCAGGACCGCATCGAGGCCGCCGTCGCGTCGGTCTCGGCCGACGTGGAGGGCCGGCGGGTCTACCACGAGCTCGACCCGAGCTTCTACTCCGCGGACAGCACGACGTTCATCGGCAGCATCTACACGATGTTCGGGCTGGAGAACATCGCCGACGGGGCGCCCGACCCCAGCGGCGGCTACCCGCAGCTGTCGGCCGAGTACCTCGTGGAGCAGGCGCCGGACATCATCGTCCTGGCCGACACGAAGTGCTGCGGCGAGAGCGCCGCGACGGTCGCGCAGCGACCCGCCTTCGACACCGTCCCCGCGGTGGTCGACGGCCGCGTGATCGAGGCCGACGACGACACCGCCTCCCGGTGGGGGCCGCGCATCGCGGACTTCGCCGAGACCGTCGCCGGGGCCCTGCAGGGCTGAGGACGGCCTCCCCCGTGAGCACCCTCACCCACCGCACCCGGTCCGGCCGCACGTCGGCCGGGCCGGGTGCGGTGCGCCCCCGGCGGTCCACCGCCGTGGTGACCGGAACCGCCGGCCTCGCGCTGGTGGTCGCGGTGCTCGCCGGGATCTGGGTGGGCGCGGTGCCGCTGGCCCCCGGCCGGGTGGTGCTCACGCTGGCCGACCGGGCCCTCGGTCCCTTCGGCGTGGACGTGCCGGGCGGGCTGGAGGGCACGCAGGCCGCGGTGCTGCTGCAGCTGCGGCTGCCGCGCGTCGTCCTCGCCGTCCTGGTCGGTGCGGCGCTGGCGATCTCCGGCGCGGCCTACCAGGGGGTGTTCCGCAACCCGCTGGCCGATCCCTACCTGCTGGGCGCGGCCGCCGGCGCCGGGCTGGGTGCCACCCTCACCATCGCCTACTCCCCCGTCACGTCGCTGGGGCCGGTGGGCATCGTCCCGCTCGCGGCCTTCGCCGGGGCGCTGTTCGGCGTCTGCTGCGCCCTGGCCCTGGGCAGCGTCGCCGGCGGCGCGCACAGCCCCACCCTGCTGCTGGCGGGCATCGCGGTCGCCGCCTTCCTGGCCGCGGCGCAGAACCTGGTGCAGCAGCAGAACACCGACGACCTGCGCCGGATCTACGGCTGGATGACCGGCCAGCTGGGCAGCTCCCAGTGGTCCGACGTCGCGCTGGTCCTCCCCTACCTGGGCCTCGCGTGCGCGGTCCTGCTCTGCTGCGGCCGGGCGCTGGACGTCCTCGCCGTGGGCGACGACGAGGCCGGCTCCCTGGGCGTGCACCCGGGCCGGCTGCGTCTCCTGGTCATCCTGGCGGCCTCCCTCGCCACGGCGTCGGCGGTCGCCGTCAGCGGCCTGATCGGCTTCGTCGGCCTGGTCGTGCCGCACATCGTGCGCCGGCTGGCCGGGGGCTCCTACACCCGCGTGCTGCCGCTGTCGCTGCTGGTCGGCGGGGCGTTCCTGGTGGTGGCCGACCTGATCGCCCGCGTGATCCTGTCGCCGGCCGAGCTGCCGATCGGTGTGGTCACCGCCTTCGTCGGCGCTCCCTTCTTCGCCGCCCTCCTGTGGGCCGGGGCGCGGCGCCGGTGACCGGGACCGAGCCGGCCGGCCGCGGCGCCCGGGTCGAGGTCGTGGGGGTGAGCGCCGCCTACGGCCGCAGCCGCGTCCTGGACTCGGTGCGCTTCACCGTCGAGCCCGGGGGCTGGCTGGCCGTCATCGGGCCGAACGGCTCGGGCAAGTCGACCCTGCTGCGCTCGGTCCTCGGCCTGCAGCGCCACGAGGGCCAGGTCCGCATCGACGGCGTCCCCACCACGGGTATGCCGCGGCGCGACCGCGCCCGCCTGCTGGCGTACGCGCCGCAGCTGCCGGTGCTGCCCGAGGGGATCAGCACCCTCGAGTACGTCACCCTGGGCCGGACCCCGCACCGGCCGCTGCTGGCCGCGCCCCGCCGCTCCGACCGGGAGGTCGTCGCCGACGTGCTGCGGCGGTTGGACCTGGAGCCGCTCGCCGACCGGCTCCTGGTCACCCTCTCCGGCGGCGAGCAGCAGCGGGCGGTCCTGGCCCGGGCACTCGCGCAGCGGCCGCGGGTGCTGTTCCTGGACGAGCCCACCGCCGCGCTCGACCTCGGCCACGCGCAGCAGGTGCTCGACCTGCTCGACCGGCTGCGCCGCCAGGACGGGCTGACCGTCGTGACCACGCTGCACGACCTCACCCTGGCCGGCCAGTACGCCGACCGGCTCACCCTGCTCGCCGGAGGCCGCGTCGTCGCGGAGGGCACCCCCACCGAGGTCCTCACGCCCGCAGCGCTGGCCGAGCACTACGGCGCCCGCGCCCAGGTGGTCGCCGGCCCCGACGGCCTGGCGGTCCTGCCCGTCCGGCGCTGACCGAGCTGGCGGGGACGGTCAGCGACTGCCCGCCGCGGTCCGGATGAGCTCCCTGACCTCGGGCCGCGCCGCATGCGCCCCCGCCGCCAGGAAGGACTGCTGGATCACCTCGTCGAGACGGTGCCGCGCCATCATGTCGTCGCCCATCACGACCTGCTCCGCCGCACCCGGGGAGAAGACCACGGTCCGGACACCCGCCGCTTCCAGCGCCCGCACCTCCCGGCGCAGCAGCCGGGCGGAGTGCCTGCGGGCGGCCGCGTAGACGCCCAGCGAGGCCCCGGCGGGTCCGCTCATCGGTGAGACGACGATGGCGAGGTCCAGCCCGCAGCCGCGCAGGAGCGCCGCGTTGGTGGGCGAGTGCACGCCCCCGTCGACGTAGGTGTGCCCGTTGATGTGGACCGGAGCGAAGTAGCCGGGCACGGCGCAGGACGCCGCGACGGCCAGGTGGATCGGCGGGGGCTGCGTGTGGGGGCGGCCGAAGACCACCCGGCGACCGTCGTGCCGGTGGACGGCGCAGATCCACAGCGGCGGCTCGGGCCAGCCCGGCCGCTCCAGCTCCCGCAACGCGGCGAGCTGCTCGGTGATGTCCCGCCGTCCCGGCGCCACCAGGGCCATGGCAGCCGCCACCGGCCGGAACCGCCACGGCTGGGTCAACGCCCGGTGCACCATCCCCATCGCGGGCAGCCGCAGGGGCAGGCGCAGCAGCTCCGACGGGCGGAACGGGGCCAGTTCGGGGACCTCCGTGCCGGCGATCTGCTGCAGCACCTCGCCGTCGCCGGAGAGCGGGGCCTTCACCGTCCACGCGGCCAGGTCCTCGGCCTTCACCCCGAGCCGCAGGAGCGTCCCGGTGATCGAACCGGCGGAGGTGCCGACGATCAGGTCGGCCGACCGGGGGTCGAAGCCGACGTCGTGCTCGAGAACAGCCAGGACACCGGCGTGGTAGGCCTGCCCCACCACGCCGCCGGCACCCAGGACCAGGCCGACACGCGTCACGCGGACAGTTTCCCCCGCGCGCCGGTACCCGGAGCGGGCGGCCCCGGTTCAGCGGACCGCCCGGAAGCGCACCCCGTCCCCGGGGCGCAGCTGGGCGGCCAGGGGCAGGTCGGCGGTGACGACGACGGCGAGCACCGGGTAACCGCCGGTCACCGGGTGGTCGGCGAGGAAGAGGACCGGAGCACCGTCGGGCGGCACCTGCAGCGCACCGGGCACGAGCCCCTCGCTGGGCAGCTCCCCGGCCCGGGCCCGGCCGAGCCGGGGGCCGGTCAGCCGCAGCCCGACCCGGTCGCTGTCGGAGCCGACCCGCCACTCCTGCGTGGTGAGGGCGACCCAGGCGGCCGCGTCCAGCCAGTCGCGCCGCGGGCCGGGCAGCACCCGAAGCACCGGCCGGTCCGGCGGGAACGCGACCGCGGCGACGTCCACGAACGGCTCCTCGCCGGCGAGCTCGCCGACCGGCAGCACCGTGCCGGCCGTCAGCGGGGCCGGCCCCAGGCCGGACAGCGTGTCCGTGCTGCGCGAGCCCAGCACGGGCGGGACGTCGATGCCGCCGCGCACCGCGACGTAGCTGCGCAGCCCCCGACGTGGTGTGGCCAGCGCCAGCACCGACCCGGCGCGCAGGGTGGTGGGCGCGGCGAAGGGCGCGGCCCGGCCGTCGATCTCCACCGGGGCCGGTGCGCCGGTCACGGCCACCAGCACGGTCCGGCCGGCCCGCACCCGGAGGCCTCCGGCGGTGACCTCGAGCAGCGCCGCCTCGGGCCGGTTGCCCACCAGGCGGTTGGCCAGCGCCGCGGCGGTCGCGTCCGCGGCGCCGGACCGGGTCACCCCGATGGCGGCGTGCCCCGGGCGGCCGCGGTCCTGCACCGTGCTGAACGGGCCGGGCGCCAGCACGGTCAGCACGTCACCCCACCTCCCGGAACCGCACCCGCGCACCCGGCACCAGCAGGGCCGGCGGGTCGCGGTCGACGTCGAAGAGGACGGCCTCGGTCCGCCCGACCAGCTGCCAGCCACCGGGCGAGGAGCGCGGGTAGATCCCGGCGTACGGGCCGGCGAGCGCGACCGCCCCGGCCGGCACCCGGGTGCGCGGCGTCTCCCGGCGGGGCACGTGCAGCTCCGCCGGGAGGCCCGTGAGGTAGCCGAAGCCGGGGGCGAACCCGCTGAACGCCACGGTCAGCTCGACGCCGGTCAGCGTCGCCACGACGTCGGGGACGCTCCGACCGGACAGCCGGGCGACGTCGGCCAGGTCGGGCCCGTCGAAGACGACCGGCACGGTGACCGGCGGCGACACCTCGGCCGGCCCGGCCTCGACCACCGGGAGCCGCCGCAGCGCCGCCGCGTCGAGGTCGGTGGGGAGCCGGTCGAGGACGACCAGCACGGTGCGCGCGGCCGGGACCAGCTCGCGCTGCCCGGGCAGCGGCGCCCGCTCCAGCGCCCGCCGGATCCCGGCGACGGCGTCGGCCCCGTCGACCTCGACGAGGAGGGCCCGGTCGCCGTAGGGCAGCACCCGCGCGCCGGTCCCCGTCCGCTCCACCGGATCATGATGGCCGAACACCTGCCGGCCGAGTTCGCGCAGACCCGTCCCCCCAGCTCCAGGAGGAGTCCGCCGTGGCGCAGGCCGTCCCGCCCGTCGTCGTCGTCGGCCTGGTCGCCGCACCGGGGGCGGCGGCCGACCTCGCCGCGGGCCTGTGCGACGAGCTGGCCGGCGAGCTGTCCGTGCAGCACCCCGACGTGGCGTGGCAGGTGCGCGCCGTCGAGGACGGCCTGGTCCAGCCACCGGCCGACGACGCCGAGCTGGTGAGCGCCACCCGCGACCGGCTGCTGCGCGAGGACTGGGACCTCGCCGTGTGCCTCACCGACGTGCCCCTGGAGGCCGACCGCCGCCCGGTCGTCGGCCACGCCAGCCCCGTGCACGGCGTCGCGGTGCTCTCCCTCCCGGCGCTGGGCGCGGTGGGCCGGCGGCGCCGGGCGCTGCAGACGACCGTGGGGCTCGTCCAGGCGCTGGCCGGGGACGGCGAACCCGACGACGCCGGGGACCGCGCCACGATCAGCCGCCGGCTGCGGCAGCTCGCGGTCGACCCGGCGGACTCCACCGAGGGCGTGCGGTTCACCGCCCGGGTGCTCTCCGGGAACCTCTCGATGCTGGTCGGCATGGTGCGGGCCAACCGGCCGTGGCGGCTGGCGATCCGGCTCTCCCGGGCCCTGACCGCGGCCATCGCCGCCGGGGTGTTCGCACTCATCACGCCGGACATCTGGCGGTTGGCCGACGTCTTCGGCTCGGTGCGGCTCTCCGCCGTCGCGGTGGGCTCGGTCGTGGCCACCGCGGTCACCCTCGTCGTCGGCGCGGAGCTGTGGGAGCGGGCCCGGTCGCGGCGCTCCCGCAAGCAGGTGACCCTGTTCAACCTGGCCACCCTGGGCACCGTGGTCATCGGCGTCCTGTCGCTGTACGCCGCGCTGTTCGTGCTCGCGCTGCTCGGCGGCCTGCTGCTCGTCGTCGACCCGCTGTTCACCGAGTCGCTCGGCCACCCCGCCGGGTTCACCGACCACCTGGAGCTGGCCTGGCTGATCAGCTCGCTGGCCACCGTGGGCGGTGCGCTCGGTGCCGGGCTGGAGACCGACGAGGCGGTGCGCGAGGCGGCGTACACCTACCGCCCGGGCGGTGGCGACGCCGAGCCGGCCGAGGCGCCGCTGCCCGGCTGACGGTCAGCCGGTGGTGAACGGGGCCAGGCCGACGTCCGCCTGCTCCAGCGCGGCCCGCACCGCGCGGGCCAGGTCGACGGCGCCCGGGGTGTCGCCGTGCACGCAGATGGACGCGACGGCGGCCCGCACGGTGCTGCCGTCCACGGCCACCACGGTCCCCTCGACCGCCATGCGTACCGCCCGCGCCGCCACCTCCGCCGGGTCGTGCACGAGCGCGCCGGGCTCGCGGCGCGGCACCAGGCCGCCGTCGGCGGTGTAGCCGCGGTCGGCGAAGCCCTCCGCCACCGGTCGCAACCCGGCCGCCTCCGCCGTCCGGAGCAGGGCCGACCCTGGCAGCCCCAGGACCGGCAGCGCCGGGTCGGAGGCGAGGACGGCGTCGACCACGGCGCGGGCCTGCGCCTCGTGCGTGACGGTGGCGTTGTAGAGCGCCCCGTGCGGCTTGACGTAGCGGACCCGGGTGCCCTCGGCCCGGGCGATGCCGTCGAGCGCCGCCAGCTGGTACAGCACGTCGTCGGCGAGCTCGGCCGGCGCGACGTCGATGAACCGGCGGCCGAAGCCGGCCAGGTCGCGGTAGGAGACCTGCGCACCGACGGCAACGTCCGCGGCCGCGGCTCCTGCGCACACGCGGCGCATCGTGCCCGGGTCGCCGGCGTGGAAGCCGCATGCCACGTTGGCGCTGGTGACGACGCCGAGCAGCGCCTCGTCGTCGCCCAGCCGCCAGACGCCGAAGCCCTCCCCGAGGTCGGCGTTGAGGTCCACGGTGCTGCTCACCGGCGCAGTCTCGCACCGCGCCGGTGAGCAGACCGCCTCAGAGCTCCGGCTTGAGCTGCACCTTCACCACGCCGTCCTCCTTCTGCTGGAACTTGCGGTACATCTCCGGCGCCTCGGACAGCGGCACCCGGTGCGTCGCGAAGGTGTCCACGCCGAGCGGGTCGGCGTCGGTGAGCAGCGGCATGATCTCCGGGATCCAGCGCTTGACGTTGCACTGGCCCATGCGCAGCTGGATCTGCTTGTCGAACATCGTCATCAGCGGCATCGGGTCGGCCGCTCCGCCGTAGACGCCCGACAGCGAGATGGTGCCGCCGCGGCGGACGATGTCGATCGCGGAGTAGAGCGCGTTGAGCCGGTCGACACCGGCGTGCTCCATGAGCGGTGCGGACACCGCCTTCGGCAGCAGCCCCGCCGCCTTCTGCACGAACTTCGTGCCGGGTGACCCGTGCGCCTCCATGCCGACGGCGTCCAGCACCGAGTCGGGGCCACGGCCGCTGGTCATGTCCCGGATGGCGTCGCCGATGTCGTCGACCTCGTTCAGGTCGACCACCTCGATGCCGCGGGCGCGCACGCGTTCCAGCCGCTCGGGCACCAGGTCGACGCCGATGACCCGGTATCCCTTGTGCTGGGCGATCCGGCAGGCGAAGTCACCGATCGGGCCCAGGCCGAGCACCACCAGCGTGCCGCCCTCGGGCACGGCGGCGTACTCCACGCCCTGCCACGCCGTCGGCAGGATGTCCGAGAGGTAGGCGAACCGGTCGTCGGCCGGCCCCTCCGGCAACGGGATGTGCGTGAACTGCGCCTGCGGCACGCGCAGGTACTCGGCCTGCCCGCCGGCGACCTCGCCGTAGAGCTTGGAGAAGCCGAACAGCGCCGCGCCCGTGCCGTGCTCGCGCACCTGGGTGGTCTCGCACTGCGTGTAGAGCTGCTGCTGGCACATCCAGCAGGAGCCGCAGGAGATCTGGAAGGGGATGGAGACGCGGTCGCCCACCTTGAGGTTCCCGACCGCGGACCCGACCTCGACGACCTGGCCCATGTTCTCGTGGCCGAGGATGTCGCCCACCCCCATGAACGGCGAGAGCGGCTCGTACAGGTGCAGGTCCGAGCCGCAGATGTTCGACGTCGTGACCCGGATGACGGCGTCGGTCGGTTCCTGCACGACGGGATCGGGCACCTCCTCGACGCGTACGTCCCGCTGTCCGTGCCAGGTCACTGCCTTCATGGGGGGCTCTCTCTCGTCCGGGGCGGTCCGCGCCTTCGGCGGGCGGATCGGTCCTGGTCGAGGTGCCCGTGGCCGGGAGTGCGAAACGGACGACACCGTCCCCGGCCGGAATGCCGCCTCTCCACCGCACGCTGCACCGGCCATGGCACCGGCCGAGCCGCTGACGCTCTTCGACACCGAGCCGGCGACCACCCCCGCTCCGCCGAACCGGCTGCTGCAGGTGCGGCGGATCTACGCCGAGCCCCCCGCCCTGGACAGCCCGCGTGGCCGTCAGGTGCTGGGCCGGTTCCCCGGCGCCGAGGTGGTGGAGGTCCCCTCGCACTGGCAGATCCCCGATCTGCACGGCAACGAGGGCAACGTCGAGCGCTGGGTGCGGGTCAAGACCGAGACGCTGGTGCTGGGCGTCAAGAAGTCGCTCTCGGCCCGGCCCAACGGGCGGTCGGCGAACTGGATCGCACCCTCGACCGCCAACGGCTGTGCCATGGCGTGCGCCTACTGCTACGTGCCACGGCGCAAGGGCTACGCGAACCCGATCACCGTGTTCACCAACATCGAGCAGATCACCGGCTACCTCCGCCGGCACGTCGCCCGGCAGGGTCCCAAGCCCGAGGCCGACCAGGCCGACCCGGACAGCTGGGTCTACGACCTCGGTGAGAACAGCGACTGCTCGGTCGACGCCCTCGTCAGCGACAACGTCGCCGATCTGATCGCCACGTTCCGCGAGCTGCCCACCGCCAAGGCCTCCTTCGCCACGAAGTACGTCAACCGGCAGCTGCTGGACCTCGACCCGGCCGGCCGCACCCGCATCCGGTTCTCGGTCATGCCGGAGGAGGACGCGCGCGTGCTCGACATCCGCACCAGCCGGGTGGCCGAGCGGATCGCCGCCGTCGACGACTTCGTCGAGGCCGGCTACGAGGTGCACCTCAACCTCTCGCCGGTCGTGCTGCGCGACGGCTGGGAGGCGGCCTGGGCTGCGTTGTTACAGCGACTGGACGACGAGCTCTCCCCGGCCACGAAGGCACAGGCGGCCGCCGAGGTCATCCTGCTGACCCACAACCGCGACCTGCACGAGGTCAACCTGGGCTGGCACCCGCAGGCCGAGGACCTGCTCTGGCGCCCGGAGCTGCAGCAGCCCAAGCGCAGCCAGAACGGGCAGGACAACGTGCGCTACCGCAACGACGTGAAGCGGGACGGCGTACAGCGACTGCACCGACTGGTGGAGCAGCACGCGCCCTGGTTGCGCATCCGCTACGCGTTCTGAGGACGCCGGATACCGTGGCCGCGTGGCGCGGGTGGCGGTGGTGGGCGCCGGGCTGGGCGGTCTGGCCGCTGCCGCGCGGCTGTCCGCGCACGGCCACGCGGTCACCGTGCTGGAGCAGTCGGGGCAGCTCGGCGGCAAGCTCGGCCGGCTGACCGTCGACGGGCACACCTTCGACACCGGCCCGAGCCTGGTCACCCTCCCGCAGGTCTACCGCGACCTGTTCGCGGCCACCGGCGCCCCGCTGGACGAGGTGCTCGAGCTCGTGCGGGTGGACCCCGCGGTCGCGTACCGGTTCGCCGACGGCACGCGCCTGGACTTCCCGGGCGAACCCCCTGCCGTGCCGGCCGCACTGGACGCCGCGCTCGGCCCCGGGGCCGGGGCGCAGTGGTCGGCGCTCATGGCCCGCGCGGCGGAGATGTGGCGGATCAGCGAGGGGCCGTTCCTGCGCACCCCGCTGGCCGGCGCCGCCACCCTGGCCCGGCTCGCCCGCCGGCCGGCCGACGTCGCCACCGTCGCGCCGTGGCAGTCGCTGCGGGGGCTCGGCGAGAACTACCTCCGGCATCCGCACCTGCGCACGCTGCTGGACCGCTACGCCACCTACTCCGGCTCCGATCCGCGCCGCGCACCGGCGGTGCTCGCCACCGTGGCGCACGCCGAGCAGGCGTTCGGCTCCTGGTACGTGCGCGGCGGGCTGCACCGGCTCGCGCAGGCGGTGGCCGACCGCGCCGTCGAGCGCGGCGCCGTGCTGCGCACCGGCTGCACCGTGCGCCGGGTCGTCGTCACCGCCGGCCGGGCGGCGGGGGTGGAACTGGCCGACGGCGAGGTGGTCGCGGCCGACGTCGTCGTGTCGGACGCCGACGCCGCTGCGCTCTACGCCGACCTCCTGCCGGCCCGGCTGACGGCGGCACCACGCCGGGCGCTCGGGCGCGCGACGCCGTCCCTGTCCGGTCTCGTGCTGCTGCTGGGCCTGCGCGGGCGCACCCCCGGCCTGGCGCACCACACCGTGCTGTTCCCGGCCGACTACGACGCCGAGTTCGACGCGGTCTTCGGCACCGGCCGGCACGCCGGGCACCCGCGACCGGTGGACGACCCGACCGTCTACGTCAGCGCGCCCGACGACCCGGCGCTGCGGCCGGACGAGCACAGCGAGTCGTGGTTCGTCCTGGTCAACGCGCCCCGGCACGAGCCCGGGCGGGGGGTCGACTGGGACGAGCCGGGTCTGGCCGAGCGGTACGCCGACCGGGTGCTGCAGGTGATGGCCGACCGCGGGCTGGACGTGCGGGACCGGGTGCGGCGACGGGTGGTGCGCACGCCGGCGGACCTGGAGCGCGACACCGGCAGCGTCGGCGGCTCGATCTACGGGACCTCGAGCAACGGGGCGCGCGCGGCGTTCCTCCGGCCGGCCAACGCCTCCCCCGTCCCCGGCCTGTTCCTGGTCGGCGGTTCGGCGCACCCCGGCGGGGGGCTGCCCCTGGTGACCCTGTCGGCGGAGATCGTCGCCGGCCTCATCGGTCCCGCCTGACCGCGCCCGGGGCGCGCGTCCGTGCGAGGGTCGGCAGGATGCGCACCGACCCCCCGTCCTGCGGCGCCGAGCTGCTGCAGCTGGCCTCCTTCCTCGACTACCAGCGCGAGACGCTGCTGCAGAAGGCCGAGGGCCTCACCGACGAGCAGCTGGCCCAGCCGCTGCCGCCGTCCTCGCTGACGCTGGGCGGCCTGCTCAACCACCTCGCCTACGTCGAGGACACGTGGTTCCGCGTCCGGTTCGCGGGGCTGCCCGACGACCCGCTGTGGGGGGACGCCGACTGGCCGGCCGACCCGGACTTCGACTTCCGCACCGCGGCCGACGTGCCGGGCGACGAGCTGCGCCGGCGCTACGCCGACGCCTGCGCGCGCAGCCGGCAGGTCGTGGCCCGCACCGACAGCCTCGACCAGCGCTCGGCGCAGGCCCGCGCCAACGGCCAGTACTTCGACCTCCGTTGGGTGCTGCTGCACCTGATCGAGGAGACCGCCCGGCACGCCGGCCACGCCGACCTCCTGCGCGAGGCGGTCGACGGGACCGTCGGCGACTGAGGCCGGCGAACCGGCCCCGGCTCAGCCGCGCGCGGCCCCGTAGCCGAGCAGCGCGGCCAGGCCGAGGGCACTCCGCGGCTGGTAGGCGGCCCGCCACAGCCCGCCGTGCGCCGCCTCGTGGGCCTCGTCCTGCCACGGGTGGTCGTGCAACGGTCCGCCGCCGGTGTGCAGGTCGTGCACCAGCAGCGCGGCCATCAGGACGTTGGAGGTCGCCGGCTCGAAGATCTCCACGCCGAACCGGTGCGCACCGGCGTAGGCGGCGGCCAGCGCGCGGTTCTTCACCACCGACCGGGTGCGCGTCGGCGGGGCCACGTTCATCGACACGGTGGTCCCGGCCGCCCGCGCCGTCGTCGCCCGCCAGCGCTGGAGCCGCTTGGCCAGGGCGTAGTTGGGTCCCTGCTGCGCGACCAGGCTGTCGGCGATGCCCGGGTCGGTGCCGGGCACGTAGGCGCGCTGGAGCAGCCGGCCGCCGGACACGGTGCGCAGCGGACGGCCGAAGAGCTTCGCCCCGCGCGAGCGCCCGGCGTACGCCTGCACGGACTGCGCCACCGCGTCGGCCGGGACGGCGAAGACGTCGGTCGGGGTGGCCAGGAAGGCCAGCGCCAGCTCGGGTCGGGCCGCGCTCAGCCGCACGGTGAGCGCGTCGACCGCCGCGGACACCCGCACGTTCGTGGCGCCGTCGGCGTAGACGTAGTTGCCGAGCACCAGCCGTCCGGCCAGGGTCGCGGCCCAGTCGGCCACCGCCGGCACCTCGGTGATCAGGTCGGCGCCCGCCCTGCCCGGCTCGGGGTCGGCCGCCGGGTCGTCGAACGGCACCAGCAGGGTCCCCGCACTCCCCCGGGCGGTGTCGAGCACGCGCTCCCAGAGCGGCGCGCGGGGCAGGTCGACCCCGGCCACCCGGGCGCCCCACCGCAGCAGGGCGGTCAGCGGACCCATCTCCGCCCCGGCGCCCAGGACGACCACGGTGCTGTCGGGCACCGCCAGCCATTCGGGGTTCGCCGCCACGGTCCGCACCGCCTCGGCGCACGAGGGCTCGATGACGCCGGCGGTCACCCAGTCGTCCAGCCTGCGCAGCAGCGCGTCGCCGCGCAGCCGCTGCCCGTGGAAGGGCAGCGAGAGCTCCCGCTCGGGCTCGGCGGTGCCGCGGACCTCCACCGTGTGCAGCTCGCGGCCGGCGGGCGCTGCCGCCAGCCCGTCGAGGTCCGGACTCGCCCTCGGGCCCGGCGACCCGCATGCGCCGGTGCAGCGAGTCCAGCCCGGCCTCCGCGATGGTGCGGGCGGCCGCCCCGGAGGGCAGACCGGCCTCCACCAGCCGGCGGAAGTGGGTGAGGTAGCCCCCGCGCCAGTTGGTCTCCCGCTCGGCGGCCAGCGCCCCGGCGGCGTCCACCGGGCGCAGCGCGTCGGCGGTCACCGCCCGGCCCAGCGCCGCGGTGCTCCGCCGTCCGTCCGGGCCCGCCGGGAACACGACGCCCTGCTCGTCCTCGCTCATCGCTCCGTCTCCACGGGGTCAGCCTTCCACCGGGGCGCCGGCCTCGAGCCAGCGCAGCAGGGTGCGGGTGCCGAAGCCGGTGCCGCCCTTGATCGTCTCGCCGTCGTCCGAGCCGGCGCGCGCCGGCCCCGCGATGTCCAGGTGCGCCCAGGGCAGGTCGCCGGCGAAGGGCTGCAGGAACAGCGCAGCCGTCGTGCCGCCGGGGTTCCCGGGTGCGTTGTTGGCGTCGGCGATGCCGCTGTCCAGCAGGTCCCGGTACTGCTCGTCCAGCGGCAGCCGCCACAGCGGCTCCCCCGCCGCCGCGCCCGCGGTGGCCAGCGCCCCCGCGAGCCCGTCGGTGGTCGCGTACAGCCCCGCCGTCCGGGCGCCGAGGGCCTGCTTCATCGCGCCGGTCAGCGTGGCGACGTCGACCAGCACGGTGGCCCCCAGCTCGAGCCGCGCGTGGGCCAGCGCGTCGGCGAGGACCAGCCGCCCCTCGGCGTCGGTGTTCCGCACCTCCGTGGTGCGGCCGCCGACGTGCCGCACGACGTCGGCCGGCCGGTAGGCCGCACCCGACACCGCGTTCTCCGCGGCGGGGACCACCGCGGTCACCGCGACCGGCAGCCCGAGACGCGCGGCGGCGTCGACGGCAGCGAGCACGGCGGCCCCGCCGGCCAGGTCGGTGTGCATGTGCCGCAGCCCGGCGTTGGTCTTGATGGAGAGCCCGCCGGTGTCGAAGGTGATCCCCTTGCCGACCAGGACCGGGTGCGCCGGTCCGGCCGACGGCGGGCGGTACGTGGCGACGACGACGCGCGGCGGGGAGGCCGAGCCGCCACCCACGGCCAGCACGCCACCGAAGCCGCCGGCCCGCAGCTCGTCGGGGCCGAGCACGGTCACCGAGACGTGCGGGAGCGCGCCGAGCCGGGTCCGCGCCTGCCGGGCCAGCCACTCCGGGTTGCCGGCGTCCGGCGAGGTGTTCACCAGGTCGCGGGCCCACGCCACCGCCCCGGCCGTCACCTCGCCGGCCGCGGCCGCAAGCGCCACCCCGGGGGCGCCGGCCGCGGCCGCGACGACGGCCACCTCGGACAGCCGCCGCGGTGGCCGGGCGGACGAGCCGCGGAAGCGGTAGCCGGACAGCAGGACGGCCTCGACGGCGGCGCGGACCTGATCGGCACCCGCCGGGCCCGGCGCACCGTCGAGCGGCAGGACCAACCGGGTCGCGCCGTGCTCGGCCAGCGTCTGCGCCCGGCGCACGCAGATGGCCACGTACCGGCGCAGCTCCGGCAGCGTGCCCGCGCCCGTGCCGACGGCGAGCACGCTGCGGGGGCGCCGGCCGGCCACGGGGATGTTCGTGATGGTGCCCGCGGCGCCGCGGTTGCCGGTGTCGGCCATCGCCCCGGCGAGCAGCTCGGGGCTGACGGCCGGAGCGGGACCGGTCAGCCAGGCCGGCAGCGCGCCGCTCTCGCCGACGGGTACGGCCAGCAGATCGTCGGTGCCGAGGACCGGCAGCTCCGCGAGGAGGTCGACCCGCGGGGACGGCGCGGCCCCGGACACCGGCTCATCGCCGGCGGCCGGGGCCGTGTCGTCCTGCGCTGTGCTGCCCGGGGGCAGATCGGCGGAGGTGGTCAGCTGGTCGCGCCCTTGAGCGCCTCCGACAGCGCCGCCGCCTCGTCGGGCGACAACTCGACGACGAGACGACCGCCTCCCTCGAGCGGCACGCGCATGACCAGGCCGCGGCCTTCCTTGGTCACCTCGAGGGGACCTTCACCCGTGCGCGGCTTCATGGCCGCCATGCGTGCCTCCTTCGCCGGCCACACCGCTCCCCGCCGGGGCGGGGGTGGGGTGGCGTCCGTCGCTGCTGGAACTCCGGGAGCCATGATCCCGTATGCAGCGCTGACGTCCAACACGAGGTCCCTTCAGGGTGACGCGCGGAAGCAGTCGGCGACGTGGTCGTCCACCATCCCGGTCGCCTGCATGAGCGCGTAGGCGGTCGTCGGCCCCACGAAGACGAACCCCCGGCGCTTCAGTTCCTTGGCCATCGCCACCGATTCCGGACTCGTCGCGGGGACGTCGGCGAGCGTGGCCGGCCGCGTCCGCGGCCCCGTCGGCGCGAAGGACCACAGCAGCTCGTCGAGGCCCTCCGGCTGCTGCTGCGCGGTCCGGGCGTTGCGGACGGCGGCGGTGATCTTCGCGCGGTTGCGCACGATGCCCGCGTCGGCCATCAGCCGTTCCTCGTCGTCGGGGCCGAACTCCGCCACGGCGTCGATCGAGAAGCCCGCGAACGCGGCGCGGAAGGCCGGTCGTTTGCGCAGGATCGTGATCCAGGCCAGCCCGGACTGGAAGGCCTCGAGGCAGAGCCGCTCGAACAGGGCGTCGTCGCCGTGCAGCGTCGTCCCCCACTCCTCGTCGTGGTAGGCGACGTACTCGGGGGCCGAC
Source organism: uncultured Actinomycetota bacterium (assembly GCA_963747895.1). Classification (GTDB taxonomy): domain Bacteria; phylum Actinomycetota; class Actinomycetes; order Mycobacteriales; family Geodermatophilaceae; genus Blastococcus. The sequence goes on from CAVVGX010000006.1 coordinate 84,075, forward strand.
CCGGCCCAGGCGCAGCGCTGCACGTCGGTGACCGTAGCCCCGGGCACCGACCGGTCAGCGGGCCGCGGCGTCGAGCGCCTCGGTGCCAGGGACGGACGGCGCCGCCTCGTTGCGCCGGGTCGCGAGGACGCAGCCGGCCAGCACCAGCGGCAGGCCGAGTGCGATGCCGAGCGTGAACGGCTCGTCGAGGAGCAGGACGCCGAGCAGCACCGCGACCGCCGGGTTGACGAACGTGATGACCAGCGCGCGCTGCGGACCGGCCTCCCGGATGAGCGCGAAGAACAGCGCGAGGGCCACCGCGGTGCACAGCACGCCCAGCGCGGCCAGGGAGAGCAGCGCCCCCCGGGACGCGTCGACGGCGTCGCCCAGCCGAGGCAGGGCGAACGGCGCGTAGACGACGGCGGTCACCGCCAGCGCGACGGCCGCGGCCGCCACCCCGGGCACCTCGGGCAGCCGCCGGCTGACCACCAGCGGCGCGGTCGCATAGCCGACGGTCACCAGCGCGACGGCGACCACCGGCAGCAGCTGCGCACCCGTCAGGTCCAGTCCCAGCAGGGCCGCGATGCCGACGACGCCCACCCCCATGCCGGCCATCCGCACGCGGGTGAGCCGTTCCTCCTCGCCCGCGAGCCGGCCGGCCAGCGCGGCGACGAAGGGCACCGCGGCCACCAGCAGACCGGTCAACGAGCTGGACAGGGACTGCTCGGCGTAGGAGAGCAGCAGCCACGGCACGGTCATCTCCAGCGCGGTGAACACCAGCAACCAGGGCCACGCGTGCAGGGCCGGGCCCAGGCCGCCCCGGCCGACCGTCCAGGGCAGCAGCAGCGCCGCGCCGATCGCGCAGCGCACGAAGACCACGACGACCGGTGGGACCTCGTCGACGGCCACCTTGATCAGCAGGTACGGGACGCCCCAGATCACCGACATCGCCACGAACAGCGCCCAGCCACGCCTGCTCACCGATGTGCCCCTCGCGCCGTCACGGGCGCATCGTCCCGCACCGCCCGGACGACCGGCCGGAGTGCTCAGCCGCGGGCGGCCACGGCGGCGAACCGGCGCAGCGAGCGGCGCACCCCCCACGCCACGAACGGCCGGACGAGGTACCAACCCGGGGTGAGGACGACGCCGAACCAGCCCCACGGCAGGTAGAAGCGCTCGGTCCAGACGAACGTGGCGTGCTCGCCGCGCGGCTCGATCGCGAAGATTCCCGGACCGCGGATGACCCGGCCGGTGTGCTGCACCTCGACCAGCCGCGGCGGGTCCCACTTCGTGATCACCATCGTGTCCAGCAGCCCGAGGTGCCGCCCACCGGGCAGCGGCACCCCGGTGCGCGCGGCGAGCCGCCCGCCGACGCCCTGCGCCGGCCCCCCGACCGTCTCGACGTCGGTCGCGACCATCCACTCCCCCTGGCCGACCCAGTCGGTGAGCACCTCCCACACCCGCTGGGGCGACGCCTCGACGTCGATCCGCTCGACCAGCTCAGGCATCGGGGTGCTCCTCGTCGTCGTCCTCGGGTGTCCGCCCGCTCTTCGGCTCGTCGGCGGGCGCGGGATGCAGCCGCGCGGTGAGCGCGGCGATCTCGGCGTCGCGCTCGTCCAGCGTCCGGGCGAACTGGTCCAGCAGCCAGTCCACCTCGGTCATGCGGTAGCCGCGCAGGGTCACCGTCATCCGCAGGGTGCGCACGTCGTCGCCGGTCACCGGCCGGGCGACGGGCAGCTCCACCGGTGAGCGGTCGAGGTCGGCCGGCGGCTGGGTCTCGCCGCGGCCCAGGAGCAGCGAGGCACCGAGGAACAGCAGGGCGGCGACGACCACGACGCCGATGAGGAAGAGGACCAGGTCGAGCACGTCAGGCGTCGGACGGGCCGACCGGGGCGCGCATGCCGCCCCCGCCGTCCCCGGGCGCGCGGCCGGCCTCGGCCGCCTGGATCGCCGCGACCACCTGGTCGACGTCGTCGGTGACGGTGAGCAGATCCACGTCGGCGGGGCCGATCGTGCCGGTGCCGGCCATCGAGTTGCGGATCCAGTCCAACAGCCCGGACCAGTACTCGGTGCCGAAGAGGATGACCGGGAAGCGCGTGACCTTGCCGGTCTGCACCAGCGTGAGCGCTTCGAACAGCTCGTCCAGGGTGCCGAACCCGCCGGGCAGGATCACGAAGGCCTGCGCGTACTTCACGAACATCGTCTTGCGGATGAAGAAGTAGCGGAAGGTGATGCCGACGTCGACCCACTCGTTGAGCTCCTGCTCGAACGGCAGCTCGATGCCCAGCCCCACCGAGAGCCCGCCGGCCTCGCAGGCGCCCCGGTTGGCCGCCTCCATCGCGCCCGGGCCGCCGCCGGTCATGACCGCGTAACCGGCCCGGGCCAGCGCCGCGCCGATGGCGACGCCGGCGGCGTAGTGCGGGTGGTCGGCCGGTGTGCGCGCGCTGCCGAAGACGCTCACGGCGCGCGGCAGCTCCGCCAGCAGCCCGAAGCCCTCGACGAACTCGCTCTGGATCCGCAGCACGCGCCACGGGTCGGTGTGCACCCAGTCGGTCGGGCCGCGGCGGTCCAGCAGCCGCTGGTCGGTCGTCGTCCCGATCGTCCGGGGGTCGGGCTCGCCGCCGCGCAGCATCACCGGTCCGGTGTGCCGGGCGCGACGCCGCCGGTCCGGCGCCGGTTCCTGCGGCGCCGGCTGGCTGGGCGGAACGGTCATGCGGGGCTCCCGGACAGGTAGGCGACCAGTGCGTCCTCGGTGGGCTGCAGCCGGTCGATCAGGACGTGCTCCTCGCGGGTGTGGGCGAGCGTCGGGTCACCGGGCCCGTAGTTCACGGCCGGGATGCCGAAGGCGGCGAAGCGGGCGACGTCGGTCCAGCCGAGCTTGGCCCGCGCCGGCCGTCCGACGGCGGCGACGAACGCGGCGGCCGCGGGCTCGGAGAGCCCGGGCAGCGCCCCGCCGGAGTGGTCGACGATCTCCAGCGTCGCCCCGGCGGCGAGCGCCTCGGCGAACACCTCCCGGACGTGCGCCTCGGCGGCGTCCTCGTCCCGGTCGGGCGCGTAGCGGAAGTTGACGAGCAGCGCGGCCTCGTCGGGGATGACGTTGCCAGCGACGCCACCGGAGACCCCGACGGCGTTGAGGCCCTCGCGGTAGGTGCAGCCGTCGATCTCGACCTCACGGGCCTGGTAGGCGGCCAGCGTGGCCAGCGGACCGGCCAGGCCGTGGATCGCGTTGCGCCCCAGCCAGCTGCGCGCGCTGTGCGCCCGGTGCCCCGGCGTCGCCAGCCGCGCCCGCAGCGTGCCCTGGCAGCCGCCCTCGATCTCGCCGTCGGTCGGCTCGAGCAGGATCGCGAGGTCGCCGTACAGCCAGCCGCGGCGTTCCCGCGCCACCCGGCCGAGGCCGTTCTTGACCGCCTCGACCTCCTCGTTGTCGTAGAAGGCGAACGTGAGGTCGTGCGCGGGCTGTGCACCCGGGACGCCGAAGAGCCCGGCCAGCCGCAGCATCACCGCGTCCCCGGCCTTCATGTCGCTGGTGCCGCAGCCGTACAGCCGGTCCCCCTCGATGCGGCTGGGGACGTTGTCGGCGATCGGCACGGTGTCCAGGTGGCCGGCGAGCACCACCCGGGTCGGCCGGCCGAGGTTGGTGCGCGCCAGCACGTTGTTGCCGATCCGCTCCACCTCCAGGCCGCCGAGGGCGCGCAGCGCCGTCTCGACGAGGTCGGCGAGCGGCTTCTCGTCGCCTGACACCGAGGGGACGTCGACCAGCGCACGGGTCAGCGCGAGGACGTCGGCGGAGAGATCGAGCGGAGGCAGGTCACTCACGCCGCCGAGCCTACGGCCCCGCTCAGAGGCTCGACCCGAGCCTGCGAGGGGTGAGTGGAGCAGGATCTTTCAGCGGTAGCGTCCTACCCGTGACTGCCGCGCCCGTCTCCGCATCCGCCGCCGGCCTCGCCACCGTGACCCCCGCGCGGCACGGTCCTGGACGTCTGGTTCCCCGCACCGCGCCTCGGCGCGCCCGACGGCGGCAAGGCGGGCACCACCCGCATCGGCGCCCTGGACCTCTCCGGCGAGCTCGGCCCCGACTACGGCGGCCTGGTGCGCACCGACGAGGCGCGCGGCGTGGAGATCATCGCCGTCCGCACCGTGATCCCCGACCTGGCCACCCCTCCGGTGGACACCTACGACGTCTGGCTGCGGCTGCACCTGCTCTCCCACCGGCTGATCAAGCCGCACGCCGCGGACCTGACCGGCATCTTCGGGCTGCTGACCAACGTGGCCTGGACCAGCGCCGGCCCGGTCGAGGCGGCCGGCTTCAACGCCCACCGGCTGCGCGCCGCCGTCGGCCACGTGACCGTCTTCGGTGTGGACAAGTTCCCCCGGATGGTCGACTACGTCATCCCCTCCGGCGTCCGGATCGCCGACGCCGACCGCGTGCGCCTGGGCGCCCACCTGGCCGAGGGGACGACGGTCATGCACGAGGGCTTCGTCAACTACAACGCCGGCACGCTGGGCCCCTCGATGGTGGAGGGCCGGATCAGCGCCGGGGTCGTCGTCGGGGCCGACAGCGACATCGGTGGTGGCGCCTCGATCATGGGCACCCTCTCCGGCGGCGGCAAGGAGGTCATCTCGATCGGCACCGGCTGCCTGCTCGGGGCGAACGCCGGCATCGGCATCTCGCTCGGGAACGACTGCATCGTCGAGGCCGGCTGCTACGTCACCGGCGGCTCGCGGGTGACGCTGCCCGACGGCTCGGTGGTGAAGGCCCGCGAGCTCTCCGGACGTGACGGCCTGCTGTTCCGGCGCAACAGCGTCAGCGGCGCGCTGGAGGTCGTCCTGCGCGAGGGCCGGACGTGGGGCGCGCTGAACGCGGAGCTGCACGCGAACTGACGCGGCGGGCGCTCCCCCTACGGCACGGGTCACATCCGGCGGTCCGGAGAGCCCACAGCTTCGCGACCTAGGCTCGGTGGCGATGCCTTCCCCCGTCTCCACCGCGATGCGGGCGGCCGCTCCTGCCCGGCGCCGCCCCACCCGGCGGCCCTCGACACGGCCGCCCTCGACACGGCGGCGCGGGGGCGGCGGTCGGCGGAGCCGCCGCGGCAAGGACAACTGGTGGCCCCTGGCGATCGTCGCCGCGCTGGTGCTGGTCGGCGTCGCCTGGGGGCGCGCGGCCGACGACATCCCTGCCGGGGTCACGTGCCTCGTGCCGGGCACCTCGGTCACGTTGAGCCCGGAACAGCTGGAGAACGCCCGGACGATCGCAGCAGTGGCCGAGGGGCGCGGTCTGCCCGAGCGAGCCACCGTCATCGCGCTGGCGACGGCCATGCAGGAGTCCACGCTGCGGAACCTCGACTACGGCGATCGAGACTCCCTGGGCCTCTTCCAGCAGCGGCCCTCGCAGGGCTGGGGCTCGCCCGACCAGGTCCAGGACCCGGTCTACGCGGCGGGCAAGTTCTACGACGGCCTGGTGGAGATCCCCAACTGGGAGACAGGGGACTTCACCCTCGTCGCCGACGCAGTGCAGCGCAGCGCCTACCCGCTCGCCTACGGCAGATGGAGCGGCTTCGCCGAGTCCCTCGCCACGGTGCTCCAGGCAGAGGACCTCAGCGCAAGCTGCGCATAGCCGGCGCCGGCTCGGCCGGATACCGCCGCCTGGGAGAACTGTCACATGCACCGAGCACGATCGCGTCATGGGAGGTCCAGAGGATTCGCCTGGGCGGTGGACGGACCTCGACCGCACCGGACTCATCAGCCTGCTGTCGAGCGGTCTGACGCCGGCGCAGATCGGCGCTCGCTACGGCCGCAGCGCCAACACCGTCCGCCTCAAGGCCCGCGCCTGGAACGTGGACACGCGGGCGCTCCGAGCCCGCGCCCATGGTCTCGCCCGAGGCCATCCGGACCTCGCCGCTGAGTTCGTGTGCGTCGTCGACGGCGCCCCGTTGGCGTACGGAGCGAGCGACCTCGCCCGCGCAAGTGGCGCCCGTTGCCAGTGGCGTTGCCTGGTCTGCGACCACGAATGGGTCACGTCGGTCGCGAATCGCACCATCCGCCGCTCGGGCTGCCCCCGCTGCGCCCAGCGCCGTGGCACAGAGATCGCCCAGGCTCGTACCGCCCGGACGGAATCCCTGTCCGTCGACGCGGCGGACCTCGCGACCGAGTTCGTCGCCAACCTGGCCCGACCAGACCGGGACATCACGACGACGCCGAGCGGCTCGCACGACCGCGTTCTCTGGCGTTGCAGGAGCGGACACGAATGGGAGGCCGAGGCCCGCCAGCGGGTCAAGTACAAGACCCAGTGCCCTGTGTGCCGCAGTGGGCTCTGGACCAGCCGACTGGAGTTCGAAGTGGGGGAATTGGTCGAGGTGGCCAGCGGTATGACAGTGACCGTCGGGGCGCGCCTCTCCCGTAACGACCGCGCAACTGATGAGCGGATCGACCTCCTGGTCGACGCGGCGGACCTGCTCGTCGACCTCGACCCGACCCGTTGGCACAGTGCGGCCTCAGCCATGGAGCGCGACGCCCGCAAGCTGGACAGGCTGGCCGGTGAGCGATACGTGCGGGTGCGCCCACGACACCTCGGGCGATTGCCGGTCGAGCGCGCTGACTCCGGACAACAGGTCTTCCTCGCCGGTTCGTCGGAACGCGATCCCTGGCTGTGGGCCTCGGCCGTTGTCGAGGCGTTGCAGCACTACAGCCCTGACGTACGATTCCGCATCCCGTCACCTTCCGAGCAGGCGGCGGCACGGGCACGAGCAGACGTGCGCTGGCGACGCCTGAGAGCGGCTCCGCGGCCGCGGAGCCTGCAGTCGGAACACCCGCAGATCGCCGACGAGTTCGTGACCGCACTCGGCCGCGCGGAGCTCAGTGCGGCGGACCTGGCCCCGGCGAGTGACGACCGGGTGCGCTGGCGATGCTCCGAGTGCGGACACCAGTGGGAGGCGCGAGTGGCCAACCGGACGGTTGGGCGCACAGGCTGTCCTCCTTGTTCCTATCGACGCGGTGCGGCTTTGTCCGCAAGGCCGCGGCCCGGTCAGAGCTTCGCCGACGTGCACCCCACCTCTGCCGCCCTGTTCCTCGAGAACCTCACCAATCCGGGCACGACGCCGACGGACCTCAGACCGAACAGCACCGACAGGTGCAGGTGGACATGTCAGTACTGCAGGCGACCCCGGGTGGCGACGCCTCATGCGGTGAACCGTCACCCTTCGTCAGGCTGTCGCGAATGCGGATGGCGCCGAGGGATCGAGAAACGTCGCCGCCGGACTTCCTGACGCTGGTTCCCGCCGTCCCGCAGACCCGGTCAGGCGCCGGCGATCGGCCGGCCGACGGTCAGCGACTCCCGCAGCTGCGGGTCCATCGACCGGTAGGCAGCATCCGGCTCGGTGCCGGTGGCGTCCAGGGCGGTGCTGAAGAAACACCGCGCCGCCGCGGCCAGCACGACGTCGAGGATCTCGTCGTCGGACAAACCGAGAGCCCGCACCTCGCTCAGGTCCTCCTCGGTGAGGTCGGCCGCTCCACCGGCGACCTTCTCCGCCAGCCGGACGACGGCCTCGTCCACCGGGTCGAGGTCGCCGCGGGCGCCACTGACGAGTGCCCGCACCTCCGGCATGGCGTCGAACTGGCCCACCAGGACCGTGCCGTGTGCCAGGCAGCAGTAGCTCGACCTGAGCCGCCGGGCCGCCGCGAGCGTGGCCAGCTCGTAGCGGCGGGGATCCATCGACGTCTTGACGGCGGCGTTGAGCCCACGCCACGCCTCGAGAACAGCCGGTCGGCGGGCGAGGAGCTTCGTGTAGTTCGCGACGTACCCCAGCGTCAGCCGATCGCGCTCGAAGGCTGCGGCCACCTCCGGCGAAGCGCTCTCGTCGGCGTCCGCGATCCAGCTCATGGCGGGACGGTAGGGCCGCACCCCTCCACGCGGAAGGAGTGCGGCCGCGGGTCACCCGCCGACGTAGGCCGCCAGGTGCTCGCCGGTGAGGGTCGAGCGGGCGGCGACGAGGTCGGCCGGCGTCCCCTCGAAGACCACCCGGCCACCATCGCGCCCGGCACCCGGTCCGAGGTCGATGATCCAGTCGGCGTGCGCCATGACCGCCTGGTGGTGCTCGATGACGACGACCGACCGGCCGGAGTCGACGAGCCGGTCGAGGAGGCCGAGCAGGTTCTCGACGTCGGCCAGGTGCAGACCCGTGGTCGGCTCGTCCAGGACGTAGACGCTGCCCTTCTCCGCCATCTGGGTGGCCAGCTTCAGCCGCTGCCGCTCGCCACCGGACAGCGTCGTCAGCGGCTGGCCCAGGCTCAGGTACCCGAGCCCGACGTCGGTCAGCCGGTCGAGGATCGTGTGGGCGGCGGGCACCTTGGCCTCACCGGCGCCGAAGAACTGCTCGGCCTCGGCGACCGACATCGCGAGCACCTCGGCGATGTTCCGGCCGCCCAGGGTGTACTCGAGCACCGCTGCCTGGAAGCGCTTCCCCTCGCACTCCTCGCAGGGTGACTCCACGGTCGCCATGACGCCCAGCTCGGTGAAGATGACACCGGCGCCGTTGCACGTCGGGCAGGCACCCTCGGAGTTCGAGCTGAACAGCGCGGGCTTCACCCCGTTGGCCTTCGCGAACGCCTTGCGGACGGGCTCGAGCAGCCCGGTGTAGGTCGCCGGGTTGCTGCGCCGGGAGCCCTTGATCGCCGCCTGGTCGACCACCACCACGCCGTCCCGGCCGGCGATGGAGCCGGTGACCAGCGAGCTCTTGCCGGAGCCGGCCACGCCCGTCAGGACGCACAGCACCCCGAGCGGGATGTCGACGTCCACGTCCCGGAGGTTGTGCGTCGATGCGCCCCGGACCTCCATCGCCCCGGACGAGGAGCGGACGGCGTCCTTCACGGTGGCCCGGTAGTCGAAGTGCCGGCCGGTGCTGGTGTCACTGCTCCGCAGCTCGGCCACCGTGCCCTCGAAGCAGACGACCCCGCCGGCCGTCCCCGCGCCGGGGCCCAGGTCGACGACGTGGTCGGCGATGGCGATGGTCTCGGGCTTGTGCTCGACGACGAGGACGGTGTTGCCCTTGTCCCGCAGCTGCAGCAGCAGCCCGTTCATCCGCTCGATGTCGTGCGGGTGCAGGCCGATGGTGGGCTCGTCGAAGACGTAGGTGACGTCGGTGAGCGAGGACCCGAGGTGGCGGATCATCTTGGTCCGCTGCGCCTCACCGCCGGACAGGGTTCCCGCGGACCGGTCCAGTGACAGGTAGCCCAGCCCGATCTCGGTGAACGAGTCCAGCAGGTGCTGCAGGCCGGCGAGCAGCGGCGCCACGGAGGGCTCCTCGAGCTCGCGGACCCAGTCGGCCAGGTCGCTGATCTGCATCGCGCAGAGGTCGGCGATGTTCTTCCCCTCGATCCGCGACGACCGGGCCTCGGCGGTGAGCCGGGTGCCCTCGCACTCGGGGCAGGGCTGGAAGGTGATGACCCGCTCCACGAAGGCGCGGATGTGCGGCTGCATCGCGTCGACGTCCTTGGCGAGCATCGACTTCTGGATCTTGGGGATGACTCCCTCGTAGGTCAGGTTGATGCCCTCGACCTTGATCTTCGTCGGCTGCTTGTAGAGGAGGTCGTCGAGCTCCCGCTTGGTGTACTTCGCGATCGGCTTGTCCATGTCGAAGCCGAAGCCGCTGAAGATGCGGCCGTACCAGCCCTCCATGCTGTAGCCGGGAACCATGAGGGCACCCTCGGCCAGCGACTTCGACTCGTCGTAGAGCGCCGTGAGGTCGAAGTCGGACACCGAACCCATGCCCTCGCAGCGCGGGCACATGCCGCCCAGGTAGGTCACGTCGCGGACGACGTTCTTCTCCACCCGCCCGCCGGCCTTCTCGGTGCTCATCACCCCGCTGGCCTTGCGGGTCGGCACGTTGAACGAGAAGGCGGTGGGCGGGCCGATGTGCGGCGTCCCCAGCCGGCTGAAGAGGATCCGGAGCATCGCGTTGGCGTCGGTCGCGGTGCCGACGGTGGACCGCGGGTTGGCCCCCATCCGTTCCTGGTCGACGATGATCGCCGTCGTCAGGCCCTCGAGCAGGTCGACCTCGGGGCGGGTCAGCGACGGCATGAAGCCCTGCAGGAAGGCGCTGTAGGTCTCGTTGATCAGCCGCTGGGACTCCGCGGCGATGGTCGCGAAGACCAGCGAGCTCTTCCCCGAGCCCGAGACGCCGGTGAAGACGGTGAGCCGCCGCTTGGGCAGCTCGACGCTGACGTCCTTGAGGTTGTTCACCCGGGCACCCAGCACGCGGATGACGTCGTGGGTGTCGGCGGCGTGCCGCTCGGCCGGCTCGGTCGTCGCGCTCATGGATCGGTGCCTCCATCCGTCGGACCGGCCGCGCGGCGGCGACCGTCCGGAGTTCTACCAGGGGTGTCCGACAGGGCTGACCGGTCGAGCGGCGGCTTCTCAGCTGCGCTGCTGGATCCGGACGGTGTTGCCGGCCGGGTCGCGGAAGGCGCAGTCGCGGACGCCGTAGGGCTGGTCGGCCGGCTCCTGCATCACCTCGGCGCCGCTGGCGACGATCCGCTCGAAGACGCCGGCGAGGTCCCCGGTGGCCAGGACCAGGGACGCGTAGGTGCCCTTGGCCATCATCTCGACGATGGTCCGCCGCTCGTCGTCGGTGATGCCGGGATCGGCCGCCGGCGGGTGCAGGACCAGGGTCGTGGCGGACGCGTCGCCGGCCGGTCCCAGGGTGAGCCAGCGCATGCCCCCGTACCCGACGTCGTTGCGGAGCTCGAGGCCCAGCGCGTCGCGGTAGAAGGCCAGGGAGGCGTCGGGGTCGTCGTGCGGGAGGAAGGCGTGGTGGATGGTGAGGTCCATGGCGCTCACGCTAGGGACGGCGACCCGGCCGGTGCTTCTCGATTCCTGACCGATCCCCGCACCGGCCGGGTGACCTGCTTGGCCACGCACGCCGGCAGCCCCGAGGTGCCGCCCGCCCGCTGCCGGTAGACGCTGGGCGGCATGCCCACCAGCTCGGTGAACCGGGTGCTGAAGGTGCCCAGCGACGAGCAGCCCACGGCGAAGCAGACCTCGGTGACGGTCAGGTCGCCGCGGCGCAGCAGCGTCATGGCGCGCTCGATGCGCCGCGTCATCAGGTAGGCGTAGGGCGACTCGCCGTACGCCGCCCGGAACTCCCGGCTGAGGTGCCCCGCCGACATGTGCGCACCCCGGGCCAGTGCCTCGACGTCCAGGGGCTGCGCGTACTCCCGGTCGATCCGGTCCTTCACCCGGCGCAGGCGCGCGAGGTCGCGCAGGCGCCGCTCCGCAACCGGTCCGCTGCCCACCCGCGGGATGCTGCCACGCGCGCCGGACGCGGTGAACCGCAGCGCTCCCCCGACGGAGGGAGACCGGCTCAACCCGGCATGCGGTGGAGCCGACACCGTGGCATGACGATCGCGCCCTCCACCTCGCCCGGCCCGGCGGTCCCCGCGGGTTCCGGCCCCGCCGCGGTCTCCGGCGTGCCCGCCCTGCTGCCCACCCGCGAGGACCTCCTCGCCCGGCTCGACGCGACGCTCCCCTCGGCCCGCCGGTGGCCGAGCACGCTGGTCATCGTGGGCCTGCTGCGCCGCGACGACGGGTGGCCGACCCCCGCCACGACGCTGTCGGCCGTCACGATGCTGCTCGCCCGCTCCCTGCGCGGTGACGACTGGCTCGGTGGTGCGGGGGCCGCCGAGTTCGCCGTCGTGCTGGCCGGGGACCAGTTCGCCGCCGGGGTCGCCGCCCGACGGCTGACCTCCGCCGTCGCCGCGCTGGCCATCCCGGGCGTCTCCGCCGCTGCGGGCATCGCACCGCTGCGCACCGGGCTGACCGCGCACGAGGTCTTCCGCCGCGCCACGCTCAGCCTCACCGCCGCGCGGCGGACGGGGCCGACGACGGTGATCCGCTACCGCGAGCCGGCCTGAGCCGCCCGGTCGGCGGAACAGGGGCTCAGCCGGCCAGGCGCTCCACCGCGGCGTCGATCCGCTCGTCGGTCGCGGTGAGCGCCATGCGCACGTGGCGTGCTCCGCTGGGGCCGTAGAAGCTGCCGGGCGCGGCGACCACGCCCAGTCCGGCGAGCCAGTCGATCGTCGCCCAGCAGTCCTCGTCGCGGGTGACCCACAGGTACAGGCCGGCCTGCGAGTGGTCGATCCGCAGCCCCGCCCCCCGCACCGCCGCGGCCAGCCGGTCGCGGCGGGCGCGGTAGCGCTCCCGCTGCGCGTCGACGTGCGCGTCGTCGCCCAGGGCCGCGGTGATCGCGGCCTGCACGGGCGTGGGCACGAGCAGCCCGAGGTGCCGACGGACCTCCCACACGCGGCGGACCAGCGCCGGGTCGCCGGACAGCAGCCCGCCGCGGTATCCCGCGGCGCTGGACTGCTTGGACAGCGAGTGGACGGCGAGCAGCCCGGTGTGCTCGTCCCCGGCGACGGCGGGGTGCAGGATCGACCGCGGCTCGGCCTCCCAGCCCAGGGTCACGTAGCACTCGTCGGCGGCCACGGGCACCCCGTGCGCCCGGCCCCACCGGACCCAGGCCCGCAGCTCGTCGTCGTCGAGGACCCGGCCGTGCGGGTTGCCCGGCGAGTTCAGCCACACCAGGACGACGCCGTCGGCGTCCTCGGGCGGGGAGTCGGTCCGCCGGACGGTCAGCCCGGCGACGACCGCGCCCACCTCGTAGGTGGGGTAGGCGACCGAGGGGATGAGCACCGTGCCCCCGGCCGGCAGCCCGAGCAGCGTCGGCAGCAGCGCGACGAGCTCCTTGGAGCCGATCGTGGGGATGACCGAGGGGACCGCGCCGAGCGGGTCGGCGACGGTCACGCCCAGCCGCCGCTGCAGCCAGCCGGCCGCCGCCGTCCGCAGCGCGGCGGTGCCCAGCGCGGTCGGGTAGCCCGGCGCGTTCGCCGCCGCGGCCAGGGCCTCGCCGAGCAGCGCCGGCGTGTCGTCGACCGGGGTGCCGATCGAGAGATCGACGACACCGTCAGGGTGCTGCGCCGCCCGCTGCCGGGCCGGCTCCAGCGAGTCCCACGGGAAGTCCGGCAGGACCCGGCCGGGGACCTGGGCGGTCAGTGCCCTTCGCCCTGGGGCGGGAGAGCCGCGACGAGCGGGTGGTCCTTGTGGATCTTCCCGGTCTTGGCGGCGCCGCCGGGGCTGCCGAGGTCGGAGAAGAACTCCACGTTGGCGTTGTAGAAGTCCTTCCACTTGTCCGGGACGTCGTCCTCGTAGTAGATGGCCTCGACCGGGCAGACCGGCTCGCACGCACCGCAGTCGACGCACTCGTCGGGGTGGATGTAGAGCATCCGCTCGCCCTCGTAGATGCAGTCCACCGGGCACTCGTCGATGCACGCCTTGTCGAGGACGTCGACGCAGGCCTGTGTGATGACGTAGGTCACGGTGGTTCCTCCCGAGGGACGGTGCGGGCGACCGCGGGGACGGTCGATCGGCTGAATTAGTATCACCCTCCCGCGGCCGGACGGGCGGGAAGGGTGCCCTTCCTGTCGCGCTCACCCGGTGGGGGGAGGCCGCGGACCCGCTCGAGACCAGAGGACGGCGTCCCCGGCGCGCACTCCCGCCCTGCGGCAGGTCGGCGAGGACGACGAAACCGGCGCCGGCGCTCTACCCGCGGCCGGGCCTCACCTGAACGCCACCACCACCGGTCGGCGCCGGCCTGACCGGAGAGGCCAGCACGCGGCCCGCCGCGAACGCCGCCGCGACCACGCCGCACACCAGGAAGGCGAGACCGACCTTGCCGGTCGCCCCCGAGCCGACCAGCACCAGGTCCCCCTCGGGACGGCGCACCGTGGCGGCCAGGGAGACCACCAGCCACACCAGCGCCGGCAGCACGCCGACGGCTCGCGAGCCCGACAGCCGGTGCGCCGCCCGGACCAGCAGCAGGTTCCCGGTGACCGCCGCGAGCACCGACAGCGGGACGGGCACCACGCCGATCCGGAGCGGCAGCCAGAACACCTCCACGAGCGCCAGCCACGCGGCGGTGACGACGGCGAGCAGTGCCCAGCCGGTGCGCTCGGCGATCCGGGCGATCACCTGTCGAGACCGGCGAACAGGTCGTCCTCCCAGCCGTTCGGGCCGCTGCCCGGGCCGCGCTCCCCGCGCACCAGCCGGTAGTGCTCGACGGCCGCCAGCTCCAGCCCCAGGTTGTTGGAGAGGGCGAAGAAGGGCCCGTCCACGAGGATCTGCGTGGGGTGCGCGCGCATGGCGGCGTCCTTGTGCTGCGCGAACGCCCCGCCGTCCACCTCGGTGGTCACGACGTCGTCCGGCACGGCGAAGGGCAGGTCGTCGGCGCTGGTGACCCCGTCGAAGAAGGTGTCACCAGCGGCGGCCATCGCGTCGATGCCCTGCTGGAGGCGCGTGCGCGGCATGGCGTTCCAGTAGACCTTGGCGACCGTCCACGCCGGGCCCAGGTCGGGACGGTGGCCGGGGTCCGCGGCCAGGTCGGCGGCGCGCATCGCCACCCGGTGCGCCTGGATGTGGTCGGGGTGCCCGTAGCCGCCGTTCTCGTCGTAGGTCACCAGCACCTGGGGCCGGAGCTCGCGGATCACCGAGACGGCGTGCGACGCCGCCTGGTCGAGGTCGGCCTGCCAGAACGCACGGGGGTGCTCGTTGGCCGGCGTCCCCATCATCCCGGAGTCGCGGTAGCGGCCCGCCCCGCCGAGGAACCGGAAATCGGTGACGCCGAGGGCCGCCATGGCGCCCCGCAGCTCACCGATCCGGTAGCCGCCGAGCTGGTCGGCCTGGTCGGCGGCCAGCTGGGCGAGCTCGGGGACGAGGATCTCGCCCTCCTCGCCCAGCGTGCAGGTGAGCAGGGTGACCGCCGCGCCCTCGGCGACGTAGCGCGCCATCGTGGCGCCGTTGTTGATCGTCTCGTCGTCGGGGTGGGCGTGGACGAACAGCACGCGGCGGGAGGTCACCCTGCGATCCTGCCGGATCACCTCTCAGTCGACGTCGACCGGTACGACCGTCCGGGCCTCGGCGAAGTGGCACGCCGAGGGGTGGCCCTGACCGCGGTCGACCAGCGCCGGCACCTCGGTCGCGCAGATGTCCTGCGCCTTCCAGCACCGTGTGCGGAACCGGCAGCCCGACGGCGGGTCCGCGGGGCTGGGCACGTCGCCCTGCAGCAGGATGCGGTCCTTCTGGCCCCGCAGGTGCGGCTCGTGCAGCGGCACGGAGGACAGCAACGCCTGCGTGTAGGGGTGCGACGGTGTCGTGTAGACCTGCTCGTCGGTGCCCTCCTCGACGATGGAGCCCAGGTACATGACCGACACCCGGTCGGAGATGTGCCGGACCACCGACAGGTCGTGGGCGATGAACAGGTAGGAGAGGCCGAAGTCGTCCTGCAGATCCTCGAGCAGGTTGACCACCTGGGCCTGCACGGAGACGTCGAGGGCGGACACCGGCTCGTCGCAGACGATGATCTCGGGCTGCAGCGCCAGCGCCCGGGCGATGCCGATGCGCTGCCGCTGCCCGCCGGAGAACTGGTGCGGGTAGCGGTTGACGTAGTCGGGGTTCAGACCGACCCGTTCCAGCAGCTCCTGGGTGCGCTTGAGCCGGTCCTTGCGGGGGGCGATGTCGGCGTGCACCGACCAGCCCTCGGCCACGATGTCGCCGACGGTCATCCGCGGGTTCAGCGAGGAGTACGGGTCCTGGAAGATGATCTGGACCTCGCGGCGGTACTGCTTGAGCGCCCGCCCCGACATCCGCGCCACGTCCTGGCCCTTGTAGAGGATCGAGCCGCCGGTCGGCTTCTCCAGTGCGACCAGCAGCTTCGACACCGTCGACTTGCCGCAGCCGGACTCGCCGACCAGGCCGAGGGTCTCGCCGCGGCGCAGGGTCATGTTCACGCCGTCGACGGCGCGGACGTGCCCGATGGTGCGCTTGAAGAGCACGCCCTGCGTGAGCGGGAAGTGCTTCTGCAGGCCCGTGATCTCCAGCAGCGTCTCGCCCAGCGGACCGCGGGCGGTGGCGCTCCCCGGGGTCCCGGACAGGGCGGATGCGGCGGTGGCGCCGGTGGACTCAGACGGCTCGGACACCGAGGACCTCCTCGCTGTAGTGGCACGCTGCCTCGCGGCCGGGGGCGACCATGCGCAGCGGCGGGACGTCGACGGCGCAGTCGCGGCCGGGCGCGGCCTCGGCGCCCAGGCGGCGGCGCGAGCACCGGGGGTGGAAGGGGCAGCCGCTGGGGATCGCGGCCAGGTTCGGCGGCTGGCCGACGATCGGCTGCAGCCGTCCGCCCTTGGCCTCGACCTGGGGCACCGAGTTCATCAGCCCCTCGGTGTAGGGGTGGCCGGCGTCGGTGAAGACGTCGTCGACCGTCCCGCGCTCGACGATCCGGCCGGCGTACATGACGGCGACGCGGTCGGCGACCTCGTTGACCACGCCGAGGTCGTGGGTGATGAGGATCAGTCCCATCCCCGTCTCCCGCTGCAGGTCCTTGAGCAGGTCCATGACCTGCGCCTGCACCGTGACGTCGAGCGCGGTGGTGGGCTCGTCGGCGATGAGGATCCGTGGGTCCAGCGCGATCGCCATCGCGATCATGACGCGCTGGCGCATGCCGCCGGAGAACTGGTGCGGGTAGTCGTCCACCCGCTTGGCCGCGGCCGGGATGCGCACGCGGTCCATCAGCTCGATGGCCTTCCGCTTGGCTTCCTTGCGGGAGGCACCCTGGTGCACCCGGAACATCTCGCCGATCTGCCAGCCGACGCTGTAGACGGGGTTCAGGGAGGACAGGGCGTCCTGGAAGATCATCGAGATCCCCGGGCCCCGGATCTGGCGCTGGTCCTCCTCCGACATGGCGAGCATGTCGCGGCCCTCGAACCGGATGGCCCCGCGGACCACCGCGGGCGGGACGTCGAGGATGCCCATGATCGCCTGGGCGGAGACGGACTTGCCCGATCCCGACTCACCGAGGATCGCCAGGGTCTCGCCCTCGGCCAGCGTGTAGCTGACGCCGTTGACGGCGTTCACCACGCCGGAGCGCTGCCGGAACTCGACGTGCAGGTCGTCGACCTCCAGCAGCGTGGCTCCGGCGGTCGTCGGCTGCGG
Source organism: uncultured Actinomycetota bacterium (assembly GCA_963747895.1). GTDB lineage: Bacteria > Actinomycetota > Actinomycetes > Mycobacteriales > Geodermatophilaceae > Blastococcus. The sequence continues at coordinate 101,086 of CAVVGX010000006.1, forward strand.
TGCGGGATCGATCTGGGACTGGGTCATGCGCGCTGCCTCGGGTCGAGGGCGTCGCGCAGGGCGTCGCCCATCAGGATGAACGCCATCACGGTCAACGTCAGGACGATGCTCGGGAAGAGCACCAGGTGGGGCGCGGTGCGGATCAGGTTCTGACCGGCCGCGATCTGCAGCCCCCAGGAGATGGCCGGCCGCTGCAGGCCGACGCCGAGGTAGGTCAGCGTCGCCTCGGCCGCGATCAGCACGCCGATGGTGATCGTCGTGTAGACCAGCACCGGCGCGACGGCGTTGGGCAGGATGTGCCGGATCAGGATGCGGCTGTTCGACGCCCCCATGGCACGGGCCGCAGCGACGTAGTCCGAGCTCCGCACGGCGATCACCTGCGAGCGGACCAGCCGCATCGCCGTCATCCAGCCGAACAGCGCCAGCGCCAGCGCCACCGCGCCCGGGCCACGGGAGTTGATGATCGGGATGTCGGTGGACGGGCCGACGCGCAGCAGCACCAGTGCGCCCAGGATCAGGGGCAGCGCGTAGAAGATGTCCGCGATCCGGGACAGGATGCCGTCGGTGAAACCGCCGAAGTAGCCGGCGATGGCACCCACGACCACACCCAGCAGCAGGACGACGACCACCGCGAACACACCGATGATCAGCGAGTTCCGGGCGCCGTAGACGACGTTGGCCATGTAGTCGCAGCCCTGCTGGTCGTAGCCGAACCAGTGCTCGGCCGACGGCCGCGCCTTGGAGTTGGCCAGGTCGCACGCCCGCGGGTCGGCGCCGCGGGCGAACAGTTGCGGGAACAGCGCCATCAGGACCAGCACGAGCATGAGCAGCGAGCCGATCCAGAACAGCGGGTTGCGCTTGAGCGCCGCCCAGGCGTCGGACCAGAGGCTGTTCTGCCGGTCGCTGAGCGGGTCCACCGACGGGCTGGCCAGGCCGGTGGTCGTCCCGGCCTCGACCTCGTCCTTGCGCAGGTCCACCTGCTGCTGATCAGTCATAGCGGATCCTCGGGTCCAGGACGGCGTAGAGCACGTCGACCACCAGGTTGAAGAAGATGAAGAAGAAGACCATCAGCGTCACGATGCCGACGACGACGGCGCCTTCCTGCGCCTGGATCGAGTCGAACACCTCGCGGCCGATGCCGGGCAGGTTGAAGACGGTCTCGGTCACGATCGCCCCGCCGAGCAGCGCGCCGATGTCGGCACCGATGAACGTGACGACAGGGATCAGGCTGTTGCGCAGCGTGTGCCGGACGATGACCCGGCTGCGGGGCAGGCCCTTCGCCTTCGCCGTCCGGACATAGTCCGCGCGCATGTTCTCGGCGATGCTCGTCCGGGTCAGCCGGGCGACGTAGGCCAGCGACCCGGAGGCCAGCACCAAGCCGGGCAGCACGTAGCTGTACCAGCCCTCCCGGGTGCCGGCGATGGGGAACCAGCCCAGCTTCAGTCCGAAGAGCAGCTGGGTGAGGAAGGCGAGCACCAGGATCGGGATCGACACGATGACGGTGGTCGAGACCAGCACCAGGTTGTCGAAGTAGCCGTTGCGGCGGATCCCGGCCAGGACGCCGGCGATCACACCGATGATGATCTCGAAGACGACGGCGACGATGGTCAGCCGGATCGTCACCGGCAGGGTGCGCTCGATGGTGTCGAGCACCGGACGGCCGCGGAAGTCCGTGCCCAGGTCACCGTGGAAGAGCCCCTTCAGGTACTCCCAGTACTGGACCCAGAGCGGCTCGTCGAGGTGGAAGCGGTCGGTGAGCACCTGCACCAGGGCCGGCGACACCGGGCGGTCCCCGGCGAGCGCGCGGATGGGATCACCGGGCAGGGCGTAGACCATCGTGAAGATCAGGATGGACGCGCCCAGGAGTACCGGGATGGTCAGCAGCAGGCGGCGCGCTACGTAGCGGCCCATGGTCCCCCTCGTGTACGGGCCCGCGCGCGTGCGGCGGGCCGGTGTCCATCGTGCGCTTCCTGGCGCACACGCGCCGCCGGGGGCGACCGTCCGTGGTGGACGAGCGCCCCCGGCGGGTGCTGCGGGTCCTGCTAGCGGGCGGTCAGTTGACCGTGACCTCGGACCACACGGGCCGCTGGAAGAGGTCGATCCGGACGTTGTCCACGTTGTCGGTGTGGACGGTCTGGATCTGGGTGAAGAACATCGGCGCCATGGGCATGTCCGCGGCGATGAGGTCCTCGGCCTGCTGGTAGAAGTCGATGGCCTCGTCCTGGCTCTCCGCCTCGTCACCCTGCTTGATGAGGTCGGAGACCTGCTGGTTCGTGTAGAACGAGTAGTTCGAGCCGGTGGGGGGCAGCGCCGACTCCGTGAACAGCGGGGTCAGGTAGCTCTCCGCGGCCGGGTAGTCGAAGCTCCAGCCGTACCGGAACGGGCCGGTGAAGCCCTTGCTCTCACCGAGCGGCAGGTACTGGGCGAAGTCGAGGTTGCCCTCCAGGCTGAAGTCCACGCCCAGGTTGGTGCGCAGCTGGTTGCCCACGGCCTCCATCCACGCGTCGTGGCCGCCACCGGCGTTGAACCAGAGGTTGACCGGCTGGGTGCGGTCGAAGCCGGCCTCGTCCAGCAGCGCGTTCGCGGCGTCGGCGTCGAAGGTGCAGAACTCGCACGAGCCCTCGCGGTAGCCGTCGACGACCGGCGCGATGAACGAGTCGGCCGGGGTGCGGGTGCCGGAGAAGATGGCCTCGGAGATGGCCTCCCGGTCGATCCCCATCGAGATGGCCTGGCGGACCCGCGGGTCGGCGAACCGGGCGTCGTAGGTCGGGAAGCCGATGTAGGTGATCTGCGAGACCTCGGTGTTGATGAAGTTGTCGCCGAACTCGCTCTTGGCCGACTCGATCACGTCCGGCGGGATGACGTCGACGATGTCGACGTTGCCGTCCTGGGCGTCGGTGTAGGCCGTGGCCTGGTCGGCGTAGACGATGAACTCCATGCCGTCGGCCTGGGCCTCGTCGTCACCGGCGTAGTCGTCGTACTTGGTGAGGGTGATGCCCTGACCGGGCACGAACTCGCTGTCGGCCTGGAACGGGCCGTTGCCCACCGGGTTGGTGCCGAAGGCCTCCGGGTCCTCGAAGAAGACGTCCGGGAGCGGGTTGAAGGCGTCGTAGCCGACGACCGCCGGGAAGAGCGCGAACGGGCTGGACAGCTCGACCGTGAAGGTCAGGTCGTCCTCGACCTTCAGGCCGGACAGCTCGGTCGCGGTGCCGGCCTCGAGCTCGTCGTAGCCGGCGATTCGGCTCAGGTACGAGCCGCCGTCCTGCGCGTTCTTCGGGTCGGCGGTGTAGTTCCACGCATCGACGAAGGACTGCGCGTCGACCGGGGTGCCGTCGTGGAACGTCCAGCCGTCCTTCAGCTTGATCGTCCAGTTCTGGTTGTCGTCGGACTCGATCGACTCGGCGACGGCGTTGTACTCGACCTCGCCGTCCTCGGAGAAGCCCACGAGGCCGGTCCAGAGGGCGGAGATGACCTTCGCGCCCTCGCTCTCGGTGGTGTTGCCGGGGACCAGCGGGCTCTTCGGCTCGCCGATGTAGGCGGTGAAGGTGCCGCCGCCGTCGCCGCCGGAACCGGAACCGCTGTCGTCGCTGTCGCCGCCGCAGGCGGACAGCAGCATCGCGCCGGCAAGTGCCGTGGCGACGAGCGCAGCAGGGCGCTTGTTGAGCTTCACGTGGAAGGCCTCTCTCGTTCCGCCAAGAAGCGGAGTCTCGGGCTGGTCGGCCAGGGCCTGGGGTAGAGCTGTCGGTCCTGGCGATCGTGTGTCGGACACGCACGTGTACGGGCGGAGAACCCGACGTGCACGGTGAGCAACGCTAAGCATCCGGCGAGGGGGTCGCTACCAGCGTTGTCCATTTGTGACCTTGATTCACGATCTCACAGCCAGCACCGCAAGCGATCCAGGGGTCCGCGCGCACGGCGGGACGGGCTGCGGTGGGGACGCCTCTTCCCCGGACACCTTGCGGTCCACCAGGGCGGAATGCCGCCTCGCCGACGTGTCACCCGGGGGCCGCGCGGGTAGGGGTCGGGCTGGACCACGAGAGAGGACGACTCATGAGCGGCGAGGACAAGGCCAACAACAAGGTCGAGGAGTTCGGCGGCAAGGCCAAGGAGGCGCTCGGCAACGCGACCGACGACAAGGACCTCCAGGCAGCCGGCCAGAAGGACCAGTCGAAGAGCAACCTCAAGCAGGCCGGCGAGAAGGTCAAGGACGCCTTCAAGTAAGCCCGCACACCACGCACGGCGGAGGCCGCACCCCCACCAGGGGGTGCGGCCTCCGCGGCGTCTCGGGACCTTCCGTGCGCGGGTGCCGGACCATGCTGGGACTTCCGGTACCGAAAGTCCGGGTGTGCGCTGGGACTTCCGCGCCACCCTGCGGCCACGAGCCGCTCGTAGCGACGGTCGTCCCGGCGGATCTGCAGGTCGTCGAAGTGGTGGGCGCCCTCGTACTCGACGATCAGCCGGTGCTCGGGCCAGGCGAGGTCCACCCGGCCGAGGAACTCGCCGGCCGCGAGGACGACGAACTGCGGCACCGGCTCCGGTAGCCCGGCACGCGCACACGCCACCCTCACCCAGGACTCCGGCGGGCTCTCGCTGCGCGGGTCGAACCGAGAGTCCCGACGAGCAGCCGGACTTTCGGTACCGAAAGTTCGTCAGGGGGTCAGGAGGGTGCGGACGGCGGGGAGGAGGGGGCGGTCGGCGGCGATGAAGTCGACGTCGTCCAGCTCGGCGGCCGTCACCCAGCGCAGCTCGGCGTGCTCGGTCGCGGCCACCTCCCCGGACACGATCCGCGCCGCCCACACCCGCATCGTCGACGCGCCCCGCGGCCCGCCGCCGACGACGCCGTCCAGCGGGACCTCGCCGAGGAAGAGCCCCGGCTCGACGACCACGCCCAGCTCCTCGGCGCACTCGCGCACCAGCGCGGCGAGCTGCGACTCGCCCGGCTCGACCTTGCCGCCGGGGAACTCCCAGCAGCCGTCGTACGGCCCGCCCGACCGCTGGGCCACGAGCACCCGGCCGGCGTCGACCAGGGCGGCGCCGACCACCTGCACGACGTCGCGCGCCCGGGCCTCCGCGGCGGCGACGTAGCCGGCCAGGTCGGCACGCACGGCCCGCTCCAGCCGCCGGCGCAGCACCCGGTCGGCCATCCGGCCCAGGGGACCGGGCAGCCCGCTCGCCCCGTCGATCCGCTCGTCGACCAGCGTGCCGTCCGCGGTCGGGGTGAACCGGCGCTCGGAGGTCACCCGGCCGCGTCCCGACGAGGCGTCCGCGACGTGCACGTCGGAGTGCGGACGGACTGCCTCGACCTCCCGCGGCGGGGTCGGCCAGGAGCGGCCCGAGGCCCGGGCGACGTCGAACGCCACGGTCAGCGGCGCCTCCACCAACGTGGTGAAACGCAGCCGGAACACGCAGCCACTGTCCCAGACCACGGCAGGATGGCCTCCGTGCGCATCAACGCCCGGGTCGACTACGCCATCCGAGCCGTCGTCGAGCTGGCCGCAGCCGCGCCGGACTCGATGACCGCCGACGCCATCGCCACCGCCCAGGGCATCCCCAGCCGCTTCCTGCAGGCCATCCTCACCGACCTGCAGCGGGCCCGGCTGGTCACCAGCCAGCGCGGCCGGGACGGCGGCTACCGGCTCGCGCTGCCGGCGTCGGAGATCTCCATCGCGCGCATCATGCGGATCGAGCAGGGCTTCCTCGCCGAGGTGCACGGCCAGCGGCCCGAGGACGTGAGCTACCCGGGTGCGGCCGCGGCTCTCGCGCCGGTGTGGGTCGCGGCCCGCGAGGCCTACCGCCGGGTGCTCGAGGGCGTCACCGTCGCCGACGTCGTCGCGGGGCGCCTGCCCGAGCACGCCGCCGAGCTGGTCGCGATGGACGAGGCGTGGCGCTCGTTCGGCAGCTGAGCCCGGCGGCGTGAGCCGCTCCACGGCACCGGCCGGGTGGGCTGTGGCACCATCGTCGGCGTGACCGGCCGCGGCGTTCTCCTCGTAGCGCGCCTGCACATCGATCTCGCGCGCGTCTCCAGCGCCGCCTGTCGCGCCTCGCGCTGACCCAGGTCCCCCGCGCAGCCATCCGCTGCGATCCGAACCGGCAGCGCCCTCCCGAACCACCGCGGCCGCTGCCGTGCGGGGCAGGCGCAGGAAGAAGTACCGAACGTGACGACCCCCACCCGCACGAGCAACCGCCCCAAGCGCGGCGAGGGCCAGTGGGCTCTGGGCTACCGGGAGCCGCTCAACCCCAACGAGCGGATGAAGAAGGACTCCGACGGCCTCGAGGTGCGCCAGCGGATCATCGACATCTACTCGAAGAACGGCTTCGACAGCATCGACCCGGGTGACCTGCGGGGCCGGATGCGGTGGATGGGGCTCTACACCCAGCGGGCCCAGGGCATCCCCGGCGGCAAGACCGCCGTGCTGGAGCCCGAGGAGCTCGAGGACTCCTACTTCATGATGCGGGCCCGCATCGACAGCGGGCAGCTGACCAGCGACGCGCTGCGGATCATCGGCGGCATCAGCACCGAGTTCGGCCGCGACGTCGCCGACGTCACCGACCGGCAGAACGTGCAGTACCACTGGATCCGCATCGAGGACGTCCCCGAGATCTGGCGGCGGCTCGAGTCGGTGGGCCTGAGCACCATGGAGGCCTGCGGCGACGTGCCGCGCGTCATGCTCGGCTGCCCGATGGCCGGGATCCTCGAGGACGAGGTGCTCGACGCCACCGGCGTCATCGCCGAGACCGTCGAGAAGTACGTCGGCAACCCCGAGTTCAGCAACCTCCCGCGCAAGTGGAAGACGTCGATGTCGGGCTGCGTGGACCACTGCACCGAGCCCGAGATCGACGACGTCTCGTTCGTGGGGGTCGTGAACGAGGCGGGCGAGGCCGGCTACGACCTGTGGGTCGGCGGCGGCCTGTCCACCAACCCGATGTTCGCCCAGCGGGTCGGCGTCTTCGTTCGTCCCGACCAGGTGACCGACGTCTGGGCCGCCTGCACCAGCGTCTTCCGCGACTACGGCTACCGCCGCCAGCGCAACCGCGCCCGCATCAAGTTCCTCATGGCCGACTGGGGCCCGGAGAAGTTCCGCCAGGTGCTGGAGGACGAGTACCTGAAGGAGCCGCTGCCCGACGGCCCGGCGCCCGCGCCGGCCAAGCACGACCAGCGCGACCACGTCGGCGTGAGCAGGCAGAAGGACGGCCTCAACGCGGTCGGCTTCGCGCTGCGCACCGGCCGGATCACCGGGTCGCTGCTCACGACGATCGCGAACCTGGCCGACGAGTACGGACAGGGCCGGATCCGGACGACGACGCAGCAGAAGCTGGTCATCCTCGACGTCGCGGACGAGCAGGTCGAGGCGCTGGTCGACGCGCTCGCCGAGCACGACCTGCAGGTGCGCCCGAGCGCCTTCCGGCGCGGCACGATGGCCTGCACCGGCCTGGAGTTCTGCAAGCTGGCGATCGTCGAGACCAAGCAGCACGCGCAGGACCTGTACACCGAGCTGGAGAAGCGGCTGCCGGACTTCGACGTGCCCATCGGGATCAACGTCAACGGCTGCCCCAACAGCTGCGCCCGCTTCCAGACCGCCGACATCGGGTTCAAGGGCTCGATGGTCAAGGACGACGACGGCGAGATGGTCGAGGGTTTCCAGGTCCACCTGGGCGGCCACCTCGGCGTCGAGGCCACCTTCGGCCGGAAGTTCCGCGGCCACAAGGTCACCAAGGACCAGACGGCGGACTACTGCGAGCGGGTGCTGCGCGGCTTCCTCGACCGTCGCACGGCCGGCGAGTCCTTCGCCCACTACGTCTCGCGGGCCGAGGAGGACTGGCTGCTGTGACGGAGGAGGCGGGCGCGGGAAGGACCCGGCAGCTGCCGGTGTTCCACTGCCCGTACTGCGGTGACGAGGACCTCACCCCCTACGAAGGTGAATCGGCCGACGGCTGGCGGTGCAGCGCCTGTCTCCGGGCGTTCTCCGTCCGCCTGATCGCAACGGGAGTGCAGCACTGATGACGACCGCCATCGCAGCGACGCCGGAGCTGGCCGCCGAGGCCGACGCCCGCTTCGCACGGATCGCCGAACCGGTCGAGCAGGCGCTGGCCGCCCTGCAGTGGGCCGGTGAGACCTTCGGCGACCAGTTCGCGATCACCTCGTCGATGGCCGACGGCCTGCTCGCGCACCTGGCGAGCCGGGCGATCCCCGGCGTGCACGTCGTCTTCCTGGACACCGGCTTCCACTTCGCCGAGACGATCGGCACCCGCGACTGGATCACCGGCGTGCTGCCCGTGACGCTGGTGAACGTCACCGCACCGCAGACGCCCGCGGAGCAGGAGCTCTCCTTCGGACCGAAGCTCTACGAGCGCGACCCGGACCTCTGCTGCGAGATGCGGAAGGTCGAGCCGCTCGCGCAGACCCTGGCCGGGTACGCCGCCTGGGGCTCCGGCGTCCGCCGCGACGAGTCCGCGACCCGCGCCGACACGCGGCTGGTCGACTGGGACGCCAAGCGCGGCATGGTCAAGGTCAACCCCATCGCCGCCTGGACCCAGGCCGACGTGGACGCCTACATCGCCGAGCACCAGGTGCCGGTGAACCCGCTGTTCGAGCTCGGCTACGGCTCGATCGGCTGCGCGCCGTGCACGCGTCCGGTCGCCCCGGGCGAGGACCCGCGCGCCGGCCGCTGGGCGGGCTCGACCAAGACCGAGTGCGGCCTGCACACCTGACGAAGGACCTCGTCCCACCCCACGACGCGCTTCGCACGCCGCGGGACCCTGGGACCAGGCCGCTCAGCACGTCACGATGGGGCATGCCCCGACCTCCGCGCCTCTCCCCCGACGACGTCGCCCGTGCCCTCGCCGACCTGCCGCTCTGGTCGGGGGACGCGGACGGACTGCGGCGCTCCGTCGAGCTGCCCAGCTTCCGGGACGCCGTCGCGGCCATCGTCGCCATCGCCGACGTCGCCGAGGCGATGGACCACCACCCCGACGTCGACCTGCGCTGGCGGACCCTGCACCTGTCGCTCGTCAGCCACTCCGCCGGCGGGGTGAGCGAGCTGGACCTCGAGCTGGCCCGCCGCATCGACGCCCTGCTCGCCGCCTGAGTCTGCTTCTCCGCGGAAAAGCGGGCTGACTCTCCGCGGAAAAGCGGGGTCAGGCGCGGACGGGGAGGACGAGCAGGCCGAACAGCCGGTCGGCTTCGGCGTCCGGGTCCCCGGTGAGTCCGGTGTGCACGGGGCCGGGCTGGATCACCGTGCTGCGCGGCGCGGTCAGCCAGCGGAACCGCGAACCGAGCGCCTCGCGACCGGCGGCTCCCGCGCCCGGATCGGCGGCGCACACGTCGGCCGCCGCCTGCAGTGCCTTGCCGATCCCCGCGGCGTCGGCCGTCGGATCCAGGGCCCGCAGCCGCTCGGGGTCGAGGTGAACGCGGGAGCCGAGGTAGTCCCGCTGCCGGCAGTAGACGAGGACGCCGGCGTTGAGGAACTCCCCGCGCTCGACGCGGGGCACCACCCGCAGCACGGCGTACTCGAACGTGTCCCGGCTCATCGCTGGGTGATCCCTTCCGGCGGCGGAGGGCCGAGCCACGACGGGCGGTTCTCGCCGCGCGGCGCCCTGCGACGGCCCGCTCCCCCGGCCTCCGCGGCTGCGACCAGCCCCGGCACCCAGGCGTCCCTGGCCGCGAGGCGGGCCAGCAGCTGGTCGACGTAGCGGGTGCGCAGCTCGGCCGGCGGCTCGCCCTGCAGCCACTCGTCCGGCACCAGCGCCAGCACGCCGTCCAGCACCTCGCGGGTCACGCGCGGAGCCAGCGCCGCGTCGGCGGCAGGCACGTCGGGCGCGCACTCGACGAGGGCGTGCGCCGACGCGTCGTAGGGCCGGGCCACCGCGGCCGCCGCACCGGGCCAGTGGTGGTGGAAGGTCAGCGCGGCGCCGTGGTCGATGAGCTGGAGCCGGTCGTGCCAGAAGAGCATGTTCGGGTTGCGCCAGGAGCGGTCGACGTTGCCCACGAGGGCGTCGAACCACAGCACCCGGCCGGCCAGCCCGCCGTCCACGCCGTCGGCACCTGCCTCGAAGTCCAGGGCGCCGGGCAGGTAGTCCAGCCCGAGGTTGAGACCGGCGGAGCGCTGCAGCAACTCCTGCACCTCGACGTCCGGCTCCCCCACCGCGAGCTCGGGGGCGACGTCGACGGTGACCAGCGTCGGCACCGGCAGGTCCAGCGCCCGCGCCAGCTCGCCGCAGATCACCTCCGCGACCAGCACGTTCACGCCCTGGCCTGCGGCCTGCCACTTGACCACGTAGGTGCCGAGGTCGTCGGCCTCCATGAGCCCCGGCAGCGAGCCACCCTCGCGCAGCGGGGTGACGTAGCGGGTGGCGGTGACGGAGGCGAGCACAGTGGCCGCGACCCTACCGGGGAGCCACCTGCCAGTAGCCGGACATCAGCTCGTGGGACCAGGCGGGTTGCCGCACCTCGCCACGCGGGGCGAACTCGACCAGGTACGGCTTGACGTCGAGCACCGGCGTCCCGTCGATGGCGTCCAGGGCGTGCACGGTCAGGGTGAGCCCCTCGACGCCGAGCAACCGGCAGACCGTGACCCCGATGCGGTTGGGCCGGCCCTTGGCGCGCTGCGCGAAGATGCCCACCGCCGGCCAGTCCGGGTTGTTGCGCGGGTGCCGCGCGCCCGCCTGGACCGCCGCGGGGTCGACGCGGTCGAAGACGTAGACCACCTCGACGTGGGAGAACTCCGCGAGCCCGTCGAGCGCGTCGGGGGTGAACAGGCCGGCGTCCAGGGTGACCGTCGACGTCACGGTGTCCCAGTCGTCGTCCAGCGGTTCGGTGCGCGGTGAGCTGACCCGGCCGATCGGCACCATCTCCATGCCCGCAGCCTGCCAGCCGACGTCGCAGGGGCCCGGGTGGGCGGACCCCGCGCAGGCCGGGAAAGCTCGGCCCCGACGAGGGGAGGCAGCCGTGGGGCTGTTCCGGGCGACCGATCCGGCGGCGCTGGCCGACGCGCCCTTCAACTACGCCGAGGTCGGCGGCACGGGCGCCGCCGAGCTGCCCGCCGGCTACCGCACCGCCACGTACTCCGCCGTCGTCGGCTCGGGGCGGGCGGACCTCGAGCGGGCCGCGGCCGCGGTGTTCGCCTGGCGCGCCCAGCGCAGCGTCGGCTTCGTCGTGCGCGCCGACGGTCCGGCGAGTTCACCCGGGACCGTCGTCGTCCTGACCTTCGGGCTCCCCCGCCTGGGCTACGAGCTGCCGTGCCGGGTGGTCGAGGCCCGGACCGAGGGCGACGAGCGCGGGTTCTCCTACGGCACGCTGGCCGGCCACCCGGAGAGCGGCGAGGAGCGCTTCACGGTGCGGCTGCTGCCCGACGGCGCCGTCGTCTACGAGATCCGCGTCTTCTTCCGGCTGGCCTCGCGCGCCGCCCGGGCGGCCGGGCCGCTGAGCCTCCTGCTCCAGCGGCTGGGCACCCGCCGGTACCTCGCCGCGATCGGGGCGGCCACCGCGCGCTGAACTCCGGGCGACCGATGAGTCCCCGGGTGCCACGGGGTCGGTACGAGCACATCGACGGACAGGAGCAGGGCATGGGGCTGGCAGCGGACGTCGGGAGCGTGGTCGCCGCCGCGGTGGCCGAGGGACAGGTCCCCGGAGCGGCCTGGCGGGTGGACCGCGGCGGCGAGGTGGCCGTGGGCGCGGCGGGCACGCACACCCCCGGTGGGGACGACGCGGTGCACCCCGATGCGGTCTTCCGGCTGTCCTCCGTCACCAAGCCGGTGGTCGCCGTCGCCGCCCTCGCCCTGGTCGACGACGGCCTCCTCGACCTGGACGCGCCGGTGGACGCGCACCTGCCCGAGCTGGCCGACCGGGTGGTGCTGGCCGACCCCGCCGACGCCGCCGCCGGCACCGTGCCGGCCCGCCGGGCGATCACCGTGCGGGACGTCCTGACCTTCCGGCTGGGCCTGGGCATGGACTTCACCGCAGAGTGGCCGACGCCGACGATGGCTGCCCTGGCGGCCACCGGGCTCCCGGCCGGACCACCCCAGCCGCAGGCCGCACCGCCGCCGGACGAGTGGCTGCGCCTCGTGGCCCGCGTGCCGCTGGCGTACCAGCCCGGCGAGCGCTGGCTGTACCACGTCGGGGCCTCGGTGCTGGGCGTCCTGGTGGCCCGGGCCGCCGGCCGGCCGCTGCCGGAGGTGCTGGCCGAGCGGGTGCTCGGGCCGCTGGGCATGGCGGGCACGGGCTTCGGCGTCCCCGACTCCGCGCGCGACCGGCTGGGTCCGCACTGGACACCGCCGGGCGCCGACGGCCACCGGGAGTGCTACGACCCGGCGGACGGCCAGTGGAGCCGGCCCCCCGCGTTCCCCGACGGCGGCGACGGACTGGTCTCCACGGTCGACGACCTGGCGGCCCTCGCCGCGATGCTGCGCGCCGGCGGTCGGGCGGCGGACGGCCGTCCCGTCCTCCGGGCGGCCACGGTGGCGGAGATGCTGACCGAGCAGGTCGGCCCGGTCGACGACGAGGGCGGCGGCTGGGGGCTCGGGCTGGGGGTGCGCCGGACCGACGAGCCCGGTGGCCGCTCGGCCGGGTCCTACGGCTGGGACGGCGGGCTGGGCAGCTCGTGGTGGACCGATCCACGCACCGGGGTGTCGGCGGTGCTGCTGACCAACCAGCTGTGGGCCTCCCCCACCCCGCCGCCGGTCTTCCACGCCTTCCGGGCGGCCGCCTTCGGGTCGGGCCGGCCGTCCCCGGGGATCGTCGAACCCTGATGACCCAGGTGGCCCGCCGTCGTGGGTCACCACGGTTCAGCGGTCAGCTACCCGGCGTGCGGGCGTCCTCCCGCTCGCGCTCGACGAGGTCCTTGCTGCGCACCAGCCGCAGCGCGGTGACCACCAGCAGGCCGCCGGCCATGTTGAGCAGCACCGTGTACCAGAACCAGGAGAGCCAGTCGACGTAGCCGAAGGGCCCGCCGGCGTGGATCCCGGCGAAGATGATCAGCGAGTCCAGGACCGAGTGGAAGAGCACCAGCCCGGCCAGCACGAAGGCTCCCGCCACCGCCGCGACGATCTTGCCCGTCTCGGTGTGCGCGCCCTGCTGCATGCGGGTCATCAGCGTGATGACCAGGCCGGCCAGGAACGCCAGGCAGAGCGACGTCAGGTCCAGCGGCGCGTCGACGAAGGTGGTCGCCGACTCGACGGCCGTCACGCCGAGCTCGGGCAACGCGTGGACGACGATCCACATCATCAGCCACCCGCCGACCAGGTTGGCCGCCAGCGTCCCGGTCCACAGCTTGGCCAGCTGCCCGGACGAGGCCCGGCCGGCCACCACCGCGGTGACCGGCACCAGGAAACCCTCGGTGAACAGTTCGCTGCGTGCCAGGAGCAGGGCGATGAAGCCGACGCCGAAGGCGATCCCCGCGAGCAGATGGCTGCCCGTCTCGGCGTAGACCGCGAGCAGCACCACCACGCCGACGCCGACCTCGATGCCACCGGCCAGCCCGGTGGTGAGCACCTCCCGCCAGGTGCGGTGCAGCCGCTGGGCCCCCTCGTCGACGATCGCGTCGAAGGCCTGGGCCACCTCGTCCTCTTCGGGGGCGTCGCTCTCCCCGAGCTCCGTGCGTGCCTCGTCGACGGCCACCGGGTCCCCTCTCGCGCCGGGCTCCGGAACGACCCGCGACCACGAGGCGCTACCCCCGCGGACCGCCGCCACACGTGACGCCCGCCCGTCGGGTCGCCCCCGGCCCCGCGGACCAGCAGGATCAGCGACCGTGGACCGCGACCTGCTCGAGTACGCCGTGGAGCTGGTCGAGGAGGCCGGCGGGCTGGCGGCGCGGTGGTTCTCCGTCGCGAGCCCCCGGTCCGGCGCCGGCGGCGCGACGCCGGTCGAGGTGGAGGTCGAGCGGCTGCTGCGCACCCGCATCGCCGCCCGGTACCCCGACGACGCCGTCCTCGGGAAGGAGTCCGAGATCTCGGCCGGCACCGACGGCCGCCGCTGGCTGCTCGACCCGATCAACGGCACCAGCCTGTTCGCCCACCGGGTGCCGACCTTCAACGTGCTGCTGACCGTCGAGGACGCCGAGGGCCCGCTCGCGGCGGTGGCCGGCTACCCCATGAGCGACGAGCTGCTCTACGCCGGCCGGGGGCTGGGCTGCTGGCACTCGCTGGCCGGGCGGCCGGTCCGGCAGGTGCGGGTCAACGACCACACGCGGCTGCGCGGGGCACTGGTGGAGATGCTCAACCCGCTGGCGTGGTCGGAGGAGCTCCTGCTCACGTTGCACCGCGAGCTCTACCTGCAGCCGTGGACCAAGGGCGACGTCGACCTGGCCACCGGGCTCGCCGACGCGCTGGTGATCGCCGGCGCACCGATGGGCTACGAGGACCTCGCCGTCCTCCCCCTGCTGGTCGGCGAGGCCGGCGGCCGGGTGACCGACCTGTCGGGGCGCGACGTGCTGCGCGGCGACGGCTCGGTGCTGGCGAGCAACGGCCGGCTGCACGACGCCCTGCTCGAGCTGGTCGCCGGGCTCCCGCACGGGCGCGACTTCGCCGCGCTCCGCCGGGAGCCCTGACCGGGCGACCTGCGGCTCGCCGGGGGCCTGGTGTGCGGGCGGGCGCACCGGGTAGCGCCCGGAGGTCCGAGCCCGCTCAGATCAGGAGCCTCATGCCCCCCGCGCGCACGTCCGACCAGTCCGCCCCGAAGACCGTCAGCCCGACCGGCGTCGGCTACGACGGTCCGACGGGCGGCCGGGATCCCCGGGGCCAGGCCGGGGACAGGTTGACCACTCCCAACGGAGTGCGACTCCCCGACACCGACCACTCGCTCAAGGCCGGCCCGCGCGGCCCCGTCCTCCTCGAGGACTTCCACCTGCGCGAGAAGATCATGCACTTCGACCACGAGCGCATCCCGGAGCGCGTGGTCCACGCCCGCGGCGCCGGCGCGCACGGCGTCTTCACCGCCAACGGCGCGGCGGCGTCGGTGACGCGGGCCGCCGTCCTGGCCGAGGAGGGTCTGGAGACGCCGGTCTTCGTCCGGTTCTCGACGGTGCTGGGCTCGCGCGGCTCGGCCGACACGGTGCGCGACACCCGCGGGTTCGCGACGAAGTTCTACACGAAGGAAGGGACCTGGGACCTGGTCGGCAACAACATGCCGGTCTTCTTCATCCAGGACGCGCTCAAGTTCCCCGACATCATCCACGCGGGCAAGCCGCACCCGGACCGGGAGATCCCGCAGGCGCAGTCCGCGCACGACAGCTTCTGGGACTTCGTCACCCTGCACACCGAGGCGACCCACCACACGATCTGGAACATGAGCGACCGCGGCATCCCGCGCAGCTACCGCACGATGGAGGGCTTCGGCGTCCACACCTTCCGCCTGGTGAACGCCGAGCGGGGGACGACACTGGTCAAGTTCCACTGGAAGCCGAAGCTCGGCGTGCACTCCCTCACCTGGGAGGAGGCGCAGATCGCCGCGGGCGTCGACCCCGACTTCCACCGCCGCGACCTCGCCGACGCGATCGAGAACGGTGCCTTCCCCGAGTGGGAGCTCGGCATCCAGGTCTTCCCCGACACCCCTGACGAGACGTTCGAGGGCATCGACCTGCTCGACCCCACCAAGATCGTTCCGGAGGAGCTCGCACCGGTCCAGCCGATCGGGACGCTGGTGCTGAACGCCAACCCGACGAACTACTTCGCCGAGACCGAGCAGGTCGCCTTCCACACCGGTCACCTCGTCCCGGGCATCGAGGGCACCAACGATCCGCTGCTGCAGGGGCGCAACTTCTCCTACCTCGACACCCAGCTGACCCGGCTGGCGGGACCGAACTTCACCCAGCTGCCGATCAACCGACCGCACGCGCCGGTGAACGACAACACCCGGGACGGCTTCCACCAGCAGGCGGTGCACACCGGGCAGGCGCCGTACACGCCCAACAGCATCGACGCCGGCGTCCCGGTCCCGTCCGACTGGTCCGAGGGCGGCTACGTGCACGTGCCGCGGCACGTCGAGGGCGAGGTGACCCGCGCGGCGCCGGCGTCCTTCGACGACCACTTCTCGCAGCCGGCGCTGTTCTACAAGAGCCTCACCAGCGTCGAGCAGCAGCACGTCGCCGACGCGTACACCTTCGAGCTCGGCAAGGTCTACGAGCAGTCGATCAAGGAGCGCGGGCTGGCGGTGCTGGCGCGCATCGACGCCGGGCTGTGCGCGCAGGTGGCCACGGGCCTCGGCCTGAAGGTGCCGAAGAAGATCAAGGCGGAGAAGTCCCGGTCGGGGTCCCCTGCCCTCCGCCAGATCACGCCCACCCCGTTCCCGATCGAGGGCCGGATCGTCGGCGTCGTCGCCGGCCCCGGCGCCGACCTGGAGGGCATCGCCACGCTCCGCACGGCGCTCGAGGCCGAGGGCGCCCTGCTCCGGGTGATCGCGCCGCACGGCGGCCAGTTGGTGAAGGGCAAGACCGTCGAGATCGTGGAGCGGACCTTCGCCACCGGCCGGTCGATCGAGTTCGACGCGATCGTGGTCGCCGACGGCGCACCGAAGGACGGTGACTTCCGGGCGCTGGTGATGCTCCAGGAGGCCTTCCGGCACCTGAAGGCCGTCGGCGCGTGGGGCGACGGCGTCGCGGTGCTCGCGGCCGCCGGCATCGACCTGGGCGCACCGGGCGTGCTGACGGGCAAGAAGGCCAACGCCAAGCTGGCCGCCGCGACGGTCGCCGCCCTCGGCCTGCACCGCGCCTGGGACCGGGCGCCACTGGTGGCGGCCTCCGCGGTGCCGCCCACGGTCTGAGCCCCGCCGAGGGGCGGGACGGCGGTCGCCGTCCCGCCCCTCGGCGCCTCGCCCTGATCCGGCACCGCATGGTGTTGGATCCGGACATGGGACGGGGACTGCGCCAGGCCGGGATGATGCTCCTGAGCGGGGCCGTCCTCGCGCTCCTCGTGGGCGCGGCGTGGACGGGCCTGGGCGACATCGGCTACCGGAGGGCCGTCGCTCTCAGCCTCATGGTCGCCGGCGGGGTGCTGGCCCTGACCGGCGGGACGGTGCTGTCCCGGGCCTCGACCAACGAGGCCCGGGCCTTCCTGGGCCGCGGCATCGACCGGGAGGACCCGGCCAGCGGTGAGGGGCTCACCGCCGCCGGCGTCTTCCTCTTCGTGTCGCTGCCCCTGCTGGTGCTCGGACTCGTCCTGCTCGGCTGACGGCCCGCCGGCTACTTCAGGAAGGGCGCCCGCTTCAGCAGCTTGAGGCCGGTGGTCATCACCGACGCGTACTTCTCCAGTGGCTGGCCGGGGACGGGGCCGATCGGCATGCCGCGCTGCACGGCGACGGTCTGCGCCTCGGTGTACTTGAGGATGCCCTCGCGGCCGTGCCGCCGGCCCACGCCGGAGTCCTTCATCCCGCCCATGGGCGCGTCGTGCGAGGCCCAGGCCGCGGCGTAGCCCTCGTTGACGTTGACCGTGCCGGCCTGGATGCGGGTGGCGAGCCGGGCGCCGCGCTTCGCCGTCGTCCAGATGCTCGCGTTGAGCCCGTAGTCGGTGTCGTTGGCCCGGCGGATCGCCTCGTCGGCGTCGGCCACCCGCGCCACGGCCACGACCGGCCCGAAGGTCTCGTCGCGGGCCAGCGCCATCCCGTCGGTCACGCCCTCGAGCACGGTGGGCTCGTAGAACAGCGGGCCGAGGTCGGGGCGCGGCCTGCCGCCCGCGAGCACGCGCGCGCCCTTGGCGACGGCGTCGTCGACGTGCCGGGTGACGACGTCGAGCTGGTCGGAGCTGACCAGCGAGCCCATGTCGGCGTCCCAGCCGAGGCCGGCGCCGAGCTTCATCGCCTTCACCCGCTCGGCGAACGCGGGCACGAAGCGGTCGTAGACCGCGTCCTCGACGTACATCCGCTCGACGCTGATGCACAGCTGGCCGGAGTTGGAGAAGCAGGCCCGGACCGCGCCCTCGACCGCCTTGTCCAGGTCTGCGTCGGCCAGCACGACCATCGGGTTCTTGCCGCCGAGCTCCGCCGAGAAGCCGATCAGCCGCCGCGCGCACTGCTCGGCGACGATCCGGCCGGTCGCGGTGGAGCCGGTGAACATCAGGTAGTCGACGCCCTCGATGAGCGGCGCCCCCAGCACCCGGCCGGCACCGGTGACGACCTGGAACAGGTCCCGGGGCAGGCCGGCCTCGAACAGGAGCTCGACCGCGATGAGCGCCGTGAACGGCGTCTGCGCGTCCGGCTTGAGCACGATGCCGTTGCCGGCGAGCAGCGCGGGGATGGCGTCGGACACGGCGAGGGTCAGCGGGTAGTTCCACGGGCTGATCACGCCGATCAGGCCCTTGGGGTGGTGGTGCTCCACGGTGCGGGTCAGCACCGGCAGCGCGCCCTGGCGGCGGGTCGGGCGCAGGTGCCGGGCGGCGGTGTTCGCGTAGTACCGCGCGGTCATCGCGACGTCGGCCAGCTCCTCGAAGGCGCTCACCCGGTTCTTGCCGGTCTCGACCTGCGTGATGTCCAGGATCTGCTCCTGCCGCTCGAGCACGAGGTCGTGGTAGCGGAGCAGCACCGCCCGCCGCTCGGCCAGCGGCCGCGCGGCCCACTCGGCCTGCGCCGCCCGGGCCCGGCGCTGCGCCTCGGCGACGTCCTCGGCGGTGCAGGTCGGGACCTCGCCGATCAGCGCCCCGTCGAAGGGAGCGTGCGACGCCTGGCGCGGCCGGCCGGGCGCGGCGGTCACCAGCGCGGCGAGGCGGGCCACGAGGTCCGGGTCGAGGGGTCCGGGGGTGGCGGTGCCCGAGGGGGCGAGCTCGGCGGTCGTCATGACCACCTTCCTACTCCGCTCACCCGCGGATCAGGCAGGGGAGCCGCTCGGACCGAACCGCTCCACCCGGATGGACGACGCGGGCAGGCCGGCGCTCTCGAGCAGCTGGGTGGCCCCCTCGGCGAAGGACGCCGACCCGCACACGTAGGCCGTCTGCCCCGGTTCCCACAGGGGGATCAGCTCGTGGGCGGCCAGCCGGCCGGCCGGGCGGATGCCGTGCTGCTCGCGGGTGAGGGCGATCAGCGCACCGGCCGCCGCCAGCTCGTCGGCGTAGGGCAGGCCGGCGAGGGTGCGGGAGGAGACGGCGATCCGGAGCAGGTCCTCCCGGCCGATGGCGCGGGCGTGGCGCAGCATCGAGACGAACGGGACGACGCCCGATCCTCCGGCGACCAGCAGCGCCGCGCTCTCGCCGTCCCAGACGAACCAGCCGCCGATCGGGCCGCGGACCTCCAGCTCGTCGCCCGGCTCGACGACGTCGGCCAGGTAGGTGGACACCTCGCCGTCGTCCAGGCGCTCGACGAACAGCTCGACCAGCGGGTCGCCGGGCGCGGAGGCCACCGAGTACGAGCGCTGGGCGGTGTAGCCGTCCTCGGCGGTCAGCCGGACGACGTAGTGCTGGCCGGGCAGATGGTCGACCCGGTCGTGCACGTCCAGCCGCAGCTCCACGGAGCGCTGGATCGGGCGGCGCACGCCCGACACCGTCGACGTCCGCCAGCCGCCCACCGGCGCATCCGGCACGCCCGCCCCGAGGACTCCGTCGTCAGTCACCCTGGTACCGCTGCTGCCGCCAGGGGTCGCCCAGGTCGTGGTAGCCGTTCTGCTCCCAGAACCCGGGCTGGTCGCGCTGGAGCAGCGTCAGCCGGGTGACCCATTTGGCGCTCTTCCAGAAGTACAGGTGCGGTACGAGCAGCCGGACCGGCCCGCCGTGCTCGATCGGCAGCGGCTTGCCGTCGTACTCCCAGACGATCCATGCCTGGCCGCCGGTGATGTGCTCCAGCGGCAGGTTCGTCGTGTAGCCGGTCTTCGACGTGGCCATGACGAAGTGGGCCTCGGCGGTCGGCCGCGCGGCCTCCAGGAGCGTGTCGACGGAGACCCCCGCGAACCAGGTGCCGAACTTCGACCACGTCGTCACGCAGTGGATGTCGCCGCGGTACTCCGACCGGGGCAGCGCGTGCGCCTCGTCCCAGGTCCACGTGGACGGCGTCTCGACGGCGCCGTCGACGGTGATCGACCACGTCTCCGGCGCGATCCGCGGGGTCGGCTCGGCGGTGAGCACCGGCCAGTCGCTGCCGGCGTCGTACTGGCCGGGCGGGAGGCGGACGTCTCGGTCGCGGCGGCGGCCCAGGAAGCCGCGGGTGGGTCCAGGCATGGCGTCACTCTGCCGCATGCGGGCGACCCCCGGGCGTGCTCCGGCGCGACGGGCACGGAGCCTCCCGCACGGACGGGCCGGACCCGCCAGTGAACGTGCCCGTCGGCGGTAAGGCAACCCTTACGAGAGGCGTGTCACCGCGCGTTGACGTGGTGGGCGGCCAGGGAACGTCCTAGTTTGGGCGCCGTGGTGACGGTGACGGACTCGACGCAGCGCAGGGCCCCCAAGGCGGCGAAGACCACCTCGGTCTTCAAGAAGGCCGTGATGGCGATCAGCGGCATCATCATGGTGCTGTACCTGATCGCCCACATGATCGGGAACCTCAAGGCCTTCGCGGGCGCCGAGGACTTCAACCACTACTCGGGCTGGCTGCGGACGATCGGCAACCCGGCGCTGCCCGGCGCCACCGCGCTGTGGCTGATCCGCATCGTGCTGCTGGTCTCCGTGATCGCCCACATCTGGGCCGCGGTGTCGCTGTGGCGGCAGGCCAAGCAGGCCCGCCCCTCCGGCTACGTCACCAAGAAGGCGGTCGCGCAGAGCTACGCGTCGCGGACGATGCGCTGGGGCGGCGTGATCATCCTGGCCTTCATCATCTTCCACATCCTCGACCTCACCCTGGGCGCGGTGAACTCGCAGGGCTACGACTCCGAGCCCTACGACCGGCTGCTGGCCAGCTTCCAGAACCCCGTCGTCACCATCTGGTACGCCATCGCCCTGATCCTCCTGGGCATGCATCTGCGCCACGGCATCTGGAGCGCCACCCAGACCCTCGGGCAGAGCAACCGCCGGCGGGAGGTGACCGTGAACTACACCGCCACCGCGATCGCCACGGTCGTGACCGTGGGCTTCCTGCTCACGCCCTTCGCCGTCCTCTTCGGTCTGATCGACTAAGGATTCCCTGGCATGCCTCTCGAACTCTTCACCGAAGGCGACCCGATCGCCGACACCAAGGCGCCGATGGACGTCCCGATCGGCGAGCGCTGGAACGAGCGCAAGTTCCGCGGGCGCCTGGTCAACCCGACCAACCGCCGCAAGATGACGATCATCGTCGTCGGCACCGGCCTGGCCGGCGGCTCGGCCGCCGCGACGCTGGGCGAGGCCGGCTACAACGTCAAGTCGTTCTGGTACCAGGACAGCCCGCGCCGCGCGCACAGCGTCGCCGCGCAGGGCGGCATCAACGCCGCCAAGAACTACCGCAACGACGGCGACAGCGTGCACCGGCTGTTCTACGACACGGTCAAGGGCGGCGACTTCCGCGCCCGCGAGAACAACGTGCACCGCCTGGCCGAGGTCAGCGTCAACATCATCGACCAGGCCGTGGCGCAGGGCGTGCCCTTCGCCCGCGAGTACGGCGGCCTGCTGGACAACCGCTCCTTCGGTGGCACCCAGGTGTCGCGCACCTTCTACGCCCGCGGCCAGACGGGGCAGCAGCTGCTCTACGGCGCCTACCAGGCCCTCGAGCGGCAGATCGCGGCCGGCAGCGTCGAGCAGCACGCGCGCACCGAGATGCTCGACCTGATCATCGTGGACGGGCGGGCCCGCGGGATCGTCGCGCGCGACCTGGTCACCGGCGAGCTGAGCACCCACTTCGCCGACGCCGTCGTCATCGCCAGCGGTGGCTACAGCAACGTCTTCTACCTCTCCACCAACGCCAAGGGCTCCAACACCACGGCGATCTGGCGGGCGCACAAGCGGGGCGCGCACTTCGCCAACCCCTGCTACACGCAGATCCACCCGACCTGCATCCCGGTCAAGGGCGACTACCAGTCGAAGCTGACCCTGATGTCGGAGTCGCTGCGCAACGACGGCCGGGTGTGGGTGCCGAAGGAGCGCGGCGACGACCGCCCGGCCAACGACATCCCCGAGGACGAGCGCGACTACTACCTCGAGCGGCTCTACCCCTCGTTCGGCAACCTGGTGCCTCGCGACATCGCCTCGCGTCAGGCGAAGAACGTGTGCGACGAGGGTCGCGGCGTCGGCCCGGGCGGGCTGGGCGTCTACCTGGACTTCGCCGAGGCGATCACGCGCCTGGGCCGCCCGGCGGTCGAGGCCAAGTACGGGAACCTCTTCGACATGTACGCCCAGATCACGGGCGAGGACCCCTACGTCACGCCGATGCGCATCTTCCCCGCCGTCCACTACACGATGGGCGGCCTGTGGGTGGACTACGACCTGCAGTCGACGATCCCCGGCATGTTCGTCATCGGTGAGGCCAACTTCTCCGACCACGGCGCCAACCGCCTGGGCGCCAGCGCGCTCATGCAGGGCCTGGCCGACGGCTACTTCGTGCTCCCCTCGACGATCAGCAGCTACCTGGCCGACGGCCCGTTCGAGAAGGTCGACGAGAGCCACCCGGCCGCCGCCGAGGCGCTGCAGGGCGTCCAGGACCAGGTGCAGAAGCTGCTCAGCATCAACGGCACCCGCACGCCGGCGTCGTTCCACCGGGAGCTCGGCCAGCTGATGTGGGACCTGTGCGGCATGGAGCGCACGGACGAGGGGCTGCGCAAGGCCATCGACCGCATCCGGGAGATCCGCCAGGAGTTCTGGAGCAACCTCAAGGTCAGCGGCGACTGGCACTCGTTCAACCAGACGCTGGAGCACGCCGGCCGCGTCGCCGACTTCATCGAGCTCGGCGAGCTCATGTGCGTCGACGCCCTGCACCGTCGTGAGAGCTGCGGCGGGCACTTCCGGGCGGAGAGCCAGACCCCCGAGGGCGAGGCGCTGCGCGACGACGAGAACTTCGCCTACGTCGCCGCCTGGGAGTGGACGCCGGACGGTCAGCCGCCGGTCCTCCACAAGGAAGACCTCAACTACGAGTACGTCCACCTCGCCCAGCGGAGCTACAAGTGACAGCCACCCACGAAGGCACCATGCGCTCCAGCGTCGGCGACACCGGCGCGGAGAAGCGCGGG
The DNA here is from genome assembly GCA_963747895.1 of uncultured Actinomycetota bacterium. Classification (GTDB taxonomy): domain Bacteria; phylum Actinomycetota; class Actinomycetes; order Mycobacteriales; family Geodermatophilaceae; genus Blastococcus. The sequence continues at coordinate 124,122 of CAVVGX010000006.1, forward strand.
ATGAACCTGACACTGCGCGTCTGGCGCCAGCAGGGCCCGACCGTCAAGGGCAAGATGGTGACCTACAAGGTCACCGACATCTCCCCCGACATGTCGTTCCTGGAGATGCTCGACGTCCTCAACGAGCAGCTGATCCTGCAGGGCGACGACCCGGTCGCCTTCGACCACGACTGCCGCGAGGGCATCTGCGGTATGTGCGGTCTGATGATCAACGGGCAGGCGCACGGTCCCCAGCAGACCACCACCTGCCAGCTGCACATGCGCTCGTTCAAGGACGGCGACCAGATCGACATCGAGCCGTGGCGCGCCTCGGCGTTCCCGGTGATCAAGGACCTCGCCGTCGACCGGCGGGCGTTCGACCGGATCATCCAGGCCGGCGGCTACATCTCCGTCCCGACCGGCACCGCCCCCGAGGCGCACTCGGTCCCGGTGCCGAAGAAGGACGCCGACAACGCCTTCGACGCCGCCACGTGCATCGGCTGCGGCGCGTGCGTCGCGGCCTGCCCGAACGCCTCCTCGATGCTGTTCACCGCCGCCAAGGTCACGCACCTGGGCCTGCTCCCCCAGGGCCAGCCCGAGCGCAACGACCGCGCGGTCAACATGGTCGCCCAGCAGGACCGCGAGGGCTTCGGTGGCTGCACCAACATCGGCGAGTGCTCCGCGGCCTGCCCGAAGGGCATCTCCATGGAGACCATCTCCCGGCTGAACCACGACCTGCTCGGCGCCCTGCGCGCGGGAGCCCGCCCCAAGAGCTGACGAAACACCCCGGTCCCCTCACCCCTCGCACGCTCGGGGCGAGCCTCTGACCGGGGCCGAGCGAGGCCCCCGCCGGGATCCGGCGGGGGCCTCTCTCGTTCTGCGGCGCCGGGGTCAGGGGCGCCGCGGTCGGTGGGGTCAGCCGGCGGGTACGGACACCCGCTCGTCGAGCCAGGACCACAGCGCGTCGGCCGGGAGCGGCCGGCTCAGGTGGTAGCCCTGGACGACGTCGCAGCCGTGGAACGTCAGGGCGTCGACGGTGGCCTGGTCCTCCGCGCCTTCGGCCACGAGCACCAGCCCGAGGGCGTGCGCCAGCTGCAGGGTCGAGGTGACGATGGACTCGGCCCGGGGGCTGCCGGTCATCTCGCCGACGAAGGTGCGGTCCAGCTTGAGCTCGGTGACCGGCAGGGCGGCGAGGTAGGCCAGGCTCGAGTAGCCGGTCCCGTAGTCGTCGATGGCCACGCCGACGCCGTCGTCCCGGAGCCGGCCGAGCACGTGCACGGCGCGCTCACGGTCCTCCATGAGCAGGCTCTCGGTCACCTCGAGGACGAGGCAGCCCGCGGACAGCCCGTACCGGGCCAGCAGGTCCCGCACCTGGTCGGGGAAGGTCTCGTCCACGAGGTTGGACGGGCTGACGTTGACCGCCATGGTGAGCAGGCGGCCGCGGTCGGACCACGTGCGGCACTGCGCCAGCGCCATGTCGATGACCCGGCCGGTCAGCTGCGCCATGAGGCCGGCGGACTCGGCGAGCTCGATGAACGCATCGGGGTAGAGCAGGCCGCGGGTGGGGTGCTGCCAGCGGACGAGGGCCTCCACGCCGTCGACGGCGCCGGTCGCCAGGGCCAGCTTGGGTTGGTAGTGCAGCACCAGCTCGTCCTGCTCGAGGGCGCGGCGCAGCTGGGCGACGTCCTCCAGGCGGTGTCGGCCGTGTCCGTCGCGGGCCTCGTCGTAGAGCGCCACCCCGGTGCGGGCGGACTTCGCCGCGTACATGGCCAGGTCGGCCAGCTGGAGCAGCTCCACGGCGCTGATCGACTCGTCGGGACCGATCGCGACGCCGACGCTGGCGTCCACGTTCAGGCCCATGCCGCTGAAGGCGAACGGGCGCTGGAGCCGGCCGCGCAGGCGCTCGGCCAGCCCGCGGGCCTCGTCGGCGTCGAGGTCCTGCGCGAGGACGACGAACTCGTCGCCGCCGAGCCGGGCCAGCACGTCGTCGGCGCGCAGTTCGGCACGCAGCCGTGGGCCCACCTGGGCCAGCAGCGCATCGCCGACGGCGTGGCCGAGCGAGTCGTTGATCTCCTTGAACCGGTCCAGGTCGAGCACCAGCACGGCGGTCCGCTCGCCGGCGGCCAGCCGGACATCGGCCTCGGCGAGCGCCTCGAACACCGAGCGCCGGTTCGGCAGCCCGGTGAGCTCGTCGGTGCGGGCCTGGCGCCGGCTGTCGGCCAGCGCCCGCACGTCGCGGAAGGTGAGCCCGGTCCGGGCCAGGGCGGCGAGGACGGCGACCAGCGCCAGCGTGCCGGCGACGGGATCGCCGCCGGCGAGGTACCCGGAGAAGAGCAGGGCCAGCGCGGCGAGGGCGCAGGTGCCGGGGATGAGCAGGGCGCCGCGCCCGTCGGGGCGCCCGCTGCCCCCGCGCGAGGTCCGCTGGGTGGCCGCCAGGCCGCAGCAGACGAAGGCCAGGCCCCAGGCGATGTCCAGCGGTCCGCCGACGGTGTAGGTGCCGTGGGCCAGCTGGTAGGCGTAGACGGTGTCGGTGACGACGAACGCGCCCAGAGCGGCGGTCACCCACCACCAGCCGGGCCCGGCGCCGCGGCGCATGAGGGCCAGCCCTCCGGCGACCAGGCTGAGCAGCAGCAGGTCGCCGATCGGGTAGAGCATCGCGGTCGCCACGACCAGCGCGCCGCCGTCGGCCGACTGGAGCGAGGCCCCGATGCCGGCGGCCGCGGCGACCGCGGCGGCGGTGCAGCCGGTGACGATGCAGTCCAGCCACATGCTCGCCGTCAGCCGGCCGACCCGGCTGCGGAGCAGCAGCAGGAAGGCCGTGAAGGCGAGCGGGAAGAAGCCCAGGAAGGCGGCGTCGGACCACGAGGGGTCCGGCATCTCCGCCAGACCGCGGTAGTGGAACTCGTAGGCGGCGGCCCCGGTGAAGTAGGACAGCACCGCCGCGGCGAAGCACCACCAGGAGGCACGGTCGGCCGAGCGGGCGCCGCGCACCACCAGGACCAGCACGAGACCGGCGAGGAAGAAGAGCTTGCCCCGGGCGGCGAGCAGGTCGCCGACGGCGTCGGCGCCGAGCGCGACGGCGGTCAGGGCCACCACCCAGATGCCGACCAGCACGACGGCGAGCCGGCGGACCACGCGCAGCGAGCGCGCGTCGTCGCGCACCTCGTCGGACGGGTCCTCGACGACCTCCGCATGCCGTTGCCCCATGGTCCCTCATCGGACGCGCGCGGCGTGATCTGGAGCACCCCGGGAACACGTCGCCCGACCACGTCCCCCTACGGAGGTACGCCGTCCTGCCCTACGGTGCCGGGGCATGGCGACCTGGGACGACGTGGCACGGATCTGCCTCGCGCTGCCGGACACCGGCGAGGCCCTCTCCCGCGGGCACCGGCACTGGAAGGTGCACGGGAAGCTCTTCGTCTGGGAGCGCCCGCTCGGCAGGAAGGACGTCGCGGAACTGGGCGACGCCGCGCCGACCGGGCCGGTGCTGGGCGCCGCCGTCCCCGACGAGGGAGCGAAGGCCGCGCTGATCGCCGAGGAGCCCGAGCTCTACTTCACGACGTCGCACTTCGACGGCTATGCCGCGGTGCTGTGCCGCCTGGACCGGCTGGACCAGCGGGACCTGACCGAGCTCGCGACGGAGGCGTGGGCCTGCCGCGCCCCGCGCCGGCTGCTGGCCCAGCACCCGCTCCCGCCGGGGGCCACCGACTGACCTCAGGCGCGGGCGGGCACGATCCGCTCGATGACGTCGATGGGCATCAGCCCGGCCTTGCCGAAGCGGCGGGCGGCCTCCAGGAACTGCGGCGCGCTGGCCCCCAGCTCGGCGAGCATCTCGCGGGCGGCGTCCTCGCGGCCGGCCAGCGCCGCGACCACGGCCCGCCACATCAGCTGGTCGGGCTCGGTGGCGGCGTCCATCGGCCGCAGGAGCTCCAGCTCGCGGTCGGCGGTGACCGGGTCGCCGTCGATGGCGAGCTGGAACGCCCGGACGACGTCCTGGTACCGGGCGCGGGTGACCAGCAGGTCCGCGAGCGCGGTGATCGGGTCGGCGGCGTCGTCGACCCGCAGGTCCACCACGGTGTCGTGCCAGGGGCGGCCGGTGGTGGTCGCGCGGATGACCATGATCGCCGCGGAGCGCCGTCCCCGGAAGTCGCCACCGGCCTCCTCCCCCGCCTGCAGCGCGCTGAGCAGCCGCTGCGCCAGCGGGCCGCCGGAGGTCTCGAAGCGCTCGACCATCGACTCCCACACCTGCTCGGAGGCGGCCATGTTCGCCAGCGCCACGCAGGTGTCGCCGATGAGGTGCCCGGCGGCGTCGACGCACTGACCGCCGGTGTAGGCGGCCAGGTCGCCGTTCACACCCAGGATGGCCAGCTGCCGCCGCTCCGGCTGCGGGTCGACGCTGCTGAGCGCGGTGAGCACCTCCTGCGCGGTGAAGCCGCCCTGGAGCAGGTCCAGCCCGACCGAGCCGTACATGGGCTCGGCCATCGACTGGGTGGCGATGACCCCGTGGCCGGGCAGGGCGAAGGGCACGCTGTTGCCGACGGCGAAGGCCTGGGACTGGGTGGCGACGCCCATCTCCCCCGTCTGGGGGTCCCGGGCGACGATCGAGTAGGTCACCGGGACCGCCTGCCCGCTCCGGCCGGTCCGACAAACACCGGTCACCCGGACCGACGGCGGGCCGCGGTGGTCAGGCGCGCACCGGCTCCATCGCCTGCGCCAGCAGCTCGACCGACCGCAGCCGCCCCTCCACGCTCGTGGACTGGTGGGCGATGATCAGCTCGTCGGCGTCGGCGAACGTCCGGAAGCCCTCGACGTACTCGGCGAGCTGCCCCGGGGCGCCGACGGCGGTGTGCGTGAGCATCCCCTCGACGTGCTGCCCGGCGCCCTGCGTGAGCAGCTGGTCGGCCTGCTCGTCGGTGAGCGACCGCCCGCGGCCGAACAGCCCGATGGCGAGGTTGCGCTTGACCGCGTGCAGCGTCTCGCGGGCGGCGTCCTCGGTGTCGGCGGCGACGACGTTCATGCCGGCGATGACGTAGGGGCGGTCCAGCTGCTCGGAGGGCGTGAACTCCCGGCGGTAGGCCTCGACCGCGGGCTGGAGCATCTGCGGGGCGAAGTGCGAGGCGAAGGCGTAGGGCAGGCCGAGCGCGGCCGCCAGCGTCGCGCCGAACATCGAGGAGCCGAGGATGTAGAGCGGCACCCGCGAGCCCTTGCCGGGGATGGCGTCGACGCCGGGCACCCGGGTCTCGCCGGCCAGGTACCCCTGGAGTTCCAGGACGTCCTGCGGGAAGCGGTCGGCGGAGTTCGGGTTGCGGCGCAGCGCGTACATCGTGTTCTGGTCGCTGCCGGGCGCGCGTCCCAGCCCCAGGTCGATGCGCCCGGGGTACATCGCGTCGAGGGTGCCGAACTGCTCGGCGATGGTCAGCGGCGAGTGGTTGGGCAGCATGACGCCGCCGGCGCCGAGCCGGATCGTGCGGGTGTGCGCCCCGACGTGGGAGATGAGGACGCTGGTGGCCGACGACGCGATCCGCGGCATGTTGTGGTGCTCGGCGTACCAGACGCGCTCGTAGCCGTGCTCCTCCGCACGCTGGGCGAGGGCCACGCTCGCCGCGATGCTGCTGGCGGCGGTCTCCCCCCGGTTGATCGGCGCCAGGTCGAGGACGGACAGCGGGATGCGCATGGAGAGGTGCCTTTCGCGTCGGTTGTCCTGCGCAACCCCGCCGTCGGCTCCGTGCTTCCCGCGGGGTCGGCGACGGGGCGTCAGCGGCTCTGCAGCGCGTCCAGCGCCACCGCCATGGCCGCGGCCACGCGGAAGTCCAGCCGCGGGTCCGGGACGGTGACGTCGTACCGGTCGCGGATGGCCTTGCGGCGCTCGCTCACCAGCACCGGCGCACCGGTATCGGTGTCGTGGAAGTCGAAGTGGAAGACGAAGGGCACCCAGACGTCGCCGACGTAGGGGATCACGTCCCAGACCCGGCGCAGGACGGCGATGACCGGCCGGCGCTCGCGGCCGACGGCCTCCAGCCCGGGCACCGACAGGTCCCAGGTGGACCGGAGCAGGCTGGCACCGAACTTCTTGCTGAAGCTGCCCAGCGGGGTGCCGTGCTCGTCGAGCACGTCGTGCCGGGCGTGGACGTCGAGCCGCTGGCGCGCCTTGAAGGAGAAGACCGCGCGGCGCTTGGACTCGTCGGAGTAGAAGACCACCTCCTCCTTGAGCTTCATGCGCTTCTGCTCGGCGAAGGCCAGCAGCGCGCCCTCGGTCCCGTCCGGGTCCACGGCCCGGATCTCGTACCGGTTGACCATCACCGTCACCCGCTGGGCGACGGTGAACCGGGGCACCACCATCGGGGCCGGCTGCGGCGAGGCCGGGGGGGTGCTCACGTGCGGCTCCTCGGGGGTCGGGGATCGGCTGTCCGGAGCGCCATCATGGCAGCGGCCGGGCCGTCCGGATCTCCATCGGATGTTCCGGCCGTCGTCATGCGATCGACACCTCGGGTGGAGAGGGTCCTGGCATGACAGCGAGCCTCTTCGTGACCGGTACGCCCGTGGTGTGGACCGGCCACGATCCGCGCGGCGCCGTGGCCTCGGGCTCGGACGTCGTGCACGCCGTGGCCCGGCCCGCCATCGACGGGCTGGAGTACTCGATCTGCGGCCAGCTGGTCGCCGCGACGGCCGGCAGGGACTGGGCCGCCGAGCCGGGCGCGACCCGCTGCGAGGAGTGCGTCCGCATCGCGGCTCCCCGGCCGGCCTGATCACGCGGGGTCGCCTGACCCCTGCCGGCCGGGCGGCGGCTCCGCCCGACGCGCTCGAAGCCCTTTCCCGCGCCGGGTGTCCGTGGTGCACTGCCCTCCTCCCGCCCCCCGGGCGGCGTCAGCGACGATGCTGGAGGCAGCGATGCCGGTCGGGTCAGACGCAGCCGCACCGCGCACTGCCGGCCCGCCCCGGAGCGCGGCACCGTGACGACGACGGCGCCCCGGGGAACCGGCGCGGTCGCCCCGGGCGGGGGTGACGGCGCCCCGGCCCCGCGGCGGGCGACCATCGCGGCCCGCTCCCTGCGCACCGACCGGTGGTGGGTGCTGCCGCTGACGACCGTCGTCGTCCTGCTGTCGTTCGTCGCCTACTCGACGTTCCGGGCGTTCCAGAACGCCTACTACTTCTCCGAGCCCTACATCTCGCCCTTCTACTCCCCCTGCATCACGACCGGCTGCGAGGGCGACACGTTCCCGGAGCTGTTCACGGGGCCGGCGTTCATCTCGCCGGCCCTCTACATCCTGGTGATCCCGCTGAGCCTGCGGGCGACCTGCTACTACTACCGGAAGGCCTACTACCGGTCGTTCTGGCTGTCGCCCCCGGCGTGCGCCGTCGGCGAGCCGCACCGGCGCTACACCGGTGAGTCCCGGCCACCGCTGGTGCTGCAGAACCTGCACCGCTACGCGCTCTACGGCGCGCTGGTCTTCAACGTCATCCTCACCTACGACGCCGTCCTCGGGTTCCGCGACGAGACCGGCGAGTGGGGCCACATGGGCCTCGGCACGCTCGTGCTGCTGGCCAACGCCGCCCTGCTCTGGCTGTACTCGCTGTCCTGCCACTCCTGCCGGCACATCGTCGGCGGCCGGCTCAACCACTTCTCCCGGCATCCCGTCCGGTACCGGCTCTGGACGCAGGCCTCGCGGCTCAACGCCTCCCACCCGCGGTTCGCCTGGCTGTCGCTGTTCAGCGTCGCGCTCGCCGACGCCTACGTCTTCCTGCTGGCCACCGGCACGATCTCCGACCCGCGGTTCTTCTGACGGAAGGCGCTTGGCGATGGAGCTGGAACGGCACGAGTACGACGTGGTGGTGATCGGAGCGGGCGGCGCGGGCCTGCGGGCGGCCATCGAGGCCCACGAGAACGGCGCGCGCACCGCCGTCGTCTGCAAGTCCCTGCTCGGCAAGGCGCACACGGTGATGGCCGAGGGCGGGATCGCCGCGGCCATGGCCAACCTCTACCCCGAGGACAACTGGCGGGTGCATTTCCGCGACACGATGCGCGGCGGGAAGATGCTCAACCACTGGCGGATGGCGCAGCTGCACGCGCAGGAAGCCCCTGACCGGGTCCGCGAGCTCGAGGACTGGGGCGCGCTGTTCGACCGGACCGCGGACGGCCTCATCAGCCAGCGCGACTTCGGCGGGCACCGCTACGCCCGGCTGGCCCACGTCGGCGACCGCACGGGGCTCGAGCTGATCCGCACCCTCCAGCAGCGCGCCGTCGCACTCGGCATCGACGTGTACATGGAGTGCACGGTGACCCGGCTGCTGACCGATGCGGAGGGGATCACCGGGGCGTTCGGCTACTGGCGGGAGTCGGGCCGGTTCGTCGCCTGGCGGGCACCGTCGGTGGTGCTCGCGACCGGCGGCATCGGCAAGTCCTACAAGGTGACGTCGAACTCGTGGGAGTACACCGGCGACGGGCACTCCCTGGCGCTCCAGGCCGGCGCGACGCTCGTGAACATGGAGTTCGTCCAGTTCCACCCGACGGGGATGGTCTGGCCGCCCTCGGTGCGCGGGATCCTGGTGACCGAGAGCGTCCGGGGCGACGGCGGGATCCTGAAGAACTCGGCGGGCAACCGCTTCATGTTCGACTACATCCCGGACTTCTTCCGCAAGGAGACGGCCGAGACCGAGGACGAGGCCGACCGCTGGTACGAGGACAAGAGGAACAACCGGCGGCCGCCGGAGCTGCTCCCCCGCGACGAGGTCGCCCGCGCCATCAACAGCGAGGTGAAGGCCGGCCGCGGTACGCCGCACGGAGGCGTGTTCCTCGACATCGCCTCCCGCCGGTCGGCCGAGTACATCCGCAAGCGGCTGCCCTCGATGTACCACCAGTTCCGCGAGCTGGCCGAGGTCGACATCACCGCGGAGGCGATGGAGGTGGGGCCCACCTGCCACTACGTCATGGGCGGGGTCGAGGTGGACCCGGACACCGAGACCGCCCGCGTACCCGGGCTCTTCGCCGCCGGGGAGGTCGCCGGCGGCATGCACGGGTCCAACCGGCTGGGTGGGAACTCGCTGTCCGACCTGCTCGTGTTCGGTCGTCGCGCCGGCCTGGCCGCGGCGGAGCACGCGCTGGTCCGGCTGGGCCGGGTGGAGCTGGACGACGACGCGCTCGCGGACGCCGCGCGCGCGGCGCTCGCGCCGTTCGACCGCGAGGGCGGCGAGAACCCCTACACCGTCCAGCACGACCTGCAGCAGACGATGCACGACCTGGTCGGCATCATCCGCACCGCCACGGAGATGGAGCAGGCGCTGGAGCGGATCGCGGTGCTCCGGGAGCGGGTGGCGAACCTGTCGGTCGAGGGCCACCGGCAGTACAACCCGGGCTGGCACCTCGCGCTGGACCTGCCGCACATGCTCGTCGTCGGGGAGTGCATCGCCCGCGCCGCGCTGGACCGGCAGGAGAGCCGCGGCGGCCACACCCGCGACGACTTCCCCGCCACCGATGCCGAGTGGGCGCGGACCAACCTGGTCTGCTCCCTGGCCGCCGACGGCTCGGTGGCGCTGACCCGTCAGCCGCTCCCGGTCATGCCGGCCGAGCTCGCCGAGATGTTCGAGGAGCCGTCATGAGCTACGACGCGACGTTCCGGGTGTGGCGCGGCGACGCCTCCGGCGGTGACCTCCAGAACTTCACCGTGGAGGTGAACGAGGGCGAGGTCGTCCTCGACGTCATCCACCGGTTGCAGGCCACCCAGGTCGGCGACCTGGCCGTCCGCTGGAACTGCAAGGCGGGCAAGTGCGGCTCGTGCAGCGCCGAGATCAACGGCCGGCCACGGCTGATGTGCATGACCCGGATGAGCACCTTCGGCGAGGCGGAGACCGTGACCGTGACGCCTCTGCGGACGTTTCCCGTCATCCGGGACCTGGTCACCGACGTGTCCTTCAACTACGAGCAGGCGGCGCGGATCCCGGCCTTCGCGCCGCAGGCCCGTGACGCGGACGGCAACCACCGGATGCAGCAGGTGGACGTCGAGCGCTCCCAGGAGTTCCGCAAGTGCATCGAGTGCTGGCTCTGCCAGGACACCTGCCACGTCATCCGCGACCACGAGGGGAACAAGGCCGCCTTCTCGGGGCCGCGCTTCCTGATCCGGCTGGCGGAACTGGACATGCACCCGCTGGACGTGCACGACCGGCGGAACGCGGCCCAGGAGGATTTCGGGCTCGGCTACTGCAACATCACCAAGTGCTGCAGCGAGGTGTGCCCGGAGGGCATCCACCTCACCGACAACGGGATCATCCCGCTGAAGGAGCGCGTGGTGGACCGCCGGTTCGACCCGCTCACGTTCCTGGGCTCGACGATCCGGCGGCGTCCGAAGGACTGAGCCGCGCCGCACCCGGAGGTCAGGGCATCCCGTCGCCGAAGAAATCGCCACCCTTCGGCAGCGGCTGCCGGACGACCGGGCGGACCTTGCGCGCGGCGGGCAGCCGCACGGTGTAGCTCTCGGCGCTGCTGCGGATGTGCGAGAGGTCGTCGTCCGTCGCCTGCCGGACCACCTTGGCCGGGATGCCGGCGACCACGGACCCGGGCGGCACCTCGGTGTTCTGGAGGACCACCGCGCCCGCGGCGACGATGGAGCCGGCACCGATGTGCGCGCCGTTCAGCACGACGCTGCCCATGCCGACGAGGACGTCGTCGTCGACCCGCGCCCCGTGCAGCACCACCCGGTGCCCGACCGTCACGCCGCGGCCGACCATCAGCGGGAAACCCGGATCGGAGTGCAGGGTGCACCCGTCCTGCACGTTGGAGTCCGGCCCGATGACGATCACCTCCTCGTCCGCGCGGGCGACGGCGCCGTACCAGATGCTCGCCCCGGCGCCCAGGGTGACGGCGCCGACGACCACGGCCGTGGGAGCGACGAAGGCCTCCTCGTCGATCTTCGGTGCGCCGAAGTGCAGCTCCGCGATGTAGTTGCTGTTGCCGGTCATCGATGGCCTCCCGGTCGGTGGGAGCGAGTGTGGCGGAAACGGCGGCGCTGGAGGAGTGGATCGGCTCCGCGGGATCAGGCGCGCGGCGGCGTCGCCCGGGAACCGTTGACGGCCGCGTGGAGCCGCCGGGCCAGCCGCTCGAACGGGCTCAGCGCCTCACCCGCAACGGGCGCCGGCGGCGGCAGCAGCACCCACAGCAGCAGGTAGAGCAGGACGCCGCTGCCGCCGATGAGCGTCAGGGCCACGAACCCCACCCGCCAGAGGACGGCGTCGACGCCGCTGTAGTCGGCCAGGCCGCCGCAGACCCCGCCGGCCATGCGGTCGGTGCCGCTGCGCCGGGCCTCGGGACGGGCGGCGGGAGCCGCGGGCGGCTGGTCGGGGGACGGGGAGGTGAACGCTGCATCGGTCATGGGACGAGCCTGGCGCGGACGGGGCCCGGGAACCATCCGGTGACGCCCGGATCCGTCCCCCATCCCCGGGTCAGGGTCTGCCCGGTCGCGGAGCCGACACGCCGCCGCCTCCGGACGTACCGTCGGACACGTGAGTGTCCTCCCGACCCAGGCCCTCCGCCTCGACGACCGCTTCGCCCGCGCGCTGCCCGAGATGGCCCTGCCGTGGCAGGCCGAGGAGGCGCCGGAGCCGCGCCTGCTCGTGCTGAACGAGGCGCTCGCGGCCCAGCTCGGTCTCGACCCCGCCGCGCTGCGCACCCCCGAGGGTCTGCGGCTGCTCGTCGGCACCGCCGTCCCCGAGGACGCGCGGCCGGTCGCCCAGGCGTACTCCGGCCACCAGTTCGGCGGCTACTCGCCGCGGCTGGGTGACGGCCGCGCCCTCCTGCTGGGCGAGCTCGTGGACGCCGAGGGCACCGTGCGCGACCTGCACCTCAAGGGCTCCGGGCGGACGCCGTTCGCGCGCGGGGGCGACGGCCTGGCCGCCGTCGGGCCGATGCTGCGCGAGTACGTCATCAGCGAGGCGATGCACGCCCTCGGCATCCCCACCACCCGGTCCCTCGCCGTGGTCGCCACGGGCCGGCCGATCCGCCGGGAGACGCTGCTGCCGGGCGCCGTCCTCGCGCGGGTGGCCAGCAGCCACCTGCGGGTCGGCAGCTTCCAGTACGCCCGTGCCACCGACGACGTCGACCTGCTCCGCCGCCTGGCCGATCTCGCGATCGAGCGGCACCACCCACGCGCCGCGGAAGCGGAGAACCGCTACCTCGGGCTGTTCGAGGGGGTGCTGGCCGTGCAGGCGTCGCTCGTGGCGCAGTGGATGCTGGTCGGCTTCATCCACGGGGTGATGAACACCGACAACACGACGATCTCGGGCGAGACGATCGACTACGGCCCGTGCGCCTTCCTGGAGGCGTACGACCCGGACACCGTCTACAGCTCGATCGACGAGGGTGGCCGCTACCGCTTCGGCAACCAGCCGCTGGCCGCGGAGTGGAACCTCGCCCGGCTGGCCGAGGCGCTGCTCCCCCTCCTCTCCGAGGACACCGACCAGGCGATCGCGCTGGCGGTGGAGTCGCTGAAGACGTTCCGCCCGCGGTACGACGCCGCCCTGGCCGACGGGATGCGCGCCAAGCTGGGGCTGCCCGCCGACGCCGACACGGCCGCGCTCGTCGACGAGCTGCTGGAGCTCCTGAAGGCGAACCACGTCGACTGGACGTCGTTCTTCCGCCGGCTCGCCGACGCCGCCCGGGACGACTCCGAGCCGGTGCGGCTGCTGTTCCTCGACCTGGCCGGCATCGACGGCTGGCTGGAGCGCTGGCGCGCCCTGGACCCGGACGCCGAGGCGATGGACCGGGTGAACCCGGTGTACGTCCCGCGCAACCACCTGGTCGAGGAGGCGCTCGACGCCGCGACCGCCGGCGACGTGACGCTGGTCGAGGAGCTGCTGGACGTGCTGAGCGCCCCCTTCGAGGAGCGCCCCGACCACGAGCGGTACGCCGCACCGGCACCGCAGGACTTCGGCGCCACCTTCCGGACGTTCTGCGGGACCTGACCCGTCAGGGGGGCGGCCCGCTGGTGCCGGCGTGGCCCCCGGCACACGTGGTGTGGCCGGGGTGGACGGGGAATCCGAAAGCGCCCGGAGGGGCAGCGGTTCGACCAATGCCCGGCTGACAGGGGATATTGGTCCGTCGGCAGCGGTTCCACGGGTGGGGTCGGCGGGAGACGGAGGCATGTGATGGCGGGTGCGAGCACGCCGGCCGACCCCCGCCGTCCCGAGCCCGACACCGCCGGCGGCAGCGGCGCACCGGCGGAGAAGCAGCACTTCCGTCCCGACATCCAGGGCCTGCGCGCCGTGGCCGTGGGCCTCGTCGTGGCCGACCACGTCTTCGGGTGGCCGGCGGGCGGCTTCATCGGCGTCGACGTCTTCTTCGTGATCTCGGGCTTCCTGATCACGAGCCTGCTGGTGCGCGAGCGCTCGCGCACGGGCCGGATCTCCTTCCGGGCCTTCTACGCCCGGCGCGCGCGGCGGCTGCTCCCGGCCGCCCTCACGACCCTGGCGGCCACGACGCTGGCCGCCTACCTCGTGTTCCTCGGCGGACGTTTCCAGCGAGACCGTCACCGACGTCATCTGGGCGGCACTCTTCGGCGCCAACATCCACTTCGCGCGGGAGGGGACCGACTACTTCCAGGGCACCGCCGCGCCGTCGCTGGTGCAGCACTTCTGGTCGCTGTCGGTCGAGGAGCAGTTCTACCTCGTGTGGCCGGCGCTGATCCTGCTCGCCTTCGCCCTCGCGGGGCTGCGGGGACGGTCGCGGGGAGCGCACTCCGCCCGCTCCCGCCGCTCCCCCGCCCTCGCCCTCGGGCTGCTGCTGGGAGCGGTCACCGCAGCCTCGTTCGCCTGGTCGGTGCACGCGACCGACACGTCCCCGGTGACCGCCTACTTCTCCACCTTCACCCGCGCCTGGGAGCTGGGGCTGGGCGCGCTGGTCGCGGTGTCGGCGACGCAGCTGCAGCGCCTGCCCGGGCCGCTGCGCGCACTGCTCGCCTGGACCGGCCTGGCCGTCGTGGCCGTCGCCGCCGTCGTCATCGACGAGGGGACGCCGTTCCCCGGCACCGCCGCGGCGCTGCCCGTCCTCGGGGCGGCGTTGCTGCTGGCCTGGGGCGGCGCACCGGGCGGCCCGGGCAACCGGTGGGCACTGGGCAGTGCGCCCGCCGGCTTCCTCGGGGCCATCTCCTACTCGCTGTACCTGTGGCACTGGCCGGTGCTGATCGTCGCCGGAGCCCTGCTGACGCCCGGTTCCGCGGTCCTCCACGTCACCGCCGTCGGCGTCGGGCTGGCCCTGGCCACGGTGTCCTACTACTGCATCGAGCAGCCGGTCCTGCACACCAACTGGCTGCTGCCGCACCGTCCCGTCGACCGCTCCCGCGCGCGACCCGTCTTCGTCCGGGCCGGCGCCGTCGGGCTGGGCGCCGCCGCGGTCGCGGTGCTGACCGTCGTCACGGTCGTCGTCGCGCCCTGGGGCGAGGGCGGGAACGCCCGGGCCGACGCGGCACGGGCCGCGGCGGACGCCAACCAGGACGCCGTGGACGCCGGGGCCCCGCCGCTCACCCCCCTGCAGCAGGACATCCAGGCGGCGACGCTCGCCACCGAGTGGCCGGCCGACTCGAGCCGGGCCTGGACGAGCTGCCGACGTACGGCGTCGAGGTGTGGCCGTCGTCCTGCCTGAGGGTCGACGAGGACAGGCTCGACCGAGTGCCGCTTCGGCGAGGCCGGATGCCGAACCGCGCCGCCGCCGTCCGTGGGCGATTCCTACGCCGCCGCCTGGGTACCTGCCCTGCGGAGCGGCGCTCGTCCCGCGCGGCTGGTACGGTGATCGGCGCTGACGGACGGCCGGGTGCGCGAACATCACCGCGCTGACCGCTCCTGTACGGCGAGACCTTCACCGAGTGCCAGCGAGCACCGGGACTGGGCGATCGAGCACATCCTCGAGACGCGTCCCGGACCTCGTGGTGCTCAGCAACGCGTGGACCGCCGACCTGCTCGACGAGTCCGATCGACCGGGCGACGGCCTTCCGCGAGGGCCTCACCGACGTGGTCCGCGCGGCTCCAGCCGTCCGGGCGCGTAAGA
Organism: uncultured Actinomycetota bacterium; assembly: GCA_963747895.1. Classification (GTDB taxonomy): domain Bacteria; phylum Actinomycetota; class Actinomycetes; order Mycobacteriales; family Geodermatophilaceae; genus Blastococcus. The sequence continues at coordinate 139,126 of CAVVGX010000006.1, forward strand.
TCGTCCTGCTGAGCGGCCCGCCGGGCTCGGCGAACCTGCAGGAGTGCCCGACCGGGCTCAACGGGCCCGACGACTGCCTCCAGGGCCCGGTGGACACCTTCGCGACCGAGGTGGCGACCGAGCGGCAGGTGGCCGCCGCGACCGGAACGATGGCGATCGACCCGGAGCAGTGGTTCTGCATCGACGGGCTCTGCCCGACCATCGTCGCCGGCACGGCGGTGTACTTCGACGGGCGGCACATCACCGATGGAGTACGCGGAGCGCATCGGGCCGGGGGTCGTGGCAGCGATGGGTCTCCCGTGATCGGGCGGAGCGCCGGCGGCGCGGGCGGGCACACTGGCGCTCCGGAACCGACCACCCCGGGACCCGCCGATAGACAGTTCGACCGACGAGGGTGCTGCGCCGCGGCACGCGAGAGAGAACCGAGGGAGGAACGTCGATGGCGGGCGCGACCACTCTGGCCGGTTCGCGTTGTCCCGAGCCTGACGGCGCCGGCCATCCGTCGCCGTTGCCGAGGGGCGGGAGCACTTCCGGCCCGACATCGAGGGCCTGCGCGCGGTGGCCGTCGGGCTCGTCGTGGCCGACCACGTGTTCGGGTGGCCCGCGGGCGGCTTCATCGGCGTCGACGTCTTCTTCGTGATCTCCGGCTTCCTGATCACCAGTCTGCTCGTGCGGGAGCGGTCCCGGACGGGGCGGATCTCCTTCCGCGGCCTTCTACGCGCGGCCGTGCCGGCGGCTGTTCCCGGCCGCCTTCGTCACCCTCGCCGCGACCACGGTGGCCGCCTGGCTGGTGTTCCTCGGCGGCCGCTTCCAGGAGACGGTCACCGACGTCATCTGGGCGGCGCTCTTCGGCGCCAACATCAACTTCGCGCGTCAGGGCACCGACTACTTCGCGGCCGACTCCCCGCCGTCCCTGGTCCAGCACTTCTGGTCGCTGTCGGTCGAGGAGCAGTTCTACCTCGTGTGGCCGGCGCTGATCCTGCTCGCCTTCGCCGTCCCGGGGTCGCGCGGCCGCCACCGCGGGGCGTCGCACGCCGCGGCGATGCCGCGCTCCCGCGCGCTCGCGCTGTGGATCCTGCTCGGAACGGTCACCGCGGCCTCCTTCGCCTGGTCGGTGCACGCGACCGCCACGTCCCCGGCGACCGCCTACTTCTCCACCTTCACCCGCGCCTGGGAGCTCGGGGCCGGGGCGCTGGTCGCGGTCACCGCCGCGCACCTGCACCGCGTCCCGGCGCCGGTGCGCGCCGCCTGGCGTGGGCGGACTGGGGGCGTGGTCGTACGGCCGCCGTCGTCATCGACGACGGCACGCCTTCCCCGGCACCGCAGCCGCACTGCCGGTGCTGGGCGCCGCCGCGCTCGTGGCCTGGGGGGCGACGCCGGGCGGCCCCGGGACGCGGTGGCTGCTGGGGAGCCTGCCGGCCGGTTCGTCGGCGCCATCTCCTACTCGCTGTACCTGTGGCACTGGCCGGTCCTCGGTCCTCGCCGGCGCGCTCGTGCTGCCCGGGTCTGCGCTGTTCGACGTGGCCGTGGTCGTCGCCTCGCTGCTCCTGGCGTCGTCGTCCTACTACTGCATCGAGCAGCCGGTCCTGCACACCAACTGGCTGCTCCGCCACCGCCCCGTCGACCGCGCCCGCGCGCGACCTGTCTTCCGCCGAGCCCGGTGGTCGGTCGGGGCCGTCTGGCCGTCGCGGTGGCGTCGTCGCCATGGTCGTCGTCCACCGTGGGGCGACGGCGGGGACGCGCGCGCACGGTGGCACGGGCAGCGGCAGAGGCGGACGCCGACCCGCGCCGCGGAGGGCCTCCTCCGCTGACGCCGCTCCAGCAGGATCTCCAGGCGGCGACGCTTGCGACCGAGTGGCCGGCCGACCTCGAGCCGCTCCTTCGAGCGAGCTGCCCGAGCTACGCTGGCGAAGCGTCTGGCCCCGGGCTGCCTGCAGCATCGGGGAGCAGAACATCGACGGGTGCAGCTACGGCGACCCGGAATGCGCCGCAGCGGTCACCGTCCTGGGCGACTCCTACGGCGCCGCCTGGGTGCCGGCGTCTCCAGCAGGAGATGGTGCCCGCAGGGCTGGTCGTGCAGACCCTGACATTCGGCCTCTGCCCGAACATCACGGCGCCGACCCGTTCGAACGGCTGCCCTTCACGCCTGCCCGGTGCACCGGGAGTGGGCGATCGAGCACATCCTCGAGCGCCCGCCGATCGTCGTGGTGCTGAGCCACTCGTGGCGGGCGGGGCTGGTGGACGAAGGGCAGACCGGCGGACGGCGTACCGGAACGGGACTCTCGAGGTCGTGCGCCGCCTGCAGGCGTCCGGGGCGCGAGATCGTCATCCTGGGCGCCCCGCCCGGGTGGGCGAGAACCTGCAGACGTGCGCGACCGGCGCTCAACGGGCCCGACCGACTGCCTGCGCGGCCCGGCTGCCACGTTCGCCGCCCAGATGGAGAGCGAGCGGAGCGTGGCCGCCGAGACCGGCGTCCGGGCGATCGGTCACCGAGCAGTGGTTCTGCATCGACGGCGTGTGCCCGGCCGTCGTCGGCAACACGCCGGTGTACTTCGACGGCCACCACCTGACCGCGGAGTACGCGCGACTCATCGCGCCGGAGCTCGTGACCGCGATCCTGCGGCCCTGAGCGGACGCGGAGTGGTTTCCTTGCGGGTCCGACACCTCGAGACAGGGATGGTCATGCGCCGTTCGGTTCTTCCCGCGCTCCTCCTCGCGCTGACCTGACCGCCTGCGGCTTCAGCGACGCCGCGGACGGGGACGTCGACGGGACCGGCGTTCCGCTCCGTCGACGAGCAGCCGCGCGCCGGAGCGGCTGCCGCGACGGCGGGACGTCAACGAGCGGGGCAACATCGCGGTCGAGTTCGGCGAGGAGATCACCATCCGGCCGGCGGTCGACCCCGACCAGCCCCCGATGCTGACGCTGACCATCGAGGAGGTGCATCGTCGACCCGGTCTGCGACGACGAGTCGGAGGTGGAGCCCGACAACGGTCACTACCTCGCGTTCCGGATGCGTGGCGACGGCATCGGAGCAATTCGACCCGAAGGTGACGACCCCGATCGCCGACTACGACTTCAGCGTCATCGGGGCCGACGGCGCGACCTTCGACCCCGTCACCCCGGCCGGGCGTGCGTGCTACGGCCCGCCGCGGCTGATCCAGAACATGCGCATCGGCCCGGGGTACGAGTACGAGGGCTGGATGGTGCTCGACGTGCCGGTCGACGAGCGGCTCCCTGGTCTACGCACCGGGCGGCGACGGGCCGGACCAGTGGGAGTGGCAGTTCTGACCGTCCGCCCGGCGCGCTGACTCACCGCGCGGGAACGGCCGCGGCTGGGCAGGCTCAGCGGGTGACACGACACGAGGTCCTCATCGTCGGCGCCGGCAACGCCGGCATCTCCCTGGCCGCACGACTGCTCCGCGACGGCGTCCGGGACGTCGCCGTCCTCGCCGCCCAGCCGGTGCACCGCTACAAGCCGCTGCTCAACTACGTGGCCGCCGGCGAGGCGACGATGGCCGACCTCGAACGCCCGATGGCCGACGTCGTACCCGAGGGGTGCGCCTGGATCCGCGACAGCGCCGCGTCGGTCGATCCGGTCGCCATGACCGTGCGCACGCGCTCGGGGGAGACGCTCGGCTACGGCACGCTCGTCCTCTGCCCGGGTCTGGAGGAGGACTGGGACGCCACCCCGGGCCTGCAGGCCGCCTACGCCGACGGGTGGGCCGCCTCCTCCTACGTCCCGGGCAGCACACCCACGGTCTGGCCGCGGCTGTCCGCCCTGCGGACCGGCTCGGTCGTCTTCACCGTGCCGCCGGAGCCGGCGTCGTGCGGGCCGACGGCGCTCAAGCCGCTGCTCATGGCGTGCGACCACTGGCGGCGGGCCGGCGTCCTCGACGCCCTGGAGGTGCGGCTGGTGCTGCCCGGCGCGACGGCGACCGGCCTGCCGCGGGCCGACGAGGTGCTGGAGCAGCGGTTCGCCGACTTCGGGATCGAGGTGCTGCGCGAGGCGCGCGTCGAGTCGGTGGACGCCGACGCGCACGCGCTGACGGTCGCCTCGGGCAGCGGGCCGCAGGTGCTCGCCGACCTCGCCTTCGCCCACGCCGTGCCGCACTACCGCGCCCCGGGCTGGATCGCCGACGCCGGCCTCGCCACCGCGCCGGCGCCGGGTCTGGTGGACATCGATCCGCAGACGCTGCGCTCCCGTCGGCACGACGCCGTCTGGGCGATCGGCGACGCCGCGGACGCGGCCACCCGCCCCTCCGGTGGCGCGCTGCGCAAGCAGGTGCACGTCCTGGCGCAGAACATCGCCGCCGCCCGGGACGGGAAGGACGCTGCAGCGGTACGACGGCTACACCGTCGTCCCGATCACCGTGGACCGGCGGAAGCTCGCGCTCAACGAGGTCGACCGCGAGGGCCGGCCGAGCCCGTCGGTGCCGTTCATCGACCCGTTCGTGCCGCGCCGGTCGGCGTGGCTGTTCGACCGCTACGGGCTGCCGCAGGTCTACTTCCGCCGCATCCTCCGCGGCCGGGTCTGAACCGGCGGCCCGTCGCGCGGCCGCCGGCGGGCATCGACGGCATACTCCCTGGTCGGCGCCTCGAGGCGCCCGTCGGGCGGGGCCACGGGGGCGTGCCGCCGGGCGATCGGTCGTCGGGGCGCGCGCCCCACCGGGTGGACGGTCCCCGACGACGGGGGCCATCGTGCGCACTGCTCATCCCGGCCGGGGTCCGTCCTCCCCCGCGTCCGGCCGCCGCACCTTCCTGCTGATGGCCGCCGCCGGTCTCGCGACCGCGTGCGCGCCGTCGGCCGCAGCGGCCCGCGAGCGCCCGCGGGCGGCACCGTCGAGCACCACTGCGGCCGTCCTGCCACCGAGGCCACCGTCCGTGGCGCCGGTGAGCACCCCGGTGGGCCCGACGCGCGAGGACGTCGTCGCGCGGTACGCGGGAGTGACGCCGGCGGCGTTCGGTCTCGACGTGCCGGGCGTGGTGAACCGGCTGCCCACCCGGGACCGCGTCGTCGCGCTGACCTTCGACGCCTGCGGGGGCGCGCACGGCAGCGGGTACGACGCCGCCCTGGTCGACACGCTGCGGAGCTCGGGGACGCCGGCCACGCTCTTCCTGAACCAGCGCTGGATCCTCGCCCACCCGGACCTGGCCGCGGAGCTGGCCGCCGATCCGCTGTTCGAGCTGGCCGACCACGGCACCGCGCACTCGCCGCTGTCGGTGCGCGGGGCTGCGGCGTACGGGATCCCCGGAACCGCGGGTCCCGGCGAGGTGTTCGACGAGATCTCGGGGAACCGGCGGACGCTGACCGAGCTCACCGGCGTCGCCCCCCGGTTCTTCCGGTCCGGGACGGCGCACTACGACGACGTCGCCGTCCGGATCGCCGGCGATCTCGGTGTGACGGTGGTGAACTTCGACGTCAACGGCGACGCCGGTGCCACGTTCGGCGCCGGGCAGGTGACCGCAGCACTGCGGTCGGCCTCGCCCGGGTCGATCGTCATCGGGCACATGAACCAGCCCGGCGGTGGCACCGCGGCCGGAGTCGCGGCCGCTCTGCCCCGGCTGACCGCAGACGGCTTCCGCTTCGTGCGACTGTCGGAGTACCTGGTCTGAGCAGGCCTCCGGCAGCGGGAGCCGGCGCGGTCAGCCGCGCGCGTACCGCACGTAGTCCCCGTCCGTGCCGGTCGGGACGAAGCCGGCCGCCTCGTAGAGCCGGATCGCCGGGTTGTCCCGGTGGACGCCCAGCGTCACGAAGCCCATCCCCTGCGCGCGGGCCTGCTCGGTCGCCACGTCCAGCAACCGCCGGCCGAGGCCGCGCCGGCGGAAGGCAGGCAGCACCTGGATGGTGATCACCAGGGCGGTCCCGTCGGGCTCGGCCCGCCACATCACGAATGCGGCCGGCTCGCCGTCGGACTCGAGCACCGTGGTGGTGGCCAGGTTGTCGACCCACAGCTCGAGGTTGCGGTCCGTGGCCTCGGTCCAGCCGGCCTCCTCGGTCGGCTCGATGGCGCGCATGTAGTCGCGCTCGGCCCGGTAGACCAGCGGGAGGTCGGCGGCGGCCGCCGGACGAAGGGTGAGCCGGCGCGGCGGCTCGGGATTCGGCACGCCAGTCAGACGTTGAAGCGGAACTCCACGACGTCGCCGTCGGCCATGACGTACTCCTTGCCCTCCATGCGGACCCAGCCCTTCGACTTGGCCTCGGCCATGGAACCGGCCTCGACCAGCTGGTCGAAGGAGACGATCTCGGCCTTGATGAAGCCGCGCTGGAAGTCGGTGTGGATGACGCCGGCGGCCTGGGGGGCCGTGGCGCCGACCGGGATGGTCCAGGCGCGCGACTCCTTGGGCCCGGCGGTCAGGTAGGTCTGCAGCCCGAGGGTGCGGAACCCGACCTTGGCCAGCTGGTCGAGCCCCGGCTCGTTCTGGCCGATCGACTCGAGCAGCTCGGCGGCCTCCTCGGCGGGCAGCTCGACGAGCTCGGACTCGGTCTGCGCGTCGAGGAAGATCGCCTCGGCCGGGGCGACGAGTCCCCGCAGCTCGTCGAGCATCTCGGCGTTGGCCAGCTCGTCGGCGTCGACGTTGAAGACGTAGAGGAACGGCTTGGTGGTCATCAGGCCGAGCTCGCGCAGCGGGGCGGGGTCGATGCCGGCGGCGAAGAGGGTCTTCCCTTCGTTCAGCACCGCCTGCGCCTCGACGGCGGCCTTGTGCAGCTCGGCCCGCTCCTTGTCCTTGCGCATCTCCTTCTCCAGCCGCGGGATCGCCTTCTCCAGCGTCTGCAGGTCGGCCAGGAGCAGCTCGGTGTTGATCGTCTCGATGTCGTCGGCCGGGCTGACCTTGCCGTCGACGTGCACGACGTCGGGGTCGGTGAACACCCGGATGACCTGGCAGATCGCGTCGCTCTCGCGGATGTTGGCCAGGAACTTGTTGCCGAGGCCCGCGCCCTCGCTGGCGCCGCGCACGATGCCGGCGATGTCCACGAACGACACCGTCGCCGGGATGATCTTCTGCGAGCCGAAGATCCCGGCGAGCTTCTCCAGCCGGGGGTCGGGCACGCCCACGACGCCGACGTTGGGCTCGATGGTCGCGAACGGATAGTTCGCCGCGAGCACGTCGTTCTTGGTCAGGGCGTTGAAGAGGGTCGACTTGCCGACGTTGGGCAGGCCGACGATCCCGATGGTGAGGCTCACGGGAATCCAGGTTACGTGCCGGGGCCGCCTGCACCCGACCCGTCCGGATGACACGGCGCTCCAGTTCCCCGCCCGCGACGCCGACGACTGAGGTGGACCAGTCGAAGGGACGTGCCATGGGGAAGACCCGCACCGACGCCGAGCAGCAGATCGCCGAGCTGCTCCGGACGGCGAAGAAGTCGCTGCGCCTGTCCGTGGCGTTCCTGTCGCGGCTGGACGGCACCACCCAGCACCTCGAGGTCGTCGAGTCCTCGGTGCCCTTCCTGTTCCAGGAGGGCGTCACGCAGGTGCAGGAGACGACGCTGTGCCAGGCGATCCTGGACAAGAAGCTGCCCGCGGTGCTTCCGAACCTCAAGGACTTCCCCGAGGCCATGAAGCTGCCCGCGGCGCGCATGCCGCGGATCCGCAGCTACGTGTCGGTGCCGGTCACCCTCTCCGACGGCAGCCTCTACGGCACCTTCTGCGCGGCGGGCCTCACCTCGGACAAGGACCTCACCAAGCGCGACAAGGCGCTCATGGACGTCCTCGCCTCGGCCGCCTCGGTGATCATCGAGCCGCAGGTCAAGGAGACGGAGCGGCGCACCGGGATCGAGCACCGGCTCGACCCGGTCGTGGCCGGGGGCGGGCCGGTGGTCGCCCTCCAGCCGATCGTCGACCTGGCGACCGGTGTCCGCGTGGGCTCCGAGGCCCTCAGCCGCTTCCCCGCCGAGTGGGAGCGGACCCCCGACGTGGTCTTCGAGGAGGCACACAGCGTGGGCCGGGGCGACGAGCTGGAGCTGCTCGCCCTCCGCCGCGCCGCCGCGCACCTCGACCACGTGGACGGCTACGTCGCCATGAACGTCTCCCCCGGCACCCTGATGACGCCGGAGTGCGCGGCCCTGCTCGGCGAGCTGCCCCTGGACCGCGTGCTGCTCGAGCTCTCCGAGCACGACCAGGTGGACGACTACGACGCGCTCGCCGCGGTGCTCGCGCCCTTCCGTGCCGCGGGCCTGCGGCTGGCCATCGACGACGTCGGGGCCGGGTTCTCCTCGCTCCGGCACATCGTCGTCACCTCACCCGACGTCATCAAGATCGACCGCAGCCTGGTCAGCGGGCTGGACACCGACCCGGTCCGGACGATCCTCATCCGCTCGCTGGTGGACTTCGCGCGCGGGCTGGGTGCCCGCGTCGTGGCCGAGGGCATCGAGACCGCCGAGGAGGCCGACGTCCTCCAGGGCCTGGGTGTCGACTACGGCCAGGGCTGGCACTTCGGCCGCCCCGCCGTGCCCGCGCTCCCCCCGGACCGAGCGGAGACGGCGCCCGCCCCCGGCATCCCGGCGCCGCGACGCGAGGGAGCGTTCGCCGGACCCCGCTGACCAACGGTCACGGACCCGCCTGCTGCCGGCAGGAGCCAGGCGGGGAGCTCAGTCGCCCGCCGACCCACCCGTCGTCGGCGAGGCCGATCCGCTGCCCGGCTCGAGGTCCGGGATGTCAGTGGCCACGTCACAGCCCTCCAGGTTGGTCCGGAGCCGCTTCTGCAGGGGCTGCAGCTCGCGGACGATCTCGTCCAGCCGGCTCGCGTTGAAACCCGTGAGCGCCTCGCCGAGGTCCTGCACGGCCTGGAAGACGTCCTGCGCGGCGTTGATCGTGCGGAGGCAGGACGCGTTGACCGTGACCTTCCCCGTCGCGCCTCCCGCAGCCCCGCCCGGTGACTCCTCCGCCCCGCTGGGCGCCGTCGGCCCCGCATCGCCGGTCGGCGCCGCGTCGGCCGTCGCGTCGGCGGTCGGCGTCGCTCCGCCGCTCAGCAGGCCCACGAGCACCGCCCCGGCCACCAGTCCGACGACGAAGGCGAGTCCGGCCGCCCACCAGCGCACCGCTCTCTGCCGCCACCCTGTCTCCCCGGGCGGCCCGGTCGCGGGCTCGGCCATGGTCCCCCTTCGTCATCGCGCACGTTGTGATGTCCGCCACTACCCTGCGAGAACGACCCTAACCGGGAGCGGCGAGGCTGGAGGCCACGTGGACGCGCCGGCACTGACCCGATCAGGGTTCCTGTGAGCGTGACCTCCCGATGGGGATCGGCCTCCCGGCGGCCGGTCCAGGCGCTGGCTCGCGGCTACCGCACCGCCGTCGTCTCCGGCCGCTGGTTCGTCGTCCTGGGCTGGATCCTGGGAACGGTGCTGGTCTCGGCGAATCTGCCGTCGGCGGCCGGCGGCGCGCGCGGCGGAGGCATCGGTTCCCTCCTGCCGGACAACAGCGAGGCGGTCGCGGTCCAGGAGCGGAGCCTCGACCTGTTCCGGATCCCGGTGCTGTCGCAGACCTCCGTCGTGGTGCACGACCCCGGGGGCCTCAGCGCCCTGACGCGGGCCGATGCCGCGCTGTGGGCGCTCTCGTACAGCCAGGGCTTCCTGTCGGGCACCTCACCGACCGGCCGGGGCCACATCGCCGCCGCCGTCCCCATCCCGACGTCGACACCCGACACCCTGGCGACCTACCTGTACGTCACCGGTGGGACGTCCCTGGCCCAGACCGCCGCGCTGGCCGACGAGTACGCGGCGCACTTCCACAACCAGGATTCGGTCCGCACGTACGTGGCAGGGGTGACCCCGGCCCAGGTGCGCCAGGCCTACTACCTGGAGTCCCGGCTGCACGTCTTCGAGATCGCCACCCTCGTCCTGATCTCCCTCGTCGTGGGACTGGCCTTCCGCTCCGTGGTCGCACCGCTGGTGGTGCTCGTCACCGCCGGGCTCGGGTACCTCATCGCCATCCGCTGCCTCGGACTGCTCGCCGCCCAGCTCGGGTTCGCCCTCCCCGAGCAGTTGCAGCCGGTGTTCGCCGCGCTGCTCATCGGGGTCATCACGGACTACTGCGTGCTCTTCTTCGCCGGACTGCGCCGCGAACTGGACCGGGGCAGATCCCGCCTGGACGCCGCCAGGGGAGCCGCGGCCGTGGAGGGGCCCATCGTCGCCGTCGCCGGGATCACGGTCGCCGCCGGAACCGCGGCGCTGCTCGCCGCGGACTACAACCTCTTCCGCGCCTTCGGGCCGGCCCTGTCCCTCACCGTCGTCGTCGGTGTGCTGGTCTCCCTCACCCTCGTCCCGGCCCTGCTGGCCATCCTCGGACCGCGGCTGTTCATCCCCAGCAACCCCCGCGGGCCGGCCTCGGGGGTCGACCGCCGAGCGGGGTGGCTCGTCCGCATCGTGATCGACCGCCGGGGCGCGGCCGTGGCGGCCGGCCTCGCACTGGCGCTCCTGGCCCTCGCGGCCCTGCCGCTCAGCCACATGCGGCTGGACCTGTCGTTCTCCGGGGGGCTGCCGGCGGAGGACCGGGTCGCCCGCGGTGCGGTGGCGCTCGAGGAGGCGGGCATCCGGGGCATCGTGGCGCCCACCGAGGTGATCATCGAGCAGCCGGGCATCGCCGGACGGCGGGACCGGCTGGAACGCATGCAGCAGCTCATCGAGGCCCAACCCGGTGTCGCCGAGGTGCTCGGCCCGGCGCAGAACCCGCTCCCCGACAACTACGGCGTGGTGTTCTCGCCCGACGGAGGCGCGGCTCGTTTCGTCGTCATCTTCGACAGCGATCCGCTGGCCGCTGCTGCCATCAGCGACCTGGACCGCCTGGACACGCGCCTCGACGGCCTCGCGGCGGAGGCCGGTCTGGGCGACGTCGACCTGTCGGTGACCGGGCAGACGGCCATCGCCGGGGAACTCGCGGACATCACCCGCGAGAACCTCCGCGTCACCCTGCTGGCCGTGCTGATCGTCGAGCTGGTCATCCTGATGGCCTACCTGAGGGCCGTGCCGGCACCGCTCGTCCTGCTGTTCTGCAGCGCGCTGGGCGTCGCGGCCGCCCTGGGGCTGACCGTCCTGGTGTTCCAGGGCTGGCGCGGCGATCCCGGGCTGACCTTCTACGCCCCGTTCGCGACGGCCGTGCTGCTGCTGGCCCTGGGTTCGGACTACAACGTCTTCGCGGTCGGCTCCATCTGGGAGGCCGCGGAGCGGCTGCCGCTCAGCAAGGCCATCGCGCTGGCCATGCCCAGCACGTCCCGCGCCATCAGCGCCGCCGGGGTCATCCTGGCGGCTACCTTCGCGATGATCGCGATCATCCCGTTGGAGACGTTCAGGCAGGTGGCCTTCACGATGGCGGTGGGGCTGCTCATCGACACCTTCCTCGTCCGGCCCGTGCTCACCCCGGCCGTCCTCACGCTGCTCGGACCGGCCGCGAGCTGGCCCAGCCGCCGCATCCGGACGGAAGCGGTGTCCTCGGAAGAGCTGCACCGCACCGCCGTCGCCGCCGCCAGAGAGCCGACCGGGCGACGGCTCGAGACCTCGACCCGGACGGAGGCCGACGACCGGTGAAGCCGCATGCACAGGAGCCCGAGCACGCGAGGACAGCCCGTCACCGACGCCCGCGGAGATCCACGCTGCTGCTCGCCGCGAGCGTGTTGCTGGGGATCGTCCTGGTGCTCTGGGGGGCGGACCGGCTCGCCCGCTGGGGTGCGGAGACGGTGCTGGCCGGGCGGATCGCGGTCGAGACCGGGGTCGCCACCCGGCCGGAGGTGCAGATCGAGGCGCCGTTCTTCCTGCTCCAGGTGGTGCGGGGCCGCTACGACGACGTGCACATCACCCTCGAGGGCGTGGGCTCGGGCCCCCTCCGCATCGAACGGCTCGAAGCCCAGCTCTCCGGCGTCCACCTGTCCTTCCACGACCTCCTCACCCGCACCCCCGTGCCCGTCTACATCGAGGAGTCGCAGGAACGGGCAACGCTGCGGTACGAGGACCTCGACGCGTACCTGGAGGCCACCGGGCGGCCGGTGCGCATCGAGGGCACCGCCGACGGCGAGGCGAGGCTCACCGGTTCGGTCCGGATCCTGGGCCGCGAGGTCTCCGCCTCGGCCCAGGCCGAACTGGCGGCCGAGGACGGCCAGATCTCCGTCCGGCCCACGCAGCTGGACACCGGGACGGCGCTGGACCGGGCCAGTGAGCTGCTGCTGCAGCAGCGGTTCGCCTTCTCCGTACCGATGGACCCGCTGCCCTTCGGCCAGCGCCTGACCACCATCGAGCCGCAGGAGTCCGAACTCGTCGTCGAGGCACGCGGCAGCGAGATCGTCGTCGGTCCATGACAGCTCGCATCCGGGCCACTGCGTCCAGCCACGTTTTGTTACGCCAGGATGGAGAAACGGCGTTCGACCGGCCGTGTGATGCGGGTCACCCTAGCCTGGCAACATGGCCACAAGACGGAGTTCGAGAGTGGCAGCCGGTGTCTTCTCCGCCGGACTGCTCCTTGCTTCCCTGGCGGGCTGCAGCGACGCGGAGGACACCAGCTCCTCCGACGTCACCAGTGCGGCGTCCTCGGCGAGCTCCGCCGCGGAGTCGGCGTCGTCGGCGGCGTCCTCGGCGGCGAGCGAGGTGAAGGACCGCGTCGACTGCTCCGGTGGCTCCTGCTCGGTCACCGTGAGCACGGGTTCGGACGCGGACATCCTCGGGACGAAGCTGGCCCTGGACAGCGTGCAGGACGGGCAGGCGACCTTGAGCGTCGGCGACCGCAGCGTCACCTGCGGCGAGGGCGAGGACGTGAACCTCGGGCCGCTCAGCATCGCCTGCACGGACATCAGCGACGACAGCGTCACCCTGAAGGCGTCGCTGGGCTGAGGATCAGCGCCCCGGCGTCGGCAGCAGCCCGCGCTCCACCGCGACCAGCACCGCCCGCGTCCGGTCGTCGACGCCGAGCTTCGCGAACACGCGCAGCAGGTGCGTCTTCACCGTCGCCTCCCCGATGAACAGCTCGCGGCCGATCTCGGCGTTGGTCAGCCCCCGGGCCACGCCGGCCAGCACCTCCAGCTCCCGGGCCGTGGGGGCGTCGACCGCCGGTGCGCGCATCCGCGACACCAGCCGGGCCGCCACCGGAGGGGCGAGCACCGTCTCGCCGCGCGCCGCCGCGCGCACGGCATCGGCCAACTGCGGCAGCGGGGTGTCCTTGAGCAGGTAGCCGGTCGCCCCCGCCTCGACGGCCCGCACGATGTCGGCGTCGGTGTCGTAGGTGGTGAGCACCAGGACACGCACCGCCGGGTGGTCGGCCGCGAGCCGGCCGGTCGCGGTGGCGCCGTCCATGCGCGGCATGCGCAGGTCCATGAGGACGACGTCGGGCGTCAGCGACGCCACCATCGCCAGCGCCTCCAGGCCGTCGCCCGCCTCCCCGACGACGTCGATGTCCGGCTGCGCCGCCAACCACCCGACGACACCACCCCGGACGACGGGGTGGTCGTCCACCACGAGCACGCGGATGGACGTCACCGGACCGGCACCCGCACCGTCACCCGGGTCCCCTCCCCCGGCACCGACCGGACGTCGACGTCGCCGCCGACCTCCTGCGCCCGGTCGCGCAGGCCGGCCAGCCCCACGCCCACGGACACCGCGGGGTCGAAGCCCACACCGTCGTCCTCCACGTGCACGGAGACCTGCGCGTCCTCGCCCGAGCCCACCCGGCTGACCCGCAGCACCACCGCGCTGGCCGACGCGTGCCGGCGCACGTTGGCCAGCGCCTCCTGCGCGCCCCGCAGCAGCACGATCTCCTCGGTCCGGCTCAGCGCCGGCCCGACGCCGCCCAGCGCCGCGGTGTCCACCCGTGTGCCGATCCCGGTCTCGCGGCCGAACCGCTCGGCCAGCCGCTGCAGCACCTCGACGAGGGTCGCCGAGTCCAGGGCCACCGGCGCGAACGCCGCGACCATGGCGCGGGCCTCGGCGAGGTTCTCCCGCGCCACCTCCTCGATGACCGCCAGCCGCTCGCCCGCGGCGGCCGGGTCAGCGGGCAGCGCCGCTGCCGCCGTCTGCGCCAGGACGACGATGCTCGTGTAGCCCTGCGCGAGGGTGTCGTGCACCTCGCGGGCCAGCCGCTCCCGCTCGGCGACCATGCCCTGCTGGTGGTGCAGCGCGGCCAGCTCGGCGCGCGTGGACTCCAGCTCCCGGATCAGCTCCGCCCGCTGCTCGCTGTGCTCGAGCACGCTGAACACCCAGGCGCCCATCGCCAGGCTGAACGCCAGGCCCACCAGGGTCTGCAGGTCGAACGGTTCGGTGCCCTGCACCCAGTGCACCGTCGGTCCGAACATCGCGGCGGCGCCGAGGGCCAGCGTCCAGCGCACGCCGGCGCGCACGTCGGGCACCAGGAACCAGACCTGCGGGAACGCGAGGAACAACAGGAAGAGCAGCTCCGGGAGGATCCACGCCAGCACGGCCACCACGGCGACGAGCACCAGCAGGTAGGCCGCCGCCCGCCGGTGATCGCGACCCAGCAGCGCCGTCCCGCCGATGCCCAGCCAGGCCAGCGCCAGGACGGCCAGGGCCACCAGCAGCACTGCCTGCCGGCCCCCGGACTCCTCGACGGCGGCGTCCACGGCGGCGACCCCGACGAGGACGGCGAACACGACGTGGTGGACCACCACGGTCACCCGCCAGCTGCGCTCGGACAGCGGCAGGCCGCCGACGTCCTCCCCGGGCGGGGGGACGGCGGCGGACCGGCCGGAGGCGGAGTTCATCCCTCGCCCCGGCGCCAGCGGAACGTGCGCACGCACACCATGACGCCGATGATCACCCATCCGGCCAGCACCAGGGCGATCCGGCCGTGCTCCCACCCCCCGGCGACCTCGAAGGCACCCGCCTCCTCCGGGAGGAAGGCCGAGCGCATGCCCTGGGTGAGCCACTTCAGCGGGAAGACCGCGGCGACCTGCTGCATCCAGCCGGGCAGCTCCAGGAAGCCGAAGAAGACCCCGGAGAAGAACTGGAGCACGATCGCCAGCGCCGAGACGGCGGTGGCCGTCGCGGTGGCGGTTCCCGGCAGCGCCGAGACGGCGATGCCCAGGACCGTCCCGGCCAGCGCCCCCAGGGCGGCCACCCACAGGAACGTCGCCCAGTGCGCGGCGTCGACCGGCATCGGGACGTCGAACCCGTACCGGGCCACCGGCAGCAGCAGCGCCAGCTGCACCGCCGCGGTGACCAGCACCTGGCCGGCCTTCCCCGCGAAGTAGGCGACCGGCGGGGTGCCGAGCAGCTGCAGCCGCTCCAGCTGCCCGCTCTCCCGCTCGTGGGCGACCGCCGTCCCGACCGCCTGGAAGCTGGTGAGCATGATCCCGGTCGCCGCGATCCCGGCCAGGAAGTACTGGGCGAACGGGATCCCGCCGGGCCGCTCCTCGTCGCCCAGGATCGAGGCGAAGATCAGCAGCATGACCAGCGGATAGGCGAAGGAGAACACCACCTGTTGCCGCTCGCGGAAGAACAGCCGCAGCTCCAGGCCGACGCGGGCGAGCCCGATGTGGGCCGCGGACGGCGGGGCGAGCCGGGCCGGGGACAGGACGGCGGTCATCGGAGGTCTCCTTCGGCAGTGGTGGGGGCTGCGCCGACGAGCTGGAGGTAGACGTCCTCGAGCCCGGGCCGGGTGACGGTGAGGCCGGGGACCTCGGCGTGCACGGCCAGCAGGTCGCGCAGCACGGCGGCGGGCGCCTCGGTGCGCACCCGCCGCCGGACACCGGCCTCCAGCCAGCTGACCGTCGACTCCCGGCGCAGAGCCGCACCCAGCTCGTCCGGCGGCGCGACGTCGGCCAGCCGGCCCTCGGCGATCACCCCGACCCGGTCGGCCAGCTCGGCGGCCTCGTCGAGGTAGTGGGTGGTCAGCACGATGGTCGTGCCGTCGGACCGCAGCTCCCGGATCAGCTCCCAGAACCTGCGGCGGGCGACCGGGTCCATGCCGGTGGTCGGCTCGTCGAGGAACAGCAGCTCCGGCCGGCCCTGGACGCCGAGCGCGACGGCGAGCCGCCGGCGCTGCCCGCCGGAGAGCCGCTCGACGCGCACGCCGGCCGACCCGTCCAGCCCCACGGCGGTCAGCAACTCGCCGGTCGGCCGGCTCACTGCGTGGTAGCCGGCGAAGTGGTCGAGGGTCTCGCGCACCGACAGCGCCGGCGCGGCCCCTTCACCCTGGGCGACCACGCCGATCCGGTCCCGCCATGCGCGGCCGGCGACGGCCGGGTCCTCCCCCAGCACGGCGACGTCCCCGCCGTCGCGCGGCCGCACCCCCTCCAGGATCTCGATGGTCGTCGTCTTGCCGGCGCCGTTGGGGCCCAGCAGCGCGAAGCACTCCCCCCGCCGCACCGCCAGGTCCAGCCCGTCGAGCACCGGGCGGCCGCCGTACCGCTTGGTCAGGCCGCGCACGGTCACCGCGGCCGGGTCGCTTCCACTCCCCACCGGGAGCGGTGCCAGCTCTGTCGTCGTCATGCACCGAGCCTGTCGGCACCCGGGCCGCACCGGGACCGTCGAAGCGCTGGTCGTCCGTCCACCGAACGGTGGACCGACCGGCTCCGCCGGTGGTCCGGACCCGGGCGGACGGCGGTGTCCGAAACCCGCCGGTGCGCGTCGCCGGCGGCTGCCATGCTCGTCCCATGACCACGGCGGCCGAGCACGAGCACCGCTACCGGGCGGTGGCCGGCCGGGACGCGCGGTTCGACGGCTGGTTCTTCACCGCGGTGCGCACCACCGGCATCTACTGCCGCCCGTCGTGCCCGGCCCGCACCCCGGCGCCGCGCAACGTCTCCTTCTTCAGCACCGCGGCGGGAGCGCAGGCGGCGGGCTACCGCGCCTGCCGCCGCTGCCGGCCCGACGCCGCGCCCGGATCGCCGGAGTGGGACGTGCGCGCCGACGTCGTCGCCCGGGCCATGCGGCTCATCGCCGACGGCGAGGTCGAGCGATCCGGTGTGCCCGGGCTGGCTCGGCGGCTGGGCTACTCCGAACGCCAGCTGCACCGGCTCCTCGTCGGCGAGCTCGGCGTCGGCCCCCTCGCGCTGGCCCGGGCCCAGCGGGCGCAGACGGCCCGGGTGCTCATCGAGACCACGGACCTCCCCATGGCCGACGTCGCCTTCGCCGCGGGGTTCGCCAGCATCCGGCAGTTCAACGACACGGTCCGCGAGGTCTTCGCCGCCACCCCCACCGAGCTGCGGCGCCGCCCGTCCCCCGCCGCCGGCGGATCCCCGGGCTCGCTGACCCTCCGGCTGACCGCCCGCGCGCCCTACGACGCGACCGAGGTCCTGCTCTTCCTCGGCGCCCACGCCGTCCCGGGCCTCGAGGAGTGGGACGGCCGCACGTTCTCCCGCGTCCTCGACCTGCCGCACGGGCCCGGTGTCGTGTCCCTCTCCCCGGCTCCGGACGGCGCGGCAGGGGTCAGCGCCCGGCTGCAGCTCACCCAGCTGCGCGATCTCGGGGTGGCGGTCAGCCGTTGCCGGCGGATGCTCGACCTGGACGCCGACCCGGCGGCCGTCGACGACGTCCTGGGTGCCGACCCGGCGCTGGCCGACGTGGTGGCAGGCGCACCCGGACGCCGGGTCCCCGGTTCCCCCGACGCGCCCGAGCTGGCGATCCGCGCCGTCCTCGGCCAGCAGGTCTCCGTGGCCGGTGCCCGCACGCTCACGGCGCGGCTGCTGCCCCTCGCGGGCGCTCCCCTGTCGACGCCGGTGGGCACGCTCACCCACGCCTTCCCCCGCCCCGAGGCGCTGGCCGGAGCCGACCTGGACGGCATCGGGCTGACCGGCGCGCGCAAAGCGGCGCTGCGGGCGCTGTCGACAGCCCTGGCCGACGGGGAGGTCGCCCTCGATCCGGGAGCCGACCGCGAGGAGGCGCGGCGGGCGCTGCTCGCCGTCCGCGGCGTCGGACCGTGGACGGCGGCGCTGGTCGCCCTGCGCGGCCTCGCCGACCCCGACGTGTGGTTGCCCGGCGACCTGGCGTTGCGGCGCTCCCTCACCGCACTCGGCAGCACCGACGTCGAGGCCGCCACCCGCTGGCGCCCGTGGCGTTCCTACGCGGTGATGCACCTCTGGGCGCTCGCCGCGCCTTCCTTCTTCACGCGCCCCACACCCCTCACCCGCCCGACCACACCCGCTGCACACCCCTCCGGACGGAGCGCACCATGACCCCTCCTCCCGCCCGCTACGCGACCGTGACCACGCCACCCGGGCCCTTCACCGTCGTCGTCACCGACGGCCCCGGCGACGGCCAGGTGGTCCTGGCCAGCGGCTGGACCGACGACGTCGCGGAGCTGCTCCCCGTGGTGCACCGCTCGCTCCGGCCCACCTGGATCGAGCGCGCCGACGGCCTGCCGGTCCTCGACACCGTCGAGGCCTTCTTCGCCGGCGACGTGGCCGCCATCCAGGACGTGCCGGTGCGCCAGCGCTCCGGCCCGTTCCTCGAGGACGCGTGGGACGTCCTGCGCACCGTGCCCGCCGGGGCGCCGGACACCTACGCCTCCTTCGCCGTCCGGTGCGGGCGGCCCACGGCCGTGCGGGCCGCGGCCAACGCCTGCGCCCGCAACGCGGCGGCCCTGTTCGTGCCCTGCCACCGGGTGCTCGGGTCCAGCGGGGGGCTGGGCGGCTTCCGCTGGGGGACCCCGGTCAAGCGCCAGCTCCTGGACCACGAGGCGCGGCACGCGCCCGTCGCCGCCGCGTAGGCGCGCCCGCCCGGAACTGTCGGACCCTTCGGGCAGCGTGTCCCCCATGGACGCCGCTTCCCTGCTCCTCGGGCTCCTCCTGGGCGCACTGCTCGCCACCGCCGCCACCCTCGGCGTGGTCACCCTGCTCGCCCGCCGCCGCCCCACCGACACCGGCCTCGAGCCGGTGCACGAGTCGCTGGACCACCTGCACCGGCTGCTCGCCGGCATGGAGCGGGCGCGGGCCACGGCCCACGGCGAGCTGCGGGAGCAGATGGGCACCGTGGGCCAGAGCTCGGCACAGCTCAAGCAGGAGACCGCCGCCCTGGTCACGGCCCTGCGCACCCCGCACGTGCGCGGCCGGTGGGGTGAGGTGCAGCTGCGGCGGGTGGTCGAGGTGGCCGGCCTGCTGGAGCACTGCGACTTCGTCGAGCAGCCCTCCGGAACCAACGACGAGGGCGCCGGAGTCCGGCCCGACCTCGTCGTCACCCTGTCCGACGGCCGGCAGGTGGTGGTCGACGCCAAGGTGCCCTTCACCGGCTACATCGAGGCGGTGCAGGCGACCGACCAGGCGGTGCGCGACCAGCGGGTCGCCGCGCACGCCCGGCAGCTGCGCACGCACGTGGACGCGCTCGCCGCCCGGCGCTACCCCACCGCGTTCCGGCCCGCCGCCCCGTTCACCGTGCTCTTCGTCCCCTCCGACGGCTTCCTCATCACCGCCCTCGAGGCCGAGCCGGGCCTGCTGGAGTACGGGTTCTCCCGCGACGTCGTCCTGGCCACACCCAGCACGCTGCTCGCCCTGCTGCGCACCGTCGCGTACTCCTGGCGGCAGGAGCGGCTGGCGCGCGACGCCGACCAGGTGCTGGAGGTGGGTCGCCGGCTGCACGCCCGGCTGTCCACGCTGTCGGGGCACCTCACCCGGCTCGGCTCGGCACTGGGCACCACGATGACGCGGTTCAACGAGACGGTCGGGTCCTACGAGCGGTCCGTGCTCACCGCCGCGCGGCGCTTCGACGACCTGGGCATCGCCGAGCAGCCGGTGCCCACACCCGAGCCGGTGGAGGCCACCGTCCGCACCCTGCGTCCACCGGAGCCGGCCGGGACCACCGACGGGGTCGTCCTGGACGGTGAGGACCGGTTCGAGGCCGGCCGCCACTACGACGACGAGGGGCGGGACGGCACCCGCGGCTGACCGCCGCACGACCACCCCGCGGCCGACCACGTCGCCGGTCCCGGGATGCGGGTCGCCGGTCGCCCCCGGAGACCGTGCAGACCCGCTCGTCCCACCACTCACTCCCTGTCGCCGAGTCGACACGGCTGGGCGGAGAATCGGGCCCGTCTTCCGCCGAAGTGGGGTGTCCACTCGCTACCGTGGCGGGCGAGGGACGGCCGCCCGGGCCGACCGCGGTGGAACGGAGGTGCGCCATGGCCACGGCGAGTACGGCCGATGCCTGGCGGCAGGGCGGGGGCTCCCCCGACCGACCGTTCCCCGGGTCACGCATGCCCCGCGAGGAACGAGCCATGAACCCCGACCGCAGCGCTCGCCCGGGTCGCCCGCCGGTCCCTCCCCGGGGCCGCCCCGCCGACCGGCTCCGCTCCGACGTCGACCGTGGCCGTCCGGTGCCGCCGCGCCGCGAGTCGCGCCGGCCCGACCGCGCGGTCGGGTACGCGCCCGACCGCGACGTCCGCCAGCCCGGCGCCCGGCCGGCCGGTGCACGTCCCGCTGGGGCGCGCCCCCGCGCGGAGGTCCGGCCCGTCACCGGGGGCGGCAGGGTGCGCGGCGCGGTCGCCGTCCTCGGCATGTTCCTGGTGACCCTCGCCGGCGCCGGCATCGACTCCTTCGTGGGCGTCGGGCTCGGCATGATCACGCTCGGGGCCCTGCTCGTCTCGGCCGCCGTGGCCACGCTGGCGGTGCGCCGCCGCGACCTGTTCTCCGTCGTCGCCTCGCCGCCGCTGGTCTTCGTCGCGGTCGCCGCGGCCAACATCGCGATGGCCCCGTCGGCCTTCTTCAACCTGCCGACGATCGCCACCCTGCTCATCCGCGGCTTCCCGACGATGGCCATGGCGACCGGCGTCGCCGTCGTCATCGGCGTCGGCCGGTTGATCGCCCGCCGCTGAAGAAGGACCCCGAGAAGGGCCCCGGGACGGGGCCGGGGTCGTTCAGTCGCCGGTGGTCTGCGCCTTCTCGGCGCGACGCAGCTCGTGGGGCAGCGCGAAGACCAGCCGCTCCTCGGCGGCCTTGACCGTCTCCACGTCGGCGAAGCCGCGGGCGGCCAGCCAGTCGAGCACCTCGCTCACGAGGATCTCGGGCACCGAGGCGCCGCTGGTGACCCCCACCGTGCCCACGCCCTCGAGCCACGCCTCGTCGATCTCCGACGCGAAGTCGACCAGGTAGGACGCCCGGGATCCGGCCTCGAGGGCCACCTCGACCAGGCGCACGGAGTTGGAGGAGTTCGTGGAGCCGACGACGAGCACGAGATCGCACTCGGCGGCCATCTGCTTCACCGCCTGCTGACGGTTCTGCGTGGCGTAGCAGATGTCGTCGCTGGGCGGGGACTGCAGACCGGGGAAGCGGTTCTTCAGCTGGTCGACCGTCGCCAGGGTCTCGTCCACCGACAGGGTGGTCTGCGACAGCCACACCACCTTCTCGGGGTCGCGCACCTGGACGTTCGCGACGTCCTCGGCGCCGTCGACGAGCTGGATGTGGGTCGGCGCCTCACCGGCGGTGCCCTCGACCTCCTCGTGACCGCGGTGGCCGATCAGCAGGATGTCGTAGTCGTCGCGGGCGAAGCGCTTGGCCTCCTGGTGCACCTTGGTCACCAGGGGGCAGGTCGCGTCGATGGTGCGCAGCTGCCGGTCGGACGCCTCCTGGTGCACCGCCGGGGAGACGCCGTGGGCGCTGAAGACGACGACGGACCCCTCGGGCACCTCGGTGGTCTCGTCGACGAAGATCGCGCCGCGCCGCTCGAGCGTGGCCACCACGTGCTTGTTGTGGACGATCTGCTTGCGCACGTAGACGGGTGCGCCGTGGATCTCCAGGGCGCGCTCGACGGCCACCACCGCCCGGTCCACACCGGCGCAGTAGCCCCGGGGATCGGCCAGCAGGACACGTCCGCGCTGATCTGCCATGCACCCAGCGTACGTGGGCGGGGGCGGCCACCGAGCCCGACGAGGGTGGCCAAGGACACCATCCGGACGGGCGCACGGGCCCTGATGGGGGTGTCGGGCGGCGAAACCTGGGGCAAGGTGGCCCCATGGCCCGTGAGATCCCTGAGGTTGTCCGCGCCGCTGCCGGTCTGGCCGCGACCGTCGTCGACGAAGCCCGCAAGCTGCCCGAGACGCTGCCCGGACTGCCGGTACGGCTCGTCGGCATGGCCCTGCAGCACGCGATGAAGGTGCAACAGCAGTACGCCGGGCTCGTCGCCCGCGGCGACGAGCTGTTCACCGGTATCCGCGGTGACGCCGAGCCGGGCCTGGCCACCTTCGACGACGACGGCGACGCCGCACCCGCCGAGGGGTTCCGCGGCTCGGCGTTCGACCGGGCCGACGTCGTCCCGGACGAGGTCCCCGACCGCGTGGGCGCGCAGGACTCCGTCGAGACGCTCGTCGAGGAGGCGCCGGCCACCGAGGGGATCCTCGAGGAGCTGGCCATCGACGAGGCGATCGAGGCCGCCCCGACGCTGGAGGAGACAGCTCCCGCAGCCGCTGAGTCCGACGCGGACCTCACCGCGCCCGGGGACACCGCGGTCGAGCTGCCCGTCGCGGGTGCCGCCGACATCGAGGACATCCCCACCTCGGTGGACGTGCTGGACGCCGACGGCAGCGACATCACCACGGCCGACGCCGCCGTGACCGACGAGGGCATCGCCACCCCGCCGGTCGCCGACAGCACCGACGACGGCACCGAGATCGCCCGCGGCGACGGCCCGATCGCCGCCGAGGTGGGTGCGGACGACACCGAGGCCGACGCCGACTCGGCCATCGCGGCGGGTGCTGCCGTGGACGCGGCAGGCGCCGGCTCGGTCGAATCGACCGACACCGCCTCGACCGACAGCACCTCGACCGGCAGCGCGCCGGCCGGCAGCGCGCCGGCCGAGGCCCCGATCGACGGCTACGACAGCTTCTCGATCGCGCAGCTGCGCGGGCGGCTCCGCGGCTACGCCCTCTCCACGGTGGCCGAGCTGGTCGCCTACGAGGAGTCGAACCAGGCCCGCGAGCCCTACCTCCGGATGCTGCGCAACCGGCTGGAGAAGCTCGAGGAGCAGGCGGTCGAGTCCAGCCCGCTCGCACCCCGCGGCGCCTGAACCACCCCCGGCGCCATGCGCCGGCATTGAACCCGAGAGGCCCAGGACCAGGTCGGTCCTGGGCCTCTCGGGTTCACCGGTCCGGGGACCAGCGCGGCAGTGCTTCGTGACAGGCTGCTCCGGTGACCGCTCCCTCCTCCCCCGAGGCGCCGTGGCCGGTCCGCACGGTCGCGCGCAAGATCGCCGACTGGATCGGCCGGCTCGGGGAGGTCTGGGTCGAGGGCCAGGTGGCGCAGCTGTCCCGGCGCGGCAACGCCGCCACCGTCTTCCTGACCCTGCGCGACCCGGTCGCCGACCTGTCCGTGCCGGTGACCTGCCACCGGGACATCGCCGACCGCCCGGGTCTGGAGCTCACCGAGGGCGCGCGGGTGATCGTCCGTGCCCGGCCCGACTACTACGTCGCCCGCGGGTCCTTCTCCCTGCGCGCCACCGAGATCCGCGCCGTCGGCCTCGGTGAGCTGCTCGCCCGCATCGAGCGCATCCGGCAGCTGCTGGCCGCCGAGGGCCTGTTCGACGCGGCCCGCAAGCGCCCGCTGCCGTTCGCACCCGCCGTCGTCGGGGTCATCACCGGCCGGGACAGCGCGGCCGAGCGGGACGTCCTGGTCACCGCCCGCCGCCGCTGGCCGGCCGTCCGGTTCGAGATGTACAACTGCGCCGTCCAGGGCCCGCAGGCCGCGCAGAACGTGATCGACGGGCTGCGCCGGCTCGACGCCGACACCGCGGTGGAGGTCATCGTCATCGCCCGCGGCGGTGGCTCGGTCGAGGACCTGCTGCCCTTCTCCGACGAGGGCCTCGTGCGGGCGATCGCGGCCACCCGCACCCCGGTGGTCACCGCGGTGGGGCACGAGACCGACACGACGCTGGTCGACCACGTCGCCGACGTCCGCGCGGCCACCCCGACCGACGCCGCGCACCGGATCGTGCCGGAGATCGGTGAGCAGCGGCGCCTGGTCGACGGGCTGCGCAGCCGCGCCCGGCACCTGGTGACCTCGCGGGTCGAGCAGCAGGAGCGCTGGCTGGAGTCGGTCCGCAGCCGCCCGGTGCTGGCCAGCCCCGACCGGCTGCTGCACGGCCGGGCCGACGACGTGGCGCAGCTGCGCACCCGCGCGAGGCGCACGGTCGTCCAGCGCGTCGACGGCGCGGAGCGGGACCTGGAACACGCCCGCGCCCGGGTGACGGCGCTGTCACCGGCCGCCACGCTCGCCCGGGGGTACGCGGTGGTGCAGCGGGCCGACGGTGCGCTGGTCCGCGACCCCGCCGAGGTGGCCGACGGCGAGCGCCTGCGTGTCCGGGTCAGCGGTGGGCAGCTGCCGGTGCGGGTCGACCGGCAGGATGGGGAACCGTGAGCGAGCAGACCGACGAGCCGACCACCACCTACGAGCAGGCGCGGGAGGAGCTGGCCGACGTCGTCCGGCGCCTGGAGGCCGGCGGGCTGACCCTGGAGGAGTCGCTGGCGCTCTGGGAGCGCGGCGAGGCGCTGGCGACGCTCTGCCAGCACTGGCTGGACCGCGCCCGGGAGCGGCTCGCCGCGGCCGCACCCGCCGACGACCAGGGCTGAGCCCTCAGGCCGAGCGCTGCGCCGCCCCACCCGCCACGGACCGGTGCGCGACGAGGAGTCCCGCCTGCGTCAGCGCGCCGAGCACGCGGTCGGCCCGACGGCGGAGATCGGGCAGGTCGGCGACGCCGCCCCGCTCGACGAGGCAGCGGGCGACCAGGTCCCGCACCCCTGCGTCACCGATCGTCTCCGGCCGGGCCGCCGGTACGAGGGTGACCATGCCGCACGGGCAGCCTCCCCCCGCCGCTGGGGGCCGGTGGTCACCGCGCGCGCAGACGTCGTCCTCGGGCATGTCGGCTCCTCGTCCGACCGGCTGCCACGGTGGCGCCGGGCGTGCGGTCATGGTGTGCGGGACCGGCCGCCCGACGCCGCACGAAACCCCGGACGTCGGGCAGTCGTCCGACACCTGACACGGGACCGCAACAACGCCGTCCGTCAGCTGCCCGCAGGCGCGACGGCCGCCGCGACGGCCTCCAGCTCGTCGGCGGGCGCCGATCCGGTGACGAGGAGGACGACCCCGCCGTCCTCCCGGGTCAGCGCGATCTCCTCCCGCCCGGTGGTCAGCCGGGTCCACGGCTCGCCGTCGACGTCGACCGTCCCCTCCTCCGTCGCCCCCTCGAGCACCGTGCGCACGGGCTCGGCGCCGACGTCGTCGGTGACGGTGAAGCCGGCGAACTCGCCGGACGGGGTGAGGTAGCCGATCTCCAGGGTCACCGGTGCGCCGTCCTCGGCGAAACCGGCGTCCGTGCGCGCGCTGGTCACGCGGTACTCCTCCGGGAGCCCGGCCGGGGCCTGCACCGGGTAGCCGGCCCGCTCCGCGGCCAGCCGCACGGTGGGCGTCGGGTCGACCGTGCGCACGGTCTCCTCGTTGCTGGTGCGGAACGCCTGCCAGGCCACGAGCAGCAGGCAGATCACCACCAGCGGGAGCAGCGACCGGACCATGTTCGCCGCGCTCATCCGGTTCGCGCGCTCCACGGCCGGCGACGACGCCCCCGCGGCCGGCTGCCCGGCCGGCTCCGCCACCACCGGGGACTCCGGCCGGTCGGTGGGGCGCGGGCTCGTCGGGCCGACTTCGGTCATGCACATAGGATCGCAGGAGAGCTCCACCGCCCTGCCGCCCATGGCCGCGTCCCGGGTCCCGCCCTGCGCTCGACGGCGGTCGGGACGGGCCCCCACCAGGAGGTCCCGTGTCGCTGCCCGTTCCCGAAGGCCCCGTTTCCTCGAGCGGGCGCGACTTCCGCACCGATCGTCCCGCTCCCGACCGGAACCTCGCCCTCGAGCTGGTGCGGGTGACCGAGGCCGCGGCGATGGCCGCCGGCCGGTGGGTCGGGCGCGGCGACAAGAACGGCGGTGACGGTGCCGCGGTCGACGCCATGCGGGCGCTCATCGGCACGGTGAGCATGAAGGGCGTCGTCGTCATCGGGGAGGGCGAGAAGGACGAGGCCCCGATGCTCTACAACGGCGAGCAGGTGGGCGACGGCCGGGGCCCGGAGTGCGACGTCGCCGTCGACCCGATCGACGGCACCACGCTCATGGCCAAGGGCATGCCCAACGCGATCGCCGTCATGGCGGTGGCCGACCGCGGCGCGATGTACGACCCGTCGGCGGTCTTCTACATGGAGAAGCTGGCCACCGGACCGGCCGCCGCCGACGTCGTCGACATCACCGTGCCGGTCGCGGAGAACATCCGCCGCGTCGCCAAGGCGAAGAAGAGCTCGGTCGGGGACGTCACCGTCTGCATCCTCGACCGGCCGCGCCACGCGCAGCTGGTCCAGGAGGTGCGCGAGGCCGGGGCGCGGATCAAGTTCATCACCGACGGCGACGTCGCCAGCGCGATCGCCGCCGCCCGCGAGGGCACCGGCGTGGACCTCATCCTCGGCATCGGCGGCACGCCGGAGGGCATCATCGCCGCCTGCGCGCTCAAGTGCATGGGCGGCACGTTCCAGGGCCGGCTCTGGCCGAAGGACGACGACGAGCGCCAGAAGGCCCTCGACGCCGGCCACGACCTGGACCGGGTGCTGCACATCGACGACCTGGTGCGCGGCGACGTCTTCTTCGTCGCCACCGGCATCACCGACGGCGAGCTGCTGCGCGGGGTGCAGTACCGCGCCGGCGGGTGCACCACGCAGTCGCTGGTGATGCGGTCGAGGTCCGGCACGATCCGCTCGATCGAGAGCCTGCACTCGCTGGAGAAGCTGCGCGCCTACTCCGCCGTCCCCTTCGACAGCGAGGGGTAGCAGGGTCACGCCGAGTGGGCCCGGAGGGTCCGCGCAGGCGTGACGGACGCGCTCAGCGCATCAGGGGTACGGCTCCTGGCCGCGGTGCGGTCCGGAGGATCGCGGTGTTCCAGCGAGCCGGTCCATGACCTGCCGCCAGCGGCTGGCCGACTCCCCCGGGGCCAGGCTGCGCAGCTTCAGGTCGCCGAAGACGGTGCGGGCGTGGACGACGATCCGCGGGGTGCCGCTCACCCGCGGCACCGGCGCCAGGTCGACCTTGCGGTCGCCGAACACGGTGCGTCCCTGGATCTGCGCGTCCACGCCTTCGGCGACGACGACGTCGACGTCCCCGAAGAGCGTGCTCAGGTAGAGGTCCAGCCGGTCGGCGCCGGTGCGGAGCCCCCGCAGGTCCATCCGGACGTCGCCGAAGACCGTGGAGACCCGGAGCGGGACCGACGGACCGGCGACCTTGATGTCGCCGAAGACGCTGGTCTGCTCCTCCGGCGCCCGGCTGCCCACGATCTCGGCCGGCGCCTCCGCCGGCAGGTCCGCGACCAGCACGGCGAGTTCGGCGGTGGTGACCGCGGCGTAGGCGGCGCCGGCCCGCTGGCCGAACTCGTCGAGGTCCAGGCGCCCCTCGGCGAGGGCCGTCTGCAGCCGGGCGACCAGCGCCTCGCGGTCGGAGTCGGAGGCCCGGACGCCCGGCGTCCCGTCGCTGCGCGGGTCCGGGGCGGCAGGGTTGCGGGCGTCGTCGGACACGACCGCGACCGTAGCCGAGCCGCCCGCTCGCGGACCTGTCAGTCGACCGGCGGGAAGGCGTCCACGCAGAAGACCTCCGAGGCGTCGGCGTTGGGCTGCCGGCCGGCGCAGGTGCCGCCGTACAGCTCGTAGGCCGAGCTCCGCGGCGACTCCCGGTAAAGGGCGTCGCAGGCGTCCATGTCGCCGCGGTAGCACTGCTCGGCGTACTCGTCGAGCCCGCCGTCGTCGCCCAGCCCCTCGGGCTCCGAGGTCGCCGCCGGGATGGAGGAGCCGCCGCTGCCGCCGTCGTCGGACCCGGGGCCGACGAACAGGACGACCGCGAGCCCGGCGACGACGAGCGCGGCGACGGCCGCCAGCACGATGGCCACCTTGTTGTTCTTCCCCGGGGTGGCCGCACCCTGCCCCCAGGGAGCGGTGGCGCCGCCCTGCCCCTGCGGCGGCTGTCCCCAGGGCTGCTGACCGTAGGGAACCTGACCGTAGGGCTGCTGTCCGTAGGGGGCCTGACCGTAGGGCGGCTGCCCGTACGGGGGCTGCCCGTACGCCTGCTGCCCGTACGGGGGCTGCCCGTACCGGGGCGCGCCCTCGTAGGGACCCTGCTCCCCCGGCTGCGCGGCGTCCGCGGCCGGCTGCCACTCCGGGTACGGCCGGGGGGACGGGTCCGGCCGTGGCCCGGTGGAACGGTCGCCGCCCGTGTCGGAACCACCCGGGGGCGGGTACGGCGGTTGCGACATCAGAACTCCTCGCTCGGGCACGGGGCTGCCGTCGGCGATGCTAGGGCGTCCCGTTCCGGGTCCTGACACGGTCTCGAGCCCCGGTGGGCGCCGGGGTTCCCGCGCACCGGCGCCCCGAACGGCGGCATGCCAGGGTGCTGAACCGCCACGGCCCGCTGCGCTGCGCCGTCCGCACTACGCTGCGTCAAAATCCAGCAACTCTCCGGAAGTGCGGTGTCCATGGGCAACGACATCCATCCCACCGCGGTCATCGAGGGCCATGTGCAGCTTGGGGACCGCAACACCATCGGTCCGTTCTGCCACCTGCGCGGCCCGCTGGTCATGGGCGACGACAACCTGCTGTCCGCGCACGTCTGCATCGGCCTACCGGGGCAGGACACCGGCAACCCCCGGTACGACGACTCCGACAAAGGGGTCGTCATCGGCAGCCGCAACACGATCCGCGAGTTCACCTCGGTGCAGAAGGGTTGCTACGAGGACGTGACGACGATCGGCGACGACGTGTTCCTGATGCAGAGTGTCCACGTGCCCCACGACGCGCATCTGGAGGACCTCGTGGTGCTCACGCCCATGGTGGCTCTGGCCGGCCTGGTCCGGGTACTCCGGGGCGCCAACCTGGCGCTGGGGAGCGGCGTCCTGCAGGACGTCGTCGTCGGCCAGTACTCCATCGTGGCCGCGGGAGCCATGGTCCGCCACCACGTCCGGCCGTTCACGCGGTCGATCCCCGGCAAGCCCGACAGCATCAACCACTACGCGGTCGAGAAGTTCGGCTTCGCCGAGCACGCGACCGACATCGCGGCGTACGTCCTCGAAGGTCGTGCACCGGCCGGAGGTCCGGTGCGGGACGTCGTCGAGCACTACGAGGCGACCGTGCGGGACAGGGACCTATCTCGCGGGCGCCGGGGCTGATCGCAGCCCGAGGCGGGGGTATCTAGGGTCGCTGCCGGAGCCCCCTCACCCATCCAGACATCGCAGGAGTTCACCGTGGCCACCCAGCCGGACGGCACCGACTACCGCATCGAGCACGACTCCATGGGAGAGGTCCGCGTTCCCGCCTGGGCCAAGTGGCGGGCCCAGACCCAGCGCGCCGTCGAGAACTTCCCGATCTCCGGCACCCCGATCGAGCGCGAGCTCATCGGCGCCCTGGCCGCCATCAAGGGCGCGGCCGCCGCCGTCAACGCCGACCTGGGGGTGCTCGACCGGGAGATCGCGCTGGCGATCACCGAGGCCGCCACCCGCGTGGCCACCGGCGAGTTCGACGAGCACTTCCCCATCGACGTCTTCCAGACCGGTTCGGGCACGTCGAGCAACATGAACACCAACGAGGTCGTCGCCACCCTCGCCACCGAGGCGCTGGGCCGGCCGGTCCACCCCAACGACCACGTCAACGCCTCGCAGTCGTCCAACGACGTCTTCCCCTCGGCCATCCACGTGGCGGCCACGAGTGCGATCGTCCGCGACCTCGTCCCGGCGCTGCAGCACCTGGAGCTGTCGCTGTCCCGCAAGTCCGACGAGTTCGCGACGGTCGTGAAGAGCGGCCGGACGCACCTGATGGACGCCACCCCCGTGACGCTCGGCCAGGAGTTCGGCGGCTACGCCGCGGCCATCCGCTACGGCGTCGAGCGGCTGCAGGCCTCCCTGCCCCGCATCGCCGAGCTGCCCCTCGGCGGCACCGCCGTCGGCACCGGCATCAACACCCCGCCCGGGTTCGCCGCGGCGATCATCGAGAAGCTGTCCGGCGAGCTCGACCTGCCGCTGTCCGAGGCGCGGAACCACTTCGAGGCGCAGAGCTCGCGCGACTCCCTGGTGGAGGCCTCCGGCCAGCTCAAGACGATCGCGGTCGGCCTCATCAAGATCGTGAACGACCTGCGCTGGATGGGCTCCGGCCCGCGCACCGGCCTGGGCGAGATCCAGCTGCCCGACCTCCAGCCCGGCAGCTCGATCATGCCCGGCAAGGTGAACCCGGTGATCCCCGAGGCGGTCATCCAGGTGGGCGCCCAGGTGATCGGCAACGACGCCGCGGTGACCTACGCCGGCACCACCGGCGTCTTCGAGCTGAACGTGACCCTGCCGCTCATGGCCCGCAACGTGCTCGAGTCCATCCGCCTGCTCACCAACGTGAGCCGGCTGCTGGCCGACCGCTGCGTCGACGGCATCGTGGCCGACGTCGAGCAGTGCCGGACCTACGCCGAGTCCTCGCCGTCGATCGTCACGCCGCTGAACAAGTACATCGGGTACGAGGAGGCCGCGGTGGTGGCCAAGCAGTCGCTCAAGGAGCAGAAGACCATCCGCCAGGTGGTGCTCGAGCGCGGCTACGTCGAGCAGGGCAAGCTCACCGAGCAGCAGCTCGACGAGGCCCTCGACGTCCTCTCCATGACCCACCCCTGACGCGCGCGGCCGGGGGGGCCGACGAGGCGTCGCGATCGCTGCCGGGGTCCGGGTCGGCCGCGCGCCTGCCGATAACCCTAGGCGTGGCTCATGATGAACGACGTTCCCTTGGCCCGGGCCGCCGCGCCACGGACTGGAACCCCCGTCCGCAGGGCAACGGCGCAGGCTGCCGGATCGTCGACCTGCCGCGCATCACGGACCCGCGAGGCAACCTGACGATGATCGAGGGCGGCGACCACGTCCCCTTCGACATCGCCCGCGTCTACTACCTGTACGACGTCCCCGGTGGCGAGTCCCGGGGCGGGCACGCGCACCGCGACCTCCAGCAGCTCATCGTGGCCGCGTCCGGCAGCTTCGACGTCGTGGTGGACGACGGCACCAGCACCGCGCGCTTCCACCTCAACCGCTCGTACCACGGGCTCTACGTCCCCCGGCTGACCTGGCGGGAGCTGGGCAACTTCTCCTCCGGCAGCGTCTGCCTGGTGATGGCCTCGCTGCCCTACTCGGAGGACGACTACTACCGGGAGTACGACGACTTCACCGAGGCGCGCCGGACGGCCGAGGCGGCCGGGGAGCTCGTCCGCGACCGCCGCGCCGGCATGACGGCGGCCCCCGGGCGCCTGCGGGTGCCGTTCCTGGACCTCGTCGGACTGCACGCCGAGCTGCGGGAAGAGCTCGACGAGGCCGCCATGCGGGTCCTGCACAGCGACCGGGTGCTGCTGGGACCCGAGCTCGACGAGCTTCGAGGAGTCGTGGGCCGCGGCGGTCGGCTCCCGGTTCGCCGTCGGGGTGGGCAGCGGGCTCGACGCCCTGTCCCTGGGCCTCCGCGCGCTCGGCATCGGCCCGGGTGCCGAGGTGCTGGTGCCCTTCCCACACCTTCGTCGCCACCTGGCTCGCGGTCCTGCACGTCGGGGCGGTGCCGGTCCCGGTCGACGTCCGGTCCGCCACCGGCGACTGGGACCCCGACGCGCTCGAGGCAGCGGTCACCCCACGCACACGCGCGATCGTCCCGGTCCACCTGTACGGGCACCCGGTCGACCTAGACGCCGTCCTCGCGGTAGCGGGCCGGCACGACCTCGTCGTCCTGGACGACGCCGCGCAGGCTCACGGTGCCCGGCTCGGCGGCCGGCCGGTGGGTGGCCTCACTCACGCGACGGCCTGGAGTTTCTACCCCGGGAAGAACCTGGGCGCTTTCGGCGACGGAGGCGCGGTGAGTACCTCCGACCAGGAGACCGCGCAGCCGCCTGCGGTCACTGCGCAACTACGGATCCACCGAGAAGTACCGGCACGACGAGGTCGGCTGGAACAGCCGGCTGGACGAGCTGCAGGCGGCCCTGCTGGCGGTGAAGCTCCGCCGCCTGGAAGAGCACAACGCCCGGCGGGAAGCCGATAGCCCGGCGGTACGACGACGGGTCTGGCCGGCCTCGACCTGGTGCTCCCCGAGCGTGCGCCCGGGCACCGACGCCGGTCGTGGCACCTCTACGTCGTCCGCAGCCCGCACCGCGATCGGCTGCGCGAGCACCTGGCCGCCCACGGCATCGAGACCCTCGTCCACTACCCGGTGCCGCCGCCACCGGCAGCCCGCCTTCGCGGGCACCGAGTCTCGCCGGCGCTGCACCTGCCGGTGGCCGACCGGCTCGCCCGACGAGGTCCTGAGCCTGCCGATGGGCCCCGCCCTGCGGCCGCGAGGAGCAGGACGCCGTCATCGAATGCCGTGCGCGGCTTCCGGCCCTGACCGGCCTGCTGCATAGTCCGCCTATGCACCGAGATCACCTCGGAGGAGAAGAGCACCATGACCGACCCTCTGGTCAGCATCCTGATCCCGACCTACAACGGCGAGGCGCCACCTGAAGCGCGGCCTTGCGCTCCGCGCGGGATCAGAGCTACCGGACCATCGAGATCGTCATCGGCGACGACGGCTCGACCGACGGCACCGCGTGCGATCGTCGCCGCGGCAGCGGCCGCAGGACGAGCGCATCCGGGTGCTCCGACCACGCGACCAACGTCAGCGCCTACGACAACCTGCGGGTCGGTGCTCGAAGCGGCCCGCGGCGAGTACGTGAAGTACCTGCTGCACGACGATGTCCTGGGCACCGACTGCGTCCGCGAGCTGGTCCGCGGCATGCAGGCCGACACCGGACGCCACGCTCGCCTTCTCCCGCCGTTCGCTGATCGACGAGAACGGGAAGCCGATCGCCGGGCACGAGTTCCCGGCGCTGCGCGACCGTCCCGGCCTGCTCGACGGCTGAGAGCTGGGCGACCTCGGTCCTCGAGAACGTGCACCAACGTCATCGGCGAGTTCACGACGGCGCTCTTCCGGCGGGAGAGCCTCGACCTGTCCGACCTGTGGGAACCGGACGGCCGGCGGATCGACTCGCTCACCGACGTGAAGGTGTGGCTGGACCTGCTCGCCCAGGGCCCGGCCTTCTACACCCCGCGCATCCTCAGCCGCTTCCGCCTGCACCCAGGCCAGCACTCCTGGGACCTGTGGATGACCTCCCGCTCCGAGCGCGACTGGGTCCGCCTCATCGACTACGGGATCCGGTTGGGCTTCCTCCCCGACCTCGGCGCAGCGCCGTCGCGCCTACGCGACGGTCCTGGAGCATGGCCACGGTCCAGCTGCCCGCGCTCGTCGGCGGACCCGACCACGGTCCCGCCCTGGAGACCCTCTTCCTGGCCACCACGGCCCTGGTCGAGCTGCGCCCCGGAACCGGCGACTCCCGCGGACCCGCCGGTCGATCCCGCTCGCCGTCCGCGCGCACCGACCCGAGCTGCTGTCCGCGTCTCCAGCAGCAGCTCGAGGTGTGGGCCCGCGTCTTCCCGGTGGCCCTGGCCGCTCCCGCGCTGGACCATGCGGAGATCTAGCGCCACGGTCGAGGCACTGCGGGAGGTCGTCGCAGCACGGCGTGGCCGAGAAGGTCGTCGTCGCGGTGCCGCCCGGCGTCCCTGGAGGCCGCGGTGCCGCTGCTCGAGCAGGCGCTGGCCGAGGGGCCCGACATCGATGTCGAACTGGTCCCCTCACCGACCCCTCCGACCCTGCTCGCCGCACCCGTGGCTGGCGGTGGCCCCCCGTGGCGGCCGCTGGCACGTCGCACCGGGCCGCCGGCATGTGGGCCTTCGACGTCACCCCGGCTCGCGCCTGAGGCGGCCCGCCCGGGGTCCGACAGCGGGCCTCCGGGCCTGCCGCGGGGGTAGCGTCCGGGCTGATGAGCGAGACAGCAGCGCCGGTAGTCGGCTCGCCGATGTAGCCCTGCGCTACCCCGGTGGAGAACTGCCCCTTCCCGTCAAGCACGGGACCGAGGGCGCCGACGGCCTCGACACGAGCAAGCTGCTGGCCACGACCGGGCAGGTCGCCCTGGACATCGGCTTCGTGAACACGGCCGCGTGCACCTCGGCGATCACCTACATCGACGGTGACGCCGGCATCCTGCGCTACCGCGGCTACCCGATCGACCAGCTGGCGGGCAAGGCCAGCTTCGTCGAGGTCAGCTACCTGCTGATCTACGGCGAGCTGCCCACCGCCGACCAGCTCGCCGAGTTCGACCAGCGGATCCGCCGGCACACGCTGCTGCACGAGGACCTGAAGCAGTTCTTCAAGGGCTTCCCGCTCGACGCGCACCCCATGCCGGTGCTGTCGTCGGCGGTGAGCGCCCTGTCGACCTTCTACCAGGACTCGCTGGACCCCTTCGACCACGACCAGGTCGAGATGTCCACCCTGCGCCTGCTGGCCAAGCTGCCCACGATCGCGGCCTACGCCTACAAGAAGTCCGTCGGCCAGCCGTTCCTCTACCCGGACAACTCGCTGGGCCTGGTCGAGAACTTCCTGCGCATGACGTTCGGGTTCCCCGCCGAGCCCTACGACGCCGACCCGGAGCTCGTGAAGGCGCTGGACATGCTCTTCGTCCTGCACGCCGACCACGAGCAGAACTGCTCGACGTCGACCGTCCGGCTGGTCGGCTCCTCGCACGCCAACCTGTTCGCCTCCGTCTCGGCCGGGATCAACGCGCTGTTCGGCCCGCTGCACGGCGGGGCCAACCAGTCGGTGCTGGAGATGCTCGAGGCGATCAAGGCCGACGGCGGCGACATCCCCCGCTTCGTCGAGCGGGTCAAGAACAAGGAGCCCGGCGTCAAGCTGATGGGCTTCGGCCACCGGGTCTACAAGAACTACGACCCGCGCGCGGCCATCGTGAAGGCGACCGCCGACACCGTGCTGGACAAGCTGGGTGGCAACAACGAGCTGCTGGACCTGGCCCGCCAGCTCGAGGACATCGCGCTCAAGGACGACTACTTCGTGGAGCGCAAGCTCTACCCGAACGTCGACTTCTACACCGGGCTGATCTACCAGGCGATGGGCTTCCCGACCCGCATGTTCACCGTGCTGTTCGCCCTCGGCCGGCTGCCCGGCTGGATCGCGCAGTGGCGCGAGATGATCGCCGACCCGACCACCAAGATCGGGCGTCCGCGACAGCTGTACGTCGGGGAGACCGAGCGCGCCTTCGTGCCGCTCGACCGCCGCTGACCCCACCTCGACCGAGCCACCGACCGGGCCGGGCGGGCCCCCACCAGGGGGTTCCTGCCCGGCCCGATCGCTGTCCGGGGCACGGTCCCCCTACGGTGAGGGCGTCCCGCACCCGCGGAGGAGTCGCCCACCCAGGAGGTCCGCCCATGGCCGAGCCGCCCGGCGACGACGTCCTCGTCGTGCCGCCCATCCCCTTGGCGAGCGGCACGCTGCTCGAGCCCGAGGACGACGGACCGCCGCTCCGCATCACCGGTGTCGAGGTCGTCGTCTCCACCGAGGACGGCGGGCAGCTGCGCATCCCCCTCGTGCACCGGCACGGCGCCTGGTGGGCTCCGTGACCGCACGTACCCGCATCCATCCTGCTGCTCATCCTTCTGAGCGCCCCCCGCGCTTTCACCCTCACCCGGAGGGGTGAGAACGCCTCACCCCCCTCTCCGGCGCCCCTCCCGGCACGTCGATACGAGGTCTGAGCCCGACTGCATCCCGCAGCGGGCCACCCCTCGAGACGACCGCCGGGAGACGCCGCAGTGCCCGCACCACGCACGCCCGTCCGCCCTGCGGCCCGTCCCGCGACCCGGCCCGTCATCGACGCCCGTGAGGCGCAGGCCCTGCGCGAGGCCATGGCCCTGCGGCAGCTGGCCGCGGCCCGCCCCGACCTCACCCCCGCCCAGCTCGCGGCCGCCCGGGCCGCCCTGGCGGCGAAGGCCGCCACATCCGGTCCCGCCGGGAGGCGCCCGGCTGCCAAGCGGCCTGCCGCCAAGCGCCCGGCTGCGAAGCGGCCCACCAAGCGACCCGCCACGAAGCGGTCCTCCGCCGCGTCCCCGACCGAGCGCACCGGCTCCCGCTGGTCCACCCGGCTGGGCGTCGTCGCGCTCGGCACCCTGCTGGTCCCCGCCCTGATCACCGTGGTGCTGCCCGGTGCCACCACCCCCTCGGGCGGGCCGCTGGACGTCACCGCGCTGGCCCTCACCGCCCGCAGCTCGCTGCTGGAGGCGGCCGACGGCTACCGCGCCCTCGAGCAGACCGCCGCGCACCGCCGCGACCAGCTGGCGGAGGCGCGCGCCGCCGAGCAGGCCGCCCGCGACGCCGTCGAGACCGTCCAGCAGGCGGTCGGCACCGGCGCCGCGGAGCTGTACCGCGCCACGCCCACCGCCCGCTACCCCGTGCCGACCCTGACCGCCTCCGGCGCCGCCGGCGCCCTGGCCGAGGAACTCGCCGCGGACGCCGACCAGGCGCTCGAGGCGACGGTGGTCCGAGCCCAGCGCAGCGCCGCCGCCCTCGACGCCGCCGAGGCCCGCGTCGACCGGGCGGAGGCTGCCGCGGCGGACGCCGAGGACGAGCTCTCCGCCGCCCTCGACCGCATGCGTGCCGAGGTCGACGACCTGAGCACCGAGGTGACCGGCCGACTGGCCTCGCTGGGCACGATCCCGGCGGCCGGTGAGCAGCAGGACCGCAACCAGCGGGCCGTCGCGCGCTGGCAGGGCTACCTGGCGCAGCTGACCGGTGCCGGCATCGAGCCCCCGCCCGCCGCCGACCTCACCGACCCCACCGACCTGCCGGCCGGGCTCTCCCCCGCG
This sequence comes from uncultured Actinomycetota bacterium, assembly GCA_963747895.1. Classification (GTDB taxonomy): domain Bacteria; phylum Actinomycetota; class Actinomycetes; order Mycobacteriales; family Geodermatophilaceae; genus Blastococcus. Next base: position 175,793 of record CAVVGX010000006.1, read on the forward strand.
CTGGATGCCGATGGCCGGCCCGTCCCCGGTGTCGCGTGGGCGGTGCCGGACAGCAGCCCGGTCACCGTGCTCCCGTCCGAGACGGTCGCCGCGGTCAGCAACGCGCTGTCCCAGCTCGGCAAGCCCTTCGTCCCCGGCACCACCGGACCCGAGACCTACGACTGCGGTGGCTTCACGGCGGCCTCGTGGCTGCTCGGCGGCTACGCGCTGCCCGCCACCCCGCAGCAGCAGTGGGCCGGCGGCACCGCGGTGCCGCTGGACGGGCTGCAGATCGGTGACCTCGTGTTCTCCCCCGGCGGCCAGGACGTCGGCATCTACCTCGGGGACGGCGACGTCCTCGGTGCCTCTGCGGCGACGTACCAGGTGGGCATCCGCTCGGTGGCCGCCGGTTCGACCGCCGTCCGCGTGCCCGTGGCGGCGACCGGCACCCCGAACGCTCCGCTGCCCGCGGGGGGTCCGACCGGCGCCTGCGGTGCTCCGCTCCCGACACCGGGCGCCGCCGGCCCGAAGTGGGGTGGCTGGGACAACGGCGAGATCCCGACCGAGGCGCTCTGCCGGCTGGGTGTGTACCGGCACGCACTGCGCTGCGACGCCGCGGCCGGCTACGCCGCGATGGGCGAGGCCTACGAGGCCGAGTTCGGCACCGGGCTGTGCATCACCGACTCCTACCGGTCGCTGGCCAGCCAGGTCGACGCCTTCTCCCGCAAGCCCGCGCTGGCCGCCGTGCCCGGTACCTCCAACCACGGCTGGGCCCTGGCGGTCGACCTGTGCGGCGGGGTCAACCGGAGCGGGTCCGAGCAGTGGCGCTGGATGACGGCCAACGCCGGCCGGTTCGGGTTCGTGCAGCCGGACTGGGCGGGCCCCGGTGGCGAGAAGCCGGAGCCGTGGCACTGGGAGTACGGCTACATCTCCTGAGCGCGAGCGTTACCGCTGGAGCCAGGGCAGGGTCGACAGCCGCGCCCACGGCAGCGTGACGCTCGCCTCGGAGGTCTCCCCCGACAGCCGCGCGGCGACGCTGCGGCCCGCGCAGGCGACGGGTCGCTGCGGGGTGACCACCACGTGCAGGTCGTCGACCGGCAGGCCGGCGTCCGCGACACGATCGAGCATCCGCCCCGGCCTCGCGAGCGCGGTGGTGGCCAGCACCGGCATGGCGGGGTGCGACCACAGCGCGACCGGCCCCTCGACCCGGAGGGTCAGCTCCACCTCCGCGGCGCGTGCGGTGGCGGCCGATCGGACGTCGCCCAGCTGCGCGGCCGGGGTACCGGTCACCGGCGTCCAGGCGTGCGTCAGGTCGCCGCGGCGGACGACCACCCGCCACCCGACGGCGGAGCGGGCGGCGTCGGCCCAGTCGAGCACGGCGATCCCGTCGGCGGCCGCGGACGCATCGGTCACGGGGCGGTGCGCGATCCACGAGCGCAGCGCGGCCGTCATCGCCTCGGGGGTCGGCGCGACGCCGGCCCGCGTCATGTCGTCGGCGAGGTCCGCGAGGTCGGCGCGCACGCTGCGCTCGTCCTCCTCCACGAGGAGCGCCGAGCCGGCGCCGGTGCGGCGGACCAGCTCGACGCGCAGCCGCGGGCCGGCCAGCACGGGCAGCACCACCTCGGCCACCTGGAGCAGGTCGGCGACGTCGATCCGGGTGGGGCGCAGCCGCTGCAGGAGGCCGGCCGATCCCCGCCGTCCGAAGGCCGTCACGCGGCGTCCCCGCCCAACCGGCCGCGCAGCCCGTCGGGCAGCGGGCACAGCGCGAGGACGGCGGTCAGCTCGGCGGCGCTGAGGCGCACCGGCAGCACGTCGGCATCCCAGCCGGTCGCCAGGCGCACCCGCGCTGCGGAGGCGGGCCAGACGGCGTCCCGGGCGGCCGCGACGTGGAGCTCGGTGAGCACGTCCTGCAGGTGGATGAGGGCCACCGGGTGCACGGCCGGGCCGGCGAGCGCGGCGCGGACGGCGGCGGCCAGCTGGAGGCGCTCGGGGGATCCGAGCCAGTGCGGGACCAGGACCTCGGAGCCGGCGGCGCCGCTGGGCAGCACGCTCATCGGACGCCGTCCTCGGCGGGTCGCCCCGCTCCGGTGCCCGATGGCACCGCGGCTGCGGTGCGGCGGGTCCGGAGGCGTTGCGTCACGACCTGGATATCGGCAGCGCAGGGGCCCGATGGACCCTTCTGCGGACACGAATTGGTTGCCGTACGTCAACCGGCGCGACGGGCACGCGAACGAGCGCGGGGAAGGGCACCCCTCGACTGGTCGTGAGAGGTGCCCTTCCCCGCGCTCGGTGCTGCGGATCAGTCGGCGAGTTCGGCGAGCCGGTCCTTGAGGGCCTTCTCCACGCGGTCGGCGTAGACGTTCATGTTGCGCACCGAGGTGTTGAGGTCCGAGGACAGCTGCGTCTTGGTCTGCCCGCCCCAGGTGGTCAGGTACCAGGTGGCCCAGCCGAGCACGTTGGGCTGACCGGCCCGCTGGTCGGGACGGGCGTTCGGGTCGGGGGCGCAGGCCGCGGTCAGGGCGTGGGAGAGCAGCGTCTGCTCCGCCTCCCCCATGATCTCGTCGGGCGCCTCGCCCGAGTCCGGCAACAGGATCTCGGTGCCGTCCGGTCCCCCGTCGAGGGACTGCAGGTTGCGCAGCCCGTTCAGCGTCGCGACGGTCTGCGAGTTGCGCCGCAGGGTGGCCACGCTCTGCCCCATGTAGGCGGCGAGCTCCTTCTCGCTGGGCCGGCGCTGGTGCTCGGCGATGAAGGTCGCGATCGCCTTCTGCTGCTTGTGCTCGGTGTCGGCCGCGGTGCGCCCGTGGGCGTTGCGGCCCAGGTCGTGCACCCACTTGGACAGCTGGGTGGCCAGGAAGGCGCCGAAGGGCACCGACTTGGTCTCGTCGAACTGGCCGACGGCCTTGAGCACCCACTCGTACACCTGCTGGCCGAGGTCGTCGGGGTCGGGCAGGTGCAGCCGGATCGTGCTCATGTTCCGCTGCAGGCGCTTGAGGCTGACCGGTCCGTAGTGCCGGCACAGGTCGGCCAGGAAGTCCGGCGGGAGGTCCTTCGGGGCGCGGCGGCGGACGTCGGTCTCGGCCCGGAGGCCGACCGTGCCGCAGCCGTGCCGCGCGCACCAGGCGCGCACCCAGTCCGCGAGCACCGACGCCGAGCCGCGGGCGCCGTCCACCCGGTACAGGCCGTCGCCCTGGTCGTAGCTGACGGTCACGCCGTCGGGCAGCTCGGCGCGGAACTCGTCGAGGGGCAGCTCGCGGTCGACGCGGAAGTGCACGCGGTCGCGGGCGGTGATGGGCGCCAGCGCCCAGCCCTCGGCCTCGGGGAGGCCGCCGAAGACGAGCGGCTGCCGGGCGCGGGCGCGGGGATCGAGGGTGGACGAGGCGGAGGCGAAGATGTCGGACACCGGAACTCCTGGCACTACGGGGAAGGACAGACCTCAGGTGTTGGAGGCCTGCGAAGCAGCTCGGAGGCGAGGTCAGGCCGGGATGCGCTCCCCCGGGCCCGCGGTGCGCGGGCTCGGGATCGGCGAGCCGGTGGAGGACACCGGCAGCGCGTCGACGACGTCGGCGGCCGTGACGCCGGAGGCGGCGCGCTCGATGAGCACCGCGGCGGCGGCGCGCTCGGCGCCGCTGGGCTCGGCCACGTACACCGGCATGTGGTCGTAGAGCGAGGTGAAGACCGCGCTGACGAAGGCGTAGGCGGCCTGCGCCTGCGGCGAGAACTTGGCGACGCCGGTGCGCGGGCCGAGGTCCACGCCGACCGTGACGCGGACGACGCGGTCGTCCTTGCTCAGGCCGGAGACGGCGAACGCGACCTCGTCGTGCTCGGCGGCCAGCGCCGCGAGCGCCGCGAGGCACTTGCGCGTGGCACCGCGTCGCGGCCGCAGCTGGACGTGGACGACCACGGACTCGTGCTCGCCGTCGTGGTCGACGCCGCTGTGCGCGTTGGATGCACTGTGTTGCATGGTGATCGCCCCCTGTCACTTGCTTGGGGAGAAATCTGCCTCATCCCCTCGGCAACCGAGGGCACAACACTCGCCGTGTCCTACGCACTTATCCCGCAACACTTCGGCAGAAGTTGCCTGTGTCGCGGGGGGTGTGGCGGCCGGGGGGCGGCATTTGTCGACGTATGCCGAACGCCACCCCCCGACACCGGCGGATCAGGCCTGCGCGTCCTGCACCTGTTCGGCCTCCGGCTCGGCGCTGACCGGCGCGAACGCCGCGAGCGCACCGAGGCTGTCGGCGGTCACCTGCGCCGCGAGGGCGTTGGCCTCCGCGATCTGCCGGTAGACCTCCTCGCGGTGGATCGTGACCTCGCGGGGGGCCTTGAAGCCCAGCCGGACGGTGCCGCCGCGCACCTCGACGACGTGGACCTCGATGTCGTCGCCGATGCGGATGGTCTCGCCGACGCTGCGCGTGAGTGTGAGCACGTGTACCCCTCCATGGGTGTGTGTGTTGCCGTCCGTGGCGTGCCCGACAGGCGGGCACCGGGAGCCCCTCGCAAGCGGCTCGCTGAAGTTATCGGCGCAGGCGGCGCCGGAGGGGAAGGTCCAGGTCGGACTGGACGACCTGGCGGGCGCGGTGCGTCGCGGGGGCGACGACCAGCGGTGCCCTCAGGTTGGCCGTCGCCTCGGCACGGATCGCCGTCGGGCACGGTGACCAGGCAGTAGATCTGCGCCTGGTCGGCACCGATCCAGACCGAGCTCCGCGCGGACGACCGCGGGCAGCACCGGTCGCGTAGTCCGGGAAGAAGTCGCCGGGCCGGCACCACCAGGAACCGCGGACCGTCGGGGGCGACGCGACTGCAGCCAGGACAGCAGGCCGGCGGCGTCGGCGGGGACGAGGACGTAGTCCCGGTGACCCGGGAAGCCGGGCGAGCGGCTCGGCGAAGTACAGCACCTGGACCGGACGGTGAGCCGTGCGTGCGCCGGCCGCCGGGCGGGCGCGGGCGCACGGTCGGGGATGGCGGTCATCAGCGCAGGAAGTCCAGCAGCGTGGGCGAGATGGACCTTCGCCGTCGCGGCCAGCGCCGCCTCGTACCCGGTCTGCTGCATGTTGCAGGTCCATGATCGTGTTCGGCAGGTCGATGTTCTCGACCGCGCCCGAGCTGGGTCTTGCAGCGGCCAGGGTGCGGTCGGCGTTGATCTGCTCCACCCGCTCGAGCCGGGCGCCGCGGGCGCCGATGTCGGCGACGGCGCCCTGCATCGTCTGGATGACGCGCGTCCAGCGCGGCGAGGTCGGCCGTCAGGGAGTCGGGTCGCCGACTCGAGGTCGGTGGCGATCCGCTCGACGACGGAGAAGAGGCTCGCCGTCCCGGCGCCGAACGCCTCTGGGCCGGTGAGGTCGACCCGCAGCAGCTCGCTGTCGGACACCCGGCGGAGCGACCGTGCCGCGGTCGTCCCCGGCGTGACAGTGGTGCCGACGTAGCTCCCATCGGGGTCGTAGGCCTCGTCGCCCGCGGTGACCCCGCCGAACAGCGGCCGGCCCGCGACCCGGGTGTTGGCCATGTTGAGCAGGCCCTTCCCGCAGGGAGGCGACCTCGATGGCCAGCGCCTTCTGGCTGGCCTCGGAGACTGCGCCGGTGTTGAGCCCCTGCACCGTCAGGTCCCGGATGCGCTGGGTCACGTTCATCATCTGCAGCAGCGATGAGCTGCCCTGGTCGAGCCAGGTCTTGGCGTCGGCGACGTTGCGGCCCTGCTGGGCGACCGCCGCCTGCTCGGCCCGCGTCTGCATCGCCTTGTTCGTGCCGGTCGGCGAGTCCGACGGCTTGTTGATGAGCTTGCCCGAGGTGAGCTGGTTCTGGAGCTTGCCCAGCGTCTCGAGGTTGCGGTTGAGGCCCTGCAGGCTGGTGAGCGTGACGGCCCGTTGCGTGATGCGCACTCAGATCACAGCCCCACGCGGCCGGTGCGGTTGATCAGCTGGTCGAGCATCTCGTCGATGGCGCGTGACCAGCCGGCCCGCCGCCGAGTAGGCGTGCTGGAACGACAGCATGTTGGTCATCTCCTCGTCGAGGTTGACGCCGGCCACCGACTCGCGGGCGGCGTCGACCTGGGTGGTGATGACCGACTGGATCGACGACGTTGCGGTTGGCGACCGCCGCCTCGACACCGAGGGTCGACCACGATCTTGCGGTAGTCGGCGTCCGGGCCGTCGGTCCGCGACGCGCAGCTGGGCGATCCGGTCGGCGTTGCTGTTGTCGGTGTTCGCGCCGCCGCCGATGCGCGGAGGCGGCGATCTGCGCCGGGATCCGTGAAGGCCAGCGCGATGTTCGACGGCGGTGATCGGGCGTGCCGTCGGCGGACTCGAAGACCGCGCCGCCGGGGTTGCCCGAGCTTGTCGAAGCCCGTCGGCGTGGGCAGTCGTTGACCGCGGCGGCCAGGTCGCTGGCCAGCGTGTCGAGCGCGCCCTGGTACTTCGGGAAGATGGCGTTCATGGCTGCGAGCTGGCCGCCCGCCGTGCCGTCCGCCGCAACGGTGTAGCCGCCGACGGCGGTGACAATGCGGACCGGGTCAGCCGCCGGCGCCCGCCATGGTCCAGGCTGCCGGCCACGGCCAGCTGCGCGACGCTGCTCCCCGCCACCAGGGTCATGCCGCCGACGACGACGTCGACCATGCCGTCCTTGCCCTGCCGGACCGTGGCGCCGACCTGGTCGGCGAGCTTCATGACCAGCAGGTCCCGCTGGTCGGCGAGGTCGTTGGACCGGCAGGCCGGTCTGGGTGGCGCGCTGGATGGCCAGGTTGAGGTCGGCGATGGTCTGCGCGGCCGCGTTGACGTCCTCCACCAGGACGGTCAGGTTCTCCCGCGTCTGGTTCCACTGCGCGTCGCAGCGACGCCGAGGCGAAGTGCAGCCCGCCGACGAGGGTGTCCATCTGCTGGATCACCTGGCCGCGGGCGGCATCGGTGTCCGGGGCGTTGTCGACGTCGCCCCAGCCGTCCCACACGTCGGCGAGCAGGCTCTGGATGCCGTACTCGCCGGGCTCGCGGAACGCCGTCTCGACCTGCTCCAGAGCGCCGGCCTCGACGGTCAGCCGGGCGTAGTTGGCGTGCTCGGTGTGGCCGCGTGCCCTCGAGGAAGATGTCGCGGATGCGGACGACGTCGTCGGCGTTGACGCCGCCGCCGATGCCGTTGCTCGTCGAGTAGAAGGCGGGCACGGCGCTGCCGCCGATGGCCTGCATGTCGACCCGCTGGCGGCTGTAGCCGGCGGTGTTGACGTTGGCGATGTTCTGCCCGGTGACGTCCAGCGCGCGCCGCTGCGCCCAGAGCGCCGTCGTCGCCGCGTTCAGGCCGGAGAAGGTGCTCACAGCGCGCCGTCCAGGGTGACGGCGCGCTGGGCGCCGTCGGTGTGCCGGCCGGCGGCGCCGTAGGTGCCGGCCGACGGGGTGCGGGTCTGCAGCAGGGCGTCGCCGATGGCGGCCAGGCCGCCCTCGATCAGCTCCCGGTTGGCGTCGGAGAGGCTGCGCAGGTCGGTGATGAGGACCAGCAGCGCCTCGTGGTGCTTGGCGAACAGGTCGTTCCAGGGGGCGGGAGCGGCGTCGGCGACCTGCCGCAGCGACGGGTTGGCGCCGAGGCCGAGCGCGACGGCGATCGCCTCGGTGGCGGCGGACGCGCTCGACCTCGAGGGTGCGCAGCTGGTCGAGGACGACCTCGATCTCGTGCGCGATGCGCGCCAGCCACCGGGTCTTCCCGGTGAGGATCAGGTACTGCTTCTCCTCGGCCTTGAACAGCAGGAGGTCCAGGAGCTCCTGCTCCCGCCACAGCAAGCGTCGACAGGTGCTGGTAGTCCACGTGCCCCCACCTTTCCGTCGTCCTGCGCCGTCGGTGCCGGGTCGGTCGACCGTCCGGCGCTTTCCTCGTCAGACAGTGCCATCGGCACCGCGTCCGAGGAGCCTCAAGCCGAAGCACGGAACCGGGGCTCAAGTTGGGAGGAAAGTTGCCGAGGGCGGTGCCACCCGCGCACCGGTCAGCCGAGAAGAAGGGCGTGAGCCCAGCCCGAGCCCTCGCCGCCCGAGCGCCACCAGCGCGAGCGGATCCCGCCGAGCGGAGCGCCCCCGCCCTGGCACCGCAACCCGTCGAAGAGCCGCGGACCAGCGCGGACGTCGACGCCCTGGTCACCGAGCACCTGCCCCTGGCGGCGTTCGCGGTGAACGCCGTGGCCGCCCGCATCTCGCTGCCGGCCCACGTCAGCCGGGATGACCTGCTCTCCTGCGCCCACGTGGCGCTGGTCGAGGTGGCCAGGCGCTTCGACCCGACCGCCGGCGCATCGTTCGCCACCTACGCCCTGGCCCGCCTGCAGGGCGCGGTGCTCGACGAGCTGCGCTCCGGCGACTGGGCCAGTCGGTCGGTGCGCGCGGCCGCCCGACGGCACGACGCGGCTGCCGACGCCCTGACCATCTCGCTGGGCCGTCCGCCGACGCGCGAGGAGCTGGCTGCGAGTCTCGGGGTGCCGCGCAGCGAGCTCGACAGCCTCCAGGTCGACGTCCACCGCGCGGTGATGATCAGCATCGATGCCGAGACCGGCACCGAGGGCGGCTCGCTGGACCTGCCCGACACCGGCGAGTCCCCCGAGCGAGCGCTCATGCGCGGCGAACGTGCGCGCTACCTGCACGAGGCCATCCGGGCCCTGCCCGACCGGCTCGACGAGGTCATCGAGCGCAATTTCTTCAATGACGAATCCCTGACCGACATCGCCACCGACCTCGGCGTCACCCTCTCCCGCGTCTCCCAGATGCGGGCCCGCGCCCTGACGCTGCTGCACGCGGCGATGAGCGAGATCTGGGAGGGCCGCTCAGTCCCGGCCGACGGCGGGGTGCGGGCGCGCAACCAGCAGCGCAGCTACGTCGATCGGGTGACCGGCCGCACCCCGATGCCCGCGCCACTCCCCCGCCAGCGCACCTCGTGGCCCGGGGCGGCGGCTCGACCCGCCTGAGTGACACCGGGCGAGAAATTCGTCCGGTTCGCCTCAAGTCCCAGGCGCCCCACGCCGAAAACACTCCTGCGAGACACGAACGGCCCGCAGCACGGATGCAGCGGGATCACCAGAAAGACCCCTTCCAAGGAGGAACCCCATGGGTCTCAGCGTCAACACCAACGTTGCGGCAATGAACGCCTACCGCAACCTGTCCGTCACCGACGGACAGATGAACAAGTCCCTGGAGAAGCTCTCCTCCGGGTTCCGCATCAACCGCGCTGCCGACGACGCTGCCGGCCTGGCCATCTCCGAGGGCCTGCGCTCGCAGATCGGTGGCCTCAAGGTCGCCGTCCGCAACACCCAGGACGGCGTCTCCGTCGTGCAGACCGCTGAAGGTGCGCTCACCGAGACGCACAGCATCCTCCAGCGCATGCGCGACCTGGCCGTTCAGTCCTCCAACGACAGCAACGACGTCGACTCGCGCAAGGCGCATCGAGTCGGAGTCCACCGCGCTGAAGGCTGAGCTGACCCGGATCGCCGACAAGACGACGTTCAACAACGTCAAGCTGCTCGACGGCTCGTACACGAGCAAGTCCTTCCAGGTCGGCTACGCGCGCCAGCGACACCATCACCGTCGGCATCGACGTCCGGCGGCACCGCGCCGGCGAAGTCCTCGTGGGCCAACGGTGGCGCTGTCGCCACCGCCGCGGCGGCTGTCTTCACCCAGCGGTGGCGTCGTCACCACGACCGGCGCGCTGACCGCCAGCACGGACGCCAACAACATCGCCGCCCAGCTCAACGGGGACGCCAACTTCTCCGCGTCGTCACTCGGCGAAGGTGGACGCCAACACCGGCGGCCTCAGTCGTGCAGACGACAGAGCGGTGCCATCTCCACGGCGATCGCTGTGACCGGTGGCCTGAGCGCCGCCGGCACGAACTCGGCGGCCTCTGCCGGCACCGGTGGCTTCTCCGCCACCGACCTCGGCGTGAACGGCATCGACCTGACCAGCCAGTCGGGTGCCGACCGCTGCGATCACGGCTCTCGACACCGCCATCAAGACGGTGTCGACCTCGCGCGCCAACCTCGGTGCGCTGCAGAACCGGTTCGAGCACACCATCAACAACCTGAACGTGACCGCCGAGAACCTGACCGCCTCGGAGTCCCGGATCCGCGACACGGACATGGCCAAGGAGATGACCAACTTCTCCCGCACCCAGATCCTGTCGCAGGCCGGCACCTCGATGCTGGCGCAGGCCAACCAGGCCTCGCAGAGCATCCTGAAGCTGCTGGGCTGATCCGAACGTTCGACCTGAGCACGACCTAGCACCACTCGGTGAGGGGGGAGGCCCCGGCCTCCCCCCTCACTGCTGCTCCACCCTGGCCCCACCCGAGAACGGAGAACGTCATGGCGGGCATGAGCCTGAGCACGGGACTCATCTCGGGCATGGACACCGGCGCGCTGGTGAACCAGCTGATGCAGATCGAGGCGCAACTCGCAGACGCTGCTCAAGCAGCGGCTAGACAGCGCACCCAGCCAGGCCACGGCCTACCGCGCCATCAATACCCGGTTCGACGCCCTGCGCTCCGCCGCCGAGGCCGTCACCAAGGACACCGCCTGGACGTCGGTCAAGGCCAGCAGCTCCGCCTCCTCGGTGAGCGTCGACCGCGGGCACCGGCGCGACCACCGGGTCGGTCACCTTCACGGTCGACCAACGTCGCCACTGCCCACTCGGTCGTCAGCGCCGCGAAGTGGACCGTCACCGGCACTCAGACCGCCGCGGACCTCGCCTACGGCGCCGACAGCATCGACGTCACCGTCGGCGGCGACGACGAAGAGCGTGGCCATCGGCGGCACCGGCAGCCTGGCCGACGCGGTCAAGGCGATCAACGCCGACACCTCCCTCCGGCTCTCCGCCACCGCGGTCAAGGTCTCCGCGACCGAGTACCGGCTGCAGGTCACCGCCAAGGACACCGGCGAGGCCGCTACGTTCACGATCGGTGCTCCGGCCGAGTTCACGCCGGTCACCCAGGGCGCGGACGCCAAGCTCACCGTCGGCAGCGCCGGCCTCGGCTACGAGGTCACCTCGGCCACCAACACCTTCAGCGGCGCTCATCGACGGCGCGACGATCACCGTCACCGAGCCGGCCAGCAACGTCACCGTCAAGCTCGCCGACGACCCGGCTGCCGTCGCCGCGAAGATCAGCGCGTTGGTCAGCTCGGCCAACGGCCTGCTCGACGCGATCTCGTCCTACACCAAGGCACGGGCATGTCGACGGCGACCCTGAAGGGCGACGCCACGCTCCGCCAGCTGTCCAGCCAGGTGCTCGACACCGTCTCCCGCCTGACCGGCGTCGGTGCGGCTCCGGCGGCCGCAGCCGGACTCGAGCTCACCCGGGACGGGCACGTTCATCTTCGACCAGGCAGACGTTCACCACCGCGCTGGCCGCCGACCCGGCAATCGTCCGAACCATCTTCACCGGCACGACCACCACGGCCGGCGTCGACGGGGTCGCCGGCAATGCCGACGACGTCACCACGGCCAACGGCATCGCCGTCAAGCTGGAGGCGCTGGCCAAGCGCGCCTCCGACTCGACCACCGGCATGATCACCGCGCTGGCCAAGAGCAAGGACTCCTCGCGCCAAGGATCTGGAGAACCGGATCGCCGACTGGGACCTCCGCCTGGAGCTGCGCCGCACGACGCTGACCCGGCAGTTCACCGCCATGGAGACCGCCCTGGGCTCGCTCCAGAACCAGTCGCAGTGGCTCGGCGCCCAGCTGGCCTCGCTGCCCAGCTGGTCCTCCTCGAACAAGTCCTGACCTCCCCCCTGACCCAGGAGAACGACTGATGAGTGCCGCTGCCCTGCGCGCCCGCTACCTCGGCGACGCCGTCGCCACCGCCTCGCCGCAGCAGCTGCTGGTCATGCTCTACGACCGGCTCGCGCTCGACCTCGAGCGGGCGACAGACCGCCGCTGATGGCCGGGGACCGCGACGGCGGCCAACGAGCAGCTCCAGCACGCCCAGGACATCGTCATCGAGCTGCCGCAGCAGCCTGCAGGTCGACGTCTGGGAGGGTGGGCCGCGGCTGGCCGCCCTCTACAGCTGGCTGCATCACCGAGCTGATCACCGCGAACGTCAAGGGCGACGTCAACCGGGTCTCCTCCTGCCGGCAGGTCGTCGAGCCGCTGCGCGACGCGTGGCGGCAGGCCGCGGCAGTCCCTGGCCCGCGCGCGTCATGAGCGGCGTGAGCCCGGTCAGCGGCTCGGCCACCGCGGGGTTCGGGCACTCCCCCTACGCGCCGCCGCGGACCCCCGCGGTCCGGCCGAGCGAGGGCCGGGACCGGCGCGGCGCCGCCGCTGGACTGGCACCAGGCCCTCGACGAGCTCGAGGGCGACGTGCTGGACGCGCAGGACGCCCTCGCCCGCGGCCGCGCGGAGGAGATCGCCGCCTGGGGCCGCCGCTCCGGCGACTGGATCCCCCCGCAGGACCTGGGCCCGCTGCCACCGGACCTCCGCGAGCGCGCCGCCCGGCTGCTCCAGCACCAGCTCGCCGTCGCCGAGGAGCTGGCCGAGCGGATCACCCAGTCGCAGAAGCAGCGCGACGTCGCCGCCCGCATGTCCTACGCGCCCTCCCGGCCCGTCGCCTCCTACATCGACCGCGGCCTGTAACGGCTCCCTCCCCCGGTCTCCCCGCACCCAGCCCCGCCCCCGGCCCCGCCGGCGGCGGGGTTCTGCTTTTCCGCGGAATAGCAGAAGAGTTGCCAACTCCCCCGCCCCCGTCGGCGCAGGACACGGCGAGGTCACCGCCCGTCACACCCGCCACCACTCCCCCTCCCGGCCACAGGCACCCCTCGCGGACCACCCCGACGGTCAGCCGGAGGGCCCGCGCTGCCGATGAGGCAGGGGCACGGAGAGCAAGCCCTTTCGCCACGGATCGGCGGACCACGCACTCGTTCGCGAGTGCTTCTTCCGCCTACCCCGGAGGTCGATCGTGTCCCGCTCGTCCGCTCTCCCCGATCGATGATCGGCGAGCTCACCCCCGCCGCGCTGCACGCCAGCCTCTCCGGCCTGGCCCAGCGGCAGCGGGTCACCGCCGACAACATCGCCAACATCAACACCCCGGGCTTCCTCGCCGGCCGCGTCGACTTCGAGTCCTCGCTGAAGGGCGCGCTGCGCAACGGGGAGACGCCGCAGATCAACGGCGGGACCGTCGCCCGCTCCCTGGAGCCGACGAACACCAACGGCAACAACGTGAACCTGGATGCGGAGACCCTCATCGCCACCGAGACCGGCCTGCGCTACCAGCTGGCCCTGAACGCGCTGGACGGCAAGTACAACTCCATCCGCACGGCGCTCCGGACGTCCTGACCATGGCCATCTTCGACACCTTCGGCATCGCCGGCTCCGGCCTGATGACGCACCGCAAGTGGCTGGACGCCGTCTCGGACAACATCGCCAACGTCAACACCGTCCGGCGCACGGACGAGGACGCCTTCCAGCAGCGGATGGTCGTCGCCGAGGCGGTCGAGTACGGCACCGGCGAGGGCGGCGTCCGCGTCGCGCGGGCGGAGTTCGGCAACGCCGAGGGCCGCCTGGTCTACCAGCCCGACCACCCGCTGGCCGACGACGAGGGCTACGTGAAGTACCCGGACATCGACCTCGGTGACCAGATGTCCCAGATGATCATGGCCCAGCGCGGCTACCAGGCGAACCTCGCCGTGGTGGAGCGGGCGACCGAGGCCTACAAGGCCGCGCTGATGCTCGGGAAGGGCTGACCGTGACGTTCCCCATCGGGGCCATCCCCGGCATCGGCGCCGCCCTCGGCACCGGCGGCGTCGCCGGCATCGACAGCACGGCGGCCGTGAACGCCCCCGGCGCCGCCGGCGGCGGCGACGCGTTCAGCTCGATCCTCGCGTCGTCGTTCGACCAGCTGGCCGCCACCCAGGCGACGTCCGACGGCCTCGCCGCCCAGGCCGCCACCGGCGACCTGAAGGACATCCACGACTACATGATCGCCAGGAATGAGGCGTCGCTGGCGACCGAGATGGTCGTGGGCATCAAGAACGCCGCCGTCAGCGCCTTCAACGAGATCATGAGGATGCCCATCTGATGAACAAGGCACTCGCCGGGACGCTGGAGCGTGCCCGCTCCACGTTCGCCACGATCAGCCTGGGGCAGAAGGTCGTCATCGGCCTCCTGCTCGCCGGGCTGCTCCTCGGCGGGTTCTTCTTCTCGACGTGGATCACCGCGCCCACCCAGGCGCCGCTGTTCTCCAACCTCGCCGCCAGCGACGCCTCGGCCATCGTCGAGGAGCTGAACGCCTCCGGTGTCTCCTACGAGCTCACCGACGGCGGCCAGACGATCATGGTGGCCAAGGACGCGGTCTACGACCTGCGCCTGCAGATGAGCGGCCAGGGCCTGCCCTCCGGCCAGGACACCGGCTACGCGCTGCTGGACGAGCAGGGCATCACCACCAGCGAGTTCCAGCAGCAGACGACCTACCAGCGGGCGCTGGAGGGCGAGCTCTCCAAGACCCTGAAATCCCTGGACGGCGTCAACTCCGCGATCGTGCACGTGGCGCTGCCCGAGGACGAGGTCTTCGTGACCGACAAGGCCGAGCCGACCGCATCGGTCCTGCTCGACCTGGCCGCCGGCACGCAGCTCTCCGGCGAGCAGATCCAGGCCGTCACCAACCTGGTCTCCTCCAGCGTCGCGAAGATGACGCCCGAGCAGGTGACCGTGACCGACACCGCCGGCCAGGTGCTGTCCAGCCCTGGCACCGGGATCAGCGCGTCGGCCGGAGACGCCCGCTCCCAGGTCGAGACGGACTACCAGAACCGGCTCGCCGCCAACGCCCAGCGGATCCTGGACTCGGTGCTCGGCCCCAACAAGGCCGTCGTCTCGGTGCGCGCCGACGTCGACCTCGACAAGCGCGACACCACCTCGAAGACCTACACCTACGAGAACGGCACCCCCCCGGTGTCCGAGCGGCGGGACGTCGAGAACTACACCGGCGCCGGCGGTGCGATGGTGGGCGGGGTCCTCGGGCCGGAGAACATGCCCGACGCGGCCGGCAACACCGGTGGCGGCGACTCGAACTACACCAAGGAGTCGACCACCGCGAACAACGCCGTGGGCGAGACCACCGAGGTCACGCAGGCAGCCCCCGGGGGTCTCAACCGGCTGACCGTCTCGGTGGTCATGGACCAGGCCGTGGCGGGCAACCTGCCGCAGGCCCAGATCCAGGCCCTCGTCGAGGACGCCGTCGGGCTGGACGCGGCACGGGGCGACGCGATCACCGTGGCCGCCATGCCGTTCGACACCACGGCGGCCGACCGGGCCGCCGCGGAGATGGAGGCCGCCCGCGAGGCCGAGGCCAGCGCGGCCATGTGGTCGATGATCCGCACCGGCGGCATCGCGGCCGGCATCGCGCTGGTCGTCCTCGTGGTCTGGCTGCGCTCGCGCAAGCGCACCGAGCCCGAGGAGGACTACGAGCCCCTCGAGCTCACCGACGACATGCTCGCCGAGCTCGACCGCATCCGGATCTCCAGCACGCGCGAGGAACCGATCGACAACGCGGCGGCCGAGCTGGAGGCCGCCGAGCGGATGAAGGTCCGGACGGAGATCTCCTCGATGGTCAACGAACGCCCCGACGAGGTCGCGGCGATGCTCCGCGGCTGGTTGACGGAGAACAAGTCGTGACGCTCGCAGGGATGGATCCGATGCTGGCCGCCGCGACGGCGAACCTGCCTGCCGTGCCGGCCGCTCCCCCGCGGGCCGAGCTGCCCGGACTGCGCAAGGCCGCGGTCTTCCTGGCCCAGATGAGCAAGGAGGAGGCCGGCGTCCTGCTGTCCAAGCTGCGTCCGCGCGAGGTCGAGTCACTGACCCGGGAGCTGATGCGCCTGGGCTCGGTCGAGCTCGGGGACGTGGACGACGTCATGAACGAGTTCCACGGCCTGATGACGGCGCAGCACTTCATCGGCCGCGGCGGCGTCGACTTCGCCCGCGAGATCCTCGCCGCCGGCCTCGGTGAGGACAAGGCCGGCGACATCCTGTCCCGCCTCAACGTCGTCTACACCGAGGTGCCCTTCGCCTCCCTGCGCAACGCGGACGTGCGCCAGCTCGTCACGTTCCTCAAGGACGAGCACGCGCAGATCATCGCGCTGGTGCTGGCCCACCTCCCGGCCGGCCAGTCGGCCGAGGTGCTGTCGGGCTTCGCACCCGAGCAGCAGGCCGAGGTCGCCCACCGCATCGCCACGATGGACCGCACCTCCCCGGAGATGGTCCGCCTCGTGGAGGAGGAGCTGGGCCGCCGGATGGGCTCGATCCTGGCCCACCAGGACATGTCGACCGCCGGTGGCGTCGAGGCCCTGGTCGAGATCATCAACCGCTCGCCGAGGCCCACCGAGCGCTCCATCCTCGAGTGGCTGGACACCACCGACCCGGAACTGGCCGACCAGGTCCGGTCGCAGATGTTCGTCTTCGAGGACATCGTCACCATCGACGACCGCTCCCTGCAGCTGGTGCTGCGCGAGGTCGAGGCCAACGACCTGGCCACCGCGCTCAAGGGCGTGCGGCCCGACGTCCGCGACAAGATCCAGCGCAACCTCTCCGAGCGCGCCGCCGAGAACCTCTCCGAGGAGATCGAGCTGCTCGGCCCGGTGCGCACGCGCACCGTCGAGGAGGCCCAGGCCAAGGTCGTCGGCGTCATCCGCACCCTCGAGGAGCAGGGTGTGCTGACCATCTCGCGCGGCGGGGACGATGAGTTCGTCGCCTGATGGCCGCAGGAGCACCGGGACCACGGTCGCGGACTCCATGGCGGTCGTGCTGCGCAGCGCCGATGCGGGCGCGCCGCCCGCCCCGCGCACGCCCCGCGAGGGCGCCGTGCTGCGTGGCGGCGCGGCCAGCAGCGCCCGTCCGTACCGCCAGCTCGCGGACGCCGCCGTCCCGGCCCCGCGTCCGGAGCCCTCGCCGATCGAGCGCCGCACCACGGTCCGTCGCGCGGAGGACCAGCCGGTCGCCGGCGGCCGGCCCACCTTCCGCCTCGGCGAGGTCTATGCCGAGGAGCTGGACCGGCTGCGCGCGCAGGCGCACGCCGAGGGCTTCGCCGCGGGCCGCACCGAGGGCATGGCCGCGGCCGCGGCCGTGGTCGCGCAGGCCGAGCAGGCCGCCGCCGAGCGCATGGCCGAGGCGCAGCAGCGCTGGGAACGACGGATCGCGTCGGCCACCGCCGCCCTCGGCGCGGCCGCCGCCCGCCTGGAGGAGTCCGCCCTCCCGACCGCCGAGGACATCCGGGAGACCGTCATCGGCTCCGTGCTCACCCTGCTCGAGGACCTGCTGGGCCGGGAGCTCGCCCTGGCCGACTCCCCCGTGCTCGACGCCGTGCGCCGCGCGCTGACGCTCTGCCCCGCCGACGCCCCCGCCCTGGTGCGGGTGCACCCCGACGACCTGGCCGAGATCCCGGCCGACGCGCTGGCCGGGCTGCCCGACTCCGTGCGCGTGGTCGGCGACCCGGCGGTCGAGCGGGCCGGTGCCATCGCCGAGACCGGCTCGCGACGCATCGACGCCCAGCTCGTCTCCGCGCTGGAGCGGGTGCAGGCGGTGTTGTCCTCATGACCCCGCCCGCCTTCCCTTCGACCCGCCCCGCCGCCCCTTCGACCCTCTCCCCGTCGCTGCTCACCCGGGCCCGCGCCGCCGCGGCCCCCCAGGTCACCGGCGTCGTCACCGGCGCGATGGGCCTGACGCTCACCGTCGACGGCATCGCCGCCGCCGTCGGCGACCTGGTCGAGATCAACCCGGCCACGCGGCCGCTGCTGGCCGAGGTCGTGGCCGTCGGGCGCGACCGGCTCACCTGCATGCCGCTGGGCACGCTGTCCGGCGTCCACGCCGGCGCGCCCGTGCGCGCCACCGGCATGCCGCTCCAGGTGCCGGTCGGCGAGGCGCTGCTCGGCCGCGTCCTCGACGGGCTGGGCCGCCCGGTCGACGGCGGACCGCCGCTGGCCGCGCGGGTCTCCTGGGTCGACCTGGCCAGCGAGACGCCGCACGCGCTCTCCCGCACCCGCGTGCAGGAGCCGCTCACCTTCGGCGTCCGGGCGCTGGACACCCTCGTCCCCTGCGGCAAGGGCCAGCGCCTGGGCATCTTCGCGGGCTCCGGCGTCGGCAAGTCCAGCCTGCTCGCCCAGATCACCCGGGGCACCGACGCCGACGTCCGCGTCATCGGCCTGATCGGCGAGCGTGGGCGCGAGGTCCGCGAGTTCCTGGAGGAGAACCTCGGCACGGAGGGGATGGCGCGCACCGTCGTCGTCGTCGCCACCTCCGACGAGCCGCCGCTGGTCCGGCTGAAGGCCGCCTTCGTCGCCACCCGCATCGCCGAGGCCTTCCGCGACCAGGGCCGCGACGTCCTGCTCCTCATGGACTCGATCACCCGCACGGCCATGGCCCAGCGCGAGGTCGGCCTGTCGGCGGGCGAGCCGCCGGCCACCCGCGGGTACCCGCCGAGCGTCTTCGCGATGATGCCGCAGCTGCTCGAGAAGGCCGGCACGGGCGCGGTCGGCTCCATCACCGGGCTCTACACCGTGCTGGTGGAGGGCGACGACCACAACGAGCCGATCGCCGACACCGCGCGCTCGATCCTGGACGGGCACATCGTGCTCACCCGCAAGCTCGCGACCGTCGGGCACTTCCCGGCGATCGACGTGCTCGAGTCGATCTCCCGCGTCGCCACCGCCGTCGTGCCGCCGCCGCAGATGGCCGACGCCCGCGAGATCCGGCGGCTCATGGGTGCGCTGCGCGACGTGAAGGAACTGATCGAGATCGGCGCCTACCAGGCCGGCAGCGACCCGCTGGTCGACCGCGCCCGCGACCTCGCCCCCCAGATCGAGGCGTTCCTGCAGCAGCCCATGGGTGAGTCGACCCCGACGCCGGAGGCGTGGGCCTGGCTGCAGCGGATCGTGCGGTCGTGAAGAAGACCGCCTTCCGGTTGCAGCCGGTCCTCGAGCTGCGCCGCACGCAGGAGCGCGCCGCCGCCGTGGCCTCGGCCCGCGCGGCCGCGACGGCGTCCGACGCGGCACGGCGGGCGTCGGACCACGAGACGATGCTGGCCTCTGCCTCGCTGCCGCGCTCGCTCCCCGCGGGGGACTTCCTGGCCGCCATGACGGTGCTGCGCCTCGCCGCGACCGACGCCTCCGACGCCCGCGCCGCCGCGACTGCCGCGGCCGAGCAGGCCGAGGCCGTCCGCGCCCGGTGGACGGCGGCGGCGCAGCGCACCAAGGCGCTCGAGCGGCTGCGCGAGCGCCACCGCGAGGCCCAGCAGCACGCCGAGGCGGCCGCCGAGGAACGCGCGGTCGACGACCTGGTGACCGGCCGGGCCGGCCGCGGAACCACCGAGGAGGAGATCCCGTGGACGGACTGACCGCGGTGCAGGCGCGGATCAGCCAGATCCAGTCCCGGTTCATCCCGCAGCCGGCGACGACGTCGACCGGCTGGGCGTCGGCCGCGGCCGCCGCGGGCCTGGGCGGAACCACCGCCACGTCCAGCAGCTACACCCCGAGTGCGGCCGGTACGGCGTCGGAGACGGCGGTCGTCGGCGAGGCAACCACGTACCTCGGGGTCCCCTACCTGTGGGGCGGCACCGACCCCGCGAAGGGGCTGGACTGCTCCGGCCTGGTCCAGGTCGTCTTCGGCAACCTCGGCATCGACCTGCCGCGCACCTCGTCCCAGCAGGCCACCAGCGGCACCGCCGTGGCCTCGCTCGCCGACGCCCGCCCCGGCGACCTGGTCTTCTTCGACCACTCGTCGTCGCGGGCCGGCATCGACCACGTCGGCATCTACGTGGGCGGCGGCAAGATGATCGCCGCCCCCCAGGCCGGCGAGAACGTCAAGGTGCAGGACGTGGGCAGCCCCACCTCCATCCGGCGGGTCCTCCCGCAGGCCGCTCCGGTCGCCGCCGCGGCTGCGGGCGGGGGCGGCGTCGCCGGGGTCCCCTACGCCAACCTGTTCACCAGCGCCGCGGGCCGCCACGGGGTCGACGCCTCGCTGCTCGCCGCCGTCGCCTCGGTCGAGTCGAACTTCGACGCCGGCGCGGTCTCCCCCGCCGGCGCCCAGGGCCTCATGCAGTTCATGCCGGCCACCGCCCGCGGCCTCGGCGTCTCGGCGCTCGACCCGGCCTCGGCCGTCGACGGCGCCGCGCGCTACCTCAAGCAGCTGACCGGCCAGTTCGGCTCCACCGAGCTGGCCCTGGCCGCCTACAACGCCGGCCCCGGGACGGTGAGCCGCTACGGCGGCATCCCGCCCTACGCCGAGACCCAGAACTACGTCCGCAACGTCATGACCAAGGCGGAGGCCTTCCGATGAGCGCACCAGTCATGCCGTCGGCACCCGCCGTCCGCGGACCCTCGTCGACCGGCGGTGCCCAGGACGCGGGCGGCGCCGAGAGCGCCGCACCCTTCGCCTCCGCGCTGGACGGCGCCCTGTCCGGGGGCCGTGGCGCGGTCGACGACGGCGCGCCCGGCGAGGACGCGGCGCCGGATCAAGGCACCCCGGCCACGGCCGTCGACGCCGCGGCAGCCGGGGCGGTGCCCGCCCCCGTCGACCTCGCCGCCACCCTCTTCGCCCTCGCCCTCGGGGCCCAGCAGACCGCCGCCCAGCCGGCGGACACAGCGACGCCGGCGGCCGGCGCCACGGTGGCGGGTGTGCCCGGGGTCCCGCCGGGCGCCGGCACGCCGGGTGCTGCTCCCGGTGCCGTGGCGGCCGTCCCCGCGCCGGGCACGACGGCGGCCGCGGTCGGCGCGTCGGCCGGCGCCACGGGGATGCCCCCTCTCCTCCCGGGGAGCGGGGCGCCGGCGTCCCCGACCGGCCTCCCCCTGGACGTGGTCGCCGGGGCACCGGTGCCGACGACGTCACCGGCCGGACCGGCGCTCGCCGCACCGGGCCTCCCGGGGTTGCCGGCACCGTCGGGCGTCGTCCCCGACCCGGCCGCCACGGCGGCCGCTGCTGCCCCGGTCGCCGCGGCCGCGCAGCCGCCCGCGGCCGACGGGCCGGCTCCGTCCGGCAGCCCGGTGGCCGTCGGGACCGACCTACCCGTCGCCGCGACGGCCACGCCGGCCGGCGCCGACAGCGGCGCCGCGGGCCAGGACGCCGGCGGTACGGCGACAGGCGGCGGATCCACCGAGCCGGTCCCCGGCACGGTCTCCGGCCCGGCGCCGGCCACCGCGGCCGCGGCGACCGCAGCCGCCGACGGCGCGACGGCCCCCGCGGCGGGCCGGCCCGTGGCGGCCCAGGTCGCCGGGCACGTGGCCGTCCTGCGCGGCGCGCCCGACGGCTCGCACACCATGACCCTGGTCCTCACCCCCGAGACGCTCGGCCCGGTGGAGGTCTCGGTGACCGTCACCGAGGGCACCGTCGACCTGGTCCTGCGCGGAGCGCACGAGCAGGGCCGGGCCGCCCTGCTCGATGCCCTGCCCGACCTCCGCCGCGACCTCGAGTCCGCCGGCCTGGTCACCTCGAAGCTGGAGGTCGCCAAGGACAGCGGCGGGTCGTGGCTCGACCGGCACGCCGCCGGCCAGCAGGCCCAGCAGGGCTTCGGCGACCGCCCCGGTCAGCAGGCTCCGGCCGACGGTCGGTCACGACCATGGCTGCGCCCTGCCGATAGCGGAGAGAGCAGGACCATCCCGACCACCGGATCCGCGTCGTCGGGCGTCGACGTCCGTGTCTGAACAGGAGACCCACCCATGACGGACCCCGTCGGCGGCTATCCCACCGTCCCGCCTCCCTCCGCGACCCCGCAGGTCGACCGCGGCGGCACGATGGGCAAGGACACCTTCCTCAAGCTCCTGGTCGCGCAGATGCGCTACCAGGACCCCTCCAAGCCCGTCGACAGCTCGCAGATGATCGCGCAGACGGCGACCTTCACCCAGGTGGAGAAGCTCGAGGAGCTCGCCACCATGGGCGCCACCTCGCTGGTGCTCCAGGAGCACGCGGCGGCGGGCGCGATGGTCGGCCGCCAGGTCACCTACACCGACACCAACGGGGCCCCCGTCACCGGCCTCGTCTCCTCCGTCCGGCTCGCCTCCGGCAACTCCGAGGCCGTCGCCGTCGTCGACGGCAGGGACGTCCCGGTCGGCCGGATCACCACGCTCTCCACCCCCACGCCGAGCTCAGGGACGAGCTCCTCCGCGGCGTCCTGATCACTTCCCGCACCGACACCCGAGGGGATCCTCCGCATGCTCCGCTCCATGTTCTCCGCCATCTCCGGCCTCAAGGCCCACCAGGCGAAGATGGACGTCACCGGTAACAACATCGCCAACGTCAACACCGTCGGCTACAAGAGCAGCTCCACCGTCTTCCAGGACACGCTCTCCCAGGTC
Source organism: uncultured Actinomycetota bacterium (assembly GCA_963747895.1). Lineage (GTDB taxonomy): Bacteria > Actinomycetota > Actinomycetes > Mycobacteriales > Geodermatophilaceae > Blastococcus. Next base: position 198,041 of record CAVVGX010000006.1, read on the forward strand.
GTCCGGGCCGGTGGCGCCCCCGCGGCCGACCGTGGCGGCACGAACCCGGCCCAGATCGGCCTCGGCGTGAAGCTGGCGGCGATCACCACCAACTGGACCAACGGCGCCGCCCAGTCCACCGGCCGCTCGACCGACTTCATGATCGAGGGTGACGGCTTCTTCGTGACCCGCGGCCCCGGCGGCGAGCAGCTCTACACCCGCGCCGGCTCCTTCGACTTCGACGCCGGTGGCCGGCTGACCACGCCGGACGGCAGCATCCTCCAGGGCTGGAAGGCGGGTGCCAACGGCGCCATCAACGCGAACGGGCCGATCGAGGACCTGACCGTGCCCTACGGCGCCACCGTGCCGCCCCAGCCCACCGGCACGTCGGCGCTGGGCGGCAACCTGAACTCGGCCGCTCCCGTCGGCGCGTTCGTGCAGACCCCGGTCCGCATGTACGACCAGCTGGGTGTGGCGCAGCAGGTGACCTACACGTTCACCAAGCTGACCGACAACGAGTGGCAGCTGGTGGTCAACAACGGCGACGACGACGGCGACCCCGCCACGCCGCCGCCGGCGCTGGCCCTGACCAACCCCGACGGCAGCGCCTTCGACGGCGTCGTGACCTTCGACCCCGTGGACGGCGCGATGACCGCGCCGGCCGGCCAGATCCGGTTCGCCCCCGGCGCGACGGCGTGGCCCGACCCGGTGACGATCGACCTCGGCGGCCTGACCCAGTTCGGCGGCAAGAGCGAGGTCGTGCCGACCGACGTCGACGGGTACGCGCAGGGCTCCCTGCAGGGATTCGAGCTCTCGAACGACGGCACCATCACCGGCACCTACTCCAACGGGCTGCGGCAGAACCTGGGCCAGCTGTCCATGGCGTCGTTCAACAACCCGAGCGGCCTGCAGAAGGCGGGCAACTCCTCGTTCCGCGTCGCGCAGAACTCCGGCGAGCCGATGATCGGCGTCGCCGGGGCCGGCGGCCGCGGCATCCTCTCCTCCGGCGCGCTGGAGATGTCGAACGTCGACCTCTCCGAGGAGTTCACCAGCCTGATCGTGGCCCAGCGCGGCTTCCAGGCGAACAGCCGCGTGATCAGCGCCTCCGACGAGCTGCTCGGCGACCTCGTCAACCTGAAGCGCTGATGAAGGACCTCTCTGCCCCCCACGCTTCGCACGCTCAGCGCGGGCCCCTGCAGAGAGGCCGTTCCACCACGTCACGGTCCGGCCCGGTCACTCCGTAGGGGTGTCCGGGCCGGCCAGCGCGCTCGGCTCAAGGAGCCGCCGTCCGGCGCCGATGGTGACAGTGACGTTTCCCGCCCAACTCTCTCCTCCCGCCCGACCCCACCCCCGCCCCACCGAGCAAGAGGACCGTCCCGTGATCCGTGTGACCCGCCTGAACGGGGAGCAGTTCGCGCTCAACCCCGACCTCATCGAGCGGGTCGAGGCACACCCCGACACGGTCGTCTTCCTCGGGGACGGCACCCGGTACGTGGTCAAGGAGACCGTCGACGAGGTCGTCCTCGGGATCCGCGAGTACCGCGCCGGCATCCTCGCGACGTCCTACGAGATGGACCGCGGTGAGTACCGCGCCGACCGGCCCGAGCTGGCCGAGATCTCCTCCGTCGTGCCGTTCCCGGGCACCGAGGAGCGCTGACCCATGGATCCGGTGACCCTGCTGGGCTTCGGCGTCTCGATCGTCGCGCTGTTCGTCTTCATGACGCTCGAGGGCGTCGCCCCGATGGCGCTGCTGTTCCTGCCGGCGATCATCCTCGTGATCGTCGCGACGTTCGGTGCGGCCATCGCCAGCCAGACGATGGCCGACCTGAAGAAGTTGCCCACCTGGTTCAAGATGGCGCTCCTGCCGGGCAAGGTCGCACCGCCCACCGAGCAGATCCAGACCCTGGTGAGCCTCGCCGAGAAGGCCCGCAAGGAGGGCCTGCTGGCCCTCGAGGCCCAGGTGAAGGCCATCGAGGACCCGTTCCTCAAGCGCGGTCTGCAGATGGGCATCGACGGCACCGACCCCGAGGAGCTGCGCACCGTCCTCGAGAGCGAGATCTCGGCCAAGAAGGCCGAGGACAAGGTCGCCGCCAAGTTCATGAACGCCATGGGCGGCTACGCGCCGACCATCGGCATCCTGGGCTGCATCGTCGGCCTGATGAACGTGATGGCCAACCTCAACGAGCCCTCCACGCTGGGCCCCATGGTCTCTGCGGCGTTCATCGCCACGCTGTGGGGCGTCATGGCGGCCAACTTCTGGTTCCTGCCGATGGGCGCCAAGATCCTCCGCGTCAGCGAGCTGCAGGCCGCGCAGATGGAGCTGCTCGTCGAGGGCATCGCCGAGATCCAGGCCGGCACCAGCCCCCGCGCGGTCCGCCAGAAGCTCAACGCCCTCATCCCGCCGAGCGAGCTGGCCAAGGAAGCAGCGTGAGCGCAGGCCACGGCCGCGGTCGCGGCAAGAGGCACGAGGAGCACGAGGAGCACGAGAACCACGAACGCTGGCTGGTGTCCGCGTTCGACATGATGACGCTGCTGTTCGTGCTGTTCGTGGTGCTCTTCGCGATGAGCAAGGTGGACGAGCAGAAGTTCGCCGCCCTGGCCAAGGGCATGGCCGAGAGCTTCGGCGGGCCGATCACCGTCCAGCCGGGCCCCACGCCGGAGGGATCGGTCCTCGACGGCCTGCCCGGCGCCATCGACATCGCCTCGGCCATCCCACCGGATCCCACGGTCTCCGAGGCCCAGGTCGACGCGGCGGCCGCGGCCGCCGCCGCCGAGCGCGCGGAGCGGGTCGCCAACGAGGCGCAGAGCGCCTACGACGAGCTGGCCGCCGCCCGGGACCGGCTGGCCGCGGCGCTGGCCGACGCCGGCTACCCCGACGCCGCGCGGTTCGAGATCGACGAGCGGGGGCTGGTGGTGCACATCGTCGCCGACGCCGTCCTGTTCGACGCCGAGGAGGCGGTGCTGCGCCCCGAGGGCAAGGCCATCCTGTCCGCGGCGGCACCCACCCTCACCGATCTGCCCAACGTGATGCGGGTCGAGGGTCACGCCAACCACCTGCCGGTCACCCGTGGCGGCCGGTGGCCCTCGAACTGGGAGCTGTCGGGCTGGCGGGCCAGCACGGTCCTGCGGTTCCTGGCCTCCGACGGCGTCCCCGAGGACCGGATGTCCGCGGCCGGCTACTCGTCGACGAAGCCGCTGGTGCCGATCACCGACCCGGCGGCGATCACCGTCAACCGACGCGTCGACGTCGTCATCCTCTCCAACGCCTCGGCCGAGGCCAACGCACTGCTGCCGGGCATCGAGTCCAACCAGAAGGCCGCCGCAGCACCTGCCGGCGCCGCCACCCAGGACACCGCACACGAGGAAGGCCACTCATGAGCAAGGACAAGCCTGCCGAGACCGACGAGGAAGCCCCCAAGGGCAAGAAGAAGCTCTTCCTCATCATCGGCGTGGCCGTGCTGGCGATCGCCGGCGCGGCGTACTTCTTCGTGTTCTCCGGCGGCGAGGCCGAGGCCGCGGCGCCCGAGCACGGCGGGTACACCGCGCTGGAGCCCATCGCGGTCAACCTGGCCGGCGGCGGCTACCTCAAGGTCGGCATCACGCTGGAGTACACGGCGGCGGCCGCAGGGGGCGGCCACGGCGCGACCGGCGTCGACGGCGCGAAGGCCTACGACGCGATGATCTCCACGTTCTCGCAGGCCAACCCCGCCGACGTCACCGGTGCGCGGGACGCCCTGAAGGAAGCGCTCGAGCAGAAGATCATCGCCGCGTACACCGAGCACGAGGTGCCCATGGTCATGGGCATCTACTACACGGAGTACGTCACGCAGTAGCCCCGCGGTACCGCCAGGGCAGAAGTGGACAGTCCTGCCCCGGCGGTGCTGGCGGGTGCTCGCCCCTGGCCACCCGGCCCGACCGTCCGGCCGGCCACCCGGGCACCGCCTGCACCACCGGCCACAGCTCTCCCGTCCGCCCGACGGCGCTCTCGGCTGCCGGTCAGGGTGACTCCGGTCCCCGCCGATGAATGTCTGCGTGACCACCCCCGAGACCCCGACTCCCCGCGGGGACGGCCCGCAGGCTGCGGCGGCGGCACCGGCCGGTGGCACCCGGAGCCGGCGCGGCGAGCCCCGCACCTACGACTTCCGCCGGCCCACGAAGCTCTCCCGCGAGCACGTCCGCGTCATGCAGATCGCGCAGGAGGTCTTCGCCCGCCAGGCGACGACGATCCTCACCACGTTCCTCCGCACCGGTGCGCGCATAGAGCTGCGGAGCATCGAGCAGTTCTCCTACGACGACTACGTCCAGACGCTGCCCGACCCGATCTTCATCACGACGTTCACCCTGGAGCCGCTGGCCGGCAAGGGCATGATCGCCTACCCGCTGGACATCGCGATGGCGATCGTCGACCACATGCTCGGCGGCTCCGGCTCGGCGGCGCAGCCGGCCCGGCCGATGACGGCGATGGAGACCACCATCACCACCCACCTGCTGGAGCGGCTGCTGCGCGAGTTCGCCACCTCGTTCGAGACCATCACCGAGCTGCAGCCGGTGATGACGGGCTTCGAGTACAACCCGCAGCTCGCCCAGGCGGCCGCCGGCTCGGACACCGTCATGGTCGCGAACTTCGCCATGGCCGTGGGCAGCCGCGAGGGCGAGGCGACGCTGGTCCTGCCCTTCTCCTCGTTCGCGCAGGCGCTGAACAACGCGGCGTCGCCGCAGCTGTCGGAGTCCGCGCTGCGCAAGCGCAAGAAGGCCGCCGAGGCGCTGGCCGCCCGCCTGAACCTCGTTCCGGTGGACGTCAGCGTGCGGTTCGCGCCGCTGTCGGTGTCCTCGGCCGACCTGCTCACCCTCGCCGTCGGCGACGTCCTCCTGCTGCGCCACCCGCGTGACAGCCCGCTCGAGGTCACCACCAACGACGTGACGTTCGCCTACGCGATCGCCAGCAACCACCGCCGCCGACTGGCCGCCTCGATCGTCCCCACCCCGCACGCTGCCGTGAAGGACACCGCATGAGCACCGACAGCTCCCAGGACTCCCAGACCGTCACCGCCGTGGTGGCGGCCGCAGCCCGCGCCGCCGCGACCCTGGTCCCCGCCACGACGCAGTTGGTCGCCGGCGCACCGGTCAGCGACCCCGACACCGTCCCCCTGCCCCCCGGCGCGGCCTCGGCCGTCGCCGCCGGCCTGTCCGGCGAGGTCAGCGGCGACGTCGTGCTGATCGTCTCCGCCGACGTCGTGGAGGCGCTGAGCAACTCCCCCGTCGGCAAGATGGACGTCGCCGCGGCGCTGCGCCCGGCCCTGGAGGCCGCCGCGGCCACCCTGGGGCGGGTCCGCGTCGCCTCCGAGCGGCTGGAGGAGCCGGTCGCCGCCCTGGACGGGCTGCGCGACAAGGGCATGTTCGTGGCCGTCCCGCTCATGGCCGACGGCGAGCACCAGGCGACCTTCGCGCTGCAGGTGAACCTGCCGGCGGCCCGCGGCCAGGGCGGCAGCCTCGACCTGCTGCGGCACGTGGCCATGGAGGTCACCGTCGAGATCGGCCGCACCCGCATGACCGTGCAGGAGCTGCTCTCGCTGCACCCCGGCGAGGTGGTCGAGCTCGACCGGGCTGCCAGCGCGCCGGCGGACCTGCTGGTCAACGGCACGCTCATCGCCCGCGGCGAGGTCGTCGTCGTCGACGAGGACTTCGGGCTGCGGATCAGCGAGATCGTCAGCGACGCCGCCGAGCTGGGTGCGACCGCATGACCTGGATGATCATCCGGCTGATCCTGTCGCTGGCCTTCATCGGCGGGGTGCTGCTGTTCGCCGCGCGCCTGGCCAAGAAGCGCGGCCTGGGCCAGGGCAGCGGGCTGATCGAGGTCGTGGCCCGGCACCGGCTGGGCCGCACGAGCACCCTCAACGTCGTCCGCATCGCCGACGTCGTCCTGGTCGTCGGCGCCACCGAGGAGCAGGTCACCCTGCTCGCCGAGCTGGACTCCGACAGCGTCGACGACGCGCTGGCCGAGCGGACGCCGGCCCGGCAGCTTCCCGTCTCCGCCCAGGACGACGATCGCGGCCGGCACCACGACGACCACGACCGCCCCGTGCCGCTCCCCCGCCCCTCCACCGGCGCGCTCGCCGGCTCGGTCCTGGACCGCCAGGGCTGGGGCAACCTCGTCGACCAGATGCGCGAGCGGACGGTCCGCCGACCATGACCGCCCTGCTCCGGCGGCGGACACCCGCGGTGGGCGCCCGGCGGCGCGCGACGGTGGTGCTCCTGCTGACCCTGCTGTCGGCCGTGGCGACCATCCTGCTGGCCGGCCCCGCAGCCGCGGCCCCCACCGCCCCGACGGCGCCCACCGCGCCGGCCGACCCGGTCGTCCCGGGTCTGGGCGGAGCCGACGGCGGCGTCGACATCTCCATCGGCGGCGGCTCCGCGAGCACGTCGATCACGCTCATCCTGGCGATCACCGTCCTGTCGGTGGCGCCGTCGGTGCTGCTGCTCGCCACCTCCTTCACCAAGATCATCGTGGTCCTCGGCATCACCCGGAACGCCCTCGGGCTGCCGACGTCGCCGCCGAACCAGGTGCTCACCGGCCTGGCGATGTTCCTGACGCTGTTCGTCATGGGGCCGGTCATCGGCGACATCAACGACGTCGCGGTCCAGCCCTACATGGACGGCACCATGTCCGTCTCGCAGGCCTACGACGCCGGCGTCGTCCCGCTGCGGGAGTTCCTGATGGGCAACACCCGCGAGGACGAGCTCAAGCTCATGATCGGGCTCTCCGGCGAGGAGGCCCCCGCGGACGCGAGCGAGGTCAGCATGACCACGCTCATCCCGGCCTTCGTGCTCTCCGAGCTGAAGAGCGCCTTCATCATCGGGCTGGTCATCTTCATCCCGTTCCTGGTGCTCGACATGCTGGTCAGCGCCTCGCTGATGTCGATGGGCATGATGATGGTGCCGCCGACGATCGTGTCGCTGCCCTTCAAGCTGCTGCTGTTCGTCGTGGTCGACGGCTGGTCGCTGATCACCACCGCGCTCGTCGGCTCGTACGGGGGTGGCTAGGCATGAGCGACGCCGACGTCACCGAGATCGCGACCGAGACCATGATGGTCGCGGCCAAGGTCGCGGCCCCCATCCTGCTGACCGCGCTGCTGGTGGGCTTCCTGATCTCGCTGTTCCAGGCGGCCACCCAGATCCAGGAGCCGACGCTGTCCTTCGTCCCCAAGATGATCGCGGTCGCCGTGGCGCTGCTGATCACGGGGAACTGGGTCCTGGCCTCGCTGGTGGACTTCACCCACCACCTGTTCGACCAGCTGCCCCGACTGCTCGACCGGACCTGAGCCATGGACCTCTCGGTCCCCGCGGTCACGCTGGCCGCCCTCCTGCTCGGCACCGCGCGCGCGGCCGGGTTCGTGTTCATGGCCCCGCCGTTCAACTCGCGGACCATCCCCGGGCCGGTCAAGGGCGCGCTGGCGATGTCGCTGTCCCTGCTGCTCTCCACGCAGATCGCGCCCACGCTGGGCGAGCCGACCGCCGGGTTCCTCGTCGTCGCCACGATCACCGAGGTGGTCATCGGGGCGGCGTTGGGCTTCGTCGTGCAGGTGCTGTTCACCGCCGTCCAGATGGCCGGTGACCTCATCGACGTGACCGGCGGTTTCTCGCTCCAGCCGGCGTACGACCCGCTGGCGATGACGCAGAACGCCACGATCGGGAAGCTGCACTACCTGCTCGCCGTCACCCTGCTGTTCACCAGCGGCGGCCACCTCGTGATGGTCAAGGGGTTCGCCACCTCCTACCAGGGGCTGCCCGTCGGCGGCGAGGTCCCGGTGGACCAGCTGGGTGCGGTGCTGCTCCAGGCCGTGTCGATGATGTTCCTGGCCGCCCTGCAGATCGCCGGGCCGATGGTCGCCGTGCTGCTGCTGGCCGACGTCGCGCTCGCGCTGCTGAGCCGGGCCGCGCCCTCGCTCAACATCTTCTCCTTCGGGTTCCCCGTGAAGATCATGCTGACCCTGTTCATGCTCGGGCTGACCTTCCCGCTGCTCCCCTCGGCGCTCGACGGGCTCCTCGAGCACGGGGTCCAGGCCATGACGTCGCTCCGGAGCGGCTGAGGTGGCGGTGACCCGTGGCTAAGGACGGTCCCGGCGGTGAGAAGACCGAGAAGCCCACCGCGCAGCGCCTGAAGAAGGCGCGCAAGGACGGGCAGATCCCCCGCACCCAGGAGCTCGGCACCTGGCTCGGCATGGCGGCGGCCAGCGTGCTGCTGCCGATGATCGCCGGCAAGGGCTTCGCCGAGGTGCAGAAGCTGTTCCTGCAGATCAGGACCGTGGCCGACCAGCCCGAGCCCGCGGCCATCGCCGCCCTGCTCGGGCAGGCCCTGACCGCGTTCCTGACCACGGTGCTGCCCCTGGCCCTGGCGCTCATGGTCGTCGGCGTGCTGGCCTCGGCCGCCCAGGGTGGCGTCACCTTCGCCACCAAGGGGATGAAGCCGACCCTGAAGAAGTTCAACCCCGCCACCGGCCTCAAGCGCATGTTCGGCACCCAGGGTCTCTGGGAGGTGGTCAAGGCGCTGATCAAGACGGTGGCGCTCGCGGCGGTCGTCGTCATCACCAGCGACCGGGCACAGACGCTGGTCTCCGCGGCCGGGGCCATGCCGCTGTCGGCGGTGATCGACGTCTTCGTCGACTCGGCGATCCTCATGTTCCGCGTGGTCGCGCTGACCGGTCTGGTCATCGCCGTCGCCGACTACGTCGTGGTCCGCCAGAAGATGATGAAGCAGCTCAAGATGAGCAAGTACGAGATCACCCAGGAGCACAAGCAGGCCGAGGGCGACCCGCACATGAAGGCCCAGCGCAAGGGCGTGGCGCTGGCGATGTCGCGGAACCGGATGATGGCCGAGGTCACCGAGGCCGACGTGCTGCTGGTCAACCCGACGCACGTCGCCGTGGCGCTGAAGTACGAGGCCGCGAAGGGCGCACCGCGGGTGGTGGCCAAGGGTGCCGGCGAGGTCGCGGCCAGGCTCCGCGCGATCGCCGAGGAGGCGCGGGTGCCGATGGTCCAGGACATCCCGCTGGCGCGTGCGCTGCACGCCTCGTGCGAGCTCGGGCAGGAGGTGCCGCCGCAGCTGTTCACGGCCGTCGCGCGGGTGCTGGCCTTCGTCATGCACCTGGGCGCGCGCGGCGTCCGCGGCGGCATCCACCGTCCCGGCTTCGAGGCCCCGGACACCAGCGACCTGCCCAAGGCCGGACGACGACGCATCGCGGCCTGAGCTGCATCGCCGGAGGTACCGGCGGCGCCCGCGCCTGCCGATGAAGGGTGACGTGAGCCAGCCCCCGTCGTCCGCACCCGCACCCCTGGCGGTGGGCGCGTGAAGGGCATCGGCAAGGCCGCCGTCCCCGTCGGCGTCGTCGCGATCGTGCTCATGCTGGTCGTGCCCATGCCGGCCGCGGCGATGGACCTGCTGATCGGGCTGAACCTCGCGCTCTCGCTGCTCATCCTGCTCGTGGCCATGCAGATCCGGCGGCCGCTGGACTTCGCGGTCTTCCCGTCGCTGCTGCTCATCGCGACGCTGTTCCGGCTGGCCCTCAACGTCTCCTCGACGCGCCTGGTGCTCACCGACGGCTACGCCGGCAAGGTGATCGAGGCGTTCGGCCACATCGTCATCGCCGGCTCGCTGGTCGTCGGCCTGGTGATCTTCGTGATCCTCACCGTGGTGCAGTTCGTCGTCATCACCAACGGTGCCGGCCGCGTGGCCGAGGTCGGCGCCCGCTTCACCCTCGACGCCATGCCCGGCAAGCAGATGGCCATCGACGCCGACCTCAACGCCGGCCTGATCAACGAGGACCAGGCGCGCAAGCGCCGCCACGAGGTCACCGCCGAGGCCGACTTCTACGGCTCGATGGACGGTGCGTCCAAGTTCGTCAAGGGCGACGCGATCGCCGGCATCATCGTCACGCTGGTGAACCTCGTCGGCGGGTTCGCCATCGGCGTCATGCAGCGCGGGATGGCCCCCACCGAGGCGGTGTCCACCTTCTCGCTGCTGACCGTCGGCGACGGCCTGGTCTCCATGATCCCGGCGCTGCTGATGTCCACCGCGACCGGCATCATCGTCACCCGGTCGGCCACCGAGGGCGACATGGGCACCGACCTGATCGCCCAGCTCGGCCGGTTCAAGCAGCCGGTCCGGATCGCCGGCGGCGCCGCCCTCGCCCTGTGCCTGATCCCCGGCCTGCCGAAGCTGCCGTTCCTGCTGGTCGGCGGCCTGTTCCTGGTCATCGCCACCCGCATGACCGACGAGCCGGAGGTCGACGAGGCGGCCGAGGCCGCAGCGGCGGCCGCCGAGGCCGAGCCGCAGCCGGACTCCCACGAGGCGATCGTCGAGAAGATGCGGGTCGACCCGCTGGAGCTCGAGGTGGCCTACGACCTGGTCGAGCTGGTCGACACCGCCCGGGGCGGGGACCTGCTGGACCGCGTCAAGGCGCTGCGCCGCAAGGTCGCCATGGAGACCGGCCTGGTCATCCCGCTGGTGCGCACCCGCGACAACCTGGACCTGCAGGGCTCGCAGTACGTCATCTGGCTCAACGGCGTCCCCGCGGCCAAGGGCATCTCCCCCGCCGGCACCGTGCTCGCGATCGGCGACAACCTCGAGGGGCTGCCGGGCAAGACCACCCGCGAGCCGGTGTTCGGGCTGGCGGCCAAGTGGGTCCCGGTCGAGCTCCAGCGCGCCGCCGAGATGGCCGGCGCCACCGTCGTCGACCGGTCGTCGGTCATCACCACGCACCTGGCCGAGGTCGTCCGGCAGAACGCCGCGGACCTGCTCGGCCGCGAGGACGTGCGCCTGCTCGTGGAGATGATCCGCCGCACGCACCCCGTGGTCGTCGAGGAACTGACCCCCGCGCTGCTCACGCTGGGAGAGGTGCAACGGGTGTTGCACGCGTTGCTCGAAGAGGGTGTGTCGATCCGGGACCTGGTCCGCATCTTCGAGGCACTCTCTGTGCGTGCGAAGCAGTCGACGGACCTCGACGGACTGGTCGAGGCCGCGCGCGCCGCACTCGGCTCGGCGATCAGCCACCCGTACGTGACCCCCGACGAGCGGCTGCACGTCTTCACCCTCGAGCCCGGCTTCGAGCAGCGGCTCCTGGAGTCGGTGCGGCAGACCGAGGGCGGCGCCGTCCTGGCCCTGGACGCCGGCGCCGTCGACGCCCTGGTCGTCGGGTGCAGCGGGCTGCTCGAGGACGCCGAGCGGCAGGGGCTCTCCCCCGTGCTCGTCTGCTCGCCGCAGGTCAGGCCCGCCCTGGCCCGGTTGATGCGCCAGGTCCTGCCCCGGCTTCCGGTGATCTCGTACGCCGAGGTCTCCCGGACAGCCCAGATCGAGTCGCTGGGAGTGGTGAGCGGTGCCGTTGCGATCCGTTGAGGCTGCCACCCGCGACGACGCCATCGCGGCCGCGCGCGAGCAGTTCGGCCCGGCCGCCCGCGTCGTCGGGGTCCGTCGCGTCCGCTCGGGCGGGGTGCTCGGGTTCTTCGCGACCGAGCGCTACGTCGCCGAGGTGGCACCCGACCCGTTCGGCGCCCCGGGCCTGCCCGTGGCCGCTCCCGCGCGCCCGGCCGGCGCCCTGACCGAGGACCCCGACACCGGGCGCCTGGCCGCGTTCGGCTCGCCGCTGGCCTCGGCCGCGCCGGCCCGGGCGCGCACCGCCCCGCCGCGCAACGGCGCCGCCGCGTGGGCCGCCGAGGCCGCCCGGCCCGCTGCGGCGTCGCGGACGGACGCGCGCGCGACCGCCGCTGCCGCCGACCGTCACGCCGAGGTCCCTGCGCCCCGTGGCCGGCCCGCCGACGACGAGCGCGTCGACGAGCTCGCCGGCCTCCTCGGGATGGCCGCCGCGCCGGCCGAGCAGCAGCGGAGCACCTCGTCCCGCCCCGGAGCCCCCGAGCCCACCGCCCGGCCCGGTGTCGCGCTGGCCAGCTTCCCGCGCGCCACGCGGGAGACCTCCACCTCGTCCCCCCGGGACGACGCCGCTGCCGACGTCGCGGAGGCGCTGGAGGGGGCGGGCGACGCGCCCTCGCCCTTCACCGCCGCGCTCGCGCGGATGGTGGCCGGCGACCGGGACGTGCAGCACGCGGTGCGCGAGGCGCTGGAGACCGCGGACGCGACGCGGACCGGGGTCGACCGGCACCGGGCGCCCGAGCCCGAGCCGGAACCCGCCCCCGAGCACGACGTCGAACCAACGGAGCAGCAAGCGGTGTGGTCGCGTGCGACCCGCCAGAAGGAGGAAACGGTGGGAGACCAGGTCATCGCGCCGCCCTCCACGTCGGTCGACGAGCGGACGGGGTCCGCCCCGTGGGCGGACGACCTCTCGTTCGGTGAGGAAGCCTTCGCTGCCGGATCGTTCGAGCCGGAGTCCGTTCGAGCCCGAGTCGTTCGAGCCCGAGTCGTTCGAGCCCGAGTCGTTCGAGCCCGAGTCGTTCACGGTCGATTCCTTCGCGGCCGGGTCGTCCGTCGGCGGGACCCCGGTCGAGGAGCCGCCCGCGGCGACCTCCCCGCCGGTCCCGCGCGAGGTGGCGATCGCCGAGGTGCTGCGTGCGGCCCTGGCCGAGGGACACTCCGACGACGCACTGGCCGGCATCCTGCGCCGGGTGGTCGCCGGCGACGCGCCGCAGACCCCCCCGGTGGAACCCGCCGTCGACGAGCTGCCGGCGCCGGTGGCTCCGGAGGCGCCCGCCCCCGTGCCGGCTGATCTCCCGGCGAACACCGACCTCTTCGGTCCCCTGCCGTCCGCTCAGGCAGCGGCCCCCGCCGCGGGACCGGCCCCCGCCGCGGCCCCGTCGGCCTCCGTCGGCCTGTGGGGCGAGGTCAGCCCCGCCCCGGCGCCGACCTCGTCCACCGTCGAGCCGGAGGCGCCGATCTGGGCCGAGGTGAGGCAGACCCGGCCGGTCGCCCCCGCGGACGAGCCCGTCGCCGAGCCTTCGCTCTTCGGCACGCAGGCAGCGGCGTCCGCCGCTCCGGCGTCGCCCGAACAGGACGAGACGGACACTCCCGCCCTCGAGGTTCCCGCCGACGCGTCCGCCACGGCCGAGGACACGGACGAGGTGGGGACCGTTGACGCGGAGACCACCGAGCCGGAGACCGCCGAGCGGAGACCGCCGTCGCCGAGGCCGCCGTCGCCGAGGCCATCCAGGAGACCGCCGGCTCCGACGTCGACCTGGAGATCGCGCCCGCACTGGCCCGCACAGCCAGCGACCCCGCGCCCGTCGGCCGGTCGATGACGATGGACCAGACCACCGTGATGCCCCCGCTGTCGCTGCTGCCCGGCTCGCCGTCGCGGGGCCGGGGGCTGCCGCCCGTTCCTCCGCGCAGCGGCCGGCCGCCCGTGCCGCCGTCGTCGTCCCGGGTCCCCGCCGCGCCGTCCACCGCGTCCCCGGCTGCCGACGACATCCCGGCGTCCCCCCGGACGACCGAGCTCCTGGCCACGGTGACCCGGCTGCCGGTCGGTCCGCTGATGGCCACGCCCGAGACGCCGGACATGCCGGAGCTGGCCGACCTCGCCGAGCTCGCGGACCTCATCGAGGCCGACGGCTCGGGCCTGCTGGACGCGCCGGAGTTGCCCGCGCCCGTGCCGCCGCGCCCGTCGCGCGTGCGCATCGCCCCGCCGAGCACGCCGGCCGAGGTGCTGTCGCGCCTGAGCGCGCTCGGTGTCCCCTCCGACCTGCTCGGCCCGACCTTCACCGCCGACGTCGCGGCCGACGGCATCTACGCCGCGCTCACCCGCGCGCTGGCGCAGCGGCTGCCGGAGGCGCCGGAGCTGCCGACCGGCGCCGGCGACGTGCTGTTCGTGGTGGGTCCGGGCGTCGAGACCCTGCGCGCCGCCCGCTCGCTCGCCGCCACCATGCGGCTGGACCCCGACCGGGTGCAGTGGGCGACCCGCGGCGACCTCGTGGGGCTGTCCCCCGAGGCCGGCCGGATGAGCACGATCGACGCCGCGCTGCGCCGCCGCCAGGACGCCGCCACGTCCGGCAGCGTCACGATCGTGGCCGTCGACGCGCCGCTGCGGTCCGACGCCTACTGGATGGCGCAGATGCTGGCGATCTGGTCGCCGGTCGCGGTCTGGGCGGTCGTCGAGGCGACCCGCAAGCCCGAGGACATCGAGCACTGGCTCGGCGGCCTGGCCCGTGTGGACGCGCTCATCGTCCAGGACACCGACCTGTCCGCCGACCCCGCCGTCGTCCTGGACGGCCTGGTCGCCCCGGTCGCCGTCGTCGACGGCCTGCGCGCCACTCCGCACCGGTGGGCCTCGGTCCTCTGCGAGCGGCTGGAGAGCGCACCCGCATGAACCCGTTGCGCTGGGACGTCCTCCTCGTCGGGTTCGTGCTGGCCCTCCCGGTGCTCGCGCTCGGGCTCCGGGGTGACCTCAGCGCCGACGAGGTGACCATGCGGCTGCCGTGGTGCCTGGCCGCAGCCTGGGGTGCGGTGGCCCTGCTGCGGCTGGCGATCGCTCCGCGGCCGCCGGCGAAGAACGAGCGCCGGCGTCCGGCGCAGGTCTCCCCGGACGAACCCGCCGCCTGACCCGGCGCCCGCGATCCTGCATTGCGGGCCGAGTTCGCTCCTTGGCAGCCGTGCACGACCCACGTCCGCTCGACTCCGAGCCGGCCGCCGTGGTCGGTGAGTTCGACGGACGGATCACATACGGCCGATGGCTCCGGCCGGGACAGCAGCCGGGCGACGTCGTGTTCGAGGAGAAGCGCCGCGAGGACCTCATCCGCGACGAGGGGTGGCCGGTCGTGCGCTGGACGTGGGACGACCTCCTCCATCCCGCCCGGCTCGGCGAGCGGGTGAGTCGGGCGCACGACCGGTCCCACCGGCAGTACGGGTGACCGCATTGCGGGCGTCGTTCGGGTGGTGGCCACCCTGCACGGCCATCAACTCGCGAACAACGCCCGCAATGGGGGGCCGAACCCCGCGCGAGCGAGGGTCAGAGCGGGAGGTCCTCCAGCATCTCGGTCACCAGGGCCGCGATCGGCGAGCGCTCCGACCGGGTCAGCGTCATGTGGGCGAACAACGGATGCCCCTTGAGGTTCTCCACCACGGCGGCGATGCCGTCGTGCCGGCCCACCCGCAGGTTGTCGCGCTGCGCGACGTCGTGGGTGAGCACCACCCGCGAACCGGCGCCCAGCCGCGAGAGCACGGTCAGCAGCACGCCGCGCTCCAGCGACTGCGCCTCGTCGACGATCACGAACGAGTCGTGCAGCGACCGCCCCCGGATGTGCGTGAGCGGCAGCACCTCGATGAGCCCGCGGTCGGCGATCTCGTCGAGCACGGCGGTCGAGACCAGCGCCCCCAGGGTGTCGTAGACCGCCTGGGCCCAGGGCGACATCTTCTCGTTCTCGCTGCCGGGCAGGTAGCCGAGCTCCTGGCCGCCCACGGCGTACAGCGGCCGGAAGATGACCACCTTCTTGTGCGCCCGGCGCTCCATCACCGACTCCAGCCCGGCGCACAGCGCCAGCGCCGACTTGCCCGTGCCCGCCCGTCCGCCGAGCGAGACGATGCCGATGTCGGGGTCCAGGAGCAGGTCGAGGGCCACCCGCTGCTCGGCGGAGCGGCCGTGCAGCCCGAAGGCCTCGCGGTCGCCGCGCACCAGCCGCACGTGCTTGTCCGGCAGCACCCGGCCCAGCGCCGATCCGCGCGAGGAGAGCAGCACGAGCCCCGTGTGGGTGGGCAGCTCGGCGGCCGCCGGCAGGAACGCCTGGCCGCCCTCGTACAGCTCGTCGATCTCGGCGTCGTCGACCGGGATCTCCGCCATCCCGGTCCAGCCGGTGTCGACGGCGTCGTGCACCCGGTACTCGTCGGTCGCCAGGCCCACCGCGGCCGCCTTCACCCGCAGCGGCACGTCCTTGGTGATCAGGCAGACGTCGCGGCCCTCTGCGCGGAGGTTGAGCGCGACGACCATGATCCGGCTGTCGTTGCTGTCGTTGCGGAAGCCGGCCGGCAGGACCGACGGGTCGCTGTGGTTGAGCTCCACGTGCAGGGTGCCGCCGGCCTCCCCCACCGGCACCGGGGCGTCGAGCCGGCCGTGGCGGACGCGCAGGTCGTCGAGCATGCGCAGCGACTGGCGGGCGAACCAGCCCAGTTCGGGGTGGTCGCGCTTGCCCTCCAGCTCACCGATGACGACGAGCGGGAGCACCACGTCGGAGTCGCCGAACCGCAGCAGCGCGCCGGGGTCGGACAGCAGGACGGAGGTGTCGAGGACGTACGTGCGGCGAGGATTCACGTGTCGGCTCCCGAGGGGCGCACGGCGCGCCCCGTCTCAGTGGCGGCCGGGCCCCGGCTCGGAGGCCGGGTGCCGGCCCCCCTGGTCGACGAACTCGTCAGAACCAACCGGGCCTCCCGTGCACGGCCCGGGAAACTCCGGGCCGAACACCTGCGACGGTAGGACGGGCCACCGACGAAAGCGCCGCGACCACCCCGGAGGGAACACAACGTTCACCTGGAGGGGTCACATCTGCCACGCCCATCCCACCCTCCGGAGCGGGGTGGCCGGCTCAGCTGCCCCGGCGGCCGTCCCACTCGTCGTACCCGGAGGGACGGCGCAGCGCCGGGCGCTCCACGGTGTCGGTGCGTTCCGCCGGGCGAGGGCCGGACGGCGCGTCCCAGGGCGGCCGGGCGGCGCCGTCGTCGTCCCACCCGTCGTCCCAGCGGTCGTCGTCCCAGTGGTCGGGCTCCTCGTCGTACCCGTCGTCGACGGCCGCACCGCGCCTGCGGGGACGCAGGGCGACCAGCGCCCAGAGCAGCGGGACGGCGAGCACCGGCCACTGCACCGACGGCTCCCCCAGCCGGACCATGCCGACGACGAGGAAGACGGCCAGCCACCCCGCCGTCCAGAGCCCGAGCACCCGGGCGCGCTGCGGATCCCGGCGGCGCACGACGGTCAGGCCGCCGCGAGCTCGCCGGCGACGGCGGCCGGGGTCAACGGCTCGTCGAGCAGCCGGAGGAAGCGGTCGGCGACCGGCTGGTCCGCGGGGCGGTCGTCCAGCCACCGTGCCAGCAGCCCGTAGCCCTCGACGTAGGTGGAGATGTAGGCGCGCCACAGCGGGTCGGTCAGGAAGCGGATCTGCTGGCGGGCCCGGTCGCCGGCGACCAGCGACCAGCGCTGCAGGTAGGCGGCCACCTCGTCGGCGCCGGCGCCGCGGTCGTGCAGCATGATCGCCGCGTCCTGCCGCACCCGGTTCAGCGGCGCCGCGGCAGCGGCGATCCGCTCGGCCAGGTGCCCGTCGAAGCGCAGGCCGAGGTCGCCGAGGATCTCCGCCCCCCACGCCCCCCAGCCGGCGCCGATCGCGGCCTCGACGCCGAGGTCGGCCAGCCCCTCGGCCATGAGGCACTCGGGGGTGTTGACGAGGAAGACGGTGTGCTCGGCCCGGCCGGACCGCTCCACCAGCCCCCGTTCCTTGCGGCAGTGCTCGGTGTGGTGTCCCGGGTAGGACTCGTGGGCGACGAGGTGCGCCAGCTGGGAGAGCCGGTGCGGGAGGTCGGCGTTGATCGCCACGCGCGAGCGGTAGGCACCCTCGTAGTAGTTGAAGCCCGACCACGGCTTGTCGGTGACCACCTCGTACCGGACGGTCTCCACCTCGGGCAGCCCGTACCGGCCGCGGACCCGGTCGCGGAGCGCGCTCGACAGGGCGTGCACCGCCGCCTCCAGCCGGTCCGGCGGGCACTCCTCGCGACGGCGGTGGGCGGCGTACCGCTCGGTCAGCGATCCCGCGCCGGGCAGCAGCGCATCCAGCTCGGAGTGGGCCACGGCGTAGTCGGCCTCGTCCCCCAGGGTCACGTCCACCTGGAAGTAGCGGGAGACCTCCTCCACGAAGCCGACCGGCTCGCCGCTCATCTTGCGGGCACTGCACTCCAGGCCGGTCAGCTGGCCCCGCAGGAACTCCGTCCGGTCGGCCGCGAGGCCGGCGGAGTCGAGCTCGCGGAGGAGGTCGCGGGCGCGGTCGCGCAGCTGCTGCGGGGTCGGCGCCGGCTCGTCCTGCACCTGGGCCCGGGTGCGCGGATCACCGGTGTAGGCGTCGACGAAACCGGGCTCCAGCCGGTCGAAGCGCAGCCCCAGCCGCACGTACTCGGCGGGCAGGTCGAGGGCTCCGGCGGTCATGCGCGCAGTCTTCCAGCCGCCGGTCACCCGCCGAAGCGGCGGTGCCGGGCGGAGTAGTCGCGCAGCGCGCGGAGGAAGTCGACCCGGCGGAAGTCGGGCCAGTAGACGTCGGTGAAGTGGAACTCGGCGTTGGCCGTCTGCCACAGCAGGAAGCCGGACATGCGCTGCTCGCCGCTGGTGCGGATGACCAGGTCGCAGTCGGGCTGTCCCCGGGTGTAGAGGTGCTCGGCGATGTGCTCGACCTCCAGCGCCTCGACCAGGTCCTCCAGGGAGGTGCCGCGGGCGGCGTGCTCGGTGAGCAGCGAGCGCACCGCGTCGGCGATCTCCCGCCGTCCGCCGTACCCGACCGCCAGGTTGACCGTCGCGCCCGGGCGGTCCCGGGTGTCCTCCTCGGCCTGCTTGAGGACGGCGACGGTCTCCGGCGGGAGCACCTCGGGCGCCCCCATGGCGTTGACCTTCCACCGTCGTCCCGGGCCGGACAGGTCGACGGCGACGTCCTCGATGATCCGGAGCAGCGCGCTGAGCTCGGGCTCGGGACGGCGCAGGTTGTCCGTGGAGAGCATGAAGAGGGTGACCACCTGGACGCCGGCGTCGTCGCACCAGCCCAGCAGGTCGACGATCTTGCTGGCGCCCCGACGGTGGCCGTGCGCGACGTCCTCCAGCCCGATCGACCGGGCCCAGCGCCGGTTGCCGTCCATGATCACGCCGACGTGGCGCGGCACGTCGGCTCCGACCAGGGCACGCGCCAGGCGGCGTTCGTAGAGACGGGTCAGCGCCTCCCGTACCACGCGCCGCACCCCCACGGGCGTCACCCTAGGCCCCACCCCCGGCGGCGGCAGGGGGCCCGCACCTTGCGCCCGCCGACAAGCTCACACGGCGTGCGGGTGACGCGGAAGCTACGGCTCCGTAACCTCGGAGCATGAGCTTCCCCGACCGGTCCGCAGGCGAGCCCGTCCGGGTGGAGGTCGACAGCGCGGAGATCGAGGCACCGCGGCAGGAGGCCGTCACCGCCGTCCTCGAGGAGGGCGAGCGCGTCGACCGCGCGTGGACCGCCGACGACTTCGCCGACAAGGACTGGACCCACCCCGACACCCGGCCCCGCATGCGTGGCTGGCTGCACCTCTTCTCTTTCTTCGGCGCGATCGTGGCCGGGGCCGTGCTCATCCCGCTGGGCTACGTGGAGAGCCTGCGCGCCGGGCTGTCGGTCACGCTCTACTCCCTGACGATCTGCGGACTGTTCGGTGTGAGCGCCCTGTACCACCGACGCCGCTGGTCACCGCGCGGCTGGCGGATCATGAAGCGGCTCGACCACTCGATGATCTTCCTGTTCATCGCCGGGACGTACACGCCTTTCGCACTGCTGGCCGTCGACCGGGTGACCGGCTTCTGGGTGCTCGGGGTGGTCTGGATCGGCGCCCTCTGCGGCGTGACGCTGAAGATGACCTGGCCGACCGCTCCGCGCTGGGTCGGGGTGCCGCTCTACATCGGCCTGGGCTGGGTGGCGGTCTTCGTGCTGACCGACATCCTGCACTTCGCGGGGGTCGCCTCCCTGGTGCTGCTGGCGGTCGGCGGCGTGCTCTACACGCTCGGCGGCATCGCGTACGGCATCAAGCGGCCCAACCCCTGGCCCGGCACGTTCGGCTACCACGAGGTCTTCCACGCGATGACCGTCGTGGCGGCGATCTGCCACTACATCGCCGTCTACTTCGCGATGTACAACTCCCCGCTCACCTGAGCCACCCCGCTCACGGTGCTCCACCTCGGGTTGCCCTCGTCGTCGTAGCCGAGGACGCGCTGCCGCTGGGGGAAGGCGTCGGCCGGCGCGGGCGGGTCGGAGTCGATCCGCTGCCCCTCCCCGCCGTACTGGGTGCGCAGTAGTGCACGCAGGCGGGCACCGGGCGCGGTGCGCCGCGGATCAGCTGAAGGGCGGGCGGTCGTCCAGGCGCACGGAGAGCCGGCCGGCGGTCCGCCACAGCCGGGCGGTGAGGTCGCGGTCGGAGTCGGACACCAGGTTGCCCATCACCCGCAGCGCCACCGTCATCAGCGGCCGGGACCGCATCCCCACCGGTCCGGCGGCGGGCAGGAACCGCGGGAGGGTGAGGAGACCGGCCAGGCGCCGGGCGATGGAGAACGCTTCCCCGTAGTGCCGCCGCAGGGTGGCCGGCCAGGCCGTCGACCAGTCGGGCTCGTCGAGCAGCTCGGCGATCGACCGCCCGGTCTCCAGGCCGTAGTCGATCCCCTCGCCGTTGAGCGGGTTCACGCAGCCGGCCGCGTCACCGATGAGCGCCCAGTTGCGCCCGGCCACGCCCGACACCGCCCCACCCATCGGCAGCAGCGCCGAGGCCGGCAGCCGGACGTCGCCCTCGATCCCCCACTCGCCCCGGCGGGCGTCGGTGTACTTCTGCAGCAACGGCCGGAGCTGGACCCCTGCCGGACGGCGCGCCGTGGCCAGCGTCCCGACGCCGATGTTCACCTCACCGGCCTCCGCGCCCAGCGGGAAGATCCAGCCGTAGCCCGAGAGCAGCTCGCCGTCGACCCCGCGCAGCTCCAGGTGCGAGGAGATCCACTCGTCGTCGCTGCGGCTCGAGCGCACGTAGCCGCGCGCGGCCACCCCGTAGGCGGTGTCGCGGTGCCACTCGCGGCCCAGCACCCGGCCCAGCGGGGAGCGCACGCCGTCCGCGACGACGAGCCGCCGGCAGGACACCGTCGACCGCTCACCTCCGGCGTGCTCGAACACCACGGCGCGGACCTGCTCGCCGTCCCGCTCGACGTCGACGGCCCGGGCGCCGTCCAGGGCGGTGGCGCCCGCGTCCAGGGCGACCTGCCGGATGCGCGCGTCCAGCTCGGTGCGCGGCACCGCACTCCCGTGGTCGGGGAGGTCGCCGCCGGGCCAGGGCAGCTGCCACTCGCGTCCGAAGCCGGCCGCCCGCAGGCCGCGGTTGAGGGCACGGCTCCGCGACCAGTCGCCCAGCCCGAGCCGGTCGAGCTCGGCGACGGCGCGCGGCGTCAGGCCGTCACCGCAGGTCTTGTCCCGGGGGAAGACGGCGGCGTCGGCGAGGACGACGTCGGAGCCGCCGCGTGCCGCCCAGGCCGCGGCCGCGGAGCCGGCCGGTCCCGCCCCGACCACCAGGACGTCGGTCGCGGCGGGGACGGGGTCGGCGGGCACGGGACCCAGTGTCCCTGGTCGGCGCGGCGGGCCGGTCACCCGCTCAGCCGAAGAGCGGGAACGCCGCGGCCGCAGGGCCCAGCTCGGCGAGGTCGGCGTCGCTCAGCGGCTCCCGGCCGGTGCCCCGCCGGGCGGCAGTGACGTCGTCCCACCCGGCGGGCAGCGGCCCTCCGAGCAGACCTTCCAGCACCCGGCGGACCTCCGCCAGCGGCGCCGGGCCCGGTCCCCGGCGGTCGAGGTGCGCCACGAGGTCCAGGTGGTGGACGGCGGCCTCGACGGCGAGCGTGGAGAGCACGTCGTCGACCTCCATCACCCGACCCTGCGTGTGGACCAGCTGCCCCGCCGGCACGCGCGAGGCGGCCACGAGCACTGCCGCGGTGCTCTCGGCGTAGGCGGCGGCGAGGTCGGCGGACGCGATCGCCGTGCTGGCGACCACCCGGGTGCGGCGCAGCGCCTCGTCGTCCCCGGGGCCGGGCGGGCGCCAGCCGCGCCAGTAGGTGACGGCGTCGTGGTCCGCCGGCCCGGGCGCCGGGGTGTTCAGCCCGACGAGGGCCCGCCGGGTGTCGCCGAGCAGGTGGAACCCGAGGTCGAGCACCGTCCACCCGCGGCACCCGGTCGGCGCCCACTCGTCGCCGCCCGCGGCGACCTCGTGCAGCAGCTCGGCGAGGTCGCCGTAGGCGGTGCGCAGCAGCTCCAGGTGAGCGGACACACCCGGAGCCTGGCAGATCAGCCGGCCTGCGGCCCCCTCGCCCGGACCTCCTCCACGGACGCCATCGCGGCCCGCAGCTCGGCCAGCCACTCCTCGGCGTTCCGGCCCACGAGGCGCACGGCCCAGACCAGCGCCTCCGACCGGGACCGAGCGACCCCGGCGTCCACGAGGGTGTCCAGCACCAGCCGCTCGGGCTGCCGGAGACGGGTCATGACCGGCATCGACAGCGTCGTGAACAGCTCGCGGACATCCCCGCAGGCCGCGCCCCACGCCACCGATCGTCCGTAGCGCTGCTGTGCGGCGTCCGCGATCGCCATCCGCTCGCGCCGGGTGTCCTCGCGGAACCGCGCGATGCGCCCGGCCTGGGCGGCTGCGGCGTCGCCCTCACCGGCGGCCGGCTCGGGCAGCGTGCCCACCACGGTGATCTCGTCCCGGTCGATGGTCAGCTCGACCGGTCCGGTGAACCAGCCGTCCGGCAGCCGTCCGGCGAACCAGCCGGCGACCTCGGCGCGCTCCACCGGGGGCGGAGCGTCCTGGCCACGGCCCCCGGGGCCACGACCCCGGCCGCGGCGGAAGCCGGCTCCGAGATCGGCGTCGGCGAATCGATGTGCATGCATGACAGCCTCCTGGGTTGTTGATTACACGCTTACACCGTATGCCGGATCACCTCGCGTGGAAGGCGATTTCTTGCGCCGACAGCGGACACCTCACCCACGGTGAGGCCAACGCTCCGTTGGCGACATGCGCCAGAGCAGCCGCCGAGATCCGCGGCCGAAGAGGCGAACTCTTGCCCAGAGACACGCCGATGGTTCGACAATCCCTGCCGTTCGGGTCCCATGGTGCTAGCGCGCGTGTCGGCGGGACCCTTCAGGCGGCCACACACCCCACCAGGAGGCCCGCCATGTCCCGTCAGTGGATCCGTCGACTCACCCTCACCACGACGGCGGTGCTCGCCGCCGTCCTCGTCCCCGGTCCCGCGCAGGCCGCGCCCTACTGCGGCCTCACGTGGGGCTCCCAGCCCGAGGTCGGCGCGGGGAGCGCGCCGGCGGGCGCCACCCTCGACGACGTCCGGGCCGGCCGGCACGCATGCTTCGACCGGCTCGTCATCGACCTGGACGACGCCCGCGGCTTCCGCGGCTACGACGTGCGCTACGTCGCCCAGGTCTCCGCGGACGGCAGCGGGCGGCCCGTTCCCCTGCGCGGCGGCGCCGATCTGCAGGTGATCGTCCGGACGGCGGCGTACGACGACGGCGGGCGCGCGACCTACACGCCCCGCAGCCGGAGCGAGGCCGTGGACGTGTCGGGCTACCCGACGTTCCGCCAGGTGGCCTGGGCCGGCTCGTTCGAGGGGCAGTCGACGCTCGGCGTCGGCACGCGAGCCCGGCTGCCGTTCCGCGTCACCGTTCTGCCCGGCCCGGGCAGAACGGAGGCGCGCGTCGTCATCGACGTCGCGCACCGCTGGTAGGCGCGCGACCGGCGACGGCCGGCCGGAGTCAGCCCTGCGCCGCAGGGCCCTCCGGCCGGCTCCTGTCGTTCCGGGGTGGCTCGATCGCCAGCGGCCGGCGTCGCAGGTCGTCCAGCAGCTCCTCGCCCGGGGCCGGCTCGACCAGCTCGGCAGGCGTGTCCGGCACCTCGGGCAGCGCGTCGTCGGGGTCGAAGCTGCGGGGCACCTTCTTCAGGTGACCGGCCATCGACTTCACCAGCACCGCGACGGCGATCAGCAGGACGACGATCAGCAGCAGACCCAGCGGGCCGGCCTTCCCGATGTCCTCGGGCAGCTGCTGCCGCTCCGCGGCCAGAAGTGCGCCGACGGCGGGGCTCATCGGACGCCCACCTCGCTGCGCAGCCCGGCGAAGAGGTCGTCCTCCGGCGCCGTCGAGTCGATGAGCGAGCGGGCCAGCTCGTAGTCCTCCGTCGGCCAGATCTCGCGCTGGGTGTCGATCGGGCAGGCGAACCAGCGGCCCAGCGGGTCGATCTGGGTGGCGTGCGCGATCAGCGCGGCGTCCCGGACCTCGAAGTACTCACCGCACGGCACCCGCGTGGTCACCCGGTGGCTGATGTCGCGCGCGGGGTCCCAGTTGGCCAGCCACTCGGTGTAGGGCGACTCGGCGCCGGTGGCCAGGATCGCCTCGTGCAGCGCCTTCGTCCGGGGCAGCGTGAAGCTCATGTGGTAGTAGAGCTTGCTCGGCTGCCAGGGCTCGCCGAGCTCCGGGTAGCGGTCCGGGTCGCCCGCCGCCTCGAAGGCGTGCACCGAGATCTCGTGCGTCTTGATGTGGTCGGGGTGGGGGTAGCCGCCACGCTCGTCGTAGGTGGTGATCACCTGCGGCTTGAACCGGCGGATCAGCGCCACGAGCGGCGCGGCGGCCTCCTCGAGCGGCACGAGCGCGAAGCACCCCTCCGGCAGCGGAGGCAGCGGGTCGCCCTCGGGCAGGCCGGAGTCGACGAAGCCGAGGAACTCCTGCTCGATGCCGAGGATCTCGCGCGCCTTGGCCATCTCCTCCACCCGGATCTGGGGCAGTCGCTCCCAGACGTCGGGACGGTCCATCGCGGGGTTGAGCACGGAGCCGCGCTCGCCGCCGGTACAGGTGGCCACCATGACGCGGACGCCTTCGGCGACGTACTTGGCCATGGTGGCGGCGCCCTTGCTCGACTCGTCGTCCGGATGGGCGTGCACGGCGAGCAGGCGCAGCTGGTCGGGTCGGGTCACCGGTGCATTGTCCCCCGTCGCGCACCGGAGCCGGCGGGCCCCACCGGCGCCCGTCCGGCAACCGCCCAGGTGGGTGCCCCCGGACGGGGGACATGTGTGCCTCGTCACTCCGGAGCCGCTACGGTTCCGTATCCCCGGGGCGGTGTCCGGTACGTGCAGCCGGCCCGGACGCGGTGTTAGCTTGGCCGTTCGACCAGCGGCCGCCCCCGATCGGGGGCGGCCTCCCGAATTTTCAGGAGTAGTCGTGTCCTCCCCCACTGACCAGCAGGACCAGGGCGTCTGGCTGACCCAGGACGCCTACGACCGGCTCAAGGCCGAGCTCGACGAGCTGGTGGCGAACCGCCCCGCGATGTCCGCCGAGATCAACGCCCGCCGCGAGGAGGGCGACCTCAAGGAGAACGGCGGGTACCACGCGGCCAAGGACGAGCAGGGCAAGCAGGAGGGCCGGATCCGCCAGCTCACCGATCTGCTGCGCAAGGCGCAGGTGGGCGAGCCCCCGACGACGGCGACCAACGCCGCCCTGGGCACCGTCATCACCATCCGGTTCGCCGGCGACGACGAGACCGAGAAGTTCCTGCTCGGGTCGCGCGAGATCGCCGGCACGACGGACCTGGACGTCTACTCCCCCGAGTCGGCGCTGGGCGCGGCGATCACGGGCGCCGCTCCCGGTGCCACGGTGACCTACCAGGCCCCCAACGGCCGCGACATGACCGTCGAGGTCGTGGGCGTCGAGCCGTTCGTCCCCTGACCTCTCGGTGACCCGCTCCCGTCGGGCAGAGAACACCGGGTTCGCCTGCGTCCACTGCGCCCTCCCGGTGCCCGCAAACACCGACGGGCACTACCGCAACCACTGCCCGTACTGCCTGTGGTCGCTGCACGTCGACGACCTCCCCGGCGACCGGGCGAGCCTGTGCCGGCAGCCCATGGAGCCGATCGGGCTGGTGGAGAAGTCGGGCAAGGGCTGGCAGGTGGTGCACCGCTGCACAGCGTGCGGCCACCACCAGCCCAACCGGCTGGTCCGCGACGGCGAGTCGCCCGACGACCTGGACCTGGTGCTCTCGCTCCCCTGGTTGTGAGTGCGCGCGGTCAGGCCGGAGCCAGGCCTCGGCGTCGGAGCAGCGGGGCCGGGTCGGCGTCGCGGCCGCGGACGGCGCGGAAGGCCGCGAGCGGGTCGATCGAACCGCCGACGGCGAGCAGCTTCTGCCGGAAGGCGTCACCGTTGGCCCGGCTCAGGCCACCGTTCTCCTTGAACCACTCCACCGTGTCGGCGTCGAGGACCTCGGACCAGATGTAGGAGTAGTAGCCGGCGGAGTAGCCACCGGCGAAGACGTGGTTGAAGTACGTCGTCCGGTAGCGCGGCGGCACGAGGTCCGAGGCGACCCCGGCCTCCTCCAGGGCGGCCCGCTCGAACTCCACCGGGTCGCCGATGGTGGCGTCGGGCGTGACCCGGTGCCAGGCCTGGTCGAGCAGGGTCGCGGCCAGGTACTCCAGGGTCGCGAACCCCTCGCCCCAGAGGCGGGCGGCCTCGACCGCCTCGACGACCTCGGCCGGGAGCGCCTCTTCGGTGTCGACGTGCCGCGCGTAGTGGGCGAGGACCTCCGGCCACATCGCCCACATCTCGTTCACCTGGCTGGGGAACTCCACGAAGTCGCGCGGCACGCTGGTACCGGCGAAGCGCGGGTAGGTCACCGACGAGCTCAGCCCGTGCAGCGCGTGCCCGAACTCGTGGAACAGCGTGTCGACCTCGTCCAGCGTGAGCAGCGCCGGCTGACCGGCCGGCGGCCGGGAGACGTTGAGGTTGTTGACGACCACCGGCGAGGTGCCGAGCAGCCGCGACTGGGTCACGAAGGAGTTCATCCAGGCGCCGCCACGCTTGCCCTCGCGCGCGAAGTAGTCGCCCAGGTAGAGACCGACCGCCGTGCCGTCGGCGTCGGACACCTCCCACACCCGCACCTCGGGGTGGTAGCCGGCCAGGTCGGGGCGCGGGGTGAAGCGGAAGCCGTACAGCAGCTCGGCGGCGTGGAAGACCCCGTCGACGAGGACCCGGTCCAGCTCGAACCAGGGCCGCAGGGCGGCGGTGTCGACGGCGTAGCGCTCGGCGCGCACCTGCTCGCTGTAGAACGACCAGTCCCAGGGGGCCAGCTCGACGCCGTCCCGGGCGGCGGCCTCCGCCAGCACCGCCGCCTCGGCCTGGGCGTTGGCGACCGACGCCGGCACCATGGAGGCCAGCATCGCGTCGACGGCCTCGGTGGTCCGGGCCGTCTGGTCGGCCAGCACCAGGTCGGCGTGGGTGTCGAAGCCGAGCAGGCGGGCCCGCTCGGCCCGCAGGGTCGCGATGCGCAGCGCCACCGGCCCGTTGTCGTGCTCCCCGGACGACGCCCGCCCCACCGACGCCTCGTGCACCCGGCGGCGGAGGTCCCGGTTCCGCAGCTTGGCCAGCACCGGCTGACGGGTGGGCAGCAGCAACGGCAGCAGCCAGCCCTCGAGCCCGCGGTCGGACGCGGCGGTGCGCGCGGCGGCGATCTCCTCCGCGCCGAGCCCGTCGAGCTGCGCGACGTCGTCCACGTGCACGGCGGCGGCCTCCATGGCCAGCTGGACGTTCTGCCCGAAGGTCGTGGTCAGGCCGGACAGCTCCTGGTTGAGCTCGGTGAGCCGGGCACGTCCCGCCTCGTCGAGCTGCGCACCCGCCAGCTGGAAGTCCAGGTGGTAGCGCTCCACCAGCCGCACCGACTCCGCGTCCAGGCCCAGCTCGTGGCGCCGGGCGTGCACGGCGGCGATGCGCCCGAACAGCGCGGGGTCCAGCCGCAGCGCGTCGGAGTGGGCGGCGGCCAGCGGCGCGATCTCGCGCTCGATCTCCCGCAGCCGCGGCGAGGACACCGAGGAGGTGAGGTTGCCGAAGACGCTCCACGCCCGCGCCAGCAGCCGGCCCGAGCGCTCCAGGGCGACGACGGTGTTCTCGAAGCCGGGCGGTTCGCTCGCTCCCACGATCGTCGCCACCTCCGCGCGCTGCTCGGACATCCCCGCCAGCAGCGCCTCCCGGCAGTGCTCGGGCGTGATCTCGTCGAACGGCGGCAGCCCGAAGGGCAGCGACGACGGCACGAAGAGCGGGTTGGCGGGGGTCACCTGCAGGTTCTCAGCGGCACTCATCGCGGCCATTACATCGCGAACCTCAGCGCGCGGCCGTCCGGCGGTAGGTCCGGACCGACAACGGCACGAACACCGCGAGGATCAGCACGACCCAGATCAGGGTGTAGGTCACCGGGTGCTGCAACGACCACACGTCCGGGGTCGGCGCCAGCGACGAGGTGTTGCCGAACAGCTCCCGAGCCGCCTGCACCACGGAGGACACCGGGTTCCACTCCGCGAAGGTCTGCAGCGGCGCCGGCATCGACTCCAACGGCACGAAGGTGTTGGCCACGAACGTGATCGGGAAGATCACGATGAAGCTGGCGTTGTTGACCACCTCGGGCGTGCGCACCAGCAACCCCACCAGGGCCATGACCCAGGAGATCGCGAAGGCGAAGAGCAGCAGCATCAGGAACCCGCCGACGGCCTCCGGCACCGACGTGTTGATCCGCCAGCCCACCGCCAACCCGGTGAGCGCCATCACCGCGATCGAGATGATGTTCAGCCCGGCGTCGGCCACCGTCCGGCCGACCAGGACCGCCGACCGGGACATCGGCAGCGAGCGGAACCGGTCGATCAGCCCCTTCTGCAGGTCCTCGGCGAGGCTGGCCCCGGTCGTCGTCGACCCGAAGATCACCGTCTGGGCGAAGATCCCGGGCAGCAGGAACTCGCCGTAGCTGGTGTCCGGCGGCAGGACGATGGCGCCACCGAAGACGTACCGGAACAGCAGCACGAACATGATCGGCGACAGCGTCGCGAAGACGATCAGGTCGGGCACCCGCTTGACCTTGATCAGGTTGCGCTTGGTGATGACGGCGCTGTCGGAGAGCGCCAGACCCAGGGAGCTCATCGGGTACCTCCGGTGGTGACCGGCTCGGCCGGCTGCTCGTCGTCGTCGGCAGCGACCTCCTCGGCCGCGCGGCCGGTGAGGGCGAGGAAGACGTCGTCCAGGTCGGGCCGCCGCAGCCCGACGTCGAAGATCTCGGCGGTGGCACCGTCGAGCCGGCGCAACGCCTCGGCCAGCACCTCCGCGCCACCGCTCACCGGCATCGAGAACCGCCGGCTCGCGACGTCGACGTGCGGCTCGTCGACCGCCAGCGGACGCAGCGCCTCGACCATCGCGGGCAGGACCGCGGCGTCGGTGACCGTGAACTCCAGCCGCTGGCCGCCGACCTGTGCCTTCAGCTCGTCGGCGGTGCCGCGCGCGATGACCTGACCGCGGTCGATGACCACCATGCGGTCGGCCAGCCGGTCGGCCTCCTCCAGGTACTGGGTGGTGAGCAGGATCGTCGTCCCGCCGTCGGCGAGCTCGGAGATGAACTCCCACATGCCGAGCCGGCTGCGCGGGTCGAGCCCGGTGGTCGGCTCGTCCAGGAACAGCACCCGGGGGCGGTTGATCAGGGAGGCGGCGATGTCCAGCCGCCGGCGCATCCCGCCCGAGTACGTCTTCGCCGGACGGTTCGCCGCGCCGCTGAGGTCGAACCGCTCCAGCAGCTCGCCCGCGCGCTGCCGGGCCACGGACTTGGGCAACCGGTAGAGCCGGCCCACCATCTCCAGGTTCTCCATGCCGGTCAGGTACTCGTCCACCGCGGCGTACTGACCGGTCAGGCCGATCGAGGCGCGGACGGCGTCGGCGTCGGCGACCACGTCGAGCCCGGCCACCTCCGCCCGCCCCTCGTCCGCCTCCAGCAGCGTCGTGAGGATGCGCACCACCGTGGTCTTCCCGGCACCGTTGGGGCCGAGGAGCCCGAGCACCGTTCCCTCGGCGACGGTCAGGTCCACTCCGTCCAGGGCGGTGGTGGCGCCGAAGCGCTTCACCAGGCCCTCGACGACGATCGCGTCGGTCATGCGGACAACGGTAGGTCCAGGTGCCGACAGTTCCCGAGCGGATTCGCGGGCTCCCCGGGGAGCAGATCGACGGACGACGGGCTGCAGATCCATGCCCACGACGACCGCGTCGGAGGGCGGAACTCATCGCAGCGTTCGTGATCCCGGCCCGGCAAGGTGCTGTTGAGCGCTCCGTTCCCGCCGTCCGCGTCGTACCGTTCCTGGGGTGACGGACACCACCGGAGTCGCTACCGGACCGACATCCCCTTCTCCCGCTGCCACGACGCTGGGCGAGCTGCGCGCGAGCGGCGCCGTGCCCCGCCCCGTCAAGGCCGAGCTCCGCGCCAACCTGCTCGCCCGCCTCGGCCGCGGCGAGCCCAGCCTGCCGGGCATGGTGGGCTTCGAGGACACCGTGCTGCCCGAGGTCGAGCGCGCCCTCATCGCCGGCCACGACCTCGTGCTCCTCGGCGAGCGCGGACAGGGCAAGACCCGCCTGATCCGCACGCTCGTGGGACTGCTCGACGAGTGGACCCCGGTGCTCACCGGCAGCGAGCTCAACGAGCACCCGCTGGCCCCCATCAGCGTGTGGGCGCACCGGCAGATCGCCGAGCACGGCGACGCGACCCCCGTGGGCTGGCTGCACCGCAGCGAGCGGTTCGGGGAGAAGCTGGCCACCCCAGACACCAGCGTCGGCGACCTCATCGGCGACGTCGACCCCATCAAGGTGGCGGAGGGCCGCACCCTCGGTGACCCGGAGACCGTCCACTACGGGCTGGTCCCGCGCACCAACCGCGGCATCTTCAGCGTCAACGAGCTGCCCGACCTCGCCGAGCGCATCCAGGTCGCGCTGCTCAACGTGCTGGAGGAGCGGGACATCCAGATCCGCGGGTACCGGGTGCGGCTGCCCCTGGACCTGCTGCTGGTCGCCAGCGCCAACCCCGAGGACTACACCAACCGCGGCCGGATCATCACCCCGCTCAAGGACCGCTTCGGCGCCGAGGTGCGCACCCACTACCCGATCGAGCTCGCCGACGAGATCCGCCTCCTGCGGCAGGAGGCGCAGACCTCCGCGCTGGGCGGGGACGGCCTCAGCGCTCCGCTGATCCCCGAGCACCTGCTCGAGATCGTCGCCCGGTTCACCCGGCTGGTCCGCGAGTCCACGCACGTCGACCAGCGCTCCGGCGTCAGCGCGCGCTTCGCGATCGCGGGGCTGGAGACCGTGGCCGCCTCCGCCGTCCGCCGCGCGGCCATCGCCGGGGAGACCCGGCCGGTCGCCCGCGTGGTCGACCTGCCCAGCGTCGTCCCGGCCAGCCGCGGCAAGGTCGAGTTCTCCGACTCGGGCAGCGACAACGACGACGACCGCGAGCTGGAGATCCTGGACCACCTGCTGCGGCAGGCCACCGCGCAGACCTTCCGCGCGCGGTGCGCCGGCCTGGACCTCACCGGCCTCCAGGAGCACTTCACCGGCGGGGAGACCGTCGAGTCCGGCGAGCTCGTGAGCGCGCCGGCCCTGCTGGGGCAGCTCGGCACGATCCCGCGGCTGGCCGAGCTCCTGGGCCGGCTGGGCGTCCCGGAGAGCGACCAGTCCGCCGAACAGGCGGCGGCCGCGGTGGAGTTCGCGCTGGAGGGCCTCTACCTGACCCGGCGGCTGGCCAAGGACACCGACGGCGGCCGCACGATCTACGGGGCGTGAGATGACCACCCGCCGCGGGGCCAAGGGCTACCGCTACGGACGCTGGCGCGGCGGGCCCGACCCGCTCGCGCCGCCCTACGACCTGGGCAACGCCGTCGACGAGATCGGCGACTCCGTCCTGGGTGGCAGCGGCGTGCGCGAGGCGCTGCGCGAGCTGCTGCGCCGCGGTGCCGAGGGACGGCCCGGGCTCGACGAGCTGCGCCGCTCGGTGCGCGAGCGGCTCCGCAAGGCGCGCACGGCGGGCCGGATGGACGGCACGCTGCAGGAGGTCCGCGAACTGCTGGACAAGGCGCTCGAGGCCGAGCGCCGGGCCCTGTTCCCCGATCCGGACGACGCCGCCCGGCTGGCCGAGGACGAGCTCGACGCCCTCCCCGAGGAGACCGCGGGCGCGGTGCGCGCGCTCAAGGACTGGCAGTGGCGGTCCGACGAGGCCCGGCAGGCCTACGACCAGATCCAGGACCTGCTGCGCAAGGAGGTGCTCGACAGCTCCTTCGCCCAGATGAAGCAGGCGCTGGAGAACGCCGGCGAGCAGGACATGCAGGCGATCAAGGACATGGTCGCCGACCTCTCGCAGCTCGTCGACGCGCACAACCGCGGCGAGGACACCGACGAGCGCTTCGCCGACTTCATGGAGAAGCACGGCCAGTTCTTCCCCGACGACCCGCAGTCGGTCGAGGAGCTCATCGACTCCCTCGCCCGCCGGGCCGCCGCGCAGGAACGGATGATGGCCGGCCTGTCGCCCGAGCAGCGGGCCGAGCTCTCCGACCTGATGGCCCAGACCATGGAGGACATGGGGCTGGCCAGCGAGATGGCCCACCTGGGCGACGCGCTCCGCCAGGCCCGCCCGGACCTCCCGTGGGGCCGGCGCGGCCAGGTGCCCGACGGCGAGCAGGCACTGGGCATGGGGGACGC
Source organism: uncultured Actinomycetota bacterium (assembly GCA_963747895.1). Classification (GTDB taxonomy): domain Bacteria; phylum Actinomycetota; class Actinomycetes; order Mycobacteriales; family Geodermatophilaceae; genus Blastococcus. Next base: position 230,273 of record CAVVGX010000006.1, read on the forward strand.
CACCTCGGCCGTGGCCGAGCTCGCCGACCTGGAGGCGCTGTCCAACCAGCTCTCGCAGGGGTACGCCGGCGCCTCGCTGGCCGACATCGACGAGGAGCTCCTGGAGCGGGCGCTCGGCCGGCCCGCCGTCGACGACCTCGCCGCCCTCCGGCAGATGGAGACCGAGCTCGAGCGCCAGGGGTACCTCAACCGCTCCGGCGGCAAGCTGGAGCTCTCCCCCAAGGCCGTGCGGCGACTCGGGGCGACGGCGCTGCGACGGGTCTTCGCCCAGCTCGACGCCGCCGGCCGCGGTGACCACGACGTCGCCGACGCCGGGGCCGCGGGCGAGCTGACCGGCAGCTCGCGGGAGTGGCGGTTCGGCGACGAGCAGCCGCTCGACGTCGTCCGCACGGTGAAGAACGCCGTCCTGCGCACGGCGCACGAGCCGCGCAGCGAGCACGACCGCCGCGTCCGCATCGCCGTCGAGGACTTCGAGGTCGTGGAGACCGAGCGGCGCACCGGGGCGGCCGTCGCCCTGCTGGTCGACCTGTCCTACTCCATGGCGCTGCGCGGCACGTGGGGCGCGGCGAAGTCGACGGCGATGGCGCTGCACTCCCTGGTCACGACCCGGTTCCCGCAGGACGCCATCGAGATCATCGGGTTCGCCTCGACCGCCCAGGTGCTCGCGCCCTCGACCCTCGCCGAGCTCTCCGTGGACACCCTGCAGGGCACCAACCTGCAGCACGGCCTCATGCTGGCGCGGCGGTTCCTGGCCAAGCACCACGACGCCGAACCCGTCGTCCTGGTCGTCACCGACGGCGAACCGACGGCGCACCTGGAGGACGACGGGACGCCGTTCTTCTGCTGGCCGCCGATGCCCGAGACGATCGCCCGCACCGTCGCCGAGGTGGAGCGGGTGGCCCGCACCGGCGCGACGGTCAACGTGTTCGCCCTGGACCCCGACCCGGGGCTGGTGCACTTCGTGCACGACCTCACCGAGCGGGCCGGCGGCCGGGTGTTCACGCCCGACAGCGACCGGCTCGGGGAGTTCGTCGTCGCGGACTACCTGAAGGCCCGGAAGGGGCGCCGCACCCGCTGAGCTGGTTGCGCGGTGAGTTCCGGCGCCGCGCCGGGTCTGCAGCACCATGACCGAGCACGTGCACGCCCCGGACGGCACCCGGATCGCCTTCGACCGGGTGGGTGCCGGTCAGCCGTTGGTCCTGGTCGGGGGCGCCGGTCAGTTCCGCGCCGTCGATCCCGACACCCGCGCGCTGGCCGCGGAGCTGGCGCGGCGGGGCTTCGACGTCGTCCACCACGACCGCCCGGGCCGGGGCGACAGCGGGGGCGAGCCGCCCTTCGGCCTGGCCCGGGAGGTCGCGGCGATCGGTGCGCTGGTCGCCGCCGTGGGCGGGCGGGCATGGCTGCACGGCAGCTCCTCCGGCGGCGCGATCGCCCTGGCCGCCGCCGCCGAGCTGCCGGGGGTGGAGCGGCTCTCGCTGTGGGAGGTGCCGCTCGGCGGGGAGTGCGGGACCGACGGCGCGGAGTACCTGGCGGCGGTCCGGGCGCGTGTGGCGGCCGGCGATCCCGAAGCCGTGTGGCGGCTCTACACCGACGGCATGCCGCCGGAGTGGTTCCGGTCCATGCGCAGCGGTCCGCGCTGGCCGCTCTACGCGCGCATGGCCCCCACGCTCGAGGCCGACGCCGAGGCGCTCGCCTGGACGCAGTCCGCACCCCGGTCACAGCTGTGGGCGGCCGTCGACGTCCCCGTGCTCGTGCTCCTGGGCGCGGACACGTTCCCGTTCATGGCCGACGCCGCGGACGCGCTGGTGCGCTCCCTCCCACGCGCGGAGCGGGCGGAGATCCCCGTCAGCGGGCACCGGTGGGAGGCCGCGGACCTGGCGGGGCGCCTCGCAGCCGAGCTACCGGCCGCGCTCAGCGGCCCTCCGGGTGCTCCCTGCTCGAGCTGATGCCCGGGATCGCGCCCTCGCGGAGGGCGGCTGCCTCCACCAGGTCGGAGAACGTCTCGACGATGGTCCGGCTCCGCCCGTCGACGTCTGTGGAGTGGCTCACACCTCGGGGGGAGAGGGCCACAGCTCAGACGATCGGCGGTCGATAACCTCGGTGGAGGGAACCAGGAGGACCCTGACCAGGACCGGAGGGAGGCATCGTGATCCGCGCGAGCACCGCACGCCGGCTGGCGACCGGCGCCGCCTACGGCGGCGGCGGGGTGGGCCTGGCCGGTGCCGTCCTGGTCGCGCTGCTGCGCGAGGAGGCCCGGGCCGCGCGGCGCCGGGTCGACGCCCGGCGCCAGCCCGACCCGCCCTCGGGCGACGGCGTCTACGGCCGGGGTCGCGGCACGCCGATCTCCTTCACCGTGCTCGGGGACTCCAGCGCCGTCGGCCTGGGCGTCGACCGCGCCGCCCAGACCCCCGGGGTGCTCATCGCCTCGGCGCTGACCGAGCTCGCCGAGCGCCCCGTCCGGCTCACCCGGCTGGCCGTCTCCGGCGCCAAGTCGCCCCAGCTGGACGCCCAGGTCGAGGCCGCGCTGCTCGAGCGTCCCGACGTCGCGCTGATCATGATCGGCGCCAACGACGTCACCAGCCGCACCCGGCCGGCCGTGTCCGTCCGCCACCTGGGGGACGCCGTCCGCCGGCTGACCGCCGCCGGTGCCGAGGTGGTCGTGGGCACCTGCCCGGACCTGGGCACCATCCGCCCGATCGGCCAGCCGCTGCGCACCCTCGCGCGGCGCTGGAGCCGGCAGATGGCCGCTGCGCAGACCATCGCCGTCGTCGAGGCCGGGGGACGCACCGTCTCCCTCGGCTCCGCGCTCGGGCCCACCTTCGCCACCGACCGCAGCCTGTTCAGCCGGGACGAGTTCCACCCCAGTGCCGCCGGCTACGCGCACGCCGCCGCGGTGCTCCTGCCGTCGGTCGCCGACGCGCTCGGGGTGTGGCCCGCGTCCGCCGACCGTCGCCGCGGCACGCTGCGCCGCGACACCGTGCGCCCGGTCGCCAGCGCGGCCGCCCGCGCCGCCAGCCGCACCGGCAGCGAGGTCCAGCCCGCCGAGGTGCCCGGCACCGCGGCGCAGCCGTGGGGCGGATGGGCGCTGCTGCGCCGTCGCCGTCCCCCGCAGATCGCCGCCGTCGAGCACACCGAGCCGGCGCAGCAGGAGCAGGCGACCACCTGAGCCTGCGCGGTGACGCAGGCCACAGACCGGCGGCCGGTGTGCGGCGGCTCATAGCGCCGCGGAGAGCGGGGGTAGTTTCAGGGGTGACCCGACGTCCGGCGACCGTGGCCGGACCCCCTCATCGTGGAGGATTCATGCCCGAAGCAGTCATCGTCGCCACCGCCCGTTCCCCCATCGGCCGCGCCTTCAAGGGCTCGCTGAAGGATCTGCGCCCCGACGACCTCGCCGCCACCATCGTGCGCGCCGCGCTCGACAAGGTGCCCGCCCTCGACCCGCGTGACGTCGACGACCTGATGCTCGGCTGTGGCCTTCCCGGCGGCGAGCAGGGCTACAACATGGGCCGCGTCGTCAGCGTCCTGCTGGGCATGGACCACCTGCCCGGCACCACGGTCACCCGCTACTGCTCCTCCTCGCTGCAGACCACCCGCATGGCGATGCACGCCATCAAGGCCGGCGAGGGCGACGTGTTCATCTCCGCCGGTGTGGAGATGGTCTCCCGCTTCGTGAAGGGCAACAGCGACGGCCTGCCGGACACGAAGAACCCCTTGTTCAACGAGGCCCAGGCCAAGGCGGCCAAGGCTGCCGAGAGCGGCGCCGACACGTGGGTCGACCCGCGTGAGAGCGGCGACATCCCGGACGTCTACATCGCCATGGGCCAGACCGCCGAGAACCTCGCCCTGATCAAGGACGTCTCCCGCCAGGAGATGGACGAGTTCGCCGCCCGCAGCCAGAACCTGGCCGTGGAGTCGATCGACAACGGCTTCTGGGCCCGCGAGATCACCCCCGTCACCACCCCGGACGGCACCGTCGTCAGCCAGGACGACGGCCCCCGTCGCGGCACCACCGTCGAGGCCCTGTCCGGCCTGAAGCCGGCCTTCCGCCCCGACGGCCGGGCCACCGCCGGCAACGCCTGCCCGCTGAACGACGGCGCGGCCGCCGTGGTCGTCATGAGCGACACGAAGGCCGCCGAGCTGGGCCTGACCCCGCTGGCCCGCATCGTCTCCACCGCGGTCACCGGCCTCTCGCCGGAGATCATGGGCTACGGCCCGGTCGACGCCTCGAAGCTGGCGCTCAAGCGCGCGGGCATGAGCATCGACGACATCGACCTCGTCGAGATCAACGAGGCGTTCGCCGCTCAGGTCATCCCGAGCTACCGCGACCTGAACATCGACATCGACAAGCTGAACGTCAACGGTGGCGCCATCGCCGTCGGCCACCCGTTCGGCATGACCGGTGCCCGCATCACCGGCACGCTGATCAACGGCCTGCAGACCCGGGACAAGACCTTCGGGCTGGAGACCATGTGCGTCGGTGGCGGCATGGGCATGGCGATGGTCATCGAGCGCCTCTCCTGATCCAGCGCTGACAGTGGCCCGGCCCCCCACGGGGACCGGGCCACTGTGCTGTCCGGGTCGGGGACGATCTGCCGATACGACAGTGGCCCGGCCCCCTCGCGGGGACCGGGCCACTGTCGTCGTGCGGTGCGGGGTTACTCCTGGAAGTAGCTCAGCAGGCGCAGCATCTCCAGGTACAGCCAGATGACCGTGATGAGCAGGCCGAAGGAGATGTACCAGGCGAACTTCGCCGGGGCGCCGCGCCGGATGGCCTCGTCGGCCATGTCGAAGTCGAGCAGCAGCGAGAACGCCGCCACACCGATCACGACCAGGCTGAAGACGATGGCGATCGGGCCACCGTCGCGCAGGCCCAGGCCACCGTCGATGAAGAAGCTCGCGACCAGGTTGACGACCACCAGGGCCAGCACGCCGAACAGCGCGCCGACGACCCAGCGGGTCAGCTTCGGGGTGACCCGGATGGCGCCGGTCTTGTAGATCACCAGCATGCCGAAGAAGACACCGAAGGTGCCGATCACCGCCTGCGTGACGATGTTGCCGCCGAAGTTCTCGGCGTAGAACTCGCTGATCGCACCGACCAGGACACCCTGGATCGCGGCGTAGGACAGCGTGGCGACCGGGTTGGCGATCTGCTTGAACGCGATCACCAGGCCGAGCACGAGACCGACGATGAGCGCCGGGAAGAGCAGGCCGATGGCCACCTCGTTCGGCACGGCCATCCAGGTCGCCGCGGCGGCGAGGACCGTCACCAGGAAGGTGAGGCCGGTCTTGGTGACGACGTCGTCCATCGTCATGTACTGCGTGCCGGTGGCCGCGTAGGGCGAGGGCGCCGCGTACGGGTCGTGCGGGGCGGGGGCGCCGTACTGGCCGGGCGCGCCGTACTGGGGCTGACCCCAGGCCGCGCTCTGCTGGCCGGTGCCGGCGCCGCCGAGGCCCCTGAACGCCGGGTTGCTGCTGGGCATCGTCATCTCCTCGAGGTGACCGCTTGGATCGTGGCGTGCACGGTGGTGCACTCCACTCGATCTGGTCAACGCTCCGGCGCGCCGGGTAGTTCCGGCGTCCCGGGGCGGATCCGCGCTGGTCGTGGATGGTGTGCGGCGAGTGCCCCCGGTGGGATTCGAACCCACACTGGAACCCTTTTAAGGGGCCTGCCTCTGCCGGTTGGGCTACGGGGGCGATTCGTCCGTCGCTGGCCTGCACGCTAGTGCCGCCGGGTCAGGACGCCGAGCGGGCCAGGTCCGTGGCGCGGGTGAGGACGGCGTCGAGCATCGGCTCGGTCAGCTTGCCGGTGAAGGTGTTCTGCTGGCTGACGTGGTAGCTGCCCAGCACGGTGAGCGGCCCGCGCGGGCCGGACAGCTGCACCTCGGCGCCGTGCCCGAACGCCGGGCGAGGGCGTGGGACCGCGTAGCCGGCGGCGGCGAGCACCGGCCAGAGCGCGGTCCAGCCGAACCCGCCCAGGACGACGACCACCCGCAGGCGCGGCAGCAGGTCCAGCTCGCGGGCCAGCCACGGCGAGCAGGTGTCGCGTTCCTCCGGGGTGGGCGCGTTGCCCGGCGGGGCGCAGCGCACCGCCGCCGCGACCCGCACGTCGGTGAGCTCCAGGCCGTCACCGAGGTGGGTCGAGGTGGGCTGGTTGGCCAGGCCGGCCCGCCACAGCGCGGCGAAGATCCAGTCGCCGCTCCGGTCACCGGTGAAGACCCGGCCGGTGCGGTTCCCGCCGTGGGCGGCCGGCGCGAGCCCGACGACGGCGATGCGCGCCTCCGCGGGCCCCAGTCCCGGCACCGGCCGACCCCAGTACTCCTCGTCGCGGAAGGACGCGCGCTTCACCCGCGCGACCTCCTCGCGCCAGGTGACCAGCCGCGGGCAGGCGTAGCAGCCGGAGATCCGCTGCGTCGAGGACGGCGAGCTCGCGCGTGGCCCGCGCCGACCGCACCACTCCCGCCGGCGTGCGGGTGACCGGGAACCCGCCGGAGTCGACTGCCACGCCTTCTTCAGCCGCGGGCGAGGCGCAGGGCGATGCCGTCGAGGATGTCGTGCTCGCTGACCACGACCTCCTCCATCCCGAACTCGTCCATGAGAACCCGCAGGATCAGCGCGCCGGCGCCGATGACGTCGACCCGGCCGGGGTGCATGACCGCGAGCGCGGCCCGCTCGGCCCGCGGCATGGCCAGCAGCGTCTCGCTCACCCGGCGGACGTCGGCGACCGGGATACGCGAGCCGTGGATGGCGTCCGGGTCGTAGGCGGGCAGGTCCAGCGCGAGCGCGGCCACGGTGGTGACCGAGCCGGCCAGCCCGACCAGGCTCACCGCCTCGGCGACCGGCACCTCCGCGGTGACCAGCGCCAGAGCGGCCCGGATGTCGTCGACGGTGGCCTGCACCTCGGCGGAGGACGGCGGGTCGCCGTGCAGCCGCCGCTCGGTCAGCCGCACGCAGCCGATGTCGACCGAGCGCGCCGCCCGCAGCCCGGACGCGTCGCCGAGCACGAACTCCGTCGAGCCGCCGCCGATGTCCACCACGAGGAACGGCGGCCGGGGCGCCGGGGTGCCGTGCGCGGCGGCGGCCGAGTCCAGGGACGCCGTCGCGCCCAGGAAGGAGAGCTCGGCCTCCTCGCGGCCGGGGACGACGTCGGGCAACCGGCCGAGCGTGGTCTGCACCATCTGCTCGAAGTCGGCCCGGTTCGCGGCGTCGCGGGTGGCACTGGTCGCCACCATGCGGACGTCCTCGGCCCCGAGCTCGCGCGCGGTCGCCGCGTACTCGGCCAGCACGACACGGGTGCGCTCGATGGCCTCGGGGGCCAGCCGGCCGGTGGCGTCGACGCCCTGGCCGAGCCGGACGACCTCCATGCGCCGGACCAGGTCGGTCGCCCCGCCGGCGGGAGGCACGTCGGCGACGAGCAGCCGGATCGAGTTGGTGCCGCAGTCGATGGCGGCGACACGGGTCACGCGGTCTCCTCGGGGAGGGCGCAGGGCCCCTTGGCCCACCACTCCCCCATCTCGGCGACGGCGCGGTCGCCGATCGGGTTCACGCCGGGGCCGGCGGCGAGCGCGTGACCGGCCAGCGCGTGCAGGCACTTGACCCGGTCGGGCATCCCGCCGGCCGTCGCGCGGGTGGGCAGCACGTCCTTGGCGTCCCGCTCGGCGAGGTAGGCCTCGTGCGCCGACCGGTAGGCGGCGGCCAGCTCCTCGTCGGTGCCCAGCTCGTCCTGCCACTCGCGCATGCGTCCGGCCGACTCCAGCCGGCTCGCGGCGGCCGACGCCCGCGGGCAGGTGAGGTAGTACAGCGTCGGGAACGGGGTGCCGTCCTCGAGCCGGGGCGCGGTCTCCACGACGTCGGGCTGTCCGCACGGGCAGCGGTGCGCGACGCCTTCGAGGGCGCGCGGCGGCCGGCCCAGCTGCCGCTCGACGACGTCGCGGTCGGCCGGGGTGATCGGTTCGGTCACTCGCCGGGCTCCTCGGGGACGTCGCCGTCGGCGCGGGCGACCGACTCCATCAGCCCCTGGAACCACGGCTGCGGCTCCGCGGGCGCGACCACCTCGTCCAGCGTCCCGGCGTCGCCCTCGACCGCATCGCCGTCGACGACGACGAGCAGCCGGTCACCGGGCAGCACGTAGGTGAGCCGCTCGCGGGCCTGTCGCTGCGTCCACTCCGGGTTGCTCTGCTGCTGCAGCTCGGCCTCGAGCTCGGCGGCCCGCCGGTCGAGGGCGTGCCCCTCCGCGGTGAGCTCGACCAGCTCCTGCCGCCCGGCCAGGTACTGGCGGAGCGGACCGGCCAGGGTCAGGGCCAGCAGCAGGATCAGCGCCCCGAGCAGCACCGCCCGGCCGGTGAACAGCGGGCGGCGGCGGGCGGCCGGCGTCGTGGCGGCACGGGCCGGCCGTCGACCGGCCCGGCGCTCGCCGGGCCGCCGCGTCGGGTTCGCGCTCCCGCTACTCCGCAGCCCCGTGCGCACCGGACGGGTCGTGTGGACCCGCGGGACGCGACCGGTGCTGCGGGAGCCCGACGGCGGTGACCCGCCGCGCCGGCCGCGGACGCTGCTCATGATCGTCCGGTCAGCTCCGGCCCAGGCGCGGGAAGGCGGCGGCGCCGGCGTAGCGCGCGGCGTCGTCGAGCTCCTCCTCGATGCGCAGGAGCTGGTTGTACTTGGCCACCCGCTCGCTGCGGGCCGGGGCGCCGGTCTTGATCTGCCCGCAGTCGGTGGCGACGGCGAGGTCGGCGATCGTGGTGTCCTCGGTCTCGCCCGAGCGGTGGCTCATCATCGAGCGGTAGCCGCTGCGGTGGGCCAGGTTGACCGCGTCGAGGGTCTCGGTGAGCGTGCCGATCTGGTTGACCTTCACCAGCAGCGCGTTGGCCGCGCCCCGCTCGATGCCGTCGGCCAGGCGGGTCGGGTTGGTGACGAAGAGGTCGTCGCCCACGATCTGCACCCGGTTGCCGAGGGCCTGGGTGAGCGAGATCCAGCCGTCCCAGTCCTCCTCGTCGAGCGGGTCCTCGATGGAGACGATCGGGTAGGAGTCGACCAGGCCGGTGTAGTACTCGGCCATCTCGGCCGAGGAGAGCTGCTTGCCCTCGAAGGCGTAGGAACCGTCGGAGTGGAACTCGGAGGCGGCGACGTCCAGGGCGAGGACGATGTCGCTGCCCAGGGCGTAGCCGGCCTGCTCGACGGCGGTGGAGATGAGGTCGAGCGCCGCCCGGTTGCTCGAGAGGTTGGGCGCGAAGCCGCCCTCGTCGCCGAGCCCGGTCGCCAGGCCTTCCTTCTTCAGGACGGCCTTGAGCGCGTGGTAGGTCTCGGTGCCCATGGCCAGCGCCTCGGCGAAGGTCCCGGCGCCGATCGGCGCGATCATGAACTCCTGCACGTCGACGTTGCTGTCGGCGTGCGAGCCACCGTTGAGGATGTTCATCATCGGCACCGGCAGCAGGTGCGCCGACGGGCCGCCGACGTAGCGGAACAGCGGCAGGCCGGCGGAGTCCGCGGCGGCGCGGGCGACGGCGAGGCTCACGCCCAGGATCGCGTTGGCGCCCAGACGCGACTTGTCCGGCGTGCCGTCGAGATCGATCAGGCGCTGGTCGACCAGCCGCTGCTCGCTGGCCTCGAACCCGAGCAGCTCGGGCCCGATGACGTCCAGGACGCCGTCGACGGCCTTGGTCACGCCCTTGCCGCCGTAGCGGCTGCCGCCGTCGCGCAGCTCCACCGCCTCGAAGGCGCCGGTGGAGGCGCCGCTGGGCACCGCCGCGCGGGCGATCGTCCCGTCGTCGAGGGCGACCTCGACCTCAACGGTGGGGTTTCCGCGCGAGTCGAGGATCTCCCGCGCGCCTACGGCATCGATGCTCGGCACGGGGGGCAGCCTAACCAGCTGTTCCCTTCCGTCACGACAGCCTCGCCCCGTCGGGTCACCCGCGCGCCAGCGCCAGGGCGTACTCCGGCCAGAACTGCCCGGCTGCCGGGCCGCCGTTGCAGGTGCCGTCGGACTCCCCCGGGGTCTTCACCCAGACGAAAGCGTCCACGAGGGACAGACCCGTCTGCGTCGTCGTGGGCTGCCCCAGAGCGCGCCCGGAGGGGTTGCACCAGTCGGTACCCGGCCCGTGCCGTTGCCGTTGCCGTTGCGGCTGGTGTCTATGACGAAGTGCGGGCCGTCCAGCGCTGCGGACAGGGCGCTGCCGTAGGCCAGGTTGTCCGCCGTGGTCCCGAAGTTGGAGACGTTGAGGGCGAAGCCGTCGGCCTCCGCCACTCCCGCCGTGCGCAGCCGCTGGGCCATCGTCGGGACGTCGACCCAGTCGGAGTGCCCGGCGTCGAGATAGGTGTGCGTGCCCGGATTGGACTCCAGCACCGCCACCGCGGACCGCAGCATCCGGTAGCGCTCGGCTCCGTCGCCGCACAGCAGGGCGAGCGTGTCCGGCTCGACGATCACCACCGCCTCCGCCCGGCCGATCCCCGCCGCGACCGCTCGCACCCACGCCTCGTACGCCGCCGCGGACCGTGCTCCACCGGACGCGGAGCGCCCGCTGCAGTCGAGGTCTGGCACGTTGTAGAGGACGAAGACGGGCACCGCTCCCGCCGCCTGCGCCTCGGCCACCCGCCCGCGCACCGCGGACGTCACGTCTACGTGCCACGAGCCGAGCCAGGTGGCCGTGGGCACGTCCGCCATCCGCGCGAGCAGCGCCGCGTCGTCCGGCCGGCTGCCCCGCAGGCGTGCGGCAGCCTCGGCCGCCCCGGCGTTCGGTCCGAAGAGCACGTCCCCGGCGAGGGGGTTGCCCGGGGCCACCGGATCACCGGCTGTCCCGGTGACGGGCGGCCCGACCCGCACGGGGTCCGCCAGGGGAGGTACGGCGGCGACCGTGACGGGCGACGTGGCAGGCGCCTCCGTTCCGGCCGACCCCGGTGACGGCTCCGGGCTGCGGAGCGCAGCGTGCCCCTGCGCATCGGCCTGACCCCCGGGAGGCTGCGCCCTGGGCAGGACCTGCGCCGGGGCACTCGCGGCGAGGGCCGGCAGTAGGACGGCCGCGGCCAGCGCGCAGCGGAGCCGTCGACGGTGGAGCACTCGCTCACGGTAGCCGTATGACTTCGTTTGGTGATTACCTGTGGCCAGCCCCAGCCTCGTCGGCATGTCGCGTCCGTCGGCCCGGGTGTCTCACCGCCGGTGCAGCACCACGACCGACACCGACAGCGCCGGGAGCCGCAGCTGTACCCGGCCGTCGGCCGTCCGGTCGCTCCGGACGTTGCGCGGCGCGTCGTACGGCGCCGCCGGGTCGCTCTGGAAGAGGTCGAAGGCCCGGTCCGGCGTTCCGCTCACCATCAGCTCGAGCGAGGTCCACCGCGACTCGGCCTTGTTGATGACGACGAGGTTGTGCCCGCCGGCCTCGTTTCCGACCGCGAACACCTCGACTGTCCGGTCCGCGGGGCCGGCAACGTCGAAGAAGTCGCCGGCCATGTGCGGCCACGCCTTGGCCCCCGTCCAGGCCGCGATGCCCCAGAAGGCCGGCATCGGGCTACTGTCGGGCCGCTGCACGCCTCCCGAGTCCGGGTGGTCTGCGGTGTTGCCGTCGTACTCGTTCTGCACCATCACCCCGAGCGCCCGGTTCTGGGTGGCGTAGGGCATCGCCGTCCCTCCCGCCCGCATCACGTGTCCGGCCACGGAGGCGATGAAGACCGTGTTGACCGCGGTGAAGAACCTGCCGTTGACCAGCCCACCGCTGGCCGGCGACACGAATCCGCCGTCGTCCTCGGTCGTTCCGTCGCTGCTGCGCCAGCTCAGGTTGTACTCGTCCACGTTGACCCGTTCGGGCAGCCCCAGGGAGCGCAGGTCGGAGCGGACCTGCCGGACCTCCTCGCCCCAGATCGGTGTCCTGTCCAGGACGTCGTGGGTGGAGAGGCTCTCGGAGCCCATCGCGTAGTGGTGGTAGTCCACGCCACCGAACCGCCCCGGCCCCATCGCGGCCGCGAACTCGCGGCACTCCGCTCGGCCGTAGGTCGTCCAGACCGGTCCCCAGACCGTCAGGTCCGGGAAGAGCCGGCTGCCTTCCGCGTGGATCAGTCCCGCCGCGTCGATGGCCGTGGCCAGCGATCCACCCGGAGCGTTGTCGGGCTCGTTGGGCGACGAGTAGTCGACCATGTCCTCGCCGAGGGCCCGGACGATGCGCTCGGCGTCGCCGGGCCGTACGTCGATGTCGGTCGTGCGGCCCCCGATGACGGCCAACACCCGGTACCCCCACGACCGGTAGAGATCGGCCAGCGCCGGGATGTCCAGCGTGGTCGGCCCGCCCGCCGCGCTGCTGGTCACCCGGCCGCCCCGCCAGCCGACGGGCAGCCGGACGTACCGGGCGTCCAGCCGGCGCTCGGCCGCGTGCTGCTCCGGGCTGTCCAGGGCGGTGGCCCCGTAGGTGGACACGCCGAGGCCGAGGGCGAACGGCGTCGTGGCCGAGACCGGGCGCCCGAGGTCGACGCGCGCGGTGGCGTCCGCGTCCCCCGGCCGCGTGGCGCCCGGGTCGGCCCCGCACCCGAACACCGCCGCAAGCGGCAGCAGGGCGGCGGCTCCGAGGACGGAGCGCCGATGGATGCCGCGCACCCCGGGGGCGTCCGTGCTCACCCGCCCCCGCCGGCCAGGACGGCGTCGATGGTCTCCTCGGTCGTGGCGTACTTCGCCGCGAGCTCGGGGATCGACAGGCTGTCCCGCTCCGCCCGGATGCCGGCGACCTGGCCGTTGGTGAGGCCGCGGAAATCCACGCTGGGCTGCGTCATGAAGACATCGCGCGAACGCTGCTCGTCGGCCAGCTTCGCGGCCACGCGGGCGTCCTCGGCCTCCTGGCGCTGCTGCATCTCGGCCCGGGTAAGCACGCGCCGGATCTCGACCCGTTCGCGCCCCTCCCCCTGCGCCCACAGCAACTCGCTGTTCTCGTAGGCGTCGGTCACGATCGGCTGCCGGTTCTCGGAGATGTCGATCGACCAGATGAGGTAGTCGATGCCCTCGTAGTCACCGCCCAGCGCCTCGGTGATGGCGACGTCGGAGTCGACCTTGTAGAACCAGACCGCCTCGTCGATGCCCCAGCCGGCGTCCACCAGGTCGTTCCAGTAGCTGTTGTCGACCACCACGGTCGCGTCCCGGGAGATCTCCCGCGCCACATAGTCCACGGCCGCCGCGTGGACGTCGTTGGTGTCGTCGGTCCAGGCCGCCTCGTAGTCGTGCCGCCAGTCCGTCAACGGCACGATGGCCGCGACCAGGCCGGCCAGCACGGCGCCGCTGGTGACCAGCCGCAATGGCCGGTTCTCCAGCCGCCGCAGCCGGGCCCAGGCGGCGTGCACCAGGCCGACGACGACCAGCGCGCAGAACGGCAGCATGGCCACGACGTACATCTGCGGCAGGTAGCCGTCGGGGCGCAGCGCCACGAGCGCGGCGATGAGCACCGCGATCGACACCGCACGGAGCCGACGGACGGCGAGGCCCAGGACCGAGGCCGCGACGCCGCCGAACAGCAGCACGCCGTCGAGGCTCAACCAGGACCGGAGGACCGCGTACGCGCCCCCCTCGGGACCGTCGGGATCGAGGATGAAGCCCGAGCTCGCCCGGTCCACGAACTGGAACGCCACCGCGTCCCACACGGAGACGTGGTCGGGGCCGGGGAGCAGCTCCCCCCGGATGGCCGCGAACAGCAGGTACATCGTGCCGGCGGCCGCGACGATCGCGGAGAACCCCATGACGGCGAATGCCCTGGTCGGCCGGTACGCCGACTGCCACAGCGCCACGAGCAGCGCCGGGGCGAACATCAGGGTTGTCTCCTTGCTGAGCACCGCGATGCCGAAGCACAGCCCGGCGGCCATGTGCGCGCCCAGGTGCCTGTTGGCGCCGAGCACCAGCACGAAGGCGCCCACCAGCCAGGGCAGCGCGACGTTGTCGAGGAACACCTGCCGGCTCATGAACAGCGACAGCGGGTCGAGCGCCCAGAAGCCCATGGCCGCCAGGGCCCAGATCATCGGCATGCCCAGCCGCCTGCCCAGCAGGTAGACCAGCAGCGCCGTGACGACGGCGTACGCCACCATGACGATCCGTCCGGAGAGGACCGCCGAGGTGGCGTCGCCGACCGCGAGGTCCGGCAGCCAGGTGAACAGCGCCACCTGCAGCCAGCCGACGGGCGGGTGGTCGTACCAGTAGGTGTACGGCGAGAGGGTGCCCAGGTGCTGCACCGACCAGGCCTGGGAGTAGTAGGTGCCCTCGTCGTCCCAGAACCGGGGCCAGCCGGCGAGGTTGACCGAGTGCGTGACGGCGACGACGAGCAGGCCGGCACCGACCAGGAGCCGCTCCCGCGTCAGCCGTGGGCGACGGGGCGGGCCGTGCGCACCGGGAGGCGTCCGGTCGGGGGTGTCGACCTCGGGACGGTCGAGAACGATGCTCATGCGGCCTTCTCCTCCTCCTCGCCCACCACCGACAGCTGCGGGATGTGCGCACCGGCGTGCGCGGTCTTCTCCCAGGCGAAGTCACCCCCGAGGTACTTGCCGATGGCGCGCAGGACGGCCACGGCCAGGAGCACCTGGTAGAAGGGCAGGGACACGGCCAGCCGCACGTAATCGCGCGGCCGGACCCGCAGGTCCATCTCCTGGCTCCACTCCCGCAGGATGAGCATCTCGAAGCCGAGCATCGCCACGGTCGGCACCAGTGGCAGGAACGTGATCAGCACGACCAGCGGGGGCACGCTCGCGACCACGCCCGTGAGGATGGCCAGCGGCAGGGCGATGCCGGAGAAGGCCACGGCGTGCTGCTGGACCAGCGTCCACCACGCATGGACCCGCTGCGCCCGGGTCGGAAGCTTCTTCCACTCCCCCTTGGCGAGGACCTGCATGAAGCCCAGGGCCCAGCGGGTGCGCTGCTTGATCAGCTGCGGGATGCGCTCCGGGGTCTCCTCCTGGGTGGCCAGCGCCGAGTCGTAGCCGACCACGATCTTCTTGCCGAGGCAGGACAGGCGGACGCCGATCTCGCAGTCCTCGGCCAGGCAGTCTCCGTCCCAGCCACCGACCTGCTCGATGAGGGCACGCTTGGTGAACACCGTGTTGCCGCCCAGCGGGATGAACCCGGACAACGCGTGGCCGTGCAGGCGGGACCGGAACCAGATCCGGTACTCCATGCAGTTGCGGAGGCTGAACCACGAGTCGCGGTAGTTCATCAGGTGGACGGCGCCCTGCACGACGTCGGCCTCCGTCTCGCGGAAGGTGGCGTCGACGTGCATGAGCAGACCGGGCTGCGTCAGGGACTCGGCATCGATGATGCCGACGATCTCCTGGTGCAGTCCTGCAGCGAGGTGTTGAGCTGCCGCGGCTTGTTCTTGACCGCGTCGTAGTTGATCGAGACCTTCACGCGGGTCGGCCAGCGGCGAGCCAGCTTCTCGGCGATCTGCACGGTGTTCAGGCCGTTGCTCATCGGCTTGACGTCGTCGTGGCCGACGGAGAAGACGACCTCGAAGTCGGGGTGGTCCTGCGCCAGGAGGCGTTCGACCGTGGAGCGCATGACCTCCTCGGTCTCCTCGCGGCACGGGACGATGAGGCTGAACGAGTACCTGGCCTTGCCGAGCTTCGGGAACCCGACCGACTCGTAGGCGACGGGCGAGAGCCATGCGTGCATCTGCCACCACAGCGTGGTGGAAGCGATGACCAGGAGCGCCAGGGCGACGAGCACGAGCATCACGGAGAGAACGGTCATGGTCAGGCCTCCACCCTCGTGCGCGTCCGTGCCTGCGCCGGTGCGGGCCGGTGCGGCCGGTAGACGACGCGGGTCACGAACAGGAACCGGGCGATGAACGCGACGACGAGCGTGACGGCCTGCGCGAGCAGCGCGTAGACGTGCATGGTCTCCACGAGGAGGACCAGGAACGGCAGTCGGAGCAACGCCTCGACGTTGTTGAAGACCAGGTGCTGAGTCAGCCGCCGGGCCCGGCTGTGCACGCCGTCCCGCAGGTCCCGGAACACGAACCGCTCCTGCATCAGGAAGTTGTGCAGGATCGACACCTCGGCGGCGACCACGGCGGCGACGACGTAGTTCAGCTCGGCGACCCCTCCCACGAGCAGCGCCATAACCCCGAGGTTGACGACCGCGCCGAGGAGGCCGACGGCCGCGAAGCGGCTCATCCGCCCCATCCGCAGGCTCGCCATCTGGTACAGGAACTGGACGCCGTTTCGCCACGAGGCCTTGCTGTCGCCGGCCAACCGGTCGCCGAAGCTGAACGGCAGTTCGCGGACGCGGAGGTCGTGCCGGGCGAGGATCTCGAGCAGGATCTTGAAGCCGCGGGGCCGCAGCCGGGCCATGTCGACCGCGGAGCGGCGGAAGCAGAAGAAGCCGGTCATGGGGTCGGTGCAGACCCGTCCCACCCGGCGCGGGAAACACGCCTGGGCGATGACGGTGCTGCCGTTGGACACCCATCGGCGGTAGCCGCTGCTCAGCCCGGACGAGTCGCCGTCCCCGCCATACCGGGAGGCGACGGCCAGGTCCACGTCGGAGGCCGCGTCGCGCAGGTCCGGGACCATCTCGGGCGGGTGCTGGAGGTCGCCGTCCATGACGACGACGAAGTCGCTGTCGGAGGCGTGGATCCCCGCGGTCACCGCACCGGCGAGCCCGCCGACCCGGTCGGCGCCTTCGCGGTGGATCAACCGCACCGGGAGACCGGCGGAGGCGGCCGCGCCGGTCACCTGCTGCGGGGTGTCGTCGGTGCTGTCGTCGACGATCAGGATCTCGGCGCTCCGTCCGCGGAGCGCGGCGGACAGACGGTCGACGAGGGTGCGCACGTTCCCGCCCTCGTTGAACGTCGGCACGATCACCGTCGTGTCGAAGGCGACAGCGGCCGGCGACGGTGCCGCGCGGCCGGGGTCGGCCACGGTGTTCCCGGTCACGACGTGGGTGCGGGCCGGACGGGTCGGTGCGACAGCTTCGAGGCGTGGGTGCATGAGGTCCTCATTCAGGGCAGTGGACCGCCGACGTCCCGCCGCTCCCCCCGTGGAAGGTGCGGATCGGTCGAGCGGTCGTTCAGGGGACGCCGGGACCGGTCGGGACAGCGCTGCTGTCACACCGACGGACGGCTGATTCGAGCTGGGGACGAACGGGCGGCGCCGACAGGCTGCCCAGTGCGGCGGATGGACGGAACGGTGTGCGTCGAGGCCGTCGGCACGCCCCGCAGGGGGCCGTCGGGTTGTCGAAACCGTCCGTTGATTCGATCGGTCGCTACGCCATGTCCGAGGCTCCGACATCCACGGGCTCCCCGTGGCATTCGAGCGGGGCTTCATTCCGACACGCCTGTGCCGTCTTACTCAGCGTCACGATCTGTGTGGATCCTCTGCGCCAAACTGTGAGACGGATCTACCTACGGTGACCGCAACCACACGTAACTGAACGACACGCCTACATACCCACGTGTGTCTGCGGTCACCGGTCTCAGCGGACGGAGGACGACCGTCACGCCCCGTGATCGGTGGCGCGCGAGCCGGCCGCGGCGTCGAGTTCGCCGGCGTAGCGGCGCACCGCCTCGCGCAGTGCGTCCTCGACGTCCCAGCCGCGTGCCTGCGCCGCCGTGACGACGCCCAGCAGTTGCTCGCCCAGCGCCTCCGGGCTGTCGACGCCGAGATCGGCCCCCTCCGGCGTGGGCAACCCCGCCCGCCCCGCCCGCCGGACCAGGGCCGCGCCCCAGGAGGCGGCCGGCTGCGACCGGGAGACGCCCTCGGTGGGCGAGCGCCGCTGCTTCTCCTGCTGCTTGATCTCGTCCCAGCCCGCCTCGACCTGCGCCACGTCGCGCGGTCCGGCGTCGCCGAACACGTGCGGGTGCCGGCGGACCAGCTTGTCGACCAGGTCGCCGGCGACGGCATCGACGTCGAACCGGCGGTCCGGTGCCGCCTCGGCGGCCACCCGCGCGTGGAACACGACCTGCAGCAGCACGTCGCCCAGCTCCTCGCGCATGGCCGCGGCGTCGTCGTCGACGATCGCGTCGTAGGCCTCGTGCGCCTCCTCGAGCAGGTAGCCGCGCAGCGAGGCGTGGGTCTGCTCGGCGTCCCACGGGCAGCCGCCGGGCGAGCGCAGCCGGTCCATCACGCGGACGACGTCGAGCAGGCGTGCGCCGGGCGGCTCCGGCGCGGCCCGGACGACGTCGACACCCGGCAGGTCCTCCGCCCCGTCGGTCAGCAGGACGACGGCGTCGGGCCTGTCGTGGGCGGTCGCCACGTCGGCCACGTCGGCGACGTGCCACCCGGCGGCGCGGAGGAACTCCGCGGTCGCGGCGGCGCCGGGGACGGCGACGACCGGCCGGTCCCCCAGCGCCTGCCAGGCGCCCGGTCCGAGCAGGCCGGGGATGCGGGGGCTGACGACGACGGCGAGGACGACGGGCACCGGCTCAGTCTCCGGGAGTGCTCACGGACCCGTCGTCCGGGCCGTCGAGGAGCTCGACCACGCCGCCCTCGCCGGGCACCAGCCGGCCGTCCTCGTCCAGGACGCCGTAGCGCGGGTTCACGGTGATGTCGAGGTCGTCGCGCAGCTTCGCCAGCTCGGCCTGCGCCGCCTTCTGGGCGTCGGCCTCCGCCTCGTCCTGGAGCTGGGGCCGGGCCTGCTCGAAGGTCGGCGTCACCTCGCCGTTGGAGAAGCCGACCACCACGCCGCCGGCCGCTTCCAGGGGCTGCACGAACCCGCTGCCCGCCGGCGCCGCCTCGAGCTGGTCGGCGAGCACCGGGACGATCTCCGCCGGGTCGCCCCGCACCAGGTCGGGCAGCGTGGAGGAGCCGGGGTAGCGGGCCGCCACGGCCGGGTAGGCGGCGGGGTCCGCGGTGAGCTCGGCGAGCACGGCCTCCGCCTGGGCCTGGTCGGGCACGGTGATGATGCCGAACTCCAGCCCGCCGAGGTCGTCGCGCTGCTCGGCATAGCGGGCGCGCAGCTCTTCCTCCGAGGGGGCCTGCGTCGTGGCGAGCTCTTCCAGGACGAGCTGCTGACGGATGTTCTCGAGGGCGTCGGCCCGGCTCACGCCCTGCTGGGCGAGCTGGGCGTAGACGGCGTCCGGGTCCTGACCGCCGATGAGCTCGTCGATGCGGTCCTGCACCGCGGCGTCGGTGACGTCGATGTCGTAGCGCTCGGCCACCGCCTCCTGGATCTCCTGCTGGACCAGGAACCCGAGCACCAGGCGCGTGTAGGCCGCCTCGTCGGTCTCCGCGAACCGGGCGATGTCCTCGTCGCGGGTCCGCTCGTCGACCGCCTGTTCCAGCTCCGCGACGGTCACCTGCTCGTCACCGACGTAGGCGGCGACGTCGGGGGAGCTCCGGCACGCGGCCAGGGAGGGCAGGGCGAGGGCGAGCAGCATCCCGGTGGCCGCCACCCGGGCGGAACGAGGCATCAGCACGCCCGGAGACTCCCACACCGCTTGTGACGTGGAGCGCACCCAGGGCCGGAGGCGGCCGATCAGCGGGCGGCGGCGGCCACCGGGTTCTCCAGGACGGCGGTGAGCGTGGCCCGCAGGTTCTCCAGCAGCGCGATGTCGCGCAGCGGCGTCCGCCGGTCGGGACCGACCGGCATCTTGAGCGCGATCGTCTCCACCGCCGCCTTGTAGGACGCCCCCTCGGCCAGGCGCGCCAGCCGCATCTGCTTGGACTCGGGCAGCACCACCGGGCTGATCCGGATGGCCCGGCCCTGCAGCGACACCTCGGTGATGCCCAGCGCCCGCATGGCCACCCGGAACCGGGCGACGGCGAGCAGGTTGAGCACCGGGGCCGGCGGGGCGCCGTACCGGTCGGTGAGCTCGTCCAGCACCGCCTGCGCCTGCTCGTCCTCCTGCATGGAGGCGACCTTGCGGTAGGCCTCCATGCGCAGCCGCTCACCCGGCACGTAGTCGTGCGGCAGGTGGGCGTCGATGGGCAGGTCCACGCGGACCTCGACCGGCTCGGCCGGGGCCTCCTCGCCGGTGACCTGCGAGCGGTAGTCGGCGACCGCCTCGCCGACCAGCCGGACGTAGAGGTCGAAGCCGACGCCGGCGATGTGGCCGGACTGCTCGCCGCCGAGCAGGTTGCCCGAGCCGCGGATCTCCAGGTCCTTCATCGCCACGGCCATGCCGGCGCCGAGGTCGGTGTTGTTGGCGATGGTGGTCAGCCGGTCGACCGAGGTCTCGGTGAGCGTGCGCGTCGGGTCGTAGGTGAAGTACGCGTAGGCGCGCTCGCGTCCTCGCCCGACGCGGCCGCGGATCTGGTGCAGCTGGGAGAGCCCGAAGGTGTCGGCGCGGTCGACGATCAGGGTGTTGGCGTTGGGGATGTCCAGGCCGGACTCGACGATCGTGGTGGCGACCAGGACGTCGTACTCCTTCTCCCAGAAGCCGACCATGATCCGCTCGAGCTCGTGCTCCTTCATCTGCCCGTGCCCGACGGCGACGCGCGCCTCCGGCACGAGCGCCCGGATCTTGGCCGCGGCCTTGTCGATGGACTGCACCCGGTTGTGGATGACGAAGACCTGGCCGTCGCGCAGCAGCTCGCGGCGGATCGCGGCGGCCATCTGCTTGTCCGCCCAGGCGCCCACGTAGGTGAGCACCGGGTGCCGCTCCTCGGGCGGGGTGAGGATCGTCGACATCTCGCGGATGCCGGTCAGGCTCATCTCCAGCGTGCGCGGGATCGGGGTGGCCGACATCGACAGGACGTCGACCGCCGTCCGCATGGTCTTCAGGTACTCCTTGTGCTCGACCCCGAAGCGCTGCTCCTCGTCGACGATGACCAGGCCGAGGTCCTTCCACCGGGTCGTGGGCTGCAGCAGCCGGTGGGTGCCGACCAGGATGTCGATCTCGCCTGCGGCGAGCTGCTTCAGGACCTCGGTGGTCTCCTTGTCCGACTGGAAGCGGGAGAGCACCTTCACCGTCACCGGGAACTGCGCCACCCGCTCGGAGAAGGTCTTGAAGTGCTGGTTGGCCAGCAGCGTCGTCGGCACCAGGACGGCGACCTGCTTGCCGTCCTGCACCGCCTTGAACGCGGCGCGGATCGCGATCTCGGTCTTCCCGTAGCCGACGTCGCCGCAGATGATCCGGTCCATCGGGACCGTCTGCTGCATGTCGGCCTTCACCTCGTCGATGGCGGCCAGCTGGTCGGGGGTCTCCTGGAACGGGAAGGCGTCCTCGAGCTCGCGCTGCCACACGGTGTCCGGGCCGAAGGCGTGCCCCGCCGTCGCCATGCGGGCGGAGTACAGCCGGATCAGCTCGCCGGCGATCTGCTTGACCGCCTTGCGCGCCTTGCTCTTGGTGTTCTTCCAGTCCGCGCCACCCAGCTTGGACAGCGCCGGCGCCTCGCCGCCGACGTAGCGGGTCAGCTGGTCGAGGGAGTCCGTCGGCACGAACAGCCGGTCCGGCGGCTGATTCCGCCTGCCCGGCGCGTACTCGACGATCAGGTAGTCGCGCTGCCCGCCGTTGACGGTGCGGCTGATCATCTCGATGTAGCGGCCGATGCCGTGCTGCTCGTGGACGACGAGGTCGCCGGGCTGCAGCTGCACGAGGTCGACGGCGTTGCGCCGGCGGGCGGGCATCTTCTGCGCGTCGCGCATCGAGGTGCCGCGCTGGCCGGTCAGGTCGTGCTCGGTGAGCAGCGCCAGGCCGACGCCCGGGAAGGCGAAGCCGGCCTCGAGGTTGCCCTGGGTGACCGAGGTGAGCCGCGGCTCCGGCGCGGTGTCGACGCCGGGGACCAGCGCGGCGCCCAGCTCGGCCTCGGCGAACTGGTCGGCGGCGCGCTGCGCGGGGCCCGGTCCGGCGAAGGTGACGACGACCCGCCACCCGTCGCGCTGCCAGCCGCGCATCGTCTCGATCGCCTTGGGCACGTCACCGGCGAAGCGGTCGACGATCGTGGCGTCCAGGTTGATCACGCCGTCGTCCGCCAGGTCATCAGCTGTGACGGTGAACGACCCGGTCGTCCACCACGGCAGGCCCCGACCGCGGGCGGCGGCCTCGACGTCGGCCAGGTCGCGGAAGGACGAGGCGCCCAGGTCCAGCGGGGCCTCCCCCGCCTCCGCGGCCGTCGCCCAGGACGCGGCGAGGAACTCCTCGGCGGTGCGCACCAGGTCGGCCGAGCGGCTGCGCACCCGCTCGGGGTCGGCCACCAGCACATGGGTGCCGGCGGGCAGCAGGTCGGTGAGCAGTTGCATCGCCTCGTCGCCGATGAGGGCGGGGGTCAGCGACTCCATGCCCTCGACGGCGATGCCCTCGGCCAGCTTGCCCAGCACCTCGATGAGGCCCGGGTGCTCGACCGCCAGCGCCGCCGCGCGGGCGCGCACCTCGTCGGTGAGCAGCAGCTCGCGGCACGGCGGCGCCCACAGCCGGTCGGGGCGCTCGTCCAGGGAGCGCTGGTCGGCGGCAGAGAAGTAGCGCAGCTCGTCGACCTCGTCGCCCCAGAACTCCACGCGCACGGGGTGCGGCTCGGTGGGCGGGAAGACGTCGAGCAGGCCGCCGCGGACGGCGAACTCGCCGCGCTTCTCGACCAGCTCCACGCGGGTGTATGCGGCGTCGGCCAGGGCGCGCGCGATGTCGTCGAGGTCGGCGGCGTCGCCGGGCTTGAGCTCGACCGGCACGAGATCACCCAGGCCCGGGGCCAGGGGCTGCAGGACGCTGCGCACCGGGGCGACCAGCACGTCGATCGTCCCGTTCTCGCCGGGGTGGGTCAGGTCGCGCAGCACGGCCAGCCGGCGGCCCACCGTGTCGGCGCGGGGGCTCAGCCGCTCGTGCGGCAGCGTCTCCCAGGCCGGGAACGTGGCGACGCGGTGCCCGGGCAGGAAGCAGCGCAGCAGGTCCGCGGCGACGTCGGCGTCCCGCTCGCCCGCCGTCACCAGCAGGACGGGTACGCCCGCGCCCGGCTGCCGCGCCGCGAGGGCGGCGGCCACCAGCGGCTGCACCGGCGGCGGCGCGGTGACGGAGAGCTCCGCGCTCCCCGCCGAGGCCACGACGCGGGCGATGCCCGGATCGCTGAGGACGACGTCGAGCACGCCGCGCAGAGTCACGCTGTATCTCTCTCCTGGGATGCGGGGCCGCACCGCCGCCGCCGAATGCGGCCCGGGGCCGATTCCCAGGTTAGACGGCGGGTCCGACACCCGCCGCCGGTCGCCGGGTGCGGCTCAGGAGATGAGGGCGCGCGCCCCGCGGGCGACCGGCTGCTCGGCCTCGATGGCGGCGAGCGCCTTGCGCAGCAGGGTGCTCGACGTGTGCATCGTGTACGGGAAGTACTGCACGGTCACGCCGACCTCGGCGAAGTCGCGCTCGAGGCGGTCACCCTTGGGGGTGCCGCGCCAGTCGTCGCCCTTGAAGATCACGTCGAAGCGCACCTCGCGCCAGGTGTCGATCTTGTCCGGCACCACCTCGGCGTGGACGTCGTCCACGAACCGGAGGTTGCGGACGATCTCCATCCGCTCCGCGAGCGGGATGACCGGTGCGCGCCCCTTGGTGAGCAGGAGCATCTCGTCGGAGACGACGCCCGCGATCAGCACGTCGCAGTGCTCCGAGGCGTGCTTGAGGATGTTCAGGTGCCCGACGTGGAACCCTGCCCGGTGACGTCTCGCTGCGCCCAGTCGGGGCCGGGCGGTCAGCCCGCGACGACCGCGGCGAGGGTCCCCACCGCGGTCTCGATCTCCCCGACGGCGCGGACGTGGGCTTGGCGCCCCCGGCCGTGCGGATCCTCGACGTCGTCGTTAGGCCCGGCCACCCGCCGGCTGCGCAGCCGCGGGGCGACGGCGACCAGTGCGGCGAGCCGGTCCCCCGGCGCTTGGCCCTCGTCCGCCGGCTCGGCCAGGACCGCGAGGTCGGCGAACTCCCGGAGCGTGAAAGTACGGCGCACCGCAGTGGGGACGAGGGACACCACCTGAGCGCGGTGCGCACGGGTCATGGTGAGCACCAGTCCCGCGGCCTCGATCATTTCCGGCAGGATCTGCCTGGCACCGAAGGCATCCCGTGGAAGGTCCATCAGGGCTGCCATCTGCGCCGACACCGGGGCGCCAGGGTCCACACGTAGACCGGCGCTGGCGACCTCGATGCCATTCCCACCGAGCCCCCGGCGCAGGAGCGCCGCTGCCACCGGCGAGCGGCAGACGTTGGCGGTGCACAGCACCAGGACGCGGAAGGGGTCTCCGTTGCGCGGTGCGGTGCTCACGGCCGACGTCGGGGCACGCGGGCGTCCCGGTCGACCGTCACCGCCAGGCGTTCCGGCGCTACGGCCGGACGGGCGCGGGCCGGCGCCCGTCCAATGGCGTCGGGCTCCCGGGCCGCGTAGCCGTAGGCATCTTCGTCGCGGCGGACCTGGTTGAGCACGATGCCAGGCACCTGCGCACCGACGCGGTCCAGTGCGCTCAGGGTTTCCGACAGCTCGCCGCGGCGCGCGCGGGTCGCGTTGACCACCACCAGCGTGCCGTCGACCAGGCGGGAGAGGACGACCGCATCGGCCACCGGCAGCACCGGCGCGGTGTCGAGGACGACGTAGTCGTAGCCCTCCCGCAATGCACGCAGCAGCCGCCCCATGGCCGCTGATCCCAGCAGTTCCGTCGGGTTGGGCGGCACGGGACCTGCCGCGAGGACCTGCAGACCCGCCGGCCCCCAGTCCTGGATGACGTCGGCGACCGCCACGCGGCCGAGGAGGACGGAGGTCAGCCCGGCAGCGCCCTCGATGCCGAGCCGCTCCGCCAGCATCGGCCGCCGCAGGTCAGCGTCGACCAGCAGGACCCGGGCCCCCGTCTCGGCCAGGGTCGCGGCCAGATTTGCCGACACGGTGGATTTCCCCTCCGCGGCGCGGGACGAGGTGACCGCGAACACGTGCGGGCCGCGAGCGTCGTCCCCGTCCGCGGGCACCCCGAGGAACTGCAGTCCGGTCCGCAGGTGTCGGAAGGCTTCGGCGGTGGGGCCGTGGCGGTCCTCGGTGACGGACACCATCTCGCTGCGGGACGTCCGCGCGGGGATCGCACCCACCACTGGCACCGCCGTCACCTCGGCCACGACACCCGCGTCCAGCACCCGGGTGTCGAGGAGTTCCCGGCCGACCGCGGCGGCGCCCCCGCCGACCAAGCCCAGCAGGAGTCCGATCCCCAGGGCTAGCACGTGGTCGGGACCGGCCGGCTCCGCGGGCACCTCCGCGGGCGCCACCGTGGTCGCCCGGACGGTGGGTGCACCGTCCGCGTTCTTGGGCGCGAGGTCCTCCACCACCTGGGAAAGGCTGTCGATGACCGCGTTGGCGATGCGGGCGCTGCCCTCGGCGGACGAGTCGCTGACGGCAACCTCCACCATCACCGTGTTCAACGGGGCCTCAGCCTGCACCCGTCCGGCCAGCGCCGCGAGGCGGGGGTCGAGCTCCAGTCGTTCGATCACCGGCTGCAGGACCGCCGGCGTGACGGCCAGGCGGGCGAAGGACGCGACCTGGTCCTGGGCGTAGGTCGACCCTTGGACCAGGTCGGTGGCCGAGTTGCCGTACTCCAGGGAGAAGAAGACGCTGCCCTCGGCGCGGTAGGTGGTCGGGCTCGTCAGAGACCACAGCAGCCCCGCCAGGACACCGGTCACCACACCTGCGGCGATCCACCGCCATCGCCTGCGGACGGCGTCGATCGGGCGACGCGACCTCATCCAGTTCCCCCTCCAGCTTCCCTGCCCCCGGCCGCGCCGGGACGACGCACCTCCTGCTCGGAGGGCGTCGCTCGCGGATCAGTGTCGGTCGCGCCCCCCGGTCCGACGCCCCGCGGATGGTTCCCGCCACCCCTTCGGGTCAGGCGAAGGGCCCTATCCCGTCCGGAAGGTCCTCACCGCGCACCCGGCAGGAGAAGATGGCCGTCCAGCGTCAGGGAGGTCCCGGTGCAGCCGAGGGAGTACATGACGGCCATCGGCCGTCGATGGGTGTGGATCAGCGCGTGCGGCATCGCCGGCGCGCTGGTCGGCGCGGTCCTCGCGTCCTCCGCCGCGCCCACGTACACGTCGTCGACCTCGCTGCTCGTGGGCGTCGAGCGCGTGGGCGAAGGCGAGAACCTTGCCGTGACCTCCCGGATCGAGACGCAGGTCCTGCCCTCCCTGGCGCAGCTGGTCCGCTCGTCCGCGGTTCTCACCCCGGTCGCGACCGCGCTGGGCGAAGAAGGCACTCCGGCCGGCGGGCTCGTGTCCCGGATCGCCGCGGACGTCGCCGAGGGCACCTCGGTCCTCGTGGTCACCGCGGAGGACGTCAGCCCGGGGGGGGCCCTTCGGCTGGCCGCAACTACCGGCGCGGAGCTGCAGCGCACGGCCGCTCGGCTCTACCGCACCGACGAGGGCAGGGACGTCCTCCGGCTCACCACCGTCGCGCCGGCCACCGCGCCCACGTTCCCCACGGCACCGTCGACGAAGCGGAACACCGCGGCCGGCCTGCTCGTCGGCGTCCTCGCCGGTGTTCTCGCCACCGGCGCCGGCGAGCTCCTCCGTCCCCGGGTCCGGGACGCGGCGGACGTGGCCGGCCGCTCGGGGCTGTCCGTGCTCGGCACCCTTCCGCCTCGTGCCCCCGGCCGGCGCGCGCGGCTGGACCGTGCCGCCGCGGTCCACCGGCTCGGGTCGCTGCTGCACTCCGGCCGGGTGCGGAGCCGGTCGATCCGCCGCCTGGCCTTGGTGGGATCACCCCCGGTGACCGGCCGGCTGGCCGGCGAGCTGCGCTCCGCGGGCCGGCACGGCCTCGACCCGCTGCACGTGGCCGCACCGGCCGACCTCGACGCCGGCACCGTGACCGCCGCGGTGCTGGTCGTGGACGCTCACCGCACCACGCGCCGGGCGCTGGACCGAGTCGTGGCCGCGACGCAGGAGTCTCCCGTTCCGCTCGCCGGGGTCGTGCTGGATGGCGTCCTCCCCGACCGGGCCGGGCCGGTCGCCCGGATCGCCTCGGCGCTGCAGGGACGTGCCCGGCTCGGTGCCGTCCTGTCCACCGGACGCCCCACCTCACCGGACCGTCCCCTCGCGTCGACGCGTGCGGTGGCCGTCGTGGCGCTCGCCTCCCTGGGCCTCGCCCACCCGCTGCCCGCGGCGACGAACACCGCCCTCGCCGCCGCCGTCCTGCTGGCGCCGGTCTGGGTCAGCTCCTTGCCGCGCTTCCGCGGCGGAACGCTGCTCGCGGCGCTCACCGTGGCAGGGATCCTGTCCGGACTGCTTCTGGCTCGCTGGTCGTCCGCCGACCACGCCTTGGCTTCCCGTGAGGCGCTCGAGACGTCCTTCGCGGTGTTGACCGGGGTCGGGATCATAGGCGTCGTGCTGTGGGCACGGACGGCGCTCCCCCTGCCCTTGATCGGCTGCGCCTACGGCGTGGGAGCCCTCGTGACCGGCCTGCTGCGGGTACCGGGTTCGGAGAACGCCTGGAAGTTCGAACTGGCGCTGCCGCTCACCATCGTGGCGCTCTCCTGGGCCGCAACCGCCTCCGGTCGCCTGCCCACGGTCGTCGCCCTGGCCGTGCTGGGCATGCTCGACGTCCTGAATGATGCCCGGAGTGCCTTCGGCTTCTGCGTGCTGGCCGCGGTGCTGGTGCTCTGGCAGGCCCGGCCGACCGGCACCGAGCGACGCAGCCGGTGGACGCCGGTGCTGCTGATGGGCGGGCTGGGCGCGGGCGGCTACCTGGCCATCAGTGAACTGCTCCTGTCCGGCGCGCTGGGCAGCGAGGTGCAGGCGCGGACGGCGACGCAAGTCGCCCAGTCGGGGTCACTGCTGCTCGGTGGGCGACCGGAGTGGTCGGCGACCTGGGCCCTGATGCGCGAGAACCCGCTCGGGTTCGGGCTGGGCGCCGTGCCGAACGCCGGTGACGTGGCCGTCGCCGAGGAGGGGCTCGCCGTCGCCAACGTTCCGACCGGCGAGGGCTACCTCCGCAACTACCTGCTCGCCGACCGCTTCGAGCTCCACTCGGTGGTGGCCGACCTGTGGACGAACCTCGGACCCGCCGGGCTGCTGCTCGGGTTGGCGATGGCGGTCCTGCTCGTCCGCGGGGTCGCCGACCGGTTGGCCCACCGGGAGGCGTCTGGCTTGCTTTGCTTCCTGCCCCTGATCGCCCTGTGGTATCTGGCCTTCGGGCCGCTGCCGTCCAACTTCCCGGAGGTGGCCCTCGCCGTGGCCCTGACCCTGCTGCCCCGCGCCCCGCTCCTCCGTGCTGCCGCTGCGCCGCCCCGACCCTCGGTCGGGCGGACCTTCGCCGGGGCACCCCGATGACCGCCCCGCCGACGGTCGGCGCTCCCCGCTCGGTCCTGGTCGCCTTCCCCGAGGGACGCGGCGTTCCGCGATGGCGCGAACGGCACGCCGAGAGCCCGGTTCCCGGGGAGTGGCCCTACGGGCTGGACCGGCTCCGCGACGGCCGGGCCGACGTCGTAGCAGCCGAGCTCCGGCCCGCGCCGGCCTGGCGACGCACGGCGCTGCGGTTCGGCTTGCCGGGACCGCTGCCCCGGCGAGGCGGAGCCCGGCACGACGTAGCCCTCAGCTGGGACGAGGAGACCGCGGCCCGACTGGTCGCCGCGCGGCCCGCGGCTCGGCTGTTCAGCGGGGTCATCTGGGCTACCGACCGGCTCGCCACCGGCGCGGACCCCCTCGCTCTGGCCAGGCAGCGAAGGATGCTGCGCACGCTGGACGGCGTGTGGTGCCTCAGCCGCCCGCAGGTACCGGTGCTACGCGACTGGCTCGGGGCCGACGGGCCGCCGGTGGAGTTCCTGAAGTTCGGGATCGACGAAACCTTCTACCGGCTCGACCCCGACCGTCCGGAGCGGCTCAAAGTGGTGAGCGTCGGTGGGGACCGCGACCGCGATCCGGCCACTCTGTTCGCCGCACTGGACCTGGTGCTCCGCGCCCGGCCGGAGGTGGAGTGCGTCGTGCAGACCACCTCCGCGCTGCCGCCGCCACCTGGCGTCACCAAGATCGATTTCATCCCGCACGCGCAGGCCCGGGACCTCTACGCCTCCGCCTCGGTGGTGGCCATCGCCACCCGCCCCAACCTTCACGCCTCCGGGATGACGGTGGGGCTGGAGGCCATGGCCGTCGGGCGGCCGGTGGTCGCCTGCGCGACCCCGGGCATGACCGACTACGTCGACGATGAGCGGACCGGGCTGCTGGTCCCACCGCAGGACCCTGAGCGGATGGCCGCCGCGATCCTCGGTCTTCTCGACGACCCCGAGCGGGCGGCCGCGATGGGCCGCGCCGCGCGGCGTTGGGTGGAGGCGGACCTCACCACGACGGCAATGTGTCGCCGGCTGCTCGGCTTTCTGGCCGGGGTGCAGGAGGCAGGGCGCTGAGCACGCCGACCTCAATCCGCGCCGGCGAACAGCCAGCGGTCGGCCTCCAGGCGCCCGTCGACCTCCGGCAGGTCGGCGCGCACCGATGCCGCCGGACGACGGCGTGCCAGCGCCTCCGCGACGGCCGCGCCGACCGCGGCCGGGGCGGCCGACGGCGGGAGGACGGTGTGCCCGTGTGCCGCCAGCCACATGGCCAAGCCGGTTTCGGAGCTGGTGACGACCGCGCACCCGTGCGCGAGCCCCTCGACCAGGGGCAGGCCGACCTGCTCGCGCCAGGTGGCGGTGGGCTGGGAAAGCAGGACCAGCACGGCGGCCCCCCGCAGCGCAGCGTGGACGTCGGAGCGGGGCGGGTCGACGACGACCGACACGCGGTCGTCGCCTGCCGCGAACCCGGTCACCCGTTCAGCCAAAGGCCCCGTGCCGACCATCGTCAGCCGCGCGGCCGGGTGCGCACGCACCACTTCGGGCCAGGCATCGAGCAGCTGCGGAACCCCCTTGCGCTTGTCGAAGGCACCCAGGAAGAGCACGCCGTCCTCACCGCGCGCGGCGTCGGGGCAATCACACGCGGCCGGCAGCGCAGGGACCACGGTGGTGCGGGTACCGGCCAGCGGACCGGCGAGCACCTCGAGGTACAGCCGTTCGGCGGCCTCCGTGCCGAAGGCGAGCCGGTCGAGGCGCGCCGCGACGTGGCGGGACAGCGCCCGCTCCGCACGCCTGCGCACCCGGCCGCGCAGCCGCGTCGGTGCGGGACCGGCGAACGGGTCGAGGTTCTCGATGGCGTAGCTGACCACCGTCGCCCGCCGGTTCCGCAGCCGGGCCGCGACGCGGACGGCGGCGATGGCCAGGGCGCTGCGCAGCAGGCCGGAGCGCATCAACGGCTCGTTGACCTCGAGCACCGTCACCTGCGAACGCAGCAGGCTGCCCAGCATGGACGGGAGCGCGACCTCGTGGAGGTCCAGCCCCTCGGCCAGCGCGTCGTCGAAGTCGTAGCGACGGGTGCGGAACAGGATGCTCGCGGGGACCTGCTGCCGGGCGCGCTCCAGGTGAGCGGTCCGCAGGCTCTCGTAGAGGCGTACGCGGTGGTACCGGGTCCGCCTCACAGGCCGTGATGCTATCGGGCTTCCGGAGTGCATCGGAGGAAGAGTGGACGAGGACGAGGACATGACGCACAGACCCCTGGTGGTGCTGCAATCCTTCCCGGCACCGCGGGAGACGACGAACCCCTACATCGTCATGCTGGCGGAGAGCTTGGCGAGCCATCCCGGGGTGGAGTTGCGGGCCTTCACCTGGCGCGACGCGCTGTTCTCCCGGTACGACGTCTTCCACGCCCACTGGCCCGAGGTCCACGTGACGGGCAGGACACGGCTGCGCACCGCGGTGTTCCAGCTGCTCTTCGCCGCCCTGCTGCTCCGGCTGCGCCTGTTGCGCACCCCGCTGGTGCGCACCCTGCACAACCTGCACTGCCCGAGGGCATTTCACGCCGAGAGGTCTTCCTCCTTCGCCGGGCCGAGCGGCGGACCACCCTGTGGATCCGGCTCAACAGGACGACCACCCTGCCGTGGGGGCGGCCGGTCGAGACGATTCCGCACGGCCACTACCGCGACTGGTTCGCTCGCTTCCCGAGGCCGGCCCCGGTACCGGGGCGGTTCGTCCTCGCCGGTTTGGTGCGCCGGTACAAGAACGCCGCCGGCCTGATTCGCGCCTTCCGAGGCACCGCTGGCTGCCTGATGGCAGCATGCGGATCGCGGGACTGCCGTCGAGCGAGGAACTCGCCGAGGAGCTGCGTCGGGAGGCCGCCACCGATTCCCGGGATCTCGCTACAGCTGAACTTCCTCAGCGAGGCCGAACTCGCCGCGGAGGTCTCGGCGGCCGAACTGGTGGTGCTTCCCTACCGGGAGATGCACAACTCCGGGGCCGCGCTGACCGCGCTCTCGCTGAACCGGCCGGTGCTCGTCCCCGACAACGAGGTGAACCGGGAGCTGGCCGAGGAGGTCGGTCCCGGCTGGGTCTTCCGGTACGACGGCGAGCTGACCGGCAGGCACCTGCTCGACGCCCTGGCCGCGCACCGCGCCCGGCCGCCGGCACGCGTCCCGACCTGACCGCCCGGGACTGGGCCGGCGCCGGGCGGCACACCTGGCCGCCTATCGGCGGGCACTCGACCTGCGCCACGGCTGACCAGCGCGTCACTCAGGACGACGGCCGCCGGTACTCCTGGTACACGTGCCCGAGCGCTCCGGCGACCATCCCGGCGCCCCGCGCGGCGCTGCGCAGCCCGCGCGCCCGCAGTCGCACCGACCGGGTGAAGACGCCGGCCACCCACCGGGCGCCACCTCCGGCCAGCCGGAGGAGCCCGGATCCCGCCGCGGCCACCCGGGCGGCCCAAGCGGGCACCGGGCGTCGCGGCCAGCGCCAAGTGCACCCGCGGCACCGAGTTCC
>CAVVGX010000007.1:0-109836 GCA_963747895.1 uncultured Actinomycetota bacterium
GAGGGGGTCAGTTTTCAGGCGCCGTCGACAGGCGTTGCGGCTTGGGCGCAGCGTGCCTGCCGTATGTGTCATCGCCTCGCGACGGGAAGCCCATCCACCACGTCCCCACGGCGACCGCCAGCCCGAGAGGTACTAGCCAGCGCTCGAGGCTGGTCAGGGTGGAGTCTGCGTATGCGCCACGGAAAGCGGTCAAGGTGAGCTGGGTGCCCTGGGGATAAAGGCGGCTGGTCTCGACCAGAGCTGTCGTGGGCTGCCCGTCGACGTCCAAGGTGGTCATCTCACAGTCGGTGGCGTTCCAGACGAAGCGTCCCGCACCCTGCAGCTCGGTCTCACAGGACTGCACTCGCGCGTCGACCGGCCGGCCGAGAAGCGTCGCGGACAGCGACCACAGGCCAAGGTCGAGAACGAGAAGAGCGATGGCCAGCCCGCAGAACCACATGCCCCGGTCCCAGAAGCGACTAGACCGTCGATCTGCAGCCCTACGGCGAAGCAAGTCCACGGTCACGCTGACATCTTCGGCGTTGGCAGTTGCACGCCGAAGCTGAAGCTGGCCTGAAGTCGGCCCTGCTCGTCGTCTGCTCAAAGTGGGCCGCTCGGGGACACAGCGGGCGCCGCGAAGGCGGCGATGGGACGCCCTGGTGACGTCGCAAAACTTCCTCGCGTGGGGCAGTCGCACCTCGGGTCGGACGGCCCATAGCCCATGATTCGCGGTGTGGCCGTCAACGAGCGACTTGACATCCCGCTGGCCGACGACGAACGCGAGGTCCTGCGCAGCGGACTGTTGGAATGGGCTGGCCCTGCCCGTTGCAGCCCAGAGATGGCCGTCGCCATGGGGTTCGAGAGCAAAGAGGACTTGTTCCGCCAGGCCGACCGGATCCGAGAGGCGCTGCGCCGTAAGGAGCCGCTGACCCAGCAGGACTGGGTGCGGACGCTGCTGGCAACGGAGATTGTCTTTGCCAGCGATGTACTCGGCTCCGGACACGACTGGTCAGTCACAACGGGCTTCTCGGACACGCAC
Organism: uncultured Actinomycetota bacterium; assembly: GCA_963747895.1. Classification (GTDB taxonomy): domain Bacteria; phylum Actinomycetota; class Actinomycetes; order Mycobacteriales; family Geodermatophilaceae; genus Blastococcus. The sequence goes on from CAVVGX010000007.1 coordinate 1,019, forward strand.
ACACTGGCACTTCTGCGGTCCATCCAGCGGAAGGTGCCGAGCGGGTGGCTTCAGCTATGAGGCGCTTCTGGCTTGTCGTCGGTCGGGCAGTCCGCGACTGCGAGCACGTGTCCCATATTGGGCCGCTTAGGGACACGCAGCCCGACGCCCGTGGTGCATGAGCAGGGCGAACGTTGATGGCCGAGGTTAGGCCATGCGCTCGTGCAGGTCGTCGAAGAAGGTGGCGACCGTTCGCTCGGCGTCGGCCGCTCCAAGCTCGTAGCCGCCGAACCGGTAGACGTCGTACCCAGCAAGCTGGAGCCGACGGTCCTCGGCGACCATCTCGCCGTACAGCCGGGGGCTGGCGAGGCCCGTTTGCTCGTCTGCATAGTGCTGCCGGCCGTCCACCTCGATTACGACGCGGCTGCGGTCGGAGTAGAGGAGCAAGAAGTCCATCCGCTGGCGGGCCAAGGGGGAGCCGCTTCCGCCGCGTGCTGGGCGGGTCAAGGGGTCGTAGTGCAGGTACACCTGCGGAACCAGCGCCGGGATGTCGAACCGGCCACCCGCGTAACGCTTGAGGTAGGTGTTGAAGACAAGCTCCTCGACGGGGTTGTTGTCGAGGCTGGCTCGGAGGCGAGCGCACAGCTGGAGGCCCACCGCACGGTCGTCCGTGGAGGCGTCGATCGACTCACGGTCCCGCCACCAGTCGATCAACGCCTGAAAGCTCAGTCCCTCGGCCCCGATGGGCCGGCCGTAGATGAGGCAGAACTCGGCGTTGCGGGTGATCTCGACGTCGTTGCTGACGGCGTCGCGGAGCACCAACTCGGGCTTCGGCCCGTTGGCCGCGAAGATGAGGTTCTTGACCGCGCCAGACACGCCACCGGACGACCGGCGGTACGCCGCGATCAGCGCCGAAAGGTCGTCGGCCAACGTGCGGAGAACATCCGGTCGCTCGACGACGCGCTGTCCCAGGTCGACGAGCTGTGCCAGCGACCAGTCCTGCGTGACGTGCCTGATGTGCTCCCGCTTGGACCACTCCTCCGGCGGGAGTTCATCTCGGGGGACGAGGCGCAGCTCCTCGGTGAGCACGATCCTCAGGTCGGCCTTTGTGTAGGTGTACATCAAAGCCGCCTCGACGGCCGCCCTGACCGTGCGCTCGGAGACGACGAGAGGCACGTCGTCCTGCGGGACGAGGTTGATGGACCACGGCCAACCGCTCACGGGGGCTCAGTTCTCCCAGGCGGGGGGAAGGGCAGCGGCGGCCGCAGCGATCTTGGCGGCCACGTCGTCCAGCGAGGACTCGGCGGTATCGAGACCAGCGTGCGAGGCGAGCATGGGGCTCACGTCTAAGAGCTGCTCGTAGGTGACCCCGTGCGTGACCGGAATGACGCGCTTGGTGTTCAGCAGCACGGCCAGTTCCTTCTCGGCGATGCCCTCCTTCTCGATGCTGTCGAGCAGCGCGGGCGTCACCAACACGATGCCGATGCGGGAGTTGCGGAGCCCCTTGTCGATCTCGCGGATCATCAACGACCCGAGAGGGAGGTCTTCCTCGCTAAACCACACCGTCGCGCCGTTCGCCTTCAGGTGGCCGTGGAGCTCGGCGGCGCTGCCCTGCCGGTCGGGCCATGCGTGGCAGAGGAAGAGGTCCCGGCGGTCCGGGTTGACGCGCGCCTGCTCCACCGCCTTATCGGCGTAAGGCTGAACCGTCCGCCACTCCTGAGGGGTGTACGAGACCATCCGGCCAGCCCTGGTCCGACGCGAGCTCCCACCACTGGACAAGCTGCTGTAGCTCGATCCGCCGCTGTAGGACCGGCCGCCGTAGGACGGGTACGACGAGTAAGACGAGCGGCGAGACCGCCCACCCCTACACGCTGGGCAGTTTGCAGCACCACTCGCGGTGCGGTGGCCTTCACGCGGAGCTGTGCATTGCGCCATACGGGCACGTTAGAGCAGACATCCGACACATCGTGGTCGATGCGTCACACATCGCGGTCACTGTCTTGCCTTGCTTCCTGACGCCTCGGGCCCGGTGGAGTGCGGAGCCGACAGCAACCCTCAACGAGGATGCCGCGACGGTCCTCCATGCGCTGAGCCTCGTCCGCTGAAGGGCAAGCCGGGAGCAATGCTGTCCCTGAGCGGCCCACTTAGGGACACCAGACGCGACGGTCATCGATCGCCTCTGGTTCAGGTAGTAGACGGCATGAGCGGCGGTACCGTGCGGCTGTGCCAACAGCCCTTCCTGCGTTCCTTTTGCGAGTGCTTGACCCCGCCGGCGCCTACTTCATCACGGCCGAGCAGGGCTTCAGGGCGGCCGAGGGCGCAAGCGCTAAGCCGCCCGAGGGGCCACTGCGTCAGCAGGGGATCGCCTATGGGCCGGGCATACCCCACGGCGGCCGTCCGGCCGACGAAGAAGAACGCGAGCGGCTCGCCGACCACCACGGCGAGCAGCTCCACCACTACAACGCCACCGAAGACTCCGTGTTGCGACGCTGGGGCCCGCAGCTCCGCGATGCAGTAGACGAATTGCTCGACAAGGGCCGTGTGACCGTCCATCTCGATCAACGGACTATCGACGCTCGCATCATCAGGTTCTGGCGCGGCAACTCCCTGGTCGAGACGAGATCGCTCGGCCCCAAGGGGGGCGGCGAGTCCCTCTCACGGATCAGCAGGAACCCACACCGGGAACCGCCTGGGGTGCTCCTCGACTACTTGGTGAGGGCCGACACGAAGGGCTAGCCCCGTCATTCCGCCCTGTCCCTGAGCGGCCCACTAAGGGACACCCCCAGGGGGCGCGCAAACGATGTGCCACGACCACCCGCCCCGGCTGACTTTCCCCCTGCAGCACGACCTGCGAGCCTTCTGGATCAGTACTCCCGCAGGTACAAGAACTGGATCAACCTCCCGGCTGGACCCCATTGGCGCATCGGCCACAAGATGCTTTCGAGCACGCTCGGGCGGGGAGTACGAGCCAACCTTCGGTGGAGGGGTCCTCCGATCTTGTCGCGTGACCAGGGCCTACCGTGGCCATCTACGAGCTCATACGAGATGCGATGAACGTTGCGCCCGCGCACACGATGATGCGACAAGGGCACTTCGATGATCTTCTCCTCTCCCGGGCCGATCACGGCCCAATGGCCGCTCAGCTCGCTCGACCGGCGTCTCCGGTCAAGGAAACCCTGAGCGCCACCCCAAGGGTCCAACTCGACCCGCATCGAGACGTTCGTAACGGCGGTCAATGATGTGTTGTGCACGATCGCCTTGAAGGACTCGTCGCCGCGGAACCAGTAGCAACTGATCAGACTTGCCTGGGTCTCTTCGCGATGCCTGCGGTCTCGCAAGATGATGTAGAAACCAAGTAGAAGCGACCCACCCGTCAGGATGCTGCCTAACCAGGCAGGCATGTTGCCCCAGTCGATGTCCTGCAAGTCCACATGGACAGTCTCGCAGGGGGCGGTGACCAAATTGCTGCGGTGCAGCGTCTTCGTCGCCGTCCGGTGAGTCCCTGAGCCTGCCCACACTTAGGGGCGCGCGAAGGGCAGCGTTACGTCCGATCACCGCGTGGCATCGGCGCGAGTCTGGTACACAGCGGGCCGGCGTCTGGCGGTCGCTGCTCGTGCTCCAGCTCGTAGACGCACTCGCTGCAATGGCAGCCGTCAATCTGTGGCGCGCCAGGATGCTCGCGCCAGTCGTGTCCGCACGCAGGGCAGTTCCCGTAGGGGCGGGCGCGTCGCCGCCAGCGGTTCAAGAAGCCCACGCAATCAACCTATGGGCGGGCTGCGCAGATGTCCTTGAGCGGCCCACCTAGGGACAGTTACCGCTACACGGGCCTGTCTTCCGACCGCCTCTGCTTGCGTTCGAGCGCCCAGCCGCCAACGTTGCACGTCAGTAGAACGGCAGCCGCTGCGAAGACCCACGCTATGTGGACACCAGAAATCAGGATGCACATTGCGGCGACTACGGCAAAGACGCTCGCTACGTGTAGATGCCAGGGCTTCATCAGAAAACTACTTGCGACGCTTGATGTAGGCGATGGCCATCCCGATCGCCGAGAGGCCGAAAAGAATGAAGAAGATGACAACCACCGGTGAGCTCACTGGTTCGCTGGCTGGAATCGCAAAGACGGCCACGTTCAGATCCTTTCACCGGTCCGATCGAGACGCTACTGGGCATGTTGGGCGACTGTCACTGAAGCCGCCTTCAGGGACGGCCCTCCGACTCGCCAAGACGACGCGAGCACGCCACGACGCGCTGCCTCGCCAGGACACGACGCCTCGATGCGGACTGGAGAACCGCAAGATCACGAGGCCACACACGTCTTGCATCTGGGGTCGCGGGACTCGTGGTGACGAGTTTCTGGAGACCCGCCAGCACCCTCAGCGGCATGGGGAGCAAGGGGGCGGCCGAGTACCGAAGGCGGCGCAAGGAGGCCGAGCGCCGACGGCGCTTGAAGGCTGAGCAAACGCCGCGCGAGCCCGCGCCTTCCGACGTTGCCGATGACGAGAGGCGTCCACCGGAACGACGAGCGGCGGCCACCGACTGCGCTTGGTGCGGTGGGCCCATCAGCCGGCGCAGCCGTGGTCCGATTCCAAAGTGGTGTTCGGCCACCTGCCGGCACCGAGCGTGGGAGCAGACCAGGGCCGCAGAGTCGGGCCGGTCCGCCGTGCAGGTCATTGAGCGGCGCGTCGAGGTCCCCGTCCCCATCACACCGGCACGCCGCGACTGGCCAGGCCTGCTCGACGAACTCGCGCGCCAGATCGAGGACGGCCGCGTCTACGACCGCGACCTGGTGGACCTGACCCACGCGCTCGGAACCGTCCTCGAGGCGTACCGCCTCCGCCCCTCTGTGCGCAGTGGATCCGTCGAGCGCCAGCGCCAGGCGCGGGCGCGGCAAGGAGCCCGTCGCGGCCGCATCGGCTGAGCGACGACCGCCGCTAGTGAGACTGCAGGTGAACTGGAGAAGCGCCCGCACGCTGGCTGATGCCTGAGGTGGTCGAGCGGTGCTGACAGCCGTTGCGGCCCCTTCGCCGGCGACCAGCCCGAAGGAGATACGCGTGACTCACATCAACGCCTCGATAAGCGCAACCGACCTCATGACGCTCGTGGAGACCGCCGCCTATCTGCGGACTCCCGTCGCCACACTCCGCTACTGGAGACACCTCGGCGAGGGGCCGGCCGGCTTCCGTCTCGGACGCCGGGTCGTGTACCGGCGCGCGGACGTCGACCGGTGGGTCACCGAACAGCAGCACTGCCAGCTGCGCTGAAGCCTTACTGGAGGTCCCGGCGAAGGCTTGCTCCGAGACGGTGCGGCCCCGCTCTCGGGCGTCCACAGGCCGCCGGCCGTCCACAGATTCCGTCGTCCTGCTGGTTAGCGGTTGGTCGACATCCCACGCTGACCCGGCATGAAAGTCGTCGTGTCAATGACGCAAGAACCTGAGGAGCCGAGATGGGCAGGCCACCCCTCGCCGTCGGCACCTTCGGGAAGATCGACTTCCTCGTGCTCGGCGCGAAGCGCGTGCGCGCCCGGGCCAGCTTCCGGGACTTCGACGGCAGGCGGCGCCTGGTCACCCGCTACGGCGAAACCCGGGCCCACGCCGAGCGCCGGCTCCGGGAGGCGCTGCGCGACCGGTCTGGCCCGGCCGACGACGAGTCCACGGCCGACCGCCGGCTCAGCAGCATGGCCACGGCATGGCTGGCCGAGGTCGACGACAGCGACCTGGCGCCCAACACCCGGCGGCTCTACCACTTCGCCGTCGACGCCTACCTCCTCCCCGGGATGGGCGAGCTGCGGCTGCGTGAGGTGACCGTGCCGGCCGTGGACCGCCTGCTGACCGCCGTCCGCCGCAACCACGGCCCGGGCGCCGCCAAGTCCGCGCGCAGCGCCCTGTCCGGGATCCTCGGTCTGGCCGTGCGGCACGGCGCGTTGCCCAGCAACCCGGTCCGGGATGTCCCCGGCCGCCGAGCCCACCGTCGCCCGACCGTCGGCCCCCGAGCACTCACCGTCGAGGAGAGTCAGCAGCTGCGCGAGCGCCTGGCCGCCGACCGGGAGGCAGCCCGGCTGGACCTGCCCGACCTGGTCGACTTCATGCTCGGCACCGGCGTGCGCATCGGCGAGGCGTGCGGTCTGCGCTGGTCGGCGGTCGACCTGGGCGCCGCCGTGGCCCGGATCGAGACCACGACGGTTCGCGTTCGTGGACGCGGGCTGCTGATCCAGGACTTCCCCAAGACCACCGCCGGCCGGCGCGCCATCGCACTTCCGGGATGGGTGATCGACCTGCTCGACCGCCGGCGGCAGCAACAGCTCGTGACCCCGAGCGACGCGGTGGTCTTCCCAAGCCCAAGCGGCCGACTGCGGGACCCGCACAACACCAGCCGCGACCTGCGGACGGTGCTGGATCGCGCAGACTTCGCCTGGGTGACCTCGCACGTGTTCCGCAAGACGGTGGCCACCCGGCTCGACGAGGCCGGGCTCTCGGCCCGGCAGATCGCCGATCACCTCGGGCACACGCGCCCGAGCCTCACCCAGGACGTCTACATGGGACGGGGGTTGGCCAGCCCGGAGGCGGCCGCGGCCCTCGACCGGCGCCGCTGACCTACTGCCAGCGCATCGCCAGCTGACCCACTCATGGGGTTCCTGCCATCATCGGCGGCGGGGTTTGTTGGTCGTTTGTTGGTCGCGCCGCTCTCAGAGTTGAGGCGGTCAGCACCCTGACCTGCGAAGGTGCTCCCCCGACTGGACTTGAACCAGTAACCCTGCGATTAACAGTCGCATGCTCTGCCAATTGAGCTACGGGGGACGAGCGGGCACGAGCACCCGCTGGCGCCGACGAGACTACCGCAAGGGTCCGGGCCGACCTCGCCCCCCTCGGCCGTGTCCGGAGGCGACGATGCTCACAGGTAGCGTCATCCACTGTTCCGCTCCCGTTGTCCTGGAGGTACCCGTGGCCAAGCTGTCGTTCCTGGCCGGATTCGGCGCCGGTTACGTGCTCGGCTCCCGCGCCGGACGCGAGCGCTACGAGCAGATCCGGCAGGGCTGGGACCGCGCCAAGGACGACCCGCGCCTGCAGAGCCTGGCCGGCATGGCCCAGGCGCGCGCCGACGACGCCCTGTCCTCGATCCGCGCACGCATGGGCACCGACACCCCCCGCTGACTCAGTCGGGCTGGTCGGCCGCCACGAGCTCGGCCAACTTCCGCCGGGCCGCCTCGCGCGCCCCCGGGTCGGCGCGGTCGGCGTCGTCGTCGAACACGACGGTCCACTCGCGCCCGGGCTGACCCGGGATGCGCCGGGCCACCAGCAGCACTCCTCCCCTGCCCGGCAGCGGCGACCGCTGGCTGGCCACCACCGTCTGGTCGACCCGCCGGCGCACCACCGCGGGCAGCTCGCCGGCGTCGGCGAGCACGTGGCGCTCCACCGGCTGCCGCGCCTGCACGCCCGGCTCCACCTCGGCCAGCGGCGTGACGAGGAACGTGCCACCCGTCTCACCCGCCGCCGACCACGTCGCTGAGCCGACCTCGTGCCACGGCAGCGGCTCCCCCGCGACGCCGTCGGCACCCAGGCGGCGCAACCCGCGGTCGGTGGCCACCAGCCAGCCCTCGTCGCGGACGAGCGAGCCCCACGCCAGCACCTGCTCGTCGGCGGGCAGCGCCGCCCGCACCACCTCGGGCGCGCGGGCGAACCGGCGCCGGACCGCGTCGAGCAGGCTCACCCGAGACCGCCGATGGCCCGCTTGCGCAGCGAGATCGCCAGCTGCTCGAGGTCCATCAACTGCTTGAACGCCTTCATGTACTCGTCGCCGCTCTCCACCGGGTTCATCCGCTGCAGCCGTCCCTTGAGCGCGGCGACCTCGCGGACCGTCGCCATCTCCTGCAGCCGGGCCATCACCGCCGTCACGTACCCGGCGTCGGCCTCACCGGTCGACCGCAGCGGCTCGACCGCCAGCGCCGTCAGCTGGGCGCGGGCGCTGTCCCGGTCGCACTGCTCGGCCACCAGGTCCAGCCACGCTGGCCCGGTCACCGTCGCCCCAGCCGCTCCCCCGGTGCCGGCGACCGCGGCGGCCACCGCGGCGTAGTCCGGATCGGTGTACGCCGCCGACGGCACGGCGTCGAACGCCGGCCCGGCGAGCTCGGGCACCTGGAGGGCTGCCTTGACCGCCTCGCGCTCGATCGCGATCGCGGCGTCGTCCGGCGTGCGCTGGGGCGTGCGCGGCCGCCCGCGCGAGGGCGCCTGGCCCTCACCGGTGTGCCGGCGCACCCGGGCCAGGACGTCGGCCTCGTCGGTGTCGCCGATGAGGGAGGCGAGCCGCCGGGCGTACGCCGGGCGCAGGGCGTGGTCCTTGATCTGCGCGAGCAGCGGCGCGGTCTTCTCGAGGGCGGCGACCCGGCCCTCGACGGTGTCCAGGTCGTAGTCGGCCAGCGTCGTCTTGAGCACGAACTCGATCAGCGGCGACCGCCGGGCGATGAGGTCGCGCACCGCGGCGTCCCCCTGCTCCTGCCGCAGCTCGCACGGGTCGCGGCCCTCGGACTCGACCGCCACGAAGGTCTGCGCGACGAAGCGCTGGTCCTCCTTGAACGTCTTCATCGCGGCGGCCTGGCCCGCGGCGTCGCCGTCGAAGGTGTAGACCACCTCCCCGCGGAACTCGTCCTGGTCCATGAGCAGCCGGCGCAGCACGCTGATGTGCTCGCCGCCGAACGCGGTGCCGCACGAGGCGACGGCGGTGGTGACGCCGGCCAGGTGGCAGGCCATGACGTCGGTGTAGCCCTCGACGACGACGGCCTGGTGACGCTTGGCGATGTCCCGCTTGGCCCGCTCGATGCCGTAGAGCACGGTGCTCTTCTTGTAGAGCGGGGTCTCCGGGGTGTTCAGGTACTTCGGGCCCGGGTCGTCGTCCATCAGCTTGCGGGCGCCGAAGCCGATGACATCGCCGGTGATGTCGCGGATGGGCCACACCAGGCGGCGGTGGAAGCGGTCGATCAGGGTGCCGCGGGAGGACTCCTTGGCCAGTCCCGCGGTGATCAGCTCGTTCTGGGTGAAGCCGGCGCCACGCAGGTGCCGGGTGAGCGCGTCCCAGCCGCCGGGGGCGAAGCCGCAGCCGAAGTCGAGTGCCACCTGCCGGTCGAAGCCGCGCTCGGCGAGGAACTGACGGGCCGGTGCGGCGTCGGGCGTGCCCAGCTGCTCGGCGAAGAAGCTTGCCGCGGCGGCGTTGGCCGCGACCAGCCGCGCGCGCTGGCCGACCGAGGCGCGGTCGGGGCCGGCGGTCGGGCGTCCGCCGTCGTCCTCGTACTTCAGCTCGATGTTGGCCCGGCCGGCCAGCAGCTCGACGGCCTCAGCGAACGACAGGTGGTCGATCTGCTGGATGAACGAGATGACGTCGCCGCCGACGCCGCAACCAAAACAGTGGAAGAGGTTTCTCGAGGGCGTCACCTGGAACGACGGCGACTTCTCGTCATGGAAGGGGCAGAGCCCCTTCATGCTGCCGCCGCCGGCGTTCTTGAGCTGCAGGTGCTCGCCGACGATCTCGTCGATGCGCGACCGCTCGCGGACCAGCGCGATGTCGGCGGCCCGGATGCGTCCCCGGCCGGCCATCAGCCACCGCCTCTCACGGTTCCGTCGCGGGTCACGACGCTACTGCCCAGCACCGTGCCTCCTCAGCCGATTCCCGGAGCCCCGGCCACGGACTCCCCGGTCGCCCGGTAGAGCAGGTAGGCGGCGGTCTCCCGGAGGATGTAGCGGAACTGCGTGACGCGGGTCTGCACCGCCGGACCCTGGCGGGTGGGCGAGCTCTCGGCGGTGAGGCCTGCGTCGGCCGCCATGCGCTCGGCGCGCATCACGTGCCACGGGTCGGTCACCAGGACGGCGCGGGACCAGCCGCGCTCGGTGAAGGCGCTGGACACCACCCGCATGCTCTGCAGGGTGTCCACGCCCTCGGGCACGGCGAGCAGCGCCTCGGCGGGGATGCCCGCGGCGGCCAGGTAGTCGCGCCCGGCCTCGGCCTCGGTGAACGCATCGCCGGCCGCCTTGCCGCCGACGGTCACGATGACCGGGGCGACACCGGCCTCGTAGAGCGACAGGGCGTGCTCCAGCCGGGCCTCGAAGATCGACGACGGGACGCCGTTGTACTGCGCCGAGCCCAGCACCACGATCGCGTCGGACTGCGGGCGGGCGTCCTGCCGCGCGGTCCACCAGATCGCCAGCGCGGTCGCCGCGACGAGCAGCACGGAGGCGAGCAGGGCGGCGCCGATCACCCGCGCCAGCAGACTCCGCAACGGCACCCCCACGGGTCATGGGTACCACGCCGTCCCGACGGGGTGTGCCGCCTGGGGACGGAGCGACGGCACCGCGGATCCCCCGTGGACGCCGGTACAGGAGCAAGCTCGCGCCGAGCACCGGATCCAGCCGCAGGAAGGACCCCGACATGGACCGCGAGGTCGTGACCGATCCGGGACTTCCGCCGGCGATCGGCCCGTACTCCCACGCCGTCCGCGCCGGCGGGTTCGTCTTCGTGTCGGGCCAGCCGGGGCTCGACCCGGACACGGGACAGGTGCCGGGGAACTCCTTCGCCGACGAGGCGCGTCAGGCGTTCGCCAACCTCGCCACGGTGCTGCTTCTCTCCGGCAGTGGCCCCGCCCTCGTCGTCAGCACCACGGTGCTGGTCAGCGACATCGCGGACTTCCCGGCCATGAACGACGCGTTCGCCGACGCCTTCCCCACCGATCCACCGACGCGGATGACGATGCAGGTCCCCCTTCCCCGCGGCCTGCGGATCTCCATCGGCTGCACCGCCGTCGGGAGCACCTGAACCGTCAGGACCCGGCGCGCTCGCCCCCGAGCGCCGCCCGGCCGGCCTCCAGGCGGGCCACCGGCACCCGGAACGGGGAGCAGGAGACGTAGTCCAGACCCACCTCGTGGAAGAAGTGCACCGAGTCGGGGTCGCCGCCGTGCTCGCCGCAGACCCCCAGCTTCAGGTCGGGCCGGGCGGCACGGCCGGCCTCGGCGGCGATCCGCACGAGCCGCCCCACGCCGTCGCGGTCCAGGGACTCGAACGGCGAGATGCCGAAGATCCCCTTGTCCAGGTACTGGTGGAAGAAGGCGGACTCGACGTCGTCCCGGGAGAAGCCCCAGGTCATCTGCGTCAGGTCGTTGGTGCCGAAGGAGAAGAACTCGGCCGACCCGGCGATCTCCCCGGCGGTCAGGGCGGCGCGCGGCACCTCGATCATCGTGCCGAGCAGGCCCGGCACCTCGCAGCCCTCACGCTCGAACACCTCGGCGAGCACCCGCCGGGCCTCCTCGCGGATCGCCTCCAGCTCCTGCACGGCCCCGACGAGCGGGATCATGATCTCCGGCTTCGGGTCGCCGCCGGCCTGCTTGCGCTCGCAGGCCGCCTCGGCGATCGCCCGCACCTGCATGGCGAACAGCCCGGGGACGACCAGGCCCAGCCGCACGCCGCGCAGCCCGAGCATCGGGTTCTCCTCGTGCATCCGCCGCACGGCGGCCAGCAGCCGCAGCTGCCCCTCGTCGTGGTGCCCTTCCGCCTCGGCCACCGCGACCCGCACGGAGAGGTCGGTCAGGTCGGGCAGGAACTCGTGCAGGGGCGGGTCGAGCAGCCGCACCGTCACCGGCAGCCCGTCCATCGCCTCGAAGATCTCCAGGAAGTCCTGCCGCTGCAGCGGTTCGAGGGCGTCCAGCGCGGCCTGCCGGTCGTCGTCGCTCTCGGCGAGGATCAGCTTCTCCACCAGCTTCCGGCGGTCGCTGCCGAGGAACATGTGCTCGGTCCGGCACAGGCCGATCCCCTGGCCGCCGAACCGGCGGGCGCGGGCGGAGTCCTCGGGGGTGTCGGCGTTGGCGCGGACATCGAGCCGCCGCACCTGGTCGGCGTGGGTGAGGATCCGGTGCACGCTGCGCACGATGTCGTCGGTGTCCGCGGCGTCGGGGTCGATGTCGCCCTCGAAGTAGCGGACCACCGCCGACGGCTCCACCGGCACCTCGCCGAGCCAGACCCGCCCGGTGGATCCGTCGATGGAGACGACGTCACCTTCTTCGACCACGGTGCCGTCGGGAGCGGTGAACCGCTTCGCCTTCGTGTCGACCTGCAGCTCCTCCGCCCCGCAGACGCACGTCTTGCCCATGCCCCGGGCGACGACGGCGGCGTGCGAGGTCTTGCCGCCACGGCTGGTGAGGACGCCCTCCGCGGCGATCATCCCGGCGAGGTCGTCGGGGTTGGTCTCGCGCCGGACGAGGACGACCTTCTCCCCGCGGCCGGCCCAGGCCACGGCGTCCTCCGAGGAGAACACCGCCCGCCCGACGGCCGCGCCCGGAGAGGCGTTCATGCCGAGGGTGAGCTCGGTGGCGTTCCCGCCGGCGACGAACCGCGGGAACATCAGCTGCGCCAGCTGGTCACCGGTCACCCGCCGGACCGCCTCGTCCAGGTCGATCAGGCCCTCGTCGACCAGCTGGGTGGCGATCACGAAGGCCGCGGCCGCGGTGCGCTTGCCGACGCGGGTCTGCAGCATCCAGAGCTTGCCGCGCTCGACGGTGAACTCGATGTCGCACAGGTCGCGGTAGTGGGCCTCGAGCCGGGCCATGATGCCCATGAGCTCGCCGTAGGCCGCCGCGTCGATCCGCTCCAGGTCGAGCAGCGGCACGGTGTTGCGGATGCCGGCGACGACGTCCTCGCCCTGGGCGTTCTGCAGGTAGTCGCCGTACACGCCCTGCGCGCCGCTGCCCGGGTCGCGGGTGAAGGCGACGCCGGTGCCGGAGTCCATGCCGAGGTTGCCGAAGACCATCGCGCAGACGTTCACCGCGGTGCCGGCGTCCCCGGGGATGCGCTCGCGCCGCCGGTAGATGACCGCCCGGTCGGAGTTCCACGAGTCGAAGACGGCGTTGACCGCCAGGTCCATCTGCTCGCGCGGGTCCTGCGGGAAGTCGCGGCCGGTGTGGTCGCGCACGATCGCCTCGAAGCGGCCGACGACGTCGCGCAGGTGGTCGGCGTCCAGGTCGAGGTCGGACTCCGTGCCCTGCTCGCGCTTCACCTGGTCGAAGGCCTCGTCGAAGACCTCGCCGTCGATGCCCAGCACGGTCTTGCCGAACATCTGGATCAGCCGGCGGTAGGAGTCCCAGGCGAAGCGCTCGCTGCCCGCCTGCGCGGCGAGCCCCTGCACCGACTCGTCGTTGAGGCCGACGTTGAGGACGGTCTCCATCATCCCGGGCATGGACGCCGCGGCTCCGGAGCGCACCGAGACCAGCAGCGGGTCGGCCGGGTCGCCCAGTGTCCGGCCCATGGCCTTCTCGAGGGCCGTGAGGCGCTCGCTCACCTGCGCGTCGAGCCCGGGCGGGGTGCCGCCGTCCTCCAGGTAGTGGCGGCACGCGTCGGTGGTGATGGTGAAGCCCGGCGGGACGGGCAGCCCCAGCTTGGTCATCTCGGCCAGGTTGGCGCCCTTGCCGCCCAGCAGGTCCTTCTGGTCCCTGCCGCCCTGGCTGAAGTCGTAGACCCACGTGGTCCCGCTGGTCATCGCCCCGCACCTCCGCGTTCGCCGCCGGCTACCGCCTCGACGTGATCGTGCCGTACCGGAGGGCGCACGTCCGCGTCAGTCAGTGCCGCAGATGCGCAGACCGTCCTCGCCGACGACGGTCACCTCGGACGTCGTCCCGTCGGCCCACCGCACGGGCACCAGGCGCGCGTCGCCGTTCCGGCCCGGCTCCCCCAGCTCCGGCGTGCCCTCGCCGACGTCGTAGGCGCCGGCGATCTCGTCGGGCGTCAGGCGCGCCCGCTCGTCCTCACAGAGCAGCGCGTGGGCGGTCTCGGTGTCGTCCGCGGCGAGCGCGGCGAAGAAGACGCCGGTGACCTCGGAGGCCTGCTCCCCCGCGGTGCCGCGCAGCACGATGCTGATCAGGACCGCGGCGAACGCGGCGAGGATCGTGCCGCCCACGATGAGCACCATGATCTTGCCCGACCGTTGCGGGGCTCCGGTGTGCAGCGGCGCCGGGTCGTCGTCGTAGAGGAAGGGACCGCTCGTCATCCGCCGCTCGTCTCCAGTTCTGCGCCGACCGGCGGCCGGGGGTCGTCCCGGTCGGCCAGCCAGCCCTCGGGGAGGGCGACCGGCCGGGGTGGGGTGGTGCGGCCGCGCGGAGCGCCGAGGACGGCGGTCGGGTACGGCTGGTCGGGGATGCGGGCGAGCAGGTCGGCCAGCTCGTCGAGGCCGCTGACCATCGCCAGCGCGCGGCGGGTGTCCGAGCCCACCGAGAAGCCCTTGAGGTACCAGGCCACGTGTTTGCGGAAGTCGGAGCAGCCGTGCCGCTCGCCGTGCTCGTCGGCCAGCAGCGTCGCGTGCCGGTGCATGATCGCGGCGACCTCGCGGAAGCCGGGCAACGCACGCCGGGCCTCGCCCGCGAAGGCTGCGGCCAGGTCCCCGAACAGCCACGGGCGGCCCAGGCAGCCCCGGCCGATGACGACGCCGGCGCACCCGGTCTCGGCGACCATGCGCAGCGCGTCGTCGGCCTCCCAGATGTCGCCGTTGCCGAGCACGGGGATGTCGACCGCCTCGACCAGGCGGGCGATCGGCGCCCAGTCGGCGGTGCCGCTGTAGAGCTGGTCGGCGGTGCGGCCGTGCAGCGTGATGGCGGCGGCGCCCTCGTCCTGCGCGATCCGCCCGGCGTCGAGGTAGGTGACGTGGTCGGCGTCGATGCCGATGCGGGTCTTGAGGGTGACCGGGACGTCCTTGGCGGCGCGCCACGGCCGCGCGGACGATGTCGCGCAGCAGGACGCGGCGCCACGGCAGGGCCGAGCCGCCGCCCTTGCGGGTCACCTTGGGCACCGGGCAGCCGAAGTTGAGGTCGATGTGCGCGGGGCGGGTGCCCGCGACGCCCTCGTCGACCAGCATCTCGACCGCCCGGCCGACGGTCGCCGGGTCGACGCCGTAGAGCTGGACGGAGAACGCGTCCTTCTCGTCCGCGGTCGCCCGGATCATCCGCAGCGTCTTCTCGTTGCGCTCCACCAGAGCGCGGGTGGTGATCATCTCGCAGACGTAGAGACCCGCCCCGAACTCGCGGCACAGCGTCCGGAACGCCGGGTTGGTGATGCCGGCCATCGGCGCGAGCACCACGGCGGGGTCGACCGCGAGCGCGCCCAGCCGCAGCGGCGGGAGCGCCGTCGTCGTCGGCTCGAGGGTGGCGGTCACGGCACCCAGCGTAGGCGGCGTGCCCGGGCACCCCGGAGCAGGCGACCCAGGCATAGGAACCTTCGCCTACGGATTCCGGGACGCGACCGTAGGTAGAGCTTCCTATGCCTGGGGGTCTGAGAGCCTCCCCGCATGGGTGTCACGGACTGGAGCCACAACAGCTGGTACCACCCGGTGCTGCTGCGACAGGTGCCCGAGGGGGCCCAGCGCGTGCTCGACGTCGGCTGCGGCGCGGGCACGCTGGCCCGGAAGCTGGCGGGTCGGTCCCGCACGTCGACGGGATCGACCTGTCGGCCGCGATGATCGAGGCCGCCCGCCGCGACGCCCCGCCGAACGTCACCTTCAGCGTCGGCGACGCCCTCACCCTGGAGCCACCGCCGGCGTCCTACGACGCCGTCCTCAGCTCGGCGGTGCTGCACCACCTGCCCCTGGCCCAGGCGCTGCCCCGGATGGCGGGCTGGCTGCGGCCCGGCGGCGTCCTCGCGGCGGTGGCCCTCCCCCGCGGCGACCTGCGCCGCGAGTTGCCGGTCGACGTCGCCGCCGCTGCCGCGCACCACGCGCTGGGACTGGCGCTCTCCGCCGCCCGGCCGCTCACCGGTGCCGCACTGCACCGCCACGAGGACACCCACGACGTCATGCCGGTGCAGGACGGCACGCTGACCACCCGCGAGGTGCGGACCGAGGCGAGCGCCGTCCTGCCGGGCGTCCGCGTGCGGCGGCTGCTGTTCTTCCGCTACCTGCTCGTCTGGCAGAAGCCGGCCTGACCCGCCCGGCGGGTCACCGGCCGAGCAGCCAACCGCTCTCCTCGGCCAGCCGGACCGCCTCAGCGCGGGTACGCGCGCCCGTCTTGCCGATCGCCGAGGACAGATGGTTGCGGACCGTGCCCTCGGCGAGGTGCAGCACCCGGGCGAGGTCGGCCACGGTGCCGCCGTCACGGGCGGCACGCAGCACCTCCGCCTCCCGGGCGGACAGCGGACTCGCCCCGGCCACCAGGCTCTCCTCGGCCAGCACGGGGTCCAACACCCGGAGCCCCGCGTGCACCCGCCGGACGGCATCGGCGAGCCGGCGGGCCGGGGTGTCCTTGACGACGAAGCCGCTGGCGCCCACCTCCAGGGCCCGGCGCAGGTAACCCGGCCGGCCGAACGTCGTCACGATGAGCACCCGGCAGGACGGGACGGCCTGTCGCAGGGCCGCGGTGGCCGCGATGCCGTCGACTCCCGGCATCTCGACGTCCAGCAGGGCCACGTCGGCCCGGTGCCGGCGCGCGGCCGGGACCACCTCGTCGCCCCGACCCACCTCGGCGACGACCTCCAGGTCTGCCTCGAGGTCGAGCAGAGCGGCGAGTGCGCCCCGCACCAGTGCCTGGTCGTCGGCGAGCAGCAGCCGGATCGCGCTCACCGGGTCACCCGCAGCAGGAAGCCGCCCTCGGGTGCGGTGCCCGTCGTGAGCCGGCAGCCCGCCGCCCGTGCCCGGTCACGCAGTCCGGCCAGACCCGAACCGCCGTCGGCCGTCGGCGTCGGGCCGCGCCCGTCGTCCCGCACCTCGACGCACCCGGCGTCGAGCCGCACACCGCACCAGCGCGCACCGGAGTGCCGGACGACGTTGGTGACCCCTTCCCGGACCACCCACCCGAAGGGCTCCCGCAAGCCCGCGGGCACCTCGTCGATGGCGAGCGGCAGATCGGCCTGGATCCCCGCGGCCTCGAGCGCCCGACGAGCGGCGGCCAGCTCTCCGGGCAGCGAGACCGTGCGGGTGCCCGCAGCGGTGGCGCGCACGTCGGCCAGCGCCGCGCGGGCCAGCCCCTCCACGTCGGCGATCTCGGCGCGCGCCCGGTCCAGCCGCGGATCCGGTGCCGCGTCCTCCAGCATCCGCCCTGCCAGCTCGGTCTTCACCGTGATCACGGTGAGCGAGTGTCCGAGGATGTCGTGCACGTCGCGGGCCAGCCGGGCGCGCTCCTGCGCGACGGCCAGCTCGACCAGCTGCTGCCGGGCATGGGCGAGCTCGATGTTGCGCTTGAGCACCTGCCCGACGCCGTACGCGGCGAAGCCGGCCAGCAGGAGCTGCGGGATGAACCCGTCGAGCGACTCCCACCCCGGGACGAAACGGGGCAGCACTGCCGCGGCCACGGCCAGGGCCCCGACGACGACGAGCACCTGCCTGCCGGGCAGCGTCATCGCTGCGGTGACGCCGACGTACACCGCGCCGGCCACGACCTCCTCCCCCGCGCCAGGCGCCGCGACCACCAGCAGCAGCACCATCACCGCGAGCATCGCCCAGACCGGACCCGCGTGGAGCTCTCCGCTGCGGATGCGGTGCGCCCGCACCCAGGCGAAGTACGCCGCGAACCCGACGGCGAAGGCGAGCAGCGCCGCCACCGCCACGACACCCGCCACGGTGTCGCGGTGCCGCCACGCGGTGCCGACGGGCGCCGCCAGGTACACCAGCCAGACAGCGGCCCACAGCCAGCCGATGCGGGAGGTGCCGAGGGGGCGGGCGTCGTCCCCGCCGATCCAACGAGCGGGCAGCGGGGACGACGGCGCCGCAGCAGGCGGGACGGAGCTCATGGTCGGGGCCACGGGAGCAGTGTGGCCCGGTCTCAGACCCGGGCGGTGTCGCGGCGGAACCGCCACACCGCGCCAGCGGCGAAGATGGCCGTCCACGCCAGGACGTTCACGACCGCCCCGACGTCCACGCTGTCGCCGATCAGCGCCGCGCGGGCCAGGACACCGACGCCGTAGGCCGGCGTGTACGCCGCCAGGGTCTGCAGGGTGTCGCTGAGCTGGTCGAGTGGCACGAAGATGCCGCCCAGCAGGGCCAGCAGCGCGAGCGCCGGACCCAGGAGCTGCATGACGTTCTCCGAAGGCACCAGGTAGCCGATGAACAGCCCGAACGCGGCGAAGACGACGGCGCCGACCCAGGCCACCAGGCCGCTGACCAGCCACACCCACCCCGGCATGTCCACCGCTCCGCTCACCGCGCCGACGGCGAAGACGATGCCCACCGACAGCGCGCCGACCACCATGGCGGTGAGCACCTTCGTGAGCATGTAGGCGAGGGGGTTCAGCGGGGTCAGCCGGAGCTGGCGCGACCAGCCGAGCGCCCGTTCGACGGCGACCGAGGCGCCGGCGCTGGTGTTGGCCAGCATCGAGCCGTACACCGCGAAGCTGATCACCAGGTACGCCGAGACGTTGCCCCGACCGGCGGCCTCCGAGCGGTAGGCGTCGCTCAGCCCGCCGAACAGCAGGAAGAACGCCGGGGGCATCACCAGCGTGAACACCATCGTCCGGCGGTTGCGCAGCAGCCGCCGGACCTCCAGCCGGAGGAAGGTCAGGGAGAAACCGCCCAGCGGCGGCACCCGGCGGTCAGGGACGGTGGTCAGGGCGGTCATCGGTGGTCTCCGGTCAGGGCGAGGAAGGCGTCCTCGAGGCCGCGCGAGGTGATCTGCAGGTCCCGCGCCGGCGTGCAGGTGAGCAGGTGGCGCGCGACGGCGTCGGAGTCCGCCGCGCGGACGAGGACGGTGTCCCCGCGCAGCTCCACGTCCGACACCCCCGCCAGCTGCCGCAGGGCGACGGCCTCGGCGGTGCCGATGCCCGGCCAGGTGGCGGTGAGCAACCGGCCCGCCGACCGGGCCTTGAGCTCGGCGGCGGTGCCGTCCGCCACCACCCGTCCCGAGCTGACCAGCACGATCCGGTCGGCGTAGGCGTCGGCCTCGTCGAGGTAGTGGGTCGCGAAGACGACGGTCCGGCCCTGCTCGGCGTCCGCGCGGATGGCGGCCCAGAACTCGCGCCGGCCCTCGACGTCCATCCCCGTCGTGGGCTCGTCGAGGACGATGAGCTCGGGCTCGGGCAGCAGTGCCATCGCGAACCGCAGCCGCTGCTGCTCGCCGCCGGAGCACTTCGCGACGCGGCGACCGGCGATCGCGGTCAGCCCCGCGCGCTCCAGCACCTCCGCGACGGGGCGGGTGTGGGCGAACAGCGCGGCGGTGAGCTGCACGGTCTCGGCAACGGTGAGGTCCTTGAGGAGCCCGCCGGTCTGCATCACCGCCGTCACCAGGCCGTGCGCGACCGCGGCGCGCGGGGCCATCCCCAGGACCTCGACGCTGCCCGCGTCGGGCCGGGACAGGCCCAGGAGCATGTCGATCGTCGAGGTCTTGCCGGCACCGTTCGGTCCCAGGACGGCGACGACCTCGCCCCTCCCGATGGTGAGGTCGAGGCCGTCGACCGCCGTCACGCCGCCGAACCGCCTGGTCAGCCCGCGCAGCACGACGGCCGGCGGGACCACGCCCGCCGGGACCGCCGCCGCAGTGGTCTGCCGCGTCTGTGTCATGGCCTCAGCGTGTCGCCGGACCCGGCCCCGTTCCTCGGCCGACCATCACGGCCCGGCCATGACATCGGTCATGGCCGGGCCGTGGACGCGCGTGCTCAGCTGCCGACGAGGCGGGCGGCCAGGTAGGACTCGACCTGGTCCAGGGCGACGCGCTCCTGGCTCATCGAGTCCCGCTCGCGGATGGTCACGGCCTGGTCCTCGAGGGTGTCGAAGTCGACCGTGATGCAGAACGGCGTCCCGACCTCGTCCTGCCGGCGGTACCGGCGGCCGATCGCACCGGCGTCGTCGAAGTCGACGTTCCAGTTCCGTCGCAGCGCGGTGGCCAGGTCCTTCGCCTTGGGCGAGAGGTCGGCGTTGCGCGACAGCGGGAGGACGGCGGCCTTGACCGGGGCCAGCCGCGGGTCGAGCTTGAGCACCGTGCGGGTGTCGACGCCGCCCTTGGCGTTGGGCGCCTCGTCCTCCGAGTAGGCCTCGATGAGGAAGGCCATGAGCGACCGGGTGAGGCCGGCCGCCGGCTCGATGACGTACGGCGTCCACCGGGTGTTGGTGGCCTGGTCGAAGTACGACAGGTCGGTGCCCGAGTGCTCGGTGTGGGTCTTCAGGTCGAAGTCGGTGCGGTTGGCGATGCCCTCGAGCTCGCCCCACTCCGAGCCCTGGAAGCCGAAGCGGTACTCGATGTCGACGGTGCGCTTCGAGTAGTGCGACAGCTTCTCCTTCGCGTGCTCGTAGTGCCGCAGGTTCGCCGGGTCGATGCCCAGGTCGGTGTACCAGCGGGTGCGCTCGTCGATCCAGTACTGGTGCCACTCCTCGTCGCTGCCCGGCTCGACGAAGAACTCCATCTCCATCTGCTCGAACTCACGGGTGCGGAAGATGAAGTTGCCCGGCGTGATCTCGTTGCGGAACGACTTGCCGATCTGGCCGATGCCGAACGGCGGCTTCTTGCGCGCGGCGCCCATGACGTTCGCGAAGTTCACGAAGATGCCCTGGGCGGTCTCGGGGCGCAGGTAGTGCAGGCCCGACTCGTCCTCGACCGGGCCGAGGTAGGTCTTGAGCATCATGTTGAAGTCGCGCGGCTCGGTCCACTGACCCTTCGTGCCGCAGTTCGGGCAGGTGATGTCGGCCAGCCCGTTCTCCGGCGCCCGGCCCTTCTTCTCCTCGAAGGCCTCTTCGAGGTGGTCGGCCCGGAAGCGCTTGTGGCAGTGCTGGCACTCGGTCAGCGGGTCGGTGAAGACGCCGACGTGGCCCGAGGCGACCCAGGTCTGGCGCGGCAGGATCACCGAGGAGTCCAGGCCGACGATGTCGTCGCGGCTCTGGACGACGGTGCGCCACCACTGCTTCTTGATGTTCTCCTTGAGCTCGACGCCCAGGGGCCCGTAGTCCCATGCGGAGCGGGTGCCGCCGTAGATCTCCCCCGACGGGAAGACGAAGCCCCGTCGCTTGCAGAGGTTCACGACCTTGTCGAGGCGGGCGGGGTCGTGCTTGGCGGTGCTGTCGCTCACGGCGAGAGGCTCCATCCGGCTGGCGGTCGGCGGTTGACCTGTCCACGGTAGTTGTGCCGCCGCCGCCGCCTCCGGGCGCGGTGCGCTCAGCTGCCCCGCAGCAGGATCAGCCAGCCCACCGTGGAGGCGAGGATCACCAGGATCGGCAGCAGGGTGAGCACCACCCACGGCCAGCGGCGGGGGGTGCGGTCCACCCGGACGGGCTCGATCGGCCGGTGCCGCATCTCGGGCGAGCTGAAGGCCAGCGTCCGCTCCCGCACCACGGGCATCGGCGGGGGCAGGATCTCGTCGGTGCGGCTCCTGGCCAGGCGCCCCGCCTCCTCGACGGCCGGGTCGGCCTCCTCGACGACGGGCTCGACCCGGGCCGGCGCCGGGCGGCCCGCCCACGCCTTCGGCATCGCGGGCGGCGGGCGGTCGGGCAGCGGGGGCAGGGTGATGTCGCGGGTGCGGTCGTCGGGCGCCGGCGGGTGGTCGTGCGTCCGATCGGTCATGAAGGGCGTCTCCGGGTGGTCCACGGCCCGCCGGCGGCGGGAACTCAGGTGCCTCAGTGCCCGTCGGCGCGCGGCCTACGCCTCGCGGAGCGCCGGCTGCACGTCGTCGTCGTCACTGTTGCCGTCGTCCCCGGCGAACTGCTGGGCCAGCAGCATCCGGACCTCGGCGTGCCGCACCAGGAAGGCCCGCTCGTCGAGCCGCTTGCGCCGCAGCCAGCCGGTGACCTCGTCGTTGCACTTGCTGGCGTTGCACGAGCCGCAGGCCGGGGCGATGTTGTCCAGCGTGTACCGGCCGCCGCGGGACAGCGCGAGCACGCAGTCGCGCTGCAGCGGGACGCCGGTCGCGCCGCAGTAGGCGCACCCTCCCCAGACCTCCTGCAGCAGCGCCCACTGCTCGGGGCTCAGGTCGTGCTCGACGGCGTCCATGCGGCGCTTGCGCCGGCGGGCGTACCGGGCGGTGCGGGTGCGGCTGACCACCGGCCGACGGTAAGCGCGGGCGGGTGCCGGTCGTGGGAGCGACGCGTCATTCCCGGACGTCGGCGGGGCCGGCCGACATCGGCAGCCCGGCCGCGATCCACGCCTCCACCCCGCCCTCGAGGTCGGTGGCGCGGTGCAGGCCGATCGCCCGCAGCGACGCGGCGGCGAGGCTCGAGCTGTACCCCTGCCGGCACACGACGACGACCTGCAGGTCGTACCCGGTCGCCTCCGGGATGCGGTACTCCCCCGCGGGATCGAGCCGCCACTCCAGCACGGTCCGGTCGATGACCACCGCCCCGGGCAGCTCGCCCTGCCGACGGCGCTGCGCCTCCGTGCGGGTGTCCACGACGAGCGCACCGCGCGTCGCGGCCAGCCCGACCGGCGTCAGCCGGCGCACACCCTCCCGGCTGGCGGCGAGCACCGCGTCGATCCCGGTCCCCGTCGCAGTCGTCATGGCGCCGACCCTGCCAGCCCGCACTCCGGGCCGCCCACCGGGTCAGTCCGTGACGTAGACCCCCGGTTCGTCCAGGGCGTGCACCCACACCGGCGCACCGGCGATCTTCACCGCCGCGGCCGAGAGCCCCCGTCGGTAGGCGCCCACCCCGTCCCACCGGGTCACGAGGGCCCACAGGGTCGGGTCGTCGGCCGCCCGGCCGAAGTCCCCGCCGCGGAAGCCCGGCACGGCACCGAGCGCCTCGAGCAGCGGCCCGACCGCGGCCTCCAGCGCCGCGCCGTCCCCACCCGTGGCCCGGAGGCGGGTCACCGCGAACACCCCGTCGTCCCGACCTGCGACGCCGGTCAGCGGGGAGCCATCCGGATGGCGCCGTCCAGGCGGATCGTCTCGCCGTTGAGGTAGCCGTTCTCCAGGATCTGGGCGGCCAGCAGGGCGAACTCCGAGGTGTGCCCGAGCCGCGCCGGGTTGGGCACCGAGGCCTCCAGCGAGGCGCGGACGTCCTCGCGGAGCCGCGCCAGCAGCGGGGTGTCCATGATCCCGGGCGCGATGGTGCACACCCGGATCGCCTTGCTCGCCAGGTCCCGGGCGGCATTGAGCGTCATGCCGACGATGGCCGCCTTGGACGCGGTGTAGGGCAGCTGCCCGATCTGTCCCTCGAAGGCGGCGACCGACGCCGTCAGCACGATCGCGCCCCGCTCACCGTCCACGGCCTCGTTGCGCGCCATGCGGGCCGCACCCAGCCGCAGGGCGTTGAACGAGCCCGTCACGTTGAGCTTCAGAACCCACTCGAAGTCCTCGAGGGAGCCCGGCTCGCCGTCCTTGTCCAGGACGCGCAGCCGCCGGCCGGCCCCGGCGCAGTGCACGAGGCCGCGCAACGGCCCGCCCTCGCCCGCGGCGTCCAGCGCGGCGGCGAACTGCTCGCCGTCGGTGACGTCGGCGGCGACGAACCGGGCGGCGCCGCCCAGGTCGGCGGCCACCTGCTCACCGGCCGAGCTCGGCAGGTCGATGATCGTCACCTGTCCCCCGGCGGCGACCAGCCGCTGGGCGGTGGCCAGACCGAGGCCCGAGGCGCCGCCGGTGACGGCGGTGGTGAGTCCGGAGAGCTGCATGGGGTGGGACGTCCTTTCCAGAGGGGGTCAGATGCGTTCGCGGTTGCGGTCCCGGGCGACCAGCTGGGCGGCGATGACGTTGCGCTGCACCTCGTTGGTGCCCTCGCCGAGGATCATCAGCGGCGCGTCCCGGAAGTAGCGCTCGACGTCGTACTCGCGGGAGAACCCGTAGCCGCCGTGCACGCGCATGGCGTCCAGCGCCACCTGCATGGCCGTCTCGGAGGCGAACAGCTTGGCCATGCCGGCCTCGAGGTCGGCGCGCTCCCCGCTGTCGAGCCGGTCGGCGGCGTCCAGGGTCATCAGCCGGGCCGCGCGCGTCTTCGTGGCCATGTCGGCGAGCAGGTTGCCCACCGACTGGTGCTGCCAGATGGGCTTGCCGAAGGTCTCCCGGTCCTGGGCGTAGCGCAGCGCGGCCTGCAGCGCCGCCTGGGCCACCCCGACGGCCCGGGCGGCGACCTGGATCCGCCCCACCTCCAGGCCGCGCATCATGTGCGTCCAGCCCTGCCCGGGCACGCCCCCGAGGACGGCGGAGGCGGGCACCCGCATCGCGTCGAAGGAGAGCTCGCACGCCTCGACGCCCCGGTAGCCGAGCTTCGGGATCTTGCCCGACACCGTCAGCCCCTCGCCGGGCTCGACGAGGACCACGCTCATCCCCCGGTGGGCGGGCTGCGCGGTGCGGTCGGTCTTGCACAGCAGGCCGATCAGACCGGAGTGCTGGGCGTTGGAGATCCACGTCTTGGAGCCGGTGATGACCAGCTCGTCGCCGTCTGCCTCGGCGTGGGTGCGCATGCCCTGCAGGTCGCTGCCGCCCGACGGCTCGGTCAGCGCCATCGTCGCGCGCACCCGGCCCTCGGCCATCGCGGGGAGATAGCGCTGCTGCTGGTCCGGTGTGCCGAACGTGCGGATCAGGTAGCTGATGACCGAGTGGCCCCCGATGGCGCCGGCCAGGCTCATCCAGCCGCGGGCCAGCTCCTCGGTGACGCGGGCGAAGCAGACGGCGCTGACGTCGGCCCCGCCGTGCTCGGCCGGGACCAGGAGACCGAAGAAGCCGAGTTCCTTCATCTCCGCGATGAACGCTTCGGGGTACTCGTCGACCGACTCGAACTCCCGCACGCGCGGCGCGACCCGTTCGTCGACGAACCGCGCGACGAGGCCGACCATCTCCTGCTCGTCGGGCGTCAGGCTGCTCATGAGCCGGACACTATGTTGTGCGCCTATGACCGCCGCCACACACCCGTCACTCCCCCTCGCCGGGATCACCGTGGTGGCGCTGGAGCAGGCCGTCGCCGCTCCGCTGGCCACCCGCCACCTCGCCGACCTGGGCGCCCGCGTGATCAAGATCGAGCGGGTGGGCGAGGGCGACTTCGCCCGCCACTACGACGGCGCCGTCCACGGGATGGCCTCGCACTTCGTCTGGCTCAACCGGGGCAAGGAGTCGGTGGCCCTCGACCTCAAGTCCCCGGACGGCGTGGCCGTGGTGCGGTCCCTGGTCGCGGGTGCCGACGTCTTCCTGCAGAACTTCGCGCCCGGCGCCGTCGCCCGCCTGGGGCTGGACGGGGAGACGCTGCGGGCCGCCGATCCGCGGCTCGTCGTCGTCAACATGTCCGGCTACGGGGCCAGCGGGCCGCGGCGGGACCGCAAGGCCTACGACATGCTGATCCAGGCCGAGACCGGGCTGGTCTCGGTGACCGGGACGCCGGAGACCGCCACCAAGACCGGCGTGCCCGCCTCCGACATCGCCGCCGGGCTCTACGCGACCCAGTCGGTGCTGGCCGCCCTGTTCCGCCGGGAGCGCACCGGTGAGGGCGCCACCGTCGAGGTGTCGATGTTCGACGCCACCGCCGAGTGGCTGGGCCACCAGATGTACATGCAGATGTACGCCGGCCGGCAGGTGCCGCGCATGGGCCTGAGCCATGCGGCGATCGCGCCGTACGACGCCTTCCCGACCAGCGACGGGCAGGTGCTGATCGGGGTGCAGAACGACCGTGGGTGGCAGGACCTCGTGACCAAGGTCTTCGACCGCCCGGACCTCGCCGACCACCCCCGGCTGCGCACCAACGTGCTGCGGGTGGAGAACCGGGAGGAGTGCGACGCGATCGTCGCGACCGAGACCCGCACCTGGACGACGGCGGAGCTGGATGCGCGGCTGGCCGACGCGGGAGTGCCGGCGGCGCAGCTCAACGACATGCGCGGCCTGATCGAGCACCCGCAGCTCAGTGCGCGCGACCGGTGGCGCGACGTCGGCACCCCGGTCGGGCCGGTGCGCGCGATCCTGCCGCCGATGACCTTCGGCGACGTGGAGCTGGCCATGGGCGACGTGCCCGGCCTCGGCCAGCACACCGCCGCCGTCCTGTCGGAGTTCGGCTACTCCGACGGGGACATCGACGACCTGGTGGCCCGCGGCGCGGTCGGCCGCGAGTCGACGACGTGAGCCGCCCGACGGCGCCGCCCCCGACCGACGTGGAGAGCCACGAGATCCGGCTGCGCGCGCAGTTCGGTCTGCGCTCCGACCTGCCGTACGTGCGGGCCGTTGACGCCGACCCGAGCTCGACCACCGACGGGCTCGGCATCCCGTTGACAGCGGACGAGGCGGCGGACATCGCCGCCCGGTACGACCTGAGCCCCACGGTCCGCGCCCTCGTGGAGGCTGCGCAGGATCTCGACGGATTCGGTGGCATCTGGATCGACCAGACCGCCGGCGGTGTCATCCATCTCGGGGTGGCGGGGACCTGGTCCGAGGAGACGATCCAGCGCCTGCGTTCCCTCGTCCCCACCGGGCAGCGGCTCGTCCTCGAGGAGGTCGCGGTCAGCCTGGCCGACCTGGACTCGCTGCTGACGCGGCTCGCCGACGCCGTCGGCTCGGACCCCTCGCTCCGGGATCACCTCGTCCTGCTGGCGCGGGAGGACAACCACAACGCGGTCAGGCTCACCATGCTGACCGACACGCCGCAGGAGGCGCTCGATCGCCTGGTGCGGGACTTCGGTGGCCCGGGGCTCGTCGTGGACAGCGCCCCGGAACGCTTCAGCGTCGGGTAGGCAGCCGCGCGCCTCAGGCGGAGCCGAACCTCCGCTGGCGAGAGGCGTACTCCTCGCACGCGGCCCAGAGGTGCCTGCGGTCGAAGTCGGGCCAGAGCGTGTCGAGGAAGACGAACTCCGCGTAGGCCGACTGCCACAGCAGGAAGTTGCTGGTGCGGTTCTCCCCGGAGCTGCGCACGAACAGGTCGACGTCGGGCATGTCGGGCTCGTCGAGGAACCGGGCGATCGTCTTCTCGTCGATCTTGTCCGGGTTCAGCCGGCCGGCCGCGACCTCGCGGCCGATGGCCGCCGCGGCGTCGGCGATCTCCGCGCGGCCGCCGTAGTTGACGCACATGGTCAGGGTGAGGACGTCGTTGTCGCGGGTGAGCTCCTCCGCGATCTCCAGCTCCTTGATCACCGAGCGCCACAGCCGGGGACGGCGCCCCGCCCACCGCACCCGGACGCCGAGCTCGTGCATCTCGTCGCGGCGACGGCGGATCACGTCGCGGTTGAAGCCCATGAGGAAGCGGACCTCGTCGGGGCTGCGCCGCCAGTTCTCGGTGGAGAAGGCGTAGGCGCTGATGCCGGTGATGCCCAGCTCGATGGCGCCCTCGACGCAGTCGAACAGCGAGGACTCCCCCGCCTCGTGCCCGGCCGTCCGCGGCAGCCCGCGCTCCTTGGCCCAGCGGCCGTTGCCGTCCATGACGATGGCGACGTGCCCCGGCACCTTGTCCTTGGGCAGCTCGGGCGGGCGCGCGCCGGACGGGTGCGGGTTGGGCGCCTTGACCTCGCGCTTCACGCGCCGGTCCCGACGATCAGCGGCATCGCCGCGGCCTGCACGACCGGGCGCGACTGCTCGGTGCGGTCGACCAGTGGCAGCGAGCGCAGCCCGCGCTCGAGGTGCCACTGCAGCATCGCGGCCACCAGGCCGCTGCTCTCGCGGCGGTTGATGCCCTGGCTGGCGTCGGCCCGCGCCCAGTCGCCGGTCAGCAGTGCCTCCATGAGCTCGAGGGTGACCGGGCTCGGCATCGCCGAACCGGTGGGCCGGCACGAGGGGCACACCGTGCCGCCGGCCGGGACGGAGAAGTGCCGGTGCGGGCCGGCCTCGCCACAGCGGGCGCACTCGCCCAGCGCGGGCTCCCAGCCGGCCACCGACATGGCCCGCAGCAGGAACGCGTCGAGCACCAGGCCGGCCTGGTGGCTCCGCTCCCCCAGCGTGCGGAGCGCGCCGACGACGAGCAGGAACATCCGCAGCGACGGCTCCTTCTCCTCGGCGGTCAGCCGGTCGGCGGTCTCCAGCACCGCGGTGCCGGCGGTGTAGGCGGGGTAGTCGGCCACGATCTCCTGGCCGTAGGACCGGATCGACTCCACCTGGCTGACGATGTCGAGGTTGCGCCCGGTGTAGAGCTGCAGGTCGACGTGGGTGAAGGGCTCCAGCCGGGCGCCGAACTTGCTCTTCGTGCGCCGCACGCCCTTGGCGACGGCACGCACCTTGCCGGTGCGGCGGGTGAGCACGGTGACGATCCGGTCGGCCTCGCCCAGCTTCTGGGTGCGCAGCACGATGCCCTCGTCCCGGTACAGGGCCTTCGGGGTGTGCGCGCTCATCAGTAGCCCAGCCGGTTGAGCTTCTTGGGGTCGTCCTGCCACTCGCCGAGCACGGTGACGTGCAGGTCGAGGTGGACGCGGGAGCCCAGCAGCGTCTCCATGCCCACCCGGGCCTCGCTGCCGATGGCCTTGATGATCGACCCGCCCTTGCCCAGCAGCATCGGCTTCTGGCTGTTGCGCTCGACGTGCAGCAGGGCGTGGATCTCGACCAGGTCGCGGTCGGGCCGGCGGTTGATCTCCTCGATGGTGACCGCCAGCGAGTGCGGCACCTCCTGGAACACCTTCTCCAGCGCCGCCTCGCGGACCAGCTCGGCCAGCTGGCGCTCGACGTCCTCGTCGGTGGTCTGCTCCTCCGGGTACAGCGGCGGACCCTCGGGCAGCAGGCCGATGAGCAGCGTCTCCAGCAGCTCGACCTGGTCGCCCTTCACCGCGCTGATCGGCACGACCTCGGCGGCCTCGACCAGCTGGCTGGCGGCGATCAGCTGCTCGGCCACCTGCTTCTTGCCGGCCGCGTCGGTCTTGGTCACCACGACGACGATCGGCGCCCTGATCTCGCGCAGCTGCCGGGCGATGAACTTGTCACCGGTACCCACGGGCTGGTCGGCCGGGACGCAGAAGACCACGACGTCGACGTCGGACAGCGTGTCGCGGACGACGTCGTTGAGCCGCTTGCCCAGCAGGCTCTTGGGCTTGTGCAGGCCGGGGGTGTCGACCAGCACGATCTGACCCTCGGGCTTGTGCACGACCCCGCGGATGGCGTGCCGGGTGGTCTGCGGCCGGTTGCTGACGATGCCGACCTTCTCGCCCACCAGCGCGTTGGTCAGCGTCGTCTTGCCGGCGTTCGGGCGGCCCACCAGGGCGACGAAGCCGCTGCGGTGCGGCGTCTGCGCAGGTGTGCTCACGCCGACAGTCTCCCACCCACCGGTGACACCAGCGGCCGCCGACGTCAGGCGGTGGTGCGCAGGGTTCCGTCGGGACCGGCGAGGTGCACGGGTGCCGACGGCGTGAGGTCGTGGACCGCGGCCAGGCCCTCCTGCTCCACGGCGTCGCCCTCGGAGACGATGGCGGCGGCCTCGAGCCCCTCCACCCCGCTGGAGACGGCGGCGGCCACCGCGGCCTGCAGCGCGGAGAGCTTCAGCGAGGGCAACCCCACGCTGGCGGCGACGTAGGTGCGGCCGTCGGTGTCACGGACCGCCGCCCCCTCGGCCGCGCCGGTGCGGGC
This sequence comes from uncultured Actinomycetota bacterium, assembly GCA_963747895.1. Taxonomy (GTDB): domain Bacteria; phylum Actinomycetota; class Actinomycetes; order Mycobacteriales; family Geodermatophilaceae; genus Blastococcus. The sequence goes on from CAVVGX010000007.1 coordinate 30,365, forward strand.
GCGGGCGGAGCGGGCGAGGGTGACGAGCTTGGCGTCCTCGGGCTGGAGTTCAGGCACGGTCGCCTAGCTTTCCACCGGGGCCGGCTCCTCGTAGCGGGTGGCCCCCCGGCCGGACGATCCGCCGGTCTCCTCGGTGTCCTCCTCGGAGGGCGCCTCGACCCGGCAGACCAGCAGGGTGTCCACGCGGTTGCGCCGTCCACCGGTGCTCTCGGCGACCAGCCGCAGCCCGCCGATCTCGGCCGACGCGCCCTCGATGGGCACCAGCCCGAGCTCCCGGGCGAGCAGCCCGCCGACGGTCTCGACGTCGTCGTCCTCGGGCAGTTCGACGCCGAACAGCTCGGCGAGGTCCTCGACGGGCAGCCGGGCGGTGACCCGCATCGAGCCGTCGGGCAGCTCCTCCACCGGCGGGCGCTGGAAGGCGTCGTGCTCGTCGGCGATCTCACCGACGATCTCCTCGAGGATGTCCTCGATGGTGACCAGCCCGGCGAAGCCGCCGTACTCGTCGACCACGATCGCGATGTGGATGCGCTGCGCCTGCATGTCGCGCAGCAGCTCGTCGACCGGCTTGGACTCCGGCACGAAGGTCGGCTTGCGCATCAGCTCCTCGACGCGCGGACCGCCCCGCTCCTGGGAGTTCTGCGACCGGCGGACGAGGTCCTTGAGGTACACCACGCCGACGACGTCGTCGACGTTCTCGCCGATGACCGGGATGCGGCTGAAGCCGCTGCGCAGCGCCAGCGCGAGCGCCTGGCGCACGGTCTTGGTGCGCTCGATCCAGACGACGTCGGTGCGCGGGACCATCACCTCGCGGGCGATGGTGTCGCCGAGCTCGAACACCGAGTGGATCATCTGGCGCTCGCCGGACTCGACCACGCCGCGCTCCTCGGCCATGTCGACCAGCTCGCGCAGCTCCACCTCGGAGGAGAACGGGCCGTCGCGGAAGCCGCGGCCGGGCGTGATCATGTTGCCGACCAGGATGAGCAGCGTGGCGACCGGCCCCAGCACGCGGCCGAGCAGCCGCACGACGCCGGCGGTGGCCAGCGCCACGGAGTAGGCGTGCTGCCGGCCCAGGGTGCGCGGGCCGACACCGATGAGCACGTAGCTGACCACGGTCATGATCGCGGCCGCGGTGAGCACCGTGCGCCAGCCGCCGCCCCATGCGTCGTAGAGCAGGACGGTGCCCAGCACGGCGGCCACCATCTCGCAGGCGATGCGCAGGAGCAGCAGCAGCGAGACGTGCCGGGCGCGCTCGAGCACGACCTCCTCGAGCGCGCCGGCGCGCTTGGCACCCTCGCGCCGGAGCTCCTCGACGCGGGCCTTGGAGACCCGCTGGAGCGCGGCGTCCATGGCTCCGAAGAGCCCCGCGAGCGGGACGAGGCAGCAGGCGATCACCAGCAGGACGATCGCGCCGGAGGTCATCGGGGTGTCTGCTCCTGGCCCGTGACCGGCTCCCGCGGGGCGGACCGCCAGCTCTCGAGGAGTTGCGACTGGAGGCCGAACATCTCCTTCTCCTCGTCGGGCTCCATGTGGTCGTAGCCCAGCAGGTGGAGCACGCCGTGGGTGGCCAGCAGCACCAGCTCGTCGTCCATGGAGTGGCCGGCGGCCCGCGCCTGCCGGACGGCCACGGCCGGGCAGAGGACGACGTCGCCGAGGAGCGCCGGACCCGGGTCGGGGTCGTCGGGGCGGGCGGTGTCGAGCTCGTCCATGGGGAAGGCCAGGACGTCGGTCGGCCCCTTCTCCCCCATCCAGCGCTCGTGCAGGCTGCTCATGTACTCGACGTCGACGCAGAGCACGGACAGCTCGGCCATCGGGTTGACGTCCATCTCACCGAGCACGAAGCGGCAGATACCGGCCAGCTCCGCCTCGTCGACGGCGATCTCGGACTCGTTGGAGACCTCGACGGGCATCTCGGTTCAGCTCCCCTGCCGGCGCGGCCGGGCCGGTCGTGCGGGTGCGGTGGTGGTCGTCGCCCGGGCGGGCTGACGGGCTGCGTCGAAGCGCTCGTAGGCGTCGACGATGTCGCCGACCAGCCGGTGCCGGACGACGTCGGTGCTGGTGAGGGTCGAGAAGTGCAGGTCCTCGACGCCGTCGAGGATCTCGCGGACGATCTTCAGCCCGCTCTGCGCACCGCCGGGCAGGTCGACCTGCGTCACGTCACCGGTGACGACCATCTTGGACCCGAAGCCGAGCCGCGTCAGGAACATCTTCATCTGCTCGGCAGTGGTGTTCTGCGCCTCGTCGAGGATGACGAAAGCATCATTCAGGCTTCTACCACGCATGTAGGCCAGCGGAGCGACCTCGATCGTGCCCGAGGCCATCAGCCGCGGGATCGATTCCGGGTCGACCATGTCGTGCAGCGCGTCGTACAGAGGCCGCAGGTAGGGGTCGATCTTCTCGCTGAGCGATCCGGGCAGGTAACCCAGCCGCTCCCCGGCCTCGACCGCCGGGCGGGTCAGGATGATCCGGTTGACCTGTTTGGTCTGCAGCGCCTGCACGGCCTTGGCCATGGCGAGGTAGGTCTTGCCGGTACCGGCGGGGCCGATGCCGAAGACGATGGTGTGCTCGTCGATCGCGTCGACGTAGCGCTTCTGGTTCAGCGTCTTGGGCCGGATCGTGCGCCCGCGGCGGCTGATGATGTCCAGGCTGAGCACGTCGGCCGGCCGCTCGGACCCGCCGCTCTTCAGCATGGCGACGACGCGGCGCACGGAGTCCGGGCGCAGCTGCTGACCGGTGCCGATGAGCGCGATCAGCTCGTCGAAGACGCGGACGGCGAAGGCGTTGTCGGCCGGCTGCCCGGTGACGGTGATCTCGTTGCCGCGCACGTGCACGTCGGCGTCGACCTCGGCCTCGACCAGGCGCAGCAGTTCGTCGGCGGAGCCGAGCAGCGCGACCATGGAGACCGACTCGGGGACGGCGATGGTGGCGCGGACGGTGGCCGGGCGGCTCCCGCCGGCGGACGGGGATCCGTGGCCGGCGGTCTCGTCCGCGGCGGCGGCCTGCGCCGATGCCTCACGGGACGTGGGAGCACCCTCGACGGGGACGTTCGGGGAGGTGTCGGGCAAGAACCCTCGACCCTGCCTTCCTGGCTGGGGTGTTGCGGACCGCTCGATGCTACCCGCGCAGGCGACCGCGAAGCGCAGATCGCCCGATGGGGTCAGCGTCCCGAGTAGCTCGCCTTCCCGGGCCCCTCGGTGAGGAAGGAGCGGACCGCGCCGCGCAGGTCCTCGCTGGCGAACAGCGCGCCCGACACCGCGGGAACGAGCGCGTCGGCGGCCCGGGCACCGTCCCGGACGGCCGTGGCGACCAGCTGTTTGGTGGCGGCGTGCGCGACGGTGGGGCCCGCCGCCACCTGGTGGGCGTACGCGCGGGCGGCGTCGGCGAAGCCGTCGTCGGGCAGCACGCGGTTGACGACGTTCCAGCGCTCCAGCACGGCGGCCGGGTACCGCTCGCCGGTGAAGATCAGCTCGCGGGCGCGCGCGGGTCCGGCGCGCTCCGCCAGCCGCTGCGGCCCGCCCATCGACGGGGTGAGCCCGACGACGATCTCGACCAGCCCGAAGCTCGCCCGCTCGGCTGCCAGGAGGATGTCGCAGCACAGGCTGAGCTCGAAGGCGGCGGTGAGGGTGAGCCCGTGCGCGGCGAAGACCGTCGGCACCGGCAGGTCCTCGACGGTCTGCGCGACGCGCAGCAGCTGCGCCCACAGCTCCCCGCCGCGGGTGACCGGCTCGGGCCCCTCGGCGATGTCGCGGAAGAAGGTGACGTCGACACCCCCGGACACGACCTTGCCGCGGGCCTCGAACAGCACCGCCCGCGCCCGGTCGGGACGCTCCGGATCGGTGAGCCCGACCAGCTGGGTGACGGCAGCATCCAGGGCCTGGAACACCGCGGGGGTGAACAGGTTCAGCGGCGGGTTGTCGAGGACGACGACGGCGACGTCGCCGTCCTGCTCGACGCGGACGGGCGGGGCGGTCTGCTCGGTCACGGGCCGATCCTCGCAGGAACGACGGTCAGCCGGGGGGCCAGCCGAGGCCGCGGCCGCCCAGGACGTGCAGGTGGAGGTGGTCCACCGACTGTCCGGCCTGCGGGCCGGTGTTGGTGACGACGCGGTAGCCGGGCTCGTTGCCGCCGTCGGTGACCAGGCCCTCCTGGACGGCGACGGCGTGCGCGGCGTTCGCGACCTCGCCGAGCAGGGCGGGATCGGCCGCCGCGAGCGCGCCGAGGTTCCGGTGGTGCTCCTGGGGGATCACGAGCACATGGGTGGGCGCCTGCGGGTTGATGTCGCGGAAGGCGAGGACCCGATCGGTCCGGAGGACGACGTCGGCGGGGATCTCCCCGACGACCATGCGGCAGAACAGGCAGTCGGACACGCCTCGCACCCTAGGGCCGCGACGGGATCGTGGCTCGGCGCAGGGCGGAGGCGATCAGGCCCAGCGGGTGCGGGCGCTCAGGGCGGCCAGGGCGGCGGCGCCGGCGGTGGACGTGCGCAGCACCTCCGGGCCCAGGCGGACCGGCTCGGCGCCGGCGGCGCGGAAGGCGACCACCTCGCCGTCGGTGAGCCCACCCTCGGGCCCGACGACGACGGCGACGGTGCCGCTGTCCGGCACGGTCAGGCCGGCCATGGGGTGGAGTGCCTGCTCGTGCAGCACCACGGCGAGGTCGGCGTCCCCGAGCAGCCCGCACACCTCGCGGGTCGACATCGGCTCGGTCACCTCGGGCACCCGTGGGCGGCGGGACTGCTTGCTGGCCGCGCGCGCGGCGGCCCGCCACTTGGCCACGCCCTTGGCCACCCGGTCGTCCCGCCACCGCGTCACGCAGCGCGCCGCCGTCCACGGCACGATGCGGTCGACGCCGAGCTCGGTGGCCAGGTCCACCGCCAGCGGGCCGCGGTCGCCCTTCGGCAGCGCCTGCACCAGCACGAACTCCGGCCGCGGGGCGGGCACCTCGAAGCGGGCGCTCACCGCGACCCGCAGCCCCTGCGGGCCGGCCGAGACGACCTCGCCCTCGGCGACCGTGCCCTGACCGTCGCCGACGCGCACCCGCTCCCCCGGCTCCAGGCGCAGCACCTCGACGGCGTGCCGGCCCTCGGACCCGTCGACCAGCAGCTCCGCGGTCTCCGGCAGCGCGTCGAGCAGGAACAGCGGGGCGCCGTCGAGCTGTGGTGCGCCGGCGTCGGAGGTGGTCACGTCGGTCAGCGCCCGTGGAAGGCGTCGCGCACCCGGGAGAACAGCCCGCCCTGCGCCTCGCGGTTGGACTCGGGCTGGTCCTCGCCGCGCAGCGCGGCCAGCTCGCGCACCAGCTTCTCCTGCTCGGCGTCGAGCCGGGTCGGGGTGACGACGTCGACGTGCACGACGAGGTTGCCCCGCCCGGTGGCGCGCAGCCGCGGTGCGCCGTGGGCCCGGAGGCTGAGCACGCTGCCCGACTGGGTGCCGGGCGTGATGACCAGCTCCTCCTCGCCGTCCAGGGTCTTGAGGTTGAGCGTGGTGCCCAGCGCCGCGGCGGTCATGGGCAGGGTGACCCGGCAGTGCAGGTCCTCGCCGTCCCGGGTGAAGACGTCGTGCGGGCGCTCGTGCACCTCGACGTAGAGGTCGCCGGCCGGGCCGCCACCGGGGCCGACCTCGCCCTGGCCGGTGAGCCGGATGCGCATGCCGTCCTCGACGCCCGCGGGCACCTTCACCGAGATGTTCCGGCGGGCGCGCACGCGGCCGTCGCCGGCGCACGTGGCGCAGGGCTCGGGGATGACCTGCCCGGTGCCGGAGCAGGTCGGGCAGGTGCGGCTGGAGACCACCTGGCCGAGGAAGCTGCGCTGGACGCTCTGCACCTCACCGCGCCCGGAGCAGGTCGTGCAGGTGGTGACGTGCGTGCCGGGGGCCGTCCCGGCGCCCGCGCAGACGTCGCAGAGGACGGCGGTGTCGACGGTGAGCTCCTTGACGGTGCCGAACACCGCCTCGTCGAGCTCGAGCTCCATGGGGATGAGCGCGTCCCGGCCGGCCCGGGTGCGGCCGCGCGGTCCGCGGGTGGTGGCGCCGCCGAAGAAGGCGTCCATGATGTCGCCCAGGCCGCCGAAGCCGGCCCCGCCGAAGCCGTTGCCCCCGGCACCGCCGCCGTTGTCGAACGGGTCACCGCCGAGGTCGACGATGCGGCGCTTCTCGGGGTCGGTCAGCGCCTCGTAGGCACGGGTGACCTCCTGGAAGCGCTCCTTGGCCTCGGGGTCGGGGTTGACGTCGGGATGCAGGTCCCGGGCCAGCCGCCGGTAGGCGCGCTTGATGTCGGAGTCACTGGCCTCGCGGGCCAGGCCCAGGACGCCGAAGTAGTCGGTTGCCATCGAGTTGTTCGTCCTCAGCTCTCGGCCAGGAGCTGGCCGACGTAGCGGGCCACGGCGCGAACCGCGGCCATGTTCGTGGGGTAGTCCATGCGGGTCGGGCCGACGATGCCCAGGCCGCCGAGCGCGCGGTCCGGGGAGCCGTAGCCGACGGTGACCAGCGAGGCGCCGGTCAGGGCCTCGTGGGCGTTCTCCTCGCCGATGCGGACGAGCACGGTGCCCGCGTCGACCTCGCTGATGAGCCGGAGGACGACGACCTGCTCCTCCAGCGCCTCCAGCAGGGGGCTCATCGTGCCCTGGAAGTCCAGCGCGCCGCCGCGGGCGAGGTTCGCCGTCCCGCCGATGACCAGCCGGTCCTCGCTGGGCTCGACGAGGGTCTCCAGCAGCGTGGCGCTGACCGTGGCGACCAGGCCGCGCAGGTGGACCGGCGCGTTCTCCAGCAGGTCGGGCACCTTGCCGCCGGCCTCGGTGAGCTTCACCCCGTTGAACGCGGAGTTCAGCAGGGTGCGGAGCTCGGCGACGGCGCCGGCGTCGATGTCGGCCGGGCAGTCGACGACGCGCTGCTCGACGCGGCCGGTGTCGGTGATGAGCACCAGCATGAGCCGGGCCGCCGACACCTGCACCACCTCGAGGTGGCGGACGGCGCTGCGCGAGAGCGTCGGGTACTGCACGACCGCGACCTGACGGGTGAGCTGCGCCAGCAGTCGGACGGTGCGGCCGAGGACGTCGTGCAGGTCGACCGCGCCGTCGAGGAACCGCTCGATCGCCTTGCGCTCGGCGGCCGACAGCGGCTTGACCGCCGACAGCCGATCCACGAAGAGCCGGTAGCCCTTGTCGGTCGGCACCCGTCCGGCGCTGGTGTGCGGCTGGGTGATGTAGCCCTGCTCCTCGAGCACCGCCATGTCGTTGCGGATGGTGGCCGGGGAGACACCGAGGTCGTGCCGGTCGGTCAGCGCCTTGCTGCCCACCGGGTCGTTGGTCGAGACGAAGTCCTGGACGATTGCCCGGAGAACCTCCAGGCGGCGTTCGTCGTGCGCCACGAGACACCTCCCCGTACCGGTCGACCTGCCGCACGGTGCCTGGATCGCGGTCGCCCGCTGCTGGCACTCGCACGGTCGGAGTGCCAAACCAGCATACGACCGCCGCGCTCCGACGTCGCGTGGCTCGCGGCGCTGACGGCCGCCCTGCGCGGTCGATAGGGTGGACGCCGTCGGCGCCCCGGCGGAGAGAGAGCGGAGACGGTCCCCTGATCTTCAAGGCGGTTCGAGAAGGGCGCCCGTACCCCGACCACGGCTTGTCCCCCCGCGACTGGGCGATGATCCCGCCGCGACAGGTGCGCATGGACACCCTGACGACGACGAAGCGGCAGCTCGCGCTCGACGCGCTGCTGGCCGACGACTCCACCTTCTACGGCGACCTCTTCCCGCACGCCGTCCAGTGGCACGGCGAGCTGTACCTCGAGGACGGGCTGCACCGGGCGCTACGAGCGGCACTCCAGCAGCGCAACGTGATCCACGTGCGGGTACTGGACCTCGACGCGCTCAGCCCGGTGCAGGCACCGGCCGGCCCGGCGACGGCAGCCATCCCGGCGCAGCCCCAGCCCCCGGTCCCCCGCCGGCCCTGACGCCGGCGGGCGGCCGGGCCGACGTCAGCGGGCGGGGGTGCAGCGCACGCAGGTCCCCGCGAAGGGACGCAGCTCGAGGCGCTCCTCGGGGATCTCGGCCTGGCAGCCGGTGCAGCGCCCGTAGGTGCCGGCCTGGATGCGGGCGAGTGCGGCGTCGATCTCGCCGAGGGTGACCAGCAGGTCGGCGCTGCGGCGCTGGGCCACCGGGTCGGGCACCGACTGGGCGCACTCGGCGAGGGCCTCCTCGCGCTGGCGCGCGCAGTCGGCGCGGTGCTCCTCGAGCAGGGCGCGGAAGCGGTCGTGCTCGCCGGTGGCGGGAGCGGTGTCGAGGCTGGAGGACATGCGGAGCTCCTAGGGCAACGAGGGACGACGCGGTCACCGGGTGGTGGCGCGTCAGGACGGGCGGGTCGCGACTCCGTGCGGGAGTCAGGAGAGCTGCGGCGGGGCCCTGTCCTGGCTGCGGCGGAGGACGTCGAGACCGCGGAGTCCGCGCGCCCGCCGGTTCATCGCCAGGGCCAGGAGCATGCCGCCGGAGAGCGCCGCGGAGGCATGAGCGGGCGCGGTATCCCGGAACGCGTACGCGTCCATGCCCACCACCCCCTGCCCGTTGCGGCCCGTTGCCGGAAACGGACACCGTAGTGCAGGAACGGCCGGCAGCGGGCCGATTTACCTACGGTCCTCCGTCAGTCGGTGAGGTCGCGCACCACGGCGTCGGCCAGCAGCCGGCCGCGGTCGGTGAGGACGGCGCGACCGGCGGCGTGCGCGGCCGGGTCGAGCAGCTCCCGTGCCACCGACTCCGCGGCCCGGGCCCGGCCGAGGTCGGACAGCAGCTCCAGGGGCAGCCCCTCGCGCAGCCGGAGGCCGAGCATGATCGTCTCCAGCGCGCGGTCGTCCTCGTCGAGCAGCTCGGCGTCGGCGTGCGGGCTGTGCCCCGCGGCCAGCCGGTCGGCGTAGGCGGCCGGATGCTTGACGTTCCACCAGCGGAGCCCGCCGACGTGGCTGTGCGCGCCCGGGCCGATGCCCCACCAGTTGGCGTTGGCCCAGTACAGCTCGTTGTGCCGGCAGCGGGCGGCGTCCGAGGTGGCCCAGTTCGACACCTCGTACCAGCCGAAGCCGGCGCCGGCCAGGGTCCGGTCGGCCTGCTCGTAGCGGTCGGCGAGGACGTCGTCGTCGGGCATGGGCAGCTCGCCGCGGCCGATCCGCCGGGCCAGCCGGGTGCCCTCCTCGACGATCAGGGCGTAGGCGCTCACGTGGTCCACCGGGGAGGCGAGGACGGCGTCGAGCGAGGCGGCCCAGTCGGCGTCGGTCTCTCCCGGCGTGCCGTAGATGAGGTCGAGGTTGACGTGCTCGAAGCCGGCGGCCCGGGCGTCGTGCGCGGCCTGCACCGCCCGGCCCGGGGTGTGCCGCCGGTCCAGGACGGCGAGCACGTGCTCTGCCGCGGACTGCATGCCGAGGCTGACGCGGGTGAAGCCGGCCTCCCGCAGCCGCGACAGGTACGCGCGGTCGACGGTCTCGGGGTTGGCCTCGGTGGTGACCTCCACGTCGTCGGCCACCGGGAAGAGCCGGTGCACCTCGGCCAGCACCGCGGCGAGGTCGCCGGCCGGCAGCAGCGTGGGGGTGCCGCCGCCGACGAACACGGTGGAGACGGTCGGCAGGTCCGGGCCGAGGACCCGGGCGGCCCGGCGGAGCTCGTCGATGGCGGTGCCCGCGTACTCGGCGCGGTTGGCGCCCGGACCCAGCTCGTCGGAGGTGTAGGTGTTGAAGTCGCAGTAACCGCATCGGGTCGCGCAGAAGGGCACGTGCACGTAGAGGCCGAACGGCGTGCGCGCCAGTCCCTCGCGGGCGGACTCCGGCAGCTCGAGCGGCGGGGCGGCGCGCTCGACCAGGGGCAGGACGGTGTTCATCTGCTCCCAGTGTGCCGCGCCGGCGCCCACGCGCGGCAGGATGCGGCTGTGACCCACGACCGAGTGATCCAGGTGGCCGTGTCCGCCGGCGTCGCGACGCTCACCCTCGACTCCCCGGCCAACCGCAACGCGCTGTCCGCCGCGATGCGCGCGCAGCTGCGGGCCGCGCTCACCGACGCGCTGGCCGACGACGCCGTCCGGGTGGTGGTGCTCGACCACACCGGTCGGGTGTTCTGCTCCGGGATGGACCTCGCCGAGGCGGCCGGCGGCTCGTCCGACGACCAGGGCGTCCGCGAGTTCCCCGAGCTCCTGCAGCTCCTCTGGTCCTCACCCAAGCCGGTGGTCGCCGTCGTCCGGGGGCCGGCGCGGGCCGGTGGCGTGGGGCTCGCGGCTGCCTGCGACGTCGTCGTCGCCGCGTCGTCGGCCAGCTTCGCGTTCTCCGAGGTCCGGCTCGGGCTGGTGCCGGCGGTGATCTCGGCCGTCGTGCTGCCCCGGATGACGACGCACGTCGCGCACCGGTTGATGCTCACCGGCGAGGTGTTCGACGCCGCGACCGCCGCCGCCGGCGGGCTGGTCGACCTGGTGGCCGCCGACGACGAACTGGACGCCGTGGTCGCCGGTCAGCTCACCGCGCTGGCGGCCGGGGCACCCCTCGCCCTGGCGGAGACCAAGCGGCTGCTGCGCTCCCGCCAGCCGGAGCTCGCGTTCGACGACCTGCTGCAGCTGTCCGCCCGCTTCTTCGCGAGCGAGGAGGGCCAGGAGGGCATCGCCTCGTTCCGCGAGAAGCGCCCCGCACGCTGGGTGCCCGCGACCGAGTAGGGAGTCCCTCTGCGCACGGTCGGCCCCTGCCCACAGGGGTGGGCAGGGGCCGACTGCCGTTCGAGCACCTAACGGAGGCGGGACGCTCCCGGACCGGACAGCTGGTCCCGCACGGCGGAGGTTCGGCCGGTCAGCACCATCAGCAGCGCCTGGACAGGGCCCTCGACGGGGGCGCCCTCCCCCACTGCCCAGTCGGCATCGGTCGCCACCAGCCGCACACCGGTCACGCGCGGGAACGTCGAGGACATCGGCCAGGGCATGCCCCACACCCGCGTGGCCGCCGTGACCGCCGCGTCGACCGGCATGGTGCGCGGCCGACCGAGCGGCACGGCGATGTCCTGCCCGTGCACCAGCACGTCGAGCAGCGGCTCGAGCGGAGTGACGCCCGGGGCGGTGCGGCGGGATCCCGCCATCGCGCGGATCTGGTCGACCAGCCGGCCGGTGGGCAGCACGGCGTGCCGCACGGCGGTGTCGCGGATCATCCGCCGCAGGCTGCCCCGCGCCCTGAGCAGGTCCAGCGCGGCCCGGCCGGCCCCGGTCTGCGCCAGCGCCAGGTGCGCCGCGACGTCGCGGACCCGCCAGCCCGCGCACAGCGACGGCCGCTCCCACTCCGCGGCGGTGAGGTCGTCGAGCAGCTCGGCCAGGCTGAGCCGCTGGCGATCGACGGCCGCCCAGACGGCGTCGAGGTCCGCGCTCCGGATCGGATGAGGTCCCATGAGGTGCCCCTCGGGAACTAGTACGATGATCAGACGAGATTAGTTCGGTGATCTGACGACCGTCAAGGAGCTTCCCGCGTGACCGAGGCCCTTCCCGAGCCCGACGGCCCCAACACCGGGGTGCTGCTGTTCATCGCCCACCGGGCCATGGAGAACCGCATCTTCGAGGCCCTGGCGCGCGCGGGCTTCGACGACTTCACCCTGGCCCAGGCGCGCGTGATGCAGCGCATCGGCCCCGACGGCACCCGCCTCACCCAGCTGGCCGAGGCGGCCCAGGTGACCAAGCAGACGGCCGGCCACCTGGTGGACCAGCTGGAGCGCACCGGCTATGTGCGCCGGACGCCCGATCCCACCGACGCGCGGGCCCGCCTCGTGCGGCTCGCCGAGCGCGGCGCCGCCGCCCAGCCCGTCGCCGCCGCCGTCCTCGCCGAGGTGGAGGACGAGTGGCGGGCCCACCTCGGCGAGCGCCGCTGGCGGAAGCTACGGGAGGCGCTCGCGAGCCTGCGCGAGATCACCGACCCCTACCGCTGACCGGGATCCTGCAGCAGCACCCGCTCCCAGGCGTCGGCGAGCCAGCTCCCGAAGCGCTCCGACGACCAGCCGCGGCCGCCGACCAGCAGCGCGCGGTACTCGGCCGAGTTCATGCTCCAGACGATGTCGCCGACCTCGTCGTCGGTGAGGTCCGGACGCAGCTCTCCGGTGGCGCGGAGGTCGGCGGCGAACAGCCGCATGTTGTCCGCCCGGCGCTGGTCGATCTCCGCCCGCAGCGCCGCGCAGTCGCGGTCGCTCACCGAGGCCTCGACGAGCGCCGCGTGGATGGGCGCCAGCCGCACCCCGATCTCCGCGACCGCGGCGGCATAGAGGCGCAGCTTCTCCCGCGCCGATCCGGCGGCGCGTACCCGGACGACGTAGTCGCGCTGCACCGCCGGGATCGCCTGGTCGGTGCCGGAGAGGCTGGTCTCGACGAGCTCGCGGAGGAGTTGCGGCTTCCGGCCCGCAGCGGCGTAGACGGTGTCGACGGCGACGCCCGCCCGGTCCGCGATCGCCGAGATCGAGGTGGCCGCGTACCCGCGATCGGCGAACAGCTCGCGCGCGGCCGACAGGACCGCAGAGCGGGTGGCCGCCGCCTGCTCCGCACGGACCGAGGAGACGTAACGCCGGGAGGCCTTGACGTCGTCCACCACGCGGAGAACGCTACCAGAATCCGTCCGAAGCCAGTTCGGACCGATTCGAGGAGACCGTCATGGTCTACGCCTGGACGCAGGACCTGCCCATCGACGCCGCGTTGTACGGCCGCATCACCGACGCCCTCGGGGACGCTCCGATGGACGGGCTGCTGATTCACCTGTGCGTGCAGAACCCGGCCGGCGGGCTGCGCTACATCGACGTCTGGGAGAGCGAGGAGCAGTGCGACCGAGCCTTCGACGACCGGATCCACCCGGCGGTGGACGCGGCCTTCGGCGGCGCCCGGCCACCGGTGGAACCGACCCGCGACGTGCTGGAGGTGGTGGAGGTCCGGGGTGCCGTGACGGGGATCCGGGCCTGACCGTCAGCGCAGGCGGCGGGTGTTGTCCGGCAGCCGGACGGTGATGCCCTGCGCGTCGAGCCACTCCATCAGCGGGACGGCGACCCGTCGGGTCGTACCCCACGCCTGCCGGGCCTGGCTGACGCTGAACGGCTGCGGCAGCTCGGCCAGCCGCGCACGGGCGGTCCCCGCGATGCCCGGCGCCAGGTAGACGCCCTCGGCGATCCGGACCAGCTGGCCCCCGCGCACGGCCGCGGCCAGTTCGCGCGGGCCCAGGGCGGCGGCGGCCAGCTCCGGGACCTCCGGCGCGGCGAAGGGGTCCGCGGCCAGCCGGGCGCGGACGGCGTCGACGGCCCGCTGGACCTCCGCGGGCAGTTCCGCCGCGCCGTCGACCACCCGGCCGTCGCGCAGGACCAGCGGCGGCCGGACCATCGCTCTGACCAGGTCGGCCTCAGGCAGCTCCAGTGCCCGGCGCACGATCTCCACCGGTGGACCGGGCTCGAGCGGGCGGAGCGCCCGGTACCGGGCCACGACGGCGGGCACCCGCGCGGCCAGCGCCTCGGCCAGGCCGGCGGCGAGCAACCACGGTCCGACCTGGTCCGCGTCGGGCGGGAGCGTCCAGCCCATCGCGGTGAACTCGGCGGTGCGGACGATCCGCCGCCGGGCCAGGTCCGCCGTCGCCCCTGCGGTCGCCCCGCGCTGGGCGGCGAGCTCCGCGCCCCGCTGCCGGGCCGCCCCGCGCCGGCGCAGCTCGGGCGGGTCGACGTCGCGGACCTCCGCACCGAACACCCGCCGGGAGCCCGGGTCGCGCACCAGCAGGCGGTCGCCGACGCGCAGCGGCAGCGCGGTGTCGAACCGGAGGCGGACGACGGCGCCGTCCAGCGGGCGCAGCCGGGCGCCCACGGTCGCCGAGCCCACGTGCACGACCGCCTCGGCGGGCAGCCTGCCCTCCACCGCGCCGACCAGCGACACGTCCAGTTCCACCGTGCTGCGGAAGGCGCCCGGGGTCAGCAGTGCGTCGCCACGGGCGATCTCCTCGACCGCGACGCCCCGCAGGTTGAGCGCGACGCGTGCGGTGGCCTGCGCCCGCTCGACCGGCCGGCCCAGCGACTGCACCCCCCGGACGACGACGTCCCGGTCGCCCACCTGCAGCCGGTCCTCGGCCGCGACCGATCCGGCGGCGAGCGTCCCGGTGACCACGGTCCCCGCGCCCTTGATGGTGAACGCCCGGTCGATCCACAGCCGCACCGGCGCCGCCGGATCGGGCGCGGGCAGGCCCGCGAGCAGCCGCTCCAGGGCGGCGGTGAACTCCGGCAGGCCCGCCCCGGTCAGGGCGCTCACCGCGACCGCGGGCACCTCCCCCATGGACGTCGCGGCCAGCCGCTCGCGCACGTCGGCGAGCACGGGTGCGGGGTCGGCGAGGTCGGACTTGGTGACGGCGAGCAGCGCGTGCCGCACGCCGAGGGCGTCCAGGACGGCGACGTGCTCGGCCGTCTGCGCCGACCACCCGTCGTCGGCCGCGACCACCAGCAGCGCGGCCGGGACCGACCCGATGCCGGCGAGCATGTTGCCGATGAACCGCTCGTGCCCGGGGACGTCGACGACGGACACCGTGCGCCCCGAGGGCAGGTCCGTCCAGGCGAACCCGAGGTCGATGGTCAGCCCGCGGCGCCGCTCCTCGGCCCAGCGGTCGGGCTCCATGCCGGTGAGAGCCCGGACCAGCGCCGACTTGCCGTGGTCGACGTGCCCCGCGGTGGCGATCACGTCCACTTCTCCGCCACCTCCAGCACCGCGTCGGCCAGGGCGTCGTCGTCCTCGGGCGCCAGGCTGCGCAGGTTGAGCAGGGTGCGGCCGTCCTCGAGGTAGCCGACGACCGGTCGCGCGCCCCGCCGCAGCGACTCGGCGAACCCGGCCGGAAGCGAGATCGCGACCCCGGCCAGCGGGTGCTCCGGCGCTCCTCCCCCGCCGACGCGGGCCGGTGCGTCGACGACGTCGGCGTCGACGCCCGCCGCGGTGAGCCGCGCCGCCACGGCACCGGCCCGGGCGCGCAGGCCCTCGGGCTCCGCCGCGAGCATCTGCTGCACCGGTGGCAGCGGCCCGCGCAGCGTCGCCTCGAGGGCCGCGAGCGTCGTCTTGTCCACGCGCAGCGCCCGGTAGAGCGGGTGCCGCCGCAGCCGCTGGACCAGGTCCGCACGGCCGAGCACCAGACCGGCCTGCGGGCCCCCGAGCAGCTTGTCCCCGCTGGCCAGGACCAGGTCCGCGCCCTGGGTGAGGGTCGACTGCAGGTCCGGCTCCTCGGGCAGCAGCGGGTGCGGGCACAGCAGTCCCGAGCCGATGTCCGCGACCAGCGGGATGCCGGTGCCGGCCAGAGCCCCCGCGAGCTCGTGCACCGACACCACCCGCGTGAAGCCGCGGACCACGAAGTTCGACGGGTGCACCTTGAGCACGGCGGCGGTGTCCTGCGACAGGGCTGCCCGGTAGTCCGCGACGGTGACGCGGTTCGTCGTCCCCACCTCGCGCAGCCGCGCGCCGGTGGTCTGGAGGAGCTCGGGGATGCGGAACCCGTCGCCGATCTCGACCAGCTCGCCGCGGGCCAGCACGAGCTCGCGACCCTGGCCGAGCGCGGTGGCGACCAGCGCCAGCGCCGCGGCGCAGTTGTTCACCACCAGGGCGGCCTCCGCGGCGGGAACGGCGGCGAGCAGGGCGCCGATCGCCGCCTCCCCGCGCGGGCCGCGCCGCCCGGTGGTCAGGTCGAGCTCGACGTCGGTGGTGCCGGCCGCCGCGGTGATCGCCTCGACGGCGGCCGGCGACAGCGGCGCCCGGCCCAGGTTGGTGTGCACCAGGACGCCGGTGGCGTTGAGCACCGGCCGCAGGCTGCTCGCCGTCGGCGGCAGCGCGTCGAGGACGGCGGCCGGCGCGTCCTCCGCTGCGAGCTCGCCCGCGCGGATCCTGGCCTGGACGCCGGCGATGGCCGCCTTGACCAGCGCGCGGCCCAGCCGCTGCTCCGCCGCCCGCACGAGCGGCTCGGCGAGCAGGGCGTCGGTCCGCGGCACCGAACGGCGCGGGTCCTGACTACGGGGCTGGTCGGGCATCGCACCGCAGCGTAGGCGGGCGGGAGGACTGGCGGAGGCGGACGGGAATCGAACCCGCCTGACCGAGGTACTCGGCCACGTCGGCTTTAGAGGCCGCGGGGGCCACCAGACACCCTGACGCCTCCGCTGCGCAGCCTACGTGCAGGCGGCGCCGGAAACTGTCGGAGGTCGCTGCCAGCATCCCTCCCGTGAACCGCACCGAGTCCCGCTCCCCCGCGTTCCTGCCGCCGGTCACCCTCACGCCCGAGGAGGCCGCCGCCGTCGCCGTGGCGCTGGCCGCGCAGCCGGACGGCCCGTTCGCCGGGTCCGGCCAGCAGGCACTGGAGAAGGTGCTCACGGTGCTCGAGCCCGATCCGCGCCGGCGCGCGGAACTCCGCGAGGCCGGCCGGCGGGCCGGCGCCCGGGCCGGGCGCTCCACCACCGAGCCCGGCTCCCGGTCGCGGCATCCCGCGGGCCGGGCCCGCCGTGCGCAGGCGGAGGCCCCGCAGCCGCCGCACCTGGTGCTGCTGCCCGGCGGCCTCGCCTAGTAGGTCGCCCCGCGGCGAACTAGCGTCGGAGCCGTGACGACGACTGCCCCTCCGGTCCGGCTGACGCAGTACGCCCACGGCGGGGGCTGCGCGTGCAAGATCCCGCCCGGGGAGCTGGAGGCCGTGGTCGCCGGGCTGACCGCGCGGGGCCCGGCCGATCCCGCCGCCGAGCTCGTCATCGGCCTGGACGACGGCGACGACGCGGCGGTCGTCCGCATCGCCGGCGGGCAGGGGCTGGTGCTCACCACCGACTTCTTCACCCCGGTGGTCGACGACGCGTACACCTTCGGCCGGATCGCCGCGGCCAACGCCCTGTCCGACGTCTACGCGATGGGCGGCACCCCCGTGGTCGCGGTGAACCTGCTGGGCTGGCCGCGGGACGTGCTGCCCGCCGAGCTCGCCGCCGAGGTGCTGCGCGGTGGCCTGGAGGTCGCGCACGAGGCGGGGTGCCACGTGGGCGGCGGGCACTCGATCGACGACCCCGAGCCCAAGTACGGGATGGCCGTGACCGGCGTGGTCGACGTCGACCGGATCATCACCAACTCCGGCGCGGTCGCCGGCACCCCGCTGAGCCTGACCAAGCCGCTGGGCGTGGGCGTGCTGAACAGCCGGATGAAGGCGACCGGCGAGGTATCGGAGGAGGCCGTCGCCTCGATGACCGCGCTGAACCGCGAGGCCGGGCGGGCGGCGGTCGCCGCGGGCATCCGCGCCGGCACCGACGTCACGGGGTTCGGGCTGCTGGGCCACCTGTACAAGATGGCGCGCGCCAGCGGCGTCACCGCCGTCG
Organism: uncultured Actinomycetota bacterium; assembly: GCA_963747895.1. Lineage (GTDB taxonomy): Bacteria > Actinomycetota > Actinomycetes > Mycobacteriales > Geodermatophilaceae > Blastococcus. The sequence goes on from CAVVGX010000007.1 coordinate 47,675, forward strand.
TCGACGCCGCCGCCGTCCCCTACCTGACCGGCGCCCGCGAGGCCCTGGCCGCGGGCTTCGTCTCCGGCGGGACCCGGCGCAACCTGGACTGGGTGCGCCCGCACACCGACCTGACGGCCGTGTCCGAGGACGAGGCGCTCCTGCTGGCCGACGCGCAGACCTCCGGCGGGCTGCTCCTGGCCGGCGAGGTGCCCGGCGCACCGGTCATCGGCGAGTTCGTGCCCCGCGGGGAGCACGTCGTCGTCGTCCGCTGACCGGGCGAGGGCCTACCCCCAGAAGGCGCGGGCGGCGTCGAGGGTGGCGGCCGCCTGGGCCCGGCCGGCGCGGGCCGAGGGCTCGCGGGTGGCCGGGTCGAGCACGTTGCTCCCGAAGGCGGCCAGCGCGGCGTCGTCGGCGGTGACCACGTGCACCTCGGCCTCCTTCTCCAGGATCTCGATCTCCCGGTCGAGGCCGGGGCCGAGCAGGCCCCCGGGCATGCCGCGCGTCGGGGTCACCACGAGGACCTTCTCGCAGCCCGCGGCCAGGTCGGCGTTGGTGACCGACCGCATGCCGCCGTCCATCAGCCGCCGCCCGTTCACGGTCACCGGCGGCCAGACGCCCGGCACCGCGCAGCTGGCGGTCACGGCGTCCAGCAGCCGCACGCCCGAGGACGCGTCGAACGGCAGGAACTCCCCGTCGGCGGTGTCGACGGCGGTGATGATCAGCCGCGCGGTCGGCCACTCCGGGTCGCCGATGCGGCCCTCGATGATGGCGCGGCGCTGGGCCTCGGGGACGGCGTCCATGGCGAGCGCCACGGCGCCGAGGCGCGCGCGGGCGTCCTGCTCCCCGGTGTTGCCCTTCATGGCCTCGGCGAAGGCCGCCATGGTCGAGACACCGTCGAACTCGACCTTCAGCTCACCGGTGGGCGGGAGGAGCTGGCGCTCGTAGAGGCCCTGCAGGTCTCCGGTGAGGCGCAGCTGCGCGCCCACGACCGAGCCGGCCGACGTCCCGACGACGAGGTCCGCGGTCGTGACGTCGACGCCCTCGGCGGCCCAGCCGCTGAGCAGCCCGAGCTCCCAGGCGATGCCGGCGACGCCGCCGCCTCCGAGAACGAGTGCACGTGTCGCCATCGAGCGGGCTCCTTGCGTCGACCGGGTGGGATCAGCGCAAGGCTAGGGGTGCGGTCAACCACCCGCGTCGCTGACCCGCCGCGGCTCCGTTAGCGTCCGGTCATGCTCGCTGCCTTCGTCTCGACGCCCGCCCCGAAGGATCCGCTCTCCGTCCTCGAGGTGGGTGAACGACCCGAGCCGGTGGTGCCCGACGGCTGGACGACCATCCAGGTCAAGGCCGTGTCCCTGAACCACCACGACCTGTTCAGCCTCCAGGGCATCGGCCTGCCGGAGGAGCGGATGCCGATGATCCTGGGCACCGACGCCGCCGGCATCGACGAGGACGGCAACGAGGTCGTGGTGCACGGCGTCATCGCCAGCCCCGGCTGGATGGGCGACGAGACGCTGGACCCGAAGCGGTCGCTGCTGTCGGAGGTGCACCAGGGATCGATGGCCGAGCGGGTCGCCGTCCCCCGCCGGAACCTGCTGCCCAAGCCGGCCGACCTCTCCTTCGCCGAGGCCGCCTGCCTGCCCACCGCGTGGCTGACCGCCTACCGGATGCTCTTCGTGCGCTCCGGCCTGCGCCCGGGCCAGACGGTGCTGGTGCAGGGCGCCAGCGGTGGCGTCGCGACGGCGCTGATCGTGCTGGGCCGCGCCGCGGGCTACCGCATCTGGGTGACCGGCCGCAGCGAGGAGAAGCGCACCGCAGCCCTGGCCCTGGGTGCTGAGCAGGCGTTCGCGAGCGGCGCCCGGCTGCCCGAGCGAGTCGACGGCGTCATGGAGACCGTCGGTGCCGCCACCTGGAGCCACAGCATCAAGTCGCTCAAGCCCGGCGGCGTGCTCGTCACCTCCGGCGCGACGACCGGCTTCAACCCCGGCGCGGAGCTGAACCGGGTCTTCTTCACCCAGCTGTCGATCATCGGCTCGACGATGGGCACCAAGGACGAGCTCGAGGCGCTGATCCGGATGTGCGCCGTCACCGGTGTCCGCCCGATCATCGACGTCGAGCTGCCCCTCACCGAGGCGCGCGAGGGCTTCGCCCGCATGTACGACGGCCGCACCAACGGGAAGATCGTCTTCACGCTGTGAGCGGCGCCGTCGTCGGCCTCAGTGCGCGAGCTTGAGGCCGACGACGCAGCCGATCAGTCCCAGGATCAGCAGCACCTTCACCACCGAGACCGGCTCGGTGCCGGTCGCCATCGCGTAGGCGACGGTGAGCGAGGCGCCGATGCCCACCCACACGGCGTAGGCGGTGCCCACGGGCAGGTCGCGCATCGCGTAGGCGAGCCCGACCATGCTGAGCACCAGCGCGCCGGCGAAGACGATCGTGGGGGCGAGCCGGCTGAACCCGGCAGACCTGCCCAGCGCGGTCGCCCACACCGCCTCGAGCATCCCGGACACGACGAGCACGGCCCACGCCATCGAGAACTCCTCAGGCGCCGTCTTGTCGCACACCGGGTACGGCACCGCTCGTCCGGGAGCCGGGTCGGGCTCCCCTCCACCCTCTCAGGCGCCGGCGGCCGCGGCTGCCCCGGCGACGGTCAGATGGGTCACCACGGGGGATGGCTCAGGAAGCGGCGGCGACCCGGGCGGCGATCTTCGCGGCGATCCTGGGCTGGTCCTTCACGGGCAGGTGCGGCAGGGCCGGCTCCAGCTCGGGCAGCCGCGACTTCTGCGTCATGACGATCCGGAACGCCGTCTCGACGGTGATGCCGTGGTCGGGGCGGGCGACGATCTCCACGGCATCACCGGCGCCGACGTCGCCGGTCTCCAGCACCCGCAGGTAGGCGCCCGTGGCGCCGTGGGCGGCGAACCGCTTGACCAGGTCGGCGATGCCCCAGAAGCGGGCGAAGTTGGCGCACGGGGTCCGCCACGCCGTCACCTCGAACAGCGCCGTCCCCACCTGCCAGCGCTCGCCCAGGACGGCGCCGCGCAGGTCGACGCCGGTGGTGCGGAGGTTCTCGCCGAAGCGCCCCGGCGGGAGCTCGCGACCGAGCTCGGCGATCCAGAAGTCGGCGTCCTCCTGGGCGTAGGCGTAGACCGCCTGGCCCTCGCCGCCGTGGTGCTTCTCGTTGACCTGCACGTCGCCGTCCAGACCGAGCTCGTGGACGGCGACCCGGCCGGCGACCGGCCGCTTGTCGATCCCGCTCCGGTTGGGCCGCTTGTCCGGCAGGGGCAGGAGCTCCCGGCCCGAGACGCAGACCGCCTCGACCCGGCCGCTCACTTCTTGGAGGCGGTGGACTCGTTGGTGGAGAGCGCGGCCACGAAGGCCTCCTGGGGGACCTCGACGCGGCCGACCATCTTCATCCGCTTCTTGCCCTCCTTCTGCTTCTCCAGCAGCTTCCGCTTCCGGGTGATGTCACCGCCGTAGCACTTGGCGAGGACGTCCTTGCGGATCGCGCGCACGGTCTCGCGGGCGATGACCCGGGAGCCGACGGCGGCCTGGATCGGAACCTCGAACTGCTGGCGAGGGATGAGCTCGCGCAGCTTGCCGGCCATCATCACGCCGTAGCTGTAGGCCTTGTCCTTGTGCACGATGGCGCTGAACGCGTCGACGGCCTCGCCCTGAAGCAGGATGTCCACCTTGACCAGCGAGGACTCCTGCTCGCCGGCCTCCTGGTAGTCCAGGCTCGCGTAGCCGCGGGTCTTGGACTTCAGGGCGTCGAAGAAGTCGAAGATGATCTCGCCCAGCGGCAGCGTGTAGCGCAGCTCGACGCGGGACTCGCTCAGGTAGTCCATGCCGCCGAGCTGGCCGCGGCGGCCCTGGCAGAGTTCCATGATCGCGCCGGTGTAGTCGCTGGGCGCGATGATCGTGGCGTTGACGATCGGCTCGTAGACGCTGTCGATCTTGCCCTCGGGCCAGTCGCTCGGGTTGGTGACCGTGATCTCGGAGCGGTCCTCCATGATCACGCGGTAGACGACGTTGGGCGCGGTGGAGATGAGGCTGATGCCCGCCTCGCGCTCGAGGCGCTCGCGGACGATCTCCAGGTGCAGCAGGCCCAGGAAGCCGACGCGGAAGCCGAAGCCCAGGGCCGCGGACGTCTCGGGCTCGTAGGTCAGCGCCGCGTCGTTGAGCAGCAGCTTGTCCAGGGCCTCGCGCAGCAGCGGGTAGTCGCTGCCGTCGATCGGATAGAGGCCGGAGTAGACCATCGGCTTGGGGTCGCGGTAGCCGCCGATCGACTCCGCGGCCGGCTTGTGCTGGAGCGTCACGGTGTCACCGACGCGGGACTGCCGGACGTCCTTCACGCCGGTGATGAAGTAGCCGACCTCGCCCACGCCGAGGCTGTCGACCGGCTTGGGCTCGGGGGCGATGACGCCGATCTCCAACAGCTCGTGCGTCGCGCCGGTGGACATCATCTTGATCTTGTCGCGCGAGGAGATGCGGCCGTCGACGACGCGGACGTAGGTGATGACGCCGCGGTAGATGTCGTAGACCGAGTCGAAGATCATCGCCCGGGCGGCGCCGTCCGCCTGGCCCGTCGGGGCCGGGATCTCCTCGACGATCCGGTCGAGCAGCTCCGGCACGCCCACGCCGGTCTTCCCGCTGACCCGCAGCACGTCGTCGGGCTCGCAGCCGATGATGTGCGCGATCTCCGCGGCGTACCGCTCCGGCTGGGCGGCCGGCAGGTCGATCTTGTTGAGCACCGGGATGATCGTGAGGTCGTTCTCCAGCGCCAGGTACAGGTTGGCCAGCGTCTGCGCCTCGATGCCCTGGGCGGCGTCGACCAGCAGGACGGCGCCCTCGCAGGCGGCCAGGGAGCGGGACACCTCGTAGGTGAAGTCCACGTGGCCCGGAGTGTCGATCATGTCGAGCACGTACTCGGTGCCGGTGTGGGCGCCGGAGCGCGGCGTCCACGGCAGGCGGACGTTCTGCGCCTTGATGGTGATGCCGCGCTCGCGCTCGATGTCCATGCGGTCGAGGTACTGGGCGCGCATGTGACGCCCCTCGACGAGTCCGGTGACCTCGAGCATGCGGTCGGCCAGCGTCGACTTGCCATGGTCGATGTGGGCGATGATGCAGAAGTTCCGGATGAGGGCCGGGTCGGTGGCAGCAGGAGTCGTCACAGTGCCGCCATCGTCCCACGCCGTCCGGCCGGGTAAAGCGATTGCCCGGAAGGACGTGCGTCCCACACCGTGCACGGATGTCCCTGCCCGGCAGTCCGCTGTCCCTGCCCGGCAGTCCGCGCCTGCCCTACGACCGCCTTCCCGCCGGATTCCGGGCGGCCATCGACGCGGCCCTCGGGTCGGCGGTCGAGACGGTCTCGGCGCGGACGGGAGGCTTCTCCCCCGGCCCGGCGGCCGTCGTGACCTGCGCGGACGGCTCGCGCGCCTTCGTGAAGGCCGTGGGGACGCCGCTGAACCCGGACACCCCGCGGTTGTTGCGCGCCGAGGCGGCGGTCACCACCGGCATGCCCGCATATCTGCCGGTGCCGCCCCTGCGCGCGCACGTCGAGTGGACCGACGGTGCTGACGAGTGGGTCGCGCTCGTCTTCGAGCCCTTCGACGGCGACTCCGCGCCGCTGCCCTGGACGCCGTCGGCCGCGGCGAAGGTGGTGGACGGGCTCACTGAGCTGGCGCGGGCGGCGACCCCGTGCCCGGTCCCGGGCCTGCCGGCGCTCGGTGAGCGGGTGGACGCGCCGCTCTCGGCGTGGGCGCAGTTGGCCGCAGAGCCCCCGTCCGCCCTGCACCCATGGGAGGCCGAGAAGCTTGCGTGGCTCGGGGCGGTGCCCGACCGGTTGGCCGCGGGCGGGTGGCTAGGCGGGGACACCCTGGTGCACGGTGACCTCCGGGCGGACAACCTGCTGCTCGGTCCTGCTGGTGCGCTGGCGTTCGTGGACTGGGCGTGGGCGGCGCGGGGGGCAGCGTGGGTCGACACGGTGCTCTTCTCCCTGGACGCCTCGGCCCAGGGCGGCGTCGACCCGGAGGAACTGGTCGGCCGGTCCCCGCTCGTGGCCGCCGCCGACCCCCGCGACGTGACCGACCTCGTGCTGGCGATGGCCGGCATGTTCGGGCGCAGCATGCGGAACCCGGCGCCTCCCGGACTGCCCACCATCAGGGCATTCCAGCGCGCCTTCCACGGCTCATCGCTGACCTGGGGCATGCGCCGGGTGGCCGCCGGACTGGTGTGACCGCCGCCGGTTGGGCGCGGCGGCGCGGGCTGGTATCTTGTGAGGCCGGTCCGCTGGGCGCTTCGTCGTGCCCCGGACGCACTGTCGAATCCCCCTAGATTTCCGAGGCTCACGCGTGGCGAACATCAAGTCCCAGCTCAAGCGGATCAAGACCAACGAGAAGGCGCGTCAGCGCAACGTCGCGGTCAAGTCCGCCCTGAAGACGGCTGTCCGTCGCGTTCGCACCGCCGCGGAGTCCGGCGACGCCGCCGCCGCGGCCACCGCGCTGACGACGGCCAACAAGGCCCTCGACAAGGCCGCCAGCAAGGGCATCATCCACAAGAACCAGGCCGCCAACCGCAAGTCGGGTCTGGCGAAGCTCACCGCCGGTCTCTGATCCGGCGCCCCGCGTCCTCGTGACGCGGACGTGCACGAGCCCCTCCCTCGCGGGACGGGGCTCGTTCGCGTTTCCGGGCCGGGTGACGGACGCTGCTCAGCGGCCGGCGGGCACGCGGCCCCGGCCGGTCGCGGACCGGATGTCGACGATCCGGCGCACCGCGCGCTCCAGCGCGTAGTCGGCACTGGCTGCGACGCCCTTCACGTCGGCGTTGAGCTCCGCGGTCACCGCGATGGCCTGCTGCAGACCGTCGATGCTCCAGCCGCGCGACTGCGCCTGCGCCTTCTTGACCTTCCACGGCGGCATCTTGAGCGTGCGGGCGAGCTCGCCCGGGTTGGTGGAGCTCAGTGACGCCACCCGGGCGGCGGTGCGCACCCCGTCGGCGATCGCGTCGGCGATGAGGACGTGCGCGACCCCACGCTGCAGCGCCCAGCGCAGCATCTCCAAGGAGCCCTGCCGGTCGCCGACCAGGACCCGCTCGGCGACGGTGAAGCCCGTGACCTCGGCCTGACCGCGGTGGAACCTGGCGACGGCGTCACCGTCGATGGTGCCGCCGAAGTCGGACACGAGCTGGCTGGCCGCCGCCGAGAGCGCCCGCAGGTCGTTGCCGACGGCGTCGACCAGAGCGGTGAGGGCGTCGGCGGTGATCCGCCCGCCGAAGGTCCGCACCTCGTTGCGGACGAACGCCGCCCGGTCGCCCGCAGAGCTGATCTTCGGGCACTCGTCCACGGCGGCACCCGCGGCGACGAACGCCTTGACCAACGCCTCGTTCCGCTTGCCGCCCGAGTGGACGATCACCAGCGTGATCTCCGGGTCGGGGTCCTTGGCGTAGGCGGTGAGCGCGTCGGCCAGGGCGCCGGCGGACTCGTGCACCCCGGTCACGACGACCAGCCGGTGCCCACCGAACAGCGAGGGAGCCAGCACGTCGGCCAGCTGACCGGTCGGTAGACCCTGCGCGGCCAGCTCGTGCAGCTCGGCGTCCGGGTGTCGCTCGACCACCGCAGTCCGGACGGCGGACACCGCACGGGAGCGGAGGAGCTCCTCCTCGCCGGTCACGACCCGCAGGCGCGAGAGCGGTGGCACGGAAGCAGCTGCTGGCACGCCTGCATGGTGCCACGGCGGACCGACAGGCCCGGCCCTCCCGCCGCCGTCGCTCATGCTCCCCGGCCGCGGGCCGCCACACCCCAGTCGTCCGCGGATCCCACCACGGCGAGATCGCCCTGCTGGTCGGTCCGGTGGACCCGCATGCCCGCACCCGTCAACGTCTGCAGCAGCGAGCGGGCCGGGTGGCCGTAGGTGTTGTCCGCCCCTACGGAGACGAGCGCGGCACGGGCACCGGTGGCCGTGAGGAAGCCGGGGTCGGCGTCCGCGCTCCCGTGGTGCGGGACCTTGAGCACGTCGGCCCGCAGATCGACGCCGCTGGTCCGCAGCCGGGCCTCCGCCTCCGCCCCGAGGTCGCCGGTGAGCAGGACCCGCACGCCCCGGACGGTGGCCCTGACGACCAGCGACAGGTCGTTGGGCTCCGCGGCGGCCGTGGCGCGTTCCGGTTCCGGGGCGAGGACCTCCAGCACGACGGCACCCGCCTCCCTCCTCTCCCCCGCCAGCAGCCGGACGCGGTCGGCCCCCGCCCGCCGGCTCAGGGCGTCGAGGGCAGGCACGCGGTCGTCGGCCGGGGACAGCGCCCCGGTGGCGACGGTCCCGACCGCGCGGCCGTCGAGCGCCCCGGCCAGGCCACCGACGTGGTCGGCGTCCAGGTGCGAGAGGAGCACGAGCGGGAGGCTCTCGATCCCCAGCCCCTCCAGGCAACGGTCGACCGACGCGAGGTCCGGGCCGGCGTCCACCAGCACGGCCTCCCCCTCGGTGCCGGTCGGCAGCACCAGGGCATCGCCCTGCCCCACGTCGCAGGCGACGACGACGGTGTCCGGCAGCGGCCAGCCGCGCACCGCCTGGCGCACCGGCCAGCCGATCAGGACCAACCCGGTCAGCGCGGCGAGGGCCAGCGGGCGGAGCCGCCGGAAGCGCCACAGCGCCCAGCCGACCGCGCCCAGGAGGAGGGTCAGCAGGGCGGCACCGAGCGCGCCCGCGGGCCAGCCGGCCGCCGCGTCGGGCAGTTGTGCCGCACGCTCGGCGACCAGGACCAGCCAGCGCGTGGGCCACCCTGCGCCCCACACCAGGAGGTCACCCGCCGGTGGGCACACGGCGCCGGCGACCGTGGCCAGGAGGCCGAGCACCGTCGCCGGCGCCACCGCGGGGGCGGCCAGCAGGTTGGCCGGCAGCGACACGAGGCTGACCGTGCCGGAGAGGGCCGCGACCAGCGGCGCCGTCGCCAGCCCGGCGGCCGCGCTGACCGCCAGGGCATCCGCCACCAGCGGTGGCCATCCGCGCCGTCGCAACCGGCGTGACCACGTGGGCGCGACGAGCACGATGGCCGCGGTGGCGAGAACCGACAACGCGAACCCGGGGTCGCGGGCCAACCCCGGATCGAGGTGGAGCAGGACGCAGACCGCCGCCGCCAGGGCCGGCACGGCCACCCGCACCCGGCCCGAGGCCAGCGCCAGCAGGGTGACCGCGCCCATCGCGGCCGCCCGCAGGACGCTGGGCTCGGGTCTGGCCAGGACGACGAAGCCGACGAGCGCGACGGCGGCGACCGCGGCCTGGACCCGGCGGTCGACCGCCCGCCGGCGCAACGGCCAGAGGACCGCTGCGATGACGATCGCGACGTTGGCGCCCGACACCGCAGTCAGGTGGGAGAGCCCGGCCCGCCGGAAGTCCTCCACGAGGACGGGATCCATCCGTCGCGTGTCACCGACCACGAGACCCGGCAGCAGCCCGGCCGGACGGGGATCGAGCATCCGGCCGGCGGCGTCGGAGAACCGGTCACGCAGTCCGCCGGCCATCCGTTGCCAGGCGCCGGGGCTCCCCACCGCGGTCGGTGGCCCGCGCGCCGACAGGACGGCCACCACGTCGTCACCGGCGCGGGGCGGCGCGGCGACCACTCGCGCCCGCAGGGGCTGGCCGGGCAGGAGCTGACGCCATCCCTCCTCGGGTGCGAAGAGCAGCACCGCGGCGTCCAGGTGCCGGACCTCCTGCTCCCCGTGCATCGCGGTCACCGTGGCGTCCGCGATGATCCGGGGCCGGCCGCTGCCGGTGAGCAGATGGGGGTCGCCGTCCAGCCGGAGGTCCACGGTGAGGCTCCCGTGCGCGTCGGCCGGGCCGCGCAGCGGGGAGGACTCCCGTGCCGCACCGCGGACGGCGGACGTGCCGCAGGTGACCGCCACAGCGGCGAGGACGGCCAGGAGCGCGGTTGCTGCGCCGGTGCCACGGCGGCGCGCGTACTCCGCCGCACCGAGCGCGCCGACCGCTCCGCCGGCGAGCAGCCACGGCGCGACGAACGGTGCCGCCAGGCTGATCGCCCACACCGCGCCCGCCGCCGGCACCAGCCGCAGGTCGAGCCACTGCCACCGACCGTCAGCGTGCTCCGTCGGCCCGTCCGCCCTCACACGGTCACCAGCTCGGCGAGCTCCGCGAAGATGGTCGGGCCGATGCCAGGGACGTCGTCGAGCTGGTCGACGCTGCGGAAGGGTCCCTGCTCGTCGCGATGGTCCACGATGCGTTGCGCGAGGACCGGCCCGATCCCGGGCAGGGCGTCGAGTTCCTGCGCCGTCGCGCTGTTCAGGTCGAGCAGCCCGCCGCCACCTGCACCGGCGCCGCCCGAGAGCGTCGGTGAGTCCCCGGCGACGCCCGCCACCCCCACGGCGATCTGCTGGCCGTCGGTGACGAGGGCGGCCAGGTTGACCGCGGCCGGATCGGTGCCCGGGAGCAGCCCGCCGGCCGCCTCCACCGCGTCCGCGACCCGGGAGCCCGTGGGCAGCGTGACCAGGCCCGGGCGCGCGACCAGGCCCACCACGGCGACGACCACCGGGGTCGCGGTCCCGGCGGCCTCCCCCACCGCCGGCGAGGCAGCGGGCGTGGTCATCGGCGCCGCGCTCCCGGAGGACGGCCGTGGGACGGGTTCGACGCGCGGGCGGTCCAGCCAGGTCCAGCCGACCAGGACCAGCGCGGCCAGCACGCCGGCGATCCAGAGCGATCGCGCGCCCCTCCGGCCGGGGTCCCACCGCACCGCGGTGCCGGGGGCCCGGTGCCGCCCCACCTCCGCGGGCCGGTCGTCGCCGCCGTCACCCGGCTGGTCGGCGTGCTCGCGGCCCGGGTCCGGTGCCGGCCAGGGATCGCGGTCGGCCGACGACATGGGGTCCTCCGCCGGATCCTCGTCACCGGGCACCCAGCCGCCCCGCGTCCCGTCGTCGAGCAGCGCCCTCAGCCGGGCACGGATGACATCGGCGTCGTCGGAACGGCGAGGGGTGTGGCGCACGCCGCGGACGCTAGGAAGGGCCTGCGCCGCCCGGCACCGGCTCCACCGATCTGTGGACGGATACCGCTCCTGTGGACGCTCCCGGTGATCCGTCGTCCCCGGCCGTCACCGTGCTCCCATGCCGCCGTTCATCGCCGCGATCGACCGACGCCGGTCACTGTTCCGGAGTGGGTTCCTGACCGCTCTCCGCTGCCACGGGCCCGTCCGCCTCGGGCGGCTCCGGTGCCACGACCACGCCGACCGCGCCGGGACCGACGTGCGCCCCGATCGCGGCGCCGAGCTCGCTCACGTGCATCTCGACGAGGGACGGCACCTTCTCCCGCAGCTCGACGGCCAGCCGCTCCGCCTTCTCCGGCGCGGCGAGGTGGTGCACCGCGAGGGACACCGGCTTTCCGTCCACCTCGTCGACGACCAGCTGCACGAGGCGGTTCAGGGCGCGCGCCGAGGTGCGCACCTTCTCCAGGGGAACCACGCGTCCGTCGAGGACGTGCAGCACGGGCTTGACCGCGAGCGCCGAACCGAGCAGCGCAGCGGCCGGTCCGATGCGCCCGCCACGGCGCAGGTGCTCGAGCGTGTCGACCACGAAGAACGTGCGGGTCGCGGCGGCCGTGCCGCGGGCCGCTTCGGCGACCGCGGCGGCATCCGCTCCGGCAGCGGCCGCCCGGGCGGCGGCGAGCACCGCGAAACCGTTGCCCATCGCCGCGGAGCGGGAGTCGACGACGGTGACGATGTGCTCACCCACCTGCGAGGCGGCCAGTCGAGCGGCGTCCCACGTCCCCGACAGCTCGGCGGAGAGGTGGATGGACACCAGCCGATCGGCGCCCGCGTCCAGCAGCCGCCGGTACGCCGCCACGAAGTCCCCGGGAGTGGGACGCGACGTGGAGACGCGCCCGCCGCGGGTGTTGAGCACCCGCGCGACGTCGGCGGGGCCGATGGACTCACCCTCGGTCCCGGAGTGACCGGCCAGCACCACGTAGAGCGGGACCACGTCGATGCGGTAGCGCTCGAGGACGTCCGGCGGCAGGTAGGCCGTCGAATCGGTCACGACGGCAACGGGCACGCGGCGAGGTTAGCTGGCCCGGGTCCGTGTTCCCGGAAACGCCGGCGTCCCCGGCTCCGCGTCCGGCAGCTGCCGGACCCGGTGGACGCTGATCAGACGACGGCGTCGGCGTCCGCGAGGGGACCGGCGCCGCCCTCCTCCGGATTCGCCCCCGCGGGCACGGGGGCGTCCTGGCCGGCCTCCCCCGGACGCCGCGAGGCTCCGTTGCCGTCCGGCGCGGAGGTCTTCGGCGCCGCCACGTTGTGCTGCATGAGCCGCCAGGAACCGGACTGCTCCTGGAGCTCGCTCCACGAGCAGTTGCGCAGCGGTCCGAACAGCCGGCGTTGCGCGGGCCCCAGCCCCAGCAGTCGCTCGACGAGCCGCCCGCTCGTTCCGCCGTGCGTGACGACGACCGCGACGGGTGCCGGCGGCAGCGCGGCCACCGCGGCCAGGGCCCGCTCGGCGACCTCCTCGGGGTCCTCGCCCCCGCGCCCGCGCACGGGGCGCCCGGCCAGCCAGTCGGCGTACTGGTCCGGGTACCGGTCGGCCACCTCGCCGCGGGTGAGTCCCTCCCAGCTGCCCATGCCGTGCTCCTGCAGACGGGGATCCCGGAGGAGCTGCACCCTCAGCAGACCGGTGAGCGCGGCCGCGGTGTCCGCAGCGCGCGTGAGGTCGCTGGAGACCACCACCGTGTCGGCGCCGAGCGCGGCCGACGCGATCAGGTGCGGCGCGGCCTCGACGGCCTGCCGGCGGCCGACCTCGTCCAACGGCGGGTCCAGCCGTCCCTGGAAGCGGCCCGCGGCGTTCCACTCGGTGCGGCCGTGCCGCCAGAGGATCAGCCGCCGCACGGGCAGGGCGAGCTCCGCGGGCCCGCTCACCGGCCGGAGGTGTCCTGCACCGGCTCCGCGTCCGGTGCCGTCTCGGTGTCCTGCGCTGCGTCCGCGTCCTCGGTGGTCGACGGCTCGGCCGCCCCCTGCGCCGGCAGGGCGCTGTCGACGAACGGGATCTGGGGGCAGTCCTTCCACAGCCGCTCGAGGGCGTAGTAGGCCCGCTCCTCGGCGTGCTGGACGTGGACGACGACGTCGACGAAGTCCAGCAGCACCCAGCGGTTCTCGGTCATGCCCTCGCGACGCACCGGCTTGATGCCGTGCTCGCGCAGGCGCTCCTCGACGGCGTCCACGATCGCCTGCACCTGGCGCTCGTTGGGCGCCGAGGCGAGGACGAAGGCGTCGGTGATGGCGAGCCGCTCGCTGACGTCCACGATCGAGACGTCGGTGGCGAGCTTGTCCGCAGCCGCCTGCGCGGCGAGCAGCGCGGTGTCCCGCGCCTCGGCCGAGGCGGTCATCGGGGTACCTCCTGGAGATCGGATGGGTTGTCGGTGTCGGGTGCCGGACCGGGTTCCGCCGGCGGGCGGTCGTAGGTGGGCCGATCGTCGGGAGCCCGGGCGGCGTCCACCGGCCCGGGTTCCTCGCCGCCGCTGACCGCCGCCGGCGTGCGGCGGCGCAGGCCGTCCCGGTAGAGGCCCCGCTTCTCGATGTACTGGACCACGCCGTCGGGCACGAGGTACCAGACCGGCATCCCGCGGGCGACGCGGTCGCGGCAGTCACTGGAGCTGATGGCCAGCGCGGGGATCTCCACCAGGCTGACGCGGCCGGCAGGCAGGTCCAGGTCGGCCAGCGTGTACCCGGGGCGGGTCACCCCGATGAAGTGCGCGAGGTCGAAGCAGCGGTCGCCGTCCCGCCAGGTCATGATCTGGGCGAGGGCGTCGGCTCCGGTGATGAAGAAGAGCTCGGCGTCCGGCCGCTGGGCGCGCAGGTCGATCAGGGTGTCGATCGTGTACGTCGGACCGCCCCGGTCGATGTCGACCCGGCTGACGGAGAAGCGCGGGTTCGACGCCGTCGCGATGACCGTCATGAGGTAGCGGTCCTCGGCCGGGCTGACCTGGCGGTCGCTCTTCTGCCAGGGCTGACCGGTGGGCACGAAGACGACCTCGTCGAGCCCGAAGAGCCCGGCGACCTCGCTCGCGGCCACCAGGTGCCCGTGGTGGATGGGGTCGAAGGTGCCGCCCATCACGCCGATCCGCCCACCTGTCACGGACCGAGCGTATCCGTGCCCACCGGAGCCGGCCCTGGGCGGACCGGCTCCGGTGTCACGGGTCCACGACACCCACCCGGTGGGGCGAGGCGTCGCGGCCCGTGGCGACCGGCTCCCCCGTGCAGCCGGTCGCAGACGGATCCGCCGTGCGGCGGACGGATGGCGCGATACCCGCGGGCACCGGCACCGCGCTGGACAACGGCTCGACCGCCCCGGGGTTACGCACCGGTACCGGGATGCGGATGTGGGCGCGAGCACACCGGCCACCGCCCGGCAGGTCCGTCGCCACCTCGAGCTGCCGACGTACGCATAGGTCGAAAGGTCGAGATGCCGATTCGTCGAGCTGTCGAGGTGCCGACGTGTCGACACCTCGACCAGCGCACCCGGCAGGGGCCGGCGACGAGCGCGGGCCGCGGCCGAACCGCGGTGCTCAGAGGGTGGTGATGAAGTCCGCGAGCTGGGAGGCGTTGCGGCACTCCACCATGTCGATGACCTCGCCGTACCGGTCCGCGGCCGAGTCGCCGCTGCCCCACTGCCGCCGGGGCTCCGGGTTCAGCCAGTGCGCCGAGCGGGACCGCCGGACCATGCTGGCCAGCAGCGGGACGGCTGCCGGCCGGTAGTTCGTCCGGCCGTCGCCCAGCACGAGCAGGGAGGTCTTCGGCCCGATCGCCGAGGCGTACTTGTCGGCGAACACCTCGAAGGCGGTGCCGTAGTCGCTGTGCCCGTCGAAGGCGACGACCTGCGCCTCCCGGCCGATGCGGGTCACCGCGTCCGCGACGTCGGCACCCGGGCGGAAGAACCGGGTCACCTCGTCGGTCGAGTCGACGAAGGCGAAGGCCCGCACGCCGGTGAAGTGCTCGCGCAGCGCCTGGGTGAGCATCAGCGTGAAGTGGCTGAAGCCGGCCACGGAGCCGCTGACGTCGCAGAGCACGACGAGCTCGGGCTTGTGCACCTTGCGCGGCCGGTGATGGGTGACGACCGGGACGCCACCGGTGCCGAGCGAGGCGCGGACCGTCTTGCGGAAGTCCAGCCGGCCCTGGCGCCCGATCTTCCGCCGGGCAGACAGCCGCACGGCCAGCCGGCGGGCCAGCGGCGCCACGGTGCGGCGCAGCTCCGCCAGGTCGGTGGACTGGGCACGCAGGAAGTCGATCTGGTCGGCCAGCGGGCGGACGGCGTTCTTCGCGACCCGCTCGCGCCCCTTCTCGTTCGCGGTGCGCCGGCGCACCTCGGTCTCGACGGCGTTCTTGAACGCCTCGACCCGCTCGCGGACGGTCTGCCGGGCGACCTGCTCGTTGAACCCGCCGCGGTCGCCCTCGGCGAGCAGCCCCGCCAGCAGCTGGGCGACCAGCGTGTCCGGCGAGAGCGCCCGCATGACCCGGTAGCTGAAGTACGACTGCCCCGTCGGGCTGGGCTGCCCGCTGCCGAGCCGGTCCACCGCGCGGCGGGCGAACCGGCCGATCTCGTCCTCGTCCCCCTCGAGCAGCAGCTGGAACAGCTCGTCGCGCATGGCCTTGGCCAGCGCGGTGTCGTCGGGGTTCGGGCCGCGCTGCTGCGGCTCGCCGTCCTGACCGCCCTCCTCCGGGTCCCCGGAGTCGTCGGTCGCCACGGGCCGGTCGGACAGCGGCCACCAGAGGTCGAACAGCACGTCGTAGGCCGGCCGCTGGGCGCCCCGCTGCAGCAGCACCGCCGCCAGCCCGTGCCGCAGCTGCTCCCGATCGAGCAGGTCGACGACGGTGAGGATCTCGGCGGCGTCGACCGCCTGGCTGATGCCCACCGGGATGCCGGCCTCGCGCACGGCGCGTACGAACCCGTCCAGGTGCCCGGCCAGCCCACCGAGCTCCTGCGAGCGGCTCACCGGCGCGCTCATCAGTTCAGCCGGAGCTCGGCGGCGGCGCGCTGCTGGTCGCTGGCGTGCTTGAGCACCACGCCGAGGGTCGAGGACATGGCCCCCTCGTCGAGGGTGTCCAGGCCCAGCTCCAGCAGCGTCTGCGCCCAGTCGAGCGTCTCGGAGATCGACGGCGACTTCTTCAGCTCCATCGCCCGGAGGGCGCGCACCGTCTTGACCAGCTGGTCGGCCAGCCCGGGGGCGAGGTCGGGCACCCGGGAGAGCACGATCTCCCGCTCGCGGTCGGCCGAGGGGTAGTCCAGCGCGAGGTAGAGGCAGCGTCGCTTGAGCGCCTCGGACAGCTCGCGGGTGGCGTTCGAGGTCAGGATCACCATCGGACGGCGGGTGGCGGAGATGGTCCCGAGCTCGGGGATGGTCACCTGGAAGTCCGAGAGCACCTCCAGCAGCAGGCCCTCGACCTCGACGTCGGCCTTGTCCGTCTCGTCGATGAGCAGCACGGTGGGGTCGGTCCGGCGGATCGCGGTCAGCAGCGGACGGGAGAGCAGGAACTCGTCGCCGAAGATGTCGTCGTGGACGGTGTCCCAGTCAGCGCCGCCGTCGGCCTGCGAGGCCTGGATGCGCAGCAGCTGCTTCTTGTAGTTCCACTCGTACAGCGCGCGGGCCTCGTCCAGGCCCTCGTAGCACTGCAGCCGGATGAGCTCCGAGCCGGTGGAGGCGGCGAGCGCCTTGGCGAGCTCGGTCTTGCCGGTGCCCGCGGGCCCCTCGACCAGCAGCGGCTTGCCCAGCCGGTCGGCGAGGAACACCGTCGTCGCGATCTGGGCGTCGGGCAGGTAGCCCGCCTCGCTCAGCCGCTTGGAGACGTCGGTGACCGAGGAGAAGTGCGGGGACTGCGACGGCGGACGGGGCAAGACGGGCTCCAAGGGGCGGTGGGGGTGGGCCGGGCGGACCGTTCAGCGGACGTGGCCGCGGCCGGTCACAACATAGGTGGTCGAGGTCAGCTCGGGGAGTCCGAGCGGGCCACGGGCGTGCAACTTCTGCGTCGAGATGCCGATCTCGGCGCCGAATCCGAACTCGCCGCCGTCGGTGAACCGGGTGGAGGCGTTGACCAGGACCGCCGCGGCGTCCACGCCGGCGGTGAAGGCCGCGATGGCGGTGGCGGAGTCCGCGACGATCGCCTCGGTGTGACCGGTGCTCCACCGGGCGATGTGGTCCAGCGCCTCGGGCAGGTCGTCGACCACGCGCACGGCCATGTCCATCGACAGGTACTCCGCTGCCCAGTCCTCGTCGGTCGCCGGGAGGACCGCGGGTGCGCCGACACCGGCGGCGGCGAGCACGGCGGGGTCGCCGTGGACCGTCACGCCGGCCCCGGTGAGCGCCGACAGCAGGCGGGGCAGGAACGGCACGTCGCGGTGCACCAGCAGCGTCTCCGCGGAGTTGCAGACGCTCACCCGGTGGGTCTTGGAGTTGAGCACCACGGCCTCGGCGATCGCCGGGTCGGCCGAGGCGTCGACGTACACGTGGCAGTTGCCCTCACCGGTCTCGATGACGGGCACCCGCGACTCGCGCACGACGCGCTGGATCAGCGAGGCACCGCCGCGCGGGATGACCACGTCGACCAGGCCGCGGGCACCGAGCAGCTCGCCCACCGAGGCGCGGTCGGCGGGCAGCAGCTCGACGAACCCGGCCGGCAGTCCGGCCTTCTCCCCCGCCTCGGTGAGGACGGCGATCAGCGCGGTGTTGGTGCCGAACGCCGAGGCCGAGCCGCGCAGCAGGGCGGCGTTGCCGCTCTTCAGGCAGAGCCCGGCGGCGTCCACGGTCACGTTGGGGCGGGCCTCGTAGACGATGCCGACCACGCCGAGGGGCACCCGGACCTGGCGCAGCTCGAGGCCGTTGGGCAGCCGCGAGCCGCGGACGACGTCGCCGACGGGGTCGGGCAGGGCGACGAGCTGGCGCAGGGCGGCCGCGACGCCCTCGATCCGGCCGGCGTCGAGGCGCAGGCGGTCGAGCACCGACTCCGGCGTCCCGTCGGCGCGCGCGGCCTCGATGTCCACGGTGTTGGCCGCCAGGATCTCGTCGGTCCGCTCGACCAGCGCCTCCGCCATGGCGACCAGCGCGCCGTCCTTGGCGTCGGTGGGCAGGGTGCGCAGCACCCGGGCGGCCGAGCGCGCACGCAGGGCGGCGGCGCCGATCAGCGGCAGCTCCGTGACGTCGAACACGTCCTCAGGTTACGCGGCCGGTCCCCGGGGACTGTCCACGGTGCAGCTGTGAGAGAATGATTCTCATGAACACCTCGTCCGGCCGTCTCTCCGCGACCGCCGCGGCCGCCGCCGCCGTGCTCCTCCTCGCCGGGTGCGGCAGCGACGACGGCGGCGGCTCGAAGGGCGACAGGCTCTCCGTCGTCGCGGGCTTCTACCCCCTGGAGTGGGCCGCCGAGCAGATCGGTGGGGACCGGATCCAGGTCTCGTCCCTGACCGCCCCCGGCGCCGAGCCGCACGACCTGGAGCTGACACCGCAGGACGTCGCCGGCGTCGCGGACGCCGACCTGCTGGTCTACCTGGGCGGCTTCCAGGCGGCGGTGGACGAGGCCGCCGAGTCGCAGGCCGGTGACCACTCGTGGGACGTCGCGGAGGCCGCCGACCTCTCGCTCACCGCGGACGACCACGGGCACGGCGACGGCGAGGGGTCGGCGGATCCGCACTTCTGGCTGGACCCGACCCGGCTCGCCGACGTCGGCGACGCCCTCGCCGAGCAGCTCGCCGGGATCGACCCGGACGGCGCGGAGACCTACGAGCAGAACGCCGCCACCCTGCGGGTTCAGCTCGAGGCGCTGGACCGCGAGATGGCCGACGGCCTGACGGGGTGCCGCGTGGACACGATCGTCACGAGCCACGACGCGTTCGGCTACCTGGCCGACCGCTACGGTTTCGAGGTGGTCGGCGTCACGGGGCTGAGCCCCAGCACGGAACCGTCGGCCGACCAGCTGGCCGAGATCGCGGACCTGGTCACCGAGCGCGGGGTGACGACGGTGTACACCGAGACCCTCGTCGATCCCTCCGTCGCCGAGACGGTGGCCGCCGAGGCCGGTGTCCGGACCGCCGTCCTCGACCCGATCGAGGGGTTGACCGACGAGTCGGCCGGCGACGACTACCTCGCCGTGATGCGCGCCGACCTGGCGACGCTGCAGGAGGGTCAGGCCTGCTCGTGAGCACGCAGATCCCGGCCGTCCGCCTGCACGGCGCCACCATCGGCTACGGCGACGTGCCGATCGTGCGCGACGTCGACCTGACGATCGCCGCGGGTGAGGCGGTCGCCGTCCTCGGGTCGAACGGGTCGGGCAAGACCACGCTGTCCCGGGGGCTGCTGGGCCTGGCCACGGTGCTCGACGGCGAGGTGCAGGTGCTGGGCGCCCCGGTCGGCCGGCTGCGCGAGCGCGGCCGGGTGGGCTACGTGCCGCAGCGGCACTCGATCACCGGCGCGGTGCCGGCCACGGTGCGCGAGGTCGCCGGCGTCGGGCGGCTGGCCCGCCTGGGCCTGTTCCGCCGGCTCGGCGCCGCGGACCGCCGCGCGGTCGTCGACGCGGTCGCGGCGGTCGGCCTGGCCGACCGGCTCGACGACCCCGTGGCCGCGCTGTCCGGCGGGCAGCAGCGCCGGGTACTCGTTGCCCGCGCGCTGGCCGCCGAACCGGAGCTGCTGATCATGGACGAGCCCACCGCGGGGGTCGACGCGGCCAGCCAGGAGGCCCTGGCCACCACCCTCGCCGGCATCTCCGCGGCCGGCACGACGCTGGTCGTCGTCACGCACGAGAGCGCGCCGCTGGCCGGTGTCCTCTCCCGGGCGGTCGTGATCGACCACGGCCGGGTGGCCTACGACGGCCCCCTGAGCGAGGCCGCCGTCCACGACGAGCACCTGCACCACCACCCGCCGGAGCCCGAACCGGCCGGCTACCGCATGGACCAGCCGACGGTGACGCCGCGGTCCACCAGGAACAGGGAGCGCTGACGTGGGACTCCTCGACTACGACTTCATGCAGCGCGCCCTCCTGGCCTCGCTGATGGTCGGGCTCGTCGCGCCCGCGGTGGGCGTGTTCCTCGTCCAGCGCCGGCTCTCCCTGCTCGGTGACGGGCTGGGCCACGTCGCGCTCACCGGTGTCGCCGTCGGCGTGCTGACCGCCACCAGCCCGGTCTGGACGGCGCTGGTCGCCGCGGTCCTGGGTGCGGTGCTCATCGAGCTCGTCCGCGCGCGCGGGCGCACCAGCGGCGACGTCGCGCTCGCCGTCCTCTTCTACGGGGGCATCGCGGGCGGCGTCGTGCTGCTGAGCCTGGCGCCCCGCGGGCAGGCCACGAACCTCGACTCCTACCTCTTCGGCGCGATCACCACGACCAGCCCGCAGGACGTCGCCGTCTTCGCCGGCATCTCCGTGGTCGTCCTGCTCAGCGTGGCGCTGCTGGGCCAGCGGCTCTACGCCGTCAGCGACGACGAGGAGTACGCCCGCGCGGTCGGGCTCCCGGTGCTCGGGCTCAACGTCGTGCTGGCGGCGCTCGTGGCCTCGACCGTCGTCCTGTCGATGCGGGTCGTCGGGCTGCTGCTGATCAGCGCGCTGATGATCCTGCCCAGCGCCATCGCCCAGCTGCTGGCGCGCAGCTTCCGGGAGACGGTGCTGCTGGCCTGCCTCATCGGGGTGCTGGTCAGCGTCTCGGGCACGGCGACGTCCTTCTACACCGGGACGCCGTCGGGCGGGACGATCGTGCTGCTGGCCATCGCACTGTTCCTGCTGGTCACCTCGGCGGTGACCCTGCGCGACACCACGGCGCGGCGGCGGCACCGGCGCCGGGTGGACGTGCACGACGCCCACCCCCACGAGCACGGCTCCGCCTGCGGCCACCCGCCCGTGCTGCACGGCGACCACGTCGACTACGACCACGACGGGCACCTCCACGCGCCGCACCAGACGGGCCGGGGCGTGCACTACGACGAGCACGGGGAGCACCCGGTCACCGCTCCCCCGAACCGATGAGCGCCCCGGGCACGGGCGGCCCGCCGCCCGAGATGACCGGCCGGCGGACCACCCGGCAGCGCACCGCCCTGCTGGCGCTGCTGGCCGAGCTGGACGGCTTCCGCAGCGCGCAGGACCTGCACGCGCTGCTGCGGGAGCGCGGCGACTCGGTCGGGCTGGCCACGGTCTACCGCGCCCTCCAGGCGATGGTGGACGACGGGCAGCTCGACGTCCTCCGGAGCGCCGACGGCGAGGCCGGCTACCGCCGCTGCTCCCCCAGCCACCACCACCACCTGGTCTGCCGCTCCTGCGGGCGGACGGTGGAGGTCGCCGACCCGCCGGTGGAGCGCTGGGCCGACCGGGTGGCGGCCGAGCACGGCTTCGCCGACGTCCAGCACCAGGTCGAGGTCTTCGGCACCTGCGCCACCTGCGTCGCCGCCCGGGCCTGAGCCCCGGCGGTCAGCGGTCGCGCAGCGCGCGCAGGGCGGACTTCCGCGCCTCGCCGGTCAGCCGGTCCAGGAAGACCTTGCCGTCGAGGTGGTCGACCTCGTGCTGCAGGCAGCGGGCCATGAGGCCCTCCCCCTCGATCCGCAGCGGTTTGCCGTCGACGTCGAAGCCCTCGGCGATGCAGCGCATCGCCCGCACCGTGGGCGCCCAGATGCCCGGGACGGACAGGCAGCCCTCGTCGCCGTCCTGGATCTCCCCGGAGCGCTCGACGATCACCGGGTTGACCATGTGCCCGATGACGCCGTCGATGTTGTAGGAGAAGACCCGGGCGCTGACCCCGATCTGCGGCGCGGCGACCCCGGCGCGGCCGGGGTGGTCGACGGTCTCCTCGAGGTCGCGGACCAGCGCGGCCAGCCAGCCGTCGAACGCGGTCACCTCGTCGGAGGGGGTGCGCAGGACCGGGTCGCCGAGCTCGCGGATGGGGCGGATCGTCACCCCGCCAGTCTCTCAGCCGGGCTCCGCGCCCCTGCCCGACCCTCCCCGGAGGCGCTCAGGGACGGCGGCGGACGAGGACCATCTCGTCGCGGTGCACGACCTCGCGGCGGTACTCCGGCGGCAGGTCGCCGGTCTTGTGCCCCAGCAGCCGGGGCAGCTCCGTGGCGTCGTAGGCGACCAGCCCGCGGGCGACCACCGTGCCGTCGAGGCCGACCAGCTCCACCGGGTCGTCGGCGACGAACTCACCGGACACGGCGGTGATGCCGGCGGCGAGCAGCGAGGCGTGCCGGTCGCGGACGGCCTCGACCGCGCCGTCGTCCAGGGTCAGCCGGCCGCGCGGACGGCTGGCGTAGCGCAGCCAGAACTGGCGGGCGCTGGGCCGTCGGCCCATGGGCTGGAACAGCGTGCCGACCCGCTCGCCGGCCAGGGCCGCGGCCGCCTGCGCGGTCGAGGTGACGACGACGGGGACCCCGGCGTGCGCCGCGATGAAGGCGGCCTCGACCTTGGTCGCCATGCCGCCGGTGCCGACGCCGTTGCGGCTGGCCGAGCCGAGGGCGACCGCGGCCAGGTCGCCGGGCTCGCGGACGGTGTCCACCAGCGAGGCCGGACCCGAGCGGGGGTCGCCGTCGTAGACGCCGTCGACGTCGGAGAGCAGGACCAGGGCGTCGGCCTGGGCGACGTGGGCCACCAGCGCCGCCAGCCGGTCGTTGTCGCCGAAGCGGATCTCCTCGGTGGCCACCGTGTCGTTCTCGTTGACGATCGGCAGCGCCCCGAGGGTGAGCAGCCGCTCCACGGTCCGGTGCGCGTTGCGGTAGTGCCCCCGCCGGGTCAGGTCGTCGGCGGTGAGCAGCACCTGGCCGACCGTCACCCCGTGGCGGGCGAAGGCGTCCGCGTAGGTCTGCACCAGCCGCAGCTGACCGACGCTGGCGGCGGCCTGCGCCGAGGCGAGGTCGCGCGGCCGGCCCTCGAGCCCCAGTGGCGCCAGGCCGGCCGCGATGGCCCCCGAGGAGACCAGGACGACCTCCCGGCCGGCGGTCCGGACGGCGCCCAGGACGTCGACCAGCGCCGACAGCCGCTCGATGTCCAGGCCACCCGGCAACGTCGTCAGCGACGACGAGCCGACCTTGACCACGACCCGTCGCGCCCCCGCGATCTCGGGGCGCGCGGCCTCCGCGGGGAGGGTCACTGCACCTCCTCCGGCAGGTCGTCCTCGGTCCACCCCGGCTCGCTGAGCTCGTAGGGCACGCGGCGGGCGCGCTTGGCGGCCAGCCGCTCCTCGGCCCGCACGCGGTGCGGTGCGTCGATCCGGCTGTCGGTCCCGCGCCCACCCAGGCCCGCGGACTCCTCGGCGGTGAGCGTGCCGGCCGGCAGCGAGGGCACCCAGTCGAAGGTGACGCCGCCGATGGTGACCGCGTCGCCGGTGACCGCGCCCGCCTTGGCCAGCGACTCCTCGACGCCGAGCCGGTTGAGCCGGTCGGCGAGGAAGCCGACCGCCTCGTCGTTGCTGAAGTCGGTCTGGCGGACCCAGCGCTCGGGCCGGACGCCGTGCACGATGAAGCCGCCGGTGTCGAACTCGGTGTCGCGCTCCACGGTGAAGCCGGAGTCGTCGACCGCCTTGGGAGTGACCGTGACGCGAGCGGGCTCCATCGCGGGCAGGCTCGCGCGGTGCTCCTCGACGGCCGCGGCCAGGGCGAAGCCGAACTCCTTGAGGCCCTCGCCGGTCGCCGCGCTCACCGCGTGCACGGCCAGGCCGCGCTGCTCCAGGGTGGTGCGGACCAGGTCGACCAGTTCCCGGGCGTCGGGCACGTCGATCTTGTTGAGGACGGCGATCCGGAGCCGGCCGACGAGGTCGAGCTCGTCACCGCCGTATTCCGCGAGCTCGTGCTCGAGGGCCTCGATGTCGCTCTCCGGGTCGCGCCCGGGCTCCATCGTGGCCATGTCGACGACGTGCACGAGCACCGCGCACCGCTCGACGTGGCGCAGGAACTGCACGCCCAGGCCCTTGCCGGTGGAGGCGCCGGGGATGAGCCCGGGCACGTCGGCCATCGTGTAGACGGTGTCGCCCGAGCGGATCACGCCGAGGTTGGGTACCAGCGTGGTGAAGGGGTAGTCGGCGATCTTCGGCCGCGCCGAGGACATCGCCGCGATCAGCGACGACTTACCCGCGGAGGGGAAGCCGACCAGGCCGACGTCGGCGATGCTCTTGAGCTCGATGACGGCGTCGAAGGCCTCGCCGGGCTCACCGAGCAGCGCGAAGCCGGGCGCCTTGCGGCGGGCGTTGGCCAGCGCCGCGTTGCCCAGCCCGCCGCGGCCGCCCTTGGCGAGCACCACCCGGGTGCCGGCGCCGACGAGGTCGGCGATGACGCGGCCGTCAGGCGCGCTGACGACGGTGCCGGCCGGCACCCGCAGGACCCGGTCCTCCCCCTTGCCGCCGTGCCGGTTGCTGCCCTCGCCCGGGCGGCCGTTGCCGGCCTTCTGGTGCGGCCGGTGGTGGAAGTCCAGCAGCGTGTGCACGCTGGGATCGACCTCGAGGACGACGTCACCGCCGTCGCCGCCGTTGCCGCCGTCGGGCCCGCCGAGGGGCTTGAACTTCTCCCGATGGATCGAGGAGACGCCGTGGCCACCGTTGCCGGCTGCCACGTGGACGACCACTCGATCGACGAAAGCGGCCATACCCGCCGCCTCCTACCTGCTGAGCGCCACGAGCGCACGGGCAGGTCGCCCGTGCGCACGTGAGGGAATGGAATGGCCCCGTCCAGGGCCCCACCCTGAGCCTGCGAAGGGTGGGGAGGACGGGGTCCTTTATCAGGCGTCGACGGCCGAGATGGAGATCGTCTTCCGACCGCGGCGGGTGCCGAAGGTGACCGCACCGGGGGCGAGCGCGAACAGCGTGTCGTCGCTGCCGCGGCCGACGCCCAGGCCCGGGTGGAAGTGGGTGCCGCGCTGGCGCACGATGATCTCGCCGGCCTTGACGACCTGGCCACCGAAACGCTTCACGCCGAGGCGCTGGGCGTTGGAGTCGCGGCCGTTGCGGGACGACGATGCGCCCTTCTTGTGTGCCATGTCGAGGTCAGCCCTTCGAGATGTCGCGGACCACGACGCTGGTCAGGGGCTGACGGTGCCCCTGCCGCTTGTGGTAGCCGGTCTTGTTCTTGAACTTGTGGATGCGGATCTTCGGGCCCTTGCCGTGCTCGACGATCTCGCCGGTCACGGTCACCTTGGCCAGGGCCGCGGCGTCGCTGGTGACGGCGTCGCCGTCGACCAGCAGGATCGCCGGCAGGGCGACGGAGTCGCCGGCCGCACCCGCCAGGCGGTTGATCGTGAACGTGTCGCCCACGGCCACCTTGTGCTGGCTGCCACCGGCCTTCACCACTGCGTACACCACTGACTCCTCGTTAGCTTCTTCGTTGCCCAGCTGTCGGTCCGGCGCGCACGACCGAGCGGGCGCCGGTGCTGGACGGGTTGCGGACGCCTGACCCGGCGGCACCCGAGGGCGCCCGCGCGGTGGCGATGCAACCCGACCAGCGTACCCGAGGACCACGTCGCCGGTCGACGTGACCCCGGACCCTCTGCCCGCTCCCGCTCAGGGGCGCGGGCAGAGGGGTCCCTTCTCAGGTGACGGGCGGTCCGGCGGGCCGGCTCGCCGCCCGGCGGCGGCGCGGACGCCCCGCCGGAGCCGCGGGCTCGGCCGGTGCGGCCTGCTCGACCGGTGCGGCCTGCTCGACCGGTGCGTCGTCGGTGGCTGCCGCCTCGACGGCGGCCACCTCCGCCGCCGCGATCTCCGGGGCCGCCTCGACCTCGGGAAGCTCGGCGCTCGTGGGCTCTTCGGCCGCCGCCGTCGCCTCCTCGACCGTCGGCTCGGCCACCGCGAGCGGCGGCACGACCACGACGTCCGAGGACTCGCGCGAGGGCGCGGCGGGTCCGGCCTGGGCGTCCGCGTTCAGGGGCTCGACGTCGGAGGCCGCGACGACGTCGGCGTCCCCGCCGGCGCCGGCCAGGACGGCGGCGTCCGCGGCGGCACGCTCCTCGCCGGACTGTCCCCGGTTGCGGCGGCCACGGTTGCGCCGTCCGCCGCTGCGGGTGCCCTCGGTCGTCTCGCCGTCGCCCTCGGCGGCCGGCTCGGCCGAGGTGGCCTCGGTCGCGGTCTGCTCGGTGGCGGACTCGTCCCGGCCACCGCTGTTGCCGTCGCCCTTGCCGGAGCGGTCCCGGCGGTTCCCGCCGGAGTTGCCGCCACCGGAGTTCCCGCTACCGGTGTTGCCGCCACCGGAGCCGCCCGACCCGGAGCCGCCGTTGCCACCGCCGCTGCGGCGCTTCTCGTCCACGGGGTCGGTGCTGACGACGATCCCCCGGCCGCGGCAGTGCTCGCAGGTCTCGGAGAACACCTCGAGCAGGCCCTGCCCCACGCGCTTGCGGGTCATCTGGACCAGGCCCAACGAGGTCACCTCGGCGACCTGGTGCTTCGTGCGGTCGCGGCCCAGGCACTCGGTGAGCCGCCGCAGCACGAGGTCGCGGTTGCTCTCGAGCACCATGTCGATGAAGTCGATGACGATGATGCCGCCGATGTCGCGCAGCCGGAGCTGGCGGACGATCTCCTCCGCGGCCTCCATGTTGTTGCGCGTGACGGTCTGCTCGAGGTTGCCGCCGGAGCCGACGAACTTGCCGGTGTTGACGTCGACCACGGTCATGGCCTCGGTGCGGTCGATGACCAGCGAGCCGCCCGAGGGCAGCCACACCTTGCGGTCCAGCGCCTTGGCCAGCTGCTCGTCGATGCGCAGGTCGTGGAAGACGTCGCCCTGGCCGGTGTAGCGGGACAGCCGCGAGCTGAGCTCCGGTGACACGTGCCCGACGTAGGCCTCGACGGTGTCCCAGGCGTCGTCGCCCTGGACGACCAGGTCCTTGAAGTCCTCGTTGAAGACGTCGCGGATGACACGGATCGCCAGGTCCGGCTCGCCGTAGAGCAGCGTCGGCGCGCTGGTGGTCGAACCCGCCTTCTGCGAGATGACCTCCCACTGCGCCTTGAGCCGGTTGACGTCGCGGGTGAGCTCCTCCTCCGAGGCCCCCTCCGCGGCGGTCCGGATGATCACGCCGGCGTCCTCGGGGACGATGCGCTTGAGGATGTCCTTGAGCCGCTGGCGCTCGGTGTCGGGCAGCTTGCGGCTGATCCCGGTCATCGAGCCGCCGGGCACGTAGACGAGGAACCGGCCGGGCAGGTTGATCTGCTGGGTGAGCCGGGCGCCCTTGTGGCCGATCGGGTCCTTGGTGACCTGCACCAGCACCTTGTCGCCGGACTTCATCGCGGTCTCGATCGAGCGCTGCTTGCCCGACAGGCCCGCGGCGTCCCAGTTGACCTCACCGGCGTAGAGGACGGCGTTGCGTCCCTTGCCGATGTCGATGAAGGCGGCCTCCATGCTGGGCAGCACGTTCTGCACGCGGCCGAGATAGACGTTGCCGGCGAACGAGGTGGCCTGCGCCTGGGTCACGTAGTGCTCGACCAGCACGTCGTCCTCGAGGACGGCGATCTGCGTGCGCTCGCCGCGCTGGCGGATGACCATCTTCCGGTCGACCGCCTCGCGCCGGGCGAGGAACTCGCTCTCGGTGAGGATCGGCGCGCGGCGGCGACCGGTGTCCCGGCCGTCGCGGCGACGCTGGCGCTTGGCCTCCAGGCGGGTGGACCCGGCGACCCCGCGGACGTCGTCGTCGCTGGTGGTGCGGCCGTTGCGGCCGGCCCGCTCGGGGCGGTCGTCGTCGTCGGTGTCGTCGGAGGCCTCGTCGCCGCCACCTCCGCTGCGGCGGCGACGCCGGCGGCGGCGGCGGGTGCTCGACCCGCCCGAGGCCTCGTCGGAGTCACCGTCGGTCTCGTCGTCGTCCCCGTCGGAGGAGTCGTCCTCGTTCTCGGTGTCGGCGACCGGCGACTGCTCGCCGTTCTCGTCGTCGGCGTCGCCGGAGTCCTCACCGGTGCGGCCACGGCCCCGGCCGCGACGGCCGCGGCGACGACGGCGGCTACCGGTGCCGTCGGCCGTGTCGCCGTCGTCGTCGGCGGCACCGGCCTCGTCGTCGGTGTCCTCGTCCTCGGTGGGCTCGACGTCCTCGACCGGCTCCGCCGCGGCCGCGGGACGGCGGCGCGAGCGCTGGCGTCCGCGCGCGGGCTCGGCCTCCTCCTGCTGCACCTCGGGGGCGTCGACCTCACCGTGCTGGGTCTCGGGCGACTCCGCCGGACGGCGGCTGCGACGGCGCGGGGCCGGCGGCGCGTCCCCGGGCGGTGCCATGAAGCTGACGAACGCGGGGACCGGGGCGGCCGGCGGGGCCGGCGTCACCGGCTCGACCGAGTCCGGGTCGGGCGCCGCGGCCGGCCGGGTGGCCCGGCGCCGGGGACGGGCGACCACGGCGGTCGGCTCCGGTGAGCTGAACTGAGCACCGAAGCGGGAGCCGACCGGCTCCGGGTCGGCGTCCGGCTGCGCCTCGGGCTCCGGCGCCGGCTCGGCCGGTGTCTCGTCCGCGGCGGCGTCGTCCGCCTCCTCGGCCGGGTCGTCGGGGACGGAGGAGTCCTCCGACACCGCCGGGACCTCGGTCACCGTGTCGTCCGGCCGGGGACCGGTGGTCTCCTCGGCGGGGGTGGGAGTGCTGTTGTCGGTATCGGCCACGAGAAGTCTCGTCTCCTCATGTGCTCCCGGGCGCCGATCGGATGACTGGCGACCGCACAGGGGCACGGTTGGGGCGGGACGGACCGTCGCACGGGGTACGGCGACCGGCTCGTCCTGCGAAGTCTGGGACGACTCCCGCGCGACGGTTGCCGCGGCGGGGAGCCGGACTGCTGCGGTGCGCGCACCCGGTGGGGCTGGGTGCGATGGTGCGGGGTCGTTCGGTGGTCTCGGTGGTGCGGCGGTCTGCGGTGCGGCACGCCTGGCAGCCGTGTCGCGGGCGACGGTGCGCGAGCCCCGTGGGCCTCCGCCGGTCAGACCGTCGCGTGCGCCTCCTGGTCGGGGGCTCCCGCGGTGCGGTCCGGATCGAGCGGATCGGCCACGGTCCCGGTGTCGTCGAGCCGGCCCTGCGCCTCACGCACGGCCCGGGGGGGCAACGGCGGGTGCAGGTCGGCGACGGCAGCCAGGGCGGCCAACACGTCGTCCGGTCGAACGGCGGGCGTTCCCTGCCGGACGACCACGTGCAGTATGGCACAACCTGCCCCTGCGGACGCCGACGCGCTGACCACCGAGGGGCGGGCGTCGATGTCCTTCAGGCCGTTCTTCGTGCGCTTGGCGACGACCACGACGTCCCGGGACAGGAGCTCCTCGACCGCGGGCCGGAGCTCGTCCACCGTCATGCCGGGGAGCTCCACCCGCCACACCGAGGTGTCGATCCGGTCGGCCAGGGAACCGGTCCCCTCCCCCGCCTCCACGCACTCCAGGACGGCGACGTCCTCGGGCAGGGCGGCGTCCAGGGCGAGACGGACCTTCTCGGGGTCGCACCGGACGGACAGGCCGATCTCGACGTACTCCGCCTCGCTGGCCGCGCCGGTGGGCGCGGCTCCGAGATAGGAGATCTTCGGGTGCGGGCTGAAGCCGGCCGAGAACGCCATGGGCACCTGGGCGCGGCGCAGCGCCCGCTCGAGGGCGCGGGCGAGGTCGCGGTGCGAGGCGAACCGCAGCCGCCCGCGCTTGGCGTAGCGGATCCGGAGCTTCTGGACCGTGGGCGGCGGCGGTGGCCCGTCGGGCTGGCGGGCCATCAGACGACCGTGAGCGGGAGCAGGCTGCGACCGGTGGGCCCGATCTGGATCTCGGTGCCGTTGGTCGGGCAGACCCCGCAGTCGTAGCAGGGGGTCCACCGGCAGTCGGCGACCTCCTCCTCGGACAGCGCGTCCTGCCAGTCCTCCCAGAGCCACTCCTTGTCCAGCCCGGAGTCCAGGTGGTCCCAGGGCAGGATCTCGTGCTCGGTGCGCTCGCGGGTGGTGTACCAGTCCAGGCCGACGCCGAAGGTGCTGAGCTCCTCGGTCGCGGCCGCCACCCAGCGGTCGTAGGAGAAGTGCTCGCTCCAGCCGTCGAACTTGCCGCCCTCGCGCCACACGCGCTCGATGACCCGGCCGACGCGGCGGTCGCCACGGGAGAGCAGTCCCTCGATCACGCCGGGCTTGCCGTCGTGGTAGCGCAGGCCGATGGAGCGGCCGATGCGCCGGTCCTCGTTGATCTTGGCGCGGAGCACCCGGAGCCGGTGGTCGATCGTCTCCGCGCCGGCCTGGGCGGCCCACTGGAAGGGCGTGTGCGGCTTGGGCACGAAGCCACCGATGGAGACGGTGCAGCGGATGTCCTTGCGGCCGCTGGCCTCCCGGCCGGCGCGGATGACCTCGACCGCCAGGTCGGCGATCTCCAGGACGTCCTCGTCGGTCTCGGTGGGCAGACCGCACATGAAGTAGAGCTTCACCTGGGTCCAGCCGTTGGCGTAGGCCGTGGTCACCGTGCGGACGAGGTCCTCCTTGGACACCGTCTTGTTGATGACCCGGCGGATCCGCTCGCTGCCGCCCTCGGGGGCGAAGGTGAGGCCGCTGCGCCGTCCGTTGCGGGACAGCTCGTTGGCCAGCGTCACGTTGAACGCGTCGACGCGCGTGGAGGGCAGGCTCAGGCCGGTGTTGGTGCCCTCGTAGCGGTCGGCCAGCTCCTTGGCGATCTGCCCGATCTCGGAGTGGTCGGCGCTGGAGAGGCTCAGCAGGCCGACCTCCTCGTAGCCGGTGGCCTTGAGGCCCTGGTCGACCATCGAGCCGATGCCGGTGATCGTGCGCTCGCGCACGGGGCGGGTGATCATCCCGGCCTGGCAGAACCGGCAGCCGCGGGTGCAGCCGCGGAAGATCTCCACGCTCATGCGCTCGTGGACGCTCTCGGCCAGCGGCACCAACGGCTGCTTGGGGTAGGGCCACTCGTCGAGGTCCATGACGGTGCGCTTGCCGACCTTCGCGGGGACGTCGTCCCGCGTGCGGGTCACGCTCGCGATGGCGCCGTCGTCGGCGTAGGAGACCGCGTAGAAGCGCGGCACGTAGACGCCGTCGATGCGGGCCAGCCGGGCGAGCAGCTCCTCGCGGCCACCGGGGCGGCCCTGGGCCTTCCACGCCTTGACGACGTCGGTGATGTCGCCGACGGCCTGCTCGCCGTCGCCCAGCACGGCGCAGTCGACGAAGTCGGCGACCGGCTCGGGGTTGAACGCCGCGTGCCCGCCGGCGACGACCACGGGGTGGCTCTCGTCGCGGGCGACGGCGTGCAGCGGGATGCCGGCCAGGTCGAGGGCCTCGAGCAGGTTGGTGTAGCCGAGCTCGGTGGCGAAGCTGACGCCGAGCACGTCGAAGTCGGTGACCGCGCGGTGGCCGTCGACGGTGAACTGCGGGACGCCGTTCGCGCGCATCAGGGCCGCGAGGTCGGGCCACACCGCGTAGGTGCGCTCGGCGAGGGCGTCGGCGCGCTCGTTCAGGACCTCGTAGAGGATCATCAGGCCCTGGTTCGGCAGCCCGACCTCGTAGGCGTCCGGGTACATCAGCGCCCAGTGGACGGCGGCGGCATCCCAGGGCTTCACCTGGGCGTTGAGCTCACCGCCCACGTACTGGATGGGCTTCTGGATCTGGGCCAACAGCGGCTCGAGTCGCGGGTAGAGCGACTCGCCGGTGGTCGTGCGGAGCTCTGCAGTCATGACCGGTCCAGGGTAGCCGCCGGTGCGGGCGGCGACCCCGGCCCGGACCGGTTCAGCCGAGGTCGGGGAAGAACAGGCCGATCTCGCGGGTGGCGGACTCGGGCGAGTCCGAGCCGTGCACGATGTTGTTCTGCACCTCGAGGGCGAAGTCGCCGCGGATCGTGCCGGGGCCGGCCTTCACCGGGTCGGTGGCGCCGGCGAGCGCGCGGAAGGCCTCGATGGCGCGCGGGCCCTCGACGACCAGCGCCATGAGCGGACCGCTGGTGATGAACTCGACCAGCGAGCCGAAGAACGGCCGCTCGCGGTGCTCGGCGTAGTGCGTCTCCGCGATCTCGGCGGTCAGCGTCCGCAGCTCGGCGGCGACCAGGCGCAGCCCCTTGCGCTCGAGGCGGGTGATCACCTCGCCGACGAGGCCACGGGCGACGCCGTCGGGCTTGACGAGGACAAGGGTGCGTTCGGTCACGGGGCGGGAGCCTACGGCGTCGTCGGTGTCCTGCCGTCAGGCACCGGTACGTCCTCGGTGCCGCCGTCAGCGAGGTCGGCCTCGAAGGCCGCCACCTCCGCCTCCTCGCTCGGCGCGGGCCAGCCGATGCTCGGCGCGTGGCCGCGGAAGTTCCGCAGCCACCAGGCCCAGTCCTCGGGGACCAGTCCGAACGGGTCGGGGTGCCCGAGCTCACGGGCGGCCCAGACGGGCCAGTGCGGGTTGGCCAGCGCCGGGCGCCCGAGCAGGACGACGTCGACGTCGCCGGACCGCACGGCCGAGTCGGCGTCCCGGGGCACGCCGAGGTTCCAGCTCGAGGCGACCGGGATCCCGATCTCCCGCTTGATCCGCCGCGCGCGCTCGACCCAGGCGCCCGGCTGCACCCACAGCGGGTCGGTCATCTCGTCGGTGTTCCCGCCGAAGCTCAGCTCGGCGAGGTCCAGGCCGTGGTCCTTCATCCACCCGATCGCGACCACGGAGTCCTCGAACTGCGTGCCCTGCGGGTGGAAGTCGTCGGCGCCCAGACGCATGGTCAGGGGCAGGTTCTCCGGCCACACCGCGCGCACCGCGTCGAGGGCCTCCAGCAGGAACCGGGCCCGGTTCTCCAGGCTGCCGCCGTACTCGTCCGCGCGCCGGTTGGCCAGCGGGGAGAAGAAGCTCGAGCCCAGGTAGCCGTGCGCGAAGTGCAGCTCGAGCCACTCGTACCCGGCGTCGGCCGCCCGCACCGCAGCGGCGGCGTACCGCCGGTGCAGGTCCTTGATCTCCTCGACGGTGAGCGCGTGCACCGGATAGGGGCGTCTCGGCGCGCCGTAGGGGACGTCCGACGGCCCGACGACCTCCCACCCGTCCGGGGCGTCCGGGGCGATCTGGCCCCAGCCGGCCCACGGCGGCTGCTCGCTGCCCGAGCGCCCGGTGTGTCCCAGCTGGATGCCGGCCACCGCACCCATCTTCTTGATCATCGCCACCACCCGGGCGTGGCCCTCGACCTGCGCGTCGTCGTAGATGCCGGCGCAGTGCACGCTCGTCCGGCCCTCGGGGGCGATCGCGACCTGCTCGGGGAAGACCAGTCCGAACCCGCCGGCGGCGCGGGCCCCGAGATACATCAGGTGGAAGTCGTCCATCCGGCCGTCGGTCGACCGGTACATCGTCATCGGGCTCATCCCGATGCGGTTGCGCAGCGTGACGCCCTTGAGGGTGAACTCGCTGAACAGGTGCGCCATGACTCTCCTCCGGGGTCCGCCGTCGGTCCGCGGCACGCAGGTCGCGGCCCCGGACCTCACCGGTCGCCGCCGGCGGCAGCGCAGCCTACGGCTGCCCCGGGTGGACCTGCTCGTCCCGGCAGGCCTCCCCCCGTCCGGGGGATCCACCCGGAGGCCGATCACGTCGATGGAAACCCGTGAGAACCGGAACCCGACGGCTGCTGACCGTTCCTGCTGCCTCCCTCGTGCTCGTCTGCTCGGCCGGCCCCGCGACGGCCGAGGAGCCGGTGAGCGCCGAGGTCACCGACCTGCCGGCCGTCCTCGTGGAGGAGCTCGCGGCCTCGGAGCAGCACACACTCTCCGGCCTGACCGAGGGGAACGGTGTCCAGCTGGAGGCCTTCGTCGTCACGCCGGACGGTCCCGAGATCGTCACTCTCGACGCCGACCGGCGCGCCGACGCCGCGGCCGCGGTCGATCTCCTCGAGCAGCAGTCGTCGGTCGAGGCGGCGGACGTCAGCACCCCCGTCCGCGCCGTCGGCGGCCTGTATCCGCAGTTCGGGAACGACCTGGTGCGGGCGCCGCGGGCCCGCGCGGACGTCGGCGCCGCCGCACTGGGCGACGTCGTCGTCGCGGTCCTGGACACCGGGGTGTCGCCGCACCCGGAACTCGTGAGCGCGCTGGTCGCCGGCCGCAACTTCACCGACTCGCCCGGTGGCCTCCAGGGCACGGGGGACCTGTACGGCCACGGGACGCACGTCGCGGGGACGATCGGCGCGGACGCCGGGACCTACGTGGAGGGCGTGGCCGCGGGCGTGCGGATCATGCCGGTCAAGGTGCTGGGCGACTCCGGCAGCGGCTGGTCGAACTGGACGGCCGACGGGATCGTCTGGGCCGCCGACAACGGTGCCGACGTCATCAACATGTCGCTGGGCGGGGCAGGCCGGAGCACGGTGCAGACGCAGGCCGTCGCGTACGCCCGCTCGAAGGGCGTGACCGTCATCGCGGCCGCGGGCAACGCCAACGTCTCCACGCCCTTCTACCCGGCGGCCGAGCCGGGCGTCATCGGCGTCGCCGCGGTCGACGAGCAGCGGGCCCGCGCCTCGTTCTCCAACTTCGGCAGCTACGTCGACGTGGCCGCCCCCGGCGTCGACATCCTCTCGACCTACCTGCCGGACCGGGGCTACGCCTACATGGACGGCACTTCGATGGCCTCCCCGCACGTCGCCGGGGTGGCCGCGCTGGTGGAGGCTGCGGCCCCGGGGCTCACCCCCGACCAGGTCGAGCAGGTCCTCACCACCACGACCACCGACCTCGGCGCCAGCGGCCGCGACGACCTCTTCGGGTACGGGCTGGTCGACGCCGTCCGGGCGGTGACCAGCGCCAGAGCGCTCGCCGGCGGTGGTACGCCGCCCGCCAACCGGGCTCCGGTCGCGACCGCGGACGCGTTCTCGCTGCCCTACAACCCCGGCACCCGCACGCTCGCGGTGACCGCGAACGACACCGACGCCGACGGCGACGTGCTCACCGTCGTCTCCGCCACGCAGGGCGCCAACGGCCGGCTCGCGGTCACCGCCGGTTCGCTGAGCTACACGCCGACGCGCTCCGGCCCCTTCGTCGACACCGTGACGTACACGGTGAGCGACGGGCGCGGCGGCACCGCGGTCGGCCGCGTCACGGTCTCGGTCGCCGCAGCACCCAAGCCGGTCGTGCGGAAGCCCTCGGCGCCACGGACGGGGAGGGCGACCGCCGTGCCCGCCGGAGTGCGCCTGTCCTGGGCCCCACCGGTGGACAACGGCGGGGCCGCCATCTCCGGTTACCGGGTGAGCGCCTACCGGGGTACCACGTTCGTGAAGTCCGCGGTGGTCAACGGCCGCACGACCACGGCGACGGTCACGAGGCTGACCAACGGGACCGCGTACCGGCTCGTCGTCGAGGCGCTGAACCCGGCCGGCTACGGCCTCCGGTCCGTGGTCGTCACGGCCACGCCCCGCACGACGCCCGGCGCGCCCGGGATCCGCTCGGTGACGGCGCAGAGGAAGGCGGTCGCGGTCCGCTGGGCGAAGCCGGCGAGCAACGGCGGGGCGCCGGTCACCGGTTACGTGGTGCGCGTGTACTCCGGCGGCAAGCTGGTGAAGGCCGTGAATGCCGGCGCCACGAAGTCCGGCGTCGTCGTGTCCGGGCTCACGAAGGGCAAGAAGTACACGTTCCGCGTGGCGGCGAAGAACGCTGCAGGCACCGGCGCGGCCTCGGCGCCCAGCAAGACGTCGCGTCCGCGCTGACGGACCACCCGGCGGGGCGGTCGGCCTAGGTGCCGGCCGCCCCGTCGGCGTCGTCGGGGTCGGGGCCCGGTGCGGCGACCGGGGCGAACATCGACCCGAGCAGCTCCTTGCGGATCTGCAGCAGGTACAGCCAGATCAGGACGAAGGCGCCACCGACGAACCACATCGCGCCGGTCATCAGGCCGGTGGCGAGCAGCGGCACCTGGAGCGCCGTGCCGATGACCAGGCCGCGCTCGCGGCGCTGGATCCCGCTGGCCAGGATCAGCAGCAGCGCCAGCCCGAGCAGGACGGTGAGCCGGAAGGCGCCGAGCCCTTCGGTCGGCGCGATGCCGCGGGGGACGAACAGGACGGCGATGCCCTCGAGCACGAGGATCGCCGCGGCGGCCCCACCCAGCGCCCGGCCGGCGCGGACCGGGTCGGTGGCTCTCACGGACGTCGTCCCGACAGGAGCGTGCGGGCCTCCCCCGCGGTGATCACGCTGCCGGTGACCAGGACGCCCGAGCCGCCGAGCGCGTCGTCCGGACCGGCCTCGGCCAGCTCGATCGCCTCGGTGATCGCCTCGCCCAGCCGCGGCGAGACGCTCACCCGGTCGGCCCCGAAGACGTCGACGGCCAGGGCGCCCAGCTCGTCGGCGGGCAGCGCGCGCTCCGAGGAGTTCTGCGTGACCACCAGCTCGGCGCAGATCTCCTCCAGCGCGGCCAGCATCCCGGCGACGTCCTTGCCGCGGACCGCGCCGACCACCCCGACGAGGCGGGTGAAGTCGAAGGACTCGCGGATCGCCTCGACCGTCGCGGTCATGCCGGCCGGGTTGTGGGCGGCGTCGATCAGCACCGTGGGGCTGGTGCGCACCTTCTCGAGGCGGCCCGGCGAGCGCACGGCCCCGAAGGCGGCCCGGACCGTCTCCTGCTCGATCGGTCCGGTGGCCGCACCCGCGCCCAGGAACGCCTCGACCGCGGCCAGCGCGGTCGCCGCGTTCTGCGCCTGGTGCGCGCCGAACAGCGGGAGGTAGACCTCGTCGTACTCGCCGCCCAGGCCCTGCAGGCGCACCTGCTGCCCGCCGACGGCCACCCGGCGCTCCAGGACGCCGAACTCGGTGCCCTCCCGCGCGACGACGACGTCCATCTCGACGGCCCGCCGGATCAGCGCGTCCAGGGCGCCCGGCTGCTGGTGGGCGAGCACCGCGATCGACTCGGGCTTGATGATCCCGGCCTTCTCCCCGGCGATCGTGGCGACGTCGTCCCCGAGGTACTCGGCGTGGTCCATGGCGACCGGGGTGACCACGGCGACCCGCGCGTCCGCGACGTTCGTGGCGTCCCACGTGCCGCCCATGCCCACCTCGATGACGGCGACGTCGACCGGCGCGTCGGCGAACAGCGCGTAGGCCATCCCGACCATCACCTCGAAGAAGCTCATCGGGTGCTCGCCCGCGGCGTCGACCATCTGCACGTAGGGGGCGATGTCGTCGTAGGTCTCGACGAAGCGCTCGGGGCTCACCGGCTCGCCGTCGAGGACGATCCGCTCCCGCATCGACTCCAGGTGCGGGCTGGTGAAGCGGCCCACGCGCAGGCCGAACCCGCGCAGCAGCTCGTCGACCATCCGCGCCGTCGTCGTCTTGCCGTTGGTGCCGGCCACCTGGATCACCGGCATCGCGCGGTGCGGGGAGCCGAGGAGGTCGACCAGGGCG
This sequence comes from uncultured Actinomycetota bacterium, assembly GCA_963747895.1. Lineage (GTDB taxonomy): Bacteria > Actinomycetota > Actinomycetes > Mycobacteriales > Geodermatophilaceae > Blastococcus. The sequence continues at coordinate 84,857 of CAVVGX010000007.1, forward strand.
CTGATGCGGGTCAGGGAGGGCTCGAGCCGGCTCTCCGGCCAGCGGGCCAGCAGCTCCTTCTCGACCCGGGCCATGTCACCGGTGCTGCTGCTCACGGCTCCAGGATGCCAGGGGTCCGCTGCGTCCCTACCGGGGAACGCTCTGCACGACGCCGCTGCCGGCATGCATCCAGTCCCGTGGCGGCGCGGACTCGACCACGCGCTTGCCCAGGGGGAACAGCCCGACGGCAGCCAGCTTGAACGAGGCGACGCCGAACGGGATGCCGATGATCGTCAGGCAGAAGCCGATGCCGGCGACGACGTGGACGAGCGCCAGCCACCAGCCCGCGACGAGGAACCACAGCAGGTTGCCGACCGCCGAGGCCACCCCGGCCCCCGGTGCCCGCACGGTGGTGCGGCCGAACGGCCACAGCACGAACCCGGCCAGGCGGAAGGAGGCGATGCCGAAGGGGATCGTGACGATCAGCAGGCAGGCGATCACCCCCGCCAGCAGGTAGGCCAGTGCCAGGATCCAGCCCTGCAGCACCAGCCAGATCACGTTGAGCAGCAGCCGTAGCGAGTCCACGGTTTCCCTGACGGACGGGCCGGGCGCGGTGTTCCCCGGGCGGCAGCGACGCCTCGTTGCCGGGGCTTCCTAGGATGCAGGGCATGGCTGCCGACATCTCCCGCACGGACCCCTCGGCTCCGGGAGCGACCGTCGGCGTACCCGAGAAGCCCACGATCGACGGGCTCGAGGACAAGTGGGTCGAGCGGTGGGCGGCCGAGGACACCTACGCGTTCGACCGCGCCGCCGCACTCCAGGCGCCGCGCGAGCAGATCTACTCGATCGACACTCCCCCGCCGACCGCGTCGGGCTCGCTGCACGTCGGGCACGTGTTCAGCTACACGCACACCGACTTCATCGCCCGCTTCCAGCGCATGCGCGGCCGGCACGTCTTCTACCCGATGGGCTGGGACGACAACGGCCTGCCCACCGAGCGCCGGGTGCAGAACTACTACGGCGTGCGGTGCGACCCCTCGCTCCCCTACGACCCCTCGCTCGAGCCGCCGGCCAAGCCGGGCAAGGACCAGATCCCCGTCTCGCGGCGCAACTTCGTCGAGCTGTGCATGCAGCTCACCGAGGCCGACGAGACCGAGTTCGAGAAGCTCTGGCGCCGCGTCGGGCTCTCGGTGGACTGGTCCAACGTCTACCGGACGATCTCGGAGACCTCCCGCGCCACCGCGCAGAAGATGTTCCTCAACAACCTGGCGCGCGGCGAGGCGTACGCCCAGGAGGCGCCGACCCTCTGGGACGTCACCTTCCGCACCGCCGTCGCCCAGGCCGAGCTCGAGGACCGCGAGCGCCCCGGCGCCTACCACCGGATCTCGTTCTCCTCCGAGAACGGCCCGGTGTTCATCGAGACCACCCGCCCCGAGCTGCTGCCGGCCTGCGTGGCGTTGGTCGCCCACCCCGACGACGAGCGGTACCAGCCCCTGTTCGGGAAGACCGTGACGACGCCGGTGTTCGGTGTCGAGGTGCCGGTGGTGGCGCACCGCCTCGCGGAGCCGGACAAGGGCTCGGGCATCGCGATGATCTGCACCTTCGGCGACCTCAACGACGTCACCTGGTGGCGGGAGCTGCAGCTGCCCACCCGCGCGATCGTCGGCTGGGACGGCCGGCTGCTCCCCGACGCGCCGGCCGGCGTCCCGGCCGGGCAGTACTCGGAGCTGGCCGGCAAGACCGTGTTCAGCGCCCAGCAGCGGATGGTGGAGCTGCTGCGCGAGTCCGGCGACCTCGAGGGCGACCCGAAGTCGATCACGCACCCGGTGAAGTTCTACGAGAAGGGCGAGCGCCCGCTGGAGATCGTCACCACGCGGCAGTGGTACATCCGCAACGGCGGCCGGGACGCCGACCTGCGCGCGGCCCTGGTCGCCCGCGGCCACGAGATCCAGTGGGTGCCCGAGCACATGCGGCACCGCTACGACAACTGGGTCGAGGGCCTCAACGGCGACTGGCTGATCAGCCGTCAGCGCTTCTTCGGCGTCCCCTTCCCGGTCTGGTACCGACTCGACGACGCCGGGGAGCCCGACTACTCCGCACCGCTGCTGGCGCCCGAGGAGTCGCTGCCGGTCGACCCGTCGTCCGACGTCCCGCCGGGGTTCACCGAGGACCAGCGCGGCGTGCCGGGCGGCTTCATGGCCGACCCCGACGTCATGGACACCTGGGCGACGTCGTCGCTGTCCCCGCAGGTGGCCTCGGGCTGGGGCACCGACCCGGAGCTGTTCGGCGCCGTCTTCCCGATGGACCTGCGGCCGCAGGCGCACGACATCATCCGGACCTGGCTGTTCTCGACCGTGGTCCGCTCGCACTACGAGTTCGGCACGGTGCCGTGGTCGCACGCGGCCATCTCCGGTTTCGTCGTCGACCCCGACCGCAAGAAGATGTCGAAGTCCAAGGGCAACGCGACCACGCCCATCGACGTGCTCGAGCGCTACGGCACCGATGCGGTGCGCTGGCGGGCCGCCGGTGCGCGCCCCGGGGCCGACTCGCCGTTCGACGAGACGCAGATGAAGGTCGGCCGCCGGCTGGCGATGAAGATCCTCAACGTCGGCAAGTTCGTGCTGGGGCTGGGTGCGTCGGCCTCCTCCACCGCCGAGCAGGTGACCGAGCCGATCGACCTGGGGCTGCTCACCGCGCTCGCCCGGGTGGTCGACGAGGCGACGGCGGCGATGGAGGTCTACAACTACACCCGAGCGCTCGAGGTCAGCGAGACCTTCTTCTGGTCCTTCTGCGACGACTACGTCGAGCTGGTGAAGTCCCGCGCCTACGGTTCGGGACCCGAGGCGGCCTCCGCACAGGCGGCGCTGGCGGTGGCGCTCGAGGTGCAGCTGCGCCTGTTCGCGCCGGTGCTGCCGTTCGTCACCGAGGAGGTCTGGTCCTGGTGGCAGGCGGGTTCGGTGCACCGTGCGCAGTGGCCGGTCTCCTCCGCCCTGCCCACCACCGGTGACCCGGCCGTGGTGACGGCGACCGCCGCCGCGCTGGCCGGGGTGCGCAAGGCCAAGTCCGACGCGAAGGTCTCCATGCGGGCCGACGTCGAGATGGCGACGGTGACCGCGCCCGCGGCACAGGTGCCCCTCATCGAGGCGGGCCGTGCCGACCTGGTCGACGCCGGCCGCATCGCGACGCTGGTGCTCGAGCCCGGTGAGGGCGAGCTGACCGTCGACGTCGTCCTCGCCGAGACCGCCGACGCCTGACCGCACCGCAGCTTGACCGCATCGCAGCCCGACCGCTGAACCCGGGCGACCCGCCTCCGATCCCTCGGTGGGTCGCCCGGGTTCAGCGGTCCGCGGCCAGCTCGGCGAGCTTGCGCACCGTGTTCCAGTTGCGGGCGGTTCCGGCCACCCCGAGCAGCCGGTCCCACTTCCAGCTGCCCATCGGGGTCTGCAGGAGGCCGTCGGGCAGCCACAGGTAGAGCTCGCGGCCGCGCACCTCGTACCGGCCACCGTCCGTCTCGGGCAGCGCCGCCACCCGCTCCGGGTCCGGCGCGCTCGGGAAGAAGGTGACCGAGTAGCGGGACGGGTCGGCCGCCACGTCGCCGAGGGGATCGGCCGCGACCACGTCGGCGACCTCCTCCCCGGTCCGCACCACCACCGGGACGTCGAGAGCGAACTCCTCCGCGATGGCGGCGGTGAGGTCGGCCGCCAGGTCGCTCTCGCCGAGGGGGCTGTCCAGGATGACGTTGCCGCTGGCCAGGTGCGTGCGCACCGTCGACGTATCCCCGTGCGCCGAGCACCTCGCGGAGCTGCGGCATGGACACGCGGCGGGTGGAGCCCAGGTTGATCGCCCGCAGCAGCGCGACGTACCGCGTGGTCACCCGCCGACCCTAGCGCCGGTCACCCTGCGTCTGCCGCGACCGTTGAACCCGGGCGACCCACGACAGGCTGCGAGTTGGGCTGTGCGGGTTCACCGGTCCGCGTCGTCCACAGGCCGTCTGCGGCGAGGGCCGCGGATCGGCCAGCCTGTCGGCGTGCCCCGGCCGGTCGACCTCCTCCCAGACGGCGTCGCCCGCCGCGCGGACGTCGCCGCGGCCTGCAGCACCAGCACCGTCGGCCGCTGGCTGGCACAGGGCCGGCTGCTGGTCGTGGCACCGGGCGTGGTCGCGCTGCCCGACCGGTCCGTGCGGTGGGCGGACCGCGCGCGGGCCGCGACGCTGTACGCGGACGCCCCGCTCAGCCACCTGTCGGCGCTCACGGCGGCCGGCCTCGTACGCCCGACGGCGGGGCCCCTGCACGTGACGGTGGGCCTCGACCGCTGCCTCCGGGACGCCCCGGACGTGCTGGTGCACCGCTCCGGACGACGCCTCACCACGATCCGGTGCGACGGCCTCGAGGTCGTCGAGCCGGCGCGGAGCCTGGTCGATGCGTGGTCGTGGGCCTGGTCGCCCGTTCGCAACCGGCGCGCGCCGGCCGAGCAGCCGCTCGTACGACAGGCGGTCATCGAGGCGGTGCGGACGCGGGTGGTCCTTGCCTCCGCGCTACGCCGGGAGTCCGACCGGACGCCCCGTCACCCCGGACGGACGGAACTCCTCGCGCTGGTGGGACTCGTGGAGCGCGGCTGCCAGAGCGAGCTGGAGGTCTTCGGCGTGCAGCACGTGCTCCCCGGGCCACCGGTCGTGCCGGCGTACGTCCAGCAGCACCGGGTCGTCCTGCCGGACGGGCGGGCGGCCGAGCTGGACGCGGCCTGGCCGGAGGCCCGGGTGGCCGTCGAGCTGGACGGCGCGGCGTTCCACGGCAGCCGGGAGGCACGGGAACGCGACCTGCGGCGCGACGGCGCGCTCGCCGCTCTGGGGTGGGTGGTGCTGCGATTCAGCTACGAACGCCTGATGAGCGACCCGGCGGGGTGCCGCCGGGAGATCGAGGCCGTCGTCCGCCGGCGGCTGGCCGATCCGGTGAACCCTGTCGACCCGGCACCCCGGCCTCCTTGGGTCATGCGGGTTCAGCGGTCGGGACTGGCGGCGGGGCCCGGGAACGCGAACGGCCCGCCCCCTCGGTGGGGACGGGCCGTCGGCGTCGAGCGGTGGATCAGGCGGACTTCTCGCGGCGCTCGCGGGTGGGCTTGCGCGGCACGATGGTCGGGTTGACGTGCTCCAGCACGACCTCCTTGGTGATCACCACGGAGGCGACGTCCTCACGGCTGGGGATGTCGTACATGACCGACTGGAGCACCTCCTCCATGATCGCGCGGAGCCCGCGGGCGCCGGTGCCACGGAGGATGGCCTGGTCGGCGATCGACTCGAGGGCGTCGTCGGTGAACTCCAGCTCCACGCCGTCGAGCTCGAAGAGCTTCCGGTACTGGCGCACCAGGGCGTTCTTCGGCTCGGTGAGGATGTTGATCAGCGCCTCGCGGTCGAGCTTCTGCACGCTGGTGATCACCGGGAGCCGGCCGATGAACTCGGGGATCATGCCGAACTTGAGCAGGTCCTCGGGCATGACCTCGGCGAAGGCGTTGGCCTCGGCGATCTCGGCCTTGCCGCGCACCTCGGCACCGAAGCCGATGCCCTGCTTGCTCGTGCGCGCCTCGATGACCTTGTCCAGGCCGGCGAAGGCGCCACCCACGATGAACAGCACGTTCGTCGTGTCGATCTGGATGAACTCCTGGTGCGGGTGCTTGCGGCCACCCTGCGGGGGCACCGACGCCGTCGTCCCCTCGAGGATCTTCAACAGCGCCTGCTGGACGCCCTCACCGGAGACGTCGCGGGTGATCGACGGGTTCTCGCTCTTGCGGGCGATCTTGTCGACCTCGTCGATGTAGATGATGCCGGTCTCGGCGCGCTTCACGTCGTAGTCGGCGGCCTGGATGAGCTTGAGCAGGATGTTCTCGACGTCCTCGCCGACGTAGCCGGCCTCGGTCAGCGCCGTGGCGTCGGCGATCGCGAAGGGGACGTTCAGCATCCGCGCGAGGGTCTGCGCCAGGTGGGTCTTGCCGCACCCGGTCGGGCCCATCAGCAGGATGTTGGACTTGGCCAGCTCGACGCTGTCCTCGCGGGAGGCGCGGTCACCGCCGGCCTGGATGCGCTTGTAGTGGTTGTAGACGGCCACCGAGAGGGTGCGCTTGGCCTGGTCCTGGCCGATGACGTACTGCTCCAGGAAGTCGTGGATCTCCTTGGGCTTGGGCAGCTCGTCGAACTTCAGGTCCGAGGACTCCGAGAGCTCTTCCTCGATGATCTCGTTGCAGAGGTCGATGCACTCGTCGCAGATGTAGACCCCGGGGCCCGCGATGAGCTTCTTGACCTGCTTCTGGCTCTTCCCGCAGAAGGAGCACTTGAGCAGGTCACCGCTCTCACCGATTCGTGCCACCTGCTGACCTCCGGTTCGGATTCGCAGCCCTGGAACCAGGCTTCTGCGTCGTCATCGTTGCTGCTCTACCGCCTCTGCATGCCTCGCTCCGCGGGGCTCTCGTCCCGGCGCTGAGTCCGGGGATCGGGCGTCCGCAGAACGTACCTGCCGCCACCGACGCCGCCGGGCAATGACTCACCCGGGTTCACGACGGTGGGTCCCACTTCCGTCTCGCTCGTCTCTCCGCTCCGTCCCCGGCCCGGAAGTCCCCTCCCGACCCGCTGGACCCCTCCGACGGTACGGGCCGGGGACGCGACACGCGCACCCCCGGCCCGTGCCGTGACAGGTCAGACCGCCGGGAGCGCGTTGAGCTTCCGGCTCTGGATCACCTGGTCGACGATGCCGTAGTCCTTCGCCTCCTGGGCGGTGAGGATCTTGTCGCGGTCGATGTCGGTGCGGACCTGCTCGGTCGACCGGCCGGTGTGCCGCGCCAGGATCTCCTCCATCTGCGACCGCACCCGCTGGATCTCCGCGGCGTGGATCTCGAGGTCGGAGACCTGACCGCCCGCCTCGCCCGAGGGCTGGTGGATCAGCACGCGGGAGTAGGGCAGGGCCAGCCGCTTGCCCGGCGTCCCGGCCGCGAGCAGGACGGCGGCGGCCGAGGCGGCCTGGCCCATGCAGACGGTCTGGATGTCGGGGCGGACGAACATCATGGTGTCGTAGATCGCCATGAGAGAGGTGAACGAGCCACCGGGCGAGTTGATGTAGATCGTGATGTCGCGGTCCGGGTCGGTGGACTCCAGCGTGATCAGCTGGGCCATGACGTCGTTGGCCGAGGCGTCGTCGATCTGCACCCCGAGGAAGATGATGCGTTCCTCGAAGAGCTTGTTGTAGGGGTTGGATTCCTTCATGCCGTAGCTCGTGCGCTCCACGAAGGAGGGCAGGATGTACCGGCTGGAGGGCATCTGGAAGCTCATGTCAGTCCCTCCGGACTCAGTTGTCGGTGACCGGGTTGGTGCTGTCGGTCATGGCTGCCTTGCTCACCACGTGGTCGACGAAGCCGTAATCGAGGGCCTCCTGCGCGGTGAACCACCGGTCGCGGTCGGAGTCCTTGGCGATCTGCTCGACGCTCTGGCCGGTGTGGAAGGACTGGAGCTCGTTGAGCTCCGTCTTCGTCCGGCGGAACAGGTCGGCCTGGATGGCGATGTCGGCCGCGGTTCCGCCGACGCCCGCCGAGGGCTGGTGCATCATGATCCGCGCGTGCGGCAGGGCGTAGCGCTTGCCCTTGGTGCCCGCGGTCAGCAGGAACTGGCCCATCGAGGCGGCCAGGCCCATGCCGTAGGTGGCGACGTCGCAGTCGATGAACTGCATCGTGTCGTAGATCGCCATGCCGGCGCTGACGGAGCCGCCGGGCGAGTTGATGTAGAGGTGGATGTCGCTCTTGGGGTCCTCGGCCGAGAGCAGGAGCATCTGGGCGGCGAGCTGGTTGGCGATCACGTCGTCCACCTGGGTGCCCAGGAAGATGATGCGCTCGCGGAGGAGGCGCTCGTAGACGGAGTCTCCGAGGTTCATCATTCCGCTGGCGCCACGCATCACGGGTGCGCTCGCGAGGTTCGGGTCGGTGGTGCTCACAGGTGCGGTGACCTCCGTAGGACTGTCCGGTCGTCGGTCCCGGTGGACCGTCCGGCCGGGTGGTGGGGCGGGTCGGGCGACGGAGTGCGGGCGATGGTGCGGGCCTCGACGGCCCTCCGGGGAACGGTGCCCCCCGGCGATTCGCCTGAGTCCTGTCGACCCTAACGCGCACCTCCGACGGTCGATGCCCTCGACGGGGAGTGTTCGCCGACGGCGCAGCGGTCACCCCCGGACGACGGACGCCGCCCCACCCCCGGAGGGGCGGAGCGGCGTCCCGTTCCTGCGGCCCCGTCCAGGGGCCCGCGGCGAGCGTGCGAGTCGCTCACCGGCCTCGTCCGGAGGCTCGCCCCGAGCGTGCGAGGGGTGAGGAGGACGAGGTCCTTCTGGGGGTCCTTCCTCAGGCCTTGTCGACGTCCTCGGTGTCCTCGACGGCGCCCTCGATCGCCTCGGTGGCGGCGACCTCGGCGGAGAACTCGGCGTCCTCCACGTCGGCCTCGTCCACGTCGGCGTCGTCGGCGGCCGGGGCCTGCACCGTCTTGGGGCGGAGCGCCTCGAGGTCGACGGTGTTGCCCGACGCGTCGGTGATCGTCGTCTGCTCGAGGAGCTGGGCGAGGGTCTTGGTCCGGCGCACGTCGGCGACGAACTCGGCGATGTTGCCGCCCTGCTGCAGCTGCTGCGCGTACTGCTCCGGGCTCATCCGGTTGCGCTGCGCCTGCGCCATGATCTGCGCCGACAGGTCGTCGTTGTCGACGGTGACCTCACGGGCGTCGGCGATGGCGTCCAGGATGAACTGCGTCCGGACCGCCTCCTCGACGTTCTTGCGCTGGTCGGCGTCGTAGGCCTCCTTGCTCTCGACGCCGGACATCGACAGGAAGGTGTCCCAGTCCATGCCGGCGCCCTTGAGCTCCTGCTCGAAGGCCTGGTTGCGCCACTCGATCTCGCGCTCGACCAGGTTCTCGGGCATGGGCACCTCGACGGCCTCGAGCAGGTGCTCGACCAGCTTGTCGCGGGCCTGCGCGCCCTGCTGGATCACCTTGGTGCGGGCCAGCCGGGTGCGGACGTCCTCGCGCAGCTCGTCCAGGGTGTCGAACTCGCTGGCGGTGGAGGCGAAGTCGTCGTCGAGCTCCGGGAGCTCCTTCTCCTTCACCGAGCGGACGGTGACGGTGACGTCGGCGGTCTCGCCGGAGTTGGGGCCGGAGAGCAGCGCGGTCTGGAAGGTCTTCGACTCGTCGGCGGACAACCCGCGGACGGCGTCGTCGAGGCCGTCCATGAGGTTGCCGGAGCCGACCTCGTAGGACATGCCCGTGGTCGAGCCGTCCTCCAGCACCTCGTCGCCGAGCTTGGCCTCGAGGTCGATGGAGACGAAGTCGCCGTCCTGGGCGGGGCGCTCGACGGACTGCAGCATGCCGAAGCGCTCGCGCATGACGTCGATCTGCTGGCCGATCTCCTCGTCGGTGACCTCGACGTCGTCGACGGTGACCGCGAGCTCGTCGAGGGCGGGCAGCTCCAGCTGGGGGGCCACGTCGACCTCGGCGGTGAACTCGAGGGTGTCGTTGTCCTCGAGCTTGGTCACCTCGATCTCGGGCTGGCCGAGCACGCGGACCTGGTTCTCGCGCACGACCTCGGAGTAGACCTCCGGGATGGCGTGCTGGACGACCTGCTCCAGGACGACGGGGCGGCCGATGCGCTGGTCGAGCACGCGGTTGGGGACCTTGCCGGGGCGGAAGCCGGGCACGCGGACCTGCTTGCCCAGCTCCTTGTAGACCTCACCGAAGGCGTGGTCCAGGTCGCCCCAAGCCACCTCGATCGCCATCCGGACCCGTGTGGGGCCGAGTTCCTCGATGGTGCTCTTCACAGCGGCAGTGCTCCTCGGTAAGACAACTGGTGGGGGCGCTCGGTGTCGACGGCGCCGCGTCGACCCCCGAGTCTACGGGCGCGGTAGGCGACGGCGCGGGGCCGGGATGCGCACCTCGCGGCTCCGGGAACCGGGACCTGGTCGGGGTGACAGGATTTGAACCTGCGGCCCCCTGCTCCCAAAGCAGGTGCGCTACCAAGCTGCGCCACACCCCGTGGCCGGGCCGAGTCTAGGGCCCGTCCGCACCGGCCCGGTCACCGAAGCCGTGCCGGAGCTCCTCGCCGGCCAGCGGCGCCGCGGGCACCAGGCCGGCGGCGGCGTGCCCCAGGGCGACGTCGGCCGCCGGAACAGGAGCAGGCGGCCCCGCCGGGATCAGCGTGGTGACGAGGGCCGCGAGCAGGAGCAGCGCGGTGAGCAGCACGAACCCGGTGGTGTAGCCGGACTCCGAGGGCAGCCCGCCGGGGCCGGGGCGGGCCGTCACCACGCCGGCCATGAGCGCCGCCCCCAGCGAGCCGCCGATGGTGCGGATGTTGGCGTTCATGCCGCCGGCCGCGCCGGTCTGGTCACGGCGCACCGCGCCGACCACGAGGTTGGCCATCGACGCGAAGGTGAGGCCGAACCCGGCGCCCATGACGGTGACGGCCAGGTAGACCTGCCACCGCTGGTCGTGGGCGACGACGAAGACCAGGTAGCCGCTCGCGGCCAGCAGGCTGCCGGCCAGCAGCACGGCCCGGCTGCCGTACCGCGGGCCCAGCCGCCCGGCGCACAGCCCCAGCAGGAAGGCGGCGGCGGTCTGCGGGAGCATCATCACGCCGGCCTCCCCCAGCGACGCCCCGAACCCGTAGCCCGCCGTCGTCGGCGTCTGCAGGAACTGGGGCAGGAAGGCGTAGGCGGCGTACATGGCGCCGCCGATGAGCAGCGCCACCAGGTTGGTCGTCCAGACCGGCCGCAGACGCATCATCGCCATGTCGATCAGGGGCGAGGCGGACCGGCTCTCCACGACCACCCACGCGACGGCGAGGACGGCGGACAGCGCCAGCAGGCCCAGCACCCGCGCCGACCCCCACCCCCAGCTCCCCGCCTGGCTGACCGGCAGCAGCAGCGCCACCAGCCACGCCGACAGCAGGGCGGCGGCCGGAAGGTTCACCCGGCCCGGCGCCCGGACGGCGGACTCGGGGACGACGACGGCGGCCGCGGCGCCCACCACCACGAGCAGGACCAGCGGCGCCCAGAACAGCCCGGGCAGGCCGAGCACGTCGACGATGGGACCGGCCAGCACCAGCCCGATGCCGGCCCCCGCGGCGGCGAGCGAGGAGAGCACGCTGACCGCCCCGGGCACCCGGTCGGGCGGCAGTTCGTCCCGGACGATGCCGAAGGCCAGCGGCAGCACCGCACCGCCGGCGCCCTGGACGACGCGCGCCACGATCAGCACGGCCAGGGACGACGCCAGCGCCGCGAGCAGGCAGCCGACGGCGAGCGCGCCCAGGGCCACGAGCAGCATCCGCTTCCGCCCGGCCAGGTCGCCGAGCCGGCCCACGATCGGCGTGCAGATGGAGGCGGAGAGGAGGTAGGCGGTGAGCAGCCAGGTGACGTCGGCCTGCGAGACCCCGAGCTCGGTCCGGAACACCGCCAGCACCGGCACCACCAGCGACTGCATCAGCGCGAAGACCATGCTGCCCGCGACGAGCACGAGCAGGACGAGCCGCCGGGAGCTGCGCGGCCGGGCCGGGCCCGCCGGGCGTCCGGCGGCCACCTGGCTCACCGGGCGAACCGCTCCGGATCAGCCGGCGGCATCGGCGAGCGCCCGCATGAGCGCCGGGTCCCCCACCCCGCTGAGCACCAGCGTGCTGACCGGGCCGGCGCGCCACAGCTCGAGCCGCTCCAGGATCCGCGGCAGCGGCCCGCACAGCGCGATGCCGTCGCACAGCTCGTCCGGCACCGCGCGCACCGCACCCTCCCGGTCCCCCGCCAGGAACAGCTCCTGGACCCGGTGCGCCTCCTCCTCGAAGCCCATGCGGGCGACGACGTCCAGGTGGAAGTTCGTGCCCTTGGCGCCCATGCCCCCGATGTAGAAGGCCATCGTCGGCTTCACCCGGTCGACGGCGGCCTGCACGTCGTCGTCCAGGACCACGTTGACCGGGCAGGCGACGTCGAAGTGCTCGGGCGCCCCGGCGAGCGCGTCGGCGTACAGGGCCGGGCCCCGCTCGGCGTGGAAGAAGATCGGCAGCCACCCGTCGGCGATCTCAGCAGCCAGCGCCACGTTCTTCGGCCCCTCCGCGCCCAGATACACCGGGATGTCGGGCCGCAGCGGGTGGACGTTGGCCTTGAGCGGTTTGCCCAGGCCCGTGCCGCCCGGATAGGGCAGCGGGTAGTGCTCGCCGTCGTTGGTCACCGGGCCCTCACGCCGCCAGACGTCGCGCAGCACGCCGACGTACTCCCGGGTGCGGGCCAGGGGCTTGGGGAACGGCATGCCGTACCAGCCCTCGACCACCTGCGGCCCGCTCACGCCCAGGCCCAGGAGCATCCGGCCGCCCGACAGGCGGTCCAGGGTGAGCGCGGTCATGGCCGTGCAGGTCGGGGTGCGGGCGGAGATCTGGCACAGGCCGGTGCCCAGCTTGATGCGGGAGGTCCGCGACCCGATCCAGGCCAGCGGGGTGAAGACGTCGGATCCGTAGGACTCCGCCGTCCACACGGAGTCGAAGCCGGCGTCCTCGGCGGCGAGCACCATCGGCAGCTGGTCGCCCGGCCCCGCCCCGACCCAGTACCCGAGCATCAGCCCGAGCTTGAGCCGGTCGGTCCCGGTCGCGGCGGTCACGGCGGTCAGGTCCGGTCCGCGGCGAGCGCGGACCCGATCCGCCGGAGCTGCGCGGGGGCCGGCCCGAGCGCCATCTCCAGGTGCTTGGACCAGCGGAAGTACCGGAACAGCGGGTAGCTCAGGTCGATGCCCACGCCGCCGTGCACGTGCTGGGTGGCGTGCGCGACGCGGTGACCGCCCTCGGCGGCCCACCACTTCGCCACGGCCACCGCGGTGCCGGCGGGGCGGCCGGAGTCCAGCAACCACAGCGCCTGCAGCATCGTCAGGCGCATCCCCTCCACGTCCATGTAGGCATCGGCGAGCCGGTGACCCACGGCCTGGAAGGAGGCGATCGGGCGCCCGAACTGCTTGCGCTCTGCGGTGTAGGTCGCCGACATGGCGAGGGCCCGCGCGCTCACGCCGAGCGCCATCGCCGAGATCCCGACCAGGGCACGGTCGAGCAGCCAGCCGAGCACGTAGGCACCCGTCTCGGGTCCGGCCAGCACGTCCGCGGCGGGGACGGCGACGTCGGCGAGCTCGAGCTCGCCCTGCGGCTGGCCGTGCGTGGTGGTCTGCGGCCGGACGGTGACCCCGTCGGCGGTGGGCTCGACCAGGGCGACGACGACGCGGCCGTCGGCGGTGCTCGCGGGCACGAGCACCCGCCGGGCCGTGGCGGCGAAGGGGACGGCGGACTTGCGGCCGGTCAGCCGGAAGCCGTCGCCGTCGGGGGTCGCCGTGGTGGTGGGTGCGCGCGGGTCGTCCCGGCCGGACTCCACGAGCGCCGCGGTCAGCAGCGCCCGCCCCGCCGCGACGTCGGGCAGGTCGCGCTCCCGTTGCTCCCGGGTGCCGAACTCGGCGAGCGGCAGGGCGGCGCAGAGCACGGTCTCGAACAGCGGCACGGGGGCGACGTGCGCGCCCACCTGCTCCAGCAGCAGGACCAGCTCGGGAAGCCCCGCTCCCCCGCCGCCGTCCTCCTCGGGCAGGGCCGCGCCGACGATGCCGGCGTCGGCCAGCCGCTGCCACAGGTCCTCGTCGAGCCAGCGGCCCTCCTGCTCCAGCTCGGTGAGCCGGTCGGGGGTGGCCCGGTCGGCCAGCATCCGGGCGGCCAGGTCGACCAGCTCCTGCTGGTCGGGGGTGACGGTGAAGTCCACGGGGCTCGTCCTCTCTACCGGGGGGCGCGGGGAAGGGCGAGGCCGACCATCGCGATGATGTCGCGCTGGATCTCGTTGGTGCCGCCGCCGAAGGTGAGCACGAGGGTGCTGCGCATGGACCGCTCGAGGTCGCCGTCCAGCCCGGCGCCCGCGGAGCCGCGCGCCAGGGTCGAGGACTCGCCGACGATCTCCATGAGGGCGCGGTAGACCTCGATGTACAACTCGCTGCCCATGACCTTCACGGCCGAGGCGTCGGCGGGGTTCAGGGTGCCCTGGGTGACGCTCCACGCGACCTTCCAGTTGAGCAGCCGGAGCACCTCCACCTTGGCGTGCACCCGGGCCAGCGTGGTCTGCACCCACTCCTGGTCGATGACCCGGCGGCCGTCGGCGAGCTCGGTCTCCTGGGCCCATCGGCGGACGTCGTCGATGCGGCGCTCGACCGCCCCGGCGCTGGACAGCGCCACCCGCTCGTGGTTGAGCTGGCTGGTGATCAGCTCCCAGCCGCGGTTCTCCCCCAGGACGACGTTCTCGACCGGCACCCGCACGTCGTCGTAGTAGGTGGCGCTGGTGTAGCCGCCGCCGATGGTGTGCACCGGGGTGAAGCTGAAGCCGGGGCTGTCCACCGGCACGATGAGGATGGACAGGCCCTTGTGCCGCGTGGCGTCGGGGTCGGTGCGGCAGGCCAGCCACAGGTAGTCGGCGTGCTGGATCAGCGACGTCCACATCTTCTGGCCGTTGATCACGTAGTGGTCGCCGTCCCGGACCGCCGTCGTGGTCAGTGCGGCCAGGTCGGTGCCGGCGCCGGGTTCGCTGTAGCCGATGGAGAAGTGCAGCTCGCCGCGCTGGATGCGGGGCAGGAAGAAGGCCTTCTGCTCCTCGGTGCCGAAGGCCATGATCGTCGGCCCGATGGTGTTGACGGTCAGGAAGGGCACCGGGACGCCGGCCCGCTGCGACTCGTCGAAGAAGATGTACTGGTCGAGCAGGTCCCGGCCCTGGCCGCCGTACTCCTCGGGCCAGGACAGGCCCAGCCAGCCGTCCTGGCCCAGCTGGCGGATCAGCTGCCGGTAGACCGGCCCCTCCAGCTCGCCCTCGGCCAGGGACTTCACCCGCTCCGGGCTCATCAGCTCGGCGAAGTAGGCGCGCAGGCGGTCGCGGAACGCGCACTGCTCGTCGGTGTAGGTCAGGTACATGCGGTCCTCGTTCCGGAGCAGGGGTGGGACCTGTCGGGTCAGCTCGGTGCGGGGGCGGTCGTGGCGGCCGCCGCCTCGGTGAGGACGGTCGCCGCCCACGCGTAGTCGGGCTTGCCGCTGGGCGAGCGCCTGATCTCCACGGCGACGTGCACGAAGCGCGGGATCTTGTACCGGGCCACGCGGGGGGCCAGGAACGCGTCGAGGTCGGCAGTGCTCGGTGGCGCCGACCCCGGTCGCAGCTGGAGGACGGCGGCGACCTGCTGCCCCCAGCGTTCGTGCGGGATGCCCGCGACGATCGTGTCGAGGACGGCGGGGTGCGCCTTGAGCGCCCCCTCGACCTCCTCGGGGTAGACCTTCTCGCCACCGGAGTTGATGCACACGGCACCGCGGCCGAGGAAGTGCAGCAGCCCCTCGGCGTCGACCGTGGCCATGTCGCCGGGCAGCACCCACCGCTCGCCGTCGATCTCGAGGAAGGTGCGGGCCGTCTTCTCCGGGTCGCCGTAGTACCCCAGCGGGATGCGCCCCCGCTGCGCCACCCGGCCGACCACGCCGGAGCCCGGCCGCACCCGCTGGAGGTCGTCGTCGAACACCTCGGTGCGCTCGTTGACGGCGAACCGGAGCCCCTCGCTGGCCTTGGCGCCGTCCGGCGCCGACCCGGAGTAGCCGGTCTCCGAGGAGCCGAAGCTGTCGCGGATGTAGAGGTTCGGGATCCGCTCGACGAGCTGGTCGCGCAGGGGCTGGGAGAGCAGCGCGCCGGCGCTGGCCAGCGCCAGGAGCGAGGACAGGTCGTAGCTGCGGCGGTCCAGCGCCTCCACCAGCGGCACCGCCATGCCGTCGCCGACGATGGTGATCGTGTTGCACCGCTCCTGCTCGATGAGCGAGAGCGCGCCGTCCCCGGTGTACCTCCGGATGAGCACGACCTTCCCGCCGGCCAGCAGGTTGATGAAGCTGCCCAGCTCGGCCGCGCCGTGCATCAGCGGCGGCGCGGGGAAGGACACCAGCGGCGGGGTCGCCGCGGCGCGCGGCCCCATGTCCTCGGGCCGGGCGACCGGCTCCCCCGTCGGGTTCCCGCCGCCCATGCCGGCGAAGAACAGGTCCTCCTGGCGCCACATGACGCCCTTGGGCATCCCGGTGGTGCCGCCGGTGTAGATGATGAAGAGGTCGTCCCCGGAGCGCTCCGGGAAGCCGTCGCGGCCGGCCGGCTGGGCGGCGAGAGCCTCCTCGTAGCGCACCGTCCCCGGCGGCAGCGCGACCCCGGCGGTGTCACCCACGGCGACGAGGTGCCGCAGGCCGGGCACGGCGGGCACCGCCTCGGCGACGGCCGCGGCGAACTCGGCGTCGAAGACGACGGCCACCAGGTCGGCGTCGTCGTAGAGGTAGCGCAGCTCGTCACGGACGTACCGGAAGTTCACGTTCACCGGGACGGCGCGGATCTTGAACAGCGCGAGCATCGTCTCGAGGTACTCGGTGCCGTTCATCATGTGGCAGCCGACGTGGTCGCCGTGGCCGATGCCCACCGACGCGAAGTGGTGGGCCAGCCGGTTGGCCCGCTCGTCGAGCTGCCGGAACGTCAGCCGGCGCCCTTCGGCATAGAGGGCCTCGCGGTCCGGGACGTGGTCGACCACGTCCTCGAACATGTCCGCCAGGGAGAAGTGCATCGCGTCGCTCCTCACTGCTCGCGGCCGGCGCGCCGGCGGTCGGGGGTCATGCCGGCTTCTCCGAGCCGACGACCCACATGGCGAAGAACTGGGAGCCGCCGCCGTAGGCGTGGCCGAGGGCGAGGTGCGCGTCGGGCACCTGGTGCTCCCCCGCGGTGCCGCGCACCTGGTCCGCGACCTCGAGGAACCGGAGCATCCCGGAGGCGCCGATGGGGTTGGAGGAGAGGACGCCGCCGGACATGTTGACCGGCAGCTCGCCGTCCAGGGCCGTCGCGCCGTCCTGCACGAGCTTCCAGCCGGTGCCCTCCTCGGCGAAGCCGAGGTTCTCCAGCCACATCGGCTCGAACCAGCTGAACGGCACGTACATCTCGGCGCAGTCGATCTGGCGGAGCGGGTCGGTGATCCCGGCCTCGGCGTAGACCGCCTTGGCGCAGTCGCGGCCGGCGTGCGGGCTGACCCGGTCGCGGCCGGCGCCCTGGGTGGGCTCCGAGCGGACGGCGGTGCCGTGGATCCACGCCACCGGGCGGTTGCTGGCGGCGGCGGAGTCCTCGTCGCCGATCACCATCGCGGCGGCGCCGTCGGAGGACGGGCAGGTCTCCATGTACCGGATCGGGTCCCACAGCAGCGGGGAGTCCATGACCTCCTCGAGGGTGATCTCCGGCTGGTGCAGGTGGGCGTAGGGGTTCTTCACCGCGTTCAGCCGGTCCTTCACCACCACCCGGCCACCGGTGTCCAGCGGCGCCCCGGACCGGCGGATGTAACCGCGGACGATCGGTGCGAAGTAGCCGCCGGCACCGGCGACCAGCGGCTGGGCGAACGGCATCTTGATCGACAGCGCCCACATCGCGTTGCTCTCGGACTGCTTCTCGAACGCCACCGTGAGGACGCGCTTGTGCAGGCCCGCCTGCACGAGGTGCGTGGCGACGACGGAGGTGGACCCGCCCACCGAGCCGGCCGTGTGCACCCGGAACAGCGGCTTGCCGACCGCGCCGAGGGCGTCGGCCAGGTACAGCTCCGGCATCATCACGCCCTCGAACATGTCCGGCGCCTTGCCGACGACGACGGCGTCGATGTCGGCCCACTCCAGCTCGGCGTCGGCCAGGGCGCGGTCGGCGGCCTCGCGGACCAGGCCCGCCATGGACACGTCCTCCCGCTTGGCCACGTGGTGGGTCTGGCCGGTGCCCAGCACTGCTGCGCGGTTGCCGCTCATCGGTCTGCCTCCAGGACGCACACGAGGTTCTGCTGCAGGCAGGGCCCGCTGGTGGCGTGGGCGAGGGCCCGGTCGGCCTCGCCTGCCGAGATCCGCCGGGCCGCCTCGCCCAGCCGCACGAGGCCGGCCACCATCACCGGGTTGGACGCCAGCGCCCCGCCCGAGGGGTTGACCGCGGTGGCGTCCTCGTCGAGGCCGAGCGCCTCGGCGACGATGAGCTCCTGGTGGGAGAAGGGGGCGTGCAGCTCGGCGACGTCGAACGTGCCCGTCCCGGCGCCCGCCTTCTCCCCCGCGAGCCGGGTGGACGCCGACGTCGTCAGGTCCCGGGAGCCGAGCGCCTGGACGTCGACCCGGTGGTCGATGCCGCGGATCCACGCCGGGCGATCGGAGAGCTCCCGGGCCCGGTCCCCCGCCGCCAGGACGACGACGGCGCAGCCGTCGGTCACCGGTGGGCAGTCGTGCCGGCGGAGCGGATCGGCGTAGAGCGGTTCGTCCAGCAGCGTTGCCTCGTCGACGTCGCCGGAGAGCTGGGCGTAGGGGTTGCCGACGGCGTTGCGCCGGCTGCGGGCCACCACGCGGGCCAGGTCCTTGTCGCTGTGCGAGCCGGCGTCGAGGTAGGCACGGGCCTGCAGCGCCGCGAGGCTGACCGCGTCGGGCCACAGCGGGGCGACCAGGTAGGGGTCCAGCTGCAGCGACATCACCCGGCCGACGTCGCCGGGCGTGCTCTTGCCGAAGCAGTAGACGAGTGCCGTGTCGATGTCCCCGTGCTGGAGCCGGACCCACGCCTCGTAGAGGGCCCAGGCGCCGTCCATCTCGACGTGGGACTCCGCGATCGGCGGCCACGGGCCGATGGCGTCGAGGGCCTGCACGAAGGCGAACGCCTGACCGGAGAGGTAGTCGGTGCTGCCGGAGACGGTGAAGCCCATGTCGTGCGTGGTCAGCCCGGTGGGCTCCAGTGCCTCCCGGAGCACGGGCAGCAGCATCTCCACCTCGCTGCGGGCGTCCTCCTTGCGGGAGGAGTGCTGTGCGTAGGACACGATCGCTACGTCGCGCATCGGACGTGCTCCTTCACCGCCACGCCTCAGGCGTGGTGCTTGTAGGTGGAGTACTCGGCGTCGGGCTCGTCGATGTACTCGACGTGGTCGATGTTGGCGAGGGTGTAGTCCCACTCCTCGCGGGGCAGCCAGTGCGCCCGGACCCGCATGCCCATCCGGACCTCCTCCGGCGGCATGCCCTGCAGCAGCACCATCGTGGTGGTGTCGGCGCCGTCGAAGAGCACCTCGGCGGAGACGTAGGGCAGGTCGATCACGCGGTTGGCGAAGTTGACGTTCACCACCGCGAAGGTGACGAGGGTGCCGGTGTCGGCGACCTCCACCTCTTCGGCGAAGGCGACGCCGCACATGGAGCAGGCGCCGCGCGGGGGGAGGTAGACCTTGTGGCAGCGGGGGCAGCGGCGGCCCAGGAGCTTGCCCTCCTTCACGCCGCGCAGGAACGTCGACGCCGCCTCGCCCGGGCTGTAGGTGTAGTCCAGCCGGATCGGGGTGACGATCCGCGTGACCGGTCCGCGGCTCACGACGTCGCTCCGGCGGGCTCGAAGCAGGCGATGTCCTGGATGAGCCCGGTGGTCTCCGCCGCCCAGCGGATCCGCACCCGCATGCCCGTCTCGATCTCGTCGCGGGGCGCGTCGAGTGCGTGGAGGAGAGAGGTGCCGGCGCCGTCGAGCTGGACGAGGGCCCAGGCGAACGGCCGGTCGAACGGCTGCCCGTTCCGCGGCACGGGGTTCCAGGACCAGCTGGCGACGACGCCCTCGGGGCCGACCTCGACGAGCTCGTCGTGCGAGAGCGGGGCGGCGGTCGCGGCGTCGAACTCCGGTGGGGGCACGACCACCCGCCCCGTGCTGTCGGTGACCCCCAGGACGCGCCGGTCGCGCAGGCCGGTGAGGAAGGCACCGATCATCGGCCCGGTGGACCGCGTGTAGGGGAACTCCATGAAGTGCGGAGCGCTGAGGACTTCGGTCATCGCAGGGTGTCTCCCAGAGTCGGTGGAGCTCAGACCAGCTGGCTCTGCCGGTCGGCCCAGTAGGGGTCCCGGAGCTTGCGCTTGTAGACCTTCCCGTTGGGGTCGCGCGGGAAGTCGGTGACGAAGTCGATCGACCGCGGGGTCTTGAACCTCGCCAGGTTCTCGGCGCAGTACGCCAGCAGCTCGGCGGCCAGCTCGGGGCCGGGGGTGACGCCCTCGCTCGGCTCGACCGCCGCCTTGATCGCCTCGCCGAGGTCGTCGTCGGGGACGCCGAACACGGCGCAGTCGCCGACCTTGGGGTGCTGCAGCAGGACCGACTCGGTCTCGGCCGGGTAGATGTTGACCCCGCCGGAGATGATCATGTCGACCTTGCGGTCACGGAGGAACAGGAAGCCGTCCTCGTCGAGCTCGCCGGCGTCCCCGACGGTGAAGAAGCCCTGGTCGTTCCAGCTCTTCCGGGTCTTCTCGGGGTCGCCGTGGTACTCGAACCGCCGGTCGCCCATCTTCATCCAGACGGTGCCGATGGAGCCGGCGGGGAGCTCGGCGCCGTCGTCGTCGAGGACCTTGACGGTGCTGTTCGGCCACGGTGAGCCGACGGTCCCGGGCTTGCGCAGCCAGTCCTGCGGGCTGGCGACGCTGCCGCCGCCCTCGGTCGCGGCGTAGTACTCCCAGATCACCGGGCCCCACCAGTCGAGCATCCGGTGCTTGGTCGGCACGGGGCACGGGGCGGCGCTGTGGATGACCACGCGCAGGGACGACACGTCGGAGGCCGCCCGTGCCTCGTCGGGCAGCTGGAGCAGCCGGTGGAACATGGTCGGCACCATGTGGCTGGTCGTGACGCGGTAGCGCTCGATCCGCTCGAGCGTTCCCTCCGGCGTCCACCGGTCCATGAGGACGACGCGGTGCCCGGCGTGCAGGGCGCTCTGGGTGAACTGACCGACCGCCGTGTGGTACAGCGGCGCCACCGTGAGGTGGACGTTGTCCTCGAACGGCTGGATGCCGAAGAGCGAGTGCAGGAAGGTGCCCGCCTGGGCCATGGTGTCCGGGTCGATGTCCGCGAGCGGGCGCCGGACGCCCTTGGGCCGCCCCGTCGTGCCGGACGTGTAGTTCATGACCGCGCCGGCCTTGCGGTCCGCCGGCCGGTCGGTGGGCTGACCGGCCTTCAGCTCGTCGTAGGAGCGGAACCCCTCGACCTGCCCGACCGCGAACCGCCCCTCGGCGGGCAGCGAGATGCTCCCGGCGGCGCGCACGGCCTCCGCGGCGAAGAGCTCGTGGGAGATGAACGCCTTCGCCCCGCTGTCCTCGATGATGTAGGCGATCTCCGGGCCGACGAGGTGGTAGTTCACCGGCACCAGGTGCCAGCCGGCCTGCGTGGCGGCGAGCAGCACCTCCAGGAACGGCGCGCCGTTGGGCAGCAGGACCGCGACGGCGTCGCCGTGCCCGAGGCCGAGCGCGCGCAGCCCGTGGACGACCTGGTTGGCGGCGGCGAGCAGGTCGCCGGCGGTGTGCTCGGTGTGGTCGGGCTCGATGACGGCGACCCGGTCCGGATCGTCCTCCGCGATGTTCCAGAAGCCCAGTGACGCCATCGTCGCTCCCCATCCTCCGAGGTTCGGCACAAGCTAGAACTCGTTCTCATGTGGTGCAAGGGTCCGGCGCGCGGCCGTTCCTCCCGGGCCGAGTCGGCTCCGTCGTGATCGACCGCGCGCCCTGGAGCCACCCACGGATGTCGCGGAGCCGCTACGGTCGGCGACGAGTGCGCGATGAAGGCCGAGTGGGGCCCGGTTGACGAACCCACTCGGTGCTCCACGCCAGTCGCGCCGTGACCGCCGGCCGTGCTGCTGGGCACACCGTGCAGGCAAACGCCGCATGCGTCAAGAACTTGTTCTAGTTCCTCGAAATCAGTAGCTTCCGACCAGAGCGAGACGACAGGTCTCGTCGACCCACCCGCGACCGGGTGCGCCGGGCACGTCCGCCTCCCGGCGGCGCGCCTGCTCCGGCCGCCGACCTGGAAGGGAACCGCGCATGCGCACTCCCGTCTGCGACCAGCTGGGGATCGACATCCCGCTGTTCGCCTTCTCGCACTGCCGCGACGTCGTCGCCGCGGTCAGCAAGGCCGGTGGGCTCGGCGTCCTGGGCGCGCTGTCGTTCAGCCCCGAGGAGCTCGAGGTGGAGCTGGCCTGGATCGACGAGAACTGCGACGGCAAGCCCTACGGCGTCGACCTCGTCATGCCGGCCACCTACATCGGCAAGGGCGGCAAGCAGCCCGGCTACGAGGAGATGGCCGCGATGATCCCCGAGGGACACCGCGCGTTCGTGGACAAGCTGCTGACCGAGCACGGCGTCCCCGAGGTGCCCGAGGAGGCCGGCGCCGCGTCGCATGTGGCCGCCGGCCTCGGGGTCGACGACCAGGCGGCCGGGGCCGTCGACGTCACGCTCAAGCACGACAACGTCAAGCTGCTGGTCAACGCGCTCGGCCCGCCGCCGAAGGAGGTCGTCGACCGCGCCCACGAGCACGGGATCCTGGTGGCCGCACTGGTCGGCAGCGCCGCGCACGCGCGGAAGCAGGTCGAGATCGGCGTCGACATCATCGTCGCGCAGGGCGGCGAGGCGGGCGGCCACACCGGGGAGATCGCGACCATGGTGCTGGTCCCCGAGGTGGTCGACGAGGTCGGTGCGGACGTCCCCGTGCTCGCGGCCGGTGGCATCGGTACCGGGCGGCAGATGGCGGCCGGGCTGGCCCTCGGCGCCCAGGGTGCATGGACCGGGTCGATGTGGCTGACGGTGGCCGAGGCGCACGTCGCCGACGCCCCGCTGGCGAACATCCTCGCGATGGACTCCCGGGGCACCGTCCGCTCGCGGGCCATGACCGGCAAGCCGGCCCGACAGCTCAAGACGGCGTGGACCGAGGCGTGGGACGGGCCGGACTCCCCCGGCACCCTGCCCATGCCGCTGCAGGGGATCCTCCACCAGAGCGCCATGCACCGCGTCATGCGGACGAAGAACCGGGACCTGGCCGGCTACCCCGTCGGGCAGATCGCCGGCCGCTTCGACCGGGTCCGCCCGGCGCGCGAGCTCGTCCGCGAGATGGTCGAGGAGTGGATCGCCACCACCGAGCGCATGTCGGCCCTGCTCGACGACTGAGGCCGCGACTCCGGACGGCGGTGGTCGCGGGCACCCGCGACCACCGCCGCCGGGCTCACGCCCGGGCAACACCCGTTCGATCTTCTCGGGGCCCCATGCCGTACGCCCTCAGCGGCCCACTCGAGGCGGCCTGGCGGAAACGCTTCCGCGGAAGCGCGGTCGAGGCGCACGGCGTGCAGACGTTCCCGCGGAAACGTCCGCGCCGCTGCGAGACGGCGCCCCCGACGGCCCACTACGGGACAGCGCCACCGAGACGCTTCCGCGGAAACGCGTAACGGTGCCGCCGTGGAGACGTTCCCGCGGGAACGTCTGCGTCCCTACGGCGGGTAGCCCTTAGCGGCCCACTAAGGACAGGCGGTGGGCAGCGTTCGGCCGTGCTTACGGTGAGCCGATGTAGCAGCGGGCCGCGGGCCATTCACCGGACTGCAAGATGCACCCTGCGACGACGGTGGCGCTCTTGTCGAAGAACAGGTTCGCGGTCGCGTCGTATGGCTGGAAGAAGATGTCCGCCGGAACCTTGAGCGTCTCCTCGCTCTTCGGCGCGCCGGGCGGTCCCTCGACACGGCGGATCACACCGTCGGCCACGAGCACGAACGCTTGATCGCTGTAGCCGAGGGCAACGGGTTCGGGGGGCACGGTGAGCTCCGGTGGGCGCTGGTAGTCGCGCAAGTCCACTAGGCGGGGGGCGGGGGTGAACTCCGAAGGTGTGCTGTCGGGTCGAGCGGTGTCCGATTGCCCGATGTCTGGCTTGTAGATCGTTGGTCCGTCGGGTGTGTCGATCCAGACGGTGTCCCCGCTGACGGCATCCAGCTTGATCCCGCCTGTGCTGTCGTCAAGGCCTCCCGGTTCGCGAGCGAACTCCTCCTCGGCACGGACGGTTCCGTCGCGGTCCACGACCAGAACCGAGCTGGCCGTCTCCTCGCACCGCTGCGTGGCACAGGCGACCCTGGCGACAACCACGCCGTCAAGGAAGGGCAGCATCTGTACCGCGATGCCCGGCCTGCGAACATCGTCGATGGCCCGGCCGGTGTGGTCGATCCGGAGGACCGACAAGCCGTCACCGTGCCGGTGCTGCGTCAGGACCCACGCCGCGTCGTCGCCGGCGACGACGGCGATCGGGGACTCCACCTCGAAGGTCGAAGCGAACTCGCTGGGCACGGCGGTTATGGCGGGATCGCGCGGTCGCCCTGGCCCCCGGCGCACGCGGATGTCATGACGATCAAAGAGGCGGACAGCGCTAGGACGAGCCGTGCCCGGCCTCGGTGGGACATCGGACCTCCGCAATCCTGACTGGACGCTCTTCCTACCGTAATTTCCGACGACTCAGCCGGTGGACCACCGCGTGGGGGCCGGTCCAAGTGTGTCTAGACGTTGTCAGGCGTGCCCCTGAGCCGCCCTCGAAGCGAGCCGGGCGATGTCCCTGAGCGGCCCACTCCAGGGACACCCGATCACTCCCGAACGGGCGACTCCTAGGGGCGAAACATGTGCCACCGGGCTCGGTCGGCGACGATCGCCGTGTGGTGGAAGAGGAACGGGCCGGCCAGCGCCGCCACGCGAGGCCGCCTCGCCGCACCCGTGGACGCCCGAGTCCCTGGATCTACCTGACATTTTCCATCTTCTGGGCAGGCCTGGCCACGGCGGGCGGGATCCGCGATCAGGACCTCATCTTGTCCATCGGCTGGGAACCTGTCTGGCAGTTCTCTACTTCGGCATGAGCTGGCACGCGCGGCGACACGAACAACCACCCCCTTCCCCCCGGCCGAGGGGCAACCAGTCGATGGAGTGCTGGCCGACCAGACGAGCGGTGGCACTAGCACTGGGGGAGGCCGATCAGCCTGGACTTTCGTCCCTAGAAGCCGCCCTCGCGGCTGGGCCGCCGGACAGCCGTGCCCCTGAGCGGCCCACTTAGGAAACCGGTCCAACCTCACTGCCTCGACACCTGCGAACCACCGGGCCAAGGTGATCCACGCCGTTCTCATGGTCACCTCGTCGTCCCCGAAGCGGACTACCAACGGT
>CAVVGX010000008.1:0-19034 GCA_963747895.1 uncultured Actinomycetota bacterium
GGGTGCGCGGTGGACCGGCTCGTGGCGGACGCCGGCGGCGGCCTCGACGTCCAGCCCGTGGACGACGAGCTCGGTCGCATTGCGACGCGCCCAGCAGGCGGCGACCTTCTCGGCGGCCGGGTTCGGGTACCACGCCGAGGCGTCGAGACGACTGATCAGATCTCGGGCCCGCCACTCCGCCAGCGACGGCACGGCGACGCCCAGGTCGCTGCTTGCACCGGGACGGTCGGACACCAGCTCGTGGGCGATGATCCCGAGCCGCTCGCCCAGGACGACCACGGGCTCGATCCAGCGCTGTTGAAGCTCCTCGCCGGCGAGTGCTGTCACGCCGCCATCGTGCCTGACCTGCCGGGTGGTCCCGTGGCCTCGGTCCCACGCAGTGCTTAGAAAGGAGGGGGTTCCTCGTCCGGGTCGGGCGGTGGCGGAGGCCAGCGGCGGAGTTGTTCGCGCATCGTCAGCGGTCGGTTCGTGGGTGGTTCGTCGTCGGTTGCGCATCCAGGTGCTGCGCTGGTGGTGGGAGGTCGTCGGTGCCGTAGGGCTGGGGGTGGGTGGTGATGGTCTTCCCGCCGGGGGTGGTCCATTGAAGGCCGCCGTCGGGGAGGCGGCGCATGGTCCAGCCGGGTGCCTGGTGGCTGAGTCGGTGGTGGTGGCGGCACAGGGCGCAGAGGTTGTCGGCGCTGGTGGGGCCGGTGGGCCAGGGGGTGGTGTGGTCGAGGTCGCAGCGGATGGCGGTGGCGCGGCAGCCGGGGAAGCGGCAGCGGCGGTCGCGGGCGCGGACGAACCGGTCGAGGGGGTCCGACGGCCGGTAGCCGGGGCTCGGTGGTGGTGGGCCGAGGCGGGGGCCGGTGGATGGGTGGGTGCAGGAGCGCTTTCCGGTGCGGCAGCGGGTGCGGTCGCAGGTGGCGGCGGTCCGGAGGCCGGCGGTGTCGGTGAGGGCGAGCAGTTGGCCGGTGAGTTCCTCGACGAGGGCGATCCGCGGGAGGTGGGCCAGTGCCGTGCCGGTGGTGGAGCGCAGCCGGAGCAGTTCGCCCAGCCGGTCGGCGGTCTCCTGCCCGGGGTCGGCTGCCGGGCTGAAGGCAACGAACGTGCCCGCCGCGGCCGGCTCGGGCTCCTCGTCCCGGCCGGCATCGTCTTGGCCGGCGTCGTCTTGGTCGGCGTCGTCTTGGTCGGCGTCGTTTGGGCCGCCCTCGTCCCGGCCGGCGTCGTCTTGGCCGGCCTGGTCCTCGTGGTCTCGATTCTCGGACGCGTGGGCTTCTTCCTCGGACGTCTGCGGCGACGGGGCCGTGGTGGCGCCCTCTCGCCGGTCGGCGTCGTCTGTCCCGTCGGCGTCGTCTGTCCCGTCCGGGTCGTCCGGGTCGTCCGGCCCGTCCGTGTCGTCCGTGGCGTCGGCATCGGTGTCGGTCGCGGTGTCGGGGTGGTCGGGGCGTGGGAGCAGGCCGAGGACGTGGGCGAGTTGCGCGGGCGAGTGCGGCGGGGATGGGGTGGCCGTCGAGTTCGGCGGGGTCGTCGCCGCCGGTCATGGTGTTCACCCCGGCGACCAGGGTGAGCCCGATCTGCACCGGCCCGTTCACCCCGGGGCGCAGGATCAGGTCGGCGAGGCAGTCGGTCATCCGCTGGTCCAGGGTCCGCTCGTCGCCTGGGACGGCACACGCCTCGGCGTAGGCGGCCAGCGCGGTTCGGCAGGCCGCGGCGACCGGCAGGGTCATCACCGCGGCCAGGGTGGCCATGCCGTCCTTGCCCGGCTGCATCCGCACCCCGCGGTCGCGCAGGGCGCGGGCCAGCCGGTCGGCCGCGGCGGCGGCATCGGCCTTCAGCACCGCGCGGTGGGCGGTCTGCCGCAGCTGGGCGACGGTCTTGCCGGCGGCGCGGGCCAGCAGCCGCGCCTCGACCGCCGCGCGGACCTCGTCCTTCACCGGGCCGAGCACCTCGGCCAGCATCCGGGCGTGCGCCCAGGAGATGATCCCGGCCTCGACCGCGTCGAGGGTGGCCGGGAGCCGCTGGACCAGGGTGATCGAGTCGGCCAGCAGCCCGCCGGCGGCCGGCGCGGACAACGCGAAGGTGGCCATCACCTCGTCCACGGCCCACTCACTGACCTCGGTCAGGACCGCCGGCCGGGCGGCCCGGGACGCCGCGGCCGCGGCTCCGACCTCCTGATCGGGGCGGTCCAGCAGCGCGGCCGGGCGGGCCGCGGCGAACGCCGCCAGCGCCCGCGCCTGCACCGCCGCCGCCCGGCCCTGCTCGGCGTAGGCGGCGTGCGCGGCCGCCAGGTACCCGGCGCCGACCTCCAGCAGCCGCCCGAACCGGCCCAGCCCCGGAAACCGGTCATCGACCTCGAACCCATCGCTGTCCCCCCCGTCGGCCGCGGGGACCTCGACCTCGGCCTCATCGGGCGAGCAGGCGGGCTCGGGCCCGGGGTCGTGCGCCGCCGGCGACTCGGGGCCAGGAGGCCCGTCGGCCGCGGGAGCGGTGGCGGAGGGCGGAGCGATGGCGGAGGGCGGAGCGGTGGCGGAGGGCGGAGCGGTGGTGGCGGTGGTGGTGGAGGTGGGAGCGGTAGTGCGTGCGCTCCGAACATGCGGCTGAAAGTCGTCGACGACGTACTCCCGACCGGACATCACGACCAGCCAGCGGGCCAGCACGGCCTCGGTCAGGGACACCCCGAAGCGGCTCGACTGCTGATCGATCACGTGTTCGATCATAACGTCTGGTCGGGGCTGTGACCAGCGGAAACAGATCTGTGGACAGGCTGCCAGTTTGTGGACGACCGGCGGCGCGGGACGTCGGCCTCGGCGCAGAGTGGCGCCATGTCACATGCGCATCACGCCAGCGTCAGGCCGGAACGATCCCCCGCCCTCGCGCCGCCGTCACTACCAGGTCGACCACCGTTTCCACCGGCAGCGCGGTCGTGTCGACCACGAGGTGGTAGTACTGCGCCGACGCCGGGTCGCACCGGTAGAAGTGCCGCACGTAGGCCTCCCGCGTCCGGTCGTTGGCCTCCATCTCCCGCACGACCTCGTCGCGAGACCGGCCCGAGCGGCTGATCGCTGCGTCCAGCCGCAGCTCACGCGGGCCGTCCAGGCGCACGTGCAACGCGTCCGGCCGGTCGCCCAGCACGATCGCCCCCGCCCGACCGAGCACCACGCCACCGGCGCCGTCGGCGATCTCCCCGAGCACCCGCTCGGTCTGCTGCCGGTACGCCCGGGCGTCGGGCAGCGCCGTCGTCGGCAGCACTCCGCCGACGGGGTCGGGCATCGTGCCCAACGAGGCGACCAGCCGCCACAGCCCGCGCACGACGGTCTCGTCGTTCGCCTCGGCCTCGGAGACCGTCACGCCCAGCCGGCCGGCCACCTGCGCCGCGATCGCGCGGTCGTGGAACGGCAGTCCCAACCGCTCGGCCACCGCCCGGGAGACCTCCTCGCCGGCGGCTCCGTACGCCGCCGACACCGTCACGACGCCCATGACGATCCCTCCATCTCGCCGGCCGGGAGGCCACCGGTCAGATCCTTGCCGAGGAACACCGCGTTCGGGTAGCCGGCGTAGATGCCGTAGCCGGTCACCGGTCCGTAGCCGAGCCCGGCGTACAGCGCCAGCGCCTCCGGTTGCTCGTGCCCGCTGTTGAGCACGACCGACCGGTGGCCCGCGCGCGCGACGCCGTCCTCCAGCGCCGCGACCACCAGCCGGGCCAGGCCCCGCCGACGGAAGCCGGGCTCGACGTACACCCGCTTGATCTCGGCCACACCGGGGGCAAGGACACGCCACGCCCCGCACCCGGCCGGCACGCCGTCCACCTCGGCGACCAGGAAGGTGCCGTGCGGCGGCAGGAACTCCCCCGGCTCTACGACGGCCGCATCGCGCCCCCCGTAGCGCCGGACGTACTCCTCCTGCACCTGCTCCACCAGGTAGTGGGCGACCGGGTGGTCGTACGGCAACGGCCGCAGCGCTGCCACCGTCCCGTCCCGGAGCGGATGCTCAGCCGAAGTGGACATGCCCTGCTCCCTCCGCGCCCACCGCCTGCACGACGTCGGCCGCCGGCCGCCCGTCGACGAACACGCCCGCCCGTCGCGGTCCGCTCCGCACCGTTCCGATCGCCGTCCAGCCCTGGGGCAACGTGGCACGCGGCGAGAACGTGGCGACCAGGGCGTGGTCCTCGCCGCCGGTGAGCACCCACGACATCGGGTCCACCCCGAGCGCCGCACCGACCTGCTGAAGGGGCCCGGACGGCTCGAGGCACGCCTGCCGCAGCGCCGAGCCGTCGAGGTCGACCGTCACCCGACTGTCGGCCGCGAGATGGCCGACGTCGGCCAGCAGGCCGTCGCTGACGTCGCACATCGCCGTCGCACCGGCTGCAGCGGCCGCCGGGCCGGCGACGTACGGAGGGGCCGGACGACGGTGGGCGGCCACCGCGGCGATCGGGCTCGAGAACCCCCGCCGCAGCACGGCGAGACCGCACGCCGCCCAGCCCAGCCGCCCGGCCAGCGCCACCACGTGCCCGGGACGGGCGCCGGAGCGGAGCACCGGGGGGCGCCCACCCAGGTCGCCCAGCGCGGTCACCGAGAGCACCACAGCGTTGCTGTCGGGGGCCGACGCCACCAGGTCGCCACCGACGACCGCCGCCCCGAGCGGCGCGCACTCGTCGGCCAGTCCCGCCGCGACCCCCTCGAGCCACGAGGTCTGCGTGGTGGACGGGCACGCCAGACCCACGAGGAGGGCCGTCGCCGTGCCGCCCATGGCCGCGATGTCGGCCAGGTTCGCTGCCGCGGCCTTGTGGCCGATGTCCTCGGCCGAGGACCAGTCCCGCCGGAAGTGCCGCCCCTCCACCAGGACGTCGGTGCTGGCGACGACCCGCCCGTCGGAGGTCCCGAGGACGGCGGCATCGTCCCCGGGGCCGACGAGAGCAGCCCGCGCGGAGCCGGCCTGGGCGAGCACCCGGGCGATCACGCCGAACTCTCCGACGACGCGCACGCTGTCGGCCGGATCTTCTCGGGGAACGAGGGGGCGGGGGCGAGTCACCTGCCCCATCCTGCCGCTGGGGTAGGTTGCCGAACTGTCCGCCACCCGGCGGGCCGGCAGTGTCGCCCGAGGAAAGGTCTTCCGTGGTCCACGCCTACATCCTCATCCAGACCGAAGTCGGCAAGGCCGCCCAGGTCGCCACCACGATCGCCGAGATCGACGGCGTCACCAAGGCCGAGGACGTCACCGGCCCCTACGACGTCATCGTCCGCGCCGAGGCGCAGAGCGTCGACGACCTCGGCCGGCTGGTCGTTGCCCGCGTCCAGTCGGTCGACGGCATCACCCGCACCCTGACGTGTCCCGTCGTCAACATCTGAGAGCAGCACTCTGAGCAGCTCCCCGGATCCGTTCCGTCGGATCGCCCTGATCGCGACCGCCGTGCTGGTGCCGGTGGTCATCGCGCTCGCCGTCCTGGTCCATGCCGTCGGCAGGTCCGGTGACGGCGGCCAGGACGGCGCGGGTCCGGACGCTCCCGCTCAGCTCAGTGGCGGGCCGTCCGCCACCCGGGGGGACCTCCCCGTCCTCCCGGTGGAGGTCCCCCCGGTGACTCCTGAGGCCGACACGTCGTGTCCCGCCCTGATGAGCGCGCTCCCCCTCGACCTGGAGGGCAACGCCTCGAGGCGGGTCCAGTCCGAGTCCCCCTACGCCTACGCGTGGGGCGATCCGGCGATCGTGCTCGTCTGCGGCGTCGACCGGCCCGCCGGTTACGTCGTCGGCGCCTCGGCCATCCAGATCAACGACGTCCAGTGGTACGTCGACACCAGCGACCCCGACACCACCGTCTGGACGACGGTCGACCGTCCCGTCTACGTGCAGGTCTCGCTCCCCGCGTCCGTCGACAGCGCACCGGTCACCGCCCTCACGCCGTTGATCTCCCAGGCGCTCCCCTACCGGGAACCCGCACCCGGGCCCTGACCGTCACGGGGGCAGCCGGTCGAGCTGCTCGGTGACCACCGCCTGCACCTCCGCCTCCGCCGCCTCCAGCGAGTCGGCCACCGACGTCACCGAGACGCTGAACGGCCCGTGCCCGCACCAGGCGAACGCCGCCGGCCCACCCAGTGCCTCTTGGGCGTCCGCGTCGTCCACGGTCAGCATCCGGCACCCACCCGGCAGCTCCGGCGGGTTCTCGTGGACGACGGCGTCGTAGTGCGCGGCATCGTTGCGGGCCAGGTCGCGGGCGTAGGACGCGGCCCCGGCGCGGGACTCGAACTGGTCGACGAACACCCCGGTCATCGGCACCGAACCGGTTCCCCAGAACCGTTCCCAGCCGTACCGGTAGCCGTACTCCTCCAGCACGTGACGCTCACGGGTCGGGTCGTCGGAGTAGCCGGCGATGTCGTCGAGGGCCTTCGGTCCCGCGGGGGGCTGCAACTGGGCGTCGGGCAGCCGCGGCAGCGCGGACGGGACATCGGTCACCACGAGCGCGCCGAGGCTCTCCGCGGTGGCAGGGACGGAGGCGCTCGCCGTGGCCGTGGGCAGTCCCTCGACGGCGCGGTCGCATCCGGTGGTCGCCGCGACCCCGGCCAGGAGAGCGAGCAGGACGGCGGCCCTGGGGTTCGGGGACGACCGCCCGGCGATCACCGAACGGGACGCGCGCGGGAGGCCGACGCGGACTCGACCAGCCGGTCGACGAGCTCCGGGTAAGCCACACCGCTGGCCGCCCACATCCGCGGGAACATCGAGATCGGCGTGAAGCCGGGCATGGTGTTGACCTCGTTGATCACCAGGTGGTCGCTGCCGTCGGGCGCCGTCCCGAGGAAGAAATCGACCCGCGCGAGCCCCCGGCAGTCCATGGCGAGGTAGGCCCGACGAGCGGCGCGCTGCACGGCCGCGGTCTGCTCCGGCGTGAGATCGGCGGGCACGTCGAAGTCGACCGAGTCGTCGAGGTACTTGGCGTCGAAGTCGTACCAGTCGACCCCGGCACGCAGCCGGATCTCGGCCGGCAGGCTGACCTCGGGCAGGCCGCTGCCGCGGGCGGCCAGCACGCCGCACTCGATCTCCCGGCCCGGTACCGAGGCCTCCACGATCACCTTCGGATCGACCGCGGCGGCCGTGGCCACGGCCTCGGCGAACTGCGCCCAGTCGGTGACCTTCGTGATGCCGATGCTCGAGCCCGCCCGGGAGGGCTTGACGAACACTGGCAGCCCCAGGCGCTCGCGCGCCGCCTCGTCGAGCAGCGCCGGGTCGGCGCAGACCGCCCCGTCGGCGTCCCGCAGCACCACGTGGTCACCCTGCGGCAGCCCCGCGGCGGCGAGGAGCTTCTTGGTGAACTCCTTGTCCATCGACGCCGCGCTGGCGAACACGCCCGAGCCCACGTACGGCAGCCCCGACATCTCCAGCAGCCCCTGGATGGTGCCGTCCTCGCCGTAGGCACCGTGCAGGACCGGGAAGACGACGTCGACCTCCGTCAGGTCCGACCCCATCGCGGCGCCGCGGTCCAGGACCGCGAGGCCGCGCCCGCCCGGGTCGCCCACCAGGGACACCGCGGTACCGCCGGCCACCTCCGGCAGCGCCCGGTCGGCGATGGCCAGGCGCTGCTCGGGGCCGGCCAGCACCCATCCGCCGTCCCGCGTGATGCCGACCGGTACCACCTCGTAGCGGTCCGGATCGAGGGCAGCCATCACGCTGCCCGCCGATACGCAGGAGATGGCGTGCTCGGCGCTCCGGCCTCCGAACACGACCGCGACACGCACCTTGTCACCCATGCAGGGCCCCGTTCCGGCTCATCACCGCGACCCTAGTCGAGGAGGTGTGACAACCTCTCGGAGTGCGCGAGAACCCGGCTCCCGGCCAGACCGCCACGCCCTTTTCCCTCGGCCTGCGGCTGGCCGGCGCCGCCGTCCACCTGTACACGGCCAGCGGATCGGTCCTCGCGCTGCTGATCGTCCTCGCGGCGTTCGACGGCGACGCGGTGGCCGCGCTCTGGCTGGGCCTGGCCGCGTTGTGGATCGACGGCACGGACGGGATGCTCGCGCGCAGGTTCCGGGTCAAGGAGACGATCCCCTGGTTCGACGGCGCCCGCATGGACGACATCGTCGACTACCTCACCTACGTCTTCGCCCCGGTCGTGCTCCTGTGGACGACCGACCGGCTCCCCCAGGGAGCGATCGGCTGGGTCGTCGCGGCGCTGCCGCTCCTGGCGTCCTGCTACCAGTTCTGCCGGGTCGACGCGAAGCTCGTCGACGGGGAGACCGCCGACCACTTCTTCCTCGGCTTCCCCAGCTACTGGAACGTCGTGGCGTTCTACGTGATCGTCCTCGACGTCGGTCGGACGGGGGCTGCCGTCACCCTCGTCGTCCTCACCGTGCTGGTGTTCGTGCCGGTGCGCTACGTGTACCCCTCGCGCACCAAGCTCCTGCGCGGCCTGAACCTTGCGCTCGCCGGCACATGGCTGGTCACCTACGCCGTGCTGCTCGCCCAGTACCCCGACCCGAACCCGGTGGTCGCCGCGCTCAGCCTGGCCTACCTCGTCTACTACGTCGGGGTCAGCCTGTACCTCACGATCGGCACGCGCCTGCGCTCAGGAGAGGCCGTCGAGCCCGGCCGCTAGGTCGGCAACCAGATCGGCGGTGTCCTCGATGCCGCAGGACAGCCGCACGAACCCGGGGTCGACCGCGTCCCCGCCCCACTGGGCGCGCCGGTCGATGGTGCTGTGCACGCCGCCGAAGCTGGTCGCGGCATCCCACAGGCGGGTGCGCGACAGCAGCGTCGCCACCGCCTCCTCGTCGGCCAGGACAGCGGACACCACCCCGTTCGGGCGCAGCATCTGGGCGGTGGCCAGCGGGTAGGAGGGATCACCGGAACGCCATGGCCAGCGGACGCCGGTGACCGCGGGCGACGCGGCCAGCAGGTCGACCACCGCGGCCGCGTTCACCGCCTGCCGGGCCAGCCGCAGGTCCAGCGTGCTCATCGAGCGGTGCCCCAGCCACGCCTCGAAGGGGCCGGGCGTGTTGCCGGTGTTGTTGCGCCAGCGCTGGAGGTGGGTGAACAGCTCGCCGTCGGCGGTGCTGACGTGCCCCAGCAGCAGGTCGCTGTGCCCGGTGAGCGCCTTGGTGTCGCTGCCCACGGTCAGGTCCGCACCGAGCTCCAGCGGGCGCTGGCCGAGCGGTGTCGCGGTCGTGTTGTCCACCGCCACGATCGCCCCCGCCTCGTGCGCCGCCCGGGCGACCGCCGCGATGTCGCACACGTCGAGCAGCGGATTGCTGGGCGTCTCCAGGAAGACCAGCCGGGCACCGGTCAGCCCTCCCCCGGCCGCCACCGCACCGATCTCGGGGGTGGGCACGTAGTCGACCCGAACGCCGAACCGCGCCAGTTCGTCCCGGGCCAGCAGTCGCGTCGTGTAGTAGCCGTCCGACGGCAGGACCACCCGGTCCCCCGCACCGACGCAGGCGAACACGGCCGCGCTGATCGCCGCCATGCCGGTCGCGAACGACAGGCAGCGGCCGCCGTCGAGCGCCCCGACGGCGGCCTCGAACTCGCGGAGCGTCGGGTGCTCGGTGCGGGCGTACGCGTCGGCGCCTCCGGCCCGTGGTGGCTGGTCCGCGAGGTGGAACGGGGCGGCGAAGACCGGCGAGGGTCGCAGCGGCGCCCCGGGAACGGCCTCGCCCTCACCGCCGCGGACCGATCTCGTGCCGTCGCCCCAGGAACCCCAGGAAGCCGCACTCATTCCGGCTTGGCCTCGCGCGACATGATCTCCCGCACCATCTTCGCCGGCGACTCGCCCTCGTGGCAGACGCGGACGACGGCCTCGGTGATCGGGACGTCGACGCCGTGGGCGCGCGCCAGGTCCAGCACCGACCGGCAGCTCTTCACGCCTTCGGCGGTCTGCCGGGTGCTCTCCTGCACCTCCTCGACGGTCATGCCCCGCCCGAGCTTCTCGCCGAAGGTGCGGTTGCGCGACAGCGGCGAGCTGCAGGTGGCCACGAGGTCACCGAGCCCGGCCAGCCCGGCGAACGTCGTCAGCTCCGCGCCCAGCGCCAGGCCCAGCCGGGCGGTCTCGGCCAGCCCGCGGGTGATCAGCGACGCGCGCGTGTTGTCGCCGAAGCCGAGCCCCTCGGCGATACCGGCAGCCAGCGCGATCACGTTCTTGACCGCCCCGCCGAGCTCGCAGCCGACCATGTCGGGGTTCGTGTACGGCCGGAAGTAGGCCGTGTGGCAGGCCGCCTGCAGGGCCGCCGCCCGGCCGGCGTCCGCGCAGGCGATCACGGTCGCAGCGGGCTGCTCCTCGGCGATCTCGCGCGCCAGGTTCGGCCCGGAGAGGACGGCGACCCGCTCCGGCGCGGCGCCGGTGACCTCGCAGATCACCTCGCTCATGCGCTTGGTGGTGCCCAGCTCGATGCCCTTCATCAGCGAGAGCAGCGTCGAGTCCGGGGGCAACAGCGGCGTCCACTCCTCCAGGTTTCCCCGCAGCGACTGGGAGGGGACGGCGAGGACGACGATGCCGGCGTCCTGCAGCGCCTCTCCCGGGTCGGCGGTCGCGTGCATCGTCGACGGCAGCCGCACGCCGGGCAGGTAGTCGGCGTTCTCGCCCCGCTCCGCGATCGCCGCCGCGAGCTCGGGCCGGCGGGCGTGCAGCGTCACGTCGCACCCCGCGTCGGCGAGCACTTTGGCGAACGTGGTTCCCCACGACCCCGCGCCCAGGACCGCCGCGCGGGTCATGCAGCGCTCCCGGACACGTCGCCGGGAAGCTCGCGCAGGGGGCGCGGGTGGAAGGCCAGCGGGGCGGGCTCCTCGCGCAGCTCGGCGAGCTGGTCCCGCACGCGGGTCATGATCAGGTCGGTCGTCTCCCTCAAGAGCTGGGCGGACAGCGGGGCGCCGTCCCGGATGCGGGCCCGGGCGGCGGAGAGGTCGACCGGCTCGCCCACGAGGTAGTCGGCGGGTGCGCGGAATCGCAGGTAGAACTTCTTGCTGTGGTAGTCGTGCACCCGTTGCGGCCCCCACTGGGCGACGGGCAGGACGACGGCGTCGGTGGTCAGCGCGAGCCGTGCCACACCGGTGCGCGACTGCATGGGCCACCAGTCGGGGTCGCGGGTGACCGAGCCCTCCGGGTAGATCACGATGACGTTGCCGGCGTCGAGGTCGGCCTTCGCCGCGTCGAGGGCGGCGTGGGCCTCGGCTGAGTGCCGGAGGACCGGGATCTGCCCGGCGCTGCGCAACAGGGTGCCGATGACGCCCTTGAACAGCGACTGCTTGGCCAGGAAGTGCGGGAGCCGGCCGGAGTCGAACACCAGCCGGGCGCAGGCGATCGGGTCGAGGAGCGAGACGTGGTTCGCGACCAGCAGCACGGGTCCGCGCGCGGGCAACCGTTCGGCGTGCCGGTAGCGCAGCCGGAACATCAGGGAGGCGAACGGGTAGACGAGCGGGATGGCGACGCACATGCCGAACGGCGGGATCCCGCGGGTGCGCCACTTCATCGGGCGGCGGGCGCCACGTTCGTCCACCGGAGCGATCTTCTCGGCCACGGGCCCCCTTCCCACCGGACATCCGACTGGTCATGCGCGTGTGATCCTGCCCATGATCGACCCACGGCGCGGCTTCGTCGCGCACCGGGGGTGGCAGGACGCGGCGGATGTGCTCACATGGTGGCGTGCGCAGCTGGTCGGTGGTCGTCCCGGCGAAGCGGCTCCCGTTCGCCAAGACCCGGCTGCGCCCGGTGACCGCCACGCTCGGCGACGGCACGGCCGCCGGTCACGACGCACTGGTCCTGGCACTGCTCGCTGACACGGTCAGCGCTGCACTCGCCTGCCCGGGCGTTGCCGAGGTGGTCGTGGTCACCGACGACCCGGCGGCGGGCGGCGTCGTCCGCCGGCTCGGCGCCCGCACCGTCCCGGACGGCCCCGACCGCGGCTTGAACGCGGCGCTGGAGCACGGGGAGCGCAGCGCCACCGGTACGGCGGTCGCCGCGCTGTCATCGGACCTGCCGGCGTTGCGGCCCGCGGAACTGGCCGCAGCGCTCGCCGCCGCCGACGGCGCTCCGCGGGCGTTCGTCCCCGATGCCCCGGGCACCGGGACCACCCTGCTCACCGCGGTGGACGTGCCCCTGCGCCCGGCCTTCGGTCCCGGGTCGGCGGCGGCCCACCGGGCCGGCGGGGCCGTGGCCCTGTCCGGCGACTGGCCGGGCCTGGTCCGGGACGTCGACACCGACGCGGACCTGCGGGCCGCGCTCGCCCTCGGCGTCGGCCCGCGCACCGTGGAACTACTGGACGCCCTGCTGCCGGCACGTCCCTGACGGGCACGCCGTTCACCTCGGTGCGGCACGATGAGCGCGTGCCTGCCGAGAGCTCGTTCCGGACCAGTCCCCTGCCGGCCGACCGGTTCCTGAACCGGGAACTGTCCTGGCTGGACTTCAACGCGCGCGTCCTCGAGCTCGCCGAGGACGAGAAGCTGCCCCTGCTGGAGCGGGTGAAGTTCCTGGCGATCTTCGCGAGCAACCTCGACGAGTTCTTCATGGTGCGCATCGCGGGTCTCAAGCGCCGCCAGACCACCGGGCTCTCCGTCCGGTCACCCGACGGCCTGACCATCCGGGAGCAGCTGGAGCTGGTCACCCAGCGGACCCAGCATCTCGTGCAGCGGCACGCCAACGTGTTCCTGCGCGACGTCACCCCCCAGCTGGAGGAGGCCGGAATCCGGATCCTGCACTGGGAGGACATGGCCGACGACGACGCCCGCCGGCTGCGGGAGTACTTCCGCGACCAGGTCTTCCCCGTGCTGACGCCGCTGGCCGTGGACCCCGCGCACCCGTTTCCCTACATCAGCGGCCTCTCGCTCAACCTCGCCGTCAGCGTCCGCGACCCCGACACCGGGATCGCCCGTTTCGCGCGCGTGAAGGTGCCCAACAACGTCCCGCGTTTCGTGCAGGTGGGGCCGGCCGACGAGACGGCCACCTTCCTCCCGCTCGAGGACCTCATCGCCGCGCACCTCCCGCAGCTGTTCCCCGGCCTGGAGGTGCTCTCCCACCACCTGTTCCGCGTCACCCGCAACGCCGACCTGGAGGTGGAGGAGGACCGCGACGAGGATCTGCTCCAGGCGCTGGAACGGGAGCTCGCGCGACGCCGCTTCGGTCCCGCCGTCCGGCTCGAGGTGACCGAGACCATGGACCCGCAGATCCTCGACGTCCTGCTGACCGAGATGGAGATGAAGCCCGACGACGTGCTGCAGGTGCCCGGGCTGCTCGATCTGGCCTCGCTCTGGGCGCTGTACGACCTCGACCGGCCGGAGCTCAAGGACGAGCCGTTCGTGCCGGCCACGCACCCCCGACTGTCGGACGGCGAGACGCCCAAGAGCGTCTTCGCCACGCTGCGGGAGGGCGACGTGCTCGTCCACCACCCCTACCACTCGTTCGCGACCAGCGTGCAGCGCTTCATCGAGCAGGCGGCGGCCGATCCGCAGGTGCTGGCGATCAAGCAGACCCTGTACCGGACCTCGGGCGACTCCCCGATCATCAACGCGCTGATCGAGGCGGCGGAGGCCGGCAAGCAGGTCGTCGTCCTCGTGGAGATCAAGGCGCGCTTCGACGAGGAGGCCAACATCAGCTGGGCCCGGTCGCTGGAGCGGGCCGGCTGCCACGTCGTCTACGGGCTGGTCGGCCTCAAGACCCACTGCAAGACCGCGCTGGTGGTCCGCCGGGAGCACGGGGTGCTCCGCCGGTACTGCCACATCGGCACCGGCAACTACAACCCGAAGACGGCCCGCATCTACGAGGACCTCGGCATCCTCACGGCCGACCCGCGGGTCGGCGCCGACCTCACCGACCTGTTCAACACCCTCACCGGCTACTCGCGGCAGACCAACTACCGCACGCTGCTGGTCGCGCCGCACGGGATCCGGACCGGGCTGATCGAGAAGATCCGGCGCGAGGCCCGGCACGCCGCCGAGGGCCGCCCGGCCGGCATCCGGTTCAAGCTCAACAGCCTGGTGGACGAGCGGGTCTCCGACGCGCTCTACGAGGCCTCGACGGCCGGGGTGCCGGTCGACCTGCTGATCCGTGGCATCTGCGCGTTGCGCCCGGGTGTCCCGGGACTGTCGGAGAACATCCGGGTTCGGTCGATCGTCGGCCGGTTCCTCGAGCACTCCCGCGTCATGTCCTTCGTCAACGGCGGTGACCCGGAGTGGTGGCTGGGCAGCGCGGACCTCATGCACCGCAACCTCGACCGCCGCGTCGAGGTGCTGCTGCGCGTGTGCGACGAGACCGCCCGGGCCGAGATGGGCCGGATCTTCGAGGATGCGCTGGCTCCCGGCATCCGCTGCTGGGAGCTCACCAGCGACGGCTCGTGGACCCGCATCGACGGGCGGGACTACCAGGCCGCGCAACTGGAGCGTGTCGGTGACCTCACCAGCTGAGGAGCCGTCCGGCCCGATCGTCGCGGCGGCCGGCGGCACGGTGTGGCGCCGGCGCGACGACGGCGTGCTCGAGGTGGTCGTCGTGCACCGGCCCCGGTACGACGACTGGTCGCTACCGAAGGGCAAGCTCGACGTGGGCGAGCACGCGCTCACCGCGGCCGTCCGCGAGATCGGCGAGGAGACGGGCCTGCAGGTCGTCGTCGGCCGGCGCAGCCTGCGCACGGGCTATCCGGTCGCCGAGGGCGTGAAGCGCGTCGACTACTGGGTGATGCAGGCCGTGGGCGGTTCCTTCGAGCCGAACGACGAGGTCGACCAGCTGCGCTGGCTGCCGGTCGAGGCCGCCGCGGCGCTGTGCTCGCACGAGCACGACCGACGTGTGGTCGCCGACCTCGCGCGCACCGACCTCCCGCTCATGCCGAGCCTGGTCCTGGTCCGGCACGGCCGGGCAGGTGACCGGTCCAACTGGGACGGCCCCGACGACCTGCGGCCCCTCGACGAGCGGGGACGACGCCAGGCGCAGCGGCTGGCGGAGGTGCTGCCGGTCTTCCGGCCGACCGCGGTGTTCTCCGTGCACCGCACCCGGTGCGAGCAGACCGTCGCCCCGCTGGCGGAGGTTCTAGGGCTGCCCGTGCAGCCGCTGGCCGAGCTCGGCGAGGAGGAGTTCGACGCCGACCCCGAGGCCGGCATGGCCGCCGTCGAGCGGCTGCTGGCCTCCGGCGACGGTCCCGGCGTCACGGTGGTCTGCAGCCAGGGCGGCGCGATCCCGTCGGCCCTCGAGAGCCTGGGGGTACCGGCCGGGGACGACCGGGACCTGCCGCCCTCGGCGAAGGGCAGCTGCTGGGTGCTCGGCGGCCGGCCCAGGGCGCTGTCGGCGGACTACTACCGCACCCTCGGCCCCGACCCGGCCGCCCCGCTCAGCTGACCGGCAGCGCCTTCGGCAGAAACGACGGCCGGCCGGCCTCGAACGCCTCGATGTCGGGCAGGTTGCGCTCGGTCAGGCCGACGTCGTCGAGCCCCTCCAGCAGCCGCCAGCGCGTGTAGTCGTCGATGTCGAACGACACCGTGACGTCGCCGTAGGTGACGTGCTTGGCCTGCAGGTCGACCGTCACCTCGGTCGTCGGGTCGGCCTCGACGGCGGCCCAGAGTGCCTCGACGTCGGCCTGCGGGAGCAGCACCGTGAGCAGCCCCGCCTTGGTCGAGTTGTTGCGGAAGATGTCGGCGAACCGCGAGCTGATGACGACCCGGAACCCGCCGTCCAGCAGCGCCCACACCGCGTGCTCGCGGGAGGACCCGGTGCCGAAGTCCGGGCCGGCGACCAGCACGGAGGCGTCGGCGTACTCGGGGCGGTTGAGCACGAAGTCGGGCTCGTTGGTGCGCCAGGCCTGGAACAGGCCGTCCTCGAAGCCGGTGCGGGTGATCCGCTTCAGGTACTCGGCCGGGATGATCTGGTCGGTGTCGACGTTCGACCGGCGCAGCGGGGCGGCCGTGCCGGTGTGCGTGGTGAAGGCGTCCATATCGAGAACTCCAGAGCTCAGACTTCGACAGTCGTCAGGTCGGCCGGGGCGGTGAGCTTCCCGGTGAGGGCGGTGGCGGCGGCGACGGACGGCGACACGAGATGCGTGCGCCCGCCCTTGCCCTGGCGCCCCTGGAAGTTGCGGTTGCTCGTGGAGGCCGACCGCTCCCCCGGCGCCAGCTGGTCGGGGTTCATGCCCAGGCACATCGAGCAGCCCGCGCCACGCCACTCGGCGCCGGCGTCGAGGAACACCCGGTCGAGCCCCTCGGCCTCGGCCTGCGCCTTCACGGCCACCGACCCGGGGACGACCAGCATCCGGGTGTCCGGATCGATGTGCTTGTCGCGCAGCAGGTCGGCGGCGACCCGCAGGTCCTCGATGCGGCCGTTGGTGCAGGAACCGAGGAAGACGGTGTCGACCTTGATGTCCCGCAGCGGGGTGCCGGCGGTGAGACCCATGTAGGCCAGCGCCTGCTCGATGTCGCGCCGCTCGCCCTCGTCTGCGGCGTCGGCCGGGTCGGGCACGCTGCCGGCGATGGGCAGGCCCTGGCCGGGGTTGGTGCCCCAGGTGACGAACGGCGTCAGCGCGGCGGCGTCGATGTGCACCTCGCGGTCGAAGACGGCGTCCTCGTCGGTGCGCAGCGTCGTCCAGTACTCCACCGCGGCGTCCCAGTCGGCGCCCTGCGGCGCGTGCGGGCGGCCCTGCAGGAAGTCGAACGTGGTCTGGTCGGGAGCGATCAGCCCGGCCTTGGCGCCCGCCTCGATCGACATGTTGCAGATGGTCATCCGGGCCTCCATCGAGAGCTTCTCGATGGCGCTGCCGCGGTACTCGATGACGTGCCCCTGGCCACCGCCGGTGCCGATCTGGGCGATGACGGCGAGGATGACGTCCTTCGCCGAGACGCCCGGGGGGAGTTCGCCGTCCACGGTGACCGCCATCTGCTTCGGCCGGTACTGCGGCAGCGTCTGCGTGGCCAGCACGTGCTCGACCTCGCTGGTGCCGATGCCGAAGGCCAGGGCGCCGAAGGCGCCGTGGGTCGAGGTGTGGCTGTCGCCGCACACGATCGTCATGCCCGGCTGGGTCAGCCCCAGCTGCGGCCCGATGACGTGCACGATGCCCTGGTCGCGGTCGCCCATCGGGGCGAGGCGGATGCCGAACTCGGCGGCGTTCTTGCGCAGCGCCTCGATCTGCGCCCGGCTGACCGGGTCGGCGATCGGGCTGAGGATGTCGAGGGTGGGGACGTTGTGGTCCTCGGTCGCCATCGTGAGGTCGGGACGGCGGACCGTCCGACCGGCCGCGCGCAGGCCGTCGAACGCCTGCGGGCTCGTCACCTCGTGCACGAGGTGCAGGTCGATGTAGAGCAGGTCGGGTTCGCCGTCGGCGCTGCGCACCACGTGGGCGTCGTAGACCTTCTCCGCCAGGGTCTTCGCCACTGTTTCTTCCCCTCAGCTAGCTATCCCAGCATGTGGGATGCGAGTATTGCTGTGTGGGACAGCCTAACCCCGTTGCCGTGGTGGACAAAGCGGTGGCCATTCTCCGCGCCGTCGCCGACGAGCCGGCAACCCTCGCCGAGCTCGTGGACCGCACCGGCCTGCCCCGGGCCACGGCCCACCGACTGGCCGTCGCACTGGAGGGGCATCGACTGGTCCGGCGCACCGCCGAGGGCGCGTGGGCGCCGGGGCCGGCCCTGGCCGAGCTCGGCCGGGAGGGGGCCGACCTCGCCGACCTGGCCGGCCGGCACCTGGTCACCCTGCGCGACGTCAGCGGCGAGAGCGCGCAGTTCTACGTGCGGGACGGCGCGACGCGCATCTGCGTCGCCGCCGCGGAGCGCACCAGCGGCCTGCGCGACACCGTCCCGGTCGGCGCCCGGCTGCCGATGACCGCCGGCTCGGCAGCGCACGCACTGCTCGCCTTCACCCCCGCCGACGAGATCACCCGGCTGCTGCCCGCCGCGAGCTTCACGGCCCGCACGCTGCTCGAGGTCCGCCGCCGCGGGTGGGCGCACAGCATCGCCGAGCGCGAGCCGGGCGTGGCCTCGCTGTCGGCGCCGGTGCGGGACGCAGCGGGCCACGTACTCGGCGCGGTCTCCATCTCCGGCCCGGTGGAGCGGCTCGGCCGTCGCCCCAGCCCGGAGATCGTCGGCGCCGTCCTCGACGCGGCCGCGTCGATCTCGCGCGCCGCGCGATGAAGGACCCTTCCCCCCTGGAGCCCGTCGGCGTACACACGCCGGATGAGCCTCGACCCCACCGGAGCCGCACGGATCGCCGAGCCCGGTGAGGGCATCGGCCTCGACGAGCTCGCCCTGGCCACCCGCAACCACGGCATGCCGCTGGAGGCGCTGCGGTACGACGTGACGCCGCCCGGCCTGCACTACGTGCTGACCCACTACGACATCCCGGCGGTCGACGCGGCGGCCTGGCGGCTGCAGATCGGCGGGGCCGTCGACCGGCCGCTGTCCCTCTCCCTCGACGAGCTGATGCGCCGGCCGGCCGTCACCTCCCGGGTGCTGCTGGAGTGCGCCGGCAACGGGCGGGCCCGCCTCGATCCGCGCCCGGTCAGCCAGCCGTGGCTGCTGGAGGCGGTCGGTACGGCGGAGTGGACGGGCACCCCGCTCGCCCCGCTGCTGACCGAGGCCGGACTCTCCCCCGGCGCCCTCGACGTCGTGTTCACCGGCGCCGACCACGGCCTGGAACGAGGCGTCGAGCAGGATTACCAGCGCGGTCTGCCGCTCACCGAGGCGATGCGGGCGGAGACCCTGCTGGCCTGGGCGATGAACGGCGCGCCGCTCCCTCCGCAGCACGGCGCCCCGCTGCGGCTGGTCGTGCCCGGCTGGTACGGCATGGCGCAGGTCAAGTGGGTCAC
The DNA here is from genome assembly GCA_963747895.1 of uncultured Actinomycetota bacterium. GTDB lineage: Bacteria > Actinomycetota > Actinomycetes > Mycobacteriales > Geodermatophilaceae > Blastococcus. The sequence goes on from CAVVGX010000008.1 coordinate 18,720, forward strand.
CCGGATCGACGTCGCGACCGGGCCGTTCACCGGCTACCAGAACGCGACGGCCTACCGGCTGAAGGTCGACGCCGACGAGGACGGCGAGGCGGTGACCCGGATCCGGCCGAGGGCGCTGCTGGCACCGCCGGGATGGCCGGACTTCATGACGCGCGAAAGGTTCGTCCGGGCCGGGACGGTGCCGCTGTCCGGGCGTGCGTGGTCGGGACGGGCGCCCGTGACGCGCGTGGATGTGAGCACCGACGGGGGGAGCTCCTGGTCCGAGGCGTCGCTCGCTCCCCCGGACGCACAGCACCCGTTCGCCTGGCGGGCGTG
>CAVVGX010000009.1:0-274120 GCA_963747895.1 uncultured Actinomycetota bacterium
GTCCTGGATCTCCCCTGTCGGGGAGCGCCGGTGCGGGCGTGAAAATGGAGCCGCGGCCGCCCGTCGACGTCGTGCTCACTTGGTCGAGTGAGGCCGTCCCATAGTCGGGCGCCGGGAGCTGTGCTGTGGGCCGTTGCGTGTGCTTCGAGCACGAGGATCAGATTCGCCGTTCCCTGCAGCTCCTACGGGTGGCCGCCTCCGAGGTGAGGAGGCGAGGGGCATGCAAGTCGAGACCGACGAGCCCGAGCTCATCGAGCGGGTCGCAGCGCTGGATGTCGGCAAGGCTGAGGTGGTCTGCTGCGTCCGGATCCCGGGTCCGGGCGGGCAACGGATGCAGGAGGTCCGCACCGTCTCCACGATGACCACCGCGCTGCTGGCGCTGGGCGACTGGATGGCCGACCTAGGGGTGACCCGGGTGGTGATGGAGGCGACCAGCGACTACTGGCGCCCGCCGTTCTACCTGCTGGAGGACCGGTTCGAGACCTGGCTGGTCAACGCCAAGGACGTCAAGCACCTGCCCGGCCGGCCCAAGACCGACCGGCTGGACGCGGTCTGGCTGTGCAAGGTCGCCGAGCGGCAGATGCTGCGCCCCAGCTTCGTGCCGCCACCGGCGATCCGGGAGCTGCGTGACCTGACCCGCTACCGGGTCGACCTGCTCGCCGAGCGCACCGCGGAGAAGCAGCGGGTGGAGAAGCTGCTGGAGGACGCGCTGATCAAGCTCTCGGCCGTGGTCAGCGACCTGTTCGGCGTCTCCGGGCGGGCGATGATGGCCGCGCTCATCGCCGGCGAACGGGACCCGGCGGTGCTCGCCGAAGCTGGCCCGCGGCAGCCTGCGCAACAAGACCACGCGGCTGACCGAGGCGCTGACCGGCCGATTCACCGAGCATCACGCGTTCCTGCTGACCCAGATGCTGCGGCGGGTGGACGCGATCACCGCCGATATCGCCACGGTGCAGGAGCGGATCGACGTCCAGATCGCCCCTTTCGCCCAGGCGGTGGCCCGACTCGATGAGATTCCCGGCGTCGGTGTCACAGCGGCCCAAGTGATCCTGGCCGAGGTCGGCCTGGACATGACCCGGTTCCCGACCCCGGCGCATCTGACCTCCTGGGCCCGGTTCGCTCCTGGGGTGAGCGAGTCCGCCGGCCGCAAGAAGGGCAACGCCGGCACCGGCCACGGCAACCGCTACCTGGCCCGCGTCCTCGGCGAGGCCGCCGATCGGCGCCGCACGCACCGATACTTTCCTCGGCGAGCGCTACCGACGCATCGCCCGCCGCCGCGGTAAGAACCGCGCGATCGTCGCGGTCGGCCGATCGATCCTTGTCATCGTCTGGGCGCTGCTCTCCGACGACGACGCCCACTTCGTCGACCTCGGGCCGGACTACTACGCCACCCGCACCAACCCCGAACGCAAGGTCCGGCAGCACATTCGCGAGCTCCAGGCCTTGGGCTACTCCGTGACGCTCAACCCCGCCGCCTGACCACGGGCGCAGGGGATTTTCGGATCAGTGGGCCGCTTAGGGACACGGCTGGAGCCGGCCATCACTCACCAGCAGGCAGACGACCCCCCTCTGACGAGTTCTGTCGCTCCGCTGACCTACCGTCGCCGCGTGCCTCTAGACATGTCCGGAATCTTCTGGCTGCCCGAGACGCCGGGCACGACTGTTCGCGGCCGACTTAGCACGAGCGACGACGGGGTCACTCGAGTGGTGCTCTTCACTCCGCTTACCTCGACGAAGGACGTCGTTCTAAACGATCCAATCACCGGCACGCCGTCGCGAGTCTCAGTAGACGATCCAGTCCGCTTCGACGTACACGGCACGATCATGGGGCATCCGCAAGAGGTCTCGCTGATGGACTGCTGGTCTCCCATGAGACGGGACATGGGGCAGGACTTCGAAGAGCAAGAGATTCAAGCCAGCTACTTCGTTCGCGGCGCCCACATCCCAGACGATGGGAAGCACTTCACGGGTGTGCGTGTGCGCGCGCCTGGCCTTGACGACTGGTCAGCCCGCCCGGGCCTCCTCAGAGTCGACCACCCGGACGATGACACAACCCGAGTCACCTATCAGAATGCTGATCTGCCTGCGGTATCGACCACCTCGGGTGAGCAGTTGAGCTTGTCCGAAGACACTCGCCTTACTCGGCGATTTGCTACGTCGGCGGCTATCGAGCGGTCACCGTGGATCCAAGTGCACGGGTTCGAGCCCCTCACCTGCCGGGAGGTGCTGAATCGCTTTGTGACGCCGGTGACCGGATACCTGGGGTTTGCGCTCGGCGCAAGCGTGCAGCTCAGCGGGATCCAGCTTCGGTACCGCGACCGATGGGTCGACGTGAGCCATGATGGCATCCGGCAAGGCGCCGAGAGGCCAGTCGAACGCCACGAGATCCTGCTGCCCCTCGCGATCGCTGGGCTTGACGTCCTGAGCGGTCTGCTTGACGTCTACGCCAAGGTGGGGCCCGCGTTGCCGGTAGTCGAGGACGCGATCTCAAACACGAAGCGGACCAGCCTGGAGACCCAGCTATTGCAACTGGCGACTGTCGCCGAACGCGTGCACAGAGAACTCTATGCGGATGAGCCGCTGCGCATCCCAGAGGCGGACAAGAACGCGATCCTGATTACGCTTAAAGAGGTCATCGGTGCAAGCTTTCCCCAGCACTGGGGTGTCGTTAACGGCCGGTTTCTCAACTACGCCGAGGAGCCGAACTACAAGACGCGATTAAAACGGCTCTCCTCGGAAGTTGCTGCCGCACTGCCAGGAGTCTGTGGAGACCAAGCCCAGTGGGTGAAGCGCGTGGACGAGCTTCGGAACTCATTTGCTCACGGCAAGGAGGCTTTCCGACCGGACTCCGTCATGAATGAGATGTGGATTCTCAGCGTGGCCCTGCGTTGGGTGTTGATGGGCAACATGCTTCTGGCCGCCGGTCTCCCCGCGCAGGTCTTGAGCCAGCAAGTCCAGAGGGACGAGGACTACCACTTTTTCCTACGCAATGCGCGACGTCTCGTTCCGAAGATCTACGACACCACCCTCAACCCGTCCGCGTAGCGCCGATTCAGCTGAACAAGTCTGTCGCGCATGACCGCGACGAACGTCTGCGTGAACCTCGACGTCCGGTTCCTCCGTCCCGGTCAACTGCTGCTGAGCCCGAACACTCAGGCGACGACCCAGAGCATTGAGGTCGTCCCTAAGCGGCCCACTATGGGACAGCAGGCAAAGGCAGGCTCCGACCACTTGGTTCCTGAGCCTTCGGCGTCCGCAGTTCTGATGACCGGCCGTTTCAGACGCCCTCTCGAGCGGACGGGCCCTGTCGTTACGAGTCAGCGGCTATGCGGTCAACCCGCAGGAAGCGGCGCAGCACCTCTGCGCCCGCGACCGAAACCTGATCGTCTGGGCGGATGAAGGTTGCAGGCGTGACCGTCACGGTCTGCTCGTCTACTCCGATCTTGCCTTGCCTCGTGTGCTGCACGATCCGCCGGAGGCCGTTGTCGACATATCCAACCTTGCGACTGACCGCTGCCGAGGCGTGGTTGCCCACGATGTAGCCAGACTCGCATTGCTGCGCGTCGAGTTCGTCGAATGCGAAAGCGACGGCGAGCTGTCGCATCAACGTGCCGGTGCCGAGCCCGTGGTGGGCTCTCCCCAACCAGGAACCAGTAGTGACGCGGCGCGTTTGCGGAAAGTCCTTCGCATGCAGGTCCTGCATACCGACGAGGCTTCCGTTGCGGCGGACGACCAAGGCGAGCCGCCACTCATGAGGCGCAAACGTCGCTCTCTGCGTCCACCACCAGCCCAGCGAACTCGTGGGGAAGCCGTCAGGCAGTCCTGGCCCGAATGGATCTTCGTGCCAAGCCTGCAGGAAGGGCATGGGCAAGCCGGGAACCTGGATGCCGCCGCGAACGAGTTCGACGAGTTCGGGAAGATCATCGTCGCGAAGCACTCTGAGCTCCAGCGGGCCGCACGAGATCCTCAGTGCGAACGGAGGGAAGATTTCCTCCAGGGTGAGCATGCTGCATCCGTTCCGGAGGTGATCTTCCTGCGTCACGGCTACAACGTAGCCGCTGAGGCATGGGCAGATAACCGTCCTGATCCGCTCGGGACTAGGTGTCCCATAAGTCGCCTTCGGAGCGAGCCGGGCGATGTCCCTGAGCGGCCCATTCAGGGCGGCCCGCACTATGTTCCGGTCGGCGTCGCGCGGGACGCCAGAGCCTCGAAAAAGGTGCAGCACATGGGATGCTGACGATCATGGTGCCTGTGGACCCGACGGTTGACCTGCGCAGGTTCGACGTCTTCCCGTTCCCCTTGGCAACGGCGGTCCACTGGACAGACAAAGGCTTCGAGATCGACTTGATGGTCGTCACCGACGTGCACGACTCCGGGTACTCGTCGACGCCGATAGCGTCACACACCGTTGCGTACAGCAGCGGACGTCCTCCGGAGACTCCAGGGGAGGATGAGGCTGCCTTGCGCGAGGCATGGACTGTCTTCGCCAGGAAACTTGCCCGAGCGCTTGGCGAGTAGGAGGGGGAAGCCCGGCTGAACGGTCGGGACTAGCCCCCCCGCGCCCAGAAGCCGTTTTCGCGGCGCGTACGGGCGTGCCCCCTAGCGGCAGACTATGGGACACCTCAGCGACGAAGGATGGGGGCTCCCGGCCCATCGGTTCATTCGCAGCCGGGTCCGATAATGGATGGCCACGCTTCGACAGTGTCAGCGTCCACGAGGTAAGCGGTCGAGAAGTCGCCCGACCGCCAAAGCTCAACCCCGGAGTCGTTCGTGTATCCGGTCTCCACAGCGTCGTCGGGTAGCTCGGCTTCGGGAACGAACGACTGAGTGGTGTACTCGGCCATGACACCGTCGGGGTCGCGCACGTAGCGCCGCCCGGGCCCGGGATCGCCGGGTTTCACCGGCCAGAGCATCTGGAGGAACAGGGCGCTTTCCCACCCGCAGTGCTCTGGGCCGACGACCACCCCGAGCTCGGACTGCGGCACCTCGCGACCGTCGCGCTCCCAGCCCTCCAGCAGTTGCTCTCGACCGTCGCCGCATGCTGACGTGGCGAGCACAAGCAGCGCTAGCGGCAGAGCACGACGGAAAGCGGCCACGCGCCTGATCGTGGAGGTTGATCGGCAGACGGTTCAGGCCGCGCCTCGATTGCGGCTGGATCGTGACCACACTCGTGCCCGAACGTGTCCCTGAAGCCGCCTTCGCGGCGGCATTGAGCCGGCGTCCCCCTGGCGGCCCATCTAGGACACGACCGGGGGACTTCTGATTGCGACACCGACGGAGCGTGATCCACTTCTAGCGACGGCGTTTTGGAAAAGCGACCGAGGTAGGTGTTTGGCCGTGCAGGTCGTTGTCGGCGTGCTGTGCATCAGCGCCGGGCTCGCGCTCGTTATCGGACTGCGGTTCATCGGCCCGCCTGGTTCCCGAGGGCACGCCGTCTGGACGACGCCCAACAAGCTCAAGGCCGCGTTGGCAGGCGTCGTGGCGATCGTCGCGGGAGTCATCATCCTCACCGGCGGCGCGAACTAGCCGCTCTTGGAGGAGCTGGGGGTAGCTGCCCACTGGCATGCCTTCAGAGCATCGGAGGGGGCCGAAGCCGCCTCGCAGCGTGGCGCGCTGCTGTCCCAGAGCGGCCCATTCAGGGCGACTGAGCCGGGAAAGACCGAAGCCCACATAGGCCTAGCCGGAGGAGCGAGCGACGATGACGGCCTGATCGGTCCGCTCCGTGGCGGCGGCCGCGCGGACGAGTCGGGCGACCTCGACGAAACCTGCTGCTCCCAGCTCGCCGGCCACCTGGTCGGGCGTCCTGTCGTAGCGATGCAGCTCGACCTCGTGCCCGAGGCGGCGGTAACCGCTTCCGACCTCGTGGATGCCCGTCCCTGCCTGGAAGGCCACGAGGACGTGCCCCTCGGGGCGTAGGGCGCGCCGAGCCTCGGCGAACACCGCGCCGAGTTCCGCGTCAGGGGTGTGGATGGTCGAATACCAGTAGAAAAGGCCGTCGAACGAGTCGTCCGGGAACGGAAGCGCCGCGACGCTCCCGACTCGCGTATCGAACTCGGGATGATCCCGCTTGGCCCGCCGGATCATGCCCTCGGAGAGATCCACACCGCTTGGGTGGCAGCCCGCGTCCGCGAGAAAGGGGAGCATGCGCCCGGCGCCGCAGCCGGCGTCGAGAACGTCTCTGCTCGCCTCCGGTAAGAGAGACACGAAGTGGGTCGTCATCGCCAGTTCGATTTGCTCTTCGGGCTCGGTCGAGCGGAAGTGATCTGCATAGTCGTCGGCGACCTTGTCGTAGACCGCTTTGACGCTTCCCTCACTCACCTCGCGAGTCTTGCAGGCCAGAGCGTTGCCCCTGCGACCGTCCTCCAAGTGGTGTCCCTAAAGCCGCCTTCAGGGACACGCGGTCGCGGTCGTGACCGTGGCCCTAGGCGCGCCGTCGGGATCGGCCACAGCCAAGCGAACCAAGCTCCTGCTGGTGGCAGTTTTGGTTGCAGTTGGTCTAGATCGATCTTGGTTCGCAGGCGTTCGCCGTCGTTCGGCGACGTGGTGAACGCGCTGCTCACCAGGCCTTTTGGGACGTTCGCGAACCTCAGCGAACGCCGTCAGGTCGGCCTGGCAGTGTGGGGGTCAGGGGTTCGAGTCCCCTCAGCTCCACCCGTATCACTCGGGCCGCTCTCCACCGGAGAGCGGCCTGAGTCGTTCCCGGGGCTGGGGCCGGCGGGACGCACGACGGCCCGGGCGGTGATCCCGCCCGGGCCGTCGTGGTCATGCGTAGGACGGATTACCCGGTCGTCCAGACCTCGCCCCACATGGTGGTCGCGCCTGGGACGCCGTCACCCTCGGAGTCGTCCGGGAACGTCCACCCGTCGATGTTCTTCACCGAGTCCTGCACCGCGACATCGGTGAGGGTGTAGCCGGTGAAGAGGTTCGGCACGTTCTCGGCGATGTCCATGCCGATGTCCTCGACGGCCGCCTTGCGCTCCTCGATGTCCGTCGTGGTGCGCAGGGTGTCCAGCGCCTTGTTGATGGCATCGCTGGTGTAGCCGGTGAAGTTGAGCGGGCCAGGGGTGAACGCGTCCTTCAGCGTGGTGTACGGATCGGTCTCGGAGCCGACCCGCCAGCACTGCACCTCGTAGTCCTTCGCGATGCCGTTCTGGACGTGGGCGGCCTGCTCGACGGTGTTCAGCTTCACGTCCATCCCCAGCTGGTTCCAGTAGTTCTGGTAGAGCTGGGAGAGCTCGTTGAGCGTGGGGTCGGGCGGGCAGTTGTAGGTGAAGGAGAGGTCGGTCCCGACCGGCTTGCCGTCGGAGCGGGACGGGTCGTTGATGTAGTCGTCGTAGAACCCCTGGGCCTTCTCCTTGTCGTACGTGGGGAAGGCCTCCGCCACCTTCTCGGAGTAGAAGGGGCTGTCCGGGCTGAAGTACTGGGTGGCCTCGGGGGTCAGCCCGGTGCCGCCGATGACGTCGATGAGCGCCGGCTGGTCGATGCCGTACGCCAGCGCCTGCCGCACCCGCACGTCGTCGAACGGCGCGATCGTGGTGTTGATGATCGACCCGCCGCTGTTGTTGCCCAGGTACTCGTAGTTGTCCACGCCGTCGACGTCGCGGGCATTGGCGACGGTGCTCTGCCGCAGGGTCTGGAGGACGTCGATGTCACCGCTCTGCAGGCTCGACAGTCGGGTGTCCTCGTCCGGGATCGGCCGGAAGGTGATCTTGTCCAGGTAGGGCAGGCCCTCCCGCCAGTAGTCCTCGTTCTTCTCCACCACCAGGTTGCTGTCCCGCTGCCAGGAGACGAACTTGAACGGGCCGGTGCCGACCGGGTTGGCGCCGGCGTCCGGGCCGAACTTCGCCGCCGCGGTGGGCGAGAACGGCCAGCCGGGGGAGCCGGTGAGGACGGAGGGGAACGCGGCATTGGTCTCGGAGAGGACGTACTCGACCGTGAGGTCGTCCACGACGTTCAGCGAGGTGACCTCGGCCAGCGTGTTGGCCACGTTGGACGTCGGGGCGGTGAGGTAGGTGTCGAAGATGGTCTTCAGCGCCTCGGCGTTCAGCGGCGTGCCGTCGTGGAACTTGACGTCCGGGCGGAGCTTCAGGGTCCAGGTGGTGAGGTCCTCGTTGGGTTCCATGGACTCCGCGAGGTAGGGCTCGAACTCGCCGTCGGCGTTCCGCTTCATCAGCGGGTCGTAGATGGCGTAGGCCACCGTCGTGCCCGAGTTGGCGAAGGATCCCTCACCGGGGATCCAGCCGTTGGTCTCGGCCTCGAGGCCGACGGTGATCTCGCCGCCCTCGACGGGGTCGCCCTGTTCGGAGATGTCGTCGGGGTTCGCGCCGCCCGAGCCGTTGTTGCTCCCGCCCCCGTCGTCCCCCCCGCAGGCGGCGGTGCCGAGTAGCACTCCTACGAGCCCCAGGGAAGCGAGAGTCCGCTTCCACGGGAGCCCAGTCGGACGCCGATGTCCTCGCATGTGTTGTCTCCTCAGCCGTTCGCGTGCAGAGCCACCGGTGCGCGGGCAGGGTGCCGCGGTGGTGGGCGCCCGTGGCGCTAAGCGCGATCTCTACCAAGCCCAGTGACGTGAGTCACTAGCTCACAGCATGATGTGGCCTAGCTGTGATCCAGCTAACTCGACGGCGGTCCACGGCGGGCGACTGCTCGGTCGTCCAGACGTACCGCCACCTGGTGGTCGCGCCCGGGAGTACCGGACCGTGAGGTCCGACCGCGAGGTGATCCGAGTCGCCAGGTCCTGCCCGGGCGGACTCGCAACCTCCCAATTCGCTGGTCGCACGAGGCCGGGAGGTCCACGCTGCCCCCGTGAGCGGCAGCGACGTGTGGGACGAGGCGACGGCGGAGGGCTACGACCGGACGTCGTCGTCCATGTTCGCGCCCGACGTCCTCGACCCCGCGGTGGACTTCCTGGCCGAGCTGGCGGGGGAGGGCCCCGCCCTGGAGTTCGCCGTCGGCACCGGCCGGGTGGCCATCCCGCTGATGGCCCGTGGCGTGCCGGTGTCCGGCATCGAGCTGTCGCAGCCCATGGCCGACCAGCTGCACCGCAAGCGCCCGGACCTCCCGGTGGTGGTGGGGGACATGGCCACCGCCACCGCGCCGGGCACGTTCTCCCTGGTCTACGTCGTGTGGAACAGCCTCGGGAACCTGCGGACCCAGGCCGCGCAGGTCGAGTGCTTCCGGAACGCCGCCCGTCACCTGGCGCCGGGTGGGCACCTCGTCGTCGAGCTGGGGGTCCCGCAGCTCCGGCGGTTCCCGCCCGGGCAGACAGCGGTGCCCTTCCACGTCGGCGGCCGCCACGTCGGCTTCGACACCCTCGACCCGGTCACGCAGCAGGGCACGTCCCACCACTACTGGCGCGAGGACGACGGCACCGTGCGGTACGCCGCGAGCAACCACCGCTACGTCTGGCCCGCCGAGCTCGACCTCATGGCCCAGCTGGCCGGTCTCGAGCTGGTCCGCCGGGTGGCCGACTGGCGCGGACGGCCGTTCACCGCCGACAGCGAGAGCGCCGTCTCGGTCTGGCGCACGCCGGCCTGACCGAGGTGCCGGGAGGGCCGGACACCGCCGGACGGCATGATCGGCGTCGACACGGGTGGCCGCCGCCGAGGCGGTGGCCGGCCCGGGAGCCGATCGACGACCTGCAGAGGACCCGCCTTGCCCACCCTGGACCGCTCCGGCGACGTGTTCGTGCTCGACCTCGGGGACACCGAGAACCGCTTCCACCCCGACTGGCTGGTCGCGGTGGACGCCGCCCTCGACGAGGTGGAGCAGGCCGAGGGCCCGCGGGCGCTCGTCACCACGGCCACCGGCAAGTTCTTCTCCAACGGCCTGGACCTCGAGTGGCTCGCCGGCCACGAGGCCGAGCGGGGTCAGTACGTGTCCACGGTCCAGCACCTGCTGGCCCGCGTGCTCGCCCTCCCGCTGGTCACCGTGGCCGCGGTCCAGGGCCACGCCTTCGCGGCCGGCGCCATGCTCACGCTGAGCCACGACGTGCGGGTGATGCGCGCCGACCGCGGCTTCTGGTGCCTGCCGGAGGTCGACATCCAGATCCCCTTCACGCCCGGCATGTCGGCGCTCATCCAGTCCCGCCTGGCGCCGCAGACGGCACACGTCGCGATGACCACGGGCCGCCGCTACGGCGGCGCCGAGGCCGTCGACGCCGGGATCGTCGACCAGGCCGTGGCCGAGGACGCCGTGCGCGCCACGGCGGTGGAGCTGGCGGGCGCCCTGGCGGGCAAGGCCGGTGCGACGCTCGGCACCATCAAGGCGCGCATGTACGGCCCGGCGCTGGACAGCCTGCGGGCCGACGTCGGCTGACGTGCCCGCCCAGGAGGACCGCTCGGTCCTGCAGCTGCCCGCGCCCGGGCCGGACCTGGAGCTCCGGTACGGGGACCACGACGATGCTGTCGTCGACGTCCGCCTCGGCGGGCCCGGTGCGGCGCGGCGGCCGCTCGTGGTGTTCGTGCACGGCGGCTTCTGGCGGCCGGCCTACGACCGCGTCCACGTGCGGCCGCTGACCGCGGCGCTCGCCGAGGTGGGCTGGACCTCCGCGGCGATCGAGTACCGGCGGGTGCCCGGCCGGCCCGACGACACGGTCGACGACGTCGCCGCGGCCCTCCGGTACCTGGCCGGCGTCCCGGAACTCGCCGGGCACTGCGACGGGCGGCTCGTGCTCGCCGGGCACTCCGCCGGTGGGCACCTGGTGCTGCAGGCCGCCGCCGACCCGCGCACACCACCGCTCGCCGGCGTGGTGGCCCTCGCGCCCGTCGCGGACCTCCGGCTGGGCGAGGAGCTCGCCCTCGACGGGGACGCCGTCCGCGCCTTCCTGGGACGGCCGGCCGCCGAGCGGCCCGACCTGGACCCGGTGCGGCAGCCCGCGCCCGCCGCGCCGGTCACGGTCGTGCACGGCACCGCCGACGAGATCGTCCCGCTCGCGCTGGGCCGGTCCTACGTCACGGCCCACCCCGCGGCCGGCCTCGTCCAGGTCGAGGGCGGGCACTTCGTCGTCATCGACCCGCGCAGCACCGCGTGGCCCGAGCTGCTCGCGGCGCTGTCCGCGTCCTGAGCCGTGTCGCCGTGCGGGGCGTGCGGTCCTACGGTCGCTGCATGCAGGTCGACGGCGCGTGCCCGCCCACGACGGTGGTCGTCATGGGGGTGTCCGGCTCGGGGAAGACGACCGTCGCCGAGCGCCTCGCCGAACGGCTGGACTGGGAGTTCGCCGAGGGCGACGAGTTCCACCCGCGGGCCAACGTCGAGAAGATGGCGGCCGGCCACCCACTCGACGACGACGACCGCTGGCCCTGGCTGCGCACGATCGGCCGCTGGATCGACCAACGGGAGGCGACCGGCCGCTCCGTCGTCGTCACCTGCTCGGCGCTCAAGCGCAGCTACCGCGACCTGCTCCGCGAGGGCCGGCCCTCGGTCTGGTTCGCCCACGTGACCGCCGACGCCGAGCTGCTCCGCACGCGGGTCGAGGGCCGGACGGGCCACTACATGCCCGCGTCGCTGCTGGAGAGCCAGCTCGCGACGCTCGAACCGCTCCAGCCCGACGAGCCCGGGGCCGAGATCTCCGGCGCGGTGCCGCCCGACGCCGTGGTCGACGCCCTGCTCACTGCTCTCGGCGGCGACCGCCCGTACCGCCGCTCGGTCGAGAACCCGGAGGCATCGTCATGAACCTGCTCGCCGCAGAAGCCGTCGAGGCGTCGGGCAGCGACGCCCGGCTGATCACCGCCGCGATCCTCGGCATCGCCGCCGTGGTCCTGCTCATCACCTGGCTCAAGGTGCACCCGTTCCTGGCGCTCATCCTGGGCTCGCTGCTGCTCGGCGTCGTGGCCGGCCTGGCGTTCTCGGACGCGATCACGAGCTTCCAGACCGGGGTGGGGGCGACGGTCGGCAGCGTCGGCGTGCTCATCGCGCTCGGCGCGATGATCGGTGGGCTGCTCGCCGAGTCCGGCGGCGCCGACCGTGTCGTCAACGCCTTCGTCGACCGGGTGTCCGGGCCCCGGCTGCCGTGGGCGATGGCCGGCGTCGCGGCCCTCGTCGGCATCCCCCTCTTCTTCGAGGTCGGCGTCGTCCTCCTCGTCCCGATCGTCCTGCTGGTGGCCCGCCGCACGTCGCTGCCGGTGCTGGCGGTGGGCATCCCCGCGCTCGCCGGGCTGTCCGTGCTGCACGGCCTGGTGCCGCCGCATCCCGGTCCGCTGGTGGCCATCGACGCGTTGGACGCCAACCTGGGCCGGACCCTGCTGTTCGGGCTCATCTGCGCGATCCCGTGCGTCGTCCTCGCCGGACCCATGTTCGGCAGCTGGATCAGCCGTCGCCTCGACCTGCCGGTCCCGGTCATGCTGGGTCAGCGGGAATCCGCGGACGGGACCGACGGCGGGGCGTCGGGTCCGGTCGACGACCTGGGTGGTGTCACAGGAGGTGGCGAGCGCACCGCGGTAGGGACGTCGGTCGACACCGGGGTCCAGGCCCCGCCCCGACAGCTGCCGGCGCTGGTCCCGACCGTCCTCACGATCCTGCTGCCCGTGGTGCTCATGCTGCTGCGCGCCATCGGGGAGCTCACCCTCGACGAGGACAGCACGCTGCGCTCGGTGCTCGACGTCGTGGGGACACCGATGATCGCGCTCCTGGCCGGCGTCGTCCTGGCGATGTTCACGCTCGGCACCGCGGTCGGGTTCGGGCGGGAGAAGATCTCGTCGACCCTCGGCGGCTCGCTGCCCGCGATCGCCGGCATCCTGCTCATCGTCGCGGCGGGTGGCGGCTTCAAGCAGGTGCTCGTCGATGCCGGGGTGGGTGACCTCGTCGGCCGCACGGCGGAGGACCTCAACCTCAACGCGCTCGTCCTGGGCTGGCTGGTCGCGGTGGGCATCCGGCTGGCCACGGGGTCGGCCACCGTCGCCACGATCACCGCGGCGGGCATCGTCGCGCCGCTGGCGGCCGGGCTGGACAGCAACACCGTCGCGCTCCTCGCACTGGCGATCGGATCGGGGTCGCTCTTCTTCTCCCACGTCAACGACGCCGGCTTCTGGCTGGTCAAGGAGTACTTCGGGATGACGGTCGGCCAGACGATCAAGAGCTGGTCGGTGATGGAGACGATCATCTCCGTGGTCGGGCTGCTGGCGGTCCTCACGCTCTCCGTCGTCGTCTGACGGGCAGTGGTCAGGCCTCCGGAGGTGGCTGCTCCGACCGTCGGTCGGCGGGGGAGCCGGGGTGGTCGCCGTCCCGGCGGTGCGCGCGCCGCTCGACGCGGAGGTTCGCCGCCGCGCGGGCGGTCGAGGCGGAGTCGGCGAGCTCGGCCGTCCCGCCGGCCAGGCGCTTCTGCACGACCATCAGCTCGGCCCGCGAATCGCGGATGCTCCGCAGCAGCTCGTCGAGGCTCGTGGTGAGCACGAAGGTGCGCCCGCCGACCATGTGGACGACGGTGTCCGGGACGGTCTCGACGCGCTCGATCTGACCGGGGTCGATGGTGAAGTGCTCGCCGTTGCGACAGGTCACTGCGATCACGGGAGCGGTCCTTCCGCTGGATCGGGGAGTGGACCCCGGTGGCGCCGGACTCCGGCACCCTCTGCATCGGCATCCACCGCCCCGGGCTGAAGCCCAGGCCGGAGCCGCTCACCCGGACGGGCGGGCGCCTCAGAACCCGAAGAGCAGGCCCAGCCCGCCGAGGGTGAACACGACCATCACCAGCACGAGGGGCAGCTGGTCGGAGGCCCGCGCCCGGCGGGTCGACAGGAGCGCCCGTTCGTGGGCCAGGACGACGCCCACGACGTGGCCGGTGATGATGGCGCCGACCTGCACCAGGGCGATGACGTCGGCGCTGACCGCGGTCAGGTCGACCCGGTTGCCGTAGGTCCCGAAGACGTCCACGCCGTCGGAGCCGAACGGGTTGCTCAGCAGGATCCAGGTCGTCTGACCGTCCAGCGCCAGCAGGCTGAAGTAGTGCGCGACCGTGTAGCCGAGTGCGATGGGGATGACCGTCGCCGCGTACCGCGCCGGCTGGATGCGCTGCTCCTGCCCGGCGAGCCAGCCGGAGAGCCGCGTGCCCAGCACGTAGAGCCCCGAGACCAGCGCGATCGACAGCGCCAGCCCCACCGTGCCGGAGAACCAGTCGTTCGCCGAGCCCGGGCCGGTCTGCCACCAGACCGTGCGGGTCAGCCCGTCGAAGGCGGTGGAGCCCAGCAGGACCATCACCAGGGCCGCCAGCCCGGGCCGGGACGGGGTGGCCAGCGCGTTGGCCAGCGGACTGCGCAGCACCAGCCGGCCGTCGCTCCGCCGTCCCCACGGGGACAGCCGGGCGATCAGCGTGGAGTAGGCCTCGAACCCGTCACCGGAGGCGAACCAGCCCTCGCCGAACCACTGGGCCAGGGCCAGCTGGACGGCCGCGTACCCGAGCAGGAAGACCGCGACGGTCACCGGCTCGGAGCGGTGGGGGTAGACCAGCTCCAGCCAGACGAAGACCGTCAGCGCGCCGGCCGCCGGCCACAGCCCGAGCGCCGGGAGCCGCTCCGCGCCGGGCGCATCGGGGCCGAGCGGCCGCAGCACCCGGTGCAGCAGCCGCAGCGGGTTGACCACCCGCCACACCGGGCCGAGCAGCAGGCCGGCCGGCACGAGCCCCACCCAGAAGGTCACGAAGAGCACCCACGGGCCGAGGTTGCGGGCGGTCTCCTCCGGACCGGCCAGCGTGGCCGCCAGGACGAACGCGGTGACCAGCAGCGCCACGACCTGCAGGGTGCGGCGCACCCTGGCGCTGTCGACCAGCCGCTGGAGCCCGGCGGGCAGCGGGTGCCCGGAGTCCGGCCCGCCGAGGTGCGGGGAGCGCCAGAACAGCAGCAGGACGGCGAAGCTGGCGAGGATCGCCGCACCGGCGCCGTAGAGCGCGAAGCCGATGGGGATGGGCAGGTCGGTGCGCGACCCCACTCCGTGGGCGAGGACGATCACGCGCTCAGGAGACCTGCAGGGCCAGCAGCGCCGTTCCGGCCTCGTGCAGCTCGACCTCGAAGACCCCGGGGACGGTCGCGGCGAAGGAGATCTCCGCCGGCGTCCCGGGTGCGAGGTCGGCGCTCAGGTCGTAGCCGTGCACGTGCACCTCGTCCGCGACGTCGCTGGTGATCACCAGCGTCACCTGCGTGCCGACGGCGACGGGCACCCGGCCGGTGTCGCCGGAGACCTGGCCGCCGGTCACCTCCACCGCGATGCGCTGCCCCGCCCCCGCCCGCGGGGCGGCGTCCTCCGGGCTCTCCTCCGCCGCGCTGCCGCTCGCCGGCGCGGGCGAGGCGCCCGCCGTGGCCCCCGTCGCGTCGACGGCCGGATCGGTACCCGCGCAGGCGGCGAGCGGCAGGACGAGGGCCAGGGCGGACGCCGCGAGGGCGCGGCGCAGCCGGGCGGGACGAGCGGTCATGGCAGGAGCCTCCGGTGGACGCAGGGACGGGGCGGTGCGGGGGCGGTCAGACGACGCGGGTGGGGGTCCGCAACTCGTCGGCGGGCGCGTCCGCCGGCGTGTCCGGATAGGGCTCGGCGACCGCGGCCCGGCGCGAGTACCGGGCCACGCCCCACGACATCGCGGCGATGAGCGCCAGGGTGCAGACGAGCACCACCAGGTTCGCCAGCAGCCACAGGCCGCCGCCGGAGTCCTTGAGCTCGCGCTGCAGGACGTCGATCTCCGGGATGGCCTGACGCGTCATGCCGTCGTCCGCGGTGATCGCGTCCGCCGGGATGGCCGGGTCCTCCGGCAGGTAGATCGGGAAGGCGGTGAGGACCCGCCCGTCGTGGACGCGCAGCAGCGTCTTCCAGTCGTCGTGCAGCGGGATCGGCTGCGTGCTGCGGTACTCGCCCTCGCCGATGCGCTCGAGGGCGTCGACGACGAGGCCCTGGCCCTGCCACGAGGTGATCTGCACCCAGGAGGGATCGTCGGGGAAGTCGGCCGGGTCGAGCTGCACGGTGATGTCGGCGGTCCGGGGCTGCGCCTGGACGTCGGTGATCGTGAAGGTGGCCTCGGCGTCGTCCGGGACGGTCGCGACGAGCCCGTTGGCCACGCAGGCGGCCAGCGCGACCAGGCTGCCCAGCACCACCGCGCGGGCCACCCGGGGCCGCGGCAGCCGGCGGCGCAGGCCGAGGGCGAGCAGCGAGCCGAGCAGACCGCCGGCGACGCCTCCGACGATCGCCATCAGCGTGCCCTCGACCAGGATGTCGCTGCCCCACGACAGCGTCTGCACGACGTGGGTCCAGCCGGCCTCGGTGGCGTGGCCGATCGTGCCGATGCCGACACCGGCGACCGCACCGAACAGGATCGGACGGCGCAGCAGCGGGACGGCGAGCGCGAGGAGCTCGACCACGATCGCCGAGCCGAGGTACAGCGGGAAGCCGGGCACGATCTCGCCGAAGCCGGGGCCGACGACCAGGGCGATGCCGCTGCGGATGACGAGGAAGAACGCCGTCGCCGCCAGCGCGCCTCCGCGGCCCATGAAGAGCCGGGCCGCGACCAGGGAGATGCCCGCCGCGCCGGCGATCATGAACGGCTCGAGGACCAGCCGGAACTGCGGGACGTCGAAGTCGTACTCGCCCTGGAACACCGACATGCCCAGCAGCAGGCCGCCGGTGGCCGCGGCCTGGCGGAGGAAGCGGGCGGTCTGGCCGACCTTGCGGTCGCCGTCGTCCGTGGACAGGCCGCCGTGGCCCTCCTGCTCGAGGATGAGGAGCCCGACGATCGACAGGCCGGCGCCACCGATGAGCATCAGGTGGGTCGGGCCCCAGAGGGTGACGTCCTGGCCGAACAGGCGGTGCCAGACGTCGTCCAGGGGGAAGCCGAGCAGCGCGTAGAAGCCGGCGCCGGCGAGCAGGACACCGCCGACGGGCACGTCCCAGCCCCGGACGAACCGGATCGCGGCCGGGCCGGGCTTCTCGTCCAGCGGCATCGCGCAGGCGAAGACGCCGCCGGCGAAGACGCCGAAGAGCCCGAAGAGGATGAGGTAGTGGGCCGGGTTGGCCAGCGGCCCCTCGTCGCGGCCCACGCCGATGTGCAGCGAGATGTCCCACAGCATGCCCAGGAGGGCGACCAGCAGGGACACCGTCGTGAGGACGGTGGGCAGCGCCACCCAGGCCGGGACGCCGGTGGCCGATCCCAGCTTGTTCCCGACGGTGGTCAGCACCGTCGAGCGCCGGGTGCGGTGCAGCCACACCAGCCCGAGCAGGGCGACGGTCAGGCCCAGTCCGATGCCGGTGGCCAGGACGATCTCGCCGATGGCGGCGCCTCCGGCGGGACGTGTCTCAGCGGCGAGCAGCACGCGACCTCCTCAGTCGATGGTGGAGCCATGCAACACCGATCAGCGTGACATCGGCAACTGATACATAGAACGAGCCGTTTACCGTGGGGTTGCGCGGACGAGGAGGTGGGCGTGGTCACGGCAGACGTGCAGGGGACGCTTGGGGACGACGACGGCGAGCTGACGGTCGACCAGCTGGCCGCCCGGGCCGGGGTGACCGTGCGCAACGTGCGCGCCTACTCCGCCCGCGGCCTGCTGCCCCCGCCCCGACTGGTCGGCCGGACCGGCTACTACGGCCGCGAGCACGTGTCCCGGCTGCTCCTGGTCAGGGAGATGCTGGCCGAGGGCTACTCGCTGGCGATGATCGAGCGCACGCTGGCCTCCGCCCCGGCGACCGGCAGCTCGGCCACGCTGGCCCTGCACCGCGCGCTGCTGGCCCCGTGGCTCCCGCCCGAGCCGGAGACCATCACGGGGGTGGAGCTGGCCGCCCGGGCGGGTGTCCCGGAGGACCCCGCCGTCGTCGACAGCCTGGTCGAGCTCGGCCTGGTGGAGCGGGTCGACGACACCCACCTCCGGGTGCTGGACCCCGCCCTGCTGACCGCCGGCATCCAGGTGCTGGGTCTCGGGGTCCCCGTCCCGGCGCTGGTCGCCGCCCAGATGCAGGTCACCGAGCACGTGCGCGAGATAGCCCGGACCTACGTGCAGATGTTCGTCGACACCCGCTGGCAGGCGTGGGTCGACGCCGGCGCCCCACCGGACCGGATCGAGGAGATCCGGGCGACGGTGGCCCGGCTGCAGCCGGTCGCGGCGCAGGCGTTGCTGGCGGCGTTCCGCACCGAGATGGCCGGCGCGGTGCAGGAGGCGGTGGCGGCGGCGCTCAGTCGCCTGGAGGAGTAGGCCGGTCCGCGCCGGGCCGCCGTGCCTGGAGGTCCTCGTGGTCGTCGAGCGCCTCGTGCCGGCCGGCCTGCTGGGCGGCCTCCTCCTCGGCCTCGCGGGCGGCCAGCCGCCGGTCGCGGACCACCGCCACGACGACCAGGGCGACGAGGATCGCGGCGGGCACGAAGAAGCCGAGCGTGCCGAGGACCTTGAGTCCGTCGGTGGCCAGGACGTCGATGCCAGCACTCATCCGTCCATGTGACACCGGTCGATGACACGATGTCAAACGGAGGAGTCAGTCGCTCTCGCGGCCGTCCCGCCAGTAACCCATGAAGGCGACCGAGCGCCGGTCGATGCCCCGCTCCTGGACCAGGTGCCGGCGCAGGCCCGTGACCACGCCCGCCTCGCCGGCCAGCCACGCGTAGACGCCGGACGGGCGGGTCGGGGCGCCGGCCTCGGTGGGCACCTCCCAGAGGATCCCGCTGTCGACGTCGACGTCCTCGAGGGGTGCGACGGGGGAGGGGGGCAGCAGGTCGGCGAGCTCGGCGGCGGCCTCGGCGACCGCGGCGGTGAGCAGTGACCCGCGCGTCGCCGGTCGGCCGGCGCCGGTCGAGCGGGGCAGCCAGGTGACCCGGACGCCGTCGGGGGCCGCCAGGTCCAGCGCGTCGCCGGCCTCCGGGACCTCGAGGAGCACGCGGGCGTGCTGCCGGGCCGGCAGCGACTCGACGATGGCGCAGATCGCCGGCACCGCGGTCTCGTCACCGGCGATCAGCAGGCGGGAGGCGTCCGCGGGCGGATGCCACTCGAACCCGCCGGTGGGACCCGGGTAGCGGGCGTTCGGGCCGACGAGGACCACCTCGTCGCCGAGCGCCGCGGACTCCGCCCAGGCCGACGCGGGGCCGGTCGCGCCGTGCAGGACGAAGTCGACGTCCACCTCGCGCAGCCCCGGGCGCGCGCCGCGGATCGTGTAGGTGCGGATGGGCATCCGGCGGTCGGCGGGCAGCGCGCGCCAGGCGCCGTACCAGTCGGGATCGGCCGGGCAGTCGTCGATGCCGCGACCGGGCAGCGGCAGCATCACCTTGATCCGCTGGTCGAAGCCGAAGCTGGCGAACTCGTCGAGCTCGGCGCCGGTGAAGGTCACGCGCAGGAAGCTCGGGCTCAGGCGCTGCAGGCACGCCACCTGTACGGCGAAGGTCCGGTAGGCCGGGACCTGCAGTGTCTCGACGGCCATGCGTCCTCTCCCGGTGGCGACAGGGTGATTGCTTAGGTAAGCCTCACCTTGCTTCGGGCCGAGTCTTGCACACCGCGGCGGCGGGGGTCCAGGGCTCATCGGGGGGAGACGACGGCGCTCCCCGGGTCACCGTGCCGACGGATTGCGGACGTTGCCGCCTCGATCGGCTCGGCGACGTCGGCAACTCCTCGGCAGAGCGGGCCGGGACGCGCAAAGGGCCGCCTTCCCGTGGATCGGGAGGCGGCCCTCGGTGCGCTCGGAGCTGTCGTCAGGGCGTCTCGGTGGAGATCTGCGCGGCCAGGTACTGCGCGGCGCCGACCCGCTCGATGGCGCCGAGCTGCGCCTCGAACCAGTCGGCGTGCTTCTCCTCGTCCCGGACCATCTCCTCGAAGACGGCGGCGGTGCCGTGGTCGCCGAGGTCGTGGCACTCCTTGGCGGAGGCGTTGAACTGGGCCACGGCGGCCTTCTCGCTGTCCAGGGCCAGGACCAGCATCTCCTCGGCGGTCTCGCCGACGCGGATCGCGCCCAGCCGCTGCAGGTTGGGGTGCCCGTCGAACAGCAGCACGCGCTGGATCAGGTCGTCGGCGTCGCGCATCTCGTCGATGGACAGGTCGTAGAAGACCTTGCCCAGCTTCGGGAGTCCCCAGGCGTCCAGCATGCGGGCGTTGAGGAAGTACGTGTTCGTGACGGTGAGCTCGAAGGTCAACGCGTCGTTGAGCAGTTCGACCACTCGGGGACTAACGGGCTGCACCAGCAACTCCCAGCTGTCGCTCGGTCATGACCGGGCAATGCTGGCACACGAGTTCGCGCATGGTCGCCACGCAGCCGCCGCACGTGCGGCCGGCTCCGGTGTCGCGGGCGACGTCGGCCACGCAGCGCGCGCCGTTGGCGATCGACTCGAGGATGTCCTGGTCGGTCACCACGTTGCAGTGGCACACGTACATGCGCGGCTTCGGCCTAACCGGGAGACGGCGGGGGTGGCGGCCCGGACCGGGGTCGGGCACTGCGACGCAGGTTAGCCTTACCTGAACGCCGAGCGCCACTCTCCCTGGTCAGCGGGCCGTGCCGGGGCTAGGTTCGGTCCGTGCCCGATCCCGCCGACCGCGCCCGAGCATTGCTGGACCTGCACACGGCGCCGGAGATCCTCGTGCTCGCCAACGTGTGGGACGTCGTCTCCGCGCGGGTGGTCGCCGGCACCGAGGGCGTCCGCGCGCTGGCCACCGCGAGCCACTCCATCGCGGCCACCTTCGGCTACGAGGACGGCGAGCGGATCCCGCTGGACCTGCACCTGGACATGGTGGCCCGTATCGCCGCGGCCGTGGACCTGCCCGTCTCCATGGACATGGAGGCCGGCTACGGGGACGCGGGGGAGACCGCGCGTCGCGCGATCGCGGCCGGTGTGGTGGGCGGCAACCTCGAGGACGGCATGCGGCCGCTGCCGGATGCGGTCGCAGCGGTCGAGGCGGTGCTGGGCGCCGGCCGGGAGGCCGGGATCGACTTCGTGCTCAACGCGCGCACCGACGCGCTGCTCCGCGCCGACCCGTCCGCCGACCGCACCGCGGTGCTCACCGAGGCGGTCCGGCGCGGCCGGGCCTACCTGGACGCGGGCGCGCCGGTGGTGTTCGTGCCCGGGGCGGTCGAGCACGGGGAGATCGCGGTGCTGGCCGAGGCGTTCGGCCCCGGGCGGCTGAGCGTGATCGCCGTCCCCGGTCGCTCGCCGTCGGTCCGCGAGCTGCAGGAGCTGGGCGTGGCCCGCGTCTCGGCCGGCCCGAACACGCAGCGGGTCGCCCTCACCGCCCTGCAGGACGCCACCGCGGAGCTCCTCGCCGGCGGCGCGCTCCCGCCGTCGACCCGCACCCTGAACTAGGCGGAACGCCGAGAGCGCGGGCTCTACGGGCCGTCCGGCCCGGGGGACCGGTGGCCGGCGAAGAGGACGCGCTCCACCCGCGGCGGGGCGGCGACCTCGGCGGGTCAGGCGGGGGTCATCGGCCGGCGGTCATCGCGTCCGCTCGGCGAGCACGTCGGCCGGGTCGAGGAAGACGTCCTCGAGGTACCGGACCACGGCCACCTCGGCGAAGGGCACCGAGTCGGGGAGCTCCCGGCCCAGGGCCAGGTCGAGAGCCAGCGACGGCATGTCGACGCCGGCGGCGACGGTCAACGGCATCGCGCCGGGGAACCGCGGGTTGACCTCGAGGAGGGCGGCCCGCCCCTCGGCGTCGCGCCGCAGCTGCACGTTGGCCACGCCGACCAGCCCGATGGCCGCTGCCACCCGCCGTGCGGTCTGCTCCAGCTCGCGGTCGGCCACCGTGCAGCCGGCCACGGAGACGCCGGAGTCGACCCGCAGGCGCGAGCGCGGCACCGCGGCGACGACGTGCCCGTCGGCGTCGGCCAGGGTGTCGACGCTGTACTCGACGCCGGGCAGCAGCGCCTGCACGAGGACGTCCTCGTCGGCGCCCAGCGCGCGCAGCGCCTCGGCGTCGTCGACCTGGTGCACGCCGCGGGAGCCGGCACCGCGCCGGGGCTTGACGATCACCGGGTAGTCCCACGACTGCGGGTCGGTCGTGCCGAGCAGCTCGGTGCGCGGCGTGGGCAGCACGTCGGCGCAGCGCCGGGCCAGCGCGAACTTGTCCAGGCAGACCTCGAGGGTCTCCAGGCTCGGCGCGGCCAGCGCGGTGCCGACGGCGTCCAGGCGCTTGCGCTCGGCGGCGATGCGCGGCAGTTCGACGTCCACGGTGGAGAACAGGACGTCGACCCGCTCCCGCTCGCAGAGAGCCACGAGGGAGTCGACGAAGGTGTCGGCCAGGCCTGGCTCGACGAGGAAGCGGGCGCCCTCGTCGACCAGGTACAGGCCGCTGGCGTAGCGGTCCATGTCGGCGGCCAGCAGCGTGACGTCGGGTCGGCGGGCCAGGGACCGGAGGACGGCGACGCCCGCGGGGCCTCCGGCGCCGGTCACCAGGACGCGGACGGGGGAGTTGTCAGACAACGGAGCGCTCCGTGCGGCTCGAGGACTGGACGGGGATGGCGGGGGCGTCGCTCCGGGCTCCGACGACGGCGCTGGCCTCGCGGATCACCTCGAGCGGCTCGCAGTGCCGGCCGCCGCCGTAGCGGGACCAGTAGCGGCCGGTGGCCAGGACGAAGTCGTCCTGCATGTAGCTGCGGATGCCGGCCTGGGAGCCGAAGCAGGCCAGCAGCGCGAGCTTGGTGTCGGTGAACCCGTCGATGCTCACGAAGCGGGTCGGCCGGTAGTCGACCGTGGCCGACGGGCTCTGGTAGCAGGCGAAGGTCGGCACGTTGCGCGTCGCGACGGTGGCCGCGCGGTGGACGGCGCGGTGGTCCTGGTGCCGGTCGTGCGCGGAGTGGGTGTAGACGATGGTCGGCTGCACCTGGGCGACGACGCGCTCGATGATCGGAGACCGTCGGGTCGGACTCGCTGATGCGGGTGTCCTCGAGGTCCTCCATGAACAGCCGCGCGCCGATCAGTTCCGCCGCGGCCATCGACTCGGCCATGCGGTCGCCGGCCTCGCCGCCGCGAGCGCCGCGGGAGAGGGTCAGGATCACCACCCGGTCGCCGGCCGACCGGTGCGCGGCCAGGGTGCCGCCGATGCCGAGCTCGACGTCGTCGGGGTGCGCGCCGATGGCCAGCACCGTCTGGTGCCGGGAGGTGGCCCGGCGGGTGATGCCCAGCTCGACCAGCCGGCGCACGGTCGCCACGACGTCGTCACGGCGGACCGGCTTGACCATGAACTCGTCGGCGTTGCGGCGCAGCGCCTCCACCGCGTAGTCCACGGAGGCGTGGGCGGTCATGACCGCCACGGGCAGCTCGGTCTGCAGCTCGCGCAGCCGGCCGAGGAACTCCAGCCCGTTCATGCCCGGCATCTCGATGTCGGTGACCACGGCGTCGAACTGCTCGCGGGCCGCCAGTGCGAGGGCCTCCAGCGGGTCGAAGCAGGCCACCGCGTGCATCCCGGCCTTGCTCAGGACGGTGCGCACGAACTGCGCGACGTCGGGGTCGTCATCGACGACCAGGACGCGGACGGCGCCGTCCATGGCCAGCTCCTCAGCGGGTGGGCACCTCCCGCGTGGGGGAGGAGGACACGTCGTGCCCCGCAGTCGGTTACGGCCCCGGCGGGGAAGTTGCTGAGCCGGCCGCGTCCCGTCCTCACCCGGAGGGGTGACCGCGGAGCACCGGCTCGCCCCCGCTCGGCTCAAGCTGCCCGGCACCCAGGCCGATCACTCACCCAGGTGACCCCGGCCCGTCGGTCGTGGGCCCCTCGTGAACGCATCGGAGGAGGAGGAACGTGACTGCGTCATCCGTGCTCGTCGTGGAGGACACCGAGGAGATCCGGACGCTGATCGGCACGGTCCTGGAACGCGCCGGCATGCAGGTGCGCGCGGTCGGCTCGGGAGCGGAGTGCATGGCGGAGGTGCGGCGCGAGGCGCCGGACCTCATCGTGCTCGACCTCGGGCTGCCCGACACCGACGGCACCGAGCTCTGCCGGCAGATCCGCGCGGAGACGGCCTGTTACGTCCTCATGCTCACCGCGCGCGCCGAGGAGGTCGACCTGCTCATCGGTCTCGCCGTCGGCGCCGACGGGTACATGGCCAAGCCGTTCTCGCCCCGCGAGCTGGTGGCCCGCGTGCAGGCCATGCTGCGCTTCCCGCGCAGCGCATCCGCCCCGGCACCGGCTGCCGAGGCGGAGGAGTCGGTCCGCCGGCTCGCCGAGCTCGAGGTCGACGAGGAGAGCCGGGAGGTGCGGGTCGACGGCGCCGTCGTCGACCTGACCCGCACCGAGTTCGACCTGCTGGCCGCGCTGGCCTCCCGGCCGGGCCGGGTGCTGCAGCGCGAGACGCTGCTGCGCGAGGTCTGGCAGACCGACTGGGAGGGCAACCTCCGGCTGGTCGAGGCGCACATGTCGAACCTGCGCCGCAAGCTGGTCGCCGCCGGCCTGAGCTCGCCGGAGATCCGCACCGTCCGCGGCGTCGGCTACCGCCTCGTCGCCGCGTGAGCACGGGCCCCTCCGGGGGCCGGGTACACGGAAGGGCCCGCAGACGATTCCCCCTCGTCTGCGGGCCCTTCGTGTGTGCGGTGTCGACCAGGGTCAGGGGTCACACACCGGCGAGTGCGTGCAGGTGCTGCACCCGGGAGTGGGCCAGGACGCCGCGCCGGGCATCGGCGGCGATCGCCTGGCAGATGGAGGCGACCTCGGGATGACCGAGCTGCCCGCTGGTGCCGGCCAGCGTGTAGGCCGCGGAGGCCAGAGCCGGGGTGTTGCCCTCGCGGGTGTGGTTCTCGATGGCCGACAGGCGGCTCGGCAGCGCGGTCACGTAGATCTCCTGGAGTCGGTCCATCAGGTCGGCCTCGATGTCGGCGTCGTGCAGGTCGTCGACCTCGCGGATGGCGTACTGGTTGCCCTGCGCAGCCGGCCCCGTGGTCCGGCTGCGCAGGAAGTCGAGGAGGATGCCGGCGTCCACCGGCTTGCCCATGCAGGCCAGCGCACCGAGGGCGGCGGCTTCGGCGCGGTCCTGCTCCGAGGGGTTCCAGGCGGCGACGACGAAGTGCGCCCGGGAGCCGTCGCGGCGCAGCCGGCGGAGGAGGTCCAGCCCGCTCTCGCCGGCCACGGTCGTGTCGGTGACGACGACGTCGACCTCCGTGGTGGCGGCGAACTCCAGGGCGGCCGGCACGTCCGCGGCCTCGCGGACCTGCCATCCGCTGAGGCGGAGCAGCCCGGTGACGCGGCGGCGGGCGAGGGCGTCGGCGTCGACGACGAGGGCGGTCAGCACGACAGCACCGCCGTCCGCGCCGAGGTGGCCGTCCAGCCGTAGCTGGTCTGCGTGGTGACCAGCAGGCTCGGCGAGTAGGCGAGCGCGTCGGCGTCCTGCGTCTGGGTGACCGAGGTGGTGCCGCTGCCGGTGGTGACCAGCGGAGTGGCCGATCCGTTGACGCCCAGGTAGGCCGACACGACGTAGCCGGTCACGCCGCGGGTGGAGCTGCCGGTCCAGCGCAGCGACACGCTCATGTCGGTGTTCTTGGTGACGGTCGTCGTGGTCGTCTCGTTCGCGCCGGGGCCCGCCACCGTCTGGGTCGTGGTGCCCTGCACGTTGCTGCTGCTCGTCGTCCGGGCGGTCGAGGAGTTGGAGGACGTCGTGGACTTCGCCCCGGTGGCGGGGTCGGTGTAGACGGTCTTCGTCACGGTCGTCGTGGCCGTGGTGCAGATCGTCGTGGGCACCAGACCGGTGGGGGGAGCGACGGTGATGGCCCGCAGCGTGGCGGCGGTGGTGACCGGCTCGGAGAAGGTGGCCGAGGCCGGGACGGTGCTGCCGACGACCACGGAGGTGGCCAGGCCCAGCAAGACGGCCGTGCGACGGATGCGGTTCACGACGGGTCCTCCTCGTCGGTGGTGTCGGCGGTGGGGCGCCAGATGGTGAGCAGCAGCCAGCCGGCCAGCAGGGCCGGGGCGCCGTAGACCAGCGCCTGGGTGAGGACGGGGGTGCGGAGGGCCTGGATGACGGTGCCGAGCTCGGGCACCACGGCCCGGACCTGGTAGGCGGTGTCGCCCTCGAGGGTCGCCGTCCACGGGTCCATCGCCTCGTTGGCGTCGCCCTTGGTGCGGACGCTGACCCGGCCGTCGGCGGTGCGGTCGACCTCGACCACCCGGTGGGTGACGAGCGCGCGGTCGCCGATCGGCTGGTGGTACGTGATGACCATGCCCTCGGCGACGTCCGCGACGGCGATCGGCGTGACGACGGTGACGTCGCCCGGCTCGATCATCGGGGCCATGGAGCCGGTGAGCATCGTCATGGTGCGGTAGCCGAGGACGTGGGGTCCCACGGCGAGCAGTGCGAAGACCGCGACGGCCAGCCCGACCACCACGCGGACCAGCCACGGGGCGAGCAGGCCCAGTGTGCGGGCCGGACCGGCGAACCGGTC
Organism: uncultured Actinomycetota bacterium; assembly: GCA_963747895.1. Lineage (GTDB taxonomy): Bacteria > Actinomycetota > Actinomycetes > Mycobacteriales > Geodermatophilaceae > Blastococcus. Next base: position 26,291 of record CAVVGX010000009.1, read on the forward strand.
GTGCGCGGAGCGGTTGTCCTCGGCCGGGGGCAGCGGCTGTGCTGCCCCCGGGCGACGGACGGGGAGGACGGCGGTCATGGTGTGATCTCCGGTCGGCTCAGCCGGGTCAGCGCGCGGCCGGCGCGGTGCGCTGGGTGGCGGTGAAGGTGAGGCTGAAGGCGGCCTGCTTGCCCTGGAACTCGTTGCCGGCGGCGGTGGGCAGCGCGTAGGTGATCGCCAGGTTGTCGGACTTGCCGGCGGCCAGCGAGGCGGGCGCGTTCAGGGTGCCCGTGCTGACGGCGGGGCCCGAGGAGAGCAGCGTCTTCTCGCCGCTGGCGCAGGTGAAGGAGTTGCCGCTCTGGGTCCAGGCCACGGGGCAGGACTTCACGGACAGCTGCAGGCCGTTGGTGACGTCGGTCGTGAGGATGCTGCTCGTCGTGGCGGCCGAGGTCAGGCTGATGGTCCCGAGGTCGCTGCTGCCGTCGTTCTTCAGCGTGTAGGTGCGGGTGACCGAGTCGCCGGGGATCAGGTCGGTGGCGGCGAAGTCGAGGGTCGAGGCCTTGGCCAGGTCGATCGAGACGGTGCCGGAGGTGATGGTCGTGGCGACCGGGGTGGTGCTGTCGGTGAAGGAACCGAAGGTGCCCATGCCGGCGACGGCAGCAGCCGCGCCGATGACGCCGAGCGAGCCGACGACCTTGCGGGTGGTGGAGCCGGTGACCTTGGCGCTCATGTTCGTTCTCCCTGTGTCCGTGTCACCGGCTCATCCGGCGACAAGGAGAACTCTGGAGGCCCTTCCGCAGGCCACCCGCCCGGAAAGCGCAAGGAATCCGCAAGAAAGAGGACCCCCTCGCCCCCCACTCCTCGCGCGCTCGGAGCGGGCCCCTGCGAGGGGGCCGGCGGCTGGGCGCGCTGACGGCCTTCAGTCGGTCTGCTTCTCCGCGGAAAAGCGGAGCGCCCCCGGCCCCGGGGAGGGGTCGGGGGCGCGGGGGCGCGGCCGTCAGGCGGGGCGGGGGAGCGTGAGCGTGAAGGTGGTGCCCTCGCCTTCGACGCTCACCAGGTCCAGCGTGCCGCCGTGCGCGGTGGTGATCGCCTTGGTGATCGACAGGCCCAGTCCCACACCGGGGACGGCGTTGCGCTGGGCGGTCGACGCCCGGAAGAACCGGGTGAACAGCTTGCCCTGCTCGTCGTTGGGGATGCCGATGCCGGTGTCGCGCACCGCCAGCTGGGCGACCGGCACCGCGCCGGGGCGCTCGTCCGGGGTGACCGCGCCGTCGGTGGACTGCCAGCCGGCGGCGACGGTGAGGGTCACCTCCCCGCCCGCGGGCGTGAACTTGACGGCGTTGGACACGAGGTTGTCGCAGGCCTGACCGAGCCGCAGCGGGTCACCGGCCAGGACCAGGCCCTCGGCGGGTGCCTCCACCCGCAGCCGCACACCGGCGCCCGTGGCCGCGACGCGGGCGGTGTCCTCGGCGGCCTGCGCGATCGCCGCCAGGTCGACGTCCTCGGCCTGCAGGGTGAACTGGCCGGCCTCCACGCGGGCGGTGAACAGCAGGTCGCCCACCAGGCACAGCAGGCGGTCGGCGTTGCGCTCGACCGTGGTCAGGTACTGGCGCTGCTCGTCGGTCAGGGTCCGGTCGTCGTCGTCGAGCACCAGCTCGAGGTAGCCCAGGATCGACGTCAGCGGGGTGCGCAGCTCGTGGGAGATGAGGCTGACGAACTGGTCCTTCATCCGCTCGGTGGCCCGGACCTCGGTCATGTCGGTGCCGACGAAGTTCCAGCCGGCGTGCACACCGCGGTCGTCGGTGCGCGGTGTCACGGCGACCGAGACGGTGCGCTGACGGCCGTCCGCCCCCACGTAGGTCCAGTCCCGGACGTCGCTGCCGTGCTCCTGGGCCGCCTGCACCAGCGCGGAGAGTCCGGCGGAGGTGCCGCTGTTCCCGGCCACGTCCTCGAGCTCCTCGGTGAGGTGGAAGTCCAGGATCGAGCGCTGCCGCACCACGTCGGCCCGGGGGAGCCCGAGCAGCTTCTCCGCGCCCGGGTTCCAGACCCGGATGGTGCCGTCGGGGTCGGTGCCGATGATCGACTGCTCGGTGACCGCGTCGATGACGCTGGTCATGGTCTGCGCGCGGGCGGCCAGGATCCGCGAGGCCTGGTCCAGCTCGTCGGCGCGGCTCTGCACCTGCACCAGGAGTGCCGCCTGCTCGGCCTGCAGCCGGTCGATGACCCGCGCCTGGCGGCCCAGGCGCTGCGCGGTGCCGGCGAGCGCGCCCGCAGGGGCCAGCGCCAGGAGGAGCAGTGCGGGGGCCCCGGTGCCGGCGTGCAGCAGTGCGACCGACGCGGTGCCGGCCAGGGGGACGACGACGGTCCGCACGGTCGACGTCGAGGCGCGGGTGAGCCAGTCCGTGCCGACCGCCAGGGTGGCCGCGACGAGACCGGCCAGCACGGGGCCGGCCTGGACGACGGGGAGCACGCCGGTCGCGAGCGCGGCCACGGCGACGAGGTTCAGCACCGTGGCGGGCACCGGGCCGCGCAGCGTGGCCCGCCACGAGGAGGCCGGGCGGCCACGGTCCAGGACGGCGGCGGTCATGCCTCAGACGTCGGCGGTGCGCGGTGGCCGCAGCAGACCCGGCGACGGCGGCGTCACCCCGACGGGTGAGGGCCCGCAGGCGGGCGCGGGACGGCCGTGGACAGCACTGCGCCCCGCCGGGAGGACCCGGCGGGGCGCGGTGTCGAGCGGGTGGGTCGGGGACCCGGCTGGATCAGGAGCCGGACGCCTGGCCCTGCACCGTCTGCTTGGAGTGCTGGGCCTGGCCCTGCACGTCCTGGGCCGCGTGCTGCCCTTCGTCCTTCACGGTCGCCGCGGCGTCCTGAGCGGTGGACTTCACCGACTCCACGGCGTCCTGGGCGGCCGGCTTGAGCTCGTCGCCGATCTCCTGGGCGGCCTGCTTGGCCGGGGCCAGCAGGGAGTCCTTGTTGTCGCGGACGGCCGTCTCGGCCTGGTGCGCCAGCTGCTGTTCCTTCTGCGTGGCCGGGAGCAGGCTGGACACCAGCCAGCCCACGCCGAAGGCGATGAGACCGGCGGCCAGGGGGTTGCCCTGGGTCTGGCGGATGGCCGCGTCCGGGGCACCCTGGACGGCGCCGGCCGCGCTGGAGGCGGCGTCCTGCACGGAGCCGGCGGCGTTGGACGCCGTCCCGTGCGCGGACTGCCGGGTGTCGTTCGCGGTACCCATCACCTTGTCCTTGAGGCCGGTGACGCGCCCCCGGGCGGCGGTGACCCGCCGGTCCACGACGCGTGCGGGGTTGACCTTCTCGTTGAGGGCGTCGACGTCGTAGCTGAGCTCGCGCCGGGTGTCCTCGATCTGCCGCCGGATGACGTCCGGGTCACTGCTGGTCATTGGTGCGACTCCTCGGTCTTGGGTGGTCAGTGGGGCTTGAGAGCGCCGGGCACCTGGGACAGCGTGTCGACGGTGCGCTCGGGCTTGGGGTTGACCTGCTGGAACTTCTTCCGGCCCATCACGAAGGCGACGGCACCGACGATGCCCCAGAGGACGGCCACGATGAGCGCCGACCAACCGGTCGGGATGGCGCTGGCCAGCGCCCACATGAGGGCGAGGGAGAGGAACAGCGCGACCATGTATCCGGCGAAGCCGGCGGCGCCGAACATGCCCGCGCCCTGGCCGGCCTTCTTCGCCTCGGCCTTCATCTCGACCTTGGCCAGCTCGAGCTCCTGGCGCATGAGCGTCGAGAGGTCCTTGGTGACCTCACCGATCAGCGCGCCGACCGAGTTGCCCTCGATGTCCGGGCTGCCGTCGGCCGTCGTCGGCGTCCCGAGGTCGCCGCTGTGCTGACCGGAGTGGTCGGCCGCGTAGTTCTGGGTCTCGGGCTCCACCACCGGCGGGGCGTAGCCGGGGCCGCCGGTCGGCTGGCCCTGGGTGTACGGGGTGCTCATGCGTCAGCCCACCCCACCCGGACGCCGGGCCGGGTCGTCCCAGCCGGCCGGGGCGGCCGGCGGCGCGACGCTGCCCTCGGGGGGAACCGTGCCGTACGGAGGCGGCGGCAGCGGGGCGGAGCCGGGCGTCGTGTAGGCGGCGCCGGCGGTGCCGGTGCCTGCGTAGGCGCTCGCGGGATCGGTGTACGTGGTGTCCGAGTAGGCCGGCGTCGGGTCCACGTAGTTGGTCCCCGGGGAGGTGCCCGCGCCGCCCGAGGGCGAGGAGTCGCTGTGCGCGGCGCGGACGCCGCTGGTCAGCCGGCCCGCCACGATCCCGGCCGCGGCGGCACCGAGCAGGAACATGCCCGGACGGCGGCGGGCCAGGCTGCGGACCTCGTCGAGCAGTTCGGCCGGCTCGCGGTTCTGCAGCTTGTCGGCGAACGTCTCGATGTAGCCGGAGGCCTGCTGGAGCAGGTCACGGGCCGGTCCGGGGGCACCCTCGCTGGTCCCGTCGGCGAGGCTGCGCAGCTCACCGGCCAGCGAGCTGAGGCCCTGGGCGGCCTTCTGCTGCTGGGCGACAGTCTGGTCCTTGAGCTGCGCCTGGCCCTGCTGCAGCAGGTCCTGCGCCTGGCGCTGGGTCTCGTTCGCGACCTGCTTGGCCTGATCGGCAGCGGTCGAGGCGACCTGGTTGCCGGCCTGCGCCGCGGTCTGGCCGACGTTGCGGGCCTCGTCCTTGGCGACGTCGGTCGTGTTCGACGAGCTCTGGCCCGGGCTCCCCGCCGTGGTGGTGGTGGGCGGGGGGAGCGGGGCGTCGATGGAGTGAGTCATCGGTCCTCCTCGGCAGTGTTCATGGGCAGTTCTCGTGGTCGGGAGTGGCGCTACCCTGGAGCGGATCGGCCACACCTGGGACGGGATCTTCTTGATCCAGGCAGTACCGGAACCGGTCGTGGACCCGGCGCATCCATGCGTCACGGGCAGGCGGGGCGGAGAGCCGAGGGGCGACGACGGTGTCGCTCAGGGCAGGCTCCGTGGGAGCGCCGCGACGGTTGAGGTACCCCTCGCGGAGGGGGAGCGAAACAGGATCTGCAGGTCAGCCTGTCCAGCCGAAGCCCGGCGGACGCCGCTCGGCGAAGGCCGCGACCCCCTCCGGCAGCTCTCCCGCGGTGATCGTCTCGCGGTACCAGGGGGCGGCCACGGCCTCGGCGTCGCTGCCGTCGGTGAGTGCCGCCACGATCTCCTTCGTCGCCCGCTGGGTGAGCGCCGAGCGCGCGGCCAGTATCCCCGCGAAGCGCCGCACCTCGGCCTCGAGCTCCCCCGGCTCCACCAGCCGGTCGACCAGCCCGGTGCGCAGCGCGGCGGCCGCGTCGAGCAGCTCACCGCTGAAGAGCAGGTACTTCGTCGTCGCCGGGCCCACCAGGTCGACGAGGGCCCGGGTCGAGTACGGCGGGTAGACGATGCCGACCTTCGCCGGCGTCACCCCGAAGACGCTCGAGGTGTCGGCGAAGCGCAGGTCGCACGAGGCGGCGATCTCCACGCCGCCACCGATGCAGTGCCCGCGGATCATCGCCACCGTCGGCTTCGGGAACGCCCGCAGGGCCGCCTGTGCCCGGAGGTTGTGGGCCCGGAGCTCGGCCATCGGGTCCTGCGGGTCCGGGCCGCCGAGCAGCCCGGCGATGTCGGCGCCGGCGCAGAAGCTGGGTCCGGCCCCGGTCACCACGAGCACCCGCACCTCGGGGTCGGCGGCGGGACCGGCCAGCACCTCGGGCAGCGCGGCCCACATCTCCGCGGTCATCGCGTTGCGCTTGGCGGGGCGGTCGATGGTCAGGACGGCGATGTGCCCGTCACGAATGAGGCTGAAGTTCTCGGCCCCCGGGTAGGGGCCCGACGCGAGCTCGCGAGTGGTGGGGGGCACGGGGGTCCTCTTTCATCCCAGGTCGTCGGTGGCGAAGGTGTCGCAGCGGCTCGGGTCGCCGGTCTCGTAGCCGGTGCGGAACCAGCGCTGGCGCTGCTCGGAGCTGCCGTGGGTGAAGGCCTCCTGGTCCACCCGGCCGTTGCCGAGGTTCTCCTGGATGTAGTCGTCGCCGATGCGGGCGGCGGCGTCCAGTGCCCGGTCGATGTCGTCGTCGGTGATGTCGGCGATCAGCGGCTGGCCGGAGTCGTCGGGCACGGTCTCGGCGTGGTTCGCCCAGGCGCCCGCGAAGCAGTCGGCCTGCAGCTCCAGCCGCACCGATCCGCTGCTCGGCCCGGACTCGCCGGGGGTGACCCGCGCGTTGGTGCCGAGCAGGTTCTGCACGTGGTGGCCGTACTCGTGCGCGAGGACGTAGGCGTCGACGAACAGCCCGCCCTGGGCGCCGAACTGCTCGCGCAACTGGTCGAAGAAGGTCAGGTCGATGTAGACCAGCTGGTCGGCCGGGCAGTAGAACGGCCCCGACCCGCTGGTGGCACCGCCGCAGGAGGTCTGCACGGAGCCGGTGAAGAACACGGTCTCGGTGGCGGCGTACTGCCCGCCCAGCTGCCCCGACCAGTAGTCCTGGATCGACTCGACGTCGGCGACGACCGCGCACTCCACCGAGTCGTTGGCGTCGGCGCCGGTCCGGCAGTTCTGCTGCAGTGTGGAGTTGTCCACGGTCTGGTCCTGGCCGAGCCCGAACGCGCCGGCCGGGCTGCCGCCCTCCCCACCGCCGAGGACCTGCAGCAGGACGACGACGACCAGCCCCACCAGGCCCAGGCCGCCGCCGCCGACGGCGAGCCCCCGGCCACCCCGCATCCCGCCGCTGCCCCGGGTGTCGCGCACCCCGGACGCGTCCAGGCTGCCGCTCTCGCGGTACCTCATGCTCGGCGGTCCTCCGTCGTCTGCGGCCCTCGAGGGCCGGTCGGCCTGCGGCCGGTGAACCGGCCGCAGGGAACGGTGCCATTCGGGGGGCACGCTCCGCGACCCGGGGAAGTCGGTGCTGCACCGCCGGCCGCGGACGGCGCACGGCCCGAGCGGTCGCGCCGGAGGAGGACCTACTGTCGGGGGGAACCCGAGGAGGAACACGTCCATGGCGGTCTCCAACCGCGTCCGCGCCGCCCTCACGACGACGGTGCTCGCCACCGCCGCGACCGGATTCATGGCCGGCTGCGGCGCGGGCGGTGAGGACGACGAGCAGGTCGCCTACTGCACCGACGAGAACGGGACGATCGTCGACGAGGACCTGTGCGACGACGACCGCGGGGGCGGCTTCGGCGGCGGCGGGCTGTTCTTCCTCTACCTGGGCGGCTTCCGCCCCGGCCTGCCCGTCGGCACGGTGCTGCCCTCGGGCGGGACGCGGATCAACCCCGGCGACACCGTGGCCCGGCAGCGCGCCGGGCTCCCGGGCACCGGCAAGGTGAGCGCCGGACAGCGGGTGAGCGGCGGCATCGGCAGCGGGATCGGCGGCAGGGCCGGTTCCGGCGCCGGCAGCTGACCCGTGCGGCGGATCGAGAGCGGGGTCGTCCGGCCGGGCTGGGAGGCGGAGATCGAGTCCCAGGGCCTGGTCTACAACCGCACCCACCTGCCCGGTGGGGAGGTGCGCAGCTACTGGCGCGAGGGGCCGTTCTACGACTTCTCGATGGCCGAGGTCGAGGAGCTCGAGGGCGCGGTGCGCCAGCTGTTCCAGATGTGCGTGGCCGCGGGCGACCACGTCGTCGACAACGAGCTGTTCGACCGGCTGCACATCCCGCCGATGGCCCGGCCGCAGATCCGCCGCACCTGGGCTGAGGAGCCGCCCAGCATCTACGGCCGGTTCGACCTGCGCTACGACGGCGACGGCCCGCCGAAGCTGCTGGAGTTCAACGCCGACACCCCGACCGGGCTGGTCGAGTCCGCGGTCACGCAGTGGAACTGGCACCTGTTCACCGGCCAGGGGCGCGACCAGTGGAACGCGCTGCACGACACCCTCGTGGCGGCGTGGCGGCGCAACCTGACGAAGTGGGAGCGGCGCACCGGCGTCCGCCCGCGCGTGCACCTGGCCTGGACGAGCGAGGAGAGCTCCGGCGAGGACCGGATGACCGTCGCCTACCTCATGGACACCGTGGTGCAGGCCGGCTACGAGGCGGTCGAGCTCGTGGTGGAGGACATCGTGCTCGACGACGGCGACGGCCGCTTCTACGACCCGCAGGGCCGCCACCTGGACGTCGTCTTCAAGCTCTACCCCTGGGAGTGGCTGATCGAGGACGAGTTCGGCCCCGCCGTCCTGGCCGACGGGATCCGGCCCGGCGGGACGACGTGGGTGGAGCCGGCCTACAAGATGCTGTGGAGCACCAAGGCGCTGCTGCCGGTGCTGTGGCAGCTGTTCGGCAGCGACCCGGTGCTCGGGCAGTACCTGCTGCCGGCCTACTTCGCCGACGAGATGCCGTCGTCACTGGCAGACCTACGTCCGCAAGCCGCTGTGGGGCCGCGAGGGCGCCAACGTCGCGATCGTGCGGGACGGCGCCGTCACCACGCAGCTGCCCGGGCGCTACGGCACCGAGGGGTTCGTCGTGCAGGAGTTCGCGCCGCTGCCGGACTTCGCCGGCGTGGACGGGCCGCACCACCCGGTGCTGGGCGCGTGGGTGGTCGACGGCGAGCCGGCGGGCCTGGGCATCCGGGAGAGCGACGGCCTGATCACCGACAACCTCAGCTTCTTCGTGCCGCACACCATCGACTTCGTCGCTCCGCGATGACGGGACGGGCCGCGGGTCTTACCTTCTGACCATGCCGCTGGAGGGTGAGTACGAGCCGAGCACGCAGAAGTGGGTCCGCGACCAGGTGGAGCTCTACGAGCGCACCGGCGGGCGCGAGGGGAACACCCTGCTCGACCGGGGTCTGCCGGTCGTCATCTTCAGCACCCGGGGGGCGAAGAGCGGCAAGGTGCGCAAGCAGCCGCTCATGCGCGTGGAGCACGACGGCGCCTACCTGATGGTCGGGTCGCAGGGCGGCGCACCGACCAATCCGGCCTGGGTCGCCAACCTGCGGGCGGCCCCCGACCAGGTCACCGTCCAGGACGGGCCCGAACCGTGGGACGGCGTGGCCCGCGAGCTCGACGGCCCCGAGCGCGAGGAGTGGTGGGAGCGCGCGGTCGCCGCCTTCCCCGACTACGCCGACTACCAGACGAGGACCGACCGCCGGATCCCGATCTTCCTCGTCGAGCGCGCGCCCGCCTGACCCGCCGACCGCCGCGCTGCCCGGTCAGGGCAGCGCGGCGGCGAGCTCGGGCACGGCGCTGACCAGACCGGCGTCGCCCGGGCGGAAGGCGGTGCCGACGGCGGTCCGGCGGGCACCGCGGCCCTCGTAGCGCCAGGTGCCCACGATCCGGCCGTCGACGACGACCGTGGGCAGGAACATGCCGTTGCCGCCGGGCACGATGCGCGTGGCGAACTCGGGGTCGAGGACGGCGCTGCGGTCGCCGTAGCCGAGCGCGAACTCGTCGAAGCCCGGGAGGAGGAAGGTGCCCGCCGCCTCCTCGCGGCAGGTGTCGAGCCGGTCGGGCACGGCCGGGTCGAGGAAGTGCTCGGCGCCCCCGACGGTCATCGACTCCAGTTGCTCCCGGGCGGTGGCGAGGCCGGCCCGGCAGTCCCGGACGGTCAGACCCGACCAGCGGGCGAGGTCGTGCACGCCGGCCGGCCCGTGGCCGGTGAAGAAGCGGGCCGCGAGCTCACCGAGCGCCTCCTCCCGCTCCAGCCGGCGCGGCTCGGGCACCCACTCGGACAGCAGCACGAACTGCTGCTCGCCGTCCACGGTCGGGCCGAGGCAGCTGTGACCGCACTGGGCGGCGTACCAGAGCAGGTGGTAGCCGCGCTGGCCGGTGACCGCCACCCCGCCGGCCTCGATGGCCGCGAGCAGCTCGGCGCGGCTCAGCCGCCGCCCACCGGAGAGCGCGGCCACGACCGCCTCGTTCGACCGCGCCACGTCGGCGTCGGTGAGGCCGAGGGAGGCCCGGCGCCTGGCCGCGCCGGCCATCGCCCGTTCGCCGAGCAGGTCGAGCATCCACGGGAGGTCCCGGGCCGCGGTGAGGTGCAGGGTGCCGCGCATGGGCCACGAGCGGACGATCTCGCCGCGGTCCAGCGCGGCCAGCACCTCCGCCCGCGAGCGATCGGCCGCGCGCAGGGCGAGCGAGGTGAGTACGCCGGGGTAGTCCTGGCCCTGGACGGCGAGCAGCCGCTGGACCGCCTCGAGCGGGGAGGCGGCTCGGGCACCCGCCAGCACCTGCGAGGTCAGGCGCAGCAGGCCGACCTCCGACGGCGTCGTCGTCACCGGCCCACCGTGGCACCCGGGTACGACGATCTCCACCACGAGCGCGGGGACGGCGTCACCCGGCGCGTCCGGCGGTAGCGTGCCAGGGATGTCGAAGATGTGGGGAGCGCGCGCCGAGCGGCGCAGGCGCGTCGTGGCAGCCGTCCTCGTCCTCGCCCTGGTCCTGGCGGCCGGGGCGACGGTGCTCTCGCTCGCCCTCGGCTGAGCCCGACCACGGCGTCCAGAGGGCCCCCGACGCGGCCCGATGACCTAGGTCCCTGGCGTCCGCGGGTGCTCCCCGGCACGGTTGGGGAAGCCGCCGCGGAACAGCGCGGCACCCCCTTCTTGGGAGATCGTCGATGACCTTGGCCGTCCCGCCCAGCAGTCCCGACTCCTCGTCCGAGCAGCCCTCCTCGGACCCCGCCGTCGAGCAGGCCGTCCAGCGGCTGCGCGGCGAGTACGCGGGCCGGGTACGACCGCAGCAGGTCGTCCGCGTCGTCCGGGAGAGCCGGCGGGACCTCGGCGGTTCGCCGGTCGGGGCGCTGCCCGAGCTCGTCGAGCGTCTCGCCCGCTACCGGCTGGGGATGCACGTCAGCTGAGCCGCGGGCCCCTCGGAATCGGTTTGCCCCTGCCGGGAGGATGTCCGGGTGGGCATCGGTTCCGGTTCGGTCGACGTGAGCGCGGTCCGGCACACCCTCTCCGACGGGCGGGTGCTGCTGGACGGGGTCTCCTTCCGCGTCGGCGAGGGCGCCCGTGCGGCCCTGGTCGGCGAGAACGGGGCCGGCAAGACGACCCTGCTGCGCATCATCGCCGGTGATCTGGTGCCCGAAGCCGGGGCGATCGCGCGCACGGGCGGGCTCGGCGTGATGCGCCAGTTCATCGGCTCGGTGCGCGACGACACCACCGTCCAGCGGCTGCTCGTGGACCTCGCGCCGTCCGCCGTCCAGGACGCGTGGCACGCGGTCGAGGCCGCCGAGCTGGCCATGATGGAGAGCGACGACGAGCCGACCCAGATGGCCTATGCCACCGCGCTGGCGCACTGGGGCGACGTCGGCGGCTACGACATCGAGGTCACCTGGGACACCGTCACCGTGGCCGCCCTGGGCGTCCCCTACGACCGGTGCAAGTACCGCGAGCTGTCCACCCTCTCCGGCGGGGAGCAGAAGCGGTTGGCGCTGGAGGCGCTGCTGCGCGGCCCCGACCAGGTGCTGCTGCTCGACGAGCCGGACAACTACCTCGACGTCCCGGGCAAGCGCTGGCTCGAGGAGCGGCTGCTCGAGACCCGCAAGACGGTGCTGTTCGTCAGCCACGACCGCGAGCTGCTGGCCCGGGTGGCCGACCGGGTCATCACCGTCGAGGGCGGGACGGCGTGGGTGCACGGCGGCGGCTTCGCCTCCTACCCGGAGGCCCGCACCGCGCGGCACGAGCGGCTGGCGGAGCTGCGCCGTCGCTGGGACGAGGAGCACCAGCGGCTGATCGACCTGGTGCGCACCATGCAGCAGCAGGCCGCGAACTCCCCGGACATGGCCAACCGGTACCACGCCATGCAGACCCGGCTGGCCAAGTTCGAGGCCGCCGGACCGCCGCCGGACCGCCCGCCGGACCAGAAGGTGGCGATGCGGCTGCGCGGTGGGCGCACCGGGGTGCGCTCGGTGATCGCCGAGGGGCTGGAGCTGACCGGGCTCATGCAGCCCTTCGACGCCGAGCTGTGGTTCGGCGACCGGGTCGGCGTCCTGGGTGCCAACGGAGCCGGCAAGTCGCACTTCCTCCGGCTGCTCGCCGGGCAGGACGTGGCGCACACCGGCTCCTGGCGGCTGGGCGCCCGCGTCGTCCCCGGCATCTTCGCGCAGACCCACGCCCATCCGGAGTGGCAGGACCGGACGCCGGTGGACCTGCTCTGGCACGGCGAGCCGGGCCGGCCGGGGGTCGACCGCGGCCGGGCCATGGCGGCGCTGCGGCGCTACGGGCTCAGCGGTGCCGCCGACCAGCCCTTCCGGACGATGTCGGGTGGGCAGCAGGCGCGGTTCCAGATCCTGATGCTCGAGCTGGGTGGCGCCACGCTGCTGCTGCTCGACGAGCCCACCGACAACCTCGACGTGCTCTCGGCCGAGGCGCTGGAGGAGGCGCTGGCCGCGTTCGAGGGCACCGTGCTGGCGGTGACGCACGACCGATGGTTCGCCCGCTCGTTCGACCGGTTCCTGGTGTTCGGCGCCGACGGCCGGGTCTACGAGTCGGCCGAGCCGGTGTTCGACGAGACCCGGGTCGCCCGCGCCCGCTGACGCTGCCGCCCCCCGCAGGCATAGGAACCTTTGCCTATGTCTTGGGTCCCGGAACCATAGGTAGAGCCTCCTATGCCTGGGGTCGGGTGGGCCGGTCGGGCGGTCGGCCCGTCGCTTGACCCGGCCCGGGGTGCCGGTCAGGCTGCTGCCCGTCCGGGCGCCCTCCCGGCGGCAAGGAGGAGCCATGGCGGACACCGGGAACTGGCGGAACTGGGCCGGCAACCAGCGGGTGGCGGGGGTGGACGTCGTCCATCCGGCGGGTGCCGACGAGATCGCCGCCGCCCTCCTGCGGGCGGCCGGCGCCGGCCGCCGGGTGCGCCCCATCGGCTCCGGGCACTCGTTCACCGGGATCGGCCGCCCCGAGGACGTCCAGCTGGTGCTCGACCGGCACGCCGCCCTGGTCGACGTCGACGACTCCGGGCTGGTCACGGTGCAGGCGGGGATGCCGTTGCACCGGCTCAACGCCGAGCTCGCCGCACGGGGCTGGTCGCTGACCAACCTCGGGGACATCGACCGGCAGACCGTGTCCGGCGCGCTCTCCACCGGCACGCACGGCACCGGGGCGCGGTTCGGCGGTCTGGCCACCCAGCTGAGGGCCCTGGAGCTGGTGCTGCCCGACGGGTCGCGCCTGCGCTGCTCGGCCGACGAGAACGCCGACGTCTTCGCCGCCGCCCGCGTCGGCCTCGGCGCCCTCGGTGTGCTGGACACGGTGACCCTGCAGGCGGAGCCGGCGTTCGCGCTGCGGGCGGAGGAGGGACCGGCCCGGCTGGGCGACCTGCTGGACGGGTTCGCCGAGTTCATGACCTCGACCGACCACGTCGAGTTCTACTGGTTCCCGCACACCGACCGGTGCCAGACCAAGCGCAACACCCGCCTGCCGCTCGAGGCCGGACTCGCCCCGCTGAAGCGCTGGCGCGCCGTCTGGGAGGACGAGGTCCTGTCCAACGGGGTCTTCGCGGGCATGGTCGCGGCCGGCCGCCGGAGGCCGGCGCTGATCCCGAAGCTGGCCGAAGTCACCGCCCGGGGTCTGGGCAGGCGAACGTGGACCGACACCTCGCACCGCGTCTTCGTCAGCCGTCGCCGGGTGCGCTTCCTCGAGATGGAGTACGCCGTCCCGCGGGACGAGGCGCCCGCGATCCTGACCGAGCTGCACCGCATCGCGACGGCGGGGGAGTTCCGGGCCTCCTTCCCCGTCGAGGTGCGGGTCGCCGCCGCCGACGACATCCCGCTGTCCACCGCCTCGGGCCGCGACACCGCGTACATCGCCGCGCACGTGCCGGCCCGCACCGACCCCGGCGCCTGGTTCGCCGCCCTGGAGTCGATGGCCGGCAGCGTCGGCGGCCGGCCGCACTGGGGGAAGCTGCACGGCCTGGACGCCGCCACGCTGCGCACCCGCTATCCGCGGTTCGACGAGTTCACCGCCCTGCGGGCCCGGCTGGACCCGGCCGGGGTGCTCGGCAACGCGCACCTCGACCGGGTGCTCGGTCCCGTGGGCGGCTGACGCCTACAGGTCGACGTCCGGCTCGCCGGTACCGCCGATGCGGTCGAGCTCCTCCAGCTCCAGCGGACCCAGCTCGCGGGCCGAGGCCACCATGTTCTCCTCCAGGTGCGCCACCGACGACGTCCCCGGGATGAGCAGCACGTTCGGCGACCGGGCCAGCAGCCACGTCAGCGCCACCTGCATCGGCGTCGTCCCCAGCCGGCGCGCCACCGTCTCCAGCGCGGCGGACTGCAGCGGGGTGAACCCGCCGAGCGGGAAGAACGGCACGTAGGCGATGTCCTCGCGGGCCAGGGCGTCGATCATCGGGTCGTCGTCGCGGTGCACCAGGTTGTAGTGGTTCTGCACGCAGACGACCGGCGCGATCGCCTGGGCCTCGGCGAGCATCTGCGTCGTCACGTTGCTGATGCCCAGGTGCTTCACCTTGCCCTCCTGCTGCAGCTGGGCGAGGGCCTCGAACGGCTCGGCCAGCGAGCGCTCGACCGGCTCGGCGAACCCGGGCATCCGCAGGTTCACCACGTCCATCGCCTCGACGCCCAGGTGGCGCAGGTTGTCCTCGACGGCGGAACGCAGCTCGTCGGCCGAGAGGGCCTCGGGCCAGTCGCCCTCGGGGGTCCGCCGGGCGCCGACCTTGGTGACGATCACCAGGTCCTCGGGGTAGGGGTGCAGCGCCTCGCGGATGAGCTCGTTCACCACGTGCGGGCCGTAGTAGTCGCTGGTGTCGATGTGGTTCACGCCGAGCTCGACGGCGCGGCGGAGCACCGCGACCGCCTCCTCCCGGTCGGCGGGCGGTCCCATCACGTGCGGACCGGCGAGCTGCATCGCGCCGTAGCCGAGGCGGAAGACGGTGCGATCGCCGAGGGGGTAGCTGCCGGAGGGTTCTGCGGTGCCGATGGTCATGCCCGCCTCCCTACCCGACGGCAGGCAGGTATGCGCGGCTCAGCCCGCCGGCACCGCTCCGGTGACGACGGCGCCGTCGCGGAGCAGCCGCGCCGGGTCGGGACGCCGGCCGGCCCGTCGCACCGCCAGCGCGATCCCGGCGCCGGCGACGGCGAGCCCGGCGCCCACCCACATGGGTGCGGTGAGGCCATGGCCCTGCGAGATCACCAGCGCGCCCAGCGCCGCACCGAGGGCGTTGGCCACGTTGAAGGCCGCCTGGTTGGCCGCCGACACCAGGCTGCCGCCGGGGACGTCGGCGGCCTCGATCACGCCGTTGAGCACGATCGGGCCCATCGCGAAGCCGAACGTGCCGAACAGCACCAGCAGGACGACGGCGGCGACGGCGTTGCGGGCGGAGAAGGCGAACACCACGAGGACGACGGCGACGCCGAGCATCCCGAGCGCGACGAACCCGAAGTCGACGTGCCTGCCCAGCCGGCCGCCCAGCAGCGTGCCGGCCGTGGTGCCGACGCCGAACAGCGCGAGCACCGGCGTGACGTTGCCGGGGGAGAGGCCCGCGAGGTCGGTGAGGATCGGCGTCACGTAGCTGTAGACGGCGAAGGTGGCCGCGAACCCGACCATGGTCAGGGCGAGGACCAGCCAGACCGTGCGGCTGCGGAAGGCGGAGAGCTCGGTCCGCAGGTCGGCCGGCTCGCCCCCGTCCGCGGGCAGCCAGGCCAGCAGGCCCGCGATGGTCAGGACCCCGATGCCGGCGATGGCCGCCAGCACCAGCCGCCAGCTCGTCTGCTGGGCGACCCAGGTGCCGGCCGGGACGCCGACCACGTTGGCCAGCGTCAGCCCGGTGACCATCAGCGAGATGGCCTGGGTCGCCCGCTGCGGGGCGACGAGCCGGCGCGCGGCGATGGCGCCGACGCCGAAGAAGGAGCCGTGCGCCAGCGCCGTGAGCACCCGCGCCGCGGCGAGCATGCCGTAGGTCGGGGCGCACGCGGCCAGGAGGTTGCCGACGACGAAGACCACCATCAGCGCGACGAGCGTCTGGCGGGGCGTGAACCGCAGCCCGAGCGCGGTGAGGGTGGGGGCGCCCACCACCACGCCGATGGCGTAGGCGGAGATCAGCAGGCCGACGGCGGACACCGACACGTCCAGGCCGTCGGCGATCTCGGGCAGCATGCCCATGACGACGAACTCGGTCGTGCCGATGCCGAACGCGCCGATGGCGAGGGCGAGCAGGGCGCGGGGCACGAGGTCCTACAGCGGCCGACCGGGGGCGGCCATGCCCCGATCGACCGTGCGGCTGCTCACACCGGGGGCGGGCCGGAGCCCGCCCCCGGTGTGCCGGGTCAGGGCTGGAGCAGCACCTTGACGGCGCCGTCCTTCTTCTCGCGGAAGTTCGCGTAGGCCTCGGGCGCCTGCTCGAGCGGCACCCGGTGCGTGGCGAAGTCGTCGACGCCCAGCGGGTCGCCCTCGAGCAGCAGCGGCAAGATGTCGGGCACCCAGCGCCAGACGTTGGCCTGGCCCATGCGCAGCTGGATCTGCTTGTCGAACATGCGCATGAGGGGCAGCGGGTCGGTGGCCCCGCCGTAGACGCCGGACAGGGAGATGGTGCCGCCGCGGCGGACCGCCTCGATCGCGGTGTTCAGCGCCGCCAGCCGGTCGACCCCGGCCACCTGCATGACCTTCTCCATGATCGCGTCGGGGACGATCGCGGTCGCCTTCTGCGCGAAGGTCGCCAGCGGGGAGCCGTGCGCCTCCATGCCGACGGCGTCGATGACGGCGTCGGGACCGCGGCCGTCGGTGAGGTCGCGCACCTGGGCCACCACGTCGGCCTGCGTCGTGGAGTCGATGACGGTGATGCCGTTGCGCCGGGCACGGGCCAGGCGCTCGGGGACGACGTCGGAGGCGATGACCTGTCCGGCGCCGAGGTGCTTGGCGATGCGGGTGCTCATGTCGCCGATCGGGCCGAGGCCGAGGACCAGCACGCTGCCGCCCTGCGGGATGCCGGCGTACTGCACGGCCTGCCAGGCGGTCGGGAGGACGTCGGAGAGGTAGACGTACCGGTCGTCCAGCGGGGCGTCGGGCACCGTGATCGGCAGGGTGTTGCCGAAGGGCACGCGGAGGTACTCCGCCTGGCCGCCGGGCACCTGCCCGTAGAGCTTCGTGTAGCCGAACAGCGAGGCACCCATGCCCTGCTCGCGGTTCTGGGTGGTCTCGCACTGCGAGTGCAGCCCCTGCGAGCACATCCAGCAGGTGTTGCAGGAGATGTTGAACGGGACGACGACCCGGTCCCCGGCCTTGACGGCGGTCACCTCGCGGCCGACCTCCCGGACCACGCCCATCGGCTCGTGGCCCATGACGTCGCCCACGGACATGAACGGCGCCATGACCTCGATCAGGTGGAGGTCGGACCCGCAGATGCCCGAGGAGGTGATCTCGACGATCACGTCGGTGGGGTCCTGGATGGTCGGGTCCGGGACGGTGTCCACTCGGACGTCCCCTCGGCCGTGCCAGGTCACTGCGCGCATGCGGTTCTTCTCCCTCGATAGGGCCGGATTTCGGCGCTGCGGACGGCCCTGTGCCCGTCGGCGGGCGGCCTCGCGCAACTTTCAACCAGCTGCGGCGTGCCACTCACTTTCCGTCACACGGCCGTTACCACGGGCTGAATGACACCTCCGGTTTTCGGTGTCACAGCCCACAGAACTGCAGGTCAATACCCCGCAGGACAGATCACGAACCGATCACGACGTGTTTACATGGGCCCCGCTCCTCTCCCCGGGAGCACGGCAATGGCCCCTACGGAAGTCCAGGTGCATGACCTCGCTCCACCACGATCGACCCGTCGACGACGGTCGGGAGGTCGCTTCCGCGACGCCCCCGCAGCGGCCCGCGTGAACTCGCGCAGCCGTGCCGGAGAGGTCGACGGGAAGGTCTCTCCGCAGGTCCCGCAGCAGCGCCAGGGGAAGGCGTCGCGCACGGGGGCCGTCGCTGACCGCACCGGCGCAGGCCGCTCGACGGGCAGGGCCGTGACGGCTGCCGGTTCGCTGGCCGCCCGTGCCCGGGCCGCGACGACCGCGGCCGCGGGGTCCGCCGCCGCCCGGAGCGCCGCGGCGAAGGCGGGTACCGCCCGCACGGCCGCCGCCAAGGCCGCCAGCGCGGGGGCGACGACGGCGCGCACCGCCGCGGCCCGGGCCACCACCGCCGCGAAGAAGTCCGCCGCGAAGCCCACGACCGCGGCGAAGACGGCCGCCGCAGCGAAGCCCACGACCGCTGCGAAGAAGCCCACGCCTGCGAAGAAGCCCACGCCCGCGAAGCGGTCGACCGCGGCGACCGCTGCGACGCCGGCCACCACCGTGCAGGCCGCCGCTCCGGCGACGTCCGCAGCTCCCGAGCAGGCCCGTGCGCCGGTGCGGCGCCCGTCGCCGCGCCCGCGTCCCCGCCCGGCGGCCGTGGCCGACGTCGTCGTCGAGACTGCCGCGGGGGAGACCCGGATCGCCGTCGAGACCCCCGTGGTCGAGGCCCCGGTCGCCGACGTGGTCGTCCTCGCGCCGGTGGAGTCCCCCGAGGACACCGCGCCGGCGTTCGTGGACGAGGCGCTCGCCCCGCTGCAGAGCGCACCGGCCGAGGTCGCCCTGGCAGCCTTCGACCGGCGCGGCCGGCGCATCGGCCGCCACCGGAGGGCGGTCGTGCGCCGCCGTCCCGCCTTCTACCTGGCCGCCGGCCTCGTGGGTGCGCTGAGCATGGGTGCGCTCGTCGACACCGACCCGGCCGCACGCGCCGACGCGCCCGCCGTCGCCGAGACGGTCAGCGTGGCCGAGCAGCTCGGCATCGAGGCGGAGCCGACGGCGGCCCTGGCCGACGCCCGGTCCACCCGCCTGCTCCAGGAGCTGGTGGTCAGCCGCAACGAGCGCGACGCGGCGTCGACCGCGGCCGCCGACGCCCAGACCAAGGCCGACTTCTTCGCCGTCGTGGCCGCTGCCGAGGCGGCCCGCCCGAAGGTCGTGGCTCCGATCAACGGTGCCCGGCTCACCAGCGGCTTCGGCGCGCGATGGGGCACGGTGCACACCGGCATCGACCTGGCGGCGCCCATGCGCACCCCTGAGTACGCGGTCATGGACGGCGTCGTCCTCGAGGCCGGCGCGGCCAGCGGGTACGGCCTGGCCGTGTACATCCAGCACGACGACGGCGACGTGACCGTCTACGGCCACATGGACGAGATCCTCGTCGAGCCGGGCCAGGTCGTCCGCGCCGGCGACACGATCGCGCTGCTGGGCAACCGCGGCCAGTCCACCGGCCCGCACCTGCACTTCGAGGTGCACGTCGGCGGGATGAACGGCACCAAGGTCGACCCCCTCCCCTGGCTGCGGGAGCGCGGCGTCCAGATCTGACGCCGGACCAGAGCACCTCGACGCCCCCGACCGGACTCCTCCGACCGGGGGCGTCGTGCGTCCGGCAGACTTCCGGACGGGACGGCCGAGGAGGGCGCATGGGGCACGACCACGGGACCGCCGGGGGCACCGCGGCCGGGAGTCGGCGCGGTCGGCTCGCCGTCGTGCTGGGGCTGACCCTCGCCGTGCTCGTGGCCGAGGTCGTCGGCGCGCTCGTGAGCGGATCGCTGGCGCTGCTGGCCGACGCGGGCCACATGGCGACCGACGCCGTCGGCATCGCGCTGGCGCTCACCGCGGTCGGCCTCGCCCAGCGGCCCGCCAGGGGGCGCCGCACCTTCGGCTGGCAGCGCGCGGAGATCCTCGCCGCCGTCGCGAACGGGTTGCTGCTGCTCGCCGTCGCCGCGTACGTGCTCGTCGAGGCGGTCCGCCGCATCGGGGACCCGCCGGAGATCGCCTCGGGGCTGGTGCTGGCGGTCGGCCTCGTCGGTCTCGCGGTGAACCTGGTCTCCCTCGCCGTCCTGCACCAGGGGCAGGGGGAGTCGCTCAACCTGCGCGGCGCCTACCTGGAGGTGCTCGCCGACGCGCTCGGCTCGGTGGCGGTCATCGTCGCCGCCCTCGTCATCGCGGTCACCGGCTGGACGCCGGCCGACACGGTGGCGTCCCTGGTGATCGGCGTGCTCGTGCTGCCGCGCGCCTGGAGCCTGCTGCGCGAGGCGCTCGACGTCCTGCTCGAGGCCGCGCCGCGGGGCGTGGACCTCGACAGCGTGCGCGAGCACATCCTCGGCGTCGACGGCGTCGTCGGCGTGCACGACCTGCACGCCTGGACGATCACGTCCGGTTCCCCGGTGCTCTCGGCGCACGTCGTGGTCACCGACGCGGCGCTGGACGCCGGGCACGGCGGCCGGGTGCTCGACGCGCTGTGCGTGTGCCTCGGCGCACACTTCGACATGGACCACTGCACCTTCCAGCTGGAGTCGCCGTCGCACGCCGGCCACGAGGCGCCCGTCCACGACTGAAGAAGGACCCCGTCCTCCCCACCCTTCGCAGGCTCAGGCGCGGGGCCCTGGACGGGTGGCCGTTCCAGAACGCTGCGGCGGTGGGACAGTGGTGCGAGTACTGACCGGCAGGGAGACGGAGGCGTCGGTGGATCACGGGCACGGGGACCACTCCGGGATGTGGGTGCCGGGCGAGCCGCCCACCTGGGGGCGCTTGTTCCTGCCGCACCTGGAGCCCTGGTCGGTGCTCGCCGTCCTCGGCATCGTCGGGCTGATCGCCTACCTGGTCGCCGTCGTCATGCTGAGGCGGACCGGCGTCTCCTGGCCGTGGTGGCGCACCGCGTCCTGGATCGCGGGGACGCTGTCGCTGGTCGCCATGACCGGCACCTGGCTCAACGGCTACAGCATGGTGCTGTTCAGCGTGCACATGGTCCAGCACATGGTGCTGGCGATGATCACGCCGGTGCTGCTGCTGGTGGCTGCTCCCGTCACCCTGGCGCTGCGCACCCTGCCGCGGGGTCAGGGGGCGGTCGCCGCGCCGCGCGCCCTGCTGCTGAACTTCCTGCACAGCCGGGTCACCGGGTTCCTGGCCTCACCGTTCTTCACGGTGCCGCTGTTCATCGCCAGCCTCTACGGCATCTACTTCACGCCGGTGTTCGACGCGCTGATGAGCAACCCGGTGGGGCACCAGTTCATGCTGGCCCACTTCGTCGTCACCGGGCTGCTGTTCTTCGGGCCGGTCATCGCCCAGGACCCGTGGCCGGGCATCCACAGCCATCCCACGCGCATCCTCGAACTGCTCATCCCGGTGCCGTTCCACGCCTTCTTCGGCGTCGCGGTGATGATGGCCAGCTCGCTGCTCGTGGACAGCTTCGTGAACCCGCCGGCGGGCTGGGGCATCGACCCGATCGGCGACCAGAGCGTCGCCGGGGGCATCGCCTGGTCCTTCGGCGAGCTGCCGACGGTGATCGTGCTGATCGTCGTCCTGGCCTCCTGGATGGGCTCGGACGAGCGCCGCGCCCGGGCGCTGGACCGGGCGGCCGACCGCAGCGGCGACGCCGAGCTCAACGCCTACAACGCGCGCCTGCGCGCCCTCGCCGAGCGCTGACCGAGCACATCGTCGTCCTCCGGACGACACCGCGGCCAGGAGCCGTTCCCCGGCGCCGCTGAGCCCCGCGAGTGGACCCGTCGGGGGCCTCCGGCCCCCGCGACGGGTCCACTGGAAGAGCCCGCCCGGACTCAGCCGGCGTGGACGACGGCGTCGTCGGCCGGCAGGTCCTCCTTGGTCGCCTTGACCAGGAACGCCGACACGAGCGCCCCGATCACCAGCAGCCCCGACGCCCAGGTGAAGGCCGTGGTGTAGCCCTCCACCTGCGCCTCCAGCCCGATGGCCGGGTCCCGGGGATCGCCGCCCGACGCCAGGGCATCCGCGGTGAAGGTGCTGATCGCTGCCACCGACAGCGACGCCAGGACGGCGGTGCCGATGGAGGCACCCACCTGCTGGGTGGCGTTGAGCATCGCGCTGGCCGCGCCGGCATCGCGCGGCCCGGCGCCGATGAGCGCCAGGTTGGACAGCGGCACGAACGTGAAGCCCAGGCCCAGGCCCAGCAGCAGTTCGCCCGGGAGCGGCAGCTGCCAGAACCCGGTGTCCACCTCGACGAAGGAGAGGGTGAACAGCCCGGCGGCGGCGAACAGCCCGCCCGCGATCATGAGCGGCCGGGGCCCGATCTTCGGCACCAGGACGCTGGCCGCGCCGGCGGCGATGAAGACGCCCAGCGTGGTGGGCAGCGACGCGAGGCCCGCCTGCACCGGCGAGTAGCCCAGCACCTGCTGGAAGTACAGCGACAGGAAGAAGAACGAGCCGATGAGACCCGCGCCGACGAGCATCGAGGTCAGGTAGGCCCCGCCGCGGTTCCGGTCCAGGACGATGCGCATCGGCAGCAGCGGGTTGCGGGTCCGCAGCTCGAGCGCGACGAAGAGGGTCACCAGCACCACGCCACCGACGATGAACACCCAGGCGAGCCCGTCGGCCCAGCCGCTCTCGGGCGACACCAGCGCGCCGCCCTCTGCCTGGGCCGCCTGGTTGGCGGCCCGTGCCGACTCGGAGTTGCTCTGCGAGGCCTGGGCGACGCGGGTGAAGCCGTAGACGATCGAGGCCAGGCCGGCGGTGACGAGCACCGCGCCGGGGATGTCGTAGCTGGTGTCGCCCGGCGCCTTGCTCTCCGGGACGAACCTCGAGGCCAGCACGATGGCGAGCAGGGCGATGGGCAGGTTGACCCAGAAGCACCAGCGCCAGTTGGCGTACTCGGTGAGGATGCCGCCCATCAGCAGCCCGATGGCGGCACCGCCACCGGCCAGGGCCCCGTAGACGCCGAAGGCCTTGGCCCGCTCCTTGGGCTCGGTGAACAGCGTGGTGATCAGCGCGAGGGACGCCGGTGCCAGGAGAGCGGCGAACAGGCCCTGCAGTGCCCGGGCGCCGAAGAGCATCGCCTCGTTCTGGGCCAGGCCGCCCAGCGCCGAGGCGAGCGCGAAGCCCGCCGCGCCGGCGAGGTAGGCGCGCTTGCGGCCGGCGAAGTCGGCGATGCGGCCGCCGAGCAGCAGGAAGCCGCCGAAGGTGAGGGTGTAGGCGGTGACGATCCACTGCTGGCTGGCGGTGCTGATCTCCAGATCGGTGCGGATCGCCGGCAGCGCGATGTTGACGATCGTGGCGTCGAGGACCACCAGCAGGACGGTCATCGAGATGATGCCGAGGGCCAGCCAGCGGCGCTCGTAGGGCTCGTCGGCGGAGGCCTGGGCGCCGCGGGCGGAGGTGGTGCGCGAGGGATCGGTCACGGGGTCCTCATCGATCGGGCGGGTGGGCCGGGATCGCCGGCCGAGGCAGCAACGTAGCGGCCTGCGACGATGTCGTCGTGCCTGTTTCGCTGGTGTTCACCTCGGACACGCACGTGCCGAAGCGGGCCCGTGACCTACCTCGTTCCCTCTGGGACGCGATCGTGACCTCGGACGTCGTGGTCCACGCCGGTGACTGGGTCGACGTGGCGCTGCTGGACCTGCTCGAGGAGCGGTCGCGGCGGCTGGTGGCGGTGCACGGCAACAACGACCACGGAGCGCTGCGCGAGCGGCTGCCGGAGGTGGCCCGCGCCGAGATCGAGGGGCTGCGCCTGGCCGTCGTCCACGAGACCGGGGACGCGAAGGGGCGGGAGCTCCGGTGCGCCGCCCGCTTCCCCGGCACCGATGTCCTCGTCTTCGGCCACAGCCACATCCCGTGGGACACCACGGCACCGACCGGCCTGCGGCTGATCAACCCCGGGTCGCCGACCGACCGGCGGCGCCAGCCGCACGGCACCTTCGTCACCGCGGTGGCCGACGCCGGGCAGCTGCGCGACGTCGTCGTCCACGCGGTGCCGCCCCGCACGTGAGGCGCCCCGACCTGCCGGACGCCGCGGTGGCGGCGCTGGCCTGCCCGGTCTGCGGCGGCCCGCTGGCCGTCGGCGGGGACGGTGCGGTGCTGCGGTGCCCGGCCGGCCACTCCTACGACCGGGCCCGTCAGGGCCACGTGACGCTGCTGCCGCCGGGGCACCGCGCGCCCTCGGGCGACTCGGCGGAGATGGTCGCCGACCGGGTGGCCTTCCTCGCCGCCGGTCACTACGCAGGCCTCAGCGAAGCGCTGGGCGACGCCGTGCTCGACGGCGGGGGAGCGGAGCCCGGGCTGCTGCTGGACCTCGGCGGCGGCACCGGCCACCACCTCGCCGCCGTCCTGGACCGCGTCCCCGGTGCCGTCGGCCTCGTCCTGGACTCCTCGCCCTTCGCCGCGCGCCGGGCCGCCCGGGTGCACCCACGGGCCATGGCGGTCGTCGCCGACACCTGGGCCCGGCTGCCGGTCCGGGACGGCGCGGCCGACCGGGTGCTGGTCGTCTTCGCGCCACGGAACGGCCCGGAGATCGCCCGGGTCCTGCACCCGGCGGGGCGGCTGGTCGTGGTCACGCCCGCCGCGGACCACCTGGGGGAGCTCGTCGGACCGCTGGGCCTGCTGCGGGTGGACCCGGACAAGGCCGCCCGGCTGGCCGGCTCGCTGGAGCCGCACCTGGTGCCGGTGGCGGCCGGCGAGCGGCGCGACGTCCTGCACCTGGACCGGGCCGCCGTGGCCACGCTGGTGGGGATGGGCCCGCACGCCCGGCACCTCCCGGCCGACGTCCGCGCAGGTCGGATCGCCGCGCTGCCCGAGCCGGTCGAGGTCACCGTCGCGGTCCGGGTGGCCGTCTACGCCCGCCCGGACGGGCCGCGCCCGGACGGCCGGGTCTGACCTCCGACGCGCCAACCCCGTCCCGCGGCGAGGACTGCCGGAGGCCCGTCTAAGCTGCGGGGCGTGACGATTGCACCGGCGCCCATCGTGAGTCGGCCGAGCCCGGCCCACGTGGTCGAGAAGGGGTCGCGGCTGTCCAACCTGCTGCGGACCACCGACCACAAGACCATCGGCTTGATGTACCTGACGACGTCGTTCGTCTTCTTCATCCTGGGTGGCCTGATGGCCATGCTGATCCGGGCTGAGCTCGCGCGGCCGCAGCTGCAGTTCCTGTCGCCCGAGCAGTACAACCAGCTGTTCACGATGCACGGCACGCTGATGCTGCTGATGTTCGCGACGCCGCTGTTCTTCGCGTTCGGCAACCTGATCATGCCGCTGCAGATCGGCTCGCCCGACGTCGCCTTCCCGCGGCTGAACGCGCTGTCGTTCTGGCTGTTCCTGTTCGGCAGCACGATCGTGGTGTCCAGCTTCATCACCCCCGGCGGCGCGCCGGACTTCGGGTGGACGGCCTACACCCCGCTGTCCGACATCGTCAACAGCCCGGGCGTGGGCGGGAACCTCTGGATCGGCGGCCTGGCGGTCTCCGGCCTGGGCACGATCCTCGGTGGCGTCAACTTCATCGCCACGATCGTCTGCCTGCGCGCACCCGGCATGACCATGTTCCGGATGCCGATCTTCACCTGGAACACCCTGGTGACGGCCATCCTGATCCTGCTGGCCTTCCCGATCCTGACCGCGGCGCTCCTGGCGCTGCTGGCCGACCGGAACCTCGGCGCCCTCATCTACTCCCCCGAGAACGGCGGGCCGATGCTGTGGCAGCACCTGTTCTGGTTCTTCGGGCACCCCGAGGTCTACATCATCGCGCTGCCGTTCTTCGGCATCGTCACCGAGATCATCCCGGTCTTCGCCCGCAAGCCGCTGTTCGGCTACAAGGGCATGGTCGGCGCGACCCTCGCCATCGGCTTCCTCTCGCTGGCCGTGTGGGCGCACCACATGTTCGCCACCGGCGCGGTGCTGCTCCCGTTCTTCGCCTTCCTGACCTACCTGATCGCGGTGCCCACCGGGCTGAAGTTCTTCAACTGGATCGGCACCATGTGGCGCGGCCAGATGACCTTCGAGAGCCCGATGCTGTGGTCGGTCGGCTTCCTCGTGACCTTCCTCCTCGGTGGCCTGACCGGCGTGCTGCTGGCCTCCCCGCCGCTGGACTGGCACGTGTCCGACTCCTACTTCGTGGTCGCGCACTTCCACTACGTGGTGTTCGGCACCGTGGTGTTCGCCGCCTACGCCGGTGTCGCCTTCTGGTTCCCGAAGATGTGCGGCCGGATGATGGACGAGCGGCTGAGCAAGCTGCAGTTCTGGATGACGTTCATCGGCTTCCACGGCACGTTCCTGGTGCAGCACTGGCTGGGCAACGAGGGCATGCCGCGCCGGTACGCGGACTACGCGGCGACCGACACCTTCACGACGCTGAACATGATCTCGACGATCTTCAGCTTCGTGCTGGGCGCCTCGGTGATCCCGTTCATCTACAACGTGGTGCGGTCCTGGAAGTACGGGAAGCTCGCCCTGCGCGACGACCCGTGGGGCCACGGCAACTCCCTGGAGTGGGCGACCTCCTCCCCGCCGCCGCGCCACAACTTCGTGGAGATCCCGCGGATCCGCTCGGAGCGTCCCGCGTTCGAGGCGCACTACCCGCACCTCACCGAGCGGCTGCAGGCCGAGGCGCACGCCGGCAAGCGGCACGAGCCCTACGCCGGGGTCAGCGAGCTCGTTCCCGGCACGGGCAAGCGGCAGGGGCCGAACGACCCCGACTTCACGTAAGAAGCACGAGCACGTCCTCGGACGCCCCGTCGGCCCTCGCGGCCGGCGGGGCGTCCGTCGTCCCCGGGGGCGGCCGCCGGGCCCGCGGGCCGGGTGCGGCACCATGACGGCGTGCCGCTGGACCCGCCGCTGGATTCCGTACCACCGACGCCCGAGGTCCCCGGAGCCGCGGCCGCCCGCGCGCTGCTGACGGTGAGCGGCGCCGACCGGCCCGGTGTCACCGCGCGGCTGTTCGCGGCGCTGGCCGAGGGCGCGCCCGCCGTCGAGGTGCTCGACGTCGAGCAGGTCGTGGTGCACGGCCAGCTGGTGCTCGGCGTCGTCGTCGGGGTGCTGCCCCCGGACGCCGGCGCGGGGGTCGGGCCGGACGAGCTGCTCGAGCAGCTGCGTCCCCTGGTCGCGGCCGTCGCCGCCGACGTGGGCCTGCGGGTGGACGTCGAGCCGGCGGACGCCGGACCGGCGTCGGTCCCGGCCGGACGGCCGCACCACGTGATCCTGCTGGGCCGTCCGGTCGCGCCCGAGGCGGTCGCGGGCGCCGCCCGGGCCATCGCCGCGGTCGGCGGGAACATCGATGCCGTCCGCCGGCTGTCGGACTACCCGGTCACCAGCTTCGAGCTCACCGTCTCGGGCGCGGAGGCCACCGCCCTGCGCACCGAGCTCGCCTCGGTGGCCGCGGCCACCGGTACCGACATCGCGGTCGAGCAGGTGGGGCTGGCGCGGCGCAGCAAGCGGCTGATCGTGCTGGACGTCGACTCCACCCTGGTACGCGGTGAGGTGATCGACGAGCTCGCGGCCCGTGCCGGCCGCGCTGCCGAGGTCGCGCGGATCACCGCCGCCGCGATGAACGGGGAGCTGGACTTCGCCGAGTCGCTGCGCAAGCGGGTCGCGGTGCTGGCCGGGCTGCCGGTGGAAGTGCTCGACGAGGTCCGCGAGGCACTCGTGCTCACCCCCGGAGCCCGCACCCTGATCCGGACGCTGCAGCGCCTGGGGTTCCGCTGCGGGATCGTCAGCGGCGGGTTCACCCAGATCACCGATCCGCTCGCCGAGAGCCTGGGCCTGGACTTCGCCGCCGCCAACACCCTCGAGGTCGTCGACGGCCGGCTGACCGGCGGGCTGGTGGGGGAGATCGTCGACCGCCCCGGCAAGGCCCGCGCCCTGGCCCGGTTCGCCGCGGAGCACGGGATCCCCCTGGACCAGACCGTGGCCGTCGGTGACGGCGCCAACGACCTGGACATGCTCAACACCGCGGGGCTGGGCATCGCCTTCAACGCCAAGCCGTTCGTGCGCGAGCAGGCGCACACCGCGCTCAACCAGCCCTACCTGGACGCCGTCCTCCAGGTGCTCGGCTTCACCCGTGACGAGGTCATCGACGCCGGCTAGGTGTAGCGCGACCCAGGCATAGGAGGCTTTGCCTACGCTTCTGGGCCCCCAGGCGTAGGTAGAGGTTCCTATGCCTGGACCGGATGCTGGTCAGGGGTGGTGGACCTCCCCTTCGAGCTCGACGCCGGCGGTCCTGAGCTGGGCCAGGGCCGCGTCGGCCGTGGCCTCGGAGACGGCGGCGGTGAGGTGCAGCAGGACGCGCGTCTCCAGGCCGTGGGCGACGGCGTCCAGCGCCGTGGCCCGCACGCAGTGGTCGGTGGCGATGCCCACGACGTCGACGGCGTCCACGTCGTGCTGCCGCAGCCAGTCCGCCAGCGGCACGCCGTCCGCGGCACCCTCGAAGCCGGAGTAGGCGGCGGCGAACTCGCCCTTGTCGAAGACGGCCTCGACGGGCGTGCGGTCCAGCGCCGGGTGCAGCTCGACGCCGTCGGTGCCGACGACGCAGTGCCGCGGCCAGGAGTCGACGAAGTCGGGCGCCTCGGCGAAGTGCGCGCCCGGGTCGATGTGGTGGTCCCGGGTGGCGACGACGTGGTCGTACCCGCCGGCGGCCATGTGCTCGGTGACCGCGGCGGCGACGGCGGCACCACCGGCGACGGCGAGGCTGCCGCCCTCGCAGAAGTCGTTCTGGACGTCGACGACGATCAGCGCGCGGGTCATGAGAAGGAGGTTCCTCTCCGGTGGCTCTTCGGCCCCGTCCGGAGGCTCGCCCCGAGCGTGCGAGGGGCGAGAGGGACGGGGTCCTTCGTCAGGCGGTGACGGTGTCGAGGACGGGCTCGCCACGGGAGAGCGCGAACGCCTCCTGCGGCAGCGCCGCGCGGACCTCCAGGTGGTGGGCCCTGGCGCGGTCGAGCGCCTCCGCCGGGGAGACCGGGTCGCAGATCTCGCCGTCGCGCACCAGCGGCACGAGCAGATCGCGGTCGCCCGCGCGGGCGACGACGGGGTCGGCGGTGACCAGCTCGGCGGTCGCCACGCCGTCGTCGTCGTGCCGGCGGACGGCGGACTTGCGCCCGCCCACCGACCGCTTGCCCTCGGAGCGCTTCGCCACCGGCACCCCGTCCCGCTCCACGAGCTTGTAGACCATGCCGACGGTGGGTGCACCCGACCCGGTGACCAGCGAGGTGCCGACGCCGTAGCCGTCGGCCGGTGCCGCGGCCAGCCCGGCGATGGCGTACTCGTCGAGGTCGCTGGTCACCACGATCCGCGTCCCGGTCGCCCCGAGCTCGTCCAGCAGCTCGCGGGCGCGGGTGGCCAGGGTCGGGAGGTCGCCGGAGTCCAGGCGGATGCCGCCCAGCTCCGGGCCGGCCACCTCGACCGCCGTCCGGATGCCCTGCTCGACGTCGTAGGTGTCCACGAGCAGCGTGGTGTCCTTCCCCAGCGCAGCGACCTGGGCCTCGAACGCCGACCGCTCGTCGTCGTGCAGCAGGGTGAAGGCATGGGCGCTCGTGCCCGTCGTGGGCACCGAGTACCGCCGTCCGGCCTCCAGGTTGGAGCTGGTCGCGAAGCCGACGAGGTGAGCGGCCCGGGCGGCGGCGACGGCGGCCTCCTCGTGCGTGCGCCGCGACCCCATCTCGATGCACGGCCGGTCGCACGCGGCCGAGATCATCCGGGCGGCGGCCGAGGCGATCGCGCTGTCGTGGTTGAGCACCGACAGCGCCAGGGTCTCCAGCAGCACGCCCTCGGCGAAGGACGCCCGCACGGTGAGCACGGGGGAGCCGGGGAAGTACAGCTCGCCCTCGGCGTAGCCGTCGACGTCCCCGGAGAAGCGGAAGTCGGCCAGCCAGTCCAGCAGTCGGGCATCGGTGAGCCCCTGCGCGCGGAGTGCGGCGATCTCGTCGTCGCCGAACCGGAAGTGGGGCAGGGCCTCCAGGAGCCGGCCGGTGCCGGCCAGCACCCCGTACCGGCGGCCGTGCGGGAGTCGCCGGGCGAAGACCTCGAAGACGCACTGCCGGTCGGCGGTGCCGTCGGCCAGCGCCGCGGCGACCATCGTCAACTCGTACCGGTCGGTGAAGAGAGCGGGGGCCGGTGGGGGAGTCAGCCCGGTGTCCACAGCCATGATCGGGAAGCGTAGGCGGGCACCGGGTCGGGGGCAGATCGGCGTCCTAAGCTGGAGCCGTGGCCGGACCTCTCGCTCCGACGTGGACGCCGGAGACCACCAGCGACGAGCGCAGCGAGCTCGACCGTCCGTGGGTGACGATCGTCTGGAACGACCCGGTCAACCTCATGACCTACGTGACCTTCGTGCTGCAGGAGCTGTTCGGCTACGACGAGCCGACGGCGACCGCGCTGATGCTGCAGGTGCACCACGACGGCAGGGCGATCGTCAGCTCCGGCCCCCGCGAGCGCATGGAGCACGACACCAGCCGGCTGCACGCCTACGGCCTGTGGGCCAGCTACCAGAGGGACTCGTGAAGCCGTTCCGGGCCGCGCGCGGCGGCGAGCTGGTGGCCCGTCTGGAGCCGGCGGAGGCGGGCATCCTCGGGCTGCTCCTCGACCAGCTGGAGCAGCTGCTCACCGCCGACCTCGACGACGTCGGCGACGACCCGGTGCTCGGCCGGCTGTTCCCCGACGGGCACCGGTCGGACCCGGAGCTGGCCGCCGACTACCGGGAGCTGACCGAGTCCTCGCTGCGCAGCGCGAAGGGCGACGACCTGGCCATGGTGCGCGCCTCGCTACCGGCCGAGGGCGGTGAGGTGCGACTGGATCCCGAGCAGGCCGGCGCCTGGCTGCGGACCAGCAACGACCTGCGGCTGGCCCTGGGCACCCGGCTCGACATCAGCGAGGACACCGAGCCGCCGGAGGAGGTCGCCGGCGAGGAGGACCAGCAGCTGGCCGTCTACTACTGGCTCACCGCCGTGCAGGGCTCGCTCGTCGACGCGCTGGTCGCTTCTCGTTCCGGCCGAAGGTGAGCAGCACCAGGGCCGCGAGCAGCAGGTCGAGGGTGAAGAACACGTAGACCAGGCCGTGCAGCTCGACGTCCTTGATCCACGCGCCGACGCACGAGATCAGCGTGATGCCGGACAGCGCCAGCACGAGCAGCAGGACGATCATCCGCATCGTCACCATGACGACGACGGAGGCGCGGTCGTTCGGGTCGCCGGTGACGTAGCCGCGGTGCCGGAACAGGTTCCTGGCGCCGAGCACGAGGGCGGGCAGCGGGAACAGCACGACGCCGGCGATGAGCAGAGCTTCGTCCCACACGATCCCAGACCGTATCGGTAGGCCGGGAGATGGTTGCCGACACCACCCTTCCGGCCCTGTCCCGGGCCGGGGAACGGTGGACGCATAGACTGGCGGCGTGCTGCGCATCGACCGCGCGACCTACGACGCCATCGTGGCCCACGCCCGGGAAGACCACCCGGACGAGGCCTGTGGCGTCGTCGCCGGTCCCGAGGGGACCGAGCGCCCCGAGCGCTTCGTCCCGATGCTGAACGCCGCGCGGTCGCCGACGTTCTACGAGTTCGACTCCGCCGACCTGCTGCGGCTGTACCGGGAGATGGACGACCGGGACGAGTGGCCGGTCGTCGTCTACCACTCGCACACCGCCACCGAGGCCTACCCCTCGCGTACCGACGTCGGGTACGCCTCGGGCCCGGCCGCCGACCCGCGGACCCACTACGTGCTGGTCTCCACCCGCCACCACGAGGGGCAGACCGGCCTGGCCGGCGACGACGTCGAGTTCCGCAGCTACCGGATCGTCGACGGCGAGGTGAGCGAGGAGGAGGTCGAGATCGTCGAGTCCTACCTCTTCGGCCACTCGCCGACCACCGTCGTCTACGACTGAGGAAACACCCCGTTCCCCCCACGCCTCGCAAGCTCGGTGCGGGCCCCTGAACGGGGCCCGGAATCCCCCGCGGCGGCCCGGCGTTGACCGACTGGACGCACCAGTTCGCTGCCCTCGTGCAGCGTGCCCCCCGATCAGCTGAACCCCGAGGAGAACGCACGCCATGGCCATCCAGGTCCGGATCCCGACCATCCTGCGCACGCACACCGGCGGCAACAAGACCGTCGAGGGCAGCGGCGCCACGCTGGCCGCGCTCATCGACGACCTCGACGCGCAGCACTCGGGCCTGAAGAACCGCCTCGTGACCGACGAGGGCAAGCTGCACCGCTTCGTCAACGTCTACGTCAACGACGAGGACGTGCGCTTCACCGGCGCCCTGGACACCCAGGTCAAGGACGGCGACTCGGTCACGATCCTCCCGGCGGTCGCGGGCGGCTGCTGAGCGGCACCGCCGTCCGGTCGTCCCCACCCCTCTCCCGGAAGAGTTCCCATGGCCCGCTTCAACTCCCTGGTCGACTCGCTCGGCGGCACGCCGCTGGTCGGGCTGCCGAACCTCTCGCCGACGTCGGACGTCCGGCTGTGGGCCAAACTCGAGGACCACAACCCCACCGGCTCCATCAAGGACCGCGCGGCGATCAAGATGATCGAGGCGGCCGAGAAGGAGGGGCTGCTCCAGCCCGGCTCGACCATCCTGGAGCCGACCAGCGGCAACACCGGCATCTCGCTGGCCATGGTCGCCCGTCAGCGCGGCTACACGCTGATCTGCGTGATGCCGGAGAACACCTCGGTGGAGCGCCGGCAGCTGCTGGAGATGTACGGCGCGCAGATCATCTCCTCGCCGGCTGCCGGTGGGTCGAACCAGGCCGTGGCCATGGCCAAGGAGCTCGCCGCCGAGCACGACGACTGGGTGATGCTCTACCAGTACGGCAACCCGGCGAACGCCCAGGCGCACTACGAGGGCACCGCGCCGGAGATCCTCGCCGACCTGCCCTCGATCACCCACTTCGTCGCGGGCCTCGGGACCACAGGGACGCTGATGGGCTGCTCCCGCTACTTCCGCGAGCACAAGCCGGGCATCCAGGTGATCGCCGCCGAGCCGCGCTACGGCGAGCTGGTCTACGGCCTGCGCAACATCGACGAGGGGTTCATCCCCGAGCTCTACGACGCCTCGCTGCTGGACTCCCGGTTCTCCGTGGGCCCGGACGACGCGATCCACCGCACCCGCCAGCTGGTGGAGCGGGAGGGGATCTTCGCCGGCATCTCGACCGGCGCGATCCTGCACGCCGCGCTCGGCATCGCCGACAAGGAGGTCGCGGCCGGCCGGCCGGCCGACATCGTCTTCATCGTCTGCGACGGCGGCTGGAAGTACCTCTCCACCGGCGCCTACGCCGGCACGCTGGAGGAGGCGTCGGCCGCGCTGGAGGGCCAGCTCTGGGCCTGATCCTGTCGGTGTGACCTGACAGGGTGCGCCCGTGCTGATCCAGGCCTGCCCCAACGGTGCCCGCCGGCCCGGTGACCACCCGGCGCTGCCGTGCAGCCCCGAGGACGTCGCCCGCGACGCCGCCGCGGTCGTCGGTGCCGGCGCGGGAGCGCTGCACCTCCACCCCAAGGACGACGCCGGCGCCGACTCCCTGCACCCGGCCGACGTCGCGGCGGTCGTCACCGCGGTGCGTGACGCGGTGCCCGGCGTGCCGGTCGGCGTCACCACCGGTGCGTGGGCGCTGCCGGACCCGGCGCAGCGGGTCGCCGCCGTCCGCGCCTGGACGGTGCTGCCGGACTTCGCGTCGGTGAACTGGCACGAGGACGGTGCCGACGACGTCGCCGCGGCGCTGCTCGACCGCGGGGTGCAGGTGGAGGCGGGCCTGTGGCACCTCGAGGGAGTCGCCGCCTGGCAGGCGTCGTCGCACCGCGACCGGTGCCTCCGCGTGCTCCTCGAGCTGCCCGACGGCTCACCGGCGCCCGGCAACGCCGCGCTGGTCCGGGCCGCCGCCGCACTCGTCGCCGCCGTCCGGACAGCGCACGGGGCGGACGGCTAGCCTGACCGGCGACATGGGGACGACGCAGCCGGGTGCGGACGCACCGATCGGCATCTTCGACTCGGGCGTCGGTGGGCTCACCGTCGCCCGGGCGGTGCTGGACCAGTTGCCGGGCGAGGCCATCCGCTACATCGGGGACACCGCCAACGGCCCCTACGGCCCGCTGCCCATCGCCGAGGTGCGCCGCCACTCCCTGGCCGTGATGGACGACCTGGTCGCCGACGGGGTGAAGATGCTGGTGGTGGCCTGCAACTCGGCCAGCGCCGCCTCCCTGCGCGACGCCCGGGAGCGGTACGACGTCCCCGTGGTCGAGGTCGTGCTGCCCGCGGTGCGCCGGGCGACCGCCGCCACCCGGAGCGGACGGATCGGCGTCATCGGCACGCAGGCGACCATCACCAGCGGCGCGTACGAGGACGCCTTCGCGGTGGTGCCCGGGATCAGCGTCACGAGCGCCGCCTGCCCGAGCTTCGTCGACTTCGTCGAGCGCGGGGTCACCAGCGGCCGGCAGCTGCTCGGGCTGGCGCAGTCCTACCTCGACCCGCTGCTCGCCGCCGGCGTCGACACCGTCGTCCTCGGCTGCACGCACTACCCGCTGCTGACCGGCGTCCTGTCGCTCGTGCTCGGCGACGGCGTCACGCTGGTGTCCAGCGCCGAGGAGACCGCCAAGGACGTCTACCGGGTGCTGACCGCCGACGGGATGCTGCGGGAGGACGCGACGCCGCCGCAGCACGCCTTCCTGGCCACCGGCGACCCCGAGCCCTTCGCCCGGCTCGGCCGCCGTTTCCTCGGCCCCGAGGTCGGCACGGTGCTGCGGGCCGGCGCCGTGGGGGCGGCATGAAGCTCACCGTGGTGGGGTGCTCCGGCAGCGGTCCGGGCCCCGGCTCGCCGGCGTCGAGCTACCTGGTCGAGCACGCGGGCTTCCGGCTGGTGCTGGACCTGGGCAACGGCGCGTTCGGGGCGCTGCAGGGGCTGATCGACCCGGGCACGGTCGACGCCGTGTTCCTCTCCCACCTGCACGCCGACCACTGCCTGGACGTCGCGCCGTTCGTGGTGTGGCACCGCTACTCCAAGCGCTCGCCCGGCCGGCTCGTCCCGCTGTACGCACCGGTGGGCGCGGAGCGGCGGCTGGCGATGGCCTACGACCTCGACGGCGACGGGCTCACCGACGTGTTCGACTTCGTGCCGGTGGGGCCGGGCGCCCTGACGATCGGCCCGTTCGACGTCGAGCTCGCCCGCACCGCGCACCCCGTCGAGACCTATGCGATCCGGTTGACCGCGGGCGGGCGGTCGCTGGTCTACACCGGCGACACGGGGGTCAGCGACCGCGTCGTCGAGCTCGCCCGCGGCGCCGACGTGCTGCTGGCCGAGGCGGCCCACCCGGACGACGACCCCGACCAGCCCCCGGGGCTGCACCTCACCGGCCGCCAGGCGGCCGAGCACGCGGCGGCCGCGGGGGTGGGCCGGCTGCTGCTCACCCACATCCCCGCGTGGGTGGACCGCATCGGCCAGCTGTTCGCCGCCAGCGCGGTGTTCTCCGAGACCGAGCTCGTCCGACCCTCCGGCGTCTACGAGATCTGAAAGAGGACCCTCCTGCCCCCCACCACTCGCAGGCTCGCGGCGGGCCCCTGCAGGAGGGCCGGTTGCCTGATCGGTGTGGACGCGGAACGGTGACCCGCATGGAGGAGCTGGACGGCGTCGCGCTGAGCAGCCTGGACGCACCGCTGGGCGACGGGCTGGGCGTGACGAAGGGCGACCTGGTCAGCTACCTCGCGGCCGTGGCCGATCGCATGGTGCCGGGGCTGGCCGGCCGGCCGCTCTCGGTCATGCGGGTGCGGCCCGGGCAGGCACCGTTCATGCAGCGCAACGTGAGCAAGGGCGCGCCGGACTGGGTGCGCACCGTGCCGGTCTGGGCGGCCGGCGCGCACCGCGAGGTGCACCAGGTGCTCTGCGACGACCGGCGCACGCTGATCTGGCTGGCCAACCAGCGGGCCGTCGAGTTCCACGTGCCCTTCCTCCGGATCGACCGGCCCGAGCCCACCGGCCTGGTGCTCGACCTCGACCCGCCGGAGGGCGCGGACTTCGCCGCCGTCGTCGCCGTGGCCGGCCTGGTGCGGCGGGCGCTGGAGGACGCCGGGCTCACCGGCGCGGTGAAGACGAGCGGGTCGAAGGGCGTGCACGTCGTCGTCCCCGTGGACGGGGTGTCCTTCGAGGACGTCGCCGCCGCGACGCGGGCACTGGCGGCACGCACCGCCGCGCTCGACCCGGAGCGCGCCACCACGGCCTACCTCAAGGAGGACCGCGGCGGCCGCGTCTTCGTCGACTCGACGCGGTCGGGGCAGGGCACCGTCGTCGCCGCCTACAGCCCGCGCATCCGGCCGGGACTGCCGGTGTCCTTCCCGGTGCCGTGGGACCGGCTGGGCGACGTGCGGCCCGCGGACTTCACCGTGACGACGGCGCCCGCGCTGCTGCGGAACACCGATCCGTGGTCCGCGGCGCTACCCGGCCCTCAGACGCTGCCCGCGGACCTGGTCGCCGAGGGGCACACGATCCCCGTCGCGCGCGTCCAGGCGATGCACGAGGGCAAGCGCCGCAAGCGCGCGGCCGCACAGCAGGAGGACGGCGCGCAGTGACCTGCACGCGCCGACCTCGACCGCGCGGTCTCAGTCGAGGCCGAGGTCGCGGCGCAGCTTCGCGACGTGCCCGGTGGCCTTGACGTTGTAGGCGGCCTTCTCGATCCGGCCCTCGGCGTCGATGACGAAGGTCGATCGGATGACCCCGACGACCTGCTTGCCGTAGAGCTTCTTCGGGCCGTAGGCGCCGTAGGAGGTGAGCACCTGCTTGTCCTCGTCGGACACGAGGGTGATGCGCAGGTTCTCCTTCTCGCGGAACTTCTGGAGCTTCTCGACCGGGTCGGGGGAGACGCCGATGATGTCCAGCCCCGCTTCGGCCAGGTCGCCGGCAGCGGCGGTGAAGTCGACGGCCTGCGTGGTGCAGCCCGGGGTCAGCGCCGCCGGGTAGCAGTACACGATGACGCGCCGGCCGCGGTGCGAGGACAGCGACACCGGGTTCCCGTCGGCGTCGGGCAGCGTGAACTCCGGCGCGGGCTCGCCGGGGGTGAGGCGGACGGGTGCCGTGTCGGTGCTGCTGTCGGTCATGCCCGCATCCTGCCTCCTCGCCGGCACGGCGACGCAGCCGGTCGGCGCGGTGCCTCGTCGTCCGGCGGGATCAGCCGGCGAGGAAGGAGAAGCGCACGTGCCGCTGGTGGTTGTCGGTGTTGGTGTCGACCAGGCAGATCCGCTGCCAGGTGCCCAGCTGCATGCGGCCCTCGAGCACCGGCACGGTGGCGTGCGGCGGCACGAACGCCGGCAGCACGTGGTCGCGGCCGTGCCCGGGGCTGCCGTGCCGGTGCCGCCAGCGGTCGTCCCGGGGGAGCAGCACGTCGAGCTGGGCGAGCAGGTCGTCGTCACTGCCCGCGCCGGTCTCCACCAGCGCGATGCCGGCCGTGGCGTGCGGCACGAACACGTGCAGCAGCCCGTCGCCCTCCGTGCGGACGAACTCCGCGCACTCGTCCGTGAGGTCGACGACGACGGGGACGCCGCCGGTCCGGACGGCGCGCAGCTCCGATCTCATGACGGCGATCCTGCCGGTCCGGCCGTCGCGTCGCGCGCCGCAGCCGCCAGGGGGTCGGGCGTCGGCCGGGCAGCGGCGTCGTCGGCGTCCGACCGTGCCGCGACCATGGCCCGCAGTCGCGCGATCTCGGCGGTCAGCGCCTCCAGGTCGCGCCGGGTCACCGCCTCGGACGCCTCGCCCGCCTGCTGCACCTGCTCCACGAGCCAGGACGCGAACGTCGCGGTGATCACCCCCAGGAGGGCGATGCCGGTGAGCATCAACCCGGCGGCGACCGCCCGCCCCTGACCGGTGAGCGGGAAGCGGTCGCCGTACCCGACCGTGGTGACGGTCGCGAAGGACCACCACATCGCGTCGCCGAACCCGTCGATGTTCGCGTCCGGACGGCCGCGCTCGGCGTCGAGCACCGCCAGGGCCGCGATGAACATCAGCAGGGTCGTGGCACCCACGACGTACACCGCGACGCGGCCACGGAGCGACCGGCCGGCATGCCGGTTGAGCACGTTGAGCAGGGTCACGAGCCGGAGCAGCCGCAGCGGTCGCAGGAGGGGGAGAACGAGGACGGCCAGGTCCAGCAGGTGGGTGCGGGCGAACCGGGAGCGGTCGTCGGACAGCCCGGCGCGGGCCAGGTAGTCCACGGCGAACCAGCCCCAGGCGAGCCAGGTGACCCAGCGGAGCACGGCCGGCCAGGGCGCGGCGAGGTCCGGCTCGATGATCGGCCAGGCGTAGCCGACGAGGAACAGGAGCGCCGCCACGGTCAGGATCCAGTCGGTGGAGGACTCCCACCGTTCCCGTCGCGGATCGTCCGGGGAGAGCGCGGCCACTCCGCGACGCTAGCGTCCGGGCGGGACCGCGCTCCGACGCGGGCGGGGTGCCGGGGCGCACTACTGTCGGCACACGTGACCCGCCCCGACGGCCGTTCGGCCGACCAGCTCCGCCCCGTGACCATCACCCGCAACTGGCTCGACCACGCCGAGGGTTCGGTGCTGGTCGAGTTCGGCCGCACCCGGGTGCTGTGCGCGGCGAGCGTGACCGAGGGCGTGCCGCGCTGGCGCAAGGGCTCGGGCCTCGGGTGGGTCACCGCCGAGTACTCGATGCTGCCGCGCGCCACCCACACCCGCAGCGACCGCGAGTCGGTCCGGGGCAAGATCGGCGGCCGCACCCACGAGATCAGCCGGCTCATCGGCCGCTCGCTGCGCGCCTCCATCGACCTGGGTGCCCTCGGGGAGAACAGCATCGCCCTCGACTGCGACGTCCTCCAGGCCGACGGCGGCACCCGCACGGCGGCCATCACCGGCGCCTACGTGGCTCTGGCCGACGCCGTCTCCTGGCTCGGCGAGCGCGGGAAGCTGGCGAAGAAGGAGCCGCTCGTGCAGTCGGTCGCGGCCGTGAGCGTCGGTGTCATCGACGGCGAGCCCCGGCTGGACCTCGCCTACGAGGAGGACGTGCGCGCCGGCACCGACATGAACGTGGTGTGCACCGGCGACGGCGGCTTCGTCGAGGTGCAGGGCACCGCGGAGGGGGCGGTGTTCGACCGGCCGACGCTGGACGCGCTGCTGGACCTCGCCGTGGCCGGCTGCGCCGAGCTGACCCGCCTGCAGGCCACCGCGCTCGCGCGATGAGCACCCGGCTCCTGCTGGCCACCCGCAACGCGGGCAAGCTGGCCGAGCTCCGGCGGCTGCTGCACTCCGCCGTCCC
This sequence comes from uncultured Actinomycetota bacterium, assembly GCA_963747895.1. Taxonomy (GTDB): domain Bacteria; phylum Actinomycetota; class Actinomycetes; order Mycobacteriales; family Geodermatophilaceae; genus Blastococcus. The sequence continues at coordinate 65,127 of CAVVGX010000009.1, forward strand.
CGGGGTGGAGGTCGTCGGCCTCGCGGACGTCGAGGAGTACCCGGAGGCGCCCGAGACCGGGGCGACCTTCACGGAGAACGCGCTGCTCAAGGCGCGCGAGGCCGTCCGCTACACCGGGTTGCCGGCGGTCGCCGACGACTCCGGGCTGACCGTGGACGCGCTCAACGGCATGCCCGGCATCCTCTCGGCGCGGTGGTCCGGCCGGCACGGGGACGACGCGGCGAACACCGCGCTGCTCCTGGGACAGCTGGGGGACGTGCCCGACGGCCGGCGGGGCGCGGCCTTCGTCTGCGCCGCCGCCCTCGTCCTGCCCGACGGCACCGAGCGGGTGCTCGAGCGGGAGTGGCGCGGCTCGGTGATCCGGGAGGGGCGCGGTACCAACGGGTTCGGCTACGACCCGGTGTTCGTGCCCGAGGGGCTGGAGGTCACCTCGGCGCAGCTCTCGCCGGGGGAGAAGGACGCACGCAGCCACCGCGGGCAGGCGTTCGCCGCGCTGGTGCCGGTCATCGCCGAGCTGCTCGCCGGCTGAACGTCAGGCCGGCTCTGCGGCCGGATTGCCGACGATGACGGCGGGATCGCACCCGCAACGTCCGCAACGAGCCGGCAGGGTCAGCCGAGGCTGAACCAGTCCACCGCGGCCAGCTCGGCGCGCAGGGCCTCGTAGATGGGGAGCTCGTCGCCCCGCTCCGCGTGCCGGCCGGGACGGTCGACGTCGGCCAGCGGGGCGATCGTCTCGACGGCGTCCGGGCGCTCCGGGGCGCGGTGACGGCCGGTGATGGTGGCGGCGTTGCTCATACCCGGTCGTTCGGCGTGCCCGGCGCCGCCCCGGAGCCCGATCCGCGCGCACCTCACCCCGAGGGGTGAGCCCGGGGGAGGCGCGTGCGCGGTCGTGGCGGTGAGTTCCTGCCGGCGGACCGGTCTACCCCTCGACCGCCACGGAACCGACCGCCAGGAGCTCGCCATGGGCCTGATCCACATCGAGCTGTTCGCGACCCTCGACCTCGTCGGGCAGGCCCCCGGAGGTCCCGAGGAGGACCCCGAGGGCGGCTTCCCGTTCGGCGGCTGGCAGGCGCCGCTGATGGACGACGTCGCCGGGGCGCAGGTCGGCGCGGCGTACGAGGGCACCGACGCGCTGCTGCTGGGCCGGCGGACCTACGACATCTTCGCCGCCCACTGGCCGCACCAGGAGAGCGGTCAGGACGGCGGCATCGCCACGTTGTTCAACGCCATCCCGAAGTACGTGGCCTCGCGCGGGACGCCCGACCTCTCCTGGGCGGGGTCCAGCCTGCTCGGCCCGGACCTGCCCGCCGCGGTGCGCGAGATCCGCGAGCGGCACGACAACATCAAGGTCGTGGGCAGCCTGGACCTGGTGCAGACGCTGCTGCGCGAGAAGCTCTTCGACCGGCTGGACCTGTGGGTGCACCCGATCGTGCTCGGGGTCGGCAAGAAGGTCTTCGCCGGCGGCGCGGTGCCCACCACCCTCACGCTGCTCGAACCGCCCGCCGCGGGCGGGAAGGGCACCGTGTACCTGCGCTACGGCCTCGCGGATGGGACACCGGGGACGGGGGACATGAGCCGGCCGGGACGAGGGCATGGCGGCGCGTGAGCGCCCTGTCGTGCGGGAGAGGGGAGTCGAACCCCTACGCCCGAAGGCACCAGATCCTAAGTCTGGCGTGGCTGCCGTTACACCACTCCCGCGTGGTCCCGAGAGTCTAGGAGCCCCTCGGCCGGATGAACGCTGCTGGTGGATGAGCTGACCGCGGCGGCGTCTGGCAGGCTGTCGGGGTGCCTCGCGACCCCCGACAGATCCAGCTGGAGATCGACGCCGCCCGCGAGTCGCTGGCCGCCACGCTGGACCAGCTGACCTACCGGACGAGCCCGAAGCGCCTGCGGGCCAAGGGCCAGGACGCCGTCGTGCGCTGGCTCCAGACGCCCGCGGGCATGGCCGCCGCCGGTGCCGTGGGCCTGCTCGTCACCTTCGTCGTCGTCCAGCGGGTCCGGCACCGCAACGACTGATCCGGTGCCCGCCCGTCGCGATCCCGTCGGTCCGGGCCAGGAGTCCGTCTGGGACTACCCGCGGCCGCCCTCGGCCCTGGTGACCCCGCGGCACGTGCTGGCGGAGTTCGGCGGGCAGGTGGTCGCCGACACCCGGCGGGCGATCCGCGTCTGCGAGACGAGCCACCCGCCCACCTACTACGTCCCGCGGGACGACGTCGCCGCCGGCGTGCTGGAGCGCGGTCAGGGCGCGTCGTGGTGCGAGTGGAAGGGCCAGGCGACCTACTGGGACGTCGTCGTCGGCGACCGGCGGGTGCCCTCGGCCGGCTGGTCCTACGAACAGCCGAGCCCGGGCTACGAGCACCTCGCGGGCGCGGTCGCGTTCTACCCCGGCCGGCTGGACCGTGTCACGGTCGACGGCGAGGTGGTCCGCCCGCAGCCGGGGGACTTCTACGGCGGCTGGATCACCGACGAGGTCGTCGGCCCGTTCAAGGGCGCGCCCGGCACGCTCGGCTGGTGACCGGGTGCGTGACTAGACGGTCGCGCCGGTTGACCGCAGCAGGGGGAGCGCCACCTGCTGCAGCACGGCGTCGGCGAAGGCGTCGTCGACCGGCTCGCCGTTGACCAGCCAGCGCTGCACGAGCGGGGCGCCGATGGCCTCGGCGATCAGGGAACGCGAGAGCCCTGGCCCGACCTCGCCACGCTGCTCGCCGCGCACCCACACCTGGTCGAACGCGTTGTGCCAGACGGCCAGCGGGCCGTCGTGGAACGCCTGGGCCAGCGCGGGCTGGTGCTGCATCGAGGAGAGCAGGGCCTGCGTGGCCGCGCCGGCCGGGCTGTTCACCAGGGCGACCATCGCGTGGAGCAGGGCGCGCAGGTCGCCCTCGACGGAGCCGGTGTCGGGGTGGTCGGCCTCCGCGGCGTTCAGCTCGGAGACGGTGTCGACGACCAGCTCCTCCTTGGTGCGCCAGCGGCGGTAGATCGTCGCCTTGCCGACGCCGGCCTCGCTCGCGACGGCGTCCATGGTCAGCGCGCCGTAACCGACCTCGCCCAGCAGCCGCAGGATCGCGGCACGGATGACGCCGTCCCGGCTGGGGTCACGCGGCCGGCCGCCGCGACTCGGACGGACGTCGGATGAAGACATAACGGCCATGATGCGAGCTTAAGGGACTCAAGTCTCGTAATTCGAGACGATCCGGTGCGAGTCCACCGGGAGTCACCCGGTAGGGCTGGGGAGCCGCTCCGCGCGCGCCTCCGGCGGTATCGCCGGTCGTGCTTCATCCTGCTGGCGTGGGAACGATCTGCGGGGGCGGCTGCAGCTGCCGCGAGCACTGGGACGTGCCGGGCGCGGCCACCCGTGTGCTGCTCGCCGCCTCCGTCGGTCACGTCCTGCCGACGGTCGCGCGCACCGCAGCAGCCCTGGACATGGACGTCGTCAGCACGCCGCACCTGGTCGACGTGCTGGACCCCCGGGACGGTCGCGGTGTCGACCGGCTCTTCCAGCGGCTCGCCCGGGAGCTCACGGCCGCCGAGCTGGAGGCCGTGCGCGTGGCGACCGATCCGCCGCCGGACGGCGCCGCGCGGACCTCCCGCCTGCTGACCGCACCGACGCTCGCCGTCGAGCTGGCCCGGCGGGGCGTGACGGTGGAGGTCGGCGTCCTGGCCGAGGCCGAGTTCTGGTCGGCCTACCAGCCGATCGTGGCCCTGGCCGACCGCTCCGTCGTCGCGCACGAGGCGCTGCTGCGCGGCCTCGTCGACGGCCGGGAGGTGGGCGGCGGCGACCTCTTCTTCGTCGCGGAGTCCGCCGGCTGGCTGGCCCGGCTGGACCGCATCGGCCGGGAGTCGGCGATCACCGGTGCACTGCCCTGGATCGGCGACCGGGATCTGTTCATCAACTGCAACCCGGCGTCGATCTACCGGGCCCAGGTGTGCCTGGCCAGCACCGAGCAGGTGGCCCACGCCTCCGGGCTCGAGCCCCGGCAGCTCGTCTTCGAGGTCGTGGAGTCCCACGCCATCGCCGACCGCGGCCACCTGGTCACGGTGCTCGAGCACTACCGGTCGCTGGGCTGGCGGGTGGCGCTCGACGACGTCGGCGCCGGCTACTCGAGCCTGTCGCTGCTGGCCGCCGTCCGGCCCGAGGTGGTCAAGCTGGACAAGGGGCTGGTGCAGGCGCTGCCCGACGAGGGGGCGCGCACGGTGGCCCGGGCCGTCACGGACCTCGCGCACCAGCTCGGCGCCGTCGTGGTCGCCGAGGGGATCGAGACCGAGCAGCTGGCCGAGGAGGTCGCCGCCCTCGGTGCCGACCTGGGCCAGGGCTGGCTGTTCGGCCGGCCCGTCCGGCCCGAGCGGCCGGCCGAGGAGCAGGACAGCCGCTTCCAGCCGGTCGGGGTCACCCGGTCGCGCTGATCGGCGCCGTCGGGATCAGGTCAGCGCCCAGCCGGTCAGCACCGGCCGGGCGTGCTCGTGCCCGAGGACGCCGAAGGCCGCGGGCGGCAGCGCGAACAGGGCGCCTGCCTGCGGGGGCAGCCCCAGCCACCGGGCGGTGAGGATCCGCAGCACGTGCCCGTGGGCGACCAGCGCGACGTCCCCGTCGGACAGCCGCGCCCGCGCCCGGTCGAGGACGCGGTCGACCCGCTCCGCCACCTGGTCCAGCGTCTCGCCCGGCGTCGACCCGGGCACGGTCCCGTCGGCCCAGATCGACCACTCGCGGCCGAGCTCCTCGCTGATCTCCGCCGTCGTCCGGCCCTCGTAGCCGCCGTAGTCGAGCTCCACGAGGTCGGGATCGGTGCCGGTGGGGGTCAGGCCCGCGAGCTCGGCGGTGCGGCCGGCCCGCTGCAGGGGGCTGACCCACACCTCGGCGAACTGCTGCGACCCGAGCTGCGGACGCAGCGCCCGCGCCTGCTCCTCGCCCTCGGGGAGCAGCGGCACGTCGGTGAGCCCGGTGTGCTGCCCGCCTCTGCTCCACTCCGTCTGACCGTGCCGCAGCACGACGATCTCCCCGGCCCGTCCACCCGATCCCTCGCCCACGGCGACCATCGAACACGGTGCCGGGAACACCTGCCCGCCCGACGGTGCTGGCCGATGGCATGACCACCGCAGAACTCAGCGACACCTTCACCATCGGCGGGGACCTCCCCGTGCACCGGCTCGGCTACGGCGCCATGCAGCTCCCCGGCCCCGGCGTCTGGGGTGAGCCGGCCGACCGCGCCGCCGCCGTCCGCGTCGTGCAGGCCGCCGTCGAGCAGGGCGTCGACTTCATCGACACCGCCGACTCCTACGGGCCCGAGATCAGCGAGCAGATCATCGCCGAGGCGCTGCACCCCTACGCCGACGGCCTGGTCATCGCCACCAAGGCCGGGCTCACCCGTCAGGGCCCCGGCATCTGGACGCCGGTGGGCCGCCCCGCCTACCTCAAGCAGCAGGTCGAGCTCTCCCTCCGGCACCTGAAGGTCGACCGCATCGACCTCATCCAGCTGCACCGCATCGACGCCGAGGTGCCGCTGGCCGACCAGCTCGGTGCCTTCGCCGAGCTCAAGGCCGAGGGCAAGGTCCGGCACATCGGCGTCTCGGAGGTGTCGGTCGAGGAGCTGAAGGCCGCCCGGGAGATCACCGAGATCGTGAGCGTGCAGAACCTGTACAACCTCACCAACCGGCAGAGCCAGGACGTGCTCGACTACGCCACCGCCGAGGGCATCGCCTTCATCCCGTGGTTCCCGATCGCGACCGGGGACCTGGCCTCGCCGGACAGCCCGGTCGCCGACATCGCCCGCGAGCTGGACGCCACGCCGTCCCAGGTGGCGCTGGCCTGGCTGCTGCAGAAGTCGCCGGTGATCCTCCCGATCCCGGGCACCAAGTCCGTGGACCACCTGACGGAGAACCTCGGTGCCGCCGGCGTCCGCCTGTCGGCCGAGGACATGGCCCGCCTGGACCCCTGGCCTGAGCGCAGGTGCCGCGCCGGGTCTCCCACCGGCGCGGCACAATGCGTCCCATGGACGCCGAGGACTTCCGTCAGATCAGGGACGCCGTTCGTCAGCTCGTGCGCGAGGAGGTCGTCCCCCTCGAGGAGCGGATCGAGGACGAGGACCGCATCCCCGACGAGCTGCGCGCGCAGATCGCCGAGATGGGCCTCTTCGGCTACGCGCTGCCCGAGGAGTACGGCGGCCTCGGCGTCACCATGAGCGAGGACGTCGAGCTGGCCATCGAGTTCGGCTACACGACGCCGGCGTTCCGCTCGCTGTTCGGCACGAACAACGGCATCTCGGGCCAGGTGATCGCCCGCTTCGGGGACGAGGCGCAGAAGAAGAAGTACCTGCCCGGGCTCTCGGCCGGCGAGCTCATCGGCTCGTTCGCCCTGACCGAGGCCGAGGCCGGCTCCGACCCCTCGGCGCTGCGCACCGCGGCCCGCCGGGACGGCGACTCGTGGGTCATCAACGGCAGCAAGCGCTACATCACCAACGCGCCGCTGGCCGACCTCTTCGTCGTCTTCGCCCGGACCGACCCGGAGGAGAAGGGCGGCCGGGGCATCTCCAGCTTCGTCGTCGAGACGTCCACTCCCGGCGTCACGGTGGGCCCCAAGGACAAGAAGATGGGGCAGTCCGGCGCCTGGACCGCCGAGGTGTTCTTCGACGACGTGCGGGTGCCCGCCGAGGCGCTGATCGGCGAGGAGGGTCGCGGCTACGCCAAGGCGCTCACCGTGCTGTCACGCGGCCGGCTGCACATCGCCGCGCTGTGCGTCGGCATGGCGCAGCGGGTGCTCGACGAGTCGGTGGCCTACGCCGCCACGGCCAAGCAGGGCGGTGCGCCGATCGGGCGCTTCCAGCTGGTGCAGGCCATGCTCGCCGACATGCACGCCGAGCTGCTGGCCGCCCGCAGCATGGTCCGCGACGTCGCCGCCCGCTACGACACCGGCGAGGACACCTCCGTCGGCCCGTCGTCGGCGAAGCTGTTCTGCACCGAGATGGTCGGCCGCGCCGTCGACAAGGCCGTCCAGGTGCACGGCGGCCTGGGCTACCTGCGGACGACGCCGGTGGAGCGCTTCTACCGCGACGCCCGGCTCTACCGGCTCTACGAGGGCACCAGCGAGGTGCAGCGGGTCATCATCGGCGGCGCGCTGCTGCGCGAGGCCGGTATGCCCCGTGGCTGAGCAGCTGTCGGCCGACGAGCGGGGAGTCCGCAGGGACGCCGTCGCGGAGCTCGGCCAGGCCCTCCGCGAGCTGGTCGACGCCGCCGTCCGCACCGAGGTGCCGCCCGAGCGGATCGCCGAGGCCACCCGGGCGGCCCGGGAGCTCACCGGACTGCTCTCCGAGGACCTCCGCGAGGTGCACGAGATCGCGTCGGTGGACGACCCGGCCACCGGCGAGCGCTGGTACAGCCCGGTCTACGGCCCCGGCAGCCCGGTGGCGCCGCCCATGGTCGTCGAGGACCTGCCGGAGGAGCGTCGCTGCGTCGGCCGGGTCACGGTCGGCAAGCAGCACGAGGGCCCGCCCGGGCTGGTGCACGGCGGCGTCGTCGCCACCCTGCTGGACCACGTCCTGGCCCGGTCGGCACGCGCGGCCGGTCACGGTGGGCTCACCGCCACGCTGACGGTCTCCTACCGCCGCCCGGTGCACCTGGGCGTGCCCCTCGTGGTCACCGGCGAACTGGTGTCCGTCGAGGGCCGACGGGCCATCGCCAGCGCACGCGTGGTGGCCGAGGACGCCCCGGAGATCACGCTGGCCGAGGGCGAGGCGACCCTGGTCGCCCTCCGCGCCGACCGCGCGTCGGAGGTCTTCGCCCGCACCGGCCGCGACGTGGGGGCCTGGACCAGCCGCGGCTGAACCCGGATCAGCCGGCCCGCGGCCCCGGCACGTCCGCCGGGTCGCCGGCGGGGTCGAGCACCGGGCCGGACGCCGGCCGGAGCAGCGCGCCGGGCCCGCCGGTGCCGGCACCCAGCGCGGCGACGAACTGGCGCAGGACCTCGTCGCTGCGGTGGGTCGGCTCCCAGTCGAGCAGCGTGCGGGCGCGGGTGGTGTCCATGGCCGGCAGCGAGGTGCCCATGTCCAGCCAGCCCGGCTCGGTGGGCACGAGGTGGGCGGCGAAGGCGGCCTGCAGGGGCACGCGCAGGGCCATCGCGGGCACGGGGAGCCGCCGGGTGCCCAGCGCCCCGGCGATGCCGGCGGCGTCCAGCACCGGCTCGGCGGCGATGTTGAACGGACCGGGCACCCGCCGGTCGACGATCCGCACGAGGGCGTCGGCCACGTCGTCGGCGTGCACGAAGGACACCGCCAGGTTCGGGAGCGGCAGGGGCAGCAGCCGGGCCAGCGCGCCGGGGAGCTGCCGGGCGGCGGCGAACACCAGCGGGCCCAGGAAGTAGCGGCCGATCTCGCTGCCCGCTTCCGGCTGCAGCACCAGCGTGGGCCGCGCGATCGACAGCACCGTGGGCGTCCGGTGCGCGAGGACCTGGCGCACGACGCGCTCGGCCTCGCTCTTGTCCCGGCTGTACTGCGAACTCGGGACGCCGGTGGTCGGCCAGTCCTCGGCCACCCGCCGTCCGACGGCACCCGCGGCGTAGGCGCCGATCGAGGACATGTGCAGGAACTGCGTTGCGCCTGCGGCGGCGGCAGCTCCGGCGACCCGGCGGGAGCCGTCGACGTTCACCCGGCGCAGCCGGTCGGGCTCGCGACCGGGCTGCAGTGCCCAGGCGAGGTGGATGACGACGTCCGCGCCGTCCACGAACTCCGCCAGGACCGCCTCGCTGTCGGGCTCCCCGAGGTCGGCGGAGAACCACCGCACGCCGTCGTAGGGCGCCACCTCCGGCGGCATCCGGCGCGCCAGACCGCGCACCTCGGCGACGCCGCTCGACGGCGCGGTCAGCCGACGCAGCAGCGCCGTCCCGACGTTGCCGCTCGCGCCGGTGACGGCGACCGTGGCGCCCTCGAGATGCCCTGGGGAGAACTCAGCCATGACCTGCCGCTACCCGGGCGACCGGGCACCAACCGGCCGGCTACTCAGTCGGGCCCGAGCCGCGCCGGGTCCGGGTGCGGCGCCCCGCCCTCCTTGAGTTCGATGAAGAGCGCGTGGGTGGGGCTCTCGCCGATGTTCTCGCCGGCGTGCCGTTGCGCCGGCAGCCACATGGGCGTGCCCGTCGTCAGCTCGACGTCCCGGTGGGCCGGGCCGGCGTGCAGGCGGCGCCGGAAGGAGCTCAGCGTGACCATGACGCTGTCGGGGTGCTCGTGCTCGGTGGTGCGGTCGCCGGGTGCGTCGCTGTACTCGAGCACCCGCACGCGCTCGTTCTCGAAGACCACCCGGTAGTGCTCCGAGTTGGTCACCACGGGATCCAGGGTCATGCCGGGAGCGTCCTCCGCCCGGCCCGCATCGGCCAGGGCTCCGGCCCCGGGGACGCCGCGGCTCAGCCGACGGCGGCCGTGGCCGGTACCGGACGGTCCGACGGCGCGGCCGCGTCCCGGCGCGCCCGCAGGCCCGGGGAGACCACGGCCAGCAGCAGCATGCCCGCGGCGCCGGCGAGCAGACCGGCGGGCAGCCCCGCCCCGTCGGCGAGCCGGGGGAGCAGCAGGTTGCCGAGCAGCCCACCGAGCATCAGCGCCAGCGACGTCGCCGAGATCGTGCTCGAGCGCCGGCCGGTCGTCGTCCGGTCGTGCATCAGCCGCTTCCGCAGCGGCCACGCCGCCCCGTTGAGCAGGTAGAAGAGGCAGTAGGCGATCGCGGCGGCCGCGAGACCGGGGGAGAGCGCGAACACCGCCACGGCGGCGGCACCGAGCACCGAGGTGACGGCACTGGACCACGCGACCGAGCCACCCGCCGCCCGGTCCAGCGCCGGCGCCAGCAGCGAGCCCGCCGCGGCGGCGGCGAAGGAGGCCGCGGTGACGACGCCGAAGACCGCCGCCCCCTTCTCCGGGGAGCCGGCCAGCTCGGCGACGTGCAGGGGGCCGAGCAGCTCGAGCGAGGTGAGCACGAGGCCGACGAGGAGGGCGACGAGCAGCAGCACGCGCAGCAGGCGGTCGGTCAGGACGTGCCGGAGGGTCGCGGAGACGACCAGCGGAACCTCGCGGACGCCGGCGCGCAGGGCCGCGACGCCGGACGCCGTGGCACGCCGGACCGGCACCACGAGCAGCAGCACGGCGGCGACGTGGACGGCGCCGAAGGCGGCGGCGACCACGAGCGGGATCGCGAGCGCCGAGGCGCCGCCGCGGTCCACGAGCAGCGGGAGCGCGCCGCCGAGCACCGCGCCCACGCTGAGCCCCGCGGCGTCGGCGGCGGCCGCCCGGGACAGCCCGGACGTGACGTCCGCGCCCGGTCCGGCCGCGGAGACGGTGTCGACGTACCAGGCCTCGAGCGGCCCGGAGTCCAGCGCCCGGGCCACGCCCGTGAGCGACCAGGCGAGGAGGAAGAGCGGCATGCTGTCCGCGACCGCCATGGTGAGCAGGCCCGCAACGGTGAACAGCCCGGAGACCGCCAGGACCGGCCGGTGCCCGATGGCGTCGGCCAGGCCGCCGGTGGGCAGTTCGAGCAGGAGGCCCACCGCGCCGTACACGGCGAGGGTCACCCCGATGTCGGCGGGCGAGAGCCCGCGCGCGGTGGCCAGCAGCACCGAGACGGGGACGGCGATGCCGGTCGGCAGCCACCGGAGCGCCGTGAGACCGACGAAGCGCCGGCGTGCCCGGTCGGCGTCCAGGACGGCGCTCACAGGGGGTGCTCCTCGAGGGGGAAGAGGTCCACCAGCACGTGCACCAGGGGCTGGTCCTGCTCCTCGTTCTCGTCGCGCCAGCGCTGGACGACGTCGTTCAGCTCGCCGATCAGCTCGCGGGCCCGGGTGGGGGAGAGGCGGACCCCCCAGTCGTTGAGTGAGGCGGCCGCGCGCCACTCGTCGTCCGTCCGCTCCCGCTCGGCGGCGAAGGCGGCGAGCATGCGGCGCTGGTGGGCGACGATCCGGTCGGTCAGCTCGTCGACGACCTCACGCCCGCCGGGCTCGCCGAGGAACTCCTCGGTGTTCCAGCGGGTGCTCCGGTGCAGCGCGCGCCACCACCGCTCGCGGCCGGTGCCCTGCTCGGGGACCTCCTCGACGAAGCCGAAGCCGGCCAGCTGGCGCAGGTGGTAGCTGGTGGCGCCGCTGCTCTCGCCCAGGCGGTCGGCCAACCGGCTGGCCGTGGACGGCCCGTCGCTGCGCAGGGCGGCGAGCAGGCTCATGCGCAGCGGGTGGGCGAGGGCGCGCAGGGCGCGCACGTCGTGGACGTCGATCGCGGTGCCGGGAGGCGTCGGGCCGGTCATGCGGGCCAGGCTAGAACTGCAAAGCGTTGTTTGCAAAGAGTTCTTTGCATGCTGCTCGCGGATGTGTGCAGGCGTCCTTCCTCACCGCAGCGCGTCCCCCCTCACGGTGCACGGTGAGGGAGGACGCTCGATGATCAGGTCACCCGGTGTGAGGGGGTCGTTGCATCACCCCTGAACAGGGGCGGGGCGCCGGGACCGCTCAGCCGGCGTCGTCGCCGTCATGCGCTCGGTCTGCCGAGGACCGCACCGTTCCGGCTCGCGGTGATCAGGAGGCCGCGCGCACGTGCGCGGTCACCAGCTCGGCCACGCGGTCGGCGGCCAGCTCCGGGATCCAGTGCGGCACCCCCTCGAGCACCTCCAGCCGGTAGGGGGCGTCGACGAAGCGCTCGGTGGCCTCGGTCGCGGCCCGGCCGAGGAAGGCGTCCCCGGTGCTCCACACGTGCAGGGTGGGCACCCGGACCGTGCCCACCCGGTCGCGGCGGCCCCAGGGCAGCGCGCGGTACCAGCCGAGGGCCGCGGACAGCGCGCCCGGCTCCCGCATGCGGCGGACGTAGTGGTCGACGAGGGCGTCGTCGAGCCCGCCGGAGCGCAGCGCGCGGCGCAGCACCGCGCCGTCGCCGGCCAGCAGCAGCCGCTCCGGCAGCACCGGCAGCTGGAACACGCCCACGTAGTACGAACGCAGGGCCTGGTCGCTGGTCACCATCGCCCTGGCCATCGCCGCGGGGTGGGGCACCGACAGGGCGGTCAGCGTGCGCACGCGGTCGGCGTGCCAGGCGCCGAGGCCCCATCCGACGATGCCGCCCCAGTCGTGGCCGACGACGTGCGCGCTGTCCAGCCCCGCCGCGTCCAGCAGGGCCACCACGTCGCCCACCGTCTCCCGCAGCGTGTACTGCTTGCGGCCGCGCGGCCGGGCCATGGGGGAGTAGCCGCGCTGGTCCGGTGCCAGGGTCCGCAGGCCGTGCTGGTGCAGGCCGGGCGCCACGCGGTCCCAGGCGGAGGAGTCCTGCGGGAAGCCGTGCAGCAGGACGACGGGTTCGCCGTCCTGCGGGCCGGCGTCGCGGACGTCGAAGGTCAGGCCGTCGCGGCGGAAGCTGTCCATCCGACGACTGTGCCGCGCGACCGCCCGATGCGCACGGTGCACCGCTTGTGGGCGGGGGGCGTGGTGGTCAGGGACGATGGGCCGGTGACCTCCCCTTCCACCGAGTACATCGTGCTGGTCGACGACGACGGTCGCGCCATCGGCACCATGCCCAAGCCGTTGGTGCACCACGGGGAGACGCCGCTGCACCGGGCCTTCTCCGCATACCTCTTCGACGACGACGGCCGGCTGCTGGTCACCCGGCGGGCGGACGGCAAGCAGACCTTCCCGGGCATGTGGACCAACACCGTCTGCGGGCACCCGGGACCGGACGAGGACGACGATGCGGCGATCGCCCGCCGCGCCGCCTTCGAGCTGGGCCTGCAGGTGAGCGAGCTGCGGCCCGCCCTGCCCGGCTACCGCTACCGGGCGGAGTTCCGCGGCGTGGTCGAGAACGAGATCTGCCCCGTCTACCTGGGCCGCTACGCCGGCTCGCCGGCACCCGACCCGACCGAGGTGGGGGCGTGGGAGGTGCTCGACTGGGCGGCCTTCCGCCGGCGGCAGGAGACCGAGGGCGACGCGTGGTCGCCCTGGTGCCGGGAGCAGGCGCGGATGATCGAGGAGGCCGGGCTGGTGCCCGTCGCCTGACCGGCGGTGATGCCGGCGGCGGTCATCGGTCATCGGTCGTCGTCACCCTGCGCAACCCTCCGGATGCGCTGCGAACGGTTGCGGCGCGTCGCCGTCCGCCTGCACCGGGCAACCGCGGGGCGCTGCCTAGCGTCGCGCGCATGGACCGACGACGGTTCCTGCTGACCCTCGCCGCAGGACTGGCCGTGGCCGCCACCGGGCGCGGCGCGGTCTCCGGCACGCGCGCCGGGGAGACGCCGCCCACCCCCGCATCGCCGTCGCCGGCCGCTGCGGCCGTCCAGGTGCCGGGCGCGCTGCTCCCGCCCACCGGGGTGGTCAGCCAGCTGCCCGGACCGGGGAACGGGCTGGCGCTGACCATCGACGACGGCACCAGCAGCGAGGTGGTCGCCGCCTTCGCCGCCTTCGCCGTCGACAGCGGCGTCCGGCTCACCCTCTTCCCCAACGGGTGCTACCGGTCGTGGGAGGAGAACGCCGGCGTCCTCCGCCCGCTGGCCGAGTCCGGCCAGGCCGCCTTCGGCAACCACACGTGGTCGCACCCCGACGTCACCACGCTCGGGGACGCCGAGGTCGCCGAGGAGATCCGCCGCAACAAGGAGTTCCTGCGGAAGACGCTGGGCGTCTCCGGCACCCCGTTCTTCCGGCCGCCCTTCGGCGCCCACGACGAGCGCACCGACCGGATCGCGGCCGACCTCGGGCACCCGACCATCGCGCTGTGGAACGGCACGCTCGGCGACGCCCACGTGCTCAGCGGGGCCGAGCTCGTCGGCTACGCCCGCGAGTGGTTCCTGCCGCGGAGCATCGTCGTCGGCCACGCCAACCAGCGCACGGTCACCACGGTGTACGGCGACCTGCTGGACCTGATCCGCGAGCGGCAGCTGCGCACGGTGACCCTCGCCGATGTCTGGGCAGCGCCGCCGCCCCCGTTCCGGGGCGTGGTCGCCAGCGGCTCCATCGGGGGCTGATCCTCCCGACCTGCGACCGCGCGGGATCTCCGCAAGGCTGTCCTGAGCCGACCGACCGCCGGACTGGAGGAACGATGCAGGAGTCGCTCACGGGGCGCGTCGCGCTCGTCACGGGTGCCGCGAGCGGGCTGGGCCGCGCCACGGCGCTGGCCCTGGCGGAGGCCGGGGCGCACGTGGCGATCGCGGACATCGACGCCGCCGGCAGCGAGCGGACCCGCGGCCTGGTGGCCGACGGCGGGGGCAGCGCCGAGGTCGTGGCGCTGGACGTCACCGACGACGAGAGCCGGCGCGCCGTCGTCGGCGGGCTGTTCGACGCGCACGGTGACAGCTTCGACATCCTGGTGAACGTCGCGGGCATCGACCGGCCCGGCTACGTCACCGACATCGACCTCGCCGACTACCGGCGGGTGCAGGCGGTGAACTTCGAGGGCCCGGTCTTCCTGACCAGCGAGTTCACCAAGCGGGTGCAGCACCTGCCGGAGGGGCGCACCGCCGACGTGGTGCACATCGTGTCGCTCTCGGCGATCACCTCGGGCAGCGGCGCCATCGCCTACAACGGCTCCAAGGCCGGCTTCCTCAACGCGACCCGGTGCATCCAGCGGGAGCTGCGGGAGAAGGCCGTGCGGGGAGAGGACGGCACCGAGCGCCCGTTCCCGTGCCGCGTGCAGTCGGTCATCCCCGCGGCCATGGACACCCCCATGATGGAGCAGTGGGGCATCCCGTCCCACCTGATGATGCCGCCGTCGGCGGTGGCCGAGATGGTGCGCACGCTCGTGCTGCTCCACCCGTCGGCGTTCGTGCCGGAGATGCAGATCGTGCCGCGTCTCGAGCCCGACTTCCCTCGTTGAGCCCGGCAGGAGGTGGAGGGCATGAGCATGGCGGGACCGCACGGCAGCGACCCGGACGACAGGACGGCGTTCGGCTGGGACGGGTACGAGCACGGAGGGCGGCTGGGCCCCGGCGACCTCGCGCCTGACGAGGAGCGGCTGCTGGCCGCGCTGGAGCGCGACGCCCGGGGGCTCCCCGAGGTCCCCGTCCGCGACACGATCGCCGACGTGCGCACCTACCGCACCGACGCACCCGGGGCGCCGGACGACGGCCTGACCCCGCTGTTCGCGGCGCCGGACCTGGACGACTGAGGGTCAGCCGCAGGGGCGGAGGCAGACGGCGACCAGCGCGACGTCGTCCTCCGCACCCTCGGGCAGCAGCCGGGTGAGCAGGGCGTCGCACAGCCCGTCGACCGGCAGGTCGGTCAGTTCCGTCAGCGCCGTCGCGAGCAGGTCGACGCCGTCGTCGAACACCTGGTCGCGGCGCTCGACCAGGCCGTCGGTGTAGAGCAGCAGGGTGCTGCCCGGCTCCAGGAGCACCTGCTGCTCGGTCCGCGGCCTGGCCGGGTCGACGCCCAGGAGCAGGTCGGCCCGCGCCGCGTCGAGCAGCCGGACGGAGCCGTCCCGCGAGCGCAGCAGTGGTGGCAGGTGGCCGGCGCTGGCCCAGCGCAGCAGGGTGGCGCCGTCGGCCCCCTCGGGGCGTTCGAGCCGGCCGACCAGCACGGTGGCCAGGGCGTCGAGCCCGAGCCCCTCGATCGCGCCGTCGAGCTGGCCGAGCAGGGCGGCCGGGCCGGCACCGCCCGAGTAGGCGATGCCGCGGAGCAGCCCGCGGAGTTGGCCCATGGTGGCCGCCGCGTGGCTGTCGTGGCCGGCCACGTCGCCGATCACGAGGATCGTGGAACCGTCGGGCAGGTCGAACACGTCGTACCAGTCGCCCCCCACCTGCGCCTCCCGCGCGGCGGGGACGTAGCGGACGGCGAGCTCGAAGCCGTCGGGGTGCACGGGTTCGGTCAGCAGGCTGCGCTGCAGGGTCTCCGCGGCGCGGACGACGCTGCGCGAGCGGGCGTAGAGGGCCTCGAGCAGGTGGGTGCGCAGCTCGGCGGCCTCGGCCACCTCCTCGGTCGTCCACGGGTGCGAGCGGCCGCGCACGACCTCCCGCCAGCGCTCGAAGGACTTCCGGGGGCTCAGCCGGATCTCGTCGCCTTCGCGCTCGGCGATCGCCTTGTTGTGCGGGTCGCCGCCCCAGTCGACCTGCCGCACCGCCTCGCCGCGGAGCCACAGCACGTACTGGCCCTCCGGCAGTGGCAGCACCAGCGCGCCGCAGGCGACGTCCTCGGGCGGGCTCAGCAGGGGTGCGTCCCGTCGCAACGAGTCACTGGCGACGACGTCGTCGCCCCGGCCGGCCGCCCACGCGGCGATCGCGTCGGCGACCTCGGTCGGGACCTCGGCCCCGATGCCGCGGGTCACGCCCCGGAGCCGGACGACGACGCCGTCGGCGGGCAGCAGGTCGAGCAGGCCGGGGGAGCCCAGCAGCGTGTCGGTGAGCCGGCGGTCCTCGTCCAGCGCGGCCGCGGTGAGCGAGGTCAGCGTCGACCGCACCCGGAGCGCACGGCGCACCTCGTCCTCCTGGGCGCGGTCCACCAGGCGCAGGGACAGCGTCGAGCCGAGGAACTCCGCGGCGGCGCGCGTGGCGTACGGCGGGGCGTGCGGGCCGCTGTAGTGGTGGCAGGCGATGAGGCCCCACAGCTTGTCGTCGCGCAGCAGCGAGATAGACATGGAGGCGCGGACGCCCATGTTGCCGAGGTACTCGACGTGGATGGGCGAGACGCTGCGCAGCGTGGAGAAGGTCATGTCCAGCGGCTGCCCGCTGACCGGGTGGTCGGTCGGCCGGACCGGCGAGGGCTGGTAGGCCACGTCGGAGATGAGCCGGATCCAGTTCTTCTCGTACAGCGCCCGCGCCTGGGCGGGGATGTCCGAGGCCGGGTAGTGCTGGCCCAGGAAGGTGTTGAGCTCGTCGAGCTTGGCCTCGGCGACGACCTCGCCGTTGTAGTCGGCGTCGTAGCGGTACACCATCACCCGGTCGAAGCCGGTGAGCTCGCGCACCGCGCGGGCGGTGATGTCGTACAGCTCCTTGAGCGAGGCGGCCCGGTTGAGGTCGGCGACCGTCCCGCGCACCGCCTGGTAGGTGTTCGGGAAGGAGAACGGCCGCGGTCCGCGGGCCGGCTCCAGTTCCACCACGAGGCTGGTGGTGGGGGTGCTGCTGGCCGTCGCGCCCCTGCGGCGGGGCCGCTCGCCGCCGACGATCGCCCGGTGCAGGAGGGCGTCGACCGGGACCGGCGCCCCGTCCACGTCGAGGATCAGCTCGACCGGATTGCGCTCGCGCAGGTCGCCGAAGGCGCTCGCGGAGCGGATCACCGCGTCCGCGGCGGCCACCCCGAGGACCTCGGCCAGCGGGCGGCCCAACGCCTGCTGCCAGGGCATCCCGGTCAGCTGTGCGAGGTTCTCCGACGCCTGCTCGACCACGTGGTCGGGGTCGCTGACCACCACCAGCACGCCGCGGGGCTGGATGCTGCCGGGCACGTGGATCGGCTCGCGCGCGCAGTTGTCGAGGTCGACCGGGGCGCCCGGCGCGATGAAGTCGATCTCCGCGGCGTCGGTCATGCCGGTACGCCCGGAACCGCGGCCCGCCGGCACCAGCCGGCCAGCCCGGCGAACGTCGTGCGCGCCGAGGCGAGCATCGCCGCGGCGTCCCCGCCCGCGGCGACCCGTGCGCGGGTGGTCCGGCGGAACGCCGCCCACATGGCGCCGGTCTCGCTGCCATAGGGGGAGAAGGCGCCGACGGTGACCCCGGTCAGCTCCGGCAGGGCCGCCAGGTGCCGGTCGATGAAGACGCCGCCGAGGGTGGAGCCCTCCAGGACGTACATCCGGCCCAGCGCCTCGTCGGTGCCCGGGACGGAGGGGAGCAGCGGAGCGGCGTCGGAGAGCGGCGCACCCAGCTCCCGCAGGTCGGCGGCGAAGAGGGACGCGCGGCGACGACGCGACCAGGCGATCCTCTCGGCGTCCGCGGGGCAGCGGGCGGCCCAGTCGTCCAGGCCGGCCTCGGCGGCGCGCCAGAAACCGTGCATGGCGTCCAGGACCTGCGCGAGGCGGTGCCTGGTCAGCGACGGGTCCAGCAGATCGAGCGTGCGCTCGACGTCCTCGTGCTCGGCCGCGGTACCTGTCCGGAGCAGGCGCAGCACGTCGTCGTCGGTGCTGCGGTCGTCCCGGAGCGCCGTTCTGTCCCCCGCGGCCATCGGGTCGAGCGTAGGCGACCGGATGGCGGCCCGCGGATCGGGACGCGGAGACGAGATCTGCATGCCCGGCGTTCCCGCGTCCCTGGCGCGGACGGGAGCGGGCTCCTAGCGTCTGGGGTTGCTCGCGCGCACCCGGAGGCGATCCCCGTTGCTGCAGCAGATCCTGCTCGCCGCGTCCCGGAGACCGGGCATGCGCCGCGCCGTCGTCGCCTCCGCGGCCAGCCGCACGGTGGTCGATCGGTTCGTCGCCGGGGAGACCCTGGACCACGCGCTCGGCGTCGTCCGCACCCTGGCCGCCGACGGGATCGGGGTGACGCTGGACCACCTGGGCGAGGACGTGACCGACCGGACGCAGGCGGTCCGCAGCCGGGACGCCTGCCTGCGCGCACTCGAGGGTCTGGCCCCCATCGGACCGGGGCCGGGCGCCGAGGTGTCGGTCAAGCTGTCGGCCTTCGGCCAGGCGCTCCCCGGCGGCCACGAGCTCGCCTTGGAGCTCGTCCGCCCCGTCGTCGAGGCGGCCTCGGCCATGGGGACCACGGTCACCCTCGACATGGAGGAGTCGGCCACGGTCGATTCCACGCTGGCGGTGCTTGCCGAGCTGCGCCGCGAGCACCCCGGCACCGGCGCCGTGCTGCAGGCGATGCTGTTCCGCAGCGAGGACGACGCCGAGGCGCTGGCCTCGCCCGGCTCCCGGGTGCGGCTGGTCAAGGGCGCCTACGACGAGCCGGCGACGGTCGCGCACCGGCGCCGGAAGGACGTCGACGCCGCGTACGCCCGCTGCCTCCGGGTGCTCATGGCCGGACCCGGCCGGCCGATGGTCGGGTCGCACGACCCCGCGATGGTGTCGCGGGCACACGAACTGGCCGCCCAGCACTCCCGGCCCGCGGACTCGTGGGAGGTGCAGATGCTGTACGGCATCCGCCCCGACGAGCAGCGCCGACTGGCCGCCGGGGGCACCGTCGTCCGGGCCTACGTGCCCTACGGCGCCGACTGGTACGGCTACTTCATGCGCCGCCTGGCCGAGCGCCCGGCCAACGTCGCCTTCTTCCTCCGCGCCCTGCTCACGAGGTCCTGAGAGGTATCGCCATGGACGCCGTCACCCGTGTCCCCGCCCCGCGCAACGAGCCGGTCCTCGACTACATGTCCGGTTCGGCCGAGCGCGCCGCGCTCGAGCGTCGGCTCGCCGAGCTCGCAGCCGCACCGATCGAGCTCCCCCTCACCGTCGGCGGGCGGCAGCGGATGCCCGGCGGGGAGCGGTTCGACGTCGTGCAGCCGCACCGGCACGCTGCCGTCCTCGGCACCTCCGCCCAGGCGACGCACGCGGACGCGGAGGAGGCGGTCCGGTGCGCGAAAGAGGCCGCGCCCGCGTGGCAGGAGCTGTCCTTCGACGACCGTGCCGCGGTCTTCCTCAAGGCCGCCGACCTGCTGGCCGGGCCGTGGCGGCAGACGCTCAACGCGGCCACGATGCTCGGGCAGAGCAAGACCGCGTATCAGGCCGAGATCGACAGCGCCTGCGAGCTCGTCGACTTCTGGCGCTGGAACGTGCACTTCGCCCGCGAGGTGCTCGCCGAGCAACCGGTGTCCTCGAACGGCGTGTGGAACCGGGTCGACCACCGCCCGCTCGAGGGATTCGTCTACGCGATCACGCCGTTCAACTTCACCGCGATCGCGGGCAACCTGCCGACGGCCCCCGCGCTGATGGGCAACACCGTGGTCTGGAAGCCCTCGCCGACCCAGCAGTTCGCGGCGCATCACGTGCTGAGGCTGCTCGAGGCCGCCGGCCTCCCCGACGGCGTGATCAACATGCTGCCCGGCGACGGGCTCGCGGTCTCCGACGTCGCGCTGGCCGATGCCGACCTCGCCGGGATCCACTTCACCGGCTCGACCGCGACCTTCCAGCACCTGTGGCGCACCGTCGGCCAGAACATCGCCGGATACCGCAGCTACCCGCGGATCGTCGGCGAGACCGGCGGTAAGGACTTCGTCGTGGCGCACCCGTCGGCCGACCCGGACGTGCTGCGCACCGCCCTCGTGCGCGGCGCCTTCGAGTACCAGGGCCAGAAGTGCTCGGCGGCGTCCCGGGCCTACGTCCCGCGCTCGGTCTGGCGGCGCCTGCGGGACGACCTGGTGGACGTGACCGAGTCGCTGCCGATGGGCGACGTCGCGGACTTCGCGAACTTCCTGGGGGCCGTGATCGACCGGCGGTCCTTCTCGAAGCTGTCCGGCGTGCTGGACCGCCTGCAGGACGATGCCGCGCTGACCGTCGTCGCCGGGGGGACGGCGGACGACGGCGAGGGGTTCTTCGTGCGGCCGACGATCGTCGAGGGCACCGAGCCGGGGCACGAGGTGTTCACCACCGAGTACTTCGGGCCGGTGCTGGCGGTGCACGTCTTCGACGACGGCGACTACGACGCCGTGCTGGCCCAGATGGAGTCCGCGGCGCCCTACGCGCTCACCGGGTCCGTCATCGCGCAGGACCGGTCGGCGATCGCTCACGCGCAGCAGGTCCTGCGCCAGGCTGCGGGCAACTTCTACGTGAACGACAAGCCGACCGGCGCCGTCGTCGGGCAGCAGCCCTTCGGCGGAGGGCGGGCCTCGGGCACCGACGACAAGGCCGGCGCCGCGCAGAACCTGCTGCGCTGGACGAGCACCAGGTCGATCAAGGAGACGTTCGTCCCGGCGACCGACCACCGCTACCCGCACATGCGCTGACCCGGCCGGGATCAGGTGACTGTGAGGCTGGCCGGGTCAGACCCCTGGGTGCTGGTCGGTGCCGCGGTGTTCGGCGCCGGTTTCGGTGCCGTGCAGAACCTGACGCTGCTGTCGTCGTTCACCCGCGCCGGCGAGTCCGGGACGACGGCGGCGAGCGCGATGTGGAACGCCTCCTTCGACGCCGGCACGGCGACCGGTGCCCTGGCCCTCGGCGTGCTGGCCGCCGGCATCGGCCTGGACCGGACCTACGTCGTGGTCGCCGCCGGTCTGGCCGCGCTGCTGCCGGTCGCCGCGGCGGCGGCCCGGCCGAGCCGCGGCCTCAGCCGGAGGTCTGGCGCGCGGAGTGCAGCGACCGGATGAAGAGGATCTCCTCCCCGGACGCGCGCAGCCAGGCGCGCAGGCCGTCGACGTCGCCGCGCGACCGGTCGCGCAGCTGACCGAGGTTCGTCTGGCGCGTGCTGGCCTGCGCCCGCTGCGCGGTGGGGAGGGCCCGGCCCTCGGTGCGGGCGATGGCCGTGAGGCCGGCGCCGAGGAAGACCAGGTCGCGGACCTCGGTGAGGCGCTCGAGGAGGGTGTCGGCGGCGGGGTCCTCCGCCGCCAGCAGGGTCAGGAGCTCGTCGGCGCGGCGGCGGCCCTCGGCGGCCGGATCAGCAGCTGTCACCGCACCACTGTCCCCCGGCCGGGCGGCCGAGGGACGGGTGGGTGGGCGACGGGCAGGAGGGGCGGGGCGGGTGCTCAGGCGTCGCGCCGCTGGAAGACCGTCCAACCGATGGCCAGCAGCACCGCGACCTCGGCGGCGAAGGCCGCGAAGCCGGTCCACGGCGCCAGGGCCTCCGGGTTGAACGGCACCGGGACGGCGACCGGAGAGCCCGCGTTGCCCGGCATGAGCTTGGCGATCCACTCGCCCCAGGCGCCCGGCAGCAGGAAGGCCATGTTGCCGGCGACGAAGACGAGGGCGAGCACGATCGACAGGGCCGCGGCGGTGTGCCGGACGAGGATGCCGACGGCGGCGGCCAGCAGACCCAGCGCGGCCAGGTAGAGCCCGCTGCCGAACATCGAGCGCAGCACGCCGTCGTCGCTCAGGGCGAGGCCGATGCCCTCGCGGTCGAGGAAGAAGTTGCCCGCGAGGTAGCCGGCGAACGCAGTGATCGTGCCGGCCACGAACAGCGTGCCGGTGAGGACCAGCGCCTTCGCCGCCAGCACCGCCCCCCGCCGTGGGGTGGCGGCCAGTGTCGCCCGGATCATCCCGGTGCCGTACTCGCTGGTGACGGTCAGCGTGCCGAGCACGATGGCGGTGATCTGGGCGAACGTCATGCCGAAGGTGATGAAGGAGCCGGGGACCTCGTCGGCCTCGCTGCTGGCCAGCCACTCGGCGTTCGTCGCGCAGATCAGCGCGGTGAGGCCGGCTCCGAGCACGAAGAGCATGACGACCGACCACGTCGTCGAGCGGACCGACCAGAACTTGATCCACTCCGCGCGCAGCGTCGAGGAGAAGCCCGGGCGGGTGCCCGGGACGTTGCGGCGCGGGTCGAGCTCGACGGTGCGGCTCTCGGCGGTGACGGTCATCGGAGGGCTCCGGCCTGGTCGGTGCGGGCGCGGGCGGAGTACTCGACGCTCGCGGAGGTCAGGGTCATGAAGGCGTCCTCGAGCGAGGAGCGCACCAGGGTGAGTTCGTGCAGGTACAGGCCCTTGTCGCCGACGAGCTCGCCGACGGCGGCCGCGTCGAGTCCCGAGACGTGCAGCTCGTCGTCGGCCGGGGTGACCTCGGCGCCCGCACCGCGCAGCAGGTCGGCGACCTGCCCGCGCTGCGGCGAGCGCACCCGCACGTAGGAGGCGGCGTGCTCGGCGATGAAGTCGGGCATCGAGCAGTCGGCGAGGATCCGGCCGCGGCCGATGACGACGAGGTGGTCGGCGGTCAGCGCCATCTCCGACATCAGGTGGCTGGAGATGAAGACCGTGCGGCCCTCGGTGGCCAGCTGCCGGGCGAGGGTGCGCACCCAGCGGATGCCCTCGGGGTCCAGCCCGTTGACCGGCTCGTCCAGGACGACGACGGGCGGATCCCCGAGCAGCGCGACGGCGATGCCCAGCCGCTGACCCATGCCCAGGGAGAACTTGCCGACGCGGGTGCCGGCGACCGCCTCGAGCCCCACCAGGGACAGCACCTCGTCCACCCGGCTCGTGGGGATCCGGTTGCTCGCGGCCAGCCAGCGCAGGTGGTCGCGGGCCGAGCGGCCGGGGTGCAGCGCCTTCGCCTCGAGCAGGGCGCCGACCTCGCGGAGCGGGGCGGGGGAGTCGCGGTAGCGGCGGCCGTTGACGGTCACGCTGCCGGCGGTCGGCCGGTCCAGGCCGAGCACCATGCGCATCGTCGTCGACTTGCCGGCGCCGTTGGGGCCGAGGAAGCCGGTCACCCGCCCGGTGGCGACGGTGAAGGAGACGTCGTCGACGGCGGTCTTGTCGCCGTACTTCTTGGTGAGGCCCGAGACGCTGATCATGGCCGCGCGCCCGGGTGCGGGATCCGAGGAGTCATGGCAGGAAGCCTGGCGGGGCGGGGGTGCCCGGCACATCGGGGAGCGCCCTGAACGGACCCTGAACATCCCCCTACGGGCGCCCCCGGGCGGGCACGGCGTTCAGGCGGTGCGGGCGAGGTCCGGGCGGAGCAGCCGGCGCAGCTGCCGGGCGGCCGACTGCCCGGCCCGGTTCGCGCCGATCGTGCTGGCCGAGGGCCCGTAACCGACCAGGTGGATGCGCGGCTCGCCGGCGACGTGCGTGCCGTCCATCCGGATGCCGCCGCCCGGGGCGCGCAGGTGCAGCGGCGCGAGGTGGCCGACGGCGGCGCGGAAACCGGTGGCCCAGAGGATGACGTCGGCGCGGACGGAGGTGCCGTCGTCCCACGCGACGCCGTCGGGGGTGATCCGGTCGAACATCGGCCGACGCTTCAGGACGCCGCGGTCGAGACCGTCGCGGACGTAGGGCGTGGAGGTCAGCAGGCCGGTGAGCCCGACGACGCTCCCCGGACGGCGGCCCTCGCGCACCGCCCGCTCCACCTGGGCGACCGCCGCGCGGCCGGCGGCCTCGTCGAAGACGCCGTCCCGCCACACCGGCTCCCGGCGGGTGACCCAGGTGGTGGAGGTGATCCGGCTGATCTCGCCGAGCAGCTGGGTGGCCGAGGCGCCGCCGCCCACGACGACGACGTGCTGCCCACGGAACTCCTCGGGGCTCCGGTAGTCGACGGTGTGCAGCTGCCGACCGCGGAAGGTGTCCTGGCCGGGGTAGCGGGGGACGAACGGGCGGGTCCAGGTGCCGGTCGCGTTGACCACGGCCCGAGCGGTCCAGGCGCCGGCGTCGCTCTCGACACGGAAGCGGTCGTCGTCGGTGCGGCGGACGGCGGTGACCCGGACCGGCCGGATCACCGGCAGCTCGAACCGGCGCTCGTACTCGGCGTGGTAGGCGGGCACCGACTCGACGGCCGGCGCGGTGTGGTCGGGCGGGGCGAACGGCAGGCCGGGCAGGTCGTGCACCCGGTGGGTGGTGGCCAGCGTCAGCGATGGCCAGCGGTGCTGCCAGGCGCCGCCCGGTGCGTCGTCGGCGTCCAGGACGACGAACCCGGTGTGCGGCTGGAAGCCCTGGCGGAGCAGCCCGTAGGCCGTCGAGAGCCCCGCCTGACCGGCGCCGATGACGACGACGTCGAGTTCCCGGGATGCCTGCACGCCCGGTCAACGACGAGCCGCTCCGGCGGCTTCCCCCAGCTGGGGGGCCCACGAGTCGTGATCGAACTGCGATCTCCGATCCTCCGGAATCGGCCCTGCTGCGCTTAGAGTGCCCGACCATGTGGTCCAGATCACAAGCAGGTCGAGCACTCGGGTCGGTTCCCGTCGGCAGGGCGATCGGAGGCGGCCGGTGCTGACCGTCGACGAGCTCCACGTCACCTACGGCGGGGCCGTGCAGGCCCTGCGCGGCGTGTCGCTGGAGGTGCCCGACGGCAAGGTCGTGGCCGTGCTGGGCAGCAACGGGGCCGGGAAGTCGACGCTGCTGCGCGCGATCTCCGGCACCCTGCGGCTGCACCGCGGGCGGATCGATTCCGGCTCGGTCCGGCTCGACGCCACCGACCTGGGCGCGCGAGATCCCGCCCAGACGGTCCGCATGGGTGTCGTGCAGGTGCCCGAGGGGCGACGCATCTTCGGGCGGCTCACCGTCGAGGAGAACCTCCGGGCCGGCGGCATGGGCAGCCGGGACAAGGCGGCCAAGGCGCGGGCCCAGGACCGGGTCTACGACCTGTTCCCGGTGCTCCGCGAACGCAGCTCGCAGCGCGGGGCCCTGCTGTCCGGTGGCGAGCAGCAGATGCTGGCCATCGGCCGCGCCCTGATGGCCAGCCCGAAGCTGCTCCTGCTCGACGAGCCCTCCCTGGGGCTCGCGCCGCGCATCATCGGCCAGATCGGCGAGGTCATCGCCGAGATCAACCGGCAGGGCACGTCGGTGCTGCTGGTGGAGCAGAACGCGACCATGGCCCTCGCGGTCGCCGACCTCGCCTACGTGCTCGACGTCGGCGAGGTGTCGCTGTCCGGGGACGCCCGCGAGCTCTCCCGCACCGACGAGGTGCAGCGCCTCTACCTGGGCCACGACGGCGACGGCGACGGCGCTCCCCGGCGCCGCACGGCGTCGGGTCGGACGCTCTCGCGGTGGACGGCGTGAGCGCGCCCGGCACCGCCCCGGTGGAGTCGGAGGTCCGGTCGGACATCCCCCCGGTCCTCGTCGAGGACGTGACCGTGCGGTTCGGGGCCATCACGGCACTGTCGGATGTGTCGTTCACCGTGGAACCCGGCACCATCCACGCCGTCATCGGGCCCAACGGCGCCGGCAAGTCGACGATGTTCAACGTCCTGTCCGGCGTCTACAAGGCATCCGAGGGGCAGGTCCGCTTCGGCGAGCACCGGCTCGACCAGATGCGCCCGTTCCAGATCGCCGGCATCGGTGTCGCGCGGGCCTTCCAGAACATCGCCCTCTCGCCCACGCAGTCGGTCGCCGAGAACCTGATGCTCGGCCGCCACCACCTCACCAAGGCCGGCTTCATCGCCGCCGGCCTCCGGTTGCCCCGGGCCACCCGGGAGGGCAGACGCCACGGCGAGCGGGTCGCGGAGATCGCCGAGTTCCTCGAGCTCGGCGACAAGCTCTACACCCCGGTCGGCGTCCTCTCCTACGGTGACCAGAAGCGGGTCGAGGTGGCGCGGGCGCTCTGCACCGAGCCGCGGCTGCTGCTGCTCGACGAGCCGGTGGCCGGCATGAACGCGGAGGAGACCGGCCGCATGGCCGAGGCGATCCTCGAGATCCGCTCGGCGCTGGGCATCTCCATCGTCCTGGTCGAACACGACATGGGCATGGTCATGTCGCTGGCCGACCGGGTCACCGTCCTCGACTTCGGACGGTGCATCGCCGACGGCACCCCGGGTGAGGTGCAGGCCGATCCCGAGGTCATCCGGGCCTACCTCGGTTCGGGCGACGACGACCTACCAGAGGAAGGCCCCGCCGGCCGCCCTTCCACCGAGACCCCGGGGGAGTCCTCGTGACCCAGTTCCTGTCCCTGCTGCTCAACGGCATCTCGCTGGGGGCCATCTACGCCCTCATCGCGCTGGGCTTCGTGATCATCTTCAAGGCGAGCGAGGTCGTCAGCTTCACGCAGGGCTCGCTGCTGCTGCTCGGTGCCTACACGATCGCCCGGCTGTCCGACCCGCTCGGGTTCTGGCTCGCCGCTCTCGCCGGCATCGCCGTCACCACGCTGGCCGCACTGATCGTCGAGCGGCTCGTCATCAACCGGCTGCGGGGTGCCCCCGTCATCAGCCTGGCGATCGTCACGATCGGCGTGGACATCATCTTGCTGACCGAGCTGATCCGGCGCATCGGCTCCGACATCCTGAACGTCCCGCACCCGTGGGCCGGCCAGTCGGTGCGGTTCGGGGACGTCGGCATGAGCCAGAACCGGCTGATCGCCGTGCTCGTCGCCGCAGTGCTCATCGCCGCGTTCTTCGCGGCGTTCAAGTACTCGAGCTGGGGCGTGGCGATGCGGGCCTCCGCCGAGGACGGCGAGACCGCGGCCCTCATGGGGATCCGGCTGGGCCGGGTGTCCGCGCTGGCCTGGATGGTGGCCGGTGCGCTCGCCGCCGTGGCGGCGCTGTTCCTCGTCGGCACCCCGACGCCCGGGGTGAGCCCGGCGGTGTACACGGTGGCCCTGCGCGCGTTCCCGGCCGCGATCCTGGGTGGGCTGGACTCCACCGGGGGCGCACTGGTGGGCGGGATGCTGATCGGGCTCACGGAGTCGCTCGCCGCCGGTTACCAGGACGACCTGCTGTTCCTGGGCCGCGGGTTCGGCGACGTCGTCCCCTACGTCGTGATGATCATCGTGCTGCTGGTCCGGCCCTCGGGGCTGTTCGGGACCAAGGAGCTGACCCGTGTCTGAGGCCACCGCCACCCGGACCCCGGGCGGGACCGGGGCGTCGCGCGCCGCATCCCCTCCGGGCCGGTCGAGGCTCCGGCTGGTCGTGCTGGCCGTCGCGCTCGTCCTCCTGCTGATCGCCCCGCTCTACGTGCAGGAGTTCTGGCTGCGCACCGGCTTCGCGGTGTTCGGCGCGATCGTCGGGGCCATCGGGCTCAACCTGCTGGTCGGCACCACCGGGCAGCTCTCCCTGGCCCACGCCTTCTTCCTCGCCGTCGGCGCCATCAGCTACGTCTACGTCTCCGGTGATTCCGGCGGCATCGGCATCGTGCAGCTCGGGGGGCTGGGCCTGCCTCCCCTGGTCGGCATGGTCGTCGGTGTGCTGCTGGCGGGCCTGGCGGGCCTGCTCTTCAGCCCGATCGCGGCCCGGCTGCGCGGCATCTACCTGGGTGTCGCATCCCTCGGGCTGGTCTTCATCGGCCAGCACGTCCTCAACAGCTGGGATTCGGTCACCGGCGGTTTCAACGGCCGGGCCGCGCCGGAGTTCTCCCTGTTCGGCTTCCACTTCGCCAACCGGGACCCGCTGCTGTTCGTGGCGGGTGTGCAGTTCCGCGAGGCCGAGCGGCTCTGGTACCTCGGGTTGTTCCTGGCCCTGGCCGCCTACGTCTTCGCCCGCAACCTGCTGCGCAGCCGGCCGGGCCGGGCCCTGCAGACGCTCCGGGACAGCGAGGTCGCCGCGTCGGTGATGGGCGTCAACGTCCAGCGCTACAAGGGCCGGGTGTTCCTCGTCAGCTCCATGTACGCGGGGTTGTCCGGGGTGATGTACGCGCTGTCCATCGGCAGCATCGCCCCCGAGTCCTTCGGCCTCGAGGTGTCGATCCAGTACCTCGCGATGATCGTCCTCGGCGGCCTCGGGTCGGTCGGGGGCGCAGCACTGGGGGCCCTGTTCATCAGCGCGATGCCGCTGGTCTTCCAGCGGTATGCCGACGTGCTGCCGTTCGTCGGCAACGCGGGCCAGAGCGGTCTGGCCGCGGGCGAGGCCGCGCGCTTCCTCTACGGCTTCGCCATCGTGCTGGTGATCCTCTTCGAGCCCGCCGGCCTGGCCGGGCTGGCCGGCCGGTTCCGACGACGCGGCCGGGACCCCGGCGGGGGACCGGTCACGGAGCCCGCAGCGGCGACGACCAGCAGCTCGACCACAGATGTCCCATCCGACCGACCAGCACAAGGGAGCTCCACGTGAACCGAGGCAAGCGTTCCGCCGGCGCCGCACTGCTCGCTGCAGTGCTCCTCACGGCGGCCACGAGCTGCAGCACCAAGGCGGAGGACAACTCGTCGTCCGGTGGCGGCAATTCGGGTGATGTCACGACCGACGTCGGCGTCGAGGGCACCACCATCAAGCTCGGCGTCCTCACCGACCTGACCGCGGTGTTCGCCGCGCTCGGCAAGGACCTGACCAACGCGAACACGCTGTACTGGACGGACCACCAGGTCTGCGACACCTACGACGTCGAACTCGACGTGCAGGACACCAGCTACGTGCCACAGACCGGCGTCCAGCTCTACAGCGGGATGAAGAACAGCATCCTCGGGATGCAGCAGACGATCGGCTCGCCGATCAACACCGCGCTGGCGCCCGCGTACACGGCCGACGAGATCGTGAACTTCCCGTCCGCCTGGTCGAAGACGCTCACCGAGATCCCGGGCACCGGCGTCGTCGGCGCGACCTACGACGTGGAGATCTCCAACGGCTACGACTACCTCTTCCAGCAGGGTCTGCTGAAGGAGGGGGACACCGTCGGGCACATCTACTTCGAGGGCGAGTACGGCGCCAACGGCCTGGCCGGTTCGAAGGCGGTGGCCGAGGCGAAGGGCCTCAACCTCGTCGAGGCCCAGATCAAGTCCACCGACCAGGACATGAGCGCCCAGGTGACCCAGTTCAAGGCGGCCGGGGTCAAGGCGATCGCCCTGACCGTCGCTCCCGGGCAGACGGCGTCGGTGGCCGCGGTGGCCCAGGCCCAGGGCCTGGACGTCCCGATGCTGGGCAACAACCCCGTCTTCGCCCCCGGCCTGCTGGCGGGACCGACGGCCGACTGGCTCAAGACCCACCTGTACGTCGCCTCGCCGGTGTCGTCCTTCGCCGACCACGCCGACCTGCTGCAGTCCTACCAGGAGGCCTACCCGGACGTGACGCCCAGCCTGGGCGTGCTCGTGGGCTACGGCATGGCCACCCTGATGAACCAGGTGCTCGACGCGGCCTGCGACAACGGCGACCTGACCCGCTCGGGCGTCCTCGCGGCGTTCAACGACCTGACGGACATCGACACGGGCGGACTCGTCGTCCCGATCCAGGGATTCGAGAAGGGCAAGTCGCCGAGTCTGGAGAGCTTCGTCCTCGTGCCCGCTGACGAGCCCGGCGGAGCCAAGGTGGTCCAGGACGCCTTCCAGGGCGAGTTCGCCGAGGGACTCGCCGGTTGATCCCCGTCGACGGAGCCTCCTCCCACGGGAGGAGGCTCCGTCGATGCCGGCGCTACAGCCGGCCGGAGCGGGCGACCGGCAGCAGCCTCAGGGCGAGTGCTCCGGTGAGCCCGGCGGCCACGGCCAGCGGCACCGGCGCCGAGGTGGCCCGCGCGGCCACGGCCACCGCGAACGGCGCGGCGAAGCCGAGATACGCGCAGGCGAGGAACAGCGAGGTCAACGCGCCCAGGCGGGTGGGAGCGGCCAGCCGGGCGGTGAGCGTGAGCCCGGCGGCGAGGCACAGCCCACCGCCCGCACCGAGCGACGGCGCGGCGACGACGAGCCAGGGCGTGGCCTCCGTGGTCGCGTAGACGGCGGCGGAGGCGAACCCGAGCGCGCCGAGGCCGGCGCCGACGACGGCCGTCCAGGACAGGAAGCGTCGCTGCAGGCCGGCGACCAGCGTGCCGGCGCCGAGCGTGACCCCGGCCAGGACGCCGGTGACCGCCACGCCGCCGTAGGGCAGGTCCACCAGCAGCGGCACCGCGCTGATGATCGTGGACGGGAAGGCGTAGACGCACACCGCGACCGGCGCGAGGACCGTGAGCACCAGGAGCCCGTCGCCCGGGCGGATCAGCGGCGCGTCCGGCGTGGACGGGCCACCGTCGGGATGGGGGCGGCGCAGGTCGACGGTCTCGGGCAGGCCGACGGCGAGGACGAGGCCGACGCCCACCAGGGCCACGTGCACGAGGTAGGGCAGCACCGTGGGCGCCGGTGCGAACTGGCCGAGCAGGCCGCTGGTCAGCGGGCCGAGGGCGAATCCCGCCGTCATGGCGAAGGCCGCGCGGCGCCCGCCGGCCCCGGCCCCGGCTCCGGACCGCTGGGACAGCTCGCCCAGCCAGGCGCTGCCGACGCTGAAGACGATGCCGCTGACCACGCCCTGGGCGAACCGGGCGAGGAACAGCAGCGCCAGGGTGTCGCCCGCGGCAGCGAAGGCGAGGGACGACAGCGCGGAGAGCACGATGCCGGGGAGGGCGACCCGGCGGCGGCCGAGCCGGTCCGACAGCGGTCCGGCGACGAGCAGCGCGGGGACGAGGCCGGCGGCGTAGACGCCGAACAGGGTGGTGAGCACCTCGGGGGAGAGGCCCAGCCGCTCCTGGTAGACCAGCAGCAGCGGCGTCGGGACGTTGGTGCCGGCCGCCACCGCGAACAGGGCGAAGGCCGCCCGCTTCCACGCCACCCGGCGACCCTACGGACAGCCCGGCCGCGGATGGTCGTCGACCACCCGCTGTCGTGGGACCCTCCCTCGGCGCGCGCACTCCGCGGCCGACCAGCACGATCGGTGCCACGCGTGCGCCGCTGGCGAGGACAGGAGGCCGGGTGAACCTGGAGAAGGTGGTCTTCGGCTTCTTCGTCGTGCTCGCCGCGACGTTGAATTTCGGGTTCTTCATCGGCGACATCGGCGATCCCGACCTGCACAACCCGTTCGAGCTGTTCGCGGCGGTGGTGGTCAACCTGATCGCGACCGTGCTCAAGTTCGGCGACCGCACGCAGATCGGCGCCGTCCACCTGGCGACGAGCCTGGTCGCGGACCTGCAGCTCATCGGGGCCGCCCTGGCGTTCGGCTACGCCACGTACGTGTCCACCGCGGGCATGGACGAGTCCTGGACGGCGAGCGTGGTGTCCCTGTCGGGAGGCGCGCTGCTGGCCAACATCGTCTCGGTCGTGCTGCTCGTCGTGGAGACGGTCTCGTTCCACCGCGGGTGATCGGAGGCGGTCGTGGGCAATCCCCTGCTCACCTTCTGGCAGCAGCTGTTCGACGACGAGGACCCCCGGCACGACCGGGGGTACGAGCGCCGGGCGGTGCTGCGGATCGCCGCGGCGTCGGCGTCGCAGGCGTCGGCCACGATCTTCCTGATCCTGCGCCGCATGCGGACCCCGCTGATCGTCCTGATCGTCATCTTCGCGGTGAGCGTGCTCGGGTTGACCGTCATCCCGGGTCAGGACGCCGCGGGCCGGCCCTCGCGCATGGGGTTCTTCGACGCCTTCTACTTCATGAGCTACACCGCGTCGACCATCGGCTTCGGGGAGCTGCCCCAACCGTTCACGTACAGCCAGCGGATGTGGGTGACGATCTCGATCTACCTGACGGTGATCGGCTGGGCCTACGCGATCGGGTCACTGCTGGCGCTGCTGCAGGACCGTGCCTTCCGGTCGGCGCTGGCGCTGCAGCACTTCAGCCGGAAGGTGTCCCGGCTGCGGGAACGGTTCGTGCTCGTCGCGGGCTACGGGCGGACCGGGGAGCTGCTCGGGCACTCCCTGGACGCGCTCGGACGGCGGTTCGTCGTCGTGGACAAGGACGGCGACCGGATCGACGGCCTCGAGCTGGACTCCTACCACGGCGACGTCCCCGGGCTGGCCGCCGATGCCCGCGATCCGGGGCACCTCGCCGTCGCGGGGCTCGACCACCCGTCGTGCGAGGCGGTCGTCGCGCTCACCGACGACGAGGAGGCCAACCTCGTCATCGTGATGGCGGCCGCCCTGCTCCGCCCCGAGCTGCCGGTCATCGCCCGGGTGACCTCCCGCGCGCTCGCCGAGCGCATGCAGGCCTTCGGCAACCCCAGGCTGGTCAATCCGTTCGACCGGTTCGGCGACCACCTCCGCCTGGCGCTTCGGGCCCCGGCGGCCTACCAGCTGCTGACGTGGCTCGAGAGCGGGCCGGGCGGCGAGCTGACCGAACGTGGCGCACCGCCGCGGGACGGGCGCTGGATCATCTGCGGATACGGCCGGCTGGGCCGGGAGCTGAGCGCCGACCTGCGCGCCGAGGGGCTCGACGTGACGGTCATCGACGACTCCCCGGGGGACGCCGACGACCCCGCCCTGCTGGTCGGCGACGGGTCCGACCCGTGGGTGCTGGCGCAGGCGGACCTCGACCGCGCCGTCGGTCTCGTCGCCGGCACGGACAACGACACGACGAACCTGTCCCTCGTCGCGGCGGCCCGCCGGAGCAAGCCGTCGCTGTTCCTGGTGGCGCGGCAGAACCGGCCGGCGAGCGCACCGCTGTTCGCCGCCATGGACATCGATGCGCTGCTCGTGCCCAGCGAGGTGGTCGCCCACGAGGTGTACGCGCAGCTGTCCACGCCGCTGCTGTGGCGCTTCCTCCGCGAGATGCCGGCGCACGGCGACGCATGGGCGGCCGGCGTCATCGACTCGCTGACCAGCGTGTGCGGCACCCGCCTCCAGTCGCTGTGGAAGCTGCGGCTGACCGGCTCGGAGGCGCCGGCGCTGGGCAGCTGGCTCGCCTCCGGGTCCGCTCGCCTGGGGGACCTGCTGCGCAACCCGGAGGACCGGGAGGAGGCCCTCAACGCGGTGCCGCTGCTGGTGCTGCGGGGCGACGAGGCCACGCTGGCCCCCGACGGGGACTTCGTCCTGGCCACCGGCGACGAGCTGCTGCTGGCCGGGCGGCCCGGGGCGCGCCGGGCGCTGGACACGACGCTCTTCGTCCCGTCGGTCCTGGAGTACGTCGTGCACGGCCGCCGGGTGCCGTCGAGCTGGATCTGGCGCAAGCTCACGCGGACGACGGTCGCCGACGCCGGAAGCCGGCGGTGAACGACGGAGCGGCCCGGTCCGTGAGGACCGGGCCGCTCCGTGTGGTGCGCCATCAGGGACTCGAACCCCGAACCCGCTGATTAAGAGTCAGCTGCTCTGCCAATTGAGCTAATGGCGCGAGTCGCCCGGCGGGCCGGGCAACGAGGGAGAACGATACCAGCGCCCCCGCCGCAGGGTGCGGGGTGGCGGGGAGTCCCTCGCCACACCCCCGTCGGCGGCGAATCGGGGAGTGCGTTGCCGCACGTCGCGGCCCAGGTGGCCGTCCGGCGTGGACACTGGAGTCCCCGGCGTCCTCCGAGCGATGCCGGCGGGGAGAGGAGTCGCGAGGTGCGACGAGCAGCGGCGGTGCTGGCCATGGGGAGCCTGGTGTTCCTGGCTGGATGCACCGGGAGCGACGGCGACGGCGGAGGCTCGGGCGGCACGACCGCCGAGGCCGCCCCCGCCGAGGTCACCCTGGCCCCGGCCGACGGGACGGGGGACGTCCCGCCGCTCGCGCCGCTGGAGATCTCCGTGACCGAGGGCGAGCTCGGCGAGGTCACCGTCGTCGACGGTGACGGCACTCCCGTCGCGGGCGACGTCGCCGAGGCCGACGGCGACGCCGGCACCGAGGTCTGGACGCCCGAGACCCCCCTGGACTACGGCACCACCTACACGCTCACCGCGACGGCGACCAACTCCTCCGACGGGGAGACCGAGGCGACCTCCACGTTCACCACCGTCGACCCGGCGACCCTCTCCACGCCGTCGGTCGGCCCCCTGGGTGGCACCACCGTGGGCGTCGGCATGCCGATCCGCGTCTACTTCGACGAGCCGGTCGCCGACAAGGCCGCCGTCGAGAGCCACCTCCTGGTCACCAGTTCCACGCCCACCGACGGCGCCTGGAACTGGCTCTCCGACAGCGAGGTGCACTTCCG
Source organism: uncultured Actinomycetota bacterium (assembly GCA_963747895.1). GTDB lineage: Bacteria > Actinomycetota > Actinomycetes > Mycobacteriales > Geodermatophilaceae > Blastococcus. The sequence goes on from CAVVGX010000009.1 coordinate 99,304, forward strand.
GCCGTCGCAGTACTGGCCCGCGAACACCGAGGTCACCCTCGACGCCGAGCTCTACGGCGTCGACTTCGGTGACGGCGTGTGGGGCGAGAAGAACCGCACCGTCGAGTTCTCGATCGGTGACCGCCACGTGTCCGTCGCCGACGCCAGCACCCACGTCATGGACGTCTACGACGGCGACCAGCTCGTCCAGAGCTTCCCGATGAGCGCGGGCAGCGCGGAGAACCCGACCCGCAACGGCCCGCACGTGGTCACCGAGTCCCACCGCACCATCACCATGGACTCCAGCACCTTCGGCCTGGCCGTCGACGCCCCGGGCGGCTACCGCACCGACGTGGAGTACGCCGTCCGCATCTCCAACAACGGCGAGTTCGTGCATGCCGCCCCCTGGTCGCTCGCCAGCCAGGGCAACGACAACGTCTCCCACGGCTGCATCAACCTCTCCACCGAGCGCGCCGGCTGGTTCTTCGGCTTCGCCCAGCCCGGCGACGTCGTCGAGGTCGAGAACTCCGTCGGCCCGCGGCTGTCGGCCGCCGACGGCGACATCTACGACTGGGGCATCCCGTGGGAGGAGTGGCAGGCCGGCAGCGCGCTCAAGTGAGCTGCCCGCCCTGACCGGGTCCCGCGTTTCCCTGCCCTGACCTGCGGGCACTCCGTCGACGACCGAAGGAGGCGCACCGTGGACACCTGGCTCATCGTCGTGCTCGTCGTCGCGGCCGTCGTCGTGGCCGTCGTGCTGCTCGCACTGCTGGCCCTGTACCTGAGCAAGCGCTCGAGGATCTCCCGTTCCCGCACGCGCGAGCAGGCCCGCGAGCACCTGCAGGAGGCGCAGGTCCTCGGGGCCCGCGCCGAGAAGGAGCAGGCGCTGGCCGAGGAGCAGGCCGCCGCCGCGCGCCGCGAGCTGGCCGCGGCGCAGGAGCGTGCCGCCCTCGCCGAGCACGAGGCCCGCGAGCGGTCCGCCCGCGCCGACGAGGACCGCACCGCCGCCGAGCAGCTCCGGGCGCGGGCGCAGAAGGCCGCGCCCGACCTGGTGCGGGACGAGGGGACCGTCGACGGGGCCGGCCGGCACGCCGCGCAGCCCGCTGCCGCGCCGGACCAGACCCAGGTCCTGCCCACGGACCCGGGAACCGGCGGCGCCACCCGCCGCTGAGTTCCGCCCCTCCCGGCGGTCTCCCCTCCGAGACCATCCACCCGGGAGGGGCACCATGACCGTTCTGCTGGCGATCGGCACGCGCAAGGGGCTGTGGCTGGCCCGCAGCGACGACGACCGGCGCACCTGGACCGTCGGGGAGCCGCACCTGCTGGCCCAGGAAGTGGCGGCGGTGTCGGTCGACACGCGCCGCCCGCGGCCACGGATCCTCGCCGGCATCCAGTACGGGCACTGGGGTCCCTCGGTGGTCCGGTCCGACGACCTCGGTGTCAGCTGGGACGAGACCGAGGCCGGCGCGGTCCGCTTCCCCGAGGACACCGGCGCGGCCCTGGCCCGGGTGTGGCAGCTGCGCCCCGACTCCGCGGAACGCCCCGACGTCGTGTGGGCCGGCTGCGAGCCGCACTCGCTGTGGCGCAGCACCGACGGCGGCTGCAGCTTCTCCCTGGTCCGCGGCCTGTGGGACCACCCGCACCGGCCCACCTGGGAGCCCGGAGCCGGCGGAGGTGCGGTCCACACGATCCTCCCGGACCCGGCCACCGATCGGGTCACGGTCGCCATGAGCACCGGCGGCGTCTACGTCAGCGACGACGGCGCCACCGGCTGGGCGCCCCGCAACCGCGGCATCAGCGCGGTCTTCCTGCCGGAACCACCGGAGTACGGCCAGTGCGTGCACAAGGTCGCCGTCGACGCGGGTGACCCCGCACGGATGTACGCGCAGAACCACTTCGGGGTCTTCCGCACCGACGACGGCGGCGGCTCGTGGTCGTCGATCGCCGAGGGGCTGCCCGCCGACTTCGGGTTCCCCATCGCCGCCTCGCCGTCCACCCCGGGCACCGCGTGGGTCGTACCGCTGGTGGCCGACATGCAGCGGGTGCCGCCGGACGGGCGGCTGCGCGTGCACCGCACCCGCGACGCCGGCGGGACGTGGGCCGAGGTGGGTGACGGCCTGCCCGACGCCTCGTGGACCACCGTGCTGCGGGACGCCTTCTGCGTGGACGACGCCGATCCCACCGGCCTCTACCTCGGCACCCGCGACGGCTGCGTGTACGCCAGCTCCGACGAGGGCGACACGTTCAGCCTGGTCGCCGATCACCTGCCCGACGTCCTCGCGGTGCGTGCCGTCCGGCTGCCGTGAGGACGGCGGCATGAGCGTGCAGGTGGTCCTCCCCGGGGCGCTGGCCGACCTGGCCGGCGGCACCCGGCACGTCGACGTCGACCCGGCGGGGGACACGCTCGCCGACCTGCTCGACGCGCTGGCCGCCGGGCACCCGACGCTGGGCCGGCGGATCCGCGACGAGACGGGGCGGGTGCGCCGCTTCGTGAACGTCTACGTCGACGGCGAGGACGTGCGGTGGCAGGGCGGGTTGGACACCGCGATCAGGGACGGCGCCGTCGTGCAGGTGCTGCCATCCGTCGCGGGAGGCTGATCGGGGCATAGGAGGCTCTGCCTACGTGGGGAGCCCCGAGAACACGGGTAGAGCTTCCTATGCCTGTGGCGCCGCGGGGCCGGGGGGCCTGGGGCGCTCAGAGGGCCGCGAGCTCCGCGCAGGAGGCGCAGAGCTGCTGGTCGTCGTACCCCTCCGGGGGCCATGGCTGCTGCTCGTCGAGGGAGACGTAGGCGCCGCACAGCGCCTTCCGGCTCTGCCCGCTGACCCGGCCGATGGTGGCGTGGGCCGGGCCGATCTGACGCGGCTGCAGTCCGCCCACGCCGAAGGAGCCGACCATCACGACCGCGTGTGCTGTGCCGTACGCGTAGACGCTGGTCATGTCGCCAGGGTCCGAGCCCCGGCGTCCGCAGAGAAGCACCGACGGGTGCGTGTTCGGCGCACCCGTCACTCCCGTCCCGCCGGTCGCACGCGGGAGGGCTGGTCCGCGCTAGGGGGTGCCGAGCGCCGCCGTCAGCGCCGCGCGGACCGCGGCGGTCTCGTCCTCGCCCGCGGGCAGCTGCGGCAGCCGCATCGCCGGCCCCGGGATGCGGCCGGCCAGGGCCAGGGCCAGCTTCGACCGGAGGGCGCCGTTGCCCGAGCCGGAGATCAGGTCGATCACCGGGAGCACCGACCGGAACACCTGGCGGGCCTTCTCCGGCTCCCCGGCCTCCGCCAGCGCGATGACCTCGGCCAGCTGCTCGCCGACCAGGTGCCCGGCCATGCTCACCAGGCCCACCGCGCCGACCGACAGGAACGGCAGCAGCAGGCTGTCGTCGCCGCAGTACCAGGCCAGTCCCGTCTCGGGGATCAGCCGGAACGCGGCGGCCGGGTCCTCGGTGGCGTCCTTCACCGCGGTGATGCGCGGGTGCTCGCCGAGCCGGCGGAGGGAGTCCGCGCTCAGCCGCAGACCGGTGCGCGCGGGGACGTCGTAGAGCATCACCGGGAGGTCGCCGGCGTCCGCGACGGCCCTCAGGTGCGCGACCACACCGTCCTGCGACGGGCGCGAGTAGTAGGGAGTCACGGCCAGCAGCCCGTCGGCGCCGGCCGCGGCCGCGTGCCGCGCCATCTCGACCGCGTGCCGGGTGTCGTTGGACCCGGCGCCCGCGACGACGAGCGCGCGACCGCCGAGGGCCCGCACCACCGCGCGCACGAGATCGGCCTTCTCGCGGTCCGACGTCGTGGGCGCCTCGCCCGTGGTGCCGTTGAGCACCAGGCCGTCGTGGCCGGCGTCCACCAGGTCGACGGCGAGGCGTTCGGCGGCGGCCAGGTCCAGGGAGCCGTCGTCGGTCATCGGCGTGACCATCGCCGTCAGCAGCGCGCCGAAGGGCCGGGCGGCGGAAGGGTCGGGCATGGCCGGGGAATCTACTGGCACCGGTTCCGCCGCCTCCGGCCGCACGTGCGGCACCTCCGTCCACGACCCACCGGACACCCGTGTGACCTGGACCTCAGGCCTGTCGGCAGGGTCGGTTATGTTCCTGGGGCCTCCGCCTGGGGGCGATGTCCCGACCCGGGAGGTGGCCGTGCGGTCCGCGCTCTACGAAGCCGAGCACGAGGCGTTCCGCGCGATGCTGCGCGACTTCCTGGCCAAGGAGGTCGTCCCGCACCACGCGGCGTGGGAGGAGGCCGGGGTCGTCGACCGGTCCGTCTGGCTCAAGGCCGGCGAGCAGGGGCTGCTCGGCATGGACGTGCCCGAGGAGTACGGCGGGGGCGGGGTGGCGGACTTCCGCTACAACGCGATCCTCACCGCCGAGATCAGCCGGGTGGGGGCCAGCGGTCTGGGCTTCACGCTGCAGAACGACGTCGTCGCGCCCTACCTGATCGGCCTCACCACCGAGGAGCAGAAGCGGCGCTGGCTGCCCGGCCTCGTCAGCGGCGCGGTCATCACCGCGATCGCCATGACCGAGCCCGGTGCCGGCTCCGACCTCCAGGGCCTCACGACCTCGGCCCGCCGGGACGGCGACGAGTGGGTGCTGAACGGGGCCAAGACCTTCATCACCAACGGCATCAACGCCGACCTGGTGATCGTCGTCGCCCGCACCGACCCCGAGGCCGGCGCCCGTGGGTTCTCGCTGCTCGTCGTCGAGCGGGGGATGCCCGGCTTCGAGCGCGGGCGCAACCTGGACAAGGTCGGCCTCAAGGCCCAGGACACCGCCGAGCTGTTCTTCGAGGACGTGCGCGTGCCGGCGGCCAACCTGCTCGGCACCGAGGGGCACGGCTTCTTCCACCTCATGGAGAACCTGCCGCAGGAGCGGCTGTCGATCGCGGCGGGCGCCGTCGCCTCGGCCCGCGTCGTGCTGGACCTGACCGTCGAGTACTGCAAGGAGCGCACCGCGTTCGGCAAGCCGATCGGGAAGTTCCAGAACACCCGGTTCGAGCTCGCCGAGATGCACACCGAGGTCTCCATCGCCGAGACCTACCTGGAGAAGGCGATCCTGGAGCACAACGCCCGCCGGTTCACCGCCGAGGACGCCGCCATGGCGAAGTGGTGGACCACGGAGCTGCAGAAGCGCGTCGTCGACCGGTGCCTCCAGCTGCACGGCGGCTACGGCTACATGCTCGAGTACCCGGTCGCCAAGGCGTTCGTCGACTCACGCATCCAGACCATCTACGGCGGGACGACCGAGATCATGAAGGAGATCATCGGCCGCTCGCTCGGGGTCTGAGGAGTTCGTCACCGGTTCCCGCGCCATCCGCTCGTCGCACCGCCCCGGAGGCCCGCAGTGAGCACCCCCGCCCCGACCGTCCTCACCGAGCACCGCGGGCACGTCCTGCTCGTGACGATCAACCGGCCGCAGGCCCGCAACGCCCTCGACCTGGACGTCGCGACCCGCCTCGCCGACGCCTTCGACGCCGCCGAGGCCGACCCCGGGATCCGCTGCGTCGTCCTCACCGGAGCCGGTGACCAGGCGTTCTCCGCCGGTGCCGACCTCAAGGCCCTGGCCCGCGGGGAGCGGGCGATCGTGCCGGGCCGCGAGCACTACGGCTTCGCCGGTGTCGTGCGCCACCCGACGAGCACGCCGGTGATCGCCGCGGTGAACGGCGCGGCGCTCGGCGGCGGCACCGAGCTCGCGCTCGCCGCCGACCTCGTCGTCGCCGCGGAGCACGCCACCTTCGGGGTGCCGGAGGTGAAGCGCGGCCTGCTCGCCGCCGCCGGCGGGGTGTTCCGGCTCCCCGAGCAGCTGCCGCGCAAGATCGCCATGCGGCTGGTGCTCACCGGTGAGCCGATGAGTGCGGCGGAGGCGCTGCGCTGGGGCCTGGTCAACGAGGTCGTGCCGGCCGCCGACGTGGTGCCGACGGCGATGCGGCTGGCCGAGGTCGTCGCCTCCAACGCCCCGCTCGCGGTGCAGGCCAGCAAGCGCCTCGCGCTCGGCATCGTCGACGGCGACCGTCCGGCCGAGACCGACCTGTGGGGCCGCTCCGGTGCGGAGATGGGCCGGCTGCTCGCCTCCGCCGACGCGGCCGAGGGCATGACGGCCTTCGCGGAGAAGCGGCCCCCGCAGTGGACCGCCGGCTGACCCGCCGGACGTCCGAGCCGCGCACCACCGCGCCGCCGACGTGGCCGGTGTGGGCCGCTGGCCTCGTGGCGCTGGCCGTGCTCGCCACGCTGACCATCGGCTGGGTCCGGGCGTCCTCGGACGCGGCGGACGGCGACGGCGGATTCGGCACGGCGTCGGGTGACCCGCCCCTCCGCAACGACGACGGCACGGTCGGACCGGTCGTTGCCCTGGGCGACTCGCTGACCGCGGACCTCCCGGAGGTGGACGCGACCGGCGCGCGGCTCTACGAGTCCTGGTACGTGCGCGCGGTGGCCGACGAGCCCCGCCTGGTGAGCGCGTTCACCGCAGGCATCCCGGGCAACACGACGACGGACATGCTGGCCCGCTTCGCCGGCGACGTCGCGGCCTGGTCGCCGCGCGTCGTCGTCATCCTCGGCGGCACCAACGACCTGGCCGCCGGGCGGACGACGGAGCAGGTGCTGGACACGCTCGCGGAGCTCGCGGAGAGGGCGCGGGACCTCGGGGCGACCCCGGTCCTCGGCACCGTCCCACCTCGCACGGACGGGGACTACGCCGAGCGGGTGGCGGAGCTGAACGCCGCCATCCGCGCCGCCGGCGAGGACAGCGGGACGACGGTGATCGACTTCTTCTCCGTGCTGGCGGACGGCGACGGCGGCTGGCGGCCGGGGTTCACCGACGACGGCGTGCACCCCACGGCCGCGGCGGCCGACGCGATGGCCGGGCTGGCCGTCGGAACACTGCTGGGGGAGTAGCGGACGGTGCACGGGTGAGCCGGCGCAGTCGGGGGCAGGTATGCAGGTCATGAGCACCTCAGCGCCGCGCCTCCCCGACGCCCTGCAGGCGCTCCGCGACCTCCTGGCCGAGGTCCCCCTGCACCTGGACGTGCCCGGCCGCGACGAGGCGAGTCGCTCGGCCCGCGCCGTCGTCGACCAGGTCGACGACTACCTGCTGCCCCGGCTGCGCGATCTGGACGCCCCGCTGCTGGCCGTCGTCGGCGGCTCCACCGGTGCCGGCAAGTCCACGCTGGTGAACAGCCTGCTGGGCACGCCGGTCACCACCGCCGGTGTGCTGCGCCCGACGACCCGGGCGCCGGTGCTGGTCTGCGCGCCGGCCGACCGCGCGGCCTTCGCCGGGGACCGGGTGCTCCCCGGCCTGGCCCGCAGCACCGGCGAGGGCGAGGTCACCGGCGGGCTCCGGCTGGTGGTCAGCGACGCGCTGCCGGCCGGGCTCGCCGTGCTGGACGCCCCGGACGTCGACTCCGTGGTCGAGACCAACCGAGAGCTGGCCGGCCAGCTGCTGGCCGCCGCCGACCTCTGGGTGTTCGTCACCACGGCCGCCCGCTACGCCGACGCCGTCCCGTGGGAGCTGCTGCGCACCGCCCAGGAGCGGGGCACCGCGCTGGCCGTGGTGCTCGACCGGGTGCCGCCGGAGGCCGCCGGCGAGATCGCCGCCGACCTGGGCGGGATGCTGCACACCGCCGGGCTGTCGGCCGCGCGGCTGTTCGTCGTCGAGGAGCGCCCGCTCACCGGCGGCTTCCTGCCCGAGGACCAGGTCGGGCCGCTGCGCTCCTGGCTGCACGACCTGGCCGCCGACCAGGAGCAGCGGGCCGCCGTCGTCCGGCAGACGCTGGCCGGGGCGCTGGAGAGCCTCGGCGGGCGGGTGGACCTGGTGGCCGAGGCCGTGGCGCGGCAGGCCGACGCGGCCGACGCGCTGCGCGATGCCGCCGAGGCCGCCTACGCGCGCGCCGGCACCTCGGTGTCCGACGGCGTCGCGAGCGGGGCGCTGCTCCGCGGCGAGGTGCTCGCCCGGTGGCAGGAGTTCGTCGGCACGGGGGAGTGGATGCGCACCCTCCAGGGCCACGTCGGCCGGTTGCGGGACCGGCTCACCGCGTCGCTGGCCGGACGCCCGTCGGCCGGCGCCGGCCTGCAGCAGGCCCTCGAGTCGGGGGTCGAGGTGCTCCTGCGGGACGCCGCGGAAGATGCGGCGGAGCGCACGGTCACGGCGTGGCGGGGGACGCCGGGTGGGCCGGGCCTGCTGGCGTCCGGGCAGCGGGAGCTGGAGACGGCGTCGCCGGAGTACGCGGACGCGGCCGCGGCGCAGGTGCGCGACTGGCAGGGCACCGTCCTGGACCTCGTGCGCAGCGAGGGCGCGGGCAAGCGCACCCGTGCCCGCGCCTACTCGTGGGGGGTCAACGGGGTCGGCGCCGTGGTGATGGTCGCCGTCTTCGCCTCGACCGGCGGGCTGACCGGCGGGGAGATGGCCGTCGCCGGTGGGACGACGGCGGTGGGACAGCGGGTGCTGGAGGCTGTCTTCGGTGACTCCGCGGTGCGGTCCCTGGCCGCGCGGGCCCGGGCGGACCTGGAGCAGCGGGCGGACCGGCTGCTGACCGACGAGCGCGCGCGCTTCGACGAGCTGGTCGACCTGAGCGCACCCCCGCCGGACGCCGTCGCGGGGTTGCGCGCGGCCGCGGCCGAGCTCTCCGCGGCGCGGCGGGCGCAGCGATGAGGCGCAGGGACCGGGACGGCGTGCCCCTGAGCGACCGGCTGGCCGCGCTGCGCGAGGCGGTCGAGGTGGCCGAGGGGCGGCTGGACGTGCCCGACGTCGCCCGCGCCCGCACGCTGCTGGCCAAGGCCGGTGCGCGCGAGGCCCTCGGGGACGCCACCGTCGTCGCGCTGGCCGGCGCCACGGGCAGCGGCAAGTCCACGCTGTTCAACGAGCTCTCGGGCGCCGAGGTGAGCACCCCCGGCGTGCGGCGGCCGACGACGGGGGTGGCGCACGCCTCGGTCTGGGGCGAGGCGGGCACCGACCGGCTGCTGGACTGGCTGGAGGTCCCGCGCCGGCACCGGGTGGCCGGTGCCGAGCCGGCCCTGGACGGGCTCGTGCTGCTCGACCTGCCCGACCACGACAGCGTCCGGCTGGAGCACCGGCTGGAGGTGGACCGGCTGGTGGAGCTGGTCGACGTGCTGGTCTGGGTGCTCGACCCGCAGAAGTACGCCGACGCGGCGGTGCACGGCCGGTACCTGGCGCCGATGGCCGGCCACGCCGGCGTGCTGGTCGTGGTGCTCAACCAGATCGACCGGCTCGACGAGCAGGCGGCCGCCGCGTGCCTGGCCGACCTCCGCCGGCTCCTGGACGGCGAGGGGCTCGCGGACACCCCGATCGTCGCGACGTCGGCGCGCACCGGCGCCGGGCTGATCGAGCTGCGCGGCGAGCTGGGCCGCCGGGTCAGTGCCCGCCGGGCCGCCACCGAGCGGCTCACCGCCGACGTCCGGGCGACCGCCGAGGCGCTGGCCGTCCACTGTCCGGACGGCGATCCGGGTGCCGGGTCGGGTCGAGCCGCCGAGGCGGAGCTGACCGGTGCCCTGGCCGGCGCGGCCGGCGTCCCGGTGGTGGCCGCGGCAGTCGAGCGCTCCGCCGTCCGGGAGGGGACGGCGCGCACCGGATGGCCGGTGGTGCGCTGGGTCCGCACGCTGCGCCCGGACCCGCTGGAGCGGCTGCACCTGGGCGACGAGCGGGCCCGTTCGTCGTTGCCCACCGCGGGCGCGGTGCAGCAGGCAGGGATGACCGCCGCGCTCCGGCAGGTGCGCACCGCCGCCGGCGAGGGGCTTCCCCAGGCCTGGCGGGACGAGCTGCGCCGCACGGCCGACCACGCGGGCGCCGACCTCGCCGACCGGCTCGACCGCGCCGTCACCGGTACCGACCTGGGACCGGTCCGGGTGCCGCTGTGGCAGCGCGCCGTGGGTGGGCTGCAGTGGGCGCTGCTGGCATGCGCCCTCGTCGGCGCGCTGTGGCTGCTCGGCCTCGGCGTCCTGGGCTGGCTGCAGCTCGACGACGTCCTGCCGCTGCCCGACGTGCAGGGCATCCCGCTGCCCACGCTGCTGCTGGTCCTCGGGCTGCTGGCGGGCGCACTGCTCGGCGGTGCTGGCCCGGCCCTTCGTCCGCGCGGGGGCGCGCAGGCGACGACGCCGGGCGGAGCAGCGGCTCACCGCCCGCGTCGCGGAGGTGGCGCGGGCGTCGGTGCTCGCGCCGCTGGAGGGGACGGTCGAGGACGCGCGCGTCTTCTGCGCCGCCGTCCGTCGCGCCGGCAGCTGACCACGCCCACCGAGCGCGGGGAGATGCCCCATCCGGCGGCCCCGGGAAGGCGCACGACCCCGCGCTCGGCGGAACGGCATGCTGACCGGGTGCACGCCACCACGGTCGACCCTCGCGACATCCGGTGGGAGGACGAGTCCCCCGTCTACCGCGTCCACTTCTACGCGCGCGCGGCACCGGGTCCCGACGACGACACGAACTCCTCGTGGAGCTCGGACGAGTGGCGTCTCACGGGTGCCACGGACGTGCACGAGGTGCTCGCCTGGGCGACCGGGCCCGAGGGCCGCGGACGCAGGTTCGAGCTCTTCGTCGAGTGGTCGACAGGGGAGGGTCGCGGGCTGCTGCGCCTCGCCGGGGAGGACCCGAACGCTCTCTGACCGCCGCCGGCTAGGAGGTCAGCTCCGCGGCCGCGATCATCCGGCTGAGCGTCTCGACCCACGCCGCACGCACGGTGGCCGGCTGACCGTCGACGACGGCACGGGCGCCGCCGTCGAGGTCGCCCTCCCGGGCCACCGCCTCGAAGCTCAGGCGGAACAGCAGATCGGTGATGGTCTCTGAGGGCAGTCCGGCATCCACGAGGGGCTGCAGGATCCACATGCGCGGGTCCACGGGTGGTGTTCGTGCGCGACGGCCCGCACGGATGCACGACTTTCCACCGGAACTCCATCGACTAGATTGGTTGTACTCAACACATCCGGCCGGACGCCGATAGTCCGCTCGTGACCTCCCCCGCGCAGCCGACCTCGTCCTCCCGTGCCGGATTCTGGGCGGGCATCCCCCGGGGAGCACGGCTGGACGAGGAGCACTTCGTCATCCGGCACCGGATCATCTCCGCCGTCCTCGCGATGCACCTGCCGGTCCTGGCCGGCATCGGGCTGGCGCGGGGCGTCGGCGGCTGGATGCTCTGGGGGCAGCTCGCCGCGATCGTCGTGCTGCTCGCCCTGGGCTGGGTGCTGCGCCCACACGTGGCGCGGGCGTCGGTGGTGAGCCTGGGCCTGATGATCGGCGCCGACGTGCTCGTGCACGTCAGTGGCGGTCTGACCGACATGCACATCTGGTTCTACGCGCTGCTGGCGCTGGTGGCGCTCTACCAGATGTGGACGCCGTTCCTCCTGGCCGTCGCCTTCGTCGCGGTGCACCACGCGGCGATGAGCCTCTGGATGCCGGAATCGGTGTTCTCCACCCACCAGGCGCAGCACAACCCGCTCGCCTTCGCGCTGCTGCACGCGGTCTTCCTGCTGGCGGAGGCGACGTTCCTCGCCTACGGGTGGAAGTTCACCGAGGAGGCCGACCGCGGGCGGCAGGCCGAGCAGCGGCGGGCCGAGGAGCAGACCCTCGCCCAGGCCAGCGCCCAGGCCGAGCTCGACGGGGAACGCGCCCGCGCCGCCGAGGCAGCCGCCGCCGAGCTCACCGCCCGGCAGCAGCGCGCGGAGCTGCTCGAGGGCCGGATCGCCGAGCTGGTGGACGCCGGGCGCCGGCTGGACGACAACGTGGGGACGGCGACGTCGGTCATGGCCGGCCTGCGCGAGGCGATCGCAGAGATCGCCGCGGCGGCCAGCACCGCGACCACCACGGCCAACCAGGCCAGTGACGGGTCCCGCGAGAGCGCGGGCACCGTGGCCCGGCTCGCCGCGACCATGGCCGAGATCGACCAGATCGCGGGCAGCATCTCCACGATCGCCGACCAGACCAACCTGCTCGCGCTCAACGCCACCATCGAGGCGGCCCGCGCGGGCGAGACCGGCAAGGGGTTCGCCGTCGTGGCCGGCGAGGTCAAGGACCTGGCCGGGGAGACCGCGAAGGCGACCGAGCGGATCCGCCGCGTCGTCGACGCGGTCCGCGGGGACGTCGAAGCGGCCGGTGCGTCGCTGGAGAGCGTCCAGCAGGTCATCTCCGGCGTCGTCGAGGCGCAGACCACCATCGCCGCCGCCGTCGAGGAGCAGAGCGCCTCCACGGCCCAGGCCCAGGAGGCCATCGTCGGCGCCTCGCGCGAGGCCAGCCGCATGGCCGCTGACCTGCAGCGCATCGTCGACGGGGTCTGACGGCGGGCGTGGTCCCGGGGCGTGCAGGTACCGCCCCGGCACCGCCGGGACCCCGTATTACTGTCCGCCCGTGATCCGCCGCAGGCTGTTGCCGCCCCTCGTCGCCGTCCTCACCCTCACCGGTCTGGCCGCCTGCTCCGGGGACGCCTCGTCGTCCGAGGGCGAGGGCACGGGCGACGCGGCGGCGACCGCCGGGACGACGGCCGAGGAGGTCACCTGGGAGAAGGTGGCCGGCACCGACGAGTGCGAGTGCAGCGACGGCACCGGGTTCCACTACTGGATGCACGAGGGCGACCCGACCAAGGTGGCCTTCGTCCTCGAGGGCGGCGGGGCCTGCTTCAGCGCCGACACCTGCGGCGGCCCGAAGGCGACCGCCAAGCCCAACCTGGAGAGCGACCTCACCGACGAGCCCGGCTTCGTCTACCGCGACGGGACGCCGAGGCCGGCCACCGACGGGCTGGTCGACGTGGCCAACCCGGACAACCCGCTGGCCGGCTACAGCGTGGTCTACGTGCCGTACTGCACCGGCGACCTGCACCTCGGCGACAACACGCAGGACTACGGCGGCGGTGTCGTGGTCGAGCACAAGGGGCGGGTCAACGCGACCACCGCGCTCGAGGGCATGGCCCGGGAGTTCCCGGACGCCGAGGAGGTCGTCGTCGTCGGCTTCAGCGCCGGCTCGGCCGGTGCCCCGCTCTACGGCGGGCTCGCCCACGACCTGCTGCCCGACGCCGACATCAAGGTGATCGCCGACGCGTCCGGCGCCTACCCCGGCGACGAGGCCATCACCGGCGCCATCGGCGGGCTCTGGGGCATCTTCAAGGACCTCCCGCAGTGGCCCGAGGCCGCCGGCCAGCCGCTGTCGGCGTGGTCGCTGCCCGGCCTGTTCGTGCAGACCGCGCGGCACGTGCCCGGCGTCGCCCTGGCGACCGTCGACACCGCCGAGGACGAGGTCCAGCGCCGCTTCACCGGCCTCATCGGCTTCGCCGGCACGCCGCTGCCCGAGCTGATCGACCGCAACGCGCTGCTCGTCGAGTCCAACGGCGTCCAGGTCAGTTCGTGGGTCGGCCCGGGCGACCAGCACGTCAGCACCGCCGCGGACGACGTCCTCTACGGCAGCGAGGTCGAGGGAACGGCGCTCATCGACTGGATCAGCGACTTCGTCGCCGGGGAGGACGTCCCCGACGTCCACTGCGAGGACTGCGGCTGATCGCCACCGCCTCTCTGGGACGATGGGGGAACCGCCCCCACCGTCTGCCGGCTCGTCCGCGAGCCCGACCCGAGCGCTGCTCGCCTGGAGTGACCCGATGTCCCGCCGTACCGCCTCCCGGGCGCTGATCGCCGTCGCCCTGTCCGTCTCGCTGGCCGCGTGCGGTTCCGACGACGGCGCCGACTCCCCGGCGCACCGGCTCGGGCGCCGCGGCGGAGGTCTCCACCGACCTCTCCCAGAAGCCCGAGGTCCCGGCGTCGGACGAGCCGGCCCCGGGCGAGCTGGTCATCGACGACGTCGTCGTCGGGGACGGGGCCGAGGCCGTCGAGGGCAGCACCGCCGACGTGAAGTACGTGGGCGCTTTCTACGAGTCCGGCGAGGAGTTCGACTCCTCCTGGAGCCGCAGCGCCGACGAGACGATCACCGTGCCGCTGGGTGCGGGGCGGGTCATCCCGGGCTTCGAGCAGGGCATCGAGGGGATGAAGGTCGGCGGCCGCCGGATGGTCACCATCCCCAGCGACCTGGGCTACGGCGCGCAGGGACAGGGCCCGATCCCCGGGGACGCCACCCTCGTCTTCGTCATGGACCTCGTCGAGGTCACCCCCTGACGCGGCTACCCGCCGGCGAGGGAGCTCCGGCCGCCCGCTGAGACCGGCACGGGGCCGGCCAGCGGCTGCCTGAAAGATGCTGACGAGGCGAAGACGCAGGTCAGCGGCTTGTCCATACATGTCGGGGTGGGCTCGCTGCGACTGGAGATCCCCGTCCAGGGCAGAGCACCGCGGGGGCTCGCGGGCGGCTGTCCAGCGAGTGGCCCTGCCCTATGGTGGGACTGACGTGCGACTCGGCAGCCACCGCACAGGGGAGATGGCCGATGGAGCGATACGAGCACAACCAGTACTCGCCGGCCGGCCAGATCGATCAGTGGGGCGACCTGGCTCAGGGGCTGAAGCAGAACAGGTCGGGAAGACGCCGAGCCGTGCGCATGCTCGTCTGGCTCGGCGTCGTCCTCGTCGTCGGGTCCGGGCTCGTCTACCTGCTGACCCTGACCGGGTTCCTCGTCTGACGGGTCCCGGAGGCGAGGCGTGGTCGTGCAGGACCTGACGGCCCACCGATGACTTCCGTCGCGAGCGCCGGTCCAACCGTCGTCGACCACGTGAAGGAGTGCCGTGACCCAGCTGTTGAGAGTGCAGAACTTCACCGTCTCCCGGGACGGTTTCGGTGCCGGCGAAGGACAGTCCCTCGAGCGGCCGTTCGGGCACGCGAACCCCGGTGAGCTGATGGCGTGGGCCATGGCCACGGCGAGTTTTCCCGGACCCAGCGGTCCGGGAGGCACCCGCGGGCTCGACGACTACTTCGCCCGCGACTTCGACAACAACATCGGTGCCGAGATCATGGGCGCCAACAAGTTCAGCCCTCACCGCGGCCCGTGGGAGAACCACGAGTGGCAGGGCTGGTGGGGCGACGAGCCGCCGTTCCACACGCCGGTGTTCGTGATGACCCACCACCTGCGCCCCTCGTTCACGCTGTCGGACACCACCTTCCACTTCGTCGACGGGAAACCGGCCGAGGTGCTCGAGCAGGCGCGGGAGGCGGCGCAGGGCAAGGACGTCCGGCTCGGTGGGGGAGCGACGGTCGTCCGCGAGTTCCTCGACGCCGACCTCGTCGACACGCTGCACGTGGCGGTGTCGCCGGTCGTACTGGGTAAGGGCACCCGGCTCTGGGAGTCACCGGACGAGCTGTTCGACCGCTTCAACTGCGACATCGTGCCGAGCCCGAGCGGGGTGACCCACCACCTGTTCTGGCGGAAGTGACCGCTCAGCCGACGAGGTAGCCCTCGCCGATCGCCACGACGTCCACGACGCCGCCGGCCGGGCGGTCGAGCCGCCGCTCGCAACCCCCGGCTGGCCCGTGCGAGGCTGCCCGGATGCGCGTCGTCTCACTCCTGCCCTCGGCGACCGAGATCGTCTACGCCCTCGGGGTCGCCGACCAGCTCGTGGGTGTCACCTTCGAGTGCGACGAACCGCCCGCGGCCCGCCGGGACAAGGCGGTCGTCGTCGGAGGACTCGACACCGGAGGCATGACCCCGGCGGAGATCGACGACTCCGTGCGCCGTCGGCTCGCGGCAGGGGAGGACCTGTACACGCTCCACGAGGACGCCCTCGCAGCGCTCGACCCCGACGTGATCCTGACGCAGGACCTGTGCCGCGTCTGCGCCCTGCCGTCGGGTGCTGTCGACGCGGCCCTGACCCACTTGGGCTGCCGGGCCGACGTCGTCGCGCTCGACCCGTACACGCTGGACGAGGTGCTCGCGACGATCACCACGGTCGGCCGGCGACTCGGCGTCCCCGGACGCGCCGAGGAGGTCGTCGCCGCACTCCGGACGCGGCTGGCCGCCGTCGCTGCCCGTGTCGCCGGGCGCCCCCGGCCCAGGGTGGCGGTGGTCGAGTGGGTGGACCCGCCGTTCCCCGCCGCCCACTGGGTGCCCGACCAGGTGGCGGCCGCGGGCGGTGAGCCGGTGGCCTGCCGGCCCGGGCAGCGTTCGGTGCCGGTCGACTGGGACTTCTTCACCGCCGCCGACCCGGACGTGGTCGTGGTCGCGCCCTGCGGCTTCGGCCTGGCCGGTGCGGTGGACCAGGCGGCCACGGTCGCCCGGGCACTGCCCGGCCGCCCGGTCTGGGCGATCGACGGCGACGCGGTGGTCGTCCGGCCGGGCCCGCGGCTGGTGGACGGCGTGGAGACGCTCGCGGCGCTGCTGCACCCGGCCGCGGACGACGGACCGCCCGCCCTGGCCGTCCGCGTGGCCTGAGCTGTGGTGGGTCGCCGGCCCGAGTGGGCCGGTGACCTCCCGGCTCACCGGACGGGGCGCAGCGCGTCCCGCGTGAGCGAGGCGATCGACGGATAGCCGTCGACCGCCATCGTCAGGTCGGTCTCGGCCAGCAGGCAGCGGATCACGTGCTCGATGCCCTCCTGCCCGCCGACGGCCAGGCCGTACGCGTACGGGCGGCCGACGGCGACGGCGCGGGCGCCCATGGCGAGGGCCTTGACCACGTCCGGGCCGCCGCGGACGCCGCTGTCGAAGATGACCGGGGCGTCACCCGCGGCGTCGACGACGTCGGCGAGGCAGTCGATCGCCGGGATGCCGCCGTTGGCCTGGCGGCCGCCGTGGTTGGAGCAGTAGATGCCGTCCATGCCGGCGTCGACGGCGCGGCGCGCGTCGTCGGGCGCGCAGATGCCCTTGAGCAGGATCGGCAGCGTGGTGAGCGAGCGCAGCCAGCCCAGGTCCTCCCAGCTCAGGCTCTGGTTGCCGAAGATCGACGCCCAGTGTCCGACGGCGGCCTGGGGGTCCTCCTCCGGTGGAGCGGCCAGCCGGGACCGGAACACCGGATCGGAGGTGTAGTTGGCCAGGCACAGGCCGGTGAGCTGCGGGAAGCTGGCGATCGTCAGGTCCCGGGGCCGCCAGCCGAGGGTCAGCGTGTCCAGCGTGATGACGATGGCCCGGTAGCCGGCTGCCTCGGCCCGGCGGACCAGGCTCTCGGTGAGCTCGCGGTCGTTCGGCGGGTAGAGCTGGAACCAGCCGGGGGTCTCGCCGAGGGCGGCGGCGACGTCCTCCAGCGGGTCCTGCATCAGCGTCGAGGCGATCATCGGGACGCCGGTCGCCGCCGCGGCCCGCGCGGTGGTCAGGTCGCCGTGGCCCTCGGGCTCGCAGATCCCGATGACGCCCACCGGTGCGAGCATCAGCGGCGTCGGCAGCTGCTGGCCGAAGATCTCGACGCCGAGGTCCCGCTGGGCGGCGCCGGCCAGCATCCGCGGCATGAGGCCCCACCGCTCGAAGGCGGTCACGTTGGTGCGCTGCGTGTGCTCGTTGCCCGCGCCCCCGGCGACGTAGGACCACACCTCCTCCGACATCGCCTGCTCGGCGGCCTGCTCGAGGGCGGCGTAGTGCATCGGCAGCGACGGCTTCTGGCCGACCAGCCCGCTGAAGTAGATCCCGAACTGCCACTCGCCGTGGTTTGCCACGTGCACTCCTCGTCGTCTCGGTCGGTGCGGGCCGGGTGGCCGGGCGTGCGGATCGTAGGCATCCACCGGCTTCCGGCAGGTGTGCGGCCCCGGATCCCGGCGCGGAGGGCCGAAGACCCTTGACGGGGTGAACTGAATCACATTTCAATTGCAGGGTCCGGGTGGGGCCGAGCCGTCCCCGACCGCACAACTCCGAATGCGCAGCCGAAGGGGCGACGATGACCGTCGACGACAGGTTCACCGAGGACTTCCGCGAGCGGCAGGCCGAGCAAGATGCACTCGGCACGTGGAGCGAGATCGTGACCGGGCCGGTGTCGGACTGGACCACCGACTTCTCGCACACCGAACCCGAGTACAACGAGCGCGCGTTCGAGATCTGGGAGGACCTGCGCGAGCGGTGCCCGATCGCGCACACCGAGCGCTTCGGAGGCGCGTGGCTGCCCACGCGGTACGAGGACGTCCAGGCCATCGCCTACGACACCGAGCGCTTCAGCTCGCGGGCGATCATCGCCGACAACTACCGGCCCCCGCTGGACCTCGCCCCCGTCGGCGGCGCGCCGCCCATCTCGTCGGATCCGCCCTTCCACCACGACGCCCGCAAGCTGCTGCTGCCCGCGTTCACGAAGGCGAACGTGGCCAAGCAGGCGGTGACGACCGAGGCGTTCTGCCACTCCTTGATCGACGGTTTCGCCGGCCGGGACGTCGTCGACGCGGCGACCGAGTACGGCAAGCACATCCCCATCCGGGTCATCGCCGACATGCTCGGGTTCCCGACGGCGGACAGCGACCGGTTCGAACGGTTCGTCGAGGACACGCTCGAGGGGATCAACTCCTCGCTCGAGGAGCGTGAGGAGCGGGGCGATCCGCTCTTCGACTACCTGCTGGAGCAGATCCAGGACCACCTGGCCAACCCGCGCGAGGACCTGACGACCTACCTGCTCAATGCCGAGCTGTACGGGCAGAAGCTGGAGCCCCAGCACGTGGCCGGCACGATGGCCCTGCTGCTCATCGCGGGCATCGACACCACGTGGAGCGCGATCGGCTCCTCGCTGTGGCACCTGGCGACGCACCCGGAGGACCGTCGGCGCCTGGTGGAGGACCCGTCCCTGCGGGCCACCGCGGTCGAGGAGTTCCTGCGGGCCTACGCGCCGGTCACCATGGCGCGGCTGGTCAAGCAGGACATGGACTTCAGCGGCGTGGAGATGAAGGCCGAGGACTGGGTGCTGCTGCCCTTCCCGGCCGCGAACCGCGACCCCGAGAAGTTCGAGCGGGCCGGTGAGGTCGTCATCGACCGCGAGGTCAACCGTCATGCCGCCTTCGGGCTGGGCATCCACCGCTGCGTCGGCTCGCACCTGGCGCGCATGGAGCTGCGCGTGGCGCTGGACGTCTGGCTGGACCGGATCCCGGAGTTCTCGCTGGCGGACCCGGCGGGCGTGCGGTGGTCGACGGGGCAGATCCGCGGTCCCCGGGCGCTGCCGCTGCGCATCGGCTGAGGCGGGCCCCGCAGTCGGCGGGGGAGGGCCGGTCGGCCGGGGCTACCAACCCCGCATGTCGACCGGCCAGCAGTCGACGACGTCGTCGCCGTCGACCACCCACATGCGCTCGTGCAGCGCGCACGTCGGGTCGATGTGGGCGGGAACCAGCCGCACGCGGTCGCCGACGGCGGGCAGGGGTGCGCCGTCCTTCATCGAGAAGACCGTGTGCTCGTCCGAGCAGTACCAGACCGAGGCACCCGGCAGGGTCGGGTTGCCGTGGTCCATGCCGAAAGCCTTGAGCCCGGCGTCCGCGACGGCGTAGCCCTGACCGGCGTTCACCGAGACCACCGTCGCGAGAACGGTGAGCGCCTGCTCGAACGGGACGTCGTCCTGCGCGGCGTAGGCGGTGTCCATGAGTGCGTAGGAACCGGCCTGCAGCTCGGTGACGACGGTGTTGGTCCGCCAGGTCCCGGTCCCGCCGCCGGACAGGATGTCGCCGCCCACGTCCGCGTGCGCTTTCAGGAGCAGCTCCATCGCCTCGCCGGTCTTCCGGGCCCGCTCGACGGGGTCGGCGACGAGCATCAGGTGGCCCTCGTAGCCCATGACGCCGCGGACCTCGAGGCCGGCGGCGCGCGCGGCGTCGGCCAGCCGTCCGGCGTCCGCCGGGTCGCAGCCGCACCGGGGGAGCCCGACGTTGACGTCGATCAGCACCTCCCGGACGCCCCCCGCCACGGCGGCCGCGAGCACCGCGTCGGAGTCGGCGGCGACCGTGATTCGGGCGCCGGCTGCCGCCACGTCGCCGAGCCGGCGCATGTCGAGGACCTCGTTGGCCAGGAGCAGGTCCGCACCGAGCCCGGCCGCGGCCATCACCTCCACCTCTCGGATCGTGGCGCAGGTGAACCCCGTGTGTCCCGTGTCCGCCTGCAGCCGGGCCAGGCCGCTGGTCTTGTGCGCCTTCACGTGCGGCCGCAGGCGGGGTCCCGGCCACACGTCGGCCATCGTCGCCAGGTTGCGCTCGAGGGCGCCGCGGTCGACGACGAGGGCGGGCGTGGACAGCTCGCCGAGTCGCGATCCGGCCTGGTCGGGGCGGGCGCTCGCGGTCATGGCCGGAGTCTGGCACGGGGGCCCTGGGCCGGGCGGAGCCCACAGCGCGTCCGGGGACGGGGGCGCACGACCGGCAGCAGCGTGTGAGCCACTGACTCGCTCGACGCACGTCGCGAGCCGGTTCCGTAGCGTCCCCCGCAGCCGGTCGGGTAGTTCAGCCAGTAGCTCCTGCGGGTCAGGTTCCAGCGGTCGACCCCGACCGCTGGAGCCGTCCCGCGACTCGGCGGCCCGACCGTCCCCTTTACGGCGTAAGCACCGTGGCACGATGGCTGCGTGGGCACGCCGGGGGAGCGGAGCGACGACGCGCTGCGCGAAGCCCTGGCCGCGGAGCGCACCAGGTCGGCGGAGCTCGAGCAGGCGCTCATGTCCAGCCGGCAGATCGGCATGGCGATCGGCGTCGTCATGGAGCGCTACCGGATCGCGCCGGACGCCGCCTTCGGCGTCCTCCAGCGGCTGAGCCAGAGCGGCAACGTCAAACTGCGGGACATCGCCGAGGACTTCCTGGCGACCGGCAGGTTGCCCGTCGCCGCCGACGACCTCGGCCGACCGTCGCCGAACTGACCGTCCCACCGCTGCGGGCCGACGTGCCGGGACGGCACGGACCGAGAAATTCGGAAGAGATGTGCGGGCCCCCCTCGACAAAGTGAACTGAATCACATGTCATTTCCCCATGGGGCGGACGGTCGGGGCCAATGCCGAGGACACGCGCCGCCGCCTGCTCAGGGCGGCGGCCGACGTCTTCGCCGCCCGTGGCTACGACGGCACCCGCGTCGCCGACATCGCGTCCGCGGCGGGGCTCAGCAACAGCGCGCTGTACTGCTACTTCACCTCGCGGGCGGACCTGCTGATCGGTGCCCTGCGGGCGCACGGGCGGCGGCCGCTGGTCGACCTGGTGGCGAGGTTCCCGTCCCGCTCGGTGGCCGACCTGCTCCTGCAGACCGGAGCCGCGCTGCGCCGTCGGCAGGACCCGGAGTCCTTCCTGCCGGTCGAGGCGCTGATCGCGGCCCGGCACCACGGCGAGGTGGCGACGGCGCTGCGCGAGTACATCGCCGAGCGCGCCGACTGGCTGGCCGCCCTCGTCCGGGACGGCCAGGCCCGCGGGGAGCTCGACCCCGCGCTCTCGCCCCAGGCGGTCGCGCACTTCTGCCTGGCCCTGGCGGCCGGGACCACCCTCATCGGTCCCGACCTGCACGACGTCGACGACCGGGAGTGGACCGACCTCCTCATCCGCGTCATCACCTGCCTCGAACCCGTCCACACCGGAGAACAGATCGGAAGCCGCACATGAGAGTCAGCATCGATTCCGGGAAGTGCCAGGGCCACGGCCGCTGCTACGACCTCGCGCCGGACCTCTTCGGGGAGGACGAGGAGGGCTATGCGGTCCTGACCGACCTCACCGCCGACCGGGACGTGCCCGAGGGCCGGGAGGGCGACGCCCGGCTGGCCGCCGCCAACTGCCCCGAGTCCGCCGTCCTCGTCCGCGAGGAGGTCCGGGCATGACCGTCGACGACAGGTTCACCGAGGACGCCCGGGCGCAGCGCATCGCCGAGGCAGAACTCGGCACGTTCAACGAGATCGTGACCGGGCCGGTGACCGACTGGACCACCGACTTCTCCCACCTGGAACCCGAGTACGCCGAGAACGCGATCGAGGTCTGGGACGACCTCCGTGAGCGCTGCCCGGTCGCCCACACCGACCGGTTCGGAGGGGCGTGGCTGCCCACGCGGTACGAGGACGTCGCCGCGATCGCCTACGACACCGAGCACTTCACCTCCCGGGCGATCATCGTGAGCAACGTCCGGCCGCCGCTCGACGTCGCGCCGGTGGGTCTGGCCCCGCCGATCTCCTCGGACCCGCCGTTCCACCACGACGCCCGCAAGCTCCTGCTGCCGGCGTTCACCAAGACCAACGTCGCCAAGCAGGCGGTGACGACCGAGGCGTTCTGCCACTCGCTGATCGACACCTTCGCGGGCCGGGACGTCGTCGACGCCGCGACCGAGTACGGCATGTACATCCCCATGCGGGTCATCGCCGACATGCTCGGGTTCCCGCAGGAGGACACCGAGAAGTTCGCGCACTTCGTCGAGAACGCGCTCGAGGGGGCCAACGGACCGCTCGAGGAGCGCCAGGCGAGAGGGATGGCGCTGTCGGACTACCTGTTCGAGCAGGTCCGCGACCACCTCGACAACCCGCGCGAGGACCTGACGAGCTACCTGATCAACGCCGAGCTGTACGGGCAGAAGCTGTCCCCGCAGCACGTGGTGGGCACCATGACGCTGCTGCTCATCGCGGGCATCGACACGACGTGGAGCGCGATCGGTTCCTCGCTGTGGCACCTGGCGAAGAACCCCCAGGACCGGAAGCGCCTGGTGGCGGACCGCTCCCTGCGACCGAAGGCGGTCGAGGAGTTCCTCCGCGCCTACGCGCCGGTCACCATGGCGCGCCTGGTCAAGGAGGACGTGGAGCTGGGCGGCGTCCAGATGAAGAAGGAGGACTGGGTCCTGCTGCCCTTCCCGTCCGCGAACCGCGACCCGGAGCGCTTCGAGCGCGCCGACGAGGTCGTCATCGACCGGGAGGTGAACCGGCACGCTGCGTTCGGGCTGGGCATCCACCGCTGCGTCGGGTCGCACCTGGCCCGGATGGAGCTGACCGTGGCGCTCGACGTCTGGCTGGACCGGATCCCCGAGTTCAGCCTGGCCGACCCGGACGCCGTGCGGTGGTCGGCCGGTCAGATCCGGGGGCCCCGCGCGCTGCCCCTGCGCATCGGCTGACGCGGACGCGAGGAAGGCCCTGGCCGGTTGCCCGGCCAGGGCCTTCGCCGTACCGGCGGGTCAGTCGCCCCGGCGGTGCTGCGCCAGGTGCTCCTCGCTGACCTCCCAGAGCCGGCGGGCGTTGCCCGCGTCCAGCGCCCACTGCCGCACGCCGCTGCGCACCCGCGCGTCGTCGGCGACGGTGGGCGCCTCGACGCAGTCCTCCAGGTAGTGCCCGCCGGTGGCGAACTCCGGGGCGACGGCGGCGACCAGGGTGGTGGCCGCGCCCTGCTCGGGGGTCTTGAAGGTCACGGTGCCCTCGCGCTGCGCCTTCTCCCACCCCGCGATGACGTCGGCGGACACGTGCCGCTGCAGGTTGGTCATGATCCCGCCCGGCATGAGCGCGTTGGCCACGATGCCGTCGCCGGCCCAGCGCCGGGTGGCCTCGACGGCGAGCAGCACGTTCGCCGTCTTCGACTGGCCGTAGGCCTGCCACGGGTCGTACGCCCGCTGCGCGAAGTGGAGGTCCTCGAAGTGCACCGGTGAGGCCAGGTGACCGGTCGAGGACACCGACACGATGCGGGCGCCGTCGGCCGCCGCGGCCAGGGCGTCGTGCAGGCCGACGGTGAGCGCGAAGTGGCCGAGGTGGTTGGTGGCGAACTGCGTCTCCCAGCCGCGGTCGGTCAGGGTCCGCTGCGGCAGTGCCATGACGCCGGCGTTGTTGATCAGCAGGTCCAGCGGGCCGTCCCAGTCGGCGACGAACGCCGCGACGGAGCCCAGGTCGAGCAGGTCGAGGGAGGCCACCCGGAGCGTGGTGCTGCCGGTCGTGCCGGCGACGTCCTGCGCGGCCCGCGCGCCCTGCTCGGGGTCGCGGACCGCGATGGTGACCTCGGCGCCGGCCGAGGCCAGCGCGCGCACGGTCTCCACCCCGATCCCGGAGCCGCCGCCGGTGACGATCGCTCTCCGGCCGGTGAGGTCGTGGCCGGCGACGACGTCGGCGGCGGTGCTGGTGGCGTCGAAGCGCGTGCGGATGAGGGGCATGACCGCGACTCTGCCCTGGCCGGACCCCGGGTGCGACCCCGTGGGAACGGCCGCCGCCGGACCGGGACGGGGTCCCGGTCCGGTGGACCGATCACGGCAGGAAGGGCGGTGTCAGACGAGCGCCCGGCGCTTGATCTCGGCGAACTCGTCCGGGGTGATGGCGCCGCTGTCCAGCAGCTGCTTGCCGCGGGCGATCTCGTCGACGCCGGAGTGGCCGTTGCCGGCGTGCCCGTTGCCGGCCGCCACGGAGCGGATGTACTCGTCGGTCTGCTGCTGCATCTCGCGGGCCTGGTGCACGTCGCGGTCGGCCATCTTGCGCCCCTCGGCGATCAGGTAGGCGAACACCCCGAGGAACGGCAGGACGATCACGAAGATCGTCCAGAGGGTCTTCCCCAGCCAGCCGATGTCCTTGCGGCGGAAGAGGTCACCGAACACGCGGAACAGCAACATGAACCAGGCCACGAAGGCGAAGAAGACGACGAACGTCCACATCAGGTTCAACAGCGGGTAGTCCTGGGCGGCGACGATCACGACGTCCTCCTGCTCGTACGGTGCCGGCTCCAGCACGACCGGTCTGCCTCCAGCGTGGACACCGGCCGCCGAGCGCCCAAGCGGCGGCGGTCCCTGCCGCCGACGACGTCCGTCCCCGGCGCGGTGGGACCTTGGACCCCGGGCGGCCTGCCGGCGGGCGGGCACCGCCGTCCCGTCATCCGTGAGGGGTGAGCCGATCGGCCCGGGCCGGGACTACCAACGTGAGGAGGCATGCGGGGGCCCGAGCAGAGGGAGACGAGATGAAGACCGTGATCGTCGGCGGAGTGGCCGCCGGAGCATCGACGGGGGCGCGTCTGCGCCGGCTGGACGAGTCAGCGGAGATCGTGATCCTGGAGCGGGACCGCTACGTGTCGTTCGCCAACTGCGGCCTGCCGTATCACATCGGCGGGGAGATCCCGGACCGGGACAGCCTCCTGCTGCAGACGCCGGAGAGTCTCGGCAAGAGCCTGGCGCTGGACGTGCGGACCTGCCAGGACGTGCTGGCCATCGACCGCGGGGCCAAGCAGGTGGAGGTCCGCGACGTCACCACCGGGCGGACCTACCGCGAGTCCTACGACACGCTCGTGCTGTGCCCGGGCGCGGAGCCGATCCGGCCGCCGATCCCCGGCGCCGACGACGAGCGCATCGACGTGCTGCGCAACGTCCCGGACATGGACGCGATCATCGCCCAGCTGGAGAAGGGGGCCACCCGCGCCGTGGTCGTGGGCGCCAGCTACATCGGGCTGGAGCTGACCGAGGCCTTCGTGCGGCGCGGCCTGCGCACCACCGTGGTCGAGCGCAGCGACCGCGTCATGCCGTGGCTGGACCCGGAGATGACGCGGATCCTCGACTACCACGTCGAGGCCAACGGCGTGGACCTGCGGCTGGGGATCTCGGCCGGCGCGGTCCGCCGGTCAGCGGGCGACGACCTCGTCGTCGACCTCGACGACGGCACGTCGATCGAGACCGACGTCCTCGTCTTCGCCGCCGGCGTACGGCCCTCCGTGCAGCTGGCCCGCGACGCCGGGATCGAGCTCGGCCCCCGCGGTGGCATCAAGGTCGACGCCCACATGCGCACCTCCGACCCGGACATCCTGGCGGCCGGCGACGCTGTGGAGACGCCGAACTTCCTGACCGGCGAACCGGAGCTGTCGATGCTCGCCGGGCCGGCGAACCGGGAGGGGCGGATCGCCGCCGACACGATCGCCGGGCGGGACAGCGCCTACCGCGGCACCCAGGGCACCGGGATCGTCAAGGTGTTCCAGATGACCGCCGGCGGCACCGGCCTGACCGAGCGCCAGCTGGAGGCGGCCGGGATCGAGCACCGGAAGGTGTACACGAACCACAACGGCCACGCCGCCTACTACCCGGGCACCGCACCGCTGTTCGTCAAGGTCCTGTTCGCCCCCGCTGACGGGCGGGTGCTGGGCGGTCAGGTGCTCGGCTGGGACGGTGTCGACAAGCGCGTCGACGTGCTGGCGGTGGTCGTCCGCGCGGGGATGACGGTCTACGACCTCGAGCACATGGAGCTCGCCTACGCGCCGCCCTACGGTGCGGCGAAGGACCCGCTCAACATGATCGGGTTCCAGGCGTCGAACCTGCTGCGCGGCGACATCGACCTCTGGTACCCCGAGGACTACCCGGAGTGTGCGGACCGGGTGACGATCCTCGACGTCCGGACCCCGGCGGAGTACGAGGCCTTCCACATCCCGGAGGCGGTCCTCATCCCGTACACCGAGCTCCGCGGGCGGCTGGACGAGGTGCCGCGTGACAAGCCGGTGCGGACGTACTGCCGGTCGGGCTTCCGCAGCTACATCGCCTACGAGGTGCTGAAGCAGAACGGCTTCGAGGACGTCGCCTACCTCTGCGGCGGGATGATCATGTTCCACAGCTACCACCGCACCCCGCTCGAGGTGGGCACGGGGGGCATGCCGGTCGTCGCGCACGCCGAGGACGAGCTCGCCCAGCGTCCGGGCGCGCTGGCCCAGGTGTGAGCGACCGCGATGGGTGACGTCCCGGTCGACGTGGCGCTGAGCATCGGCGCGCAGCACCCCGAGGGTCCGCTCTGGGACGCGACGACGGCCCGGCTGTGGTGGGTCGACATCGCCGGGCAGCAGGTCCACTGCCTGGACCCGGCCACCGGCCAGGACCGCTCCTGGTCCCTGCCGTGGCAGCCGGGCGGCGTGGTGCTCGAGCCGGACGGGGTCCCGGTGGTGGCCGCACCGGAAGGGCTGGCCGTGCTGGACACGGAGACGGGCGGGACAGCGCCGTGGGTGGCGGTCGAGCCCGACCGCCCGGAGAACCGGGCCAACGACGTCGCGGTCGACGTCCGTGGCCGGCTGTGGGTCGGCACGATGGCCTACGACAAGCGGCCGGGCAACGCCGCCCTGTACCGGGTGGACGGCGACACCGCGACCCGCGTGGTCGGGGACCTGACCATCTCCAACGGCCCGGCCTTCGACGAGGCGCGGGGTCGGATGTACCTCGCCGACACCGCACTGTTCACCGTCGACGTCTTCGACCTGGACGTCGGCACGGGGGAGGTGTCCGGCCGACGGCGCTTCCTGGACGTCACCGATGCAGGGTTCTGGCCCGACGGGATGACCGTCGACGACGACGGCATGTTCTGGGTGGCGCTCGGGCGCGCGGGGGCGGTGCACCGCTACCGCCCCGACGGCACGCTCGACGGCGTCATCGAGGTGCCGACGTCGAACCCGACGTCGGTGGCCTTCGGTGGGCACGACGGCGGCGACCTCTACATCACCACCTCCTGGGTGGACTGCGAGGAACGCGCCACGCAACCGCTGGCCGGCGCGATCCTCCGCTGCCGGCCCGGACCGACGGGGCGGCCCACCCCGCGGCTCACCGCCCTGCCGACCCGGTCCGCCACCCCTGACCGGGGTTCCCCGAACACCTGATGAAGAAGGCGATCCCCGTGCTCGAACGAATGGTGATCTTCGGAGCCTCCGGCGACCTGACCAGCCGGCTGCTCCTGCCCGCGGTCGCGCAACTCGCCGAGGCGCAGCTGCTGCCGCCCGGGCTGACGATCGTCGGCGCGGCCAACACGGAGTGGTCGACCGAGGACTTCCGCCAGCACATCGCCGCGGAGCTGGAGAAGCACGCGCCGGTCCCTGCTGCCGCTCGCGACGCCGTGGTGCGGATGCTCAGCTTCATCCCGGCCGACGTCACCAGCCCCGACGACGTCCGCCGGGTGATCGGGCCGGACGACCACCTCCCGACGCTGACCTACCTGGCGCTGCCGCCCTTCCTGCTGCACTCGGTGCTCCCCGCGCTGGCCACCGCCGGGCTGACCACCGCCGACGCGCTGGGCATCGAGAAGCCGTTCGGTACCGACCTGGCCTCGGCGCGGGACCTCAACGAGGTCCTGCGTCTCCAGCTGCCCCGGCCGACGATCTTCCGGATCGACCACTTCCTGTCCAACGAGCTCGTCCGGCGCATCGTGACCCTGCGGTTCCTCAACCGGGTCTTCGAACCGCTGCTGGAAGCCGCGCACGTGGAGCGCGTGGACATCTCGTGGCTGGAGAGCCTCACCCTCGAGGGGCGGGCTTCCTACTACGACGGCGCCGGCGCGCTCAAGGACATGGTGCAGAACCACCTCATGGAGGCGATGGCGCTGGTGCTGATGGAGCAGCCGGCCCGCATCGACGCCGCCTCGTTCCGCGACGTCCGCGTCGAAGCGCTGCGCTCGGTCGCCACGCCGCGGGCGGAGGACATGCGCCGCAGGACCGTACGCGCCCGGTACGCCGCCGGCTCGATCGGCAGCCGGCAGGTGCCCTCCTACGTCGACGAGCCAGGGGTCGACCCGGGGCGCAACACCGAGACCTACGCGGCCCTGACCCTCGACGTCCAGAGCCCACGCTGGGACGGGGTGCCCTTCACGATGCGCTCGGGCAAGGCCCTGGCCGCGGACTCGGCCGAGATCGCGATCCACTTCAAGCCCGTGCCCGCCTACCTGCTCGACAGCTGGCCGGGTGTCCGGCCGAACGTGCTGCGGCTGGGCCTCACCGACCCGTACGTGCGGTTGGACACCACGCTCAACGGCCCGGAGCGGACCGCCGAGTCGCGCGAGCTCGAGGCCAGGTCCACGCGTCCCCGGTTCGAGGCCTACGCCCACCTGATCCACCAGATGCTGCAGAACGACCCCATGCTGTTCATCCGCGGCGACGAGGCCGAGGAGGCCTGGCGCGTCGTCGACCCCGTCATGCGGGCATGGGCGGACGACGAGGTCCCCATGCAGGAGTACGAGGCGGGTCAGGCCCCGCCCGGGCCCGCTGCCTGAGGGGACCTCACCTCCGCCGTGGGGTCACACGCCTTCGACCGCGTGCAGGCGTCCGGATCGCACCGCCGCCACGAAGGCCTCGAAGTCCTGCTCGTTCTGGTCGGCGTAGCGGGTCGAGAAGTCGGCGACGGCGCGGTCGAACGTGTCGCCGTCGCCCAGGTACGCCGCGAGCGCGACCGGATCGCCTGATCGGGCGTGCGCCCGGGCGAGCGTCCATCCGCACATCCGGGCGTAGTACCCGAGCCCGGTGGGTCTCATCGTGTCGACCTCCGCCGCACCCTTCATGTCGCGCAGTTGGCGCCAGTAGAGGTGGCGGCCGGCCTGGGTGCCCGCGGTCCAGCCGAGGAAGATGTCGCTCGCCGCCTGCATCATCCGCTGGCCCTGCACCACCCGTTCGCCGGGCTCCTTGAAGCGGCTCTTCGGGAGGTACTTCTCGAGCACGGACGAGGTGGCCTCCTTGATCTGCAGGAAGAGCGGGTCGTGCGCGTCGCGCCCCTCCAGGAGGACGATGAACGCGCGGGTACCCACGCTGCCGACGCCGACGACCTTGCGCGCCGCGTCGATGATCCGGAAGCCCTCGAGCAGGTGCCGCCGGTCGGCCTGCAGCGTGGCGCGGTAGGCGCGGAACTGGTCCCGGATGATCTGGTCGGTCTCGTCCGCGGAGATGCCGTAGGCCGCGCTGACCTCGCGCAGGGGGACCACGATCGGCGGGTTGCTGACGATCCGGTACTGCCCGTCGACCAGCTCGGCGAGCTTGGACAGCGCCTGCAGGCTGTCGCGCGAGTGCGCCTTCCGGAAGGACTTCTCCGCGGTCTTCGCGGCCTTGTCCAGTGCGCGGTCGGCCTTGTGCTCCTTGCCCTTCCCGCCCTTCTTCCCCGCCGAGTGGTGGTGCTCGGCGTCCGCGACGGTCGCCCGGATCGAGCTCATGATCTGGTCCT
Source organism: uncultured Actinomycetota bacterium (assembly GCA_963747895.1). Lineage (GTDB taxonomy): Bacteria > Actinomycetota > Actinomycetes > Mycobacteriales > Geodermatophilaceae > Blastococcus. Next base: position 128,896 of record CAVVGX010000009.1, read on the forward strand.
CGTCCAGGTGGGCGTACCAGACGTCCAGCGTGCCCATCTGCGCGAACCCGGCCATCGCCTGGCGGTAGTCGGTCACCGAGGCCATCGTCGCCTCGTGGGCCTCGGCCGCCGTGAAGCCGTTGTTGCGGGCCGCGATCGTGAAACTGGCCGCCATGCGCTTCACGTCGAATTCGATCGGGCCGGGGAGCGTCTCGTCGAAGTCGTTGAGGTCGAAGAGCACCCGGCGCTCGGGGGAGGCGAAGGCGCCGAAGTTGGACAGGTGCGCGTCACCGCACAGCTGTGCGTCCAGCCCGGCGGTGGGTGTCGGCGCGAGGTCCGCCGCCATGACCGCCGCGGCGCCGCGGTAGAAGGTGAACGGCGACGCCATCATCCGGCCGTGCCGGACCGGCACCAGGTCCGCCTCCCGCGTCCGGTTCTGCTCGTCGAGCACGGCGACCGGATCGGGCCGGTCCGCTGCCGGTCGCCAGCCGCTATGGCTGTCCAGCGGGGTGTGCTCCCGTGCCTGCCGGCCGTGCTCGGCCCGCTCGTCCAGGGTCGGATGTGCTACGCGCAGAACAGTCATCGCGATCGTGCCTTTCCGGCATCCCGTCGTGGAAGGTGCACGGTGGCGCATCCACGGGCCACCCACACCATCCCGGGCGCACTAGTTCCTGGTGGCCGGGCCGGGAACAGCGCCGGCCGGCTGCGCGGCGGCCGCCCGCCCGTAGCGGGCGGCCAGGGGTGCTGCACTGATGCCGTGCGCGACCACGCTCAGGAGCACCGTGACGGCGATCACCGCCACGGCCTCGTCGGCCGCCGGACCGATCTCCTCCAGCGCCAGCAGCCCGAAGACGAGGGACGCCAGACCGCGGGGACCGAACCAGCCGACGAACAGCACCGTCCTCCGGTCGGAGCCCGATCCCACCAGGCTCAGCGCGACCGGGGCCATGCGCACCACGGTCAGGCTGAGCAGGGCGTAGAGCAGCAGTGTCCAGTCCAGCCGGTCGACGACGATCGGGACGCCGACCGCGCCGAACGCCGCCCACACCAGCAGGGAGACCGCACCTCCGGTCTGCTCGAGGAACGCCAGCTCGGCCGGGCCACGCCGCCCTGCGGCCGCACCGAACGCGATGCCGCCGCAGAAGGCGGCGACGAACCCGTTGCCTCCCACGGCGACGGCCGCCAGGTAGGCGAGCAGCGCCAGGGCGAGGACGGCGACCCCGGTGACGTCCTCGGCGGCCCATCCGCTCCGCCGGGCCCAGCGCAGCAGCCAACCGCCCGTGTACCCGATGCAGACCCCGACCCCGACGCCGATCACCAGCTCCACCAGGGCGCTGCCCGACCCGATCGCGCCGTCCACGCCCTCCGTGGCCGCGGCCCCCGCGATCGCGACCATGACCACCGGCGTGACGATCCCGTCGTTCAGGCCGCTCTCCACGGTGATCAGCCGGCGCACCCGGGACGGCACTTTCCGGTTGGTGACGACCGGGAGCCCCAGGGCGGCGTCGGTCGGGGCCAGGGCCGCGCCGACCAGCAGGGCCAGCCACACGCCGAGCGCCGGGAACAGCCAGAGCGCCAGGCCCCAGCCGGCCAGCACGGTCAGCGGCAGGCCGACGGCGAGCAGCCGCAGCACCTTGCCGACGTCGAAGCGCAGGTCGTGGACGCGCACACCGGCCGCGTCCGAGAAGAGCACCCAGACCAGGGTGACCTCGACCAGCGGCCTGAGCTGCTCCGGCGCCGCGGAGCCGTCGGCCTGCCCCAGCCCGGCCAGCGCCGCGCCGAGGCACGTGAAGACGATGGGGGCGGTGAGGTCGGATCGCTCCAGGCGAGCCGAGACCACCCCCCAGAGGAAGACCGCCGCCATCAGGACGACGAGCGCGGTCTGCTCCATGCCCGCTCCCTCCGCCCTGCGGCACCGCTGGGGACGGTAGGGGGCGGGCCGGGAGGCGTCGTCCTCCCGGCCGGATGACGCCCGGCGCCCGCGGCGCCGGGCCGTGTCGTCTGCCCTGGGGGATGCCGGCGGGCCGCAGAACTGGCCGGATGGGTGCGTCGCCGATGCCGCTCCCTGTGTGCTCGGCGGCGCCACGAGGAGGTGGTGATGTGACCGATCAGGTGATCGCGCAGCCGGGCGCGCCGGACGTCGAGTCGATCGACGAGCTGGGACCGGTGGACTGGCTGGTGGTGGAGTTCCCCGGGAGCCGGTTCACGGGCGAGATCGCGCCGACCCTGGACACGCTCGTGGAGAACGGCACCATCCGGGTGCTGGATCTGGTGCTGGTCCGCAAGGACGAGGAGGGGGCCCTGGACTTCTTCGAGATCGGCGACCTGGAGGAGAGCGAGATCGGCGGGCTCCGCGCCTACGAGACCGCGCTGGCGCTGCTGCTGAGCGAGGAGGACATGACCTCCGTCGCGGCGGCGATCGAGCCGGGCAGCACGGCTGCGGTGCTGGTCTGGGAGAACCGCTGGGCGGCGCCCTTCGGGGCGGCGGTGCGTCGGGCCGGCGGCCAGCTGGTGGCCACCGGTCGCATCCCGAACCAGGCACTGCTGGCGGCCATCGAGGCCGATGACGAGAAGGGGGAGTGACATGCCTCTGGTAGGACGCAGGCGCCGCGGTGGCGTGATCGGTCCCCGCCCGGTGGCACGCACGGCGGCGGTCGTCGGCACGGCGGCGGTCGTCGCGCACGGGGTGTCGCGCCGGAGCGACCGCCGCGACGACCGACGCGACGACCGCCGCGACCGGAGAGACTGACTCCGCGGTCGGAGCGGACGTCGCGGCAAGGGGGCCGGCCCGCCTCACTGAGGTGGGTCGGCCTCGCCACGCGCATGCGGAGGCAGCGGAGCGGTCACGTGAGACCGTCAGCCGGTAGCCCGCTCGTCATCCAGCGCGGTCGTCGAGCAGCGTGAGCAACTGCGCGCACAGGGCACCGAGGCTGAGTTCCGTCCAGCGGTGGGCGGTCAGGAACTCCACGAGACGGGTCAGGCGCGGATCGGCCCGGTCGGCCGGTTCCAGCGGGCCCCAGTCGCCCACCGCGACCCCGGGGACGCCGAGGAGCAGACCGCGCACCTGCTGCCGGTCGCTCGCGGCCAGGACCATGCGGCCCATCAGTTCCGGGCGCAATCGGCGCCACTGGTAGGGCTCCAGAGCCGATGCCACCGCGTCGGCATGTGACTCGCTCACGGGACCGGTCGCCGTCACCTGGCTGCTCCCCGCCGCCGGTGGTTCCGGCGGTCGTCGTCGTCGTGGTGGGCGCGTGGCTGCGCCCGTGCCGGGACTACCCGGCGCCCGGTGCGGTCATTCCCGCGCGCGGAACCGGTCGCCCGCGCGGCGGCGATGCGCGCAGCGCCCGGGGCGGGGGTGCACCGGTCACCCGGGCGGGATGAGGCCCAGCGCCCCTGTCCTCGGTGCAATGGCCATCCGCCGACACGTGTCCAGGAGGACCCAGCCATGGCCATCCACGAGTACCCGCCGGGCGCGGCGTTCCCCGGCGAGATCGGCCGGACCACGGACGAGTCGAGCCCCGCCTGGCCACAGCCGGTGCGGGCGCTGCCCGGCTCGCCGAACGTGCTCTTCATCGTGCTGGACGACGTCGGGTTCGGGCAGCTGGGCTGCTACGGCAGCCCCATCGCGACGCCGAACTTCGACGCGCTGGCGGCGGACGGGCTGCGCTTCAACAACATGCACACGACAGCGCTGTGCTCGCCCAGCCGCTCGTGCATCGTCACCGGCCGCAACCACCACAGCAACGGCATGGCGGCGATCACCGAGCTGGCCTCGGGCTACCCCGGCTACGACGGCGTCGTCCCGTTCGAGAACGGCTTCCTGTCCGAGATGCTGCTCGGCCACGGCTACAGCACGTTCATGGTCGGCAAGTGGCACCTGACGCCGAGCAACCAGGAGACGGCCGCCGGGCCCTACGACCGCTGGCCGCTGGCCCGCGGCTTCGAGCGCTTCTACGGGTTCCTCGGCGGGGACACCAGCCAGTGGTATCCCGACCTCGTCTACGACAACCACCAGGTGGAGCCGCCGGCGACCCCGGAGCAGGGGTACCACCTGACCGAGGACCTGGTCGACCGGTCCATCGGGTTCATCGCCGACGCCAAGCAGGTGGACCCGGACAAGCCGTTCTACCTGCACCTGTGCTTCGGTGCCGCCCACGCACCACACCACGCGCCCAAGGAGTGGGCCGACCGGTACGCCGGGCAGTTCGACGAGGGCTGGGACGTCTACCGGGAGCGGGTGTTCGCCCGGCAGAAGGAGCTCGGCGTCGTGCCCGCGGACGCAGAGCTCTCCCGCCACGACCCCGACGTGCCCGACTGGGACTCCCTGCCCGAACCGGCCCGGCGGCTGTTCAGCCGGATGATGGAGGTCTACGCGGGCTTCCTCAGCCACACCGACCACCACCTCGGCCGGCTGCTGGACTTCCTGCGCGAGTACGGCCACCTGGACAACACCATCGTCATGGTGGTCTCCGACAACGGCGCCAGCGCCGAGGGCGGACCGACCGGCACCACCAACGAGGCGCAATTCTTCAACAACGCCCCGGAGTCGCTCGAGGACAGCCTGGCGGTCATCGACGAGATCGGTGGGCCCAACCACTTCAACCACTACCCGTGGGGCTGGACGTGGGCGGGCAACACCCCGTTCCGCCGCTGGAAGAGGGAGACCTACAAGGGCGGCGCCTGCGACCCCTTCCTGTTCTCCTGGCGCCGGGGAACGCAGGTCCGGGGTGAGGTCCGCACGCAGTACGCGCACATCGTCGACATGGTGCCGACGGTGCTCGACCTGCTCGGCATCGAGCCGCCCGCGACGATCCGCGGGGTCACGCAGTCCCCGCTGCACGGTGTGAGCTTCGCGCCGGCGCTCACCGATGCCGAGGCGCCGACCCGGCACCACACGCAGTACTTCGAGATGCTCGGTCACCGGGCGATCTACCACGACGGCTGGCGGGCGGTCTGCCCGTGGCCCGGCCCGTCCTTCGCCGAGGCCGGCTTCGGCTTCGGGCAGCCGATCACCGCCGAGAAGCTCACCGAGCTCGACTCGACCGGCTGGGAGCTGTACCACGTCGAGGAGGACTTCGCGGAGAACCACGACCTGGCCGAGGAGCACCGCGACAAGCTCATCGCGCTCATCGCCACCTGGTACGTCGAGGCCGGCAGGTACGGGGTGCTGCCGGTCGACGGCAGCGGGCTGGCCCGCATGGTCGCGGAGAAGCCCCTGGTCGCCGCACCGCGCGACCGCTACGTCTACCTGCCGAAGACGCAGTCGGTGCCCTTCTTCGCGGGGCCGCGCGTCCTCAACCGGCCGCACAGCATCACCGCCGACGTCGACATCCCGGACGGCGGGGCCGAGGGTGTCCTGCTGTGCCAGGGCACCGCGGCCGGCGGCTACTCGCTGTACCTCAAGGACGGCCGGCTGCACTACGTGCACAACTACGTCGGCCGCGCCCTGTACGGCGTCTCTTCCCCGGATCCGATCGCGGCCGGCACCCACCTGCTCCGCTTCGAGTTCGAGCCGACCGGCCGGCCGGACCTGCCGAAGGGGCGCGGTGCGCCGGGCCGTCTGGAGCTCTACGTCGACGGGGCGCTCGTGGCCGCCGAGCAGGCGCCGGTCACCACCCCGTTCGCCCTCAACCCCGGGGCGCTCACCTGCGGGGCGAACCCGGGCTCCCCGGTGACACCGGACTACCCGTCGCCGTTCCGGTTCACCGGCACGCTGCGAACCGTCACCATCGACGTGTCGGGAGACCTCATCACCGACAGCGAGAGCGAGCTGCGCATGGCCATGGCGCGGCAGTAGCGATGACGCCCGGGGGCCGGCCGTGACGGCCGCACGCCCGACGCCGACGCTGCCCCTGGCCCGGTCGGCCCCGGCGGCGTTCCACGTCATGGCCAAGCCCACCGGGGCGGTGTGCAACCTGGACTGCGAGTACTGCTTCTTCCTCTCCAAGGAGATGCTGTACCCGGGCAGCCGGTTCCGGATGGCGGAGGAGCTGCAGGAGACCTACATCCGCCGGCTCCGGCCGGAGCTCTCCCTGTCTCACCCGGGCCAACCGCGCCCGGAGGACCGGACGCGGCGATGATCCGAACGGCGCCGGGACGACCCCCTGGTCCGGATCCCTGACGCCGGCGGGGCACGGGGTCCGGCGGGCCTGCGGCGGACCGCCGGGATCAGTAGCAGCCGAGGCTGCGGAGCCGCTCCTCGGTCATGCCGAGCGCGTGGCCGACCTCGTGCCGCAGCACCTGCCGCACCCGTGCGGGCACCGCCTCCGGTGTGGGACACACGCGGAGGATCGGTAACCGGTACAGGGTGATGGTGTCCGGCAGGGTTCCGGGCACGCGCCCGCCGGAACGGGTCGTGGGCAGGCCGTGGAACAGCCCGAGCAACTGGCCGCCGGCCGGGGCGGCGTCGGGGTCGGGCTCGTCCTCGACCAGCACCGCGAGCCCGCCGACGACCGGCAGCACCGATTCGGGCAGGTCGTCCAGGGCGTCGACGACCATGGTCTCGAAGGTGGTCAGGGGCACCGTCCGTGGATCCACCACGCGGGACCTCCGATCAGCTCGGGACGGCCGGAGAGGCGATCCCGACGGTTGCCGCGCGTGCTCCTGCGGGCAGCGGCGCGGTCCGGATCAACCGCAGCCCACCGTCGGCCCCGACCCGGAACCAGGCGATCGTGCCGTGCTCGTCGGGAGCCTCGGCCCCGGCCTCGTCGGCCGCGGGGGGAGCCTCACGGAGTGGGGCGATCACTGCCATCGCGTCCTCCTCGTGGGAAACGGTCGCCGTCGGGCGTCCGTACGTCCTCGAGGATGCGCGGGGCGGCTGTGGGCACGCTGGGAACCGGCGGGGAAGGTGCTGCCCGGCCGCAGGCGTCAGCCGCGGTGCAGCAGCAGCGCCCGGGTGGGGCAGGCGGCGGCCGCCCGGCGGGCGGCGCGCACGAGCCCGTCGGGCAGCTCGCCGGGCGCCAGCAGCGGGTAGCCCCACTCGTCCAGGACGACGGCCTCGGGCAGGAGCTCCGCGCACATCCCGTGCCCGGTGCAGCGGATCGGGTCGACCCGCAGCCGGCTCACCGGGGGCTCCGGAGAACCGGCAGGAAGCCGCGGTGCACCCGGGCGGTGCAGGTGCCCCTGCGGTGCAGGTCCAGCTCGGGACCGAAGACCTCCAGCGCGGAGGCGACCAGGCGGACGGTGCCGTCGGGGTGGGAGCACGCGCCCCGGCCGGGCAGCAGCCCGCACCACCGCGAGACGGCGGGGAGCAGGTCCGGCGGGGGAGGGGCCGGGCGGGCCAGCACGTCCAGCGCGGCGGCGATGCGAGGCAGCCCGTTGAGGCACGGGCCGCACTGGCCCGCCGATTCCTGGGCCAGGTACCGGACGACGCGCGCGGTCTCGTGCAGCCCGCACCGGTCGGACGGGAGCGCGGCGAGGACACCGGCGCCCAGGCGGGCGCCGACGGCGGCCAGCTCCGGACCGAGCAGGGACAGCCGCGCGGCGGTCCGGCCGGGGATCCAGGTGCCGGCGTAGCCGCCGATCAGCACCGCCTGCACGTCGTCGTCCAGCGGGAGGAGATCTGCCAGCGGGGTGCTCAGCGGCGCGTCGACGACGTCCACCCACGACCGTCCGGCGCGCTCCAGGCGCCGGGTCAGCAGGGCCCGGTCCGCGGCGGACGAGTCGCCACGGGCGAGCAGCGCGAGCCGGGCGAGGGTCTCCACGTTGAGCACGAGCGTCGGTCGGCCACCGACCCCGCGCTCGCGGACCGGGGGGAACTTGGTGGCCGGCAGCGGCGGGCGCCCGTTCAGCGCGGCGACGAGCGCGGACTCCTCACCCGTGAGGTAGCCGCCGGCAACCGGGTGGAGCTGCACGGGAAGCCGATCGCGCCGCTCGGCCAGGTGCCCGGCCAGCGAGGGCACCCGGGCGGCGTCGGTGGCCAGCACGGCCGTGGCCGCACCCAGCGTGCCGGCCACCAGGGCGATCCCGTCGAGCACGAGGTGTGGTGCGCGGGCGAGCAGCACGGCGTCCTTCGCGGAGGCCGGTTCCCCTTCCGAGCCGTTGGCGACGACCACGGGTGCCCGCCGGGCGTCGGCCACGGAGCGCAGCTTCACGGCGGTCGGGAAGCCGCCGCCACCTCGCCCGTTCAGGCGCGCGTGCTCGGCGAGGGCGATGGCGTCTCCCGCGGGCAGCGGGCCGTGGGCGGCCAGGTGATCGTGCAGCGCCGGGCCGGGGGCGCTCAGCAGCCCGTCGGTCACGGGGGCAGTGGTCATCATCGGTCAGCCGTTCCGGTAGCGGCCGGCCGGCAGTCCGGCCCTGAAGGCGGAGGTGGTCGCGGCCACGGCCTCCGGGGCACGTTCGGACGGTGGCGGTGCGGCGCGGCGGGCGGCCAGGGCCGCGACGGAGGCCCAGGCGGTCGCGGTCGCGCAGCCCAGGACGAGGAGGAGCACCCACCCCCCGCCCAGGTCAGTGGCAGCGGTGAGGCCGTGGACGGCCGCGACCGGCCAGAGCACGTAGGAGGTCAGGTGCACCGGCGCCCACAGCCACCGGGGCAGCCGGTCCCTGAGCAGGCTCGTGACGACGACGAGCAGGGTCAGGTCGAGGGCCAGGGCGCCGAGGCCGATGGCGAGGGGCCGGTAGCCCGACGTGAACGGCACCACCGCGGCGGCCGGCCCGATGTCCACGTAGGAGTCGAGGACCGCCGTCGCCACGTGTCCGACGAGGAGCAGGGCCGAGAGCAGGGCGACGTTGCGGTGCAGGCGGGCCACGCCGAACCGGGGGAGCCCGGGCAGCCGGGCCTGCCGGCGGACCGTCGTCCCGAGCAGGATCGTGAGCGTCATCAGCACCAGCGCGACCAGACCGGTGGCCCGGTTCAGGTACCAGATCGCCGCCGCGGTCATGCGGCACGCTCCTCGGGCGGCCACCCGCCGACCGTCGTCACCTCGCCGGCCACGCCGACCAGGCGGGCGGGCAGGCCCGCCCGGCGCAGCCAGGGCACGGCGGCCGCGCCGCGGACCAGGGCAGCGGTGGACACGGTGTTCGCGTCGGTGCAGCTCGCGGCGGCCACCGACACCGTCCGCCACGTCGACGTCGGCGGCAGCCCGGTGCGCGGATCGACCACGTGGTGCAGCTCGCGCCCGTCGCGCTGCCAGCGCCGGGCGTGCACGGACGAGGTGGCCAGGCCACCGTCGCGGACGGTGACCGTCGCCGGGTGACCGCCGGGAGGCCCGGCCGGATCCCCGGTGACGTCCTCCACGCGGATCCGCCACCCTCCGGCCGGCGCAGGCCCCGCGACGGACACGTCCCCGCCGATGGCGACCAGGCAGCCCGACCCGGTGCTCCGGGTGGCGGCCCGTGCGGCCAGGTCGGCCGCCCGCGCCTTCGCGGTGGCACCCAGGTCGAGGCCGGTGCCGGCGGGAACGCGGACGCGGGCACGCGGCTCGTCGAGCTCGATCGTGCGCCAGCCGGGGGCCGGGCGGACGTCGAGGTCCCCGTCGGCGGACACCTCGGAGAGGTCCCGGTCGTAGCCGAGCCCGCGCAGGCAGCCGCCGACGGTCGGGTCGACGTCCCCATCGGTCAGCCGGGCGGCGCGCAGTGCCGTGGCGAGCAGGTCGGCGAGGAGCGGGCTGATCGTCGTCCAGGCCCCGGCGGACGCCTCCACGGCGGCCAGCTCCGAGTCGGGGCGGAAGCGACTGGCGGCGCGGTCCACCTCGGCCATCACCGCCGTGACCTGCCTGCGGGCCTCGTCCAGCGACGTGTGATCGGTGACCGCGACGCGCACCGCGCAGGTCCAGGCCGTCCAGTCCGCGGTGCCGATCATGATCCACCGCTCGAGGCGTGCACGGGTCCGGAGCTCCTGGCACCCGGCAGGTGACTCGGCGGGCTGACGTGGTCATCGGACCAGATCCCGCTGAGACCACCGCCAACGCCACCGCCGTCGTCCGGGCTGGTCACTCCGGCAGGCGACTGGGCAGCGGCGGCCTGATCGGCGAGGGCCCAGGAGAGCAGGCCGGTGCCGGCCACGGCGGCGACGGCGACGGCTGCGGTGGCCTGCCGGACGCGGTGGGCGCCCAGCCGGCGGGCCTGGCCGGGATCTGGAGCGTGCACCGCGCCACCTCCGTTCGGGGGTCGTGCTCTTCCGGGGTCGATGACCACGGTGCGACGTCGACCTCGGAGGAACCCGTGCGTCGGCTGTGTGTTGTCCGCAGGTGGCGCGACCGGGACGCCTGGCGCACCGCCGTCCGGGGTCGAGGTGCGTGCGACCGGCCAGCGGCGTCCCTGCCGCGGGTGTTGTCCTCGGTCGTGGTGGCGTCCCGGACGCGTGTCGAGGGGGGGACACCTCACGGCTGTGCCCTCCCGACCCCCGACGAAGCCGCAGCGTGGGCACCGTGGACGGCGTCGAAGTCGACGAGCACGTCCGGGAGCGGGCCGGTGCGGCAGGTACGGACGACGCCGCCGGGTCCCGGCGGCGGCTGACCGCCGGTCGATCGCCCGGCGGGAGAGCGGAGGGTGGCGCTGCAGGTCCCGCACACCCCGGCGCGGCAGGAGTACGGCAGGTCGATCCCGGCCCGGAGCCCGGCGTCGAGGACCGACTCGCCGGCCGTGACGACGACCGTGTGCTCGGTGCCGCGGTGCCGGAGGCGGACGGTGCCTGTCCCGCCGTCGGAGGGCCCGGCTGGTGCGGGCGCGAAGACCTCGGTGTGTACCTGCGCGGGCGGCAGGCCGAGTTCGTCGACCAGGCCCCGCCGGACCTCGGCCGTCATGGCTTCCGGCCCGCACACGAAGGCCTCGTCGACGCCGGACAGGTCGCCGCGGCGCACGAGCGTCCGCAGGACGTCCCGGTCGATGCGCCCGGGGAGCGCCGGTGGCCGGGGTACCTCCTGGCTGCGCAGGTGGAGGACGCGCAGCCGGTCGGGGTGCCGCTCCTGGAGCGCGACGAGCCGCGCGGCGAACAGGGTGCTGGCCGCGGTGCGGTTCCCGTAGACGAGGGTGCAGCGGCTGGCCGGCTCGACGGCGAGCACGCTGCTCAGTACCGACAAGACCGGGGTGATGCCGCTGCCGGCGGCCACACCGAGCACGTGGCGCGGGGTGGGGCCGCCGACGTCGGTGGTGAAGGTGCCGGCCGGCGGGGCGACGTCGAGCACGTCCCCGGCGCTCAGGGTGCTGTTCACCCAGCCCGACATGCGCCCGCCGGGGAGCTGCCGGACGGCGATCCGCAGCTCGCCGTCGGTGACGCCGCTGCAGACGGAGTACGGCCGGCTCACGGCGGTCTCGTCGATCCGTGCCCTGACCAGCACGTGCTGCCCCGGGCGGAAGCGGAACTCCGGTGCCACCTCGGGCGGAACCGCGAAGCGCACGGAGACGGCGTCCGCGGTCTCCCGGCGCACCTCGGCCACCCGTAGCGATCGGAAGACGGGCGCCGCTGCCTGGCCGGTGGCGGGCAACCCTGACGACTTCGTCGTGCGTGCCGTTCGCGTGGAGCCGGCCACGCGGACGAGGGTGAGCAGCAGCACCACGGTCACGGTGCCCGCCACGACGGCACGTGCGGCGGCGTTGCCGGCGTCGGTGCCGGCGGTGATCAGGTGCATGGTGGCCGACCAGAACAGCAGGTAGCTGGTCAGGTGGACCCGCTTCCACCAGCGCCGCGGCAGCCGGCGGGCGAGCAGCGAGCTGCCGAGGACGGCGACGAGCAGGTAGCCGGCGACCACGCCGAAGGCCACCGGCACCGGGCGCCAGGTGCCGGCCAGGGGCACGAGCAGATCCCGGAGGCTCATCTGCACGTAGCTGTCGAGCAGCAGCCCGGTCAGGTGCAGTCCGGTGAACAGCACGGCGAGGACGCCGAGGAACCGGTGCACGGCGGCCGTCCAGGCCCACGGGAGCCAGCGGCCCAGCAGGCCGCTGCGCAGCAGCAGTCCCCACACGACCGCGGTGGAGAGCAACGCCCAGGCGACCAGCCCGGAGGCCCGGGCGAGGTACCACCAGAACTGCGGGTCGGTCATCGCAGCGCTTCGGAGCGGATGCCGGCGGTGAGGCGCTCTCCGCTGGTGGTGACGGCGACCGCTGCGGCGCCGGCCAGCAGGTCGAACCCGGCCGTCCCGCCGATGGTGAGGGCCTTCACCAGCACCTCGGCATCCCACGCCCGGGCGGCGACGACGGTGGCGGCGACGATGTCGACCTCGGCCGGCGCGCCGGTGAGCGGGTCGACGAGGTGGTGGACCTCGGCGCCGCCGATCCGCCAGCGGCGTTCGAGGCGGCTGCTGGTCGCCACTCCGCCCTCGGGCAGGGCCACGCGGAGCAGTTCCGCGTCGGGACGGAGGGGATCGGGCACGGTGACGACCCAGCCGGCCCCGGTCGGTGGCTCGCCGAGGGCGCGGAGGTCCCCGCCGACGTTGACGAGGCAGCCGGTGGCGCCGGCGGCGAGGAGCTCGGCGGCGACGAGGTCGGCGGCCAGACCCTTGCCGATGCCGCCGGGGTCGAGCGCCACCCCCGGCGGCAGCCGCACGGTCGAGGCGACCGGGTCGACGTCGATGCCCGCGCAGCCCGGGGCCGGGCCGCACGGGACCACCGCGCCGGCGTCTCCGGTCTGCACCAGGGCCAGGTCGCGGTCGTAGCCGAGCCCGACCAGGGCGGCGTGCACGGTCGGGTCGAAGAGCCCGCCCGTCCGGCGCCATCCGTCGACCGAGCGGCTCACCAGGGCGACGGTGTCGGTGGAGACCAGGACCGGCCGTCCGGCCGCGGCGTTCAGGCGACTGATCTCGGAGTCGGCTCGGAACCGGCTCCACCGGGCCTCCAGTTCGGCCAGCCGCTCTCGCGCCCGCTCCAGCAGGGGCGCCGGATCGTGGGCGACGACGACGACGTGGGCGGTGGATCCCATGACGGCGAAGACCAGATCAGCTGGCATGGCTGCTGGTGGTCGGCGGTGCGGTCGTCGGTTGCGGCTGCGGGTGCGACCGGGGGAGCTCCTGCTGCGGGTCCACCGTCGCAGAGGTCCCCGGCGGGGCGGTGGCCGCGCCGCTGTCGGGTGCCGCAGCGGCCATGCCCCCCATGAGGGCGAGGGTGGCGGCGGCGCTGGCGCCGAGGGCCAGCACGCGTGCTCCGACGGCGGTCCGGGCGCGGTCAGTCATCGCGCTCGACCCCGCCGTGTTCGTCGTCGCCCCCGTGGGTGTCGTCGTCCTCGTACGCGTCGCCGGAGTCGGCCGGGTGCGGGGCGACGTCCTCCCGCGGCGTGCCGGTCGGCGTGGTCGGAGCACCGGTCGGACCGGTGTCGGGGGTCGTGACGGCCGGCAGCGTGCCGGCCCCGTCGGGCCCCTTCCCGTCGAACAGGCCGGCGTTGGCGGCGAGCGCGGAGCCGCCGCCCAGCAGGGCCAGGGCGGTCGCCGCCGCCGCGATCGTGGTCCGTCGGTACACCGGAGCCTCCTCGTCGGAGCTGGTGCCGGCCTGGTGGTCCGGCATGTCAGCCACGCTAGGAACGGCCGGGGAAGGCGGAGACCGGGCGCAGGTTAGACGCGGGTAAAGAATCTGCCCCGCGGGATCCGGCCGCCGCCCGGAGGCGGACCGTGGCCCGCAGTCCCCGGCCGGACGGCGCCGGCCGCAGTTCGACGGTGCCGCCGCCTGCTGCGGCCAACCTGCGGGCGATGGCCAGGCCGAGTCCGAAGCCCGAGCCGGTCGCACCGGGTGCCCGCCAGAAGCGGTCGAAGGCCTGCTCCTGCTGCTCCGGGCTCAGCCCTGGCCCCTGGTCGGTGACGGTCACCTCCACGAAGCCCGACGGCTCCGCGGCAACGGTGACCTGCACCGTCCCCGTCGGTGGGGAGGCGGCGACGGCGTTGGAGATCAGGTTGTCCAGGATCTGCTCGAGCGCACCGGGCACCGCCATTCCCGCGGCGTCCCCGCGCGGGCCGGCAGCGAGTCCGACGCCGCGCTGCTCGGCCACCGACCGCCACGCCTCCAGCCGGCCGGCGACGACGTCGTCGACATCGACGGGCACGGGGACGGCGGCTTCGGCGTCGGCCCGGGCGAGGACGAGCAGGGACTCCACCAGCCGCGCCAGCCGGCCGGTCTCGTCCAGCGCCGCCTGCAGTTTCGGTGCCTGGTCGGCCGGCACGTGGCGGGCGAGGTTCTCCAACCGCAGCCGCAGCGCCGTCAGCGGGGTGCGCAACTGGTGGGAGGCATCGGCGACGAACTGCCGCTGGGCGGTCACCAACCGCTCCAGCTGGTCGGCCGTGCGGTTGAAGGTCTCGGCGAGCGAGCGCAGCTCCGGCGGGCCGGAGGGAACCGGCACCCGGGTGTCCAGCCGGCCGGCGGCCAGTTCGCCCGCGGCGTCCTCCAGCCGCCGGACCGGCCGGGTGACCTGCCGGGCCAGCACCGCGCCGACGACCGTCACGACGAACAGCACGATCCCTGACAGCAGCCCCAGCCAGGTCCAGACCTGCCGGATGCGGACGTCGAGCTCCGCGATCGGATAGGTCACCCGGACCGCGCCGTGGACCTGCCCGCCGGAGGTCACCGGCACCGCCACGTAGACCAGGTCGCCACCGACGGTCTCCGAGGTGCGGGAGCCGGTGGTGCGATCGCCCGACAGCGCCGTGGCGATCTCCCTCCGGTTGGCGAAGTCCTCACCCACCGCACCGATGCGTGCGGAGTCGGCGACGCTCGTCCCGGTCCGGTCCACCACGACGATCCGCCCCCCGCCGGCGGCGTAGCCGGTGAGCAGGGTGTCGATCCGGGGCGGGGTGCCGGCCTCGAGGTCGTCCTCGACGACGGCCGCGACCGAGGTGGCATCCCGTTCCAGGGCAGCGAACAGCCCGTCGCGCTCGTGGTCGGCGAAGACCAGCCCGAGCGGCACCACCAGCACGGCCAGCACCACCGCGGTGATCGTGAGATAGGAGGCCAGCAGCCGCCGGGTCATGGCGGGACGTCGAGGCGGTAGCCCACGCCGCGCAGGGTGGCGATCCAGCGGGGGTCGCCCAGCTTCTTGCGCAGCGACGCCACGTGCACGTCGAGGGTCTTGGTCGGCCCCCACCAGTGCTCGTCCCAGACCCGGGCGATGAGCTCCTCCCGGCGGCGGACCGTGCCGGGTTCCTCGGCCAGCACGGCCAGCAGGTCGTACTCCTTCGTCGTGAGCTCCAGCGGGTGCCCGGCCAGCCGGACCTGCCGGCCGCGCCGGTCGATGCTCAACGACCCGAGCTCCGGCCCGGTGTCGGCCGCGGTGGTCCGGGCGCCGCGCCGCAGCACCGCGCGGATGCGCGCCACGAGCTCGCGGAAGCCGAACGGCTTGACCACGTAGTCGTCGGCGCCGATCTCCAGCAGCAGCACCCGGTCGAGCTCGTCCCCACGGGCGGTGACCACGATGACCGGCGTCGCCGACCGCGCGGTCATGGCGCGGCAGACCTCCCGTCCGTCGACGTCGGGCAACCCGAGGTCGAGCAGCACCAGGTCGGCCCCGGGATCGGCCAGGGCGGCCTGCCCGGTCTGTACCCAGCGCACGCCGAATCCCTCGTACTCCAGCCCCTCGATGAGCGGTTCGGCGATGGTCGGGTCGTCCTCCACCAGCAGCAGCCGAGGACTCCGTGGCTGCGGGACTCCGTTCGACGCAGGCGTGGTGCCAGGTGTGGTCCGGTCGTCGCTCTGCCGTCCGACGGCGGTCGGCCTCACGTCGCCCACCGATCTGCCGCTCCGGGCACGGCGGGCGCCCGTTCGTGCGGGTCGCGCTCGGGCACGCCTGCCTCCCTACGGTCAGCCGCACGCCAGGGTGCCCGTCGTCCCGACGACGGCGCAGGGCCGAAGGTCGCCCGGGCCCGGGCCTGTCGGCGGCGTCGTACGACCGGTCGCGTCGGCGTGGAGGGCGGAGGACAGCCGCGAGAGCCGATCCAGCAGCGGCGGGAGGACGGCGGCCAGGTCCTCGTCGAACAGGCGCTGCACAGCGTGGAGAAGACGAGGGGCCGGCGCACGCGCGGGCCGGGGCCGGTGCGGTGGCTACTCGGCGGCGAGCGCGAAGTAGCTCTCCTCCTCCTGCAGGTAGTGCAGCTGCAGGAGGGCGTGCAGCCCGTACAGGCAGGCCTGCAGGTCCTGCTGCCGCTCCGGGTCGAGTTCGGCACCCTCGTCGAGGGCGTCGAGGTGGGCCTGCAGCCGGCGGGTGAGCCGCCCGATCTCGGCGTGCGCGCGGCTCATGGGGGCGACCGCCTCACCGCTGCCGAGCGTCTCGGCGAGGGCCGGGTAGAGCTCGGCCTCCTCGGCCTCCTCGTGCGGCACCAGCCGGTCGACCAGCGCGGTCCGGGCTCGGTGCAGCGCCTCCACGGTCCGCGGGGTCGGTCCGGCGGCCAGCGCGTCGGCGGCTGCCCGCACCAGCGGCAGCGCCTCACGGAGGTCGTCGTGCTCGGCGCCGAAGCGGCGCAACAGCGTCTGGGTCTCGGCCCGCACCGGCCGCCCCCCGACCTGGCCGCCCCGCAGCGCGCGCAGGGCGTTGAGGATCACCGCGACGTCGATGGCCTCCTGCAGCAGCGCTCCGACGGTGGGCGGGAGCAGGCCGGCGGCGGCCAGTCCCATCGCCACCAGGGACAGACTCATCCCCGCCACCGCGCTCTGGACGGCGATCCGCCGCGCGTAGCGGGCGATCTCCATCGCGTCGGCGATCCGGTCGAGCCGGTCGGTGGTCAGGACCACGTCGGCGGCCTCGGACGAGGCCGTCGACCCCCGGGCGCCCATCGCGACACCGACGGTGGCCGCTGCCAACGCCGGCGCATCGTTCAGGCCGTCGCCGACCATCACCGTCACCGCGTGTTCCTGCTCGGCACGGACCGCGGCGACCTTGCTCGCCGGCGTCTGCTGGGCGCACACCTCGTCCAGGCCGAGGACCGCGCCGACCTCCCGGGCCGGCTCCTGCCGGTCGCCGGTGAGCATCACCAGCCGGTGGATCCCGGCCGCCCGCAGTCGGCGCAACGTCCGGCCCGCGTCGGCCCGCACCGCATCCCTCAGCAGGATCGCGCCGACCGTGGACCCGTCGATCTCGACCCACACCAGGGCGCAGCCGTCGAGACCGGCGCGGCTGACGGCCGTCCTCGCCCAGCCGTCGTCGGGTGCCGGGTCCTGCTTGCCGACCCGGACGTGGCTGCCCTCCACGGTGGCCTCGACGCCGCGGCCCGGCTCCTCGTGCACGTCCCGCGGCAGCGGCAGGGCCAGACCGCGCGCCCGCGCCCCGGCCACCACGGCCTCGGCGAGCACGTGCGCGGAGAGCTGGTCGGCCGCGGCGGCCAACCGCAGCACGTCCGCCGCCGCCCACCCCGGCGCGGTCAGCACCTCGGTCACCGCGGGCCGGCCGGCGGTCAGCGTCCCGGTCTTGTCCAGCACCATCGTCCGCGCGTGCCCGAGGTTCTCCAGCGCGCCGCCGCCGCGGACCACGACGCCGAGCCGCGACGCGCGCGACAGCCCCGACACGATGGCCACCGGCGCGGCGAGCAGCAGCGGGCAGGGGGTCGCCACGACCAGCACCGCCACCGCACGTGTCGCCGACCCGCTCACGAGCCAGGCCAGCCCGGCGACGCCGAGCGACAACGGCAGGAACCAGGCGGCGAACCGGTCGGCCAGCCGGACGACCGGGGCGTTGTCCGCCCCCGCCTGCTGGACCATCGCGACGATGCCGGCGTAGGTGCTCCGGGCGGCGGGCACGGTGCAGCGCACCTCGAACGCGCCCCCGGCGTTGAGGGTGCCGCTGCGGACGGCTTCCCCGGCCGCCCGCTCGACCAGCTCCGGCTCGCCCGTCAGGGCCGACTCGTCCAGCACCGCCGGACCGTCCCCCACCACCCCGTCGACCGGCAGCACCTCACCCGGGCCCACGAGCACCAGGTCGCCGGCCGTGACGTCGTCGACCGGCACCTCGGAGACGACGTCACCGACCCGGCGGCGGGCCGTGCGCGGGGCGCGCTCCAACAGCGCCCGAAGGTCCCGCGTCGCCCGCCGCTGAGCGGCCGCATCCAGTGCCCGTCCGGTCGCCAGCATCACCGCGATCAGCGCCCCGGCCAGGTACTCGCCGACCGCGAGGGTGCCGAGCAGCGCGAGAACCGCGATGAGGTCCACCCCCAGCCGGCGCCGCACGAGCCCGGCCACCACCCAGCCGACGGCGGGCAGCAGGGCGACGACCGTCGCGGTGGCCCACAGGACGTCGTCCCACCGGCCGGCCCCGATGGCCCAGGCCACACCGCCGGCCACCAGCAGCCCCAGCGTCATGACGAACAGCGCCGGCTCGAGCCATCCCCGCCACTCCGACAGGGACCACCACCGGACGGTGCGGCGCGACGCTGCCTGGCTGTCGGTCATGCGATCCCCCTGGTCGTGGCCGGCGGTGGAGCTCACCGTCGAACGACCCTCCTCCCCGAGGGACCGCTTCCCCCGACGACACTCGTCCCGCTTCCAGCGGCCGTTGGTCCCGTTCGCCCGCGACGAGCCGCCGGGAGACGCGTCGGTCAGTCGCCGTGGGCGTGGTCGCAGAGGACCTCTTCGCCGTCGGGGATGCGGCCGCCGGCGACCCCCTCGAGCGCCGCGAACGGCCCGCACGGGTTCGGCTCCAGCCACACGTGGATCATCGGCGTCTCGACCGGCTTGACGAGGCCCGCCGGGCAGACGCCGCTCGCATCCGTGATCCCCCGGACCTTGCCGTCGGCGTTGTAGCAGAGGTTGTCGTGGGTGTGCCACTGCATGAGGTTGCCGCCGATGTCGGGGGCCTGCTCGAGGGGCGTGCCCCGCTTGAGCATGTACATCGCCGCCACCAGCCGACGACCGCCGCCGCTCCTGTCGTACACGAGGGATTCGGGGACGTCCGGGTCGAGGATGACGTCGTCGTCCATGTTGGCCTCGTTGACGAGGTGCTCGATGCCCGTGAAGCCGTCGCCGATGGAGTGGAACCCGTTGGCCTCGGCGTAGGTCGGGTCCGCCCACTGCGGGAGGCCGTGGAGGGTGACGGCGATGATGTTCTCCGCCGCGGCCTGCTGCTCCGGGGTGACGCCCTCGACACCGCTCAGGTCGATCGGCTTCGTGGGGTCGTAGGGGACGGTGGCCGCCGAGGCGTCCTCGACGTGGTCCCCGTGCCCGGTCCCGTCGGCGTGGTCGTGGCCGGCGGCGACCGTCCCGTCCGAGCCGTGGTGGTCCCCGGCGGCGTGGGTGTGCGACCCGGCCGCCAGCATGCCGAGCACGGTGAGGGCGGAGACGCCGACGGCCATGAGCGGCAGGGGCGCCCGCAGCCTGGGGCGGGCGTCGTGCTCCGGCCACAGGGCGGCGCCGAGGGCGGACACCGACGCCAGGGCGAGGCCGGCGGCCAGGCCGTCCGCCGTCTGGACGGGCTCGGCGACGTCGAGGCCGGCGATGAAGGGGATGCCGCTCACCTTGGCGAGGGCCCAGCCGGCGAGGACGCCCGTCCCGATCAGCAGTCCGACGACGGCGACGAGGCGGGTGGGGCGGAGGAGCGCCAGGACGCCCCACGCCAGCTGGAGGACGGCGACGGCGGTGAACGCCACGACGGCCGACCGGTGCTCGCTGTGGACCCCGATGGCGGCGGCGTGGATCGCCCCGGCGCCGAGCGACGTGAGCCCGGCGAGCCCGAGGAGGGCGGTGGTCGTCGACACCGTGGCGCCGGTGCCGGGATGGTCCATGGCGACGCTCAGGAGGTGCTCCAGGTGGTGGGAGGACGGCGAGGGTGACGAGCCGGACGCGCTCTGCCGGCGCCCGACGAGCTGACGTGCACCTTCCCGCGCCGTCGGCCCCCGGTCAACGAGGACCGGCACGAGGTCGTGGAAATGGAGAGGCCCTGGTCAGTGTCCTGACCAGGGCCTCGCCGGGTGGGGTGAGTGACGGGGCTCGAACCCGCGGCGAAGGCTCGTCCCGGTCCTGGTGGACCGGCGGATGCGCAGCATCCCGGCCTTCAGGCCTCGGCTCGTTGCCGGGCCCGCCGTCTCGCCCCGTGCCGACCAGTCAGTGTCCTCGGGAGGCGTCAGCCCCCGGTGCGGCCGGGGCCGGCACGACGACGACGGGACAAGATGCCCGCGTGACCGCGTGCAGGGCCACCGAGCCGAGCAACATGCCGGCGAGCTCGCTGTGTCCCTGGCCCCCGACGACGAGCAGGTCCGCTCCCTCGGCGGCGTCGAGGAGTCGCCGTGTGGGATGGCCTTCGAGCACCTTGCGGTGGACGCGTTCGGCCGCAGGGTCGTCGAGCGTCTCGCGGACCGTCTTCTCCAGGGCGGCCGCGGCGGCGTTGCCCTGCCAGTCGAGGTCCTCGACCGGTAGCAGCCAGCCGTACGTGGTCGGGGTGGTCCACACGGCGACGGCGTGCAGTTCGCCACCGGTCCGCTCGGCCTGGCGCGCCGCCCAGCGCAGTGCCTGCCGGGACGCCGAGGAGCCGTCGACCCCGACGACGATCTTGCCGCCTTCACGGTCGTAGGGCATTGCGCTCCTTCCGGTGGCTGAGCTGGTCCTCACAGACTGCTGAACGCGGTCCGGGGCCTGCAGTGCCGTTGGTCGCGAGGGCACCGGGACCTGTGGCCGGCCCGTCTCCCCACGGATCGGGGACCTGTGGTCCGAACGACCTCGCCGGCCGCCAGGACGAACGACGGGTCCGGTGCCCAACTTCTCCGCCGGATCGAGGATTTCGCCCCTACTGACGCGCCGCCGGGACCTCGAAGGCTGGGCACGTCGCGAACGTCTCAGCTCGAGGAGGTGCATGGTCGTGCGTGCCGAAATCAGCGCACGGACCGTGGTCGGGCCGGGGGCGGTCGGGTCGGACCTCGCCGCTGTGCACGACTGGTGGCGGGCGGCGAACTACCTCGCGGTCGGGCAGATCCACCTGCCGGACGACCCGCTGCTGGCCGGGCCGCTGCGCCCGGAGCGCATCGAGCCGCGGCTGCTGGGCCACTGGGGCACCATCCCGGGGCCGACCTCCCTGTGGGCGCACCTGAACAAGCTCCTCGGCCCGGCCACCGACGGCACGGTGCTGTCGATCCTCCACCTCGACGGCTACAGCCGGCACATGCGCGACGAGCGGATGCGCTGCCGCGAGCACACCCGCCGCACCGGCGAGGACGCCCCCGACATCCGCAACTGGACCTGGCCCGGACCGCCGCCGGCGACGCCGGCGTCGGCATCCGCCCTGGGGCCCTCCGCGGCAGGGAGGTAGGTGTGACGCCGGCACGGAAGGCGGCCGGCCCACAGCCGTCCGACGTCCTCGAGAAGGCCCCGCTGCCGCGGGTGCTCACCGAGCTGGACGCCTCGGCGGAGGGATTGACCGGAAGCGAGGCGCAGGCCCGGCTGGACCGGTTCGGCCCGAACGAGGTCGCCGAGCAGCACCGCAACCCGTTGCTGGTACTGCTCGGGTACTTCTGGTCGCCCATCCCCTGGATGATCGAGGTCGCGCTGGTGCTGTCCCTGCTGGTGCGGCACTGGACCGACGCGGTGATCATCGGCGTGCTGCTGGTGATGAACGGTGCGGTCGCGTTCACCGAGGAGCACCAGGCGGCCAACGCCATCGCAGCTCTGAAGCAGCGGCTGGCCACCTCGGCGCGGGTACGCCGGGACGGTGCGTGGACGACGATGCCGGTGCGCGAGCTGGTGCCCGGCGACGTGATCCGCGTGCGGCTCGGGGACGTGGTGCCTGCCGATGCCCGGCTGCTGACCGACGCGACGCTGCAGGTGGACCAGTCCGCGCTGACCGGGGAGTCGCTGCCGGTCGACCGGGGCGCCGGAAGCGCGCTGTACTCCGGCGCGGTGGTGGTGCATGGAGAGGCCGACGGGCTGGTCTACGCCACCGGGGCCGACAGCTTCTTCGGCCGTACCACCGCCCTGGTGGAGAGCGCCGGCACCGTCTCGCACTTCCAACAGGCCGTGCTGCGCATCGGGCACTACCTGATAGCGCTGGCCGTGGGATTGGTAGCGCTGACCGTGGTCGTCTCGCTGGCCCGCGGCAACCCGACGCTGACGGTGCTGGAGTTCGCGCTGGTGGTCACCATCGCCTCGGTGCCGGTGGCGCTGCCGGCGGTGCTGTCGGTGACGATGGCCGTCGGCGCCCGCCAGCTCGCGCGCCGCCAGGCGGTGGTCTCCCACCTTCCGGCTGTCGAGGAACTCGGCGGGATCGACGTGCTCTGCTCGGACAAGACCGGCACCCTCACCCAGAACAAGCTCGCCGTCGCCAGCCCGTGGACCGCGCCCGGCGCGGCCGCCGGTGACGTGCTCGCCGCGGCCGCGTTGTCCTCCCGGGCCGAGGACCGCGATCCGATCGATCTGGCAGTGCTCGCCGCCGCTCCCGCCCCGGTGCCGGGCGTCCGGATCGAGGAGTTCACCCCGTTCGACCCGGTCGGCAAGCGCACCGAGGCCGCGGGCAGCGCCGGCGACAGCCGGTTCCGGGTCAGCAAGGGCGCCCCGCAGGTGATCGCCGCCCTCTGCGCCGGCGACCCCGCCGCCGCACGGGTCGGTTCCGTGGCGGAGGACTTCGCCGGCCGTGGCTTTCGCGCTCTCGGTGTCGCCCGGGCCGACGGCGACGGGCCGTGGCGGCTGCTCGGCCTGCTGCCGCTGGCCGACCCACCGCGGGCGGACTCGAAGGCCACGATCGCCGCCGCCCGCGAACTCGGGTTGCGCGTCACGATGGTCACCGGTGACCAGGTCGCGATCGGCCGGGAGATCGCCGCCCAGGTCGGCCTCGGCTCCGACATCCGCGACGCCGCGATCCTGGGCACCGCCGACGGGCAACCGGACACCGAGGCGCTGGCCGAGGCCGTCGAGTCCGCCGACGGCTTCGCCCAGGTCTTTCCCGAGCACAAGTACCGGATCGTGCGCACGCTGCAGGCCCGCGGGCACATCGTCGGGATGACCGGCGACGGGGTCAACGATGCTCCCGCACTCAAGCAGGCCGACGCCGGCATCGCCGTCGCCGGCGCCACCGACGCCGCCCGGGCCGCCGCCGACGTCGTACTGCTGGCCCCCGGGCTGTCGGTGATCGTCGACGCGATCCGGCAGGCCCGGGAGATCTTCGCCCGGATGACCAGCTACGCCACCTACCGCATCGCCGAGACCATCCGGGTGCTGCTGCTCATCACCCTGGCGATCGTGGTGTTCAACTTCTTCCCCGTCACCCCGATCATGATCGTTCTGCTCGCGCTGCTCAACGACGGTGCGATCCTGGCCATCGCCTACGACCGGGTCCGCGGCGCCGCCGGACCGGCCGCGTGGGACATGCGCACTGTGCTCACCGTCGCCACCGCGATCGGCCTGATCGGCGTCGCGGAGACCTTCCTGCTCTACGTCCTCGCCCGGCAGGTCTTCGGCCTGGACCTCGATCTGATCCGCACGCTGATCTACCTCAAGCTGTCGGTCTCCGGGCACCTGACGATCTTCGTGACCCGTACCCGCGATCCGTTCTGGTCCCGCCCACATCCCGCCCGGCTCCTGTTCGGCGCGGTGCTGGGCACTCAGGTCGTGGCCACCCTCATCGCCGTCCACGGGTTCCTGATGACCCCGCTCGGCTGGGCCTGGGCCGGCGCCGTGTGGGGCTACGCCGTGCTCTGGTTCCTGGTCGAGGACCGGGTGAAGCTCGCCACCCACTCCTGGCTGGACCGGCACCACCCTCGGGACTCGGCCAGACCTCCCCGCGGGCGGGAAGTCGCCGCCGGCGCTGCCCCCCCACGAAGGGGGCAGCGGGTCCCGATGGCCGCCGTCGGCGGCGCCGAAACAGGTGGAAACCCTGGTCAGCGAACTGACCAGGGCCTCCACCGCTGGGGTGAGTGACGGGGCTCGAACCCGCGAGTGAGGCCGGTTCCGGGGCTGGGGGCCCGGTGAATACGCAGGCTAGCGCGGCAGAGGTGGTCGCCCTGCTCGGGCTCGAGCCCACATGTGGTCACTGCGGCGGCCGGGCAGCCGTCGATGCACGAGAGCCCAGCGGTCCTGTGCCTCAGGCGGAGACCCTCCCCAGGCCGGCGCATGCGAAGCGGCGCGCCGTGTCCGCGCCTGCCCGGCCGGCGACGCCTGTCGTGGACATCGCTGCATGGCGCACGTGAAGGCACACCGCCCACGCTCCCGCGGCTCGCAGGGTCAGTCCTGAGCGAGCCAAGCGCGGATCGCGGCGCCGTCCCCGTCGAGCGTCGGGGGCGGGGTGTGTGCGGTCCGGGTGACCTCCTGGCCGCCGGTGTGGAAGAACCGCAGCGGGGGCCCGGGGAGCTGGAGCCGGCCCAGCGTCCGGTGGTCGACGTCGATGAGCAGTCCCTGGCTGCGGGTCTGCTCCCACGCGTAGACCTCGTCGACGGTCCGCACCTTCCCCGCCGGGATGCCGACCTCCTCCAGCCGGGCCAGCAGGTCCGCGGCGTTCCAGGCGGCGAAGCGTTCCTCCACGACCGCGATGACCCGGTCTCGGTCCGCGACGCGCTGCGCGTTCGTCTCCAGGCCCGGGGTGTCCGGGTCGAGGTCGAAGCCGGCGCAGAACTGGCGCCACAGTTTCTCGCTGCCGACGGCGATCTGGACGAACCCGTCGGCGCAGTGGAAGAGCCCGTAGGGCGCGATGGAGGCGTGGTGGTTGCCCTGGGCGCGCCCCACCTCACCCGCGATGGTCCACCGCGTGGACTGGAAGCCGTGCACGCCGACGACCGCGGAGAGCAGCGAGGTGCGCACGACGGTGCCGCGCCCGGTGCGGTCGCGCTCGTGGAGGGCGGCGAGGACGCCGTAGGCCCCGTACATGCCGGCCAGCAGGTCCGCGATGGGCGTGCCGACCTTCTGCGGGTCGTCCGGCCCGGATCCGGTCAGCGACATCAGCCCCGCCTCGCCCTGGGCGATCTGGTCGTAGCCGGCGCGGCCACCCTCCGGGCCGTCGTGCCCGAAGCCGGTGATGGAGAGGACGACCAGACCCGGGTTGATCTCGTGGAGCGTGTCGAAGCCCAGGCGGAGCCGGTCGAGGACGCCGGTGCGGAAGTTCTCGACCAGGACGTCGGCGCGCCGGACGAGCTCGAGCAGGACCGCGCGGTCGTCCTCGGCCTTGAGGTCGAGCGTGATCGACTCCTTGTTCCGGTTCGCGGACAGGAAGTAGGTGGACTCCCGCGCGCCGGCGTCGTCGTCCGGGTCGACGAAGGGAGGTCCCCAGCCCCGGGTGTCGTCCCCGGTCCCCGGCGTCTCCACCTTGATCACCCGGGCACCGAGGTCGCCCAGCATCATGGTCGCGTGGGGGCCGGCCAGGGCCCGGGACAGGTCGACGACGAGCGTGCCCGAGAGCGGGCCGGAGGCGAGCCCGGTCACGACGTCTCCTCGGCGCCGGCCACCGCCGGCAGCGCGTCGTGGACGATCGATCGGAGCTGCCGGCGGTAGTCCCGTCCCTCGGGCAGGGGCAGCGCGGTGAAGGCGTGGATCGCGCCCGGCCACTCCTGCAGGACGACGTCGACGCCCTCGGCGACCATCGCCGCGGTGACCCGGCGGGCGTCGTCGAGCAGCAGGTCGTGCGTCCCGACCGCGATGTGGGTGCGGGGGAGGCCGCGGAAGGAGCCGTACAGCGGCGAGACGGCGGGGTTCCGCAGGTCCTGATCACCGGCGAACCAGGCCGCCTCCTCCAGCAGTTGCGAGCGGACCAACAGGTCCTTGCCGATGTTGGCGGTGGCGCTCGGCCCGCTCATCGACAGGTCGGCCCAGGGGAACGCGGTCACCGCGGCGGCGGGCATCGGCAGCCCCTCGTCGCGGGCTCGCTGGAGCATGAGCAGGACAAGCCCGCCACCGGCCGAGTCGCCGGCCACCACGAGCCGGGCGGCGCCGATCGAACCCAGCAGTTCCCGGTAGACGGCGATCGCGTCGTCCACCGCCGCCGGGTGAGGGTGCTCGGGAGCCAGGCGGTACTCGACGCTGACCACGTCGGGTCCGCCCCGTGCGCACACCGACGACACGGCAAGTGCCTGCCGGGCGGACCCGAGCACGTAGGCCCCGCCGTGGAGGTAGAGGACCGCTCCCCGGTCACCGCCCCCGGACGACAGCCTGACCACGGGGACGCCGCCGAGGACCTCCTCGCTCAGAGCCAGGCCCTCGGGCACCCGGAGGCGGGCGGTGAGCCGATCGTTCAGCCGCCGCTGCTCGTCCAGGTCGACGGGTCGGCCCTCCTGCCGTCGTGCCCGGGCACCGAGCAGCGCGCCGGCCAGTCGCATGCGGATGCTGGGTCGGGCCCGCGCGAGGCCGGTGGGAGGGGGTGATCCAGGCGGTGTCACGGTCCATTGCCTCCAAGCCCGACCCGGAGTGGTCGCAGGGCGCCCGGAGAACGTACGGTGAAAACCGACCGAGGACTAGGTTTTGGCGAGAATCTCGCTAGGGTCGCAGTGGTGCGACGAGCCTGGGCGGACCGCTCCGGTCGGACGCTCGAAGGGAAGAGCCGTGTCGATGGTCGAGCTGCAGCCCGGTGATCACTACGTCGCGATGGGCAGCTCCTTCGCCGCAGGTCCCGGAACCGGACCGCGGAGTCCTGGCAGTCCGCGTGGGGCCCGGCGCTGCGTGGCGAACTACGCCCACCTGCTGGCCGACCGGTCCGGCCTCCGGCTGACCGACGTCAGCTTCTCCGGCCAGACGGCGGCGCAGATGCTCACCGGCAGCGCCGGTCGGCCGGCGCAGATCGAGGCGCTGACTGCCGACACTCGGCTGGTCACGCTGACGTGCGGCGGGAACGACGTGGGCTACATCCCCGTGCTCGGCCTCGCCAGCCTGCCCCGCCGGGTGCGAGAGCTGCCTGCGGTGCGGCGCCGCCTCGACGGACTGGTCGGCGCGACCGACGCACGCTTCGACCGCCTCCCCGACACCTTCGACCAGCTTCTCGGTGCCGTGCGCCGCAGGGCGCCGAAGGCCACCGTCGTGGTCGTCGACTACCTGACGCTGCTGCCGCTGGACGACGCAACCCGCGCTCGGCCGCTGCCGGACGACGTCGCCGACTGGGGCCGCCGGACAGCGCACCGCCTCGAGGAGGAGACCGCGGCGGCCGCCGCGAGGGCAGGCTGCGTGCTCATCACCGCGTCGGCGGCCAGCCGGGAGCACCACGCGTGGGCGGACCGGCCGTGGACGCACCGCTTCCGGTTCGGCAGGCGGACGGCCCCGTACCACCCCAACGGCGACGGGATGCGTGCGATCGCCGACCTGCTCGCGCAGACCCTGGAGCAGGACGCGCACCGCTCGGCGCCGTGAGCACCCGCTCCCGGCGCCGAGCGGCGGCTCAGAACCCGGATGCCGCCAGCCATGCCAGGAAGGCGTCGAACCAGGCGTCCGACGGCGTGCCCTGCGTGCGGATGCCGAACCCGTGCCCGCCCCGCGCGTAGGCGTGCGCCTCCACCGACGCCCCGGCGTTCCGCCAGGCCTCGTACAGGGCGAGTGAGCCCCGGATCGTCCGGTCGCCCAGCTGGTCGTCGGTGGCCCAGGCCAGAAACAGCGGCGGGGCGGGCTCGGGCACCGCGAGCGAGTCCGACCACCCGGCGTACAGCGGCGCGAGGAACGACGGCCGCTCGACCTCGCTCCCGTCGACGCAGGTCGCCAGGGAGACGAAGCCTCCCGCCGAGAAGCCCAGCATGCCGACCCGGTCCGGGGCCACCGACCACGTCGCGGCGTTCTCGCGGACCAGCCGGACGGCGGCGCCGCCGTCCTCCGCGCACTGGCCGCGCAGCGCCCGTGCGGCCTCGTCGAGGGAGCTGCGCGACGTCATCGCCCGGCCGACAGCGGCCAGGAACTCCTGCTCGTCGACCGGGGTCGGAGCAGTGCGGTAGTGCAGGACGAACGCGGCGATCCCGCGCTCGGCGAGCCGCTCGGCGACCCGGCTGCCCTCGTTCTCGAAGGCGAGGAAGTGCAGCCCTCCTCCGGGCGCGATGACGACACCCGTTCCCGTGCCGGTTCCGGGGTCGGGCAGGTACGGCGTCAGGGTCGGCACGGTGACGTTGCGGATCAGCCGTTGGTCGCCCCCTCGTTCCCAGGGGATGCGCGCGACGATCGAAGCATCGACCGCGTCGTGCTGGCCGAGCGTCAGTGACTGCAGGTGCTGCACGGGATCTCCTGTCGTCGTCATTCGGCCATGGCGGCGACGCCGCCGGTGAGCCAGGTCAGCAGCCGCCGGACGGCCCGCTCGCCGTCCGCGGTGCCTGGCCGGTCCAGTGGTGCGTGCTCGGACTCGGCGGAGATGTCGTGCCACACCGGGACCTCGGCCTCGCGGAGCCGCGCCACGAACGGCTCGCTGCCGCGGCGGAGGGCATCGCGACCGCAGGTCAGCACGTAGGTCGGGGGCAGGCCGGAGAGCTCCGCCAGGCCAGGGGAGACGTAGGGCAGGTCCCAGGACGCATCCCCTGCCCAGGTGCTGAACATGTCCCGCATCCACTCGTCCCCGGGCAGCGACCGGCCGGCCAGGTCGGCGGCCACGTCGGGCGACGCGGGAGGCAGGTTCCCCTGCAGCACCGGGTAGGCGAGGAACAGGGATGCGGGCAGCGGGCCGCCCTCGTCGCGGAGCCGGAGGGTGGCCCCCGCGACCAGGCAGCCGCCGGCGCTCCCGCCGCCCAGGTGCAGCTGCGTGGGGTTCACACCCAGCTGACCGGAGTGCTCGACGGCCCAGCGCCAGGCGGTCAGGACGTCGTCCTGCGGCTGGGGGTAGTGGACTCCGCCGATGCACATGCGGTAGTCCACCGAGAGCACCGGGACACCGGCGGCGGCGAGCTCGACCGCCGGCCAGTGGGCCTCCTTCTGGTCCAGGCTCCCGATCACGAAGGCCCCGCCGTGCACCCACACGAGGGCGGCGGTCGCGGTCGGCGCGCCGACCGGCGGGAGGTAGAGCCGCGCCCGGAGCCGGCCGTCGCTGTCGTCGCTCAGGTCGCGGGTGCGGACCGCCTGGAGGTCCGGTCGTCCGGCGGCCAGCCGCTGCTGCCAGCGTGTGCCGTCGGGAACGCCGCCGGCGGCATCCACCAGGCGGACGATGTCGGCGAACGGGGGCAGGCTGGTCGCGACGCCGCCGGCGGCCCGGTCCAGCAGGCGTTCACGCAGCGGGGCGGGGAGCGCCTTGATCCCGCGCAGGGCGTAGCCGATGGCGGCGAAGCGGCGCCGGCCCCGCCCCGGGGGGAGGGGCTTCTCGATCGGGGTCGTGGTCACGGGATCTCCAAGCTGCGCGCGGTGAGCTGGTCGAGGGTGTCGCGTGGGACGGCCGGGCCCAGCAGGTCGACGACCTTGCGCATCGGCATCGAGCCGACCATGCGCAGCAGCGATCGCGTCCGGCCCGTGCCGTCGGAGTCCGAGTCGATCTGCTGGGCGAGGAGGGGACCCACGACGGGATGGGTGAGCCACTCGTCGACGGTGGAGTCGGGGGTCACCGCGCGGACGGTCCGGTCGCCGATCAGCGCGATGGTGTGTTCGTTCAGGACGGTGGCGGCGTCCTGCCCGACCTGGACCGTGTACGCGCCGGCCGGCACGAGCCAGTCGTGCGCCAGGACGTCCCAGTAGGCGAAGGCGCGGCGATCCAGGTCCAGCTCGACGGTCCTGGCCTGGCCGGGTGCGAGGTGCACCTTGGTGAAGGCGCGGAGCTCCCGCGCAGGGCGGCGCACCGGCCCGGCCTCCGTGGCGACGTAGATCTGGACGACGTGCGCCCCGGCCCGGTCCCCGGTGTTGGTGACGGTCAGCGTGACGCGCGCGGTGTCGTCCCCGGTGACCTCCACCGTCAGACCGGTCGAGGTGAAGCTCGTGTAGCTCAACCCGTGGCCGAAGGCGTACCGGACCGGGACACCCGTGGTCGCATACGAGCGGTACCCGACCATGACGCGCTCGCCGTAGAGCGCGTGGCCCTGCTCACCGGGGAAGGTGGTGGAACTGGGCACGTCGGCCAGCCGCAGCGGGATCGTCTCGGCCAACCGCCCCGAGGGGTTGGCGACGCCGAACAGCAGGTCGGCCAGCGCCCCGCCGCCGGCCTGACCGAGCAGGTAGCCGTCCAGGATCGCGTCGACGTCGTCGTGCCAGCCCTCCAGCGACACGACTCCGCCGTGGGACAGCACGACGACGGTGCGGGGTGCGGCCGCGGCGACGGCACGGATCAGCCGCACCTGAGCGGCCGGGAGCTCCAGATGGGTGCGGTCGAACCCTTCGGACTCGTCGGCGTCCACGAGTCCGGCGAAGACCACCGCGACGTCCACGTCGCCGGCCAGGGCGACGGCCTCCTCGCGCAGCGCCGCCTCGTCGCCGGTGCCGTCCAGGGGAAAGCCGGGGGCGAAGGGCACCTCGGCGGCGGCCAGTGCGCGGACCGCCTCGAGGGGCGAGTCGACGACGAAGGGGTTGATCCGTGAGCTGCCGCTGCCCTGGTAGCGCGGCGTCCGGGCGAACTCGCCGAGGACGGCGACCCGGGTGCTCTTCGCGAGGGGCAGCGCGTCGTCGTCGTTCTTCAGCAGGACCGCGCACTGGGCGGCCAGCTCGCGGGCCAGGACGTGGGCAGCGTCCAGATCCGGTTCCCCGGTCGGCTCGCCGGCGAGGGTGGTGAGTGCGAGCACACGCGCGGCCGCGGTGTCGACGGCGGACTCCGCCAGCTCACCGGCGCGGACGGCGTCGACGATCCGGCGGGCGCTGCGGCCCTTCGTGCCGGGCATCTCCAGGTCCAGGCCCGCGCGGACCGACGCCACGGGGTCGTCGACCGCGCCCCAGTCCGAGACCACGGCCCCCTCGAAGCCCCACTCGCCGCGGAGCAGGTCGGTCAGCAGCCAGCGGTTCTCGGCGGCGGGCACGCCGTTGAGCTTGTTGTAGGCGCACATCACCGTGGCCGGCTGCGACTCCTGCACCACGCGCTCGAAGGCCGGCAGGTAGATCTCGCGAAGGGTCCGCTCGTCGACGTCGGCGCTGATCCGCATGCGCTCGGTCTCCTGGTTGTTCGCCGCGAAGTGCTTCACCGAGGCGCCCACTCCTTGCCCCTGCAGGCCTCGGACGTGCGCGGCGCCGAGAACCCCGGTGAGGAGGGGGTCCTCGGAGTAGTACTCGAAGTTCCGACCGCACAGCGGCGACCGCTTGATGTTCACGCCGGGGCCGAGGACCACGTGCACCCCCAGCGCCCGGGCCTCGCGGCCCACGGCGGCTCCGATGCGTTCGGCGAGGGAGGGGTCCCAGCTGGCGCCCACGGCCACCGCCAGCGGGTAGCAGGTCGCCGCCTGCGAGCCGCTCAAGCCGAGGTGGTCGAAGGAGCCCTGCTGCCGGCGGATGCCGTGCGGGCCGTCGGTGAGCACGAGGGAGGGGACACCCGCGTCGGGCAGCGCGCGGGTCGACCAGAAGTCGGCCCCCGACAGCAGGGCCGCCTTGTCCTCGAGCGACAGGTCGGCGGGTTCGGGGAGGCTGGAGGAGGTCATGGGCTGGTCTCCAGGAGGCGTCGTCGCTCGACCCGTCGTCGGGCCTGGGCGTCAGGGTCTGGGACGGGGGCGGCGAGGAGCAACCGCTGCGTGTAGGGGTGCTGGGGTCGGCTGGTCACCTGGTCGCCGTCGCCCCACTCGACGATCTCTCCGCGGTACATGACGGCGACGCGGTGCGACAGGTGCCGGACGACGGCGAGGTCGTGGGAGACGAACAGGTAGGCGACGCCCGTGCGTTCCTGGATCTCCGTGAAGAGCGTGAGCACCCGGGCCTGGGTGGAGAGGTCGAGGGCCGAGACGGGCTCGTCGCACACGATGAGCCGCGGCCCGAGTGCCAGCGCCCGGGCGATGGCGATCCGCTGGCGCTGCCCGCCGCTGAACTCTCGGGGGAGTCGGGCGCCGGCGTCCGCCGGCAGGTGCACCTGGTCGAGCAGCTCGCGGACGCGCCGGGCAGCCTCGTTCCGAGGAACGGCCTGGACCGTGAGCGGCTCGGTGAGGATCTGCTCGATGGTCAGCGACGGGTTCAGCGACGTGTAGGGGTCCTGGAAGACGACCTGGATGTCGCTGGCCAGGGCGCGCCGGTCCCGGCGGGAGAGGTGGCTGATGTCGCGGCCGCCGTAGCGGATCGTGCCGCCGGACACGGGGGCGAGACCGAGGACGGCTCGGCCCAGCGTGGTCTTGCCCGACCCCGACTCGCCGACGAGTCCGACGGTCTCACCGGGCCGGATGTCCAACGAGACACCGGACAGCGCGCGGAAGGGTCTCTTGCCGAAACCGCGGGCGGGGTACTCGACCACGAGGTCCTCGACGTCGAGCAGTCGGTCGGTCATGCCTGTGCTCCCTCGAAGGTGTCGCCGGCGGATCCGCTGGGGGCCAGGGCGGCGAGCGGCTCGCGCGGCGGCCCGTCCTCGAGGACGGCGCCGAACAGGGAGCGCGTGTACTCGTGCCTGGGGTCGGCGAAGATCCCCCGTGTCGGGCCGGTCTCGACGATCCGGCCGCTGCGCATCACGGACACCCGGTCGCACAGGTCGGCCACGACCCCGAGGTTGTGGGTCACGAGCAGCACCCCCATGGAGAGCTCTCGCTGGAGGTCGCGCAGCAGATCGAGGACCTCGGCCTGCACCGTGACGTCGAGCGCCGTCGTCGGCTCGTCGGCGATGAGCAGGTCCGGGTTGCAGGACACGGCGCCCGCGATGAGGACGCGCTGGGCCATGCCACCCGAGATCTGGTGCGGATAGGCGGCGAACGTGCGCGGCGGGTCGGCGATGCCGACGCGGGACAGCAGCTCCAGCGCACGCGACCGGGCCGCGGACCGGCTGATCCCGAGCGAGACGCGCATCGGCTCGGTGAGCTGGTGTCCGATGGTGAACACCGGGTCGAGGTTGCTCATCGGTTCCTGGGGGACGTAGGCGATTCTCCGTCCGCGCAGGCGCGTCATCTCCCGCTCCGACAACGTGGCCAGATCGGTGTCCTCGAAGGCGATGCTGCCGCGGAGGATGCGGCCGCCGGGGGAGAGCAGGCGCAGGACCGCGAAGGCGGTCTGCGTCTTGCCGGACCCGGACTCGCCGATGAGGCCGTGGATCTCTCCCCGCCGCACGCTCAGCTCGACGTCCCGCACGACCTCCGTGGTCGACCCGTCGGGCTGGTCGTAACCGACCGCCAGGTCGCGGACGCGCAGCAGTTCCTCCCCGCGCGCCTGGGCCGCCTCGTCGTGGACGACCACCGGATCCACGGGGGTGGCAGCGGGCGGAACGACGGCGCGCCGCCGGCGCCGCCCCGGCCGGCCGCTGCGCTCGAGGGCGTCGCGCACCGCGTTGCCCAGCAGGACGAGGGCGATGCAGGTCAGGCCGATGGCCAGGCTCGGCCACAGCAAGGTCAGCGGCTGGCGGTAGATGGCGGCGAAGGCGTCGTTGAGCATGCCGCCCCAGCTGGGTCGTTGCGGGTCGCCCAGGCCGAGGAAGTCCAGCCCCGCCTGGACGGTGATCGCGATGCCGGCGATGCCGGCCGCCAGGATGATCGCGGGGGCCCGGACGACGGTGAGGATGTGCCGGGCGATGATCCGCCCGTCGGAGAGGCCGGAGACGCGTGCCGCGTCCACGTAGAGCTCCTGCCGGACGCCGGCGACCGCCGCCGAGACCACCCGGTAGAAGGCGGGGCACACCAGGACGCCGAGGACGAGCATCGTCGTGTACGGGCTGGGGCCGAGCACGGTGCGGGCGGCCAGCAGGACCACGATCGCGGGCAGGGCCATCAGGACGCCGGACAGCGACGAGGACACCGACTCCAGCCGGCGGCCGTAGTAGCCCGCGAGCAGACCGGCGGTGACGCCGATCGCCGCGGCGACGGCCACGGCGATCGCGGCGCCGGTGAGGCTCAGCCGCGAGGCGAAGAGCAGCCGGGACAGGATGTCGCGGCCGGAGCTGTCTGCGCCCAGGAGGTGATCCCCGCCGGGGCTGGCGAGGATGTCCGACGCCGAGGCGAAATCGGGGTCCTGCGGGGCCAGCAGCGGCGCGAACACCGCGGCGAGGACGACGAGACCGAGGAAGGCCAGCGATGCCGCCCCCACGGGGTTCCTGAGCAGTCGGCGCAGCAGCGAGACGCGGCCTGCGCGCTCGAGCGTGCCCACCGCGGGGACGTCCGTGGACAGGGAGGAGGCGGTCATGCGCGACGGACCTTCGGGTTCAGCCAACCCTGGAGCAGGTCGACGAGGAGGTTGAGGAGGACCACGAGGACGGCGGTCGCGAGAACGACTCCGAGCACGAGCGGGACATCCCCGCCGACGGTGGCGGAGACCGCTGTCTGGCCCAGTCCGGGGATGGCGAAGATCTGTTCGATGATCACTGCACCGCCGAGCAGGCCGACGAATTGCACGCCGAGGATCGACAGGGCAGGGCCGGCGGCGTTGCGGAGCACGTGCCCGTACACGACCCGGCGTTCGGACAGACCGCGGCTGCGCAGCGTGCGGACGTAGTCCTGTCGCAGGGTGTCGAGCATCGAGCCGCGGACCTGCTGGGCGACCCCGACGATGCTCGCGATCGACAGCGCGATGACCGGTAGCAGGATGGAGGACAACCAGCCCCCGGGGGAGTCGGCGAAGCGGACGTAACCGGTGGGGGCGACCAGATCCAGCTTGATGGCGAACACGAGCACCAGGACGATCGCGACCAGGAAGCCGGGGACGGCGAACCCCAGGACCGACAGGAACTGCACGGCTGCGTCGATCCAGCCGCCTCGACGGGCGGCCAGCACGCCCAGGACGACGGCGATCACCGCGGTCACAGCGGTGGCGCCGATGACGAGGGACAGCGTCACGGCCAGGCGACCGGTGACGGCGTCGTCGACGGACTGGCCGGTGAACCAGGACCGGCCGAAGTCGCCGCGGACGGCTGCGGAGGCCCAGTCGGTGAACTGGCTCAGGACCGGCCGGTCCAGCCCGAGTTCCGCGTTCTTCTTGGCCACGGTGTCTGCGCTGGCGGTGGGGCCGAGGATCCGGCGGCCGACGTCTCCGCCGGTGGCGTACAGCAGGAAGAACGCCAGGACCGCGATGGTCACGATCAGGACGGCGCCGGCGGCCAGCCGGCGGAGGACGAACCACAACACGGGGGCTCCTCGAGCCAGGGGAGGGGAGCCGGTGGGCCGTCGGCAGCCTGCCGGCGGCCCACCGGAGTGGACCCGGGATCAGTCCTCGGGGGTGATGTTCTGCAGCAGCGGATAGGCGTTGTCGCTCTGCAGGACGACCTCGGTGTCCGGGGCCGATGCGAAGCCGGCCTGCGCCCGGTAGAAGGGCACGAACCAGGCCTGGTCGACGACGTACTCGTTGAGCTCCCTGGCCGCGGGGGCGGCCTCGTCCTCCGTGCCGGTCTGGATGGTGTCCAGCAGCCCGGCGACGGTCTGGTCGGGCTGGTGGAAGACGTTGAACGTCGAGCCCTGGGCGATGGAGACCTGGGCGGTCTGCCATGCGGTGGTGTCCTGGGCGAGCTGGAACAGCGTCGCGGGGTACTGGGCGCCCAGCACCTGGGTGAAGGCATCGGCCAGCGCGATCGTCGTGTAGTCCACGGTGATGCCGACGTCGGCGAGGTACTGCGCCGTCAGGTCGAACACCGGGTCCAGGCCGATGTCGAAGAAGGGCATCTCCAGCGTGAAGCCGTCGGGGTAGCCGGCGTCGGAGAGCAGCTCGCGTGCGGCGTCCGGGTCGTAGTCGTAGACCTCGTCGAGGTCTGGGTCGTAGGCCTCGCTCGCCTCACCGAAGACCTGCCCGGTGACCGTGCCGAGTCCACCGGCGCCCTCAAGGAGAGCCTCCCGGTCGATGGCGTGCGCGATGGCCTGCCGGACCCGCACGTCGCCGAGGGCCGGGTTGAGCTGGCCGGCCCGGTCGAACAGGAGGAGGCCGGCCCAGTTGAGCTCGACGGTCTGGATCGTGTAGCCGGCCCCTTCGATCTGCGGGGTGGACTGGTTGTCGATCAGGTTGGTGGCGTCGACCTGGCCGCCCTGGATGGCGTTCACCTGCGTCTGGGCCGTCGTGTAGACGTTGATGACGAGTTCGTCGTAGTGCTGCTCGTCCGGGGCCCAGTAGTCATCGTTCTTCGTGAAGACGTAGGTGGAGCCCACGACGGTGCGGTCGGCGTCCAGGACGTAGGGACCCGAGCCGATGGGCTTGGTCGCGGCGTCCGGGGCATCGACGCTCGCGGGGCTGGCCTGGGCGCCGGCCACCTGGGCGAGGTGGACCAGCAGTGCCGGGTCGGGTGACGAGAGCGTGATCTGCAGGGTCGTGTCGTCGACCGCGCTCGCGTCGGCGACGTTGGCGAGCTTGCTCGCCTGTGCCGAGGTGCCGTCGCGGAACCGCAGGATGTTCTGTGCGGCCACCTCGGCGGTGAAAGGCGTGCCGTCGGTGAAGGTCACGTCATCCCGCAGCGTCATCGTCAGGACGGTCCGGGCCTCGTCGTAGGACCAGTCGGTGGCCAGCCACGGCTCGACCGATCCGTCCGGGGCCTGCCGCAGCAGCGAGTCGTACACCGCCTGGACGTACGGGGAACCGTTCGCCCACGTCGACTCCGCCGCCGCGAGGGAGGGAGGGGCCACGATCGAGCCGAGCGTCAGCGTCCCTCCGGAGCCGCCCTCCCCACCGCCCGCGCCGTCGCTGTCACTGCCGCCGCAGGCGGAGAGCGCCATGGCCATCGCCAGGCCGGCGGCCGCAAGGCGCGCTGACTTCCTACCGAGCACGGGGTTGCCTCCAGGTCTCGCACCCCCGGGCGGGGCGGCGTGGACCACAAGGTAGACCGAAAACCTTCCGAGCGAAAGGCTTTCACCTGAGCCGCCCTGAGCTACGGTTCGGCCGTGTCCGAAGCAGCCCGCAAACCCCGCGGCGAGTACGCCAAGACCGCCGCCCGGCGGCAGGAGATCGTCGCTGCGGCGGTGGCGGTCTTCTCGGCGGCCGGCTTCCGCGACGGTTCCGTACGCGACGTCGCGGAGCGGGCGGGGCTCACGCACGCCGGCGTCATGCACCACTTCCCGACCAAGGTCGATCTGCTCCAGGCCGTGCTCGACTGGCGGGACAAGGACGCGATGGTCCGGCAGGGCACGGACCGCGCCGAAGGGCTGGATGTCGTCCGGGCCTGGCTCGACGAGGTGGCCCGGAACGAGGGGACGCCCGGGCTGGTCGACCTGCACGTGACGCTGTCGGCCGAGGGCGCCTCGCCCGATCATCCGCTGCACGACTACTTCGTCCAGCGCTACGAGGTGGCCGTGCGCCTGCTCACGAAGGGCCTGCGCGTCGCCGCCGACCGCGGAGAGCTGCGACCGGACGTCGACCCGGAGCAGGCGGCCCGCATGCTGGTCGCCGCAACCGACGGGCTGCAGATGCAGTGGCTGCTGCACCGGGACGCCGTCGACATGGCCGGCACGCTGCGGCGCTACGTGGAGTCCCTCATCACGGGTCCGCTCTGACTGCTGGGGCGGCGGGTCCCGATTGCCGCCGTCGGGGGCGCCGAAACAGGTGAAGGCCCTGGTCAGCGAACTGACCAGGGCCTCCACGGCTGGGGTGAGTGACGGGGCTCGAACCCGCGACACCCAGGATCACAACCTGGTGCTCTACCGACTGAGCTACACCCACCATGTCCGTCTCCGCGCACGAGCGGGGAGGGGAACCGGCGCAACGATACCGGAGCCGCCACGCGCCCCCGCGAGGCCGGGGCGGTGGCGCGTCTCAGGCGCCGGTCTCGGCCTTCCCGTCCTCGCCCGCAAGCAGCGCGGCGAAGCCCCCGACGACCTCCTCGGCCGCCTTCTTGGCCTGCCCGCTGCTCGGCCCGGGCGTCTCGACGAACACCGTGCGCCGGTAGTAGGCCAGCTCGCGGACCGACTCGATGATGTCGGCCAGCGCGCGGTGCGCCAGGCCCTTGGCCGGCTGCCCGAAGTAGACGCGGGGGAACCAGCGGCGGGCGAGCTCCTTGACCGAGGAGACGTCGATCATCCGGTAGTGCAGGTGGTCGTCGAGCTCGGGCATGTCGCGGGCGAGGAAGCCGCGGTCGGTGCCGATGGAGTTGCCGCACAGGGGCGCCGTCCGGCGCTCGGGCACCCACCGCTTGATGTAGGCCAGCACCTGCTGCTCGGCCTCCGCCACGGTCAGCGTGGAGGCGCGCACCTCCTCGGTGAGGCCCGACTTGCGGTGCATCTCCTGGACGACCTCGTTCATGCCGTCGAGGTCGGCGTCGTCGGCGCCGATGATGAGGTCCAGACCGGGGTCCAGGACGTTGAGCTCCGAGTCGGTGACGATCACCGCGACCTCGATGAGCTTGTCCTTGACGAGGTCCAGTCCGGTCATCTCGCAATCGATCCAGACCAGGTGCCCTGCGCTGTCAGCCACGGCGACCGACAGTACGCACCGCCACCGACGTCGTCCCGTGGGTGGCGGGCGCGCCGTGCCCACCGGGGCGCGTGATCTGCGGTACGTCCGGCGCGGTCCCCGAGACGCTCCCGTGATGTGACGTAGCGTCGGGACCGATCGCCGGGGGTCGATCGACCGCCGGACGAGACCGGCGCCCGAGACCGCCCACCCACTCCCCGGAGGACGAACGTGCTGCCCCTCACCCCGCTGCCGCCGCAGACGGACGGGGAGCGTGCCTTCTTCTCCGAACTCGTGCGCTGGGACACCGGCAACGCCATCCGGGGCGCGGTCGTGGCGGCGATCCCGTTCGCCGACGGGCCCCTGCAGCGCCGGCTGTCCGACGCCATCCTCTTCGTCCCCGAGGGCATCGCCGTGGTGCGCGTGGCCGAGGTCGAGCGCCAGTCCGGCGTCCTGAACGCCTCGCCGGAAGGCCCCTGGACGATCGGCCCCGCGGGCACCGGCGGAGCGGTCCTGCAGCTGGCCGGCGGCGGGTCGACGCCGCTGGACGGGCTGATGCGCGCGGGGATGGAGACCGCCGTGCGGCTGCGCCGGGCCGGCCTGGAGCCCGGCCGGATCGCCCGGCTCACCGTCGTGACCGGGAAGATCGAGGGTCTCCTGCCCGCCGACGGCGACCTCGGCGAGGGTGACCAGGTCGCCCTGCTGGAGACCCGCTCGCTGCTGCTCGGGATCGCCCGGGCCAGCCGGTACACCGGCGTCGACAACCCACGGCTGTGGACGACGGCCGACGTGCGCGCCGCCCTCGAGGCGCTGGGCCTGCAGGGGCGTGGCCCCTCGGTCGAGGAGCTCAACGGCGAGGGGTTCCCGTACTCGCCCTACGTGCTGCGCCGGTCGCAGCTGCTCACGCCGGCAGCGATGGCCGCCGCCCCTGCTGCCGCAGCGCCGGGGGCCCCGCCGCCCGCCCCGCCGCAGCAGCAGGCGGCTCCGCCGTCGCCCGCGCCGCAGGAGGCCCCGGCGCAGCCGGCGTCGCCCACCCGGGAGTCGATCGAGCAGGCGGTGGCCGCCTCCGTCGCGGCCGCGCACGCCGCCTCCGCGGCTCAGGCCGCGGATCAGGCCGCGCCCAGCCGCTGCATCCCGGCCGGCGGGGGACACCATCGCCATCGACGGGCCGGCCGTCTCCTCCGCCGCCGCGGTTGCCGCTGCTGCGGCCGCCCCGGCGTCCACGCGGGACACCGTGACCGTGGACGGACCGGCCGAGCCGCCTCCGGGTGACGCCGGCATCGGCGGGCTGTTCGCCGGTGCCGAACCCGACGACGCGCCCGGTCCGCCGCGCACCGCCGTCCTCCCCGCCCAGCAGCCGTCGACCGCCGCGGCCCCGCCCGTGCCGGCGGCCGCGGAACCGGCGTCGCCGCACTTCTGGGACCGGTCCGCCGACCAGGACGACCCCGGGCCGGAGCGACCCGGCCGCACCCGCCGCATGCTGCTGGCCGTCGCCGCCGTCCTGGTCCTCGCGCTGGTCGGCGTGGGCCTGGCGCTGGCGCTGGCCGACCGGGACGACGACGGCGGGACGGCGGCCCCGCCGGACCCCTCGGACGCCGCGCCGAGCGGCCCCGCGGTCGGCAGCGTGCAGCAGGTCGCGGGGGTGTCGTACACCGTCCGCGCCGCGGAGGTCGACGACACCTGCGTGGGCAACGCCTACGGCGACACGGCGGCCTTCTTCGAGACGTCGGACTGCACGGGGCTGTCCCGGGCCCTCTACTCGGCGCAGGTCGGCGGCCGCGAGGTGGTCGTCTCGGTCGCACGGGTGCGGATGCCCGACACCGTGGCGGCGCGCGACCTCCGCGGCCTGACCGACGCCAACGGCAGCGGCAACGTCAGCGACCTGCTCAGGGAGGGCGTGACCTACCCGGGCGGGCCGAAGGGGCTGGGGGGCGACGCCGAGTACGCCAGTGCGGTCTCCGGCCCGACGGTCACCATCGTGGAGAGCGCCTGGGTGAACCCCGACGCCGGCGGTACCGGCGCCGAGGTGGACCAGGTCGCCACGAGCGGGCTGTCCCTGACCACCCCCGCCTTCGACTAGGCATCCGCCGAGGCTCGGGGCGGGGCCGGTCAGGCGGTGGCGGCTGCCTGTGCCATGTCGGTCAGCAGCCGGGCCATCGCGGGCCGGTCGAGCCGGCCGGCGCTGTGCGGGGTGGAGTTGAGCAGCCCGAAGACGGCGTGCGCCCGCGCGCGGCAGGCGGCGGCCTCGGCGGTGGGGTGCAGCCGGGCCAGCACCGCGACCCAGACCTCCACGTACTGGCGCTGCAGCCGGCGCACCTGCGCGGCGTCGGCGTCGGCCAGCGAACCGAGGTCCCGGTCGTGGACGGTGATCAGTGCCGGGTTGTCGAGCGCGAAGTCCACCTGGAACTCGACCAGCGCGCGCAGCTGCGCGGCGGGGTCGGCGCCGGCGGCCGAGACCCGCTCGCTGCCACCGACCAGCAGCCGTTCGCTGATCCGCAGCAGCATCTCGGCGAGCATGGCGTCCTTGCCGGCGAAGTGCCGGTAGATCGCCGGACCGGTCACGCCGACCGCCGCGCCCACGTCGTCCACGCCCACCGCGCGGGAGCCGCGCTCGGCGAACAGTTGTGCCGCGGCCTGCAGGATCTGCTCCCGCCGGGAGGGCCGGTCGGCGTCGGCGTGCAGCGCGGTGTCCCGCTCCGAGCCGGTCGTCGTCACGGCGGGATCGTACCGTCGGTGAACTGGGGTTCACCGACTCGCGGCGATCCCTGGCCCTGCGGAGTGAACGCCGGTTAACCTGCACCCGTGGACGCCCCGGTGCTCGCCCGAACCACGCCGCCCGATCCCGGCGCGGCAGCCCGCAACGCCGCGGCGCACGCGGCGCTGGCCGCCGACCTGGCCGCCGAGCTGGGCCGGGTGGCCCTGGGCGGGGGTGAGCGGGCCCGCGATCGTCACGTGTCGCGCGGCAAGCTGCTGCCCCGCGAGCGGGTCGACGCGCTGCTCGACCCGGGCAGCCCCTTCCTCGAGCTCTCGCCCCTGGCCGCCCACGGGCTCTACGACGGGGATGCCCCCGCCGCCGGGATCATCACCGGCATCGGCCGGGTCGCCGGGCGCGAGT
This sequence comes from uncultured Actinomycetota bacterium, assembly GCA_963747895.1. Lineage (GTDB taxonomy): Bacteria > Actinomycetota > Actinomycetes > Mycobacteriales > Geodermatophilaceae > Blastococcus. Next base: position 170,126 of record CAVVGX010000009.1, read on the forward strand.
GCGTGGTGGTCGCCAACGACGCCACCGTCAAGGGCGGCACCTACTACCCGATGACGGTGAAGAAGCACCTCCGCGCGCAGGAGGTGGCGCTGCACAACCGGCTGCCCTGCATCTACCTGGTCGACTCCGGCGGCGCCTTCCTGCCGATGCAGGACGACGTCTTCCCCGACCGCGAGCACTTCGGCCGCATCTTCTTCAACCAGGCGAACCTTTCCAAGGCGGGCATCGCGCAGATCGCGGCCGTCCTCGGGTCGTGCACCGCCGGCGGGGCCTACGTGCCGGCGATGAGCGACGAGGCGGTGATCGTCCGCGGCCAGGGCACGATCTTCCTGGGCGGCCCGCCGCTGGTGAAGGCCGCGACCGGCGAGGTGGTCACCGCCGAGGACCTGGGCGGCGGTGACCTGCACAGCCGGGTCAGCGGGGTCACCGACCACCTGGCCGACGACGACGCGCACGCGCTGCAGATCGTCCGCCAGATCGTGGGCACCCTCGGCCCCCGGGAACCCCGCCCCTGGGACGTCGAACCGGTCGAGGAACCCCTGCTGGACCCGGCCTCGGTCGTCGAGGTCGTGCCGCCGGACCCCCGCACGCCCTACGACGTCCGCGAGGTCATCGCCCGGCTGGTCGACGGCAGCCGGTTCGCCGAGTTCAAGCCGCTGTACGGGTCGACGCTGGTCACCGGCTTCGCTCGGCTGCACGGCCACCCGGTCGGGATCATCGCCAACAACGGCGTCCTGTTCAGCGAGTCCGCGCTCAAGGGGGCGCACTTCATCGAGCTCTGCGACCGCCGGAAGATCCCGCTGCTGTTCCTGCAGAACATCTCCGGGTTCATGGTCGGCCGCGACTACGAGGCCGGGGGCATCGCCAAGCACGGCGCGAAGATGGTCACCGCCGTCGCCACCGCCCGCGTGCCCAAGCTGACCGTCGTCATCGGCGGCTCGTTCGGCGCCGGCAACTACTCGATGTGCGGCCGGGCGTACTCGCCCCGATTCCTCTTCACCTGGCCCAACGCCCGCATCTCGGTCATGGGCGGGGAGCAGGCGGCGTCGGTGCTCGCGCAGGTGCGCCGCGACGGCCTGGAGGCGCGCGGCGAGGAGTGGCCGGCCGACGAGGAGGAGGCGTTCAAGGCGCCGATCCGCGAGCAGTACGAGCAGCAGGGCCACCCGTACTACGCCACCGCCCGGCTCTGGGACGACGGCGTGATCGACCCGACGCAGACCCGCACCGTGCTCGGCCTCGCCCTGTCCGCCTGCGCCAACGCGCCCCTCGAGGACGTCGGCTACGGCGTCTTCCGGATGTGAGCACCCACATGTTCGAGACCGTCCTCGTCGCCAACCGGGGCGAGATCGCCGTCCGGGTGATCCGCACGCTGCGCGAGATGGGCATCCGGTCGGTCGCCGTGTACAGCGACGCCGACGCCGGTGCGCTGCACACCCGCGTTGCCGACGTCGCCGTGCCCATCGGGCCCGCCCCCGCCGCGCAGAGCTACCTCTCGATCGAGCGGGTGCTCGACGCCGCGGCCCGCACCGGCGCGCAGGCGATCCACCCGGGCTACGGGTTCCTGTCCGAGAACGTCGACTTCGCCCGGGCCTGCGCGAAGGCCGGCGTGGTCTTCATCGGCCCGCCGGTGGACGCCATCGAGGCGATGGCCGACAAGATCCGCGCCAAGCAGACCGTGATGGCCGCCGGTGTCCCGGTCGTGCCGGGCCGCACCGAGCCGGGGATGACCGACGACGAGGTGGCCGAGGCCGCCGTCGCGGTCGGCTTCCCCGCGCTGCTCAAGCCGAGCGCCGGCGGTGGCGGGAAGGGCATGCGGGTGGTGCGCGCTGCCGACGAGCTGCCCGAGGCGATCGCCGCGGCGCGTCGCGAGGCGCGCGGCTCGTTCGGCGACGACACGCTGCTGGTCGAGCGGTACGTCGGCAACTCCCGGCACATCGAGGTGCAGGTGCTCGGTGACGCGCACGGCACGGTCATCCACCTCGGCGAGCGCGAGTGCTCCCTGCAGCGCCGGCACCAGAAAGTCATCGAGGAGGCGCCGTCCCCGCTGCTGGACACCGCGATGCGCGCCGCCATGGGCCGTGCGGCGGTGGAGGCGGCCCGCGCCGTCGGCTACACCGGGGCGGGGACGGTGGAGTTCATCGTCGACGCCGACTCGCCGCGCGACTTCTTCTTCCTGGAGATGAACACCCGGCTGCAGGTCGAGCACCCGGTCACCGAGCTGATCACCGGCCTGGACCTCGTCGAGCAGCAGGTCCGGATCGCCGCGGGGGAACGGCTGCCGGTCGAGCAGAGCGACGTCTCGCTCGACGGGCACGCGATCGAGGCCCGGCTCTACGCCGAGGACCCCGCCCGCGGGTTCCTGCCGCAGGCCGGCACGGTGGTCGGGCTCGTGGAGGCCGACGGGCCCGGTGTCCGCGTGGACAGCTCGCTGGCGGTGGGCACGGTCGTCGGCACCGACTACGACCCGATGCTGGCCAAGGTCATCGCCTGGGCACCCACGCGGGAGACCGCCCGGGCGCGCCTGGTCGCGGCCCTCGGGCGGACCGCCGTCCTCGGGGTGACGACCAACGCCGGCTTCCTGCAGGAGCTCTTGAGCGACCCCGACGTCGTCGCCGGGCACCTGGACACCGGGCTGATCGAGCGGCGGGGCGAGTCGCTCACGCTGTCCGCGCCGCCGCCGGCCGAGGTCTACGCCGCCGCCGCGCTGGCCCTCCTGGTGGAGTCCGAGCCCACCGGCGCCGTCGTCGACCGGTGGGACGTGCCCGACGGCTGGCGGCTGGGCGAGCCGGCCTGGACGGTGCGCCGGCTGCAGGCGCCCGGCGGGGAACCCGTGACCGTGCGGGTGCGCGGCCGGTCCACCGACGCGCAGGTCGCGGTCGGCGAGGGCGACCCGGTGCCGGCCGCCGCCGTCCGCGACGGGGAGCGGCTGCGGGTGACGCTGGACGGCCGGACGACGTCTTTCGTCGTCGTGCACGGCGGTGGAACGGTGTGGCTGGCGGCCGGCGGGCGGGTGGTCGCGCTGCGCGAGCACGAGCGGCTGAGCGCGCACGCCGAGGGCGCGGGTGCCGACGGCGTGGTGACCTCGCCGATGCCCGGCACCGTGACCGTGGTGCAGGCGTCGGTGGGCGACGAGGTGGCGGCGGGCGCCCCGCTGCTCGTCGTCGAGGCCATGAAGATGGAGCACGTGCTCACCGCCCCGATCGCGGGCACGGTGACCGAGCTCGCAGTGACAGCCGGCCGGACGGTCGGGCTGGACGAGCAGGTGGCCGTGGTGACCCCGTCGGCCGCAGCGCACGAGCAGCAGGAGAACTGATGTTGGACTACCGGCTCAGCGACGAGACCGAGGCCCTGCGGACGACGGTGCGCGAGTTCGCGCGCGAGGTCATCGCACCGCAGATCGGCGAGTTCTACGAGCGCGACGAGTTCCCGACCCACATCGTGCGGCAGATGGGCGAGCTCGGGCTGTTCGGCCTGCCCTTCCCCGAGGAGTACGGCGGCGGGGGCGGCACCTACTTCGACCTCTGCGTCGTCCTGGAGGAGCTGGCCCGGGTCGACTCCTCGATGGCGATCACCGTCGAGGCGGGCGTCTCGCTCGGGGCGATGCCGATCTTCCGGTTCGGCACCGAGGCCCAGAAGCAGGAGTGGCTGCCGCGGTTGTGCTCCGGTGAGGCACTGGGGGCATTCGGGCTCACGGAGGCCGGCGGCGGTTCGGACGCCGGGTCGACCCGGACGACGGCCCGGCTCGAGGACGGTCACTGGGTCATCAACGGCTCGAAGGCGTTCATCACCAACTCCGGCACCGACCTCACCGCGCTGGTCACGGTCACCGCGGTCACCGGGACGCGGCCGGACGGCGGCAAGGAGATCTCGGCGATCATCGTGCCGTCGCAGACGCCGGGCTTCGTCGTCGGCCAGCGGTACTCGAAGGTCGGCTGGAACGCCTCGGACACCCGGGAGCTGTCGTTCGACGAGGTCCGCGTGCCGGCGGAGAACCTGGTGGGGGAGCGGGGGCGCGGCTACGCGCAGTTCCTCTCCATCCTCGACGAGGGCCGGATCGCGATCTCCGCGCTGTCCGTGGGGCTGGCGCAGGGGTGCGTCGACGAGTCGGTGAAGTACGCGCAGCAGCGCGAGGCGTTCGGCCAGCCGATCGGCAGGAACCAGGCGATCCAGTTCATGATCGCCGACATGGAGGTGCGGGCCTCCACCGCGCGGTTGGCCTACTACCGGGCGGCGGAGAAGATGCTGCGCGGTGAGCCGTTCAAGCGCGAGGCGTCGATCGCGAAGCTGTACAGCTCCGAGGTCGCGATGGACAACGCCCGGTACGCCACGCAGGTGCACGGCGGGTACGGGTTCATGAACGAGTTCCCGGTGGGCCGCTTCTACCGCGACGCCAAGATCCTGGAGATCGGGGAGGGCACCAGCGAGGTGCAGCGCATGCTCATCGCCCGCGACCTCGGCCTGGGCTGAGGGCCTGTCCGATCCGGTCAGCCGCCCACGTTGCGGCGTGTGGCGGGATGCTCCTGCGTCCGCTGGGGGACGGCGACGCTGAGCAGGACGACGCTGTCCTCCTCGGCGTGCAGGCCGTGCCGCTGGTCGGGGACGGGGCTGACATGGTGCGCGGCGAGGACCACCGACGCCTCACCGGCGACCAGGCGCACCCGGCCGCGGAGGACCAGCACGCTGGCCGGCCCGGGGCTCTCGTGCTCGCTCAGGTCGGCGCCGGCGCGCAGCGCGATCACCGTCTGCCGCAACCCGTCGACCGGATGGGCCAGCGTTCGGCCGGCACGACCGGCGTGCTCCGAGGTGGCCTTGCCGAGCAGTTCGTCGGCCAGCGCCTGCAGGTCGGTGGGTGCATCGGTCGTCATGCGCCCCGACCCTAGGGGCCGCGGCGCACTCGGTGACTCCGATCGCTCGTCCCGGCATCCGAAGCGGCGCCGGGCCGGTCAGGCGCCGACGTCGACCAGCACCTTGCCGACGGCGCCGTCCTGGACCGCCTGGTGGGCCGCGGCCGTCTCGGCGAGCGGGAAGACGTGCAGCGGCAGGCCGACGTCCTCGCCCACCCGGACCGCCCCGTCGGCGACGGCGGTGGCGACGTCCTCGATCGCCAGCACCTTGGCGCGTTCGGGCTCGGTGTAGACCAGCACGAACTGCCAGCGGGCGTTGGGGCCCATCTGGGTGCGCACCGGGACGGTGACCTCCGCTCCGCCGTCGTCGGCGTACATGGCGACGGCGCCGTGCATCCCGATCACCTGCGCGTCGACGGCGGCGTTCCTCGCGGCGGAGACCTCGACGATCGCCTGCACGCCCTTCGGCGCGATCTTCCGCACCTCGGCGACGACGTCCTGCTCGCGGTAGTTCACGACGTGGTCGGCGCCCGCTGCCGCGGCCAGTTGGGCCTTGCGCGGCCCGCTGACGGTGGCGATCACGGTCGCGTCCGCCCAGCGGGCCAGCTGGATCGCGGCGTTGCCGACCGCGCCGGCACCGCCCTGCACCAGGACGGTGTGCCCGGTGAGCGCACCCGCCCCGAGCCGGTCGGGCAGCGCGTCCGCGACCGTGAGGCAGCGGTGCGCGGTGAGGAACGGGATGCCGAGGGAGGCGCCCAGCTCGAAGGACGGATCGTCGCCCATCAGGACGACGTGCCGGGCCGGGACGACGGTGTGCTCGGCGGCGGTGCCCCAGCGGCGCTGCCAGGCGGCCTCCCAGATCCACACCCGCTGCCCGATCAGCACCGGGTCCACGCCCTGACCGACGGCGTCGACGGTGCCCGCGCCGTCCTGGTTCGGCACCTGGCCCTCGGGCCGGGGCTGCGCGGCGGTGCGGGACTTCCAGTCGGTCGGGTTCACCCCGGAGTACGCGACCCGCACGCGCACCTCACCCGGCCCCGGTTCGGGGACGGGGGCCTCGACCAGCTCGAGGACGTCGGGACCACCGGGCCTGCTGTACGAGATGAGGCGCATGCCCCCGGTCCTACCCGCACGCCCCCACCGGCGCACGGTGGAATCAGGGGGCCGGGGGAGCGGCCGGCACCTCCGTGCCAGCAGCGAACGCCCGCTCTCGCTGGACGCGGCGCCAGTGGAGGACGTAGATGCCGCCGGCGAGGAGCAGCGTCGCCCCCGCGGTCACGGTCTCCTTGATCTCGTGGCGCCGCTGCGCCTCGTTCGTCTGCTCCTCGGAGAGGTACCCCGACGCCTCATCGAGCGGCGTGTACGCCGTCCACCCGAAGGAGGCGCCGGCGTCGGGGTAGGCGATGCCGATCGCGCTCTGCACGAGCTGGACGGCGGCGAACAAGCCGACCAGCAGCGCGATCAGGCAGACGAGGTAGAGGTACAGGTTGCGGGGGGTCATGCGGTCCTGGCCGGCCACGGGGTTCCTCTCCCTGGCGCGGCGCAGCTGCCGCGCGGTCGGCCGGATCGTGCCGGACCGGTGACCCCGCCACCAGCGGATCCACGATCGGGCGATCCGCGTGTCGTGGCGACGTCGGCCGCGGGCCGGGTTCCGCCCAGCGCCGAGGGTCAGCTCGCGTAGCCGTCGGCCTCGGTCGGCCAGTCCAGCGGGGGCAGACCGGCCAGCGCGGCGAGCCGGTCGACGGTGAGCTCGACGGACTCGTCGGCCGGTGGAGCCCCGCTCGGAGAGGCCAGCAACGGGCGCACGTCGTCCGGGTCCAGCTCCGTACCGGTGGCCTCCTCGGCCCAGGCGGCGAAGCCCTCGGCCTCGGCGTCGACGTCGACCGGGGGCGAGGCGTCGGGCTCCTCGAAGTAGATGCGCGGCTCGTACCCGAGGAAGAACCGGCCGCCGCCGGCATCGGCCCGGCGGTGGTCGACGGTGGCGATCCGGCTGTCGTGCACGTCCACGAGCAGGAACGGCACCGCCGTCGGGCCGCCCCGGCTCCACCGCCCGTCGCTGTACGCGAACTTCCCGAAGAGACCCACCCGCCGAGGCTAGCGACGCCCGAGCTCAGCCGGTCAGGCCGCCGGGGAGGTTCACCACGATCGCCTCCTGGCTGCTGCGGGCGATCACCACGACGGCGTCCTCGTCGCCCGGGTTCTCCTCGCGGTGCGGCGTGAACGGCGGGACGAAGACGTAGTCACCCGGCTCGGGCGTGAGGCGCACCTCGTCGCCGTCGCGGGCGAAGACGAACACCGGATGTCCGGAGACGACGTAGATCGCGGTCTCGGAGTCGCCGTGGTGGTGATTGCCCGACGACGCGCCCGGGCCCACCGTCGTCCGGCCCATCCAGAGCCGCTCCGAGCCGACCGTCCGCGCGGAGATCGCCTCGGCGCGGGTCATCCCCGGTGTCTGCCCGGTGTTCTCCGACAGGTCGGCCGCCCCGATGTGCCGGAGGGGGTGGTGCCAGTCGTCGTGCTGCTCGCTCATGGCGCGCTCCAGGAGTCGGCGGTCAGGATCGACGCTAGCGCCGGGGGACGGCTGCCCGCACCCGCCCCACCTCGGGACGGACGGAGGTGGCGCCCAGGGCCGAACGCCCGTGGTGACGCCGCGGTGCCCGTCGGAAGGGTCGGCGGCGTCAGCCCGACGTCGCCAGGAGGCATCCGTGATCCCCGTCAAACAGGCCGCCGAGGAGTTCCTCACCCACAAGCGCGTCGCGGTGACGGGGGTGTCCCGCACACCCAAGGACCACGGCGCCAACGTCGTCTACAAGCGGTTGCGCGACCGCGGCTACACCGTCTTCGCGATCAACCCCAACGCCGAGGAGGTCGAGGGCGACACGGTCTACCGCGACCTCGGATCCGTGCCCGACGGGGTCGAGGCCGTGGTCATCGGGACGAGTCCGGCGCACGCCGAGGAGACGATGCGCGAGTGCGTGGAGCTCGGCATCGACCAGGTGTGGATGCACCGCGGACCGGGCGCCGGGAGCGTGAGCGAGGAGGCCACCACCTTCGGGCGCGCGCACGGCGTCACGGTGATCGACGGCGGGTGCCCGTGCATGTTCGGCCCCACCGCCGACTTCGGCCACAAGGTCATGCACACCTTCGGCGTCGGGCACATGCCCAAGCAGGTCTGACCAGCTGCAGCTGCCGGCGACCCGATGTCCTGCCCGGGAGCAGACTCGCGGACGTGAACATCGACCTCGTCGCGATCGTCGTGCAGGACTACGACCCCGCCATCCGGTTCTTCGTCGACGCGCTGGGCTTCGACCTGGTCGAGGACTCGCCCGCGACCACGAACGACGGCCGCCCGAAGCGGTGGGTCGTCGTGCGCCCGCCCGGCGGTGCGACCGGCATCCTGCTGGCGCGCGCCGACGAGCACCAGGCCCGGGTGGTCGGGGACCAGTTCGCCGGCCGGGTCGGGCTGTTCCTGCGGGTGGACGACTTCGACGCCGCCCGCACCCGGATGCTGGATGCGGGCGTCGAGTTCGTGACCGAACCCCGGAACGAGCCCTACGGCCGGGTGGCGGTGTTCGAGGACATCGCCGGCAACCGGTGGGACCTGCTCGGACCGCCTAGCGCGGAGTGATCGACAGGGTGAGCCGCGCGCGGCCCTCCTCGGAGCGCGCGGTCGCCAGGCGCTCGGCCGACGGGGTGCCGTACTCCGTCGTCCGCTGGCGGGCCGGCCGGCCGATCGCGGCCGCCATCGCCTCCAGCTCGGCGATGGTCTTCAGCGAGCCGTTCTCGCTGCCGGCCATCCGGCTGATCGTCTCCTCCATGAGCGTGCCGCCGAGGTCGTTGGCCCCGCCCTGCAGCACGGCCTTGGTGCCGGCGTCGGCGAGCTTCACCCAGGAGGTCTGGATGTTCGGGATCCGGCCGTGCAGCAGCAGCCGGGCGACGGCGTGGATCGCCCGGTTCTCCCGCACCGTCGGGCCCGGCCGGGCGACGCCGGCGAGGTAGATCGGCGAGTTGTGGTGCACGAACGGCAGCAGCACGAACTCGCTGAACCCGCCGGTGCGGTCCTGCAGCGCGGCCAGGGTGCGCAGATGGCCGACCCAGTGCGCCGGGGTGTCGACGTGGCCGTACATCATCGTCGACGTCGTCGGCAGGCCCACCTCGTGCGCGGTGCCGATGATCTCCAGCCAGGCCGCCGTCGGCAGCTTGCCCTTGGTGAGCACCCAGCGGACGTCGTCGTCGAGGATCTCCGCCGCCGTGCCGGGGATCGAGTCCAGCCCGGCCTCCTTCAGCGCGGTGAGGAACTCGCGGTACGACAGCCCGGTGCGGGCGGCGCCGTTGACGATCTCCATGGGGCTGAACGCGTGCAGGTGGATGCCGGGCTGCCGCTTCTTCACCTCGCGCGCCAGGTCGAAGTACGCCGTCCCCGGCAGGTCGGGGTGGATCCCGCCCTGCATGCAGATCTCGGTGGCGCCGGCAGCCCAGGCCTCGTCGACGCGGTCGCCGACCTGCTCCATCGACAGCGTGTAGGCGTCGGCGTCGGTGCGCCGCTGGGCGAAGGCGCAGAACCGGCAGCCGGTGTAGCAGACGTTGGTGAAGTTGATGTTCCGGTTCACGACGTAGGTGACGTCGTCGCCGTTGACGTCCCGGCGGACGGCGTCGGCCAGCGCGCACAGCGCATCGAGGTCGGCGCCGTCGGCACCGAGCAGCGCGAGGTACTGGGCGTCGGAGAGCCCGGCCGGGTCCGTCTCGGCGTGCGCCAGCGCGGCGTGCACCTCGCGGTCGCCGACGGTCAGCGCGGTCGAGTGCCCGTCCCGCGCGCTCTCCGTGCGGTCCCGCAGCTCCGACCAGTCGCCGTACACGGCGTCGAAGTCGCTGCGCCGGTCCGACGTGCGCCCGGTCGTGTCCACCTCGACGTGCAGGTCGACCCGGCCCGACGAGGTCCACGCCTCGTCCGGCTCCTGCCAGGGAAGGCCCGCCGGCAGCCGGCCCTCGACGGCGAGGCCGTCCGGCCCGGCCAGCGCGTCGACGTGCGGGCGCACCCGCGGGTCCAGCCAGGGCTCGGGCTGCAGCACGTAGGGCGGCTGGGCGGCCAGCCGCTCGCGCAGCTCGAACCCGGCGTCGGCGGACAGCTGCGCCAGCTTGTCGATGTTCGGCCAGGGCCGCTCGGGGTTGACGTGGTCGGGCGTGAGCGGGGAGACCCCGCCCCAGTCGTCGACGCCGGCGCGCAGCAGCAGCCCGAGCTCGGTGGAGTCGCTCAGGTTCGGCGGCGCCTGCACGCGGGCCTTGGGTCCGAGCAGCAGGCGGGTGACGGCGACGGCGGCGACGTACTCCTGCAGCTCCAGGTCGTCGTGGGCCTGCATCGCGGTGCGGGGCTTCGCCCGGAAGTTCTGGACGATGGTCTCCTGCACGTGCCCGTGCCGTTGCGCGCTGGCCTTGATCTGCAGGACGGCGTCGACCCGCTCGGCGTAGTCCTCCCCGATGCCCAGGAGCACGCCGGTGGTGAAGGGGACGGCGGAGCGCCCGGCGTCCTCCAGTACCCGGAGCCGCACCGCGGGCTCCTTGTCCGGGGAGCCGAAGTGCGGGCCGCCCGGCTCGGACCACAGCCGCGTCGCCGTCGTCTCCAGCATCATGCCCATCGACGCCGACACCGGCTTGAGCCGCTGGATCTCCTCCCACGACAGGACGCCGGGGTTGAGGTGGGGGAGCAGCCCGGTCTCCTCGAGCACCCGGATGGCCATGGCGCGCAGGTAGCCCAGGGTGGAGTCGAAACCGTGCGCCTCGAGCCACTCGGCGGCGACCGGCCAGCGGTCCTCCGGGCGGTCCCCGAGGGTGAACAGCGCCTCCTTGCAGCCCATCGCCGCACCGGCCCGCGCGATGTCGAGCACCTCGTCGGGGGAGAGGTAGGGCGCCTTGCCCTCGGCGCGCAGCTGACCCGGCGTCGTCACGAAGGTGCAGTAGTGGCAGCGGTCGCGGCACAGGTGGGTGAGGGGGATGAACACCTTGCGGCTGTAGGTGACCACACCCGGCCGTCCGGCCGACGCCAGACCGGCGTCGCGCACCCGGGCGGCGGCGGTCAGCAGCCGGTCCAGCGGCTCGCCCTCGTTCAGGCCGCGGGCGTGCAGCAGCGTCTCGGCCTCGACGGCGTCGAGGGTCACGCCTCGCTCGGCGCGGGTCAGCGCGCGGCGGAGGGCGGACTCGGTGGGTGCAGGCAGAGCGCTCATAGCCCGTCCGACGCTAGTCGCCGATCCAGGCAAAGGAAGCTCTACCTACGGTCCGGGCCCCAAATGCGTAGGCAAAGCTTCCTATGCCTGGGTCGCTCAGAGGTCCCGGCGGGTGAAGGAGACCGCGGCCAGGCCCCACACCATCGCCACCCACACCGCCGCCCACGCCAGATAGGCCCAGGTCAGCGGGGCGACGCTGAGGAACGGGAACGCCTCGCCGTCGGCGCCGCCGAACTGCAGCAGCGCCGACGGGTCCTGGAACGCGTGCATCGCCCCGCGCCACAGGCCGTCGGTGGGCAGCAGCACCCGCGACACCGACCCGACGCGGGCGACGGCCTCGTTGCCCAGCGCGGCGCCGATGCCGCCGACCACGCCGGCCACCCAGGTGGTGCAGAACAGGCCGACCGCGACCACGCCGGACGCCATCGGCGAGATGACCGACGAGAGCAGGACGGCGAGGGTGAGCAGCACGGTGGTCTGCGCGGCCAGCAGGGCGAGCGCGGTGGCCGGCTCCGGTGGCCAGTAGTCCACCGTCACGCCCACGACGATCACCTGCGCCAGCCCGGCGAGGACCACGAAGACCCCGCCGAAGGTCACCAGCCCGAGCCACTTGCCCAGGAGGAACGCCGAGCGCCGGATCGGCCGGGCCAGCACCGCCAGCGCGATGCCCGACTCGGTCTCGCCCGCCAGCGTGGGGCCGGCCAGGAAGGCGGTGCCCAGCGCGGCGATCAGGCTGTAGCCGAACATCACCAGGTTCAGCAGGATCGAGGCGGTCAGCCGGGCCTCGCCGCTGGTCAGCGTGCCCCCGGACTCGGCGGCGAAGCGGGAGAAGCCCCAGCCGCTCAGCGCGAGCAGGACCAGCGTGAGCAGGGCCAGTGCCAGCAGCACCCGGCGCCGCGCGGCCTCGCGCAGGGTGAGCTCCGCGACGGTCAGGACGACGCGGGTCACGAGCGCTCCTCCTCGGCTCCGTCGCGCAGGATGCCGAGCAGCCGTTCCTCGAGGCTGATCCGCCCGGGCTCGACGGCGTGCACGCGGACGCCCAGCGCCACGAGGTCGCGCACCAGGTCGGGCACGGTGGCCTCGTCGTCGGCCGGGAAGGCCACGGTGAACCAGTCGCCCTCCCGCTCGACGCGCCCCGACGCCGCCAGGCGGGTCCGAGCGGCCGGTGGGAGCGCGGTGAGGTGCAGGCGCACCTCGTGCTGGCCGAGCAGCTCCACCAGCGATCCCGACGCCGCGACGCGGCCGCGGTCGAGGATGACCACGCGGTCGCACACCCGCTCGACCTCACCGATCAGGTGCGAGTTGAGCAGCACCGCGATGCCGCGCGACCTCAGCGACAGCACGATGTCGCGGACGTCGACCCGCCCGAGCGGGTCGAGGGCGCTGGTCGGCTCGTCCAGGACCACGAACTCCGGTCGCGCGACCAGCGCGACCGCCAGGCCCAGCCGCTGCTGCATCCCCTTCGAGAAGCCGCCTACCCGGTCACGGGCACGGTCGGCGAGGCCGACGAGCTCCAGGCAGTCGCGCTGCTCCTGCGCGCTCACCCCGGTGCCGGAGAGGCGGACGTGCAGCGTCAGCACCTCCGTGGCGCTGAGCCACGGCTGGTACCGGAAGAGCTCGGGCAGGTAGCCGACGCGAGCCCGGGCGGCGGGGTCGGCGGCCGGCTGCCCGAGCAGCATCACCTCGCCGGCGTCGGGTCGCACGAGACCGAGCAGCATCTTGATGACCGTCGTCTTCCCGGCGCCGTTGGGCCCGAGCAGCCCGACGACCTCGCCGCGGCCGACCTCCAGCGAGACGCCGTCCACGGCGGTGCGCCGTCCGTACCGCTTGCGCAGCCCGGTGCACCACGCGGCCGCCGGCGGGGGCAGCTCGGCGACCAGCCGCGCCGCGTCCCGGAGGGCCGCGTCGTCGCCGGGTGTCGAGTCGCGGCCGGTCGTCGCTCCGCCGGGAGGCGCGGTCAGCGGAGCCCCCGGGCGACCTCGAGCACCTCGCCGGTGTCCAGCGCGCCGGCCACCACGGTCACCTCGCCGTCCTCGACCCACACCACGGCGGCCAGGGTGCGGTCGCGGGTGGCGAGCACCGTGGCCGGCTCGCCACCGACGTCCTCGGTGGAGGTGGTGACGTAGTCCGAGGGCACCGGCAGCGGCAGCGTGGAGCCGTCCGCGGTGAAGGTGCGCAGCTGCGCGGCGACGTCGTCGGGCAGGCCGGGCAGCGAGAGCAGGTAGTCCCGGATCGTCTCGAAGGGCACCCCGGAGGAGAAGGCGGACGGCGCGACGGCCCGGCCGACGACCAGCCCCGGTGCACCGCTGCCGCTCTGCCACACCTGGGCCGCACCCGGGCCGGCCACCAGGCGCACCGAGGCGCCGTCGAGCCCGGCCGGCGGGGTCGGCAGGGTGTCGCCCGCCGCGGCGGCGGCCTGCGCGGCCCGGTCGGCGTCGAAGGTGAAGGTGGCCGTCACCTCGCCTGCGACCTGGTACTCCGGCTCTCCGCTGATCCCGGAGGGGAGCGCGTCGACCTCCGGCAGGTCCAGGCCGCTCTCCGCCTCGGCGGTCGCGGCGTCGGGCACCGTGCGGAGGTCGTCGTCGCCGGTCACGACGACGTCGCCGTAGGCCTCCAGGTCGGGCAGCGCGACCAGGTCGGCGCTGTCCAGGCCGATCGCGGTGACCTCCTCGGTGCGGAAGATCGGCAGCCAGTCGTTGGCGGCCGCGGTGCCGGCACCGGCCAGGACGACGCCGAAGGCCAGCGCCGCCGCGGCGGGACGGCGGACCAGCTCCCCGAACCGGCCCCGCCGGGCCGCCCGTACCGGGGACGGCGTCCGGGAAGGGGCCGCCACCGGGGCGTGCGCGGAGGCGGACAGCCGAGCCCACGCGGCCGGGACGTCGACGTCGGCGTCGGCGGTCAGGGCAGCGCCGACGAGGGTGGCGTCCTCGCGGGCGGCAGCCAGTGCGGTGAGGCACTGCGGGCAGTCGGCGACGTGCCGGCGGTCGGCCTCGGCCACACCGGCCGGCTCGTCGAGCAGCCGGCGCAGCACGCCGTCAGTGGGATGACGCATGACGGGTCAACTCCTTGCGCAGGGCGGATTCGGCGCGTCGCACGGTGGTGCCGACGCTGCCGGGGGACAGGTCCAGGGCGGCCGCGACCTCGGCGTAGCTCAGCCCGCTGTGCCGCAGCACCAGGGCGACGGCCTGCTTGTGGGGGAGCCGGGCCAGTGCGGCCCGGACGCGGCTGCGCTCCTCGAGGCCCACCACGACCTCGGCCACGTCGGGCTCGGCCAGGGGGACGGCGGTCGCCGCGGTCTCCTCGTTCGAGGTCCGGCGGCGACCGGAGCGGATCAGGTTGAGCGCGGTGTGGGCCGCCGCCACCGACAGCCACCCGCCGGCCTCGGCGGCGGGCACCGACGAGCGGTTGAAGGCGAGGAACACCTCCTGGGCGACGTCCTCGGCCTGGTCCCGCGAGCCGAGGACGCGTGCGGCGACACCGACGACCCGCTGGTACTCCCGCCGGAAGACGACGTCGAGGTCGGCGCGCAGTGCGCCGCGGGCGGGCGCATCGGGGACCGGCACGCCGTCCCTCCCTCCGATCCGGGTGACCACCCCGGCGGGCAGCGTCACGGCGAAGGCCGGTACTGCCGTTCCGGGTGGGGGATGCCGCACGAGGTCCATGCCGGTGGAGCACCGCCGGGGCCCGGAATGTGACACCGGCCCCGCAGTCTGCCGTGCGACGGCCCGGATCAGGCCCGGCCGGCCGCCGATCCGGTCGGGTCGACGTAGCGACCGCGGTGGCGCAGGAGCGGCGCGCCCGCCGGGTCGCCGGGCAGCACCTGCACCACCTCGAGCAGGGCGAGGACGTGGTCGCCGGCCGCCACGAGCCGGTCCAGCCGGCAGTCCAGCGCCGACAGCCCGCCGCCGAGCACGATCGCGTCGCTGGCCGGGGCCCTCACCCACGGCACCGCCTCCAGGAGGTGCCGGGCGCTGGGGCGCCCCGCCGAGGAGAAGCGGGAGGCGATGATCGCGTGCGGGGCGGCGAGCACGGTCAGCGCGCAGCTGCCGACCTCCTCCAGCACCTCCGCCGGATAACCCGCCGCCGTCAGCCCCACGGCGATCAGCGGGGGCGCGGCGGACACGCTCATCACCGAGGTCACCGTCGTCCCGACGTCGTCGATGCCGTCCCGCACGGTCAGCAGGCACACTCCCGCGGCGTACTGACCGAGGGCGGTGGCGAACTCGGCGGCGTCGACCGGCATGGGCGCCAGTCCAGCACACGGGCCAGGATGGGGGCATGAGCAGCGCGCGGGAGCGGACCTACGACGTCGTCGTCCTCGGGGCGGGATCGACCGGCGAGAACGTCGCCGACCTCGTCGTGAAGGGCGGGCTGTCCGCGGTGCTCGTGGAGAGCGAGCTGGTCGGCGGCGAGTGCTCGTACTGGGCCTGCATGCCGAGCAAGACGCTGCTGCGCGGCACCGAGGTGCTGACCGAGGCCCGCGCCGTCGACGGCGCGAAGCAGGCGGTGACCGGCGAGCAGGACGTCGCCGCCACCCTGGCCCGGCGCGACTCCTTCACCCATGGCTGGGACGACTCGAGCCAGGTCGACTGGGTGCACGGCGCCGGCATCGACCTGGTCCGTGGCACCGGGCGGCTGGCGGGCGAGCGCACCGTCGTCGTCACCGACGCCGACGGGACCGAGACCCGGCTGATCGCCCGCGTCGCGGTGGCCGTCTGCACCGGCTCGGTGGGCAAGCTGCCGCCGGTGGACGGCCTGGCCGGCGTCGCGCCGTGGGGGCCGCGGGAGGCGACCAGCGCCAAGGAGGCGCCGGGGCGGCTGCTGATCCTGGGCGGCGGCTACGTCGGCTGCGAGATGGCCACCGCGTGGCAGGCGCTGGGCTCGCAGGTCACCGTCCTCCAGCGTGATGACCGGCTGCTGCCCCGGTCTGAGCCCCAGGCCGGCGAGGCCGTGACCGAGGCGCTCCGCGCGGCCGGGGTCGACGTGCGGTTCGGCGCCGACGTCACCGCCGCCCGTCGCGAGGGCACCGAGGTCGTGCTGACCGTGGGGGACGAGGAGTACCGCGGGGACGAGCTGCTGGTGGCGATCGGCCGTGCCGCGCGCACCTCCGACATCGGGCTGGACACCGTCGGCCTGGAGCCGGGGGAGTACCTGCCGGTCGACGACACGCTGCAGGTCGAGGGCCTGCCCTGGCTCTACGGCGTCGGCGACGCCAACGGCCGCCAGCTGCTCACCCACATGGGCAAGTACCAGGCCCGGCAGGCCGCGGCGGCGATCCTCGCGCGGTCCCGGGGCGAGCGGGTGGACGGCGCGGCGTGGTCACCGACGGCCGCCACCGCGGACGCCGCCGCCACCCCGTCGGTCGTGTTCACCACGCCGCAGGTCGCCAGCGTCGGGCGCACCGTGGCCGAGGCGCGCGAGGCCGGGCTGCCGCACCGCGTCGTCGAGTACCCGATCGGCGGCGTGGCGGGCGCGTCGCTGTTCGCCGACGGCTACACCGGGACGGCGATCGCCGTCGTGGACACCGAGCGCGAGGTGCTGCTCGGGGTCACCTTCATCGGGCCGGGCGTCGCCGAGCTGCTGCACGCCGCCACGGTGGCCGTCGTCGGCGAGGTGCCGATCGCGCGGCTGTGGCACGCCGTCCCGTCCTACCCGACGATGAGCGAGATCTGGCTGCGGCTGCTGGAGACCTGGCGCGACGGCGACTGATCGACCTGTCGAGCTGTCGACAGGTCGACCTCAGGACAGCGGGAACGGGGTGTCGTCCGGGGCGGGCAGGTCGCCGGCGGTGGTCGCGGTGACGGTCATGCCCTCGAACCGCGCGACACCGCCCAGCGTGGTGAGGAAGGCCGTGTCGGCGGCGTCCCGGCCCGCGCAGATGCGCACCAGCGACCGGGTCGGGGCCAGCCGGGTGGCGTCCACCACGCACCAGGTGCCGTCGACGTCGGCCTCGACCACGGCGTGGAAGTCCATCGGGTGCAGCCCCGGCGCGTAGACGGCGACCAGCCGGGCGGGCACCTCGAGCGCCCGGAGCAGGGTGATGGTCAGGTGCGCGTAGTCGCGGCACACGCCCTGGCCCATGAGCAGGGTGTCGACGGCGGTGTCCACGGGCCGGCTGGATCCCGAGGTGTAGGTCAGCCGCCGGTGCACCCAGTCCGCGACAGCGGTCACCAGCTCCGCCCGCGGCGTGCTGGCGTCGAACTCCGCGTGCGCGAACCCCTCGAGCTGGTCGGACGGGCAGTAGCGGCTGGGGCGCAGCGCCAGGGCCCAGTCGGCCGGGGTGACCGCGCGGGGGGCTCCGCCGTCCTCCACCGACGCCGAGTAGGTGACCGTCGTCTGCCCCGACCGCAGCTCGAGGCGGTGCACCCGGGCACCGTCGACCTCGAACTCGAGCGGTTCGAGCGCCGCGTCGCCGGAGATCACCACGAGCTGCTCCGTCAGCGGCGCGGGTACCGCCACCTGCAGCAGCGCGGTCGCCGGGGCGGGGGAGGACAGGGACAGCGAGGCGGCGACGTCGATGCGCATGCGGGCATCCTGACCGCGGATCGGCGCCACCGCCGGGCAGTAACAGGACCGATGCGGGCTCCTCACGCGACGTTCACCTGCGGCTGTGCGCGACGGCACAGCCGGCGCGGTCGTCCGGCGTGATGGAGTGAGGGACGTGCAGTTCGTGCCCTCCTCCGCTCCCTGGCAGCGCTACCTCGCCCTCGGCGACTCCTTCACCGAGGGGCTGAACGACGCCGACCCCGCCCGGTCCGACGAGTTCCGCGGCTGGGCCGACCGGCTCGCGGAGCACCTGGCGACGGCGACCGAGGGGGACGTCGAGTACGCCAACCTCGCCATCCGCGGGCGGCTGCTGCGCCAGGTCGTCGAGGAGCAGGTGCCCGTGGCGCTGGAGGCGCGCCCCGACCTGGTCAGCCTGATCGCCGGCGGGAACGACCTCATGCGCCCCGGCGCCGACCCGGACGAGCTCGCGGCGACCCTCGAGGCCGCCGTCGTCCGGTTCCGGGAGGCCGGCGCCGACGTGCTGCTGGCCACCGGCGTCGACACCCGCAACACCCCGCTCCTGCGCCGGGCCCGCGGGAAGATCGCCGTCTTCAACGCCGACATCTGGTCGATCGCGGCCCGGACCGGTGCCGCCGTCCTCGACCAGTGGAGCGCGGCCTGGCTGCAGGACTTCCGGCTGTGGGACGCCGACCGCATCCACCTCACGCCCGAGGGACACCGGCGCACGGCCCTGGCCGCGGCGACCGCGCTGGGCGTGCCCACCGGGGACGACGACGGGTGGCGCACGCCGCTGCCGCCGCAGCCGGCGCGGGCGTTCCGGGTCGCGGTGGCCGAGGAGGCGGCGTGGGTGCGCGGCTACGTCGGGCCGTGGATCGGCCGGCGGCTGCGCGGGACGTCGTCCGGGGACGGGCGGGCCCCCAAGCGCCCGGTGCCGATGGCCCTGCCCCGGGTCCAGGTGCACTGACCGGACCTGCCGTCCGGATAAGACGTTGACGGCCCACTTTCATTTTGCAAGCATCGCCCGCATGAGCCTCTTCATCACCTGCCCCGTCGACAGCGTCGAGCGCGCGACCGCCTTCTACAGCGCCCTCGGCTGGACCCGCAACGCCGAGATGTCCGACCACAACGTGTCCTGTTTCGCGATCGCGCCGGAGCAGTACGTCATGCTCGGCAGCCGCGAGATGTACGCGAGCGTCGGCGGCGCCGAGGAGCTGGTCGGCGGGCCCGGCACCCCCTCGAAGGTCACGGTCTCGTTCGACCTCGGCAGCCGAGAGGCGGTCGACGAGCTCGTCGAGCGTGCCGGTGCCGCCGGTGGGCGGATCGGGGACACCGACGACTACCCCTTCATGTACCAGCGCCAGTTCGACGACCCCGACGGCTACCACTACTCGCCGTTCTGGATGAAGCCGGACACCGATCCGACCGCATGAGCGACCTCGCCGATGCCCTCTCCGTCGTCGGAGCCCGATGGGCGCTGCTCATCGTGGAACGGCTGCTCGACGGGCCGCAGCGCTACGGCGATCTGCAGCGCGACCTCGGGGTGCCGACGAACATGCTCGCCACCCGCCTCCGCGAGCTCGAGGCGGCCGGCGTCCTGACCCGCCTTCCGCTCCGGCACAACACCCGGGCCTACGCGCTGACCGATCGTGGGCTCGCCCTGCGCGAGTCGATCGTCGCGCTCGGACGCTGGGGCGCGGAGGGGACCTAGGAGTCCTCGGGCTCGTCGGCGAGGTGGTCGAAGAGCCCGAACGCGCCGGTGTCGTCGGTGGCGAGCACCACCCGGCGCGGCGTCCCGGGCAGGGACGGGCGCGGCTGCGGGACGATCGGGGTCTCCAGCTCGTCGGCGAGCAGCTCGCCGGCGACGTCCTCGGCCGGCGCGTCCGTGACCTCGCCGATGAGCACGTCGGCCGGGCTGGGCAGCGGTGCGGGCCGCCCGAACGCGTAGCCCTGCGCCATGGCGCAGCCGTGGTCGAGCAGCCAGGCGGCCTGGTCGAGGTCCTCGATGCCCTCGGCGATGACCTGCAGCCCCATGCCGCGGCCGAGCTGCAGCAGCCCCTGCACCAGCGCGGCGGTGGCGGGCTCGGCCACGACGTCGGCGACGAACGAGCGGTCGATCTTGAGCGTGTGGATCGGCAGCCGGTGCAGCGCGGTGATGGCCGAGTAGCCGGTGCCGAAGTCGTCCAGGGCCAGGGTCACGCCCTGGTCGGTGACGACGGCGACGGAGTGCAGCGTGGCCTCGGCGGCGAACAGCGCCGTCGACTCGGTGATCTCCAGCTCCAGCCGCGACGGCTCCAGGCCGGACTCCTCGAGGGCGGCGGCGACCAGCTCGCTGAAGCCGTCCTCGGCCAGGTGCCGGGCCGAGACGTTGACGTGCACGCGCAGGTCGTCGGGCCAGCTGACGGCGTCCTGGCAGGCCCGCCGCAGCACCCAGGCGCCGAGCTTGGAGGTGAGCCGGTTGTTCTCGGCGGCGTCGAGGAAGGCGCCCGGGGGGAGCAGGCCGCGGGTGGGGTGCTGCCAGCGGATGAGCGCCTCGTAGCCGAGCAGCGACTCGTCGGCCAGGTGCACGATCGGCTGGTAGAACAGCCGCAGCTCGTCGTTGTCCAGCGCGTGCCGCAGGTCGACCTCGAGCTGCAGCGCGTCGACGTCGTCGTCGCTCAGGGCGCCCTCGTGCACCTCGACGCGGGCACGGCTGCCGTCGGCCTTGGCCCGGTTGAGCGCGCTCTGCGCCTGGCGCAGCAGGTCGTCGGGGGTCAGGTCGGAGCCGAGGGTGAGCCCGACGCTGGCCGACAGCGTGATCTCGCGGTCGAGCACCACGAACGGCTCGTCGAGCACGCTCAGCAGCCGCTCGGCCAGCGCCCGCAGCCCCTCGAGGTCCTCGACGTCCTCGGCGACGACGAGGAACTCGTCGGCACCCAGCCGCACCGCGGTGTCCTCCACGCGGGTGCTCCACCGCAGCCGGTCGGCGACCTGGCTGAGCAGCATGTCGCCGGCCTCGTGCCCGAGGGTGTCGTTGACCGCCCGGAAGCGGTCGATGTTGAGGTGCACCAGCCCGACCTGCAGACCGCGGCGGCGGGACAGCGCGACGGCGTGCCGCAGCCGGTCGGTGAGCGCCCGGCGGTTGGGCAGCCCGGTCAGCGGGTCGGTGAACGCGCGGCGGACCAGGTCGTCCTCGGCCCGGCGCCGGTCGGTGACGTCGACCAGGGACAGGACGACGAACTGCGGGGCGCCGTTGTTGTGCCGGACGATCTCGTGGGCCTGCACCACCCAGAGCTCCGTGCCGTCGGAGCGGCGCATGCGGCGCTCGCCGTCGAGCAGGAGGTTGGGGTCCAGCGCCGGTTCGCCGGGAGCGGGCTCGAGGCCGAGGTCGCCCACGGGCGGGTCGTCGGGGTGGGCCAGCAGGTCGACGTGCCGGCCGGCCAGCTCGTCGGCGCTGCGGCCGGTGAGCGCGCACATGACCGGGTTCGCGACGAGCACGTGCCCGTCGAGGTCGACCAGTGCCTTCGCGATCGGAGCGGAGAGGAAGAGCGCCTGGAACAGCTGGCCGCGGTCGGCGAGCAGCGTGTCGATGGCCCGCATGCGCTGCCGGGCCGCCGCGGTGGGCGTGCCGGCGGGCTGCCACGGCGTCTCGGGGGCGGGAAGGCTCACCGGGTCAGAGTTACGCATCGGAGGCGTGAAGTGACGGAACTAGTGCACGGAGAGTCGTGATCGTGCCGTCACGGTGCGTGAGAACCCGAGCGGAGTGGGCGAGATCTGCCCAACCGGACGGGCGTCGTCCGGCAGGTCGGATCGGACCGCGTCCCGGGCAGGGCGCCCGGGACGCGGTCACGCCCTCAGCCGCCGACGGTGACGCCGGGGGAGAAGGCGACGTAGCCGGCGAAGTCGGTGCCGACCCGCTCCACCGCCGACGGGAAGAGCTCGGGGTAGCTCCAGGCGCCGTCCGACGTCGTCCCGGACGGGGTGACGACGTCCCAGTACTGGGCCGCGCCCTTCCACGGACAGGTGTACTGGGTCGGGCTCTCCTTGAGGGAGCCCTCGACCACCGCGGACGGCGGGAAGTACCAGTTGCCCTCGATCCGGACGAGCTCGGACTCGGGGGCCTCGGCGATGACGGTGCCGTCGACGGTGGCGCGCATGGGATCTCCTCCCGCGGGACCGCCCGGTGCGGTCACTCGCCGGGGGAACGCCGGGCCGGCCCCGGGTCATCCCGGGAACACGGTGCGAGGCGGCGGCGCTCACCGCCGTGTGGACAAGAAGATCGGCTTCCTGAACTTCGGGCACTGGCAGCCCATCCCGGGCTCCCAGGTGCGTACCGGCGCCGACGCGTTGCTGCAGACCGTCGAGCTGGCCGTCGCCGCCGAGGAGATCGGCCTGGACGGCGCCTACGTGCGGGTGCACCACTTCGCCCGCCAGCTCGCCTCGCCGTTCCCGCTGCTCGCCGCGATGGCTGCCCGCACGTCCCGGATCGAGCTCGGCACCGGGGTCATCGACATGCGCTACGAGAACCCGCTGTACATGGCCGAGGAGGCCGCGGCGGCCGACCTGCTGAGCTCCGGCCGGCTGCAGCTCGGCGTCAGCCGGGGATCACCGGAGACGGCGCTGCGCGGCTCGGAGGCCTTCGGCTACGTGCCGGGCCCGGACAGCGACGACGCCGAGCTGGCCCGCCAGAAGACCGCGCTCTTCCTGGCCGCGATCTCCGGTGAGCCGGTGGTGGACGCGGACCCGACGATGACCGGCGGGCGCCCCGGCCGGCTGGCGATCCAGCCGCAGTCGCCCGGCCTGGCCGACCGCATCTGGTGGGGGTCGGGCACGCGGGCCACGGCCGAGTGGACGGCGCGCCAGGGGATGAACCTGATGAGCTCCACGCTGCTGGTGGAGGACACCGGCGTGCCCTTCGACGAGCTGCAGGCCGAGCAGATCGCGCGCTTCCGCCAGGCGTGGCGCGAGTCCGGGTGGGACCGCGAGCCGCGGGTGTCGGTGAGCCGCAGCGTGCTGCCGGTCGTCAGCGACCTGGACCGCCAGTACTTCGGCGGCGACCCCGGTGAGGACCAGGTCGGCATCCTCGAGGGTGTGCGGGCGCGCTTCGGCAAGAGCTACGTCGGTGAGCCCGACCAGCTCGCCGAGGACCTCGCCAAGGACGCCGCCGTCCGCGAGGCGGACAGCCTGCTCATCACGGTGCCCAACATGCTCGGCGTCGAGTACAACGCCCGGCTGCTGCAGAACGTCGTCGAGCACGTCGCCCCGGCGATCGGCTGGGTGCACCCCGACCGCCGCCCCGCCTGATCCCGCTGCCCCAGGCATAGGAAGCTCTACCTACGGTTCGCGCTCAGCATCCGTAGGTAAAGCTTCCTATGCCTGGACGGCGTCAGCGGAGGTCGAAGCCGAGGTCGAGCACCGGGGCGCTGTGGGTGAGCGCGCCGACGGCCAGGTAGTCGACGCCGGTCGCCGCCACCTCGGCCGCCCGGGACAGGTCGAGCCCGCCGCTGGCTTCCAGGCGCACCCCCGTGCCACGCACCAGCTCGACCGCGGTGCGGGTGTCGGCGGTGGAGAAGTTGTCCAGCAGCACCAGCTGCACGCCGGCCGCGATCGCCTGCCGCACCTGGTCGAGCGTGTCGCACTCGACCTCGAGCGGCATGTCCGGCGCCGTCGTCCGCACCGCCTGCACCGCCGCCGCGATGCCCCCCGCGGCAGCCACGTGGTTGTCCTTGACCAGGGCCGCGTCGCCCAGCGCCATCCGGTGGTTGACCCCGCCGCCGCACCGCACCGCGTACTTCTCCAGCGCCCGCAGGCCCTGGCGTCGTCTTGCGGGTGTCGCGGACGGCCGCCCCGGTGCCCTTGATCGCGTCCGCCCACTGCCGGGTGAGCGAGGCGATGCCGGAGAGGTGGCAGACGAGGTTGAGCGCGGTCCGCTCGGCGGTGAGCAGCGAGCGCGTGGGGCCGGTGACGGTGAGGACGGGCAGCCCCGGCTCGGTGAGCGCGCCGTCGGCCTCGTGCACCAGGACCTCCACCGCCGCGCCGCCGACGAGGTCGAAGACGGCGGCGGCCACGTGCACCCCGGCGAGCACCCCGACGCTGCGCGGGGTGACGTCACCGGTGGCGACGGCGTCGGCCGGAACCGTGGAGTCGGTCGTGACGTCGGGGCCGAAGGTGAGGTCCTCGTCCACGGCGGTGCGGATCAGGCGCTCGACGGCGGCCGGGTCGAGCCCGTCGGCCCGCAGCGCCGCCGCCAGCTCCTCGCGCACGGTCACGCGACCACCTGCTCGTCGACGCCGGCCTGCACCGGCACGGTCCGGGTGCGCAGGTGCCCGGTGGCGTCGAGCCGGTGCAGCCAGCCGCACCTGCCACTCCGGCCGGGTCTCCGGCACGTCGAGACGCCGGTGGCAGCCCCGGCTCTCGGTGCGGGCGAGCGCGGCCGAGGCGAGCAGCGTGGCCACGGTG
The DNA here is from genome assembly GCA_963747895.1 of uncultured Actinomycetota bacterium. Classification (GTDB taxonomy): domain Bacteria; phylum Actinomycetota; class Actinomycetes; order Mycobacteriales; family Geodermatophilaceae; genus Blastococcus. The sequence continues at coordinate 194,130 of CAVVGX010000009.1, forward strand.
TGCAGCGCGGTGACCTCGACCGCGGCCAGGTCCAGCGGTGCGGTGCCCCGGACGACGGCGGCGAGGGTCCGCACCAGCTCGGTGAGGCCGTCGGCGTCGCGGAGGACGCCGGCGTGCCGGGTCGTGGCGGTCGTGATCGCGGTGCGCGCCGCGGGGTCGATCGCCTCGCCCGCGGACCTCGGCGTGACCATCTCGGCCGGTGCGGGCAGCTCGGAGGCCAGCAGCTCGGCGCAGCGGCGGGCGGCGACGAGCCCCTCGGTGATCGAGTTCGACGCCAGCCGGTTGGCGCCCTGGACGCCGGTGCACGCGACCTCGCCGACGGCGTAGAGGCCGGGCACGGTCGTCCGGCCGTCGAGATCGGCCAGCACCCCACCGCAGACGTAGTGCGCCGCCGGCACGACGGGCACCGGCTCGCGGGTGAGGTCGAGCCCGGCGTCGCGGCAGGCCCGGACGATGCCGGGGAAGCGGTGCTCCAGGAACTCCGCCCCGAGGTGCCGCGCGTCGAGGAACACGTGGTCGGCGCCGGTCGCACGCAGGGTCGCGGCGATGGTCGCCGAGACGACGTCGCGCGGGGCCAGGTCGGCCAGCGGGTGGGCGCCGGCCATGATCCGGCGGCCCTCGCCGTCGACGAGCACGGCACCCTCGCCGCGCACCGCCTCCGAGACCAGCGGCTGCTGCCCCCGCGCGCCGGCGCCCGTCCAGAGCGCCGTCGGGTGGAACTGCACGAGCTCGACGTCGGCCACCTCGGCCCCTGCGCGCAGGGCGAGTGCGAGCCCGTCGCCGGTGGCACCGGCGGGGTTGGTGGTCGCGGTGAAGACCTGGCCGAAGCCCCCGGTGGCCAGCACCACGGCGCGGGCCTGCAGGTCGGTGACGTCGAGCAGCGCGCCGCCGTCGCCGATGCGCGCGATCCGCAGGCCGCCGACCCGGCCGTCGGCCGCGAGCAGGGCATCGAGGGCGACGGTGTGCTCGAGCACCGCGATGCCGCGGGCCCGCAGCGCCGCCGCGAGCGTCCGCGTGACCTCGGCACCACTGGCGTCACCGCCGGCGTGCACGATGCGGTCGCGGCTGTGCCCGCCCTCGCGGGTGAGCGCGGGCCGGCCGTCGTCGTCCAGGTCCAGGCGGGCGCCGAGCTCCTGGAGCTCCGCGATCGCGTCCGGCGCCTCCGCCACGAGGGCCCGCACGGCCGGCTCGTCGCACAATCCGGCGCCCGCGACCAGGGTGTCCCGCACGTGCAGCTCGGCGTCGTCGTCGGCACCGAGGACGGCGGCGAGGCCGCCCTGCGCCCACGGCGTGCTGCCGGCGCCGAGGTCGCCCTTGGTGACGACGGTGACCGCGCGCCCCGCCTCGGCCAGCGCCACGGCCGCCATCAGCCCGGCGGCCCCGCTGCCCACGACGACGACGTCGGCGACGAGCTCGCGTTCCGCCGCCGGGAGCGGCAGGGTGGCGACGACGGCGGGCGCCAGCGAGGAGAGGCGGCTGCGCACCTCACTCACCGACCGGCGACGGCGTGCCGATGGCGACCATGGCCTCGACCGCGGCGCGGGCGCGCGCGGCGACCTGCGGGTCGACGGTCACCTCGTCGCGGCCCTCGCGCAGGGCGCGCAGCAGCTTCTCCGGCGTCGACATCTTCATGTACGGGCAGGCCGCGCGGGAGTTGACCGGCTCGAACTGCGTCGTCGGGTTCGCCTGCCGCAGCTGGTGCAGCATGCCGATCTCGGTGGCGACCAGCACGCGCTTCGCCGTCGTCCGCCGGGCCTCGTCGAGCATGCCGCCGGTGGAGAGGATGTGCACCCGCTCGCTGGGCAGCTGGCCGTCGGACACCATCCACAGCGCGCTCGTGGCGCAGCCGCACTCGGGGTGCACGAGCAGCTCGGCGTCGGGCGCGGCCTCGACGCTGGCGCGCAGGTCGGTGGGGGAGATGCCCGCGTGCACGTGGCACTCGCCCATCCAGATGCGCATGTTCTGCCGGCCGGTGACCCGCTGGACGTGGGCGCCGAGGAACTGGTCGGGGAGGAAGAGGATCTCGCGGTCGGCGGGGATCGACTCGACCACCTCGACGGCGTTCGAGGAGGTGCAGCAGATGTCGGTCTCGCCCTTCACCTCGGCGGAGGTGTTGACGTAGGAGACGACGACGGCGCCCGGGTGCTCGGCCTTCCAGGCGCGGAGCTGGTCGGCGGTGATGGTGTCGGCGAGCGAGCAGCCGGCGTTCGCGTCCGGCACGAGGACCGTCTTCTCCGGTGCCAGGATCTTCGCCGTCTCGGCCATGAAGTGGACGCCGGCGAACAGGATCGTGCTCGCCTCGCTGGCGGCCGCGAGCCGGGACAGCGCGAGGGAGTCGCCCACGTGGTCGGCGACGTCCTGGATCTCGGGCGCCTGGTAGTTGTGCGCCAGGACGACGACGTCCTTCTCGCGGGCCAGCCGCCGCACCTCCTCGCGCCAGTCCTGCCACTGGTCGGGGGTCCAGCCGGCTGCGGTGGGGGCGGGGAGCGTCGTGGTCACGGGGACCTCCGTCGGAGTGTGGTTTCTGACTGCTAGGCGAAAACCTCGTGGCAAGACCTTAGCATTCCCGGGCATGGGATCCGTGTGGTCGTCGCCGGAGCGACCGGCCTATCCGCACCAGGCGCTGGCCGTGGTGCTGCAGGTCCGGGCGCGACGGCTGCACGCCATGCTCTGGCAGCGGCCGAACGAGCCGTTCGCCGGCGCCTGGGCGCTGCCGGGCGGTCCGCTGCTGCCCGACGAGACGCTGGGCGCCTCGGTGGCCCGGCAGCTGGCGGCGAAGGTGGAGGTCTCCCAGCTGGGCCACCTGGAGCAGTTGGAGACCCGCAGCGACCCCGGCCGTGATCCCCGCGGGCGGACGGTGGCCACCGCCTACCTGGGGCTCGTTCCGACGCACGTCGACCCCGCGCTGCCCGACGACACCGCCTGGCACCCGGTCGACGCCCTGCCGGGGACGGCGTTCGACCACGGGTCGATCGTGCGGTCGGCGCTGGCCCGGCTGCGGTCGAAGCTGTCCTACACGAACGTGGGGTTCGCGCTGGCTCCGCCGGAGTTCACCGTCGCCGAGCTGCGCGAGATCTACGTCGCCGCGCTGGGCTACGACGTCACCGCCACCAACCTGCAGCGGGTGCTGCTCCGGCGCGGCGTGCTGGAGCCGACGGGGGAGCAGGCGCCACCCGGCCGGGCCGGTGGCCGCCCCGCCGCGCTCTACCGCTTCGCGACGCCGGAGCTGTCGGTCACCGATCCCTTCGCGGTCTTCCGCCCGCCCGCGCACACGTCGGAGGGCGCGGTCGGCTCGCCGCCCGGGCTCGAGGGGTGACGGCGGGTGACGACGTGCGGGGCGCAGCTCACCCGTGCATCGAGATGATCACGAACGGGTGATCATCGGAGCGTCGGGGTGTCGCGAGCGCGCTCGTGGCTACCGTCGCGCTGACCCAGTTCCGCTCTGGACGGAGACCCACATGCTCATTCTCGGCTTGATCCTGCTCCTGATCGGCATCTTCGCCAGCATCCCGATCCTCACGACGATCGGCATCATCCTGCTCGTCGTGGGCGCCGTCCTCTACGTGCTCGGGGCGACCGGACACGCGGTCGGAGGACGAAAAGTCTGGTACTGACCGCGTACCCGACGCCGGCCCCCTAGCGGGCTGAGCCGAACGGAACGCTGAACGGACGAGCCCCCGACCGCATCGCGCGGTCGGGGGCTCCTCGTCGTCCGGGGGGCCTGCCGGTCAGGGGCAGACCGGCAGGTCCGGGAGGAGCGCCGTGCCGAGGGGGCCCAGCAGGGTGCAGGTGACTCCGGGGATCAGCTCGACGACCTCCGGGGGCGTCGCCGACGGCGCCGGAGCCGCGGGCGGTTCGGGTAGCGGGAGCGCCGGCAGCGGGAGTGCCGGCAGCGGGAGCGGCAGAACGGGCGCCGGAGCGGCCGCCTGGGGCGGCACCGGGACGGGGGACGGCGCCGGGGCGGGTGCCGGAGCCGGCGGCTGGACGGCCGGAGGCGGCGTGCTCCCGCCCCCCTCACCTGCCGGTGCGCCGTCGCCGCCTTCGGGCTCGGCCGGCGCGGCCGGCGGCGCGGCGGGGGCGGGCGCCGGTGCAGGCGCGCTGCTGCCCACGAGGACCGTCTCGCCGGAGGCGCGGGTCCGGTCGCCGACGCCGAGGGCCGGCCCCGGAGCCGCGGGGTAGCCGTAGTTGCCGGACGGCGCGGGGACGGGGCTGCTGGTGTCGCCGAGCAGCGGCAGGGAGTCCACCGGGACGCCCGTCGCGTAGGAGCGGGCCAGCGCCAGGACCTGGGCGACGTACTCGTCGGAGTGGTTGTAGGCGAACACGGCCCGGCGCTGCCCGGCCTCGGTGCGCAGGTCGCCGCCGGCGGTGCACAGATAGTTGGCGGCGCCCAGGGCGGCGTCGTCGATGTCGAAGGCGTCGGTCGTGCCGTTCCCGTCGGCGTCGACGGCGTAGGACCGCCAGGTGGTCGGGATGAACTGCATGGGTCCGACGGCGCGGTCGTAGTTCGTGTCGTGGTCGAAGACACCGTCGTCGGAGTCCGCGATGAAGGCGAACTTCACGCCGTTCAGCGCCGGGCCACGGATCTCGGGGCTCGACGTGCCGTCGGGGTTGAGGACCGCACCGGCGAAGCGGCCGTGGTTGGACTCGACGCGACCGATGGCGGCCAGCAGCGACCAGTCGATGCCGCACCCGGGGTCGGAGGCGTTCATCCGCGAGGCGGCGACGCGGTAGGCGTTGAGGGCCACGTTCGGGATGCCGTTCTCCGCCAGGCCGGTGATCACCGCGGGCGTGGCCGGCTGGGGGCGGGACACCTGCACCGGCAGGGGCGGCAGCGTGATCGCGCCCGCGGGTGCGCCGCGGGACAGGTCCGACGCCTCGGGCTGCTCGGTGCTGGTGACCGCGTCGACCTCCTCCAGCTCGTCGCCGGCGCCACCGGTGGAGGCGCTCACGCCGCCGAACAGCCCGGCGCAGCCGACGACGACCGCTGCCACCAGGACCGTCCGATGCCGGGTGTGCGCGCCGTTCGTTCCGGGCGTCGAGCTCGCTGCCTGCCGCGCACGCGTGGACTTCCGCACTCGTCACTCCTGGTGGCGTCGCTGTACCTGTCCCGTGACCGGGCCGGGGGGCCGATACCCGTGACGCGTGGTCCTAATCACAGCTGTGCCCCGGGTCCGGTCGAGAACCCGCAGGTGGGAGCGGTCGTGGGGCGTGATCGCCGGCCGACGCCGCACCGGGGGAGGTCGTCGGGACCGTCCGCCCCGGGCACGCATCGGCCCCGACGAACGGGAGCGCGCCCGGCAGGATTCGAACCTGCGACCGTCGGATTAGAAGTCCGGTGCTCTATCCGCTGAGCTACGGGCGCTCGGTCGCCGATCATCGCATCGCCGGGTCACGGCGGGCGCAGCCTCCGTGACCGGCGTCGTCCACAGGGGTCGTGCGGGTCCACAGATGCGTCGCGCACCGACCGGCCGCGCGCCCCGGACCGCAGGGTCGGAGCACGCCGGCACCGCGCCGGCCGCGCCCTCCGGCGCAGCATCTCCGAGGAGCACCGTGAACGACACCACCGTCACCGTCGTCGGCAACGTCGTCGACTCACCCCGACGCGTCAGCCTGGACAACGGCGCCGTCACCAACTTCCGCATGGCCTCGACCGCCCGGCGCTACGACAGCGCCACCCAGCAGTACGTCGACTCCGGCACCCTCTGGGTCGACGTCGAGTGCTGGGGCTCGCTGAGCGGTCACGTCGCGGCCAGCCTCAGCAAGGGCGACCCGGTCATCGTGCAGGGAGCCCTGACGACGCACAGCTGGGAGTCCGAGAGCGGACCGCGCAGCAAGCCGCGCATCCGGGCGTTCGCCGTCGGGCCGAACCTGGCGCGGGGCACCGCCGAGTTCAAGCGGGACCGGTCCGGCCGCCCCGCCGAGACGGTCGACCGGACGACGGGCGAGATCACCTCGGAGGCCGGGGAGCCGCAGGACGAGCGGTTCGCCGGCGCGGCGGCAGGACCGGAGGCCGGGCGGGACTACCTGGGGGACGGCGCGGCGTTGGACCCGTCGGACACCGACGACTCCTCCCTGGTGCCCGCGCACGCATAGCGGTTGCCCGGGCTGGGAGGATCGGGGGTGAGAACGCATGGGGGCCGGGCCGGGGACGCCGGCCCGCCCCCCGCACGCGACACGACGGAAGGCTCCGAAGCCCAGTGGCTCAGTACATCTACACGATGGTCCGCGCACGCAAGGCGCACGGCGACAAGGTGATCCTCGACAACGTCACCCTGTCGTTCCTGCCCGGCGCGAAGATCGGCGTCGTCGGCCCCAACGGCGCCGGCAAGTCGACGGTCCTGCAGATCATGGCCGGCATGCAGCAGCCCTCCAACGGTGAGGCGACGCTCGCGCCGGAGGCCACGGTCGGCATCCTGCTGCAGGAGCCGCCGCTCAACGAGAACCTCGACGTGCGCGGCAACGTCGAGGAGGCGGTGAAGCCGCTGCGCGACGCACTGACCCGCTTCGAGGAGGTCAGCGCGGCGATGGGCGAGCCCGACGCCGACTTCGACACCCTCCTCACCGAGCAGGGCGAGCTCATGGAGGTCATCGAGAACCAGGACGGCTGGGAGCTGGACGCCCGCATCGAGCAGGCCATGGACGCGCTGCGCTGCCCGCCGGGGGATGCCGACGTCACGGTCCTCTCCGGTGGCGAGCGTCGCCGCGTCGCGCTGTGCAAGCTGCTGCTGGAGGCCCCGGACCTGCTGCTGCTCGACGAGCCCACCAACCACCTGGACGCCGAGAGCGTCGCGTGGCTGGAGCAGCACCTGGAGAAGTACGCCGGCACCGTCGTCGCCGTCACCCACGACCGGTACTTCCTCGACAACGTCGCCCAGTGGATCCTCGAGCTCGACCGCGGCCGCGCCTACCCCTACGAGGGCAACTACTCCACCTACCTGGAGACCAAGGCCACCCGCCTGCAGGTCGAGGGGGCCAAGGACGCCAAGCGCGCCAAGCGGCTCAAGGAGGAGCTCGAGTGGGTGCGCTCGGGCGCGAAGGCCCGGCAGGCCAAGAGCAAGGCGCGTCTGGCCCGCTACGAGGAGATGGCCGCGGAGGCCGACAAGTTCCGCAAGCTGGACTTCGAGGAGATCCAGATCCCACCGGGCCCGCGGCTGGGCAGCGTCGTCGTCGAGACGAACAAGCTGACCAAGGGCTTCGGTGACCGCGTCCTCATCGACGGGCTGTCGTTCACCCTGCCGCGCAACGGCATCGTCGGCGTCGTCGGCCCGAACGGCGCCGGCAAGACCACGCTGTTCAAGATGCTGGTCGGCGAGGAGAAGCCCGACGAGGGCGAGATCAAGGTCGGCGAGACGGTCAAGCTGTCCTACGTCGAGCAGAACCGCAGCGGCATCGACCCGAAGAAGACCCTGTGGGAGGTCGTCTCCGACGGCCTGGACCACATCAAGGTCGGCAACGTCGAGATGCCGTCCCGGGCCTACATCGCCGCGTTCGGCTTCAAGGGCCCGGACCAGCAGAAGCCCGCGGGCGTGCTGTCCGGCGGTGAGCGGAACCGTCTCAACCTCGCCTTGACCCTCAAGCAGGGCGGCAACCTGCTGCTGCTCGACGAGCCGACCAACGACCTCGACGTCGAGACGCTGACCAGCCTCGAAGGCGCGCTGCTGGACTTCCCCGGCTGCGCCGTCGTGGTCAGCCACGACCGGTGGTTCCTCGACCGCGTGGCCACGCACATCCTCGCCTACGAGGGCGAGTCGAAGTGGTTCTGGTTCGAGGGCAACTTCGCCGACTACGAGAAGAACAAGGTCGAGCGGCTCGGCCAGGAGGCCACCCGGCCGCACCGGGCGACCTACCGCAAGCTCTCCCGCGACTGAGGCCCTCTTCGGAGGCTCGGCCCGAGCTCGCGAGGGCCGAGGGGAAGAGGGTCCTTTCGCCCGTCCTCCTCACCCCTCGCACGCTCGGGGCGAGCCTCGGGACGGGGCCTGGCGCGTGCGGCCGGTCGGAGCACCTGCTCCGGCCGGCCGTCGCCGTTCCGGGGGACCTCAGCCGGCTGCGAAGCGGAGGACGAAGCGGCGCTGCCAGCGCGTCTCGACCGCCCGCGGCCGGTAGTGCCGGCGCACGAAGGCCACGGCCTCCTCGGCAGGGACGCCGTCCAGCACGGCCAGGCAGGCCAGCGCCGTGCCGGTGCGGCCGGTGCCCCCACGGCAGCCGATCTCCACGCGCTCGGCGTCGGCCCGCTCCCAGGCCTCCGTCAGCGCGCGCCGCAGCTCCCGGTCGTCGGTGGGCAGGCCGAAGTCGCGCCAGCGGACCCACTCCCGCTCCCAGCCGGTCTCCGCGGGCCGGCGGCCCAGCAGGTGCACGCCGAACTCCGGCGGCGGCTCCGGTGCGGCGCTGCGCAGCCCACGGCCCAGCACCCGCCGCCCCGAGGGCAGGGTCAGCACCCCCGGCAGATCGGCCGGCCAAGGTTCGCCCATCGAGCCACCGTAGGACCCGCGGCGAGGTCCCTGCGAGGGGTTGCCGGGCCGTACGGCAAGGTGGCCGTGTGAGGCACACCGCTGCGGTTCCGATGCGCTGGTCGGACATGGACGCCTACCAGCACATCAACAACGTGGCCTTCCTCGGCTACTTCGAGATGGCCCGCATCAGCCTGTTCCGCGAGCAGCCGACGCACGATCTGCGGACGGGCCGGCAGCGGGGGCTGATCGTCGCCGCGCACGAGATCGCCTACAAGCGCCAGGTCGTCTACTCCTCGACGCCGCTGCAGGTCGACGTCTGGATCACCGACGTCCGCGCGGCCACCTTCCTGTGCCGCTACGAGCTGTTCGACCACGGGAACCTCGCGGTCACCGGCAGCACGAAGATCGTCCCGTTCGACTTCGCCATCGCGCGCCCGCGCCGGCTCACGCCCGAGGAGAAGGAGTTCCTCGCCCGCTGGGCCGACGACCCCGCGGCCTGAACGACCCCCACCGCAACTACGGGGAAGTTGGCGCCCGCGAGCGCGCCAAAGAGTCATGGTCCCCGCAGTTGGCGCCCGCGGGGCCGGGACGAGCCCAGCGGGCACCGCGGGCCGGGACGTGCCCACGACGCCACGGAACGCGACGACCCCCGGACGCCGAGGCGTCCGGGGGTCGTGTGCGGTAGTGGTCAGGCCCGGCGGGTGGCCTTCCAGGCGGTGCCGAGCACCGCCGCGGCGATGGCGGCCTTCACCAGTCCACCGAGGATGAAGGGGTAGAAGCCCGCGTCCAGCGCCTGGCTCGCCGACATGTCGGCCGAGACGGCCAGCCACGGGACGCCGACGGCGAAGATGACAGCCTGGCCGGCGATGAACAGCGGCGCAGCCTTGAGCGGGTTGCGGTCCATGCCCTGGCGGGCGGCCATGCCGATGAGCAGAGCGGCGGGGATGAAGCCGACGACGTAGCCGCCGGTGGCGCCGAAGACGACGTCGACGCCGCCGCTGGCCTCGGAGTAGAACGGCAGGCCCACGAGCGCGCAGGCCATGTAGGCCACCTGCACGGCGACGCCGCGCACCGGGCCGAGGGCGGCGGCGGTGAGCACGACCGCCAGCGTCTGGCCGGTGATCGGCACCGGCGAACCGGGGACCGGCACCGACACCTGCGCCAGCGCCGCGGTGAGCAGCACACCGAGCGCCACGAGGGCGACGTTGCGCGCACGCACGGCGGGCACCAGGTCGGCGAGAACGAGCGGGCGCAACGGCTGCGCGGGCATCGAAGCGGTGGCCACGAATCCTCCTGAACGGCGGGCGAGGGCCGGCCGCACGGCCGACCCTCCGGATCACGGGAGAGTCTGCACTACGGCTCTCCCGGGCGCGTCACCCACCGGTCATGCCCTCGGTCAGGCCACGAGCCACACCGCCGCGTCGTCGGGCAGGTGCCCGTCGGCGACGTCCGCGCTGGACAGCAGCACCGTCCCCTCCGGAAGGGGTACCGCTGCGCCGGAGAGGTTGAGCAGGCACACCAGGCCACCCGGACGGCAGAACGCCAGGCATCCCTCGGGTGCCGGTAACCACTCCAGGCGCTCACCGGAGAAGGCGGGCGACGACGTCCGGAAGGTCAGGGCTGCTCGGTACAGCGACAGCATCGACGCAGGTCGGGAGGCCTGGGCCTCAGCCGTCAGCTCCGCCCACCCCTCGGGCATCGGCAGCCAGGTGTGGGCGCCGGTGGAGAAGCCGTACGGCGGCTCGCCGCCCGACCACGGCACCGGGATGCGGCAGGCATCGCGTCCGCGCTCGGTCCCGCCGGAGCGGAACCAGATCGGGTCCTGCAGCGCCTCGTCGGGCAGGTCGACGTCGGGCATGCCGAGCTCGTCGCCGTTGTACAGGTAGGCGGCGCCAGGGAGGGCCAACTGCAGCAGCGCGGCCGCCCGCGCCCGCCGGGTGCCGAGCTCCCCGCCGCCGTAGCGGGTGACGTGCCGGGGCCGGTCGTGGTTGGACAGCACCCAGCAGGCGGGCGCCGGCGTCCCCTCGACCGCGGCCAGCGAGTGCACGACGGCGGCGCGCAGGGCGGCCGGCGTCCACTCCGCCGTCAGCAGTTTGAAGTTGAACGCCATCTGGAGCTCGTCGGGGCGCAGATACAGGGCCAGCCGCTCGTCGTCGGACACCCACACCTCGCCCACGGCCATCCGGCCCGGGTACTCCTCGAGCACCGAGCGGATCCGGCGGTGCACGACGTGGACGCCGTCCTGGTCGAAGCGGCGGTCACCGGGACCGTGGTCGTCGAGCAGCCCGGTGTCCTCCATCGGCACCATGTCCGGCAGCCCCTCGGGCTTCGCCATGCCGTGCGCGACGTCGATGCGGAAGCCGTCGACGCCCCTGTCCAGCCAGAAGCGCATGGTCTCCTCGAGGTCGGCGAGGACCTCGGGGTTCGCGAAGTTCAGGTCCGGCTGCTCGGGGGCGAAGATGTGCAGGAACCACTGGCCGTCCGGGACCCGCGTCCACGCGGGACCCCCGAACACCGACGGCCAGTTGTTGGGCGGCTCGCTGCCGTCCGGCCCGCGACCGTCCCGGAACAGGTAGCGCGCCCGCTCGGGGGAGCCGGGGCCCGCGGCCAGGGCCGCCCGGAACCACTCGTGGTCGTGCGAGCTGTGGTTCGGGACCAGGTCGATGGTCACCCGGATGCCGAGGGCGTGGGCCTCGGCCAGCAGCGCGTCGAACTCGGCCAGGTCGCCGAACACCGGCTCGACGTCCCGCGGATCGGCCACGTCGTAGCCGTGGTCGGCCATCGGGGACGGGTAGAACGGCGTGATCCACAGCGCGTCGACGCCGAGGTCGCGCAGGTAGGTCAGCCGGCCGTGCAGCCCGGCCAGGTCGCCGACGCCGTCGCCGTTCCCGTCCGCGAAGCTGCGGATGTACACCTGGTAGAACACCGCGTCCCGCCACCAGTCGACGTCGGTGGAGAGGGCAGTAGTCGGCTCGGCGGGCACCGGGCTCCTCGGGGTCGGTCGGGAATGGCACGAGGTGTGCACACTCGGGCCTTCAGCGTGCTGATGCATCCCAGTGTGCAGATCCCGGGGCGGGCGCGGGCGGCAGCCTCAGGGCGTGAGGTCGCTGCCGGCGTCCGCGGGGAAGCGGTTCTGCATGCTCCGCGCCGCCATCGCCAGGTAACCCCACAACGTGGCGTCCTGCTCGGCGGGCAGCTCCAGGGAGTCGACGGCGTCGCGCATGTGCCTCAGCCACGCGTTGCGCTCGGCCGGGCCGATGGCGAAGGGCGCGTGCCGCATGCGCAGCCGCGGGTGCCCGCGCTGGTCGGAGTAGGTCGTCGGGCCGCCCCAGTACTGCTCCAGGAACGAGCGCAGCCGCGTCTCGGCGCCCTCCCAGTCGTCCTGCGGGTACAGCGGCGCCAGCACCGGGTCGGTGCGGACGGCGGCGTAGAAGCGGGCCACGAGCCGCTCGAAGGTGGCGTGCCCGCCGACCTCGTCGTAGAAAGCGGTCCGCTCCGACGGCGACCGCCTCGACTCGCTCATGCCGGCGTTGCTCCCTCAGCGTCGATGACGGCGGACGAGCCCTGCGTCCGCCGATAGGAAACCAGCGCCGGGGCGACGGCGATCATTCCGACCCCGCCGCACAAGGCCAGCACGCCGCTGGGCGCCAGGCCCTCGGCGGCGAGACCCGCGGCGAGGGCGCCGATGCCCTGCACGCCGTAGAGGCCGCTGACCGCGATGCCGAAGGCGCGACCGCGGTAGGCCGCCGGCACCGCCTGCACGAAGGAGATGTTGAGCGGGATGAACCAGGTGCCGCCGAGTCCCGACACGAACAGCAGGGCGAGCAGCACCGTGAAGGGCAGGGTGCCGGCGCCGGTGAGGGCCACCAGGACACCGCCGACCAGCAACGGGGCCAGGGACAGGAGGACCAGCGGGACCACGAGCCGTTCCCGGCGGCGGGGGAGCACGAGGCGGCCCAGCAGCAGGCCGCCGACGACGATGCCTGCGGGGTAGGCCGCGAGCAGCACGCCGATCGCCATGCTGCCCCGCCCGAGCTCCGCGGCCAGCGGTGCGGCGATGCCCTCCCAGGCGTTGCCGAACAGCGCGCCGACCCAGAGCACGGCGATGACCGCGAGCATCCGCCGGGAGCCGCTGATGAAGCGCAACCCGTCGGCGGTGTCGCGCCACAGCGAGGTCCCCGCCCGCGGCGGCGCGGGCGCCGGTCGGCGCCGGAGGCCCGCGGACAGCCACAGCGCCGACGCGGCGAAGATGCCGGCGTCGACGCCCAGCGCGAGCGAGGGGTGCAGCGCGACCAGCGCTCCACCGATGAGGAAACCGGCGACCTGGGCGATCTGCAGCGTCGCCGTGGTCAGCGACATCGCCGCGGCGTAGCGCTCGCCGTCCAGCACGTCGGCCATGAGCGCCGAGCGGGCCGACTCGAACGGTGGTGCGCACAGCGACACCAGCAGCAGCAGGCCGAGCAGCACCGGCAGCGGCATGCCCGGGACCGCCATCAGGGTCAGGAGCGCGGCCCGCGTCGCGTCGGTGGCGATGAGCACGCGGTGCCGGGGCAGCCGGTCGGCGAGGGTGGACAGCACCGGGCCGCCGACCAGCCACGGGAAGTGGCTGATGGCGAAGGTCAGCGCGGACAGCAGCGGCGAGTTCGTCCGCTGGAACACCAGCACGGTCAGCGCGATGCGGGCGAGCTCGTCCCCCGCCGTCGACAGCAGGAACGTGCCGAACAGCGGCCGGAACTCGCGGACGGCGAAGACCTCGCGGTAGGTCGCCGGCCGGGCCGGGACGCCGGCGGGCACGGTCGCCTCCGTCGCGGTCAGCGGAGGACCGATCCGGGGAAGGGAAGAGGCAGGGCTCTCGGCACGGTGCGCTCCCCGACCCGTTCGACGACCGTCGGCGAGCGGCGCTCGACCACGGTTAGTGAGCTGTCCATCACCGGAATACTCTCAGGCGACGGCCGCCCTGTCAGCGGTGCCCGGGATCGAAGTTCTGCCGCTCGGTCAGGCCGGTGTACTGGCCGAGGAACGCCAGCTGGTCGGCGGCGAGCCCCACGGTGCGGCTGACGGCGCGTGCCCCGTGCCCGACGGAGACCTCGCGGCGCAGCACGACCGGGGCCTCCGCGCTCGTGGCGTGCTGCAGGGCGGCGGCGAGCTTGCGGCCGTGCAGCGGGTGCACGCGCGTGTCGGACTCGAAGGTCGTGATCAGCACCGCCGGGTACGCCGTCCCCTCGCGGACCGCGTGGTACGGCGAGTAGGCCAGCAGCCAGCCCAGCTCCGTGGGGTCCTCCGCGGTGCCGTACTCGTCGTTCCAGGTCCGGCCCAGGCCGAACAGCTCGTACCGGACCATGTCCAGCAGCGGCGCGCTGCAGACGACGGCGGCCGCGAGGTCGGGCCGCTGGGTCAGGGTCGCCCCGACCAGCAGCCCGCCGTTGGAGCCGCCGAAGATCCCGAGCCGGTCGTGCGTCGTCCATCCCTGGGCGACCAGGTGCTCCCCGGCGGCGGCGAAGTCGTCGAAGACGTTCTGCTTGCGCTCCCGCATGCCGGCCCGGTGCCACTCCTCGCCGTGCTCGGATCCGCCGCGCAGGTTGGCCACCGCCCACACGCCACCGGCGGCGACCCAGGACAGCGCCTGTGCGCTGTAGGCGGGGGTCAGCGACACGTTGAACCCGCCGTACCCGTAGAGCACGGCCGGCCGGGGCTCGTCGGGCGTGCCGGTGCCCGAGAGCACGAACAGGTGCACCGGCGTCCCGTCGGCGGAGGTCGCGTGCGTCTCGACGACGGTCAGCTCCGGGACGGCACCGGCGACGGCGGCCCGCTCCCAGTCGACCAGCGCAGCGGAGGAGCCGGCGTCCCAGCGCAGCACCGACGGGGGCGTGGCGTAGTCGGTGTAACCGACCCAGGCCTCGGTGCCGCCCTCGGGCCGGGACACGACGCCGGAGATGCTGCCGCTGCCCGGCGCGGGCACGTCGCCGAGGCGGCCGGACCCGTCCGCCGCCCAGACGGAGAGCCGGTCGGTGGCGTCCACCGCGTGCACGGCCAGCACCTGCAGCGCGCCGTCGGGGCCGTCCACCAGGGTGACGTCGGAGAGCACGGCGCCCTCCTGCTGGGGGACGACGTCCCGCCACGCCTCCGGCGCCCACGTGGCGGGGTCGGCGGGGTCGGCGACGGCGAGCCGCCAGCGCGGGGCGTCGCGGTCGGACATGAGCCAGAGCCGGCCGTCGCGGGCGACCCACGCCGTGGTCTGGGCGTCCACGCCGACCTGCAGCTCGTGCAGGGTGCCGTCGCTGCGGAGGTCGGCCAGCCACACGTCGTCCCGGGGTGCGGTGCCGACCGACCGCGAGACGACCAGCCAGCGGCCGTCGCGGCTGGTGTGCACGCCGAAGTAGCTGGCCGGGTCGCTGCCCTCGCCGTGCACCAGGACGTCGTCGTCGGGGTCGGAACCGACGCGGTGGCGCCAGACCCGGCGGTGGAACTGCTCCTCGCCGGCGGGCACCCGGTCGGGGGCGAGCCGGCGGACGTAGAACAGTTCCGCGGCCCCGGGCAGCCAGGCGACGGGGGAGTAGCGGCAGCGGTCGACCGGGCCGTCGAGCACCTCGCCGGTGGCGACGTCGAGCACGTACAGCCGCGACTCCTCGTCGCCGCCGGTGGAGAGCTGGTAGGCCAGCCGGTCGCCCTCGAGGGACGGCGACCAGGCGTCCAGCGTCGTGGTGCCGGCAGGGTCCAGGGCCATCGGGTCGACGAGCACGCGGACGGTGCCGTCGGCCTCGGTCACCCGGAGGACGCCGTGCTCCTGGCCGGGGTCGCGGCGGGTGGAGAACGCCCGCGTACCCCGCCAGACGGGCAGCCCGACCGCCCCGGCGTGCACCAGGTCCTCCATCCGGGCGGCGAAGGCCGCGCGCTGCGGCAACGCGCCCAGCACGTCGGCGGCCAGGGCGTCCTGGGCCTCGCTCCAGGCGACGGTGCGCGGGTCCCCGTCGCCCTCCAGCCAGCGGTAGGGATCGGCGACGGCGTGTCCGTGCAGGTCCTCGACCAGGTCGAGCCGCGGGGCCTCGGGGTAGCGCATCGAACCCACGGTAGCGGCGGACCGGGCGCCCGACCGGGCCCCGGGAGGATCCAGCAGCGCCGATCGGGGATTTCCGGGTCAGAATGGGGCTGCCCGCGGGTCTCGGAGCCACCGGCGGTCCGGGGCGACCGGAGGTGTTCCCGTGCCGCGTTCCGTGCCCGGGTCGTCGACGGCGGGTCATCCAGGCCCGCGGCGCGACCCCGCCCCGACGATCCTGCCCGTGCCCTCGCCGGGGACCACGGCCGCATCCCTGCTGCTCAACGCCACGTTCGAGCCCCTGTGCGTCGTGTCCAGCCGCCGGGCCATCGTCCTGGTGCTCGCCGACAAGGCCGTCGCGGTGGATTCGGCGTCCGACGTGGTGCACGCCGCGACCGTGAGCCTGCCGGTGCCCGTGGTCGTGCGGCTGACCCGCTACGTGCGGGTGCCGTACCCCTCGTCGGTGCCGCTGTCCCGGCGCGCGGTCTTCACCCGCGACGGCCAGACCTGCGTCTACTGCGGTGGGTCGGCCACGAGCATCGACCACGTCGTCCCCCGCAGCCGGGGCGGAACCCACACCTGGGACAACGTCGTCGCCGCCTGCCGCCGGTGCAACCACACCAAGGCCGACCGCTCGCTGGCCGAGCTCGGCTGGTCGCTGCCCCAGCCGCCCCGCACGCCGACGGGTTCCGCCTGGCGGCTGCTGGGTCACCGCACCGTCGACCCGCGCTGGCGGGAGTGGCTCGGCGTGCCCGAGAGCGTGAGTGCGTGAAAGAGGACCCCGTCCTCCTCACCACTCGCCAGCTCGCGGCGAGCCTCGGGACGGGGCCGAGGAACCATCGGACGGTCACGTGACTTCCCCGGGGATGGCGCGGTTGCTGTGGAGCCTCGCCGAGCCGTTCCACGCGGTCACCTACTTCGCCGACGAGGCCGCTGCCGCCTTCGCCGCGGCCGGGCTGAACGGCTTCTGGTCGGGCTACTTCGCCGGCCGGGCGGCTCCGATGGGCGCCGTCGGCGCGGAGGTCGTCACCGCGACGTTCGTGAACTTCGCCCCGGACTTCGTGGCGCGCCGGGTGCCCGCCGTCTGGGAGTCGGTGACCCCGGCGGCCGCGCTCGACGCCCGGCTGGCCGGCGTGGACGGCGCCGTCCGCCGGGTGCTGGGGCAGGAGTGGCTCGGCTCCGCCGAGGTACGGGAGGCCCGGGACCTGACCATGGCCGCGGCGGCCGCCGTCGACGCACCCGGCCGCCCGCTCGCCGCGGCCAACGCCGCGGTGGGGGTGCCGGACGAACCGCACCTGGAGCTGTGGCAGGCGCTGACCACGCTGCGCGAGCACCGCGGTGACGGCCACACCGTCGCGCTGGTGGTCCGGGAGGTCGACGGCGTCCAGGCGCACGTGCTCGCCGCGGCGGCCGGCCGGTCCGACCGCGCGTGGCTGCAGAAGGCCAGGGGCTGGGACGACGCGGCCTGGGCGGACGCGGCGCAGCGGCTGACCGACCGCGGCTGGCTGGCCGGCGGTGCGCTCACCGCCCAGGGCCTGGCCGTGGTCGCCGCGATCGAGGCCGACACCGACCGGCTGGCCCTCGGCCCGTGGCGGGCGCTGGGCGCGCAGGGCTGCGACCGGCTGGCCGAGCTGCTCCGCCCGGTGCACCGCACCGTCGTGGCCGCAGGTCTGTGGCCGACGGGCAACCCCATCGGCGTCCCCGAGCCCCACCGAGGGGCTAGGTGACGCGGGCGCGCTCGGCCGGGAAGGCCTCGTAGGAGCGGTCGGCCAGCAGCGCGCGGAACCGGTCCATCGCGTCCCAGACGTCGACGAACCGGGTGTACAGCGGCGCCGGGCCCAGCCGCACCCGGTCGGGCGTGCGGAAGTCCGGCACCACCTGGCGCTCGACCAGCGCCTGGGTCAGCTGCCACGCCTGCGGGTGGGCGAAGGTCACGTGCGAGCCGCGCCGGACCGCCTCGCGGGGCGAGGCCAGCGACACCCCGGCGGGTACGAGCCACTCGTCCCCGAGTGCCACGATCAGGTCGGTCATCGCCCGGCCCTTGGCGGCCAGTGCGGTGATGCCGGCCTCGGCGACGACGCCCGCGCCGACCTCGACCGCCGCCATGCCGATCACCGGCGGCGTCCCCACGCCGAAGCGCTCGATGCCGTCGGCCGGCTCGTAGGCCGGCCCCATCGCGAACTGGTCGCGCTGGCCGAACCAGCCCTGGATGGGCGAGCGCAGCTCCTCCTGCAGGTCGCGGCGCACGTACAGGAAGGCCGGGGCCCCCGGGCCGCCGTTCAGGTACTTGTAGGTGCAGCCCACGGCCAGGTCGGCGCCGGTGGCATCGAGGTCCACGGGCACCGCGCCGACGGCGTGGGAGAGGTCCCACAGCAGCAGCGCGCCCGACTCGTGCACCAGCCGGGTCACCTCCGCCACGTCGGCCAGCGCGCCGGACCGGTAGGCCACCAGCGACAGGACGACGACGGCGACGCGCTCGTCCAGCGCCGCGGCGAGGTCGGCCAGGTCCAGGCCCTCGTCGACGTGCGCGTCGATCTCCCGGACGGTCATGCCGCGGGCGTCGGCCACGCCGGCCACGACGTAGCGGTCGGTGGGGAAGTCGTCGGCCGTGCAGACCAGGACGTCGCGACCCGGGCGGGCGGTGGCCCCGGCGACCAGCAGCTTGTAGAGGTTCACCGTGGTCGAGTCGCCGACCAGCACCTGACCCGGCCCGGCGCCCAGCACGCCGGCGCCGAGCTGGTCGCCCAGCCGGGTCGCCGCGCCGATCCACTGCGACCACGAGCCGACCAGACCACGCGCCCACTCCTGCTCGACGACGCGGGTCACGGCGGCCGGGGTGGCCAGCGGCATGCGGCCCAGCGAGTTGCCGTCGAGGTACAGCAACCGGTCGGGGCCGTCGTCGTCCGCGCCGGCGAAGCGCGAGCGGAAGCCGGCGAGGGGGTCGGCCGCGTCGAGGGCCTCCGCGGCGGCACGGGAGAGGTCCATGGCCCCCTGTGTACGTCACCGCGCACCCGCGCCGGTCCGGGGGTGGGCGGGCCGCGCGACTAGCCTCGCCGCCCGTGAGCCAGCTGCACGACCTGACCGCCCTCGAGCAGGCCGCCGCCGTGCGCGCGGGCGAGGTCAGCCCCACCGAGCTGGTGACGCACGCCCTGCGCCGCATCGAGGCCCTCGACGCCGGGCTCGGCGCCTTCGTCACGGTGACGCCCGAGCGCGCCCTCGCCGCCGCCGCCGCGGCGGAGCACCGGCTGCGCGCCGGGGGCGACCTCCCTCCGCTGCTGGGGGTGCCGACGGCGATCAAGGACCTCACCAGCACGGCCGGGGTGCGGACCACGTTCGGCTCCCGGCTCACCGCCGACCACGTGCCCACCGTGGACGACGCCGTCGTCACCCGGCTGGCCGCGGCAGGGACCGTCAGCGTGGGCAAGACCAACACCCCGGAGTTCGGCCTCCCCGGCTACACCGACAACGACCTGGTCGGCCCGGCCCGCTGCCCGTGGGACCCGCAGCTCCTGGCCGGCGGGTCGAGCGGGGGAGCCGCGGTCGCGGTGGCGGCGGGCTTCGTCCCGTTCGCGCAGGGCAGCGACGGCGGGGGCTCGATCCGCATCCCCGCCAGCGTCAACGGGCTGGTCGGCCTCAAGCCGGCACGCGGGCGGGTCAGCAACGCGCCCCTGGGCAGCGAGGTGACCGGCCTGGTCACCCACGGGCCGCTGGCCCGGACGGTGCGGGACGCCGCCGTGATGCTCGACGCGATGGCCGGCCCGGAGCTGGGCGACCCCTCCTGGGCGCCGCCGCTACTGCCGGGGGAGAGCTTCCTGGCGGCAGCCGACCGCGCGCCGGGCCGGCTGCGGATCGCCGTCCTCACCGAGCCGCCGATGGCGAGGTCGGTGCTCGACCCGGAGATCGCCGCCGCCCTCGACGGCGCAGCCCGCCTGCTCGCCGATCTGGGACACCACGTCGAGGAGGCGCCGACCGGGCTGCTGGGCTCCGACGTGCTGCCGGCGTTCGAGCGGGTGTGGGCCCTGTCCGGCGCCACGCTGCAGGTCCCGCCCGGGCGGGAGGGTGAGCTGCGGCCCCTCACCCGCGAGCTGCGCGCCCGAGGGCTGGCGATGTCGGCCCGCGACGCCCTGGAGTCGCTCGCCACCCTGCGCTCGTTCGCCCGCCGCTTCCTGCGGGCGACCGCTCCCTACGACGTCCTGCTCGCCCCGGTCACCACCATGACGGCGCGGCCGGTCGGCTGGTTCGACGCCGACGGGGACGGCGCCGCGGACTTCGAGCGCAACGTGCGCTACGCCGCCTTCCCGGCCCTCTCCAACGTCACCGGGCAGCCGGCCGTCAGTCTGCCCCTGCACTGGACCGCCGGCGGGCTCCCGGTCGGGAGCATGCTGATCGGCCGGCCCGCCGACGAGGTCACCCTGATCGCGCTGGCGGCGCAGCTGGAGGAGGCCCGCCCCTGGGCCGGCCGACACCCCGCCGCCTGGGGGAGCGCGCCGGGCTGACGCCCGGGGGTGCCGGTAAGTTGTGGGCCGTGACCGTCGCCGAGACCATCCTCGTCTTCGCCGTAGTGCCGCTGGCCGTCGTCCTGGTGCTGGCACTGCTGACCCTGGGGCCCGCCGCGCGCAACCGGCGCCCCCGGTACAAGCCTGGACAGCCGTGGAACCACGAGCCCATCTGGTACGAGCCGCACCCGGGTGCCACCGGGCACGGCGGGGCCCACGGCGACGGGCACGCCGCGATCACCGGCGCGCAGCCGGCCGGTCCGCTCGGCGGGGCCCGGGGCACCTGGTGAGCTGCGTGTCGCCGCGAGCCGATGTAACGACGAGTAGTCCAGGAGATGTGCGGTGAAGACGACGATTGAGCACGACGCATCGGTCGACGGCATGTATGACCCCAGGGCCGACTCGGTCGTCTCCGACCATTCCGACCAGATCTTCAGCTTCCGCGAGCTGGCCCGCCTCGACGAGGCGCTGACCATGTCCTCGCGGGAGACCGGCCTGCGCTTCACGCTCTACGTGGGTGACCTGGGCGCCCCGTCCCGGGCCCGCGCCGAGGAGCTGCACGCCCACTCCGGCGGCACCACCGCCGAGGCGGTGCTGATCGCGGTCTCGCCCGGGCAGCGGGTGGTCGAGGTCGTCACCGGGTCCGCGGCGGCCCGGCGGCTGCCCGACCGCGCCTGCGCGCTGGCGGTGCTGTCCATGACGACGGCCTTCGCCGGAGGCGACCTCGTCAGCGGCATCATCAACGGCCTGCGCCAGCTGTCCGACCAGGCAGGTCACCCCGCCGCGCTGCGCCACCACTGACGAAGGACCCCGTTCCACCTGAACGGGGCCGAGACGCCGAGAAAGGCCCCGCCTCCCGATCGGGAGGCGGGGCCTTTCTCATGGCCCGCTCAGAGAGCGGCGTCGGCGTCCCGCTCGCGGGCGCGCAGTGCGCGGGCGATGCCGTCCCGGCCCTCGAACACCAACCGCCGCAGCGCCGCCGGCTGGGTGGCGTCGGCCAGCCAGCCGTCGGCCGCGGCGATGGTGCGCGGCTCGACGACCGACGGGAAGAGGTACTGGACGGCGTTCTTGGCGATCTCGCCGGGGCGCCGGTCCCAGATCTGCCGGATGTCGGCGAAGTAGCGGTCCACGTACTCGGCGGTCAGCTCGCGCTGGGCCGGGTGCCAGAAGCCGGCCACGATCGCCTCGTGCACCGCGTTGGGCACCTCGTCGTCGTGGAAGGACTGCCGCCAGGTCTCCGCCTTGGACTCCGCTGTGGGCCGCAGGGCACGGGCCGTGGCCGCCCGGCGCGCACCGGTCGCGGTGGCGTCGCGCTCAGCCTCGGCGTCGATCTCCGCGTCGCCGGCCGCGCCGATCGCGACCAGGCCCTGCAGGAACGACCACCGGGCGTCGGTGTCGACGACGAGCCCCTCGACGGTCCGGGAGCCGTCGAGCAGGCCGCGCAGAGCTGCGACGTGCGCGTCCGTGCGGGCGGCGCTGGCCAGGGTCCGCGACCACATGAGTTGCTGGTCGCTGCCGGCCGGGGCCGACTCCAGCGCGGCGAGCGCGTGGTCGCCCAGCAGCGTCCAGCCGGTGGGCGCCCACGTCGGGTCGACGAAGCTGTTCAGCGCCGTCTGCACCCGCGCGAGCAGCGACTGCACGACGCTGATCTCGGTCTCCGCGCCGACGCCGGCCAGCACCAGCTGGACCCACTCGCGGGCGGGCAGCTCGGCGTCGCGGGTCATGTCCCACGCCGCCGACCAGCACAGCGCCCGGGCCAGCGGGTCGCTCATCGCCCCGATGCGGGCGCGCAGCGTGGCCAGCGAGCCCTCGTCCAGCCGCAGCTTGGCGTAGGTGAGGTCGTCGTCGTTGACCAGCACCAGGTCCGCGGCGGGGTGGCCGACCAGCTCGGGCACCTCGGTCCGCGCCCCGGCGACGTCCAGCTCGACGCGGTGGCTGCGGACCAGCCCGTCGGGGCCCTCGCTGTAGAGGCCGACCGCCAGCCGGTGGTTGCGCAGCACGGGGTGCTCGGCCACGGCGGTCTGCTCGATCGCGAAGCTGCCGTAGCGGCCGTCGTCGGTGACGTCGAAGACCGGCCGCAGGGTGTTGACCTGGCTGGTGCGCAGCCACTGGTCGGCCCACTCGGTGAGGTCGCGGCCCGAGCTCTCCGAGAGCGGGCCCAGCAGGTCGGCGAGCGTGGTGTTGCCGTACTCGTGGCGCCGGAAGTAGCGCCGTACGCCGGCGAGGAACTCGTCCCGGCCGACGTAGGCCACCAGCTGCTTGAGCACCGAGGCGCCCTTGGCGTAGGTGATGCCGTCGAAGTTCACCTCGACGGCGGCGACGTCGGGGATGTCCGCCGCGATCGGGTGGGTCGAGGGCAGCTGGTCCTGCGCGTAGGCCCAGGCCTTCTCCGTGTTGGCGAACGTCGTCCACGCCGTCGCGTACTCGGTGGCCTCGGCCTGGCACAGGGTGCTGATGTAGGTGGCGAAGGACTCGTTGAGCCACAGGTCGTCCCACCAGCGCATGGTCACCAGGTCGCCGAACCACATGTGGCCCAGCTCGTGCAGCACCGTCTCGGCCCGGCGCTCGTAGCGGGCCCGGCTCACCTTGGAGCGGAACACGTAGTCCTCGAGGAAGGTGACCGCGCCGGCGTTCTCCATGGCCCCCGCGTTGAACTCGGGCACGAAGAGCTGGTCGTACTTGTCGAACGGGTACGGGTAGTCGAACACCCGGTGGTAGAAGTCGAAGCCCTGCTTGGTGACCCGGAACAGCTCGTCGGGGTCGAGGTGCTGGGCCAGGCTGGCGCGGCAGTACAGGCCCAGGGGGATGCCGTCGTGGGAGTCGGTGACCTTGGCGTAGGGCCCCGCGATCACGGCGACCAGGTACGTGGAGATGCGCTTGGTCGGTGCGAAGTGCACCAGTTGCGCGCCGTGGGCGCCGGCCTCGATGGTCCGGTCGCCGCTGTTGGAGACCACCTGCCAGTCGAAGGGCGCCGTCACGTGCAGCGTGAAGGTGGCCTTGAGGTCGGGCTGGTCGAAGCAGGCGAACATCCGCTTGGCGTCGGCCGGCTCGAACTGCGTGTAGAGGTAGACCTGCCCGTCCTCCACGTCGAGGAAGCGGTGCAGCCCCTCGCCGCTGTTGGAGTAGCGGCAGTCGGCGGTGACCACCAGCGTGTTCTGCTCGGCGAGGTCGGGCAGCGGGAGACCGACCTCCTCCGTCCACGTGCTGACGTCGAGCTCGACGCCGTTGAGGGTGGCCGACCGGAGGCCGTCGGCGACCAGGTCGATGAACGTCGAGGCACCGGGCTCGCGGCAGCCGAACACGACGGTGGTCGTCGACTCGAAGGTGCGCTCGCCGGGGTGCCCGGCGCCGTCGGTGACGTCGAGCTGCAGGTCGTAGCTCTCGACGGTCAGGAGTTCGGCGCGCGCCGCGGCATCGGTGCGGGTCAGGTTGGGTGCAGGCACGCCGGGCAGCTTCCCACGCGGGGACGACGGCAGTCGCGCCCGCCGTGGGAGCTCGGGCACATCCGCCGTCCCGTGCCGCCGGGGAACAACCGGGCCGCGATCCTGATTGGCACCCGAGGACAGCCCCGGTGAGTGCACCCCGGGACACCGACCGCGAGGAGAACCCCCATGACCGAGGCAGTGCAGAGCGCCCCCGTGAAGGCCCGCGTCGACTTCTGGTTCGACCCGCTGTGCCCGTGGGCCTGGCTGACCAGCCGCTGGGTGCTCGAGGCCGCCAAGGTCCGCGAGATCGACCTCCACTGGCACGTCATGTCCCTCGCCGTGCTCAACAGCGGCCGGGACCTCTCCCCGGAGTACCAGGAGATGATGGCGAAGGCGTACGGCCCCGTGCGGGTCGCGATCGCCGCCGCCCAGCAGCACGGGGACGACGTCCTCGGCGACCTCTACACCGCGATGGGCACCCTCCGGCACCACGAGAAGGCCGAGCTCGAGGACCTGATCGCCCCCGCCCTGGAGCGCGCCGGCCTGCCGGCCTCCCTCGCCGAGGCGGCGACCTCCACCGAGTACGACGAGGCGCTGGAGAAGAGCCACCACGAGGGCATGGACCCGGTCGGTGACGACGTCGGCACGCCGGTCATGCACATCGACGGCGTCGCCTTCTTCGGCCCGGTGATCAGCAAGGTCCCGACCGGTGAGGACGCCGGCAAGGCGTTCGACGGCGCCGTCCTGCTGGCCAACCTGCCGGACTTCTGGGAGCTCAAGCGCACCCGCACCACCGGCCCGGACATGGAGTCCGTCCCCGCCGACGCCCTGGAGCTCACCCGCCGCTGAGGAAGGACCCCGTCCTCCTCACCCCTCGCACGCTCGGGGCGAGCCTCTGGACGGGGCCGCGGGGTGCGGCATCCTGGTGCGATGCCGCACCCCCTCCGCCAGCGGATCTTCATCTCCGGCGCCAGCGCCGGCCTCGGGCAGGGCATGGCCCGCCGGTTCGCCGCCATGGGCCGGGACCTCGCGCTGACCGCCCGCCGGCTGGACCGGCTCGAGGCGCTGCGCGACGAGCTGCTCGCCGCCCACCCCGGTATCCGGGTGGTCGTGGCCGCGATGGACGTCGACGACCCCGAGTCGGTCGCCACGGTGATGCCCCGCCTGGCCGAGGAGCTGGGCGGCTTCGACCGGGTGATCGTGAACGCGGGCATCGGCAAGGGCGGCTCCGTCGGCACGGGGGAGGCCGCCGGCAACCGCGCCGTCCTGGTCACCAACGTGCTCGGATCGCACGCGCAGTGCGAGGCGGCGATGGAGCTGTTCCGCAGCCAGGGCGCCGGGCACCTGGTGCTCATCTCGTCGGTCGCCTCGGTCCGCGGCATGCCGGGCACCCGGACCGCCTACGGGGCGAGCAAGGCGGCACTCAACGCGCTCGCCGAGGGCATCCGCTCCGACGTCCACGGCTCGCAGATCGTCGTCTCCACGGTGCTGCCCGGGTACATCGCCACCGACATCAACGAGGGCCGGCGGGGGCCGCTGACCGTCGGCCTGGACCAGGGCGTGGACGCGCTGGTCGACGTCGTCGAGCGGGAGCCGGTACGCGGCTACGTGCCCGAGTGGCCGTGGCGCCCCGTCGCCGGCCTGCTGCGCGCGCTCCCGCTGTCGGTCGTCCGCCGCCTCACCGGCTCCTGACCTCCCGAGGACTTTCGGTACCGGAAGTCCTACGACGACGCCGACTTCCGGTAACGAAAGTTCCTCGACGTGTCTCGGACGGCGGCCGGTCCGCCATGCTGCGGTCATGCGGTGGGCGTGGGGTCTCGTGATGGCGGCCGTGCTGGTCGGAGCAGCAGGCTGCGGGGACGACGACGGTCCGGGGCTGTCCTCGCCCGGGACACCGCTGGCCGCCGGGCTCGAGGTGCCGGTGGGCACCCAACTGGTCGGGCCGGTGTTCCTGCGGCCGCTGAGCAACAGCGCCGTCGAGCCGGGGTCCCCACAGCGTTCCGGTGCGGTCGCCGTGATGCAGGTCGACGGTGACCCGTTCGCCGCATGGGACGACCTGGCCGGCCAGGCCCGGGCCCTGGGACTGCCGATCGCGTCCAGCGGGGTCTGCGAGTGGCACCGCGCCAGGCCCCTCGCCGAGGTCCCTTCCGCTCCGACCGGTGGGCCGGTGGAGGAGGCACGTCCGGACCTCGCGGACACGCTGGACTGCCAGGCGACCGCGCGGGGACCGCTCCCGGACGGGACCCAGGTCGAGGTCGGGATGCGGCTGTGGTGGTGGGACGCCGGCGCGGAGCTCCACGTCGAGATCACCGAGGGCGGCACGGTCGAGCCTCCCTACGCGTATCCGGAGACGGACCCCGGCCCCGCTCCGGCCACGGCTCTGGATCAGCTGCCCGAACGGGATCCGCAGCCCTCGGTCGACGTCGGAGATCCCTTCGGTCGCGAGAACAACTGCTTCGAGGCGGGCTACGACCGGCTCACCCTGCCCGACGGTGCGCGGCTCGTCGGCGGGGGAACGACGCCGGGCCTGTACGTCGACTTCGCCGCCGTGCTCGCCGTCGACGACGCCGAGGCCGTGCTCGGTGAGCTGAGGCAGCAGATGGACGACCCGGACATGTCCGACGGCGACTACGGCGTGACCGAGGAGTCCTTGGCCGACGGGGGAACCGTCTGGGTGCTCTCCGGCGGCGTCAGCGCTGGTGGCGGCGGCTGCTCCATGTGGTCCAGTCCCGACGGCACCGCCGTGCTCGTCACGACCTCCAGCGACTGAGGTCCTGTTCCCGACTCCGGAGCGAGCTCGGCGTATCCCCCGGAACTTTCGGTACCGGGAGTCCGGGGGAGGTCACGAGAACCGCCATGCGGGCAGCCTGTCAAACTTCACGTCATGCGCGTCTTCGTCGGTACCGACCACGCCGGCCTCGAGTTCAAGGAGCACCTGAAGAAGGTCCTCGCCGAGGCCGGGCACGAGCCCGTCGACTGCGGGGCGTTCGAGTACGACGCCCAGGACGACTACCCGCCGTTCTGCTTCGAGGTGGGGGAGCGGACCGTGACCGAGCCGGGCTCGCTCGGCGTCGTCATCGGGGGCTCGGGCAACGGCGAGCAGATCGCCGCCAACAAGGTGCCCGGCGTCCGCGCCGCCCTGGTCTGGAACACCGCCACCGCGCAGCTCGCCCGGCAGCACAACGATGCCAACGTCGTCTCCATCGGCGCCCGCCAGCACAGCGTCGAGGAGGCCTCCGAGCTGGTGCTGGAGTTCCTGCGCACCCCGTTCAGCGGCGACGAGCGGCACGTGCGCCGGATCGGGCTGATGAGCGACTACGAGCGGGACCGGCACCGCCCGGCCGGTGGTCAGTAGAAGGACCCCGCTGCCCCCCACGCCTCGCGCGCTCGGCGCGGGCCCCTGCAGCGGGGCCGTCAGAACTCGTCGGGGCACCACGGCGTGACGGGCCAGCCGAAGCCGGTCGAGGCCTGGACGACCGCGCCGGGGCTCACCTCGTGCACGCGGCCCGCCGCCTGCAGCGAGGCGAGGGAGACCCCGCCCAGGTAGGCCGCGGACAGCTCCTCGATGCCGAGCACGATGTCGGGGTCGCGGTCGGTGCGGTCGCAGAAGGCCCCGGCCGGGTGCCCCCACAGGTGCCAGCGGCCGCTGTTCTCGGGGCAGAACTCGTCGCGCACCTCGAACACCATGTCCAGCGGGGCGGGGTAGCGGCGGGCCGACAGCGCCCGGCCGACGTCGACCACGCGCACCCACAGCGCGTCGACGGGCCGCGCGTGCAGCGCGCGGACGTCGGTGAGCAGGTGGCGCAGCGGGTCGTCCTCCGAGGCCATGCCCGACCGCATCGTGCGCACCAGGTCGAGGGAGAGCAGGTACCGCCACAGCGCGGCGTAGGCCGCCGGCGTCGCGGCGCGCACCTCATCCACCGAGATCTCGCCCTCGGGCTCGCTCGACTCGCTCCAGGAGGCCTTGCGCCGGAAGGAGGCGTAGCCCGTGACCGTGCCGTCGGGCTCGGTGTGCAGCAGCAGCTGCCTGGCCGACCTGCCCTTCCGCTCCTCGGGCTCGTCGAGCATGAACCGCTCCCACCAGCGCTCGTCGCGGGCCAGGTTGCCCGGCACCCACCGGCGCAGCTGCTCGTGCACGCGAGCGGCGGCGGGACGGAACTCGTCGGGCCCGGCCGGTCGGACCACGCCGCTGCCGGTGTCGACGTCCGGGCGCAGCCGCATCCGCTCGGTGCGGCCGGTCCAGCCGCCGCGGCGGGTGGCCGGCGCGTAGCCGAACCGACCGTAGATCGACGCCTCGGCCGCCCACAGCGCGGCGACCGGCTCCCGCTCGGCGGCCCGGATGTCGTCGAGCTGGCGGCGCATCATCGCGGTGAGGACGCCGCGCCGCCGGTGGGTGGGCGCGACGGTGATCCAGGTGACGCCCGCGCACGGCACGACAGCGCCGGGCACGGTGAGCTGACGGCTGTAGATCCCCGCCGTCGCCACCACCTGCCCGGCGTCCCACAGGGACAGCGACCGGTCGAGCTCGGCCCACGGCGACGGGACGTCGACGAACCGCCCGCTGGGCTCCTCGCCGAAGACGCCGACCATGGCGCGCAGGAAGGTCGGCCACTCCTCGACGGTGATCGGGCGCAGCTGGGCGGCGAGGTCGTCGGGCACAGCACGTGTCTACCGCTCGGGGGACTCCGGGCGCCAACGGGTTGTCGGAGAGCCATCCGCTGCACAGGATGCGCGAATGGACGACGAGCGGCCGATCGGCTGGTGGGTCAAGCGCCTGGACACCCTCCTCGAGGAGGCGCTCGACTCCGTCGTCGCCGGGGAAGGGTTGACCCGACGGCACTGGCAGGTGCTGCACTCGCTGGCCGGCGGCATGGACCGGGAGTCCGACGTCGTCGCCTCGCTCGCAGACTTCCCCGGTGACGCGGCCGCGGTCGTCGCCGACCTGGCCGGCCGGGGCTGGGTGGACCGCACGGTGGCCGGCTCCCTGCAGCTGAGCGCCGAGGGCACGGCCGCCCACGACCGTGTCTCGCGGGCGGTCGGCCGGGTGCGCCGGCACACCGCCGACGGGCTCTCGCGGCAGGAGTACGAGCGCACGGTGCTCGTGCTCCGGCGGATGGCCGAGAACGTGGAGCGGGCGCTGGGCCGGGAGTGAGCGCCCTCAGCCGCGCAGGTAGGCCAGCGTCGCCATCACGCGGCGGTGCTGGTCGCTGTCCTGGGCCAGGCCGAGCTTGGCGAAGATGTGCTGGGTGTGCTTCTCCACCGCCCCCGCGGTGACCACCAGGATGCGGGCGATCGCGGTGTTCGAGTGCCCCTCGGCGATCAGCCCCAGCACCTCGCGCTCCCGCGGGGTCAGCCGCCGCACGGGGTCGTCGGCCCGGCGCCGCGCGAACAGCTGGGCCACCACCTGCGGGTCGAGGACGGTGCCGCCGGAGACGACGTCCTCGAGGGCGGCGAGGAACGTGTCGACGTCGGCCACCCGGTCCTTGAGCAGGTAGCCCACGCCGCCCCGGCCGTCGGCCAGCAGCTCGTCGGCGTAGGCGACCTCGACGTACTGCGACAGCACCAGCACGGCCGTCCCGGGCACCAGGCGGCGCGCCTCGACGGCGGCCCGCAGGCCCTCGTCGGTGTGCGTGGGCGGCATCCGGACGTCGACGACGGCGACGTCGGGGCGGTGCTCGGTCACGGCGCGCACCAGCGACGGGCCGTCGGCGACCGCGGCGACCACCTCGGTGCCCGCCTCCTCGAGCAGCCGGACGAGACCCTCCCGCAGGAGCACCGAGTCGTCGGCCAGGGCTACGCGCACGGGAGCTCCGCGGTGAGCAGGGTCGGACCGCCGCGCGGGGAATCCACGGTCAGGACCCCGTCGACCGCCTGCAGCCGGTCGGTGAGCCCGGCCAGGCCGTGCCCGGGCGCGAGGACCGCACCACCGCTGCCGTCGTCCTCGACGACCACCCGCATCCGGTGCCCGTCGCAGGTGAGCGCCACTCGTGCGGTGCCGGCGTCGCTGTGCTTGGCCACGTTGGCCAGCGCCTCGCTGACGACGAAGTAGGCGGTGTTCTCGGTGACCGGTGCCAGCCGCTCGGCGGGCAGGTCGACGGCGAGCTCGACGGGCACCGGGGAACGGGCGGCCAGCGCGGCGAGTGCGGCGGCGAGGCCGCGGTCGGCGAGCACCGGCGGGGCGATGCCGCGGGAGAGCGCGCGGAGCTCCTCCAGCGTCTCGCGGGCCAGGTCGGCGGCCTCGGTCAGCGTGGTGCGCGCGGCGCCGGGGTCGCGGTCGAGCTGCCGCTGGGCGCGCGAGAGGTCCATCGACAGCCGCACCAGCCGCTGCTGCGGGCCGTCGTGGATGTCCCGCTCCAGGCGGCGCAGCGCCACGGCCTCGGCGGCGACGGCGGCCTCGCGGCCCTGGGTGAGCCGGCCCATCTCCGCCTGGGTGGCGGCGCGCGAGGTCAGCATCACCCGGCTCAGCTGCGCCTGCAGGAGCGCTGCGCCGCGGACCACGAACGGCACGAGGACGGCGGCCAGGAGACCGATCGCCGTGTAGAGCGCGATCCGCCGTCCCGGCGTGCTGTCCAGGCCGAGGAGTTCCAGGAGGTCCTGGTTGTCGGGGTCGCTCGACGCATCCGGGAGCGCCCAGTCGTAGGCGGCGTACGGGATGCAGACGAGGACGATCGACCACCAGGTCACCGTCACGACGAAGGAGAAGATCGCGACGGGGAACCGCACGACCGCGTGCAGCGCGTCCAGCCAGGTCTGCGGGTCGCGCAGCGGCGTGAGCAGCCTCCGCACCCTGCGCCCGTCCGGGACGAGGTAGTGCGGGCGGGGAACCGGACGGTCGAGCACCGCCGGAAGCCAGGCCCGCTCCGCCGCCGCGAATCCGCGGGCGGCGAGGAGCGTCGCCGCGAGGACGGCGACACCCACCCAGATCACCAGCAGGCCGGCGCCTGCGGCCAGCCCGGTCACCACCACGACGAAGGCGGCGATCGCCACGGGGAAGGCGGCCAGCGTGTAGCCGGTGTCGACGGCGAGCTGACGCAACCGGTTCCGCAGGCGGCCGGGCTCGTGAGCGGCGTCGGGGACTGGCGTCACCGGGAGGACGGCGGTGTCGGTGTTCACGCCGTCGAGCCTGGTCGCGGGCGGGTCCGGGACCCATCCCGCTGCCCGGTCGATCGGGAGTCGGGCCGGCCCGACCGTTGGCTGCTCATGTCGGGATGGATGCTCCCGGGACGGGTGGCCGGGTGTCCAGCGCCCGCGCCCCGTCGGGGTGGTGCGCCTAGGGTCGGAGGCCGGTGCCGGCGTCGCGTCGTGCACACGCCCCGCGTCGAAGGAGGACCGTGCGCTCTCGTGCGGCAGTAGTGCCGGCAACCCTCGTCCTCCTGGTGGCCGGCTGCACGGACGCGGGTGCCGGCTCGTCGTCCACCGACGAGGACGCGCCCTCGGCCCCCACCGCGTCGTCCCCGGTCGCGGCGGAGCCGGCCGCGGGCCTGACCGTGGTCGCCGACGAGGACGCGGTCGCGCAGGCGGTGAGCACGAGCCGAGTGCTGTTCGAGAGCTCGCCCGTCGCGGTGCTGGTCCGCTCCGACGACCGGGCGGGAGTGCTCCTCGGCGCCTCGGCCGCCGTCGGCCTCGGCGTGCCGCTCCTGGTGGAACCGGCCGACGGCGGGGGAGCGCAGCCGGCCGGGGAGCTGGAGCGCCTGGGCACCGACGTCGTCCTGGCCGTCGGCGAGGCAGAGGGGCCCGACGACGGTCCCGAGGTGCGTGCCGTGCCGGCCGACGTGGCGGCGGTCGAGGCGGTCACCGGGCTCTCGCTGGAGGAGGAGGCCGTCCCCGAGGACGGGGACGTCGCCGCGGTGGCCGGGCTCGATCCCGAGGATCCGGTCGCGCTGCGGCCCGAGGACGACGAGGCGTCCGCGGACGACGTGGCGTCCGCGGACGACGTGGACGTGGACGCCCTGCCGGAGTTCGAACGCGCCGACCCCGTCGATGGCGTGGTGCTGCTCGCGGGGGACGACGCCTCGCCGGCGGCCGTCGCGACCGGCCGTGCGGCCGGGGCGCGGGTGGTGGAGATGGTCGGGGAGCACCGATCCGCGGGCGTCGGCCGACGTCGTGGCGGCGCTGTCCGACGGGGGCTCGGAGACCGTGCTCGCGGTGGGCGCAGGGCTCGGTGCGGAGCCGGGGCTGGACTGGAAGGTGGCGACGGCGGCCACCGGCACCGAACTGCCCGGCGGGGGCCAGCTCCTCTTCCCGGGCCGGATGATGGTGGCGCTCTACGGGTACCCCGGCAGCGGCGCGCTCGGCGTGCTGGGGGAGCAGCCGGTGGACGCGGCGATCCAGCGGGCCCGGGACACCGCGGCCCCGTACGAGTCCCTCGTGGACGCCCCGGTCGTCCCGGCCTTCGAGATCATCGTGACGGTCGCGTCGGAGTTCGCGGGGCCCGACGGCAACTACTCCACCGAGAGCCCGGTCGACGCGGTGCGGCCGTGGGTGGAGGCCGCCGGTGCGGCCGGGCTCTACGTGATCCTGGACCTGCAGCCCGGCCGGACCGACTTCGTCACGCAGGCGGAGCTGTACCGGCCGCTGCTCGAACTGCCCCACGTCGGGCTGGCGCTGGACCCGGAGTGGCGGCTGGCGCCGGGCGAGGTGCACCTGACCCAGATCGGCTCGGTGGGCATCGAGGAGGTCAACCGGGTGGTCACCTGGCTGGCGGATCTGACCCGGGAGAAGGCGCTGCCGCAGAAGCTGCTCGTCCTGCACCAGTTCCGGCTGGACATGCTTCCGGGGCGGGAGTTCCTGGACCTGTCCCGCGACGAGCTGGCGATCATGATCCACGCCGACGGCCAGGGGTCGCAGGGCAGCAAGCAGGCCACCTGGAACGCGCTGCACCAGGGGGCGCCGGAGGGGCTGGCGTGGGGGTGGAAGAACTTCTACGACGAGGACCTCCCGACGCTCACCCCCGAGCAGACCATCCAGCAGGTGGTGCCGACCCCGGATCTGGTCAGCTACCAGTAGGGGGCGGTGGATCCGGCCGCAGGCTCTCCCGGAATGTCGGTGCCCTGTGGTGTGCTGGGCCGCATCCCGACCGGAGGAGTGATCCCAGGTGACCAGCGTGGCGCTCGGCCCGACCGATCAGCTCGACCCGCGGCTCCTCGAGCACCGGCGTGAGCTCACCGGCTACTGCTACCGCATGCTCGGTTCGTCCTTCGACGCCGAGGACGCGGTGCAGGAGACGATGGTCCGCGCCTGGCGGGGGCTGGGTGACTTCGAGGGCCGGTCGGCGCTCCGGTCGTGGCTGTACCGCATCGCCACCAACGTGTGCCTCGACGCGCTGAACGGCCGGAACCGGCGGGCACTGCCGATGGACCTGGCGGGCGACCCGTACCCGCCGGTGCCCGCGTCGCTGGCCGGCCGTCGCCCGCAGTCGGCGTGGATCGAGCCGGTGCTCGACCGCCAGGTGCTCCCCGAGGACGGCGACCCGGCCGAGCAGGCCGTGGCCCGGGAGTCGATCCGGCTGGCCTTCGTCGCGGCGCTGCAGCACCTGCCGCCCCGGCAGCGGGCGGTGCTGATCCTGCGCGAGGTGCTGCGCTGGAAGGCCGACGAGGTGGCGGGGCTGCTGGACACGACGGTGGCGTCGGTGAACAGCGCGCTGCAGCGGGCGCGCGCGACGCTCGCCGATCTGGACGCTCGCCCGACTCCGCGCTCCCTGGACTCCGACGACCGCGAGCTGCTCGCCAAGTACCTGGACGCGTTCGAGCGCTACGACATCGAGGTCCTCGTGCAGCTGCTGCACGAGGACGCCACCCAGCACATGCCCCCTTTCGAGATGTGGCTCCGCGGGGCGTCGGACATCGGCGCCTGGATGCGGGGTCCGGGCAGCGAGTGCGCGGGATCGCGGGTGTTCGCGGTGGAGGCGAACGGGTCGCCGGCGGTGGCCCAGTACCGGCCCCGCGCGGGTGGCGGGCACGAGCCGTGGGGGCTGCACGTGCTGGAGACCCGGGACGGCAAGGTCGCGCACATCTCCAGCTTCCTCGACCTCGACAGCGGCCTGTTCGTGAAGCTCGGCCTCCCGGCGGCCTTCGACTGATATGTGAGGTCGGTCTGTCAAGTGGCAGGGCGAGGCGCCGCCAGGGCTGGATGCTCTGGCGGCGCCTCGTTTGTGCTGGCTCGGGCGGCGTCGACGGGGGTGGGCGTGTCGTGCGACGCGCGGTCGATACTGATATGCGCGGGTTGGTTACCGCAGTACGGCTTTCGGCTGGGGCGCATCGGCGTGTCTGAGGTCGAGCGTCACGACGGGTCCACCCGGTATCGGATGAACGGGTCGTGGCTCACAGTCGAATCGCCGGTCAGGCCCCTCGCGCTGCTGCCCGTCGGTGCTGGTGCTCGAGCCAGGTCGTGGGTGGAACGGTAAATCCCGGGGTGCTCCCGCTCCGGTGCGATCGGGGCGTCGCCCGCAGCCGGGGTCAAGGCTGGCCGAAGGCCACCCGGAGGGCTTGGCCTTGACCCCGGTGAGGACGGCGCCAGCGGTGGCCGGGGGCGGGAGCAGACCGGTCACGCGCCGGTGTGCTCGGGCGTCGGTGTCGGGAGGGTGGCCAGCGACCAGCACCAGCCGGCCAGTTCCCGGGCGATGGCCACGCAGGCGACGGTGTGCTTCTTCTTGCGGGTGCTCAGCTGGGTCCAGCGGTCGTGCAGGCGCTGGTTGCCGGCGTGCCCACGGACCCGGGCGGCCGGCTCGGCCTGATCCCAGCGGGCCTGCATGGTGGGGCCGACGCGGTAGCCGGGCTGGTGGTGCCAGGCGGCCTCGACCAGCAGCCGCCGCACGTGGGTGTTGCCGGTTTTGGTGATCCCGCCCTGGCGGCGGGAGCTGCCGGTGGAATGCTCGGAGGGGACCAGGCCCAGGTAGGCGCCGATGCTGGCGCCGGTGAACCGCCGCCAGTCGCCGATCTCCACGGCCAGCGCGAAGCCGGTCAACGTGGAGATACCGCGCAGACAGCACAGCCGGCGGGTCACCGGAGTGAACTCGCTGTCGGCCGCCATCGTGGTGATCTGTTCGTCCAGGCGCTGCCGGCGCGCCACGGTTAGTTGCATCGCTTCGAGGTCAGCGTCGTAGGCAGCCTGGGTACCGGCCCGTTCGGGCCCGGTGAAGCGAATCTGACCCAGCCACTGCTCGTGCTTGCCGGTCCAGGCCGCGCCGCCGTAGTAGACGTGCCCGTGACGCAGCAGCAGCTTGGAGATCCGGTGCCGGACCCGCATCAGGTCCCCGCGGGCGTCCTCTCGCGCTCGGACCAGATCTCGGGCCGATTCCTGGCCCACGGTGGGCACCCGCACCGCGACCAGGTCGTCCAGGCGCAGCAGACGGGCCAGCAGCAGCGCGTCGCGGGCGTCGGTCTTCACCCGGTCTCCCGGTGGGCGATTGATCTTCGACGGGGCGGCCACCTCGCAGCGGATTCCGGCCCCAGCCAGCGCCCGCGCGAGCCCGAAGCCGGTCGGCCCAGCCTCGTAGGCCACCGCCGCCGGTCCCGGCAGAGCCCGCACCCAGTCGATGATCACTTGCTGGTCGGGCACCAGCCGCTGCTTGATCAACTCTCCGGTGACTCCGTCGATCGCAGCCGCGGACGCTGAACGTGCATGCACGTCCAGCCCGACGCTCGTACGCTCCAGACCCATCGGGGCCTCCCACGCATGTCGGCAAGGCCGGGCAGGGGCTTCTGTCCGGTAACCCACGAATCTGTGTGAGTGGGGCCCCGACCCGCAACCGCTCCTTACGGAGCCGTCGCCTCATACCGTCTGAGCCTGGCTGCTGCGCACCGGTGAACCGAGGCGACCCGAACACCTGCCCGGAACGGGGCTCCTCGCTTCAACGCTCGGTGGAACCCGGTGCGCCGTGCTCGGCCAGCCACACCGCCCGCCTCCGGGCGGAGGCCTGGGCGAGCCAGGCGTCCTGCACCAGTTCGGCGAGCTCCTGCCGGCTGATCTCGCCGAGCCGGCTCGCCTGCACGAGCACGGAGTTGTGGCCGTCGAAGTGCGGGGTGGTGAAGAACGGTGTCGCCCCGTCCTGCACGAGGGCCTGCTTGTCGGCCTCGGACTCGACCCAGAACATGATCACGTCGGGCAGCTTCTCGCCCGCGGCGTCCACGGCGTCCGGCCGTGGGGTGCGGAAGAAGACGAACGACCTGCCACCCACCTGGTAGACGTCGTTGCCCCGCGACCCGTGCACGACGGTGACGTGCGGCATCGCCTGGGAGAACTCGTGCACGTCCTCGACGCGTGCCGGCCGGTCTGCGGTCACGGCGGCAGGGTAGGTGCAGAACCCGACCCCGCGCAGCCGGCGCGGGAGCGGGGCGCGTCAGCCGGTGCGCCTGCGGTTCCTGCCGTGGGCTGCCCGGGTCAGCAGGCGGGCCAGGGCGTCGTTCACCTCGGCGGGATGGCTGGTGCCGACCATGTGGCCGGCGCCCTCGACGAGCACGAGATCTGCCTGGTCCCCGATGCCGTCGGCGATCCTGCGAGCGGAATCGGCGGGGATCGTCGCGTCGTCGGTGCCGGCGAGCACGAGCACCGGGACGCCGCGGAGTGCCGCGACGGCCGGCCGCTGGTCGTAGCCGACCAGGCTGGTCAGCAGGGCGGCCGGTACCGCCAGCGGAACGTCGGCCCACCTCCGGACCATCGCGTGGACGGCGCCGGCCGGTGGGTCGTCCGCGAACAGCTGCCGGCGCAGTGCCCACCGAACGGGACGCGACCGGAAGGGCCGGGCGGCTTCCATCACAGGTGCCACCGTCCACAGCAGCCAGGCCGTGGCCCGGGACAGGGCGAGCCACAACCGTCCCGGCGCTGTCGTCCCGGCGCCGGTGCCCGGCAGCGGGGCGGCACGGGTGGACAGCAGGGCGACGCCGGTGATGCGATCGCCGAAGAGGTCGGGACGGCGGGCGGCGAGGGTCAGCACGGCCATGCCGCCCATCGAGTGTCCGACGACCACCACCGGCAGCTCTCCTGCGTGTGCGGCGACGACCTGCTGGAGGTCCCGGGCCAGGCGCTGGACCGTCGCTGAGCGGGGTCCTGCCCACCCGCTCGCGCCGTGCCCCCGCTGGTCGTAGCGGACCACCCGGGTTGTGCGCCGCAGGACTGCCCACTGCGGGTCGAACATGCCCGCATCGGCCCCGATGCCGTGGACGAGGACGACGGCGACCTGCGGATGCGACGGGCCGTCCACCTCGACGTGCAGGCGCACCCCGTCGTCGGTCCGGACGGCGGGTGCCGCCCCGTTCCTCCGCAGCGCCAGCTGCCGGGCGCGAGCCCGCCGTCCAGCCGTCGCAGCGAACAGCACGGCACCGGCGAGGATGCCGGTGGTCAGCCGGTACCAGCTCACGATCGGAGTCCGGTGGTCGCCGCCTGGGGAGTCGGCCGGTCCGTCGAGCGCAGCGGATCGCCTCGCAGCGGAGCGAACGCGCGGGCGCAGACGAACACCCACACCCCGCCGAGCACCAGCCCGCCCAGCACGTCGGTGGGGTAGTGGGCGGCCACGTAGATGCGCGAGGCGGAGATCGCCGCGCCCAGCACCACGGGCAGCGCGAGGACGGCCCAGCGCCACCGGTGCCGGGTGAGGTGCAGCGTGAGGACGGCCACGGCCCCGTACAGGGCGGCTGCGGCGGCCGCGTGCCCCGAGGGCCAGCTCGCACCGGTGGGGAGCCCGTCGGTCAGATCCGCCACGTCGGGCCTCGTCCGGCCGACGACCAGTCCGGTGACGAAGTACAGCAGGACCTCGCCGAGGACCGTGACGGCGACGAACACCACCGGCCGCCACGAGGCGGTGACCGCCAGGCCGACGACGGCCAGGGACAGGCCGACCGCGATGACCGCCTTCGTGCCCGAGAGCGTGCCGACCGCCTCCATCACCGTGGTCAGCGAGTCCGAGCGGATACCGAGGAACCAGACGACGACGGCGCGGTCGGCCCGGCCCAGCCACGT
Source organism: uncultured Actinomycetota bacterium (assembly GCA_963747895.1). Lineage (GTDB taxonomy): Bacteria > Actinomycetota > Actinomycetes > Mycobacteriales > Geodermatophilaceae > Blastococcus. The sequence goes on from CAVVGX010000009.1 coordinate 231,487, forward strand.
GTCGGTGAGGGGGCCGGTGATCAGCAGTCCGAGGATGCTCATCGCCGCCCACAGCGCGGCGGCCGCAGCCAGGAGGCGCAGCGCCGTGGTCCGCCCCGCGGGCGGGATGCGCCCGCCGGCGGGGGCCGGCTGCGGCGCCTCCTCGGGGTCCACCTCCAGCGGGTTCAGCGGCTCGACGGGGTGCACCCCGCTGCGGTGCTGCCAGACGCGGAACGCCCCGACGGTGACCGCGAGCCATCCCGCCCCCAGCGCCCAGCCGGCGAGTACGTCGGAGACGAAGTGCACCCCGAGGGCGAGCCGGGTGAACCCGACCGTGACGACCAGGAGCGCCGTCCCGGCGACGAGCCATGGGCGGGCGCGGCGGTGGACGCTGGGCAGCAGCAGGACGAGGAGCGTCCCGAAGGTCACCAGGGAGGCCATCGAGTGACCGCTCGGGAAACTGGCGTTGGACGGCGTCTCCACGACCGGTGAGGCGACCACGGGCCTGGCCCGGTCGACCAGGGCTTTGGTGACCGGCCCCAGGACGGCCAGGCCCATCCCGGTCGTGGCGGCGAAGGCGGCGAGGCGCCGCTGCTGCCGCACGAGCAGGAAGATCGTGGTGAGCGCGAAGAGGAGGACCACGGCCCCGGTACCGCCCAGGTCGGTCACTGCCCGCAGCACGCTCACCGCGGCGGGGGAGCCGCTGACGGTGGCGTTCAGCTCGGCCGCGACGTCGCCGTCCAGCACCGCCAGCGGGGCCCAGGCGCGCGCCACGAGCAGCCAGAGCACCAGGAAGGGCACTGCTCCCAGGACGACGGCCAGCCACCCGAGCGTGGCCCGTGCCCCGAAGCGGCCGAGCCCGGCTGTGTCCCCCGGAGGCGGCGACCGGAGCGCGCTGCCGCCGCCGGGCCGGGGCTCCGCGGAACTCATCCGTCCTCGGTGGGATCTTCCGGAGCCTCGAATCCGCCCTGACCCGGGGGGTCGGCGGCCACCGGGGCCTCCACGGTGACCTCGCCACGATTGCCGTCCTCGTCCTCGAAGACGAACGTCACCTCGATCGACTGAGACGAACGGAGTGAGGTCTGCAGGTCCTCGAGGATCACCGACGGCGGGCCGGGGGGCTCCAGGTAGGCGTTGTCTTCCTCGGGCACCTCGATGGTCCCCGCCGCACCGTCCAGGGGGATGAGCCGGGCGTCCGCGAAGGCCTCGCCCTCCACGTCCACGAGCCGGTAGGGGGTGGTCCCCGTGTTGGTCAACGCGGCATAGAGCGTGACGTCCTCGCCCTCCTCGTGCACGCCGTCCTCGGGGAACTCGAGTTCGACGGAGTTGACTTCCAGGTCCTCGGTGACCGTCGCGTCCGGTGCGGCGGCGCCACCGACGATCTCGTCGTCCTCCCCGCAGCCGGCCAGGACGAGGGCAGCTGCCACCGCCGCGGAGGCAGCCGAGCCGCGGGACGTCTGACGTCGATCGGGGTACATGAAGTCTCCGTTCGTGGTGGTCCGTGTCTCGGTGACCGCTACCCCCGTGGCGACGCCGGAGTCCGTTCCACCCGCGGTCGTCGCAGAACCGCAACACGGGGGTGAGCCTGTTCAGCCGCCGAAGGAGCCGCAGGCGACGCGCGACCCGGTGGGTTCGGGCGTCACCTCGGCCGGCGCAGCTACCGCGTCGCCGACCACGACGGTCACCCCCGCGCCGTCGAGGAGCTCCGCGAGGTCGACCGCACCGGCCAGCGTCGTCACCGAGCCGACCCCGTTCTCGAGGACGAGCATCGGCGACAGCACGACACCGGCTGCCCCCTCGTCCAGCGCGTCGCAGCCGGCCGCGTCGAACAGGTACACGCCGTGGAAACCCTCGGTGAGCCCCGCGACCTGGACCTCGAGCTCGGCGACGCCGTTGTCGGAGTCGCGCAACCACGCCGTCCCGACGCCGCTGCCGCCCGGGTCGACGAGGTCGGTCGACCGTTCGACGGGGACGACCACCTCGTCGCTCGATGCCGTTTCATCGCCGGCGTCCACCGTTTCGGGATCGGCACCTCCGCACGCCGTCGCGGACAGCATTACGGCCGCGACCGTCGCAAGCGTTCCATGGCGCATGGCTGGTCATCCTCCGTGAGGACGCGATCCTCGGCCGGACCGCGATCGTCCCCATGGCGTGCCCCCGAGCGTGCGCTATGCACGCGGCGGAGCCCGATGACATCCAGTCGTCATGTCCCGTGCCGTGCGATCCCGCAGCGGACTCCGCACCACCCCCACGTCCAGCCGGGCTGCTCGACCAGCGGCTGTCACGAGGCGCCGGCGGATTCGATCCTCCTCGAAGGACCGCAGCGGACTGATCGTGCTCCGGCCGGCCGCGCCGGAAACCTTGACGCAGTCAGCGGACCGTGCGAGCGTGGCGATGTTATGGGAGTAGTACTTTCATAAAAGTTGGCCCCGTGGAGGATGCATGGTCAGGCCGTCTCGGTTCGAGGGGACGATCGGGCGGACGGTCGCCGACTCGGAGGCGTGGTTCGACGATCCGCCCCACCCCGGCGACGACGCACCCAACGTGGTCGTCGTGCTGCTCGACGACACCGGCTTCGCCCAGTTGGGCTGCTACGGCTCCGACATCGACACGCCGCACGTCGACGCCCTCGCCGCCGACGGACTGCAGTTCACGAATTTCCATGTCACACCCCTGTGCTCGCCGTCCCGCGCCTCCCTGCTGACGGGCCGGTCGCAGCACGCGGTGGGCATGCGGAGCGTGTCGAACTTCCGCACCGGGTTCCCCAACCAGCTCGGCCACATCAGCGCGCACGCGGCCACGGTCGCCGAGGTCCTGCGCGACGAGGGGTACGCGACCTTCTGCTCCGGCAAGTGGCACCTCGCGCCGATGGAGCAGTGCTCGGCCGCGGGGCCCTTCGACCAGTGGCCGCTCGCCCGGGGGTTCGACCGCTTCTACGGCTTCCTCGAGGGCGAGACCGATCAGTTCCACCCCGACCTCGTGGCCGACAACCACCCGGTCGAACCGCCGGCGTCCTCGGGTGGGACCGACGGCTACCACCTCAGCGAAGACCTCGTCGATCAGCTGCTCGCGATGATCTCGAACAGCGTGGGCGTGCGCCCCGACAAGCCGTTCTTCGCCTATCTGCCCTTCGGTGCCACCCACGCGCCGCACCAGGCGCCGCCCGAGTACCTGGCCAAGTACCGCGGGAAGTACGACGAGGGGTGGGACGTGGTCCGCGGGCGGTGGTTCGCCCGCCAGGTCGAGCTCGGCGTGATCCCCCCGTTCACCGAACTCGCTCCGCGCAACCCGGGCGTCGACCCGTGGGACGACCTGTCCGAGAACCAGCGGCGGCTCAACGCCCGGCTGCAGGAGGCCTTCGCGGCGTTCCTCGATCACACCGACGACCAGATCGGCCGCCTGGTCGACGGCCTGCGGGAGATGGGCCGGCTCGACAACACGATCCTCGTCGTCCTCGCCGACAACGGGGCGTCGCAGGAGGGTGGGCCCTTCGGCGTCATGCACGAGATGAAGTTCTTCAACGGCATCGTCGAGACCGCTGACACCGCCGTCCAGCGCATCGACGACATCGGTGGTCCGCACAGCCACACGAACTACCCGTGGGGCTGGGCCCAGACCGGCAACTCGCCGTTCAAGTGGTACAAGCAGAACACCCACGAGGGTGGCGTCCACGTGCCGATGATCGTGCACTGGCCGGCCGGCATCGATGCCGCGCAGCGAGGCACGAAGCGGGACCAGTTCATCAATGTCGCCGACATCGTCCCGACGATCTACTCGCTGCTCGGCGTGACACCTCCCGCCACGTACCGCGGCATCGAGCAGCTCCCCGTCACCGGCCACCCCTTCGATCACGTCTTCGCCGACCCGGACGCACCGGCCGGCAACACCTTGCAGTACTTCGAGATGGGCGGGAGTCGGGCATTGGTGTCCGGCACCTGGAAGGCGGTGCAGAAGCACACGCCGGGCGCCGACTACGACACCGAGACGTGGGAGCTCTACGACCTGTCGGTCGATCCGTCCGAGTGCCACGATCTGGCCGAAGCCGATCCCGGCAGGCTGGCCGAGCTCGTCCAGCTGTGGTGGGACGAGGCCGAGCGCCACGGCGTGCTCCCGCTGGACGACCGCTCGATCGAGCTGTTCGGCGCCCGCTTCCGCGAGCACTCACCCCACCCGCCGAGCAAGCGCTACGTCTACCGCCCGCCCATGTCCCCGCTCCCGAGTCAGGCATCCGCCGCCATCGGTGGACGGAGCTTCGACCTGACCGCGCGCGTCACCCGGTCGCAGGGGGAGGAGGGCGTCCTGTTCGCCACCGGCACCGAGAACTCGGGCATCTCGGTGTTCGTGCAGCACGACCGCCTGGTCGTCGACTACAACGCCTTCGACGACCACACCGTCGTCGAGTCCGACGTCCCCGTGCCGGTGGGCGAGTCGGTGCTCACCGCCCGGTTCCGCCGCGGGAAGGGCAGGACCGGCTGGATCGAGATCGCGGTCGACGGCGTCGATGCCGGGCGGGGTGACACGCCGCTGTACATGCGGATGATCTCCTCCGTCGGCCCCAGCGTGGCCTTCGACCACGGTTCTGCGGTGTCGACCCGCTACGAGGCCCCCTTTCCCTTCGCCGGGACGCTGCACGAGGTCGAGATCCAGCTCGTCGCCCGGGCGGCGCCCGGCACGGCCGAGGCCGAGGCCGGCGCCGAGATGTCCCGCCAGTGACCCGTCCGACCAGCGAAGGCAGGGCCCCGTGCTGACCATCACGCTGCTGGGCACCGGCAGCCCGATGCCCGATCCTCATCGCGCGGGGCCGGCCACGCTGATCTCCGGAGGTGGCGAGCACTACCTGGTCGACGCCGGTCGCGGGGTCCTCATGCGTCTGGCCGCTGCCGGGGTCGGTGCCGGGGACCTGACGGCGGTGCTGCTGACCCATCTCCACAGCGATCACATCACCGACCTCGACGACGTCATCACGTCGCGCTGGGTCATGACCTTCGAGCCCTCACCGCTCACCGTCGTCGGTCCGGTCGGCACCCGGGAGGTGGTCGACCACGTCGTCGCGGCGCTCGGCCCCGACATCGGGTACCGCATCGAGCATCACGACGACCTCGCCTACGGCTTTCCGCCGGTCAGGGTGATCGAGGTCGACGACGGGGTCATCGACCTCGGCGGGGCGGTCGCGGTGACCTGTGCGCCCACCGACCACCGCCCGGTGCACCCCACGGTCGGATTCCGGTTCGACCACCAGGGTGCATCGGTCGTGACCGCAGGCGACACGGTCCCGTGCGAGGGGCTCGACCGGCTGTGCCGCGGGGCGGAGGCGCTGGTGCACACCGTCATCCGCAAGGACGTCATCGAGACCATCCCTGTCCAGCGCCTGAAGGACACTCTCGACTACCACTCCTCGCCGGAGGAGGCCGCTCGGACCGCGCAGCGCGGCGGTATGGCGACGCTGGTGATGACGCACTACGTCCCGGCGTTCCCGTCCGGGGGCGGCGATGACTGGAAGGCCCTCGCCGCCGCGCACTTCGACGGGGCGATCGAACTCGGCGACGACCTCCACCGCGTCGAGGTCCACCCGAGGGGGGCCTCCTGACCGGCGGCCCGACGCTCAGGGTTCGGCTGGGAGGAACCGATCGCTGATCCCCGTGACGCCGGCCTTCCAGGCGCGGCCCAGCTGGCGATCGGAGCAGCCGTGCGTCGTGTGTGCGATGTCCCAGGACTCGAAGGACGTCAGCGTGTCGAGGAGGACGACGAGGTCGTTGCCGTCGGCTCGGGAGAGCGTCGCCAGCTCGGGCGCGAAGTGATCGCGGATCTGGCGGCTGAAGCGGGACCGCATCTCGACCAGCCGGTCGGCGAGTCGCGGGTTGTCGAGACTGCGCGAGCGGGCGAGCCGGGCGACCGGCGCGATCGACCGGTACAGCGTGATCCGGGCGTCGACCAGTCGGTCGATCCGGTCGGCGCGCGAGCCGACGCCCGTGGCTGCGATCTCGTACAGGGCAGCGAACCGCTGGTAGTGCCGCTCGATGGTCTGCTCCTGCAGATCGTCGAGGCTCTCGAAGTAGCGGAACAGCGAGGACACCGACACGCCCGCCCGCTCGGCTATGTCGTCGGTCGACGGCGGGACGTGGCTCTCGTCGATCAGGCTCAGCAGAGCGTCGATGACGGCTGCGCGGTTGCGTTCGCGTCGTGCTCTGCGTCCGTCGACCGGCGTCAACTCCTCGATGCTCACGGCGGGAGAGTACGACAGCCCCCGGGTTCTGCGAGTCGCGAGCGCAGAATCTATTGACAGCTCAACTCTCGATAGTGTCGGATGGATGCGTGGACGTGATCGCGACGACGACGTGACCGAGATCGTCCGAACGCGCCGGATCGCCGCCGCGCAGCGATCCGTGTGGGACGTCCTCGCCGACTTCGGCACCATCAGCGCCTGGGCCGACAACGTCGACCACTCGTGCATGCTCCGATCGGCGGCCGACGGGGGAGCGGTGGGCGCGTCCCGTCGCATCCAGACCGGGCGCCGCACCCTGGTCGAGCGCATCCTCGAGCACGACCCCCCGGGGGCGCTGGCCTACGACATCGAGGGGCTGCCCCCTCGGCTGCGGACCGTGCGCAACCGCTGGTCGCTGACTCCCGACGGCGACGGGGCGACGGTCGTGTCGCTGACGACCACCGTCGAGATCGGTGCCCGTCCGCCGCAGAAGCTCGCCGAGCGCGTGGTGGCACGGGTGCTGGCGAAGCAGTCCGACGTGATGCTCGCCGGCATCGCCGCCTACCTGGAGGAACCCCATGACCGGTGACGCAGCGACCGGCCGCCCCGACGTCGTCATCCTGATGACCGACGAGGAGCGCGCCGCACCGCCCTACGAGACCGACGAGGTCCGCGCCTGGCGGGAGCGTGCCCTGACCGGTGCCGCGTGGTTCACCGATCACGGGGTCAGCTTCCGACGGCACTACACGGGCTCGCTCGCGTGCGTGCCCAGCCGGCCGACGATCTTCACCGGCCAGTATCCCGACGTCCACGGCGTCACCCAGACCGACGGTCTCGGGAAGATGGCCGACGACAGCCGCATGCGCTGGCTGCGCGCCGGCGAGGTGCCGACCCTCGGCAACTGGTTCCGTGCCGCCGGCTACGACACGCACTACGACGGCAAGTGGCACATCTCCCACGCCGACCTCCACGACGTCGACGGCTCGCGGCTCGACACCAACGACGCGGACGGCGCCGTGGACGCGGCGGCCGTGCAGCGCTACCTCGACGCCGACCCGCTCGCCCCGTACGGCTTCTCCGGGTGGGTCGGACCCGAGCCCCATGGCGGCCAAATGCGCGACGCCGGGATCCGGCGCGATCCGCTGCTCGCGGACCGCGTCGTCGCCTGGCTCGAGGACCGGTACGCCCGTCGGCGCGCTGGCGACGCCGATGCGCTCCGCCCGTTCCTGCTGGTGGCCAGCTTCGTGAATCCGCACGACATCGTGCTGTTCCCGATCTGGGCCCGACGGAGCCCGCTCGCCCCGTCGCCGCTCGATCCTCCTCGTGTCGCGGCTTCCCCGACCGCCGACGAGGACCTGTCGACGAAGCCCGCGGCGCAGATCGCGTTCCGCGAGTCCTACTACTCCTGCTACGGCCCGGCGGCGGCGGTGAGGCGCATCTACGAGCGCGGCGCCCAGGAGCATCGCGACCTGTACCACCGCCTCCACGCCGAGGTCGACGGCCCTCTCGACCGAGTGCGACGTGCGGTCACGGAGGGCGGATCGGAGGACGCGGTGCTCGTGCGGACCTCGGACCACGGCGAGCTGCTCGGCGCCCACGGCGGCCTGCAGCAGAAGTGGTTCAACCTCTACGACGAGGCGACGCGGGTGCCGTTCGTGATCGCTCGCGTCGGTGCGAACGCCACCGCGAAGGCGACGGTCGAGGCGCCGACGTCGCACGTCGACATCGTGCCCACGTTGCTCGAAGCCGCCGGCATCGACGAGGCCGCGGTCGCCGCCGAGCTGCGCGCCTCGTTCACGGAGGTCCACGACCTCCCGGGCCGCAGCTTGATGCCCGTCGTCGCCGGTGCCGCCCCCGACGAGGCGCGCGCCGTCTACCTGATGACCCGCGACAACATGCCCGAAGGCGACAGCGGCGCATCGGGCGTCGCCCGACGGCTCCGGCGCGTCGCCAAGCCCCCGGCGCCGTTGCGCATCCAGGTGCCGGCGCACGTGGCAGCCAACTTCGAAGGGATCGTCGTCCGGCTCCCCGACGACGTGGTCGCCGGCGGCGCCGGCCACCTGTGGAAGCTCGTACGGAGCTTCGACGACCCGTCGACGTGGACCGAACCAGGCGTCCGGCATCTCGCTGCCAGCGGCATCGGTGGCCACGTGTACCGGACTGCGGCGCTCGAGGATCAGTGGGAGCTCTACGACCTCACGGCCGACCCCGTCGAATCCGTCAACCGCTGGACCGACGCCGGGCTCGACGACCTGAAGGCGCACCTCCGCGGGATCCTGAAGACCGAACGAGCCGACTCGGTTCCCGAGCGCAACGCTCCCTGGCCCTATGCCGAGCGCCGGCCCACCGCGGGTCCGCCGGCGAAGACGCCACCGCGCCCTGTCCGAGCCCTCCGCCGGCTGATCCAACGGTTCGGAATGCACCCCGATGACCCGCTGGCGCACGATGTCCCCGACCTCCGCGGCAGGCGAGCCCTCGTCATCGCCACCAACCACGGTGTGCTCGACATCGGCAAGCCCACGGGCGTCTTCGCCAGCGAGATGACCGCGCCGTACTACGTCTTCCAGGACGCCGGCATGACCGTGGACGTGGCCAGCCCGCGCGGCGGGGCCATCCCCGTCGATCCACAGTCGCTCAAGCCGGTGCTGCGCAGCGCGTACGACGACCGGTTCCTCGCCGACGACGACTTCCGCGCGAAGGTGCGCGGCTCGCTGGCCGTCGGCGACCTCGACATGGCCGACTACGACATCGTGTTCCTCGCCGGCGGCTGGGGCGCGTCGTTCGACTTCGGCTTCTCGGATGATCTCGCCGACAAGATCACCGAGGCCAATGCCCTCGGCCGCGCCATCGGCGGCGTCTGCCACGGACCCCTCGGCCTCCTCAACGCCACGTCGCCCGACGGCACGCCGCTGGTCGACGGCCGCCACATCTGCGCCGTCACCGACAAACAGGTCGGCGAGCTCGGCATCGGCTCGACGCCACACCACCCCGAGACCGAGCTGCGGAAGATGGGTGCTGTCTTCGAGAGCCGGACGAAGTTCCGCGATCCGTTCGCCAACCACTGGGTCGTCGACGGCAACCTCGTCACCGGCCAGAACCAGAACGCCGGCCCGATGGTGGCGCGAGAGCTCGCCACGCTCGTCGCGACCGGGGTCACCTCGTCGGCGACGAGCTGAGCGGCTCGCCGGGTCGATCCATGGAGCGGGTGACCGGGATCGAACCGGCATGGCCAGCTTGGGAGGCTTGCAACTCGAAGCACCATCTGCGCTGGTCAGGGCGGTGCCCGGTTGATTCCGTGCCTTCCGCGTGCCTCAACGCCCCGGAGGTGATCTGGATAGCGCCGCCCCGTCTTCGAGGGCCGCTCGCCGGCCGATGACGGCGTGGGTCGAGCCGGTGCTCGCGGCGCGGCGGGGCACCGGAGGTCGATCAACTCCGCGCGGGCCGTTTAGGCACCGACGCAGCGGTGCATCCCGCGCCCGGACGCCAGGCGGCTGCCGACGGGCGGCGTGGTGTGAACGTGCACGGCGGCGGGGTAGGCCCTCGCCCGATGTCGAACTTGAAGAGCACGAGCAGCCCCTCCCTCGCCGCCGACCGGTCGATCAGCGAGGTGATCCACGAGTTTCCGTGGATCCATCGCGTCCTGGGCCTGATCGGGAACGCCGCCTTCTTCGTCGGCAGCATCCTGTTCTTCTTCGAGGCGCTGAAGACCGCCGGCATCTGGCTGTTTGTGATCGGCAGTCTGCTTATGCTGGTGGGTTCGGCCGGCGAGTTCCTCGTCCGCTGGGCGGAGCGGGGACGCGCCTGAGCGCCCGCCCGGGAGCATGCGGCCGCCGGTCGACGCGTTCCACCGGGCACGGCGTCAGCCAGCGGGGAGGTCGAAACCGCTCGCGATGTTCAGGGTGGTGCTCACCGTGAGGTACATCAGCCATAGGCACGGTGAGCACGTGCGCGAGGCCGAGAGCCCGCTCGGCGGCCGCGATTCCGATGCTGACGAAGAAGTCGACGACGTAGATGGCGATCAGCCGATGAGCAGCAGCCCGACCGGCCACACCCCGGCGTCGAAGAAGACGAACGCCCCGAGCGCGGGGATGACGGTGAAGGCCACCGACCTCCCGGCGTTGGACCGCGGGTCATTGCCCCGGAAGATCCCCTGACGCCCTCGGCCCGGTTGACCGATGGGCCGGGGGCGGGGAAGCCCAGCAGTTCCTGAGCGCCCCAGATCGGATTGCCCGACCATGGCGCCCGTCGATGGCCGACAGCAGCTCAGCGGCTAGGTCCGACGTCGTCGGCCGACCGGGGTACGGGTGCGCCGGCCTGTCGCCGCGCCGCACTCCTCAGCATGAGCCTGTAGCCGATCAGCAGCGCGGCGGTGGTCAACAGCAGCCATCGACCCAGGAGCACCGCCGTTGCCAGCCCCGTGGCGCCGTACCGCTGGGGGGAGTCGGCGAACTGCAGGTAGACGAGGTAGCCGGCCGTCACGAGGCCGACCAGTCCGGTGCATCTGTCGACCCGAAGGCGACATCGCCCGGGCCCGTCTCGCGGAGGCGGAACAGGCCGCAGAGCACACCGATGATGATGCCCAGCAGGACCAGTACGCCCGCTCCCACAGCCACCGTCAGCAGCCCGCCTGGCCGACCACCCGGGGCACGAGGTACAGCGCCGCGAGGCCGCTGAACACCGCCAGTGGGCCGGTCGCGATCAGCGCGAGGGCGAGCAGTCCCGTCATCCGCGGCCGGGCCGTGCGTTTCGCGTGCCTCAAGCACCGGCCAAAGCCGGTGGTCAGCGGCCAACAGGGGTCAGGACCTATAAGGCAAGGGAGGGGCCCCAACGCCGCGCTGAGCTGTGCAAACGGGCGTACGAGCTGGTCAGGACGTGGAGCGGGTGACCGGGATCGAACCGGCATGGCCAGCTTGGAAGGCTGGGGCTCTACCATTGAGCTACACCCGCGAGACCTGCGAGAGGTCCGCGGAGAGCCTAGCGCGGCGGCTCCGGATTCCTCGGCAGGGTTGCTCGAGCGGTCAGGACAGCGGTCCGAGCGCCTCCACGGCCGGCAGGAAGATCTGCGCGCGGTGCACGTCCCCGCGGCTCGGGCTCGTCGTCAGCTGGACCAGCATCAGACCGTCCGGGCCGTCAGCCAGCGCCATGTCGATGCTCTGCCCCAGCTCCACGATCCGGTAGAGCTGCCAGTCCGCCGCCTCGGTGGTCAGCTCGCCGACCGGCTGCAGCGGCTCCTCCGTGCCGAGCTGCTCCGCGACCGTCGCGAGCACCTCCTGGGCAGTGACGTCGGGGACGACTTGCTGGATCAGGGACGACAGGAACGACTCCTGCCACAGACCGGGGACCGCCTCGATCCACCCCTCCGGACGCAGGCCGGCGAGGCCGAGGTCGTCGCTCTCGAACGGCGTCATCCCGACCTGGATGCCCTCCGGGGTGAAGGCAGGCACCGCGATGTCGTCGACGCAGCCCGTCCCCGGCTCACGACGGGGCGCGTTCAGGAAGTCATCCGTGATGCGCACCGCGCACTCGCGGCTGGGCAGGGATCCGTGGCCGGTGAAGGGGAACTGCACGAAGAAGCTCTCGGACAGGCCCTCGGCGATCTCCTGGCCCCACCGCGGCGGGGTGATCGGGTCCAGCTCCCCGGCCAGCACCAGCGTCGGGATGTCGCTGGTCAGCGGTTCGTTCGCCTCGTCGTCGGCCTCGCCGGCGTCCCACGAGTCGCACACGTCGAAGATGCCGGAGCCGGAGCTGGGGCCGCTCTGGAAGTACCCCTCGACCAGCGGGTGGTCCGCGGCGGCCGCGGCGGCGTCCTCGCGGGACCCGAAGGACACCTCCTCGTTGCACTGCACGGCCAGCTGCTGGCCGATGGCCACGGCGTCCAGCGACTGGAGCTGCGTGCCGAGCAGCAGGCCGATCGAGCCGAACTCGCCGGCAGCCGCGGCGGTGATGACCTCGGGCAGGTGCGGCACCAACTCGGTGGAGTACAGCGACTCGAAGAGGAAGCCCACGAGGTCGTCGCCGTCGAGGTCGTCCTGCACCCGTTCCCCGCTCGCCGCGTCCACGACGGTGACCGGCGCCGGTGCGGCGTTCAGCCTGGCGACCAGCTCCCGGAACGTCCCGCCCAGGTCCGGGTACGCGGCCGCGCACGCGGGGTCGTCGGCGCAGGTGGTGAACAGCGCCTCCATGGCCCGCTCGGCGTTGCCGGGCATCTCCGCGTACAGGTCGGCGTCGGCGGGGTAGGCGGAGTCCAGCACCACCGACCGGATGCCGTCGGGGTGATCGCGCATGGCCTGCTGCGCCAGCCGGGTGCCGTAGGAGACCCCGTACAGGTTCCACTCGTCGTAGCCGAGCGCGATCCGCAGGTCCTCCAGGTCGGCAGCCGAGGCCGCGCTGTTGTAGTCGGCGAAGTCGACGTCGTCGTCGGCCAGACGCTCGTGGCACGCCTCGAGCGCGTCGAGGGCCCCGGCCTCCAGCTCCTCGTCGGGCAGGTCGGAGCCCAGGGAGTCCAGCGCCCAGTCCGTGTACTCGTCGCAGGCCAGTGACGGCTCGCTCAGCCCGGTGCCCCGCTGGTCCAGCAGCACGAGGTCGCGGTTCGCCGTCAGCGGCTCGTAGAGCTGCGCGAAGCCCTGCGACACCAGCTCCAGCGTGCTCTGGCCCGGACCGCCCGACAGGTAGACGACGGGGTCGTCGGCCAGGTTCGGGGCGTCGCTCCGGACGATGCCGAAGGCCAGCTCGATCTCCCCGCCGTCGGGGTCGTCCCGGTCGGCCGGCACCTCGAGCGTGCCGCACTCCATGTCCACGCCCGCCGGCACGTCGACGTCGCAGTCGTCGAAGTCCAGGCTGCTCTTCGGGGCCTTCTCGGAGGCGTTGCTCCGGTCCTCCCCGTCCGATCCCGAGCAGGCGCCCAGGAACAGCAGCGGAACCACCAGGAGAGCTGCGCGACGACCGGTCATGGCCCCTCTTCGTGCGTGCGGGAACGGCAGCAGGGGCCGCCGGACGGAACGACCAGGCGCCACGGACGCGTCGTCACCCCGCGCGCACGGTAAGGCACGCCCCCGCGCCCAGCGGCCGGGGACACGACGAGGTGACCGGGACCGATCCCGGCGCTAGCGTCCGACGCATGACCGACACCACATGGTTGGACGCCACCGCACAGGCCGAGCTGGTGCGGTCCGGCGAGGCGAGCCCCGTCGAACTCGTCGACGCCGCGATCGAACGCATCGAGCGCGTGAACCCGCAGCTGGACGCGGTGATCCGCGACCGCTTCGACGACGCCCGCAAGGAGGCAGGGGGCGAGCTCCCCGACGGCCCGTTCCGCGGCGTCCCGATGCTGCTCAAGGACCTCGGCTGCCACGTCGCCGGCGAGGCCACGAACTACGGGACCTCGTACCTCCGCGACGCCGACCTGCGCTGGCCCACCGACAGCGACCTCGCCCGCCGGTTCCGCGCCGCCGGGTTCGTCTTCCTCGGCCGCACCAACGTGCCCGAGTTCGGCACCACCATCACCACCGAGCCGGCCGCCCACCGCCCGACGCGCAACCCGTGGAACCCGGCGCACTCCGCCGGCGGGTCCAGCGGCGGCTCGGCCGCGGCCGTCGCGTCGGGCATGGTGCCGGTCGCCCACGCCAGCGACGGCGGGGGTTCGATCCGCATCCCGGCGTCCGAGTGCGCGCTGGTCGGGCTCAAGCCCACCCGCGCCCGCGTCAGCCACGGACCGGAGGTCGGCGAGAGCTGGGCCGGGGCCACGACCGACGGCGCGCTCGCCCGTACGGTCCGCGACGCTGCGGCCGTCCTCGACGCGATCAGCGGCTCCGCGCCGGGTGACCCCTACGTCGCCCCGCCGCTGCCCCGCCCGCTGGTCCAGGAGGTGGGCGCCCCGGTCGGCCGGCTGCGGGTCGGCCTCCTGGAGGTGGAGGACCCCGACTGCCGCGCCGCCGTCGACCGCGCCGGGCAGCTGCTCGAGCAGCTCGGCTGCACGGTCGGCACCGACGCTCCCGACGCCATGTTCGACGAGCGATTCATGCGCTCGTTCGGCGCCACCATCGCGGCGGACATCGCGCTCGAGTTGGCCACCCACGAGCGCCTTCTCGGCCGCCCGGTGCGCGACGACGAGCTGGAACGCCGCAACGTCGTCTACCGGGCGATGGGGCAGAAGATGTCGTCCGCCGACTACCTGGCGGCGCGGGCGGAGCTGGGGGCCTGGGCGCGGCAGATGGCCGCGTTCTGGACGCCCACGGAGCAGGACGGCCGGGGCTTCGACCTGCTCGTCACCCCGACGGTGGGCGCGCCGCCGCCGGAGCTGGGCTGGTTCGCCGCGGGCGGCCCGGAAGACGAGGGCCGCCGGGTGGGGAGCTTCATGCCCTACACCGCCCAGTTCAACGTGACCGGCCAGCCGGCGGTCAGCCTGCCCCTGCACTGGACGGAGGACGGGCTGCCGGTCGGCGTCCAGTTGGTGGCCGCCTTCGGCCGCGAGGACGTGCTGGTCCGGGTCGCCGCGGCCCTGGAGCAGGCCGCGCCGTGGGCGGACCGCCGTCCGCAGGTCTCCGCCTGACAGGTCGTCCGCCCCACCTCCGACGCCGGCTGTGCTAGAACAGGTTCTCGCTCTCGCCCGGCATCTCCGGAGGACGTCCATGACCATCGGTCTGACCACCGAGCACCTCGCCCTGCGGGACTCCGTGCGGGGGTGGGCGGACCGGCACGTGACCTCCGCCGTCCGCCGCGAGGCCGTGGAGGCGAAGGACGAGCGGCTGCCCGCCTACTGGCCCTCGCTCGCCGCGCAGGGCCTGCTGGGACTGCACCTGCCCGAGGAGTCGGGCGGCTCCGGCTACGGCCCGGTGGAGCTGGCCATCGTCCTGGAGGAGCTGGGCCGGGCCATGGCTCCGGGCCCGGTCCTGCCCACGACCCTGGCGAGCCTGGTCCTGCAGGAGGCGGGCCGGGCGGACCTCGTCGGCGGGCTGGCCGACGGCAGCCGCTGCGCCGCCGTCGGGCTGGACGCCGGGTCGCTCCAGCTGTCCCGGCCGGGCGGGGTGCCGACGCTCACCGGGACCTCCGGCGCGGTCGTGGGCGGCCAGACCGCCGGCCTGTTCGTGCTCCCCGTCCGCGACGGCGACGGCACCGCCTGGGTGGTGCTGGACCGCGAGCGGGTCGAGGTCCTCGAGCTGCCGAGCCACGACCTCGTCCGCCGGAACGTCCAGGTCCGGGTGGACGCGGTGGACGTGACCGACCGGGTGCTGGACCTCCCCGCACAGCGGCCCGCGGACCTCGCCGCGACGCTGTTCGCGGCCGAGGCCTCCGGGCTGGCCGACTGGTGCGTGACCACGGCGAGCGACTACGCGAAGGTGCGCCAGCAGTTCGGCCGGCCGATCGGCCAGTTCCAGGGCGTCAAGCACCGGTGTGCCCGCATGCTCGCCGAGGCCCAGCAGGCCGGCGCCTGCGCCTGGGACGCCGCCCGCGCGGCCGTGCCCGGAGCCGTCGCCGACCCCCGCGAGGCCGAGCTCGCCGCCGCCGTCGCCGGCGCCCTGGCCCCCGACGCGGCGCTGAGCACGGCCAAGAACTGCATCCAGACCCTCGGCGGCATCGGCTTCACCTGGGAGCACGACGCGCACCTCTACCTGCGCCGCGCCCACACCCTGCGCCTGGTGCTCGGCCCGCGCCGGACCTGGAGCCGACGGGTGGGCCGGCTCGCCCTGGACGGCGTCCGCCGCCAGCTCGACGTCGACCTGCCGCCGGAGGCGGAGCAGGTGCGCGAGCAGGTGCGGGCCGACCTGTTCCCGGCGCAGGCGCTTCCGGAGGCCGAGCGCGCGGCCTTCCTCGGCGACACCGGCTTCGCCGCACCGCACCTGCCCGCACCGTGGGGGCGCGGCGCCGACTCCGTCGCGCAGCTGGTCATCGCCGACGAGCTGTCCGCCGCCGGGCTGCGGCCGGCCGACCTCGTCGTCGGCGCCTGGGTGGTGCCCACGCTGATCGCGCACGGCAGCCCGGCGCAGCAGGAGCGCTTCCTCCCGCCGACGCTGCGCGGCGAGCTCGTCTGGTGCCAGCTGTTCAGCGAGCCCGGCGCGGGCTCCGACCTGGCCGCCCTCAGCACACGGGCGGAGAAGGTCGAGGGCGGCTGGAAGCTGACCGGCCAGAAGGTGTGGACGTCGCTGGCGCGCGAGGCCGAGTGGGGCATCTGCCTGGCCCGTACCGACGCCTCGGTGAAGAAGCACCGCGGCATCTCCTACTTCCTCGTCGACATGTCGTCACCGGGCATCGACGTCCGGCCGCTGCGCGAGATCACCGGCGACGCCCTGTTCAACGAGGTCTTCTTCGACGACGTCTTCGTGCCCGACGAGATGCTGGTCGCCGAACCCGGCGACGGCTGGAAGCTGGCCCGGACGACCCTGGCCAACGAGCGCGTGTCGCTGGCGTCCGGCTCGTCGGTCGGGGTGGGCGGCGAGGCCCTGCTCGGGCTGGCGGCCGACGCGGGGGAGGACTTCGACGTCGAGCAGCTCACCGCCCTCGGCGACGCGCTCGGCGAGGCGCAGTCCGGCGCCCTGCTGGGGTTCCGCACCACGCTGCGGTCGCTGTCCGGCGCCCAGCCCGGCGCGGAGTCCAGCATCGCCAAGCTGCTCGGCGTCGAGCACATCCAGCAGGTGTGGCAGACCGCCATGGAGTGGCAGGGCACCGCGGCGCTCTCGGCCGAGCAGGGCCGGGGCACGCCGACCGCGAGCTTCCTGAACGCCCGCTGCCTGTCCATCGCCGGCGGCACCACCGACGTGCAGCTCAACATCATCGGCGAGCGCATGCTCGGCCTCCGCGGGACCCCGAGCCGGTGCCCGCCGTCCGCACCTAGCGGTGGCTCAGCCCGCCGCGGCCGGCTCCGGGGCGGAGTCGAGCTGCGCCACGGACCGGGCCGAGTACGTCCGCCCGGGGTCGCGGTCGGCGAAGTAGGGGGTCAGCTGCTCGTCCAGCTCCTCGACGGTGAACGCGGATCCGGAGGCCTGGAACTTCTGCTCGACCACCGGGGCCGCCATCAGCCCCACCAGGTCGCCGTAGACGACGAAGACCTGGCCGCTGATCGCCTCGGCGGCGGGCGAGGCCAGGTAGCGCACGAAGGTGCCCACCCGCTCGGGCGCCAGCCGGTCCAGCTCGCCGGTCTCCTCGGCCTCGCCGAAGACGTGCGCGGTCATCTGGGTGCGGGCCCGGGGGCAGATCGCGTTGACCTTCACGCCGTAGCGGGCCAGGCCCTGCGCGGTGGAGAGGGTCAGCGCCACGATGCCGGCCTTGGCCGCGGAGTAGTTGGGCTGCCCGGCCGAGCCGAAGAGGAAGGCCTCGGAGGAGGTGTTGACGACCCGGCCGTAGACCGGGCCCTCGGCGGCCTTGCTCGCCGCCCGCCAGTGCACCGCGGCAGCACGCGACACCGACGCGTGGCCCTTGAGGTGCACGCGGATGACGTCGTCCCAGTCGGACTCCGACAGGCTGAAGATCATCTTGTCGCGCAGCACGCCGGCGTTGTTGACCAGCACGTCCAGCGAGCCGAACTCGGACACCGCGGTCTGCACCAGGTGCTCGCCGAGCGCCCAGTCGCCCACGTCCCCGAGCACGGCGACGGCCGAACCGCCCGCTGCGCGGATCTCGTCGACGACGGTCTGCGCGGCCGGGCCCACGTCGTTGACCACGACCGCCGCCCCGCCCTCCGCCAGCGCGAGCGCCTCCGCGCGGCCGAGCCCCGCCCCGGCGCCGGTCACGACGGCGACCCGGCCGTCCAACGCGTTCCCTCGTGTCACGTGACCGCTCCTCATCCTCGACGGACCCCGAAACTAGTACGCGTTCTAGTGACGCGGCAAGGGGCCTGGGCGTGACGCCGGGGGGCACGGCGGAGGACCGCCCGGCGGGGCGGTCAGGGGAGCGGGGGAGGGGTGGGTCAGCGACCCGAGTTGGGGCCGAGCAGCAGCCGGACGGCGAGCTCCAGGCGCTTGGCGACGTCCTCGGCCGACGACCGGCGCATCACCCAGGACATCAGGCTGGACAGCCACACCGCGCCGATGACCTCGGCGATCTGCTGGTGCTCGTCGGTGGGTTCCCCGTCGGTCATCGCCCCGATGATCATGCGCCGGGTGTGCCGGTCCACCTCGAGGACCTCGTTGGCGACGGAGGCGTCGGCGGACATGATCGCCCGGGTCATGGCCTCGGTGAGCATCGGCGTCCGCTGCAGGGTCCGGGTGTGCCGGCCGAGGACGTAGAGCACCCGGTCGACGGCGGTGTCACCGGGCACCGGCGTCCGCTCCAGCTTCTCGGCCGCCTTGCGGAACTCGCGCGACATGGCCGAGACCAGCAGGTGGATCTTCGAGGGGAAGTAGCGGTACAGCGTGCCCAGGGCGACGTCGGCGCGCTCGGCCACCTCACGCATCTGCACCGCGTCGAACCCGCCGCGCGAGGCGAGGGCGAGCGTCACGTCGAGGATCCGGGCGCGGCGCTCCCGCTGGGCGGGCGAGCCGAGATCGTCCTCGGTCAGCGCCGCGAGGATCGCGGGGCCGTCCAGCTGGGGCTGTGGTGACTCTGCCATCGTGGGCTGCCTGCCCTCCCGTGCTCGGCGTCACGGCGTGCGCCATGCCGACCTGCGAACCGACCCGACCGCGGCCCGGAGCCGGGCGACGGTGCGGGGCCTGGGCGCGGCCCGGGTCTGGAGCCGCTGCGCCGTGACCTCGCGACGATACGTGCCGCGGCCCGGCACCCCGAACAGCGGGCCGGAGTGAGCTCCGGCGCGGCGTCGGCATGCCGGGCGCGCACCGCCGCCGGCCCGCGCCGCCTCCTCAGCCCGCCGCGGCGGGCACGTAGCGGACGGGGAACGCCTTGATCCCGTTGATGAACATCGAGCGCAGCGGCCGGACGTCGTCCAGGGGAACCAGGTCCGGCATCCGGTCGGCGATCACGTCGAAGATGATGTGCACCTCGGCCCGCGCCAGGTTCGCGCCGAGGCAGAAGTGCGGGCCACCGCCGCCGAACGCGACGTGGTCGTTGGGCACCCGCCGGACGTCGAACCGGTCGGCCTCCTCGAAGGAGGAGTCGCGGCTGGCCGCGCTGTAGAACAGCACCACCCGCTCACCCGCCCGGATCTGCTGACCGCCGAGCACGTGGTCCGAGGTGGCCGTGCGCTGGAACTGCATGACCGGCGTGGCCCAGCGGATGATCTCGTCCGCGGTGGTCTCCGGCCGCTCGCGACGGAACACCTCCCACTGGTCGGGGTGGTCGAAGAAGGCCTTCATGCCGTGGGTGATCGCGTTGCGGGTGGTCTCGTTGCCGGCGACGGCGAGCAGCAGGAAGAAGATGTCGAACTCGCTGACGCTCAGGGCGTGCCCGTCCACCTCGGCCTTCAGCAGCTCGGTGATGATGTCCTCGTGCGGCTCGCGCTTGCGCTGCTCGGCGAGCTCGTTGGCGTACATGTACATCTCCGCCGAGGCGGCCTGGGCGTCCTCCGGGCTGGTGCGGAACTCGGG
This sequence comes from uncultured Actinomycetota bacterium, assembly GCA_963747895.1. GTDB lineage: Bacteria > Actinomycetota > Actinomycetes > Mycobacteriales > Geodermatophilaceae > Blastococcus. The sequence continues at coordinate 251,140 of CAVVGX010000009.1, forward strand.
GTCCTCGGAGCCGATCAGCCGGTTGGACAGGTCGAAGATCTTCTCGCGGTCCTCGGCCGGGATGCCCATCAGCTCGCAGATCGCCAGCAGCGGCAGCTCGGCGGCGACGTCCTTGACGAAGTCACCCTCGCCCTTGGCGATGGCCCGGTCGACGATCTCCTCGGCGAAGGCCCGCAGGTGCGGCTCGAGGGCGCGGATCTTCCGCGGGGTGAAGATGCGCTGGACGATCGAGCGCTGACGGGTGTGGTCCGGCGCGTCCATGTTGATCAGCAGCAGCCGGGTCATGTCGAGGTCGTCGCGGGACTGGGCGCTGGCCTGCAGCAGGCTGCCGTGCTCGTAGGAGGAGAAGACCTCCGGCGTGCGGGAGACCTCCCGGATGTCGGCCGCCCGCGTCACCGCCCAGAAGCCGCCCCCCGGCCCGTCCGGCTGCTCGTGCCAGAACACCGGTGCCTCGTCGCGCATGCGCGCGAAGGCCTCGAACGGCATCCCGGACAGGAAGCTGTCCGGGTCGACCAGGTCGAGGTCGACGGGGCAGCGCGGACGCGTCCCGGCCGATGCGGACTCGGGCGTGGTGGCGGCGCTCATGGGAGTCTCTCCAGTTCGTCCGGCTCGTGCGGGATGGGGGAGGGCTAGCTGTCGGCCGACAGGACCAGCCCGCTGGTGGGGACGCCGGTGCCCGCGGTGACCAGCACGTTGGTGACGTCGGGGACCTGGTTGACGGCGGTGCCGCGCACCTGACGCACGCCTTCGGCGATGCCGTTCATCCCGTGCAGGTAGGCCTCGCCGAGCTGGCCGCCGTGGGTGTTCACCGGCAGCCGGCCGCCGAGTTCGATCGCGCCGCCGGCGATGAAGTCCTTGGCCTCGCCGCGTCCGCAGAACCCGAACTCCTCCAGCTGCTGCAGGACGAACGGGGTGAAGTGGTCGTAGATGACCGCGGTCTGCACGTCGCCGGGCCCGAGGCCGGACTGGTTCCACAGCTGGTCGGCGACCAGGCCCATCTCCGGCAGGCCGCAGAGGTCCTCCCGGTAGTAGCTGACCATCGACTCCTGCCCGCGGCTGGAGCCCTGCGCCGCCCCCGCGATGAGCGCCGGGGCGTGGGGGAGGTCGCGGGCCCGCTCGGCGGTGGTGACCACGATCGCCTGGCCGCCGTCGGTCTCCTGGCAGCAGTCCAGCAGCCGCAGCGGCTCGACGATCCAGCGCGAGGCCTGGTGGTCGGCCAGGGTGATCGGCCGGCCGTAGAACCAGGCCTTGGGATTGGTCGCGGCGTGCTTCCGGTCGGCGACGCTCACCCGCCCGAAGTCCTCGCTGGTGGCGCCGTACTCGTGCATGTACCGCTGGGCGAACATCGCCACCCAGGACGCCGGCGTCTGCAGCCCGAAGGCGCTCACCCAGCTGCTGGCGATGCCCTCGGACGTCGCCTCGGACCGGGCGCTGCCGGCGCCGAACCGGTGGCCGGAGCGCTCGTTGAACGCCCGGTAGCAGACGACGACGTCGGCGACGCCGGCCGCGACGGCGAGGGCGGCCTGCTGGACGGTGGCGCAGGCGGCGCCGCCGCCGTAGTGGATGCGGGAGAAGAAGGTGAGGTCGCCCAGGCCCGCGGTCCGGGCGACGGCGATCTCGCTGTTGGTGTCCATCGTGAACGTGACCAGCCCGTCGACGTCCTCGGGCCGGAGTCCGGCGTCGGCGACCGCGGCCCGCACCGCCTCGGCCGCGAGCTGCAGCTCCGACCGTCCCGACGCCTTGGAGAACTCGGTCGCGCCGATGCCGACGATCGCCGTCTCCCGCGCGAAGGAGCGGCTCACCGGGTGCCGTCCGCGGGCAGTCGCACGACGACCGATGCCGGTCACGTGGTCCCCGAGGGAGTTGGTGCCGCGCACCGACACCGTGAGCCGGCGCCCTTCGGCCAGCTCCTCCACGGCCTCGACCCGGCCGCGCAGGGTGAGCTCGTCGCCCGCGTAGTTGGGCACGCCCAGCCGGATGGAGGCCTTCTCGACCACCGCCTCGGGTCCGGTCCAGTCGGTGACCAGGCGCAGGCAGTAGCCGTTGCTGGTCAGGATGTTGGTGAAGATCGTCTTCGAGCCGCGGCGCTGGGCGCTCGCGACGTCGTGGTGCACGTCCTGGTAGTCGCGGGTGGCGATGGCGGTGGCGACGATGTTCCGCACGCTGGCCTCGATCACCAGCTCGGGGAGTTCGTCGCCCACCTGGACGGGCGCGGCGGTCGGCCGGGTCATGGTCATCGCTGGTCCTCTCCCGGCCGGGCGGCCCGGTCGTCGTCGGGGCGGAAGGCCGGCCGCACCTGGTCGCCGGACAGCTGCTTCATCTCGAGCCGGACCGGCAGGCCGATGCGGACGAGCGAGCGGTCGACGCCGTCGGCCAGCTCGGACACGAGGCGCACGCCCTCCGCCAGGTCCACCAGCAGCACCGTGTGCGGCGTGCTGACGCCGGCCAGCGGCGGGCCGTGGTGCACGACGAAGCTGTGCACGGTCCCGCGGCCGGAGGCCAGGACGTGGCCCTGGTCGGTGCTCCCGCACCGGTCGCAGAGCGGCTGGGGTGGGTGGTGCAGGACCCCGCAACCGTTGCACTGCTGGATGCGCAGCTCCCCGGCGGCGACGCCCGCCCAGAAGAACTCGTTGTCCAGCCCCAGCGCCGGCGCCGGCCGGGCTGCCGGCGGGTCCACGGACGGGTTGCCCTGCTCGGCGGGCGCGGCCGGTGGCCGGAACTTCAGCAGCCGCATCCGCCCGATGCCGACGAGTTCGCCGTCGTCGGTCAGGTACTCGTGGCGGGTGGTCGTGAAGACCCCGGGGCCGAGCGCGGTGCGCTTCTCCGCCGAGAGGTCCTCCACCGCGGACCGGACGCTGATCCGTTCCCCGTGCACCAGCTCGCGCAGGTAGTCGTGCTCGTAGTTGACGGCGACCACCGAGGTGTAGCCCGCCTCGTCCAGCAGCTCCAGCAACTCGTTCCGGTCGCCCTCGTCGGCCGGAGGCGCATCCATGATCCAGGTCTGCAGCATCCCGGGCGGTGCGATCAGCCGGCCGCGGGTGGAGGACGCCGCGTACTCCTCGTCCAGGTACGCAGGGTTGGTGTCGCCGAGCGCCTGGCACCAGTGGTGCACCATCGGCAGGTTCACCGGGTCGCGACCGGTACGCACCGGCACCAGGAGGCCCGCCGAGCAGGGGCCGGGCCCGTTCGGCCAGGGTGGCGACGGCCGGGTCCACCCGGTTCCTGTCGTCGACTGCGGGCATGCGCGACACCCCTCCGGGCAGCGGGGCGACAGCCGGGTGTGGCGCCGCTCACATGGCGGTCAACCTAGCCAGGTCGGCGAAGCGTGGTCAAGAACTTGTTCTAGTTCTCGGAGTCCTTGTTGCCGACTAGAACCCGTACTAGTTTCGCGGCGAGGTCGGCCGCGAGTGCCGATCCGAGCCGACAAGGAGTCGCGCATGCCCGAAGCCGTGATCGTCGAGGCCACCCGCACCCCCATCGGCAAGCGGGGAGGCGCGCTCTCCGGGCTGCACGCGACCAAGCTGCTGGGGGCCGCGCAGCTCGAGGTGGTCAAGCGCGCGGGCATCGACCCCGGCGAGGTCGAGCAGGTCGTGGGCGGCTGCGTGACCCAGGCGGGGGAGCAGGGGTCCAACGTCACCCGCGGCGCCTGGCTCGCCGCCGGCCTGCCGCCCGCGACGGCGGCCACCACGGTCGACTGCCAGTGCAGCTCGGCCCAGCAGGCCGGCCACTTCGTCGTCGGCCTCATCGCGGCCGGGGCGATCGACACGGGCATCTCCTGCGGCGTCGAGGCGATGTCCCGCGTCCCGCTGGGCGCCAACGTCTACAACGGCCCCGGCACGTCCAAGGACACCGACTGGGACATCGACCTGCCCAACCAGTTCGGTGGCGCCGAGCGGATCGCGGTGAACCGGGGGCTGACCCGTGCCGACGTCGACGCGTTCGGGCTGCGGTCGCAGCTCAACGCCCGCCGCGCCTGGGACGAGGGGCGATTCGACCGGGAGGTCTTCGCGCTGGAGGCCCCGGTGCTCGGGGCCGACGGCGCACCCACGGGGGAGACGCAGATCGTGTCCCGGGACCAGGGGCTGCGCGAGACGACGACGGAGGGCCTGGCCAGGCTCACGCCGGTCGTCCCCGACGGCATCCACACCGCCGGCACCTCGTCGCAGATCTCCGACGGCGCGGCCGCCGTCCTCTGGATGAGCCGCGAGAAGGCGGAGGCCTCGGGTCTGCGCCCGCGCGCCCGGGTCCGGGCCATGGCGCTGGTCGGCTCCGACCCCTACTACCACCTCGACGGCCCGGTCGACGCCACGGCCGCGGTCCTGGCGAAGTCCGGTCTGAGCATCGCCGACATCGACGTGATCGAGGTCAACGAGGCGTTCGCCTCGGTCGTCCTGTCCTTCGCGCAGGTGCACGGCGTCGACCTGGACAAGGTCAACGTGAACGGTGGCGCCATCGCGATCGGGCACCCGGTCGGCTCCACCGGCGCCCGGCTGACGACGACGGCGCTGCACGAGCTCGAGCGCACCGGCGGGCGGTTCGCGCTCATCGCGATGTGCGCCGGGGGCGCGCTGGGCTCGGCGACGATCATCGAGCGCCTCTGACCGGCGCGGGGCCGGCCGTCTCGGCGGCCGGCCCCGCTCAGGCGACGTCGTCCCAGGCGGTGAAGTACTGGGCGTGCGGTCCCATGGTCATGACCTCGAGCAGGCCGTGGCCGACCTCGCCGGTGTCCAGGGAGAACCGGGCGAGGTTGTCGACGATGGCACCGGGCATCGGCACGATCGAGGCGTCGGTCGTGTCGAAGTCCCGCCGCTGCACGACGAGGTCGTCGCCCTGCCACATGCCGGAGCGCCAGTCGGCGTCGAACCCGTAGCCCGTCCCGCGGGCCAGGTGCAGGGGGCGGAGCACCTCGCCGGTGAGCACCCGACCGTTGCCGAACCGCACGGTGGCCCGCTGCACCAGGCGGGTGCCGGGGTGGAACTCGAGCTCGTGCTCGGGCCGGCCCAGGTGCTCGACGCTGCCGTCGGCACGCACCAGGGCCGACTCCTCCAGGCTGCGCCGGCCGTGCGCGTCCTCCTGGGCCATGTAGACCAGGCAGAACCCGGGGAACTGGGCGACGAAGTAGTTCCAGAAGAACGAGGAGCGCTGGGCGCCGCCGGCCGGCTCCGCCTCGCCGACCGGACGGATGCCCCAGGAGCGGTCGCGGTTGCCCTGGAAGGTCTCCGGGGTGACCGCGCGCTCGACCCCGTCGAGCACCAGGCGGCCCGACCAGGAGCCCGCCTGGAGGAAGCGCATCGTGTCCATCGTGACGCGCCCGAACGACGAGGTGCTGAGCATCCGGGGTTCCTCGTAGGCCGGGTGGGCGCCCTCGAAGGTGACGTCGAGGGCGAAGCCGTCGATCTCGTCGCAGACCAGGCGCACCCGGTGCAACCGCTCGAGCACCTCGACGCGCAACGGACCCACGGTGGTGTCCATCCGGTCCAGCCCCAGCGGGCGGGAGCTGCGCACCACGGTCTGGACGTCGCCGTGCGCCACGGCCACGAACGCGTCGGTGACGCCCAGGTTCGGGTACTGGCCCAGGCCCGCGACCAGGAACAGCTCGTCGCTGCAGCTGTGCAGGTTGAAGTAGTAGCGGTCGTAGAAGTTGCGGTCACCGGTGCCCACGGTGGCCATGGTCTGGGCCACCTGGTGCACGGGGAGGTCGTCGAGCGGGGACAGCACGTCGAGGCTCCACTTCGTCGGGGCGGCGTCGACGTCGGGACCGTTGGGAGCCGGACGCGCCGGGCCGGGCGGGGCACACCCTAGAACCGGTTCTGACGACGCGGCAAGGGAGACGGCGGTCCACCTCTCCTGCAACGCGTTCTCTTCTCCCGGGCTGATCACTGCTAGCGTCCGTCCCGCCCCGGACGCGAAGCGAGGACAGGTCATGGCCCGGTTCCTGGAGATCTCCGTCGGTCCCGACTGCATCGGCTCGGGCATGTGCCGCCGCACCGCTCCGGCCGTGTTCGGTGCGGACGATCAGCGCCAGGCGGTCGTGCTCGTGCACCCGGTCGAGGAGAGCGACCCGGTCTGGGAAGCGCTGGACGGCTGCCCCGTGGAAGCGCTCTCGGCACGCGACGCCGCCACCGGGGAGTCGCTCTTCCCCTGATCGCGGGCGCCGTCCGGGCGTCCGGTCCTTGACGGGAGGGCGGCCGTCCGATTGGCTGCGAACTGGAACGCGTTCTCGGCGAAGGTGGGCACCATGTACGTGGACTACACCCCCGAACAGCACGACCTCCGGACCCAGCTGCGCGCCTACTTCGACACGCTGCTGACCGACGAGGTGCGGGCGGCGATCGCGGCCGAGGGGAACCGCGGTCCGACGGTGCGGGAGATCCGGCGCAAGATCGGTGCCGACGGCTGGTGGGGGATCGGCTGGCCTCGCGAGTACGGGGGTCAGGGGCGATCGGTCATCGAGCAGTTCGTCTTCTTCGACGAGGCGACCCGGGCGAACGCGCCGACCCCGATGATCGCGCTGAACACGGTCGGCCCGACGCTCATGCGGCACGGGACGCAGGAGCAGAAGGACCGCTTCCTGCCCGGCATCCTGTCCGGCGAGCTCGACTTCGCGATCGGCTACACCGAGCCGGGGTCGGGCACCGACCTCGCGTCCCTGCGCACCCGCGCCGTGCGGCAGGGCGACGTCTTCGTCGTCAACGGCGGCAAGGTCTACACGACCGGCGGGGACGTCGCCGACTTCGTCTGGCTGGCCTGCCGCACCGATCCCGACGCCCCCAAGCACAAGGGCATCACGATCCTGCTCGTCGACACCACGTCGCCCGGCTTCTCCTGGACCCCGATCCGCACGATCGGCGGCGAGGTCACCACGGCCACGTACTACGAGGACCTCGTCGTCCCGGCGGAGATGGTCGTGGGGGAGGTCGACGCCGGCTGGCAGCTGATCACCTCCCAGCTCAACCACGAGCGGGTCGCGCTGGCCGCCATGGGCGGGCGGTCGCTCGAGGTGTTCGAGGCGGTGCGCACCTGGGCCGCGGCCGAGGTCACGCCCGACGGCGGCCGGCTCGTCGACGTCCCCTGGGTGCGCACGACGCTGGCCCGGGCGTTCGCCCGGCTCGAGGCGCTGAAGCTGCTGAACTGGCGGATGGCGTGGAAGACCCATGTCGGCACGCTCACGCCGGCCGACGCGTCCGCCGGCAAGGTCCTGGGCAGCGAGACCGACGTCGAGGTCTTCCGGATGCTGCTCGAGGTGGTCGGCCGCGCCGGCGTCGTCCGGCAGGGATCCCCGGCGGCCGAGCTGGCCGGCGTGCTGGAGAAGGCCTACCGCAGCGCCCCGGTGCGGACCTTCGGCGGCGGCTCCAACGAGGTGCAGCGCGAGATCCTCGCGCAGACCGCCCTCGGCCTGCCCCGCGGCCGGCGCTGACCCGCCCGCCGACCCCCTCGACCAAGGAGCAGCACCGTGGACTTCACCCCCGACGACGAGCACGTCGCGGTGGCCGATCTCGCCACCACCCTGTTCGCGACCGCGACCCCGGCCGAGCACGCCTCGGCGGGCGTCGACGAGGCGCTGTGGCGCCGGCTGGGGGAGGCCGGGCTGCTGGGTCTGGCCGTGCCCGAGGACGCGGGTGGCGGCGGCCTCGACCTGGCCGCGGCCGCGGTGGTCGCCCAGGAGTGCGGGCGGGTCGCCGGGCGCGTGCCGGTGGTGGCGGTGCTCGCCGCCCTCGCGACGGTCGCGGCGGCCCGCCGTGCGCAGGACGCCGCGCTGCTGGCGACCGGCGCCACCGGCGGCGCCGTCGTCGTCCCCGCGCTCGCGGAGGCCGGGGTCGGCGACTCCTGGCACCCGACCGTGACCGCCTCCCGCACCGACGACGGCTGGCTGCTGCGCGGCACCCGGGTCGCCGTCGCGTGGGCGCGGCAGGCCTCGCACCTGGTGCTGTCGGCCACCGCCGACGACGGAACGCTCCTGCTCGTCCTCCTGCCGACGGCGACTGCGGGGGTGGCCCTCGCCGACGAGGTGGTCAGCTCGGAGGAACCGCATGCCACGGTGACCCTCGACGACGTGCGGCTCGGCGACGGCGACGTGCTCGCCGCCGGCGCGGACGGTGCTGCCGCGGTCGAGGCCGCGCTCACCAGGTCGACGCTGCTGCAGTGCGCCCACGCCGTCGGCGTCGCCGAGACCGCGCTGCGGCTGGCCGCGGCGCACGTGTCCGAGCGCGAGCAGTTCGGCCGTCCGCTCGCCACCTTCCAGGCGATCACCGTGCAGGTGGCCGACTGCTGGATCGACGTCGAGGCGATGCGGCTGACCATGCAGCAGGCGCTGTGGCGCTTCGACCAGCAGCTGCCCTCGGCCCAGGAGACGGCGGTGGCCGCCTTCTGGGCGGCCGACGGCGTGCACCGCGTGGTCGAGACGGCGGTGCACCTGCACGGTGGCCTGGGCGTCGACGTCTCCTATCCGCTGCACCGCTGGTACCTGGCCGGGAAGGTCGACGAGCTCGGGCTCGGGGGTGCCGCCCGCCAGCTGGAGCGGCTCGGCGGCCTGCTGGCCGCCCGGTGAGCGCGGCCGAGGAGACAGCGGCGCCGGAATTCGGCCGCGCCTGGTTCCCGCCCCCGCCGGTGGTCTCGTCCCGGCGCGCGCGGCAGCAGGAGCTGGCCGACCAGCTGCGTGCCCTCGTCCCGACGGTGCTGCGGCTGGACACCGAGGCGGCCGACGAGCGGGCCCTGGACCAGGCCGAGGAGGTGCTGGCCACCGCTGCACGCCTGCTCGCCGGCCTGCCGGACTTCCCGGGCAACGCCGGCGCCGGCGGCGGGCTGGGTGGCCTGTTCGAGCGCAGTCCGCTGTCCGGCCGCAGCAACGCGCTGGCCGCGCCGCTCACCATGTGGCAGGACGGCGAGCACGTGAGGGCCCGGGCGACCTACGGCGCCGCCTACGAGGGGCCGCCCGGCTGCCTGCACGGCGGGATCGTCATGGCCGCCTTCGACGACGTGCTGGGCGTGGCGCAGGCTGCCTCCGGCACCGCCGGGATGACCGGCACGCTGTCGGTGCGCATGATCCGCCCGACCCCGCTGCACGAGCCGATCGACTACGTCGCCGGGGTGACGGCGCGGAGCGGGCGGAAGATCGAGGTGTGGGGCCGCAGCACCCACCGCGACGAGGTGCTCGCCGAGGCGCAGGCGGTCTTCGTGACGCCCCGGCCCGGGGCGTTCCCCCGCACGCACTGAGCGGAACGGCCCCGGGCCCGAGAGCCCGGGGCCGCGCCCGCTGTCGGAGAGCTCAGGCTCCCGCGAGGGGGACGCCGGGGACCTCGGAGCCGCCGGGCAGCGAGATGGTCTTGCTCTGCAGGTAGGCCAGCAGGCCCTCCTCGCCCAGCTCCCGGCCCAGGCCGCTGCTCTTGTAGCCGCCGAAGGGGGCAGTGAACTCCAGCGAGAAGCCGTTGACGGTGTACGTGCCGGTCTGCACCCGGCGCGCGACGTCGATGCCGGTGGCGAGGTCGGCGGTGAACACCGATCCGGACAGGCCGTACTGGCTGTCGTTGGCGATGGCGACGGCCTCGGCGGGGGTGTCGTAGGCCAGCACCGAGACGACCGGGCCGAAGACCTCCTCCTGCGCGATCGTGTGCTTCGGCTCGACGTCGACGACGATCGTCGGCTCCACGTACCAGCCGGTCGGCATGCTCCCGGGGCGGCCGCCGCCGACGGCGATCCGGCCGCCCTCGCGCTGCGCGGTGGCGAGGTAGCCCTCGACGCGGTCCCGCTGGCGCTGGGCGACCAGCGGGCCGATCTGCGTCGCCGGGTCCTGCGGGTCACCGACCACCTGGCCGGCGGCGAACTCGCAGAGCGCGTCCACCGTCTCGTCGTAGCGGTCCCGCTGCACGAGGACGCGGGTCTGGGCGACGCAGGCCTGCCCGTTGTTCATGAAGCCCGACCCCAGGATGGTGGGGACGGCGGTCGCCAGGTCAGCGTCCGGCAGCACGATGGCCGCCGACTTGCCCCCGAGCTCGAGGGTGACCCGCTTGAGCTGCTCCCCGGCGACGGCGGCGATGCGCCGGCCGGCCGGCGTCGAGCCGGTGAAGGCCACCTTGTCGACGCCGGGGTGCCGCACCAGGTGCTCGCCGGTCTCCCGGCCGGCCGCCACGATGTTGACCACGCCGGCCGGCACGCCCACGTCGAGGAGGCACTCGGCCAGCAGGTAGGCGTCCAGCGGCGTCTCGGGAGCGGGCTTGAGCACCACGGTGGACCCGGACAGCAGGGCGGGGGCGATCTTGAGCATCGCGGTGAACAGCGGCACGTTCCACGGCACGATCGCCGCGGCCACGCCGATCGGCTCCCGGCGCACGATGGCCGGGCCCATGACCCCCTGGTGCAGCTGCTCGAAGGCGAAGGTCCCGGCCAGACCCGCGTAGTAGTCCAGCACCATGCAGCTGGCGAAGACCTGCCCCATCTGGGAGAAGCCGAAGGGCGAGCCGTTCTCCGAGCTGATGACCCGTGCGATCTCGTCCATCCGCGCCTGGAGTGACTGGGACAGCGCGGCCAACAGCGCGCCGCGCTCGGCCGGGGTCGTCTCCGACCACGGGCCGTTCAGCGCGGTGCGGGCGGCCTCCACGGCCCGGTCCATGTCGGCCGGCGTGCCGTCGGGCACCCGCGCGAACACCTGCTCGGTGTGCGGGCTGACGACCTCGATGGTCCCGGTGCCCGCCGGCGCGACGAACTCGCCACCGATGAAGAAGTGCTGCCTGGTCTCCACGGGAGATCTCCTGTCCGGCGGCCGTGAGGCACGCGATCGGGGCACCCGTGCGCGGCTCGGGTGCCGCGCGACCGGGTCGTGAACACGTTCTAGGTTCGGCGCTCCCGCTGTCAAGGATTCCGGGCGGGAGGCCGGCTCACTGGCAGCCCTCGACCGGCTCGTTCGGCGAACCCAGCGAGGCCAGCGTGCAGAAGGTCGTCTTGCTGACCTTCCAGGTGCCGTCGACCAGCACCGCCGTGCCGGTCGCGCCGGGGAGCACGGGCTTGCCGTCGATGAGCAGGTCGTAGGTCACCGCGGCGTTCTCCGCGTCGGTGAAGGTGACGTCGGTGACCGTCGCCGTCTTGACCTCGGGTGGCGGAGCCAGCGCCGCGAGCATCGCGATCGCCTCGGTGAGCTGCTCGCCGTCCTCGAGCGTGGCCGGGTCGCCGTCGGCGAACAGCTTCGCCCAGTTGGCCGAGATCTCGGCCTCGGCGGCTGCGGGGTCGGCCGGTGCGGTGGCCGGCGCGGACGAGCTCGAGGAGGTGCTGGCCGAGGAGTTCGCGGTGCTCCCCTCGGCATCGTCCCCGCAGCCGGCGAGCGCGGCGAGCGCCATCCCGGCGGACATCACGAGGGCGGCGGTGCGCAGGGTGGCAGGTCGGACTGACATCGGTGGCTCTCCTCTGAAGAGGCGGCTCGCGGGCCGCGCCGTGGAGCGGTGCGGCGCACAGTAACGTGTTCTAGGTCTGGGCGATCAAGTCCTTGACGCCGGACCTCCGGTGGGCCACCGTGACCGCCATCACACCCCGCATTCCTCTGGTTCGGGAGTCGTCTGTGCGCGCTTTTCGTAGAAGCTCTGCAGCCCACCGCGCGGGCATCGGCCTGGCGTGCGCCGCCCTGGTGCTCGCCGGCTGCAGCGGCCGGGCCTCCGACAGCGGCAGCGAGGCGGCCTCCGGCGACCCGACGACCGGCATCACCGACGACGAGGTGGTGGTCGGCAACGTCTCGGCGGTGTCCGGCCCGATCCCGGGGCTCTTCCAGGGCGCACCCGACGGCGTGGAGGCCTACTTCGCCAAGGTCAACGCCGACGGCGGCGTCCACGGCCGCCAGCTGCGGCTCGTCGCGAAGGACGACGCGCTGAACTGCAACCAGAACGCGACGGCGGTCCGGGAGCTCGCCGACCAGGTCGCCGCCTTCGTCAACAGCTACTCGGTCTTCGACGGGTGCGGTGCCGAGGAACTGGCGAAGCACCCCGACATCGCCGACGTGTCCAACGGCGTGGATTCCCGCGTCACCGCGCGGGACCAGAACTTCAGCCCGACACCCTCGCCGGCGGGCTCGCGCACCGGCGGCTTCATCTACTACCGGGACACGTACGGGGTGAAGACGGTCGGGTCCATCTACGGCAACGGCGCGGCCGAGTCGTCGTGGAAGGAGCAGATGGCGGCGCTGGAATCGGTCGGGTACGAGCTCGGCTACGCGCGCGGCATCTCGGCGTCGGAGACCGACTTCACCGCCGACATCATCCGCATGCGGGACGCCGGCGTGGACTTCCTCTACCTGAACGCGGTGAACGACAGCGTCCTGGCGCTGGTGCTGAAGCAGGCCAAGCAGCAGGGCTGGCGGCCGAAGGTGATGGCCTCCGGGGTCGCCTACGACGGTGAGTTCTTCGACCTGCTGGGCGACGCCTCGGCGGCCGAGGGCCTCTTCTTCGACTCCGGGTCGGCGATGTTCCTCGGTGAGGACCGGGACACGGTCCCGGAGGTGGGGGAGTTCCTCGACTGGATGGAGAAGGCCAACCCCGGCACCGAGCCGGACCTGTTCGCCATGTACGGCTGGGTGTCCGCGACGTTGTTCGTGCAGGCCCTCGACGCCGCGGGCGAGAACCCCACGCGGCAGGACATCGTCGACCAGCTCGGGAAGATCGACTCCTTCGACGCCGACGGGATGCTGCCCGGGGCGGACGTGGCGGCCAAGGAGCCGTCGGAGTGCTACCTCCTGGGTCAGGTCCAGAACGGCTCGTTCGTGCGGGTCCTCCCCGAGGACGAGGGCTTCACCTGCGAGCCGGGCGGCTACTACCACGCCGACGGCAGCTGAGCGCCCGACATGGACACCTTCCTCTCGCTCACCGTCGTCGGGATCGTCGCCGGCTGCATCTACGCCCTGACGGCGGCCGGTCTGGTGGTCACGTACACGACCTCGGGCATCTTCAACTTCGCCCACGGCGCCATCGGCATGGTCGCGGCCTTCTCCTACTGGGAGCTCTCCCAGAACCGGGGCTGGCCGGTCCCGCTCGCGCTCGTGGCCGTCGTGTTCGTCCTGGCCCCGCTGATCGGCATGTTCGTCGAGCGGGTGCTCATCCGCGGGCTGCAGGGTGCGGGCCTGGAGGCCTCGCTCACGGTGACGGTCGGGCTGCTCCTCCTGCTGATCGGCCTCGCCGCGGCGATCTGGGACCCCGCGACGGCGCGCACGCTGCCGCAGTTCTTCAGCGGCAGGTCCGTCAGCATCGGCGACGTCGTCGTGACCTGGCACCAGCTGACGGTCGTCCTGGTCGCCATCGGGGTCGCCGTCGGCCTCCGGATCTTCATGTTCAACACCCGGCCCGGCATCGCCACGCGGGCCGTCGTCGACGACCGGGACCTCGCCGCGCTCGCCGGCGCGACGCCGGGGCACTTCAGCCAGCTCGGCTGGGGCCTGGGCGCGATGCTGGCCGCGGTGGCCGGGATCCTCCTGGCGCCGCTGGTCAACCTCGACATCAACACGCTGACGCTGCTGGTCATCAACGGCTACGCCGCGGCCATGGTCGGGCGGCTGAGCAACCTGCCCCTGACCTTCGCCGGCGGTGTGGCCCTCGGCCTCATCGAGGCCTACGCGGTCGGCTACCTGCCGGTGGGCGACGCGCTCAGCCAGATCAAGCCGATCATCCCCATGGTCTTCCTCTTCGTCGCCCTGCTCGTGCTCCCGCAGGCGCGGCTGCGCGGGCGGATGCCCTCGATCCGGCCTCCGCGGGTGGCCGGCGCACGCGAGTCGCTGGTCATGGCCGGCGTCTTCGTGGCGGTGGCGGTGGTGCTCTCCCTCCTGCTCAGCGAGGGGCTGCTGGCGACCCTCTCGCTGGGGCTCGGCTTCGGCCTGGTGATGCTCTCGCTGGTCCTGCTCACCGGCTACGGCGGTCAGGTGTCGCTGTGCCAGCTGACGTTCGCCGGGCTGGGCGCGTTCGCGATGTCGAAGTACGGCGCCGGCGGTGCCCCCATCGGCTTGCTGGCCGCGGTCGGGCTCGCCGGGGCGGTGGGCGCGCTGGTGGCCCTCCCGGCGCTCCGGCTGCGCGGCCTGTACCTCGCCCTGTCCACGCTGGCCTTCGCGTACGCCATGGAGAGCGCGTTCTTCAACAACGACAACGCCTTCTCCCTGAGCCTCTCGCTGCGGGTGGAGCGGCTCTACATCCCCGGCATCGACCTGCAGGGGCAGCGGGCGTACTTCGTCTTCCTCGCCGTCGTGTTCGTGACCGCCGCGGTGGCGGTGCTGTGGGTGCGCCGCTCCGGTCTGGGCCGGCGCCTGGTCGCCATGGGCGACAGCCCGGCGGCGAGCGCCACGATGGGCATGAGCCTGACCGGCACCAAGCTGGCCGTCTTCACGCTCTCGGCCGGACTGGCCGGTCTGGGCGGGGCGCTGCTGGGCGGGCAGCAGGGGCTGGTCGGGCCGGCCGACTTCACCCTGCTGGCCAGCATCACCCTCCTGCTCATCACCGTGACGATGGGGATCAGGACCGTCACCGGCGTCCTCTTCGCCGGCATCGCGCTCGCCTTCGGGCCCGACATCCAGGCCTCCTTCCCCGCGCTGCACGACGTCGTCCCCATCGCCGTCGGGCTGGGCGCCATCGGCATCGCACGGAACCCCAACGGCGTCTTCGGCGGCAACACGCCGCTGCAGTGGCTGAGGGAGCGCAGAGCGCGCGACGCCGGCACCCCACCGACCGGGACGGCGCTGCCGGTTCCCCGCGACTCCGAGGAGGTACCCGTTGCTGCGGGTCAGTGACATCGCGGTCCGCTTCGGCGGTGTCCACGCCCTGCAAGGGGTCTCCATGGACTTCCGGCCCGGCGTGGTCACCGGGCTGATCGGCCCCAACGGGGCGGGCAAGACGACGATGTTCAACGTCATGACCGGCCTGCAGCGGGCGACGGCGGGCACCGTGCGGCTGGAGGACACCGACATCACGTCGGCGTCGCCGCAGGCCCGGGCCCGGCTGGGCCTGGCCCGCACCTACCAGCGGGTGGAGCTGTTCGGGACGCTGTCGGCACGGGAGAACGTCCTGGTCGCCGCGGAGGTCCATCGCGGGTGGTCGCGCAGCCGGACGTCCGCCGGTCCGCGCGCGGTGGCCGACGAGCTGATCGAGCGGACCGGCCTCGCCGGGGTCGCCGACGAACCCGCCGACGTGCTGCCCACCGGCATGGCGCGGCTGGTCGAGCTGGCCCGGGCACTCGCCGCCAAGCCCCGGGTGCTCCTGCTGGACGAGCCGAGCTCGGGGCTCTCGGTCACCGAGAGCCGGGCGCTCGGTGACCTGCTCGTGGAGCTGGCCGGGGAGGGGATCGCCGTCTTGCTGGTGGAGCACGACATGGACCTGGTGATGCGGGTCTGCAGCTACCTGCACGTCCTCGACTTCGGCGAGGCCATCGCGGCCGGCACACCCGACGAGATCCGGCGCGATCCCCGGGTGCAGCAGGCCTACCTCGGCGCTGCCCCCATCGACGAGGAGTCGATCAGCGCCGCCGGTCTCGAGGAGGAGGCGTGACGATGCGGATCGCGCGTGGGACGGCGGCGCCCGCCACCGGTGCGGCGGGCTCCCCGCAGGGGGAGGCCGGTCCGGCGGACCCGCCGGCCCTGGAGCTGTGCGGCGTCGATGCCGGCTACGGGCCGGTGTCGGTGCTGCGCGGCGTCGACCTGGTCGTGCCGCGCGGAGGCGTGGTGGCGCTGCTCGGGCCCAACGGCGCCGGCAAGAGCACCACGCTCAAGGTGGCCAGCGGCCGGTTGCGGCCCACCGCCGGTCACCTGCTGGTCGCCGGCGACGACGTGACCCGGACGTCGGCGGCGCGGCTGTCCCGCCGCGGCGTGTGCACGATCCCGGAGGGCCGGGGGGTGTTCCCCAACCTCACGGTCACCGAGAACCTGCGGATGTGGACCTACCGGGGCGGGGTGACGCGCGCCCAGGTCGAGGAGTCCACCTACGCGCGGTTCCCCCAGCTCGGCCGCCGGCGGCGTCAGGTGGCCGGCACCCTGTCCGGCGGTGAGCAGCAGATGCTGGCCATGTCCCGCGCGCTGTCGGCCAACCCGACGGTCCTGCTGCTGGACGAGATCTCGATGGGGCTGGCGCCGCTCATCGTGACCGAGCTGTACGAGATCGTCGGGCAGCTCGCGGCCGAGGGCCAGTCGATCCTGCTCGTCGAGCAGTTCGCCCGGACCGCGCTGCAGGTCGCCACCCGGGCCGCGGTCATGACCCACGGCCGCGTGGTGATCGAGGGGCCTCCGGAGGAGGTCTCGGACGCCGTGCTCGACGTCTACCTCGGTGGTCAGCACGGCGGCTGACCACCGGCGGCTGTCTCGCACCCCGCCACCCTTCGCGCAGGAGACCGCATGAGCAGCAGGACGTCCGTCGTCGCCGAGGAGGCCTGACCGTGCCCATCGACGCGGAGGCGGCGCTCGCCGCGGCACCCAGCACCCGGGAGGTGGCCTGGACCGCGCGCGACGTGCTGCTCTACCACCTGAGCCTGGGCGCCGGCGCCCGTGCCGACACCCATCCCGAGCTGCGGTACACCTACGAGAAGGGGCTGCAGGTCCTGCCGACCTTCGCGGTGGTGGCCGGCGGCGGCATCTCGGCGGGGGACCGGCCGGCGACGGGCATGTCCATGCCGGGCATCGACGTCGACCTGCGGCGGATCCTGCACGCCGGGCAGTCGCTGACCGTCCACCGGCCGATCCCGGCTTCCGGCGCGGCCACGATCAGCTCCCGCGTCGCGCACGTGTGGGACAAGGGCAAGGCCGCCGTCGTCGAGCTGGAGCAGGCCGCGACCGGTGTCGACGGCGCCCCGCTGTGGACGTCGACCATGCAGATCTGGGCCAGGGGAGAGGGTGGCTTCGGCGGCGACCCCGGACCGGAGACGGCGTGGGCCGCGCCCGACCGGGCCCCCGACGCGGTGCTCGACTCCCCGACGGCGCCGGACACCGCGCTGCTCTACCGGCTCAACGGCGACCTCAACCCGCTGCACGCCGACCCGGACTTCGCGGCGGCCGCGGGTTTCGAGCGGCCGATCCTGCACGGGCTGGCGTCCTACGGGCTGGTCGCGAAGGCGCTCGTCGACGGGCTGCTCGATGGCGACCCGCGCCGCCTGACCGGCCTGTCGGTGCGCTTCGCCGGCTCCCTCTACCCGGGCCAGACCATCCGGACCAGCGTCTGGCGCGACGGCGGGGCGCTGCTGCTCGCCTCGGTGTGCCCGGAACGGGAGGGCGCCCCCGTGCTCACCCACGCCACGGCCACGGTCGCCGCCTGACCGACGCACCCCCCGACCCCGTCCGCTCAGGAAGGAGCACACCGTGCCGATCACCACCCGCGCGTCCGTTCTCATGAAGGCCCCCGGCCGGTTCGAGACCGTCGAACTGGACCTCGACGACCCCCGGCAGGGCGAGGTGATGGTCAAGATGGCCGCGTCGGGGCTGTGCCACTCCGACGACCACCTGGCCACCGGCGACTTCCTCAGCGGCGACCGGTTCCCCTACCTGGGCGGGCACGAGGGCGCCGGGGTCATCACCGCCGTCGGGCCGGACACCCTCGGGTTCGAGGTCGGCGACCACGTCGTCTTCTCGTTCGTCGCGGCGTGCGGGCTGTGCGAGTTCTGCGCCCGCGGGCTGTCGAACCTCTGCGACCGCGGGGCGATGATCCTGTCGGGCGCCCGGCCGGACGACCCGACCAGCTACCGCACCACGTACCAGGGCCAGGACGTGCCGCAGCTGTGCGGCCTGGGCACCTTCAGCGAGTACACGACCGTGTCCGTCGACTCCGTGGTCAAGATCCCGAAGGACATCCCGCTGCGGGTGGCCGCGCTGGTGGGCTGCGGGGTGACCACGGGCTGGGGCTCGGCGGCGAACTCCGCCGGTATCAGGCCGGGGGACACGGTGATCGTGATGGGGGCCGGCGGTGTCGGCGTCAGCGCTGTGCAGGGCGCCGTCCACTCGGGGGCGACGAACGTCGTCGTCGCCGATCCGGTGCCCTTCAAGCGGGAGATGGCGCAGGAGTTCGGCGCCACGCATGCGTTCGAGACGATCGACGAGGCCACCGCCTTCGCCCGGTCGGTGACCAACGGGCAGGGGGCCGACGCCACGATCGTCACCGTCGGGGTCATCAAGGGGGAGCACGTGGGCCAGGCGCTGGCCTCCGTGCGCAAGGCGGGGACGGTCGTGGTCACCGCGATGGGCAACCTGATGGAGGTCGGCGCGCCGATCAGCCTGGCCGACCTGACGCTCATGCAGAAGCGGCTGCAGGGCTCGCTGTTCGGCGCCTGCAACCCGAAGCGGGACATCCCGAACCTGCTGCGGATGTACCAGGCCGGTCAGCTCAAGCTGGACGAGATGATCACCCGGACGTACACCCTCGACCAGATCGCCGAGGCCTACGACGACCTGCACTCGGGCATCAACGTGCGCGGCGTCGTCGTCTTCGACTGACTCCTCCGCCTCGGCACCCGGGGCCGGTGTTGTGCACCGGCCCCGGGGGGATCAGCGGCCGACGAAGGCGGGCGGGCGCTTCTCGGCGAAGGCGCGCGGGCCTTCCTTGGCGTCCTCGCTGGCGAAGACCCGGGCGCCGATCTCCAGCTCGACCTCGAGCGCTTTCTCCTCCGGCAGGCCCTCGGTCTCCTGGAGGGAGCGCTTCACCGCCTTCACCGCCAGTGGGCCGTTGGCGCAGATGGCCTCGGCGATCTCCAGCGCCCGGGTGAGTGCGGTTCCGTCGGGCACCACCGAGCCGATGAGCCCGTAGGCGAGCGCCTCGTCGGCGGTGATCGTCTTGCCGGTCAGCAGCATCTCGGCAGCGAGTGTGTAGGGGATCTGGCGGCGGAGTCGGACCGTGGATCCGCCCAGCGGGAACAGCCCCCGGCGCACCTCGGCGACGCCGAAGGTGGCCGACGCGCCGGCCACGCGGATGTCGGTGGCCTGCAGGATCTCGGTGCCGCCGGCGATGGCGGGACCCTCGACGGCGGCGATCAGCGGCTTGGTCAGCCGGTGGTGGCGCAGCAACGCCTTCCAGGCCATGCCGGCGTCGGACTTGAAGCGCTTGGCGTGGACGTCGTCCGGGGCGGGGTCGGCGCCCATCGCCTTGAGGTCGGCGCCGGCGCAGAAGACCTCGGCCGAACCGGTGAGGATCACGCAGCGGATGTCGTCGTCGGCGTCGGCGGTGTCCCAGGCGTCGGCCATGCGGACGAGCATGTTGGGGGAGAAGGCGTTCTTGGCCTCCGGGCGGTTCATGCGCAGGACCAGGACCTGGCCCCTCCGCTCGACCAGCAGGTGCTCCTCGCTCATGGCGTGCTCCTCGTGTCGACGTCGGAGGGAGGGCCTGGAGCCCTGTCCCGGAACGTAGCAGCAGCCGCCCGTGGCGCATAGAACAGATTCTCGTTACGCGGCGCTGTCTGCATTCGCCGCTGTCATGGATAGCGGTCTCTCTGAGTCAGAAACGAGTGAAGGACGGCGTGCGACGCCCGCTTGTCAGTTGCCAAGAACCCGTTCTAAGTTCGCCTTCCCGACGTGGAGGTGCTCCGTGCCGATCCCCGAGCAGCGCGATGCCGAGCAGTCCCGCAAGCAGCTCGCCGCCTGGCTGGCCAAGCGGGTGGGGGCGGACGGCGAGGTGGCGCTCTCGGAGCTCCGGAGCCCAGGTACCACCGGGTTCTCCAACGAGACGCTGATCTGCGACGCCGCCTGGTCCGCCGGTGGGCAGCAGCACGAGCAGACGTTCGTGGTCCGGGTCGCGCCGACCGGCTACACGCTCTTCCCGGACGCCAC
This sequence comes from uncultured Actinomycetota bacterium, assembly GCA_963747895.1. Classification (GTDB taxonomy): domain Bacteria; phylum Actinomycetota; class Actinomycetes; order Mycobacteriales; family Geodermatophilaceae; genus Blastococcus. The sequence goes on from CAVVGX010000009.1 coordinate 270,887, forward strand.
CTTCGACACCCAGCACCGGGCCCTGCAGCTGATCGGCGAGCACACGTCGATCCCGGTCCCGCGTGTGCGGTGGCTGGAGGAGGACCCGACGGTGCTGGGTGCGCCGTTCTTCGTCATGGACGCGGTGACCGGTCAGGCGCCGTCTGACAGCCCGCCGTACCACGTCAGCGGTTGGCTGCACGACGTCGCGCCCGACCACCGGGCAAGGGTCTGGTGGGGGGCGATCGACACCATCGCCGAGCTGCACCGGGTGGACTGGCAGCGGCTCGACGTCGACTTCCTGGACCGCCCGGAGAAGGGCGCCCGCGGCCTGCCGCAGCTTCTCGCGTACGACGAGGACTTCCTCGCGTCAGTGGAGCGAACCGAGCCGATGCCGCTCGCGCGCCGGGCGCTGGCCTGGCTGGTGGCGAACCAGCCCACGGGCGGGCCGCTGGTCCTGACGTGGGGCGACGCTCGGATCGGCAACGTCCTGTACGACGACGCCGGGGAGCGGGTCGCCGTTCTGGACTGGGAGATGGTGACCCTCGCTCCGCCGGCGCTGGATGTCGCCTGGGCGCTGTTCGTGGACCGGCACCACTGCGAGGGCTGCGGGGTGCCGAGGTTGGAGGGCTTCCCGAGTGCGGAGGAGACGGTCGCGCGGTACGAGGAGCGCACCGGGACGACGCTGCAGGACCTCGACTACTTCACGGTGTTCGCGGCGTTCCGCTTCACCGTCATCATGGGCCGGATCTACTCGATCCTGAAGGAGTGGGGCCTGGTCGAGGCCGACAGTCCGGCGGTCCAGGACAACACCGTCACCCGCCTGACCGAGCGCCTGCTCGAGGAGCAGGGCATCTGACGCCGAGCCTGCTTGTCGCGGCAGTGCGCCTGATGTGGCACCGGCCGTCGGGCCGCGTCTCGTAGTCGCCCTGAAGGCGGCTTTAGGGACACGGCCAGCCCCGACACGGAGACACGCCCTCGTCGGTCAGGATGCGCCAATGCCGGTTCACGAGAAGGTCCCCGTCGAGTTGGCCGATGATGAGCGCTACCTCCTCCGACGCGGCCTGCTGGACTGGGGCGGCCCCGCGAGGTGCACCGAGGAACTTGCCATCGCAATGGGTTTTCGGGACATCGATGACCTGCTGCATAGGGAAGGACCCCGCATCGCGGAGGCCCTCGACAACGCAGAGAGCCTGACGCGCCTGGATTGGACCCGGGCCCTCTTGGCGACTGAGATCGCATTTGCCAGCGATGTGCTGGGCTCGGGCACGGACTGGCGCTTCACCAGCGGCATGCGTGACGAGGAGACCATCCTGTTGCTCCGGGCCGCACAGACGAAGCTCGGCAGAGCGCGAGCCGTGACCACCATTGGGACTCCGTATGCCAGTCGGCCCGGCGCATAGCGATCGACGCGCCCTTATGGGCCGCTCTGGGACACCGGCCGGCTCGCCGTGAGGGCGGCCTCATAGACCAGGGGTTAGGGAGCGGTCTCGCCGCGAGCATCCGAATTGGCTTCGACGTCGATCGGGTGCACGTCATAGCCCGTTGCCGATTCGCCCGACCAGTTGAGGCCCACGAGCAGCTTGTCGTTCGCCAGGCCCGGCAACCAGCGAGTCCGCCACTCGTCGAGCGGCACCCTCACGGTCTCGAAGCCCTGATAGGCCGGCACGGCGGTACGAACCTTCACGACGCGGGTCTCTTTCGACCAGAACGGCATCGCACGCTGCCCTGCGCTGTTCAGCGGCGCTGGTATCCCGCCTCCGTCCCGGAGCGTCCAGACCGAGCCCTCGGCCAAGGCCTCGTCGTAGAACGCGGAGGCCTGCGCGGCACTAGCACTCACGGATCAAGCGTAGGTGAGGCAACTGTCCCTAAGTGGGCCGCTCAGGGACAGAAGGCGGGTGCAGGGACACTTCCGGCAAGCCGTGCCTACCGGGGTCGCCGCGACTGAAGTCTGCGGTTCAGGTTGAGGTGAGCCCGAAGATCAGCATGACGGCTCCCACCAGAATCAAGAAGACTCCGCCAGCTGCCGCCCACTTCACATCTCGGTCGGGAGGGTGAAAGTCTGGGTCGCGATCCGGAACTGCCATTCGCTTGCCCATGCGGGAGTTCCAACCCGAGATTGCTCGGCGGCCGAAGAACACGAACCCGCCCAGCACAACCAGGCTCACTCCCACGATGACGAAGGGCACAGCACCAGCCTTACAGATGCAGCAGCCGGGCGTGCTGTTCCGCCGGCCAGGTCGCCCACTAAAGGGACATCGACCCGCGCTTGGTGTCCATGAGTGGGCCGCTCACGGACACCCCTTGCGCAGGGCCTCGCTCGGCGGGCGGCGCAGGAAACCGGTGGGCGTGTCCAAGCCCTCGCTCTACCTAGCGCCCGAGGCAGGGCGCACGATGCCGTCGTGAGTACGGGCGAGAACCAGCCGCACCACCGACACACGCGCATGGCCCTCGACGAGAACGGATTCCCGGTGGTCCCCAAGTACCGCCAGCGCACGTGGGCGGGCTTGAGCTGGTCGGAGCAGAGAGCCGTTCTGCGCGCCGCGTCGTGGAGAGATGCACGCAGACCCGGCGATAGCGAAGGCGGCGCGGGACTGGGCTCGCGAGGTGCTGACTCCGCGGCCATCGTCGCGAAGGCTGCGAGACGTTCTCTCGCGCTTTGCGGAAGATCCTTTTGGCGGAACGCTCGGACTGCGGTCTGGGGAGCGTCGAGCAGCGCGCCGCATCGTTGCCGTGCAGCCTCCTCGCCAAGGGAGCCGCCCCGCAGCTGACTGTCCCTGAGTGGGCCGTTATGGGACGCCAAACCGCACGCCCGGCTAAGCGCTCACGGGTGCCTGACGGTCGCGAAGGACCCGGCGCAGGTAGACGAGAACTGGCAGCCCCGCCAGCGTCGCACCAAGGATGAGCAGTCGAAGCGGCGAGGGCTCGATCGCGACGTCGGCGGGCAAGCCGTAGTCGCTCAGGTCGTACGTGCACGTAGTCCCCGGTGGGAGCCAGCTACGGCTCGCATCGCCGAACACTGAGATGCCTGGTGCCAGCTCGCATCCGGAGTCACCGACGATGGAGGGCGACGCCCAGCAGGCCACCACGTACAACGCGCACAGAGCCCAGCCAACGATGCCGCTGATGAGCAGCCAGCGTCCCGCGTAGGCGTTCATCTGGCCGATGCTGCCTCACCTGGCCTTGAGCTTCGACCAGGGTCCACCGGTCGTGTCCCTTCGTGGGCGGCGGAGTCAGGTGGTCGTCGCAACACCC
>CAVVGX010000010.1:0-150183 GCA_963747895.1 uncultured Actinomycetota bacterium
CGACGTCATAACCGGGATCTCTGCCGCTGATCGCCGCAAGGCACTCGTCGACTACTTCCGTGACCAGGGAACGATCATGGTCGCCACCGAAGCAGCGGCCGAAGGTATCAACCTCCAGTTCTGCTCGATGCTCGTCAACTATGACCTTCCGTGGAACCCGCAGCGCGTCGAGCAGCGCATCGGGCGCGTTCACCGCTTCGGTCAGAAGTTCGACGTCGTGGTCGCCAACTTCGCAAACAAGGGCAACGCTGCCGAGGCCCGTATCCTCGAGCTGCTGGCCAACAAGTTTCACCTTTTTAAGGGCGTGTTCGGCGCCTCCGACGAAGTGCTCGGTTCCATAGAGGACGGCTTCGACTTCGAAAAGACCATCAACCGCATCCTCAGCAACTCCCGCAGTGACGCCGATATCGACCGTGCCTTCAAAGAGCTCGATAAGCAGTACGCCGGGGAGGTCAGCGCAGAGATGGCAGCTGTCAAGGCGAAGGTTTTCGACAACCTCGACCCGAACGTCCAAGACCGCCTCAAGTCCTACGACGCACAGTCCGGCGAAGTGCTCAACAAGTTCGAACGCCTGCTTCTCGCCGTCACCAAGCGCCAACTCGCTGGCCACGCCGCCTTCGAGGGCGACGGACGCCACTTCGTCCTCGAAGAGTCTCCGGTCAAGGACGCACCGACCGGTCGCTACTACTTTAAATCTAGAGCTGCTCGACAACGCCCACCAGTACCGTTTCTCCGGCCCTCTGGCGACCCACGTGGTCGAGTCCGCCAAAGCGGTCGACGCTCCAGCCAAGGAGCTGACATTCAGCCTTGGCCAATCTGAGCGGGCGAGCACCACCATCAAGAACTAGGGGCAAGTCCGGCGGACTTACGGTCAAGATCGTCACGTTTAGCATGAAGGCCAAGAACGAGGACATTAGCGAGTCCTACATGCTCGCCTGTGGTCTGACCGACGACGGCCAGTGGCTCGACCACGAATACGCCGCCGATCTCCTCGACCTGGTCTGCACCGATGAGGGTCCTGACGTCACGATTGACGATGCCAAGTTCGAGCAGAACCTTGCCGAGCGCCGCGCCCAGCTGGAGCGCGAAGTCCAGGGCCGCAACTCCCGCTACTACGACCAGCAGGAAGAGCTCCTGTACCGCAATCAGCAAGACCGGCGGGCAGAGTCCGAAGGAAAGATCCGTGGATACAAGGTCAAAGAGAAGGAAGCTCGTAGGAGCGCTCGCGGCGCCAAGGACCCCATGCAGCAGCTCAAGTTCAAAAAGGAAGCACGCAAGTGGGCCGAACGTGCTGAAGAAGAGGACGAGCAAGCCCGGGTGGCTCGCAAGAAGATGCGTGAGGAAGCTGACCACTACCTCGAGCTGATCGAGCAGGCACTCAAGGGGACGCAAGCCATCGAGAATCTGTTCAGCATCCGCTGGAGGGTGGTCGACTGATTAGCGGTACCGCCGCGACCACACCGACTATTAACCAAACTGGAATCACCCGAGGAATCAAGCAATGAGCAGCGACGATCACAGCACCGATGGATACAGCGAAATCTACGAGATTCCGAGCGGCACGCCCGACTTCGAAACGGAGCTCGCTGCCCAGCTCTCGGAGTTGATTCCTGAAGCCATCGTCGACGGCAAGGTCGACGTTGAGAAGCTCAAAGAACTCCTCGGCGACGACGCCGGTGACGACCGCGAACGCTTCGGCCTCTTTTGGGCGGGCAAGAGACGCGCACTGCGGGCCGCTCAGGAGCCGACAACTGCGACGCTGCGGCCGGTCAAAGATCAAAGCAAGGACTGGGACACGACGAAAAACGTCCTCATCGAGGGTGACAACCTGGAGGTGCTCAAGATCCTGCAGAAGCACTACCACGGAAAAATCAAGGTCATCTATATCGACCCTCCGTATAACACCGGCAGGGACTTCGTATACCCGGACAATTACAAGGAAGGTCTCGCTAGCTACTTGGAATGGACCCGCCAAGTTAATAGCGAGGGCAGGAAGGTCAGCACGAACTCTGAGGCTGAGGGGCGCTACCACTCCAACTGGCTGAACATGATGTATCCGCGGTTGAAGCTCGCTCGCAACCTCTTGACCGAGGATGGCGTCATCTTCATCTCGATTGATAACAATGAGCAAGCACATCTCAAGAAAGTGTGCGATGAGATCTTCGGCGAGAGCAACTTCGTTGACGCGGTGATCTGGAAAAAGACCGAGAACATCAAGATGGATTCGCGGTTCCTGTCACAAAACAACGATTATATCGTGTGCTATCGAAAGACGGCGACACTAACTGAATTCCAGAAGGAACAGTCGGACGTTGCGAGGTTCAATCTCGTCGACGACAAGGGTCAGTATTACCTGCGAAAGCTCGACAGCAAGAGCGCGGCGTATCGTCCGACTCTGGACTATGTGATCGAGCACGATGGGGTTCGCTACTTCCCTGGCGGGTCGGAAGAACGCTGGCTTGAGCGTCAAGCAGGCAATGTAGGTGAGTACGGTCCGCGCTGGCTTTGGTCTCGAGGAAAATACGAAGAGGGCCTCGTGGACGGAGAGATAGTCTTCAAGAACGACAACGTCTACAACAAGGTGCGTTTCGACGAGATTGCGAAGAAGCCATTCACCAACATGCCGAACATTGTCTCCGGCCAAACCGCGCAAAAGGAGTTGGATCAGCTGTTTGGCAAGAGAATCTTTGACCACCCAAAGCCGCCGCAGCTGATTGAATGGCTGGTGAAGCTAGTGTCTGCCGATAAGGACCTCACGGTGTTGGACTTCTTTTGCGGCTCTGGAACGACGGCTCACGCGGTGATGAGACTAAACGCTCTCGATGGAGGCTGCAGGCGGCACATTCAAGTCCAGTTGCCCGAACCGACATCGGCGAACAGTGACGCGCGCCGGGACGGGATGGCGACTATTGCAGACATCGCACGGTTCAGAATCCGTGCCGCCGGGGTCAAGTTGCAACAGGATCTGGCGGATGAGATCCAGACGAGGGTGCAGCCGTTGGACGTGGGCTTCCGGTCCTACACGCTGACTGACACCAATTTCACCAAGTGGCGGATGACAAGCGACGCCGAGCCCGGCGTGCTCGAACAACACCTGCTCGATCTTCGTGACAGCGCCGATGACGAGGCAACCCCCGACGCGCTCCTTATCGAGCTCCTCCTCAAGCAGGGTTACTCTTTGACCGAGCAGATTGGCGACGCCGAGGTCGAGGGGCTGAAGCTGAAGTCGGTCGGTGACGGCCTTGTGCTGGCATACCTCGATGAGCACACGAAGCCGACGCTCCAGCAGTTGCGTAAAGTTCTCGACAGCGAGGGTCTCGCGCGCTTCATCATCCTGGAGGACGCTTTCAAGGGTGACGACGAGCTGAAGACCAATCTGATACAGGAAGCCAAGACGCGTGGCCTTGAACTGTGGACGGCCTAAGCGATGGAGTTTCAGTTCGATCCCAATCAGCCATATCAGCAGGAAGCCATCGCCTCGGTGGTCGATCTGTTCGAGGGACAGCCAGCGGACGCTGACGCGCTAGAGACGAAGCTCCAGGGCGCGCTGCCGACCTCTGACGGCCAGACGTCCTTGGATATAGCGGCCGAGGTCGGGGCGGTCGGGAATAACTTGTTGCTCGACGAAGCAGCACTGCTGCAGAACTTGCAGGCCGTGCAAGATAGGAATGGCCTCGAAGTCGTGGGCGAGCTCGCCGGTAGTGCGCTCGACTTCGACATAGAGATGGAGACCGGCACCGGAAAGACGTACGTCTACCTGCGCACGATGTCGAGCTCGCACAGCGCTATAACTTTCGCAAGTTCGTAATCCTCGTTCCGAGCACCCCGATCAAGGAGGGCGTGACCACCAGCATCAGGCTGATGGCCAAGCACTTCCAAGATCTCTACGCCGAGCCCTTCGATGCCAGCGTCTACAGCGGATCCACCCCTGAGGAAGTGCAGTCGTTCGCCACCAGCACCAGCGTGCAGATCATGGTGATAAGCATCCACGCACTACGCGGTGACAAGAACTCGCGCGTCATTCACCAGACCCGCGACAAGCTCAACGGTCTGCGACCAATTGACTACCTGAGGGCGACCCGTCCGGTCGTCATCATGGACGAGCCACAGAACATGGAGTCTCTCCTTAGCCAGTCGGCGGTTGGGGAATTGGACCCGCTCTGCACGCTGCGCTACTCCGCAACCCACCGCAGGACTCGCAACGTCGTCTATCGACTCGACCCCGTAGACGCACACGACCTGGGACTGGTCAAGCAAATCGTAGTCGCTGAGGCAGTCCGACAAGGTGCCGATGCCGCGCCATACGTAAAGCTCCAATCCGTTCGGAATGACAAGGGCTTCGTTGCGCGGATGGAACTCGCGGTTCGGAAGGACTCCGACGGCTCGATCGAACGCAAGTCGGTCACCGTCAAGAACGGCCAAGACCTCGCCGTCGTCACGCGCAACTCGGTCTATGAAGGTTGGCGGCTCAACGAGCTCAGCATCGAGCCGGAGTCCGTCGAACTGTTCCCGCACGGCTGGCTGCAGGCGGGCGAGACCATCGGCGGATCGAATGAGTCGATCTATCGTGAAATGATCCGGGAAACTATTCGCGAACACCTGCGCAAGGAATCGATGCTGCGCACGCACGGCATCAAGGTGCTCAGTCTGTTCTTCGTGGACAAGGTCGCTAGCTTCCTTGGTGGGGGCTATGACAACAGCACCGCTGACGGTGACTTCGTGAAGTGGTTCGACGAGCTCTTTCGCGAGGAGCGTGACAAGAGCCGGCAGTGGGCGGGGCTGTTGCCAGGCGACCCCGTCGAGTACCGCCGTGCCTACTTCTCGGTACTCAAGGGAAAAAAGGGTCAGCACGACATCTTCACCGACACCAGTGGCGTCACTGCTGCTGACGACGACGCCTACGAACTCATCATGCGTAACAAGGCCCAGCTTCTCGACGAAAGTGAGCCTGTTCGGTTCATCTTCAGCCACTCGGCGCTACGTGAAGGTTGGGACAATCCGAACATCTTCCAGATTTGCGCGCTGCGAGAGATGGGCGAATCCGCCGAGCGTCGCCAGACGATCGGCCGTGGTTTACGTCTACCGGTCAACCAGTCCGGTGAGCGGGTATCCGATCGCGGTATCGCCCAACTGACTGTGGTTGCCAACGAGTCCTACCGCGAATTCGCCGACAGTCTGCAAAAGGAATACCGCGACTCCGGCGTCAGCATCGGCCTCGTCCGCGTTGGGGAATTCGCCAAGATTCTCATGGAGGACGAGAGGACCGGCGAAGAGAAGCGCCTCGGGTTCGCTGGCTCTAAGCTCATTTGGGACGAGCTTGTACAGCGCCGGTTCATTGATAAAGACGGCAAGGTCACTGGGAAGTTCGCGCCCGACACCATCGACTTCTCGTTCGGTAGCAAGCCTGACTTCTTCTGGCCCCAGGAAGACATGGTTCAGGTGATGCTGAACTGCCGCGTCGAGCGGATAGTGAAGAGCGACCGCAAGCGCGTGCGCCGCACGCTGAACAAGGAGATTTACTCCTCGCCTTGGTTCGAGGAGTTCTGGCGAGCCATTTCCCGACGCACCACCTACCGCGTGACGCTCAACCGGGACGAGGTCATCGCCAACGCTGTCAACAGGATCAAGGCCGAGCAGCCGATCCAACCACTCCGAGTCCAGGTCACCAAAGCGGGCGTGAAGCTTGTGCGCGGTGGCACGAAGACTGAGGAGAAGGCGACCCGCTCTGCCGAGCTAGCCGGCGCCTATCAATTGCCGGACATCATCAGCGAACTGCAGGAAGCAACTTCCCTTACTCGAACGACGTTAGTAGAGGTGCTCACCAGGTCGGCCAAATTGGGCGAGTTCATCGGCAACCCAAACGACTTCATCGCCATGGTCAAGCGCAACCTCCTCAACGTTGTTGCCGCCTCTGTCCAAGACGGCGTTCAGTATGAGAAAGTCAGCGGCTACGTCTACGAGCTACGCGAGCTGCAGGCCGACGGCGCCGAAGAGCGCGACCTCTTCCTGGACCGCGTCTACAAGATCCAGGACAAGTCCAAGACCGACTTCGACTACATTCAGATTGACTCTGACGGTGCAAACGCTCCAGAGCGGGAGTTCGCGAAGAGGCTCGACTCCCGCGAGGACGTGCAGTTCTTCATGAAGCTGCCGGACAAGTTTAGGGTCGAAACGCCGGTCGGCCCGTACAACCCGGACTGGGCCATCATCAAGCAGGACGAAGACGGCACGGATCGTATTTACATGGTCCGCGAGACCAAGAGCACGCTCGACGAGTCTAAGCGCCGGCCGACTGAGAACGCCAAGATTAAGGCGGCGGCCGAGCACTTCAAGCAACTCGGCATTGGCTCGGCCGAAGTTCCGGCCTACGCCGTCAGCGCCCCCGGAAACTGGAATCTGTAATGGCAAGATTCGGCGTCACTCACGACGACGAGCAGCGGCTTGAAGCCGAAGAGATCCGAGATGGCGCCGAGCACGGGTTCCTGCGGCCGCTCGGCGCGAAGCTCGTCACGCGGGATATTAAGAAAAACCTGCTAACCATCTATCCGGTCAACACTCTTGAGGGTCACCACCAGTACGGCAAGCCGAAATACGACCAGATCGAACATCTGGAGGTGGAGTTCGAATCGATCCCGGACGACGTCCTCGGCGCTCTCGAGGAGCTCCCGGCCGGGTTCGTCAAGGATCCTGTGTATGGTCTCGGGTTGCTCAAGGACGCAAACTTCTTCGTCGAACTTATTGAAGACAACTCGTCCTGCCAAGTGATCCGGTTCTGCCTTTCGGGGGACGTCGGGGTCGATGGTGAGGCGTTCCGCATCCCACTCTCAGCGTTCGGATCCCTCTGGCAGGAACTCGCTCGAGTCACCAATCGAGGGCAGATCGCGACCCGGCGAATCAAGCACGCCGTTACGCAGGATGCCCTAAAGGACGCCCTTGGTTTGCGACCTGGTCGTTACACGGGTGGACGGCACCAGCATTCGAAGCTTATTGAGCAAGCGGCTGCTGGGGCGACTCGCTTGACGACACCTGAGAACGAGTTGCTGGTGGACTCCCTGACATCCGGCGACGCTCTCGGATCGGTCAGCGGCGTCAAGCTGAAGAAACTTCAGCAGGATGTCGAGTTGGTCAACTTAGGTCACCTCATTCGGTCCTTCACGGACATGCTCGGAAGGCGCCTAAGCGAGGAGCGGTGGCAACAGTTCTTTGACGAGAATGCCTTCGCCTTGCAGCAGGTGTTCGGTGCTCCGCTCGTGCGCGTTCATTCCAAGGCGAGCGTGGGCGGAACGGGCTTCGACGGCTCTTCGGGAAAAATCGCCGACTACGTAGTCCGTCATTCGTTGACCAACAACATTGCGCTCGTTGAGATCAAGAGGCCGGACACCCGGTTACTCGCCCGAAAGGCATATCGATCGGGCGTCTATCCAGCGTCGAGCGAGCTGAGCGGTGCGCTTACGCAAGTCTTAGATCAGCGGTACCACGTCATGCAGGAGTTCCTGACGCTCAAGGGCAACGCGCGGGAGTGGGAGCTCGAGTCTCACAGCGTCGCCGGCTTCGTTGTGGCTGGGCGCCTTCCGGCGGCGGACGAGCTCGACCAGCAAAAGTCGCTGTCACTAATCCGGGAGAACTCAAAGAACGTCGTTGTCATCACGTATGACGAGGTCCTCGAGCGCATGCGCCAACTCCGTGAATTTCTCGGCGGGGCGGAGGCTGTCGAGGAAGCGAAGGGCGACGCATGACCGACAAGCAGCGCCGGGTCGCTGGTGTCGGCCAGCTTGACGAGCACCGTCGGCGTTCCCACGCCTCGCGCCCTAGGCGGCGTCCAGCGCCAGCCGGGTCTTCCCGCTGTCGCCTTGCCCCACGACCCAGATCAGCCGCTGGGCGGCGATCCGTGCGCTGAGCAGTCCAGCTCGCGCCCGCGGCCGACCAACGAGGTGACCGGGACGGGCAGCACGGCGGTCACGTTGCCGAGCCCGCGCAGCGGAGGAAGTCCGGCCGCAGGTCGGGGTGGCACAGTTGGGCAAGCTGCACGGCGTCGGGGAAACCAAGCAGCAGGCATGACCCCAGGACGGCGAGCTCGGCGCCGCCGACAACCGGTCGCCGACAGCGGCCGCCGCGGGTGCGGACGGCGTCACCTGCCCGCCGTGCGCGCCGGCGCAGATGCGGGCCGCCTGGTGCACCGTCCGCAGCCGTCAGGTCTGCTGGGGCACAGCGTCCAGCCGGTCCAGCGCGGCGGTGAAGCTGGCGTTCCAGAGGCCGAGGTGCGGCCAGCGCTCGGCGACGTGCGCCGTCGCCTCGTCGGCCGTCATGCCCTTCCGTGCGCATCAGCCAGGCGCGCAGCACCAGGCCGGTCCGCGACGCGCCGCCGTGGCAGTGCACCAGCAGCCGGTGGCCCTCGGCGCGCAGCGCCGCCATGTCGTCCAGGACGTCGGCGAGCACGACGTCGAGGTCGCTGTTGTGCTCGTTGTCGGCGACGTAGGCCATCCGCTGCAGCTCGTGCTCGAACGGCTCGCCCAGCCGGCACAGCGAGATGACGGCGAAGTCCTTCTCGCTGTACCGCGCGCCGTCGAGGTTGGCCGCCCAGATGCCCGGCAGCACCTCCGCCGGCCCGATCCGCGGGATGACGCCCGGGTCGTAGCTCTGCTGCGCCGCGCCGTCCAGCGCCGCCGCCAGCTGCTGCAGGTCGGCCAGCCGCCACACCTTGTCGCCGTGCCCCGGCACCCGGCCGTGCACCACCGACGCCCACCGGCTCGGGATGCCGCCCATGCCGAACACCGCGCCGGCCAGCCCGCCGGCGACGCACGCCACCGTGTCGGTGTCGCCGCCCAGGTCGATGACCAGCCGCAGCACCTCGGCGAAGTCGCGCCCGTTGCGCAGCGCCCACACCGCCTGGCCGAGCGTCGGCCACACCGCGCCGTTCGACTCGGTGGCGCTGACCGGCGTCCAGTCCTCGGCCAGCACGGTCGCCCACCGCTCGCGGTGCTCCTCGGCGACCAGCTCCAGCGCCGCCGGGATGGCCGCCAGCGGGTCGCCGCCGTCCAGCGCCACCCGCATCAGCTCGTGGAAGATCGCGCAGCCCTCGCCGGCCGACGGGTCGCCGTGGGTCAGCGCCGAGATCCGCCGGGCGGCGTCCATCGACGCCTCGGTGCCGAAGCGGGAGAACCAGATCGCGGCCGGCGTCGTCCGCATCAGCGAGCCGTTGCCCGCCGCGTGCCCGGACCGGGCGAAGTGCTCCGCCGCGGCGACGTCCCACGGGCGGCCGGAGCCGAGGACGGCGCGCGTCTGGTTGCCGACGTCGGGCGGCCCGGCCGCCACCCACTGCGCGAACCGGTCGAAGACGTCGGCCTCGTCCAGGCCGCCGTGCGTCCACCAGCGACTCCGCCACCATCAGCGCCATCTGGGTGTCGTCGGTGAACTCGCCCGGCTCCCAGCCCAGCGAGCCGCCGCCGCACATCTCGGTCTTCGACCCGCGCGCGGGCACCGGGAAGCGGGCGGAGAACTGCCCGGGCGGGCCGAACTCGAACGGCGCCCCGAGCGCGTCGCCGACGGCGGAGCCGACCAGCGCGCCGGCGACGCGGTGGCTGCGGTGCATGGACTGCGGCACGGACACTCCTCGATGACGTGGGACCCGGCACAGCATCCCCTCGCCGGAGACCGGGGCCTCGCCGGCTGGCGTGTCCCGCCGCCCTGGCCCGGCCCCGATGGGCACCGCGGTCCCGCCACTCCCAGCCGACGTGGGCGTTCTCCGCGGCTACCGCGGAAGGCGGCCATCCGTTCGTACGCTGAGCGAAGACCCTCCACGGAAGGACGGCGGCGTGAGCAAGCACCTGCTCGACGAGACGGCTGAGTTCGCCCTGCCGGGGCGCGGCCGGCACTCCTCCCCGGACACGGGCGAGTTCGAGGTCACCCAGCGGATCGAACCCATCGGCCAGCCGCGTGCGGCGCAGCGGCCCCGGCCGGACGAGGCCCCCCGGACCCGCTGACCCAGCCGGTCCACGAGCACGCCGTCCGCGCACCGCCGGGAAACCAGAGTCGATCCACGGCCGGTGACCGCCGTCACAGCGATGTCAGGGCGGCGTGCGAGCATCGCCCGGTGGCCGACTCTTCCCGCCTGCTGATCGCCAACCGCGGAGAGATCGCCGTCCGCATCGCCCGGGCCGCGGCGGCCGAGGGCATGACCAGCGTCGCCGTCACCGCGGCCGACGAGCCCGACGCCGCCCACCTCGCCGCCGCCGACGAGAGCCACGTCCTCCCCGGCAGCGGCCCGGCCGCCTACCTCGACGCCGCCGCGCTGGCGCAGGCGGCCATCGCCACCGGCTGCGACCTGCTCCACCCCGGGTACGGCTTCCTCTCGGAGAGCGCCGACCTCGCGCAGGCGTGCGAGGACGCCGGCCGGGAACGCGGCACTCCGCTCGTCTTCGTCGGACCGAGCGCCTCCGTCCTCGTGTCCCTCGGCGACAAGGTGCTCGCCCGCGAACTCGCGGAGAAGGCCGGCATCCCCGTGCTGGCGGGCGTGGGCGCCGGGGTGGACGTCGACGTCGTCACCGGCCTGCTGGCCCAGACCGGCGCCGTCATGCTCAAGCCCCGCTTCGGCGGGGGCGGCCGCGGCACCCGGATCGTCCGCCGGGGCGACGACGTCGCGGAGGCGCTCCGCAGCGCCGGTGCCGAGGCGCGCGCCGCATCCGGCGACGCCACGCTCCTCGCCGAGGCCTTCCTCGACCCGGCCCGCCACATCGAGGTCCAGGTGCTCGGCGACGGTCGGGACGTCGTCGTCCTCGGTGACCGCGACTGCTCGCTGCAGCGCTCCCGGCAGAAGATCGTCGAGATCGCCCCCGCGCCGAACCTGCCCGACGACGTGCGCACCCGGCTGCACGACGCGGCCACGCGGCTGACCAGCAGAAGTAGCCCTCCGCGGCCTGGCCACCGTGGAGTTCCTCGTCTCCGCCGACGACCCCGCGCACTGGGTCTTCCTCGAGTGCAACCCGCGCCTGCAGGTGGAGCACACCGTCACCGAGGAGACCTCGGGCCTCGACCTCGTGCGCCTGCAGCTGCGCGTCGCCACCGGCGCGACCCTCGCCGACCTCGGCCTCGCCGGCGGCGCCCCCCAACCGCGAGGCTGGGCGGTCCAGGCCCGCGTCAACGCCGAGACCGTCACCGCCGACGGCACCCTCCTCCCGTCCGCCGGCACCCTGACCTCGGTCACCCTCCCCGGCGGCCCCGGCGTCCGGGTCGACACCGCGGCCCGGCCCGGCGCCGAGCAGAGCGCCCGCTACGACTCGCTGCTGGCCAAGGTCGTCGTCCACGAGCGGCAGGGGGAGCTCGGCGACGCCCTGCGCCACCTCGGGCGCGCACTCGGCGAGGTCGACGTCCGCGGCGTCGCCACGAACACCGGCTTCCTCCGCGCGCTGCTCGCCGACCCGGACGTCCTCGCGGGGCGGGCCACCACCACGCTCGTCGACGACTCCGTCGCGGAGCTGGTCGCAGCCGCCCAGCAGTACGCCGAGCCGGAGCAGCCGCCCGAGCAGGTCCACCTCGACCCCGACGAGGACGCCCTCCGCGCACCGGTCCCCGGCACCGTCGTCGCCGTCGAGGCGGCGGCCGGCGCGACGGTCGAGCCCGGGGGAGTGGTCCTCGTCCTGGAGGCCATGAAGATGGAGCACGTCGTCGCGCTCCCCGCCGGCGGCACCGTCCTCCGCATCGCCGTCCGCGTCGGCGACACGGTGCGGCAGGGCGACGTGCTCGCCACCGTCGAGCACTCCGACGGCGACGCCGCCGACGCGGCCGGCCTGCCCGAGGACCTCGACGCCGACCGCGCCGACCTCGCCGAGGTGCGGCGGCGCCACGAGCAGGGCCTCGACGAGCACCGCACCGAGGCGGTGGCCAAACGGCACGCCCAGGGCCGGCGCACCGCGCGGGAGAACCTCGCCGACCTCGTCGACGAGGGCAGCTTCCTCGAGTACGGGCCGCTCGTCTTCGCCGCCCAGGAGCGCCGCCGCAGCCGGGAGGAACTGCAGGAGCGCACCCCGGCCGACGGCGTCGTCGGCGGGCTGGCCGACGTCAACGGCGACCTGGTCGGGCGCGAGCGCAGCGCGGCGGTCGTCGTCTCCTACGACTACACCGTGCTCGCCGGCACCCAGGGCATGCGCGGCCACCTCAAGAAGGACCGGCTGTTCGAGCTGGCGGAGAAGCGGCGGCTGCCCGTCGTCCTCTTCGCCGAGGGCGGTGGCGGCCGGCCCGGCGACGTCGACCACCCGGTCGTCTCCGCGCTCGACACCGCCGCGTTCACGCTGTTCGGCCGGCTCTCCGGCCTCGTCCCGACCGTCGGCATCGGCAGCGGCCGCTGCTTCGCCGGCAACGCCGCGCTGCTCGGCACCTGCGACGTCGTCATCGCCACCGAGGACGCGAACATCGGCATGGGCGGCCCGGCGATGATCGAGGGCGGCGGCCTCGGCGTGGTCGCGCCCGAGGAGATCGGGCCGATCGACGTGCAGCACGCCAACGGGGTCGTCGACATCCGGGTCGCCGACGACGCGGCCGCCGTCGCCGCGGCGCGGCAGTACCTCTCCTACTTCCAGGGCCCGGTCGCCGACTGGACCGCACCCGACCAGCGCGCGCTCCGCCACCTCGTGCCGGAGAACCGCAAGCGGGTCTACGACATGCGCGCCGTGCTGCACGCCCTCGCGGACGAGGAGAGCGTGCTCGAACTCCGCGACGGCTGGGGCGCCGGGATGATCACCGCGCTCGCCCGGGTGGAGGGCGCGCCGATCGGCGTGATCGCCAACGTGCCCACCCACCTCGGCGGGGCCATCGACTCCGACGCCGCCGACAAGGCCGCCCGCTTCCTGCAGCTGTGCGACGCCCACGGCCTGCCGGTCGTCTCGCTCTGCGACACCCCGGGCTTCATGGTCGGCGTCGAGTCGGAGAAGACGGCCACCGTCCGCCACTTCTCCCGGCTGTTCGTCATCGGCGCCAACCTGTCGGTGCCGCTCGGCACCGTCGTCGTCCGCAAGGCCTACGGCCTCGGCGCGCAGGCCATGGCCGGCGGCAGCACGAAGGTGCCGCGGTTCACCGTCGGCTGGCCGTCGAGCGAGTTCGGCCCGATGGGCCTGGAGGGCTCGGTGCGCCTCGGCATGCGCCGGGAGCTGGAGGCGATCGAGGACGACGCCGAGCGCGCAGCCGCCTACGACGCCGCCGTCGCCGCAGCGTACGAGCGCGGCAAGGGCCTCAACGTGGCCGCCCACTGGGAGATCGACGACGTCATCGACCCCGCCGACACCCGCCGCTGGATCGGCACGCTGACCCGGGAGGCGGCGGCCACGCCGCGGCCGACGGGGCGCGTCCGGCCCAACGTCGACACCTGGTGAACCGGCGGGCCGGCTCTGTGGAGGTGCGGCGGGCTGATCGCATCGCCTACCGCCGGCCCGGCCATCACGCGCCGGGAGCAGTCCTCGGGCCTCCGGGCGTCCCTCTGCGGGCACCCCGGATCCGTACCCCTGCGCCCCAGCGGCAGGCGGTCGGCGTGCCGTCGTCGGAGTCGCCGCGGTCGGTCGCCTCCACCCGGCCCCACCCCGGCCCGACGCCGCACCGGACGACGTCCTCCAGGTCGCCGGTGAGCTCGACGACGCACTCCGCGGTCAGCTCGTCCAGCACCGGGACGCAGCTGTCCGCTCCGCAGGAGCAGCACACCTCGCCCGCGAACGACGCGCTGATCCCGACGACGACCCGGTCGCCGGGTGCCGTGCCGTGGAGGCGGTGCTCCTTGCCGAGCTTCCCGGCGTGCGACTCGTCGAGCAGGGAGCCGTCGGACGCCACCACCTCGACGCGGCACTCGACGCCCTCGGTCACGCCCATGCCGCGCCCGGGCCCGTGCAGCACCCGCAGCGTGCCGCCGAACCCGGTGTCCGCGAAGCGCGCGTCATCGGCGGAGGTGTAGTCGTACGGGTAGGTACCCGGCCGGCGTCGCCGTCCCACGGGGGCAGTGTGACGCAGGAGCTCCCGGGTCTGCGCGGCATGCGGCCGGCAGGCGGCGACCTGCTCGATCAGGAGGCGTGCCCGTGCCAGGGTGGGCGCCGTGGTCGACGACCTGCTGGTGGCCCGCAACCCGGAGCCCGATTCGTCCCTCCCGTACCTCATCCGCATACCGCTCGGGCCGGACGGGATCGTGGTGAAGGCGCGCGAGACGTGGCCCGGGGCGACGAAGGTGTACTGCCACCGCGCGGCGGGCTGGCCCACCGACGCCGAGATCCTCGAACGGCACCGGGTGCGCACCTGCACGCGCCGCGGGCCGGCCATCGATCTCGTCCTGGACCGCGCCCGGCGGAACCGGTCGCAACTCGTCCTCACCCGGGCGCGGGGCCGGGACGTGATCTTCTGGCAGACGCCGACGACCACCAAGCAGGCCCGGCCCGGCGTGGCGCTGCCGACCGCGCGCGCCTCCGGGCGGGTGCTCGAGATCGCCGTCGACACGGGGGAGAAGTACCCGTGGTCGTTCGGGCACCAGCAGGTGGTCACCACGCGCCGGCGGCTCCCCGCCGGTGACTACGCCGTCCTCCGGGACGGCGCGGTGCTCGCCGCGGTGGAACGAAAGAGCATCGCCGACCTGGCCGGCAGCCTCCGCAGCGGCAAGCTGACCTACGCGCTCGCCGAGCTGTCCGCCCTTCCCCGCGCCGCCGTCGTCGTCGAGGACCGGTACAGCCGGCTGTTCGCCCTGGAGCACTGGCCGGGAGCCGCCGCGGCCGAGGCGCTGGCCGAGGCCCAGGCGCGGTTCCCCGCGGTTCCCGTCGTCTTCTGCGAGACCCGGCCGCTGGCCCAGGAGTGGACCTACCGGTGGCTGGGCGCCTGCCTGAGCGAACTGGAGGCCGTGGCCGGCACCGCCGGGGTGGAGTCCACCTTCGCCGGCGGCGGCCTCGTTCCGGAGGCCGCACCGAGACCCGCCGACGTCCGCCGGTGGGCACGCAGCCAGGGGATCGAGATCAGCGACCGCGGACGGATCCCGCACGAGCTCCTCGTCCGCTACCGGTCGGCCGGGGGCGGCTGAGAGCGCGGCGGGCCGTTTTCACCGCCCGGGGCGTGGGCACGGGCCGAGGATGCGCCGACCGGAGGTGGACCCGTGACCGTACGCAGCGCGCTGGAGCGGGCCCTGCACGCCGTCGAGCGCTGGGAGGTGCTCGACGCGCCCAGC
The DNA here is from genome assembly GCA_963747895.1 of uncultured Actinomycetota bacterium. Lineage (GTDB taxonomy): Bacteria > Actinomycetota > Actinomycetes > Mycobacteriales > Geodermatophilaceae > Blastococcus. Next base: position 15,179 of record CAVVGX010000010.1, read on the forward strand.
TACCCCATCGAGCACGGCGTCTCCCTGACCTTCCTGCTCGCCGGTCGCTACGCCCGGCCGCTCCAGGACCTGCTGCACGGCGTCTGGCTCGGGCATCCGCTGCACCCCGCCTTGGTGACCGTGCCCATCGGTTCCTGGAGCGCGGCCCTCGCCTTCGACCTCCTCGATGCCACGGGCCGCGGCGGCCCGGGCGCCGGCCCGGCCGCCCGCACCGCCGTCACGGTCGGCGCCGTCGGGGCCGTCGCCTCCGCGGCCACCGGGCTCACCGACTGGCAGCACGCCCACGACCAGGCGCGCCGCGTCGGGCTGGTGCACGCCGGCCTCAACAGCGCCGCTCTCGGGCTCTACGCCTGGTCGCTCGCCGACCGGTCCCGTGGCCGGGCCGTGCGTGCCCGTGCCACCGCTGCCGTCGGCTATGCGATCACGCTGGCCAGCGGCTGGCTCGGCGGCGCGTTGGCCTACCGGCACGGGATGGGCACCGACCACGCCGTCCGCAGCTACGAGCCGCGGACGTTCGTGGACGTCGCTGCCGTGGCCGATCTGCCCGACGGCGAACCGGTGCCGGTCGACGCCGACGGCACCCCCGTGGTGCTCGTCGCCACCGGGGGAACGGTGCGTGCCGTGGGGGGCCGCTGCCCCCACCAGGCAGGGCCGCTGGGCGAAGGGTGGCTGCACCGGGGGGAGCTGGTCTGCCCGTGGCACGGCTCGCGCTTCGACCTCGCCACCGGTGAACCCGCGCAGGGACCCGCCACCGCACCGCTGCCCTGCTTCGACACCCGCGTCCGCGACGGCCGGGTCGAGGTGCGCCGCCGCGCCGACTGGCGCTCGCCCACCGCGATCACCACGGTCCAGGAGGTCTCCCGATGAAGGCCGACGAGGTTCTCATCGCCCACCACGACGTGCTCCGCGGGCTGCTCCGCGACCTGGCGGAGACCACCGACGGCGAGGTCGGACGGCGCGAGGAGCTCCGGGACCGGCTCCTGCGGGAACTGGAGATCCACACCCAGATCGAGGACGAGCTCTTCTACCCCGCCGTGGTCGACGTCTCGCCGCTGCTGTCGCTGGCGCACGCCGAGCACCGCCAGATCGACGACCAGCTCGCCACGGTCATGCGGACCGCACCCGACGATCCCGAGTTCGGCACCGAGGTGCGCATGCTGGAGAAGACGCTGCGCCACCACACGATGGAGGAGGAGCAGCGCATGTTCCCCCAGGCGCACGCGCTCGGCGACGACCGGCTCGAGGAACTGGGCCGGCAGTTGCAGGAGCGGCAGCGGGCGCTGGCCGCGAGCGGCGGCATGCGCCTGGTCGTCCGGCTCAAGCGGGCGGTCCTCCGCCTGGTGTGACCGGCCACCGGCCGGCCCGCCCGGGTGCGCGGTCCCAGCTGCGCCGGCCGGTGCGCCGGGTCAGTCCTCGCCCTCCAGGTAGGAGATGGGCGGGACGAGCTCGTCGAGTGCGTCCAGCGGCAGGTCGAGCAATCGGCGCACCCGCCTGCGGGCACGGATCAGCGAGTAGTCGAACGGATCGTCCTGGGCGGTCAGCTCGTCCAGGCCCTCGATGTCCAGATGGCGGATGCCCATGGTGAACCAGCGATGCGCCTGGACGAGGTCCCCGGCCTCCTCGAAGTTCTCGCCCACCACCTCGAAGACCATGGGATCCGAGGGGCCCTCGCGTCGGAGGACGTCGGCGAGTTGCCGTGCCTCGTCGACGAGTCCCGACGTGAGCAGGGCGCTGTGCAGCCAGCAGCGGGTGTCCGGCGGAGCGGTCCCGGGTGCGAGGACGGCCCGGCGGTAGAGGTCGAGCGCCGCTGCCTGTTCGCCGGCCCGTTCCCGATGCCAGGCGGCGGCCACCAACAGTTGTGCCGGTGAGGGCTCGTCACCGGGCACCGGTCCGTCGGCCCGAGTCGGACAGCAGCTCTGCCGCCTTCCGGTGATCGGCCGCCGTCCGAGCCGTGGCTTCCAGCATCTCGACGTCGTCCTCGCTCACCGGCTTCCGCATGCCCGCGACGGTAGGACGAGGTCGTCCCCGGACGGGAGCCCGGAGCTCACGTGCCGGGGCGCACCGTCATCCGCGGATCGAGCGTAGGAGCGGACTCACTCCCTGCGACGCCGCGCGCGAACCGGGCCGTGGCAGGGACCAAAGGCGCATTCGCGGCCTGGGCTGCACCTGGCAGGTTCCTGCGCGTCCTCGGGGAACAGGGATCAAGGGAGAGGGCCATGCGGCACTACAGAGCAGCCGCGGGAGCGGCCGCAGCCATGGCGCTGGTACTCGCGGTACCGACCACGGCGAGCGCCCACGAGAAGCACCACCGCGACGGCGCACCCATCACGACGGTCGCCCGCGGGCTGGACGGCCCGCGCCAGCTGAGCAAACTCGACCATGGCCGACTCGTCGTCGCCGAGTCCGACAGCGGCGAGGTCTCCTCGGTCGACCTGTACACCGGGAAGGTGCAGACGCTGCTCAAAGGCCTCGGGTCCGCCCAGGGCGTCGACTCCGAGAACGGCTTGCTCTACGTCGCCGTCGGCGACGCGGGCCCGCCCGACGAGGGTGCGCCGCCGATCCCGGCCGGCACACCGGAGAGCGTGGTCATCGAGGCGACGCAGGGCGGCACGATCCTCCGGTCGTTCGACCTGCTGGCCTACGAGCTGGCCAACAACCCCGACGGGCAGGTCCAGCTCGTCGACGGCCAGCCGGTCGACTCGTTGTCCAACCCGTTCTCGGTGCTTGCGCAGGAACACCGGCTGCTGGTGTCCGACGCCGGCGCCAACGCCGTGCTCGCCATCGACCTGGCCAGCGGGCAGATCAGCACCTTCTTCGTCCCGCAGGTCATCATCGACACCCCGGAGTGCGCCACGGCGGAGAACAACCCGGGCACGGTCGGCTGCGACCCCGTCCCGACCGAGATCACCCAGGGACCTGACGGGCTGATCTACGTCGGCACCCTCGGCGCCGAGTCGCCGGGGGCGGCACGGGTGTACGTCCTCGACCAGGAGGGCAACGTGCTGGACTACATCGACGGCCTGACGTCGGTCACCGGCGTCGCCGTCGGCTACGACCGCACGGTCTACGCCTCGAACGTGATCGAGGGGGCGCCCGAGGGCGAGGGCCCGCCGCCGGCCGGCTTCGACCCGAAGACCGTCGGCAACCTGACCCGCATCTCGCCCGACGGCTCCCGGGCCGTCGCCGAGGTGACCATGCCCGCCGGGCTCGAGATCGTCCACCACACGCTGTTCTCCACCGCCTGGGCCGTGGCCAGCTTCGCCGGCCTGCCGGCTGGACTGGGGGAGGTGCAGCGGATCGGCGACGCGGCCTTCGTCCCGGTGCCCGGTCACTGAGTTCGGACGATGACGCACTGAACGACGGCGGCGGCCGGTGAGCATGCGGCTCACCGGCCGTCATCGTCGAACGGGTGATGTGCTGCCCTGTGGACCGATCGGCCCTGTCCACAGATCTCCGCGGCGACCCTCGGATCGCCGTCGAGGGCGGCAGGGTCGGACCATGACCACTTCAGCCGTCGCTCGCTGTTCTCGCTCGATCCGGGTCTGTCCGGGAAGCACGTTCCGGGGCCACTGGTGAGGCACCTCGCCCTGCCTCCGTCATCACCTCCCGGCCTCCCGGTTGCCGGTCCGCTCCGGCTCGGGGACGTCGACCTCGGGGTCGGCCGCCCCGCCGTGGCGCGCGGCATCGTCTCCGGCCAGGTCGCCGAGCAGGCGACCGGGCTCTGGATCTCCGACGACGTGGCCATGGACGCCGGCGCCCGCTGGCGGCGACTCGCCGACCTGTACCCCGGCACGGGCCTGTGGCCGCTCCTGCTGACGCCGCTGCCCTTCGACGGGGGGCGCCGCCCCTGGGACTCGGGAGAACTCGAGCCGGTGCCCGTCGCGGAGGTCGACACCCTCCGCCCGGAGGACGTCCTGGCCCAGGGGTGGGCGGACAGCCTCGTGCCGCTCGGGACCGCGCCGCATGTCGAGCACCTCCGGCCGTACGGCGCCACCTTCCCCGGCCTCGCGGCACCGCGGCTGCGCGCGGACGCGCCGCTCGAGGTGCCGACGGCCCCCGTCGGTACCGGGGGGTGGTCGCGGATCGGACTCGTGCCGTGCCGACGGCCCGCGGATGCCGTGGCCACCATCGGCTGGCACGGCGCGATCAACAGCAGGAGCACGGCGCAGGTCTCCGCCGTCCTCCGCAGCTGGGAGGAGCGGATCGGCGTCGTCCTCATGGGCCTCGGGTTCGCCACGCTCACCCTGCTGGTGCCGCATCCGCCGGCCGACGAATCCGAGGCGCTCCCGATCGCGGCGGAGCTGGCGGCGCTGTGCCCCGACGTGCTGTCGGAGGACGGTCCGGTCGACGGCTTCGGCTATGCCTCGGGCGGCACGATCGCCGGCCTGGCCGCGCTGCTCGTCGACCGACGCCTCTGGAAGCTCTGGTGGGACTGAGAGACGTCGCCGTGGACCCGTTGCTGCCCATCAGTGCAAAACGTACATTTCATGCCATGGTGGCGTTCGAAGAGAAGTCGGTGTCCGACGTGCGGCGTGAGCTGCCCGCCGTCATCGATGCGGCTCGCCGGACCCACGAGCCGGTCTGGATCAGTCGGCACGGCCGGCGCATCGCAGCGATCATCGACGCCGAGCAGCTGGAGCGCCTGCAACGACTGGCCGAGGACATGTCGGACATCCTCGACGCGGAGGCGGCCCGTGCCGAGATGCGCCGGACAGCCGACGAGCCGGTGCCCTGGGACGAGGTCAAGGCGGATCTCGGGCTGACGTGACCTACTCCGTTCGACTCGCGCCGGCGGCAGTGCGACAGGTTCGCCGGCTCGACCCGGCCGGTCGTCGCCGTGTCCAGGCGGCCATCGACCTGCTGGCCTCCGAGCCGCGACCGCCGTCGGCGCGCCGGCTCGCCGGCGGCGCGGGGGAGTGGCGGGTGCGCACCGGAGACTTCCGGATCATCTACGAGATCCACGACTCGGAGCTCCTCGTCCTCGTCGTGAAGGTCGGGCACCGGAGGGATGTCTACGGGCCCTGACGGTCGAACCCGGCTGCTCGAACCCGGATCAGGCGCCGCTCTCCACTGCACCGGCCGGCTGCGCGGCGGGGACGGCGGTGGCCAGGTCGATCAGCACCGCGCAGGCGCCGGGCAGGTCCAGCGCGGACCCCTCCGCGAGCGCGGCGTCGTAGTCGGCCGGCGCCAGGGCCGCCCGGGTCGACGCGACGTAGGCCTGCCCGTCCACCGGGTCCATCTGCATCGGGTCGTAACCCACCTGGCGGCTGAGCGTCTCGACCGCACCCAGGATCAGCGCGCCCGAGCGGGGCGAGCCCGCCGCGGTGGCCGCGCCCGCGCCGGTGAGCAGGATGGCGAGGACTCCCGGAGCGTCGTCGTCGGCCAGCGCCGTGCTCACGCCCATGGCGGCCGCGCGCACCGCGTCGAGGGCGCGGTCGAGGTCGAGCAGCACCTTGGCGCGGACGAACAAGGCCGAACCGACCGCCCAGGTGTGCCCGAACTCGACGGCGATCGCCTCGCCCTGGTCGAGGTGCTGGAGAGCGGCCTCGCCGTCCCCGGCCATCCGGGCGAACTGGCCCCGGGTGAGGGCGATCTCGGCGCGCACCCAGCCGACGCCGCTGCGCTCGGCCACCTCCACGGCCCGCTCGGCGTCGACCTCGAAGTCGGCGACGGCGTCGCTCTCACCGAGCGCCGCGCGGACGAAGGCCCGCAGCACCAGAGCCGACGCGAGGGCGACGCCGGCCTCCTCCGGGGCCTGGGTCACGACCTCTTCCACCCGTTCGCGGATCGAGACGACGTCCCCCGCGAGATAGGCGAGCAGCGCGTCTCCGAGCAGCGCGCGGGCCCGCACGGCGGCCGGCGCGCCCGGTGCGGCGGCGAGCGCCTCGGCCAGCCAGCGGCGGCCCTCGCCGACCTGCCCGCGCCGGTACCACCACCAGCTGACGGCCGCGGCGATCCGCAGGGCCGCCTCGCCCTGGCCGGTCGCCAGCGCGTGCGCGAAGGCAGCGCGCACGTTCAGCCGCTCGGCATCCAGCCGCCGCCAGCCGGCCGCGCCGAGGCGGCCGCGCAGGGTCGGCTCGATCCGCTCGGTGAGGTCGGCCAGGAACGCCAGCTGCCGGTCGCGCAGCCGGCGTCGCGCGGCGTCGTCCAGCAGCGTGTCGGCGTACTGCCGCAGCGTCTCGAGCATGCGGTACCGCCCGGCGCCGTGGTCGACCTGCAGCAGCGACTTGTCGGCCAGCGCGCGCAGCGGCGCCAGGGTGCCCGCGCCGAGCTCGGGACCGGCGACGGCGTCCACGGCGTCGGCGGCGAAGCTGCCGGAGAAGACCGACACCGCCGTGAACAGCGCCAGCTCGTCGGCCGGCAGCCGGTCGACGCTCCACCGGATCGTGGCGGCCAGCGTCCGCTGCCGCTCGGGCACGCCGCGCACCTCCTGGCCGAGCACGGCGAACCGGTCCCCGAGGCGGGCGACCAGTTCGGTGAGCGGCAGGGTGGCCAGCGCGGCCGCGGCCAGCTCCAAGGCCAGCGGCAGGCCATCGAGCTCCGTGCACAGCCGGCGCACCAGCGCGAGGTCCTCCGGCGACGGCTCACCGGGCTCCGGCACCGCCAGCCGCGCGCGGTCGAGGAAGAGCCGGACCGCGTCGCTGTCCTCGCCCTGCACGTCCAGTGGCTCGCACGGCAGCACCGACTCCCCGGGGACGCCCAGCGGCTGCCGGGACGTGGCGAGCACGGTGAGGTCCGGGCAGCGGGCCAGCAGCGTCGCGGCGAGCAGCGCGGCGGCGTCGAGCAGGTGCTCGCAGTTGTCGAGGAGCAGCAGTAGGTGCCGGTCGCGCAGCGCGTCGGCCAGCGCGGTGAGGGGATCGCCGACCGACAGGCTGATGCCCAGCGCCGTGGCGACCTGCGCCGGCAGCAGGGCCGGGGAGGTGGTTCCGGCGAGCTCCACGAGGACGGCCGGCGTGCCGTCCGCCTCCTGGCGCCGCGCGGCCTCCAGCGCCAGCCGCGTCTTCCCGCTGCCGCCCGGGCCCACCACGGTGACCAGCCGCTGGGCGGCGATCCGTGCGCCCAGCACGTCGAGCTCGCGCGTCCGCCCGACGAAGGAGGTGAGCGGGGTGGGCAGCACGGCGGTCACGTCGCCGAGCCCGCGCAGCGGCGGGAACTCGGCCCGCAGGTCGGGGTGGCGCAGCTGGGCCAGCTGGACGGGGGCGGGGAAGCCGCGCAACCGGAACGACCCCAGGACGGCGAGCTCCGCCCCGGGCGGCAGACGGTTCCCGACGGCGCCGGCGGTCGCCCCGGACACCACCACCTGCTCGCCGTGCGCCCCGGCGCAGATCCGCGCCACCTGGTGCACCGCGAGCGCCACGTACCCGGTGCCGACCGGGTTCGCCTCCCCGGTGTGCACCCCCATCCGCGCACGCACCCGCACCGCGCCCCGCCACCGCGGCCCGGCCAACTCGCACTGGGCGTCCAGGCACGCGGCCAGCGCGTCCGCCGCGTCGGCGAAGACGGCGAGCAGCGCGTCGCCATCGGTCTCCACGACGGTTCCGTGGTGCTGCCGGCAGGCGTGGCCCAGCAGCGAGCGGTACCACTCGAGGAGCGCGGGATAGCCGTCCCCGAGGGCGTGGAACAGCCCGGTGGAGCCCTCCAGATCGGCCATCACGAAGGTCACGTAGCCGGCAGGCAGCCGTCCGTCGCGACGGGGGGATCGGCGCGGCTTGCCCGACCGGGGGAGTGCCGCGGCGCCGTTCCCCGCGGGGTCCGCGGGCGCCATGGCGGAACCGTACGCCCGAGGAGGTGCCCGAGGGAGTGCTTGCGGGCGGCTCCTCGGGATCGGGCCGAGCCCGCGCCAGGTCGAGCACCTCGATCAGCTCCGCCCGCGTGCCCCAGTACGGCGCGCGCACCGTCGCGCCCATCGGCGTCGAGAGGAAGCACGAAGGTCGGCAACCTGACCCGCATCTCACCCGACGGGTCCTGCGCCGTCGCCGAGGCGACCATGCCCGCCGGGCTCGAGGTCGTCCGTGGCGCGCTCTTGTCCACCGCGTGGGCCGTGGCCAGCTTCGCCAACCTGCCGGCTGGGCTGGGGGACGTGCAGCGGATCGGCGACGGGACGTTCGTCCGGGTGCCCGGTCACTGAGCGCCGTGATGACGCCCTGACCGACGACAGCGGCCGGTGAGCATCCAGCTCATTGGCCGCCGTTCGCTGTCCAGGAGGTGCTTGTACCTATCCCTATGACGGAGAGTTGTATCCATCATTGTGAGAACTGCCGCCGGCCGCCGGCCGCCGGACCTGGTGTCCGGCTACCTACCGCTGGGGCCCGCCCACCGGCCAGTGCAGCCGGGGCAGTACCGGGACAGCGGTGCGCCCGTTGCCGACGTGCATGCTGCAGTCCACGCCGGCGCGGTCACGCAGAACCGCCTCGACCGCCGAGCACCACGCGTGGTCGTCAGGGGAGAGGCCGGCGGGGCCGTGACGTTCCAGCAGCAGGGCCAGGTGCAGGTCGCCGGGGTCGAGGTCCTCGGTGTCGGCGACCGTGGCGTGCACGGCGACGAGGTTGGCAAGGCTCCCGCGGTCGGGCTCGAGCGGGACGTCGTCCACCGGCATGACCAGCGGGACCATGCTGCCGTCACGGCGGAGCCAGGTCAGGAACAGCGTGCGACGGGACGGCGGGCCGTCCAGCTGCAGGAGGGCGCGCCACCGCTCGGTCAGCTCGGTGTCACTGGTGACGGGGACGCTGGGGTGCGGTCGGGTCGACATGGACCGGAACTCTGGCGCACCGACGAGGCCTCTCGCTGAGCTCGTCCACAGGTGCGAGCAGCGGTCGCCCTGGTGGCGGGCGGGGGTGGGACGGAGCGCTGCCGCAGGCGGCAGGCCGATGGGCGGCCCGCCCGCGCGGCTGTCAGGCGGCGTCGTCATGCCAGGCGCGGACGGCGGCGAGGTACGGGCCGGCGCAGCGGTCCACAGCGGCCAGCGCGTCGTCCGTCAGCCCGGGTCGCAGGCCCCGTTCGGCGTGGCCGTAGCGGATGAGGTCCCGCAACAGCTCCGGCGCTCGGCTGGTGTCGAGCTCGTCGTGGTCGAGCGCGGAGCCCTCGGGATCCAGCAACCGGCCGACGTTGTGCGGCGCCCACAGCAGCGGGTCGCCGAGCCCGTTGCCCAGCCCGTCGCCCAGAACGGCCTCGACCAGGAGGGGCAGCCCGCCGCGTACCCACGGGCGACCCCAGGGACTGGCCAGGAAGCCGGCCACGACATCGTCGAGATCGACGTCGTCGCCGACATCGGGCAGGGAACCATCACCTCCGTGAGGCAGGACGGAGGTCAGCCAGCAGACCAGCGGTCGCACCTGCCGCCACGGCGTGGACCTGCCGGACAGCACGTCCAGATCGGGGTCGCGCAAGGCGTTCGCGAGGCGGGCGCGGGCATCGGCCGGTCCGATGTCCCGGGCTCGCACGTCCGGGTCCACGACCCGCGCCACCACGGTGTCAACGGGCTGATCGAAGACCGAGCCGTTGATGGCCCGGAAGCCCAGTTCGTTGTCGACGTGGACCACAGCGGTGAGGCAGTGCCCGCCGGGAACGACCACCCCGACGACCAGATCGTCGACGGCACGGAAGACCGTGCTGAGCTCCACGGCCCGGGCGACCGGCTCGGCACGCTGCAACTCCACCAGCCAGCGGGGGAGCCGATGCCCCCGGTCGGCGGCGTCCCGGCGCACCTCCCGCCGCAAGCCGACGTCGCCGACCAACGTGGCGATCGCCAGGGCTCCCGCGGAGCACTCGGGCCGGTTCCACGCACTGAGCCCACGTACGAGGGTCCGGGTGTCCGTCGACGGGTCCGAGCCGCCGGCCGCGACATCCAGCAGCATCGAGGCGGTGACGAGCAGCGACCCGGGTGCCGGGGAATCGGCCCCGGCCCGCAGTGCTGTCGACAGCTGCTCCGTGAACCGGGCAGGGACCGGATCGGGGATCACCGGGGGCGGGTGGTGCTTCGAGTTGGTCATGTCCGCGGACGCTAGGAGCCGTCACCGACATCATCGATCCGGTATCCACAGGTGCCCGGCGCGTGACTCGAGAGCGGTCCGACGGCCGGCGATCGGCCGACCACCCGGCACTGGACGACCGGTCTCAGGGCACCACGACGGCGCGGCCGCGGATCGTGCCCTCGTGCAGCCGGCGGTAGGCCTCCGGCGCCTCCTCGAGCGTGAACCGCTCCGTCTCCACGCGGATGGCACCGGCCCGGGCCAGGTCCAGCACCTCGATCAGCTCCGCCCGCGTGCCCCAGTACGGCGCCCGCACCGTCGCGCCGTAGGGCGTCGAGAAGAAGCCGGTCGCCAGCGTCCCGCCGCCGATGCCGACGATCTGGATGACGCCGTCCATCGCCACCGACTGGCGCGCGATCTCCAGCGTCGGGGGAGCCCCGACGAAGTCGAACACCACCTGGGCACCGACCCCGCCGGTGAGGTCCCGGATCGCCGCGACCGCCGACTCGTCGGAGTGCAGCGCGCGGTGCGCCCCGACCTCGCGGGCCAGCTTCTGCTTCTCCTCGCTGACGTCCAGCGCGATCACGGTCGCGCCGGTGATCGCCCGCAGGATCTGGATGCCCACGTGCCCGAGGCCGCCCACGCCGATCACCACCGCGGTCGAACCGGCCGGCAGCGCGCCCAGCGACGAGACGATCGCGTGGTACGGGGTCAGCCCCGCGTCGGTCAGCGACACCGCAGCCACCGGGTCCAGGTCGCCCAGCGGTACCAGGTGCCGGACGTCGTCGACGATCAGGTACTCGGCCAGCGCCCCGGGCGCGCCCAGCCCCGGCGGCTGGATGCCCAGGGACGAGGCCCGCGGGCAGTAGTTCTCCGCGCCCCGCGCGCAGGCGTGGCACACGCCGCAGCCCCACGCGCCGTACACGGCCACCGGGTCGCCGACCGACACCCCGGTCGCGCCCTCGCCGAGCGCGTCGACCACACCGACGCCCTCGTGGCCCAGCGTCATCGGAAGCGGGAACGCACCCTCCGGCAGGCTCATCACGAACTCGTCGGAGTGGCACAACCCCGCGGCGGTCACCTTCAACCGCACCTGCCCGGGTCCCGGCTCCGGCGTCGGGATCTCGACCACCTCGGGCTCGCTACCGACCGACCGGTACTGCACCGCGCGCATGCCAGCTCCTCTGTAGACGACGTCGCCCCGACCCTAGGTGCTACGCCGACGAGCAGACCGTCGCAGTCCGCGGTTAGGGTGCCGATCGCTCGCCGTCCCGAACCGGAGGCGCTCGCGCCTGGAGGAACCGTGCCCGACCCCACGCCGCTCCCGCGCCCCGCCCGGCTGGCCGCGGCCGCCCTGGGCCGCCGCTGGAAGCTGCCCGCCCCGCTCACCCCGGTCCAGGTGCTGCGCGACGAGGTCATCCCCATGCGCGACGGCACCACCCTGCGCGCCGACGTCTACCTGCCGACGTCCACGGGCCCGCACCCGACGGTCCTGCTGCGCTCGCCGTACGGCCGCGGGCCCGGCGTCGCGGTCACCATGGCCGTGCCGTACGCCGCCCGCGGCTACGCCGTCGTCCTGCAGAGCGTGCGCGGCACGTTCGGCTCCGGCGGCGACTTCACCCCGGTCATCAACGAGGAGCACGACGGGCAGGACACCGTCGCCTGGCTGCGCGACCAGCCCTGGTTCGACGGCCGGCTCGGCACGCTCGGCCCCAGTTACCTCGGCTACACCCAGTGGGCGCTGGCGCTGGACCCGCCGCCCGAGCTCAAGGCGATGGTGCTGCACATCGGCCCGCACGACCTCGCCCAGGCCGGCATGATCGACGGCGCCTTCCAGCTCACCAACCTGGCCATCTGGACCGACCTCGTCGCCCACCAGGAGCAGGTCGGCTGGCTGCGCGGCATCGTCCGCCTGTCGACGGCGGAGCGGCGCCTGGCCCCGCACTTCGGGCAGCTGCCGCTGCGGGGGCTCGCCGAGCGGTTCGGCGGGGCGCCCGCGCCGTGGTTCGACGAGTGGCTGGCCAACCCCGACCTCGACAACCCGTACTGGGACCGCTACCGCGCCACCCCGGCCGTCCACTCGAGCACCGTGCCCACGATGCTCATCGGCGGCTGGCAGGACTGGTTCCTCGAGCAGACGCTCTACCAGTACGCCGCCCTCCGCGAGCGCGACGTCGACGTCGCCCTCACCGTCGGCCCGTGGGCGCACCTGGGCATCGACCCGGCGGTGACGACGCCGGAGAGCCTGGCCTGGCTCAGCACCCACCTGCCCGTGGACGGCGCCGAGCCCGCACCCCCGCGGCCGGAGCGGGTGCGGGTGCACGTCAGCGGCGCACGCACCTGGCGGACCATGCCCGACTGGCCGCCGGCCACGACCGACCGCACCTTGTACCTCGCCCCGGGCGGACGGCTGGCCGACGACGCTCCCACGGAGGCGTCGGAGACGACCTTCACCTACGACCCGCTCGACCCGACGCCCTCGGTCGGCGGCCGGATCCTGGCCAACAGTGCGGGGCAGCGGGACAACCGGGAGCTCGAGGCGCGCGACGACGTCCGCACCTTCACCACGTCTCCGCTGCGCACGCCGGTCGAGGTGCAGGGTGGGGTGCGCGTGCGGCTGGTCGTCGAATCGGACAACGCCTACGCCGACCTCTTCGTCCGGCTCTGCGACGTCGAGCCCAACGGGAGGTCGGTCAACATCACCGACCGGCTGGTCCGGCTCGACCCCGGGCCGGGGGAGGAGCCGCACGCGGGGCCGCGGACCGTCGAGCTCACCCTCGTCGACACCGCGCACCGCTTCCGCGCCGGGCACCGCATCCGGCTGCAGGTCTCCGGCGGCGCGCACCCGCGCTTCGCCCGCAACCTCGGCACCGGCGAACCGCTCGGCGAGGCCACCCGCGGCGTCCCGACCACCCACCGGATCTGCGCCGGCGGTGCGACGCCGTCGTCGATCACGCTGCCGACCGGCTGACAGCACGGGTGCTCCGGACGGGGCCACGTATCGGCATGTCGACTTCTCGAGCCCACGTGTCCCGTCCGCCCCACCCGGCCGCGACGCGTCCTCGGGGTCCCACATCGGCCGGTGAACGGTTCGTACCGTGGGCGCGTGGCCAAGCACTACGTCGATGAGACCGCTGAGTTCAAGATGCCGTCGTTCGGGAAGCACGCCGGCCCGGACACCGGTGAGCTGGAGCTGACCCAGCGGTTCGACCCCGGGTTCGCACCCCGTCGGCCCGCCGTGCCGGCCCCCTCGCGTCGGGACGACGACGCGCGCTGACCTCCGGGCGACGGGTCCCCTCGTCGCCGACCGGTACCGGGCCCCTGTCGTCCGGCAGGGCCACCCGACCGTCCGCTGAACGGCCGGCGCACGCCGGGCTCACCCCAGCGGGTATATGTAACGGCGTGACGCACTCAAGTTGCGCGCCCGTTCAGCCGACGACGTACGGGTGAGCCGGTCCGCAGCGCCCGAGGTGGCGACGACACGCGTCATGGCGCGGATCCTGGCCACCTTCTACGCCTTCGGTGGCGGCGCCGGCCTGCTGATGTCCCTCGACGTCGAGCCGGGCGGGCGGCGGACGGCCCTCGTCGTCCTGTCCTGCCTGGCGCTCGCCGGGGCCGCCGTCGTCGGCCGGTGGGCTGCGCGCTGGCCGCGGGCCCTCTTCCACCCGGCGGTCGCCGCGGCCACGGTCCTGATCCTCGGGGCGGTGCTGCTCGCGCCGAACCCCGTGACGGCGATGGCCGCCGCCACGCTGATCACCTTCGTCGTCGTCGACGCGCACTTCTTCTTCTCCACCCGCACGGCTCTGGCCCACCTCGGCTTCGCGGTCACCGGCAGCACCCTGGCGCTGGTCGCAGGCGACGTCGGCCTCGGCACCGCCCTCGGCCTGGATCTCGTGCTGGTCAGCATCGGCATGGTCATCCGCCAGCTGGTCGGCCTCGCCTCCAGCGCCAGCCGCGACCCGCTCACCGGGCTCAGCAACCGGCGCGGCTTCGACCAGGCGCTCGAGGAGCTGATGTCCCGGGCCGCGCGGAGCGGCGAGCCGCTGTCCGCGGTGCTCATCGACGTCGACCACTTCAAGGCGGTCAACGACACCTACGGCCACGAGGAGGGCGACCGGGTGCTGCGCCGGGTCGCCGAGATGTGGCAGCGCGAGGTGCCCGACGACACCTTCCTGGCCCGGCACGGCGGCGACGAGTTCTCGCTCCTGCTCCCCGGCATGCGGGCCACCGCGGCGCTCGCCCTGGTCCGGCGGGTGTGCGCGGACAACCCGGAGGTCTCGCTGTCCTGCGGCGTGGCCCAGTACCGGGCCGGCGACAGCGCCTCCCAGCTCATGCGCAGCGCCGACCGCGCGCTCTACGACGCCAAGATCCTCGGCCGCGGCCGGGCCGAGATGGTCAGCGCCTCGCCCCGCCCCGACGGCGCCCAGGTGCCGCGCCGCCCCTGACCGGCCCGGCTCAGGCGGTGCCCTCCGCGGCGATCAGCTCGGTGACCTCGTCCGGCCGCCGCGGTACCGGGAACCGGTCAGTCCGCGGGGTCGAGCCAGGCCTCGATGCGGTCGAGCTCGCCGTGCGTCAGCCCGCGCGTGACGTGCGGGGCCACCACGAACACCTGGCCGTTGGCGGCCAGCCAGCCGCGCGTGTCGTCGGCCTGCTCGGCGAGGTCGTCGTCCACCCAGACGATCCGCCGTCCCGGCTCGGCCTCCGCGACCGCGCGCGCGGCCGCCAGCTTCCACCACCCCGAAGCTCCGCCGAGCGCGCCGCCGAACCCGGTGGGCAGCAGTTCGCGGCTGTGCGTGCGCAGCCCCCGCGGGAGCCCCAGCGGTTCGGCCAGCAGCCGGTCGGCCATCTCCGTCCAGGTGGTCAGCCACTGCAGCTCGACCCGGTCGGACTCGTGCATCGCGCGCAGCCGGGCGACCACGGTCGGGTCCCACGACAGGACGTAGCCGTTGAACCGCCCGCGCTGCCAGCCCTCCGGCAGGTCCGGTCGCACGGCGTTCAGCACGCCGTCGACGTCGAGCAGCAGGACCGGGGGAGGTGTCACGGGGTCCTGCCTACCCGGTCGCCGACGTCCGGAGTCGCGGCGGCCCGGCTCGAGCCGGCAGGTCGGAGCATGATCACGGTTGGGTGACTTCCAGTTTGCACAATTGAATCGTGTAGCAATTACCTGAGGTGACCCACACGGTGGATCGGTTCGACACGTCGGTCGGGACGTCCTTTGCGGACCTGCTCGAGCAGTACACGGCCCGCGCCTGGCGCCTGGCCCGCCGGATCGTCGGCGACGACCGTCTGGCCGAGGACGTCGTCCAGGAGGCATTCCTCGCCTACTGGCGCAACCCCGCCGCCTACGACGGGACCCGCGGCGCGTTCGGCTCCTGGTTCCTCGCGCTGGTGCACCACAAGGCGGTGGACGCCGTCCGGCGCGAGGAGTCGCAGCGTCGCCGGGCGGACGCGGAAGCGCAGCTGGCGGGGCGGGGCACGGTCGGGGACGTCGCCGAGTCGGTGGCCGACCACATCGACGACCTGCGCGTGCGGTCGGCACTGGCGGGGCTGCCGGCCGCCCAGCGGGAGGCGCTGGTCCTGGCCTACTGGGGTGGCTACACCCAGCGCGAGATCGCGCAGCGCACCGGAGCTCCGCTGGGCACGGTGAAGACGCGGATGCTGGCGGGGATGCGCCGCCTCCAGGAGGGCCTCCGCACCGTCGCCGTGCCACCGGTCGCGGCCGCCGGCTGACGCCGACGGCTCTCCGGGCCCGGGTGGGTTCAGGCGGTGATGGCGTCCCGGCGCTGGATGCGCAGCCGACGGCGCTCGCGCTCGGACAGGCCGCCCCAGATGCCGAAGCGCTCGTCGTTGCGCAGCGCGAACTCCAGGCACTCGGCCCGCACGTCGCAGCCGGTGCACACGCGCTTGGCGTCGCGGGTGGAGCCGCCCTTCTCCGGGAAGAAGGCCTCCGGGTCGGTCTCGCCGCACAGCGCCGACAGACGCCAGGACTCGTCACCCTCGGCCGGGGCCGCCGTCCACGGCTCGGACCACGACTCCGCCGCCGGCTCGGACCAGGACCGGGTCCAGCGCGACTCGTCGGTGGCCGGGGACGAATCGGGGACCAGGGAGAGGAAGGGGCGGTACGAAGACACGGGATGCTCCAGGGGAAGTGGGGCTCGGTGACGGACCGGTACGGATCCGCCTGCTGTCCGTAACGTTATGTGCCCGAGTCCGGTGGGGCTCCGGCGCATGCACCCGAAACGAGTCCGTCCCTTTGGTGCTTTGTGTCGACACGTGGACTTCTCGACGTGTCGAGGAGTCCCCTCGGCGCACGCGCGGACCTAGGCACGGCGGGTGGCGGTTCCTACGATCGGCTCCGCACGGGGACCGCCTCTGGACGCCCCGGAGCCGGCATGAACGCCCCCCTGGTCATCGCGGTGGACGACGATCCCGCCCTGCTGGCCGTCGTCGAGCGGGAGCTGACCAACCGGTACGCCACGGACTACCGGATCTGCTGCCTGGGCAGCACGCCCGAGGCGCTGGCGGTCCTGGAGCAGGCGACCGTCACCGACGACGACGTCGCGCTCGTGCTGGCGGCGGAGCAGCTCGGCGGTGCGCCCGGCAGCCGGTTCCTGGGCGAGGTGGGGCGCTTCTTCCCGCACGCCCAGCGCGCGCTGCTGATCGGCTGGGAGCTCGTCGGGGACATCGAGAGCGGCGATGCGATCTTCGAGGCGATCGCCGCCGCGCAGATCGACCACTACGTGATCCGCCCCGCGCCCCCGCCCGACGAGCAGTTCCACCAGGCGATCTCGTCGTTCCTGCTCGCGTGGTCCGAGGCCCGCCGCCGCGCCCCGTACACCATCGACGTGGTCGGCGAGAGCTGGTCGGGCCGGGCCTACGAGCTGCGCGAGGTCCTGGGCCGGTGCGCGATGCCGCACCGGTTCAGCCTGGCGGAGTCCGAGGAGGGGCGGGCCATCATCGCCGACGCCGGCCCGCGGCGGTTCCCGCTGCTGGTGCTGCCCTCCGGTCACGTCATGGAGGACCCCAGCGACGCGGAGATCGGGGTCGTGGACCTCGCCGCGCCCGCCGATGGCACTGGAGACCAGTCTTGCCGGTGTCCTCGCCGCCGGGGATGTCCGGCGCGGCTCGGTCAAGCGCGTGGCCTCTGCCGTCGGGTAGGGGTCGATCGCCATCGGGTTCGTCCACCGGCTGCTCAAGGCCTGACCCGGCCCCCCGCGGCGCGGCGGGGGGACCGGTCAGGCGGGGATCAGACGACGCGACGGGCGGTGTTGAAGCCGGGCACCGACCACACCGGCACGATCGAGACCGGCTGGCCGTAGGTCGAGGAGTGGACCATCATCCCGTATCCGAGGTAGATGCCGACGTGTCCCACCGGTGAGTAGAAGAAGATCAAGTCACCGGCTCGCACGTTCCACAGGGAGACGGGAACTCCCACCTTCGACTGGGCGCGAGACGTGCGCGGCACGTGCACGCCGACGGCCGCGAGCGACGACTGGACGAGCCCGGAGCAGTCGAAGCCGCGAGGGCCCGTGCCGCCCCACACGTACGGCTTGCCCCGCTGGGCCATCGCGACGCGCGCCGCGGCCAGCCCCCTGTCGTACCGAACAGCACCCCCGACGGCCGGCAGGGCGGTGGAGGTCGCCACCGATGCCTGCAGCGGCACGGCGGCGGCAGGGGCAGGAACAGCCGCCGAGGCGGCCAGGGGGGTGAGGGCGATCCCTGCCCCGGTGAGAAGTGCGAGGGTTGCCGCGCGGAACGAGCGCCGGCTGATCGTGGACGTGCGAATAGTCGTCATGGACGACGGGTTCTCCTGTTCTCCGTGAACCGCCTACCGGGTTAGCTGACGGGTTCGGGCGGGGAGATCGCCCGGCGGGACCGGCAGAGCCGGTCCCGCTTCACCCCAGGACTGCGGTGGGTCCCCGGTCCGGCGCCGGACATCCGGTCGCCGGTTCGGCGGTGCCCGGCCGGGTGTCACCGATGCGGTGACGAGAGTGGACTCGACCGGACGGCGGAAACGGTAGGTCGGGCTCCCGCAGGCGGCAGCTCGGGCGTCAGGCCCGGTCGGGAGCCCCTCGGGCGCCCGTCCGGCCCGCGCGCGCGAGAGCGACGCGCGGTGCGACCACGCCGTATCCCGGTCGCACCGGAGTTCCGGTTCGGGGACCGCGCAACGGAACGTAACCGTCCGACTACTTCGGTGGCCCGGCGTGGCGTGACGCTTCCCGCTCGGTCATGTCCTCTCCGGGTGGCTCGGATGCGCTCTTCGCGCACCCTCGTCGCGCACCCTCATCGGGCGACCGCTGATCGCTGTGGTTGCCGGGCGCCCGCACGGGGCACCGGAGCACCGAGTCCACTGCACAGGAGGCGAACATGGCCGGAATGTTCCGGAAGCTCATCGTGTCCGGGGTCGCCACGAAGGTGTTCCAGGAAGCGCGCAAGCCGGAGAACCAGGCGAAGCTCAAGAAGATGGTCGCCGACTTCCAGAACAAGAACAGCGGCAAGCGCCGCTGACGGCGGCGACGGGTCCACCGACCCGGCGTGCCGAGGGAGCGGCCCCCGCACGGGAGGCACCGGCCTCCCGGGGGGCCGCTCCCGTTCGGGGGCGACACACGGCAATGCAGGGGACGAAGACCCGCGAGGAGCGGTGGCAGGACCGTCTGGCCCTGCCCGTGCTCGTCGCCGCGCTCGCGTCCATCCCGGCGATGTTCCTCACGGTGGCCCACGGCGCCCTCGGCGCCGCCGGCCACGCCCTGGACATCGCCAGCGGTGCCGTCCTGGTCGCCGAGACGCTCATCCTGCTCGTCGTCGCCGAGAGCAAGCGGGACTGGATCCGCGGCCACCTGGGCCTGCTCGCGTTGACCGGGGCGGTCGTCGTCGCGATCGCCTTCGCCCTCGGCCCCGTGCAGGTGCTCCGCCTGGTCCGCACGATCGGCGCCCTGCGCATCCTCCGTGCCGGTCGCATCGTCAAGGCGGCACGGAGCGTCGGCGAGCGCCTGGGCTTCGCCGGCCGGCTCTCGCACCTCGTCTCAGCCGGCGCGGGCCTGCTGGTCGCCGTCTTCGTCGGCGTCGTCCTCGCCGACCCGACGTCGCGTTCGCACGACCTGCTCTCCGCCGTCCTCGGCGACATCGGCACGCCGTCGATCGTCGTGCTGTCGGCGGTGGCCGGCATCGTCCTGGGGGGTGCCACCTACCTCCTGGCCGGCGATACGGGGAGCGACGTCGACGCCGATCCCGACGCCGCGGACAGTCGCGCCGGGCGGAGATGACGGTGCCATGACGATCGGACCCGGCGGGTTCCCGCGGCGTCCCGGCCGGGCACCGGCGGGTGCATGGGACTGATGAGCACATTCACGAAGGCAGGCGTCGCCAAGAAGGTCGTGGACGAGGCGCGCAAGCCCCAGAACCAGAGGAAGATCAAGGACGCGATCTCCCGCTTCCGCAACAAGGACAAGAGCAGCGGCGCCGGGCGGTCCTAGCCCGGCGATCGACCGAGCCCTGTAGTAGACCGGGGGCGTGCACCGCATCGCCGTCCTCGACGACCACCAGTCCGTCGCCGCCGACTTCTGCGACTGGTCGCGGGTCCCGGGCCCGGTCCGCGTCGTCGAGTTCCACGACGCCGTGGCCGACGAGGACGCCCTGGCCGCCCGGCTGGAGCCCTTCGACGTCGTGGTCGCGATGCGCGAGCGCACCGGGTTCCCGCGTCGCCTGCTCGAGCGGCTGCCGAACCTTCGGCTGCTGGTCACCACCGGAATGCGCAACCGGGCCATCGACGTCGCCGCGGCCACCGAGCTCGGCATCACCGTGTGCGGCACCGGGGCCGGCGCCGCGGCGACCGCCGAGCTCACCTGGGGCCTGATCCTCGCCACCCTCCGGCACATCCCGCGCGAGGACTCCTCCATCCGCGTCGGCGGCTGGCAGCAGACCGTCGGCGGGGACCTGGACGGTGCCCGGCTCGGCGTCGTCGGGCTGGGCCGGCTGGGCAGCCGGGTCGCCGGCGTGGGCGCGGCGTTCGGCATGGACGTCGTCGCCTGGAGCCAGAACCTCACCGACGAGCGGGCCGCGGAGGTCGGCGTCCGGCGGGTCGAGCGCGACGAGCTGTTCGCCACCGCCGACGTCGTCACCGTGCACCTGCTGCTGTCGCGGCGGACCCGCGGGCTCATCGGCGCCGACGACCTCGGCCGCATGAAGCCCACGGCCGTGCTGGTGAACACCAGCCGTGGGCCGATCGTCGAGCAGCAGGCGCTGCTCGACGCCCTCCACAACGGGCGCATCGCCGGAGCGGGTCTCGACGTGTTCGACACCGAGCCACTGCCGCGGGAGCACCCGCTGCGCTCGGCGCCCCGCACCGTGCTCACCCCGCACCTGGGCTACGTCACCCGCGGCACCTACGAGGTCTTCTACGGCGAGGCGGTGGAGGACGTCGCCGCGTGGGTGGCCGGCGAGCCGGTGCGGGTCATCGAGCAGTAGGTCCGGGGACAGTCGGACGCTGCCCACACCGGTGGGCAGGGTCCGACTGTGCAGAACCAGCAGTCGGTGGAGGCAGCAGCCGCGCGGATCGGCGTCAGACGAGGAAGCGGTAGGCGGTCGAGCCGGGGGTGAGGTGCTCGATGCGCAGGGGGCTGGCCTGCACGCGCGCCAGCAGCTCGGCCAGCCCGCCGGCGTGGCCGAGCTCGATGCCGGTCAGCGCCGCGCCGGTCTCCCGGTTGTCCCGCTTGACGTACTCGAACCGCACGATGTCGTCGTCGGGGCCCAGCACCTCGTCCAGGAAGCGGCGCAGCGCCCCGGGCTCCTGCGGGAACTCGACGAGGAAGTAGTGCTTGAGCCCGCGGTGCACCAGCGAGCGCTCGATGACCTCGGCGTACCGGCTGACGTCGTTGTTGCCGCCGGACAGCACGCACACCACGGTCTGCCCCGGCTCCAGCGCCACCAGCCCACCGCTCAGCGCCGCCGGGGCGAGGGCTCCCGCGGGCTCGGCGATGATCCCGTCGGCCTGGTAGAGGTCCAGCATCTCGGTGCAGATCTGCCCCTCGGGCACGGCCAGCAGCTCCGCGCCGGAGTCCCGCACCAGCGGATAGGTGACCTGGCCCGCCCGGCGCACCGCCGCGCCGTCGACGAAGGTGTCCATCTCCGCGAGGTCCACCGGCCCACCGGCCGCCAGCGCTGCGGCCATGTTCGCCGCACCCGCGGGCTCGACGCCGACCAGCCGGGTCGTGGGGGAGTGGGCGTGCAGCCAGGTGCCGGCACCGGCGAGCAGCCCGCCGCCGCCCACCGGCAGCAGGACGACGTCCGGCGGCTCGGGCAGCTGGTCGAGGATCTCCACCGCGACGGTCGCCTGCCCGGCCACCGTCGCCGGCGAGTCGAAGGCCGGCACCAGCGTCGCGCCGGACGAGGCGGCGAACTCCGCGGCCGCGGTCGCCGCGTCGTCGTAGGAGTCGCCGCTGATGACCAGCTCGACCATGTCACCGCCGAGCGCGGCGATGCGCTCGCGCTTCTGCCGCGGCGTCGTCCCCGGTACGAACACCCGGCCGCGCACCTGCAGGGCCCGGCAGGCGTAGGCGACGCCCTGCCCGTGGTTGCCGGCGCTGGCGCACACCACCCCCGCGGCGCGCTCGGCGTCGGGGAGCGCGGAGATCATCGTGTAGGCGCCGCGGATCTTGTAGGAGCGCCCGACCTGCAGGTCCTCGCGCTTGAGCCACACGTCGGCGCCGGTCAGCCCGGACAGCCGGGCGCTGCGCTGCAGGGGCGTCACCTCCGCGACCCCCTCGAGCCGGCGGACGGCGTCGCGCACCTCGGCGTCGAAACGGTGGGAGGAGGAGGTGTCGTCGACCGCAGCGCTCACGTGCTCATCGTCGTCCACCCGGCGAGGGAGGTCCCGCGGCCCGCAGGGAGGCCGATCAGGTCTGGAGCAGGCGCAGCTGGGGTCCGGTGCGCAGCTTCTTCGCCAGGAGGACGCGGTGCCGCCCGTCCTCCGCGCGGACGAACTCCAGGTCGTCCACCAGCGCCTTCATGAGCACCAGCCCACGGCCGGCCTCCAGCGGAGAGCCCTCGGGGAGCGTCGCCTTCTCGAAGTCGAAGCCCTGCCCCTCGTCCAGCACGCTGATGAGGCAGGTGTCGTCGGTGATGGCGACGTCGACCTGGTACTCCTCGTGCTCGCCGGCGTGCTGCACGACGTTGGCGCAGGCCTCGGTGAGCGCCAGCACGATCTCCTCGATCGTCGGCGTCGCGACGTCGAGGTGCTCGAGCGCCTGCCGCAGCAGCCCCCGCATCAGGGGCAGACTGCGCGCGTCCCTCGGAAGGCGGACGCTGAACGAGATGTCCATGGCAGGTCTGTCCCCTCGGCACCGATGTCCTAGTCTCGTCCGGACGACGAGGAGAGAGGGGCGGTGCAGTGCAGTTCGACGTGGAGCGGGCAACCGTGGCCGGCCGACCCGCGCTCACCGTACGTGGTGAGCTCGATCTGTCGACCGTCCCTCGCCTCGACGCGGCGGTCGACGAGGCCCTGGAGGGCTCGGGCGGCTTCCTGGTGATCGACCTCTCGCCCACCGCGTTCCTCGACTCCTCGGGCGCGCGTTCCCTGCTCGCCGTGGCCCGCAAGGCGCAGGCGGCCGGCGTCCGGCTGTTCGTGCTGGCGCCCCGCTCGAACGGCCCGGTCCGGCTGACCATCGACCTGCTCGACCTCGGTGCCTTCGTGCCGCTCGTCGCCTCGCCCGGCGAGATCCCCACCGGCATCGCCGGGCGCGACGCCGGCACGTGACCGCCCCGCGGGTGGACGACGAGGCACTCCAGCGCTGCGCCGACGAGCCGATCGCGATCCCGGGGGCCGTCCAGCCGCACGGCGTCCTGCTCGCCGTCACCGAGCCCGGGCTCGACGTCGTCGTCGCCTCGGCCAACGCCGTGGAGCTCTTCGGCGGGCCGGTGGGCTCCCTCGGTGAGGTGCTGGACGACGACGCCCTGACCCGGCTGCGGGAGGGGCTGGCCGGCGACCTGGCCGAGGTCAACCCCCTGCGGACGACGGTGGCCGGCGTGGAGGTGGACCTCGTCGTGCACCGCGCCGACGGGCTGCTGCTCACCGAGTGGGAGCCCGTGCCCGGCGCCGAGCAGGCGGGTGCGGCCTGGCACCGCCGGCTGCCCAGCGTGCTGCAGCGGCTGTCGTCGTCGACCACGCTCGAGCGGCTCGCCGAGACCCTGGCCCGCGACGTCCGCACCGTGACCGGCTTCGACCGCGTCATGGTCTACCGCTTCGACCCGGAGTGGAACGGCGAGGTGATCGCCGAGGACCGCCGCGCCGACCTCGAGCCCTTCCTCGGCCTGTGGTTCCCCGCCAGCGACATCCCGGCGCAGGCCCGGGCCCTGTACACGACCAACTGGATGCGGCTGATCCCCGACGCCGGGTACGAGCGGGTGCCGCTGGAGCCAGCGGCGAACCCGCTGACCGGGCGGCCGCTGGACCTGTCCGGCGCCATGCTGCGCAGCGTCTCGCCGGTGCACCTGGAGTACCTGGCCAACATGGGCGTCGTCTCGTCGATGTCGGTGTCGCTGATCGACCGCGGCCGGCTCTGGGGCCTCATCTCCTGCCACCACTACGCCGGGCCGCACCGCCCCTCCTACGCCGACCGCACCGCGGCGGAGTTCCTCGGCCGCACCGCGTCGCTGCTGCTGCGCACCGTGGTCGCCGAGGACGAGCAGGAGGGCGTCGTCGACGTCGCCGAGCGCGCCGCCGAACTGGCCGCGGCCGTCGGGCGCACGCCGCGCGCCCTCGGTGCGGCGCTCACCGAGGAGGACGTCACCCTCCTGGACCTGGTGCCCGCCGGCGGGGCCGCCGTCCGGCTGGGCGGGCGGCTCCGGCTGCTCGGGGACACCCCGCCCGCGCAGCGCGTGACCGAGCTCGTCGGGGCCCTGATCGCCGCCGGGGTGACCGCGACCGACGCGGCGTCCCGCGTGGTGCCGACGGCGGAGGATCTGGTCGCCTCGGCCAGCGGGGTGCTCGCCGTCCCGGTGGGCGCGGGTGACTTCCTGGCCTGGTTCCGTCCGGAGACGCTGCGCGAGGTGACCTGGGGCGGTAACCCGTACGCGTCCAAGGTCGCGCAGACCGACGACGGCCCGCGGCTGAGCCCGCGCCGGTCGTTCGCCGCGTGGAGCGAGACGGTGCGCGGCACCTCCGCCCCGTGGCGCGAGCACGAGGTGGGTGCGGCCCGCGCACTGGCGGCGCACCTGACGGCCGCGACGCTCAACCGCTCGGACGAGGACAACCGGCTCGTCGGCGCGCTCCAGCGCACGCTGCTGCTGCAGGAGCTGCCCAAGGTGCCCGGGGTCGCGCTGGCCGCCCGCTACCGGCCCAGCGCCGAGGACGTCGTCGGCGGCGACTGGTACGACCTCGTGCCGCTGCCCGGCGGCACGCTCGCCGTCGTCGTGGGGGACGTCGCCGGCCACGGGCTGGCCGCCGCCTCGGTCACCGCCCAGCTGCGGCACGCGCTGCGCGCCCAGTTGCTGCGCGCCGACGGGCCGGCCGCGGCGCTGCAGCTGCTCAACGAGGTCACCGGCGCCCTGCTGCCCGGGGAGCTGGCGACCGTGGTCGTCGCCGAGCTCGATCCCGGCACCGGGGACGTCGTCGTCGCCAGTGCCGGCCACCTGCCGGTCCTGCACGTGCACGACGGGGACGCCGAGTACGTGATGGACGGGCGTGGACCTGCGCTCGGCGTGCTCGACCGGCCCACCTACGCCGAGGCGCGGCTGGCGCTGGAGGGTGACGACCGGCTGCTGCTGTTCAGCGACGGCCTGGTCGAGCGGGGGCGCGGCGGTCTCCAGCGCGGGCTGGAGTCGCTGCGCGAGGCGGTCGCGGCCGGGCCGGCCGGTGCCGAGCCCCTGCTCGACGCGGTGCTGGCCTCGCTGGCGCCACCGGACACCGACGACGTGACCGTGCTGGCGCTCGCCCGCACCTGAGCCTCAGCCGTCACAAGTGGTGTGGCGTCACGCCAGGTGACGGCTCTCGCGCTTAACGTGACCGGGAGCCCGCTCGGCGGGAGATCCGCACGCACGCCGACGCAGGAGCACACCCCATGTCCCACCGGACCGTCACCCGCCGACTGGGCCGCACGGCCGCAGCGCTCGCCACGATCGGGACGCTCGCCCTCACCGCGGGCTGCGGCCCGGAGAAGTCGGAGCCGGCCCCGGAGAGCACGTCCGCCGCGCCGCCCGCGCCGGTGCTGATGCCGTGGCCGCTCACCGGCGTCGAGGTCGAGGCGGTGCCCGAGCGGCCCGCGCTGGCCGTGAAGATCGAGAACTCGACCGCTGCGCGCCCGCAGAGCGGCCTGGACGCGGCGGACATGGTGTGGGAGGAGGTCGTCGAGGGCGGCATCACCCGCTTCGTCGCCGTCTTCCACTCGAACCTGCCGCCGGACGTCGGGCCGATCCGCTCGGTGCGGCCGATGGACGCCGCCATCGCCGGACCGCTCAAGGGTCTGTTCGCGTTCTCGGGCGGTCAGCCGGCGTACATCGACGCGATCGCCGACGCCGGCGCCCAGGTGCTCAGCCAGGGAGCGGGCGCCGGCGGATTCTTCCGGCTGGACAGCCGCGATGCGCCGCACAACGTCTACGCGAACCCGGCGGACTTCCTGGCCCAGGCCGACCCCGCGCATCAGGCGTCGCCGATCGGCCAGTTCGCGTTCGCGACCGCGGGCCGGCAGCCCACCGCCGTGGCCGCGGGCGCGCCGGCTGCCGCCGTGCAGCTGAAGCTGTCGCCCAGCAGCTACCCGAACTGGACCTGGAGCCAGCCCGACAACGGCTGGCTGCGGGCCGAGGGCGACACCCCTTCGACCGTGGCCGGCGGTGCGCGGATGCGCGCCAGCAACGTCGTCGTGCTGCGGGTGGACATCGTCGACACCGGCGCCCGGGACGCGGCCCGCAACCCGGTGCCCGAGACGAAGATGGTGGGCGGGGGAGAGGCGCTGATCGCCAGTGGCGGCAGCACCGTCGCCGCCACCTGGTCGAAGGCGTCCCCGACCGACCCCGTCGTCCTCGCCCTTCCCGACGGCGGGCCGGTGGAGCTCGCGCCCGGCAACACCTGGATCGAGCTCGTGCCCAACGGCAGCGGGTCGGTCACCACGCGCTGAGCCGGCACGACGCGAACGGGCCGGCGTCTCCCCATGAGGGACGCCGGCCCGTCGTCAGTCGCCCTTGACGTTGACGATCTGCCGCAGCGTGTGCCGCACCTCGACGAGGTCGGCCGCGTCGGCCATCACCTGGTCGATCGGCTTGTACGCGTCGGGGTGCTCGTCGAGGAACGCGTCCGAGTGCCCCCAGGCGATGCCGGCCATCCGCGCGTCGAGGTCCTGACGCGTGAACCGCTTCCGCGCCGCCGAGCGCGAGAAGTTCCGGCCCGCACCGTGCGGCGAGGACATCAGCGAGGCCACGTTGCCCTTGCCCACGACGACGTAGGACGCCGCACCCATCGAGCCCGGGATGAGGCCGAGCTGACCCTCCCGCGCCGAGATCGCGCCCTTCCGCGACAGCCAGACCTCACGCCCGAAGTGCGTCTCGCGCTCGGTGTAGTTGTGGTGGCAGTTGATGGTCTCGGCGCGCTCGACCTCGGTGCCCAAGCCATGCCCACTCAAGAAGCGGCCCAGCTGGTCGACGCAGCGGTCCATCATCTCCTCGCGGTTGAGGTAGGCGAACCGCTGCGCCCAGCGGAGCGCCTCGATGTACCGGTCGAACTCCGGCTCGCCCTCCACCAGGTACGCGAGGTCCCGGTCGGGCAGCTGGATGTGCCGGCGTGCGCACTGCTCCCGCGCCACCTTGATGTGCTTCTGCGCGAGCCGGTTACCGACGCCCCGGGACCCGGAGTGCAGGAACAACCACAGCCGGTCCTGCTCGTCGAGAGAAACCTCGGCAAAGTGATTTCCCGAGCCGAGCGTGCCGAGCTGCTGCGGCCACTGCCGCGCCTCGGCGTCGGCCTGCCCGGCTCCCGGGGTCTCGCGCAGCTCGGCGATCCGCGGCTCGGCGCTGGCGCGGATCTTCTGGTTCCGGCCACCCGCCGACAGCGGGATCGAGCGCGAGATCTGCTGGTGCAGAACGTCGAGCGGGCGCCCGGCGACGTCGTCCGCGATGAACTGCGTGCGGACGGCGATCATGCCGCAGCCGATGTCCACGCCGACCGCGGCCGGGATGATCGCGCCATCGGTCGGGATGACCGAGCCGACGGTCGCGCCCATGCCCAGGTGGGCGTCGGGCATGAGGGCCAGGTGCGGGTGGATGAACGGCATCTGCGCGGTGCGCTCCGCCTGCTCGCGGGTGTTGTCCTCCAGGATCGACGCCCAGTTGAGCAGGCGTGCGTTGATCTTCTCCATCGTCCTTTCGATTCGCTCCGAGTGCGGTCAGGGGTGCTGCGCAGCCGGTGCAGTCAACACGCGCATCCGGAACTGCGCAGCCCTATTACCCGGGAGACGATCGGCCCGCTCGCCATCTGACAGCAGTGGGACGCAGCAGGTCTCTGCTCACGAGAGGAAGCAGAGACCTACTGCGCGATGTCGGCCTCTGCCCACAGGTGTGGGCAGAGGCCGACTGTGCGGAACCACGGTCCGGGGGGACCGGTCGGGGTCAGAGGGTCAGCAGGCCGTTGGGCTGCTCGGTGAGCCTGCCCCGCTCGATCGCGGCGGTCAGGGCCTGCTCCAGGACGCCGGTCACCGCGGGGGAGCGGCGCTTGTGCCCGAACACCGCCGCGGTCTGGGTGAGCAGCTCGCCGCGGCCCATCCCGGCCGAGGCGCGGCACAGCGCCCGCATCGCGTTGGCGATCTCCTCGGGCGCGACCTGGTCGATCGGCCGGTCGGTGCTGGACACCTGCCGGCGGAAGCCCTCGTAGCTCGCAGGCGTCACGCCCTCCGGCCACAGGTGCTCGCCCTGCACCGCCGACGGCGGCAGCAGCGACAGCAGCGTCGACTTCCGCGACTCCGTCGCCCGGTTCAGCCCGAAGGCACCGACGGTCAGCTTGGCCAGCCGGTCGACGTGGATCGGGCCCTCGGCCTTGACGCCGGCGGTGAGCACGCGACGCACCACCCGCGCGGCCTTCGACGCGGGCAGCTCGTCGAGCACCGACTTCTCCCCGGCGGTCTTCGGGATCCACGGCACGAACGGGGTCTCGCCGTCCATCGCCACCGGCTTGGCCGGCTTGGCGGGTGCCGGCTTCGCGGCCGGGCGCGGAGCGGACGTCGCGGGCACGGCCACCGACGCGGTCACCGACGAACGCAGCGCGGCCACGCCCTTGAACGACTCGAGCGCCGCCGTCGGCAGGGGGATGGGGGCCGGGAGCGCCGGCGCGACAGGTGCGGCGTCGACCGCCTCGACCAGGCGGTCCACCACGGCCGCGGGGGAGAGCAGCCACGAGGGCAGCCACACGCGGGAGACCACCGGCCAGCGCAGCAGGTCGCCGAGCACCTCGCCCGGCAGCCCGTCGCGGTCCCCGACCGTGCCGCGGCGCGCCCACGCCGGGCCGTCGAGCAGCACCGCCGCCACGGGGGTCTCCGGGTCGGCAGGCCGGCTGATCGACAGGTCGACCCGGAACTCCGAGAGGCCGACGTCGGTGCGCACGACGAGCCCCCGGTCGCGGAGTGCGGCGGCGATCTCCTCGCGGTGCCGGTCGACGACGGCGACCGACCGCGGCGAGCGCGGCAGCACGTCGGTGCCCCGCTCGGCCATGTCCAGGTAGGCGCGCAGGTGCTTGATGCCCACCGAGCTGGTCTCCTCCGCCCGCAGCTGCTCCGGGTCGAAGGACGAGAAGACGACGACCTGCCGCCGGGCGCGGGTGATGGCGACGTTGAGCCGGCGCTCGCCACCGCTGCGGTTGAGCGGGCCGAAGTTCAGCGGCAGCGTGCCGTCGGCGGTGGGGGAGAAGCCGGTGGAGAAGAAGACGACGTCGCGCTCGTCGCCCTGCACGTTCTCCAGGTTCTTGACGAACAGGCCCTCGCCGTCGGTGCGGTCCAGCGCCGCGGCCAGCCGCTCGTCGTCGGCGTCGCGCAGCAGCGACTCGATGTAGGAGCGCTGCTGGGCGTTGAAGGTGACCACGCCGATCGAGGGCACCGCGTCCACGCCGTCCCACTTGGGCACCGCGTCGAACCGGCGGCGGATCTCGGCGACGATCGCCTTGGCCTCGATCGGGTTGGTGCGCAGCAGCCGGCCGGCACCGGAGCGGTGGAAGGTGCCGGGCACCCGCACCAGCGAGACGCCGCGGCCGTCGGGCTCCGACGACGCCCGGCCGTGCGTGGGCGCCGGGAACGACGACAGCCGGTTCTCGTAGTACTGCGCGTTGGAGAACGCGATGAGCGACTCGTCCTGGCTGCGGTAGTGCCACGACAGCCAGTGCCGGGGCACCCGCGCCTGCACGCACTCGCTGAGGATCGACTCCTCGTCCTCGACCGCGGTCTCCACCTCGACGACGTCGTCGGACACCGACGCCGTCGGCTCGAGGAAGGACGTCGGCGGCATCTGCTTGGAGTCACCGACGACGACGGCGGCCTTCGCGCGGCCCAGGGCACCGACCGCGTCGGCCACCCGGATCTGCGAGGCCTCGTCGAAGACGACCAGGTCGAACTGGGCCGCGGCGGCCGGGAAGAAGCGGGCCACCGAGTCCGGCGACACCAGCACGCACGGCATGACCGAGGTGATCAGCTCGCCGTACCGGGCCAGCAGCTGGCGGACGCCGAGCCCGCGCCGCTGCTTGGCCAGCTCGCGCTGCAGCGCGCCCACCTGGCCGGCACCCGAGGCGGCGTCGAACGGCCGCTTCGCGAGCACCGACGCCGGCAGCGCCGCGGTCAGGTGCTCGCGCACGGCCCGGGAGGCGGCGGCGAAGCGGGTGATGGCCTTCTCGTGCATGCCCTCGTCGAAGAGGTCCAGCCCGGTCGCGTCGAGGCGCTCGGTCACCGAGGCCATCGCCATTCCGCGGTCGAGGGCGCGGACGGCGTCGTCGGCGGCGATCGCTCCGGTGACCAGCAGCCGCCGGGCGTCGAACAGGCCCGCGTAGCGCAGCGGCTCCAGGGTGTCGAGGAAGGTGACCCAGCGGCGCAGCGACATGAGCACCGAGCCGTCGGTGCCGCGCTCGGGACGGGTCATCGACCAGCGCAGCGTGAAGCCGTCGTCCCCGGTCCAGGCGGCGAGCTGGTCGCTGCTGGTGGCGCACACCCGCACCAGCGCCGTCACCGACCGTTGCAGCCGGTCGACCGCGCCCGCCGCCGCCGGGCCGACCGGCATGCCGGCGACGATGAGCTTGCGCAGCTGGACGTGGAAGGACGACGACCCGTCGACGGCCTGCCCCGCGCGGCGCAGCCAGGCGACCTGCTGCTCGGGGAGCTGCGGGTCCACGAACGGGTTCCAGCCCTCCGGCACGGCCAGGCCCGGGACGGCGTTGACGCGGCCGGCGATCTGCTGCACCGCCGTCTGCACCCGCCACAGGTTCTCCACCAGCGCGGGGACGTCCTTCGGCTTCACCTTGGCGTCGGGGCGCAGGTGCGGGGCCAGCTGGTCGCGGACGGCGGTCAGCCGGCGCCGGCGTCCCCACCAGGAGGACGCCGCGGCGGTCTGCGCGGCCACGTAGATGTCGGCCAGCGGCAGCGCCAGGACCTCGGGGGCGACCAGGTCCATGCCCGGGTGCCGGAAGGCGAGGAAGGCCGCGATCTCGCCGAGCACCGCGCCGGTCGCCGTCGTCCAGCGGCCGGAGAACGTCTCGTCGAGGACGTCGAGCCCGACCGCCGGCCCGGCGAGCAGGTGCCCGAGGGCGGCGAAGTCGTCGGGCGTGCGCGCGTGCCGGAGCACCTGCGTGAGCTCGGGGTGGCCGGCGACGGCGCGCACCGCCTCGTCCACGTCGGTGGCCGCGGCCTGGGTGGCCGGCAGGTCGATGGTGGGGGAGTCGACGAACGCCCACGGGTGGCGCAGCGAGGGCCGGGTCAGGTCGGCGATCTCGGGCAGGAGCGCCAGCGCCCGCCGGATCTGGACGAGCACCTCGGGTGCGGCGTTGGCGACGAAGGGCAGCGGCACCGGCAGTGGCTCGACGTCGGTGCCGGCGGTGAGCTCGGCGGTGCGGGCGGTGTACAGCGACAGCCCGGCGGCGTTCTCCACGTGCAGCCGGTCGGCGTAGCGGGCCAGCATCCGGCGGGCCGAGCGCAGGTTCTCCGAGTCGGCGGCCAGCCCCTGCTCGTCGACGGCGACCGCGTGCTCCAGAGCGAGCCGGATCTGGGCCCGCACCATCGAGGCGCGGCTGCCCTTGTCGTGCAGGTCGAGGGCGAACATGCCCATGCCGACGGCGTCCAGGCGGCGCGCGACGACGTCCAGCGCCGCCCGCTTCTCGGCGACGAACAGCACCCGCTTGCCCTCGGCGACCGCCCGCGTGAGCAGGTTGGTGATCGTCTGCGACTTGCCGGTGCCAGGTGGGCCTTCGAGCACGAAGGTGCGCCCGGCGCCCGCCTCGGCGATGGCCCGCAGCTGCGAGGCGTCGGCCGGTGCCGGCAGCTGTGCGGCGAGGTCGTCGAGGTCGGCGAACTCGGCGGTGTCGGGCACCGGGTCGCGGAAGGGGTCGGTCGGCTCGTGGACCAGGTGGGAGACCAGCGGGTTCTGGGCGAAGTCGGCCCAGTGCTCGTCGAGGTCCTTCCACAGCCGGTACTTGGCGAACTGGAGGACGGCGAGGTCCGCCGTCGCCTCGACCCGGTAGGGCAGGCCGTGCCCGACGAGCCCGACCCGCACCGCCTCCAGCGCGGCCTCGACGTCCATCGTGCCGTCGGCCGTTTCCGTCAGGCTGGGGATGGTGAGCCCGTGCAGCTGGCGCAGCTTCTCCAGCAGGCAGTAGTTCGGCGCGGTGCCACCGGATTCGTCGAGCGCCAGCCGGTAGGAGCCGGTGCGGCTCAGCGGCGTCAGGGTGACCGGGATGAGCACCAGCGGTGAGCGCAGCGGCCGGCCGTCGAGCTCCCACACCAGTGAGCCCAGCGCCAGGTACAGGTTGTTGGCGCCGGTCTCCTCCTGCACCGTCTTGGCCCGGTAGGCGAGGTTGCGCAGCCGGGGCAGGTAGCCGCCGGTGGTGACGTCGGCGTGCACCTCGCGGCGCTCGACGAGCAGGTCGGCCAGCTGGTCGGCGGGCAGGTCGCCGGCGCCGGTGAGGCCGCGCTCGGTCTGGACGGCGGCGAGCTTGTCGCCGGGCAGCAGCGTGATGGGGGTGCCGTCGTGGACGAACCGCTCCAGCACCGGCAGCGAGGCGTCGGGCACGGTCAGCGCCAGACCGGTGCGCTCGGTGTAGTTGATCAGCCGGTTGCGCAGGCTCAGGTCGAGCAGCGCGTTCTTCCACTGCTGCACCCGCGGCGGCGCCTCGGGCCGGGGCGTCGACGTCGTCGTCCCCTCGGGCGGTGCCGGTGCGCTGTGCACGTCGGCCTGGTACTCGACCACCTGCAGCACGCCGTGGCTGTCGCGGGCGCGGGCGGGCAGCGGCACGATGCCGTCGCGCCGGGCGCGGTGCACGTCGGTGACGCCGACGATCCGGTCGAGCTCGCCGGTGAGCCAGCCGTCGTAGGCGGGGCGGTGCAGGTCGGCGCCGGCCTCGCCCATGCTCGTGAGCAGCGTCGTCTCGACCAGGCCGATCAGCCCGAGGTCGACCAGGTTGACCAGCCCGGCGGCCTCCGTGGTGGCCGCGGACTCCGCGCTGCGCTCCTCGCGCCAGTAGCCCAGGAACGAGTGGCCCTCCGCGAGCCACAGCAGCGGCCGGATGCCGGCCTGCTCCAGCGCCGCGGCCAGGAGCACCACGGTGTCCAGCGGCGTCCCGACCTTCCAGGTGAGGACGTCGCCCGGCGTCCGCACCTGCTGGCCGACGTCGGACCACGTGGCCGGGGGCTCGCTGTAGCGGATGCCGCGGGACCGCAGCGTCTCGGCGATCGAGGCGACCACCTCGTCGACGCGCTCGGCCGTCGCGGCGTACCCGACGAGGGCGCCGCTGCCGGTGGACTGCTCCAGGTGGTCGGCGGCCTCGGCCACCAGCGCGGTGACCGCGGGGTGGTTGGGCATGACGTGCGCGGCCAGCATCTCCAGCGCAAGGGGCAGGGGAGAGGCCAGCCACTGGTTGGCGGCCAGCACCTGCACGGGGCGGGCGGCCTCTCCGGCGACGACAGGTCCGTCCTCGCCGTCCACCAGCACCTCGACGTCGATGACGCCGGGCCGTTGCTCCTCGACCTGCAGCATCGCGGCCGGGTCCATGACCAGGCCGACGTCGGTGAGCACCGTGGTGCGGCCGGCGTCGATGTCGGCCAGCAGCTCCACGGGCCGGGCGATCGGGCCCTCGGCGTCGCGCACCGACAGCCGGACGGTCGCGCCGCGGACGGTCGCCTCGGAGGTGAGCGCCAGGCGCGGGACGACGGGGATGCCGTTGTGCGCCAGGGCGTAGCTGAGCACCGGCGTGGAGGTGATCTCGATGGAGATCGCCGCCGTCTGCGGCGCCACGGCGTCGCGGAGGTCGAGATCGGCAGTGCTCTCCATGCCACCTGTCTACCGGGTCGGACGGAAGGGTCCCTCCATGCTCCCCGACGGGTGGGGCGGATGTGACACCTGCGTCGGGAAGCCGGTAGGAATCACAGCGCCGGTGCCGCGGACGGTGCGAGACGTTCCGGAGCCGGTTCTCCGGTGGCATCGACGACGGCGACTGTCGCTCAGGGGCGGCGCAGGGTCCGGCCGTCGGGCAGCGTGCGGCCGCCGAGCAGGGACACGAGCTCGCCGGCGCCCGCGCGGACGACCTCGCCCTCGCCCCAGGCCCAGGCGGCGTCGTCCGCCTCGAGCCGCACGCCGGTCAGGTCGAGGCCGAAGTAGCTGCCGTCCGCGGCGGTGAGCTGATCGAGGACGGCGACGACCGCCTCGGCCGGCGCCACCGGGGGCCTGCCGAGCGGGACGGTCACGTCGAGGGAGTGGATGACGGCGTGGCTCAGCGCCCCCGCCGCGCCACCGCCGGGCGGCTGCCACGCGTGCAGCGCCGGCGAGCGCAGGTCGGCCAGGAGGTCCGCGGCCGGAAGTGCCCCGTCCCGGGCGGCCACCGTGTCCGAGAGCCGGCCGAAGTCACCGCCGGCCGCAGCCATCTCCGCGCCGAACCGCTCGGGCGTGAGTCGCACCGGCATCGTCACGTGGGCCACGACGTGCCGGACCTGCCACCCCTCGCACAGCGTCGCGGCGTCCCAGGTGTCGGCGGAGCCGTCGGCCAGCAGGTCGGCGAGAGCCTCGTAGGTCTGCGCGACCCACGGCTGGACGTCGAGTCGGGGCTGGTCGGTGCCGGTCTCGGTCATCGCGTGATCCTCCTGCGGCCGGCCGCCGTTCGGTGGCCGTCGGTCTCGTAGACCTGCGCTGGCGCGGGAAGTGATCGCCGGCCCGTCGCGGTCTCGCGACCGGCGCGACTGTGCCATGCGCCGGCGTCGACGTGTCGCCGCGATGTGGTGCTGTTGTGGGCGTCCTCGGCGCGGTGTCCTCAACCGGGCGGTCGAGGTGCGTGCTCTAGCAGAGATACGGCCCGTCCGCCCGGCTCGTTGCGGCACTGTGGACAGGGCTCTGAGCTGGGGATTCAGGTGGTCGGCGGGCGCGCGGGGCGGTAGGATTCGCACATGTGTTCGACTGACTGTGCGACTCCGCTGGCGTGCCTCCACGGCGCCATGGAGGCGCTGGCCGGTGAGGACCTGAAGGGGTTGTTCGGGCCGGCGGTGATCGAGCGGACCGGCGCGCTGGTGGTCGCCCGCAACAGGCTGGACGCCGAGCTGGCGCGGACGGTGCGCGAGGGCGAGCTGAGCCAGGCATCGGAGCACGACGGCAAGGCGTCGATGGCGGCCTGGCTGCGCGGGCACCACCGGCTGTCCCAGGGCGAGGCGGCCCGGCTGGTGCGCACCGGCCGCACCCTGGAACACCTCCCGGCCCTGGCAGCAGCGGCGTCGGCCGGTGCGGTGAGCGCGGAGGCGATCGGGGTGATCGCACCGGTGGCCTCGGGGGTGAACCTGGCCCGGGCCGCCGCGCAGGGCATCGACGTCGCCGCGATCGACGCCGCCCTGACCGAGGCCGCCGCGACCGCTTCGCACGCCGATCTGCGCCAGGCGGTCGGGCACTACCTGTCTCGGTTGGACCCCGACGGCACCGAGCCCGACCCCACCGAACAGCGGTCGCTGACCTTCACCAGGCACGCCGACGGGTCGGTGTCCTTCCGCGGCCGCCTGGACGCCGTGGGCGGGGAGAAGGTGCAGGCCGCGGTGGAATCGATCCAGCAGGCCAACCGCCCCGCCGGGGACACCCGGACCCGCGCCCAGCAGGCCGGCGACGCGATGGTCCAGCTCGCCGACAACGCCCTGGCCTCCGGCGACCTGCCCACCATGCGGGGACACAATCCGCACGTCGTGGTCACCATCGACCTCGACGATCTGATGGACACCACCACCGGTGCCGGCGCGGGGCGGACCGGGTTCGGCGGCATCATCTCCGCGGCCAAGGCCCGCTGGCTGGCCTGCGGCGGCAACGTCACCCGCATCGTGATCGGCCCCGAGGGCCAGCCGCTGGACCTGGGCCGCTCCAAGCGCCTGTTCCCACCGCACCTGCGCCGCGCGGTCGAGGTCCGCGACCGGCACTGCGTGTTCGCCGGCTGCGACGCCCCCACCCACTGGTGCGACGTCCACCACCTGATCCACTGGATCGACGACGGCGACACCAACCTCGACAACTCAGCGCTCCTGTGCGAACGGCACCACACCAAGGTCCACCACGGATTCCGCGTCGAGCGACAACCGGACGGTCGATGGCGCACCTGGCGCCCGGACGGCACCGAGATCGTGACCTACGAACCGTTCCTCGTCTCCGCCTGACGCCCTGGGCGCGCCGGTCTCCGGCGCGCCCGGTACGAAGGTGCCGTGAGCGAATCGCAGCGGTACGAGTCCGGCCTGGTCGTCGAGAACCGGGGGCACGTCCGCGTGCTCACCCTCGACCGGCCCGAGCGGCGCAACGCGCTCTCCTCCGAGCTGCAGGCCGACCTGGTCGACCAGCTCCTCGACGCGGGGGAGGGCGGCGAGGTCCGGGCCATCGTCCTCACCGGCAACGGCCCCGCCTTCTGTGCCGGCTTCGACCTCAAGGAGATCCGCGAGAAGGACGAGCGCGGCGAGCGGTTCCGCCCGCCCATGAACCGCCCCGGCCGGTCGCTGTTCGAGGTCGTCACCGAGACGCCCGTCCCCATCGTCGCCGCGCTGCAGGGGCACGCCGTCGCCGGCGGGTTCGAGCTGGCACTGGCCTGCGACCTCCGGGTGGCCGCTCCCGGGATCAAGCTCGGGCTGCCCGAGGCGACCATCGGCATGGGCGCCAACTTCGGCTCCGTCGTCCTGCCCAAGCGCATCCCGATGGGCATCGCGCTGGAGATGCTGCTCACCGGCGAGTACGTCACCAGCGAGGACGCCGAACGCTGGGGGCTGGTCAACCGCATCGTGGACGCTGACGCCGTCCTGCCCACCGCGCTCGAGCTGGCCGAGCGGATCGCGGGGAACGCGCCGATCAGCGTCCGCCGGATGAAGGAGACCGCCGTGAAGGGCGTCGACCTCCCGCTGTGGCAGGCGCTGCGCCTCGACGTGGGCCCGAACCCCTACCTGAGCGAGGACCGCCGCGAGGGCATCGCCGCCTACCTGGAGAAGCGCCGGCCGGAGTGGCGCGGACGCTAGACCGGCGCCTCCGGCGCCGGTCCCGGCCGTGTCGTCCCAGTAGGAGGAGGCGGCCGATCGATGTCCCCGCCGCGCACCGGAGGGCCCCATCGGCGGCGCGGCGGCGACACAATGCGGGCGGCCGACGCGCGCCGTGAGGAGCCGGGATGAGTACACCTGAGCAGGAGCCGCAGCCGTCGCGCACGCCGCCGCCCCCACCTCCGGTCGACCAGACCCAGCAGATCTCGGCGCCGGGCTACGCACCGCCGGGCCAGCAGCAACCGGGCCAGCAGCAACCGGGCTAGGGCAGCAACCCGGCTATGGGCAGCCGGGGCCGGGTGTCCCCGGTGCCGCCATGCCGGCGCCGCCTCCCTGGGAGCAGTACGCCCGACCCGACGGTGCGCTCGGCACGATCCGCCCGACCGGCATGACGATCCTGCTGTTCTTCGTGACCTTCGGGATCTGGAGCCTCGTGTACTACTACCAGGCCCAGGAGGAGATGAAGCGGCACACCGGCGAAGGCCTGGGTGGCGTGCTGGCGCTGATCATCGCGATCTTCTTCGGGATCGTCTCGCCCTTCTTCCTCAGCAACGAGGTGGGCAGGCTCTACGAGCGTCGCGGGGAGGCGCCGCCGGTCACCGCGCTGACCGCGCTGTGGTTCTTCCCGGGCATGTTCATCATCGTCGGACCCTTCATCTGGTTCGTGCGGACGAACAACGCGCTCAACGAGTACTGGCGCAGCCAGGGCGTCACCCGGACCAGCCTCGTCTGACCGGGCGCGGCAGGATCGACCGGTGCCGAAGACCAGTGCCGGGATCCTGCTGCACCGGTCCGCCCCTGCCGGGCGAGAGGTGCTCCTCGGCCACATGGGTGGGCCGTTCTGGGCGCGCAAGGACGACGGCGCCTGGTCGATCCCCAAGGGCGAGCACGGCCCCGACGAGGAGCCGCTCGCCGTTGCGCACCGCGAGTTCGCCGAGGAGCTGGGCTCGCCGGTGCCGGCGGCCGACCTGGTGCCGCTCGGGCAGCTGCGCGCCTCCGGCAAGGTGCTCACCGTCTGGGCGGCCGAGGGCGACCTGGACGCCGCCGCCTGCACCAGCAACACCTTCGAGCTCGAGTGGCCGCCGCGATCGGGCCGCATCCAGGAGTTCCCCGAGATCGACCGGGCGGCCTGGTTCGGGATCGACCAGGCCAGGAGCAAGCTGGTCGGCGGGCAGGTGCCGTTCCTGGACCGCTTGCTCGACCACCTCGGGGCCGATCACACCAGGTGATGCGGCGGTTCCGCTGCGTGGATGACGGTTGGATGACGTGTCGTCCCATCGCGTCCCGGCCGACCCGGATCGGCGCGCTCCCCGTGCCACTGTCGACCGGTCCGGTTCCACACACGCCCATCGGGGAGGCATCCATGACCTGCACGCATTGCGACGCGGTCGAGCAGCGCGGCCGGTTCTGCGTCGGTTGCGGCAGGCGGCTGCCGCCGTCCCCGCTGCCGGTTCGCCGTCAGCGGCTGGCTCCGCAGTACCTGCGCGACGACGACACGCAGCCGGTGCTCCGCTTCGACGTCACGCCGCGGACCCCGCTGGAGCTGCACCGCGACGCGCTCGTCTGACCGGTACGGACGAGCCGCACAAGGCCGAGTGACGGGCCTCACTGCTAGCAGATCGCTTGCAAGAGTTAGCACTCCGTCGGATCGGGGCATGACCCAGACCGTCAGGTCATCCCCGATCCCACGGAGTTGTTGCAGTCGTGACCGACACCACGAAGATCCAGAACCAGTTGCGCGCCCTCGTCCTGCTCACGCAGACCGAGGAGCAGGTCGCCCGGACGCGGATCTCCCAGGCCCGTACCGACGCCGTCCGTCGTGAGCTGACCCAGAACGCCGACAACGCCGCGGCGCGCACCATCCAGATCACCGAGGCGCTGCGTGCGGCCGGTGGCGTCCCCGACGTCGTCACCCCGGCGATCGGCCGGCTCTCGGCGCTGCTCAAGGCCACCTTCGAGCAGGCCATCCCGCTGGAGGAGGCGCTGCTCACCGACCTCCAGCTCGAGCACCAGCTGCTCGACCGCGCCACCTACCTCAAGGTGCTGGCCGAGAAGGCCGGCGAGGTCGCGGTCCAGCGCCTGGCCGAGAAGCTCATCGACGCCCACCGGGCGACCGTCGAGTGGCTGACCGTCGTCCTCGCCGAGGAGGCCCTGGGCGGCCCGGCCGCGCTCGTGGCCACCCCGCTGCAGAAGGTCGCCGGCACGGTGGCCCGCGCCGCGGGCGCTCCCGTCCGCTTCGTGCACAACACGGTCAACAGCGCCGTCGACACCGTGCAGCTCGCCGGTGAGGAGACCACCGAGCGCTTCGGTGCCGTGGCCGACCGCGCCGCCGCGCTCACCGGCGCCGTGCGCGAGACGCTCACCGTGAGCCGGGCCGCCGGCCTGCGTCGCGCCGAGCGGATCGCCCGCAGCGAGGGCAACCCGAAGGTGGCCGGTGCCGCCAAGGCCGCCCGCGAGGAGCTCGGCGACGTCACCGCCGACGAGCTGCCGATCAAGGGCTACGACTCGATGGCGGCCACGGAGGCCGTGAAGGCGATCAAGCAGCTCTCGACGCCGCACGACGTCAACGTGATCATCCGCTACGAGGAGGCCCACAAGGATCGGGCGAACGTGGCGAGCGCCGCGCAGACCCGTCTGGCCGACCTGGCCAAGGAGGCCGTCGGCGTCTCCAGCTGACGACGGACCCCGTCCTCGCCCACCGCGAACACGGTGAGCGACCGGACGGGGCCGGACGAGGGCCCGCATCCCGCGAGGGGTGCGGGCCCTCGTCATGTGCGGAGGATGAACCCGGGCGCCGATCAGGTGAGAGGCCGCTCACTCCGGTTTGCCACGCCGGGCAGGCGGGGGACACCTCTCCCATGAGCATCACCCCTGAGGCCCTGGAAGCGGAGTTCTCGCTGACCACGGCTGCGACCCGACTGGACTTCCTCAGCCGCCGCGACAACGGCGAGACCACCCTGAACACGGTGCGTGACGATGACGAGGACGATGGCTGGGCGTCGCTCAAGGCCACGGACACCCAGCTCGACGTGCACGAGTCCCTCGAACTCCTCGCCCTCGGCGAGGTCGTCGCCCGCAAGGCCCACGGCAGCCAGCTGGTCGGCATCCGCGCCGCGCTGCGCGGCGGCGCCGAATGGGAGCAGATCGCCCGCGCGCTGGGCGTCAGCCCCGAGCAGGCGTGGGAGACCTTCCTGGCCGCGGTGGCGCAGCAGCTCGACAGGGACGCCGCGGCGGCCGCCCGCGAGCTGGCCGGGTCCCGCCCCGGCCGCTGAGCCGCCCGGCGGGACGGGCAGGGCCGGCCGTGGCGCGGCGGGCTACCAGCGCAGCGGCTGGATGGACCGGGAGTTCGCGGTGTGGCAGGGCCGGCAGTGGCCCCAGTTCACGATGTGCAGGGGCGTGGCCGGCCCACCGCACTCGGGGCACTCGACCGGCTCCTGCCCTTTGGCGCGGGCCTCGGCGACCTCGGCGGAACGCTCCTCGTGCACCGCGGCATCGCCGCGGCAGGGGCACCCGAGATGGGCGTCGGCGCATCGTCCGGTCTGAGCGGGAACGGGGTGCCTCCTGAGGCCGACCGCAGCGGAGCACCGTGCGGAGTTCCCCCAGGATAACGGCCTGCACCAGCTCAGGAACCCACGAGTGACCAGGAACCTGGTGGGCATCACCCCATGGGGCACCCGCCGCCACGGCAGGACCGCCGGACCCACCCGTCGTCCGCCGGGGGGCGGCTTCCCGAGGAGTCGCCGGTGTCCGGCCCCGCACCCGACCCGCGCGACGCCGACGCAGGCCGTCCGACCGGGCGTTCCACCGAGAGCGGGCGCCGTCGCGGCCGGCTGCCGATCCCGGCGGTGGTCGTCGGCGCGATCGTGCTGATCTTCCTGTTCATCCTGCTGGTCAGCCAGATCGGTCAGTGAGGTCCGGCCGGGAGCGCAGCCGTGCTCCCGGGCGGCCTCGGCCCACCCGGTCAGCCGCGCAGCAGCGCGAAGGTGGCGACGGCGTGCCCGATGGCCTTCCCGTCCTGCTCCACCTCGGCCTCGCAGACGGTGAGGTGCTCGCCCGTGGTGCGCACCGTCGCGGAGACCTCCAGCGGGCCCGTCTTCCCGGGGCGCAGGTAGGTGACGGTCAGCTGACTCGTCGCCGGGACGTCGCCGTCGCCGGTCGCCGAGCGCACCGCCGTCCCCATCGCGGTGTCGACCAGCGTGGCCAGCACGCCGCCGTGCAGCGAGCCCGCCGGGTTGAGGTGCTCGTCGGTCACCTCGAACGCGATGCGTGCCGACCCGTCGTCGGCCGTCTCCACGTGCGCGCCCAGTCGTCCGGCGAACCCGCCCGATGCCCCGTCGTCAGCCATGCGGGGCGGCTACCCGGAGCGGGTGCGCGCACACCCGTGCCCGGCTGCCGGTCGAGCCACGTGGCCGCTCCAGCCCACCGGGCCGGAGCGGCCGGATTCGGGCAAGCTGGGGCCCGATGGCATTCCTTGACTGGTCGGTGACCGCACTCGGCGTACTGGTCACGGCCGTCGCGCTCCGCGACATCTTCCAGACGCTGTGGCACCCCAGCGGTCGCGGCACGCTCAGCTCCGGCGTCATGCGCGCCGTGTGGCGGATCGGTCGGCGGCGGCGGCAGCGCGGCTCCGGCGGCGTCCTGACCGGCCCGGCCGCGCTGGCGCTGGTGATCATGGTCTGGGTGACGCTGCTCGTGGCCGGCGGCGCGCTGGCCTACGCGCCGCACATGCCGGAGGGGTTCCAGTTCTCGAGCGGGCTCGACGTGAGCGAGCGGAGCGACGTGCTGGACGCCGTCTATCTGTCGGCGGTCACCCTCGCCACGCTCGGGTTCGGCGACGTCGTGCCGGTCAGCGGCTGGCTGCGGATCGCCCTGCCGGTGCAGGCGCTCATCGGGTTCGGCCTGCTGACGGCGTCGGTGACGTGGGTGCTGCAGGTGTACCCGGCCCTGATCAGGCGGCGGGCGCTCGCCGTGCGGCTGGCGATGCTGCGCACGGTGCCGGCCGAGGAGCTGCTGCACGACCCCGACTCGCGCGTCGCCGCCTCCACTCTCGAGAGCCTGGCCACGTCGCTGGCCCACGCCCGGGTCGACCTCACCCAGTACACCGAGACGTTCTACTTCCGGGACGGGAACGAGGACGCCGCGCTGCCGGCGATGATCGGCGTGGCCGTCGAGCTCGGGGCCGTCGGGCGGACGGCGCCCCGGCGCGACGTCCGGGCTGCCGCTGCTCTGCTGCGGACGGCCATCGCCGACTACGCCGGCGTCCTCGACGAGAAGTTCCTGCACGTGGACGGGTCGACGGCGGAGGTGCTCGCCGCCTATGCCCGGGAGCACGACCACACCGGCGGGGCGTGCGCGAACCCGGCTCAGGAGTGAGCGCCGGCCGCAGGCGCGCCGCCGGCGAGCAGCAGGACGTCGGCCGTCATGCCTTCGCACTGTCCGTGTCGCCGCGCGCTCACGCAGGGGCGCCGTCCGGAGCGTCACCCGACCGTGCCGTCCGGTCCGCCGCGCTGCGGTTCCGGTCCAGGAAGTACGCCCCCAGTGCCCCGGCCACGGTGGCGAAGACGGCCACCGAGTAGATGGCGAGCACCACGTCGAGCAGCCGCGCCAGGCCGCTGTCGGCGGAGAGCGGTTCCCCGCTGACCGTGGCCAGGGCGGCTTCGTACAGGGCGCGGCCGTAGCTGTCGTAGTCGCCCAGGACGTAGAGCAGCTGGCTGGCCGCGAGGATCACGACCCCGGTGACGGCGACCAGCCAACCGATCCGCCCGGAGAGCAGCCGGCCCGCCGAGCGGGAGCCCCGGACCGCCGCCGAGAGGACACCGCCGACCCGTGCCGCACGCAGCAGGGTCAGCGCGCGGGCGAAGCGGAGGAAGGGCACCGCCAGGAAGACGAGCTGCCACCAGTTGCGGGCCCAGAACGTCCGGCGGTCGCGTGCCATCACGGCCCGGTGGGCGAACTCGCCGACGAACACCGCCCAGCAGATCCACCCGACCACGCTGAGCGTGGTCACCAGCCACGACTCGCGTGCCAGGCTCTGACCCAGCACCACGAGTACGAAGACCAGGCCCAGCACCCCCATCGGCCGGTCCAGCCGGTGGGCCAGACCTTCGCGCTCGGGGCTGTCGGCTCGGGTGGATCCGGACGAGGTCATGATCTCCGTCTACCCGGACAGCGCAGCGCGAAGATTTTTTCCCGAGTCGTGTCGATTCCGGCGACGCCCGTTCGACGGAAAGGTAGAGCGGAGCCCACGCCGGACGTCAGGTCCGGCCTCCGCCTCCACGACAGGGGAATCCGATGCGCTTCATGGTGATCGTCAAGGCGACCGAGGACAGCGAGCGGGGCGCGATGCCGAGCCAGGACATGCTGGCGGCGATGGGCGCCTACAACGAGGAGCTGGTCAAGGCCGGGGTCATGCTCGACGGCGACGGGCTGCGGCCGAGCTCCTACGGCGCGCGTGTCCGGTTCGACGACAAGGGCGAGGCGACCGTCATCGACGGTCCGTTCGCCGAGACCAAGGAGCTGGTCTCGGGCTACTGGGTCTTCGAGGTCTCCTCCAAGGAGGAGGCCGTGGAGTGGGCCCGCAAGGCGCCGTTCCGGGGCGGCGAGCTGGAGATCCGCCCCTTCTCCGTGCCCGAGGACTTCGGCGAGGCGTTCACCCCCGAGCTGCAGGACAAGGAGAACGAGCTGCGCGACACGCTCATCGCCCAGCGCGAGGCGTGAGCACCCCTCCTGCCCCGACGGCGTCGGCGACCGCGGACCTGCACCGCGTCGTCGACGCCGTCTGGCGCATGGAGGCCGCCCGGATCGTCGGTGCGCTGACCCGCGTCACCGGCGACGTCGGGCAGGCCGAGGAGCTGGCGCAGGACGCGCTGGTCGCCGCCCTCGAGCAGTGGCCGGAGTCCGGTGTCCCCGCCAAGCCGGGGGCCTGGCTCATGGCCATCGCCAAGCACCGGGCCGTCGACGCGTTCCGCCGGTCGCAGAACCTGCAGCGCAAGACC
The DNA here is from genome assembly GCA_963747895.1 of uncultured Actinomycetota bacterium. Taxonomy (GTDB): domain Bacteria; phylum Actinomycetota; class Actinomycetes; order Mycobacteriales; family Geodermatophilaceae; genus Blastococcus. Next base: position 58,835 of record CAVVGX010000010.1, read on the forward strand.
GTCGAGCTCGGCCGCGAGCTGGTGCAGGCCGAGGGCGTGGAGGAGGACTGGGCCGCCGCGCTGGACGAGGTCGTCGAGGACGACGTCCTGCGGCTGGTCTTCATCTCCTGCCACCCCGTGCTCTCCCGCGAGGCCCGGGTGGCGATGACCCTGCGGCTGGTCGGTGGCCTGGCGACCGACGAGATCGCCCGGGCGTTCCTCGTGCCCGAGAAGACGCTGGCGCAGCGGATCGTGCGGGCCAAGCGAACGCTCACGGCCGCCCGCGTGCCGTTCGAGATGCCCACCGGGGCGGACTTCACCGCCCGGCTCTCCTCGGTGCTCGAGGTCCTCTACCTGGTCTTCAACGAGGGGTACGCCGCCACGGCGGGGGAGGACCTCACCCGTCCCGCCCTCTGCCAGGAGGCCATGCGGCTGGGCCGGATCCTCACCGGCCTCGTGCCGCGGGAGTCCGAGGTGCACGGCCTGCTCGCCCTCATGGAGCTGCAGGCGTCCCGGCTGGCCGCGCGGATCGGCCCGGACGGCGAGTCGGTGCTGCTGGCCGACCAGGACCGCGGCCGCTGGGACCGCGTACTGATCAGGCACGGGCTGGCGGCGCTGGACCGCGCGGCCGACGCCGCCGCCGGCGCGCTCGGCCCCTACGCGCTGCAGGCCGGGATCGCCGCCTGCCACGCCCGCGCCCGCAGCGTCGAGGAGACCGACTGGGCGGGCATCGCCGGCTTCTACGAGGCGCTCGCCGCGCTGTCGCCGTCCCCGGTCATCGAGCTGAACCGCGCCGTCGCCGTCTCCCGCGCCTACGGGCCGGCGGCCGGGCTGGAGCTCGCGGACCGGCTGCTCGACGTCGCGGCGCTGGCCGGCTACCACCTGCTCCCCGCCGTCCGCGGGGACCTGCTCGTGTCCCTGGGCCGGGACGACGAGGCGCGGGCGGAGTTCGAGCGGGCCGCCGGGCTCACCCGCAACGAGCGCGAGCGCGCCCTGCTGCTGGGCCGGGCCCGGGCCTGCGGGGGCCCGCCGACGATCTCCGGACCCTGACCGGCGGCGGTCGCGCGACCGCACCCCAGCGCACCAGTGGCACGCCCGGCGGGTGCGCGCCCGGACGTGCCTATAGTTAGGTGTGCCTTGCCTTCCGGTGAGTGCGCTGCCGATGCAGGAGGAGCACTTCCGTGACCACGCCGGGCCGGGCGCTCACCGGTCTCCTGACCTCCGCCACCGTCCTCGTCGCGCTGGCCGCGTGCGGGGACTCGTCGTCGGACGCCGAGACGCTCACCGTGTACAGCGCCCAGCACGAGAGCCTGGTCCGCACCATGCTCGAGGGCTTCACCGACGAGACCGGCATCGAGCTGGAGTTCCGTGACGCCAGCGACTCCGAGCTGGCCAACCAGATCGTGCAGGAGGGCAAGGCCTCGCCGGCCGACGTCTTCCTCACCGAGAACAGCCCGTCGATCGACGTCGTCGACAAGGCCGGGCTGCTCGCGCCGGTGGACAGCGCGACCCTGGAGCAGGTGGGGGAGCCGTTCCGGCCCTCGTCCGGCAACTGGGTCGGCTTCGCCGCGCGGTCGACCACGCTGATCTACAACCCGGCGCAGATCCCCGAGGACCAGCTCCCCGGCTCGCTCCTCGACCTCGCCGACCCGGCGTGGAAGGGAAAGGTGGCGATCGCCGCCGGCGGCCCGGACTTCCAGGCCATCGTCAGCGCCGTCCTCTCGCTCGAGGGCGAGGACGCGACCCGGGACTGGCTCACCGGCCTGGCGAGCAACGCCGAGGTCTACGCCAGCAACACCGCGATCATGAAGGCCGTCGACGAGGGCGAGATCCCGGTCGGCATCACCTACCACTACTACTGGTACCGCGACCAGGCGCAGAACGGCCTCATCGGCGACGACGCCGCGCTGCACTTCTTCCGCAACCAGGACCCGGGCGCCTTCGTCAGCGTCTCGGGTGCCGGCGTGCTGGCCTCGTCCGACCAGCCGGACGACGCCCAGCGCCTGGTCGAGTGGCTGACCGCCACGGGCGCGCAGGAGAAGCTCGCCGACAGCAGCGCGCTCGAGTACGCCGTCGGCGTCGGGGTGGCCTCCGCCCCCGCGCTGCCGCCGCTGGACGGCCTGCAGGCGCCCGCCGTCGACCCCGGCTCGCTCGACGCCCCGGTGGTCACCGAGCTCATGCAGGAGGCGGGGCTGCTCTGACCACCACCCTGCCGCTGGACCCGGCACCCGGTGCGCCTCCGGCGGACCGGGTTCCCGGTGTGCCCGTGCGCAGGCTGCGCCGCCATCCGGTGACCCTGGCGCTCGCCGTCGCCGTGGCCGCCCTGGCGCTGCTGCCCCTGGGCTACATCGTCTGGTACGCGTTCGACCTCGGCTGGTCGGGCATCCGGGAGCTCGTCCTCCGGCCCCGCGTGGCCGAGCTGCTCTGGAACACCACCCGGCTCGTGCTGGGCACCGTGGCGGCCTGCTGCGTCCTGGGGGTCGGGGCCGCGTGGCTCGTGGAGCGCACCTCGGTGCCGGGACGCCGGATCTGGCACGTGCTGCTCGTGGCGCCGCTGGCCGTGCCGGCGTTCGTGCACAGCTTCGCCTGGATCTCCCTGCTGCCCGGCCTGGACACCTACGCCGGTGCGCTCCTGGTCGTGACGCTGTCCTACTTCCCGTTCGTCTACCTGCCGGTGGTCGCCGCCTTCCGGGGGCTGGACCCCGCGCTGGAGGACACCGCCCGCGGCCTGGGGCTCTCCACCTGGGCGGTCTTCCGCCGGGTCCAGCTGCCGCAGCTGCGCGTGGCCCTGCTGGGCGGCAGCCTGCTGGTCGCCCTGCACCTGCTCGCCGAGTTCGGCGCGCTGCAGATGCTGCGCTACCCGACCTTCACCACCGCCATCTACGACCAGTACCAGGCCACCTTCAACGGGCCCGGCGCCACGACGCTGGCCGGCGTCCTCGTGCTGCTGTGCCTGGTGCTGCTGCTGGCCGAGATCCGGCTGCGCGGCCGGCGGGCCTACGCGCGCGGCACCCGCGGGGCGGCGCGCCCGGTCCGGCCGGTGGCCCTCCGCGGGCTCACCGCGCCGGCGGTGCTCGCGCTGGCCGCGCTCGTCGGGCTCTCGCTGGTGGTGCCGCTGAGCAGCCTCGGCTACTGGATGGCGCGCGGCGCGTCGGCGCTGGACTGGAACCTGCTGACCTCGACCACCGGCACCACGCTCGGGCTCGGCGCCACCGCTGCGGTGCTGACCACGGCGATGGCGCTGCCCGCCGGCTGGCTCGCGGTGCGCGCCCGCGGCCGGACGACGACGCTGCTGGAGCGCAGCACGTACCTGGGCAGCTCCGTGCCCGGCATCGTCGTGGCCCTGGCGCTGGTCACGATCAGCATCCGGGTGACGCCGTGGCTGTACCAGACGGTGCCGGTGCTGCTGGCCGCCTACGCGATCCTCTTCCTGCCCCGCGCCGTCGTCACGGTGCGCTCGGCCGTCGAGCAGGCGCCGCCGCTGTTCGACGACGTCGCGGCGTCCCTGGGCTCCTCCGCGCTCGACCGGCTGCGCCGCATCACCCTGCCGCTGCTGGCTCCGGGCATCGGCGCCGGTGCCGCGCTGGTCTTCCTGGCCGTCGTCACCGAGCTGACCGCCACCCTGCTGCTCGCGCCCACGGGGACGCGCACACTGGCCACGGCCTTCTGGTCGGCCAGCAGCTCCCTGGACTACGGCGCGGCGGCCCCCTACGCCGTGGTCATGGTGCTGCTCGCCGCACCTGCGACCGTCCTGCTGTCCCGAGATGCCCGACGAGGTCTGACGACATGAGCTCCCTGACCGTGACCGGCGTGACCCGGTCCTTCGCCGCCGGCACCCCGGTGCTGCGCGGGGTGGACCTGCACGTGCCCAGCGGGAGCTTCACCGCGCTGCTGGGTCCCTCCGGCTGCGGCAAGACCACGCTGCTCCGGATCGTCGCCGGGTTCGACGAGCCCGACGCCGGCACCGTGGCGCTCGGCGACCGGGTGGTCGCCGGCGGCCCCGGGCGCAGCGTCCCCGCCCGGCGACGTGGCATCGGCTTCGTGCCGCAGGAGGGCGGCCTGTTCCCGCACCTCACCGTGGCCGGCAACATCAGCTTCGGGCTGCCCCGGCGGCAGCGCCGCGACGGCGCCCGGGTGCGCGAACTGCTCGAGCTCGTCGGGCTGGACGCCGAGCTCGCCGACCGGTCCCCGCACCAGCTCTCCGGCGGGCAGCAGCAGCGGGTGGCCGTCGCCCGGGCGCTGGCCCCCGCGCCGTCCCTGGTGCTCCTGGACGAGCCCTTCTCCTCGCTCGACGCCGCGCTGCGGGAGGAGACCCGCACCGCCGTCTCCGCGGCGCTGGCCGCCACCGGGGCGACCGCGGTCCTGGTCACCCACGACCAGGCCGAGGCGCTGTCGATGGCCGACCAGGTGGCGGTCATGCGGCACGGCCGGCTCGTGCAGCTGACCGACCCGCGGACCCTCTACCGCAGCCCCCAGGACCTCGACGTCGCCACGTTCGTGGGCGAGGCCGTCGTCCTCGACGCCGACGTCCGCGGCGGCACGGCGCACTGCGCGCTCGGCGCGGTGCCGGTCGCCGGCGAGCACCCGGACGGCCCGGTCCGGCTGCTGCTCCGGCCCGAGCAGCTGCGCCTGTCCGCGCCCGGCTCGGTGACCGGTGCGGTGGTGGCGCGGGTGGACGGCGTCGACTTCTTCGGGCACGACGCGCGCATCCGGCTGACCCTGCCGACGTCGGGAACCGTCAGTGCGCGGCTCGAGGGCGGCGAGCTGCCCACGACCGGCGCGGACGTCGCCGTGACCGTGCGCGGTGCGGCGCTGGTCTTCCCCGCCGCCGCGACCGGCGTCCCGGCGCCGCTGCAGCCCCTCGGCTGAGCGGTCCGGCGCCCTCCGCCGGACCCCTGCCGGGAGCGCGGATTAGGAAAGCCTAAGCTCACTCCGTGGACCTTCTCCTCTTCACCGTGGACCCGTCCTGGGGGCGCGACGTCGTCGCCGCCGGGGCAGCCGGCATCGTCGTGGACTGGGAACGGCGGGGGAAGGCGCGGCGTCAGCAGGGGGAGAACACCCAGATCAACGACGACACCCCCGAGGACCTCTCGCGCATGCGGGCGGCCATCGACGGGCGGCTGGTGTGCCGGATCAACGGCTACGGCCCCTGGACGCCGTCGGAGGTGGCCGACGCCATCGCCCGCGGCGCCGACGAGATCCTGCTGCCCATGGTCCGCACCGAGGAGGAGGTGGACCGGACCCTCGACCTGGCCGCCGGCCGCTGCGGTGTCGGCATCCTCGTCGAGACGCAGGACGCGGTCGACCGGTCGGCCGCCCTGGCCCGCCGGCCGCTGTCCCGGATCTACGTCGGCCTCAACGACCTGCGCATCGACCGCCGCTCCACCGAGCTGTTCCGTCCGCTGGTGGACGGGACGGTCGACGCCGTGCGCGCGACGGTCGACCAGCCCTTCGGCGTCGGCGGGCTGACCCTGCCCGGCGGCGGTTTCCCGGTCAGCGCCGACCTGCTGGCCGCCGAACTGGTCCGCACGGGCACCGACTTCACCTTCCTGCGACGGTCCTTCACCGCCGACATGGCCGGCCGGGACCCGTTCACCGAGGTCCCGCGGCTGCTGGCGTCCCTGGCCGCGCTGCGGCGCAGCGACCCCGCCGAGGTGGCGGAGAACCGGGACCGGTTCGTCGGGGCCGTGACCGGGCGGCCGGTCGCGGTGGCGGCGACGCAGCCGGCGTGAGAGCGCTCGTCACCGGCGCCGGCGGGTTCATCGGCCGGCACCTCGTCCGCCGGCTGGCCGTCGACGGCTGGGACGTCGTGCCGCTGGGCCGCGCGGAGGTCGACCTCGCCGATCCGGTGGCGGCCGCGGCGGCGGTGCGGGCCGCCGACCCGGACGTGGTGTTCTCCCTGGCCGCCGGCCGGGCGAAGGCCACCCCGGAGGAGCGGGCCGCGACCGTGGCGGTGAACACCAGCCCCTGGCTCGTGGACGCCCTGCCCGACCGGTGCCGCACGGTCGTGCGCCTGGGGTCCTCCACCGAGTACGCGGCCTCCGCCGCGCCGCTGACCGAGCAGGCCGCGCTGGAGCCGCGCGGCTTCTTCGGCGCCACGAAGGCCGCCGGGTCCCTGCTGCTGCAGGCGGCGGCCGCCGAGCGCGGCATCCGTGCGGCGGTCCTCCGTGCGTTCCAGGTCTACGGCCCCGGCGACCACCCGACCCGGCTGGTCCCGGTCGTGCTCGAGGCGGCCCGGACGGGGAGCACCGTGGCCCTGCCCGCGCACGTCAGCCGGCGGGACTGGGTGTGGGTCGGTGACGTGGTGGACGCCTGCCTCCGCGCGGCCCGGCAGGAGGACCTGCCGCCGGGCACCGTGCTCAACGTCGGGACGGGCGTGCAGACCAGCACCGAGGAGCTCGTCGAGACCGCGGCCCGGGTGACCGGCCGGCCGATCGCCACCGCGGCCGGGGCGCATCCGGGCAGGGACTGGGACACCGCCGACTGGGTCTGCGACCCGGCGGCCGCCCGGCGGCTGCTCGGCTGGGCGCCGACCGTCGACCTGGCGGAAGGGCTCGCCCGCACCTGGGCGCGGTCGTGACGCGGCGGATCGCGGTCGTCGTGCCGGTCTACGGCAACTCGGCCACGCTGCGGCCCCTGGCCCGGCGCGTCGCCGCCGCTCTGGACGGTCGAGACTGGCGGCTGCGCCTGGTCATCGACGCCTCGCCCGACGACAGCGCCGTCGTCGCCGCATCGCTCGCGGCCACCGACCGGCGGATCGGGGTCAGCGATCTGGCGGTCAACGGTGGGCAGCACGCGGCGATCGCCCACGGCCTGGCCGCCGAGGCGGACGCCGACGTGTGGGTGTGCCTGGACGCGGACCTGCAGGACCCGCCCGAGGCCCTGCCGCTGCTGCTCGACCGGCTCGCCGCGGGGAACGTCGCGGCGGTCTTCGCCGGACGGCGGGGGCGCTACGAGTCGGCGGCGCGACGGCTCACCGGCGGACTGCACCGGCGCCTGGCCGCACGGCTCACCGGGCTGCCGGCCGACGCGGGTGCCTTCCTGGCGATGGACGCGGTCGTCCGCGCGGCGGTCGTCACCGCGGTGCGCGACGAGGGTGCGCCCAGCGTGGTGCTCGCGGTGGCCCGGGCCGGTCGCCCGGTCGCCAGCGTGCCCGTCGAGCGGGATCTCCGCACCGAGGGCCGGTCGGCGTGGACCGGCCGGGCTCGGCTGCGCCAGTCGTTCCGCTCGCTGGCCTGGGCGCTGCACTCCCGCCGCTGAGCGGACCGGTCAGCCGCCGGCCTCCCAGCGCTGCAGCACCAGCCGGGTCTGCGTCCCGCGGAAGCCCTGCTCCTCGACCAGCCGCAGACCGGCCTCCTGGAGGATCTCGTCGTCGTCGGTGGGCTCGGGCACCCCGTCGATCAGCCGCCGGACCAGCCAGACCCGGTCCGCGTCGGCCGGCGCGTCGTCCGGGGGCAGGATCAGGTCCGCGCGCAGTCGCGGCGCCAGGAGCCGGACGTAGTGGTCCAGCCCGATGGCCGAGCGCTGGTCCGCGGCCACGACCGGCTCGCCGGCCACCTGGACCTCGGCCAGCGTGCGCACGAGGTCGTCGGCGCGCTCCCGGGGGGCGCGGTCGAGGAGCGGAGCGCTGCCGAGCAGTGCGCCCACCAGCAGGAGCGCGGCCAGCGGGGCCCGGGCGGCGCGCGGCACCGCCAGGGCCCCCGCCGCGGTGAGGACGCCGAGCCCCAGCAGGCCGGCGAGCAGGTACCTCGGGTGGTAGACCGGCCGCAGCAGCTCGGCCGCGACCAGGAGCAGCAGCGGGACGCAGGTCCAGGCCAGCCCGAGCACCCGGAGCTCGCGGCCGCCGCCCCGCACGGCGCCGAGCACCGCGAGCCCGACGACGAGCCACAGCAGGGCGGGGTGCCCGCCGGTCCAGGCCTCCACGGCGTAGCCCACCATGCGGCCGTCGGTGTCGCGCAGGTGCTCGGCGTTGCGCGCACCCGTGCCGTTGAGCAGGTTCAGGCCGACGAGCAGGCAGACGGGCAGCGCGGCGGCGGCCCCCACCAGGACGACCGGCAGGGCGCGGCGGCCGCGCAGCACCACCGCGGCGACGACGAAGGCCGCCAGCACGGTGACGGCGTACCAGTGGGCCAGCCCCATCCCCGCGCCGGCCAGCCCGAGGAGCAGGAGCCCCCGCGGCGGCTCCTGCAGCCAGCGCGCCAGGCCCAGCGCCGTCGCGCCGGTCGCCAGCACGACCAGCCCGTAGCTCCGGGCCTCGACCGACTGCTGGACCAGCAGGGGGCTGGCCGCCATCAGCAGCCCGGCGAGGACACCGTGCGCGGTGCCGCCCAGCCGGGCGACGGCGCGGGTGGCCAGCGCCAGCCCACCGGCGGTCGCCAGGAGGGACAGGACGCGGAGCGCGGTGTCCCCGCCGAGCCCCGGCAGGGACATCCACGCGTGGACGACGACGTAGTAGGGCGCGTTGTACGACGGGGGGACGCCGGCGAGATAGCTGGTGACGCCCTCGCCGTCCCGGATCGCGGACAGGATCTCGCCGAGCGGCCGGCGGCCCACCTCGGCGGTGAACAGCTCGTCGAACCAGAGCCCGTGACCGGGGAGCAGCAGCAGGACCCCGAGCACCAGCGCCAGGGCCGGCGGGAGCAGCTCGGCCGGGGACCAGCGCGGCGCAGCGGCGCGGGGGACCGGCGGCACCGCCGTCGGGGCGAGGTCTCCCCGGGTCGCCGTCACGCCCCGAGGCTAGGGGACGGCCGGCCGTGCACCGGGCGAGGGCAGGCGGTCGAGCAGGGCGCGGGCCAGGGTGACGACGGCGGGATCGGGCGCCGGTCGCGCCGCCGCGGTGCGCAGCACCTCGACCAGCGGGCCGGCGAGGGCGGGGGAGAACGCGGCGATCCAGGCTCCGGACGCCGCGCGGGCCTCGGCCACGTGCTCGGTGGCACCGTCGGCCCGGTGCGCGATCACCTCGGGGCGGGAGGCGAGCAGCCCGGCCGTGCGCCAGTCGCCCGGCGTCGTCCGGCCGGCCAGCTGCTCGATCCGGTCGGCGGCGGCCCGGAGCAGGTCGGTGTCGTTCACCGGGCCACCGGTTCCCGGCGCATCGGCACGTGCGGGATGCCGTCCTCGACGTAGCCCGGGCCGTTGCGGTGGAAGCCGAACCGCCCGTACCAGCCCTCGAGGTGCGCCTGGGCGCCGAGGGTGAGGGGCACGTCGCCGTGGTCGGTGACGGCCAGCTCGATCAGCCGGGCGGCCAGCCCCGCGCCCCGGAACGCCGGTGCGGTCACCACCCGCCCGATGGCGCGGGTGGCGCCGTCGTCGAGGACGCGGATGGTGGCCGCGACCTCGCCGTCGACCTCGAACCACAGGTGCTCGGTCGCCGGCTCCAGGTCCCGACCGTCGAGCTCCGGGTAGGGGCACTGCTGCTCCACGACGAAGACGTCGACCCGGAGCCGGCACAGCCGGTAGACCTCGAACGGGGACAACTCGGCGAAGCGGGCCCGGCGGAGGAGCGGCGCAGCACGACGGGGAGCGATGGACACCGGACCATCCTCCCGGGGACCCCTGCCGGGCGTGCGAGGTGTGGGGACGAGGCGCCGGGGCGGGCCGAGCACACGGCGACGGAGAGCACCACCGGTCCGAGGAACGCCGACCGGTCGCTGTGGTGCAGCAGCAGCGCGGTGACGACCGCGGCGGCCGGCAGCGCGATCGAGCAGACGTCCCGCTGGACATCGGTCAGCCCGCGCGCACGACTCACGCGCAGGGGTGATCAGAGGCCGAGAGCGGTCGTCGCCTGGTCCACCAGCTGGAAGTGCCCCACCGCCCAGAATGCGACGCCGGCGGCCGCGAGGCCACCGACGGTGATGGCGGTCGAGCTGACCGGGTGCTGCTTGGCGTGCGCCCAGGCCTCGCTCGCCTTGCGCTGGAAGATCTGGAAGAACCGCGCCGCCCAGGAGAACTCCGTCGACCACACCCACAGGCCCAGCAGCACCGGCGGGATCGTCAGCGGGCCGGGCAGCACCGTGAGCGCGATGCCCAGCGCGACGAACAGCAATCCGACGACGAACACGCCGATGCGCCAGGCCAGCGCCACGCTCCGGTTGCGATGTACCCGCTCGCGGAAGGAGCCGGGACGCACCTCCCGCGGCTGACCGAGCCCGTCGGTGCAGTCGGGGCAGCGGCGGGACCCGGAGGTGGCGGCGCGGTCGGTCGACGCGGGAGGCGCCGTGGTCGTGGTCATGGTGGCAACCGGTACCCACCGGTCGCGCAACCATTCCCGTTGTGCACGACCGAAGACGGGATCGTCGTCGCGGGTCAGCCCACGAGCTGCGTCTGGGAGGTGCGCAGATCGGTGGCCGGGCGGCCGAGCAGCCGTTCCAGGTCGGTCGGCGCGACGTCCAGCTCGCCGGCCGCCGTGGCCGGCTCGAGGGCGAGGACGACGGCGCGGAGGCTCATGCGCGGAGTGATTTTGCGTGAAGCCTCAAGCATTCCCGTGCGGGGTGGGAACCTCAGGTGCCGTAGCGCAGGGCGGCGCGCTCGCGAGCCTTGGCGGCCTCGACCTCGCGGTCCTTGGGCGGCGCCGTCGTCACCAGCTCGGCCAGCAGCGTGGCGGAGATCTCGGCGATCTCCGCCACGGCCCGGTCGAACGCCTCGGAGTTGGCCCGCGAGGGCTTGGCCGTCCCGCTGATCTTGCGCACGTACTGCAGCGCGGCCGCGCGGATCTCCTCGTCGGTCGCCGGCGGCTCGAAGTTCGACAGCGGGCGGATGTTCCGGCACATGCCCGGAGCGTAGAGAAAGGACCCCGTTCTCCCCACCCCTCGCACGCTCGGGGCGCTACCCGGAACGGGGCCTAGCCGGGGAAGCCCGCGCGGTCGACCTTGCGGTGGTAGCGGTCGCCGAGCTTGCCGCCGAGCATCGCGCCCAGGAGCGTGGCCAGCAGGATGGCGACGAGCGTGATGATGCCGCCGGTGGTCGCGGTGCCCTCGTCGATCGGGATGCGGGGGAGGTCGAGCTGCTGCAGCACGTTGTACTGCGCACCCGCGATCGCGCCGGCCGCGGCCAGCACCAGGACGACGGCCAGGCCGATCACCCAGACGGCGATGCCCTGCCGGACGCCGTCGAAGCGGGCCATGCGGCCGGCGACGTACCCGCCGGCGAGGTAGGCCAGGAAGAGCACGACGAGGACGGCGATGGCGCCGCCGAGCCCGATCGTCCGGGCCTGCTCGGCGGCCTCGTCCGCGGAGTCGACGCCCCGGGCCAGACCGAAGGCGACCCCGGCCGCGCCGAGCAGGCTGATCAGCAGCACGGCCAGGCCGTTGGCCGACAGCCAGCCGAAGAAGGCCGCACCCCACTTGAGCCCGCCGAAGGTGGCGCGCTGGGCGGCGACCGCCTCGCGCGCGGTCGGGGGAGCGGTGTGCCGGCCCGTCGGAGGAGCTGCCACCGCGGGCTGGACGACGGTGTCGTCGCGGGCGGCGTCGGCGTCGCGGGCAGCGTCGCGTTCGGGTGCGGTGTGGTCGGTGCCGGCCATCGTGGGTCTCCTTCGGTTGCGGACTTCTCCGCGCTGGTCCCCCGGGCAGTCGTCGCCACTGCAGTTCCCGGGGCTGACCTGCGCACACGCGGTGTCGCCCGGTCGGGCGAACGGGTAGGACCGGGGCCGAGGAGCGGAGGGGCGACGATGGCGGTGCTGCTGGTCGACGTGGCGAACGTGGTGGGGTCGCGCCCCGACGGCTGGTGGCGCGACCGCGCCGGTGCCACGAGCCGGTTGCTGGAGCGCCTGGCCGCGCTGGACGGCCGCACGGTCCCCGGGCCGGACGGCGCGCCGCTGTGGTGCGAGGCGGTGGTCGCGGTGGTGGAGGGCCGGGCCCGCGACGTGCCGTCGGCCGGGCCGGTGCGGATGGTCCGCGCCCCGGGCAGCGGGGACGACGCGCTCGCCGCCGAGGCCGCCGCCCTGGACACCGGCGACGCGGGCCTCCTGGTGGTGACGGCCGACCGCGGGCTGCGCGCCCGGCTGCCCGCGGCGGTGGACGTGGCGGGGCCGGGCTGGCTGCTCGCGCGCCTGGACGACGTCGCGGCCGGTTGACCGCCCGTACCCACGGGTAGGCCACGGCGGACGTCACCCCGCGCCGAGGAGCTGAACCGCCCCATGCCGATCCCCACCGACGGCACCCCCGTGACCGTGCTGATCACCGGTGCCTCGAGCGGCATCGGCCGCGCGACCGGCCTGGAACTGGCCGGCCGGGGCGCACAGCTCGTGCTCATGTCCAGGGACCGCAGCTCCCTCGAGGAGGCCGCCGCCGAGATGCGGGCCGCCGGGGCGGGGGAGGTCGTCGTCTGCCCCGGCGACGTCCTGGAGGAGGACGAGGTCCGGGCGGCCGTGACCGCCTCGACCGGACGCTTCGGCCGGCTGGACGTGGTCGTGCACTCCGCCCAGGTCATGGCCTACGGGAAGATCGAGGACGTACCGCGCGAGGTGTACGAGACGGTGGTGGACACCGCGCTGCACGGCACCGCCAACGTCGCCCGCGTCGTGCTGCCGGTCTTCCGCAGCCAGGGCGCCGGCCACCTCGCCGTCGTCAACTCGCTGCTGGGCAACGTCACCGCGCCCACCATGGGCAGCTACGTCGCCGCCAAGTGGGGGCAGCTCGGTCTGGTGCGCACGCTCCAGCTGGAGACCCGTGACGAGCCGGGCATCTCGATCTCGATCGTGCAGCCCGGCGGCGTGAACACCCCCATCTACAGCCAGGCCGCCTCCTGGACGGGCAGCACCGGCCGCCCGCCGCCCCCGGTCTACTCGCCGTTCCGGGTGGCCCGCCGGGTGCTGTCCACGCTGGACCGGCCGCGCCGCGTGGTGCAGGCCGGCGTCCTCAACCACGTGGTCACGGCGGGCTTCCGGATCGTGCCGGGGATCTACGACGTCCTCGTCGGCCCGCTGCTGCAGCAGTTCGCGGTGTCCGACGACGAGGTGCCGCCCACCGAGGGCAACGTCCTCGAGTCCAGGCCCGCGGGCAACGCCACCGAAGGGCGCTGGCGCAGCATCTGACGCCGCTGCAAGAACGGCGCGTCGCGTTTCCCCGGGGCTGTCGACCCCGGCCGGTGCCGTCGGGTCAGCTGCACCGGTGACCATCCGCCGGACGACGCCGGGCCGGCACACCGACGAGTTCGGCACGCTCGCCGACGTGCTGGTCGGCTACGAACCTGACGTGGGACCCGCGCCCGGGGCGGGTGGACGCGGAGCGCACCTGCGTCTCCGACGTCCGCCCGCCCTCCGGGCTGGGCTACGAGCAGGCGGCCGGCACCCTCGCGGCGCTGCCCGGGTGGGTCAGGCCTTCTGGTTGAGGCCCCGCGCCACCTCGCTCGGACGCTGCTGCTCACCGGCGTAGGAGCTGATCGCGACCAGCGTGCCGGTCAGGGCGGGGATGACCCACTGCAGCGTGTCCAGCTGCTGCTGGGCGGCGGCGACGTCGGCCCGGGCGACCTTGGTGCGCTTGCTGGGCTTGGTGCCCGACTTCGACGGCACCGCGCCGGCGCCGGACACCCGCTGACCCAGCACCCGGCTGTAGGCGGTGGCGCCGAGGGCGGCGGCGGTGACCAGCGTCTTGAGCGTCGACATGCCGGCGACGCCCTGCTGGGCGGCCACCCGCTTCTTGTTGGCGCGGAGCTGGCCGATGCTGCCGACGAGGTGGGCGCCGATGGCCGCGGCGTTGACCGGGGTCCACCGGTCCCAGCCGGCGTTGGCCACGCGGCCGGTGGCGGCGTCGGTCCCGGCCTCGCCCGCGGCGGTGTTCAGCGCGACCGCGTTGGCCAGCGTGCCTCCGAACCAGGCCGACAGGCCGACGTCGTGGAGCGTGCGCGAGAGGGTGTTGCGGGCCATGGGGAACTCCAGAGCTGTGGGACGGGCGGTCCTCCCGCCCCTACCCGGCCCCGGTCGTCGGCATACCGGTCGCGCGCAACCGAACGATCAGCGGCGGCGCAGCAGCCGGGCCACGCGGTGGGTGCGCCCGGCGCGCAGCTCCTCGACCGTGGGCTGTGCGGGCTCCGGGACGGCGGCCAGTGCGGCGTGCCGCTCGTGCAGCCGGGCCCGCACGTCGTCCGGCGTCAGCGCACGGCGCTGGCGCTCGTTGCGGGCGAGCACCGCACCGGTCGCGGCGACACCGGCGAGGCCGGCCAGTCCGAGCAGCTTCCAGGGGCGCACGTCCGTAACGTAGCGCCCCGTGCCTGCGCTCCCGCTCGATGACGCGGTCGACCTGACCCGCACCGGTGACGTCTGGATCTTCCGCGGCGTCTCGGTCGCCGACCGGGCGATCCGTGCGGTGACCAACGCCCCGGTCAACCACGTCGGCATGGCGGTGGTGATCGAGGACCTGCCGCCGCTGCTCTGGCACGCCGAGCTGGGGCGGTCGCTGCCCGACGTCTGGTCGGGGGAGCACCAGCGCGGGGTGCAGTTGCACGACCTGCGCGACGCCGTCCTGACCTGGCGCCGGAAGTACGGCCAGCAACCCTTCCTGCGGCAGCTGGTCGGACCGGCCGACGACGGCCTCGTCCCGCGGGAGATGGAGGACGCCGTGCTGCGCACCGTGGCCCGGCTGGACGGCAAGCCGTTCCCGACCACCCGGGGCCTGGCCGCCGGGTGGATCAACGGGCGGCTGCGCCGGCGCACCTCGGCGGAGGCGGTGTACTGCGCGGAACTGGTCGCGGCCACCTACACGGCGATGGGGCTGCTCCCGGCCTCCCGCCCGCAGAACTGGTACGACCCCGGCACGTTCTGGTCCGGCGACGACCTGGAGCTGCTGCAGGGGGCGAAGCTCACCGACGAGATCGCGGTGGACGTGCCCGCCACCTGACTCAACGCCGCACGCGGTAGGTGCTCTGCACCATGCCGCCGGCCAGCACCCTGGTCCGCTCGTGCTCCAGCGGGATGTCGGCCGGCAGCTCGCCGAACGGCGTGTGGCCGGTGCCGATGAGCACCGGCACGCGGGACAGGGTGAGCTCGCCGACCAGCCCGGCGGCGAGGAACTCGTGCGCGGTGCGGCCGCCGTCGACGTAGACGCGGCGGTACCCGGCCGCGTTCAGCGCCTGCACCCCCTCCGCGAAGGAGCGGTGCACCACGATCCGGGGATCCGCGCCCGGCTCCAGGGTGGTGCTCAGCACGTGCACCGGCTTGCCCTGGTAGGGCCACTCCGACATCGGCGCGATGACCTCGTAGGTCGACCGGCCCATGACCAGCGCGTCGATGCCGGACACGAACTCGCCGAAGCCGAAGTCACCGCCCTCGCCGTCGTCCGGCGGGCCACCGGCGTCACCGCCGGTGAGCCAGGACAGGTCGTGGTCGAGGCGGGCGATGAACCCGTCGACGCTCATGCCGAGGAAGACAGCTCCGGTGAAGGTCGCATCCATGCCGCGCAGCGTGCCGCGGGGGTACGACAGTCCGCTACGCCGGCGTGCGGTCGGCCGACTCGCCGAGCCGGACGAGGGTGTCGCCCGCGCGTTGCACGTCGTCGTCGTGGGTCACGCAGACCACGACCCGGCCGGCCAGCGCCGTGCGCAGGTCCTCGACCAGCGCCCGGGCGGTCGGCGGGTCCAGGTGCGCGGTGGGCTCGTCGAGCAGCACGACGTCCCGGTCGGCGAGCAGCGCGCGGGCGGCGGCCAGCCGGCGGCGCTCCCCGCCGGACAGCGCCGTGCCGCCGGCGCCGACGGGGGTGTCCAGCCCGGTGGGCAGTGCGGCCAGCAGCGGGCCGAGCCCGGCCGCGGTCAGCGCGCCGGTCATGCGGATCTCGCCCTCGGGTCCGGTGAGCACGCCGCGTGGTGCGGCGACGGCGAGGTTGGCCCGGATGCTGCTGGCGAAGACGTGCGCCTCCTGCGGCAGCCAGGCGATGCGGGCGCGCACGTCGTCGCCGGTCAGCCGGGCGGTGTCGACCCCGGCCAGGTCGTAGCGGCCGTCGCGCGGGCGCAGGGCGGCCATGAGCACGGCGAGGAAGGTCGACTTCCCGGTGCCCGACGGCCCGCGCACCACGAGCCAGCCGTCGCCGGCGCGGGCCTGCGCGGTGAGGCCGCGCAGCACGTCCGGCCCGCCGGGCCAGCCCGCGGTCAGCTCCTCGACGGCGAGGTCGTGCACCGCCGCCGGTGCGGGCAGCGGGTCGGCCGGCTCCGCGGGGAGCTCCGCCGCCACGGCGGCGTCCAGGCGAGCACGGGCGTCGAGCAGCGCACCCCGCCGCTGGAGCGCGGGCACCAGCCCGGCCAGCGGTTCGGCCAGGGCGAGCGGGGCCAGTGCCAGGACGGCGAGGACCGGGCCGGCCACGCCGACCCGGGCGGCGACGGCCGTCGCGAGGACCGCGGCCAGCCCGGTGCCGAGCACGACCAGGCCCGTGCCGAGCGCCGCCGCCCGGTCGCCCGTGCCCGCGGCGCCGGCTCGCCGGTCGGCCACCGAGGAGAGGTCGCCGGCCGTGTGCGTTGCGAGGCCGTGCGCCCGCAGGTCCGCCGCGCCCTCCAGCACGGCGGTGGTGGCGTGCAGCGCCGCGACCTGCAGCGAGCTCTCCGCGCGGGCCGCGCCGGCGTCGACCCTGCGGTGGACGGCGACGACGCCGGCGACGGTGAGGGCGAGCACCGCGGCGACCGCGCCGGCGGCCGCGACGTCGACCAGTGCCAGGGCGAGGACGGTCGCGGCCGGCACGGCGACCGCCACGACCAGGGCGGGGCGCACCCGCACGGTCAGGTCCTGCACGACGCCGACGTCGCCGACGAGGCGGGCCAGCGCGGCGCCGGGGGTGCGGTCGGCGGCCAGGCCCTGGGCGGCCAGGGAGCGCCACACCCGCACGCGGGTCGCCGCGGCCAGCCGGAGCGCGGCGTCGTGGGCGGCCAAGCGCTCCAGCCAGCGCAGCCCCGCCCGGCCCAGCCCGAAGAAGCGGACCCCGACGATGGCGACCATCAGGGTGAGCACCGGAGGCATCTCGGCGGCCCGCACGATCAACCAGCCCGAGACGGCGGTGAGCGCCACTCCGGACACCGAGGAGAGCGCGCCCATGAGCCCCGCCCGCGCGAGCGCCCCGCGGGTCCCCGCCACCTCCGGCACGACCGGTTCCTCGGGCTCATCCGTCGCCGTCGCCGTCGCCGTCGTCGACTTCCGGTACCGGAAGTCGGGGGTGACCTCGGGACTCTCGGTACCGGACGTCCGGACGGGGGTGCTGTCTGGGGAGGGGAGGGGGACGGTGCGGTCGGCGAGGGCGGCCAGCGCGGGGTCGTGGGTGGCGACCAGCACGGTCACGGTGCCGCGGAGGCTCCGGAGGACGGCGGTGACCACGGCGCGCGCGTCGTCGTCCAGGTGCGCGGTCGGCTCGTCGAGCAGCAGCAGCCGGGCGCCCCGGCGGATGCGCACCAGCGCCCGCGCCAGCGCCACCCGCTGCAGCTGACCGGGGGAGAGCGACTCCGGGGCGCGGCCGGCCAGCTCAGTGGCGCCGACCCGCTCGAGCGCCTCGATCACGTACGCCTCGCCCACGACCTCGTCGGCACCGGGTGCCGAGCCCGCGTGCCGGCGCAGCTCGTCGGCCACGGTGGCACCCGTCGTCCGGGGGAACTGCGGCACGGACGCCACCGGACCGACGCCGGTGACCGTGCCGCCCTCGACGGCGTCGGGACCGAGCACCCCGGCCAGGGCGGCCAGCAGCGTCGACTTCCCGCACCCGCTCGGGCCGGTGAGGGCCACGAACTCACCCGGGCGGACGGCGAGGTCGGTCGGCGGCAGCGCGGCGAGAGCCCGGCCCGGGTAGCGCACGGTCAGCCCCCGCACGGCGACGTCGGCACCGCGCGGGTCGTCGTCGGCGACCGGCACCGGGGGGAGCGGAGCCGGGGCGCCGAGCACCGCGCGCGCCTCGGCGGCGGCGAGGGCGGCGTCCTCGGCGGCGTGGTGGGCCGAGCCGAGCGCCCGCAGCGGGGCGAACGCCTCGGGGGCCAGCAGCAGCGCGGTGAGGCCGACCACCAGCGACAGGTCGCCGTGCAGGAGCCGCAGCCCGACGGTCACCGCGACCAGCGCCACCGACAGCGTCGCGATCAGCTCCAGCACCAGCGCGGAGAGGAACGCGATCCGCAGCGTGGCCATCGTGCGGGTGCGGTGCGCCTCGCCGAGCCGGGCCAGGGCCGCGGCCTGGTCGGCGGCGCGACCGAGGCCGACGAGCACGGGCAGCCCGCGGACGAGCTCGGCGACGTGCGCGGCGATCCGGTCCAGCGCCCGTGCGGAGTCCGCCGTCGCGGTCTGCGTGTAGCGCCCGACCAGGACCATGAACACCGGGACCAGCGGCAGGGTGACCGCGACCAGGCCCGCCGAGAGGAGGTCGGTCGCGGCGAGCACCACCAGCAGCACCGGCGGCACGACGACGGTCTGCGCCAGCGCGGGCAGGTAGGTGGCCAGCGCCGGGCCGAGGTCGTGCAGGCGGGTGGTGGCCAGTACCGCGGCCGGTCCCGGACCGCCGGCGGCGGCGACGGCCGACGGCGAGGCGGCCAGCCGGTCGAGCAGCGCGCGGCGCAGCCGGTCCTCCGCGCGGCGTGCGTCCCGGGCGGCCAGCACCGCGCCGGTGCTGCCCGCGGCGGAGCGGAGGACCACCCCGGCCGTGGCGACCAGCAGCGGGCCGGTGAGCGGGCCCTCGGCGAGGCCGGCGCCGCGGGCCACCGCGTGCGCCAGCCCGGCGGCGAGCAGCACGAGCCCCGCGGTCTGGGCCAGCGCCGCGAGCGCCGCCCGCACGAGCGCGCCGGTGAGCCCGGGGACGCCGGCCAGCGCACCCAGCGGCCCCCGTCCGGCGTCCGTCCCGCGGCTCATGCGTGCGCGGGCTCGGTCGGCTGCACGGGCCCCTCGTGCACCGGCTCGGCGGTCAGCCGCTTCCGGAACACCCAGTACGTCCAGGCCTGGTAGCCCAGCACCACGGGGAGGCCGACGCCGGCGGCCCACGTCATGACCGTGAGCGTGTAGTCGCTGACCGAGGCGTCGGCGACGGTGACGTCGAAGGCGACGTCGATCGTCGAGGGGACGACGACGGGGTAGGCCGCACCGAAGATCGTCGCGGCCGAGGCGACCAGCAGCACCGCCCAGGCCGCGAAGGCCCGGCCCTCCCGGTCGAGCCGGAGCTGGGTCCAGGCGACCAGCACCGCGAGGGCCGCGACCAGCCAGAGCACCCCGGTGACCGCCGTCCCGTAGCGCAGGTGGGTGACGCCCGCCCAGGCCAGCAGCGGCAGGGCGGCCACCGGCGACCAGCGCAGCGCGAACGCCCGGGCGCGCACCCGCACGTCGCCGTCGACCTTGAGCGCGAGGAACAGCGCGCCGTGGACGAGCGAGAAACCGAGGACGGCGGCCGCGCCGAGCAGCGCCGGCCAGCTCAGCCCGGAGAACGCCCCGCCGACCCGGGTGCCGTCGGCGTCGATCGGCAGGCCGAGGGTGGTCGCGCCCAGCGCGGCGCCGATGCCGAGGGCGGCGATCAGCGAGCCGGCGGTGATGATCCGCGTCCACGTCGCGTCCCACGCCTCGGTGTGGTGCGAGTGCCGCCACTCGAAGGCGACCGCCCGGATGATCAGCCCGAACAGCACGAGCACGAAGGGCAGGTAGAGCGCCGGGAGCCAGGTGGCGTACCAGCCGGGGAAGGCGGCGAACACCGCACCCGCGGCGGTGATCAGCCAGACCTCGTTGCCGTCCCAGAGCGGGCCGATGCTGCGCAGCATCAGGTGGCGGTCGGCCGTCCGGCGGCCCAGCACGGGCAGCAGCGCGGCGACGCCGAAGTCGAACCCCTCGAGGAGGAGGAAGCCGGTCCACAGCACCGCGACGGCGGCGAACCAGAGGGTCTGCAGGTCCACGGGGATGCTCCTGATCTCAGTACGCGAACTGGAGGACGTCGTCGTCGGCCCGAGGACGTGCGTCCGAACCGCCGGGCAGGTCGTCGTCCGGGCCGCCCTCGGGAGGCGAGCCGGGCTCGGGTGCGCCGTCCCCGGTGGTGACGCCGGCGCGCACGAACCGGCCGATCAGCCACAGCTCCACGACCGCCAGCGCGCCGTAGACGACGGTCAGGGCGATCAGCGAGGTCCAGACCTCGGCGGCGCTGATGCCGGGGGAGACGGCCTGGGCGGTGAAGAAGTACACCTGCTCCCCGACCGGCACATCGGGGTTCGGGTAGACGACGAAGGGCTGGCGGCCCATCTCGGTGAAGATCCACCCAGAGGCGTTGGCGACGAACGGTGCCCCGACGGCGAGCAGCGCGCCGTAGACCCCGATGCGGGAGGTCGGCACGCGGCCGCGCCGGGTGGACCAGAGGGCGTAGGCGGCGACGGCGGCCGAGAGCCCACCCATCCCGATCATCAGCCGGAAGTTCCAGTAGGTGACCGCGAGCACCGGGGTGTAGTCGATGGGCTCGCCGGCCTTGTCCCCGAAGGACGGGTCGTCGGGGTAGGTCTCGCCGTAGACGGCGGCGTACTGCTCCTGCAGCTCGTCGACGCCCGGCACGGCCGTGGAGAAGTCGCCGTGCGCGAGGTAGCTGAGGATGTACGGGACGGTGATCGAGTGGACGTCGTCGCACTCGTTCGACCCGAACTTGCCGAACGCGAAGATGGAGAACGACGCCGGCGCCTCGGTCTCGCACAGCGCCTCGGCCGAGCTCATCTTGAGCGGCTGCTGCTGGTACATGAGCTTGCCCTGCCAGTCACCGGTCACCGCGGTGAGCAGGAACGCGGCGAGCGAGACGTAGCCGCCCAGCCGCACCGAGCGGCGCCAGACGCCGTGGTCCACGTCGGTGGTGGGCTGCTGGGCGAGCTTGCGCTTGCGCAGGTGCCACAGGCCGATGCCCACGAGCAGCGCGCCGGCGACCATCAGGGCGGCGACGATCGCGTGGCTGAAGGCGGCCAGCGCGGTGTTGTTGGTGAGGACGGCGAGGAAGTCGACCTGCACCGGGCGGCCGTCCTCGCCCACCTCGACGCCGACCGGGTGCTGCATCCAGGAGTTGGCGGCGATGATGAAGTACGCGCTGACGACCGAGCCGATGACCGCGGCCCAGAGCGCGGCCAGGTGGAGCTTCTTCGGGATGCGGCCCCAGCCGAAGATCCACAGACCCAGGAACGTGGACTCGAGGAAGAAGGCCAGCAGCGCCTCGAGTGCGAGCAGCGAGCCGAAGACGTCGCCGACGAAGCGCGAGTACTCGCTCCAGGCCAGCCCGAACTGGAACTCCTGCACCAGGCCGGTGGCCACGCCGAGCACGAAGTTGATCAGGTAGATGCGGCCCCAGAAGCGGGTCATCCGCAGCCACTCGGGCTTGTCGGTGCGCACCCACATGGTGTGCATGACCACGACCAGGATCCCCAGTCCGATGGTCAGCGGGACCATCAGGAAGTGGTAGACGGTCGTGATCCCGAACTGCCAGCGCGCCACGTCCAGGACGTCCACGTCACCTGCTCCTCGTCTCTCGGCGGCGACCGTCGTACGATCGACACGTTCTTTCTACGCCGAGTAGAAGAGCCTTTTCTACGGAACGTAGAACAACACGCTGTGACCCGTACGACAGGAGGAGCGATGGCCTCGCTGGGCGAGCTGGAGCGGGCCGTCATGGACCACCTGTGGTCCGCCGACGGCCCGGTGGCGGCCACCGAGCTGCGGGCCGGCCTCGCCGACCGCGGCGTCGCCCTGACCACCGTGCACACCGTGCTGACCCGCCTGGAGCAGAAGGGCTTCGTCACCCACGACGAGGCCCGGCCGCGCCGCTTCACCGCACGCGCCAGCCGCGAGGACCACGCCGCCGAGCTCATGCACGAGGTGCTCGGCCAGGCCGCCGACCGGCAGGCCGTGCTGGCCCGCTTCGTCGGCAGCGTGAACGACGACGAGGCGCGCCTGCTCCGGGAGCTGCTGGCCGGCGACGCCCGCTGACCCGGCCACCCGCCGCCACCGATGCTGCCCCTCACCGCGGCCGCCCTCGCCGTCCTCGCCGCCCTCCTGGCGTGGCCGGTGCCGGCGCTGCTCGGCCGTGCCCGCTGGCCGGGCCGCGACCCGTTGGTCGCGCTGGTCTGCTGGCAGGCGATCGGGCTGGCCGGTGGGCTGTCGATCATCGGCGCCCTGCTGGTCCACGGCCTGGCGCCGTGGGGTCACTCGCTGCCCGAGGCGTGGTGGTCGTGGATCCGGGCTGAGCCCGCCGGCGGCGCGGTGCGCGGGGACCACTGGGTCACCATGACGCTGGCCGCCGTGCTGGCCCTCGAGCTGGTCGGCGTGCTCGCGCTGTCCTGGTACCGGACGACCCGCACCCGGCGCCGGCACCGGCAGCTGCTGGAGCTGGTCGTCGCGCCCGGTGCCGCGCCGGACACCAAGCTGCTGGAGCACCCGGCGCCGGTGGCGTTCTGCATCCCCGGCGCCCGGCCGCTGCTGGTGCTCTCCTCCGGGATCGTCGCCGAGCTCGACGAGCCGGAGCTCGCCGCCGTCGTGGCGCACGAACGGGCACACCTGCGCGAGCACCACCACCTGTACCTGCTGCCGTTCGTCGCCTGGGAGGCGGCACTCCCGGTGCTGCCGGCCGCCGGGCGGGCGCACGCCGCCGTCCGGGACCTGGTCGAGATGCGGGCCGACGACGCGGCGCTGGGCGAGCTGGACGGCCCCGACCCCCGGCGCACGCTGGCGCGGGCGATCGTGGCCGCGGCCGGCCGGCCGGGCGCAGCGGAGGTCCCCGGCGGGGCGCTGGCGGTGGCCGGCGGGGGAGTGCGCGCCCGCGTCGTCCGGTTGCTCGAGCCCCCGGCCCCGCTGCCGGCGTCCGCGCGGGCCGCGGCGCTCCTGTGCGCCGGGCTGCTGCTGCTCCTGCCGACGGCGCTGCTGCTCCTACCGGCGCTGTGAGCCGGCGAGCGACCACCCGGCCACCGCGGCACCGGCGGAGACCGCACCGCTGATCCGCGCCGCCCGGCCGTACCGGCTCGAGCGGAGGAAGGGCAGCATGCTCAGCGCGTGCAGCAGGTCGACGGCGGCACCTGCGGCCACCACCGCCGGCTGGGGGCGGACGAGCACCGCGGTGTCCTGCACGAGCACGCGGGCGCCGAGCGCGCGGACCAGCCAGCGGCGTTCCCGCGGGAACGCCGGGTCCAGCGCGTCGAGGGCCTGCTCCGGCCGGATCAGGAGCACGAGTCCCGTGGTGAGGCCGGCGACCGCCCCGAGGCGGGCAGCCCTTCGGCGTGTTCCGTCGGTCATCGGGTCCTCCAGGGGGTGAGGGGTGCCGGAGAGTCGGACCCTGCCCACCGGTGTGGGCAGGGTCCGACTGTGCCAGAAGGTGTCAGGGGTGGGCGGCTTGCCCGGTCGGGGCCGGTGCCGAGGGGAGCGCGGTGGCGGCGTCACGGTTCTCCGGCAGGGGGGCGAAGCCACGCAGCCGCAGCGAGTTGGAGACGACGAACACCGAGCTGAACGCCATCGCCGCGCCCGCGATCATCGGGTTGAGCAGCCCGGTCATCGCCAGCGGCAGCGCCGCCACGTTGTAGCCGAACGCCCAGAAGAGGTTGCCCTTGATCGTGGCCAGCGTGCGGCGGGCCAGCCGGATGGCGTCGGTGGCCGCGCGCAGGTCGCCGCGGACCAGGGTCAGGTCGCTCGCCTCGATCGCCACGTCGGTGCCGGTACCCATGGCCAGCCCGAGGTCGGCCTGGGCGAGCGCGGCGGCGTCGTTGACGCCGTCGCCGACCATCGCCACGGTCCGGCCCTCGGCCTGCAACCGCTTCACCGCGTCGACCTTCTCCTGCGGCAGCACCTCGGCGATCACCTCGTCGATGCCGACCTGCGCGGCCACGGTGCGGGCGGCGCGGGCGTTGTCGCCGGTGAGCAGGATGGGGGTGAGCCCGAGCGCGCGCAGCTGGGCGATCGCGGCGGCCGAACTCGGCTTGACCGCGTCGGCGACCACGAGGACCCCGCGGGGGGCGCCGTCCCAGGCGACGGCGACCGCGGTGCTCCCGGCCTGCTCGGCGTCGTCCACGGCCCGCCGGAGCGCGGGCGGAAGCGCGGCGGACCAGTCGGCCAGCAGGCGCGGGCGCCCGACGACGACCGCGGCGCCGTCCACGACCCCGTGCACGCCGAGCCCCTCGACATTGGTGAAGCCCTCGACCGGAGGCAGCGCGCCGCGCTCCGCGGCGGCACGGGCCACCGCCTGCGCGATCGGGTGCTCGGACGCCGCCTCGAGCGCGCCGGCCAGTCGCAGCAGCCGGTCGGCGTCCTCGCCGTCGGCCGCGACGACGTCCAGCAGGGTCATCCGGCCGGTGGTGACGGTGCCGGTCTTGTCGAGGACGACGGTGTCGACCCGGTGGGTGCTCTCCAGCACCTCGGGGCCCTTGATCAGGATGCCCAGCTGCGCCCCGCGGCCGGTGCCGACCATCAGCGCGGTGGGCGTGGCCAGCCCGAGCGCGCAGGGGCAGGCGATGATCAGCACGGCGACCGCCGCGGTGAACGCGGCCGGCAGCCCCGCGCCGGTGCCGATCCAGAAGCCCAGCGTGGCGACGGCGAGCGCCAGCACGACGGGCACGAAGACCCCGGAGATCCGGTCGGCCAGCCGCTGCACCTCCGCCTTGCCGTTCTGGGCGTCCTCGACCAGCCGCGCCATCTGCGCGAGCTGGGTCGCCGACCCCACGCGGGTGGCCCGCACGACCAGCCGGCCGCCGGCGTTCACGGTGCCGCCGACGACGGCGTCGCCCGTGCCCACCTCGACCGGCACCGCCTCGCCGGTGAGCATCGAGGCGTCGACCGCCGAGGAGCCCTCGGTCACCTCGCCGTCGGCGGCGATCTTCTCGCCCGGCCGGACGACGAACACGTCACCGACGGCGAGCTGGTCGACCGGTACGCGGACCTCGGAGCCGTCGCGCAGCACCGAGACCTCCTTGGCGCCGAGCTCCAGCAGGGCCCGCAGCGCCGCGCCCGCCCGCCGCTTGGACCGTGCCTCGAAGTACCGGCCGGCCAGGAGGAACGTCGTCACCCCGGCGGCGGCCTCGAGGTAGATGTTGGCGCTGCCGTCGGAGCGCGCGATGGTGAGCTCGAAGGGGTGCACCATGCCCGGAGTGCCGGCGGTGCCCCAGAACAGCGCGTAGAGCGACCAGCCGAAGGCGGCCAGGGTGCCGAGCGACACGAGCGTGTCCATCGTGGCCGCGCCGTGCCGCAGGTTGGTCCAGGCGGCGCGGTGGAAGGGCAGCCCGCCCCACACGACCACCGGTGCGGCCAGCGTCAGCGAGAGCCACTGCCAGTACTCGAACTGCCAGGCCGGCACCATCGCCAGCACGATCACCGGCACGCTGAGCAGCGCGGAGACGACCAGCCTGGTGCGCAGCGCCCGTGTGGGGTCGGCGGTGTCCTCGTCGTCGGGTTCGGCGCGGGGCGGCTCGGGGAGCGCGGCGGTGTAGCCGGTCTTCTCGACGGTGGCGATCAGGTCGTCGGTGCTGACGTCGCCGCTGACGCTGACCTTCGCCTTCTCGGTGGCGTAGTTGACCGTGGCGGTCACGCCGTCGAGCTTGTTGAGCTTCTTCTCGACGCGGGCGGCGCACGAGGCGCAGGTCATCCCGCCGATGAGCAGCTCGACGTCGGTCAGCGGACCGGTCGGTGCGGTGGTCATGAGCCGTGCTCCTCGTGCGCGTCGACGGTCACGGTGAAGGCGGCCGTGCGGACGACGTCGCCGTGCCGGAAGTCCAGGAACAGCCGGTAGGTGCCGGCCGAGGGTGCGGTGGTCAGGAACGCGAGGTTCGGCCCGGGCGCCGGCGCCGCGCCGCCCGGCGGGTCGGCCGGGTGCACGTGCAGGTAGCCGAGGTCGCCCGCGCGCAGCGCCACGAGGTGACCGAACGCGCCCAGGTAGGGCTGCAGGTCGGTGACCGGGACGCCGTCACGGCTGATGCCGAAGCGCAGCTCGGACTCCTCGCCGGCGGTGAGGGAGCCGTCGAGGACGACGGTGTAGCCGTCCACCTCCGCGATGGCGGCCGGAGCCGGCAGGGGCTCCGGGGCGTACCCGCCGCCCACCGCGAGGTCGGCGCCGAGGACCCGGTCCGCGCCGTCGGCGCCCGCGGCGAAGTCGGCGAACACCCGCCAGGAGCCGGGGGAGAGGTCCAGCGGCACCCGCCAGACGCCGTCGCCCCCCAGGTCGGGGTGGACGTGCTGGTACCCCGACAGGTCCCGGCGGACGGCGACCAGGTGCAGGTCCTCGTCGTGCCGGAGCGCGTAGTCGGTGACCGCGTCCCCGTCGGGACCCAGGATGCGGAAGGCCAGCGGCACGTCGGTGCCGGCCGGCAGTGCGGGCGCGTCGAGCGCGAGGGTGTAGCCGTCCTCGGAGACGGCCAGGCCGGCGGGCAGGTGCGTGCCGGTGCCCGCGCCGTCCTCCTCGTGCGCGGCGCCGCCCTCGGCCGCCATGTCGTGCCCGGCGGGGGAGCTGTCCGCCGCAGCCGGACCGACCGGGCCGACGACGGCGCCGACGCCGGCCGCGGCACCGAAGAGCGCGACCAGGCCGACGCCGAACGCGGCGAGCTTCACGGGGGTGTTCATGGCGATGCGGTTGCCGGGGCGGGCTCGATCAGCCGGCCACCGAGTAACCGGCCTCCTCCACGGCGGCGCGGACGGCGGCGTCGTCGACCGGCGCGTCGCTGGTGACGGTCAGGCCGCCGGACTCGAGGTCGACGTCGACGGTGCTGACACCCGGAACGGCGGAGACCTCCTCGGTCACGGAGTTGACGCAGTGGCCGCAGGTCATGCCGACGACGGTGTAGGTGGCGGTGCTCATGGGGGTGTCCTTCCGGATAGCGGTGCGGCGGGTGGGCTCAGGACCGCACGAGGCGGGCGATGGCCTCGGAGGCCTCGCGGACCTTCTCGTCGGCCTCGCGGCCGCCGGCCCGCGCGGCGGCGACCACGCAGTGGCTCAGGTGCTCCTCGAGCAGTCCGAGGGAGACCGCCTGGAGCGCCTTGGTCATCGCCGAGACCTGGGTGAGGATGTCGATGCAGTACTTCTCGTCCTCGACCATGCGCTGGAGGCCGCGGGCCTGGCCCTCGATGCGGCGCAGGCGCTTGAGGTACTCGTCCTTGCGCTGGATGTAGCCGTGCTGGTGGGCGGGGTGCGAGTCCTCCGCGGGCGCCGCTCCGACGTCCGGTTGGTCGACACTGGTCACTGCGGTCCTCCTGCCGGGCGACGCCAGCGGCCGCCCGATGGGAACTATACCCCCCTAGGGTTTCGGCGCAAGGCATTCGGCCCGCGCAGCGACGCGACGTCGGCCCGCCGCCGGTCGGCGTCCGCACGGGTCCCGACGGGAGCCCGTGCGAGCACACCTGACCCGGTGTCGGGGGCGGGCGGTGCCGGCGCGGCCTCCTAGCCTGGCCGGGTGCCTCCCAGCCACCCGCACAGCCACGGACCCGACCCCGACGCACCGCCGCCGAGCCCGGAGGCCGTCCGCCTGCGCCGGCGCGCCGTCTGGCTCATGCTGCTGGTCCTCGTGCCGGTGGGCCTGGCGACCGTCATCGGCCTGCTGGTCATGTGGCCCAGCGGCGAACCCACCCGCGCCCAGCAGGTCGCCGCCACCTACCTGCCGCCGGGCACCACCTACCCCGACGGCCGCGTGGTGTCGGTCGAGGAGTTCGACTGCGGCGACCCGGAGCGCCCGGCGACCTGCGCGCGCGCCGTCGTGGAGGTCCTCGACGGCGACGGCGCCGGTGACTACCAGCAGATCGACCTGGACGCCGTGGTGGTGGCCAACGGGGTCGAGGAGGGCGACACGCTGGTCCTGAGCCGGGACCCCGGGTCCGCGGACGGGGCCACCTACAACTTCTTCGACTACCAGCGCGACACCCCGATCATCACGCTGGCCGTCGCGTTCGCCGTCGTCGTGGGGCTCGTCGCCCGCTGGCGCGGACTGGCCGCGCTGGTCGGGCTGGGCTTCGCGTTCTTCGTGCTCCTGCAGTTCGTGCTGCCGGGGCTGCTGTCGGAGTCCTCGCCGACCCTGGTCAGCCTCGTCGGGTCCTCGGCGATCATGTTCGTCGTCCTCTACCTGGCGCACGGGTTCTCGGCCCGGACGACGACGGCGCTCGTGGGCACGCTGTTCGGGCTCTCGCTGGTCGCCGTCCTCGGCTCGCTGTCGGTGGCGGCCGCCCGGCTCACCGGACTCACGAGCGAGGAGACCACCGCCCTCAACACCTACGACCCCACGCTCAGCTTCTCGGGCCTGGTCCTCGCCGGCATCGTCGTCGCCGGTCTCGGCGTGCTCAACGACGTCACGATCACCCAGGCCTCGGCGATCTGGCAGCTGCACGAGGTCGACGGCGCCATGACGTGGCGGGAGCTGTACAACCGCGGGATGTCGGTCGGCCGCGACCACATCGCCTCCACCGTCTACACGATCGTCTTCGCCTACGCGGGCGCCGCGCTGCCGCTGCTGCTGCTCTTCGAGCTCTACGACCAGCCGTGGGACGTCGTGCTCACCTCCTCGGCCCTCGCCGAGGAGGTCATCCGCACGATGGTGGGCGCCATCGCGCTGGTCCTCGCCGTCCCGGTGACGACGGCGGTCGGCGCCTTCTTCGCCAAGGCTGCGGGCACCCCCGCGGGCGAGGCGACCGAGCGCCGGGTGACCGCCCTGCGCACCCGGTTGGCCCGATAGGCCAGGCTGTAGGCGTGTCCGACCTCCTCGCCGCCGCCTCCGCCGCCCCCGGCTTCATGCCCGACGACGAGGGCCGTGCCCTGTACGAGGCGGCCCGCGCCGTCGCCGTCCCCGGTCCGCTGCTGGAGGTCGGCAGCTGGATGGGGCGCTCGGCGCTGTACCTCGCCGCGGCCGCGCGGGAGACCGGGCGCCAGGTCGTCACCGTGGACCACCACCGCGGCTCCGAGGAGCACCAGCCCGGCTGGGAGTACCACGACCCGTCGCTGGTCGACCCCGCCGTCGGCCTGATCGACACGCTGCCCCGCTTCCGGCACACCGTCGCGACGGCCGGCGCCGAGGACGTCGTCATCGCGATCGTCACGCGCTCGGAGGTCCTGGCGCCGCTGTGGAGCACGCCCCTGGCGCTGCTGTTCCTCGACGGCAGCCACACCGAGGAGTCCGCGCGGCGCGACCAGGACGCGTGGGTGGCGAAGCTCGCCGTCGGCGGCACGCTGGCGATCCACGACGTCTTCCCCGACCCGGCCGACGGCGGTCAGGCGCCCTACGGCGTCTACACCCGGGTGCTGGAGTCCGGCGACTTCACCGAGCTGCCCGGTGCCGGGTCGATGCGGCTGCTGCGCCGGGACCGATGAGCTCCGGCGGCGGGGACGCGCTCTCGGCGGAGCGGGCCGCCGCGCTCGCCCAGATCGAGGCGCTGACCCGGGAGTTCGACGAGGTGGTGGCGGCGTCGAAGGCCTCCAACGCCGACGACGAGCACGATCCCGAGGGCGCGACGATCGCCTTCGAGCGGCAGCAGGTCGCGGCGCTGCTCGACCAGGCCCGGCGGCGGCTGGCCGACGTCGACGCCGCGGTCACGGCCGTGGAGGCCGGCACCTACGGCCGCTGCGAGACCTGCGGCCGGCCGATCGCGCCCGAGCGGCTGGCGGCCCGGCCCGCGGCGCGCACCTGCATCGACTGCGCCCGCTGACCCAGGCATAGGAAGCTCTACCTACGGATTCCGGGGCGAATGCGTAGGCAAAGCCTCCTATGCCTCGGGGATGTCGAGAACGCGCGGGCGGCTCCGTCCCCGGGGTGCACGCGGCCACAATGGCCGCACATCACCGGAGGAGAGCCCGATGGCCAAGTACCTGCTGCTCAAGCACTACCGCGGCGCGCCGGCGGCCGTGAACGACGTGTCGATGGACCACTGGACGCCGGAGGAGGTCACGGCGCACATCCAGTACATGAACGACTTCGCGGCCAAGCTGGAGGAGGCCGGCGAGTTCGTCGGGGAGAACGCGCTGGCTCCCGAGGGCATGTGGGTCCGCTACGACGGCGAGGGCCGGGCGCCGGTCACCGACGGGCCGTTCGCCGAGACGAAGGACCTCATCGCCGGCTGGATGATCATCGACGTCGACAGCCCCGAACGGGCGATCGAGCTGGCCGGGGAACTGTCGGCCGCGCCGGGCAAGGACGGGAAGCCGATCCACGAGTGGCTCGAGGTCCGACCGCTCTACGGCGAGCCGTCCCTCGTCGCGGAGTGACCGCCCCGCTCGTCGAGGCCCTGCTGAGGGGCCTCGCCCCGGGCGTGCTGGGCGTCCTCGTCCGCCGCGGAGCCGACTTCGCGGCGGCCGAGGACGCCGTCCAGGAGGCGCTCGTCGAGGCGGTCCGGGTCTGGCCGGCCGACCTCCCGCGGGATCCGAAGGGCTGGCTGGTCACGGTGGCCTGGCGCCGGTTCCTCGACGCGACGCGGTCGGAGGCGGCGCGTCGCCGGCGGGAGGAGGCCGTCGAGCCGGCGCCCGGCCCGGTGACCGAGGTCGACGACACGCTGCACCTCTACTTCCTGTGCGCGCACCCCGCGCTGTCGCCGTCGTCGGCGGTGGCACTGACCCTGCGCGCCGTCGGCGGGCTGACCACGCGCCAGATCGCCGAGGCCTACCTGGTGCCCGAGGCGACGATGGCGCAGCGGATCAGCCGGGCGAAGCGGACGATCGCCGGCGAGCGCCTCGACCGGCCCGGCGACGTCGCCACCGTGCTGCGCGTGCTCTACCTGGTGTTCAACGAGGGCTACTCCGGGGACGTCGACCTGGTCGCCGAGGCCATCCGGCTGGCCCGGCAGCTCAGGGACGTGCTGGACCACCCGGAGGTGGCCGGGCTGCTCGCCCTGATGCTGCTGCACTCGGCCCGGCGCCCGGCCCGGACGGCGCCCGACGGGAGCCTGGTGCCGCTGGCGTCGCAGGACCGGTCGCGGTGGGACACCGCGGCGATCGCCGAGGGCGTGCAGATCCTGCAGACGGCGCTCTCGCGGGACCGGCTGGGGGAGTACCAGGCCCAGGCCGCGATCGCCGCGCTGCACGCCGACGCCCGCAGCGCCGCGGAGACCGACTGGGTGCAGATCGTCGAGTGGTACGACGAGCTGGTGCGGCTCACCGGCAGCCCGGTCGCCCGCCTCAACCGGGTGGTGGCGGTGGCCGAGTCCGACGGACCCCGCGCCGGCCTGGCCGCGCTCGCCGACCTGGACCCGGGGCTGCCCCGCTACGCCGCCGTCGCCGCGTATCTGCACGAGCGGGACGGGGACGGGGCCACCGCGGCGAGGCTGTACGCCGAGGCGGCCCGGTCGGCGCCGAACCTGCCCGAACGCGACCACCTCACCCGCCAGGCCGCCCGCCTCAACGCTCAGCTCACGTAGCGGCGGGCGGTGGAGCTGCGCTGGGCCGACTCGAGCGCGGCGAACCGTTCCTCCGCGTGCGGGGGCAGCACCCGCCGCTCGCGCAGCACCCAGGGCAGCCCGCGGACGGCGTCGAGCAGGCCGAACGCGGTGATCCGGTCCCGCGGCACGGTCCGCAGCAGGTGGACGGTGCGGCGCAGGGCGGGACGCACGGGGCGGCGCAGCCACGTCGTCCACAGCGTGTTGCGGATGCCGTCGCGGCGACGCTTGTGCGGGTCGCGGGCCCGGCTGGCCCGGTGGTGCACGGTGAGCGCCGGGAGGTAGCACAGCTCCCAGCCGCGGGCGGCGAGGTCGCCGGCCATGAGCTCCTCCTCACCGCCCAGCCAGAGCCGCTCGGAGAACCCGCCCACCTCCGCGAAGGCGGCGCGACGCAGCACCGAGGCGCCGGCGAGGAAGGACCCCAGCGCCGGCCCGGGCAGCCAGTCGGCGCCGCGCACGGGGGAGTCGCGGAGCTCGGGCACGATCGGGTCCTCGCGGCCACCGGGCTCGACCAGGATCCGGGCGGTGACGACGGCGAGGCGCGGGTGGGCGTCGAACGTGTCGGCGGCCGCGCGCAGCGAGCCGGGCTCCCACCACGTGTCGTCGTCGCAGAAGGCGACGTAGGGGGTGTCCAGCCGCGCGACGCCGAGATTGCGTCCGATGGCGCCGAGGTTCTCCGGGCTGGCGATCAGCTCCACCGACGGGAAGCGCTCCCGCACGGCCTCGGCGGTGCCGTCGGTCGAGCCGTTGTCGACCACGACGACATGCGGCTGCTCGGGCAGCGCCAGCAGCCGGCCGAGTGCGCCGAGCAGCTCGTCGCGTCGCTGGTGGGTGATGACCACGACCGCCACCCGAGGATCTTTCATGCCGACCCCAGGAGCCGCAGGTCGGCGCGCACGCGCGGGGGGACGGGCCGCCGGCGGCGCAGCGCGGCGGGCACATCCCTCAGCGCCCGCGCCAGGCCGGTCAGGCCGGGGCGGCCGGCCATCACCGCCCGGGCGACCAGCGCGGCGACGTCGGCGGCCGGCAGCCGCATCACGGCGGTGAGCAGGCGGCTGCGCCAGATGCCCGCCTGCCGGCGACCGGGCGCGTCCCGGCGTGGCGAGGGGTGGTGGTGGACGGTCACCTCGTCGACGTAGGCCATGTCCCACCCGGCGGTCGCCAGGTCGAGGGCCAGCCGCTCCTCCTCACCCGGGAAGCGGACGACCGGGTCGAAGCCCCCCACCTGCTCGAACGCCTCGGTGCGCACCAGAGCGGCGCAGGCGACGAAGCCCAGCAGCGCCGGCCCCGGCAGGTCCCCGCGCGGCAGCGGGCTGGCCGCCATCTCGGCGCAGACGGGGTCCAGCCGTTCCTCGGGGCCGACCAGGATGCGGGCGTTGAGGACGGCGAGCCGCGGGTGGGCCCGCATGATCCCGACGGCGCGGGCGAGGTCACCGGGCGCCCACCACGAGTCGTCGTCGGCGAAGGCCACGAACGGCGTGCCGGCGCGGGCGGTGCCGAGGGTGCGGGCACGGGCACCCACGTTGTGCCCGAGCGCCACCACGGTGACCTCGGGGTGGGCGGCGCCCACGGCCGCGACCGTGTCATCGGTGGAGCCGTTGTCCACGAGGACGACGGGCGCCTCGTGGCGGGGGAGGGTGACCAGCAGGTCGTCGCGCCGGTTGCGGCTGGCGACCACCACGGTGACGTCCGCGGAGGACGGGAGGGATCGGGTATCGGTCACGGGGTGACCGTGCCCGCACCTCCTGCCAGCCAATCGGCGGTGCGCGCGCCGTCGTCGGTGGTTCCCGCGGCCGGCAGCGCCGCCGGGTCGGCGAACAGGCCCGCGGCGGGGGTGGCTCCGGAGAGCGCGTCGGCGGCCAGCAGCACCGCGGCGGCCGTCCACGTGGTGCGCTCGATCGGCCAGCGGGCGTCGTCGGCGAAGACGAAACCGGTCCAGTACGAGCCGTCGTCGTCGCGCAGGTGCTGCATCGCGGCGACCTGCTCCAGCGCCGCGTCCCGCTGCCCGGCGACCACGAGGGCGAGGGCCAGCTCGCAGGTCTCCGCGCCGGTCACCCAGGGCCGGTCCGACACGCACCGGGCGCCCAGGCCGGGGACGACGAAGGTGTCCCAGCCCGAGGCCAGCCGGTCGCGGGCCTGCTCGCCGGTCACCGCGCCGGCCAGGATCGGGTAGTACCAGTCCATCGAGTACCGCGACCGGTCGGCGAAGGCCTCCGGCCGGGTGCGCAGCGCCGTGCCGAGGTCGCCGACCGCCAGCTCCCAGTCCGGCTGCGGTTCGCCGACCAGTCCGGCCAGGGCGATCCCGCAGCGCAGCGACTGGAACAGGCTCGCGTTCCCGGTGAGCAGCGCGAGGCCGTCGGGCGTGTGGTCCTTGCGCATCGCCCAGCCGATGGCGCCGCCGTCCAGCTGCATGGCGACCACCAGGTCCAGGCCGCGGCGGACGGCCGGCCACAGCTCGGCGACGAGGTGCTCGTCGGCGGTGATCAGCCAGCGGTGCCAGAGGCCGACGGCGAGGTAGCCGGCGTGGTTGCTCTCCACGTCCGCTGCCACCTCGGCGCCGTCGCGGTACTCGGCGGCCCAGGAGCCGTCGGGTCGCTGCCGCCCCGCCAGCCAGCGGTAGGCGGCGCGGGCGCGGTCGTGCTCACCACCCAGGTCCAGGGCCATGGCGGCCTCGACGGAGTCCCACGGGTCGAGCTGTCCGCCGCGGAACCAGGGCAGGGCGCCGTCGGCGTCCTGCTGCCCGGCGATCCAGGCGACGGTGGTGCGCACCTGGTCGCCGGTGAGGATCCCCGGCAGCTCGGGGAGCAGCCGGCCGCCGTCAGCCGGCGGCAAGGGCCTGCTCCACCTCGGCCGGTGCGGCGCCGGCGGCCGTGAGCGGCTTGTCGGCGTAGATCACGAAGCTCTTGCCGAAGACCGGGTCCATCAGCTTCTCGGCGGTCCGGGTGAGCCACGGCCGGTGCATGAGGTCCCAGACCAGCAGCCGGTGGTACGCGCGGACGGCGGCGTTGTCCTTCTCGACGCCGACCGCGCACTTGAGCCACCAGAAGGGGGCGTGCAGCGAGTGGGCGTGGTG
The DNA here is from genome assembly GCA_963747895.1 of uncultured Actinomycetota bacterium. Classification (GTDB taxonomy): domain Bacteria; phylum Actinomycetota; class Actinomycetes; order Mycobacteriales; family Geodermatophilaceae; genus Blastococcus. Next base: position 93,142 of record CAVVGX010000010.1, read on the forward strand.
CGTGCGGCCGGGCACGAGGCCGACCGAGGCGAGCCGGTCGCGCAGCACCCCGCCGCGGTAGATGCGGATGTGCCCGCCCTCGTTGGCGTGGTACTCGTCCGACAGCGCCCAGCAGATCCGCTCCGGGCCGTAACGCGGGACGGTGATGACCATCCGGCCGCCGGGCTTGAGCACGCGGAAGATCTCGGCCATCGCCGTCACGTCGTCCGGGATGTGCTCGAGCACCTCCGAGGCCATGACCCGGTCGACGCTGGCGTCGGGGAAGGGCAGGTGCAGCAGGTCGCCGCGGACGACCTCGAAGCGGGCCGGTGTGCCGTCGGGCCGCCCCCCGGCCTCGCCCGCCTCGCCGATCGCGCCCAGCCAGCGCTTGGTGGTCCCGACCTCGGAGACGCCCCAGTCCACGGCCACCACGTCGGCGCCCCGCCGGTAGGCCTCGAAGGCGTGCCGCCCCTCGCCGCACCCCAGGTCGAGGACGCGCATCCCCGGCCGCAGGTCCAGCAGGTCGTAGTCGACGGTCAGCAAGGACGTCCCTTCCGTTCCAGCGTCTGCGCGTACCAGGCGGCGGTGCGCTCGGCGGTCGCCCGCCAGGTGTAGGTGTCCAGGACCCGGCGCCGGCCGGCGCGGCCCAGCTGCTCGCCCAGCGACGGCGACTCGAGCACCAGCTTCAGCGCCGCGGTGAGCTCGCCGACGTCGCCGGCCCTGACCCGCAGCCCGGCCTTGGTGCCCACGACCTCGGGCAGCGCGCCGGCGTCGGTGGTGACCAGCGGTGCGCCGCAGGCCATGGCCTCGATCGCGGGCAGCGAGAAGCCCTCGTACAGCGACGGGATGGCGACCACGGTCGCGCGCTGCATCAGGTCGATGAGCTCGGACTCCGGCACCGGCCCGGTGAAGCGGACGGCGTCCTGCAGGCCCAGCCGGTCCCGCGTGGTCTCCGCGGGGCCGCCCGGCCGGGCGCTGCCGACGACGGTGAGGGTGACCGGCCGCTCGGTGCGCAGTTTGGCCAGCGCCTCCAGCAGGTGCACCAGGCCCTTGAGCGGGACGTCGGCGCTGGTGACGACCAGGATCGAGTCGGTGTCGCGCGGCTGCCCCTCCGGCGGGGGCGTGAACGTGCCCGGGTCGATGCCGTTCGGGATGAGGTCGATGCGCGGGGACGGCAGCCCCATGTGGCGCTCGATGTCGACGCGCGAGGTCTCCGACACCGTGGTCACGGCGTCGAGCTGCCGGACGACCTTGGCCTGCATGCGGGTGAAGGCGTACCAGCGGCGCAGCGTCAGCTTCTTGTAGAGGGAGGGGGCCGCGGCGAGCTCGAGCTCCCGGTCGATCGCGATGGGGTGGTGCACGGTGGCGACCGTGGGCAGCCCGGCGCGGGTGAGCCGCAGCAGCCCGTAGCCCAGCGACTGGTTGTCGTGCACGATGTCGAACTCGCCGGCACGGGGCAGCAGGTGCCGGGCGGCGCGCAGCGTGAACGTCAGCGGTTCGGGGAAGCCGGCGGCGCACATGGTCGCCCACTCCGCGACGTCGATCCAGTCACGGAACTCCGAGGGCCGGGGCATCCGGAAGGGGTCGGGCTCGCGGTAGAGGTCGAGGCTGGGCAGCTTGGTGAGCGGCACGCCGTCGTCCAGCTCGGGGTAGGGCTGGCCGCTGAACACCTCGACGCGGTGGCCCAGCTCGGCCAGCTCCCGGGACAACGCCCGGACGTAGACGCCCTGGCCGCCGCCGTGCGGCTTGCTGCGGTAGGACAGCAGTGCGATGCGCAACGACCGTCCCATGAGCGCGACACTACCGAGGTCACCCTTGGTCCCCGGCCACCAGCCGGGCCCGGACCCCCGTCCGGGTGGCGGATCCCCCTGAGATGGTGGACGACATGATCCGTCACGTCGTCACGTTCACGTGGGACCCGACTGCCGGCGAGGAGCGGGTGGCCGCGGCGATCGCCGCCCTCCGGGGGCTCCGCCAGGAGGTCGGTGGCATGAGTTTCCTCGTCGTCGCCGAGGACGCCGGGCTGTCGGACGGGAACGCCTCGGCGGTGCTCATCGCCGACTTCGCGGACGCCGAGGCGTTCTACCGCTACGCCCAGGACCCGGTGCACCTGTCCGTCGTCGCGGAGTTCGTCCGCCCGATCCTCGCCGGCCGGGCCGCGGTCCAGTACCAGGTCTGACTCCGGCTCGACCTGCTGGTTCTCCGCGTCGGCTGCACTGACCGCCGCTACCGTCGCCCCATGTCGATGACCAGCCGGTTCCGTCTGCGCGGCCTGCTCGCCGCCGGGCTGCTGTCCACCGCCGTCCTGACCGGCTGCGGCGGGGACGACCCGGACGACGGGCCACCGGCCGAGTCCGACGCCAAGGCCGCGGAGGCCTCCGCGAAGCAGGAGCCGGAGCCGCAGGTCGACCTCGCCTCCGGCCTGCTGGGCGCCGACGCCTTCGGCCCGGACGCGGTGCTGACCTCCGTCTCCCCGGAGGAGCTGGAGCAGGGCGCGGACCAGGCCACCGCGATGGCGGAGGGCGCGCAGGTGACGCCGGCGGAGTGCAACGCGGCGCTGGAGAAGACCCAGCCCGACTTCGCGGACTTCGAGGACGTCGCCGCCGTGAGCGCCACGGAGGGCACCGGCGTGGTCGTGGAGATGCTCATCCGCGGCGGCCCCGTCGAGGGCACGGTCGACCAGCTCGCCGGGACCGCGGTTCGCTGCCCGCAGATCCAGGTCAGCTCGCCGCAGTTCGGGGAGGCCACGGCCGTGTTCGAGAGCCTTCCCGTCCCCGACCTGGGCGACGGGTCGGCCGTGGTGCGCTACACGACCACCCTGGTCCTGCCCGACGGGACGGAGGCGTCGCTGCCGATGCTGCTCGGTGCCGTCGAGGACGGCGAGCGGCTGGTCTTCCTGACGTCGCTGGCCGCGGACCCCAGCGGCGCGGCGGCCGTGGCCCCGGACGTCGCGGCGTTCACGTCCCTGCTCGAGCACGCCTACGAGACGCAGGCCGACGCGCTGGACTGAAGCAGGACCCCGTCCTCCTCAGCCCTCGCAGGCTCGGGCCGAGCCTCTGGACGGGGCCGATCCACAGCCGGTAAGGCTCTCCACAGATCACGGTGAACGCTGGGACACCGACCGTCCGACGAGCACGGTTCGGGGCATGACCTTCCGCGACCCGGCCCCGTCCCCCTTCCGCGCACCCCCGGACGTCCCGCTCGACGACGCCGTCCACATCGGTGACCCCGGCGACCTCGCCGCCGGTCTGCCGCAGCTGCTGGGCTACCGGCCGACCGAGTCGGTCGTGCTCATGGCCCTCGGCGGTGGGACGGGGCGGCGCGTGGGCCTGACCGTGCGCGCCGACCTCCCGCCGGCCGGGCACGCCCGTGAGCTGGCGGCGGTCCTGGCCCGGAGTCTGGCCACCGACGAGCCGCGGGCCGCGCTGGCGTTCGTGGTGTCCGAGGTGCCCGACGAGGCAGCGCCCCTCCTCCCGGACGGCGTGCACGGGGGCGGGGAGTGCGGCACCGACCTGCCGCACCGGGCGCTCGTGCACGACCTCGTGCTGGCCCTCGACGCGGTCGGGCTGCCGCTGGAGCAGGCGCTGCTGGTCCGCGCGGACCGGTGGTGGGACTTCGACTGCCCGGGCGCGTGCTGCGCCCCGGACGGCGGCACGCCGCTCCCCACGGGCGTCGGGGCGCTCGAGGTGGCGGCCGTCGCCTCCGGCACCGTGGTGGCGGCGGACCGCGGGGCCCTCGAGGAGCGGCTCGCGCCGGCGGGGGAGTCCTTCCGCGCGGCGATGGAGGCCGTCGTCCTCCGGGTGGGGCTCGAGGGACCGGTCGGCCGGTCAGCGGCCCGCCGGCGCATCCGGTCGGCGGTCGCGCGCTGCCGGCCCGGCCGCGACCAGGGACGACCGGGCGACGAGGAGGTCGCGCGGATCGCGTGGAGCCTCCGGCAGCCCGAGGTGCGGGACTGGGCGCTGCTGCTCTCCCTCGGCGACGACGCGGCGGCGGCCGAGGCGCTGTGGACCGAGTGCACCCGCCGGGCGCCGTCGCCGCTGGACGCGTTCCCGGCGGCGCTGGTGGCGGTCTGCGCGTGGCTGCGCGGCGACGGCGCGCTGGCGAACATCGCGCTGGACCGGGCGCTGGACAGCGAACCGGCCAACCCCCTGGCGGGGCTGCTCGCCGACGCGCTGGCCGCCTTCGTCGCGCCGCGGCAGCTGCGCGCGCTGCTGGTCGAGGCCGGTCGCTGCGCCGGTGTGACGGGGCCGCCCGGTGCGTCGGCGCACTGACGCACCGGGCGGACCGCCGAGGGTGCTGCGCTCAGACCAGGTCGGGCCGGTGCCAGGGCTGGTCCAGGACGTGCTCGGCCAGGAAGGCCAGCACCGTCTCGTACCAGACCGTCGAGTTCCCGGGCGTGAGCACCCAGTGGTTCTCGTCGGGGAAGTACAGGAACTTGGAGGGCACGCCCCGCTTCTGCAGGTCGTACCAGAGGTGCAGCGCCTCGCCGACGGGCACGCGGTAGTCCCGGTCGCCGTGGATGACCAGCATCGGGGTGCGGATGGCGTCCGCGTAGCGGTGCGGGGAGTTCTGCTCGTAGCGGCGCGGCTCGGCCAGCGGGTCGCCCCACTCCTTCTCCCAGTAGTACGCCGCGTCGGTGGTGCTGGTGAACGAGTCGATGTGCCACAGGCCGGCGTGGCTGACGATCGCCCGGAAGCGATCGGTCTGCGTGGCGATCCAGTTGGCCATGTAGCCGCCGAAGGAGCCACCCATCGCCGCCGTCCGGGACGCGTCGATGTCGGGGCGCTGCTCGGCGGCGTCCACCGCGGCCATGAGGTCGGTGTAGGGCGCCTCGCCCCACTCTCCCCAGCCGCGGCGCACGAAGTCCTGCCCGAAGCCCTGCGACAGCGCCGGGTTGGGCAGCAGCACCGCGTAGCCACGGGCGGCCAGCACCCACGGGCACCAGCGCCACGACCACGAGTTCCAGCTCATCAGCGGGCCGCCGTGGATCCACAGCACCAACGGGGCGGGGGAGTCGGCGGAGGCGCCCTCGGGGAGGACGAGCCAGGACTGCACCCGGCTGCCGTCGGCGGCGGTCGCCTCCACCTCGTGCAGCGTGCCGGGCAGCGCGCCGATGGTGCCCGGGTTCGGGAGCGCCACCGGGTCCTGCCCGGTGGCCTGCGGATCCAGCCGGACCGGGACCGCGGGCGAGTCGTACGCCGAGCGCAGCGCGTAGAGCGCGCTGCCGTCGCGCGCCACCTGCAGGTGGCTGTAGGCGCCGTCGCCGGTCAGCCGCACCGGCCCGCCGCCGTCCACGGGCACCCGGAAGACGGCGTGCCGGCCGTCGTCGTCGGCCAGGAAGTAGACGCTCGTGCCGTCGGCACCGAACTGCGGCGCGCTCGGCCACCGGTCGAAGTCCGGGGTGAGGTCGCGGACCGAGCCGTCGGCGACGTCGACGAGGAGCAGCGTGTAGTCCGGGGGCTCGGCGTAGCTGGACAGCGCCTCACGCACGCACACCAGCGCCGAGCCATCGGGGGAGAAGCTCGCGCCGTAGACGTCGGCCAGCGGGTCGTCGACCAGCACCCGGGTGCCGCTGCCGTCGGTCGCGGTGACCACCAGCCGGTTGCGGTATCCGGCCGGACCGTCGGGGACCTCCTCCGAGCGCGCCACCAGCCGGCCGTCGGGCGAGACGGTGAACTCCTCACCCGCGCCGTGCGGTGGGGTCGCCTCGGGGGTCAGGTCGCGCAGCTCCACCGGCTCGGCGCCGTCCTCGTCCGGCACCCGGCCGGCCCAGAACAGGTGGGGTGCGGCGGGGCCGAGGTCCTGGTCCCAGTGCCGGACCGGGTAGGCCTCGTGCAGCACCGCGGTCACCCCGGCGTCCGCGCGCGCCTTGCGGCGCTCCTCGTCGGCCTCGGCCTGCGCACCACCGGGCAGGGTCGCCGCCGCGACGACGACGTCGCCGGTGTCGGCCGCGACCGCCACGCCCGAGATGCCGCCGGGCCGGCTGAGCACCGGCCGCGCCTCGCCGCCGCCCGCAGGGAGGCTCCACAGGGCCGGCTTCGGCTCGCCGGCCTCCGCAGCCGTCGGGTCGGGGCGGGCGGAGGTGAACAGCAGGGAGCCGTCGGGCGCCCACACCGGCGAGGACTCACCCGGCACGCTGCGGGTCAGCCGCCGGGCCGGGCGGCTCCCGCCGGGGTCGACCTCCCACAGGGCCGACTGCCACTTCTTCCTCGCCGGGTCCAGCGTGGCGACCGAGACCGCCAGGCGGGAGCCGTCCGTGGACAGCGCCAGCGCGCCGATGCGCGGCAGCGCGGCGAAGTCGGCCAGCCGCGCGAACGGCCCGGACGCGGCGTCGGAGGCAGGGTCGGACACGGCGTCGGACGCCGGGTCGGGTGCAGGGACGGTCGCGGGGTCCGACGCCGGGGCGTCGGGGGAGTCGGACGGGCTCACCGGGACCTGCTCTCAGGAGGGGTCGACGTCGGCCCCACCGTAGTGAGCGGCGTGCACCCCCGGGACGAGGGCCGGGCGACCCCGTCAGAGCAGCGGCGCCGCCTCCAGCGGGGTGAGCTCGTCGTCCACGGCGCTGACGAACATGTGCCGCGCCACCTCGAGGGGGAGCACGTAGCCGTCCAGGCTGACCGATCCCTCGACCAGCCGGGCCTGCATGGTGACCCCCGGACGCACGCCCTGGTCGGCCAGCGCCCGCAGCAGCTCGGGGTTCTCCTGCAGCTGCTCGCTGATCCGCCGGATCACCACCGGGCGCCCCTCGGCGGTCGCCGTCGTCGACAGCACGGTGAGCGCGTCGAGCACCGGGGAGGTCTCGCCCCCGAGGGGCTCGTCGCCGCGCAGCGCCTCCAGGCCCGGGATGGGGTTGCCGAAGGGGGAGACGCTGGGGTTGCCCAGCAGCGCGAGCAGCCGGCGCTCCACCGCCTCGCTCATGACGTGCTCCCAGCGGCACGCCTCCTCGTGCACGTCGGCGTAGTCCAGGCCGATGACGTCGACGAGCAGGCACTCGGCAAGCCGGTGCTTCCGCATGACGGCGGTGGCCAGCTGACGGCCCTCGTCGGACAGCTGGAGGTGCCGGTCGCCCTCCACGGTGAGCAGGCCGTCGCGCTCCATGCGGGCCACCGTCTGGCTCACGGTGGGACCGCTCTGGTGGAGACGCTCCGCGATCCGGGCCCGGAGGGGGGTGATCCCCTCCTCCTCGAGCTCGAAGATGGTGCGGAGGTACATCTCGGTGGTGTCGATCAGGTCGTTCACGCAGCACTCCTCCGGGTCGGGGGCCAGTCTAGTGGCGCGGCGCGGGCCCATCCGGTCCCGCGACGCCGCGTGCACGGGGGACGCGTCCCGCGCGCCGCGCCGGTAGCGTCGCTCCCGTCGGCGGCCGGAGCCGGCGGGGCACGAGGAGGTTCGGTGAGCGACTCGGTGGCGGTCGTCTGGGACGAGAGCCTGCTCGGCTACACCATGGGCGGCGAGCACCCGCTCCACCCGGTGCGGCTGGACCTCACCATGCGGCTGGCCGACAGCCTGGGCGTGCTGAGCAGCGACCGGGTCAGGGTGCTGCGCCCCACGCCGGCCGGCACGGACCTGCTCGAGCTCGTGCACGACCGTGAGTACCTGGATGCGGTCCGCCGGGCCCCGTCCGATCCGGCGGTCGGGCACGGTCTCGGCACGTCGGACAACCCGATCTTCCCCGACATGTACGGCGCGGCCGCGCTGATCACCGGGGGCAGCGTGCTGGCCGCGCAGCAGGTGCACAGCGGGGCCGCGCAGCACGCGGTCAACATCTCCGGCGGTCTGCACCACGCGATGCGGGACGCGGCCTCCGGCTTCTGCATCTTCAACGACGCCGCCGTGGCCATCTCCTGGCTGCTCGGGAAGGGCTACGAGCGCATCGCCTACGTCGATCTCGACGTGCACCACGGCGACGGCGTCCAGGCCGCCTTCTACGAGGACCCGCGGGTGCTCACCGTGAGCATCCACCAGACGCCGCTGACGCTGTGGCCGGGCACCGGGTTCCCGGAGGAGACCGGGGATGCGGAGAAGGCGTCGGGCAGCGCGGTCAACCTGGCGCTGCCCAACGGCACGGAGGACTCCGCCTGGCTGCGGGCGTTCAGCGCCGTCGTGCCCAGCGTGCTGCGGGCCTTCCAGCCTCAGATCATCGTCACGCAGTGCGGGTGCGACGCCCACCACGAGGACCCGCTGGCCGACCTCGCCCTCACCATCGACGGCCAGCGCGCCAGCTACCGGGCGATGCACGAGCTGGCGCACGAGATCTGCGACGGGCGCTGGATCGCCCTGGGCGGCGGGGGCTACGGGCTGGTCCGCGCCGTGCCGCGGGCCTGGACCCACCTGCTCGCCGAGGCCGCCGGCTCGCCCCTGGACCCGGCCACGGAGATCCCGCAGTCCTGGCGCGACGACGTCGTCGCCCGTGGGCTGCGGGCCCGGCCGCCCACGCACATGACCGAGGGCGGCTACACCGGCTTCGCCCGCTGGGACGCCTTCACCGAGAACCGCGTGGACCGCTCGATCATGCGCACCCGCCGGGCCAGCTTCCCGCTGTTCGGCCTGGACCCGGACGACCCCCGTGATTGAGGACCACCCAGCCCTCCACCACCCGCACGCTCGCGGCGGGTCCCTGCTGGGCGGCCGGAGGACGCTGTGACATCTGTCGACGACGCACCCGTGCCGCCGCCGCACTGGGAGGCCGACATCGTCGCCGCCGACGGCGGCACGGTGCACCTGCGCCCCATCTGCCCGGAGGATGCCGACGGGCTGACCGGGCTGATGGACCGCAGCAGCGACCAGACCCGCTACTACCGGTTCTTCGGGCCGATGAAGCGGCTCTCGGCCAAGGAGCTGCACCGCTTCACCCACGTCGACCACGACGCCCGCGTCGCCTTCGTCGTGCTGCTGGGCGACCAGGTCATCGGGGTGGGGCGCTACGACCGCTACCCCGGCACCGACGACGCCGAGGTGGCCTTCCTCATCGAGGACGCCCACCAGCGGCGCGGGCTGGGCTCGGTCCTGCTCGAGCACCTCGCCGCGGCCGCCCGCGAGCGCGGCATCAAGCGGTTCGTCGCCGAGGTGCTCGCCCAGAACAGCACGATGGTGCGGGTCTTCCAGGACGCCGGCTACAAGTCGCAGCGGTCCTACGAGGACGGCGTCGTCCACCTCACCTTCCCGATCGAGCCGACCGAGGACGCCCTCACCGTCGCCTACGAGCGCGAGCAGCGCAGCGAGTCCCGCTCCATCGCCCGGCTGCTCACCCCCTCGTCGGTGGCCGTGGTCGGCGCCAGCAACGATCCCGGGAAGATCGGCAACGCGCTGCTCCGGCACCTGCTCGACTACGGCTTCGCCGGCCCCGTCTACCCGGTCAACCCCTCCACCCGGCACGTGCGCGGGGTGCCGGCCTACGCCGACATCGAGTCGATCCCCGACGACGTCGACCTCGCCCTCGTCGCGGTGCCGGCCGACGAGGTGGCCGGCGTGGTCGAGGCCTGCCGGCGCAAGCGGGTGCGCGGTCTGGTCGTGGTGTCCGGAGGGTTCGGCGAAGCAGGTCCCGAGGGGCGGGAGGCCGAGCGCCTGCTGGTCGCCTCCGCGCGCGCCTCCGGCATGCGCGTCGTGGGCCCGAACTGCCTGGGCATCGTCAACACCGATCCCGCGGTGCGGCTCAACGCCTCGCTGGCGCCCATGGTCCCCGGCCGCGGGCGGGTCGGCTTCTTCGCCCAGTCCGGAGCCCTGGGGGTCGCACTCCTGGAGCGGGCGCGCAGCCGGGGCATCGGGCTGTCCACCTTCGTCTCGGCCGGCAACCGCGCCGACGTCAGCGGCAACGACCTGCTCCAGTACTGGGCCACCGACCCGGGCACCGAGGTGGTGCTCCTGCACCTGGAGAGCTTCGGCAACCCGCGCAAGTTCGCCCGCCTCGCCCGCACCGTCGGGCGCACCAAGCCGGTGGTCGCGGTGAAGAGCGGCCGGCACGTCGGGGTCATCCCGGGTCTGGCCGGCACGTCGGTCGCGGTGCCGGAGCAGTCGGTCGCGGCGCTGTTCGCCTCCGCAGGGGTCATCCGCGTCGAGACGGTGGCGCAGATGTTCGACGTCGGCACCCTGCTGGCCCACCAGCCGCTCCCGGTCGGCGACCGGGTGGCGATCGTCGGCAACTCGACGGCCATCGGGGTGCTGGTCGCCGACGCCGTTCTCGAGGAGGGGCTGACGCTGGCCCACGAGAAGCCGGTCGACATCGGGGTCTCGGGCACTCCCGAGCAGTTCCGCCAGGCCCTGCAGGCAGCCGTCGACGACGAGGGCGTCGACGCGGTCATCGCGGTGTTCCTGCCGCCGCTGATGTCGGGGTCCGACGAGTTCGGGCCCGCCCTGCGCGACGTCGCCGTCGGCTCCACCAAGCCGGTGCTGGCCAGCTTCCTGTCCGCCGAGGGCGTGCCCCCGGACCTCGCCGTCATCGACGAGCACGGCATGCCGGCCCGCGGGTCGGTCCCCTCGTACAGCACCCCCGAGCGCGCCGTCATCTCGCTGGCCAAGGTCGCCGAGTACGCCCGCTGGCGCCGCCGTCCCGTCGGGGAGGTCCCCGAGCTGCCCGACGTCGACGAGGAGGCCGCGCGGACCGTCGTGCGAGCAGCGCTGGCCTCGGCGCCGGCCGGCCGGGAGCTGGACGACGACGAGCTGATCGCGCTGCTCGGCGCCTACGGCGTGCCGCTGCTGCGCACCCGCACCGTCACCGACCCCGAGGCGGCGGTGGCCGCCGCCGACGAGGTCGGCTACCCGGTCGTGCTCAAGTCGACGGCGCCGTGGCTGCGGCACCGCTCCGACCTGGGCGGCGTGCGGCTGGACCTGGTCGACGCCGACGCGGTGCGTTCCGCCTACGGCGCGATCCCGTCCGGCGACCCGGTGATCGTGCAGGAGATGGCGGCGCCGGGTGTGGCCACGGTGGTCGAGATCGTCGACGACCCGTCCTTCGGTGCCCTGGTGAGCTTCGGGGTCGGGGGAGTGGCCACCGAGCTGCTCGGTGACCGGGCCTTCCGCACGCTGCCGCTCACCGACCTCGACGCCGCCGAGCTCGTCCGCGGGCCGCGCGCCTGGCCGCTGCTGGACGGGTGGCGCGGCTCGGAGCCGGTCGACACCGCTGCCCTGGAGGACCTGCTGCTGCGGGTGGCCCGGCTGGCCGACGACCTGCCCGAGGTGCTGAGGCTCAACCTGGAGCCGGTGATCGTCGGACCGGCGAACCCGTGGCACGGCGGCCGCTCGCTGGTGGTCGCCGGCGGTACCGCCCGGGTCGGGCCGCCCACCGCCCGCGTCGACCCCGGCCCCCGCCGCATGCGCTCACCCCTCTGAGACCACGAGAGCCCGCCCCCTGTCGGGAACGGGCTCTCGTGGGTGCAGCTCTTACGCCAGGTAGTCGCGCAGGGCGTCGGCGCGCTGCGGGTCGCGCAGCTTGGCCATCGTCTCGCGCTCGATCTGCCGCACGCGCTCGCGGGACAGGCCGAACTGCTTGCCGATCTGCTCCAGCGTGCGCGGCTGGCCGCCGTCCAGACCGAAGCGGAGGACGACGACGTCGCGCTCCCGGTCCTCGAGGGTCTCCAGCACGTTGCGCACGTCGCCCTTCATCATCTGGAAGGCGACCGCGTCCTCGGCGACCGCGGCGTCGGCGTCCTCGATGAAGTCACCGAGCCGGGACTCCTCGTCGGCGCCCACGGTCTGGTCGAGGCTGACCAGGTCGCGGCTGTGCTCGAGCAGCTCGACCACCCGCTCCTCGGTCAAGTCCAGCTCGAGGCCGATCTCCTCGGGGGTGGGCTCGCGCTCCAGCTCCTGGTGCATGCGGCGCCGGGTGCGGACCACCTTGTTGACCTGCTCGGCCAGGTGGACGGGCAGCCGGATCGTGCGCCCGGAGTCGGCCATGGCGCGGGTGATGGCCTGCCGGATCCACCAGGTGGCGTACGTGGAGAACTTGAAGCCCTTGGTGTAGTCGAACTTCTCCACCGCGCGGATCAGCCCGACGTTCCCCTCCTGGATGAGGTCCAGGAACGTCATGCCGTGGCCGGTGTAGCGCTTGGCGACCGAGACGACGAGCCGGAGGTTGGCCTCCAGCAGGTGCGCCTTGGCGGCCTTGCCGTCGACGGCGAGGATCTTGTAGTCCCGCTTCTTGGCCGGCGAGAGGTCCGGCTTCTCGGCCAGCAGCCGGTCGGCGTACAGGCCGGCCTCGATCCGCTTGGCGAGCTCGACCTCCTGCTCGGCGGTGAGCAGCGCGGTCTTGCCGATGGTGTTGAGGTACACGCGTACGAGGTCGGTGGACACCAGGCCGGTGGTGTCGGGCTCGCGACGCGGCGTCCGCGAGCGCACCTCGAGGGTGTCGGTGGGGGAAGACTGCAGCAGCGTCACGATGACTTCTTCGTCCTTGCCTTCATTTCGGATGCATCCGCCGGTCATCGGTGGCGCGGCGGTTCTGCCATCCGGGGCGTCGATGGGGGTCCGAGGTTCTCCGGACCGTCCCCGTTGCTCTTCTGTCCGATGTGGTACGCCCTGCACAACGGTTCGGACCGCGGTGCGTGTTCCACAGATGCCCGGTTCACAGCCAACCAACAGGGAGTGTTGTCGCTCACTCGTCCTACCCCCGGATGTCGGGTCTCAGACCTCCAGCAGCAAGGTCATCGGCCCGTCGTTGACCGAGGACACCTGCATCCGGGCACCGAACACCCCGGTCGCCACCGTGCACCCGCGGCGGCGGAGCTCGGCCACCACCTCCTCCACCAGGGGTTCGGCGATCTCCCCGGGGGCGGCCTCGGACCAGGAGGGACGACGCCCCTTGCGGGTGTCGGCGTAGAGCGTGAACTGGCTGACGACCAGCACGGGCAGCCCCAGGTCGGCGGCGGACACCATGCCGCCCTCGCCGGGGAGGATGCGCAGTTCGTGGATCTTCCGCGCCAGCAGCCGGGCGGCGTCGACGTCGTCGGCCCGGCCGACGCCGACCAGTGACAGCAGACCGCGGCCGATCTCGCCGACCACCTCGCCGTCGACTGTTACAGCGGCTGAATCGACCCTGGTCACGACCGCGCGCACGGGAACGTCCTCACCCTCGGCAGGGTCAGTCGACCGGCCGGTGCACGATCCGGGCGGCGAGGACCGTCAGCGCGGCGCCGGCCACGGCCCACGCGACGATGATCCCGACCGGGGCGGCCAGGCCGGTGCCCCCGAAGTAGACCTCGCTGCGCAGGGCGTCCACGCCGGCTCCGTTGGGCAGCCAGGGGCCGACCGTCCGCCAGAACGGCGGGAGGAGCTCGGCGGGATAGGCGCCCCCGGCCGACGGGTTCCCGACGACCACGAAGATCAGGATGGTCGCGGCCATGCCGAAGATCCCGAACATGACCTGGAAGCTCATGGTCACGGTGGCGGCGCTGAGCACCAGCAGGGTCGCGATGCCGAACACCGCCGCGAAGTGCCCCGTGATCGCGCCGAGCACCGGACCGGTGACGACCGCGATGCCCAGGCCGACGGCGAGGGCGTAGGGCACGGTCGCACCCAGCCGCCAGAGCGCGCGGCGGAAGGTGGCGGGGCGGGCGCCCTTGGCCATGCCGAGGACGGCGGCCAGCAGGTAGCCGGCCAGGACCGCACCGACGACGATGTAGAAACCGCTGGTGCCCTGCGGGTCGCCGGACTGGTGCGGGACGATGTCGCTGACGGTGAGGGTGCGCTGCTGGGCCGCCTCGGCCTCGGTGAAGATCCGCTCGACGGCCGTGGTGATGCCGGCCCCCCCGCCGCTGGCGACGAGCAGGGTGTCCTCGGTGCCGGCGGCGTCGACGACGAGGGCGGCCGAGATCTCGCCGCGCTCGAGCAGGCGGCGGGCGGTGGCCTCGTCCTCGACCGCGGTCGCGGCGACCGGCTCGCCGTCCGTGTCGTCCAGGGCCTCGACGAGCTGGCCGCTGACCTGCTCCGGTGCGACGACCGCGACGGGGATGCGGTGCGGCGTCGGGTCGTGGAAGGCGCCGACGTAGGAGAGCACGAAGCCCAGGCACAGGAGTGCCACGCCGACGACCAGCAGGAGGGTGCGCGGGGCGAAGGCGTCCCGGAGCTCCTCGGTGAAGGTCTCCGTCGTGGGCCGGGTCGGCTCCGGGGCTGCCTCGTGCCGGCCGGGGGTGGGGGTGGCGGCCATCTGGTGCGGACTCCTCGGGAGGTGCAGGGCTGACGGCGCACGAGTCTGGCACGGTCCCGCGCTACCCCCCGCACGGCGGATGCCCCGGCCCGCACGAGGCGGACCGGGGCATCCGGAGGGTGGTGGACTACCGCAGGTCGAAGCGGTCCAGCTCCATGACCTTGACCCACGCGGAGACGAAGTCCTGCACGAACTTCTCCGTGGCGTCGTCGGCCGAGTAGACCTCGACGATGCCGCGCAGGATCGAGTTCGAGTTGAACACCAGGTCGGCGGCGGTGGCCGTGCGGACCACGTTCCCCTGCGCGTCCAGGCCCTCGTAGACGTCCTCGGTGCCGACCGAGGTGCGCCAGGAGATGCCCAGGTCGAGCAGGTTGCGGAAGAAGTCCTGCGAGAGCACGCCCGGACGGTCGGTGAGGACGCCGTGCTGGACGCCGCCGGTGGTGGCGCCGAGAACCCGCAGGCCGCCCACGAGGACGGTCATCTCCTTGGCGGTGAGCTCCAGCATGTACGCCTTCTCGACCAGGAGCCTCTCCGGCTGGAGCTTGCTGCCCGGTGCGATCCAGTTGCGGAAGCCGTCGGCGCGCGTCTCGAGCCAGCGGAAGTTGTCGACGTCGGTCTGCTCCTGCGAGGCGTCGGTCCGGCCCGGGTGGAAGGGCACGGTGACCGGCACGCCGGCGTCCGCCGCCGCCTTCTCCACCGCGGCACTGCCGCCGAGCACGATCAGGTCGGCGAGCGAGATCTTCTTGCCGGTCTGCTGCTCGAAGTCGGCCTGCACGCGCTCCAGCACCGGCAGCACGTCCCGGACGCCCTCGTTGGCCGCCCAGCCGATCTGGGGCTCCAGCCGGATCCGGGCGCCGTTGGCGCCACCGCGCATGTCGGTACCGCGGTAGGACGCGGCGGCGGACCACGCCGTGTGCACCAGCTGCGGAACGGTCAGGTCGGAGGAGAGCAGCCGCTGCTTGAGGTCGGCCACCTCGGCGTCACCGACGAGCTCGTGGTCGACCGCCGGGACCGGGTCCTGCCAGAGGAGGTCCTCGGCCGGCACGTCCGGGCCGAGGTACCGGCTCTTGGGGCCCAGGTCGCGGTGCAGCAGCTTGAACCAGGCGCGGGCGTACATGTCACGGAAGTACTCCGGGTCGTCCCGGAAGCGCTCGGCGTAGGCCCGCAGCTCGGGGTCCATCCGGAGGGCCATGTCGGCCGTGGACATCATCGGCGGGTTCTTCTTGCCGGGGATGTGCGCGTCCGGGACCAGATCCTGGGCCTCGGGGTTCTTCGGCTGCCACTGCTTGGCCCCGGCCGGGCTCGTGACGAGCTCCCAGTCCCAGCCGAAGAGGGTGTCCCAGTAGGAGTTGTCCCACTGGGTCGGCGTCGGGGTCCAGGCGCCCTCGAGACCGCTCGTGATCGTGTCGGCACCCTTGCCCGTGCCGTTCGGGTTGGCCCAGCCGAGGCCGTTGCCGTGCACCGGGCACCCCTCGGGCTCCGGCCCGAGCAGCTCCGGGTTGCCGTTGCCGTGCGTCTTGCCGAAGGTGTGGCCACCGGCGATCAGCGCGACGGTCTCCTCGTCGGTCATGCCCATCCGGCGGAAGGTCACCTTGATGTCGTGGCCCGAACCGACCGGGTCGGGCCGCCCCTTCGGGCCCTCGGGGTTGACGTAGATCAGGCCCATCGTGACGTTGGCCAGCGGGCCCTCGTCGAGGTCGAGCGGGTCGTCGCCCGCGTAGCGCTCGTCGCCGAGCCAGGTGTCCTCCGGGCCCCAGAAGACCTCCTCGGGCTGCCAGGTGTCCTCGCGGCCGAAGGCGAAGCCGAAGGTCGGCAGGCCCATGTCGTCGTGCGCGACGTTTCCGGCCAGCACGAGCAGGTCGGCCCAGGACAGCGTGCGGCCGTACTTCTGCTTGATGGGCAGCAGCAGGCGGCGCGCCTTGTCCAGGCTGGCGTTGTCCGGCCAGCTGTTGAGCGGGGCGAAGCGCTGCGCTCCGTTGTTCCCGCTGCCCCGGCCGTCGGCGATCCGGTAGGTGCCGGCCGCGTGCCACGACATGCGGATGAACAGCGGGCCGTAGTGACCCCAGTCGGCCGGCCACCAGTCCTGCGAGGTGCGCATGAGCGTGCGCAGGTCGGCCTTGAGCTCCTCGACGTCGAGGTCGGCGAAGGCCGCCTTGTAGTCGAAGTCCCCGCCGAGCGGGTCGGAGTCCTTCGAGGGCTTGTTGAGCACCGACAGGTCGACCTGGTTCGGCCACCAGTCGCGGTTGGTGCGCGGGCGCCCCCCGGTGTGCGACTCCGGCGACGGGATCGCCGGGTTCTCGCTCTCGCTGGTGCTCTCGGTCTGGACCTTGTTGGTCTCGTCCTTCACGGTGGGCCTCTCTGGGATCGGGCGGGGCGGTGGAGCTCTGGGGTCAGGCGGCCGGGCATGCGGGGCAGCGGCCCCAGAAGACGACCTCGGCCTCGTGGACGTCGAAGCCGGCGTCGTCGGAGGGGGTGAGGCAGGGAGCCGCGCCGACGGTGCAGTCGACGTCGACGATGGCGCCGCAGTCGCGGCAGACCAGGTGGTGGTGGTTGTCGCCCACCCGGGCCTCGTACCGCGCCACGGAGCCCTGCGGCTGGATGCGGCGGACGAGGCCGGTGTCGGTCAGCACCCGCAGGACGTCGTAGACGGCCTGGTGGGAGACGGCCTCCAGGCGGGAGCGCGCGGCGCCGATGAGCGCCTCGGTGTCCAGGTGCGGATGGGCGTGCACCGCGTCCAGCACGGCCAGGCGCGGGCGGGTGACCCGCAGGCCCGCGGCGCGCAGGTCCCGCTCCAGGTCGACGAGGTCGGGCACGGACCCATCCTGGCCAGCTTTCTGGATCGAGTCAAGATCGGGGGAAGTACGTCTCGAGCTCCGCCGCCCGCAGCACCCGGTCCACCGGGCCGGCTGCCGCGCGCAGCACCGGGCGGCGGCCGGTCGCGGCGGCGGCGGCCTCGGCGCACCGCACCATCACGGCGAGCCCGGCGGAGGCGAGGAACGACACCCCACCGGCGTCGATCGCGTCGACCACCACCGGCAGCCGGCCCTGCCGCCGCTCGAACTCGGCCACGGCTGCGGAGTCGACGTCACCGGAGAGGCACAGCACCCGGTGGCCGCCCGCCTCGTGCTCGATGGTGATCGAGCCGGGGAAGGGTCGGCCGCGTCCCGCATGCGAACCCATGTCAGCCTCCAGGCCCCGCCGGCCTCCGCCGCCAGGAGGGAGCCCCGGTCCGACGGCGTCGAGCCCGGACCCGGATGACCGTACGCGGACGTCGGACGTCGGTCACCCCTTCCGCGCGGGGGCAGAACGCGCCCCCTGACGGCATGGCCGGGGACCGGTCCGCCGGTCGTCGCCCGCCTGATCCACCCGAGGCGGTGGTCAGCGCTCCCTGCCCCGCGGGGCGGGATCGGACAACCGGAGCCGCGCGGACCGCGCGGACCGCGCGCCATCGCCGCCGCCGCCGCCGTCGCCGTCGAAGGACAGGACGGGCGGCGCCGGGAGGATCTCGTGCGGGCGGTGCGTTCCCAGCCGTAGGCAGATGAGCACGACGTCGTCGTGCAGCCGCTGGCCGCCGGTCAGCACGTGCATCACGGCATCGCACCAGGTCCGGGGGTCGTTGCCGTCGAGCCGGGAGGCGATCGAGAACAGGCGGCGGAGGCCGTCGTCGAGGTCGGCGTCCCGGCGTTCGACGAGCCCGTCCGAGTACCAGAGCAGCATCGACCCGGGAGGGACGACGACGACGGCCTCCGAACGGGGCTCCGAGGCGACGCCGAGCGGGCGGGAGCGGCCGTCGTCGAGCCATCGCGCCCGGTGGCCGGTGACGAGCAGCGGGGGCGGGTGGCCCGCGCAGACGTAGCGCAGCCGGCAGGTGGCCGGGTCGTACTCGCCGTAGCCGATGGTGGCCAGCCCGGCGCCGGGGATGGTCGACGAGGCCTGGTCGACCGCGTCGAGGACCTCGGCGGGCCCGTCGTGCGGTGAGGCGGCCAGGACGCGCAGGACCGCGTGCAGCCGCCCCATCGCGGCCGCGGCGCGCAGGTCGTGGCCGACCACGTCCCCCACGGTGAAGCCGACCCGGCCGCCGGGCAGGGAGAAGGCGTCGTACCAGTCGCCGCCGACGTCGTGCAGCTCGTCGGCCGGGCGGTAGCAGCCGGCGAGCTCCGCCCCGGGAAGTTCGTCGGGCACCGCGGGAAGGAAGGCCTGCTGCAGCTGGTGGGCCGCCTCGCGCTCCTCTTCGTACAGCCGCGCGCGGTGCAACGCCTGGGCCATGAGCTCGGCCAGGGTCCGGGACATCGCGATGACGTCGTCGTCGATCGCGTCGTCGTGGGTGAACCGGAACTCCAGGGCCCCGAACGTCGTCCCGGCGGCCCGGGCCGGCACCGCCAGGGCCGCGGGCGCCCAGCCCCGGACGGGTGCGTGCCGCCGCGCGGCGCTGGTCAACGGCGAGGGGTCGTCCAGCGGCACGTCGGCCACCTCGGGTCCGGCCGGCGTCCGCACCCGCAGGCGGGCGCCGTCCCCGTCGATCACCCCGACGGCGCCGGCATCGGCCAGCAGGGCGATACCGGAGCGGACCAGCACCTCGGCGATCGCGTCGGTGGTCGCCGCGGTGGCCAGTCCGGCGGTCACCTGCTGCAGGGCCTCCACCCGGCGGCGCGCCGCGGCCTCCTGCCGCGACATCGACCGGGCGTCCTCCCGCTCCGCGATCTCCACCGCCAGCAGCCAGGCGCCGAGGACCGCGACGGCGATGAACAACTGCAGGAGGGCCGTCTCCATGCGCGGCTGATCGCCGAGCGGCGCCCAGGGACCGCGCCCGGCCGCGGTCATGACGTTCGCGGTCACCGCGACCACCAGACCCGCCTCGGTGACCAGGGCGACCCCGTACCGGACGGCCACCCAGATGAGCAGGGGCAGGGTCAGGTACGCCACGGGGACGGCCACCGGCCAGAAGACCGCGACGGTCACCCCGGCGGTCAGCACCAGCAGCAGGGCCCGGTGGACGGCGCCGGGAGCGCCCCTCCGGCCGCGGTCGAGGCTCCAGGTCAGCACGGCCCCGCCGACGGTGAGCACGCCGAGCCCGTCGCCGGCCCAGAACGGGAGCAGGCCGTCGAGGACGGCGGCTCCCTGGGAGAGGCGGATGGTCACCGATCCGATGAGCGCGCCCACGAACGGGCCGGCCAGCACGCCGCAGAGCAGGAAGGCGCCGAGGTCGCGCCGGCGGCCCAGATCGGGGTGCGGTGCGAACCGGCGCAGCAGGCTGGCGCCGACGAGGGGCTCGACGGTGTTGGCGAGGACGAACCCCCAGACGGCGACCGGGCCGATGCCCTGCATCCGGTCGATGACCAGCTCGACGAGCCCGGCGGTGACCAGGACCCAGGGCCACCGGCGCCGGTCGCTGAGCACCAGCGCGGAGAAGGTCACCCCGGCCGACAGGAAGAGCACGGCCCCGGTGGTGGAGGACTCGAACAGGACGAACGACGTGAGCGACCCGGCGGCGTACCCGACGGCGACGAGGAGGACGAGCCGCCACGGCACCGACGAGGGCGTCATCCCGGCCTCCGCACTGGATCGCGCCGGTCCCCACCGCTGCAGCGCCGGAGCGGGGCGGACCATCTCGGGCAGGCGACCCAGCGGCGCGCGTCCTCGACCGCCGGCAGAACCTGCCGAGCGCGACCGCTGCTGACCGCGAGCCGAGTCTAGGCGCGTGGGCTGGGTGCCTTGCACGTCCCGGGAGTTCACCCCGCCCGGGGTCCAGCGCATCCGGCACGTCGGCCGCGGTCATGCGCCGCCGAGGGGTCAGGCGGCCCAGGTCGGTGCCGGGCCGGATCCGAGCCGCCACCGGGCAGCCTGCTCCGAGTCGGCGTCGCGGCGTCATCCGGCCATCGCGGGAGGTTCCAACCCTCCGGCTCACCGTCCGGGGGCGGCGGGGTCGCGAGGCCGAACGGCTCTGGGGCGCCGGACACACGGCCTCTGGGGGATCCGGGCGCCGGCCGGGAGCCTGGGGACACAGGTCGATCGGGCCGGATTCCGACCTACGCCACCGGTCGACCGGTGCTGGTGACCGTGACCCACGGCCGTCCGTCCCGCCGGGGACCACGCCCGTGCCCTGTACGTCGCGTCCGTGAGGCCGAAGCGAGGAGGCCATCATCCACACGTTGGAGATCGAGAGCGTCACCAAGCGATACGGCCGCGACGTCGTCCTCGACGACCTGACCTTCACCGTCCGGCCCGGACGGGTGACCGGCTTCCTCGGGCCCAACGGGGCCGGGAAGTCCACGCTGATGAAGGTCCTGCTCGATCTCGCGACGTCCGACCACGGGCACGCCACGATCGGTGGGACGAGGTACCGCGAGATGGCCGATCCCGCCCGTTCCGTCGGCGTGGTGCTCGAGCCGAACGCATTCCACCCCGGTCGAACCGGCCGCAACCACCTGCGGATCATCGCCGACGGCGCCGGCGTCCCCGCGGAGCGCATCGACGAGATGTTGGAGCGGGTGGGGCTGTCCCGGGCCTCGGACCGCCACGTCGGGGGCTATTCGCTGGGCATGCGCCAGCGGCTCGGACTCGCCGCCGCCCTGATGGGGAACCCCCCGGTCCTGGTCCTCGACGAGCCCGGGAACGGGCTCGACCCACAGGGCGTGCGCTGGCTGCGCGACCTGCTGCGGGATCGTGCCGCCGCGGGGGGAACGGTCTTCGTGTCCAGTCATCTGCTGGCCGAGGTCGAGCACCTCGCCGACGAGGTGGTCGTGATCAGCCGGGGGCGGTTGGTCGCCACCGGTGCACTCGCCACGTTGCAGGAGGCCGGTACGGCGGTGCGCACCCCTGAACCCGACAGGCTGACCCAGCTGCTCCGGACCGACGGTGCCTCGGTCCGCGCGGATGCCGACGGCGAACTCGTCGTCACGGGCCTGGGGGCCACCGAGATCGGTGACCGGGCCTGGGCCGCAGGCATCGCGTTGCACCGGCTCTGCCCCCAGGTCGGTTCGCTGGAGAAGTTGTTCCTCGACTGGACGGGTACCGACGGCGCCGCCGGTGAGGACGACGTGGACTCCGCAGACCCGTGCGCGGCCGAGAACGTTGTCGCGCCATGATCATGCGACGGCTCGTGCGCGGCGAGTTCCGCAAGCTGACCACCACCAAGCTGTTGTGGGGGTTCTTCGCGGTGCTGGTGGTCATCGCTGCGCTGGATGCCGCGGTCGTCATGTTCGGCACCGACATGGACGGCAGCAAGACGTTCCTCTCCACCGCCGCCGACCAGCAGTCCCTCATGGCGTTCGCCTTCAACGCCATGGTCGGCACGACCCTCTTCGGCGCGATCGCCGTGGCACGCGAGTACGGCCACGGCACCGTCGTGCCGATGTTCCTCACGTCGCCGAGGCGTCGGCGTGCGGTGCTCGCCCAGTTCACCGCGGTGCTGGTGGCCGGGGCGGGGCTGGCTCTCGTCGGTCAGGCACTGGTCATCGCGGGCGTCGCGCTGGCGCTCCCGACCACCGAGTACGGCTTCCTGGTGGGGGCCGGTGACCTCGGCCGGATCCTCGTCGTCTCGGCGGTCGCGGGTGCGGTCGGCGCCCTGCTCGGGGCCGGGCTGGGCGCGGTGATCCGCAACGTCGGTGGCGCGGTCACCGCTGCTGTGCTGGTGGTCTTCGTGCTTCCTCCGCTCGCCGTCCAGCTTCTCGACGGCGTCGCGTCATGGACACCGACGTCGCTCCTCGCGGTGCTCTCCGGTGTCGGCGACGGGAGCGGTGTGGGGACCGCCCTGCTCGCGATCGCCGCGTGGGCGGTCCTCCCCGCGGCCGCGGCCTTCATCCAGGTCCAGCGACGCGACGTCGTCTGACCGGCCTGGGCGCCGGATGTCGACAGAACCGAGGCAGGGAGAGATGAACGACCTCGGACCGGACGCCTTCCAGGGCTGCGGCCACGCTCTCTCCACGATGCGTGTGGCCGCCGCCGCAACGGGACTGCGGTCCGTGGTCGTCCCGCCACCGGTCCGGCTTCCGTCCGGACTCTCCGCCGGCGGGACCGGCGGTGTCGGAGGGGTCCCGATGTCCGAGGAGTGCCGCATGAGCGAATGCCCCCTGCGTCCCGTCCGGGTCGCCACCGCCCTCTGTTCCGTGCCGGTGGTTCGGCGGTGAGCGGCGCCCCTGGCTCCACCGTCGGGACGGCGGCGGCCGCCCGGCCGGTGCTGACCTACGTCGTCCTGGCGTACGGCATCTCCTGGCTGCTGTGGGCGCCTGCGGTGCTGGGCGTCGGCGGGGCGGCCGGTGCGGTGCTGCTGGCGGCGGGTGCCTTCGGCCCGGCGGTCGCGGCCGCGCTCGTCATCCACTGGTCGGGAGGCTCGGTGGGCGGCTGGTTGCGCCCGCTGCTGACGTGGCGGGTGCCGGTGCGGTACTGGCTCTACGCGCTCGGTCTGCCGGTCGCGCTCTTCCTGTCGGTGAACGTCGTGCTGGCGCTGCTGGGCGAGGAGGTGCACCTGGACAGGCTCGGCGCGGCGGCGCTGTCGTGGGTCGGCACGTTCGTCGTGGTGGCCCTCGTCGGTGGCGGGCAGGAGGAGCCGGGCTGGCGCGGCTTCGCACTGGACCGGCTGCAGGCCCGCCACTCACCCCTGGGGGCCACGGCGCTCCTCGGCGTCATCTGGGGGCTGTGGCACCTGCCGATCTACGGCCTCGGGTTCGTCGGGCCGATGCTGTTCGTCGTCTTCTACACCTGGCTGTGGAACCGCACCGGCAGTCTGCTGCTGTGCGTCGTCCTGCACGGCGCCTTCACCCCGTCACTGGACCATCTCGTCCTGATCGACGACAGCCTCGTCGTGGACGCGTCCATCCTCGGCGTGCTCCTCGCGGGTGCCGTCCTCCTGGTCGTGCTGACCCGCGGCCGGCTCGGCTTCGATCACCGGACGGTGCCGGTGGCCGATCAGGTGGCCGACGTCGGCCGGGTCGTGGACCGGTGACCCGGCCGCTACCCGCTCGGAATGCTGCTGGACCAGCACGCGCGTCGACGAAGCACGGGAGCCGTCGCAGGCCCCTGCTCCCCGTAGAAGGCGCGGCAGCGCCCGTCAGCTCACCGCCGGGATGCCGGGCGACGGCGACCCCGTCGTCGTCCTCCGTCGGGCGGAAGCCGCAGGGGGACGGCTCTCGGTCGTAGAGCCGTTCACGGCGTCTCGATGGCCGTCGCCCCGGCGATTCCGTCCAGCAGTCGCCGGAGGCCCCAGACGTACTGGTCCGTGGAGATGTAGTCGGCCATCGTGGGTGCCGCGGCTGCGGTGAGCGGGAAGACGTCGCTCGGTGTCTGGGCGAAGCGCCGGCGACGCTCGGCTCTGCGCGCGTCCTCGGTCGGCAGGCGGCCGGTCTGGTGCTGGTCGGCGACTTCCAGGGCTATCGAACCGAAGACGTAGACGATCAGCAGGTAACAGGCTCGTGCGGCCTCGTCCGGGTCCAGGCCCGCATCGGCGAGCAACCGGAGGAGTTGCTCGTTGAGGGACAGCGCGTGCGGGCCGTCCATCGGACCGCCGATCATCAGCCCGACCGCGGCCGGGTGGTCCGACAACCGGGTCCGCAGCTCGACGGCGACGGCCTCCACCCGGTCCCGCCACGGCTGCCCGCGATCGCTGGCCACACCGTGGTCGACCTGTCCGAGCAGCCGTTCGACCACGGCCTTGACCATCGTGGCCTTGTCCGGGAAGTAGGTGTAGACGGCGTTCGGAGCCACCCCGACGCGGGCTGCGACAGCGCGGATCGACATGGCCCCCGGGCCGCCTTCGTCGAGCAGGCCCAGCGCGGCGTCGACGATCTCGTCCTCGCTCAGCGAGCGACGTCGACCGCGACGCTTCGCCTCGGCAACGTCCGCCATCCGATCCTCCCCGTTCCCCTTGACTAATTTCCTGCACACCGTACATGATCTGTACGCCGTACAAAATCTGTACGGCGTCCACCGAAGTGGTGTGTGATGGAACCTTCCACGTACGGTCGGCCGACAACCCGCACTGCTGCCCGGCTTCGGCCCTGGGGCCTCTGGAGCCTCGGGTTCCTGGCCTTCCCGCCGGCCGGGCTGATCGGTCGGGCGGTCGCCGGGCCGGTCGACGACCCCGTGGCCGCGCTCCTCGGCGGCGCGGTCACCGGGCTGCTCATCGGCGCCGGCCAGGCCCTCGCCGCCCGCCGCCGGCTTCCGGCACACCGCTGGATCCCCGCGACGGCGGCCGGCATGTCACTGGGCCTGCTTCTCGGCGCGCCGGTGGTCGGCTACGGCACCTCGCCGGCCGACCTCGCGCTGATGGGCGCGCTCACCGGAACCGTCCTCGGTCCCGCGCAGGCCCTCGCGCTGCCGCGCGCCACGCCGCACCGGTGGGCCTGGGCCGTCGCGATGCCGGCGCTGTGGGCCCTCGGCTGGACGGTCACGACCCTTGCGGGCGTCGACGTCGCATCGCAGTACACGGTGTTCGGCGCGACGGGGGCGGTCGCGTTCTCGACCCTCTCCGGGGTGCTGGTCCTGGGGTTCCCGGAACGATCGCCCGCGGCCCCGCCGGCTCGCACCCGGACGCGGGCATGACGGTGGCCAGAGGCGGAGACCGGGCCGGCGACCACCGATGTCGGTGAGGGGCGACTCGACCGGCCGCCCCGGGGATGCACGCCACTACGGTCGTAGGCGTTCGCGTCCTGATGGGACGCCCACCGGGCACAGCTTGGGGTGACGGGTGATGGAACACAGCCATTCACCGGTGAGGGTCTTCCTGCTCGACCACCACGAGGTCGCCCGCCGCGGCATCACCCGGCTGCTGCTGGAGGCCGGTGGCATGGCCGTGGTGGGCGAGGCGGGCACCGCGGCCGGTGCCCTGGCCCGGGTGCCCGCGGTGCGCCCGGACGTCGCGGTCCTGGGTCTCCACCTGCCCGATGGGGACGGGGTGACCGTCTGCCGGCACCTGCGGACCCGACTGCCGGAGCTGAAGGTGGTCATGCTGACCGGTCGCGACGACGATGCGCTTCCCGGGGCGGCCCTGGCCGGGGCGTCGGCCTTCCTGCACAACGACGTGCCTGGCGAGGAGGTGGTCCGCGCGGTGCGGACCGTGGCTGCGGGCGGCTCGCTGCTGGACCCGGCCGCAGTCGCCGCTGCGGTGGAGCGCGCCGGCCCCGCGACGGACCTGATCCGGCTGGTCGCCGGACTCACACCTCGAGAGCGGGCCGTCGTGGAGCTCCTCGGGGAGGGACTGACCAACCGGCAGATCGGTGACCGGCTGCGCCTGCGCGAGAAGACGGTGAAGAACTACGTCAACAATGTGCTGGGAAAGCTGGGTCTGCATCGACGCACCCAGGTGGCCGTCCTCGCCGTCAGGCTGGCCGGCGGCAACGCCGAGCCGGCTCGGCCCTCCAGGAGGTGAGTCGGGCGCGGAGTCCGGTCGGCCGTCGAACTGCCCAGCGTGCCGAGGGCCTGGCCGGCCTCAGCTTCCGTCGGGGGCGGCCCGACGCACCGAGGCGCCGTCCCCCATCTTGTCGGTGCCGATGACCGCCAAGGTGCCGTTCGCCTGCAGTACCACCGCCGCGACGTCATCCAGAGAGCCGAAGCCCTTCTCGCGCGCCGCCGAGTGCAGATCCGACTCCAGCATGCGGTGCCGGCGCAGGGCCCGGGCCACCGGCTGCCCGTCGTGGTACAGCAGAGTGGGGCCAGGGTCCAGCGCCCGGTTCACCACGGGAATGCGGGCGCGCCCCGCGGCGAAGAGCCACTGCAGCGCCACCAGCAGCGCGAAGGTCACGAGGGCTTCGGACAGCGAGACCTCGGAGGCGGTGAGCACCCGCCCGAACGCCGAGCCGAGCGTCACCGTGATGACGAAGTCGAACGGTGTCATCGTGGCCAGGCTGCGAGGTCCCGTGGTGCGCAGCAGCAGCACCAGCCAGGTGTATCCGAGGGTGCCGATCAACAGGATGCGCAGGATCGGGTTCCAGCTGTCCCAGAGGAACTGGGTCTGGTTCACGTGGTGACCTCCGTCGGAGTGGGCTGCGGGACGCGGCGGAGCCCCGCGCTGTCGCCATGATCCGCCGGCGGCTGCGCACGGCTCGCCGTCGTCCTCATCCGGCGCGGGTGACCTCTGGCCGGCGGCGCTCCGCCAGAGTCGGGGTTCCCGATACCCGAACTCCGAGAGGCTCGTCATGGCCAAGCAGGACAAGGACACCCTGTACGTGATCGCCGCCGCCTACGGCGACGTCGACGCCGCCGTCGCCGACTACGAGGCGGTCAAGGAGCTCTATCGCGAGGTGAAGACCTCGAACGACTTCGACGCGGCCGTCATCAGCAAGGACGCCGACGGCCAGGTCCACATCGTGAAGAAGCACGAGCAGCCCACTCGCCACGGCGCGGCGGTCGGCCTCGGCTGGGGCCTGGCGGTCGGCGTCGTCGCGACCCTGTTCCCGCCGGTCGGTATCGGCATCGTCACCGCCGGTGGCGCCGGTGCGCTCGTCGGAGGGGTCACCGGTCATGCCAGCGGCGGGATGTCGCGTAGCGACCTCAAGGAGCTCGGGGACACCCTCGACGCCGGCCAGGCCGGGCTGATCGCGGTCTACGAGACCGACCTGGCCGATCAGGTCGCCGCCAACATCAAGGCTGCCAATCGCGTCATCTCGCGGGCCACCGACATGGCCGCCGACGGACTGGCGGCAGACATGAAGAAGGCCGAGCAGGAGGCGGCGATCCCCCAGCCGCGGGCCGCGGCGGCGGAGACGCCGGCGGCTCCGAGCACCACGGGGGGCTGACAGTTCCGGGCGGGCGTCCCCCGGTGGATCGGGCCGAGGTCGTGGCCCAGCCGGGGGGCGCCGCGTCGCCCGCCGCCGCGCCGGCGGTCCGGTACCGACCCCGTCGCGGGGAGCGGGAAGGTCCGCGCGAGCAGGATGCTGACCTGGGCCCGCAGCCCGGCGGCATCCCCGAGCAGCCGCAGGGCGGCGACCGTGGGCAGGGCGGCGTCGAGATCAGGGCGTCTCCTGGCGACCCTGCTCGCCGGGCAAGCCCGGCGTCCACATGCCTGTGCGGGCGAGGTCCTCGGCGACCGCGGACACCTTTCGGTTGGTGTCCTGACTGACCTTGGCCAGCACGGTGAACGCCTGGTCCGAGGTGATCTTGAACCGCTCCATCAGGATGCCCTTGGCCTGGCCGATGACGTCTCGATTCATCAGGGCGCTGGTCACGTTCTGGAGGTGGTGGGCGTCGGCTGCCGCGATGGCGGCGTGGCTGGCGAGCAGCAGGCCCACGTGTTCGGATTCGTCGGTGAACGCCGAGGTGGCATGGGCCAGCAGGTCCAGCGCGCCGAGCGTGTCCCGGTGCACGAACAGCTGGAGGCACAGCATGCTGCCCACCCCGCGTTCTGCGGCCCGCGGGCCCAGGACCGGCCAGCGCGGATCACTGGCCAGATCGTCGACCCGGACGGTTTCCCGATGCCAGATGGCGTCCAGGCACGGCCCCTCGCCGGTCTGGTCCTGCAGGACGTCGAAGTCGCTGGCCAACGCGCTGGTGGCCGCCGCTGAGTAGCAGTGGCGATCCTTGCGGACCATGGTGATCGTCGCCTCGTCGGCGCCCGGCACCATCTCGCGTGCCATGTCCACGACACTGTCCATCACCTGCTGGGGAGATTCTCGTCCCTGAAGGCTGCGCGCGGTGTCGGCCAGTCGCCGGGCCAGCGCGTCGAGCCGGACCTGCGTGCCGGTGTCCTGCGCCGAGGGCTGGCCCCACTGGCGCCTGTCGTCGTCGCCCGCACTGCTCACAGTCCACGGTGGCACGGTGCGAGCCGCCCGGGTAGTCCCGCCGACATGGAGCGGCCCCACGGGCGGGGTTCTCCACGCGAGGGGCCTGACCCGTCTCCGCTCCATGGCGCGCAGGCGGGCTGCCAGAAGCACAGCACAGGGGCTTGGTCCGCGGTGGGTGACCAGCCGTCCTGCAGCCGGAGTCAGCCGGACCGATGGCCAGCAGTCGGAGGTCCGGCTGACGGTCGAGACCGGCAGGGCCTCCAGCACCGCGCGCAGCGTCGCCAGTTCCGCGAACCGCTCCCGGTGCCGGCTCATGGAGAGACTCGTTGCCGTGGCGCCGACCCGCCGGGTCCGTCCGGGGAGTCATCGGCGCGACCCACGACGTCACCGAGCAGAGTCGTCGACACCGGGGTCGGCCCGCCAGGGGCCGGCCACCGAGGGTGCTCACCCCGATCGGACGCCCCCGCTCGGCATGCGCGGGCAGCCGCAGGGCGGCGACCGCAGTCGATGCGTCGACGGCGTATCAGG
Organism: uncultured Actinomycetota bacterium; assembly: GCA_963747895.1. GTDB lineage: Bacteria > Actinomycetota > Actinomycetes > Mycobacteriales > Geodermatophilaceae > Blastococcus. The sequence continues at coordinate 121,498 of CAVVGX010000010.1, forward strand.
CGGCCCACGTCGGTGCCGGGCCGGATCCCAGCCGCCACCGGGCGGCCTGCTCCGAGGGGCTCGACGAGCCCAGCGCCAGGTTCATGGCCCGGAGCTGCAGCCGGCTCACCGCGAGCTGCCCGCGATCGGACAGTGCGCGTGCGGCCCGGCCCGGCACGCCGGCCAGCGGGGCGATGGTGGGGGAGACCAGGAGCGCGGCCGCACCGGAGAGTCCCGAGTAGAAGAGCTGCTCCGGTGGGCTGAGTCCCGGCGGGGCGGAGAGGAACGACAGCAGGTCTCCCGGCACCGGTTCGAGCACGGGGGCGTACTCCGCCAGGGCCTCGGCCAGCTCCGCCTGCGTGGTGGGCAGGTCGACGGCGCCGAGCGCCCGGGCGGTGCGGGCCCAGTCCTCGACGTAGGTGTCGGGCCAGCGGGGGCCGAAGCGGCTCATGTCCCGGCCGACGGCGGTCTGGGCGGCCAGGAACGCGTCGGTGAAGGCCAGGTGCACCCAGCGCAGCAGGTCCGGATCGCCGGCCGAGTAGGTGCGCCCGTCGTCGGTGGTGCCGCGGACCCGTCGGTGCATGCCGCGGACCCGGGCGGCCTCGCGCTCGGCCAGCTCGGCGGAGCCGAACGTGCTGATCACCAGCCAGCGCGCGGTACCGGCCAGCCGCTTCCAGGGGTCCTCGCGGTAGTCGGAGTGGCGCTGCACGCCTGCCAGCGCCAGCGGGTGCGCGCCCTGACCGAGCAGCGCGGCCACCCCGCCGACCAGCGTGGAGAGGTCGCCGTGGACCCGCCAGACGACGCCGTCGGGCTCGAACCACCCCGGTCCCGTGCCGACCCGCGCGATGTCGCGCACCCAGTCCGGCGCTCCGGTCGGGTCACCGGAGACGCGGGCGCGGAACGCCGTGCGGATCCGCTCGGGCAGGGCGGTGAGCGGGAGGGTCACGTCCCCATGGTCGGCGTCGCGGCGTCGTCCGGCCATGTCGCCACCCCGTCGGCCACGTCGCCCACGTCGCCCACGTCGCCCGCCGTGGCCTCCGGGCGCCCCGGACGCCGACTCGCTGCGCGAGGCACTCGACGCCGCCGGTCTGCAGGACGTCGACACCCGGCTGTCCCCGCCGGTGCCGGCAGCGGCACGTCACCGCGGTGCCGGACCCGTGGCTCCGCGGTCCCGGAGCGCGCGTCAGTGGTGGAAGGTGCTGGGCTTCTCCTCGTGGGGCATGGGGGACTGCAGGTCGTCCAGCCAGTCGAGCGCCGTGCGCACGTCGCGCAGGAAGAGCTCGGCCATGTCGTGGCTGAACCCGTTGCGCACCACCACGCGCAGAACGGCGAGGTCGTCGCGCTTGGGCGGCATCGTGTACGCGGGCACGAGCCAGCCGTGCTCCCGGAGCTTGCGGGACAGGTCGAAGACGTCGTACTTGGTGACCTCGTGGCTCACCGTGAAGGTGACGACCGGGAGGTCGGTCCCGTCGGCGATCACGTCGAACTCCGGCATCCCGGCCAGGCTGCTGGACAGGTGGACGGCGACGTCCTGGCAGGTCTGCTGGACCAGGCGGTACCCCTCCCGGCCCAGCCGGAGGAACTGGAAGTACTGCAGGAGGACCTGGGCGCCCGGCCGCGAGAAGTTGAGGGCGAAGGTGGGCATGTCCCCACCGAGGTAGTTGACGTGGAAGACCAGGTCCTCGGGGAGGTGCCCCGAGTCGCGCCACAGGACCCACCCCACCCCCGGGTAGACCAGGCCGAACTTGTGACCGGATGCCTGGATGGAGACCACCCGCTCCAGCCGGAAGTCCCACATCAGGTCCGGCTGGATGAACGGCGCGATGAATCCGCCCGAGGCGGCGTCGACGTGCACGGGAACGGAGACGCCGCTGTCCGCCTGGTAGGCGTCCAGCGTGGCGCAGATCTCCTGCACCGGCTCGTAGGTGCCGTCCATCGTCGAGCCCAGGACGGCCACCACGCCGATGGTGTTCTCGTCGACGTGCTCCAGCAACCGGTCGGCGGTCAGGTGGAACACGTCGCCCTCCAGCGGGACGTAGCGGGGCTCGACCTCCCAGTAGTTGGCGAACTTCTCCCAGACGACCTGCACATTGGCGCCCATCACGATGTTCGGCCGGTCGCTCGGTCGTCCCGCGGCGCGGCGGGCCTGCTGCCACCGGCGCTTGAGCGCCAGGCCGGCGAGCATGCACCCCTCCGAGCTGCCGGTGGTCGACGTGCCCACGCTGTCGGCGGCGTCCGGGACATGCCACAGATCGCCGAGCATCCGCACGCAGCGAGCCTCGATCTCGGCCGTCTGCGGGTACTCGTCCTTGTCGATCATGTTCTTGTCGACGGTGGCGGCGTAGAGCTTGTCGGCCTCCTCGTCCATCCAGGTGGTCACGAAGGTGGCCAGGTTGAAGCGGGCGTTCCCGTCGAGCATCACCTCGTCCATGACCACCTGGTAGGCCGTCTGGGGCAGCATCGGTCCGTCCGGAAGCCGGTCGCGGGGGACCTGGACCATTCCCGAGCGGGTGAAGCGTGGCCGGGTGGCCGTGTCGTCGGCCGTCGCTGCGCTCTTCCAGACACCCATGGGTGGGTCCTCTCGGGTTCGGGTTTCCGGCACGAGGCTCCGCCTGTCGTGCGCCGCCGTGAGCGCTCGGGCCGCTCGTGACGGCACCATGCTCGGTCGCGCCCGGGGATGATGACGTCACCCGGCGGGGATGAGCCGGCCGCGGGTCGCCGTCTCCTCCCGCGGGGGTGATGCAGGCGGGCGCCCTCATCGGTGTGATCGCGCCGTGGCCGAGCGCGGGAGATCTCCGGACGGGGCGCCGCCGCCAGCCCAGCGCGCAGCCCGGCCGCCTCCGCCGGCGACCGGGTGGTGGATGGCGCTGGCCTTCGCGGTGGGATCCACCTGCTTCCTGGTCGGTCCGTTCCCCGGCTACGCCTCGCTGGTCGGGCCCGTCGCGGACGCGCTCACCTTCTTCGGAGGATCGCTGCTCTTCACGACGGGCGGCGCCCTCCAGGTGTGGCTCGCCGCGGCCCGCCGGCGGGACCCCGGAGCCGGCCGGTCTGCGTGGCGGACGGCCACCGTCCAGTTCGCCGGCACCGTCTTCTTCAACGTCACGACGTTCCGCGCGCTCCAGACGGCACTGTCGAACCCCGACTACGACCGGCTGGTGTGGCGACCGGACGCGTTCGGCTCGGTCTGCTTCCTGGTGTCCGGGGTCATCGCCTACGCGGCGTCCTCCCGGCGCGGACTGTTCCCGGACCGGGACGTGGCGGGCTGGTGGCAGCCCGGTATCAACCTCCTGGGCTGTGTCCTCTTCGGCATCGCGGCGATCGCCGGCTACGTGGTCCCGGCGAGCGGCTCGGTGCTGGACCTGGCGGCCGCGAACTGGGCCACGGCGGCCGGCGCGGCCTGCTTCCTGGCGTGCTCGGTCGCCGGTCTGGGCGGCGCCCACGACGCGGAGGCGCGCACCCCTCCTCACGACCGGAGCGGCATCCGGCGCTGACAGCACGCCGGCGCCGGCGGGCTGTGCCGGTGAGCTCAGCGCTCGAGCAGCACGCGGACGGTCCGACCGGCTAGCTGGTTCCCGCCTTCGCGAGCCCGAACGCCAGGATGCACGTCAGGACGGCGGTGCGAGCGGTCAGCAGGGGGGAACTGGCGGCGTTCTGCCGCAGGCCCAGCGCTCGACCCGGCCGGCGCGGCTCACCCGCCGGTCGGCGGGCGCCATCGGGCGGTCAGGCGGTGCGGTGTTGGTCGGCGAGATCGGCGCGCACCTGGTCCATGTCCAGCCCGCGCACCGCGGTGACGAGTTCCTCGAGCGCCTCGGCGGGCAGGGCGCCGGGTTGCGCGAAGACGAGGACGCCGTCGCGGAAGGCCATCAGGGTCGGGATCGACCGGATCCCGGCGGCGGCGGCCAGTTCCTGCTCCGCCTCGGTGTCGACCTTGCCGAAGACGATGTCGGGGTGGCGCTGCGACCCGGCCTCGAAGACCGGCGCGAAGGCCCGGCAGGGTCCGCACCAGGAGGCCCAGAAGTCGACCAGCACGATGCCGTCGCGGCTGACGGTGTCCTGGAAGGTCGTGGCGGTGAGAGCGGTCGAGTTCATGACGTGACCCTTTCGTCGTCGGATACCCCGCGGGGTATGCAACCCGGACGGGGAACGGCGTGTTCCCGACGGGTGGTCAGCCGAGGAGCGCGACCAGGCTCGACGTGGCGGTGTAGACGGCGACGGCGATGAGCAGGACGGCGAAGGCTCGGGTGAGGGTCGCCCCGGAGACGCGGTCCGCGACCATCTTCCCGCCGAATGAGCCGGCGACGGCGGCCAGCGTGAACGGGATGATGACTGCCCAGTCGAAGTGTGCCGTGCCGGCCCGGGCGAGCAGGGCGCCGGCGGAGTTGATCGAGATGACGACCAGCGACGTGGCGACCGCCTCCGGCATGGACAGGCCCAGGGCGAGGGTGAGTGCCGGGACGATCACGAACCCGCCGCCGACGCCGAAGAAGCCGGTCATGAAGCCGACTACCAGGCCCGCGCCGGCGATCCGTGCGATCCGCCCGGCCGTCCAGGGCTGTGCGCGTCGTGGGGTGTCGCCCCCCTCCGGCGCGGCCCCCCGGCCCCGGCGGCCGGTGAGCATGCCCACGGCTGCGACGACGATGACGGCGGCGAAGGCGAGCAGGAGGACGTCGGGGTCCACGAGCTGGTTGAGCGCGGTCCCGGCGAAGCCGGCCGCGATGCCGGTGACCCCGAAGACGACGCCGACGCCCCAGCGCACCCGCCCGCTGCGGGCGTGGCCGAGCGCGGCGATGACCGCGGTGATGCCGACGATGAACAGGCTGCTGGTCGTGGCCGAGCGGGCGTCCTGGCCGACGACGTAGACCAGGGCGGGCACGGTGAGGATGGATCCGCCGCCTCCGAGCGCGCCCAGGCTCAGGCCGATGAGCAGGCCCAGGCCGAGGGTGGCGGCGACGATCACGCGACCGTGCCCGGCTTCCCGTCGTCGGTGACGACCGGGAGGCCGGCGTGCGCCCACGCCTTCATCCCGCCCGCCAGGTTGTGCACCCGCACGCCCCCCGCGGCCAGGGTTGCGGCCGCCTTGCCCGAGCGGTTGCCGGACCGGCAGACGGCGATGACCGGCCGGTCCTGCGCGACCGCCTCCGGGGTGAGTCGGCCGAGTGGCAGGTGCTCGGCCGCCGGGGCGTGTCCGGCGGCCCACTCCTCTGGCTCGCGGACGTCGAGGAGCAGTGCCTCGCCGCGCTCGACCAGCTCCGCGGCCTGGCCGGGACCCAGATCGGGGAGCCGGCCGGTGGGGGACACCTCGGTCATCGTCGTTCCTTCCCGTGGGTCAGCCGGAGCTCGGCGTGAACGCCGAGGCGGGGAGGTCGCCGGGCTCGGTCGCGCCCGGTCGAGGGGCCAGCATGCTGGTGAGGGTGAAACGGTCGGCCCGGAGCAGGGTGTGCCGCCATTCGACGGGGACGCCCGAACTCGTGCCCGTCCGCTCGACGGAGAACACCGCCGACGGCGGCTGCAGGCCGAGAGCCTCGTGCTCGGCCCTGCTCGGGATGACCGCCCGGACAGTCTCCTGCCCACCGGTGACCGGGATGCCGGTCCGGGCGAGCTCCTCGTACAGGCTGGTGTGGCGGAAGTCGACGTCCAGCAGCGGTTCGCCGATCGAGGCGGGAAGCCAGACGCGGTCGAGCGCCAGTGGCCGGCCGTCGGCCAGGCGCAGTCGCTCGAGGTGGACGAGGGGTGTCGACTCCTCCAGCCCGAGCCGGGGAGCGATGACGCCGTCCGCGCGCACGGCCAGCACGCGCACCACCGACGTCTGATCCAGACCGCAGGACTCCACGGACGAGAACAGCGAGTACGCGGTCCCCGTCGGTTGGGCGATCACCGGGTCCGGCCTCGCGAGGCGGGGTCGGCGCCCGCGTCCCGTGGTGATCACGCCGTCGGTCCGGAGCTGCCGGAGGGCTTCGCGGACCGTGTGCCGGCTGACGGCGTAGTGCTCTCCCAGTTCCAGCTCACCGGGAAGTCCGGAGGTGAACTCGCCGCGCTCGAGGCGGGCGCGGAGGTCCGCTGCCAGCTGGCGCCACAGCGCGGCGCCCGCCGCTCTGTCCAGGGCCCCGTGCGGCGCGGGAACACTCGGCAGACGAGTCATGAAAAACCTCCTCAGTGCCGGCCGGGCAGTCGGCGCGCACATCCCGGGTCACCCGCTGAAGCCACGCAGCCTGCTGCTTGTACGGTCAACCCTACTTGACCTGTCCGTACAACTTCGGGATGTTTCATGGCGGCGCCCATCTCCGATCACGCTTCTCCTCCCGAGGCTGACGAGGCGAGTTCCCCCGACGCGCGCCCCGATCGGCCACGTGTCGTCTGGCAGGTCGTGGACGGCGGGGTGGACCTGCACGAGCGGCTGCTGCGTCAGGTCTCGAACCTGCTCGCCGACCTGCAGCCGGCCGGCGTCGAGATCGAGGTGGTCGCGCACGGTGCCGGGCTCGACCTCCTCCTGACACCGGGTCGTGTCGCCGACCTCGTGCGCGAACTCCAGGAGGGCGGCGTCGTCTTCGTGGCCTGCGACAACACGCTGCGGAGTCGCGGTCTGACGCTCCTGGATCTGGTGGAGGGCGTGCGGGCGGCACCGTCCGGTGTCGGGCACCTCGTGCGTCGGCAGCAGGCCGGCTGGAGCTACCTGCGCGCCTGAACGACGACCGCTGACCCGACCTGTCGGCCTCCGGCCGTAGAGGAGAGACCATGGCCACCAGTTCTGATCGCCGCTCCACCGCCGAGTCAGGAGGGGGGCGGCCGAGTACGGCTCAGGCGCTCCGGGGACCCCTGATCGCCCTCGTCGCGGTCATCGCGCTGGGCGTCGTCGCCGCCGTCCGGGGTCTCGGTGGCGGGGACGGCGGCGGCACCCCGGTCGCGGACGTGCACCACGAGGGTGGGGCGGCGCAGCCGACCGACACGCAGGCCCGGCGGATCCCCGATGACCCGCTGGCGCAGGGGGACGTCGATGCGCCGGTCGTCCTCGTCATGTGGGAGGACTTCCAGTGCCCGTTCTGCGCGAAGTTCGCCCAGGAGACCGAGCCCGTGCTCGTCGACCGGTTCGTCGAGGACGGCGTCCTGCGGCTGGAGTGGCGCGACTTCCCGTACTTCGGTGAGCAGTCGGTCCAGGCCGCGCGAGCCGCGCGGGCGGCGGGCGAGCAGGGCGCCTTCTGGGAGTTCCACGATGCTGTCTACGCGCTGGGCTTCCCGCCCAACAGCGGCCAGCTGACCGACGAGGTGCTCGTCGGGCTCGCCCACGACCTCGAGCTGGACGTCGAGCGGTTCACCGGAACCATGCAGTCGCAGCCGGTCCTCGACGCGGTCACCGCCGACTTCCAGGAGGGGCAGCAACTCGGCATCTCCGGCACCCCCGCCTTCCTGATCAACGGCCGCCCGATGATGGGCGCGCAGCCGACGGACACCTTCGTCGCGGCGATCGAGCGGGCGGCGGACGAGGCCGGGGCCGATGGGTGAGCTGGGGCTCGCGGCGGCCTTCCTCGGCGGCGCGCTGACGCTCGTCAGCCCCTGCAGCGCGCTCCTGCTCCCGTCCTTCTTCGCCTATGCCTTCGCGCACCCGCGCGAGCTGCTCGCCCGGACCGTCGTCTTCTGGCTGGGGCTCTGTCTCACCCTGGTGCCCCTGGGGATGGGCTCGGCGCTGGTCTCGACGCTCTTCTACGGGCACCGGGAGGTGCTGATCGCCGTCGCCGGATGGACGATCATCGCCCTCGGGGTCGTGCAGCTCCTCGGTGGCGGGTTCGGCCTGCCGGGAGCCGACCGGCTGCGGGCCCGGGTCGCCGCGCCGGGCCGGGCCCGTGGGTGGGCGGGGACCCTCGCGCTGGGCGCGGTCTACGGCCTCGCCGGGTTCTGCGCCGGACCCGTCCTCGGTGCCGTCCTCACCCTCGCCGCGACCGACGGCGGTGTGGTGGGCGGTGGGGTCCTGCTGGCCGTCTACGCCCTCGGGATGGCGGGGCCGATGTTCCTGCTCGCCCTGCTGTGGGACCGGTTCGACCTCGGTCGGCGCCGCTGGCTGCGCGGCCGCCCGTTGCGCATCGGGGGCCGGGAGCTGCACACGATGCAGCTGATCTCCGGCGCGTTGTTCGTCGTCATCGGGTGGCTCTTCCTCCGCTTCGACGGCACCGCCGGCATCACCGGCGTCCTCGGCTTCGGGGACACCACCGACCTGGAGTTCGAGGCGCAGCGCTGGATCACCGAGCTGCCCGCGCACGATCTCGACGTCTGGTTGCTGCTCGCGGCCGCTCTCCTCCTCCTCGGCGTCATGGCGCGCCGGCTGCACCGGATCCGCAACCGGACCACCGATGCCCGCCCCCGCGACGACATGGTCCGGGCACTCGACCGGCAGGCGTCCTGATGGCCTCGATGTACCTGGCGCTCCGGGGGTGGGACCGCCGCCGCCGGCTCACCGCGCTCGCGATGACCGCCGTCGGCGTCGTGGTGGTCGCCGTCCCGACCGACCTGATCGACACGCCGCTCTTCGGCCGCGAGGTGCCGCCCACGTGGTGGTCCTGGCCGGCGTTGCTCGCGAGCGCGGTGCTCGCCGGACTGCTCGTGGCCACTTACACGCGGGACCCGGGGTCACCGGACGCGGGTCCGGCCGAGGCGGAGCGCCGGTCACGATGGTGGGGCAGTGCCGGCGGACTGCTGACCTTCTTCGCCGTGGGCTGCCCGGTCTGCAACAAGCTCGTCCTGCTGGCCCTGGGCGCCGGCGGCGCGATGACGTACTTCCAGCCGGTGCAACCCGCGCTCTCCGTCCTCGCGCTGCTCCTGCTGGCATGGGCACTGGCCCGCAGACTGAAGGGGCAGGTCGCCTGTGCCGTGCCGGCCCCGGCGCACGCCGAGGTCCGCCGGACCTGATCCGAGGGAGTCGCATGGAAGCCGATGACTGGGACCGGCGCTACGCCGAGGCGCGGCAGTGGTCCGTCGAGCCCAACCGCACCGCCGCGGAGCTGATCACCCCGCTGCCTCCGGGCCGGGTACTGGACGTCGCCGCGGGTGAGGGACGCATGGCCCTGTGGCTGGCCGGTGCGGGGTGGGAGGTCGAGGCGGTCGACTTCTCGGCCGTCGGTCTCCGCCGGGGGCAGGAGAACGCCCCGCCGGACGCGCGCGTCACCTGGCGGGTCGAGGACGTGCTGACCGCTGATCTCGGGGCCGCTGAGTTCGACCTGGTCCTGGTGCTCTACCTGCACCTGCCCCGGCCCCGGTTGGGGGATGTGCTCGCCCGTTGTGCTGCCGCCGTCCGCCCCGGTGGGCACCTGCTCGTCCTCGGCCACGACCGGGAGAACCTCACCCGCGGCGTCGGCGGACCCCAGGACCCCGACGTCCTCTACGACCCAGAGCTGCTCGGGGCCGCGGTCGCGGGCTGGCGCACCTCTCGGGTCGAGCGGATCGACCGGGTGACCGACTCCGGCACCGCCGTGGACACCCTGCTGTTCGCACAGCGTCCCTGACGGCGGCGCCGCGTCAGAACGGAACGGCCGCCCGGTGGGCCTCTGCGACGGCGGTGGTGAGCGCCCGCCACCCTGCGCGGCGGCGGGGTCGCCCACCGCGGCCGGCGGCCGGCGCGGTGGAGGCCGTCGCCTCGGCTGCCGGGGGGAGCGGGACGGGCGTGGGAACGGGCGTGGCGATGTCGGTCAACGAGGATCCTTCGGCGACGTGCGGGCGGGGGCGGAGTCCGCTGGGTGCGCTCAGCGGGAGCGAGCGCCGCCCGGACACAGTCGGTCGTCGACCACGAGCGGGGTCACGGCGAAGAGGCACACGCAGAACGCGGGCCCGCCCGGTCCATATCCCCAGTACATAGATCGAGATTACGCACGGAGTGGCGGGAAGGGCAACGTGGCGGGGCGCCTGGCCGCCCGCGCCGGCGCCCGAGGTCCCGGCATCCGGGGTCCTTCGACTCCCTCCGCACGTATACCCCCGGGGGTACCTTGGCTGTCATCGAGACGTCCCCGAGGAGGGCCCCGTGTTGTTCACCCAGTACTACCTGGACTGCCTCTCGCAGGCGTCGTACCTGATCGCCGACGAGACCACGAAGCAGGCGGTGGTCGTCGACCCGCGGCGGGACGTCGCCGAGTACCTGGCCGACGCCGACGCGCACGGATTGACCGTGGTGGGGGTCATCGACACCCACTTCCACGCCGACTTCCTCGCCGGTCACCTGGAGCTCGCGGCGGCCACCGGCGCGTGGATCGGTTTCGGGCGGCGGGCGGAGGCCGACTTCCCCATCCGGAAGCTGGCAGACGGCGAACGCATCTCGCTCGGCGACGTGACGCTGGAGATCCTCGAGACGCCCGGCCACACGCCCGAGTCCGTCTCCGTCGCCGTCTACGAGCACGCCGACGACCCGGTGCCGTACGGGGTGCTCACCGGCGACGCGCTGTTCATCGGCGACGTCGGCCGGCCCGATCTGCTGGCTTCCATCGGCGTCACCGCGGACGAGCTCGGCCGGATGCTGTACCACTCCGTGCGGAGACTCATGGAGCTGCCCGACCAGGTGCGGGTCTTCCCCGCACACGGCGCCGGTTCCGCGTGCGGCAAGAACCTCTCCACGGAGCGGCAGTCCACCATCGGCGAGCAGCGGGCCAGCAACTACGCCTGCCAGCCGATGAGCGAGGACGAGTTCCTCGCGATCGTCACCGCCGGGCAGCCCTCGGCGCCGGAGTACTTCGTCTACGACGCGATCCTCAACCGCAGGGACCACCCGGTCTTCGACGCCGGCGCCGCGCCCGTGCCGCTGGAGCTGGCCGAGGTCCTGGAGCGGCAGGCGGTCGGCGCCTTCGTCCTGGACGCGCGCGACCCCCTGGAGTTCGCCGCCGGTCACCTCGCCAGGTCGGTCAACGTCCCCGCCGACGGTCGGTTCGCCGAGACCGCCGGCATGGTCGTCAAGCCCGACCAGGAGGTCGTCGTCATCGCTCCGCAGGACCGGGAGGAGGAGATCGTCGTCCGGCTGGCCCGCATCGGGTTCGACCGGGTCGCCGGCTACCTCCGCGAGCCGGAGGGTGCGTTCCTCACCGCGCCGGAGCGGGTGGTGCCCGCCAGCCGGCTCACCGTGGCCCAGTTGGACGAGGCCCTGCACCGCGAGCAGCCGCCGGTCGTCGTCGACGTCCGGAACACCGGCGAGCTGATCACCGGCACGATCCCCGGCGCGCTGAACATCCCGCTGGCCGAGCTGCCGCGGCGGCTCGAGGAGATCCCGGGCGGCCGCCCCGTCGTCGTCCACTGCGCCGGCGGCTACCGGTCCAGCGTGGGGGCCTCGCTGCTGCGGAAGGCCGGCCGCGACGACGTCTCCGATCTGCTCGGCGGCTTCACCGCCTGGGCCGCTGCCAATCGCCAGCCGGCCTGATATCCCTCGAGAGGAGCACTGCCATGCCACCCACCGACGCCCACCACGGCGTTCTGCTCGTCGGCGGCGGAACCGCCGGCATCAGCGTCGCCGCGCGGCTGGCCAAGGCCGGCCAGGACGACGTCGGCATCATCGAGCCGGCGACGACGCACTACTACCAGCCCCTCTGGACCCTCGTCGGCGGCGGCCGCGCCCCGCTCGCCGAGAGCGCCCGCCCCGAGGCGAGCGTGATGCCCAAGAACGTGGACTGGATCCGGGACGCCGCCGCCGACATCGACCCGGTGGACAAGCGGGTCGCCCTGAGCTCCGGCCGGCACGTGACCTACGACCACCTGGTCGTGGCCCCCGGCATCCAGCTGGACTGGGGGAAGGTGCCCGGCATGACCGAGGCGCTGGACACCCCCATGGTGTCGAGCAACTACACCTACGGGCTGGCGCCCAAGACCTGGGCGCGGATCCGGGCGATGCGCAGCGGCACGGCCGTCTTCACCATGCCGGCCGGGCCGATCAAGTGCGCCGGCGCGCCGCAGAAGATCGCCTACCTGGCGGCCGACCACTGGCGCCGAGAAGGGGTCCTGAAGGACATCCGGGTCGTGCTCGTGCTGCCCACCCCGGCGATGTTCGGTGTCCCGGTCTTCTCGCAGGAGCTGGAACGGGTCGTCGCGAGGTACGGCATCGAGGTGCACCTCGACAGCGAGGTCACCGAGATCGACGGCGCAGGCCGGTCGGTGATCGTGACCGACAACGCCGCGGGCACCAAGGAGTCCATCACCTACGACTTCCTGCACGTCGTCCCGCCGCAGTCGGCGCCCGACTGGCTCAAGGCCACGCCGCTGGCCGACCCGGCGAACCCGAACGGCTACGTCGAGGTGGACAAGAACACGATGCGGCACGTGCGGTTCCCGGAGATCTTCGCACTCGGGGACGCCGGGTCGACGCCGAACTCCAAGACCGGGGCGGCGATCCGCAAGCAGGCCCCCGTCGCGGTGGAGAACCTGCTCGCGGTCATGGCCGGCAAGGAACCGACGGCGTCCTACGACGGCTACGCCTCCTGCCCGATCACGACCGCACGGAACCGGATGCTGCTCTGCGAGTTCGACTACACGCTCCAGCCGCACCCGACCATCCCGCTCATCGACACCACGCACGAGCGCTACGACATGTGGCTGCTCAAGCGGTACGGGCTGCCCTTCATGTACTGGAACCTCATGCTGCGGGGACGGGCGTGAGCTCCTTCCAGGGCCCTCCCGCGCCCGAGGACCGCCGGGCGCGGGAGTACCGCTCGCCGTCGGCAGCGTCGTCGGTCGTGCCGGCGTCGACCACCCCCGGAACCCGCGGATCTGCGTTTCCCGGGAGTTCGCCGTCCTGGGTTGACGCGCTCCGGGTGGGCAGGAGAACGATGGTCAGGTGCCCCCACCGGCTCGGCCGGACCGGGGCCGGGCCGCCTACGGGCGGCGGTCCTGGGCGCTGGCCTTCACCGAGCTCGCCGCTGCGAACGCCACCGGCGAGCCGGACGGTGCGGATCTCGAGCGGCTGGCGCTGGCCGCGTACCTGACCGGCCGGGATCCCGAGTGCGAGCGCGCCTGGGAGCGCGCGCACCACGCCTACCTGGACGCCGGGGATGCCGAGGGGGCGGCGCGGTGCGCCTTCTGGTTGGCCCTGGGCCTGCTGATGCGCGGGAACGTCGCACCCGCCGGCGGCTGGCTCGGCCGGGCCGGTGCGGTGCTCGATGAGGCCGGCGTCAGCGAGTCGCCGGTACGCGGGCTGATGATCGTGCCGCGGGCCCTGCACGCCCTCTACAACGGGGACGCGGGACCCGCGTACGACGCCTTCTGCGAGGCGACGGCGATCGGGGACCGCCTCGCCGACCCGGACCTGGCCACCCTGGGCCGGCTGGGCCGGGGCCAGGCCCGGCTCGTGCTCGGCGACCAGGAGGGTGGGCTGGCGCTGCTCGACGAGGCGATGGTCGCCGTGACCGCGGGGGAGACCTCGACCCACGTGGCCGGGCTGGTGTACTGCGCCGTCATCAAGACCTGCCGGGACTGCTACGACGTCCGCCGGGCGCAGGAGTGGACCAGCGCGCTCACCCGCTGGTGTGCCGAGCAGCCGGACATGGTCCCGTACCGCGGACAGTGCCTGGTGCACCGCGCCGAGATCCTCCAGCTGCACGGCTCCTGGGCCGCCGCCCTCGTCGAGGCCCGCCGTGCCCACGAGCGGCTGCTGGATCCACCCGGGCAGCCGGCGGCCGGCATGTCCGCCTACGAGCTCGGTGAGCTGCACCGGCTGCGCGGCGACTTCGAGATCGCCGAGAGCGCCTACGCCGAGGCCCACCGGCACGGCCTCGACCCGCAGCCCGGGCTGGCGCTGCTCCGCCTCGCGCAGGGGGACCCCGATGCCGCACTGGCCGCCGTCTGCAGGGCGCTTGACGAGCCGCCTACCGCGGACACCGTCCGGCCGGCGCTGCTGGCCGCGGGCGTGGAGATCATGCTGGTGGCCGGGAAGCTGGACGGCGCCCGGGCTGCCGTGTCCGAGCTCGGCGCGATCGCGGCGGCTGCGGGGGCGTCGGCACTGGACGCCACGGCGCTTCATGCCGCCGGCGCCCTGCTGCTCGCCCAGGGCCGTCCACGCGAGTCGCTGGGCCCGCTGCGCCGGGCCTGGTCGGCCTGGCACGACCTCGGGGCGCCCTATGAGATGGCCCGGGTGCGGATCGCGCTGGCGCGGGCCTGCCGTGCCGTCGGGGACGAGGACGGCGCCGTGCTGGAGCTTGCCTCGGCCGCCTCCCTGCTGGAGCAGCTCGGTGCGCGCCCGGACCTGCAGCGCGTGCGGCGGCTGTCGCGCCGCGGGGCGTCGTCCGGCCTGCCCGACGGCCTGACCGCGCGCGAGGCGGAGGTGCTGCGCCTGGTCGCGACCGGGCGGACGAACCGGGTCATCGCGGGGGACCTCTTCCTGTCGGAGAGGACCGTCGCCCGCCACGTCGCGAACATCTTCCTCAAGCTGGACGTCTCCTCGCGCGCCGCGGCGACCGCGTACGCGTACGAGCGCCACCTCGTCTGACGTCCACCCGGCCACGCACATCTGCACATTTCTGCCGACGCGGCGCCCGAACCGCCGTACCTAGCGTCCAGGTCACCCACACGCCCGACGTCAGGAGGCACACCGTGACCAGGACGACCGAGACGACATCCACGGGCCCGCGGACGTCCCCGGAGCAGGTCGAGACCGTCGTGATCGGGGGAGGCCAGGCGGGTCTGTCGACCTCCTACCACCTGAACCGGCGCGATCGCCCGCACGTCGTGCTGGAGGCCGGAGAGCGGATCGGTGACGTCTGGCGGCACCGGTTCGACTCCCTCCGGCTGTTCAGCCCCGCGCGCTACGACGGTCTGCCGGGCCTGCCGTTCCCGCTGTCGCAGTGGGAGTTCCCCACGGCAGCGGAGATGGGGGACTACCTGGAGGCGTACGCAGGAACGTTCGACCTGCCGGTCAGGACAGGCGTCGCCGTCGACGACGTGAGCGGGCGGGACGGCCGGTTCACCGTCGCCGCCGCTGGGCGGCGGTACGAGGCGACGAACGTCGTCGTCGCCTCGGGGACGTTCCAGACACCGGTGGTCCCCGAGTTCGCCGCCGAGCTCGACCCGCGGATCCGGCAGATGCACTCCGCCGACTACCACAACCCATCACAGCTGCAGCCGGGTGCGGTGCTTGTCGTCGGGGCCAGCCACTCCGGCCCCGACCTGGCGCTGGAGATCGCCCGGTCGCACCGGACGTACCTGTCCGGCCGGATCCACGGAGAGCTGCCCTTCAGGATCGAGAGCCGCCTCGCGCACGCCGTCTTCCCCGTCCTGTGGTTCGTCGCCAACCACGTGCTGACCATGCGGACGCCGATGGGGCGCAAGGCCGCACCGGACGTCCGGGCAGGCGGTGGGCCGCTCATCCGCGTCAAGCGGGAGGACCTCACGGCGGCCGGCGTGGAGCACACCGAGGCGCGCACCGTCGGGGTCCAGGACGGTAAGCCGGTCCTCGCCGACGGCCACGTCCTCGACGTCGCGAACGTCGTCTGGTGCACCGGTTTCGGCAAGGACACCAGCTGGATCCGGCTCCCGATCGGCGACGGTGACTGGCCGGAGCAGACCCGCGGCGTCGTGCCCGGCGTTCCCGGGCTGTACTTCGTCGGACTGCCGTTCCTCCAGGGCTTCTACTCGATGCTCACCGGCGGTGTCGCGCGGGACGCCGACTACGTGGCCGGGCACATCGCCCGCCGGGTGGCCGACCTGCCGGTGGCGGCGGCAACCGGCTGAGATACCTCCGCGTCGCTCGGGCAGCGGGCAACTCCCGACGGATCACGGTGGGACAGCCCCTCCCCAGAGGAACGGGTCGCCCTGGTCGACAGGGGGAGAGCGGTGGAGATGTCATGTGCGGTGCAGGGCCGGTCCACGACTCGTAGGTCAGTGACGGGCGATCGCCTCGCGAACCTGCCGCACCGAGGGGTTGGTCAGGTACTCGTTTCCGACGACCACGGTGGGCGAGAGCTCGTAGCCCTTCTCATGACGCGCCCGGACCGCCGCTGCTCCCTCCTCGTCGTCGCGGAAACGCACCGATAGGTGGCGCACCCGGGCGAGGGTCAGCTGCGCCCGGAGCCTGGTGGAGTAGGGGCAGCCCGGCCGGTAGTACAGGGTCGGGATGTCGTCGTCCATGAGGAGCCTTCCTGAACGTCGCGAGGGCGCCGTGGGCGAGGCATCCTTCGTGACCGCCTCGCCGGACAGTCTGCTCGGCCCCCGGCCGCCGCGGGAGTCCGCTGGTCGTGCAGGTGCGCTCACGCTCTCCCCGGATGTCGACCGGCGGACCATCGATGACCGTGTGTGGTCCCCGGACACCGACCGTCCGGACACGACCTGCGCCACCGCGGGGATCCAGGTGCGGTGCAGCGATCCCGCGCGCCCCGCCGCGGAGCCGCCACGGTTGTCCGATGCCAGAGAACCGCGCACCGCTATGGACCGGGGCGCTCACCGGGTACACGGCCAGCCGCGCCATGGACGCCGCCACGACGTGGTTCTACGACCGGCAGAGCACCGCCTCGAAGCACCGGGAGCAGGAGCTGGCGCCGGGCGGCATGCTCGTCCAGCTCGGCGCGCAGATCGGCCGCGCTGCCGGACGTGAGCTCGACGACGGGACGGCGGGTCGGCTCGGGCTTGCCGTGCACCGCACGTTCGGCGTGACCTACGGCGTCATCGCAGCGTCCCTGGTCCGCCGGGGCGTGCGCCCCTCGGCCGCTGGTGCACTGGTCGCGACCGGGGCCTTTCTGCTGATCGACGAGGGCACGGCGCTGCCGACGATGACGTCGTACCCGTTGGTGAGCCATGCCCGTGGCGTGATCGGCCACGCGACGTTCGGCCTCGTGACAGGCCTCGTGCTCGGGCTGACCGGTCCGCCTGCCTTGCGACGTCCCGGTCTCGGGCCCCGGGTCAGGCCTCCGCGCCGCTGAGCGGTCTCCCGACCGCCGGCCGGATGGGTGTCGCCACGGATGGTGGGGGGCGTCTCCCCGCAGCAGCCTCGGGGGTGGCGCGGTGCGGACCGCACCGCGGTCCGCCGTGCGCACCGCCGCCGGCCACGGACCCGCCTGGAGGAGGCGCGCGTGGACCTCACGTTTCCCGTCGACTCGATCGCGATCGCGGCTGCCCTCTGCTGCGCTCTGGTCGCAGGTCTGCTGTTCTCCTTCGCCGTCGTGGTGATGCCGGGCTTCCGCCGGCTCGGGGACCGGGACTTCCTGAGCGCCTTCCGCGCCGTCGACGGGGTCATCCAGGGCGGGCAGCCGGTCTTCCTCGCCGTGTGGGCCGGGTCGGCCGTCCTGCCGGTGCTCGCGGTCGTGGTCCGCCTGCTGTCCGAGGGGGGCCCGGTGCCCGGGCTGCTCGTCGCCGCGGCCGCCCTGTCCGTGGTCGGCGTGCACCTCCCGACGGTGGCCGTGAACATCCCGCTCAACAACCGGCTGCAGGCGGTCGACCTGGGCGTTCTCGACGGACGGGGGGCCGAGCGGGTCCGTGTCGGGTTCGAGTCGCGGTGGACGCGCTGGAACCTGGTGCGCACCGTCGCGTCGGTCGTGACCGTGCTGCTGCTCGTCCTCGCACTGGCCGGATGATCCGTTGCGCCGGCTCCTGACTCTCCTCGTACTCGGCAGCGCCGCCGTGCTCGTGCTCGGTGTCGGCGCCGTCGCGCAGGCACGGGTGCCCGCCGGGTCGATCGAGGACGTCGTCGATGGTGAGCTGGGCGCCTCGGGTGTACCCGGGCTGGGCTACGCCGTCGTGGCCGACGGCCGGATCACCTCGGTCGGCGCGCGCGGAGTGGTCAGGAGCGGAGGCGACAGGGAGGTCACGCCGGACACGGCCTTCCTGACCGGCTCGATCTCCAAGAGCTTCACGGCACTGGCCGTGATGCAGCTGGTCGAGGCGGGCGAGGTCGACCTGGACGCCGAGGTCTCGCGCTACCTCGACGCCTTCTCGGGCCGACCCGCCGGCGCGATCACGGTCCGGCAGTTGCTCAGCCACACGAGCGGCTTCTCCACGCTGCAGGGCAACGCCTCGCACCGGGACCTCACCGACGCCGACGACGAGCTCGCCCGCCTCGTCGACCGGCTCGCGACCACGGCTCCGGCCCACGCAGCCGGCGACCGCTGGGAGTACTCGAACACGAACTACCAGATCATCGGTCGCCTGATCGAGGTGGTGAGCGGGCAGAGCTACCAGACCTACGTCGCCAGCAACATCCTGGAGCCGGTCGGCATGGAGCACAGCTTCGTCGCCGACGGCGAGATCCATGAGTCCATGGCTACCGGGCACACCCCGTGGTTCGGCACCAAGCGCCCGCTGCCCACGGGTGTGACCGATCGCGGAACGGCTCCCCAGGGCGGGATCGTCGCGACCGCCGGCGACCTGGCGCGCTACCTGCTGGTGATGATGAACGGCCGGGACGACGTGTTGAGCGCGGCGGGCAAGGCGCTGATGATGCGCCCGGCCGGCGGAGCATCCCCGTTCTACGGCTTCGGCTGGTTCGTGGACTCCGGCAACGGGAGCGTGTGGCATTCCGGGTCGAGCCCCGGTGTCGAATCGCTCGCGACGATGGTCCCCGCGGAGCAGAAGGGGGTCGTCGTGCTGGTCAACGGGGGCAGCGGGATGGGCTTCGGGGAAACGGCCCAGCTGCGCAACGGCATCACCGCCCGAGCCCTGGGCCTGGACTACGACGGCGAGGGCTCGCGGTTGTTCCAGAAGGCCACCTTCATCGGCCTGGTGCTCCTGCCGATCATCTATCTGATCAGCATGGCCTGGGCCTGGATCCACCGCGCCGGGATCCGCGCCAAGTCAGGCGTCCCCGGACTGTTCAGCCTGTGGTCCCCGCTGCTCACCACGCTGGTGGCGGCGTGGGTCATGCTCCGCCTGGTGCCGAGCCTGTCCGGCGCACCGCTGGGCACCATCAGGCTGTTCCAGCCCGATCTCGGTCTCGTGCTGATCGCAGCCGCGGTGACCGGCGTGCTGTGGGCGGTGTTCCGGCTCGTGATCGCCTACACGGGTAGACCAACCCCCGCCTGACCTGCCGGGGAACAGGAAGCCCGCGGCCGAAAGATGGGTGCCGGCACGGATGGTCGGCGCCGGCGGGGCCCGCGAGCGTGGGGCGGGGGCGTGGCGCGATCGGCGTCGCGCGGCGGTCGATGCGGGTGGTCGGCCCGGCACCGTCGGGAGGACGGATGAAGGCGATCGTGCAGCACGGGTACGGAGGCGTGGACGTCCTGGAGTTCAGCGACGTCGAGCCGCCGCGGATCGGTCCGGAGGAGGTCCTGGTCCGGGTGCACGCCGCGGGCGTGGACCGGGGCACGTGGCACCTGATGGCCGGCCTGCCCTACCTCGTGCGACTGGTGTCCGGGCTGCGCCGCCCGAAGAACCCGGTGGCCGGACTCGACGTCGCCGGCGTCGTGGAGGACGTCGGCGAGCGCGTCACCCGGTTCGCCCCCGGCGACGAGGTGTTCGGCATCGCCGCGGGGTCGTTCGCCGAGTACGCCCGTGCCCGGGAGGACAAGCTCGCCGCCAAGCCGGCCGGGCTCGGGTTCCCCGAGGCGGCCACGGTCGGTGTCTCCGGCCTCGCCGCGCTGCAGGCCGTCCGCGACCACGGGCAGGTGCGCCCGGGGCAGCGCGTGCTCGTCCTGGGGGCCTCCGGCGGCGTGGGCAGCTTCGCCGTCCAGATCGCGAAGGCGCACGGCGCGCACGTGACCGGCGTGTGCAGCACGGCCAAGACCGACCTGGTCCGCGCGCTCGGCGCCGACGAGGTCATCGACTACACCCGCGAGGAGATCACCGAGGGCGGGCGGCGCTTCGACGTCGTCCTCGACATCGGCGGCAACCGGCCGCTGCGCGCCCTGCGGCGCACCCTCGCCCCGACCGGGCGGCTGGTCATCGTCGGCGGCGAGGGCGGCGGCACGGTGCTCGGCGGCGTGGACCGGCAGCTGCGCGCGATGCTGCTCTCGCCGTTCGTGCGCCAGAAGCTGGGCACGTTCATCTCCTCGGAGAACGCCCGGGACCTCGAGGTGCTCGCCGGCCTGATCCGGTCCGGCCGCCTGTCCCCGGCGGTGGACACCACGTACGCGCTGGCCGATGCGCCGGCCGCCGTCGAACGCCTCAGCGCGGGACGCGCCCGGGGCAAGATCGCCCTCACCGTCTGACCGAGCCGGCCATCGCGGAGACCTGACATGGCAACGGACCTGGCGACTGATGCGACGGCCCGACCGGTCGTCCGGAATCCGAACCGGCTGGCCCGGGTGATCGGCGCGCTGTTCGTCGTGCTGGCGGTGCTGGGGCCGTTCGCCCTGCTCTACGTGCCCGGGCAGATCGTGGTGACCGACGACGCCGCCGCGACCGCCGCCAACCTGCGCGACTCCGGCGGCCTGTTCCGCGCCGGCATCGCCGTCGAGGTCGTGATCATGCTCGTCGAGATCGCGATCCCGGTGCTGCTGTACCTGCTGCTGCGGCCGGTGAGCCGCGCGGTCGCGCTGGCTGCGGCGTTCGCCCGGTTCGGGGAGGCGGTCGTGATCGGAGTCGGCCTGCTCGCCTCGTTCCTCGCGCTGCGGCTGGTCGGCGACGCCGGGTACCTCGAGGCGCTCGACACCGGTCAGCGGAACGCGCTCGCCCTGCTGGCGCTGGACAGCCACGGAGACGGTGTGTTCGTCGGGCAGATCTTCTTCGGCTTCTCCCTGCTGCTGCTGGGCTGGCTGGCCTTCCGGGCCGGGTTCGTGCCCCGGATCCTCGGCGTGCTGCTGTGGATCGCCGCGGTGGGCTACCTGGCCGACAGCCTCGGCCACCTGCTGTGGAGCGGCTACGACGACGCCTTCGGCTGGCTGGTCGGCGTCACCGCCGTCGTCGGGGAGGTGCCGTTCTTCCTCTGGCTGCTGATCAAGGGTGTCGACTCGCGGGTGTGGCACGACCTCGACGCGACCGTCCGGTGACCGCGTCCGCGCGGACGCTGCTGGCGGGAGATCAGGGCGAAAGGCCTTACCGGTCGGCCGGGCCGCCCACCAGGGTGGAGTTCATGACGACGCCAGCGCAGGCGCCCTCGGTCTCGCTGCCTGCCTCCCGGGCGCGCGGACCGGGGACCGGACGGCCCGCCGCGGCGCGGCGGAACACCTCGCTGTACGCGCGGGTCGTCGCGGTGAACGCCACCATCCTGCTCGCCGCGGTGATCGCGCTGACCTTCACACCCGCGACGGTGTCCTTCCCGGTGACCGCGGACGAGTGGACGATCCTCGGCGTCGGGCTGGCTCTGCTGGTGGTCGCCAACGCGGTCCTGCTGCGCATCAGCTTCCGGGGACTGACCGCACTGGTCCGCCAGATGGAGACGCTGGATCTGCTGCAGCCGCGCGATCGGTTGCCGGCGACGGGCGGCCCCGAGACCCGGGCGCTGATCGCCGGCGTCAACACCATGCTCGACCGGCTGGAGGCCGAGCGGCGCGCCAGCGTTCGCCGGACCATCACGGGCATGGAGGCCGAGCGCCAGCGCATCGGCCAGGAACTGCACGACGAGATCGGGCAGCGGCTCACCGGCATCCTGCTGCAGCTCGGTCGCATCCACGACGACGCGCCCGCGTCTCTGCGCGGCCGTGTGGAGGGAGTGCAGGAGGAGGCCCGGGCCACGATGGACGAGGTCGGCGCCCTGGCCCACCAGGTGCGCCCCGGCGTGCTCACCGACCTCGGGCTGCGCAGCGGGCTCGACGCACTGGTCGACTCCTTCCGCCAGTACGGGACCGCGCGGGTCGACTCGTTGCTCCCGGACCGCCTGCCGCCGATGACCGGCGAGGCGGAGCTGGCCGTCTACCGCATCACGCAGGAGGCGCTGACGAACGCCGCCCGCCACGCCGAGGCCACCCGGATCGCGGTAGCGGTGGACCTCACCGCGGACGAACTGGTGCTGCAGGTCACCGACGACGGCCGCGGGCTGGACGCCGCCGCCGGCGAGGACCACGGGATGCGCGGCATGCGTGAGCGCGCCCTGCTGATCGGTGGCCGGCTGCGCATCGACAGCCGCCCGTCCCACGGCGTGCGGGTCCGCCTGGCGGTGCCCGCGACGAACCTCACCGGCTGACCTCGCCGTCCGACCATGTCGATTCCCTTCCCGGCCCGCGTGCTGATCGCCGACGACCACGCCGTCGTGCGGGAGGGCCTGAAGGCCGTGCTGGAGCGGCAGGCCGACCTCCAGGTGGTCGCCGAGGCCGTCGACGGCCTCGACGCCGTCGAGCAGGCCGCCGCCACCGGCATCGACCTGGCCATCCTCGACGTCGCCATGCCGAGGATGACCGGCCTGCAGGCGACGCGGGAGATCACCCGCCGCCGCCCGGGGCTCCCGGTCCTGCTGCTGTCCATGTACGACCGGGAGCAGTACTTCTTCGAGGCGGTCGCCGCCGGAGCGGCCGGCTACGTGCTCAAGCGGCAGGCCGACCGCGACGTCGTCGACGCCTGCCGGGCCGCGCTACGCGGCGAGCCGTTCATCTACCCCGCTGCGCTGTCCGCGCTCATGCGCGGCTACGTCGAGCGGACCGCCCGCGGAGAGCGGCCCGGTCGCGGTCCGCTGACCCCGCGCGAGAGCGAGGTGGCCAAGCTCATCGCCGAGGGGCACAGCTCCGGCGAGATCGCCGAGCTGCTCGCCATCAGCCCGAAGACCGTCGAGCGGCACCGGGCCAACATCCTGGACAAGCTGGAGCTGCGGGACCGGGTCGAGGTCACTCGCTACGCCATCCGCAACGGCCTCGTCGAGCCCTGACCGGTCCCGGGTAGCCGCCCCCGGCTGTGAACGGCAGGACCGGACCCGCCGGAGATGGGTGTCAGCACGGATGGTCGCCGGCCGGACCGACGCGAACTCTGGGGCAGGCAGTGGCGGCGGCATCGCCGCCCCCTGGTCCCGGTACGCGACCTCCCGCCGCCCGGCGGCCCGACCTCGAGATCCGGTGGTGCAGCGTGACGAAGACGCCGACGACTCCTCCGATGACGACGCCAGCCGCCCCGACGGGCCCGGGCATCGGCCCGGCCCCGGCCGCACCCCGCCGGCTGGCGCGGATCGCGGGCCTGTTCTACCTGCTCGTGCTGGTGTTCGGTGTGTTCGCGCACCTCGTCGTCCGCGGTGAGCTGTACGTGCCCGGCGACGCGGCGGCGACCGCGGCGAACCTGGCCGAGCAGCCCACGCTGTTCCGCCTCGGCTACGTCGCCGACCTCCTCATGGCCACGTTCCTGCTGCTCACCGCCATGGCGCTGTACCGGCTGCTGCGGCACGTGCACGCCGACGCCGCCCGGGCGATGGTCGTCTTCGCCGCCGTCGGCACCGCCATCACCTTCGCCGTCCTCAGCTCTTCCTTCGCCGCCCTGCTGGCGGCCACCGAGGAGCCCTACCCGGCCGCGCTCGGCGACGGCGGGTCCGCGGCGACGGCGCTGCTGCTGCTGGACACCCACCACTACGGCTACCTGAGCGCCCAGGTGTTCTTCGGGCTGTGGCTGCTGCCGCTGGGCTACCTGGTCTACCGGTCGGGCATGTTCCCCCGCTGGCTCGGCGTGCTGCTGATCGCCGGAAGCGTCGGTTTCCTCGTCGACACGATGCTGCTGTTCCTGGTCCCCGGCGTCCGCGAGACCCTCGACCCGGTGATCGGCACGCTCACCTCGGTCGCCGAGCTGGTCATGATCGCCTGGCTGCTGATCCGCGGCGCACGGGTGGCCCGACCCGACGCTCCAGCGGGGTCCCCGTCCGCCCCGGCGCCCACCGCCGCCGCATGATCCAGGGCCCGACCACGGTGCACCCGAGACGGCCCGGCTCGGCCATGACCCCGCCGAGCGGACCCGGCCGGTGCGCTGCCCCGCGATCGGGCCGGCGATGAGCTTCCGCGAGTACCTGCGGTGGGAGGGCGGCCTCGCCGTGGTCATCGGGGTGTCCCGGTGCGCCCACGGCTGGCACGCCGGGCCCGCGCCGCAGCCTCCGGCACCCGGCGACGCGTCTCGGCCGGGATCGTCTGAGCGGGCCGGTCGTTGAGGACGAAGCTCACCGTGGTGCGGGAGACGCCGGCCTCGCGGGCGACGTCCGCGCTGGTCGCCCGTCGTTGCGACCTCGTTCCGGCCTCGCGTCCCCTCGAGGAGTGCTCCCTCATGTCTTGTGTTCCCCCGCGAGGCAACGGGCACCGCCTTCGGCCGTGGGCGACCATCTGATCGTGCCTGGGCCGGCGGCCCTGCCCGCGGGCTCGTCCTGGCCGTCGTCTGGCCGGACCTGCTGCCCGAGGCGCTGGCCGGCTCACCGGCGTGGGTGCCGATCGTCACCCTCCTCGCCGCGAAGCTCCGGTGCATCGAGGCGACGGTGTGTCGCAGCGTCGCCAAGGCGTCGGGTGCGGCTCATGGACGAATCGCGCGCTCACCCGGAGAAGACGAGGCGGCCGTCGACCGCGCTCGGCAGGATCGCCGCACAAGCCACAGCGGGGCTCCAGGAGGCGTAATCGCATGGTGCTGCCCGATCGTCACGCCCGTTCTGTCCTGCCGATCCCTGATCGTCCGTCGATCGGACTGACCACGTACGACGCCAAGGATCCGGCGACCACGTTTCCGGCCATCCAGCCGCTACGGCCTCCTCCGGGCGCGCCCAACGTCCTGATCGTGCTCTTGGACGACGTCGGGTTCGGCGCTCCGAGCGCGTTCGGTGGGCCCTGCAGGACTGCGACCGCCGAACGGCTCGCTGCCGGCGGTCTGCGCTACAACCGGTTCCACACGACCGCGCTGTGCGCGCCGACCCGTGCGGCGCTGCTGACCGGCCGCAATCACCACTCGGTGGGTATGGGCAGCATCACCGAGACGGCGACGTCGGCGCCGGGGAACTCGTCGCTGCGGCCCAACACCAAGGCTCCGCTGCCGCTGACGTTGAAGCTCAACGGCTACTCGACGGCGCAGTTCGGCAAGTGCCACGAGGTTCCCGTGTGGCAGGCCTCGCCCCTCGGGCCGTTCGATGCGTGGCCATCCGGCGGGGGCGGGTTCGAGACCTTCTACGGGTTCATCGGCGGCGAGAACAACCAGTACGACCCCGCGCTGTACGACGGCACCACTCCGGTCGATCCACCGGCCACGCCGGAAGAGGGCTACCACCTGACGGAGGACCTGGCCGACCACGCGGTGGCCTGGATGCGTCAGCAGAAGGCGCTCATGCCCGACAAGCCCTTCTTCGTGTACTTCGCCCCCGGTGCGACCCACGCCCCGCACCACGTGCCCAAGGAGTGGGCGGATCGCTACGCCGGCCAGTTCGACCACGGCTGGGACGTGCAGCGCGAACGCACCCTCGCTCGTCAGAAGGAGCTCGGGCTGGTGCCGGCGGACGCCGAGCTGACCCCCCGCCACGCCGAGATCCCGGCGTGGGACGACATGCCGGAGGAGCTCAAGCCCGTCCTGGCGCGCCAGATGGAGGTCTACGCCGGCTTCCTGGAGCACACCGACGCTCAGGTCGGACGCCTGGTCGAGGCTCTCCAGGACCTCAGCATCCTCGACGACACGATCATCTACTACATCACCGGTGACAACGGGGCCTCTGCCGAGGGAACGGTCAACGGGGCCTTCAACGAGATGGCCAACTTCAACGGCATGGCCGGCCTCGAGACGGTCGAGTTCCTGCGCGAGAAGATGGACGCTCTCGGCTCCCCCGACTCGTACAACCACTACGCCGTGGGCTGGGCATGGGCGATGAACACCCCGTTCCAGTGGACCAAGCAGGTCGCCTCGCACTGGGGCGGCACCCGCAACGGCACGATCGTGCACTGGCCGGCGGGGGTTTCCGACCGTGGGGGACTGCGCAGCCAGTTCTGCCACGTGATCGACGTGGCCCCGACCGTCCTGGAGGCGGCCGGACTTCCGGAGCCGACGTTCGTCAACGGCGTCCAGCAGGCCCCGATCGAGGGCACCAGCATGCTCTACACGTTCGACGAGGGGCAGGCGACCGAACGCCACGACCTGCAGTACTTCGAGATGTTCGGCAACCGTGGCATCTACCACCAGGGCTGGAGCGCGGTCACCAAGCACCGCACGCCGTGGGTCATGGTGGGCGGCACCATGCCCGCGTTCGACGAGGACGTGTGGGAGCTCTACGACGGCAGGGACGACTTCAGCCAGGCACGTGACCTGTCCGCCGACCAGCCGGAGAAGCTCGCCGAGCTGCAACGGCTGTGGCTGATCGAGGCCACCAAGTACGGCGTGCTGCCGATGGACGACCGCACGGCCGAAAGGCTCGACCCTGCCCAGGCCGGGAGGCCCACGCTGATCCACGGCGACTCCCAGGTCTTCTTCCCCGGCATGGGCCGGCTGTCCGAGAACAGCGTGGTGAGCATCAAGAACCGGTCGTTCTCGGTCACGGCGGAGGTCGACGTGCCCGACAGCGGCGCGCAAGGCGTGATCATCGCCCAGGGCGGTCGGTTCGGCGGGTGGGTCGTCTACTGCAGGGCGGGCTCCCTCGCGTTCACCTACAACGTGCTCGGGATCCACGAGTACCAGACCGTCGCCGACGTCCCCGTGCCGCCGGGCAAGCACCAGGTACGGGTGGAGTTCGCCTACGACGGTGGCGGGATCGCCAAGGGTGGCGGCGTGACCCTCTACCACGACGGCCAGCCGGTCGGTCGCGGCCGGGTCGAGCAGACACAACCCCTGGTCTTCTCCGCCGACGAGACCACCGATGTCGGCTACGAATCCGGCACGACCGTGTCCACCGACTACAACACGCGCAGCAGCCGGTTCACCGGCCGGTTGCACTGGGTCCAGCTCGACGTCGGCACGGACGACCACGACCACGTCATCGACCCCGAGGAACGCCTGCGCGTCGCCATGTCCCGCCAGTGACCGGATGGCGGGCAGCTGTCGGGCCGTCCGTGCCCGGCCGGTGTCCGTCTCGGCCCCGGGTGCGCCTGGCCGTGCGCGTTCCCCGCTTCGTCACCGGACGCCGCGTGCGATCACCTGCGGGTCGAGGCGGTCACCAGGTGAGCCTCGATGGGTGCGGCGACGGCGCCATCGGTGGTGGT
Organism: uncultured Actinomycetota bacterium; assembly: GCA_963747895.1. GTDB lineage: Bacteria > Actinomycetota > Actinomycetes > Mycobacteriales > Geodermatophilaceae > Blastococcus. The sequence goes on from CAVVGX010000010.1 coordinate 148,404, forward strand.
GAAGGGGGCCAGCGCGGTGCGGCAGTCTGCGACGATCCGGTCCCGGATCTCCGGGTCGACCAGGTCGGCGACGGGCAGCAGCTCGACCGACAGGAACGTGTCGATCGAATCCAGCCGGGTGGCGCCGACCCAGGTGTCGAAGGCCCTGACCACCAGCCCGGCCGCGGCCAGGTCCGCGCGCAGGCCGGCGGGGTTGCCGGCGGCGAAGTAGCCGGCCAGCAGCTGCTGCGCCTCGGCGCCGGCGTGGCGGGCGACGACATCGGCGAGGGCGGCGTAGCCGGCGCTGCGTTCCAGGCGGCCCGGCACGTGCAGCAGCATTCGTCCGGCGGGCGCGACGACCCGGGCCATCTCTCGGAGCGCAGCGACGCGGTCGGGGAAGAACATGAGCGCGGCCTGGCAGGTCACCAGGTCCGCTGACACGTCGGGCCGGGGCAGCTCCGCCGCGTCACCCGCCAGCCACGTCAGGTCCGGCCGCAGCCCTCGGGCGACGTCGAGCATCGCGGGGTTGACGTCGACTCCGGTGATCGAGCCAGCGGAAGCGGCGCTGCGGTCAAGGCGTTCGGCCAGCGTTCGGGCGACGATGCCGGTGCCGCAGGCCACGTCGAGAATCCGTTGCCCGGGACGCGGGTCGGCGGCGTCGGCCAGCCGCTCGGCCCACGGGCGGAACAGCGCCGGGACGAAAGTGGACTCGTAGTACTCCGCCGCGTCGGCGGTGAGCGCGTATGCCTGGGTCGCCCGTCGTCTCATGGCCACGACCCCTCCTTCTGGCGGTTCGGCTGGTGCGTTCGCCAGGCAACCGCGGGCCGTTGCCCGACGGAAGTTCGACGTTCGAACCGCCGGGGCGACAGGACGGTCAGCCGGTCCGGTGCGGCGCCGGGGTGATCGGGGTGAGGCCGGCGAACGGGCTGAGCGTGCCCCAGTGGGCCAGCAGCCGCTCCAGCCACGGCGGCGCGGTGACGTGCATCCCGCCGGCCCGGATGGCCGCCCCCAGGGCCACGTGCCCGCAGTGCCAGCGGTAGAGCCAGGTGGGGTCGGTGGCGACGACGCCGTCCTCGTCGCCGCCGGGGTGAGTGACGCAGACCTCGCTGCCGGCCCTGGCGAGCACCAGCCAGTACCGGTCGGGCGTGACGCCCCCGGCGAGGTCGAAGCGGACGACGACCCGTGACCGGGGCAGCGCGGCCGGGTCGATCAGGCGGGAGAGCGTCCACAGCATGAGGTAGGGGTCGTGGTGCTCGGGAAGGGCCTCCCGCCATCGCGCGCCCCACCGGCCGAGGGCCAGGACCACGTCGGCCAGCTCACGGCCGGCATCGGTGAGCCGGTACCGGGTAGCGGACCCGCTGCCGGTTCGGGCCACGACGCCGTCGTGCTCCAGGCTGCGCAATCGCTTGGCCAGCACCGACCGGGACAACCCGGGGGCGCCGTCGAGGATTTCCCCGAAACGCTCGCAGCCGACCAGCAGGTTGCGCAGGACGATCGGCGTCCACCGCTCGGCGAGCACTTCCGCGCCGAGCGCGATCGGGCAGTACTGGCCGTACCGGGCCACCTGCACAGCATTCCGCACGCAGTGTCGGGTGCACAGTGCGACCCGCGAACTGACCGGACCAGACGCGCGCATCGTTCCCGGCGTACCGAGCCCCGTCTCCCCGGCCGGAGGGTGATTCCCACGCAATCGCTGTGCGGCACCATCTCGGTGTGCCCACCCTCCGCATCGCCCAGGACGACGCCGCCGACGAGCTGCTCGGCCGTGACCCGCTCGCGCTGCTGATCGGGATGCTGCTGG
>CAVVGX010000011.1:0-105697 GCA_963747895.1 uncultured Actinomycetota bacterium
GCTCACCAGCAACGCCGATCCGGTGACGGCGCACTGGGGTCGCGTGACCCACGTCCAGACCCGGCCGTCCGAGCGGGGGACCGGGGTCGCCCGGGCACTGCTCGGCGAACTGCACAGGTCGGCGCGTGACGACCTCGGGCTGGCGTACCTCCGTCTGGAGGTCCGGGGCGGCATGGGACTCGAGGAGTTCTACGGAAGGTTCGGCTGGACCGCGGTGGGAACCTGGCCCGGCGCGCTGCGGTTCACCCGGCACGGCGTTCGGGACGAGGTGCTCATGGGACTGGATCTCGGAAGGCGAACCGCTGCGCACTGAGTTCTGCCCGCACAGAACTGTCAGTGGTCGAACATACGATCGAAAGCATGACGGACGGCGTGACGACGGGGGAGCCCACGGCGGGGTGGGCGTCGGGCGCGCTCGGCGCCGTCCAGGCGGCCGACCGCGAGATCGCCCGGCAGACCGCGGTCCGGGCCCGCGCGGTCGCCGCCTTCGCCGCCGCCCGCCCCGCATCCGCCGACCGCCCTGCCGGACAGCCCGGATCGATGGGCGCGGAGCGGCGGGCGATGCGGCCGGCGGTGCTCTCGGACGTGAGCGAGTGGGCCGGCCAAGAATTGGGGCTGGCGCTCGAGATCACCCAACAGTCGGCAGAGACCCTCTTGGAGCGGTCGCTCACCCTCGTCCACCGGCTGCCGCGGACCCTCGAGGCGCTGGAGTCCGGCGCCGTGCACGTCGGGCATCTCTTCCCGATGCTCGAGCGGGTCGGGCCGATCGCCGATGCGGAGAAGCGGGCCGAGGTGGAGGCGAAGCTGCTCGCGTGGAGGGCCGGCCGGGTGACGACGCCGGCCCAGCTGGTCGACAAGGCCCGGCGGCTGGGGCTGCTGGTCGACGCCCGCGACAGCGCGCGCCGGCTGGTCGAGGCCGTGCGGCGGCGCGGAGTGCACCTTCGTCCCGACCGGGAGGACGGCATGGCGCAGGCGGTGGCGCTGCTGACCGTGCCCGAGGCTGCGGCGCTGGTCGATGCGCTGGGCCGGTACGCCGACGCCCTCGACGAACCCGGTGACGAGCGCACCCGGAACCAGAAGATGGCCGACTGCCTGCTCGACCTGGTGCTGCGGCCGGGGGAGAACGGGCTGGCCCCGGTGCAGGCGCACCTCACCGTGGTCGCCTCCGCGTCGACGCTCGCGGGTGGGGACGAGCCCGGCGAGGTCGCCGGTCAGGTCGTTCCCGCCGAGGTGGTGCGCGCGCTGGCGCGAGCGCTCGGCCTGCTGCCGCCCGCCGCCGAAGCGCCGATGAGTCCCGAGGACAGAGGTCCGGACGGCCAGCACCACGGTGACGACCCCGTGTCGTCCGACGAGGTCGTCCCGGAGGGGGAGACCGCGCCGGTACCCGTGCGTGCTCGTGCCGGGGTTGCCCGTCCGCGGACGGCGTCGCCACCGGGGCCGTCGGTCCTGGAGCGGGCGCTCGAGGAGTGGTGGCGAGACGTGGAGCGGCGTGCCGAGGGCGAGAACTGGGGTGCGGCAGAGGCGCGGCCGCCGAACCGCCGCTCCGTGGAGTACGAGTACGAGCCGACGCACCATGCCAGCCGACGGCGACAGCACGTGAAGGGCTCCATGGGTCGCAATTCCGAGCCCTCCGCCGGGTCTGCCCTGCGCTGGCCGAGTGCCGCTGCCGCGGACGGAGCCGTGGTGGCGGCGGGGCGGGCGCAGCTCGAGTTCGACCGTGCGCTTCGGTGGGCTGCTGATGCGGTGCGTCGGGCGCAGCTGGCCGACGCCGGGGACGAGGCAGCGTGGCGGACCTCGCCCGCCGGCCGGGCCTCGGCTGCTGAGGACACGGTCGGGGCGCTCGCCGCGGCCGGAGCCGAGCAGCGAGCCGTCCTCGCCCGCCTCCTGGACGCGACGGCGGGCGGCTCGCTCGGCGAGCGGCCGCGGATCGCGCTGGTCGACGCCCTCACCGGCGCGCTGCTGGCGCTCACCGACAGCCGCGAGCTGCGTCGCACCGCGGCCTGCGGGCGGCCGGCCTGCGTCCGGCGACCGGCCCGGTGCCGTCACGACCTCGACGGCCGCCCTGGCCTCGGCACACCGCCACCCGCCGGGGGCTACCGCCCGAACGCCGGGCTCGACCGCTACGTGCGGTCACGCGACCGCCGGTGCCGCTTCCCCGGCTGTCGCCGCTCCGTCCCGGGAAGGGGCGAGCTCGACCACGATCGCCCCTGGCCCGACGGTCCGACCAGTGCTGACAACCTCGTCGGTTACTGCACGCCGCACCACCGGGGCAAGCACCAGGCGCCGGGGTGGCGGCACGAGCTCGGCGCCGGTGGCGCGCTCACCGTGACCACGACCAGTGGGTTGCGGGCGACCACCACCCCGCCGCCCTTCTGACCGTGGTGGTCAGCGGGCGGCGGGGGCCGGGCCGGTCGTTACTTGGCGGGACGGTCCTCGAGGATGCGCTCGGCGAAGCGCCAGCCGGCGTCGGTCTTCACGTACCGGTCCACATAGCGCGGGGCGCCGGCGATGATCCACGAACCCTCGACCGCCGCCAGCAGGATCATGTCCGCGGCGCCGTGCGCCTCGGTCGCCGAGTCCAGGGTCACGGTCACCCCGCCCATGATGTGCCGCAGCTTCATGCTCGAGGTCACGGCGGTGATCCACTCGGTCAGCGCCGGCCGACCCTCGAGCGGCTGACCGCCGGCCTCCATGCGGGCGTCCTCGACGAAGAGCGCGGTCCACTCCTCGAGCCGGGTGTCGTCGGTGTACTGCGCGTAGCGCGCGACCAGGGCGCGGATCTCGTTCTCGGCGACCAGCTGCTGGATCTCGTCCATGGGATGCGTGCCTCTCGGAGTGGGACCGGACCGTCGCCCTGGAAGCTACGGCCCGGCCCTCCTCAGAGGTGACGCGGGTCTCAGTCGGCGGACTCGTCCACCCAGTCGGGGCCGTTGACCTCGCCCGGTCCGGCCAGGTCCCCGGCGTCGACGATCGTGTACGCGTAGCCCTGCTCGGCGAGAAAGCGCTGCCGGTGCGCGGCGTACTCGCTGTCGAGGGTGTCCCGGCTGACGACGCTGTAGAAGTGCGCCTGCCGCCCGTCGGCCTTCGGCCGCAGCAGCCGTCCGAGCCGCTGCGCCTCCTCCTGGCGCGAGCCGAACGTCCCCGACACCTGCACGGCGACGGCGGCCTCGGGCAGGTCGATGGAGAAGTTCGCGACCTTCGAGACCACCAGCGTGCGGATCTCACCGGTGCGGAAGGCCTGGAACAGCCGCTCCCGCTCCTTGTTCGTCGTCGATCCCTGGATCACCGGTGCGTCCAGCGCGGCGCCGAGCTCCTCGAGCTGGTCGAGGTATGCCCCGATGACCAGCGAGGGCTCGTCGGGATGCCGCTCCAGCACCCGCCGGATCACCGGCAGCTTGGACTGCGCGGTCGCCGCGATCCGGTATCTCTCCTCCGGCTCCGCGACGGCGTACGTCATCCGTTCCTCGTCGTCGAGCGAGACCCGCACCTCGATGCACTCCGCCGGCGCGATGTAGCCCTGCGCCTCGATGTCGCGCCACGGGGCGTCGTACCGCTTCGGCCCGATGAGCGAGAAGACGTCGTCCTCGCGGCCGTCCTCGCGCACCAGCGTCGCCGTCAGCCCCAGCCGCCGACGCGACTGCAGGTCGGCGGTCAGCCGGAAGATCGGCGCAGGCAGCAGGTGCACCTCGTCGTAGACGATCAGGCCCCAGTCCTGCGCGTCGAACAGGTCCAGGTGGATGTACTCGCCCTTCCGGCGGGTGGTGATCACCTGGTAGGTCGCGATCGTGACCGGGCGGATCTCCTTGCGCTCGCCCGAGTACTCGCCGATCTCCTCCTCGGTGAGCGAGGTGCGCGCGATCAGCTCGCGCTTCCACTGCCGCCCGGCGACGGTGTTCGTCACCAGGATCAGCGTCGTGGCCTTCGCCTCGGCCATCGCGGCCGCGCCGACCAGCGTCTTGCCCGCACCGCAGGGGAGGACGACGACACCCGAGCCGCCGGCCCAGAAGCCGTCGACCGCCTCCTGCTGGTAGTCGCGCAGGTGCCAGTCGGCCTGGTCGAGCTCGATCGGGTGCGCGGTGCCGTCGACGTAGCCGGCGAGGTCCTCGGCCGGCCAGCCGATCTTCAGCAGCGCCTGCTTGAGCCGCCCGCGCTCGGCGGCGTGCACGATCACGGTGTCGGCGTCGATGCGGGCGCCCAACATGGGGGCGACCTTCTTCGAGCGGATGACCTCCTCGAGCACCGCGCGGTCCGACGAGGTGAGCACCAGGCCGTGCACCGGGTTGTTGGCCAGGGTCAGCCGGCCGAAGCGGTCCATGGTGTCGGCGACGTCGACCAGCAGCGCGTGCGGCACCGGGTAGCGCGAGTAGCGGACCAGCGCGTCGACGACCTGCTCCGCGTCGTGCCCGGCGGCGCGCGCGTTCCACAGCGCCAGCGGGGTCACCCGGTAGGTGTGCACGTGCTCGGGCGAGCGCTCCAGCTCGGCGAACGGCGCGATCGCGGCCCGGCATTCCTTGGCCAGCGGGTGGTCGACCTCGAGCAGCAGCGTCTTGTCGGACTGGACGATCAGGGGGCCGTCAGACACGCGTCAGCGTCCTTCGTTCGGGGGCTTCGGCGCAGCCGTGCGCGCCGGACTGCCCAGGTTAACGCCGCGAGCGGGCTGTCCCTTCCGCTCGCGGGCCCGATCCGGGAGCCTGGCCGGGTGCAGCCCGCCGACTTCTACACCGGTCTGGTCGCCGAGCTCTACGCGCCGCTGAAGTCCGTGCGCACCGACCCGGCGCCCTACGCCGCCCTCGTCCGGCGGTACGGCGAGCCGGCCCTGGAACTGGGCTGCGGGGACGGCGAGCCGCTGCTCGACCTCCGGCGGCAGGGCCTGGAGGTCGAGGGTGTCGACTCCTCCGCCGACATGCTCGCCCGCTGCCGGACGGCGGCGCGCGAGGCGGGTCTGGACGTCGTCCTGCACCACCAGCGGATGGAGGCCCTCGACCTCCCGCGCCGCTACCGCACGGTCTTCCTGGCGGGCCCGACCTTCACGCTGCTGCCCGACGACGCCACCGCCGCCGCGGCCCTGCGCGCGATCCGGCGGCACCTCACCGACGACGGCACCGCGGTGGTGCCGCTCTTCGTGCCGCATCCGACCGGCCCGGCGGAACTCGGCCGGACCCGCGAGGCGCGTGCGGACGACGGCGCGCTGCTGCGGATCTCGGTCCGATCCGAGGAGCGTGACGAGCAGACCCGCACCCAGCGCTCGCTCCTGCGCTACGAGCGCCTCGCCGGCGACGACCGCAGCGTGCTCGACCGCACCTGGACGCTGCACTGGCACGACCGGGAGGGATTCTCGGCGCTGGCTGCCGGGGCGGGCCTGGCGACGGAGGCCGTGCTGGACCCCGCCGGGCGACCCGCCCCGGCCGGCGCCGACGCCGTCGTCTTCCTGCTGCGACCGGCCGGCTGAGCGTCAGACCCAGGCGTCGCGACGCAGCGGCGGCTGCTCGCCACCGGGACGCCGGAGCAGCACCTGGTTGACGCCCATCTCGCCGGACTCGAATGCCAGCGCGCAGGCCGCCATGTACAGCCGCCACACCCGCGCGCGACCTGGGCTGGAGGCGGCGACCGCGGCGTCCCAGTGCCCCTCCAGGCGGCGCACCCACGCCCGCAGGGTCAGGGCGTAGTGCTGCCTGAGCGCCTCGACGTCCAGCACCTCGAGCGCTCCGCCGTCCTCGAGCAGCCCCACGGTCTCGCCGAGCCCGAGGAGCTCCCCGTCGGGGAAGACGTACCGCGCGATGAACGTGTCGGGGTTCCACGTCGTCGTCCCTGAGTTCCAGGCGATGGCGTGGTTGAGCAGCCGCCCACCCGGCCGCAGCAGGTCGTGCAGCCGCCGGGCGTACGCCGGCATCTCGGCGCGGCCGACGTGCTCGGACATGCCGATCGAGCTGATCGCGTCGAAGGGGCCGTCGGCGATCTCCCGGTAGTCCTGCACCCGGATCTCGATGCGGTCGGTCAGCCCCACCTCGGCCACCCGCTTGCGCGCGAGCTGCGCCTGCTCCTCCGAGAGAGTGATGCCGACGACGGTGGCGCCGTACCGCTGCGCGGCGTGCATGGCGAGGCTGCCCCAGCCGCACCCGACGTCGAGCAGCCGGTCGCCCCCGGTCAGCCCGAGCTTCCGGCAGACCAGGTCGAGCTTGGCCTCCTGGGCGGCGTCCAGGCCGGTGTCCGGAGAGGACCAGACGGCGCAGGAGTAGACCATCGAGGGGCCGAGCACCAGTTCGTAGAAGTCGTTGCCGACGTCGTAGTGGTGGGAGATCGCCGCGGCGTCGCGATGGCGTGAGTGGCGCCCGCCGGAGCGGCCCAGGTCGGCCTCCTCCGCCGGCGGCGCGGGCTCGGGTCCGATCGCGCCCAGGCGCAGCGCGGTGCCCAGGAGCGACAGCCGGTCGCGGGCGGTGGGTGCGGCCATCGATCCCTTCCGGGCGAGGCGGCCGACCGACCGCAGCGCCTCGAAGGTGTCGAAGACGTCGTCCTCGATGTCGATCTCACCGGCCACGTAGGCGCGACCCAGGCCCAGCTGCCCGGGCGACCAGGCCAGCCGTCGCAGCGCCCGCCGCGACCGCACCGCCAGCACGGGGGCGCCCGGGGGCCCGGCCACCGACCCGTCCCAGCCGCGCAGGCGGAGAGGGAGCTCGGTCGTGCCGAGCACGGCACCCAGCGCGTCCGCGAGCCGGTCCGCCACGGTCCGTCGTCCTGTCATGTCTGCTCCTCACCACGGGCAGCAACCGGCCGGCGGCGTCGGACAGTTGCTGATGACAACCAGTCCGCGCAACGTCGAGCGGTGCCCGGATTCTTCCGCAGTCGCGCAGGTGGAGGGAAGCGCTTATGGGGTTCCGGCGCAGGTCAGCCCGGGACGGGGGCGTCGTCGTCCTCGACCAGCGCCACCGAGGTGATGCGGTGGACGGCGAAGGTGCGGCTCTCGCCGCGACGCTCGTCGAACCCCTGCAGGAAGCCGCCGACCAGCGACACGGGCTGGACCACCCGCTGGCTGCCGCTGCCCTGCGCGTCCACGTAGCCCAGCCACACCGGCGTGCCCTCGCGCACGGCGCGCGACAGCAGCTCCAGCGTCGACGCCGTCGTGACCCCGGGCACCTGCCGCACCGCTTCGCCGCGGCGGGCGGCGACCGCGGCGTCGCCGGCGCGGATCTCGCGGACGGTGGCGGCGACCTCGTCCGTGGTCAGCGGCCGCGGCGCGGACGCGCCCTCCGTGCCGCTGGTCCGGCGTCCCGCGGCGCGCGGCCGGCCCGGCGGCCGGGTGAGGACGGCGCCACCCGGGTTCTCCCCGGCGGGCGCGTACCCCGCCTCGCGGAGCACCGTGAGGACCTCGTCGGCGCCCAGCCCGCTCACCAGCACCCCGGGTGCCAGGCGGCGCAGCTCGGCCGCCGCCGTCCGCCGGTCGCTGAGCACCTGGGCGAGCAGGCCGTGGTCGTCGGAGCGCACGTAGCTCTCGATCGCCCCGACCCGCAGCCGGCCGTGCTGGCGGGCGACGTCGTCGACCAGGTAGTCCAGGGACTGCGGCACCGGCGTGCGCGAGGCCCGGGCGAAGAAGTCGTGCAGGTCCGAGGCCGACCAGCCGACGTCCAGTGCCCGGCGGACGCTGGCCTCCGAGACCCGGAAGACCGTCGCGCCGCCGGAGGACTCGACGTCGGCGACGACGGCGAGCGTGTCGGCGAGCTCGGCCACGAGGGGGCCGGGTGCGATCAGCGAGAGGTCGGGCTGGGCGAGCACGTGGTCGACCGGCTCGGGAAGCAGGCCGCGCATCCCGGTCGCCGCGCCGTCCTCGCCGCCGGCCAGCAGCCCGCGCCCGCCCGAGGAGAGGACGCCCCCGACCAGGACGCCCAGCCGCGCCGCCTCGGCGAGCATGCCGGGCACCGGGGCGAGCCGGTCCGCCCGCCGGGGGGTGCGCCACCGCAGCAGCGCCACCAGGTCGTCGGGGGGCAGCCCCGAGCCGGCGGGATGGGTGGCCAGCGCGGCCAGCGCCGAGCGTCGGATCGCCGGGGCGGTGTGCCGCACCAGGTCGGGCGAGAGCGCGTTGGCGGCCTTGCCGGCCACGTCCCGCTGCCCGACGAGGGCCGGCAGCCGGATGCCGGCCAGCCAGCCCGCGGCCAGCACCGCCCAGCGGTCGGCGAGGTCCTGCTCCCGCCAGATGTCGTAGGCGCGGGTGGGCAGCCACTCGTCGCGGTGCGGCCCACCCACGTCCAGCAGCCCGGCGGCGAAGGCCAGCTCCAGCAACCAGGCCGCTTCGGGCTCGGGCACGTGCAGTTCCCGCGCCAGCCGCTTCTGGTCGCGCACGGCCACCCCGCCGCTGCGGAGCAGCCCGGCCGGCTCCTCCTCCAGCAGCGCGAGCAGCTCGCCGATCCGGCCGACCGACTCCAGGGCGGCCCCGGCGGCCTGCCGGTCCACGGTCTTCGGTTCGCGGGTGAGCAGCTCAGGTTCGGGACGCACCCGCGGCGGGCCGTAGGGCTGGTCGCCCCGCAGGTGCAGTCCGATCTCCCGCGGGAGCTCGACGTTGAGCGCGTCGATGCGCGCCAGCAGACCGCGCTGCAGCAACCGGCGGGCCGGCGAGTCGGCGCCGCCCGCGCTCTCCGGCAGGTGGCCGACCGGGCGCTCCCCGGCCAGCCGCTCCAGCACGGAGCGCTCCTCGGCGGACAGCGCCGCGAGCGCCGCGGGCAGGTCGGCCGGCAGCTGCACCCGCAGGTCGACCGCACGGCGGCCCAGCCCGGCGGGGTGCCGCACCGCGCGGCGCACCGGGTCCGGGGCGCGCAGGACGTCGTCACCCCAGAGCAGCGCGCGGTCGGTCAGGGTCGTGAGTGCGCCGGCCAGCCCGTCCTCCGGCACCTCGGGCAGCGCGGCGACGACGTCCTCGGTCGGCATGCCGTCGGTGGGCGCGAGCAGTACCACGTCCAGCACCTGGAGGGTCCCGGCGTCGAGCTCGTCCAGCGCGCGGTCCACCGACACCGGCACCGCCAGGCGGGAGGCGAGGGCCACGACGTCCGAGGGTGCCGGGCGCGCGACGTCGGGACGGGCGGCCAGCAGGGCACCGAGCTGGGCGTCGTCGCGGGTGCGCAGCCAGGCGGCGAGCGTCGGCGGAGGGGCGGCGGGCATCCGGTCCACGTTACGACGCGGCGCCGGTACGGCGGCGTGCGGTGCGGGGAGGCCATCGGGGAAGATGGGCGCCATGTCCAAGCGCAGCTCGAAGAACGCCCACCTGGTCGAGCCCACCTGGGGCGAGTCCGAGGACGGCGGCCCGCCGCTGACCGAGCTCTCGGCGTCCGTGGCCGGCGGCCTGTCGCCGTTCGGTCAGGACCACGGTTTCCCCATGCCGGTCGAGCTGGTCCGCTATGCGCACCCGACGGACAAGCCGAACCGCGCCGGCGTGCAGCTCCCCGAGAACCGCTGACGCCTGGCCGGCACCCGCCTCAGGCCCTGGCGCTGGAGGCGGGTGCCAGCCGGACGATCAGCTTCGAGACCAGGTTTCCCCCGACCACCCAGATCAGGGCGGCGAGCGCGTCGTTGATCGTCTCGCCGATCTTGGGGTCCGAGGGCTGGAACAGGTCCTTGGTGAACCAGCCGAAGCTGTCGCGGATCCCCGCCGTGAACTCCACCAGCGGGTTGGACGGGTTCGCCTCGAAGAACACGAACACCGCGTGCGCGACGATCAGCGCGCCGATCACCGACGCCACGACACGGACGACGGTGGCCAGCAGGGTGAAGATGCGCGTCGAACCGGTGCGTGCCATGGCGACATGATCACTCGGGACTCACCGCCGCGCGACCCGTGTCCGCAGGTCAGCCCTTCGCGCAGGGGACGACGAGTGCGCGGTGGTCCGACGGCGGCAGCCGCACCGACTCCGCCGCGCCCGGGGCCCGCACCGGGCCCCGCACCAGCACGTCGGCGTCGTCCCCGGCCTCGCCGGGGGTGACCGGCACTAACCTGGGGCGCGGAGCGTGACCTGCCAGCGAGGAACCGAGGATCTGACGTGCCCACCGGGAAAGTGAAGTGGTTCAACCCTGAGAAGGGCTTCGGCTTCCTCGCGCGCGAGGACGGTCCGGACGTCTTCGTGCACAAGGACGCCCTCCCCGCCGGCACGGCGGAGCTCAAGCCCGGTCAGCGCGTGGAGTTCGGCATCGTCGCCGGCAAGCGCGGCGACCAGGCGCTGCAGGTGCGCGTCCTGGACCCGCTGCCCTCGGTGGCCGCCACCGTCGCGGCGAAGAGCCGGAAGAAGCCCGACGAGCTGGTCCCGATCATCGAGGACCTGATCAAGCTGCTCGACGACGTGGGCGAGGGGCTGCGCCACGGCCGGCACCCCGACCGCGCGGAGTCCCGCAAGATCGGCTCCGTGCTGCGCGCCGTCGCCACCGACCTGGAGAGCTGATCAGCCGCCGGCGCGGATGAAGCCGACCGGCCACGCCCGGGACCAGATCCCGCAGTCGCCGCCCTTGTCCTCGACGACGAGCAGGTAGAAGGCCGGCGGGACGATGTCGGAGCTGTTGATGCCGTCGAACCGCGCCTCGCCGTCGGGGACGTCGACGGTGCCGAGCTTCTCCTGGAGCTGGTCGTCGAACACCTGGACAGCCCACCCTCGCTCGGCCACGGACTCGGGGACGGTGAGCGTGATGTCGTCGTCGGCCGCCACCTCGACGACGGGTGGCTTGGTGTCGTAGCGCACCTTCTCGCCGTCGTCGCAGCCCTGCGTCGCCTGGGCGGTGACGTCCAGCGCGCCGGCCTGCACCCGCACGGAGCCGGGGGCGTATTCGTCCTTCGCGCAGCCGCCGAGCAGCAGCACCAGCGCGGGCAGCACGCCGGCCGCCGTCGTCCGTCTCAGGTCCACTGCGGTCCCATCGGGGTCGTCGGGGCGTCCGGGGACGCCGGAACGGGGGAGTTCCGGCCGGCGACCAGGCTCCAGACCACGAGGCCGACCGCGAGCACCAGCAGTGCCGCGGCGACGGTGAACCCGATCCAGCCGGTGGTGGGCAGGGCGATCGCCAGCGCGCCGCCGGCGACCCAGGCCAGCTGCAGCACGGTCTCGGAGCGGGCGAATGCCGACGCGCGCAGGTTCTCCGGCACCTCGCGCTGGATGATCGCGTCGAGCGCGACCTTGCCCAGGGCGTTGGTGACCGAGGCGACCCCGGCGACGAGCACCGCCATGCCGAAGCCGTAGAAGACCGCCGCCAGCACGGTGACCGCGGCCGCGGTGCCCGCCGCGATCAGCACCACGCGGTCGGGCGCGGCCGCGCCCAGCCGCGACCCCGCGGCCGTGCCGAGGAAGCTCCCGGCGCCTGCGGCCACGGCGACGCTGCCCAGCGCCAGCGTCGCGGACCACCCGTCGGTGAACTCGGCCTGCACCAGGAAGGCCAGGAAGATGGTGAGGAAGCCGGTGAGCCCGCGCAGGGCCGCCGTGGCGCGCAGGGCCATGACGACGTGCGGGCTCACCCGGCGGCGCCGGCGCCCGGCCACCGGGATCTCCGCGGTGCTCAGCACGTCCGCCGACAGCTCGCCGGCCGGGACGTCGACGTGCCGGGGGAGCCGCGCGGCCAGCACCCCCGAGACGGAGAAGACGGCGGCGGTCAGCCACAGCTCCGGGGGGAACCCCAGCGCCCACGCCACCGCGGCACCGAGGGCGCCGGCCACCCCGGAGGTCGCCAGCCCGAACACCGACAGCCGCGCGTTGGCCGACGTCAGCGACAGGGCGGGCGGCAGCACGCGGGGGACGACGGCGGCGCGCAGCACGTTGTGCGCCTTCGACAGCACCAGGACGCCGAGGGCCGCGGGGTAGAGCAGCAGGTCGTCGAAGTGGGCCGCCATGAACAGGGCGAGCGCCGCGCGGCCGAACGAGCTGGCCGCCAGCGCCCACCGCCGGCCGCGCTGCAGCCGGTCCAGCAGGGGGCCGATGACCGGGGCCAGCACCGCGAACGGCGCCATCGTGACCAGCAGGTAGAGCGCCACGTTGCCGCGCTGGGCGTCGGTCGTCGCCGCGAAGAACAGGGTGCCGGCCAGCGAGACGGCGATGAGCGCGTCCCCGGCCATGTGGAGGGCGTTCACCCACAGCAGCCGGCTCAGGCCGCTGGCCTCGGCGCCGTCGGCCCGGCTGGCCGTCTGCACGCGGCGGGCCGCGGCGCGGGAGAGCTCGCGGCTGCGCGAGAGCGCGACCCGGGTGACCGTGACCCGCGGCGGCACCCCGGGCAGGGGCGTCGTCGACGGCCGGCCCAGTGGTGTGGTGTCGGCGCTGTCCGGCGGCGGTACCGGACGGCGGGAGGCGGGCACCCGTCCATGGTGCCGCACCGGGCTGTCGGCGAGCCCCGTCGCCTCGCGGAGGGTCCGGCTCCCGCGGGCCGTCGTCCTCTGGGACGATGGGCTCCGTGTCCGAACCCGTCGCCTCCTCCCGGTCCGCCACGTCCCTCCCCGCGTCCGTGACGGAGGCGGCGGCGGTCGAGCAGGCGCGGGCCGCGGCAGCGGAGACGGCCGGCGATCCCGCCCTCGTGGGGGAGCACCTCGGGATCGAGCCGGAGATCGCCGTCCCGGCGACCGGCGAGGTGCCGGCCGAGGTGCTCGGGGCCACCGCCACGCACACCTTCGCCAGCCGCCTGCCCGGCTACGTGGGATGGCACTGGGCGGTCACCGTCGCCGCGGTGCCCGGCGAGGACGAGGTCACCGTCGACGAGGTCGTGCTGCTGCCCGGCGAGCAGGCGCTGCTGGCGCCGGCGTGGGTGCCGTGGCACGAGCGGCTGCGCCCCGGCGACCTCTCCGTCGGCGACGTGCTGCCCTCCACCGAGGACGACCCGCGGCTGGTGCCGGCCTACACCGCCGACGACGACTCCGCCGACGACCCCGAGGGCAGCGTCGTCGCCTTCGAGCTGGGTCTGGGCCGCGAGCGGGTCATGTCCGCCGAGGGCCGCGCCGACGCGGCCACCCGGTGGGCCGACGGCGACTTCGGCCCCGGCTCGGGGATGGCGCGCTCGGCTCCCGGCCCGTGCGCCACGTGCGGCTTCTGGCTGCCGCTGGCCGGCTCGCTCCGCCAGCGGGTCGGCGCCTGCGGCAACGCCTACGCGCCGGCCGACGGGCGGGTCGTCACCGCCGACTACGGCTGCGGTGCGCACAGCCAGGCGACGCTCGTGGTGGTCGAGCCGACCGAGGTGGTCCACACGGCGCGCTACGACACCGGCACCTACGACGTGCTCTGACACCGTCATCCTCCGGATGACACCGCGGCCACGTGCCGTCCCGGCATGCGCTGAGCGCGTCCGTCACGCCTGCGCGGGACCCTCCGGGCCCACTCGGCGCGCTAGTCCTTGCGGCCGAGCTGGCCCTGCCAGCGCATGACGCCGAGGCCGAGCACGCCCAGGCCGATGGCGGCCACGCAGGTCCAGGTCCACATCCGGTCCACCCGCTCGCCCAGCAGCAGGACGACGACGAGGGCGACCGCCCACAGGGCGATACCGACGAGCACCACGCGGGCGGTGTCCACCTGCAGCGGGGGAGGGGCCTGCTTCGTCGGCGTCGGCACGGGTCGACTCTAGGCCCGGGCCGCCACGCTGCCCGTGGCGACCGCGGCGGCCGGACGGGCCTGTGGCACGCTGTCGCCGCTCGACCGCCGCCGCACGCCCCCCTGGAGTACAGCCATGGCCGACCTGCACCGCTCGACCGCGGGTGAGACGCCCGCCGACGTCGTCGCCGACGCACCCGCCGCGCCCCGGCGCAGCGACGGCCCGCGGGCGAAGCCGAAGAACGGTGTGGACCGCTACTTCGAGATCACCGCACGGCGCTCCACCGTCGCGCGCGAGGTCCGGGGCGGGCTCACCACCTTCTTCACGATGGCCTACATCGTGGTGCTCAACCCGATCATCCTGTCCGGTGCGGACATCAGCGGGAACTCCCTCCCGTTCGCCTCCGTCGCGGCCGTCACCGCCCTGATCGCCGGCGTCATGACGATCCTCATGGGCGTCGTCGGCCGGTACCCCTTCGCGCTGGCGACCGGCCTGGGCATCAACGCCATCGTCGCCGTGTACGCGAGCACGCAGCTGTCCTGGCCGGAGATCATGGGCCTGGTCGTGCTGGAGGGCCTGCTCATCACGGTGCTGGTGCTCACCGGCTTCCGGCGGGCGGTGTTCGAGGCGATCCCGGCCCAGCTGAAGACGGCGATCGCCGTCGGCATCGGCTTCTTCCTCACCGTCATCGGGCTGGCCGACGCCGGGGTCATCCGCCCGGGCAACCCGCTGATCACCTTCGGCGTCGGCGGGCAGCTCGCCGGCTGGCCGATGCTGGTGTTCGTCTTCGGCCTGCTGCTGATGGCCGTGCTCGTCGTGCGCAAGGTCAAGGGCGCGCTGCTGATCGGCATCGCGGCGACGACCCTGCTCGCCATCGTCGTCGAGGCGATCGCGGACATCGGCCCGCGCTTCGGGGCCGACGGTGCGGTGAACGACCACGGGTGGGCGCTGCAGGTGCCCGCGCTGCCCGACGACGTCGTGGCCAGCCCGGACCTGTCGCTGATCGGCAAGTTCTCGCTGTTCGGCGGCTTCGAGCGGATCGGCGTCATCGCCGCGCTGCTCATCGTCTTCTCGATCATGATCGCCGACTTCTTCGACACCGTCGGCACGGTGACCGCCGTCGGCGCCGAGGGCGACATGCTCGACGAGCGGCGGAACCTGCCCAAGTCGCAGCCGGTGCTGCTCATCGACTCGGTCGCCGCCGCCGCCGGTGGCGCGGGCAGCGTGTCGTCCAACACCACCTACATCGAGAGCACGGCCGGTGTCGCCGACGGCGCCCGCACCGGCCTGGCCAGCGTCGTCACCGGCGCCCTGTTCCTGGTGGCCATGCTCTTCACGCCGCTGGTGCAGATGGTCCCGTCGGAGGCGGCCGCGCCCGCGCTGGTCATCGTCGGCGCGCTGATGATCACCCAGATCCGGAACCTGGCCTGGGACGACATGTCGCTGGTCATCCCGGCCTTCCTCACCATCGCGCTGATGCCGTTCACCTACTCGATCACCAACGGCATCGGCGCCGGCGTCATCACCTACGTCCTGCTCCGCTCGGCGGTCGGACGGCGCCGCGAGGTCCACCCGCTGATGTGGGTGATCGCCGCCCTGTTCGTCGTCTACTTCGCCCTCGAGCCGCTCCAGCAGGTGTTCTAGGCGGCGAGGCGGGCCGCGAGGCTCCGGTTCCCGAGCGGAGCTCCGTTAGTGAGGTAAGCTAACTATGTGACCCGGACCACGCTCGACGCCGCCGCGCTCGCGCACGACCTGCGGCTGGGGGTGATGCGGTTCGCGCGCCGGCTGCGCCACCAGCGGGTCGACACGTCGGTGACCATCACCCACCTCTCCGCGCTGTCGACGCTCAAGCGGCACGGGCCGATGAGCCCGGGGGAGCTGGCCGCGCACGAGCGGGTCCAGCCGCCGTCGATGACCCGGGTCGTCGTGGCGCTGGAGGGGATGGGGCTGGTCTCGCGCACGCCGCACCCCACCGACGGGCGGCAGGTCGTGCTCGGGCTGACCGACCCGGCCCGGGAACTGCTCGCGGCGGAGGGGCGGGCGCGGGACGCCTGGCTGGCGGAGAAGCTGCAGGAGCTCAGCCCCGAGAAGCGGGCGGTGCTCCGCGACGCGGCCGCCATCATGGACGAGCTGGCGGGCGGGTGAGCGCTCCGGACCACACCTCGGGCGGGGGCATGTTCCGCGCCCTCCGGGTGCCCAACTACCGGCGCTACGCCTCGGCCAACCTGGTCAGCCAGACCGGCACCTGGATGCAGCGGATCGGCCAGGACTGGCTGGTCCTGCAGCTCTCCGACGACAGCGGCGTCGCCCTCGGGCTGATCACCGCCCTGCAGTTCGCCCCCACGGTGCTGCTGAGCCCGTACGGCGGGGTCCTGGCCGACCGCTACCCCAAGCGCCGGCTGCTCCAGATGTCCCAGGCCTGCATGGGCCTGCTGGCGCTGGTGCTCGCCGTCCTGGTGGCCACCGGCTCGGTGGCCCTGTGGCACGTCTTCGTGCTGGCCAGCGGCCTGGGCGCAGCGGCGGCGATCGATGCGCCGGTGCGGCAGTCGTTCGTCTCGGAGATGGTCGGGCCGGAACTGCTCACCAACGCGGTCAGCCTCAACTCGACGATCTTCAACGGCGCCCGGCTGGTCGGGCCCTCGGTGGCCGGGTTGCTCATCGGCGCGGCCTCGGGGAACACCGCCCCCGCCTTCTTCATCAACGCGGCCAGCTTCGGGTTCACCATCCTGGCGCTGGCCTCCATGCGCGCCGACGAGCTGAACCCCAGCGCACCGGTCGCGCGGGGCAAGGGACAGCTGCGCGCCGGGGTCGCCTACGCCTGGGCGCACCGCGACCTGGTGCTGGCGATGGGGCTGGCCTTCGTCGTGGGCACCTTCGGCTTCAACTACCAGATCACCATCGCGCTCATGGCCCGCGAGGAGTTCAGTCTGGGTGCCGAGGCCTTCGGTCTGCTCGCGACGGTGTTCGCCGTCGGCTCGCTCAGCGGAGCGCTGCTCTCCACCCGCCGGAGCCGCCGGCCGAGGCGGCGCTTCCTGGTGGGGTCCGCCCTGGTCTTCGCCGTGCTCACGATCGTCACCGGGCTCATGCCCGGCTACGTCTCGTTCGGCCTGCTGCTGGTGCCCACGGGTGCCGCGGCGCTGGTCTTCAGCGTCGCCAACAACAGCTTCGTGCAGCTGGGCGTCGACCCGCAGATGCGCGGCCGGGTCATGGCGCTGTACTTCATGTGCTTCATGGGCGGGACGCCGATCGGGGCGCCGCTGATCGGGGTGATCGCCGAGCACCTCGGTCCGCGCTGGGGGCTCCTGCTCGGCGGGGGAGTCGTGCTGCTGGCGGCCGCGGCGGCGGCCGTCGTCCTCGCCCGGGGCCGGGCGGTGCGGGTGGAGACCATCCGCGATCGGCCGTGGGTGCGACTGCACGTGGGGGAGCGCGCCGTCGCCCCGCCGGCCGAGCGGGCCGCCGAGGAGGTCGTGGCCGGTCAGGCGCCGGGCGTGCAGTCCGCGTCGTCGGGCGGCTGATCCGCGGGTACGGTCAGCTCGTCCGTCCGTCGGGCTCCGGAGATGCCATGACCGGTTCGCTGCTCCTGCTCGGGCTGCCGTTCGCCGTGTTCTGCGCCGTCGTCGTCGGGTTCGGTCCCGCGGAACGGTGGCTCGCCGAGCGCGCCGCCCGCCGGCGCGCCCGCCACCAGCCCCCGCTGGACCGGCGGCCGCTGCAGGCCGTGGCCGCCGACGTCCGCCGGCTGGGCCGCCGGCTGACGATGGTCCCGGCAGGTGCGCCGATGGCCCGGCGCCGGGCGCTGCAGGCCGCCTACGACGACGTGCTGACCGAGGCGGCGGGGATGCTCGGCGTGCCCCATGCGCTGGCCGCCGAACCCGACGGGCGACGGCGCGACGTCGAGCGGCTCCGGCTGGTCGCGGCGCTGGAGCAGGCCGGGCTGGCGGTGGGCGGCTGACCCCCGCCCGGGTGTTCTTCGCCGTCGACCCACCCGACGCCGCGCGCACGCATCTCCGTCAGGCGCTCGCCCCGGTGCGCGACCTGCCGGGTGCTCCGCGCTGGACCGATCCCCGGCGCTGGCACCTCACCCTGCTCTTCCTGGGCGCCGTGCCGCGCGAGGTGCTGCCCGCCCTCTGCACCGGGGCCGCGCCCGTGGTGGCGGCCGCACCCCCGATGCGGCTCCGGCTCGCGGGGGCCGGGCGGTTCGGCAGCGTCCGCCGTCCCCAGGTGGCCTGGGCCGGGGTCGACGGCGACGTCGCCCCGCTGACCGCCCTGGCGGGTGGGCTGGCGCGGCTGGCGGGCGAGCTCCGCCTGCCCGTCGAGGAGCGGCCGTTCCGGCCGCACCTGACCCTCGGGCGGTGGCCGCCCCGCCGGCCGGCCGACGGGACGCTGACCGACCGGCTGGCGGGGTACCGCGGACCGGCCTGGCCGGTCCGAGAGGTGCTACTCCTGGAGAGCCGGCTGGGTGTCGCCCCGAGCTACGAGCTTCACCAGGCGTACTCCATGGGCGCGGCCTTGTAGCCCGGGAAGATCTCGTCGAGGCGGGACAGCTGGTCCTCGGACAGCTCGAGCTTCAACGCCGCCAGGGCGCCCTCGAACTGCTCCATCGTCCGCGGACCGATGATCGGCGCGGTCACGGCCTTCTGGTGCAGCAGCCAGGCCACGCCGACGTCGGCCGGGGCGGCGCCGATCTCGCGGCAGAACGCCTCGTACGCCTCCAGCTGCGGGCGCAGCTTCTCGACCCGCTTCTGGGTGCGCTCGTCGTTGCGCCGTCCGCCCTCGGTCTTCTCCAGCACACCGGCCAGCAGGCCACCGGCCAGCGGGCTCCACGGGATGATGCCGACGCCGTAGTGCTCGGCGGCCGGGAGCACCTCGAGCTCCACGTGCCGGGTGAGCAGGTTGTAGTGGGACTGCTCGCTGACCAGGCCCTGGAAGTGCCGCCGGGCCGCAGCCTCGTTGGCCGCGGCGATCTGCCAGGCGGCGTGGTTGGAGGAACCGACGTAGAGCACCTTGCCCTGGGCGACGAGCGTCTCGCAGGCCTGCCAGATCTCCTCCCACGGCGAGCGGAGGTCGACGTGGTGGAACTGGTAGAGGTCGATCCAGTCGGTCTGCAGCCGGCGCAGCGACGCCTCGCAGGCCCGCACGATGTTGCGGGCCGAGAGGAACGTGTCGTTCGGCCAGTCGGTCATGTTGCCGTAGACCTTGGTCGCCAGCACCGTCTTCTCGCGGCGCTCGCCGCCCTGGGCGAACCAGCTGCCGACGACCTCCTCGGTGCGGCCCTTGCCGGCCTCGCCGCCGTACACGTTCGCGGTGTCGAAGAAGTTGACGCCCTCGGCGAGGGCGCGGTCCATGATCTCGTGCGAGGCGGACTCCTCGGTCCGCGAGCCGAAGTTCATCGTGCCGAGGCAGAGCCGGGAGACCGTCAGGCCGCTGCGGCCCAGGTGCTTGTAGTCCATGAACGCCACCCTGGCACTCTGTGATGCGTGCCGCAGACTGACGACGCCCAGCCGACCTACGACTTCGACACCGCCACCGCGGTGCGACGTGGCGAGGGGGGTGCGCTGCTGGCCGATCTGGACCAGACGTGGCAGGTCGGCGGCGGCATCCTGAACGGCGGCTACCTGCTGTCGGTCGCGGCGCGCGCGGCGGTGTCCGAGAGCCCGCACCCGCACCCGGTCGCGGTGGCTGCCAGCTACGTGCGGCCGACCCCGGCCGGCGAGGCCACGCTCGAGGTCACCCCCGGGGCCGCCGGTCGCACGCTGGCCCACTCCGTGGTCACGCTCGCCAGCTCCGGCGCCGGTCCCTCGATCGTCGTCCAGGCCACCACGGCCACCCTCGGGGACGACGAGCCGGAGTACTACGCGGCGACGATGCCCGTCATCCCGCCGCCGGACGAGTGCGTCGACCTCTCCGCCCGGCTCAACCCCGACCCGGGCAAGCGCCCGGGCCTGAGCCGGCACGTCGACAGCCGGCTCGACCCCGCCACCGCCGGCTGGACGGTCGGCGAGCCCTCGGACGAGCCCGTGCTGCGCGCCTGGATCCGGTTCGTCGACGGCCGGCCCGCCGACCCGCTGGCCCTGCTCACCTTCTCCGACGTGCTGCCGCCCCTGGGCTTCGCGATGGGGCAGCGCGGCTGGGCGCCGACGGTGCAGCTGCAGGTGCTCGTCCGGGCGCTCCCGGCGCCGGGCTGGTGCCTCGCGGAGGCCCGCGCCACCCAGATCGGCGGCGGGTGGATCGACGAGGACTGCACCATCTGGGACTCCGAGGGCCGGCTGGTCGTCCAGGCCCGGCAGCTCGCCCGGCTCTCCCGGGGCCGCTGATCCCCGGTCAGCCCGGCAGGTCGACGTCGCCGGTCAGGTAGCGCTGCACGGTCGGGCCGATGGTCGCCACCAGCCACTCCGGTGGCGCGGAGGCCAGCGGCTCCACCAGGAGCACGTAGCGCCCCATCACCAGCCCGACGAGCTGGGAGGCGACCAGCGCGCCGCGCGCCTCCGCCTCCGGCGGGGGCAGGTCCAGCGTGCCGACGACGCGGCGCAGCACCTGGGTGACCAGGAACTCGCGCAGCAGCTTGGCCCCCCACTCGCTGGCCACCGCCGAGCGGAGCAGGGCGAGGCCCGCGGGGCGCATCGGCCCGTCCCAGATGTCGAGGAGCAGGCGGACGACGTTCTCGCCGAGCCGGTCGCGCCCGCCGGCCAGGGCCGCGGGCATCAGGTCGGCGGGGTCGGCCGGCGCCTCGACCGCGGCCAGGAACAGTTGGTCCTTGCTGCCGAAGTAGTGGTGCACGAGCGCCGGGTCCACACCGGCGGCCGTGGCGATGCCGCGGATGGTCGCCCCGTCGAAACCCCGTTCGGCGAAGGCGGCGCGGGCCGCGGCGAGCACCGCCTCCCGTGTGCCGGAGTTGCCGGGGCGACGTCCCGGCCGCCGGGTGCCGCCGGTCTCGGGTCGGCTGCTCAGCTGGTCCTCCTCCGCAGGGTGCCGGCCGCCAGCGCGAGCGCCAGGGCGGCGACCCCGCCCACGACGGCGGTGTCGACCCAGATCGTGCCGGTGGGGTCGGTCGAGCGGCCCACCTCCTGCAGGGCCTCGACCGCGTAGGTGAGGGGCAGCACGTCGCTGACCGCCTGCAGCCAGCCGGCCATCTGCTCGCGAGGGACGAGGAGGCCGCAGAGGAAGAACTGGGGCAGCACGATCAGCGGCATGAACTGGACGGCCTGGAACTCGCTGTTCGCGAAGGCGCTGGCCAGCAGCCCGAGGGCCACGCCCAGGACGGCGTCCACCACGGCGATGAGCACCACCAGGGCGAGCGAGCCGGCCACCTGCAGGTCGTAGACGGTCGTGGCCACGGCGACGGTGACGACGGCCTGCACGGCGGCGGCCAGGCCGAAGGCCCAGCCGTACCCGAACAGCAGGGCCGCCCGCGACAGCGGCGTGGTGAGCAGCCGCTCGAGGGTGCCGGAGGTGCGCTCCCGCAGCATCGCGATGCTGGTCACCAGGAACATCACCACGAACGGGAAGATCCCGAGCATCGTCAGCCCGATCCGGTCGAACGTGCTCGCCTGGCCCGGCGGTGCGGGCAGGTCCTTCCACAGCAGGTACAGCAGGCCCAGCAGCAGGCCCGGGACCAGCAGCATCATGGCGATCGTGCGGGGGTCGTGACGCAGCTGCCGCAGCACCCGGCCCGCCGTGGCGGCGGTCAGGCCCGCGCCGCTCATGCCGCTGCTCCTTCCGAGGCACGGACGAGCGTGAGGAACGCCTGCTCGAGGTCGTCGCTCCGGCCGTCGGCGCGCAGCCGGGCGGGAGTGGTGTCGGCGAGGAGGGCGCCCTCGCGGAGCAGCAGCAGCCGGTCGCAGCGGGCGGCCTCGTCCATCACGTGGCTGGACACGACGAGGGTGACGCCGGCGGCGGCCAGCGCGGCGAAGCGCCCCCACAGCTCCACGCGGAGCACCGGGTCGAGCCCGACGGTGGGCTCGTCGAGGACCAGCAGCTCCGGTTCGCCGACGAGGGCGCAGGCCAGCGAGGCCCGGCTGCGCTGGCCCCCGGACAGGTTGCCGACCAGCTGCAGCGCCGCCTCGGCGAGCCCGACGTCGACCACGGCCGCGTCGGCCGCCCGCGAACCGCGGCCGTACAGCGCGGCGAAGTAGCGGACGTTCTCCCGCACGGTCAGGTCGGCGTAGACGCTGGGCGCCTGGGTGACGTACCCGACGCGGGTCCGCAGCCCGGGCGAGCCGGCCGGCTCGCCGAGCACGGTGACCTCTCCGGAGCGCACCCGCTGCACACCGACCACGGCGCGCATCAGCGTGCTCTTCCCGCTCCCGCTGGGCCCGAGCAGCCCGGTGACCTCGCCCGGAGGGACGCTGAAGGCCAGGTCCTGCAGCACGAGGCGGCGACCGCGCTCGACGACGAGATCCCGGACGACGACGGCGTCCATGACGCCTCCCTCAATTCAACGGCTGATGAACTCAACGCTAGATGAGTTCATCAGCCGCCGTCAACAGTGCGCGCCCGAGCGAGGTGCCCGACGACCAGGCGCTCTCCACCTTGGCCGGTGCGTGCCAGCCGTCACCGCACAGACCGATGCCGTCGACCAGGCCGAAGGGCTCCTCCCGCGGGGCGGCCGGCCGGGCGAAGGTCCAGCGCTGCACGTCGGTCCACGCGGGCTCCTCGTCGATCCCCAGGGCGGCGCGCACCGCCGCCACCACCGCAGGCACCGCGGCAGCCGGGTCCTCCAGGTGCTCGGCGGCCAGGGCGGACGTCGTGTGGGCCACGAGGACCGGGGCCCCGTCGCCTCGTCGGTCGCCGTCGTCGGCGATCCACTCGACCGCAGGGTCGTCGTGCACGAAGGCACCGTGCAGGTCGGTCGGCCACCGCCGCTCCGCCCAGCCGAGGGCCACCGCCAGCACCGGCTGCCACGTCTCGCCGGCGGCCAGGGCGCCCGCCCGGCTGGACGGGTCGAGCAGCCGCGCGGCCTGCGGCCCCGGCATCGCCAGGGCGACGGCCGGCACCGGACGGCGGTCCACGGCGGGCCCGGCGGTCACCGCGCGCACGGTGGTCCCCGGCTCCACGGTCAGGCCGGTGAGGAGATCGGTCGCCAGGCTGCGCAACCCGCCGGGGGCGCCGAAGCGCAGCGGCCCGGACTTCCGCTCGCGGAAGCCCTCCGGCCCGACCACCGCGAAGGTGTCCGTCCAGGGACGGGCGAGCCCGCGCCGGACCCAGTCGGCCACCACGACCTCGAACGGGGATCCCTCGCCGGCCGTCAGGTACGAGGCGCCGAGGTCCACCGGGCGTCCCCGCACGGTGCGCGACTGCAGCCGCCCGCCGGGGGCGAGCCCGCGGTCCAGCACCACGACGTCGCGTCCGGCCTCCCGCAGTGCTCGGGCGCAGGCCAGCCCGGCGATGCCGGCACCGACGACGGTCAGGGGCCCGCGCTCGAGATGCATGGTCCGATCCTGGGGGCTGCGGCCCGTCGCCGCCCGCCCGGCACAATCGCCCGGGTGCCCGTGACCATCACCGACCCCGACGACCCCCGCGTCGCCGACTTCCGCGACCTCAAGGCCGGTGACCGCCCGGCCGGGGCGCCACGCGGCACCTCACCGGTCATCGTCGAGGGGACGGCGGCGATCGAGCGGCTGCTGCTCTCGCCCTACCGGGTCCGGTCGGTGTTCGGCGTACCCGGCCGGGTCGAGGCGCTCGGCGTGCCCGACGACGTGGACGTCTACGTCGCCGACAAATGGGTGGTCTCGGAGGTCATCGGCTTCCGGCTGACCCGGGGCGCCCTCGCCTCGGCCGACCGGCTGCCGCCCGCGGACCTCGGGGAGCTGCTGCGCGGGCCGGACCCGGCGGCGCCACGCCGTCTCGCCGTCCTCGAGGCGCTCAACGACCACGAGAACCTGGGCTCGATCGCCCGCTCGGCCATGGCGCTGGGCATCGACGGGCTGCTGCTGGACCCGCGCTGCGCCGACCCGCTGTACCGGCGCTCGGTCCGGGTCTCGATGGGGCACGTGCTCACGCTGCCGTTCGCCGTCCTGCCCGAGTGGCCGTCGGCGCTGGACCGGCTGCACGAGGCCGGTTACCTGTCGGTGGCGCTGACGCCGGCCGACGACGCGGTCGACCTCGGCGACGTCGATCCGCGGGAGCACCCGCGGACCGCGGTCCTGCTGGGCGCGGAGGGCCCCGGGCTCACCCCCGAGGCGCAGCAGGCAGCCCGGGTCCGCGCCCGCATCGCGATGCGCGCAGGCGTCGACTCCCTCGGCGTGGCCGCCGCGGCCGCCATCGCCTTCGCCACCCTGCGGTAGATCAGAAGCGGAGGGAGAAGCGGGCGAGGATCTCGCGGGCCTGCTCGGCGTGGGCCGGGGCGCACATGACGTCGTAGCGGGCGGCGACGATCCTGCTCGTGCTGGTGAAGTCGCGCTTGCCCTGCGTGGCGGCGTAGCCCATCCAGCCGAACAGCGCGCCGAAGGCGAGCCCGATCAGCAGTCCGGTGAGGACCGCGCCGATCCAGCCGGCGCCGTCGGAGGAGAAGATGCCGAGCAGCAGGCCGACGAACAGGCCCCACCAGGCGCCCCCGGCCGCCCCGGCGGCGATCGCCCGGCCGGTGGTCAGCCGGCCGAGCACCTTCTCCACCTGGCGCAGGTCCGAGCCGATGATCGTCACGTTCTCCACCGGGAACTTCTCGTCCGAGAGGTGGTCGACGGCGGCCTGGGCGCGCTCGTAGCTGTCGTAGGAACCGACCTGGACGCCGCCCAGCGGCATCGACACCGAAGCACTCATGCCCGGTCAACGGCCCCGGTGGGCGGCCTGTTCCTCAGAGGAGGCTGTCCGCCCACGCCTGGTGCAGCGCGGCGAAGCGGCCGGTACCGGCCACGAGGTCGGCGGGGGAGCCGTCCTCGACGATCCGGCCGCCCTCCATGACCAGCACCCGGTCGGCGATCTCCACCGTGGACAGCCGGTGGGCGATGATCAGCGCGGTCCGGTCGGCGAGCAGGGTGTGCAGGGCGTGCTGCACCAGCCGCTCGCTGGGGACGTCGAGCGAGCTCGTGGCCTCGTCGAGGATGAGGACGGCGGGGTCGGCGAGGAAGGCCCGGGCGAAGCTGACCAGCTGCCGCTGCCCGGCCGACAGCCGCCCGCCGCGCTTGTCCACCTCGGTGTCGTAGCCGTCGGGCAGGGCGGCGATGAAGGAGTGCGCCCCGATCGCGCGGGCGGCGCCCTCGATGTCGGCGCGGCTCGCCCCCGGCCGGCCGAAGGCGATGTTGTCGGCGACGGTGCCGGAGAACAGGAAGCTCTCCTGGGTCACCATGACGACGGCCCGCCGCAGGTCGGCGTCGGTCAGCCGGTGCAGGGGCACCCCGTCGAGCCGGATCTCGCCGTCGACGGGGTCGTAGAACCGTGCCGCGAGACGGGCCAGCGTGGACTTGCCCGCGCCGGTGGTGCCGACCAGCGCCACCGTCTGCCCGGGCGGCAGGGTGAGCGCGAGCCCGGGCAGCACGGTGGTGTCGCCGTAGCCGAACCGGACGTCGTCGAAGACGAGCCCGCCCGCGGCGGCCGGCAGCGGCACCGGGTCCGTGGGCTCCGGAACGCTCGGGGTCTCCTCGAGCACGCCGGAGAGCTTCTCGAGCGCGGCGGTGGCCGACTGGTAGCTGTTGTAGAACATCGCGATGTCCTGGAGCGGGTCGAAGAAGCGCCGCAGGTAGAGCAGGAAGGACACCAAGGTCCCGACGGCCAGCGCGCCGTCCATCACCCGCAGGGCGCCGTAGCCCAGGACGGCCACGGTGACCAGGTTGCCGATGAGGACCACGGCCGGGACGAAGACGGCGATCAGCCAGAACGCCCGGTCGTGCGCCTGCCGGTTGTCCTCGTTGAGGGCGGCGTACAGCTCGTCGTTGCGCGGCTCGCGGCGGAAGGCCTGCACCGCGCGGATGCCGCCGAAGGTCTCGGTGAACTGGACGATCAGCGCGGCGATGGTCTCGCGGGTGCGCCGGTAGGCGGCGGTGGAGTTGCGCTGGAACCAGCGCGCCACGAGGAACAGCGCCGGGAAGCCGAGCAGCGCGGTGAGCCCGAGCGGTGGATCGAGCACCACCAGCACGATGCCGATGCCGAGCACGCTGAACAGGGCGGTGATCAGCCCGTCCAGGCCCTCGTCCAGGAGCTCGGCCAGCGCCTCGACGTCGCTGGTCAGCCGGCTGATCGTCCGGCCCGAGGTGTACCGCTCGTGGAAGGACAGCGGCAGCACCTGGACGTGGGTGAACACCCGCCGGCGCAGGGTGAGCAGCACCGCCTGCCCCACCCGGCCCGAGCCGGTGAGGAAGAGGAAGCGCAGCCCGGTGTCCAGCGCTGCCGCGACGACCATCGCCGCGGTGATCCAGATCAGCGGCCCGGCGTCCCCGTCGACCAGCGCCGGCACCGCGACGTCGATGCCCACGCCGATCAGCAGCGGACCGGCGAGCCACGCGGCGTTCTGCGCGACGACGGTCGCCAGCAGCCACCACAGCGCCCGCCGGTGCGGCCGCAGCAGCTCGCCGAGCAGCCGCCGCGAGCGGGCCCGCAGGAAGATCCCCGCATCGGAGGGGAGGTCGTCGGCGTTCTCGGTCGCGACGCCGCGCCAGTCCTGGGTGCTCACGGGAGCACCTCCGCCAGGTCGCTCTCCTGCGCCAGCAGGTCGCGGTAGGCCGGCTCGGCGGCCAGCAGCTCCGAGTGCGTGCCGACGGCGGCGATCCGGCCGCCGGCCAGCAGCGCCACCCGGTCGGCCAGCAGCACCGTGGAGGGCCGGTGGGCCACGACCAGCGCCGTCGTCCCGGACAGCACCTCGCGCAGCGCGCGCTCGACCAGGGCCTCGGTGTGCACGTCCAGGGCCGACAGCGGGTCGTCGAGGACCAGCACCGAGGGGCGGCCCAGTACCGCGCGGGCCAGCGCCAGCCGCTGCCGCTGGCCGCCGGACAGCGACAGGCCCTGCTCACCGATGCGGGTGTCCAGGCCCCACGGCAGCTCGTGGACGAACTCCGCCTGGGCCACCCGCAGCGCCTCGGCGATGTCGGCGTCGCCGGCGTCGGGCCGCCCGAGCGTCAGGTTCTCCCGGACGCTCATCGAGAAGAGGGTGGCCTCCTCGAACGCGGTGGCGACGACGCCGCGCAACTGGCTCAGCGGCAGGTCCCGCACGTCGACGCCGTCCACGGTCACCCGGCCCGCGGTCACGTCGTGCAGCCGGCCGACCAGCGAGGTGAGCGTGGTCTTGCCCGACCCGGTGGCCCCGACCAGGGCGACGGTCTCACCCGGCTCCACCACGAGGTCGACGCCGGCGAGCACCGGACCGGCCGGCCCGGGGTGGCGGAAGCCGACGCCCTCGAAGACCAGCCGGGCCGGCGAGCCCACCGGCTGCGGCACGGCGCCGGGCCGGTCGGTGACGGTGAGCGGCTCGTCCAGCAGCTCGCCGATCCGGTCGCAGGCGCTGGCGGTCTCCTGGGCGAAGGCGAACAGCCAGCCGAGCGACAGGATCGGCCACAGCAGCACGGTGAACAGCGCGACGAAGCCGACCATGCCGCCCACGGTCAGCGCGCCACTGCTCACGGCGAGCGCGCCGCCGACCAGGATCAGCGCCAGCGTCACCTGCGGGTGCAGCTCGAAGACGCACCACAGCAGGGCCAGCGTCCGCACCTTGTCCAGCTCCAGCCGGCGCAGCCGCCGCGCCTTGGCGTCGAAGCGGTCGAACACCAGCCCGCGCCGCCCCAGCGACTTGACCACCCGGATGCCCTGCACCGCCTCCTCCACGTCGGTCGCCAGCTCGCCCTGCTCGTCCTGCACCCGGCGGGACTGCACGTTGTAGCGCCGCTCCCAGCGCTGGCCGAGCACGGTCAGCGGGACGGTGGTGAGGAGCACGGCGACGGCGAGCGGCCAGTACGTGAGGAACAGCAGGACCGCGACGACCACGCAGGTGATCAGGTTGACCGCGAGGAAGACGGCGGCGAAGCCCACGAAGCGCCGCACCGTGGACATGTCGCTGGACGCGCGGGAGAGCAGCTGACCCGACGGCCAGCGGTCGTGGAACGCGACCGGCAGGCGCTGCAGGCGCTCGTAGAGCGCCCCGCGCAGGTCGCGCTCGATGGCCAGGCAGCTCCGGGTCATGGCCCAGCGACGGAGGAAGAACAGGCCGGCCTCGGCCACCCCGAACAGCAGTGCCAGGCCCAGCAGTGGCACCAGCCCCGCGCGGTCGCCGGCGGCGATCGGCCCGTCGACGACGGCGGCGGTGAGCAGCGGCACGGCGAGCTGGGTGAGGGTCGCGAGCAGCGCCGCGGCGAAGGTGGCCGCGATCAGCCCGCGGTAGGGCCGGGCGTAGGGCCACAACCGGAGCAGGGCGGAGAGCCGGCCCCGGTCGTCGGGAGGGGGAGCGGCGTGGTCCATGGCCCGTCGAGGCTAGGCCGGACCCCCGACGGGAGCGACCGGGTTTCGGGTCGCCGGCGGGCGGACCTCAGCGGTTGCGGCGGACCCCGAAGACGATGTCCTCCCACGCCGGGATGCGGGCGCGGGGGTCGTCGGAGTCGAGGTCCTCGCCGGGGCGGCCCAGCACGACGGTGTCGTGGTCGGCGATCTCGTCGAGGAAGGAGTCCATCGAGCGGGCGTCGTCGGGGGAGCCACTCGCCGGGTGCACGTCGCGCACGGGGAGCTCCTCCTCCGCGAGCAGCGGCTCGGGGGCCGGAGCCGGGGCGGCCTCCTCGCGCAGGACCGACATCGGCCGGGCGGGCTGCACGGGCGCGGGCGGCGGCCCGGTGGGGACGTCGGGGACGACGCGGACCAGGCGGGTGCCCTCGGCGAAGTCGGTCGTCACGGCGTCCAGCGGGGCGACCGTGCGCGAGGGCAGGTCGTAGGTCCAGCGGGCGGTGCCCGACTTCTCGCCGGCCCGCCACGCGCCGCTGACCACCCAGGCGCCGGTGTCGCTGCGGTAGGCGTCCCAGCTGACGGCGTCGATGTCGGTGTCGATCAACCGCAGGCGCTCGGTCATGAACTGCTGGAGCGTGCTGCCCGGCGTGCTGTCGGTGAGCCGCACCCGCGCCTCGCGGGCCTGCTCGGCCACCCGCTCGCGCTCCTGGAGCACGGGGTGGGCGAAGCGCATGATCCGCTCGACGCGCGTCCCGGAGGCGGCGGCGACCTGCTCGGGCGTCTCGCCGGAGCGGATGCGGGACTGGATGACCCGCGGCGGCAGCTCGGTGCCCAGGTCGACGTCGATCTGGGTGAGCCGGCGGGAGTCCCCGCGGGCGGCGGCGCGGAGCCGGTCGTCCACGGGCAGCGCGAAGCGTTCCTCGCCGTCCGCGGTGTCGGCGACCAGGAGGAGGCTGGATCCGTCGTCGGAGAGCCCCACGAGGCGCAGCGTGCGCACGGGCGACCTCCTGCAAGGGCATGAGCGGTAGGGCTCCGGAGAGAGACCGCCCCCGAGGCTATCGGCGGATGCCCGCGGCGCGCCGCAGGTTGCGCGGCGCGGCGCGTCCCGGCCCCCCACGGGGAGGCGGATCGCGCGATCGTCCCTGATGTGGAGGACACGTGCCGGAAACGTGGGCTCGGCACAGTGGGCCTCGCGCTGTGACGGGAGGGGCCGCTGGGGAGGCGGGGCGACGGCGCGTCGTCGGTTCGTCTCCGAGGAAGCCGGTGCGGACCGCAGGCATGGAATCCTGCCGCTCGCGTTCCGCCGGGGACGCATCCGTACGAGAGCCGAGGAGGTGCGATGGCCAGCCCCGTGACCGACCTGGTGCCTGCCACGCCCGCGAGGCTCGAGCGCGACGTCGTCGCCGGGATCGCAGCGATCGCCGGCGCCGTCGGAGCCTGGTGCCCCACCGTGTCGCCGGACGGGCGGCACGTCGCCTACGTGACCGACCGGTCGGGCATCCCGCGCCTGGAGGTGGCCGCCGTCGACGGCGGGGACCCGCCGCGGGTGCTCTCCCTGCCCGCGCAGGAGGTCGTCTCGGTCGCCTGGTCGCCCGACGGCGCCCGGCTGGCCTACCTGGTGAGCCCCGGCGGCTCCATCTGCGCCGAGCTGCACGTCGTGCGGCCCGACGGCACGGACGCCCGCCTCGTGGCCGGGGAGGACCCGCGGGCGGCGGTGTTCGCCGGCCTCTGGGCGGGCCCGGGCTCCTACGTCTGCTCGATCGCCCCGGGCACCGGTCCCGACGCCGACGTCGTCCTGGTCGACGTGGGCACCGGCAGCTGCCGGACGCTGGCCCGTGGTGGCTTCCTCTCCGTCTCCGCGCTGTCGGCCGACGGCCGGACGCTGCTGGCCCGCCGCGGCCCGCGCGGGTTCCGGCACGTCGTCGCCGTCGACGTGGCCACCGGGATCCAGCGCCCCGTCCTCCGGCCCGACGCCCCCGGCGGCGTCGCGTCCGAGGACGGCCGCTTCGCCCCGGACGGGCGGGCGGTCTACCTCCGCGCCTCGCTCCCCGGGCCGCTGCTCGCCGACCGCGCCGGCCTGGTCGAGGTGCCGCTGGGGCCGGACGGCCCGACGGGGGAGGGGCGGACGGTGCTGTACCGCGCCGACGCCGACCTCGACGGGTACGCGCTGCGACCCGATGGCACCGTCCTCGCGGTGTGGAACGCCGGTGGCGTCACCGAGCTGGCCCTGCACGCGCTGTCCGACGGCGCGCTGGTGCGCCGGGTCCCGCTGCCGGACGCGGTCCTGCCGGGCTGGTCGCTGACGGCCGACGGCCGGACGATGCTCGCCGAGCTGACCGGGCCGACCACACCGCGCGCGCTGTGGCGGGTGGACCTCGACGGCACCGGGCGCCCGGCCCGGTTGCCCGGTTCCGCCCGCCGTCCCGCCGTGGGGCGGATGGTGGCACCGGAGCGCCACGACTACCGGGCCCCCGACGGCCTGCCGCTGTCGGGCTGGCTCTACACGCCGCGCGACGCGCACGCCCCGAACCGGACGGTGGTCAGCTTCCACGGCGGCCCGGAGGGCCAGGAGCGGCCGGCCTTCAACCCGCTCGTGCAGAGCCTGGTCGCCGCCGGTCTCACCGTCTTCGCGCCGAACGTCCGCGGGTCCGGCGGATTCGGCCGCGCGTTCATGACCTCCGACGACGGCGCGGCCCGCGAGTCCTCGTTCGAGGACGTGCGGACGACGGTCGACGAGCTGGTCACCGCCGGCATCGCCGTGCCGGGCCGGATCGGGGCGCACGGCTGGTCCTACGGCGGCTACCTCGCGCTGGTCGCGCTGACCCGGTGGCCCGAGTTGTTCGCCGCCGGTGCCACCCTGGCCGGTATGAGCGACCTGCGGACCTTCTTCGCCGGCACCGAACCGTGGATGGCGGCGGCTTCGGTCACCGAGTACGGCGATCCCGTCGCCGACCGGGACATGCTGGCGGCGATCTCGCCGATGTCGGCGCTGGACCGGCTGACCGCGCCGCTGCTGCTGGCCCACGGCGCCCGGGACACCAACGTGCCCGTCGCCGAGTCGGTGCAGGCGCACCAGGAGCTGGCCGCGCGGGGTGCGCCCTGCGAGCTGCTCCTGCTGCCCGGCGAGGGGCACACCGTGGTGGGTCGCGACCACCTCGTCGAGCTGAGCGGCCGGGTCACCGCCTGGTTCGACCGCTGGCTGTGAGCGGCGGACTGCTCGCCGGATACCCCGCCCCCACCGCCGACGAGGCGGTGACCCCCGACGGCCGGCTGAGCCCCGACTACGCGGTCCTCGAGCCGGTGCTCGCGGAGCTGGGGGCCGCGGGTCTCGGTGCGGCCGCCCGGTCGCTCGCCGAGCTGCGGGCCGCCCGCGGCGTGGCGCTGGGCAGCTGGACCGACGGGCGGCACGAGCTCCACCCGGTCCCGCTCGACCCGCTGCCCCGGGTGCTGCCGGCGCGGCAGTGGCGGCTCCTGGCCGCGGGGGTCGAGCAGCGGCACCGCGCCCTGTGCGCGTTCCTCGCGGACGCCTACCGCGCGGCGGGACGCCGGCGGGGTGACGTCGACCGCGCACCGGAGATCGTCCGCGCAGGCGTGCTGCCCGAGTGGGCGGTGGTGCACAACCCGGCCCGCGACCCGGGCGCGATCGGCCAGGCGTGGCCGGGCCAGCCCCGCGCGACGGTGGCGGCCGCCGACCTCGTCCGCACGGCCGACGGCGGCTGGACGGTGATCGCCGACGACCTGCGCGCGCCTCCGGGCCTCGGCTTCGCCCTGGAGGACCGCCTGGCCCTCCGTGCCGCCGTCCCCGGGCTGTTCGCCGCGGGCGCTCCCGGTGACCCCGGCGAGGCCCTGGCGCTGCTCCGCCAGGCGCTCGCCGAGGCGGCGCCGCCGGCGTGCGCCGGCCCGCCGGTGGTCGCCGTGCTCAGCGCGGGGGAGACCGACAACTCGTGGTTCGAGCACGCCGTGCTGGCCGAGACCCTGGGTGTCCCGCTGGTCCGGGCCGGTGATCTCTGGCCGCGTGCCGACGGCGGCCTGGAGATGGCGGTGGACGGCCGGCGCCGCCCGGTCGACGTCCTGTACCGGCGGTTCGACGACGGGGGCCTGAGCGCGTACCGGACGCCCGTGGGGCAGGCGCTGGACGTGCAGCTGACCGAGGCGGTGCGGGCCGGGCGGCTGGCCCTGGTGAACGTCCCGGGCAACGGCGTGGCCGACGACGTCGCGACCTTCGCCTGGGTGCCGGCGATGATCGGCTTCTACCTCGGCGAGCAGCCGCTGCTGGCCTCGCCCCGCACCTGGGTGCTGGCCGACCC
This sequence comes from uncultured Actinomycetota bacterium, assembly GCA_963747895.1. Classification (GTDB taxonomy): domain Bacteria; phylum Actinomycetota; class Actinomycetes; order Mycobacteriales; family Geodermatophilaceae; genus Blastococcus. The sequence continues at coordinate 32,184 of CAVVGX010000011.1, forward strand.
GGCCGCGCTGGCCGAGGTCCGCGGGCAGCTGCACCGGCTCGTGGTGGAGGAGGTCGCCGGCTACGGGGGCCAGGGCGCGGTGGACGGCCGGACCTGCGGTACCGCGGCGCTCGCCCGGCTGACGGCCGCGGTCGACGCGGCGCCGCACCGGTTCGTGGCGAGGGAGCCGGTGGCGGAGGCGACCCTGCCGGCTCTCGTGGACGGCGCCCTGCGGCCCCGGCCGGCCCGGCTGCGGGTGTTCTCCGTCGTGACCGGTGAGGGCACCCGCGCGCTGCCCGCCCCGTGGACGCGGATGGACCTCGGCGGGCCGGTGGCCGGCAGCAAGGACACCTGGCTGCTGCCCTGAGGCCGTCGCCGCGGCGTCAGGCCAGCGGGCTGCTGATGACCACCGTCGTCCCCGTGGGGCCGGGGACGGCGGTGACGTCGGCGAACGCGCTCATCAGCGTGGAGCCGCGGCCCCGGTCCATGCTCGGCACGCGCTCGCGCCACTGCCCGTGGTCGCGCACCACGATGTCCAGCCGGTCCCCGCGCACACCGACGGTGACGTCCACGAACGGCTCGCTGGGGTCCTGGGCGTGCTCGATCGCGTTGGTCACGGCCTCACCGGCGGCCAGCAGCAGGTCGTAGGCCAGATCGGGGTCGGCGACCGCCTCGGCCAGCACCGGGCGCAGTCCCCGTCGCAGCACCGGTACCGAGGCGGGCTCCGCGGGCAGCCGCCACCGGCCCAGCAGCCGATCGGGGGGCGTCGGGTCGGTGGGGGTGCCGTTGACCGGTCGCACGACGACGGGGGCGGCCGGCACCGGGACGACCTGGGCCGCGGGTGCCGGTGCGCCCCCGTCCGCCCGGGACAGCACGGGCAACGGGATGGGACCGGTCCGCCCGGTGCTGCGCTCCAGCACCGCCCGGACGCGGGCGACCAGCTCGTCGGCGCGGAAGGGCTTCGCGAGGTAGTCGTCCGCGCCGGCCTCGAGGCCCTCGACCGACGCCTCCTGGCCCGCCCGCGCGGTCAGCATGATGACCGGGATGTGCCGCGTGACCGGGTCCGACCGCAACGCGCGCAGGAGCTCGAAGCCGTCCACGCGCGGCATCATGACGTCGGTGAGGACGACGTCGGGCTGCCGCTCGGCCACCGCGGCGAGCGCCTCCTCCCCGTTGGCCGTGGTGCGCACGGTCCAGTGCGGGCCCAGCAGGCGGGTGAGGTAGGCGCGCATGTCGGCGTTGTCGTCGACGACGAGGATCTCCGCCGCGGAGGGACGCCCCGCGTCGAGCTCGGCGGGCCGGGTGGTGTCGGCCTCCCAGCTGGCCGCCTCCCCGCGGGCGGCGTCCGACGGGCCGACCGCCTCGGGACTGCTCTCGGTCGTGTCCGGTGCGCCGTAGGGGAGGGCGACGGTGAAGGTGCTGCCGACACCCGGCCGGCTGGTGACCGAGACGGTGCCGCCGTGCAGCGCGGCGAGCTCGTGGACCAGCGCGAGCCCGATGCCGGTGCCCTCGCGGGTGCGCGCGGTCGCACCCGGGACGCGGTGGAAGCGCTGGAACAGCTGCGGCAGCTCCTCGGCCACGATCCCGACGCCGGTGTCGGTCACGGTCAGCCGGAACTCGTCCTCGTCGGCGTGCAGGACGACGTCGATACCTCCGACGAAGGTGTACTTCACCGCGTTGGCGAGCAGGTTGACGACCACCTTCTCCCACATCCGCGGGTCCACGTAGACCGGCCGCCCCAGCGGTGGGCAGTCGACGCCCAGCCGCAGCCCGGCCCGCTCGGCCGCCGCCCGGAAGATCCCGGCCAGCTCCGCGGTGAAGGTGGCGACGTCGGTCTCCACCCGCACCGGGTGGGCCCGGCCGGCCTCGATGCTGGCGACGTCGAGCAGGTCGTTGACCAGCCGCTGCAGGCGCTGACCGTTGCGCAGCGCCAGCCGCAGCTGGTCCTGCACGCCGTCGGGGAGGGGCGTGGCGGCGTCCTCGAGGACGTCGGCGATGGGGCCGAGCAGCAGCGTCAGCGGCGTCCGCAGCTCGTGGCTCACGTCGGAGAAGAACGTCGTCTTCGCGCGGTCGAGGTCGGCGAGGGACTCGGCGCGAACCCGCTCGGCCTCGAAGGCGCGGATGGTGGCGACGGCACCGGCGAACTGTCCGGCCACCAGCTGGAAGAAGGAGCGGTACGCCTCGTCCAGCTCCCGGGCAGGACTCGTGCCGACCACGAGGAGGCCGAGCGGCTCGTTGCCGGCCGGCGAGGTGAGAGGGAGCGCCAGCGCCTCGGTGACGGGGTCGCCGAACGGGCCCCCGGTCACCCCCAGCCGCTGCACCAGCGACGGGAGGTCCTCGATGTCCGCACCGGTGGTCGCGGGCAGGTGGGCGGCATCGCACCCGGTGGCCGCGACCCGGCGGAAGCTCGTCCCGCCCGGCTCGGAGAGGTACAGGGCGGCGAACGGCACGTCGAGGGCGTCGTCGGCCAGGACACGGCACATCGCGTCCACCGTGTCGCTCTCGGCGCCGAGCTGCCCGCCCGCCGTGGCCAGCTCGTGCAGGAGTCGCTGCCGCCGTTCCCCGAGCACCTGCGCCGTCACCTCGGTGCAGACGCCGTGCATGCCGGCGACGCGGCCCTCGTCGTCGAACGCCGGGGCGTGGGAGACGGTGAAGTAGGTCTCCTCGACGTACCCGGAGCGGTCCAGCCGCAGGAGCAGGCCGGGCAGCCAGGACGCCTCGAGCGTCTCCATGGCGCGCGCGATCGGCGGGCCGAGCGCGTCCCAGCCCTCGGCGAGGGTGACGCGGATGTCCTGGCCGATCGCGGGGTGCTTCGCGCCGATGAAGGGGGCGTAGGCGTCGTTGTAGAACTGGGTGAACTCCGGGCCCCAGGTGAGGACCATGGGGAACTTCGACACCAGCAGGGTCCGCACGGCGTGGCACAGCCCCACCGGCCAGGACTCGACCGGTCCGACCGGACTGGCGGCCCAGTCGAACTCCGCCATCAGCCGGCCGGCCTCGCCACCGGCGGCGAACAGGTCGCCGCCGGGTCCCGACGGGGAATCGGGGAGCACGGTCACCTCCTGCCGCGGACGGGCATGCGCATCGGGGTCGGGTCGGCGCGACCGGATCGACGCCCCCACGTCACCGTCGCGCGCGGGAACGGTACCGGGCGTTCCTGTTAGTGCCGGGGACGGGCTACAGGCGCTCGACGACGTGGTCGATGCAGGCGGTCAGCGCCGACACGTCGTCGGGCTCCACGGCCGGGAACATGCCGACGCGCAACTGGTTGCGCCCGAGCTTGCGGTAGGGCTCGACGTCGACCACGCCGTTGGCCCGCAGGGTCGTCGCGAGCGCCGCGGCGTCCACCGAGTCGGCGAAGTCGATGGTGCCGACGACGAAGGAGCGCTCGTCGGGGTTGCTCACGAACGGCGTCGCGTACGGCGACTTCTCCGCCCACGAGTACAGCCGGCTCGAGGAGTCGCGGGTGCGGGCCACGGCGCCGGAGAGCCCGCCCAGCGACAGCAGCCACTGGATCTGGTCGTTCAGCAGGAACAGCGTGGCGACCGCGGGGGTGTTGTAGGTCTGGTCCTTGGTGGAGTTGTCGATCGCGATCGACAGGTCCAGGAAGCCGGGGATCCAGCGGCCGGAGGCCTTGATCTGCGCGACCCGCTCCAGGGCGTCGGCCGACATGAGGGCCACCCACAGCCCGCCGTCGGCGGCGAAGGACTTCTGCGGGGCGAAGTAGTAGACGTCGGTCTGCGAGACGTCGACCGGCAGCCCACCGGCGCCCGAGGTGGCGTCGACGAGGACGAGGGCGTCGTCGGTGCCGGCCGGCCGCTCCACCGGCGCCATGACGCCGGTGGAGGTCTCGTTGTGCGCCCAGCCGTAGGCGTCGACGCCGGGCTGCGCGGTCGGGATCGCCAGCGTGCCGGGGTCGGCCGTCACGATCACCGGGTCGCCGAGGAACGGCGCCTCCGCAGCACCCGAGGCGAACTTGGCGGAGAACTCGCCGAAGGTGCCGAAGGCGGCGCGGTCGCGGATCAGGCCGAACAGGGCGGCGTCCCAGAACGCCGTCGTCCCGCCGTTGCCGAGCACCACCTCGTAGCCGTCCGGCACGTCGAACAGCGCCCGCAGCCCCTCGCGGACCTCCTTCACCAGGTTCTTCACCGGTGCCTGGCGGTGCGAGGTGCCCATGACCGCGGCGCCGTCGGCCGCGAGGGCCCGGAGGGCCTCCGGGCGGACCTTCGAGGGCCCGCAGCCGAACCGCCCGTCGGAGGGCAGGAGTTCGGCGGGGATGGTGATGGTCATCCGGGCACGTGCCTCTCGATGGTGCGGCGGGGTCCCGTGCCAGGTCCCGCCCCGGGCGTGCCCGGGGCGGGACCTGCCGACGGGTCGCCTGTCAGGCGGGCGCGACCTCGGTCGTGCCCTTGGTCTTGATGGTGTCCCAGCCCTCGACCTCGTCGGGCTTGCGCGGGTCGGGCCCGATGTAGCGGGCCGACGGGCGCACGAGGCGGCCGGTCCGCTTCTGCTCGAGGATGTGCGCACACCAGCCGGCGGTGCGGGCGCAGGTGAACATCGAGGTGAACATGTGGCTGGGCACCTCGGCGAAGTCGAGGACGATGGCCGCCCAGAACTCCACGTTGGTCTCGACCGGCCGGTCCGGACGCCGCTCGCGCAGCTCCTTGAGGGCGGCCTGCTCGAGCGCCAGGGCGGCTTCGAAGCGGGGCGCACCGAGTTCCTGGGAGGCGCGGCGGAGCACGCGGGCGCGGGGGTCCTCGGCGCGGTAGACCCGGTGCCCGAAGCCCATCAACCGCTCCTTGCGGTCGAGGAGGTCCTTCACGTACTTCTCGGCGTTGCCGGTGCTCTCCACGGCGTCCAGCATGTGCAGCACCCGGGAGGGCGCGCCGCCGTGCAGCGGGCCCGACATGGCGCCGATCGCCCCGGAGAGCGAGGCGGCGACATCGGCACCGGTGGAGGCGATGACGCGGGCGGTGAACGTGGAGGCGTTCATGCCGTGCTCGGCGGCCGAGGTCCAGTACGCGTCCACCGCGGCCACGTGGCGGGGGTCGGGCTCGCCGCGCCAGCGGACCATGAACCGCTCCACGATGGTGGCGGCCTGGTCGACCCGCTTCTGCGGGACGGCGGGGGTGCCGATGCCGCGGGCGGACTGCGCGACGTAGGACAGCGCCATGACGGCGGCGCGCGCCAGCTCCTCGCGGGCCTCCTCGTCGGTGATGTCCAGCAGCGGGCGGTAGCCCCAGATCGGGGTGAGCATGGCCAGCGCGGCCTGCACGTCCACCCGCACGTCACCGGTGTGCACCGGGATCGGGAACGGCTCGGCCGGGGGCAGGCCCGGGCCGAACTTGCCGTCCACCAGCAGTGCCCAGACGTTGCCGAAGGTCACCTTGCCGACGAGGTCCTCGATGTCGACGCCGCGATAGCGGAGGGCACCGCCGTCCTTGTCCGGTTCAGCGATCTCCGTCTCGAAGGCGATGACGCCTTCCAGGCCGGGTACGAAGTCGTCGGCCATCTCGCATGCTCCTCTGCGCGCGGGACCCGTGCGCGCATAGGCCATGCCGCACGATTGCCTTCCGACCCTAGGCCGTCGGGACACGCCCGACGCAAGTGGGGCGTCGTCGGGTTCGCGGGGAGCCCTCGCGAGCCGGACGGCCCGACCGGTGCCAGCATGGCGGCGTGCCCGACCTCTCCCGCATGCGCAACGACTACACGCTCGGCCGGCTGCGCGAGGAGGACCTCGCCGCGACCTGGGTCGAGCAGTTCGACCGCTGGTTCGCCGACGTCGTCGCCGCCGAGATCCCGGAGCCCAACGCCGTCGTCGTCGCCACGGCGGACGCCGACGGCGCCCCGGACGGGCGGCTGGTGCTGATGAAGGGCTACGACCAGTTCGGCGTCGTGTTCGGCACGAGCTACGCATCGGCGAAGGGTGCGCAGCTGGCCGCCAACCCGCGGGCGACGCTGGTCTTCCCGTGGCACGCGCTCCAGCGCCAGGTGCGGATCACCGGCACCGTCGAGCGGATCGGCGAGGCCGCCTCCGACGCGCTGTGGGACCCGCGGCCGCGCGGCTCGCAGCTGGCCGCGGCCGCGTCCGTGCAGTCGACGGTGGTCGACTCCCGGCAGGAGCTCGAGGAGCGGGTGCGGCTGCTGGACGAGCAGACGCCGGAGGGGAAGGTGCCCCGGCCGGCGGCGTGGGGCGGCTACCGGGTCGTGCCGGAGCGGGTGGAGTTCTGGCAGGGCGGCGCGGACCGGCTGCACGACCGGATCCGGTTCGTGCGGGACGACGCCGAGGGCGGGGGCTGGATCGTCCAGCGGCTCGCCCCGTGACGTCCCCGGTCGACCCGGTCGAGGGCGGCGCGGCCGTCGAGGAGCCGGTGCCGCTGACGCGGCGCCGGTCCTGGGCGATCGACACCACCCCGCTGCGCAACCCCGCCTACCGGCGGCTGTTCTGGGGCGTCGCCGCGACCATGCTCGGCCAGCAGATGACGCTGGTCGCCGTCCCCTTCCAGGTCTACGCGCTCACCGGCGACTCGCTCATGGTCGGCGTCACCTCGATCGTCGCGCTGGTTCCGCTGATCGTCTTCGGCCTGCTCGGCGGCGCGATCGCCGACTCGATGGACCGCAGGCGGCTGATGCTGATCACGTCGGCCGGTGCCGCGGTGACCAGCGCGCTGCTCGCCGTCCAGGCGTTGCTGCCCGGCGAGGGGCACCTGGCGGTGCTCTGGGTGCTGACGGCGTGCGTGTCGGCGTTCGCGGCGGTCAACCAGCCCACGCGCAGCGCAGCCATCCCGGCGCTGGTCGGGGCGGCCGGCGTGCCGGCGGCGAACGCGCTGTCGATGACCGTGCGCCAGGCGGGCGTGATCGTGGGGCCGCTGCTGGCCGGCGTCCTCATCGGGGCGGGGGAGCTGTTCCTCGCCTACGCGGTCGACGCCCTGGGCTTCCTGGTCGCCGCGCTGCTGCTGCGCGGGCTGCCGTCCCTGCCGCCGGGCCGCGACACGGGGCCGCTCCGGCTCGGTGCCGCCGTCCGGGGCGTGGCGGAGGGTTTCGTCTTCCTCCGCACCCAGCCGGTGCTGCTCATGACCTTCGTCGTCGACATCGTCGCCATGTGCTTCGCCTGGCCGCAGGCGGTGTTCCCCGAGCTGTCGCAGAACCGCTTCGCCGACTCGCCGAACTCGCTGGGCTGGCTGTTCGCCGGCGTCTCCATCGGCGCGCTGCTCATGGGGCTGACCTCGGGCTGGGTGTCGCGGGTGGACCGGCAGGGCGCGGTGGTGCTGGGCGCGATCGCGGTGTGGGGCGTGGCGATCATCGGCTTCGGCTGGGCGCCCTCGCTCTGGCTCGCCGTCCTCTGCCTGGCGGTGGCCGGTGCGGGCGACATGGTGAGCGCGGTGCTGCGCTCGTCGATGCTGCAGCTGGCCGCACCCGAGGAGATGCGTGGGCGGATGCAGGGCGTCTTCGTCGTCGTCGTCGCCGGGGGGCCGCGCCTGGGCGACCTGCGCGCGGGTGCCCTGGCGAGCGCGGCGTCGGTGAGCGTGGCGATGGTGTCCGGCGGCGTCGTCGTCGTCCTGGCGATGGCGCTGGTCGCGGTGCTGGTGCCCTCGTTCTGGCTCTTCCGCGCCTCCCGCTCGGCCGTGGTCTGAAAGGACCCGTTCCCCACGCCTCGCAGGCTCGGCGCGGGCCCCTGAACGGCGGCCGGACTACGCAGCGCGGCGGCGACGACCTTGAGGTCGGTGACGAGCGCGTCGAAGGCGGCGGCGCGGGCCTCGTCGGGCGTGCGCAGGACCGCCGAGGGGTGCGTGGTCGCGAGGATCCAGGTCTGCGCCGGGGCCGCCTCGTCGGGCTCGTCGTCGTCGGCCTCCTCGACCACCGGCGGGGGCGGCAGGCCCGGCAGGTCCCAGGGCAGCAGCCGGCCCCGGTCCTGGGTGATCCGGAAGGACGGCGCGATGAGCGCCTTGGCCGCCGTCGCCCCCAGGGCCACGACCACGTCCGGCCGGAGGACGGCGAGCTCGGATCGCAGCCAGGGCGCGCACGCCCGGAGGTGCTCCGCGCCCGGCGTCTGGTGGATGCGGCGCTTGCCCTTCGGCGTGAAGCGGAAGTGCTTCACCGCGTTGGTGATGTAGGCGTCGCGGCGGTCGATGCCGGCCCCGGTCAGGGCGTCGTCGAGCAGCCGCCCGGCCGGTCCGACGAACGGCTCGCCGGTCCGGTCCTCCTGGTCGCCCGGCTGCTCGCCGACGAAGACGATGCGCGCGGTGGGCGGGCCCTCGCCGAAGACGGTCTGCGTCGCCGGCTCCCACAGCTCGCAGGCCCGGCAGCCGGCTGCCGCGGCGGCCAGCCCGTCCAGACCCACGCCGGACGGCGGCTGCGCGATCCCGTTCCGCTCGCTCATGGACCGATGAGACCGCAGGCCGGCGGGGTGCGCGACCGGTCGGTGGACATCGACCCAGGCGCCGCGGAACGGTCCGCCCTCACCGTTACGGTCGGGAGGACGACGCGACGACGGCAGGAGGACGGGTGCTCGAGTTCGACGGGCTCCACAAGAGCTTCGGCGAGGTCCGGGTCCTGGAGGGCGTCGGGTTCACCGTCGCCCCGGGGTCGATGTTCGGCTTCTGCGGCTCCAACGGTGCCGGCAAGACGACGACGATGCGGATCGCCATGGGCCTGGTGCGGCCCGACGCCGGGGAGGTGCGCTGGCAGGGCCGGCGGCTGGACCAGGCCTCGCGGCGCCGGGTCGGCTACATGCCGGAGGAGCGCGGGCTCTACCCGAAGATGAAGGTCGGCGAGCAGGTCGCCTACTTCGCCCGCCTGCACGGGCTGGACGCCGCAGCCGCCGGGAAGGCGTCGGCGGACTGGGTGGAGCGACTCGGCCTGGGCGCGCGACGGGACGAGCAGGTGGAGAAGCTGTCGCTGGGCAACCAGCAGCGCGTCCAGCTGGCTGCCGCGCTGGTCAGCCGCCCCGAGGTGCTGATCCTCGACGAGCCGTTCTCCGGGCTGGACCCGGTGGGCGTCGACTCGCTGGCCGACGCGCTCCTGGCGCAGGTGCGCGACGGCGTGCCCGTGGTCTTCTCCAGCCATCAGCTCGACCTGGTCGAGCGCCTGTGCGACTCCGTGGGCATCCTGGCCCGCGGCCGGATGGTGGCCACCGGCACGGTCGACGAGCTGCGCCGCCGCGAGGCCGGGCGGCTGCTGCGCGTCGTCGTCCCGGACGCCACGCCGGGCTGGGCCGGCGGGCTGGGCGGCGCCCGCGTGGTGTCCGAGCAGGCCGGCGACACCCTGCTGGAGCTGGCGCCCGACACCGACGACCAGTCCGTCCTGGCGGCCGCGCTGCGGACCGGCCGGGTCACCCACTTCGCCTGGCAGCAGCCCACGCTGGTGGAGCTGTTCCGGGGCGCCGTCGCGGCGCCGAGCACCGAGGAGGTGGCGGCGTGAGCGCCCCGCGGAATCCCTCCAGCGCCGAGCTGGTCCGCCTGGTGGCCGGGCGCGAGGTGGCGACCCGCATCCGCGACAAGGGCTTCATCGTCAGCTCGGTCGTGATCCTGCTGATCATCGTCGGCGCCATGGTCTTCCAGGTGCTGGCGAACAGCGGGGACGACGAGCGCCGGGTGGGCGTCGTCGGGGGCGACGCCTCGCTGGTCACCGCCCTCGAGGCGCAGGGCGAGGCGCTCGACGTCGACGTCGAGGTGGTCCGGTTCGACGACCGGGCCGCCGCCCGCGCCGCGGTCGACGACGAGGACGTCGACGGCGCGCTGCTCGCCGGGGACGACGAGTTGCTCGTCCGCGAGTCCGCGGACAGCTCCCTCGAGGCGATCATCCAGGGCGCGGTGGGGCAGCTCGCGATCGCGGAGCAGCTGAGCCAGGCGGGGATCGGGCAGCTGGACGTGCCGGAGGTCGCGGTGACCGCCCTGGACGCCGACGCCGCGGCCGACGGTCAGCGGATCGTGACGGCGATCTTCGGCGTGGTGATCCTGTACAGCCTGCTGATCCTCTTCGGCCAGTTCATCGCCCAGGGCGTCGTCGAGGAGAAGTCCAGCCGGGTGGTCGAGCTGCTGCTGGCCACGATGCGCCCGTGGCAGCTGCTGGCGGGCAAGATCCTCGGCCTGGGCCTGCTGGCCCTGGGGCAGATCGTGGCCATCGGCGTCGTCGCCGTGGGCGCGGCCCTGGCCTTCGACGTCGTCGACGTGCCCGGCGACCTGATCGGCACCGTCGCGGTCGTGATCGCCTGGTTCGTGCTCGGCTACGCCTGGTACGCCGCGGTCTTCGCCGTCGCCGCGTCGCTGGTCAGCCGCCAGGAGGACCTCGCGACCGTGCTCATGCCGACGTCGATGGTGCTCGTCGTCGCCTTCTTCATCGGCATCCAGGCCGCCTCGGACCCGGGCGGTCTGCTGGCCCGGGTGACCTCGTACGTCCCCGGGCTGTCCCCGCTGGTCATGCCGGTGCGGCAGGCGGCCGGCGAGGTGGCGCCGTGGGAGGTCGCACTGGCGGTCGTGCTGATGCTGGTCGCCATCGTGCTGGTGGTGCGCCTGGGCGGGCGCATCTACTCCGGGGCCCTGCTGCGCACGGGCGGCAAGATCAAGATGCGCGAGGCGCTGGCCGCCGAACGCGCCTGAGGGGATTGCCTGCGCGGCGTGGGGGTAGCCGGGCGGCATGGGCATGCAGCTGGGCTACACGATGATGACCGAGCAGGCCGGACCGAAGGACCTGGTCCGCCACGTGGTGGGCGCCGAGGACGTCGGGTTCGACTTCGCGGTGAGCAGCGACCACTTCTTCCCGTGGCTGGACGAGATGGGCCACGCACCGAACGCCTGGGTGACCCTCGGCGCGGCCGCGCACGCCACCAGCCGGATCGACCTCATGACCTACGTGACCTGCCCGATCATCCGGTACCGGCCGGCCGTCGTGGCCCAGCAGGCGGCGACGCTGCAGCTCCTGTCCGACGGCCGGTTCACCCTCGGGCTCGGTGCGGGGGAGAACCTCAACGAGCACGTGATCGGCGAGGGCTGGCCGCCGGTCGCCGTCCGGCACGAGATGCTGGCCGAGGCGGTGCAGATCATCCGGGAGCTGCTGCGCGGCGACGGGTACACCACGTTCCACGGCGAGTACTTCGACGTGGACGGCGGCAGGATCTGGGACCTGCCGGAGGGCGGGGTGCCGATCGGCCTGGCGGTGTCGGGCGAGAAGTCGGTCGAGCTGGCCGCCGAGTACGCGGACGTGCTCATCGCGACCGAGCCCAAGCCGGAGCTGGTCGACCAGTTCGAGGCGGCGGGTGGCGCGACCAAGAAGAAGGTCGGCCAGATGCCGATCAGCTACGGCACCGACAAGGCCGCCGCCGTCACCCGCGCGCACCAGCTGTTCCGCTGGTTCGGTCTGGGCTGGAAGGTGAACGCCGACCTGCCCGGCACCGCCGGCTTCGACGCCGCCAGCCAGTTCGTCCGCGAGGAGGACGTCGAGAGCAGCATCCCGTGCGGGGACGACGTCGCCGCGGTGATCCAGGCGGCCAAGAAGTACGCCGACGCCGGCTTCACCCACCTGGCCCTCGTGCAGATCGGCGGCGACCAGCAGGAGCCCTACCTCGAGTGGACCCGCAGCGAGCTGCTGCCGGCCTGGCGGGAGGCCTTCGGCAACTGACCCTCCCGTTGGGGTGAGGTCACCCCTGCGGGCGGCGCGCGGAAGGCTCCTCGCCCCCGAAGATCGGCGGCATGACCGAGGACCTCGACAGGCGCTTCCGGCGGCTGCGGGCCACCGGGGACGGCGACGCGTTGGTGGACCTCGGCTGCGACCTCGCCGACGCCGGTCGCCACGCGGACGCCGAGGAGTGCTTCCGCCGCGCCGCCGACGCCGGGGACACCGTCGCCTCCTTCAACCTCGGCAACGCCCTCGCGGCGCAGGGCCGGTGGCAGGAGGCGGTCGAGGCCTACGAGGTCGCGCTGGCCGGTGGCGAGGCCGACGCGTGGCGCAACCTGGGCCTCGTGCTGGAGGACCTCGGCGACCTCGCCGGCGCCATGCGGGCCTACCGCGGCGCCGTCGACGCCGGGGACCTCGAGGGCGGCCTGCAGCTGGCGTTCCTGCTGCGCGAGCAGGGGGAGCGCGAGGAGGCGCTCGCCGTCGCCGAGGAGATCGCCGCCGCCGGTGACGCCGAGGCGGCGGGCGTCGTCGCCTGCTGGAGGTTCTGCACGACCCTGGACCCGGCGCTCGAGGACGACCTGCGGGCCGGCGCCGACCACTTCCCGGCGGCGCGCACCGACCTGGCGCACCTGCTGCGCGAGAGCGGCCGGGGCGCCGAGGCGCGGGCGGTGCTCGAGCGCGGCGCCAAGCTGGGCGAGCAGGTGGCCTGGCTGCCGCTGGGCAACCTCTACCGGGAGGACCTCGGCGACGAGGAGGCCGCCGAGGAGGCGTTCCGCGCGGGCATCGCCGCCGGCGACGTCTACTGCCACCAGAACCTCGCCGTGCTGCTCGCCGACCGGGGCGACTTCGACGGTGCCGTCGAGCAGTTCCGGCTCGGTGCCGAGGCCGGGGACCAGCTCGCCGCCCAGACGCTGCGCGGGCTCGAACTGGGCTGAACCGGCCGGTCCTGCATCCCGGTACGGGCCCGTTCCGGTGGCAGCGGATACTGGCGGAGTGACATCCGCCACTGCAGCGCTCCGGACCGCGACGCGTTCCGACCTCGGGGCGGTGGCCGATGCACTGGGCCTCCCGCTGCCGGCGCTCGCCCCCGCGATCGTCGAACCGGACGCCCGGGTGCTGATCGGCACCGAGGGCCAGGTCGTGCTGCTTCGCCGGCGCTGGGCCGCCGACGCGACCGCCGAGGCCGTCGTCGTGCGCCGCGCGGGCGTCCCCCTGGACCACCCCGACGTCCTCGCGGCGGCCGCCGACTGGGGGTGCGACCGCGTGCGGCACCTGGCCAACGACCGGTGCGTGGCGGTGCCCGCTCCGCCGGCGTCGGCCCCGCTGGAGGTCCGCTTCGCCCACCTCGCGGCGCTGGCGGCCACCCGGGTGGAGACCGCCGTCGCCCTGGCCCGCGACGTCGGCGGCACGCGCACCAAGGACGACGGCAGCCCGGCGGTGGCCGCGGACGGGGCCGCGCACACCGCGGCGGTCGAGGTGCTCGGCGCGCTCGGGGTACCGGTGCTCAGCGAGGAGATCGCCGACCGGCAGGTGCCCGAGGGCATGCCGTGGATCGTCATCGACCCGCTCGACGGAACCCGCAACTACCTGGCCGGGTTGCCGCCGTGGGCGTTCTCGGCCGCGCTCGTGCACGACGGGCGGCCGGTCGCGGGCCTGGTCTGCGACCTCTCCTCCGGGCGGCGGTGGTCGGCCAGCGAGGGCCGCGGCGCCGAGCGGGACGGCGTGCCGGTGCGCACGCGCACGGGGAGCACCGTCGTCGTCCCCAGTGCGCCGAACGGGGGCTCGGTCGGGGTGCCCGGTGACGCCCGGCGGGTGCGGATCACCGGGTGCACGGCGGTCGACCTGTGCCTGGTCGCCGACGGGGCGGCCGCCGCGTGGCACGACGTGGACCGCACGGGGACCCATGTGCACGACGTCGCCGGCGGGCTCGCCGTCCTGCTGGCCGCGGGCGGAGCGGCGCTCACCGCGGACGGCAGCCCCCTGGTGCTCGAGCCGGACACCGGCGCGCGGATCCGCTTCGTCGCGGCCGCCGACGAGGCGCTGGCCCGCACGCTGCTCGACGCGGTCGCCTGACCTCGGGCGGCTGCCCCGCCGCCCCTCAGGTGGTGGCGGCCCGGATGGCGGCGAGCAGTGCTTCGCGCTCGTGCAGGGTGGTGCGGGCCCGCCCGCGACTGGCCCCGAGCGCGACCTCGGCGGCGTCGATGGCCCGCCAGTCCTCCAGCAGCACCGGTTGCGCCCCGCGGGCCTGCAGCGTGGTCACCAGGTCGTCGACGTCACCGCGGACCGCCAGCGTGCCGTCGGCCGCGTCGCCGAGGAGGGCGTCCACGGTCTCGCGGGCGTCGTGCTTGTTGGTGCCCACGACGCCGCTCGGTCCGCGCTTGATCCACCCGGCGACGTACTCACCCGGCGCCCGTTCTCCGTCGCGCAGCACCCGGCCGGTGCCGTCGTGCGGCACGGTGCCGCTCCGCTCGTCGACCGGGAGCCCCGGCAGCGGGGTGCCCCGGTAGCCCACGGACCGGACCACCAGGTCGGCCGGCAGCACCTCCAGCTCCCCGGTGCCCAGGGCGCGACCGTCGCCGTCGACCGCGGTGCGCTCGACCTCCAGGCCGGTGACGCGGCCCTCGCCGATCAGCCGCACCGGCCGCCGGAAGAAGCGCAGCCGCAGCGGGATGCGGCCGGCCTCGACGACGTGCCCCGCCCAGCCGCGCAGCACGCCCAGGTTGCGTGCGACCACCCGGTCCGACGAGGCCCGCTCCTCGGAGGCCGGGTCCAGCTCGAGGTCCGCGGGGTCGACCACGACGGTCGCCGCGGACATGTCGTCGAGCTCGCGCAGCTCCTGGGTGGTGAAGCTGGCCTGCGCCGGACCACGGCGGCCCAGCACCGTCACCTGCTCGACCGGCGCGGCGGCGAGTGCGTCCAGGACGTGCTGCGGCATGTCGGTGGGCTCGAGCTCCTCGGGTGCACGGGCCAGGACCCGTGCCACGTCCAGCGCGACGTTGCCGACGCCGACGACCACGACCGAACGGGCGTCGGCCAGCGCGGACTCGATCCGCTTCCGGTCGGCGTCGGGGTGCCCGGTGTACCAGGCGACGAGGTCGGTGGCGGCGAGGCTGCCCGGGAGGTCCTCGCCCTCGATGTCCAGCCGGCGGTCCAGCGCCGCGCCGTAGGTGTAGACGACGGCGTCCACGTGCCGGCGCAGCTCCTCCAGGGAGAGGTCGACGCCGATGTCCACGTTGCCGACGAAGCGGACCAGCGGCTGGTCGAGGCTGCGGTGCAGGGTCTCCCGGATGGCCCGCATCTTCGGGTGGTCAGGCGCGATCCCGTGCCGGACCAGGCCGAACGGGGTGGGCAGCCGGTCGATGAGGTCGATCGCCACCGGGACGTCGTCCTGGCGGGTCAGCGCGTCGGCGGCGAAGATGCCCGCCGGACCGGCGCCGATGATCGCCACCCGGAGGGGGCGACGCTCGGACGGGGGAGCGGCGGAGCCGTCGGCGACCATGACTGGCATCCTGACCCGGCCGGGGGCGCTCCACCAGTGCGCGCGCCCGGTTTCCCGATCACCGTCGCTCGAGGAGGCCCCTCCATGTCCATCGTCGTCGTCGCCACCCTGACCCCCAAGCCCGATGCGGTCGACGCCGTACGGGAGGCGCTGCTGGCCGCCGTCCCGAAGGTGCACGAGGAGCCCGGCTGCGAGCTCTACGCCCTGCACGAGGCCGACGGGGCGTTCGTGATGGTGGAGCGCTGGGCGGACGCGGACGCCATGAAGGCCCACGGCAAGGCCGAGCCGCTGGCCACGCTCGGTGCCGCGCTGGCCGGCAAGATGGCCGCCGCTCCCGACATCCGCCGGCTCACCCCGGTGCCGGCCGGTGACGCCGGCAAGGGCGCCGTCTGACCTCTCCGGGCGGGCCCGGCGACCTCAGGCGCAGGAGTGGTTGAGGTCGAGGTCGTCGGGCACGTACTGGGTCAGCGTGACGCGGCTCCCCGGCACGAGCGGGGGCTGGTCGCAGGCCGCGACGGCCCCTGCCAGATCCACCGACCCCGCCATCCACGTGGGCAGGCCGGACAGCGGGCTGTTGTCGGGCACGGTGCCCACGATCTCCGCCCATTGCTGGTTGGTGGAGTACAGGCCTGCCTCGGCGCCGCGGAAGTCCAGGTAGGCGGCCATGCCCTCGAGCGTGGCGCGGTTGCGTCCCCGCGCGTCGTCCGACCCCACCTGCCAGGTGTTCATCGTCTCGACGTCGAGCCACCACCGGTAGCTGGACGCCACGCTGTCGACGCCGGCGTCCCGGGCGGCGGGCAGGAAGATCTCGGTCACGCTCTCGCGGGCCCGCTCCCACCCGTACCGCCAGGAGCACGCGGGGGAGTTCTCGCCGTCGCACTCGCCGTACGGGGAGTCCCCGGAGGCCGGCCAGGTGCTGACCAGACCCATCACCTGCCCCGGGTTGGCGGTGTTCAGGTACAGCTGGGCCGCCGGCTGCTCGGGCACGGAGCCGTTGGACGCCCACGCCCACTCGAGCTGCTCGGCCAGGCACGGGTTCTCGCGGGTGGCCATGCCGCCGTTGACGCCGACGACCGCGAAGGCGCGCGCGTCGGGCAGGTCCGCGTCGCACTGCGGGTGCGAGATGTCGACGCCGACCGGGCTGACCGGGACGTCGAACTCGGCCGGGGCCGCGCCCGCCGGGGTGGAGCCGATGAGCACGATCGAGACGGCCGCCAGCGCGGCGACGGCGATCGACCGCAGCCCGCAGCGACGCGTGCCCCCGATGCCCACCTCCCGAACGTACCCGTGCGGGTCAAGCCTCCGGCGGTCACGAGCGGCCGGTCCAGGTCGGCTTCAGACGGCCTGGCAGGTGGGGCACCAGTGGAGGTTGCGGCCGACCATGACCTCGGTGCGGACCTCGGTGCCGCAGACCCGGCAGGGCAGGCCGGTGCGGCGGTAGACGTAGTGGGCGTCCTCCCGGCGCACCGCACCGCTGCGGCGCGTCCGGTCCTCGGGCCGGGTGGTGACGATGCGGCCCAGCCGGACCCCGGCCTTCATGAGCGTGACCAGGTCGGCCCACAGCTGCGCCCACAGCGCCTCGTCGACGGCCTTGCCGGGGCGGAACGGGGAGACCCGGTGCCGGAACAGGATCTCGGCCCGGTACACGTTGCCGACGCCGGCGAGCACCGACTGGTCCATGAGGAGCGCGCCGATCGCGGTGCGGCTGCCGGCGATGCGGCGGTGGGCGCGGCCGCCGTCGGCCCGCGGTCGCAGCGGGTCCGGACCCAGCCGGTCGAGGATCGCCGCCACCTCGGGTGCGGGGAGCACCTCGCAGGCGGTCGGGCCGCGCAGGTCGGTCCACACGCCGTGGCCGTCGGGACCGTCGGCCTCCCACCGCATGCGGAGGGCGCCCTTCGCGGGCGGTGGCGCTCCGGTGCCGGTCAGGTAGGAGCCGTACAGGCCGAGGTGCACGTGCAGGTGGTCGCCCCCGAAGCGAGCGAACAGGTGCTTGCCGTAGGAGAAGACCTCGTCCAGCACCCGGCCGTCGAGGAGCGAGGCGCCCGCCTCGAAGCGGCCCTGAGGGCTGGTGACGTGCACCGGACGGTCGCCGAACAGCGCGGACTGCTCCCGCGCCAGGCGGTACAGGGTGTGGCCCTCGGGCATCCGGGCAGCGTAGGTGCCGCCGTCGGGAGGCGCGTCAGCGGTCGGCGGTCTCCAGGCCGAAGTGCGGCCGGTCGTCGACGGCGACGAGGTCGAGGAACTCGGGGTGGTTCAGGATGTGGCGCCGCACGAAGGAGCAGTAGGGCAGCACGGTCAGCCCGCGCTCGCGCGCGGCGGTGAGGACGCCGTCGACGAGCTTCGTGCCGATGCCCTGGCCGCCCACGGAGGGATCCACCTCGGTGTGCGGGAGGGTCATCTGCCCGTTGTCGACGTGGTAGCTGGCCAGTCCGACGACGCGCTCGCCCTGCCTGATCTCGAAGCGTCCCCGCTCGGGGACGTCGACCACCGAGGTCTCCATGTGCGCTCCACCTTCCGTGACCTCCGGCGCCGTTGCCGGAGCTCGACGATGCCCCAGCACGGTAACGCCTGGGAACTGGTTCGTCTCTCTTCGATACGACGAGTCGGGTCGGCCCCTGGTTCCCCGGGCGTCACGGGATAGCCTCTGCGGCGCGGTCCCGGACGCGTCCCACGCGCCGTGGCCCCCGTAGCTCAGGGGATAGAGCATCGGTTTCCTAAACCGTGTGTCGCAGGTTCGAATCCTGCCGGGGGCACCAGCACTGCCCCTACGGCGAAAGAGGCACCGTGACCTCGCTCCGCACCAGGACCCGGCGCGCGTCCGCGGCCCTCGCCCTGCTCGCCTCGGTCGCGGCGACGGGGTGCTCGGGCGACGAGCCGGCCGCCTCGGCGGAGACACAGGAGGCGGACACCCGCGAGTACGACTTCTCGGCGGTCGACCCGATCGTCGAGGCGTTCATCGCCGAGCACGACCTGAACGGCGCCGGGCTGGTGGTCGTCGACGAGGACGAGGGGATCATCGGCGAGCAGTACTTCGGCGACTTCGACGCCGACCGGATCTCCCTCGTCGCCTCGGCGTCGAAGATGGTCACCGCCGGCGTCCTCGTGCGGCTCGCCGACCAGGGGGAGCTCGACCTCGACCAGCCGATCGCCGAGTACGTCGACTGGGCGGCCGGCCAGAACCCGGACGTCACCGTCGCCCAGCTCCTGTCCAGCAGCTCCGGCTTCGTCGGGCTCCTGCCGACGCCGGCGTACGGGCCCTACGTCTGCCAGTTCCTGCCGACGGTGGAGATCGAGCAGTGCGCGACCAGCGTCTGGACGACGCCCGCCGACGACGCCGACATCGCGCCGCCCGACACCGAGTGGCGCTACGGCGGAGTGCAGTGGCAGATCGCCGGAGCCGTGGCGGAGACCGTCTCGGGCAAGACCTGGTCCGAGCTGCTCGAGGAGACCTACGTCGAGCCGTGCGGAGTCGAGTCCATGGGCTACAACAACCACTGGACCCAGATCGGCGAGGGCCTGTCCGGCTACCCGGCCGAGTTCGACGGCGACCCCGGCGTGCTGTCGCCGTCGGACAACCCGAGCATGGAGGGCGGCCTCTACATCGACCCGGTCGACTACGCCGAGCTGCTGCTCATGCAGCTGCGCGACGGCCGGTGCGGGGACACGCAGGTCCTGGAGCCGGAGTCGGTCGAGCGGATGCAGACCGACCGGATCGGTGAGGTCTACGACGGCGAGACCCTGACCGGCTCGGGCTACGGCTTCGGCTGGTGGGTGGAGCGCGACGGCAGCGGCCGCATCGACGACCCGGGTGCCTACGGGGCGGTGCCGTGGCTCGATCTGGACGGCGGCTTCGGTGCCTACCTCGTGATCGAGGCCGACGCCCGGCTCGGCGCGCAGCTCGCGGGCCGGCTGTACGACCCGGTCGAGTCCGCCATCACCGCCGCCCGGTAGTCCCGGTCAGGACAGCAGGGTCTGCTGGGGGGAGCGGCCGAAGCGCCGTCGGTAGGCGTCGGCGAACCGGCCACGGTGGGCGAACCCCCACCGGGTCGCGATCGAGGCCACGGTCGCACCGTGGACGGGATCGGCCGCCTGCAGTTCCCGGTGCGCCCGCTCCAGCCGGGCCTCCCGGAGGGAGGCCGTGGGAGTCGTGCCGCGGTGCCGGCGGAAGGCCTCCTGCAGCGCCCGGGGCCCGACACCGGCACCCTGCGCGATGTCGTCCAGGGTCAGCGGCTCCTGCGCATGCGCCTCGATGAACTCCAGCGCCCGGCGCACCGACGCCGGGGCGCCCACGTCCAGCCGCCCGATGGGGCGGTCGCCGGCGGCGTTGTTGGGGAAGGCGGCGAGCACCGCCTCGGCGATGGTGTCCATCGCCGCGGCCCGCACGAGGGGCTCGGCGGCGGGTGAGCCGGGGCCCGCGACGAGCGAGTGGACGTACCCGATGGTGTTGGCGCAGTAGCGGGCCAGCGCGGGAGTGGCCGGCGCCAGGCTCTCGAACCGGAAGTCGGCGGGGTCCAGCCCGGCGTGGGCGGCGGCCCGGCGGGCGATCTCCCGGGTGGGGAGCCGCACGAAGCGCACGTCCACCATGGGCCACTCGCAGGTGAAGGGGACCCCCTGAGGGAACAGCAGCACCTCGCCGGCCGTGCCGCGGACGGTCTCCTGCGAGTGGCCGACCTCGAACGCGCCGGCGGTGACGAGGCACACCCAGGTGGCGTCGATGGGGTCGACCTCCTCGCGGACGCCCATGGTGTGGAACGCGGTGTCGACCGCGAGGTCCCCGGCGGTGGCCGTCGTCTGCCGGTACCGGAAGTCCGACTGGCTGCCCCGGATGAGCAGCCGGTGGCCGGCGAACGTGTCGCGGATCGACTCGTGCGCGCGGTGGACGTCGCGGGTGGCGACCTCGAACCGCTGGACCGTCTCGGGGCTGGCCATGGGGTGCTCCGTTCCTTCCTTCCCGCTCTGCGCTGCGTCGGTGCGGTGACGTGTGGCCTGCATCACGCCGGCGCCCTGCTGTTCCTGCCCCCGGCGGCACCGCCCCGAACCCGCCCTTTCCCGGCGACGGCCGGAGGGTGGTCCGCCGGGCGCGGCGATGAGCCGCTGGACGCGGTTCGCTGCCGGCCGCCTTGCCCGGGAGCCGCCGATGGTGGGGTCATGGAGGTGGAGGTGTCCGTGGCGACCGGTCGTGACGAAGGAGGCCCCGACCGCCCAGGGGCAGGTCGGGGCCGGTGGACCGTGGGTGCCGACGGCCTCGGCACCCGGCTCTGGTCCGGCGAGCCGGTGCAGATGCCGACCGGCCGGCTGCACGCCGTGGATGGCACAGGTCTGCTCCGCGGCCGCTCGGTCTGCCGGGCTCCGGTGGTGCTGCTCGACCCGGCCGACTGGCGGTGGCCCGACGACGGCAGCGACGAGTGGCCGCTGTGCTCGATCTGCCACGCGCTGACCCGCTGACGACGAGTTCGCCGACGGCGGAACGCCCGGCCGCACCCGCGCGTTGACCCCCCGCGTGTGCCGCACGGCGCCCGACCGTTCGTCGAAGAGAGCCATGAGCACCAGTCACAGTCCCCGGGCCACGACCTCCTCCACCGGTGAGGGGGTGCGTGGCCGGTGATGGAAGTCCTCTCCCTCCTGCTGGGCGTGCTGGTCGTGCTGGCGATCACCGCGGTGACCGGCTACTTCGTGGCCCAGGAGTTCGCCTACATGGCGGTCGACCGCTCGGCGCTGACCGCGCGCGCCGAGGCCGGGGACCCGGCGGCCGACCGGGCGCTGACCGTGACGCGCCGGACCTCGTTCATGCTGTCCGGCGCCCAGCTGGGCATCACGGTCACCGGACTGCTGGTCGGCTACGTCGCGGAGCCGCTGATCGGGACGTCGATCGGCGCGCTGCTGGGCGGCGTCGACGTCCCCACCGGCGTGGGCGTCGGGATCGGCGCGGTGCTGGCGCTGCTGTTCTCCACCCTGGTGCAGATGCTCTTCGGTGAGCTCTTCCCCAAGAACCTGGCGATCGCGAGGCCCGAGCCGGTCGCGCTGTGGCTGGCGACCTCGACGGTGCTGTACCTGCGGCTGTTCGGCTGGCTCGTCCAGGTCTTCGACCGGGCGTCCAACCTGCTGCTCAAGGCGCTGAAGATCGAGCCGGTGCACGACGTCGAGCACGCCGCCACCGCCCGCGACCTCGAGCACATCCTGGAGGAGTCGCGGGAGAGCGGGAACCTGCCCGCCGAGCTGTCGATGATGCTGGACCGCATCCTCGACTTCCCGAACCGCGACGTCGAGCACGCGATGATCCCGCGGCCGCGGGTCGGCACCGTGGCCACCACGGAGACCGTCGGCCGGTTGCGCGAGCTGATGGCCCAGGGGCACTCCCGCTACCCGGTGCTCGACGCCGCCAACGGGGACGTGGTCGCCGTCGCCCATCTCGCCGACCTGCTGACGACGACGGCGCCCGACGACGCACCCGTGACGGCGATGGCCCGCCCGTGCCTGGTCGTCTCCACCTTCACCTCGCTGCCGGACGCGCTGCGCGAGCTGGCCGACTCGGGCAACCAGCTGGCCTGCGTCATCGACGAGTACGGCGGCTTCGCCGGCGTCATCACGCTGGAGGACCTCGCCGAGGAGCTCGTCGGGGAGATCACTGACGAGCACGACGACGAGGACCCCGCCTACGTGCCGGTCGAGGGCGACGGCGTCTGGGAGATGGCCGGGGACGTGCACGTCGACGAGGTCGAGCGGGCGCTGGCCGTCGACCTCCCGCGCGGTGACTACGAGACCATCGCCGGACTGGTCATCGCCGCCGCCGGCACCCTGCCCGAGCCGGGCACCCACCTGACCGTCGAGCTGCCGCCGGACCCCGGCGACCTCGTGCACGCCGACGAGCCGGAGCCGCGGTTGCTGCGCGTCGAGGTGCTCGACGTGGAACGGCACGTGCCTTCCCGCGTGCGGCTGGAGCTGCCCGACCGCACCGCCGCGGACGCCGGGAACGCCCCCGCTGCCGAGGAGGAGTCCCGATGACCGACAGCCCGTGGGTCGTCCTCGCCGCCACCGTCGCCATCGTGGCGCTGAGCGCGTTCTTCGTCGCCGTCGAGTTCGCCGCGCTCGCGGCCAAGCGGCACCGACTGGAGGAGGCCGCGCCCGGCAGCCGCGCCGCCCGCGCCGCGCTCCGCAACTCCGCGGAGCTCACCGTGCTGCTGGCCGGCTCGCAGCTCGGCATCACCGCGGCCACGCTCGCGCTCGGCGCGATCACCAAGCCCGCCGTCCACCACTGGCTGACGCCGGTGTTCGACGGCTGGGGGCTCCCGCTCGTCGCCGCCGACGTCGCCGGCTTCGTGCTCGCCCTGCTGATCGTCACCTTCGTCCACCTGGTGGTGGGGGAGATGGCGCCCAAGTCGTGGGCCATCGCCCACCCCGAGCGCTCGGCCACCCTGCTGGCGGTGCCGATGCGGGCCTTCATGGCCCTCTTCCGGCCGCTGCTGCGGGCGCTGAACGCCACGGCCAACTGGCTGCTCCGCCGGGTCGGCGTCGACGCGGTGGACGAGCTCGCCGTCGGCCACAGCCCGGATGCGCTGCGGCACCTGGTGGAGCACTCGGCCAACGTCGGAGCGCTCGACGCGTCGTTCTCCGAGCAGATCGCCGGCGTCCTGGAGCTCGAGCAGCTCACGGTGCGCGAGCTGGTCGGTGCCGGGGAGGCGCTCGCTGCCGTACCGGTCGGCGCCACCGCCGGGGACGTGCGCGCGGCCACCCGGCGCACCGGCCACCTGCGCCTCCTGACCCGCGACGGCGAGCGGATCGTGGGTGTCGTGCACGTCCGCGACACCCTGGCCGCGCCGGACGACGCCCCGGTGGCCGGATTCGCCCGGCCGGTCTTCGAGTTGGACGCCGGCACCACCGTGCACGCGGCGCTCAAGGCCATGCGGGAGACCAGCAACCACCTCGCGCTGGTGACCGCGGACAGCGGCGTCGTCGGTGTCATCACGCTGGCCGACGTCCTGCGCCGGCTCTTCCCGCGGGGCGAGGTGACGGCCGTCTGATCGCCCGGGGAGGATGACCGCATGAGCCAGGTCGTCGTCCACGCCGAGAAGATCATGTCCGCACCCGCCGAGCAGGTGAGCCGGGCGCTGGCCGACTACGAGACGGTCCGCCCGCGGATCCTGCCGGAGCAGTTCAGCGAGTACCGCGTCGAGAGCGGCGGACACGGCGCCGGCACCCGGGTGCACTGGACGTTCGCCGCGACCTCCAAGCGGGTCCGCGACCAGCTGCTCGACGTCACCGAGCCGGCGCTCGGCACCCTGGTGGAGACCGACCGGAACTCCTCGATGGTCACCACCTGGACGGTGCTGGCCGAGGGCACCGGCGGCTCCACCGTGAAGGTCCGCACGACGTGGGACGGCGCCGGCGGCATCGGCGGCTTCTTCGAGCGCACCTTCGCGCCCAAGGGCCTGGGCCGGGTCTACGTCGACCTGCTGCACCGCCTCGACGCGGAGCTCGCCGCCGGCTGATCCGGGCGCGGGGGCCGATCGGCAGGGACCATGGGCCGGTGACCCTCGCACCGTCCGCCGCGCCCGGCACCGGGCTGGACGCCCTGGCCGATCTCGTGGCCGACGGCGACGTCGTCGTCCTCTCCGGTGCTGGCCTGTCCACCGACTCCGGCATCCCGGACTACCGCGGCGCCACCGGCAGCCTCCGCCGGCACACGCCGATGACCTACCAGACCTTCACCCGTGACCCCCACGGCCGGCACCGGTACTGGGCGCGCAGCTTCGTCGGCTGGCGGCAGATGCGCGCCGCCCGGCCCAACGACGGCCACCGGGCCGTGGGGGAGCTGCAGGCGGCCGGGCTGCTCGGGGGTCTGATCACCCAGAACGTCGACGGCCTGCACCAGGCGGGGGGCGCCCGCGACGTCGTCGAGCTGCACGGCGGGCTGGACCGGACGGTGTGCCTCGGGTGCGGGGACGTCGCCGGCCGGGAGGCGCTGGACGAGCGGCTGCACGTGGCCAACCCCGGCTTCGGGCCCCGGGTCGACGAGATCAACCCCGACGGCGACGCCGAGCTGCCCGACGAGGTGCTCGACGGGTTCACCATGGTCGGCTGCCTGGTCTGCGGCGAGGACCTGCTCAAGCCCGACGTCGTCTTCTTCGGGGAGACGGTGCCCCGGGACCGCGTGGACCACTGCTTCTCCCTCGTCGAGCAGGCGGGCAGCCTGCTGGTGCTCGGCTCCTCCTTGACCGTGATGAGCGGCTACCGGTTCGTGCTGCACGCGGCGAAACTCGGCATCCCGGTGGCGATCTGCAACGTCGGGCCCACGCGGGGAGACGCCAAGGCCGACGTCCGGGTCGACGCTCCGCTCGGCGAGGTGCTCCCGGCGCTGGCCGCCCGCCTGTCCGGATGACCCGCGAGGTCGAGCGCACCGACGACGGTCGCTTCGTCGTCGTCGACGGACGGCGCTGGCGGACGGCGGACCCGTCGTTGCCCGACGAGGTCCGCGAGCGGCTGCTGCACCACCTCGGGGTGGGCCGGTCGGGGGTGCGGGCCGCGAAGTCCGCCGGGGACGACGCCGCCGTCGCCGCCGCCCGGGCGAAGGTGCAGCTGGCCAAGGTCGGGCTGGGGGAGCGCGGCACCGCCTGGTGGGACCAGTCGGATGCCGAGCGCACGGAGCGCTGGGAGACGGCGCTGCGCGACCTCGACGGTTGACCCCGGCGCCGCGGGGGCAGCATCGCTGGCGATGCAGACGTTCCTGCCGGTCGCCGACTTCACCGAGTCCGCCCGCCTCCTGGACAACCCCCGGCTCGGCAAGCAGCGCGTGGAGTGCCTGCAGGTGCTGCGCGCGCTGGAGCTGCCCGACTACGGCTGGGCCAACCACCCGGTGGTCACCATGTGGCGGGGCCACACCGCCGGCCTGGTCGTCTACTCGCTCGCGATGGTCCGCGTCTGGCGCGAGCGGGGCTTCGCCGACACCACCGAGACCCTCATCGCCGAGTTCGCCCCCGACGCCGCCAGGATGACGCAGGACGAGGCGGCCGCCGCCGGGCTCCTGCCCAGCTGGGTCGGCGACGAGGAGCTGCACCTCTCGCACCGGTCCAACCTGCTGGCCAAGGACCCGGAGTTCTACCGCCCCCGTTTCCCCGGCGACCCCGACGACCTGCCGTACACGTGGCCCGGCTCCGACGACGTGCCGCCGTCACCGGCGCCCGAGGGGGTCGGCGTGTGGGTCGTGCGGCCGCGCGCGCACAACGAGCTGGGGGCCTGCCTCGCCGCGGGGGTGATCGGCCTGGGCACCCAGTCGGGCATCGACGTCGACGCGACGGGGCTCTCGGCCGAGGAGCTGCGGGCACTGTCCAAGGAGCTGTCGGGGCGCCGCCCGGCCAAGGACCTCCGCCAGCTGTCGGCCTTCCTCGACGACATGGCGCCGGGCGATCGCGTGGCGCTGCCCGTCGAGCACGGTGCCGGGCTGCTGCTGGGGGAGGTCGTGGGGGACTACCTCTTCCAGGGGCGCGAGCTGCTGCCGCACCGGCGGGCGGCCCGCTGGGAGCGGGTGGTGCCGCGGTCGGCCGCGCTCCCGCCGGCCACCCTGCAGGACCCCCGGGCGCTCTTCCGCGTGGTGCTCGACGCTGACGTCCTGGCTGATCGGGCGCTGTCCTAGCTGCCCGGGAGCGGGACGTTCTGCAGCCGCACCCGGCCCTGGGCGACCAGCTTGCCGTCGTCGGCGCGGGTCAGCGTGACCTGCCACAGCTGCTGGGTGCGGCCCTGCTGCACCGGCTCGGCGACGACGTCGATCCGCCCGGCGGTCATCGACCGGATGAAGTCGGTGCTGTTGTTCACGCCGACCGAGAACTGGCCGTGCTCCCGCACCGCCGTGCTCGCCCCGATGCTGGCCGCGGACTCGACGATCGCGCAGTAGACGCCGCCGTGGACGACGCCCCACGGGGTGTGGTGCTCCGGGCCGAGCTCGGCGGACCCGGTCACCCGCGTGCCGCTGACGTCCTCGGTGGTGAGTCCCATGGCGCCGACGAACGCCGACGCCGGGCCGCCGGGCTGCTCGGCGCTCATGCGTCCCACACCAGGCAGAAGGGGTGGCCGACCGGGTCGGCGTAGACGCGGAAGTCGCCGCCCTCCCCGGGGAGCCGGCGCGCACCGAGGGCGAGCACCTTCGGCTCGGCCTCTTCGATGTCGGCCACGCGGATGTCGAGGTGGAACTGCTGCGGCCGCTCGGGATCGGGCCAGTCCGGCGGGCGCAGGTCGGGTGCCTGCTGGAAGGCGATGCGGTACCCCGCGCCGGTCACCACCACCCAGTCGTCCCCGGGCTGCCCCTTCACCTCCATCCCGAGCAGGTCGGCGTAGAAGCGGGCGAGGGCGTGCGCGTCGGGCGCGTCGATCACGACGGAGTGCAGCTGGCCGATCATGAGCCCATCCTGGCGTCCGCCCGCGGCGGTCTCCAGCCGGATCCCGGCCGCGAACCGCACCGATCGGGCCACCACCCCCGGTGCGACGTCCCGGTGCCGTGGCGCAGGATCGGACCGTGGCCCCGACCCCGCCCGTCCTGGGCTCCCTGACCTGGCTGCCCGCGACCGAGCACCCCGAGCTGCTCGGCGCCCCGGTCGCCGCGGCGCTGTCCCAGCTCGCCGGCCCCGCGTGGGTGGCCGCGATCGACGACGAGCTCGCCGACACCGCGGCGTTCACCGAGGCCTACGGGGTGCCGGCCGAGGCCTCGGCGAACTGCGTGGTGATCGCGGCCCGCCGCGCCGGGCAGACCACGCTGGCCGCCTGCCTGGTGCTGGCCACCACCCGCGCCGACGTGAACGGACTGGGCCGCCGGCACCTCGGTGCCCGGAAGGCATCCTTCGCGCCGCAGGACGTCGCCGTCGCCGAGAGCGGGATGGCCTACGGCGGCATCACGCCGGTCGGGCTTCCCTCGTCGTGGCCGGTGCTCGTCGACGCCGCGGTGGCCGCCGCCGACCTCGTGGTGATCGGCTCGGGCACCCGCGGCAGCAAGCTCGCCGTCCCCGGCGCGGTGCTGGCGGCTCTGCCGTCGGCGGAGGTGCTCGACGGGCTCGGCCAGCCGCTGCAGGACGACCCCCCGCCCGTGCCCGCGCCGCCCGCGGCCGCCCGCCGTGCCCCCGACGACAGCGACGTGGGCTGGGGCGAGCGACCGGCCGACCCCTCCGACAGCGACCGGCGCTACCTGGAGGACCGGCCGCCGCACTGGGGCAGCGACTGACCTCAGAGCTGCCCGGGCAGCGCCGTCGTCCCGGGGCCGGACGGGTCGTGCCCCGGGCCCTGGCCCTGCTGGGAGCGCAGCAGGTCGCGGATCTCGACCAGCAGCTCGACCTGGGTGGGGGCGACCGGCCCGGCCTCCTGGCCGGCGGCGCGCCGCTCCATCAGCTTCTTCATCGGGATGACCACCACGAAGTAGACGACCGCCGCGGTGAGCACGAAGGTGATGACGGCGTTGATGAACGCGGCCCAGTCGAACTCCTGGTCGTCGATCGTGAAGGTGCCGCCGTCCAGACCCCCGCCACCGACCAGGGCGATCAACGGCTGGAGGAACGAGGCGGTGAACTGCGCGACCAGCGCGGTGAAGGCGGCGCCGATCACGACGGCGACGGCGAGGTCGACGACGTTGCCGCGCAGCAGGAAGTCCTTGAAGCCCTTGATCATGGGCGCCATACAACTACTCCCTGCGGACCTTCCTGACGAGGGCTCCGCAGGCTCACGGTGGTGGCAGGCTCACGGTGAGCGTCGCCGTCGTGGCGGCTGCGGCCAGGCGGGCCGCGGTGGTGGTGTCCACGGCCACCAGCAGCAGCCCGGCGCCGGGGTCGTCCCCGGACCCGCCGGCCGCCAGCACGCGCACGCCGGATGCCAGCGTCTCGGCCTCGACGGCTCCCGGCTCGGTGGCGAGCACGTCGACCCGGTCGCCGGTGCGCACGAGCCCCGCCACCGCGAGGTCCGCCAGCCGGACCGGTGCCGCCACGTACCCGCCCGGCAGCAGGCTGGTCAGCCCGGGCCCCACCAGCCGGGTGTCGGTGAGCGGCTCACCGGCGCGCACCGGGCCGGCGAGCACCCGGCCCACCAGCAGGTCCGGTTCCGCGACGACCCCGGCGGGTGCGGTGCCCGGTGGATAGCGGCCGAGCGTCAGGTCCCCGGCCTCGAGCACCCGTCCGGCGTCCAGCGAGCGCACCGCGACCACCACGGGCTGCGGCTGCGGTGCCGCGGCATCGGCCCCCGGGCCCGGGCGCAGCGCCAGCACGAGTGCGAGCGCCGCCAGCAGACCGGCGGAGACCCGGCGGGCCAGGAGCGCCGGGGAGCGGGGACGGCGGAGGCGCGGCATGCACCGAGCCTGGCCGAGTGGCCGGAGCAGTGGGCTCCGGCGGCCTCAGCTGTGGACGGACCCGCCGGCTGTGGACGGGCCTCCCGTGCTCAGTCCGCGGCCTTGGAGCTGCTGCCGGAGGTGGAGGCGGGGGTGCTCGCGGCCGGCGTCGACGTGGAGGAGCCGGCCTTGGAGCTGTCCGAGGAGGAGGTGTTCGAGGACGCGCTCTCCGAGGCCGACGAGGTCTTCCGGCTGTCGGTCCGGTAGAAGCCCGAGCCCTTGAAGACGACGCCGACGGAGCCGTAGACCTTGCGCACCGGCGCACCGCACTCGGGGCACTCGGTCAGGGCGGCGTCGCTGAACGACTGCACCACCTCGAACTCGTGCTTCCCCTCGGGGTTGGTGCAGGCGTACTGGTAGGTGGGCACGGTGCTGGGCTCCCTGGTCGAGCGGAGGTGGGTGCCGGGCTGGCACTCTCGCCCGGCGACTGCCAATGATGCGCCATCGTGCCGCCGCCCGTCCACGACCGCCGGCGAGGGTCACCTCTGCGGGACGCGCCGGACGGCGAGCAGGCAGACGTCGTCGCGCCGACTGCGTGAGCCGAGGAGGCGATTCAGTGCGGTGGAGCAGGCCTCCGGGGCGGTGCGGGCCGGTCCCTCGGTCAGGGCGGTCTCGAGCTCGGCGAGCCCCTCGTCGATGTCGCGGTGCCTGTCCTCGATGAGGCCGTCGGTGTAGAGCAGCAGGACCGAGTCGAGGGTCAGGCGGACGTGCCCCCTGTCGTACCTGGTGTCCTCGGTGGCGCCGAGCATCCGTCCGGGCGCGTCGGTGAGGTACCGCGGTCGGCCGTCGGGTCCGCTCAGCAGTGGGGGCGGATGCCCGGCGTTGGCGTAGGTCAGATCTCCGGTGCCGGTGTCCAGGACCGCGTAGAGGGCGGTGGCCATCGATCCGGGCAGCATCCGCGTCAGGGCGGCGTTGGTGCGCTCCAGCACGACGGCGGGGTCGGTGGCGTCCATCGCGTAGGTGCGCATGATGGTGCGCAGCTGGCCCATCGTCGCCCCGGCGGCGATGCTGTGGCCCACCACGTCCCCGATGGCCAGTCCGAGGCAGGTGCCGGTCAGCGGGAAGACGTCGTACCAGTCCCCGCCGACCTCGACCCCGGCGGTGGTGGCCAGGTACCGGACGGCCAGCTCGACGCCGGGAACGGCCGGCAGGGTCTCGGGCAGCAGGGCTCGTTGCAGCGTCTCGGAGACCGTGTGCTCGCGGGCGAAGGCCTCGGCGTTGGCCAGCCCGACCGCCAGGCGCCGGCCGAGTTCCTCGACGACGGCGACGTCCGAGGACGAGAAGGGGTGCCCGGAGCTGCAGCGACCGAGCACGAGCACGCCGCGGCTGCCTGCGCCGAGGCCGAGCGGAACGGACAGGACGCTGTCTGCGCCGAGCCGGCGGGCGAGCTGTGCCGACCACGGATCCAGCGCCGATGCGGCGCCGGCCCGGGACAGCCCGTGCAGAACCCGGCTGCGGCCGGTGAGGTACGGCGCGGTGAACCCCCGGTCGGAGGGCGGGACGGGTTGGTCGCCGAGGGTGTCGAGGACGGCGGCGGGGGTGTCCTCGCCGTGCTGGCCCGCGACCGGGCGCAGCCGGCGGCCGTCGGTGGGCAGCAGGACGAGCGCGATGTCGGCCAGTGCCGGGACCAGCAGCCGGGTGGAATGCTCGAGCAACCGGTCCGGGTCCCGGGTGGCGGCGGCCAGGGAACCGGCGCGCAGCAGCAGGGCGAGCCCTTCCTCGGCGCGGGCGGCTTCGGCGCGGGCGGCCTGGGCGTTGGCCAGCAGACCCGCGCGCTCGGCCTCGGCGCGCTGCCGTTCGGACAGGTCGGCGACGAAGGTGACCCAGCGCAGCGGATCGCGGTCGATGACCGCGGCGCCGATCAGGATCGGCACCCGGGTGCCGTCGGGGCGCAGGTACTCCTTCTCGAAGGGGCGGCAGGCGCCGGTGTCCCGGAGCTCGTCGACGGCCTGCTCGTCGCGGGGGACCCACTCCGGCGGGGTCATCGCCCGCCAGTCGATGCGTCCGGCGTCCAGGTCCTCCCGGTCCCGGCCGACCATGCGCAGGAATGCGTCGTTGGCATCGGTGACGCCGTGCTCGTCGGCGACCAGCACACCCAGCACGTCGGCGTCGCGCAGCCGGCTCACGAAGCTGTTCCGTTCCTGCAGCGCGGCGGCGGTCCGGCGCTGCTCGGTGACGTCGCTGAACATCGCGTAGGCCCGCCGTGGCCGGCCCGACCCGTCCCGGTCGAAGGGGACGCCGATCACCGACAGCCACCGGCGCTGCCCCGTCCGGCCGTCCGTCACGCCCATGACGGTGGCGTCGGTGACACCGCCGGTCGTCAACGCGACCATCGCCGGATGCTGCTCCCCGGGCAGGGGCGCGCCGTCCTCGCGGACCGACTGCCAGCGGGAGTCCTGGGGGCTCAGCCCGACGAGGGTCTCCTCGCCGACGCCGAGGATCGCGGTGGCGGCCGGGTTGGCCGCGACGATCGCGCCGTCGGCGTCGTGGTGGACGACGCCGTAGGGCATGGTCTCGAACAGGGTGCGGTGCCGTTCCTCGGATCCGGCCAGCTGCTCGGTGAGCTGCGCCGTCCGCTGCTGGTCGCGCACGTGGGCGGTGACGTCGGCCGCGTGCACCAGGATCCCGAGCACGGCGCCGTCCTCGGACACGGGCTGGTAGACGAAGTCGACGAAGATCTGCTCCCGGTCCCCGTCCGGGCCGACCAGCCACACCTCGGCGGCGCGCCCCTCCGCCGCCTCCCCGGTCCTCATGACCCGGTCGAGCATCTCGACGTAGCCCTGACCCGCCAGTTCCGGCAGCGCGTCCCGCACCCACCGGCCGACCACCTCCCGGCCGCCGACCAGCCGCCGGTAGAGGTCGTTGGCGAACCGGAACACGTGCTCGGGGCCGGCCAGGTAGGCCACTCCGGCCGGCAGCCTGCCCAGCAGCTCCAGTCCGGCAGGGAGACCGCCGGCTGACGGAGGGCTCTCGGCCGTGGACGCCGCGATCGGGAACACCGCGGACGACGGGTCGACGTCCCCCGGTCGCGGTTGCGGGGTGCTCACGCCCACGTACGTCTCCTAGCTGCTTCGCGGACGGGGAAGAACCCGCACGCGCCGGGGGCCGGACGCGCCGCCGGCTCGGTATCGGCCGCCGACCCCCTCGTCCGTCAGTCTGCCGCGCCCGGCCCGCGGCGTCACCATCCGGAACCGGTGGATGTGGTCCACGGCTCCGCCGGGAGACGCGCCGCCCGCTGGCGGATGGCCCTGGTCCTCGGGGTCGTCTGCCACTGACCGCACGTGCGGGTCCGGCCTGTACCGGCAGCACCGGACCGTGACCGATGTCCGGGGCTCCCGCTGCGCCACAGACCGGGCCCGCGGACCGACGGCCCGCGGACCGGCGAGGCGGAGGGCCCATGTCGAGCCACCGGGTTGCCGTGCGGGTGACCGGCGCCGTCGGGCACGTTCACCGGCGCCGTGATCCAGACGAGCTCTCGACCTGCCTCGTCGAGGTCGGTGCACCGCTGGCGACGCGCACGCCGCTCCGGGCCCGCCCACACGGGGGTGCGGAGCCCCATGCTGTGGCGGCGAGGTCCGAGCGCACCGACCAGCGGGGAGCGGCCGATGACCATCGGGGAGACGGGGGCCGGTCTCCGCTACGGGCAGGCGTCGGGGCGGTGGGTGCTGCTGGCGACGGTGCTCGGCTCCGGCATGGCGTTCATCGACGGCACCGTGGTGACCATCGCGCTCCCGCAGATCGGCGCGGACCTGGGGGACAGCCCCGCGGGGCTGCAATGGGTGGTCAACGGGTACACGCTGCCCCTCGCGGCCCTGATCCTCCTCGGGGGCTCGCTGGGTGACCGGTTCGGCCGCCGACGGGTCTTCCTCATCGGCGTGACCGTGTTCGCCGTGGCCTCGCTGCTGTGCGCACTGGCCCCCACCATCGGCATGCTCGTGGCGGCGCGGGCGGTCCAGGGCGTGGGCGGCGCCCTGCTCACACCCGGCTCGCTGGCGATCATCCAGGCCTCGTTCGCCCCGTCGGACCGCGACCAGGCCATCGGCGCCTGGTCGGGGCTCGCCGGTGTGGCCGGTGCCATCGGCCCGCTGCTGGGCGGCGCACTGGTCGAGGCGTCGAGCTGGCGGCTGGTCTTCCTCATCAACGTGCCCGTCGCGGCCGCCGTGCTGTGGGTCGCCGCGCGGCACGTCCCCGAGTCGATGGACCCGGCCGCTCCGCGACGGATCGACGTCCCCGGGGCCCTGCTCTGCGGACTGGCCCTGGGCGGCCTGACCTACGGGCTCACCGCCTGGGCCGGCCGGGGCGGAGCCGACCCGGTCGTGCTCGGCTCGTTGCTCGTCGGCGCCGCGGGGCTGGTCCTCTTCGTCCGGTCGCAGGGGCGCTCCGCCAACCCGCTGCTGCCGCTCGTCGTCTTCGCCTCGCGCACCTTCCGGGTCGTCAACCTGGTCACCTTCGCCGTCTACGCGGCACTCGGCGGCGTCTTCTTCCTCCTGGTGGTCCAGCTGCAGGTCGTGGCGGGCTTCACGCCGCTGGCCGCGGGGACGGCGCTGCTGCCCCTGACGGTGCTGATGCTGCTGCTCTCCGCCCGGGCGGGCGCGCTCGCCGCCGCGGTGGGACCGCGGCTGCCGATGACCGCGGGGCCCCTGCTCTGCGCGGTCGCCCTGGTCCTCACCTCGCAGATCGGCCCGGGTGCCACCTACCTGGCCGATGTCCTCCCCGCCGTGACGCTGCTCGGCCTCGGCCTCTCGCTGACCGTCGCGCCACTCACCTCGACGGCGCTGGGCGCGGTCGACGTCCGGCACGCGGGAGTGGCCAGCGGCTTCAACAACGCCGTCGCCCGCACCGCCGGCCTCCTCGCCGTCGCGCTGCTGCCGCTGCTGTCCGGCGTCGGGGCGAGCCTGACCGACGCCGCGACGCTGGACCCCGCCTTCCGCACGTCCATGCTCATCTGCGCCGGGCTCATGGTGGCGGGGTCGGTCGTCGCGGCGGTCGGTCTCCCGCGGGGCACGTGGCGGCGCCCCACCCCGGCGCCGCCCGCCCGCATGCACTGCGCCGTCGACGCGCCGCCGCTGGCCGCCGGCGCGCTGCGCGCAGGACCGCGGGCGGGGGATCCGGGCTGAGCGCGGCGGCCGGAACGCCGGCGGCCGGGTTCCGGGGGGCGCGGCTACTGTCTGCGTGTGCGCGCAGACAACCAGACTTGCCGGCGGCAGCTCCCGGACGACCAGGTGGACCTGGCCGTCGAGGTGTTCCGCATGCTCGCCGACGGCACCCGCATCCGGATCCTGTGGGCGCTGATCGGCCGGGAGTCCTCGGTCAACGAGCTCGCCGCCGAGGTCGGCAAGCTGCCCGCTGCCGTGTCCCAGCACCTGGCCAAGCTGCGGATGTCCCGCCTCGTCGCGACCCGCCGCGAGGGCACCACGGTGTTCTACCGGCTGGAGAACCAGCACGTAGCCCAGCTGGTCACCGACGCTGTCCACAATGCCGAGCACGCCGGTACCGGAGTGCCCGGTCACCACCTGGGCGACGCCGAGCTCGTGCGCCTGCACGGCGACGCGACGGGGGCCTGACATGGACCACGAGCACGAGCACGAGCACGAGCACGAGCACGACCACGGGCACGACCACGGGCACGGCATCCGCGGGTGGGTGACCGGCCTGTTCCACCCGCACAGCCACGACGCGGCGGACTCGGTCGACCCCGCGCTGGAGTCCTCGGCGCAGGGCGTCCGGGCGGTCAAGATCAGCCTGGTCGCGCTCGCCACGACCGCTGTGCTGCAGCTGCTGGTCGTCGTCGTCAGCGGCTCGGTCGCCCTGCTCGCCGACACCGTGCACAACTTCTCCGACGCGCTGACCGCGGTCCCGTTGTGGATCGCCTTCGTCGTCGGCCGGCGGGCGGCGAACCGCCGCTACACCTACGGCTACGGCCGGGCGGAGGACCTCGCCGGGCTCTTCATCGTCGCGATGATCGCCCTCTCCGCCGTCGTCGCCGGGGTGGAGGCGGTCCGGCGGCTGCTCGATCCCGCGCCGGTCGAGCACCTGGGCTGGGTCGCCGTCGCCGGGGTGGTCGGCTTCCTGGGCAACGAACTGGTCGCGGTCTACCGCATCCGCGTCGGCCGGCAGATCGGCTCCGCGGCGCTGGTCGCCGACGGCCTGCACGCCCGCACCGACGGGCTGACGTCCCTGGCCGTGCTGGCCGGGGCCGGCGGTGTCGCGGCCGGGTTCCCGCTGGCCGACCCGATCGTGGGGCTGGTCATCACCGTGGCGATCCTCTTCGTGCTCCGCGCCGCCGTCCGGGACGTCTTCCGCCGGCTGATGGACGCCGTCGACCCGGCGCTGGTCGATCTGGCCGAACGCTCGTTGTCGGCCACCCCCGGGGTGGACGGCGTGCGTGCGGTGCGCATGCGCTGGATCGGCCACGCGCTGCACGCCGAGGCGGACCTGGACATCGACCGGGCCCTCAGCATCAGCGAGGCGCACGCGCTGGCGCACGAGGCCGAGCACCGGCTCACCCGCGACGTGCCGCGCCTGCGCACCGCGGCGGTCCACGCGTACCCGGCCGATCGGCACGAGCACGCCGTCCACTGAGGTGGGCGACCGCGCCGGGCTCGCCGACCCGGGTCGGACCAGATGACTGAGGACCCGAGGACGGACGCCCCAGAGCCCGACGGCGCCGCTCCGGGCCAGGAGGTGGTCCCGTTCCGCACGGCCGTGCGGACCTGGTTCCTCATCTCCCTGCAGACCTTCGGCGGACCGGCCGGGCAGATCGCCGTCATGCAGCGGGCGCTGGTCGAGGAGAAGCGGTGGATCGGCCAGCGCCGCTTCCTGCACGCCCTCAACTACTGCACGCTCCTGCCCGGCCCCGAGGCCCAGCAGCTGGCCACCTACGTCGGCTGGCTGCTGCACGGGACCCGCGGCGGGCTCGTCGCCGGTGGACTGTTCGTCCTGCCCGGGGTCGTCGCGCTGCTGGCGCTCTCGGCCGTCTACGTGGGGTTCGGCACCACCACCGTCGTCACCGCCGTGTTCACAGGGCTGGCCGCGGCGGTGCTGGCCATCGTCGTGCAGGCCGTGATCCGCGTCGGGAAGCGAGCGCTGGACAGCCCAGCACTGGTCGCGCTGGCCGTGGCGTCGTTCCTCGCCCTCGCCGTCCTCGGCGTCCCCTTCCCGGTGGTCGTCGGCCTCGCCGGGCTCACCGGCTGGGCCCTCGGCCGCTGGTGGCCGGCCGCTCTCCCGGACCCGTCGGCCGCCGACGGCCCGGACGCCGGTCCGCCGCCGGTCGTCTCCGACGACGTCCTGCACCACGAGGCGCCGTCGGCCCGACGCACCCTCCGGGTGCTGCTCGTCGGGCTGCTGGCCTGGGGCCTGCCGATCGCGGCGTTTGCGCTCCTGACCGGCAGGGGGAGCGTGTTCACCGAGCAGGGGCTGTTCTTCTCCGGCGCCGCCGTCGTCACCTTCGGCGGCGCGTACGCGGTGCTGGCCTACGTCGCCCAGCAGGCCGTCGACGTCCACGGCTGGTTGGCGCCTCGGGAGATGGTGCGCGGCCTGGCCCTCGCCGAGACGACGCCGGGCCCGCTGATCATGGTCGTCCAGTTCGTCGCGTTCCTGGGCGCCCACCGCGACCCCGGCGACCTCGACCCGTGGGTGGCCGCGGTCCTGGCGTCACTGCTGGTCACCTGGGTCACCTTCGTGCCGAGCTTCCTGTTCGTGCTGCTCGGCGCCCCCTACATGGAGCGGCTGCGCGGGAACCGGTCGCTGTCGTCGGCGCTCACCGGCATCACGGCCGCGGTGGTGGGCGTCATCGCCGACCTCGGCGTCTACTTCGCCGTCCACACGCTGTTCGACGAGACGGTGGCGGTCGACGGCGGGCCGCTGGCACTCGAGCTGCCCGACCTCACGACGCTGCGGCCCGTGCCCCTGGCCATCGCGCTCGTCGCGGCCGTGCTGCTCTTCGGTCTCCGGTGGTCGGTGCTGCGCACCCTGGGCGTCTGCGCGCTGCTCGGCCTCGGCGCCGGCCTGGCCGGGCTGCCGCCGGCCTGAAGGTCGCGCAGTACGGTCGCGCCGTGGCGCAGCGGTGGCTGGACGAGGACCAGCAGCGGACCTGGCGGGCCTGGCTCTCGATCTCCGAGCTCCTCCCGCGGGCCCTCGACACCCGGCTGCAGCGCGACGCCGGCCTCAGCCACGCCGCCTACGTCGTCCTGGCGATGCTGTCCGAGGCCCCCGACCGCAGCCGGCGGATGAGCGACCTCGCCCGCCGGTCCAACCAGTCGCAGAGCCGGCTGTCGCACACGGTGGCCCGGCTCGAGGAGCGCGGCTGGGTGCGGCGGGAGCGTGCCGCCGAGGACGGCCGCGGCAACCGCGCCCTCCTCACCGACGCCGGCTGGGACGTCGTCCGGACACTGGCGCCCAGGCACGTCGACGCCGTCCGCGAGGCGCTGTTCGACCCGCTGACCGCGCAGCAGAGCCGCGCGCTGGGCGACGCGCTCCAGGCGGTGCTCGAGCGGCTCGACCCCGACCGCAGCCTGCGGCTGCACGACGGAGGCGACGGACCCGGCTGACCGGCGGTCGTCTGCCCGACCCGCTGCCTCAGCGGCCGAGGTGCCGGTACCGGTGCAGCCGGGTGCGGAAGCGCTCGGTGTCGTCCCGGCCCAGCAGCCCGGCCAGCTCCTCGCCGAGCACCCGCCCCAGGCGAAGGCAGAACTCGGTCGGCTCGTCGGCGGCGTCCGGCCGCTCGGCGACGACGCGGTCGACGATCCCGGCCCGGTGCAGGTCGGTGGCCCGCACGCCCTGCGCCTGGGCCATCTCGCCGGCGTGCTCGGTGTCGCGGTGCACGATGGCCGAGGCGCCCTCCGGCGGCAGCGGGCCCAGCCAGCCGTTGGCCGCGGCCAGCACCCGGTCGGCGGGCACCAGGGCCAGCGCGCCACCTCCCGTGCCCTGGCCGAGCAGCACCGCCAGCGTGGGCGCCTGCAGCATCACCAGGTCCTGCAGGCAGCGGGCGATCTCCCCGGCCAGCCCGCCCTCCTCGGCCTCGCGGGACAGCGCCGCACCGGGGGTGTCGATCAGCGTGACCAGCGGGAGCCGCAGCTCCTGCGCCAGGTGCATGCCGCGGCGCGCCTCGCGCAGGGCGGCCGGCCCCAGCGGCGCCGCCGTCGACTGACCACGCCGGTCCTGGCCGAGGACGACGCAGGGCGCGCCGCCGAACCGGGCCAGGGCGAGCAGCAGGCCGGGGTCCTTCTCGCCGGCCCCGGTGCCGGACAGGCCCACGACGTCGGTGGCCGCGGTGCGCAGCAGCCGGCGCACGCCGGGCCGGTCCGCCCGTCGGGACGCGGTCACCACGTCCCAGGCAGTCCGGGCGTCCGCGGCGTCGTCGGTGTCCTCCGGGCCGGGGCGGTCGGCCGAGGCGACGTCGACGTGCCAGGTCTGGCGGGCGGCGAGCACGCGCAGCGCGCGGTCGGCGACCTCGGCGATCTCCCCGTGCGGGACGACGGCGTCGATGAGCCCGTGCTCGGCCATGTTCTCCGCCGTCTGCACGCCCTCGGGGAACCGCTCGCCGTACAGCGCCTCGAAGACCCGCGGGCCGAGGAAGCCGATGGAGGCGCCGGGCTCGGCGATGGTCACGTGGCCGAGCGAGCCCCAGGAGGCCAGCACCCCGCCGAAGGTGGGGTTGCGCAGGTACACGAGGTAGGGGAGGCCGGCCTGCTTGTGCCGCGCGATGGCCGCGGTGATGCCGATCATCTGGAGGAAGGCCACGGTGCCCTCCTGCATCCGGGTGCCCCCCGACACGGGCGCGGCAAGCAGCGGCAGGCCCTGCTCGGTCGCCCGCTCCACGGCCGCGATCAGCCGGTCGGCGGCGGCGACCCCGATGGAGCCGGCGAGGAAGCCGAACTCCCCGGCGACCACGGCCACGCGCCGCCCGCGGAGGAGCCCCTCGCCGGTGATGATCGACTCGTCCTGCCGGGTCCTCTCCGCCGCGGCCGCCAGCTCGCGGGCGTAGTCCTCGGCGACGTCGCGCGCCGGGACGGGGGAGTCCCACGACCGCCACGACCCGGGGTCGAGCACCAGGTCGCGCAGCGCGCGGGCATCCAGCCGCGAGGGTGAGGGCATGCGGAGCTCCGTTCGACGGATCGGGCACGGGGGTCCGCCGATGATTCCCGCCAGCGGTCCCGCGGACGACACCGACCCCGCGGGCGTCACCCCCCGGCGAGCTGTTGCCACCCGCCCGAGGGGGTGACCACGGCGGTGACCCGGTGGTCGTGCGGCTCCGCCGGCAGCTCGTCGAGCAGCTCGTCGTCGAACACCAACGCGACGACGACGGCGTCGGGGCGCGCGTGGCGCAGCGCCCGGTCGTAGTAGCCGCCACCGCGCCCCAGTCGCACGCCCCCGAGGGAGACCGCCAGCGCCGGGACGACGACGATCTCCGCCGTCCCCACCGCCGTGGCGCCCAGCCGCGGGCCGACCGGCTCCAGCAGGCCGAACCGCCCCGGGGCCATGCGGCCGGAGTCGACGGCCCACCCGAGCTCCCGGCTCCCGGGGGCGACCACCGGCAGCAGGACGCGCGCGCCCAGTCGGGTGAGCACCGCGGGGAGCCGGCCGTGCCCGGGCTCGGTCTCCTCCGGGACGTACGCCGCGATCGTCCGGGCCGCCGCCAGGCCCTCGAGCAGGGCCGTCGCGATGGCGGCGGCGTCCGCCGTCCGCCCGGCGGGCGGGCGGCCGCGCCGGGTCGCGAGGATCCGCTCGCGGAGCGCCGACTTGGCGGCGACCGGATCTCGGGCAGAGGTCATCCCGAAAGGCTAGTTAGGCTGCGCTCATGACGAGCCAGGGCACCCGACCTGCACGAAAGGCCGTCATCCCCGTGGCGGGGATGGGCACGCGGTTCCTGCCGGCCACCAAGGCCGTGCCCAAGGAGCTGCTCCCGGTCGTCGACCGGCCCGCCCTCCAGTACATCGTCGAGGAGGCCGCGCGCGCCGGCCTGCCCGAGGTGCTCATGGTGACCGGCCGGAACAAGGGCGCCATCGAGGACTTCTTCGACAGCACCCCCGAGCTGGAGGCGGCGCTGGAGAAGAAGGGCGACGCCGGCCGGCTGGAGGCAGTCCGCTCCTCGACCGACGTCGCCCAGGTGCACTTCGTCCGGCAGGGCGAGGCCCGGGGCCTGGGCCACGCGGTCCTGCAGGCGGCGGCGTTCGTCGGTGACGAGCCGTT
The DNA here is from genome assembly GCA_963747895.1 of uncultured Actinomycetota bacterium. Taxonomy (GTDB): domain Bacteria; phylum Actinomycetota; class Actinomycetes; order Mycobacteriales; family Geodermatophilaceae; genus Blastococcus. The sequence goes on from CAVVGX010000011.1 coordinate 71,816, forward strand.
CGCCGTCCTCCTGGGCGACGACCTCATCGACGCCCGCGACCACCTGCTCGAGCAGATGCTCGCGGTGCAGGCCGAGCACGGTGGCTCGGTGATCGCCCTGCTCGACGTCGGCCTGGAGAACATCGACAAGTACGGCGCCGTCGCCGTGGACCCCGCCACCGACGGCAGCGACGTCGTGGCCGTCACCGGTCTGGTCGAGAAGCCGCCGATCGAGGAGGCCCCCAGCAGCCTGGCCATCATCGGCCGCTACGTGCTGGCGCCGGAGATCTTCGCCGTGCTGCGCGAGACGGCGCCCGGCCGCGGCGGGGAGATCCAGCTGACCGACGCGCTGGCCACCCTCGTCGAGCGCGGCGAGCCCGTCCACGGGGTCGTCTTCGGCGGCCGCCGGTACGACACCGGCGACAAGCTGGACTACCTCAAGGCCGTCGTCCGGCTGGCCGTGGAGCGCGACGACCTGGGTCCCGCGCTGCGCACCTGGCTGCGCGAGTTCGTCAACGAGCTGCCGGCCGAGGGCGCGTCGTCGTCCTGAGCGGGCCCCGCAAGGGCACCATCGGGCCGCGGGGCACCGCGCCGGCTCCCGATCGGGGCGGGCGGGGCCACGCAGGCCGGTGCCGCCGAACGGCGGACGGCACGGCAGAACGGTGGTGGTGAGGATGACCGGCAAGGACGACGGCACGGGCGGGGCACCCGGGGAGTACCGGGACACCCAGGTCGTCGACGGCCCGGCGCGCCCGCCCGGCGAGGTCCCGCCGCTGCCCACGCCCCGCTCCGTGACGGAGGGCGCGGTCCCGCTGCCCCCGGCGGAGTCCGTGCCGCTGTCGGTGATCTGCACGGTCGAGCGGCACCTCGACGAGATCCTGGGCAGCGTCCCGCAGCCGGACCCGATCGAGCTCGCCGTCCTGGACGCCCAGGGGCTCCTGTGCGCCGAGGAGGTCATCAGCCAGCGCGCGCTGCCGGCCTTCGACCAGGCCGCGCTGGACGGGTACGCCGTCCGCGCCGAGGACGTCGCCGGCGCGCGGCCCCACGCGCCGGTCTCGCTCGCCGTCGTCGGCGAGAGCGTCGCGGGCGCCGGCGTCCCCGCGTCCATCGGTCCCGGCCTGGCGTTCCGCGTGTCGGCGGGCGCGATGCTGCCGACCGGTGCCGACGTCGTCGTCCCCGGCGTCTGGACCGACCAGGGTGACGTGCGCGTCGAGGTCCTGGCCGGCCCGCCGGCCGGCGGCTACGTGCGCCGCACCGGGGACGACGTCGCCCCCGGCGATCCCGCCGTGCAGGTGGGGACGCCGATCGGCCCGGCCCAGATCAGCCTGCTGGCGGCGGTGGGCCGCGAACGCGTGCTGGTCCGGCCGCGACCGCGCATCGCCGTCCTCTGCGCCGGCACCGAGCTGGTCGACGTCGGGACCGCACCGGCGCCGGGCCAGGTCGTCGACGTCAACAGCTACGCCCTCGCCGCGGCCGCGCGCGACGCCGGGGCCGAGGCCTACCGCTCCGGCATCCTGCCGACCGACCGGCGCCGGCTCACCGAGGTGCTCGAGAGCCAACTGCTGCGCAGCGACCTGGTGCTCATCGCCGGAACCTTCACCCCGGGCGGGTTCGACATGGTGCAGGAGGTGCTGGCCGAGCTGGGGCAGATGCAGTTCCGCCAGGTGACCATGCACCCCGGTCCCGTCCAGGGCTTCGGCCGGCTGGGCCGCGACCAGGTGCCGGTCATCTGCATCCCCGGCGAGCCGGTCGCCGCGCTGGTGGCCTTCGAGGTGTTCGTGCGCCCGGCGATCCGGCTGATGCTGGGCAAGCGGCAGCTGTTCCGGCGCACCGTGCAGGCGGTCTCCGGCCAGCCGCTGGTCTCGCCGCTGGGCTACCGCCAGTACCTGCACGGCACGGTCATGCGCCACCCGGACGGCGGGTACGTCGTCGAACCGGTGGGCAACGGCACCGAGGCCCTGCTCGCCCGCATGGCGCGCGCCAACTGCCTGATCGTCGTCGACGAGGACGTCACCGAGGTGGCCGCCGGCGCGCTCGTCACGGTCATGCCCCTGCTGCTCGGCGGCTGAGCTGGAACCCGCCCCGCACCCCGGCTGGCCGGCGCAGCTCGGCTGGGGACCGGTGGAGCTGCAGCCGCTGCGCCGTCGGGACGCGGCCGAGTGGAGCCGGCTGCGGACGGCCAACGAGAGCTGGCTCCGGCCGTGGGAGCCCACGTCGGCGCAGCCCTGGGCGACGCGGCACAGCCCCACCGCCTACCGCGCCATGCGGCGAGCCCTGGCACGGCGGGCGCGCACGGGGGTCACGGTGCCGTTCGCGATCCGCGTCGAGGGCCGGCTCGCCGGTCAGGTGACCGTGGACAACATCGTGCGCGGGGCGATGCGGTCGGGCTGGCTCGGCTACTGGATCGACCGCGGGGTCGCCGGCCGTGGCATGGGGTCCCTCGCCGTCGCCCTCGTCTGCGACCACGCCTTCGGCGCGATGGGGCTGCACCGGCTGCAGGCCGACATCCGGCCGGAGAACGAGCCCAGCCGGCACCTGGTGGAGCGGCTCGGGTTCACCCGCGAAGGCGTGCTGCGCCGCTACCTGGACATCGACGGGGAGTGGCGCGACCACCTCGCGTACGCGCTGCTGGCCGACGACCTCCCCGGCGGCGCGCTGGCCCGCTGGCGGTCGCGGGCCGGGCTGTGACCCGGCCGTTAGCACGGCGCCGGACCGGTCACCGCACCTCCCGTGTCGACACGCCGCGGCCTCGTCACACCAGTCACACGACCGATCAGCGACACGCCGCGCGCCTCCCTCGTTCGGGGCGGCCGTCTGCATAACCTCGGCCTCGCGAGTGACTCATGTGACGGGTGGTGTTCGAAATGGGATCAGGCGTGCTGCTGGCAGCTCTGGTCGTCCTCTGGTTCGTCGTGCTCGTCCCCATGGTGGTGACCCGCGGCGACGCGCAGGACGACCGGACGGTGCGTGCCGACTCGGGTCGGACGCTGCAGCGACGGCGTGCGACCGGTCCCGTGGTGCACGCCGAGACCGAGCGGGTGTCCATCGACCGCGAGGCGCTGTTCACCAGCGGTGAGCTGAAGGTGGACGTGCACGCGTTGCGCCGTCGCACCCTCGGTGGCCTGGTGGCGCTGGCCGTCGTCGCGCTGGTCGGAGCCGTGGCGTACAGCCCGTGGCTGTGGGTCGCCCAGCTGGTCCTGGACCTCGCCGTCGTCGGGTACGTCCTGGTGCTGCGCAAGGTGGCCCGCCGCGAGCGGCTGGCCGCCCGCCGGGCAGCGCGGGCCGCTGCCCGCGAGGCGCTGCGCCCCACGTCCCTGCCGGAGCCTCGGACCGCCCCCGCGCCGCGCCCGGCCCCCCAGGTGCACGAGACCGTCGCCGCCGAGGCCCTGCCGCACCCGAGCGTCCCGCTGGCGCCGGTGGCCCAGTTCCGCGGCCGCGTCGTCGCGGCACGCAACCCGGCTCCGGTCGGCTGGCAGAACAGTGCCGTCGTGGGACTCGACGACGACGACCTCGGTTTCGCCGACATCGACGAGTACCAGCCCCGCCGGGTCGCCAACCTCTGACGGTGCGACGACCCGCTCCGCCGGGTGCCGCCCGGTGGTGGCGCCGGCGAGGCGGGACGGTAAGCTCATTCCTCGAAGGGGCTGTGGCGCAGTCCGGTAGCGCACCTCGTTCGCATCGAGGGGGTCAGGGGTTCAACTCCCCTCAGCTCCACCCAGCAGGACACGAAACGCCGTCGGGCAGCTGCCCGGCGGCGTTTCGTGCGTCCGGACCCCGGTGCGGCCAGGTCCGCGGCCGTCCGGGCACCCTCCGTGACGACGCTCAGGCGGGCGGACCGTCCGGCGAACTTCGATACGGCCGTGACCGGATACGAATTGTGATCGGGAGCTACCGGCTGGTACCCATCCCTGCGTGACCAGGGCGGGAGCGGCGCGGCAGCGCGAGGGAAGGGGCGCACTGGCCGCCGTGGTGCGGACCGTGGTCGTGGTCGCGATGATCGCGGCGGGGCTCGTCGTGGCGCAGGGCACCAGCCAGGCGGCCTACCTGCCGCCGGGGTTCGCCGTCCGCGACATGCCCAGCGGCCAGAGCGAGCTGCTGACCGACTTCGCCTTCGCCCCCGACGGCAGCTGGTTCACGACGGGCAAGAACGGCCGCGTCGCCTGGGTGTCGGCCGACGGCGCCACGGTGCGGACGCTGGCCACCCTGCCCGTGGTGACCGTGCAGGACCTCGGGCTCAGCGGGATCGCGGTCGCGCACGACTACGCGGCGTCGAAGGTCGTCTACCTCGCGCGCACCGTGCTGGTGGGCGGCCAGTGGACGATGCGGCTGAGCGCGGCGACGGTGCTGGGCGCGACGCCCACGTCGCTGGGGCCGGAGCGGGTCATCTGGGACCTGGCCACCGGGTCCGACGCGCACACGATCACCGGCATCGTGGCCGCCCCCGACGGCACCCTCTGGGTGACCATGGGCGACGCCGCCGACTTCCGCTTCGTCGATCCCGCCGCGCTGCGCTCGCTCGACGTGGACACCGGCTACGGCAAGCTGCTCCACGTCCGGCCCGACGGTCGCGGGGTGGAGAGCAACCCGTACTTCGACGCGGCGGCGCCGTCCTCCTGGCGCAGCCGGGTCTACGCCAGCGGGTTCCGCAGCCCCTTCCGCCTGAGCCTCGACCCCGCCACCGGCGCGCCGATCGTGGGCGACGTCGGCTGGAACACCTGGGAGGAGATCGACCTCGTCCGGCCCGGTGCCAATTACGGCTGGCCCTGCTTCGAGGGCGACGGCCCGACCCCCGGGTACCGCGACCTGCCCGGGTGCGCCGGCGCGACGAACACCGCCCCGCTCTACACCTATCCGCACGGGCCGATGGGCACGAGCGTGACCGGGGGCATCGTCTACACGGGCGCCTCCTACCCCGAGCAGTACCGCGGCGCCTACTTCTTCGGCGACTACGCCTCCCAGCGCCTCTACACCCTGCGCTACGACGCCCAGGGGCGGCTCGTGCGGCAGCCGGAGGCCGGCGGGTTCGGCATCCAGAACGGGCTGCCGGTGAAGTTCGGTGCGGCCGAGAACGGGGATGTCGTCTACGCCGACATCGCCGGCTCCCGGCTCAAGCGGCTCGTGTACGCCGCCGGCAACCGCCCGCCGACCGCGGAGGCGGTCATCACCAACGATCCCGCCTCGGCGCGCTCGTTCACCTTCGACGCGAGCAGGTCCGTCGACCTCGACGGCCACCCGATGACCTACGCCTGGGACTTCGGCGACGGCGCCGGGGCGACCGGCGTCCGCGTGACCCACGCCTACGCGGGGACCGGCACCCAGCCGCTGACCGCGCGGCTGACGGTGACCGACTCCCAGGGCGCGACGGGGACCACGACGCTGACGGTCGTCCCCGGCAACCTCGTCCCGACCCTCACGCTGGTCGCGCCGCCGGGCACCGAGCGCTACGTGGTGGGGGAGCGGGTGCAGCTGTCCGCGACGGCCGTCGACGAGGACGGCGCCCTCCCGGTGACCTGGAGCGTCGTCCTCGTCCACTGCAGCGGCGGCTACTGCCACGACCACCCGGGCACGACGTCCACCGGGCCCACGTACGACGTCCCGTTCGAGGACCACGGCGACGACACCCGCATGACGATCACCGCGAGCGCCACCGACCGCTTCGGCGTCCGCGCCGAGCAGATCTTCGTCGCCCTGCCGCAGCTGCGGACGCTCACGATCACCTCCACCCCGCCGAGCCCGGTCACCGTCAACGGCGTGCCGCGGGCCTCCGCGCAGGTGACGGCCGGGGCACGCGTCTCGCTGAGCGCTCCCGCGGTGGCCGGCGACGGAGTCGGGCTGTTCGCCGGCTGGAGCGACGGGCAGCCGCGCGAACGGCTGCTCGTCATGCCGGACGCCGACCTCGGCCTGTCGGCGGCCTACGCCACCCCGATCGACGTGCGCTACGCCTTCGACCCGACCGTGCGGACCCTGCTGGGTGCGCCCGTCGGGCTGGAGCGCGGGGACAGCCGGCTGCGCGCCCGGGACTACACCGGTGGGCGGCTGTACTGGACCCCGGAGCACGGCGTGCACGAGGTGCACGGCGCCATCCGGCGGGCCTTCGACGGAACCGGGGCCGAGGTCGCCTGGGGCGCGCCGCGCACCGACGAGCTGCGGACGCCGGACGGTCGGGGCCGCCTCAACGCGTTCACGCGGGACGAGGCGCACTTCTACTGGACGCCGCAGACCGGCGCCCACGTGGTGCACGGCGCGATCCTCCGGCTCTGGCGGACCATGGGCTTCGAGCGGAGCGCCCACGGCTACCCGCGCAGCGACGAGCTGCCGACGCCGAACGGGCGCGGGCGGTACAACTCGTTCGAGAACGGCGGCATCTACTGGCTCCCCGGGGTCGGGGCGCGCAGCGTCGTGGGCGCCATCTACGCCACGTGGGGCCGGTACGGCTACGAGGGTGGCTTCCTCGGGTTCCCCGGGACCAACGAGCTGGCGACCCCCGACGGCGTGGGGCGCTACAACCACTTCGAGGGCGGCTCGGTGTACTGGACGCCGCGCACGGGGGCGCACGAGGTGCACGGACTCATCCGTGCCCGCTGGGCCGCGCTGGGCTGGGAGACGTCCTACCTGGGCTACCCGACCAGCGACGAGTACGGCATCCCCGGTGGTCGGCGGACCAACTTCGAGCGCGGGTACATCACGTTCACCCGGGCCACCGGCGCGGTGGTCGACCGGCGCTACTGACCGGGGTCCGCCCGGGCCCTCAGCGGGCGATGCGGAAGTCCGGGGCGCGCCTCTCGACGAAGGCCCGCACGCCCTCCCGCCCCTCGGGGTCGGCGGCGGACTCGGCGATCAGCTGCGCCTCGTCGTCCAGCTGTTCCTCCAGCGTGCGCGTGGCTGCCCTGCGGACCAGGGACCGCGTGCGCACCATCGCCCGGATCGGTCCGTCGGTGATGTCCGCCGCGACCGACTCGGCGGTCGTGCGCAGGTCCTCGTCCTCCACCAGCCGGGCGACCAGACCGGTGAGATGCGCCTCGGCGGCGGTCAGCACACCGTTGGTGAGCAGCAGGTCCAGCGCGCGGGGAGCGCCCAGCGCCCGGCTCAGCGCCCACGACGTCCCGCCGTCCGGGGAGAACCCGATGGCGCCGTAGGCGGGGCGGATCTTCGTCGTGCGCGCGCAGATCACCAGGTCGCAGGCGCCCATCAGCCCGACCCCGGCCCCGGCCACGGCGCCGTGCACGCCGGCGACCACGGGCACAGGGCAGGAGAGGACGGCGCGGATGACCCGGTGCCAGTCGTGCGCCAGCCCGCCCACGAACGCCCCCGGATCGGCGGCGTCGGCGAACGAACCGATGTCGCCGCCGACGCAGAACCGGGGACCGTTGGCGAGCAGCAGCACGACCCGGGCGCGCTCCGGCCGGGCCTCGAGGGCGGCGAGCAGCTCGGCGGCCAGGGCCGGGGTCAGGGCGTTGCCCGTCTCCGGCCGGTCCAGGGTGATCCGCCAGACGTCGCCGTCGAGGTCGCTGAGCACGTGGGGGCGGGTCTGCGCGTCGGTCATCGTCGTCCTCCCGGGGTCGGCCACCGTCACCGTAGGCGGGCGGCGGAGGCGGTGCCTCAGGAGCGGGAGCCGACCGCGTGCTCGGCCTGCAGTTCCTCGTCGACGGCGCCCGGTGCGCCGCCGAACTCGTCGGCGACCTGCCCGGCGACGTCGGCCGGCGCGGGGTCGTGCCCGGCCATGTCGGCGTCGGCACGCTGCAGCATCCGGTGCCCGGAGGCCAGGACCGTCACCGCCAGCACCACCGCCCCCGCACCGACGACGAACGGGACGTGGATGCCGTAGTGGTCGACCAGCTTGCCCGCGGCGAAGGGGGCCAGCCCGCCGCCGATGAACCGCACGAACCCGTAGGCCGCCGAGGCGACCGGCCGGGGGACCGGCGAGACCAGCATGACGGCCTGGGTGGTGAGCGTGTTGTTGATGCCGACGACGGCGCCGGTGGCGATGACGCAGGTGATCAGCGCCCACCGGGTGTCGGTGAACAGGCCGATGAGCAGCAGCAGGGCGGCGAAGAGCCCCAGCGCCCCGTAGAGCGAGGGCGCGGTGCCGAAGCGGGTCTGCAGGCGCGGAGCGGCCACCACCGAGAAGATCGCGACGAGCAGGCCCCAGGCGAAGAACACGAAGCCGAGCCGGACCGCCGAGAGCTCCATCGGGTAGGGCGCGTAGCCCAGCATCGTGAAGAAGCCCCAGTTGTAGAGAAGCGCGGTGATGCCCATCGTGAGCAGGCTGCGGTGCCGGAGCGCCTGGAGCGGGGCGAGCAGCGCGGTGGGCTCGGCGGGCTTCGGGGTGGCGTCCAGGAGCACGGCGGTGGCCAGCAGGGCGATGGCCATGAGGACGGCGACCCCGAAGAACGGCCCGCGCCAGCTGAGGTCGCCGAGCAGCCCGCCGACCAGCGGGCCGGCGGCGATGCCCAGGCCCAGGGCGGCCTCGTACAGCACGATCGCGCCGGCGAACCCGCCCGAGGCCGAGGCGACGATGACCGCCAGCGAGGTGGCGATGAACAGGGCGTTGCCCAGGCCCCAACCGGCGCGGAAGCCGACGATCTGGCCCACGGTGTCCGACGCGCCCGCCAGCGCCGAGAAGATCACGATGACGGTCAGCCCGGCCATCAGCGTGCGCTTGGCGCCGATCCGGCTGGACACCCAGTTCGTGCCGAGCATGGCGACGGCGGTGACCACCAGGTAGCTGGTGAACAGCATGCTCACCTGGCTGGGCGTGGCCTCCAGCTGCTCGGAGAGCGCCGGGAGGATGGGATCGACCAGCCCGATGCCCATGAAGCTGACGACGCAGGCGAAAGCGACGGCGTAGACCGCCTTCGGCTGCCGGAACATGCTGGAACTGCCGGCGTGGGCCACGCCGACCACCTCCGGGGGGATCGGGGAACGGTGCGCGGCGGCGGGCCTGGACCGCGCCGTCCGCGCTCGGGGCGGTTCGTTAGCCGCCCTAACGGTTGTACGACCCAACTACCGGCGGTGCAAGTCCGCGGTCAGAACCATGACGGGAACCACATCCGCCGCAGCCACTCGGCATTGCTGAGCGGCTCGCCGGTGAGCACCGGCCAGAAGAAGGCGAAGGTGGCCGCGACCACCGCCACGTAGAGGCAGACGGCGGCGAGGCCGACGGTCCGCCGCGTGCCCCGCCGGGGTGGCCCGAGGACGTCCTGCAGCAGCAGGGTGACCGCCAGCACGAGGAAGGGCAGCGCCGGCGCCAGGTAGAAGATGAACATCGTCCGGTCGGTGTTCACCAGCCAGGTCAGCCACCCGGCGGCCAGCGCGGTGAGGGCCACCCCCGCCGCGGGGTCGCGCCGGGCCAGGCTCCGCCAGACGAGCCAGACCATCGCCGGCACGAAGAGGAACCACAGGGTCGGCGTCCCGACCATGAGGATGTAGCGCACCACGGGCTGGCCGGCGTCGTCGGTGAGGTCCTGCGGGTTCCACAGCAGGATCGGCCGCCCGTTGACCAGCCACGACCACGGGCCCGACTCCCAGGGGTGCGGCGTCGACAGGCCGTTGTGGAAGCGCAGCCACTCGGCGTGCTGGTGCCACAGCGAGCGCAGCGCGTCGGGGACGAAGGGGAACGCCGTCTCCGGGTTCTGCTGCGCCCAGGCCTTGCCCTGCGAGGTCTCCCCGAGGAACCAGCCGGTGAAGCTCGCCAGGTAGGTCAGCACGGGCACCGCGCCCAGCGCCCACACCGCCCCGGGCAGGGAGTAGCGGGCGGCCCGGCGGATCGGCCGGGGGGCGCCGGCCTCCCGCCACGCGGCCCGGTCCCAGAGCAGGGAGGCGACCGCGAAGAACGCCAGGAACCAGATGCCGCTCCACTTCACCGCGCAGGCGGCGCCGAAGAGGAAGCCGGCCGCGATGCGCCAGCCGCGGGGCCCCAGCCGGAACCCGTCGGCCGCCCGCTCGCCGGCCGCGCTGATCCGGGCCCGCACCCGGTCGCGGTCCACGACCAGGCAGGCGACCGCGGAGACGACGAGGACCTGCAGGAAGACGTCGAGCAGGCCGATGCGCGCCAGGGTGAAGGAGAAGCCGTCCAGGGCCAGCAGCAGCCCGGCGACCAGGCCGAGGAAGGTCGAGCCGGTCAGCCGCCGGGCCAACCGGACCAGGACGACGACGGCGATCGTGCCGGCCACCGCGCTCGGGAACCGCCAGCCGAAGGAGTCGTCGCCGAACACCGCCTCGCCGGTGGCGATCAGCCACTTCCCGAGCGGCGGGTGGACGATGAAGGTGTAGCCGCGGTTGTACTCGTGGCCCCACCGCAGCAGGTCCGCGGCCTCGGGCGGGTAGTAGGCCTCGTCGAACAGCAGCTGGCGCGGGTAGCCGATGCCGACCAGGCGGCTGATCAGCGTCAGCACCCCGAGCGCGGCGGTGAGCAGCCAGGACAGCCTCGCGTCGTCGGGCAGCGGGGGCGTCCGGTCGCGGCGCGGGCGGGAGGGCGGCCGGCGGCGTACCGCCGCGGAGGGGCGCTGCGCCGGCTCCCGCTCCTCCCGCTCGGGTGCCAGCACCGCCATGCAGGTCAGGGTAGTGAAAGGACCCGCCCTGCCCCCCACCACTCGCAAGCTCGCGCCGGGGCCCTGCACGCGGGCCGGGAGCCCCCGGCGTGACAGGCTGCCCGTCGTGACGGGACGGCTGGTGCTGGGCGGGGCGCCCCTCGGGCAACCCGGCGACGTCGGCCCGCGGCTGCGCTCGGTGATGGAGACCGCCGACGTGCTCGCCGTCGAGGACACCCGCCGGCTGCACCGGCTGGCCTCCGACCTCGGCGTGACCTTCACCGGTCGCGTCGTGACCTTCCACGAGTCGGTGGAGCAGCAGCGGCTGCCGGGGCTCATGAGCGCGCTGGCCGACGGCGCGACCGTGCTGCTGCTCACCGACGCCGGCATGCCGTCGGTGTCCGACCCCGGCTACACGCTGGTCCGCGCGGCGATCGACGCCGGGATCGCCGTGACGTCGGTGCCCGGACCCTCCGCGGTGACGACGGCGCTGGCGGTCTCCGGGCTGCCGGTGGACCGGTTCTGCTTCGAGGGCTTCCTGCCACGCAAGGCGGGGGAGCGGCGGGCGCGCTTCACGGGGCTGGCCGACGAGCGGCGGACGATGGTCTTCTTCGAGTCGCCCCACCGGCTGGCCGATGCGCTGGCCGACGCCGCGGCGGTGCTGGGGGAGGACCGCCCGGCCGCCGTCTGCCGGGAGCTCACCAAGACCTACGAGGAGATCCGCCGGGGGCCGCTGGCCGAGCTCGCCAGCTGGGCAGCCGACGGCGTGAAGGGGGAGATCACGCTGGTGGTGGGCGGGGCGCCGGAGCGGACGGTGACGCTCACGCCGGAGGACCTGGCGGCAGAGGTCGCCGCGGAGGAGGCGTCCGGCGCGACCCGCAAGGACGCGATCCGGGCGGTGGTGGAGCGCACCGGCATCCCCCGAAGGACCGTCTACGACGCCGTCGTCGCCGCCAAGGGCTCGTAGCCCGCGCGCCCTCCAGGCAAAGGAAGCTCTACCTATGCTTCCCAGGTCGCTTGCGTAGGCAAAGCCTCCTTTACCTGGGGCGCCCGGTCATGGGTACCTGGGGCGCCGAGTCATGGGTCAGCCGACGCGGAGCTGCGCCACACGAGCGCGGTACACCTCGAGCACCTTGGCCCGGACACCCTCGGCGTCGCGGATGACGTCGGCGTAGGTGAAGCGCAGAACCACCCAGCCCAGCGCCGCGAGCTCTCGATCGCGGGCCAGATCTCGCTGCCGGTCCGCCGGAGAGGTGTGGTGGCGTGCGCCGTCCAGCTCCACGGCCAGCTTCGCCTCGGGCCACGCCCGGTCCAACCTGACGCGGCGGTCGACGAGCTGGACCGCGTACTGCCCGACGCTGGGTGGAAGCGAGCGGTGGCGGAAGACGGTCAGCACGCCGTGCGCTTCGAGTTCGCTGCGGCAGCCGTCGGCGATGAGGTCGATGACCTGTCGCAGACTGCGTCGGCCACCGACGTTCGGGCGTTCTGCGAGCGCCTCGGCGAGCTGTTCCGCGGTCAGCAGTCCGCGGTTGGCGAGGTCGAGGGCCAGTGGGCGCCGCTCCACCGGTGGGAGCAGAGGCCACGAATCGATCACGGTCCGGGGGAGGGTCGTGATGCGCAGCCCGCGACGAATGACGCACTGCGAGGACTGGGGGTCGAAGCGCAGCCGGCGATGGACGACGAGGTCCGGTGCGCCGGCTCTCTTGACGCCCTGGTCCACGGTCAGGTGCAGCGGCCGTTCCAGCGTGCGCAGCCCCCACACGGACAAGGCCGTCGTGTGGCTGAGTGCAGCGACCGGGCCGGCGTGGAGGAGCGCGGCGCGCAGGGTCGTCAGGTCGTCGTCGACGCTGTCCCGCAGCCGGTACACGCTCGGGAAGACCCGCACCAGTTGCTGGCGGGCGATGTAGCCGTCGAGAACCTGGCGAGGCAGGCGCTCGAGCAGCTGCCTCCGGGTGGCAAGACCGCCGTGCTCCCGAACTGATTCCCTGATGACCGATCTCCAGTCCATGCCGGGAGCTTCACCCGGAGCAGCGCATGGCGGGGGCCGTCGTCGGCGATCTGTGGACAGCCCCGCTCCGGCGTACCCGGCTCCGAGACATCAGGCATAGGAGGCTCTGCCTACGGATCAGAGGGGGAATCCGTAGGTAAAGCTTCCTATGCCTGGGTCGACGCGGGCGGGGGTCAGAGCCAGCCGTTGCGCTTGAAGCCGCGGTAGAGCAGGAGGCAGGCCACCACGATCACCAGCAGCACCACCGGGTAGCCGTAGCGGGTGCCCAGCTCCGGCATGTGCTCGAAGTTCATGCCGTAGATGCCCGCGATCGCGGTGGGGACGGCGATGATGCCGGCCCACGCGGAGATCCTGCGCATGTCCTCGTTGTCGGCCATCGACGTGCGCGCCAGCGACGCCTGCAGGATCGAGGTGAGCAGCTCGTCGAGCCCCGACACCTGGTCGCGCACCCGGATCGCGTGGTCGAGCACGTCGCGGAAGTAGGAGCGCATGGCGTCCGGGACGACGTCGATCTGCCGCTCGGCCAGCTTCTGCAGCGGCACCTCCAGCGGCCCGACCGCCCGTCGCAGCGACATCAGCTCCCGCTTGAGCTGGTAGAGCCGGCCGATGTCGTCGGTGCGCGACGGGCTGAACACCGAGGCCTCGAGCTCCTCGACGTCGTCCTCCACGGCGCCGGCGACGTCGACGAAGGTGTCCACCACCAGGTCCGCCACGGAGTAGAGGACGGCGGCGGGACCCAGGCACAGCAGGTCGTGCTGGTCCTCCAGGCGGTGCCGCAGCTCGCTCAGCTCGCCGTGGTGCCCGTGCCGCACCGTGATCACGTAGTGCGGGCCGAGGAAGACCATCACCTCGCCGGTGTCCACGACCTCGCTGGTCGCGGTGAGCTCCTCGTGCTCCACGTAGGTCGCGGTCTTGAGCACCATGAACAGCGCGTCGTCGTAGCGCTCGAGCTTGGGCCGCTGGTGGGCGAAGACGGCGTCCTCCACGGCCAGCGGGTGCAGGTCGTACTGCTGCGCCAGCGCCCCGAGCTCCTCCTCGGTCGGCTCGTACAGGCCCAGCCAGACGAAGCCGCCGCTGGCCTCGGCGGCCCGCAGCGCCTCCTCGGGCGCGACCGGCGCCTGGCGGCGTCCGTCGACGTAGACGGCGCAGTCGACGACGGCGCCGACGCCGGCCCCCCGCGTGGGCGGCCGGGTCTCCCGCCCGGCGGGGCGGGGGCGGGGGCCGGGGCGCGTGCTCTCCGGGCCGGAGGAGGGGGAGGCGCGGTCGGGCAGCGGTGGGGTCGACGGTGCGGACGACGTGTCGGCGCTGCTCATCGGGGCTTCTCCTCGGTCCGGGCCACTCCGAAGCCTAGGCGCGTACGCCCGGGCCGACGTCGAGGAGGAACGGTGCCCTTGACCGCCCTCACCCGTCCGGGTGGAACACTGCCGCGGCCCTACAGCGGGGGCGCGGACGGGCCGAGCTGATCGGGGACAGCACCGAACCGGTCAGGAGTCCCCAGTTGGCGATCAGCGTCTACGACGTCCGCGACACGTTCGCGCGACCGCGGCTCGCGCTGCCCGTGCGCCGGGCCGTCGCGCCCGGGACGACGTACCGCCACGCGCCGGTCCCCGCGCTCCTCGCGGGCCTGACCGGGATCGTCCAGGCGGTCGGCCTGCTGGCCGTCGCCCTGCACGGCCTGGACGTCGTGCTCACCGCCCCGTCGCGTCCGGCCGGACCGGTGCTGGCGCTGGGCCTCGTCGGTCTGGCCGGGTGGATCGTGCTGGCCGCCGCCGGTGGCGCCTCGGTCATCGACGGCTCGGGCCGCCGCCTCCAGACCGGTGTCGCCGTCGCCGAACTCGGCCTGGTCGCCGCTGCCGCCGTCCTGCTCCCCACCAGCCCGCTCCCCCTGCCGGCCGGCTTCGTCCTGCTCGCCGCCACCGTGCCGGTGGCCAAGCTGCTGCTCGCCGGTTCACCGTCGGCGGTGGCCTGGGTCGCGGCGGGTCCGCGTCCTGTCGAGCGCCGTCCCGACCCGGCGACGACGCACCGCGTGCTCGCCACGGCGACCCTCGGTCTCATCGGCCTGGCCCTCGGTGCGGTTGCGCTGGCCGGACCGGTCGACGACCAGGTGCGCACCGGCGAGACCGCCTCCACCACCGTCTACCAGCCCTGACACCGAGAGCCCGGGGAACCGGGTGGACGGGCCTCCGTACTGTTGTCCCGTGAGTGATCGCCACATCCTGACCGCGGTCGCCTGGCCCTACGCCAACGGCCCGCGGCACATCGGCCACGTCTCCGGTTTCGGAGTTCCCTCCGACGTCTTCAGTCGCTTCCAGCGGATGAGCGGCAACCGCGTGCTGATGGTGAGCGGCACCGACGAGCACGGCACGCCCATCACCGTGGCGGCCGACGCCGAGGGCGTCACGCCCCGGCAGATCGCCGACCGCAACAACCGGGTCATCGTGAACGACCTGCAGTCGCTGGGGCTGAGCTACGACCTCTTCACGCGGACGACCACGGCCAACCACGCCGCCGTCAGCCAGGAGATCTTCCTGGGCCTGCTGAAGAACGGCTACGTCTTCCCCAAGACGACGCTGGGCGCGATCAGCCCGTCGACCGGCCGCACGCTGCCCGACCGCTACATCGAGGGCACCTGCCCGATCTGCGGCTACGACGGCGCGCGCGGCGACCAGTGCGACAACTGCGGCAACCAGCTCGACCCGACCGACCTGATCAACCCGGTCAGCAAGATCAACGGCGAGACGCCGAAGTTCGTGGAGAGCGAGCACTACTTCCTCGACCTGCCGGCCTTCACCCGCGCGCTCGGCGACTGGCTGGCCACCCGGAAGAACTGGCGCTCCAACGTCCTCAACTTCAGCGTCAACCTGCTGGAGGATCTCAAGCCGCGCAGCTACACCCGGGACATCGACTGGGGCGTGGCCGTGCCGCTGGACGGCTGGCGCGACCGCCCCGACAAGCGGATCTACGTCTGGTTCGACGCCGTCGTGGGGTACCTGTCGGCGTCGATCGAGTGGGCCCGCCGGTCCGGGGACCCCGAGGCCTGGCGGCAGTGGTGGCAGTCGCCGGAGTCCGACGCCTACTACTTCATGGGCAAGGACAACATCGTCTTCCACTCCGAGATCTGGCCCGCCCAGCTGCTCGGCTACAACGGCGAGGGCGACAAGGGCGGGAGCCCCGGCTCGCTAGGCCGGCTGAACCTGCCCACCGAGGTGGTCTCCAGCGAGTTCCTGACCATGGAGGGGCGCAAGTTCTCCTCCTCCCGCAACGTCGTCATCTACGTGCGCGACTTCCTCGCCCGCTACGACGCCGACGCGCTGCGCTACTTCATCGCCGTCGCCGGCCCGGAGAACCAGGACACCGACTTCACGTGGGAGCAGTTCCGCCGGCGGAACAACGAGGAGCTCGTCGCCGGCTGGGGCAACCTGGTCAACCGGTCGGTCTCGATGGCGGCCAAGAACGTCGGCGCGGTGCCGACGCCGGGCGAGCTCACCGACGCCGACCGTGCCCTGCTGGCCACCACGTCCGGCGCGTTCGGCCCGGTCGGCGACCTGCTGTCGCGCAACCGGCAGAAGGCGGCGATCGGCGAGGCGATGCGGGTGGTCTCCGAGGCCAACAAGTACCTGTCGGACCAGGCGCCCTGGAAGCTCAAGGAGGACCCGGCCCGCCGGGACACCGTGCTGCACACGGCGCTCCAGGCGATCAAGGACTGCAACGCGCTGCTGACGCCCTTCCTCCCGCACTCCGCCCAGCAGGTGCACGAGATCCTGGGTGGCGACGGCGTCTGGTCGGTCGCGCCGGAGATCCACGAGGTCACCGATCTCGACGACGGGTCCCCGTACCCGATCATCACCGGCCCCTACGAGCAGGGGCGGGCGGTCTGGGCGTCGACGCCCCTGGCCGCGCCGGGGACGCCGCTGGCCCCGCCGACGCCGATCTTCACGAAGCTGGACGAGTCGATCGTCGAGGAGGAGCTCGCCCGTCTCGAACAGGGCGGGGCATGAGCCGCTCGGCGTCGGCGCGGGCGAACCGGCGGGGCGAGCCGCCGCCGTCGCCGGAGCCGCTGCCGGCCCCGGCCCTGGACAGCCACACCCACCTGGACATCGTCCTGGGGGAGCGGCCGGCCGACGACGAGCACGGTGAGTGGGCGTCGGGCGCCGCCGTCGACGCCGAGATCGCGGCGGCGGCCGCGGTGAACGTTCCGCGCCTGGTCCAGGTGGGTGTCGACGTCGCCTCCTCGCGCTGGTCGGCCGCGTTGGCCGCCCGGCACCCGGCCGTGCTGGCCGCCGTCGCGCTGCACCCGAACGAGGCGGGCGCCGGGAAGGCGACCGAGGAGGCGCTGGCCGAGATCGACCGGCTCGCCGCGCTGCCGCGGGTGCGGGCGGTGGGGGAGACCGGCCTGGACCGGTTCCGCACCGGCCCGGAGGGGTGGGCGGCGCAGGAGGCGTCGTTCCGCGCCCACATCCGGATCGCCAAGCAGCACGGCATCGCGCTGGTCATCCACGACCGCGACGCGCACGAGGAGATCCTCCGCGTGCTCGACGACGAGGGTGCACCCGAGCACACCGTCTTCCACTGCTTCTCCGGGGACGCCGTCTTCGCGAAGGCCTGCGTCGAACGGGGGTTCGTGCTGTCGTTCGCCGGAACCCTCACCTTCGGCAACGCCGCCTACCTGCGCGAGGCCGCGGCCCTCACCCCGCCGGACCAGCTGCTGGTGGAGACCGACTCGCCCTTCCTGACCCCGGTGCCGCACCGCGGCCGCCCCAACGCCTCGCGCCTGGTCCCGCACACCGTCCGGGCCCTCGCCGACACGACCGGCACGGACCTCACCGAGCTGTGCCACACCCTCACCCGCACCGCCGAGCGGGTCTTCGGGTTCTGGTAGAAGTCCGGAGGGCGAAGTCCTCCGGGCGCACAGGGAAAAAGGGGACACTCATCTCGTGGGCCGTCTGATCGCCGTGGTGCTGTTCATCGCCGTGCTCGTGCCCGGGGTGCTGCTGGGCCGGGAATGGGCCCGTGCCGCGGACCGGCGTGCGGTGGCGGGCGGATCGGTGGAACTGGCCGAGCTCACTGCGGAGGGCTCGGCGGCGCTGACGCAGCAGGCGACGCACGGCCGTCGCTGGCGCCGGCTGGGCCTCTTCCTGGGCCTCGCCGGGATCGCCGCCAGCGTGGTGGCGGTGGCCGAGGCGTCGGTCTTCCTGTGGGTGCCGGTCCTGGCGCTCGGGCTGCTCACCGGCGTGCTGCTGGCCGAGGTGACGCGGCCCCGTCCGCGGTGGGGCCTGGCCCAGCCGGTGCGCCGTCCCCGTCGCGCCGAGCTGGTCTCGGGCTGGCTGGTGTGGACGACCCGTGCGGTGGTCGCGGGTGCCGTCGTCGGGGGCGTCTGGTCCTGGTCGGCGGGGGGGCTGGACGCGGCGGTGGCCTGGACGGCGGTGGGCGTGCCGCTGGTCGCCGGTCTCCTGGCGGAGCTGGCCCTGGTCCGGGCGGTCCGGCGGCCGCTGCCGGCCGCGGGTGCCGACGTGCCCGTCGACGAGGCGCTGCGCACCTGGACCGCGCACCTGGTCACCGCGGCCGCGGGCGTCCTGGGGCTGGTGCCGCTGGGCGTGCTGCTGCTGAGGGCGGGCATCGACCTGGGCGACCGCATCACCGAGCACTTCGACCTGCTGCCGGTGGCGCTGGTCGCCGGGGGCTTCTCGGCGCTGACCTCCGGGGTCGCCGTCGCGGTGTTCCTGCTGACCTGGGTCCGGCCGGTGCGCGCCGGCGCCCGGGCGCTGGCGGGCTGAGGCGGGGCTCCGTGCCCCTCGTGGGCCCGATTCACCCTGTGGGCTTGCTCACCGGCCGGCAGCAGGCCTGACCCCGGCAGCACCCCGGGACTCGCGGCATGGCTGTCACTCCACGTGTCGGCGCGTCCACATAGCGACATGGCGGCCGTCTGGTTCACTCGTCCCGCACCGTTGCCACACACACCGTGCTCGTTATCGTGTCGTGATCAGCCGGGGTGGAGACCGCCCCGGGCCGAGCCGCCCGACCGGAACCGAGGTTCCCGGCCGGGCAGCCGACCCGGACGCGGACCGCAGCGGGCGCGCCGTCCACCGCGGCGTGCCCGTTCCTCCTGCCCGGGTTCCGTGACCCCTGGATGTGCCGTGCGCCGCTCGCTCCGTGTCAGCCTCTTCGCCCTCGTCCTGCTCGGACTGGTGGGCGGGACGCTGGCCTTCTTCATCGCCCAGAAGTCCGTCGTCCTCACGGTCGACGGGCAGGCCCAGCGGATCGGCACCTACGCCGACACCGTGGCCGACGTTCTGGACGAGGAAGGTCTGGAGCCGGCCTCCCACGACGTCCTCCTGCCGGCCGCCGACCAGGCGGTCGCGGACGGCGACACGATCGTGCTCACCCGCGCCCGTCCGCTGAAGCTCAGCGTGGACGGCGTGGAGCAGGAGATCTACGTGACCGCGCTGTCGGTCGACGAGGCGCTGGAGCAGCTCGGGCTGCGGGCCGACGGCCTCGTGCTCTCGGCCAGCCGCAGCGAGCGCCTGCCGCTGGACGGCATGCGCCTCGAGGTCATCACGCCCAAGGACGTCCTCGTCGTCGCCGACGGCCAGGAGCGGGTCGTGACCACCACCGCCGCGACCGTCGGCGACCTCCTCGCCGACGAGGGCATCGCGCTCGGTGAGGTCGACCGCGCCAGCGTCGACCTGGAGCAGCCGCTGGCGCAGGACATGCGCGTCCAGATCTTCCGCGTCCGGATCGACGAGGTCACCGAGACCATCCCCGTCCCGCACGAGGTCGTCGAGACCAAGGACCCCGAGGCCTTCGCCGGCGACCGCGAGGTGACGACCGAGGGGATCGACGGCGAGAAGACCATCACCTACCGCGTCACCATCACCGACGGCGTGGAGACGGCGCGCGAGACGCTGGGTACCACGGTCTCCCGCGAGCCCGTGGCCGAGCAGGTCACCGTGGGCACCAAGGCCCGCCCGGTGAACAGCCCCGCGGCCGACGGCCTGAACTGGGCCGCTCTGGCCCGGTGCGAGTCCGGCGGCGACCCCACCCGGGTCAGCAGCACGGGCACCTACCGCGGCATGTACCAGTTCTCGCAGTCGACCTGGAACGCCGTCGGCGGCACGGGTGACCCCGCCAAGGCCTCCGCCCAGGAGCAGACCTACCGCGCCCAGCTCCTCTACAAGCGCTCCGGTGCCGGCCAGTGGCCGCACTGCGGCAAGAACCTCTGATCGGGCGCACCTGAGCACGAACCCCGAGCAGCCGGACGGGCTGCTGGGCCCCGCCGCGATCCGCGAGCTGGCCCAGCAGCTGGACCTGCGGCCCACGAAGACCCTCGGGCAGAACTTCCTGCACGACGCGAACACGATCCGCCGCATCGTGCGGACCGCGGAGCTCCGGGCCGACGACGTCGTCCTCGAGGTCGGCCCGGGCCTCGGCTCCCTCACGCTGGGCCTGCTGCCCGCCGCCGAGCGGGTCGTGGCCGTCGAGATCGACCCGCGCCTGGCCGACCTGCTGCCGCA
The DNA here is from genome assembly GCA_963747895.1 of uncultured Actinomycetota bacterium. Taxonomy (GTDB): domain Bacteria; phylum Actinomycetota; class Actinomycetes; order Mycobacteriales; family Geodermatophilaceae; genus Blastococcus. Next base: position 91,843 of record CAVVGX010000011.1, read on the forward strand.
CACCGTGGCGGAGCGACGGCCCGACCTGGCCGATCGGCTCGACGTCGTGACCGCGGACGCCCTGCGCCTCACCGAGCTGCCGGGGCCGGCGCCCACCGCGCTGGTCGCCAACCTGCCGTACAACGTGGCCGTGCCCGTCCTGCTCCACCTGCTCGACCTGCTGCCCACCCTGGATCGGGCGCTGATCCTCGTGCAGGCGGAGGTGGCCGAGCGGCTGGCCGCGCCGCCCGGTGGCGGGGCGTACGGCGTCCCCTCGGTCAAGGCCGCCTGGTACGGCGAGGTCCGCCGGGCGGGCAACGTCGGCCGGCGGGTGTTCTGGCCGGAACCGAACGTCGACTCCGGTCTGGTGAGCCTGGTGCGTCGGCCGCCGCCGCCGGGGGACCGGAAGGCGACCTTCGCCGTCGTCGACGCCGCCTTCGGCATGCGGCGCAAGAGCCTGCGCGCCGCCCTGGCCCGCTGGGCGGGGAGCCCGGCCGCGGCCGAGGTCCGCCTGCGGGCGGCCGGCATCGATCCGGCCACCCGCGGTGAGCAGCTGTCGGTGACCGACTTCGCCCGGCTGGCGGCCACCGACCCGGTGACGCCGTGATGCCGGCAGCCCCGGTGGACGCCGTGGCCGCCCGGGCGCCCGCGAAGGTCAACGCGCTGCTGGGCGTGGGCCCGCTGCGCCCCGACGGCTTCCACGAGCTCCGCACCGTCTACCTCGCCGTCTCGCTGTTCGACGTCGTCACCGTGCGGCCGGGTGAGGGCCTGGCCCTCACCGTCACCGGGGAGGACGCCGAGGTCGTGCCCACGGACCGCCGCAACCTGGCCTGGCGCGCCGCCGAGCTGCTGGCCGAGCACGCCGGGGTGCCGGCCGACGCGCAGCTGGAGATCGCCAAGGCCATCCCGGCCGCGGCCGGCCTCGCCGGAGGCAGCGCCGACGCGGCCGCGGCGCTGGTCGCCCTCGACGCCCTGTGGGGCACCCGCGCCGGCCGGGCCGACCTGCTGGAGCTGGCCGCCCGCCTGGGCAGCGACGTGCCGTTCAGCCTGCTCGGCGGCGTCGCCCTGGGCACCGGACGCGGCGAGCGGCTCACCCCGGTGCTGGCCGGCCCGTCGTGGCACCTCGTCCTGGGCATCGCCGGGGAGGGCCTGTCGACGCCGTCGGTCTACGCCGAGCTGGACCGGCTGCGGGCCGCGGGCCAAGTGCCCGACGGCAGCGACCTGCTCCCGGCCGAGCCGGTCATCGCGGCGCTGCGCAGCGGACCGGCGGAGGCGCTGGCCGCGGCGCTGGGCAACGACCTCCAGGCGCCGGCGCTCGCGCTGCGTCCCGAGCTCGGGCGCGCCCTGCGGGCGGCGACCGGGGCGGGCGCGCTCGGCGTGCTGGTGAGCGGCTCGGGGCCGACCGTGGCGGCGCTGGCCGAGGACCAGCCCGGCGCCGTGCGCCTGGCCGCGACGCTGGCCGGTGAGGGGATCTTCCGCACCCTGCGGGTGGTCTCCGGCCCGGTGCCCGGTGCCCGGCTCGTGGGCTGAGCCGGCTCAGCTGCCGGAGGGGCCCTCCACCAGGCCGGGACGGACGTCGAGGTGGGACAGGCCGTTGTAGGCCAGGTTCACCAGGTGCGCGGCCACGTCGCGCTTGTCCGGCGACCGCGTGTCGAGCCACCACTGGCCCACGAGCGCCACCATGCCGACCAGGGCCTGGCTGTAGAGGGCGGCCAGCTCCGGGTCGTAGCCACGGGCGTCGAACTGGGCGCCGAGGATGTGCTCGACCTTGCGCGCCACCTCACCGATCAGGGAGGGGTAGCCGCCCACCCCGCCGGTCACCGGTGCGTCGCGGGTGAGGACGAGGAAGCCGTCGGTGTCGGACTCGATGTACTCCAGCAGGACCAGTGCGGCCCGCTGCAGCATCTCCCGGGGGTGCCCGGGGTCCGACAGCGCCGAGGTGAACCGGCCCAGCAGCTGCTGCATCTCCCGGTCGACGACGACGGCGTAGAGGCCCTCCTTGCCGCCGAAGTGCTCGTAGACCACCGGCTTGCTGACCTCGGCGTGCGCCGCGATCTCCTCGATCGAGGTGGCCTCGAAGCCGCGCCGGCCGAACAGCTCGCGGGCGACGTCGAGGAGCTGCTGCCGGCGCTGGGCACCGGTCATCCGCACCCGCGGCCGGGGCGGCGCGGCGGCCGGCCCCGCGTCCTCGTTCAGGACGTCGCCGGGGCCTCGACGCGGCGCTTGGCGGCCAGACGCACCGGGTCGGGCCACTTGACGTTCGAGGCCAGGCCGAGCTTCTCGAAGACCCAGATGACGCGGGCGCTGATGTCGATCTGGCCGCGCAGCACGCCGTGTCGGGCGCACGTCGGGTCGGCGTGGTGCAGGTTGTGCCAGGACTCGCCGCCGCTGAGGATCGCCAGCGGCCAGAAGTTGGTCGCGCGGTCGCGGGACACGAAGGGCCGGTTGCCCACCACGTGGCAGACCGAGTTGATCGACCACGTGACGTGGTGCAGGAGGGCGGCGCGCACCAGGCCGGCCCAGAAGAACGCCGACCAGGCGCCGGCCCAGCTGCCGGTGATCAGACCACCGAGCACGGCGGGCATCGCCAGGCTGAGGAAGGCCCACACGACGAACGTCCGGCTGATCAGGACCAGGCCGCGGTCCTTGAGCAGGTCGGGGGCGTACCGCTCCTGGTTGGTCTTGCGGCGGTCGAACAGCCAGCCCAGGTGGGCGTGGAACATGCCCTTGAGCAGCGCGCGCAGGTCGGTGCCGTAGCGCCACGGGGAGTGCGGGTCGCCCGCGCGGTCGGCGAAGGCGTGGTGCCGGCGGTGGTCGGCGACCCACTGGTTGACCGGGCCCTGGATGGCCATGGACCCGGCGACGGCCAGGCCGAGGCGCAGTGGCCGCGTGCTCTTGAAGGAGGAGTGCGTGAAGTGCCGGTGGTAGCCGACGGTCACGCCCAGCAGGGAGAGGTAGTAGAAGCCGACGGCGAGGCCGACGTCGACCCAGGAGATCCCCCAGCCCCAGACCGCGGGGACGACGGCGGCCAGCGCGACGAACGGCACCAGCACGATCACGTAGAGGGTGACGATCTCGAGGGTGCTCTTGCGCCGGCCGATCGCGTTGGCCGGCAACCCGACGTAGGGCTCGGCGCGGGGAGGAGCCGTGGGCCGGGTGAGTGCGGGAGCGGACAAAGAAACTCCTGAGCTGTGTGGAATCGGCCTCGGGCGCGGTCTCGACCGGCGTGCCACGGGCTGCGTCCTCGCGAACCTACGGCAGCGTAGGCGGAACCGCGAACCGGGGCGACGGCGGCGCGGTGCACCCCGCCCGGATGGGCGGTTGTGTCCCCGCGCGCTCCCCGGCCCTTAGGCTCGCACCGGGTGCCGGTCCCGCGCGGGCACCTCCGCGACGCCGCCCGCCGACGCCGTGGGTGGGGGATGGGGTAATCGGCAGCCCGCCGGCCTTTGGAGCCGTGCAGTCTCGGTTCGAGTCCGAGTCCCCCAGCAGTCGTGCCGTCACCGTCCGAGGAGATCCGTGGCCAGCCAGGTTCCGTCCGCGTCCGCACCCGTTGGGCAGCCGGCCGTCGCCGGCGTCGTCGTCCTCGCCGCCGGTCAGGGCACGCGCATGCGCTCGTCGACCCCGAAGGTGCTGCACACCCTCGGTGGCCGGTCGATGCTCGGGCACGTCCTCGCCGCGGCCGCGCCGCTGGGCGCCGGCACCACCGCCGTCGTCGTCGGGGCCGGCCGCGAGCAGGTCGAGGCGCACCTCGCCGAGATCGCCCCCGGCGCCCTCGCCGTCGTGCAGGAGCAGCAGCTGGGCTCGGGCCACGCCGCCGAGGTCGCCCTGGCCGCCGTGCCCGATCTCGAGGGACCGGTCCTCGTCGTGAACGGGGACGCGCCGCTGCTGACCGACCGCACGCTGGCCGCGCTCGTGGCGGCCCACGCCGCCGCCGGCAGCGTCTTCACCGTCCTCACCGCCGAGGTCGAGGACCCCACGGGCCTCGGCCGGATCGTGCGGGACGAGGGCGGTGCCCCCCGGGCGATCGTCGAGGAGCGCGACGCCACCGACCAGGAGCGCGCGATCCGCGAGGTCAACGCCGGCGTCTACGTCGCGGACGCCGTCACCCTGCGCCGCGTGCTGGCCGGTCTCGGGACGTCGAACGCGCAGGGCGAGCAGTACCTCACCGACGCCCTCGCGCCACTGGTCGAGGACGGGGCGACGACCGCCGCCGTGCGCGCCGAGGACCCCGACGACGTCCTGGGCTGCAACGACCGCCGGGAGCTGGCCGAGCGGCGGCGCACCCTCAACGACCGCGTGCTCGACGACCTGATGCGCGCCGGTGTCACGGTGGTCGACCCGCAGACCACGTGGGTGGACGTCACCGCGAGCGCCGAGGCCGATTCGGTCCTGGAGCCGGGGACCCAGCTGCTGGGCACGACCACCGTCGCCGCCGGCGCCGTCGTCGGTCCCGACACCACGCTGGCCGACTGCGTCGTCGAGGCCGGCGCGACCGTGCTCCGGTCGCACTGCCTCGGCTCGGTGATCGGTCCGGAGGCCACCGTCGGCCCGTTCGGCTACCTGCGCCCGGGCACGCGCCTGGCCCGCGGCAGCAAGGTGGGTGCGTTCGTGGAGACCAAGAACGCCGAGGTGGGCGAGGGGTCCAAGGTCCCGCACCTCTCCTACGTCGGGGACGCCACCATCGGCCGGGGCGCGAACATCGGCGCCGCCACCGTCTTCGTCAACTACGACGGGGTGGACAAGCACCGCACGACCATCGGTGACCACGCGCGGATCGGCTCCGACACGATGCTGGTGGCGCCGGTCACCATCGGCGACGGCGCCTACACCGCCGCCGGGTCGGTCATCACCACCGACGTCCCCCCGGGCGCCATGGGCGTGGCGCGGGGGCCGCAGCGAAATGTGGCAGGCTGGGTCCGGCGCCGACGGCCGGGTTCTCCCGCCGCGGAGGCCGCCGCAGCCGCCGAGCGGCGGGCGGGCGCCCCCGAGAACGACGCGTCCCCGAACCCAGGGGCGCACGACGACGACGAGGGACAGCAGACCCGATGAGCGCCATCCGGCAGACCACCAACAAGAGCCTGATGCTCTTCTCCGGCCGGGCCTACCCCGAGCTCGCGACCGAGATCGCCGGGCACCTGGGGGTCACCCCCACGCCGACCTCTTCCTACGAGTTCGCCAACGGCGAGCTGTTCGTCCGGTTCGAGGAGTCCGTCCGCGGCTGCGACGCCTTCGTCGTGCAGAGCCACACGGCGCCGATCAACACCTGGCTCATGGAGCAGCTGATCATGGTCGACGCGCTGAAGCGCGCCTCGGCCAAGCGGATCACCGTCGTCGCCCCGTTCTTCCCCTACGCGCGGCAGGACAAGAAGCACCGCGGCCGCGAGCCCATCTCGGCCCGCCTGGTGGCGGACCTGTTCAAGACCGCCGGCGCCGACCGGCTGATGACCGTCGACCTGCACACCGCCCAGATCCAGGGCTTCTTCGACGGTCCGGTCGACCACCTCTTCGCCCTCGACCTGTTGATCAACCACGTCAAGGAGCGCTGGGGCGACCGCGACATCACCGTCGTCTCGCCCGACTCCGGCCGGGTGCGCGTCTCGGAGCGGTGGAGCGACAAGCTCGGCGGCACCCCGCTGGCCTTCATCCACAAGACCCGCGACCCCCTGGTCGCCAACGAGGTCGTCGCCAACCGCGTCGTCGGTGAGGTCGAGGGCCGGGTCTGCATCCTGGTCGACGACATGATCGACACCGGCGGAACCATCGTGAAGGCGGCCGAGACGCTCTTCGACGCCGGCGCGGCCGACGTGATCGTCGCCGCCACGCACGGTGTGCTGTCGGGCCCGGCCGTCGAGCGGCTGTCGAACAGCAAGGTCAGCGAGGTCATCATCACCAACACGCTGCCCATCGAGGACGCCCGCCGGTTCGACAAGCTCACCGTCCTGTCGATCGCCCCGCTGCTCGCCCGGGCGATCAAGGAGGTCTTCGAGGACGGCTCGGTGACCTCGCTGTTCGACGGCGCCAGCTGAACGCCTGCAGCTCCGAACGTGGCTGAGACCCGGTCCCGCCTGGGCGACGCCGAGGTGGCGGCCCTCGCCCGGTACTCCTTCGGCCTGGGCGGGACGGCACCCGACCTCCCGTCGGCGGACGCCTACGAGGACGCGCAGGGAGTCCTCGTGGCCGTCCGCGAGGACGGCCGGCCGACCGTCGTCGAGGTCCCGCGCTGGCGCGCCCCCTCGGACGTGGCGGCGCGGCTGGCCGAGCGCGGCTGGACGGCCCCGGCCGCGTGGATCGGGCACCCGCCGGCCGAGGCCGCCGTGCTCCCCGCTCAGGTCCTGGCGCTCGTGCCCGTGGCGGGTGCGCCGGCGGACTCCGCGTGGATGTCCGCGGCCGCGGCCGCGTGGGCGACGGTGCGCGGCACCGGCCGGGAGGTGGAGCTGGTCTTCGTGCCCGTCACCGCCGCGGCTCCCGAGGTGGGGTGGCCGGAGCTGGCCGCGACCTACGGCGCGACGCTGGTGGGCAGCCGCGTCCTCCCGGAGCCGGAGGGCCCTCCTGCCGGCACCGTGCTCTTCTTCACCGGGCTGTCGGGCGCGGGCAAGTCGACGATCGCCGCGCGTGTGGTCGAGCTCCTCGTGGAGGAGGGGCGCGGGGTGACGCTGCTGGACGGCGACGAGGTCCGGCACCACCTCTCCGCCGGCCTGGGCTTCTCGCGCGCGGACCGGGACACCAACGTCGAGCGGATCGGCTGGGTGGCCGCCCGCATCGCCAAGCACGGCGGCATCGCGGTCTGCGCGCCCATCGCCCCCTACGCCTCGGTCCGCGCGACGGTGCGCCGCGAGGTCGAGAGCCAGGCCGGCGCGGGCAGCTTCGTGCTGGTGCACGTCGCGACGTCCCTCGCCGACTGCGAGCAGCGCGACCGGAAGGGCCTCTACGCGAAGGCCCGCAGCGGGGAGATCCCGGCCTTCACCGGGATCAGCGATCCCTACGAGGTGCCGACCGACGCCGAGGTGACCGTCGGGACGAGCGGACGGACCGTGGACGAGTGCGCCCGCCAGGTGCTCGCGCACCTGGGGTAATCTCGTCGCCGTTGCCCGGCGAGGGAGCGGTCCGACCGCTCCGTGATCGACGTGCGTGTGCCCCCCGGGGTGTGCTGCGGTCGGTCGCCGGCACGCACGCAGACCCTCTTCGCTAGGAGCACACCACCGTGGCTGACTTCCGTCTCGAGGCCGAGACCCGCACCGAGTTCGGCAAGGGCAGCGCCCGTCGCACCCGCCGCGCCGGCCGCGTCCCCGCCGTCCTCTACGGGCACGGCCAGGACGTCGTCCACCTGTCGCTGCCGGCCCGCGAGTTCGCCGCCGCCCTGCGCAACGGCGGCACCAACGCCCTGCTGACCATCGTCCTGGACGGCAAGGAGCAGCTGGCCCTCACCAAGGCCGTGCAGCGCGACCCGCTGACCCGCCAGCACGAGCACGCCGACCTGCTGCTCGTCCGCCGCGGTGAGAAGACCACCGTCGAGGTGCCGATCGTCATCGTCGGCGACCCGGCGCCGGACTCGATCCCGAACCACCAGCTCAACACCGTCTCCATCGAGGCCGACGCCACCAAGCTGCCCGACACCATCGAGGTCGACATCACCGGCCGCGCCGCGGGCCAGGGCATCACCGCCGGCGACCTCGTCCTGCCCTCGGGCTCGACGCTGATCACCGACGCCGAGGCGCTCGTCATCGGCTTCCTCGGTGCCCCGACCGCCGAGGCGCTGGAGGCCGAGCTCGCCGAGGCCGAGGCCGAGGCCGGCATCGAGCGCGAGGACTCCGACGCCGACGGCGACGTCGTCCCCGAGCCGCAGGACCAGGGCAGCGGCGAGTCGATGGACTCGGCCGAGAAGTCCGCGGACAACTGAGGCATCCGCTGACCGACAGCACGACCCGCGGGGGCGCCGGCACTGCCGGCGCCCCCGCGGCGTCCGCTCCGAGCGACGGACCCTTCCTCGTGGTGGGTCTGGGCAACCCCGGGCCCGGCTACGCCGGGAACCGGCACAACGTCGGGGCGATGGTGCTCGACGTGCTCGCCGAGCGGGCCGGCATCAGGCTCTCGCCCGGCAAGGGCGCCCGCTCCCGCGCGGTCAGCGGTGAGGGTCGGCTGGCCGGCCGCCGGGTCGTCCTGGCCCGGCCGCTGACCTACATGAACGAGTCCGGCGGCCCCGTGCGCGGCCTGCTGGACTACCACAAGCTGCCCGCCACCGACCTCGTCGTCGTGCACGACGAGCTCGACATCGACTTCGCCGTGGTGCGGCTCAAGCGCGGAGGTGGCGAGGGCGGGCACAACGGGCTGCGCTCGATCACCCGCGCCGCGGGCACCAAGGACTACCTGCGCGTGCGGGTGGGGATCGGCCGGCCCCCGGGCCGCCAGGACCCCGCCGACTACGTGCTCAAGGACTTCTCGTCGACGGAGCGCAAGGAGCTGGACCTGCTCCTCGTCGAGGCGGCCGACGCCACCGAGCTCCTCCTCGCCCGCGGCCTGGAGGTCGCGCAGAACGAGGTCCACCCCCGCAGCTGACCGTCGCACTCCGCGATCGGGGGGTGTCCTCCCTCCCGAAAGGGTGAACGGTCGCTCTCCGTGTTGACCCTCGCGGTGACGGACTGTGAGTGTTGCTCCTGCGCAGGGACCGCGCTCGGGGGAGAACGTCCTGTTCGGTGGCCTTTCGGCTCCAACCCCCGTATCGGTTCGAACACGGTGCGTAACGGGGGAGTGGACATGTTGGTCGACAAGGCAGCGGTGAGTGACGGGCTGGACCGGATCCCGGTCCCGCGCGGGAACCTCCAGCTGGAGCGCATTCCGACCCTCGACCGCCGGTCCACCGCGTCCTGGGTGCGGAACTACTCGCTCACCCTCGCGGTCGGCGAGGCGCTCGCGGCCGCGGTCATCGGCGCCCTCGTCGTCGTCACCCGCCCCGAGGGGCTGCCGCCGGTGCCGTCCCTGTTCTGGGCCTCCGTCGTCCTCGTCCTCGCCTGGCCGCTGCTGCTGTGGGGCTGCGGCGCCTACGCCGAGCCGGTGTACGGCACCGGGAGCGACGAGTACCGCACCGTCGGGCGGGCCGGGCTCGTCCTGCTGGCGCTGGCGGGCTTCGTCTCCTACGCCGTGGACCTCGACCTGAGCCGGGCGCTCGTCGTCGTCGGCATCCCCGCCCTCGCCGTCACCACGCTGGTGTGGCGGTACGCCGCGCGGTGCGGGCTGCGCCGGCTGCGGGCGCGCGGCCGGTGCACCAAGCGCGTGGTCGTCGTCGGCCGCGGGGGTGCGGTCCTGGAGCTCGCCGACCGGCTGCGCCGGGAGCACTACGCCGGTCTGGACGTCGTCGGCTTCTGCGTCACCCCCGCCGACCGTGCCCGGGTGGCCGGGCTGGCGGACGTGCCGGTCCAGGGGCTGGACGACGTGGTGGCCATGGCCGCCCGGCTGGACGCCGACACCATCGCGGTCACCTCCGCCAGCGAGACGGCGGCGCATTACCTCCGCCAGCTGTCCTGGCGCCTGGAGGGCAGCGGCGTCGAGCTGCTCGTCGCACCCGGCCTCATCGAGGTCGCCGGCCCACGTCTGCACATCCGCCCGTTCGAGGGGCTGCCCCTGCTGTCGGTCGAGCAGCCCCGCTTCGAGGGCTGGCACCGGATGGTCAAGGGCGCCGTCGACCGGTTCGCCGCCGGGCTCGCCATCCTCGTGCTCTCGCCGGTCCTGCTGGGCATCGCGCTCGCCGTCCGGCTGGGCAGCCGCGGTCCCGCGCTCTACCGCCAGGAGCGCGTCGGGATCAACGGCCGCTCCTTCACGATGCTGAAGTTCCGCAGCATGGTCGTCGACGCCGACCAGCGCCTCGACGCCATCCGGTCGGACAACATCTCCGACGGCCTGCTGTTCAAGATGCGCGAGGACCCCCGGGTCACCCCGATCGGGCGCTGGCTGCGCCGGCTCTCGCTCGACGAGCTGCCCCAGCTGTTCAACGTCCTGGGCGGCTCCATGGCACTCGTGGGCCCGCGCCCGCCGTTGCCCAGCGAGGTCGCCCGGTACGACGCTTCCGTCAGCCGACGGCTGCTGGTGAAGCCTGGCCTGACGGGCCTGTGGCAGATCTCGGGGCGGAGCGACCTGCCCTGGGAGGAGGCTGTCCGCCTCGACCTCCGGTACGTCGAGAACTGGTCGCTCGCCCTGGACTTCCTGATCCTGTGGAAGACCGCCCGGGCCGTCCTCAGCTCCTCCGGGGCCTACTGACCCACCCCTTCCGGGGGTCACCCGGAGGGGGCACGGCGTCCGCCGGAACGGGTTCGGCGGCGCTCCGCGCGGCCATCCTTGATCCGCGGTGCGACCACGCGCCGAGGTGGCCCTTCCTGGCCGCTGACCAGCGAACGAACGGATCTTCGATGCGCATCGCCATGCTGGGGACGCGGGGCGTCCCGGCCCGGTACGGCGGCTTCGAGACCGCGGTCGAGGAGGTCGGCAAGCGGCTGGCCGACCGCGGGCACCGTGTCGTCGTCTACTGCCGGACCGAGAGCGGGGACGCGTCCCGGCCCGCCCGGCACCTGGGCATGGAGCTGGTCCACCTGCCGGCCGCCCGCAAGCGCGCGCTCGAGACGCTGAGCCACTCGGCGCTGTCGGTGGGCCACCTGCTCGCCCACCGCACCGATGCCGCCTTCGTGTTCAACGCCGCGAACTCGCCGCTGCTGCCGATGCTGCGCGCCGCCCGCATCCCCGTCGCCACGCACGTCGACGGGCTGGAGTGGAAGCGCGCCAAGTGGGGCCCGGTCGGTCAGCGGTACTACCGCGTCGCCGAGTCCCTCGCCGTGCGCTGGTCGGACGTGCTCATCGCCGACGCCGTCGGCATCGCCGACTACTACCGGCACGAGTTCGGGGCGCCGACGACGCTGCTGACCTACGGCGCGCCGTTGATCGAGCCCGGGTCCGACCGGCTGGCCGAGCTGGGGCTCGAGCCGGGGGAGTACCACCTCGTGGTCGCCCGCTTCGAGCCGGAGAACCACGTGGAGCTCATCGTCGACGGGTACGCCCGCAGCTCGGCCACCAAGCCGCTGGTCGTCGTCGGCTCCGCGCCGTACTCCGACGAGTACACCGCCCGGGTGCACGACGCGGCCGACGACCGCGTCCGTTTCCTCGGTGGGGTCTGGGACCAGGTGCAGCTCGACCAGCTGTACGCGAACTCCTACACCTACCTGCACGGCCACTCCGTCGGGGGCACCAACCCCTCCCTGCTGCGCGCCATCGGCGCCGGCGCGGCGGTGCTCGCCTTCGACTGCGACTTCAACCGCGAGGTCGTCGCCGAGTCCGGCCGCTACTTCGGGAGCCCGGCCGACGTGGCCGCCCTCGTCGACGCCGCCGAGGCCGAGCCGCGGCGCATCCGGACCGCCGGGAAGCGGGCCCGCGAGCTGGCCGCGCACCTACGACTGGGACGAGGTGGCCGGCGGGTACGAGAAGCTCGCGCAGGCGCTCGCCCGGCGCGACTTCCCGAGCCGGCGTCCGAGCGGCCGACGGCTGCACCCGACGGGACCCGCGCCGCTGCGCATCCCGGAGCCTCGCCAGGAGCCGGCCATCGAGACCACCGACGCCTCGGTCATCCGGTTCCCCGGAGCGCAGCAGTGACCGCGGCGACCCTGCGCGGCCGGACGAGACGCTGCGGGCGACGATCGAGCGGCTGGCCGGCGCCCAGAAGGGTGCGGCCGGTGCGCCCGCGTACTCCCGCTTCGTCAACCGCAGGCTCGGCCGGCTGTTCGCCGCCCTGGCCTTCCACGCGGGCCTGACGCCGAACGCGGTCACCGGGATCAGTGCGCTGTTCACCGGCACCGGCATCGCGCTGCTGGCGCTCGCCCCGGTGTCCTGGACGACTGGCCTCGCGGTTGCCGCCTGCCTCGTGCTCGGGTACGCCCTGGACGCCGCGGACGGCCAGCTCGCCCGCCTCCGCGGTGGCGGCTCCCCGGCCGGGGAGTGGCTGGACCACATGGTCGACGCGCTCAAGATCGCCGTCGCTGCACGTCGCCGTGCTCATCGGGCTGTACCGCTCGGGGGGCGTGCAGACCGAGCTGCTGCTCGTGCCCGCTGGGCTTCTCCGTGGTCTCGGTCGTGCTGTTCTTCGCGACGCTGCTCAACGAGGCGATGCGGGCCCAGCACGGCGTCGCCACGCGCGCGCAGCCCGACGCGGCGAGCGGCCGGGCGTACGCTGCCGGTCGCTGCTCGTCGCTGCCGACCGACTACGGGCTCTTCTGGCCTGCGTCTTCGTCCTCTCGGCGCGCCGGCGTGTTCTGTCCCGGCGTACACGTCTGTTCCTCGCGGCGGCGGCGCTTCCTGGCCCTCGCCTCGGTCAAGTGGTTCCGCGAGATGGGCGAGGTTGCCGCGATGAGGATGAACACCGATGCACGACCGCCGAGGCGCAGTCGGCCGGAGGTCGCCGGCCGGAGCAGTCGCCCGCCGCCGCGGTGGCACCGGCGCCGCCTCCTCCTGGCGGTCGGCGCGGCGCTGCTCGTCGCGGCGCTGGGGATCGTGCTGGCCCGCTCGGCGGCGACGACGGGAGCGGACCCCGGAGCGGCCGGGTCCGACCGCGCCGTCGACGGCAGCGCCGACGGAGGCGGAGACCACGCCGCCCTCAAGCGCTGCGCCGACGGCCGTACCGGCTCCGGAGGCCTCGGCCGGCGGACGCCGATGACCGAGCTGCCGCCGGCACTGACCCGGTGGGGCTCGACGCAGCAGGCGGCCGGTCGGCGACGGGGTCGTCGGCGACCGTCTCGTCGATCGAGGCGATCGAGGGGAGCGGTCGGGGTCCTGGCAACATGGCCGGGCCCGGCGCTGCGGGTGACCGTGCGCATCGTCAACAACGGGACGACCGGGAGCATCTCCCTGGACGGCGTGGCCGTCGAACATCGTCCTACGGGCTCGAGCACGCCCCGGCCCCGCCGCTCGACGACCCTCGGCGCTGCCCTTCGCGGGCGGACTCGCAGCCCGGCGAGACAGCGGAGGGCATCTACGTCTTCCCGTGCCGGCCGGAGCCCGGGAGCTCGTGACCGTCGAGGTCGGGTACCAGCCCGGTGCGCCGCGCGTCCTGTTCGCCGGTCCGGGTGACCTGACACCGTGTCCTCTCGCTGCCGCGCCCGGTCACGATCGGCGGGCCAGGACGACCCGACCGTCGGTGCTGGTCGTCCACCCGGGCGCGGAGCTCTACGGCGCCGACCGGGTGCTGCTGAGACTCCGTGACGGCGCTCGTCAACGCGTTCGACGTGACCGTCGCTCTGCCCGGTCCCGGACCGCTGGTCGCAGAGCTCGAGGCGCTGGACGTCCGGGTGGTCCGGTGTCCGCATGCCGGTGCTGCGCAACGGTGCGCTGCGTCCGCGCGGTGCGGCCCGGCTGCTGGCCGACGCCGTGCTCGGTCGCGCTGCCCGCTCTCCGCCTGATCCGGCGGTACGGCCGTGCCGGGGTGTACGTCAACACGCTCACGCTGCCGTCCTGGCCGCTGCTGGCGCGGCCTGGCCGGCAGCCGGTCGCTGTGCCACGTGCACGAGGCCGAGACGTCCGCGCCCCGGCTGCTGCGGCGGGGCATGGCGCTCGCTCCGGCTCTCTCCGACCGCGTGGTCGCCAACAGCCGGTTCACCCTCGAGGTCCTTGCCGAGGTGGCCCCGCGCCTGCGCCGGCGCAGCGCGGTGGTCTACAACGCCGTCGACGGCCCGCCGAGGACGCCGCCGGCCCGCGCCGAGCCCGGCGGCCCGCTGCGGCTGCTCTACGTCGGCCGGCTGTCGCCGCGGAAGGGACCGCAGGTGGCCGTCGCCGTCCTGGAGGAGCTGGTGCGCCGCGGCGTCGACGCCCGGCTGGACGCTGGTCGGGTCGGTGTTCGAGGGCTACGAGT
>CAVVGX010000012.1:0-1089154 GCA_963747895.1 uncultured Actinomycetota bacterium
ACCCGGCTCGGGCACGAGGTCGCCATCCACGAGGCCGGGCCCATGGTCGGCGACATGATGCGCTTCGGGATCCCGAAGTACCGGCTGTCCCGGGACGTGCTGGACGCGGAGGTGCAGCGGATCCTCGACATGGGCGTGGAGCTGGAGCTGGACCGCAAGGTCACGAACGTGCTCGACAGCATGGCCGCGGGCGGGTTCGACGCGGCCTTCCTCGCCGTGGGGGCGCAGATCGGCAAGCGCACCTACGTCCCGGCCGGGACTCCGCCCGGATCCTCGACGCGGTCGGCCTGCTGCACGGCCTGGAGGAAGGCGTTCGACCCCTGCTCGGCCGCCGCGTCGTGGTGTACGGCGGCGGCAACACCGCGATGGACGCGGCCCGTACCGCCAAGCGGCTCGGTGCCACCGACGCGATCGTCGTCTACCGGCGGACCCGCGAGCAGATGCCCGCCCACGACGTCGAGGTGCAGGAGGCGGCGGAGGAGGGTGTGCTGATGAAGTGGCTGGCCACCGTCCGCCGCGCCGACGAGGGCCGGATCGTGCTGGAGCGGATGGAACTGGACGACACCGGCTTCCCGCGGCCCACCGGCGAGGTGGAGGAGCTGGCGGCGGACTCGCTGGTCCTCGCGCTCGGGCAGGAGGCCGATCTCTCGCTGCTCGACGGGGTCCCGGGGCTGGAGGTCGAGGACGGCGTGGTGCGGGTCGGCCCGACCATGATGACCGGCCATCCCGGCATCTTCGCCGGCGGTGACATGGTGCCCGACGAGCGCACCGTGACGACCGGGATCGGCCACGGCAAGCGGGCGGCGCGCCACATCGACGAGTGGCTGACCGGGTCGGTGCGCACGGCGTCGCCCCGGCACGAGACGGCGACCTTCGACATGCTCAACACCTGGTATTACGCGGAGGCGCCCCGGACGCACCGACCCCACCTGGAGGCCGCCCGGCGCCGGTCCACCTTCGACGAGACCGTGCAGGGACTCGACGAGGCGACGGCCCTGTACGAGGCGCGCCGCTGCCTGTCGTGCGGCAACTGCTTCTCCTGCGACAACTGCTACGGCGTCTGCCCGGACAACGCCGTGCTGAAGCTCAGCGCGGCGCCGAACGCCAACGTCAACGGCTACGCGATCGATCTGGACTTCTGCAAGGGCTGCGGCATCTGCGTCTCGGAGTGCCCGTCCGGGGCGATCATGATGGAACCCGAGGACATCTGAGGGATGGCGAACCAGTCGTCCCGGCCGTCTGCACGACGTCGACGGCGGCGTGGCCGTGACAGGCGCGGCGGGTCGCGGGTGTCACACGCGGGGCCTGCACGACCGCGCTCCGCGGTGGCACCATGGGGCGCAGATCCGGGGCAGTGCCGGGGCGGACGCCGCCGGGTGCACCGGTCAGCGGAGGGATGGACACCCGTGGCCACAACCCAGCCGAACCCGCGCCGAGCCGAGCCCGTGCTCATCACCGAGGCCCAGGTCAGCCAGGTCGACCAGCACGCCGCCCGCAAGAAGCGCTACGCGATCACGATGCTCGTGCGCACGATCTGCCTGCTCTTCGCCGCGGTCTTCTACCAGATCGTCTGGCTGATGATCATCCTCGCCGTCCTGGGGACGATCCTGCCCTGGATCGCCGTGATCATGGCCAACGACCGGCCGCCCAAGAAGCGGCAGGACGTCAACCGCTACCAGGCGCGGCCGGACCGTCAGCTGGAGAGCCGCCCGCACCGCGTCATCGAGGGCTGACCGGCCGGCTCAGGCCTCCGCCGGCACCGGCGCCGCGGCGTGGTGCCGGCCGATGGGCAGCATGAGCGGCTTCCCGGAGACCGGGTCGAGGACCACCCGGCTCTCCAGGCCGAACACCGCGCGCACGCAGTCCTCGGTCAGCACCGCCGACGGGTCCCCGGCCGCGTGCACCCGGCCGGACTCCAGCGCCACCAGGTGGTCGCTGTACCGGGCCGCGAGGTTGAGGTCGTGCAGGACCATGACGATCGTCGTCCCGCGCCGGCGGTTGAGGTCGGTGAGCAGGTCCAGGACCTCGATCTGATGGCTCACGTCGAGGAACGTCGTCGGCTCGTCCAGCAGCAGCAGGTCGGTCTCCTGCGCCAGCGCCATCGCGATCCACACCCGCTGGCGCTGGCCGCCGGAGAGCTCGTCGACGGCCCGCTCGGCCAGTTCCGTCGTCCGCGTCGCCTCCAGGGCAGCGGCCACCGCGGCGTCGTCCTCCCGGTTCCAGCGGGAGAAGAGTCCCTGGTGGGGGTGGCGGCCGCGCCCGACGAGGTCGGCCACGGTGATGCCCTCGGGTGCGAGGGGGGACTGGGGGAGCAGGCCGAGGGTCCGCGCCAGCTCCTTGGCCGGCATCCGGTGCACCGCCCGGCCGTCCAGCAGCACCTGCCCGGCCCGCGGCGCCAGCAGCCGCGACATCGAGCGGAGCAGCGTCGACTTGCCCGAGGCGTTGGCCCCGACGATGGCGGTGATCGCGCCCGCGGGCACGGCGAGGTCGAGCCCCTCGACGACGGTGCGCTCGCCGTACCCGAGGGTCAGGTCCTGGGCGACCAGGGCGTGCGTGGTGGTCATAGGGAGCCTCCGGCCCGGTTGGTGCGGATGATCAGGTAGATCAGGTAGGGCGCGCCGAGGACCCCGGTGACGACGCCGACCGGGAAGCGGGTGTCGAACGCGAACTGGCCCACCAGGTCGGCGACCAGCACGAGCAGCGCTCCCACCAGCGCGGCCGGCACGAGCAGCGAGCCGTGCGGTCCGACGATGCGCGCCGCGATCGGGCCGGCGAGGAACGACACGAACGCGATCGGCCCGCAGGCGGCGGTGGCGAAAGCGACCAGGCCGACGGCAGCGACGATCGCGACCAGTCGGGTGCGCTCGACCCGGACGCCCAGCGCGGCCGCCGTGTCGTCGCCCAGCCGCAGGGCCGAGAGGTTCTTCGCCTGGCCGAGCAGCACCGGGGCGAGGAGGAGCAGGGCGACCAGCGCGGGGAGCACGGCCGTCCAGGTGGTGCCGTTGAGGCTGCCGGTCAGCCAGCGCAGGGCCTCCTGGTAGTCCCACTGCCCGGCCCTGGTCAGCACGTAGTTGATGACGCTGGTGAGCATGGCGCCGACACCGATGCCGATGAGGATCAGGCGGGTGCCCGCGACCCCGCTCCGGTAGGCCAGGCCGTAGATCAGCAACGCCACGCCGAGGGCCGCGGCGACCGCGATCGTCGAGATGGTGGTGCCGCTGAGCGAGAACAGCACGATGCCGACGACGGCCGCCGCGCTGGCGCCGGAGCTGATGCCGATCACGTCGGGGCTGGCCAGCGGGTTGCGGAGCATGGTCTGGAAGGTGACGCCGCCCAGGCCGAAGCACAGCCCGGCGACGACGGCGAGCACTGCGCGGGGGAGCCGGAGCCGCCCGACCGTGAACGAGGCCCCCGGCACCCGCTCGCCGAGCACCACGCGGACGACGTCGCCCAGCGGGTAGAACGTCCGCCCGATCATCAGCGTGGCGGCGAACAGGAGGACGACGAGCACGGCCAGCACGGTGACGACCACGCGGCGCCGCGAGGACCGCCGCACGCGGTTGCGGGCGACGGCGTCGACGTCGGCGGCCGGCGCGGGGAGCAGGGCGGTCACAGCTCGCGCACCCGCTGCCGGCGGACCACCGCGATGAAGAACGGCGCGCCCACGAGTGCGGTGACGATGCCGACGTCGAGCTCCGCGGGGCGGGCGACGATGCGGCCGAGGACGTCGGAGGCGACCAGCAGCGAGGCCCCGGCGAGCGCCGAGAACGGCAGCAGCCAGCGGTGGTCGACGCCGACGAGCAGCCGGCAGAGGTGCGGCACCACGAGCCCGACGAACCAGATCGGGCCGGCCACCGCGGTCGCGGCGCCGCAGAGCAGCACCGACCCCAGGGCGGCGACACCGCGGGCGAGGGCCACCCGTTCGCCCAGCCCGGCGGCGAGCTCGTCGCCGAGCGCCAGGGAGTTCAGGCCCCGGGCCGACAGCAGGCTGATGGCCAGGCCCGCGGCGAGGAAGGGCAGCACCGGGGTCAGGTTGCCGACGGTGGCCCCGCCCACGCCACCGACCTGGAAGGACTGCACGTTCGCGGCGATGTCGCCGCGGGGCAGGGCGATGGCGGTGATGAACGACGTCAGGGCAGCCGACGTCGCCGCGCCGGCGAGCGCCAGCGTGAGCGGTGTCGCCCCGCCGCGCCCGAGCGCCCCGACGGCGTAGACGAAGACCGCGGCCAGCGCCGCACCGGCGATCGCCACGAGGATGCGGCTGGTGGCGGTGAACAGGCCGAACCAGGCGAGGCCCGCGACCACCGCGAGCGAGGCGCCCATGTTGATGCCGAGCACGCCCGGGTCGGCGAGGGGGTTGCGGGTCACGCCCTGCATGACCGCGCCGGACAGGCCCAGCGCCGCTCCGACGAGGACGGCCAGGACGGTCCGGGGGATCCGCTTGGTGACCGCGGCCTCCTCGATGGTCTCCGAGGAGCCGCCGAGGGCGGACCAGATGTCGGACCAGCCGACTCCGCGCGAGCCGATCGCCACCGAGGCGACGCAGAGCAGGGCGAGGACCGTCAGGACGACGAGCAGCCAGAGGAACCGGACCGACCCTGGACGTCGCCGGGTGGCGGCGTCCGGGGTCGGGACGGGGAGGACCGAGGTCACGCCGACGGCCGTCACGCAGCCTTGTCGGCGGCCGCGGCGAGCATGGACACGTAGTCCTCGAGCACCCACGGGATGGCCAGCGGCGTGGGATTCGCGGCGGTGCCGAGCGGGGTGTCGGGCAGCAGCACGATCGCGCCGTTCTTCACCGCGGGCATCTGCGAGAGCAGCGGGTCGGACTCGAGGGCCTCGACCAGCGACCGGTCGCCGTAGGTCACGATCAGCTCGACGTCGTCCAGGGTGTCGATCTGCTCGGCGCTGATCGCGCCGGAGAACTGGTCGGGCTCCGTCGAGGCGTCCGCGATGCTGGCCGGGGTGGCCAGGCCGAGGTCCTCGAAGAAGGCGCTGCGGGTGTCGAAGGGCGTGTAGAAGCTGACCTCGCTGAGGTCGGTCGTGTCGACGTGGGTCAGGAACATCGCGTTCTTCCCGGCCAGTTGCGGGTGCTGACCCACGGTGTCGGCGATCTCCTGCTCGAGGTCGGCGACCAGCTGCTCGCCCTCGTCGGCCATCCCCATGCCTGCGGCGTTCGTCTCGATCATGTCGCGCCAGGACGTGGCCCACGGGCCCCCGGGGTAGGCGACGACCGGGGCGATCTCGCTGAGCGTGTCGTAGTCCTCCTGGGTCAGCCCGGAGTAGCCGGCGAGGATGACGTCGGGCTCGGTGTCCGCGACGGCCTCGAAGTCGATGCCGTCGGTCTCGTCGAACAGCACCGGGGTCTCGGCGTCGAGCTCCTCGAGGCGCTCGGAGACCCAGGGGAGCAGGCCGTCGCCGTCGTCGTCACCGAAGTTGGCCGCCGCCATGCCCACGGGCACGACGCCCAGGGCGAGAGGCACCTCGTGGTTCGCCCAGGCCACCGTGGCGACGCGCTCGGGCTTCGCCTCGATGGTGGTGGTGCCGAGGGCGTGCTCGATGGTGATCGGCTCGACGTCGCTCGAGCTGCCGCCCCCGGTGCCGGAGTCGGAGTCGGAGCAGGCGGCGAGCCCGCCGGCCAGCAGCGTGGCCGCGGCGATCGCGACCAGTCGTGGTGCGCGGTGCATGGGTGTCCTTCCAGCGTGGAGCCGGACGCCGCCGGAGAGGCGGAGCGGCAGGTCGGTGAGGTGAGGCTCGCCTAACCTAGGGCACCCTAACCAAGCTGTCCATCATGGAACGGTCACGGTCGCCGCCTGTCATCATGGGTGCGGCGCGGGAGCACCCGGACCGGGTGGCGACCGCCGACGCAGACCACGAAGGAGTTCCCGTGAGCAGCAGCGACATCCTCGAGCGGCCGGACGTCCGCGACGCCGACACCGGCAACGCCAACGAGGTCTTCCACTACGTCCGCAAGAACAAGATCGCCGAGAGCGCCGTCATGGGCACCATGGTCGAGGCCCTCTGCGGCGAGGTCTTCCCGGTCACCAAGACCCCCAAGCCCGGCAGCCCGGTGTGCCCGGCCTGCAAGGAGGTCTACAACCAGCTCAAGAAGTAGAAGGACCCCGTCCTCCTCATCCCTCGCACGCTCGGGACGAGCCTCGGGACGGAGCCGCCCGGTCCGGTCACCTTCCCAGCCGGCGGGCCTCGCGGGCGAGCTTGGCCTCGCGGCGGGCCCGGCGACGGCGCTCGTGGCGGCGCAGCGGTGCGGGCCAGCGCGCCTGGATGGTGGCGTTGAGCTCGGCACCCAGTAGCACCGCCATGCCGAAGAAGAAGCAGAACAGCAGGATGCCGATGGGTGCGGCCAGGGCGCCGTACGGCAGGGCCGCGGTGAGGACGTCGGCGACGTAGGTCCGCAGCACCAGGGCGGCCACCATGAAGAAGCCCAGGGCGAGCACCGCGCCGGGCAGGTGACGGCTCCAGGGCAGCCGGTTGGGCAGCACCACGTTGTAGAAGCTGGTCAGGGCCAGGAGCAGGCCGATGATCACCACGGGCCAGTAGACGCCGTCGATCAGCACCGCGGCCACCGGCTGCCAGCTCGACGGCAGCAACGCGACCAGCACGCCCCGGCCCAGCACCAGCAGCGGCAGGGTCAGGACGGCGACCACCATGCCGATGACGAACAGCCACAGCGCCTTGAGCCGGGTGCGGATCGGGCCGCGGACATCGCGCTGGTCGTAGGCGATGACGATCGTGTTCATGAAGGTCGCCGTCGCCGAGGAGCCGGCCCACAGGGACAGCAGGAAGCCCAGGCTCACGATGTCCAGCCGGCCGGCGTTCAGGATGTCGTTCAGCGTCGGGGCGACCAGTGAGTCGACGACGTCGGGGGTGAGCACCTCCGCGGAGGCGCTGAGCAGGTCGTCCTCGATCTGGCGGACGGCGTCGTCCCCGATGAAGGCGCCGAGGTAGCCCAGGGAGCCCAGCAGCCCGATGAGCAGCGGGGGCACCGAGAGGATCTGCCAGAACGCCGCCTCGCCGGACAGCCCGAGGATGCGGTCCTGCCACGCCTTGGCCAGCGTGCGGCCCAGTACCTGCAGCGGTTCCCGGACGAACGTCGGCCAGGAGTCCAGCCGGCCGCGGTGCTCCCGCACTCCGCCGTCGGCCCCCGGCCGGTCGGTTCGCGTGCCCGCCTCGGTGGCCGCCGGGGTGGCGGGCACACCGCCGACGGGGTCCGGTGGGTCGCCGGCCCGCGCCGGCGGGTCGCCGGGCAGCACGGCGCTCATGCGGCCAGTGTGCACGTCGCGGTTCCGGTCGGGTGGAGGCGTCTGCGGTGCGGCAGGGCCTCCGCCTCGGGATCCGGTCAGCGCACCCGCCGCCGGGCCGGCCGACGGTCCCCGGGGCGCCGGCCGGCCGGGGCGGTTGCACCGGCCGGCGCCGTCCCGTCCGGGCCGGAGGACGGCGACGCCGGTGCGCCGGCGGGGACCTCGGGCTTCGGCACGCAGTTGATGACGGCCTCGGCGTTGTAGCGGGTCCGGAAGTCCTCGCGCTTGATCTCCGTCCCCGTGGCCAGGTCCTTGAACACCCGCGTCACCGTGATGTCGAAACCGGGCACACCGGACTGCGGGATGCAGTCGCCGTCGTCGACCTTGTCGATCACCGCCGGCTCCCGGGGGTTCCGCCGCTCGCTGCTGATCGACTCGATCTCGTAGCGCTTGGTGCCGTAGAAGGTGACCGTGAGGGACCCGGGGGTCCACTGGGTGTCGACGTAGACGCCCGTCTCGCTGTCGTTCTTCCACTGCAGGTCGATCACGCCCTCGTAGACCGTCGCTTCCCGGCCGGCCGGGTAGCGGCTGATGTAGAAGCTGTGCGGCTTGTGGTAGACGTCCTCGAACCCGGCGAAGAACACCGCGTTGAACATCGTGGTGGCGAACTGGCTGATGCCGCCGCCGACCGCCATGGACAGCTCGCCACCGCTGATGACCGTGGCCGGCACGTAGCCCTGCGCCGTCCCGCGGGGACCGGTGAAGGTGTTCAGGCTGAAGGTCTCGCCGGGCAGGACGAGCGCGCCGTCGACCTCGGCGGCGACCACGCGGATGTTCTCGCCGCTGCGCGGGTTGCTGATCTTCGTGGTGAAGCTGCTGATCTCCTCCCGGATGCCCAGCGCCTCGGCCTCCTGGGTGGTGAGCTCGGCCGGCACCGGCCCGGGCTCGGCGGTCACCGAGCGCGGCGCGGGGTCGTCGAGCACGGGCAGCAGCTGCTCGACCAGGTGGGCGGGGTCGATGCCGGTCCCGTCCACGGAGGGGACGACGCGGACGGCCCCGCCGGTGACGTCGAACGTGGCGTCCTTGGCCGGGGTGCCGAAGACCGCCAGCTCGTCGCCCAGGGCCGTCTGCAGCGTGGCCGGGTCCAGGCCGACCTGCAGCTCGCCCTCCTCGGTGGGGGTGAAGGTGAGGGCCGCCGCGATGGCCTCGGCGGGCACCTCGGCCGTGTCGCCGGCGCCGGCGACCGTGACCGGGGCCGCCAGGGCGGGCTGCACCGTCTCGGCGAGCACCCGCTCGGCCTCGGCCGCCTCCACGACGACGGGCTCGACCTCCACGGGCAGGTCGATCGGGTTGCCGGCGTCGGGCTCGTCGGTCAGCGCGTCGGTGATGACCTCGCGGGCGGCGTCGCGGTCCAGTGCGCGCCCGTCGGCGGGGTCCACGACGCTCGCCGTGGTCCCCTCGATCGCGATGGTGGCGTCCACCGGTGCGCGGTCGACCTGCTCGGCGAAGGTGGCCAGCTGCGCGTCGAAGGAGCCGAGCTCGTCGGCGAGGGCGGACTCGTCGACGGCGATGAGCGGCTCGACCTCACGGTCGGAGAAGAGCGTCCGGATGCGGGTCCAGGGGTTCAGCGGCTGGTCGTCGGCCGCGTCGACGGTGCCCTCGGCGTCGAGGCGCACACCGGCACGAGTGGGGGAGAAGACACCCTCCACGTCGTCGGCGACGACGGCGCGGTCAGCGGCCACCCGGTCGGCGAGCTCGGTCTCCAGCTCGTCAGCGGCGGCCGCGGGGGAGAGGCCGCCGATCTCGACTCCGGCCACGACGGTGGACCGCGGCACGTCGCCGGAGGACACGAGCAGGTCCACGCCGTAGACGGCGGCCAGCACCGCGACCACCCCGGCCGGCACGAGCACCGCTCGCCGACGCCACCACGACGAGCCCGGCGCGTCGCCGGGAGCGGGGGGAGGCGTCCCGTCGTCGCCCCCACCGGCGCCCGTGTCCGTGTCCGTCCAGGGCAGCACGCCGGTAGCGGAGTCGGTGGCGGGGTCGGTGGCGGAGTCGGCGGCGAGGTCGGTGGTGGAGTCGGTGGCGGGGTCGGCGGGCGGGGTGTCGCCGGCGGGCCCGGCCGGTTCCTCGACGGGCGGCACGTACGCGGTGGTCTCGACGGCCTCGTCCTCCGGCGCGCCGCTGAGCCAGTCGCGGGGCACCGGCCGGGTGTCGTCGACCTCGCCCTCGGCCGGGAGTGGGTCGGGCAGAGAATTCTGCGGCCCGGGCGTGTCGGCCTCGGCCGGCGTGGGCCGCGACGGCTCGACAGGGGGCCGGCTGTCGGGCCCGTCGCCGCGCATGCGCACGGTCTCGTCGTGGCCGGGGGGCTGGGACATGGGGGAATCCTCCGGTCGCCGTGTACCGGGGGTGCCCGGGAACGACGGAGCCGCCGGCCCTCCCTCCGCGCGAGGCGGGTGGGAGGAGCCGGCGGCGTCGTCGGGTGAGGCTGTCATCGCGGGCGCGACGATAGCCGTTCTCTCACGCAGTTACGTGCTGCTCGCCCTCGGTGTCGATGATGTCGACGGCGATGTCACGAAGCTTGCTCTCGTACTCACGTGCGTGGTGCCCGCAGAAGACGAGGTCGCTGCCACTGGCGAGTACGACCCGCACCTTGGCCAGAGCCCCACAGCGGTCGCAGTGGAAGGGAACGACGAGGTCATCGGTGGGCGGGGTCGTCGTCAGCGTCTGGGTCATCTGGCTCATCACTCGCTCTCTACCGCACGGATCCGCGGCTGCGGATCGGCCTCCTGCACAGCGCCAGGATGGCCCCTCGTGTTCCCGCTCAGCTGACGGTGAACACGGACTCGCGGATCGAGATGAGTCCGTGATGTGCCGGCAGTCGTTCGGGTTCAGCAGGGGACGTCACCGGGGTGGTACTGGGTACTGCTCGTGCTGGTCTCGCGTGTCGTACCGACCGGGTGGCCGGTACGACCGTGGGTCCGCTGCTGTTCTGACGACCCCCACGCTACGCGGTCTACCCGGCGGATGTCGGCGTCAACCCGTGCGGCCGTCCCACCCGACCCATTGGAGTGGTGGGGCCCCCTCTGCGCCGCGGTGCGGTCCGGGGGATCGTTCAGTCGAGATAGTCGCGCAGGACCTGGGAGCGGCTGGGGTGGCGCAGCTTGCTCATGGTCTTGGACTCGATCTGGCGGATGCGCTCGCGGGTCACGCCGTAGACCTGGCCGATCTCGTCCAGCGTGCGCGGCTGGCCGTCGGTGAGGCCGAAGCGGAGGCGGACGACGCCGGCCTCCCGCTCGGACAGCGTCTGCAGCACGCTGGTCAGCTGGTCCTGCATGAGCGTGAAGCTCACTGCATC
Organism: uncultured Actinomycetota bacterium; assembly: GCA_963747895.1. Lineage (GTDB taxonomy): Bacteria > Actinomycetota > Actinomycetes > Mycobacteriales > Geodermatophilaceae > Blastococcus. The sequence goes on from CAVVGX010000012.1 coordinate 10,618, forward strand.
CACGGCCACGACGGCTTCCGAGTCCTCGATGAAGTCGCCGAGCTGGCTGTCGCCCTCGTCGCCGATGGTCTGGTCGAGGCTGATCGGCTCCCGGGCGTACTGCTGGATCTCCAGCACCTTCTCCGGGGTGATGTCCATCTCCTTGGCCAGCTCCTCCGGCGTGGGCTCGCGGCCCAGGTCCTGGAGCAGCTCGCGCTGGATGCGACCGAGCTTGTTGATGACCTCGACCATGTGCACCGGGATGCGGATGGTGCGGGCCTGGTCGGCCATCGCGCGGGTGATCGCCTGGCGGATCCACCACGTCGCGTAGGTCGAGAACTTGTAGCCCTTGGTGTAGTCGAACTTCTCGACGGCGCGGATGAGGCCGAGGTTGCCCTCCTGGATGAGGTCCAGGAAGGCCATGCCGCGGCCGGTGTAGCGCTTGGCGAGGGAGACGACGAGGCGGAGGTTGGCCTCGAGCAGGTGGTTCTTGGCGCGCTCGCCGTCGCGGACGATCCAGTTGAGGTCGCGGCGCATCTGCGGAGTGAGCTTGATGCCCTCCTCCTCGACCTGGCGCAGCCGCTCGGAACCGTAGAGCCCGGCCTCGATCCGCTTGGCGAGGTCGACCTCCTCCTCGGCGTTGAGCAGCGCGACCTTGCCGATCTGCTTGAGGTAGGCGCGGACGGAGTCGGCCGAGGCGGTGAGCTCGGCGTCCTTGCGGGCCTGTCGCAGCGCCTCGGACTCCTCCTCCTCGTCCCACTCGAAGTCGGTGCCGCCCTCGGTCGCCGCCTCGTCCTCGGCGGGGGCCACCTCGACGCCGTCCTTGCCCGTCATCACCGTCTCGTCGAGCGTGAGCCCCTCGGACCCGCCCTCGACCACCGCCACGGCGGTGCCGTCGCCGGTCACGGCGGCCAGCACGACACCCTCGCCGACGGCGGGGGAGGGCGTGATGGCCGGCTTCGTCCTGCCCTTGGCCGGCGCCTTCTTGCCCGCGGCCTTCTTCGACGGGGCCGCGGCCACCGTGCCGGTGCCCTCGGGAACCGCTGCGGTGGCCCTCGGGGCGCGGGAACCGGCGGCGACCGTCCTGGAGCGCCTGGCGGTGCTCGCGTCGGCTGCTTCCGGTGCTGGCTGGTCGGCGGGCACTCAGGTTCCTTCCCGTGCTGGGGGCGTACGCCAGGGGACCGTGCTGCCCCCGGGTAGCGGCTCCGCCTCCCGCCCCCGGCGTTCGGGGAGACCCGGCAGGCCCGCGCGGGTTTGACCGCGCCGGCTGCAGGGGATCCCTACCGGCTGGAGGGCGGCGGGCTGGGGCACCGCCATTGTAACGACGCTCACTGGCGATGACACCGCCCTTTGCGTCAGCCGCCACCGGCGGCCGCGGGGGAGCGCGCGGTCGCCGTCCCGATCAGCGGTCCGTGCGTTCGTGCGCGGCCAGGGCCGCGCCCACGATGCCCGCGTTGTTCTGGAGCTCGGCCGGAACGACCGGGGTGCGGGTGCTCAGCAGCGGCACCCACTTGTCCGCCTTCTTGCTGACCCCGCCGCCCACGATGATGAGGTCCGGCCAGAGCCCCGCCTCCAGGACGTCGAGGTAGCGGTCGACCCGCGCGGCCCAGTCCGGGTAGGACAGGCCCTCGCGTTCGCGGGCCGACGCGGCGGCGCGCCGCTCGCCGTCCTCGCCGTCGACCTGGATGTGGCCGAATTCGGTGTTGGGCACCAGGCGGCCGTCGACGAACAGCGCACTGCCGATGCCGGTGCCGAACGTGAGCATCAGGACGACACCGCAGCGGTCCCGGCCGGCGCCGTAGCGCATCTCGGCGATCCCGGCGGCGTCGGCGTCGTTGAGGGTCTCCACCGTCCCGGGGATGCGGGCGTCCAGGCCGGCGTCGACGTCGGTGCCGATCCAGCTCCGGTCGACGTTGGCGGCGGTGTGCGCCACGCCCTGCTTCATGACGCCGGGGAACGTGACGCCGACGCGGCCGGTCCAGCCGAAGTGGGCGACGATCTGCCCGACGGCGTCGTACACGGGATCGGGCAGGGCCGGCTGCGGGGTCTCGATCCGCAACCGCTCGCCGACGAGCTGGCCCTTCTCGAGGTCCACCAGGCACCCCTTGATGCCGCTGCCGCCGATGTCCACACCGAAGCCCTGCATCCGTCCAGGTTAGTGAGAGGACCCTGGCGCCCTCCGGCGCGTGCTCCGCACGCGCCGGGTCCCTGCGACGGGGCCGAGGTCGGCCGACCGGGGGAGGATCGGTCCATGACCGTGCCCCCGGACGCCGCGTCCCTGCTGGAGCTGGCCGTGGCCACCGCGCGGGAGGCCGCCGAGCTGGTCCGGCAGGGACGGGTCGCGGCCGCGGACGACGTGGCCGTCAAGTCCAGCCCCGTGGACGTCGTGACCGCCGTCGACACGGCCAGCGAGCACCTGGTCGTGGGGCGGTTGCTCGGGGCCAGACCCGACGACGGCGTGCTGGGGGAGGAGGGGGCGCAGCGGCGCGGCACCAGCGGGGTGCGCTGGATCGTGGACCCGATCGACGGCACGGTGAACTTCCTCTACGGCCTGCCGGCCTACGCGGTCTCCATCGCCGCGGAGGTCGACGGCGCCGTGGTGGCGGGCGTGGTCCTCAACGCCGCCACCGGCGAGCTGTTCACCGCCGTGGCGGGTGGCGGCGCCCACCGCTCGACGCCGGCCGAGCCGGCACCGGTCCGGCTCACCGGCAGCGGGGCGACGTCGCTGGAGCTGAGCCTGGTCGCGACCGGCTTCGGCTACCGGGTCGAGCAGCGGCGGGCGCAGGGGGCGGTCGTGGCCGCCCTCCTGCCGCGGGTGCGCGACATCCGCCGGCACGGCAGCGCGGCGCTGGAGCTGTGCGCGGCCGCGGCGGGGCGCGTGGACGCCTACTACGAGGCCGACCTCGAGCCGTGGGACCACGCGGCGGGTGCGCTCGTCGCGGCCGAGGCGGGGCTGGTGCTGGGCGGGCTGCCCGACCGGCCCTTCGGCGACCCGCTGGTCGTCGCCGCCGCGCCGGGGATCGCCGACGAGCTCCTCGCCCTGCTGGCCGAGCTGCACCACGCACCTCCGGTGTAGGAGGGGAACGGCTGCGCCGTGCTGCCGCCCCTGAGGACGCCGCCGGCGGGCCTCAGCAGCCGGCGGCGGCCTGCTCGGCGTCGTCCAGGGCCGCGTTGACCACGTCGTCGGGGGCCAGGCTCTGGCCGATCACGAACTCCGGGCCCAGGACCAGGTCGACCTGCTGCGTCGAACGGACGTCCTGCCAGAGGGTGGCGCCGGGGAGGTAGAGGGCGAGGAAGGCGGCGGTCGACTTCCCGCTGACGCCGTGCCGGACCTCGCCCACGCCGGTGACCTCACGGCCGCTGTTGTCGTTGGCGACCTCGGCGATGGTGAAGCCACGGGCCCCGAGGTCGTCCGCGACGGACTGCGCGAGGCCGCCCTGGTCGGAGGCGTTGTACACGCGCACCGACACGGTGGCCGGGTCCAGGGCCTGCGGTGCGGCCTCGGCCTCCGCGCAGGCGGCGTCCTGCTGCGCCTGCAACTCGGCGTCCTCCCGGAAGACGTTCCACCAGACGCCTGCCGCGACCAGGGCCAGCACGAGCAGGAAGATGATCGGCGGCAACGGACGACGGCCGCTGCGGGCGCGCACCGTCGGGCGTTCGGTGTGCAACGTCGTCACACCGAGAGCTTAGAGCCGGACCGCTCCGCTAGATCGCACGGTCCTCGAGCGCGGCGCGTCCGAGCTCCACCACTGGATCGATGCGCTCGGCGTACCCGCTGGTGTTCTTGCCCGCCATGGCGCCGGCAGCCGAGCGGGCGACGATGCCGGCGATGATCGCGGCGAACTTGAAGAAGGCGAAACCGACGTACCAGTTGAGGTCGGACAGGTCCACGCCGGTGCGCCGGGCGTACCGCTCCGCGGCCTCGAGGCGGGTCGGGAAACCGGGCAGCGTGGTCAGCGCGCTCTGGGTCGAGGCGCGGTCCTCGCCCGCCTGCGGCCAGTAGACGAACATCATGCCGATGTCGGTCAGCGGGTCACCGAGCGTCGACATCTCCCAGTCCAGGACCGCCTTGATGCGGCCCGGCGTCCCCGGGTCGAGCAGGCAGTTGTCCAGCCGGTAGTCGCCGTGGACGATCCCCGAGCGCTGGGTGGCGGGCACCGTCTCGGCCAGGCGGGCCGCGAGGGCGTCGAGGTCGGGCCGGTCGCGGTCGCGGGTGGCGTCCCACTGCTTGGTCCAGCGGCGCACCTGGCGCGCGGCGAAGCCCTCGGGGCGGCCGAAGTCGCCCAGCCCCACGGCCTCGTAGTCGACCGAGTGCAGGTCGGCCAGGACATCGATGAGCCCCTCGCCGACGGCGCGTCGCTGCTCGGGCTCGTCGGCGTACCCGGGCGGGAAGGCGTTGACTGCGTGGATCCCCACGACCCGCTCCATGACGTAGAACGGCGCGCCGAGCACCGACTCGTCGGTGCACATGTGCAGCGTCCGCGGCACCGGGACGGCAGTGCCGTCCAGCGCCGAGATGACCCGGTGCTCGCGAGCCATGTCGTGCGCCGTGGCCAGCACCGCGCCCGTGGGCGGCCGCCGGAGGATCACGGCGTCGTCCGGGGAGCCGCTCTGCGGGGTCACCACGTACGTCAGGTTGGACATGCCCGCGGCGATGAGATCGACGGTCACCTCCCGCCACCGCTCGTCGCCCAGCGCACGCGCCAGGTAGGGGCCCACGACGGTCGGATCAGCACCTACGGGAGTCGCCACGGCGGCAGGGTAACCTCTGCCGCTCCGCCGCCCGGACGCCCGTCCGTGCGCCCGATGTGTCGCCCGTGAAGCCGCGGGCACAAACCGGGCCCCCAGGGCGTTGGGCGGCTGCCGGTCCCGATCGTCGTCCACCCGGAGGACAGGGGCGGCCGGCACGGACCAGGACGCCCGGGATGCGGGCTCCTGCCGACAGACACACCGATCGCCCACCGGCGACCGGCCGAGACGACGGAGCCCACCCGGCGCCGCGTCAGAAGAGCGGGCGCGACGCCCGCGAGAACCCGGAGGAGGGGCACCCCATGGCCACCGACTACGACGCCCCGCGCCGCAACGAGGCCGACGAGCTCGGCGAGGACTCGCTCGAGGAGCTCAAGGCCCGCCGTGCCGAGGCGCAGTCCTCGTCGGTCGACGTCGACGAGACCGACTTCAACGAGAACCTCGAGCTGCCCGGCGCGGACCTCTCGAACGAGGAGCTGACCGTCCGCGTGCTGCCCAAGCAGGAGGACGAGTTCACCTGCTCCCGCTGCTTCCTCGTGCAGCACCGCAGCCGGCTCGCCGCCACCAAGGGCGACGACCTGTACTGCCGCGACTGCGCCTGACGAAGTCGAAGGACCCCCGTCCTCCTCACCCCTCGCACGCGCGGGGCGAGCTTCTGGACGGGGGCCGCAGCCCGGCAGGAGGCCGGGGGTCGGCCTGGTTGAGGAGGAGCGGGTCATGACGGAGCAGTCGGCGCGTACCGCCGCCCCTCGCGACGTCCCGCCGCCGCGCCCCGTGGCGCCCGCTCCGGCGCCGGCCGAGGAGGGCGGGCTGGGGCGGGCGGCCCGCGCCGTCGCCGAGGCCGTCTCCGGTCTCGTCGGCGGCGCCGGACCCGCTGCCGCGGCACCGGGCGGGGGGACGACCGGACGGACCGCCGCGACCGGCCTGCGCGAGGTGCTCGGCGGCCTCGCCTCGGCGGTGGGCGCGGCCCTCGGCGGCGCCCGTGGCGACTCCGCCGCCGGCGGGGGCCCCACCGCGACCGGCGGGCCTGCCGACGCGCCATCCGCCGACCCGGGGCGGTCTCCGGGTGCGGCCTTCGGCGATCTGCTGGCGGCCGCCGCGCCACGGCTGCCCATCCGGGACGCCGCACGGCTGCGTGCCGCCCACCCGGGCGCGTCCGACGAGGAGATCGCCGCCGCCCTCGTCGCCCGCGCGGCCCGGGTCACCTCCGGTGTCGGTGCGGCGACCGGCGGGCTCGCCGCGGCGCACCGGTTCGCGCCCTCCCTGCTGGCCCTCCCGCTCGAGCTGGGCGCCGAGACCGTCCTCACGGCCGCGGTGGAGGTCGTGCTGATCGGCGAGCTGCACGAGCTGCACGGCCGGCCCGCGCCCGGGGACGCCCGTGCCCGCGGTGCCGCCTACCTGGCCCGCTGGTCGGCGGAGCGGTCGGTCGCGGGTTCCGCCGGCCTGGCGTCGGTGCTCGGCGCGGCGGGGCTGCGGACGCTGCGGCGACGCGTCGGCCGGCGGGCGGGCGGCGCCGCGCCGACGGCGGCCCCGCTCCTGCTGGGCGCCGCGCTGGCCGGCCGGGGCAACCGGCGGGCCACCGAGACGCTCGCCGCCCGGGTGCTGCGGGACCTGCGCGGCTGAGCCCGACCCCATGGATCCTTATAGGGTCGCCGACGTGCCCGACCTCCCCCCGTCCGAGCTGGACGTGCCGGTCTCCCTGCTGTCCGCCGAGGGCACCGTGCCGCGCTACGCGCTGCCCGGCGACGCCGGCGCCGACCTCACGCTCACCGAGGACGTCGAACTGGCCCCGCTGCAGCGCGCCGTCGTCGGCACGGGGGTGGCGGTGGCGATCCCCGAGGGCTATGCCGGGTTCGTCCACCCGCGGTCGGGCCTGGCCGCCCGGCACGGTCTCGGCGTGGTGAACGCGCCGGGGACGATCGACGCCGGCTACCGCGGCGAGATCAAGGTGATCCTGGTCAACCACGACCCGGCCACCCCGCTGGCCCTCCGCCGCGGCGACCGGATCGCCCAGCTGGTCGTGCAGCCGGTGGTGCGGGCCCGCTTCGTGCCGGTGGACGACCTGCCCGGCAGCGTGCGCGGGGTGGGCGGGCACGGCTCGACGGGGGGCTTTCCGGAGCTCCCCACCACGGTGGACGAGGAGCAGGGCTGACATGCCGTTCGGACGACGACGCAACCGGATCGACCGCAGCCTGCGGGAGCGCGGCGTGCCGCCGGAGCCGCAGGTGCGCGAGCGCGAGGTCGAGGAGACCACCGGGCCCTGGGACGTCGCGGACGCGCCCGACGACGGGATCGCCCGCCTGGACCTCGGCGCCCTGCGCCTGCCCGCGCGCCCCGGGATGGAGCTGCGGGTGGACCTGAACCAGCAGCAGCAGGTGGTCGGGGCGACCCTGCGCTCGGGGGACTCGCTCCTGCAGGTCGCGGCCTTCGCCGCGCCGCGGGCCGCCGGCATCTGGGACGACGTGCGTGCGGACATCGCCCGGACCGCCTCGGGCCAGGGCGCGTCGCTGCGCGAGGTGGAGGGGCCGTTCGGCATCGAGCTGGCGGGCACCGTGGTCGCCGCTCCGCCGGCCCAGCCCGGACAGCCCGCGCCGGAGCCCACCCGCCGTCCGGCCCGCTTCCTCGGCGTCGACGGGCCCCGCTGGTTCCTGCGCGGCACCATCAGCGGGCCCGCCGCCTCCAGTCCCGAGGCGGCGGCCGCGCTGGAGGACGCCTTCCGTGCCGTGGTCGTCGTCCGCGGGAGCGAGCCCATGCCGGTCCGCGAGGCGCTGCCGCTGACCCTCCCGCCCGAGGCCGCCGCCAGGCTGGCCGCCCAGCAGCAGGACGCGGCCGGTGGGCCCGCCGGTGGAGCGGTGCCGCGGACGCCCCCCGCAGGAGGGAGCACCGGCGGCTCTCCTGCCCCCGGCAGCACTACGCTTGGTCCGTGACCGAGACCCGTCCGGTCGGCTGGCTGTCGCGGACCCTGCAGCGACTGACCGCCGACGAGCAGACGATCGATGCCGAGGAGCTGCGCGCAGGGTCGGCGAGCGCCGGCTGCGAGCCCCTCAGCTCCTGCCGCAAGGGCGCCGTCGTGACGGTGACCGGGCGGCTGAAGTCGGTGGTCTACACGCCCCGGGAGACCGTGCCGACGCTCGAGGCGGAGCTGTTCGACGGCTCCGGCTCGGTGACGCTGGTCTGGCTGGGCCGTCGCCGCATCGCGGGCATCGAGCCGGGACGGACGCTGACCGCTCGCGGCCGGTTCGCCGCCTTCGACGGCAAGCGGGTCATCTACAACCCCTGGTACGAGCTGGGTTCCTGCTGACCGCCGCCCCGTGCCGGGTGCCAGGTGTGCTGTGCCCCGGTGCCCGACCGGACGGCCTGGGCAGGACGGCGCCGGCGGGCACCCGCCGGTGGCTGCGACATGGGGGAGACGCGTGAGCGCGACGGGTGACGTGGCCGGCCCGGACGGCCCCGTGCCGGGTCGGGACGACGGCCGTCCGGACCACGACCGGGCGGCGGCCACCGACCCGGCCGTCGCGGAGCCGGGGCTCGTGTTCGACCGGCACATGGTGCTCGACCAGCTGGGCGGCGTGCGCGGCATGGTCGACGCCACGGTCCCCACGGTCGCCTTCATCGTGGCCAACGGCATCGGTGGGCTCCGGACCGGCATCTGGGCCGCGCTGGCTGCCGCCGTGCTCGTCTTCGGGCTCCGGCTGGTGCGCCGGGAGAGCGTGCAGCAGGCGGTCAGCGGCCTGTTCGCCGTCGGCGTCGCCGTCGCCATCGCCGCCGCGACCGGGCAGGCCCGTGACTTCTACGTGCCCGGCATCCTGCGCAACGCGGCGCTGACGGTCGTCCTGCTCGGGTCCGTGCTGGTCCGACGGCCACTGGTGGGCGTCGTCGCCGAGTTCCTGTCACCCAGCCACCTGGGTGCCATGGCCGGACCCGGCGCGGGCTTCCCCCGGAGACGCGGCCGGACCGGACCGGCCCGCGTCGTGCCGCACCGCACCGGGCGCGATCCGGTGACCGGCCGTGCCGTACCCGACCCCGTGCCGGAGCGGCACTGGCGGGAGGACCCGCGGCTGGTGCGCGCGTACGGCTGGCTGACGGTGCTGTGGGCCGCGGTGTTCCTCCTCCGGGCGGCGGTCCAGGGGTACCTCTACCTGGGCAGCGAGGACGGCGACGCCACCGACCTGGGCATCGTGTCGCTGCTGCTCGGGGTCCCCGTCACCGCGGTCGAGGTCGCGGTGACCCTGTGGGTGGTCGCCCGGCTGCACCGCCACCGCGCCGTCCAGGCACCGGCCGGGGAGCCGCCCGACCGGCCGGACGGGAACCCGGGCGGCTGACGGCTCCTCCCCGCTCCCGGGTCGGTCAGACCCCCGGTGCGCCCGACGGGGCGAGCACGGCCTTGAGCTCGTCCTCCACCTCGCCGTGGGTGATGAACAGCAGCTCGTCCCCGGCCTCCAGGGGCTCGTCGGGGGTCGGCGTGATGACCCGCTCGCCGCGCAGGATCGCGGTCAGCACGGTCTCGCGGGGGAGCGGGACCTCGCGCAGCGCCCGGCCCACCCAGGGGGTGTCCTCGGCGAGGGTGATCTCGACCAGGTTGGCCGCGCCCTTGCGGAAGCTCATCAGCCGGACGACGTCTCCGACGGTGACCGCCTCCTCGACCAGCGCCGCGAGCACGCGGGGGGTGGAGACGGCGACGTCGACCCCCCAGGCCTCGGTGTAGAGCCACTCGTTGCGCGGGTCCTTCACGCGGGCGACGACGCGGTTGACGGCGAACTCCGTCTTGGCCAGCAGCGAGACGACGAGGTTGGCCTTGTCGTCGCCGGTGGCCGCCACGACGACGTCGCAGGTCGCCAGCTGCGCCTCCTCGAGGGAGGAGACCTCGCAGGCGTCGGCCTGGACCCACTCCGCGCCGGGCACCGCCTTGGCGCGCACCTTGCGCGGGTCCTTCTCGATGAGCATGACGGTGTGCCCGTTGCCCAGCAGCTCCCCGGCGATGGAGCGGCCGACGGCGCCGGCACCCACGATGGCGACCCGCATCAGTGCTGGCCTCCCTGGGCGCCGCGCTCGACGACGTCGTGGACGCGGGGGGTGATCTCGTCGGTGACGGCGACGACGAGCTGATCGCCGTCCTGCAGGATCGTCGTGGTGGTCGGCAGCTCGGACTCGCCGAACCGGACCAGCCAGGCGGCGCGGGCGCCGGAGGCCGCCTCCAGCTCGGACAGCCGGCGGCCGACCCAGGCCTCGGTGACCGTGACGCGCATGAGCGAGACCTTGCCGTTGGGCTCGCGCCACAGCTCGCTGACCTTGACCGACAGCAGCTCCCGGATCAGCCGGTTCACCGTCCAGGGCACGGTGGCCACGCTGGGGATGCCCATCCGCTCGTACACCTCGGCCCGCTTGGAGTCGTAGATGCGGGCCACGACGTGCTGGACGCCGAAGGTCTCCCGGGCCACCCGGGCACTGATGATGTTGGAGTTGTCGCCGCTGCTGACCGCGGCGAAGGCGCCGGCGGAGTCGATGCCCGCATCGAGGAGCGTCTGGCGGTCGAAGCCCAGGCCGGTGACCTGCCGGCCGCCGAAGTCCGGCCCGAGCCGGCGGAAGGCGGCGGGGTCCTGGTCGATCACCGCGACGCTGTGCCCGACCTGTTCGAGCCGGCGGGCGACGGCGGAACCGACCCGCCCGCAACCCATGACGACCACGTGCACGAAAGGGCTCCCACGGACTCGTCGCGCCGGCGGCCGTCCCGCCCGCGCATCCGGCGCGAAGCTACACCTGCGCCGCGCCGGCGGTCGGCCCTCCTGCAGGGGCCCGCCGCGAGCTTGCGAGTGGTGGGGGGCAGGAGTGTCCTTCAGCCGTACCATCGCCGCCGTGCCCACGCTGTCCGATCTCGGACATCTCCCCAAACGCCTGGTCCTGGGCCGCGCCGTGCGCAGCGACCGCCTCGGCGAGTCGCTGCTGCCCAAGCGGTACGCGCTGCCCATCTTCGCCAGCGACCCGCTCTCCTCCGTCGCGTACGCGACGCAGGAGATCCTCATCGTCCTGACGCTCGCCGGGACCGCGTTCCTGTACCTGGCGCCGTGGCTGGCCGTCGGCGTCGTGCTGCTCCTGGGCACCGTCGTCCTCAGCTACCGGCAGGTGGTCCACGCCTACCCCTCGGGCGGCGGTGACTACGAGGTCGCGATGAAGAACCACGGCCAGTTCGCGGCGCTGGTGGTGGCCAGTGCGCTGCTGGTGGACTACGTGCTGACCGTGGCCGTGTCGGTGTCGGCGGGCACGGACAACATCATCTCGGCGTTCCCGGGGCTCAACCAGCACCGGGTGCTCATCGCCGTCGGCCTGGTGGCCCTGCTCGCCGCGGCGAACCTCCGTGGCCTGCGGGAGTCCGGCAAGACCTTCGCCGTCCCGACCTACCTGTTCATCACGGGCATCATGATCATGATCGTGACCGGGCTGATCCGGGTGTTCTTCACCGAGGACGGCCTGGTCTCCGAGACGGCGGGCTACACGATCACCCCGGAGCCCGACCACACCAACATGGCGGGTCTGGCCCTGCTGTTCTTCGCGCTGCGCGCCTTCGCGTCCGGGTGCACCGCGCTGACCGGCGTGGAGGCGATCGCCAACGGCGTCCCGGCGTTCAAGGCGCCCAAGAGCCGCAACGCCGCCACCACGCTGGCCCTGATGGGCGGCATCGCCGCCACGATGTTCGCCGGGGTGACCGCGCTGGCCCTGCTCTCCGACGTCAAGTACGTGGAGAACGCCTGCGATCTGGAGGGATTCGCCGACTGCGAGAGCGAGCCGCAGCGCACGGTCATCGCGCAGCTCGCCGCGGCCGTGTTCGGCGGCGACACCTCGGTCGGCTTCTTCTACATCCAGGCCGCCACGGCTCTGGTCCTCGTCCTGGCGGCGAACACCGCGTTCAACGGCTTCCCGCTGCTGGGGTCGGTGCTGGCCCAGGACCGCTTCATGCCCCGCCAGCTGCACACCCGGGGCGACAAGCTGGTGTTCAGCAACGGCATCCTGCTGCTGGCCGGCTTCGCGATGCTGCTCATCGTCGCCTTCGACGCCGACGTCACCCGGCTCATCCAGCTCTACATCCTGGGCGTCTTCACCAGCTTCAGCATCGGGCAGTGGGGGATGGTGCGGCACTGGAACCGGGAGATGCGGCTCGCTGCCGACGCCGGCGTCCGCCGCCGCATGCGCCGGTCGCAGATCATCAACACCCTGGGCGGGACGCTCACCAGCGTCGTGCTGGTCATCATCGTGATCACGAAGTTCACCCACGGCGCGTGGCTGGTGCTCGTGGCCATGCCGATCCTCTTCGTGCTGATGAAGGGCATCAACAACCACTACTCGCACGTGTCCGACCAGCTCGTCCCCGACAGCGACGCGCGGATGCTGCCGAGCAAGGTGCACGCCGTCGTCCTGGTGTCCAAGGTGCACAAGCCGACGCTGCGGGCGCTCGCCTTCGCCCGCGCCACCCGGCCCGACGCGCTGACCGCGCTGACGGTCAACGTCGACGACGCCGACACCCGCCAGCTGCAGGCGGACTGGGAGCGCTTCGACATCCCGGTCCCGCTCACCGTCGTCGAGTCGCCGTACCGCGAGATCACCCGGCCGGTGGTCGACTTCGTCAAGAACATCCGCCGGTCGAGCCCGCGGGAGCTGGTCGTCGTCTTCGTCCCGCAGTACGTCGTCGGGCACTGGTGGGAGAACGCCCTGCACAACCAGAGCGCGCTGCGGCTGCGGGCCCGGCTCCAGTTCCAGCCGGGCGTGATGATCACGACCGTGCCGTGGCAGCTGGAGAGCTCCCTGGGCCGGGACGGTGGCGACGGGCCGGCGCCGGGCGACCTGCGGCGCGGGCTGACCGACGACGCCGACGTGACCCCCTATGGCTGATCGGCGCTCGCGAGGTCGCCGGACGGCCGAGCCCCGGGCCGACCAGGGCCTGGGGTGGACCGGCACCGAGTTCGAGGTGACGGTCGGGCCCGTGGCGCACGGCGGGCACTGCGTGGCCCGGCACGAGGGGCGGGTGGTCTTCGTCCGGCACGGCCTTCCCGGCGAGCGGGTCGTGGTCCGGGTGACCGAGGACCGCCACCCCGGCTTCTGCCGCGCCGACGCGATCGAGGTGCTGGAGGCGTCGCCGGCCCGCGTGGAGCGCCCGTGCCCCTCCAGCGGTCCCGGGAAGTGCGGCGGCTGCGACTGGCAGCACGTCGACCCGGCCGAGCAGCGGCGGCTCAAGTCCGCCGTGGTGCGGGAGCAGCTGGCCCGCCTCGCCGGGCTGGCGGACGTCGACGTGGTCGTGGAGGAGCTCCCGGGGGGGCCGCTGCGCTGGCGGTCGCGCGCCCGCTTCGCCGTCGACCGGACCGGGGCGCCCGGACTGCGCCGGCACCGCTCCCACGACGTCGTCGTCCTCGACGACTGCCCCATCACGGTGGAGCCCGCCGCGCGCGCCGTTCTGAGCCGGTCGTGGCCGGGGGCCGGCGCCGTCGACGTGTCGATCGACTCCGCGGGGGCGGTGACGACCAGCCGGCTGGACCGCGCCGGGCGGGCGACGTCGAGCCGCGTGGTGCGTCCCGGTGGCGAGCTGCCGGAGGAGCCGGTCACCCGTGCGGAACGGCGCGCCGGCGGCCGCGACTGGGAGGTCGAGGGCACCGGTTTCTGGCAGGTGCACCCCGCCGCCGCGGACGCCCTCGTCGGCGCGGTCGCCGAGTACGCCGCCGTCCGTCCGGGGGAGACGGTGCTGGACCTGTACGCCGGGGCGGGGCTGTTCGGCGGGGCGCTGGCGCCGACGGTGGGGGAGACCGGCCGGGTCGTCTGCGTCGAGTCCGACCCCGCCGCCTGCGCGGCCGCGGACGCCAACCTGGCCGACCTGCCGCACGCCGAGGTGTGGCAGGGCGAGGTCGACGCCGAGGGGCTGCGCGAGCTGCTCGAGGAGCTCGGCACCCCGCCGGACGTCGTCGTCCTGGACCCACCGCGGGCGGGGGCGGGCCAGGCGGTGAGCCGGCTGCTGGCCGGCACCGGTGCGCGCGCCGTCGTGTACGTGGCCTGCGACCCGGCCGCGCTGGCGCGGGACGTGGCCGCCTTCGGCCAGGCCGGGTACCGGCTGGCCGGCATCCGTGGTTTCGACGCCTTCCCGATGACCGCGCACGTCGAGTGCGTCGCGCTGCTGGTCGCGGCGGCTCCGGGATGACCGCCACGCGGAACTGCGCTTTCGGCCCAGCGTCCGACCTGATCGGCGGTCCGCGGGTCGGCCGCCCCTCCGATACGGTGCCGTTCACCTACCAGGAACGGGGACCTGATGGATCCGATGCAGCCTCCGCCGCACCTGCCTCCTGCGGCGCCATGGGTGCCTTCAGGGACGCCGCGACACCCTGGTCACAGCGCCGCGCAGCGCGGTGGAAGGTGGCCGTTGGCCGGCCCCGTAGCGGCGCTTCTCGTCGGGCTGGGCGGCGGCTTGTCTCATCGGGCACACCGATCCGGAGGATTCCGCCGAGCCTACCAGGAACTGGCCGTAGGAGCTCTGGCCGCTGACCGACGCTGGCGACCTGATCGAGGCCGAGAGCGATGCCCGCAGCGCGGCCCGCGAGGCCGAGCGAGGAGCCTCCGCTGGTATCGCATGGCCGTCGCTGACGCCGAGGAGGCTGTCGGAGGCCGCACGGCCGATACTCGACCAGCGTGAAGCCGACACTCGACGCGCGCGAGCAGGCATGCATCCGCCCCGGTGCCTGATCCGCGCACCTGCCGGGGGACCGGCGCCCGCCCCCAGGCTCCGCGCCGGCGCCTGCCCCCGCGCCTGCACCTGCTCCGCGCGCCGAACCCAGCGTGCCTCTGCGCCAGGAGAGTGCTCGGAGGAAGCCCAGGCGTACCTCGATTTCGCGTCCTTCTCCCGGTCGGGCCTGATCGAGCAGCTCGGTACGAGGGCTTCTCGAATGCCGACGCCACCGGTGCCGTCGACAGCCTGAGCGTGAATTGGAGCGAGCAGGCCGCTGAGAAGGCCCACGATCATGGGCTACACGTCCTTTTCCCGGTCGTGGCTTGATCGAGCAGCTGGAGTACGAAGGCTTCACTCCCGAGCAGGCGGCATACGGAGCGAGCGCAGTCGGCTACTGACCGGTTCTCGGCGCCTTGGTCGTGCTTGTGGCCGGGGTGGGCGCCGGCTCTCCTCCATGGGTGCCCCGGTCGTCTCGCTGCGCGTCTGAGGAGGCAGCGCGGGCCGCGGGGGAGGCAGTCGCTACCGTGCAGGGGTGCCCATGTGGGAATACGCCTCGGTCATCACCGCCAACGATGCGGAGTCGCAGCGGGCCGGCGTGAGCGTCAAGCTCCCCGGCGGTTCGTCGGAACGCCAGCAGGGAGACACCAGCGCGGTGCTCAACCGGCTCGGCGCCGAGGGGTGGGAGCTGGTCAGCTACCACTCCAGCGGTGCCGGCACCTGGGGGTTCGAGCAGTTCTGGCTCAAGCGGCAGACGGAGTCCTGACCGCCTGATCGGTGCGCGTCGGTCGAACGCCTGTTCGACGGATGCGGCACACTGATGGGGTGGACGCGACGGTGCCGCCGGGCTGGCCGGACGAGGTCCGCCCGCCGGGTGCGCCCGACTGGGAGCGGACCGCGGTCGCCTGGCTCTACGACCTCGTGCCGCCCGATTACCGGGCGCACGAGGTGCTCCGTCGTTATCCGGTGCTGCTCGCGCGGTTCGCCGCCGACCACGTCGCCGCCGGGCTCGAGGCCGCCCGTGCCGGCTGGCGCACGGTCCGGGTCGAGCTGGCCGACCAGCTGCCGGTCGAGGCCATCGAGGCGGCGATGCGGGCCTACGAGCGCGAGGGTGCCCGGCTGGCGGCGGCCGCCCGCGGCGTGGAGGTGGTCGCCGGTGCGCTGCGCGGGGAGCGGTGGGTGCCGCGGCTGTAACCCGACCGGTGTGAGCTGCGTCCGCGGATGCCGCTGGACCGGAAGAGGTCCACGTCCGCACGTACAGTTGACCGGCGGCCGCACGCGTTGCCGCGCATCTGCCACCGACGGAGAGGAAGACACTGCCCGTGTCGCTCCTGCGATCGCTCTCCGGCCCGGAGGACCTCCGTGCGCTGGCCCCCGAGAAGCTGCCCGTCCTCGCCGCCGAGATCCGCGACGCGCTGGTCACCAGCGTGGCCAAGACCGGTGGACACCTGGGCCCCAACCTCGGCTGCGTCGAGCTGACCATCGCGCTGCACCGGGTGTTCGACAGCCCGCGCGAGCCGATCGTCTTCGACACCGGCCACCAGTCCTACGTGCACAAGATGCTCACCGGCCGGGTCGAGGGCTTCGAGCGGCTGCGCCAGCGCGGTGGCCTCTCCGGCTACCCGAGCCGCAGCGAGAGCGAGCACGACTGGGTCGAGAACAGCCACGCCTCGACGTCGCTGTCCTACGCCGACGGGCTGGCCAAGGCCTTCGCCATCCGCGGTGACTCGCGCCCCGTCGTCGCCGTCATCGGCGACGGCGCGCTGACCGGCGGCATGGCCTGGGAGGCGCTGAACAACATCGCCGCTGCGCAGGACCGCCCGGTGGTCATCGTGGTCAACGACAACGGCCGCTCCTACTCGCCGACCATCGGCGGTGTCGCCGACGCGCTGGCCACCCTGCGGCTGCGCCCCGGCTACGAGAACGCGTTGCTCCAGGTGCGCCAGGCGCTGCACCGGGCACCGGTCGTGGGCTCGGCCCTGTACGACGCGCTGCACGCGATCAAGAAGGGCCTCAAGGACGTCCTGTCCCCGCAGGGCATGTTCGAGGACCTGGGCATGAAGTACGTCGGCCCCGTCGACGGGCACGACGTCCGGGCGATGGAGTCCGCGCTGCGCCGCGCCCGGTCCTTCGGCGGGCCGGTCATCGTGCACGCCGTCACCACCAAGGGCTTCGGCTACGCGCCGGCCGAGACCGACCAGATCGACGCCTGGCACGCGACCGGCATCTTCGACCCCGACAGCGGCGCGAGCGTGCGCAAGACCGGCCGCCCGTGGACCGACGCGTTCTCCGACGAGCTGGTGCGCGTCGGCACGGAGCGGCCCGACGTCGTCGCCATCACCGCGGCGATGCTCCACCCGACCGGCCTGGCCGCCTTCGGCGAGCGCTTCCCCGAGCGGACGTTCGACGTCGGCATCGCCGAGCAGCACGCGCTCACCTCGGCCGCGGGCCTGGCGATGGCCGGGATGCACCCCGTCGTCGCCGTCTACTCGACCTTCCTCAACCGGGCGTTCGACCAGCTCCTCATGGACGTGGCCCTGCACCGCCAGCCGGTGACCGTGGTGCTCGACCGGGCCGGCGTGACCGGTGAGGACGGCGCCTCGCACAACGGCATGTGGGACATGTCGATCGTCTCCGTCGTGCCCGGCGTGCACCTGGCCGCCCCGCGGGACGAGGCGACGCTGCGCGAGGCGCTGCGCGAAGCCGTCGACATCTCCGACGGCCCGTCGGTCATCCGGTTCCCCAAGGGCGTGCTGCCGCCGGACCTGCCCGCGCTCGAGCGCCGCGGACCGGTCGACGTGCTGCGCCGCGCGGAGACGCAGGACGTGCTGCTCGTCGCCGTCGGCTCGATGGTGCCGCTGTGCCTGGCCGCCGCCGAGCGCGCCGCCGACCACGGCATCGGCGTCACCGTCGTCGACCCCCGGTGGGTGCTGCCGGTGGCCGATGACTTGATCGCGCTCGTGTCGGGGCACCGGCTCGTGGTCACCGTCGAGGACGGCGGCCGCGCCGGGGGAGTGGGCACCACGCTCACCCAGGCGCTGCAGGACCGCGACGTCGACGTGCCGGTGCGGACGCTGGGGCTGCCGCAGCAGTTCTTCGAGCACGGCAGCCGCGGTCAGGTGCTGGCCGACGTCGGCCTGACCGAGCAGGACGTCGCCCGCCGCATCGCCGAGTGGAGCGCCAAGCTCGGCGAGCGCACCGACGCCGCGCAGGCCGAGCACGTGGACGGCGCCCAGCAGTGACCGTGATCGCCGAGATCCAGGTGGCGCCGTCGCCTCCGGGGACCGCCGAGGACCCGCACGCCCACGTCGAGGCCGCGATCGCGGTGATCAAGGCGTCGGGGCTGCGTTGCGAGGTGGGGGCGCTCGGCACCACGCTGGAGGGCGAGGCCGACGAGGTGTGGGCCACCCTGCGGGCGGCTCACGAGGCGATGCTCGCCGCCGGGGCCACCAGCGGGCTCTCGCACATCAAGGTCGCGTCGGTGAACCGCTCGATGGACAGCCTCACCCACAAGTTCCGCTGACCGCGAGGGCGGGGCCGGTCGGGTACCGCCGCAGCGACGCCGGTACCGCGTTGCACCGCGGTAGGCGGCACCGCATCGCGGTACCGGGCCGCGGTACCGGCGCCGTGGGTCAGGCGCGGGTGGCGGCGTCGGTGAGCAGGTCGGCGGTGAGGTCGATCTGCCACTCCCGTGCCCCGCCGGCCCGCAGCGCCGCCACGACCGCCTCGCGCTCGCGGGGCTGCGGCGGGTGCCACATCAGCCGGCGCACCAGGTCGGGGGAGACGATGTTCTCGACCGGCACGGAGTGCCTCTCCGCCACCTCGGCCAGGCCTGCGCGCGCCGCCTGCAGCCGCGTGGCCGCCGCGGGGTCCCGGTCGGCCCAGCGGTTCACCGGGGGCGGGCCGTCGCCGGTCCGGCTGTGCGGCGGGAGCTCCTCCTCGGGGATCTCCTTGCCGCGGACCAGCGCCTGGAACCAGTGGGCGACCAGCCGCCGGTTGGCGCGGCCACGGAACACCGGCAGCTCGAGCAGCGCACCCTCGTTCTTCGGGTCGGCCTGCACCGCGGAGACCATGGCCGAGTCGGGCAGCACGCGGCCGGGGGCGACGTCGCGGCGGCGGGCCAGCTCGTCGCGGGCCTCCCACAGCGCCCGCAGCATGCCCAGCTGGCGCCGGCTGCGCAGCCCGTGCACCCCGGAGGTGCGCCGCCAGGGGTCGACCCGCGGCGCGGCGGGACCGGCGGCCAGGATCGCCTCGAACTCCTGCCGGGCCCACTCGCTCTTGCCCTGCTCGTCGAGGATCGCGGCCAGTGCGTCGCGCAGGTCGACCAGCACCTCGACGTCCAGGGCGGCGTAGACCAGCCACTCCTCGGGCAGCGGCCGGGTGCTCCAGTCGGCGGCCGAGTGGCCCTTCTGCAGCGAGAAGCCCAGCAGCGACTCGACGACGGCGCCCAGCCCGACGCGGGGGAGGCCGGCGATCCGGGCGGCGAGCTCGGTGTCGAACAGCCGGCGCGGCACCATGCCGATCTCGGCGAGGCAGGGGAGGTCCTGGTTGGCGGCGTGCAGCACCCACTCGGCGTCGCCGATCGCGTCCTGCAGCACGGAGAGGTCCGGCAGCGGGACGGGGTCGACCAGCCCGGTGCCCGAGCCGTTGCGGCGCAGTTGCACCAGGTAGGCGCGCTGGCCGTAGCGGTAGCCCGAGGCGCGCTCGGCGTCGACGGCGACCGGCCCGGTGCCCTCGCGGAGGGCCTCGGCGTACTCGACCAGCTGCGTCGAGTTCTCGATGACCGGTGGCAGACCGTCGCGGGGGGCGAGCAGCGGGACGGCGGTGGACTCCTCGGCGGGCGTACCCGGGGCGGTGTCGGCCGCCGGACCAGGAGTGGGCTCGGTGCTCAGTTGCCGTCCACCTTCTCGCGGGTCCTCGTCGGTCCGGCGCAGGCGGGAGCCCGCGCGCCGGCACCGATGTTAGAGAGTGCCGCCGCCGGACCGGTCAGCGACTCTCCCCACCCGGCCCGAGCAGGTGGACCCCGGGGGGTGGCAGACCGGCGGCGTTGGCCAGGACCTGGAGCCACGCCTGGAGGTGCTGGTCGAGTGCGGTGTCACCGGCGGTCCACGAGGCGCGCATCTCGACGTCCACCGAGTGCTCGGGTCCGGCGAGCTCGCCGAACCGCGTCGAGGCGGTGCGGGTGACGGTGCCGCCGACGGTGGTGTGCGCGGCCCCGGTCTCGGCGAGCGCGTCGGTCAGCCAGCTCCACGCCACCTCGGAGAACATCGTGTCGTCGACCAGCTCCTCGTCGGTCTCGGCCGAGAGGTAGCCCACGCACCGGGTGGTCCCGTGCCAGGTCTCGTGGCCGGCCGGGTCGTACAGGACGATGAACCGCGCGCTGGCGATCTCGACGTCCTCGTCGCCGTCCCGCTCGCTCACCGAGGCGCCGATGGCGTGGGCGTACGGGGCCAGCCGCTGGGGCGCCGGGATGTGCTCCAGAACGATCTCCGGGCGCGCGCGGACGCCCGCCAGGGCCGCCAGGGCGGCCTGGAAGGCGGCGGGGACGTCGCCCCCGCGCCCGTCCCTGCCCTTGTTCCCGGCGTCGGCCAGGAGATGCGGCTCCACGTGCGCAGGGTAGGTCGCCCGCTAGCACATCGCTCCCGACGCGCCGCAGAGGTGCCCGACTGTGTCGCGACGCGCCGGGAACGCGCCCGGCGGGCGTCTGGGAGGATCGGCCCTCGTGAGCCTCGCCCCAGCACCGGTCCCCTCCACGTCCCCGGCCGAGTCCGACCTCGTCCGCGCCGCACGGGGGCTGCCGGTCAGCCGCACGCCGGTGTGGTTCATGCGCCAGGCGGGCCGCTCCCTGCCGGAGTACCGCAGCCTGCGCGCCGGCACGAAGATGCTGGAGAGCTGCCAGGACCCCGACATGGTCACCGAGATCACGCTGCAGCCGGTCCGCCGGCACGGTGTCGACGCGGCCATCCTCTTCTCCGACATCGTCCTGCCGCTGGTCGTCGCCGGGATGGACGTCGAGATCAAGCCGGGGATCGGGCCGGTCATCGACAAGCCGGTCCGCTCGGTCGCCGACGTCGACGCGCTGCCCGCCCTGGAGCCCGAGGCGCTGGGCTTCCTGCAGACGGCGGTGCGCCAGCTGGTCGCCGAGCTGGGCCCCACCCCGCTCATCGGGTTCGCCGGCGCCCCCTTCACCCTGGCCACATACCTGATCGAGGGCGGCCCCTCCAAGGAGCACGCCCGCACCAAGGCGTTCATGTACGCCGAGCCCGAGGCGTGGTCCCGGCTGCTGGACAAGCTGGCGGTGTCGGCGGCGATCTTCCTGCGGGCTCAGGTCGACGCCGGGGCCGTGGCGGTGCAGCTCTTCGACTCGTGGGCCGGCGTGCTCTCGGCCGTCGACTACGCCGAGCGGGTGCTGCCGCACTCGCGGGCGGTCTTCGACGGTCTGGGGGACCGCGACGTGCCCCGCATCCACTTCGGGGTGGGCACCGGTGAGCTGCTGCCGCTCATCGGGGACGCCGGCGCCGACGTCGTGGGTGTCGACTGGCGGATCCCCCTGGACGAGGCGGCCCGCCGCGTCGGCCCGCACCGCTCGCTGCAGGGCAACCTGGACCCCGCCGTCCTGCTGGCCGACCGGGCCACGGTCGACCGCGAGGTGCGCCGGGTGGTCGAGCAGGGCCGCGCGGCCCGGGGCCACATCTTCAACCTGGGCCACGGCGTGCTGCCCGACACCGACCCGGGCGTGCTCACTCACGTGGCCGAGCTGGTGCACGAGCTCACGACGCCGTGACCCCGTCCCGCCCCACCACCCCGGCGACCGGGCGCCTCGTCGTCGTCGGGGCCGGCATCACCGGCCTGGCCGCCGCCTTCGAGTGGCGCCGTCGCCGGCCCGACGACGAGATCGTGGTGCTGGAGGCCGGGGACCGCATCGGCGGCAAGCTGCACCGCATCGAGCTGGCCGGGCACTGGTACGACACCGGCCCGGAGGCGATGCTGGCCCGCGTGCCCGACGCCGTGGCGCTGGTGGAGGAGCTCGGGCTCGGGGACCGGCTGGTCGCTCCGGCCACCACCCAGGCGTCCGTGGTCCTGCCCGACGGCCGGCACCCGCTGCCGGCCGGCACCGTGCTCGGGGTCCCGGCCTCGGCCGAGGGGCTCGAGGGCTTCCTGTCCCCGGACGGCGTCGCGCGGGTGCGCGCGGAGGCCGACCTGCCCCCGGTCCGGCTGGACGGCGACGTCGCGGTCGGCGCCCTGCTGCGCGACCGGCTCGGCGACGAGGTGGTCGACCGGCTCGTGGAGCCGCTGCTGGGCGGGGTCTACGCCGGCCGCGCCGACGAGCTGTCGCTGCAGGCCACGATGCCGGCGCTGGCCGCCCACCTGCCCCGGGCCGGTTCGGTGCTCGGCGCGGCGGCCGCGGCCCGCGACGCCGGCGTCCGGAGCCGCGGTGACGACGACGGCCCGGTCTTCGTCACCGTGTCCGACGGCATCGGCTCACTGCCCGCGGCCCTGGTCGCGGCCAGCGGCGCCGACGTCCGGCTGCGCACCCCCGCGCACGGCCTGCGGCGGACGGCGGCGGGCTTCGAGCTGTCGGTCGGGTCCGCCGCCGAGCCGGAGCTGCTGACCGCCGACGCGGTGATCGTCACCGCGCCCGCGGGCAAGGCGGCCCGGCTGCTCCGCGACGTCGTCCCCGGCGCGGTCGAGCCGCTGCAGGGCATCCCGTACGCGTCGATGGCCGTCGTTGCCATGGCCTTCCCCGCCCAGGAGATCGCCGCCGGGTCGGGGCTGCTCGTCCCGCCGGTGACCGGCCGGCTGGTGAAGGGCGTCACCGTCTCCTCGGCCAAGTGGCCGCACCTCGGCGGCGAGGCGCTGCTGGTCCGCTCGTCGGTCGGCCGCTTCCGCGCCGAGGGCGACCTCCAGCGGGACGACGACGAGCTGGTGGCCGCCGTGGTCGACGACGTCGCCGACCTGCTGCAGCTGGCCCGCCCCGAGCCGCTGCAGACGCAGCTCGTCCGCTGGGGCGGCGGGCTGCCGCAGTACCTGGTCGGGCATCCCGGCCGGGTCGCCGCGGTGCGCGCCGCCGTGGGGGAGGTGCCGGGGCTGGAGGTCGCTGGTGCGGCCTTCGACGGGGTGGGCGTGCCCGCCTGCATCCGGGACGGCCGGCGGGCGGTCACCGCGCTGCTCGGCTGACTGCCCTACCGCCGGGACGCGAGCACCGCGAGCTCGGTGCGGTTCGCGGCGCCGAGCTTGGTGAGGATGTTGCGCACGTGGCTCTCCACCGTGCGCTCGGACAGCACCAGCCGCTCCGCGATCTGCCGGTTCGTGAGCGCGGCCGCCACCAGCCCCGCGATCTCCCGCTCTCGGGCGGTCAGCGGATCGGCCGCCCGTCCGGCCGCAGCAGCGGCGTCGGCCAGGGCCGCCGCGGTGCGGGCCGGCCCGGGCATCCCGAGCTGCAGCGCCTCCCGCCCGGCCGCGCGCGCCAGCTCCCCGGCCCGGTTCAGGTCCGCGGCGCGGCCCCGGCGCAGCAGCGCGGTGGCCAGCCCCACCCGGTCGTGCACCACGGCCGGGCGCGCGCCGGTGCCGGTGTCGACGTCGAGCGCGGCGGTGAACTGCGCGACGGCGTCGTCGAGCCGGCCGCGGACGACGTCCAGCCGGCCGAGCAACCCGCGCATCGAGCCGCAGCAGTACACGCCGGCGCCACCGGCCGCGATCGGGCGAGCGGCGATCAGGCCGGCGAGCACCTCCGCGGTCTGCGGGTCGTCGAACGCCTCGACCAGCGGCACCAGGTTCGTCGGCACCCCGCTGGAGGCGGCGAAGTCCGGGTCGGCCAGCCGCCGGCGCACCTCCTCGTAGCGGACGCGCGCGTCCTCCCGGTCGCCGCGGAGGTGGGCGACCAGCGCGCGGCTGACCAGCACGATGGGGACGTCGTCGGCGAGGTCCAGCAGGCGCACGTCCGCCTCGTCCCAGCTGCTCAGATCCCCGGTGATCAGCGCGTGCTGCATCACGAAGGCCCCCGACATGCCGGCCGTGGAGAGGTCCTGCGCCAGCTCGCGGGCACCCAGGTCGCGGGCCTGCGCGTTGAGCACCAGCGCCTCGGGGAACCGGCCGGCCAGCGCGGCGACCGACGCGCGCAGCCGCAGGTCGTGCCAGCGCACCAGGGGCAGCCCGGTCCGCCGGGCCAGCGCCGAGATGCGCGCGAGCTCCTCCTCGGTGGTCGTGAGGTCGCCGGTCTCGAGCGCGGCGTCGATCCGCCACTTCGCGCCCCACAGCTCGACCAGGGGCTGGCCCGTCGCGCCGGCGTGCTCGATCGCCAGCCGGCCCAGCCGCGACCGCTCCGCGGAGGGCAGCGCGTCGACGCTGACCTTCATCCGCGCGCGGACCGCGTCGAGGATCGCCGCCGGATCCCCGGACCCTTCGGCCAGCTCGAGTGCGGCCGCCGACAGCTGCGAGGACGCCCGGAGCCGTCCGGCGTCCGCGTGGAACGACGCCATCTGCGCGAGCAGCTGCGCCCGCACCGGCGGGGAGAGGTCCGGCCGGGCCAGCGCGCGTTCGCACATCCCGATCACGGCAGGAGGGAAGCCGGGCGCCGCGACGTCCTGCACCGCCAGCGCCGCCGCGACGAGCAGGTCCGGCCGCGACCGGGCGCCGGCCGACTCGGAGGCGGCGACGGCGTGCGCCAGGCTCTCGGCGAACCGGCCGGCGCGGAACTCCGCCGCCGCGACCTCCACCAGCAGGGCCGCCCGCTCCTCGTCCCCGCAGCCCGCCTGCTCCGTTGCCTCCAGCGCCGTCCGCAGGAAGGCCGTGGCCTCCTCGAACGCCAGTGACCGGGTCGCCGCGGCCGACGCCCGGCGCGCCCAGCCCGCCGCCCGCGTCAGCGCCGCGGGATCCGCCGAGGCCCGCAGCCAGTGCCCGGCGACGACGCCGGCGGTCGTGTCGTCCACCCCGACCGTGGTCTCCCACGCCTCGGCCACCCGCCGGTGCAGCGACTCCCGCGCGCTGGGCGCGAGGTCGGCGTAGATCCCGTCGCGGACGACGGCGTGCACGAAGCGGCGGCGGCCCGGGGCGTCCGGCACCGTGGTCAGCACGCCCGCGTGCACCGCGGCGTCCAGGGCGCGGCGCACCTCGTCCTCCGGCCGGTCGGCGACCGCGGTCAGGAGCGCGGGCCGCACCTCCTCGCCCAGCACCGCGGCGACCGCGAGCAGGTCCACGACGTCGGGCGGCAGGGCGGCGAGCGCGCTCCGGACCGCGTGCCGCAGCGCCGCGGAGGCCGGGGCGTCGCCCGCGGAGGGGTCGACGCCGGCGGCGGTCAGCGCCCGCAGGTAGAGCGGGTTGCCGCCGGAGCGGCGGTGCACTCCGGACACGGCGGCGGGGGGAACCGCCGGCGCCACCGCGGCCAGGTAGCGGCGGACGTCGTCCTCCCCGAGCGGAGCCAGCTCGAGCAGCTCGGTGCCGGGCCAGCGGAGGAGGTCGGGCACCGCCTCGAGCAGCTGCGCCCCGCGCGGACCGGCCGGGTCGCGGTAGGTACCGAGGACCAGCAGGTGCGACCGGTGCAGCTCACCGGCGAGGTGGCGCAGCAGCCGCAGCGACGTCGGGTCGGCCCAGTGCAGGTCCTCGAGGACCACGACCAGCCCGCCCTGTTCCGCCGAGGCGACGAGGGCCTCGGTCGCCGCGGACACGAACCGGAAGCGGGCCACCTCGGGGTCCGTCGCGTCCGGCGCGCGGTCCACGGCCGCCAGCGCGTCACCGACCGCCGTCGCCACTTCCGGCCGGGCTCGCAGCACCCGGCGCCACGGCCAGAGCGGCGGCGCGCCCGGGTCGTCGACGCAGCGGCCCCAGACGACCGGGACCGGAACGCCCTCGAGGGCGGTCTCGACGGTGCCGGTCTTGCCGATGCCCGCCGGACCGGCCACCAGTACCAGTCCGCCGGAGCCGGTCCGGGCGCCGTCGAGCGCCGCGCGCAGGCGGGTCAGCTCGACGTCCCGGCCGACGAAGGGGCCCCGGTCCGCACCCGGGGACGTCCCGGCGTCCGCCATCGGGGGAGCATCCCACCGCTCCCCGGGCCTGCGTAGGGGTTGTGCGTACCGGATGTCAGTGGCAGCACGGATGTCCGGCCGCGGCGGCGGGCGGAGGGTCGACCCGTACCGGACCGGTCGGCGGTCCGCGCGGGAGGGGAGGACCCCATGCACGCCACCATCCACCGGTTCCGGCGCTGGCCGGACGAGGACGCCGGAGCCTGGGCCCGCGGTCTGCTGGCCGGGCTCGGCGGCGACGGGCAGGAAGAGGCCTGCGTGCTCGGCCGCCTCGACGGCGGGGACGGCACCCTGCTCGTGCTGTGGCCGAGCGCGGCCGACGCCGCCGCGGCCCGCATGTCCGAGCCGGGGTTCCTGACCGCGGCCGGGAACTACGAGCTGGTCGAGCGGTCCACGGGTCCGGCGGCGGGTTCGGTACCGGCGTTCGCCCAGGTGATGTGGTTCCGCGGCGGCGACACCGGGCGCACCGACGTCGCTGTGCGGGCCGGTCGCGAGCGCATCGAGCCCGCGGTCCGGCGGGTGGACGGCCTCGTCGCCACCTACGTGCTCCGCGGCGCCGACGACGCCCTCGTCGTCGTCACGCTGGTCACCGCGCTGGAGGTGCTGGACGACATCCGCCGGGCGGTGTTCGCCACCGACCTGCTCCCGTGGGAGGACCCGGCGCTGGTCGGGAACCCCGACCGGGTCGACGTCGACCGGGTGCTGCACGCGCGGATCGCCTCGGCGGTGCGGTCGTGACCGCGGCCCAGCGCACCGCCGTGCGCGCCGGCACGTGGACGGTGTCCGACAGCCGCACGCAGGTGCGCTTCCGGGTGCGGAACCTCGGCCTGTCCGTGCAGGGGTCGGTCGCGCTCCGCTGCGGCGAGCTGGAGGTCGACGCCGGCGGCGCGCCGGTCCGGGCGCGGGCGGAGTTCGACCTCGCCAGCCTGGACACCGGGATCACCCGCCGGGACGCCGACCTGCGGCGCGCACGGTTCCTCTCCGTCGACCGCCAGCCGGTGATGGTCTGGACCTGCGACCGCTTCACCCCGGGGCCCGACGGCTCCTGGCTGGCGGCCGGACGGCTGTCGGTGCGTGGCGCGGCGAGCCCGCTGGAGGTGGCCGGCGTAGCGGAACCAGCGGACGGCGGAATCGTCGTGCGCGCGGCTGCGACCCTGGACCGGCTCGCGGTGGGGATCCGGGCGCCGCGGGTGGTGGTCGGCCGGGTGGTGCGGATCGAGATCGACGCCTGGCTGGAGCCACCGCAGCCCTGACCGGGCCGTGGTGGGCGCCACGGTGGCGACGGGCATGCCGGGCGGGTGGTCCGGTGTTCCACGAGCGTGAGCACCCAGCACGACTCGATCCACCGGACCACCCCCCGACCCCGGCCCGCAGCCCGATGCCTGCGCCACCACGTGTGGCTGGCCGCCTGCGGGGACTGCCGCGAGCAGCACGCCGACGTGCTCTCCGGCCGGCGCCGCGCCTCCGCGGACCGCTGAACGCTCCGCCCGCGACCCGGACCGGGTCGCGGGCGGATCCGCGTCCGGGGGGATGATGGGGCCATGACCGAGCAGACCGAGGAACGCAGCATCGGCAAGCGGGCGAACGAGCTCAACGCGAGCATCCGCTACACGATGTGGTCGGTGTTCAAGCTGTCCCGCCCGATGGCCGACGACGCCCGCACCGCCGCCGCCGACGAGGCGTCCGCGCTGATCGAGGAGCTGGCCGGCAAGGACGTCGTCGTCCGCGGGGTCTACGACGTCGCGGGGCTGCGGGCCGACGCCGACGTCATGGTCTGGTGGCACGCCTCGACCGCCGAGGCGCTGCAGGAGGCCTACACCCGCCTGCGCCGCACGGCGCTGGGCCGACACCTGGACCCGGTGTGGTCGCAGATGGCGCTGCACCGGCCGGCGGAGTTCAACCGCAGCCACATCCCGGCGTTCCTGGCCGACGAGGAGCCGCGGCGCTACGTCTGCGTCTACCCGTTCGTGCGGTCCTACGAGTGGTACCTGCTCCCCGACGAGGAGCGGCGCGACATGCTCAAGGAGCACGGCATGCAGGCGCGGCCCTACCCGGACGTGCGGGCCAACACGGTCGCCTCGTTCGGGCTGGGCGACTACGAGTGGATGCTCGCGTTCGAGGCCGACGAGCTGCACCGCATCGTCGACCTGATGCGCGACCTGCGCGCCAGCCGCGCCCGCCGGCACGTGCGCGAGGAGATCCCCTTCTACACCGGCGTCCGCAAGCCGATCGCCGAGCTCGTCCGCGACCTGGCCTGAAGCAGGTCCCCGGATATGCACGAGGGCGGTCACCCGGTGTCGGGTGACCGCCCTCTGACGTTCAGCGGTTCCTACTCCGCGGGCTGCAGGCGGACGCTCACGCTGTTGATGCAGTAGCGGTCGCCGGTGGGCGTCTGCGGGGCGTCGTCGAAGAGGTGGCCCAGGTGGCTGTGGCAGCTGGCGCACAGCACCTCGGTGCGGACCATGCCGTAGCTGCGGTCCTCGCGGAGGATCACGTGGTCCTCCGCGGAGGCCTCGTAGAACGAGGGCCAGCCGCAGTGGGAGTCGAACTTGGTCTCCGAGCGGAACAGCTCGGCGCCGCAGGCGCGGCACTCGTAGACGCCGACGGTCTTGGTGTCGACGTACTCACCGGTCCAGGCCCGCTCGGTGCCGGCCTGGCGGAGCACCGCGTACTCCTCGGGCGACAGCTGCGCGCGCCACTCGGCGTCGGTCTTCTGCACCTGGGGCTGCTGCGAGGAGGTCGTCATACCTGGTCGAACCGGCTCCGCCGGACCGCCATTCCCTCCGTTCAGCGTCCGAGCCCCGCGTCGCGGGCCCACACGCCCGGTTCGCCCGGGCCGCTGGCGGGTTGCTGCCCGGGAGTGGCCGCTGGTCGCCGAGAGCTGGGCGCCGGTCGTCGTCCCGATCAACCTGCTGGTCGCCAACTCGGTCGCGGGTTACGTCGGCGCCGTCCACCTGCTCATCGGGTACGTGGCCCTGGGCCTCATCCTGGCGAAGCGGCCGGAACTCACCTCGACGCGCCGCTGAGGAAGGACGCCTCCCCGGCCACGGGAGGCGGTGCACGCGTCCGGTGGTGGCCCTCTCCCCGCGTGGGAGGGGGCCACCACTGCGTGCAGGATGGAGCCGTGACCGTCGACCAGCCCCTGCCCGACACCTGGTTCACCCGCGACCTGCCCGTCCTGCGCGCCGTCGCCCGGCTCGTGGACGCTCCCGAGCACGGCGGATCGCCCTACCTGCTCGGCGCGGTGGTCCCGGCGAGCGGGCTGCCGAAGGCCGACGTCGTCGTCGCGGCCAAGGCGCTGGCGACGGCGGGCTACATCGAGCCGCTGACCAACCACGCCGGCGACATCGTGCGCATCACCGCCATCTCGGCGGAGGCGCGGCGGCTGGCCGGGCTCTGGCCGACGCCGCAGGGGGAGTGGGACCGGCTGCTCGAGCAGCTGGCCGCGCGGGCCGAGCACGCACCCACCGAGGTCGAGCGGGCGCGCTGGCGGGCGTTCGCCGAGGCCGCCGCCGCCGTCGGCCCCCACGACGGGGCGCTGCTCATGTCCGCGCTCGTCGGCGGGTACGTGCCCCGCCGCTGACGGCGACCCGCGAACGACAGCGCCCCCGCCCGGAGGACCGGGCGGGGGCGCTGCGCGTGCTGATCAGATGATCAGAGCGGGGTGACGTTCGCAGCCTGCGGGCCCTTCTGGCCCTGCTCGATGTCGAACGCGATCCGCTGGCCTTCATCGAGCGAGCGGTACCCGCTGGACTGGATGGCGGAGTAGTGGACGAACACATCAGGTCCGCCGCCGTCGGGGGTGGCGAAGCCGAACCCCTTCTCGGCGTTGAACCACTTGACAGTTCCTTCGGGCATTGCTCGCTCCTTGCTGAGGTGGTGCATCGGGGTCCTGCCATAGCGCAGGGCCTTCCCGACAGGGAAAGCCTAGCGGCTGCACCGCCGCCGGGACCAGCGATGTCGCGGACGGGAACGGTGGGATCAGAACTGGTGGCCGCGGCGCTCGGGGAAGGGCGGGGTGGGCCGCGGGTCGGGACCGTAGGACGGCCCCACGTAGGTGAACCCTGCCGGGGCCGGCTGCGCCGGCTCCGGAGCGGGGGCGATCTGCACCGGTGGCGGCGTGGGTTCGGTGCGCCAGGAGGTCACGCCGACGACCTCGGCGTCCGACCACTCCCTCGCCGCGGCGAGGGCCTGCCGGCGGCGCCACCTCGCCATCGAGCGGGCCCAGCGCTCCAGGCCCAGGCGGCCGGCCAGCAGCACGCCCGCGGCGAGGGAGACGACGAGCAGGGAGTCCACCAGCGCCGCCGTCACCTCCAGCGCGCCGACGTCGCGCCACCCGGCGGCCTCGTACTCCCGCGCCAGCATGAGCAGGACGACGAGGACGACGCCGTACGCCGCGAGTGCACGCCTCATCTCCGCCTCCTCCGCTGGTCGGTCGTCCGGGCCGGACGACCTGCCATCGACCAGCGTTGCCCGTGATCCAGCGGGACAGGCGTGCGCGGGGGTGGCTCTCACCCCGTGGGGGGAGGGATCGGCCCGTCCGGCCGGTCTTGCGGATTTCCTGCGCCTCCCTGGGGCCTGCGCCCGAGGTCCGCGACGGACGGTGGATCCGCCGGTGAACCGGCACGCCGTCACTACTGGAAGAGCCCCCGATGCACCCCCACGTCGCGTTCCCCGCCCGCCCCTCGGACACCGACGGCGACCTCGTCCCGCTGTGGACGGCCGACGACCTGCACGACGCCGACCTCGATCTGTTCCTCGCCGACCGGCTCGCCGAGTCCGCCGCCGCCCTGCGCGCGGTGGTGGCCTCGATCGGTTCGCGCATGTGATCCCGACGATGAACTGCGCGGTTCCGCTCAAGGTGTCGCTTCTCGTGCCGAAGCATCGTTCGGCGAGCCGGTTGGTGTCGCTACAGACACCCACCAGCGACGGGGGCAGCTCATGACCGATTCCGACGCCAGCAGGCCGCACGAGAGCTCGCGGGCCGACGTCACGCTCGTCACCCGCGGGATCACGGTCACCGCCGCCGTCGACGTCTCCACGGAGTTCACCATCGTGGTCCGCCCCGAGGGCGACGGGGCGGCGTGGAAGACCGCGGTCAAGGACGGCGACCCGGTCGAGCTGTACTGGGTCGGCGCGGAGGAGGAGCGGACGCTCCCCGCCAAGATCATCGACGTGGAGCCCGGCGACGAGGTGCGCTGGCACCTGGTGGCCACGGGGCCCGCCGAGCGCAGCCAGCGGCGCAAGGCCGTGCGCGCACGGGTGTCCGTGCCCGCCTACATCCCGTGGGCCGACGGCCAGATCGTCGGCGAGACCGTCGACCTGAGCGAGGCCGGGGCGCGCTGCCTCGTCGACGGGTGGGGTCTTCCTCCGGAGCCGGGGACGCGCCTGGAGGTCAGCCTCACGCTGGGCGACGAGGTCGTGAACCTGCGCGCGCAGGTCGTGCGGCAGCAGACGCAGGGTGCCCGGTGGCTGCTCTCGATGAAGTTCCTCGACGTCGCCGAGCGCGACGGCGACCAGTTGCGCAAGCGGGTCTTCCAGGCCCTGCGCGAGGAGCGCGCCGCCGTCGAGTGACCCTGCGGCGCAGGATCGGCCGGCCGACGGCCACGAGCGACGGGGTCAGCGTGGGTGCGGCCGCCGCGGTGCGGGCCGGCAGTCGTCGACCGGGGATAAAGTCGTCGACCATCGGCACTCGGCATACGAGCACGGCGCATCCCGACTTCAGCACCGGAGGGTCGCCCGAGCAAGGAGCAGGAATGCGCCGGTCGGACGCCGAAGCCGCACTGCTCCGGGCCGTCCGGGCGGTCATGCGCGTCTCGCTGCACGCGGCCGACGAGATCGGGACCGTGTCGGTCGTCCAGCTCAGAGCCCTCACCGTCCTTGCGGACGCCGGGGAGTGCAACCTCGTCCGGCTGGCGGAAGGCGTGGGTGTGACGGTGTCGACGACCAGTCGGCTCGTCGACCGGCTCATCGCGGCCGACCTCGTGGAGCGACGTCAGGCGCCGCACACGGCCCGGGAGGTCGTCATCCGCCTCACGCCGCGCGGGCGAGCGACGCTCGAGCGCTATGACCAGCTGCGGCTGGCCGCCCTGCGCGGGAGTCTGGAGGGGCTGGACGCCGACGACGTCGGTGCGGCCCTCAGGCTGTTGTCTGCGATCAGCGCCGCAGGGGAGGCGGCGGGCGCCGCGGGATCCGGTGCCGGAGCGGACGAGGGGTGACGGTCGCCGCCGTCCGGGGGGACGCGCGGGGGAGAGTCTCCGTGCGGCCCGTCGTTCCGCACCCCCGGGAGCAGCAGCTGCCCGATCGCGGCGGCCGCCAGGACGGCGCTGCACGTCCGGACGAACGTGTTGCGCCCACTGCGGAAGCCTGGATCAGGCGAGGGGCTCGGCGGTCCGCCGGCTGCGGATGAGCTCGATCCCGACCGGCAGCAGGGAGACCGCGACGACGGCCACGATGAACAGCTCGACGTGGTCCCGCACGACGGCGACCCGGCCCAGCCAGAAGCCCAGTGCCGTCACCCCGGCCGCCCAGGCGATGCCTCCGATGACGGAGTAGAGGACGAACCGGCGCGGATCCATCCGGGACACCCCGGCCAGCACGGTCGTGAACGTGCGGACGATGGGCACGAACCGCGCGAGCAGCACCGTGCGCGCGCCGTTCCGCTCGAAGAACGCCTGGGACCGCGTCACGTGCTCGGCCTTGAACAGCCGCGAGTCGGGTCGGGCGAACAGCGCCGGTCCCGCGGTCCGGCCGATCCAGTACCCGACGAGATTCCCGACGACGGCGGCCACGGGGAGGAGGATCAGCATCACCCACAGCGGCGCGATCCGGCCGCCGGCGGCCAGGACACCCGCGGTGAAGAGCAGGGAGTCCCCGGGCAGGAAGAACCCGATGAGCAGGCCGCACTCGGCGAAGAGGACCGCCATCGTGCCCGCCAGCCCGAAGGTGTCGATCAGGTGGGTCGGGTCGAGGAATCCGGTCACGACGGGCGAGCGTAGGCCCCGCATCTGAACAGCGCCTGTACATCTCCCGAGCGGCGTCGTCCGCAGCTCAGGCGGGTGGCAGGAGGACCTCGAACCGCCCGCCGGCCGCGTCGGGGCGGCAGACGATCGAGCCGGCGCATGCGGCGGTCAGCCGCGCGGCCAGCGCCAGCCCCAGGCCGCCGCCGGCGTGGTCGTCGTCCGGGTCGCCGCGCCAGCCCGGCTGGAACACCCGTCCCCGGTCCTCGGCCGGCACACCCGGGCCGTCGTCGGCGACGACCAGCAGGACGCCGTCGGCGGTCCGTGTGCCGGTCAGGGTCACCGTGCTGCGGGCGTACCGGAGGGCGTTCTCGACCACCGGAGCGAGGATGCGCCGCAGCACAGGGCCCTCGATCCCGGCGACGAGGTCCTGATCGATGTCGTTGCGGACCTGCACCGGCGGGGGCGCGGCGGTGGCCGACACGAGGGCGTCGGCCTCGTCGGCGGGACGGCACCGGCCGAGGCCGGCCGAGCCGCCGGCACGCCCGGCCCTCAGCAGCGTCTCGATGATCTGCTGCATGTCACCGGCGGCGGCGTCGACCGCCACCAGCGCCTGCGGGACGGCGGGATCGCCCGACGGACGCTCCCGCGCCAGCTCCACCTCGGCGCGCAGCCGCGCCAACGGCGTCCGCAGCTCGTGGGAGAGCTCGTCGGTCAGCCGCTGCTCGTGCCGCAGCACCGCGGAGATGCGGTCCAGGACCCCGTCGAGCGTGCCGGCGAGCTGCGCGAGCTCCGTGGGTCGCGGCTCGACGCCGAAGCGCCGGTCCACGTCGTCGGCGCTCCAGCGGGCCGCCTGCCGGCTCATCTGCTGCACCGGACGCAGCGCCCGGCCGACGGTCGCGCGCAGCACCAGGTGCACGATCACCAGCAGGGCCAGGGCGGCACCCGCACTGCCCCAGAGCGCCAGGCGCTCCAGTTGCCGGTAGGGCGCCAGGCTGGTGCTGACCACCACCGTGGCCCCCGGCGAGTCGCCGGCCCGCACGGGCAGGGCCAGGAACCGGAGCGGGTCCTCGTCGCCGATCTCGACCGTCTGCGTGCCCCGGCCGACCAGGTCCCGGGCGACACGGTCGAGGCGCGGGGAGCTGCCGGGCGGCCCCTCCACCACGGTGCCGTCCCCGGCGAAGATCCAGGTTCCGACGTCGAGCGCCCGGTCGTCGCTGCCCCCGTCGACGGTCACTCCGCCCGAGGGGGCGACCTCGAGGGTGAGGGCGACCGCCTCGGCCCGGGCCCGGAGGACGCCGTCGGCCTGCCCGGCCAGGGCCCTGCTCAGCAGGAGGTTCGCCCCGACGGCCAGCAGCAGCACCCAGACCGCCACGACCGCCGACGCCGACCAGGACAGCCGTCCGCGCAGGCTGCGCCCGCCGAACCGGTTCCGCAGCCCGGTCACCGGAAGCGGTAACCGACGCCGACGACCGTGCTGATCGTCTGCCCGTGGTCGCCGGCGCCGGCCAGCTTGCGGCGCAGCCGGGCGACGTACTGGTCCAGCGTGTTGTCCGCGACGATGGCGCCGTCGGGCCAGCCGGCCCGGATCAGCTCCCGGCGGCGCACCACGTCGCCCGGGGCGCCGAGCAGCACGGCGAGCAGCCGGAACTCCGTCGGCGTGAGCGACTGCCGGCCGGCCGGGCCGTCCAGCGCGTGCGCGGCCGGATCGAGGTGCAGCTCGGCCGGCCGGGGACGCGGGCGGGGCGCACTCCGCCGCATCAGCGCCTGCAGGCGCACGACCAGTTCCCGGACGTGGAAGGGCTTGGTCAGGTACTCGTCGCCGCCCGCCGCGTAGCCCGACAGCAGGTCGTGCAACTGGTCGCGGGCGGTGAGGAACAGCACCGGGACGTCGATGCCGCGCGCCCGCAACGCCTGGCAGACGTCCCGACCGTCGGAGTCGGGGAGCCCGATGTCCAGGACGACCGCGCCGAACCGCGTGCCGGGGCCGCGACCCGCGGCGGCGAGCGCCCCTGTGCCGTCGGCGGCGGTGGTCACCTGCAGGTCGTGCTCACGCAGTGCCCGTGCGACGGCGGCACGCAGCGCCGCGTCGTCCTCGACCACCAGCACCTCGGGCACGCCCCGATGGTGCCCGACGACGCCGCGCGGCCGGTGGGGAACGTTCAGGCGGTGTTCAGGACGGATCGGCGAGTGTCCGGGCCATGACGAGAACTCCGCTGGTCACAGCGCGTGGGCGGTACCTGCTGAGCAAGGTGCCGGAGGTGACGCTCTGGTTCTGGATCATCAAGGTGCTGGCCACCACGGTGGGGGAGACCTTCGCGGACTTCCTCTCCGAACTCGGCCTCGGGCTGGGCGGCACGACGGTGGTCATGTCGGTCCTGTTCGCGGCCGCCCTCGCCGCGCAGTTCCGGGCGCGGCGCTACGTGCCCGCGCTGTACTGGCTCACCGTGGTGCTGATCAGCGTCGTGGGCACCCTGGTCACCGACAACCTGACCGACACCCTCGGCGTTCCGCTGCTGCTCAGCACGATCGTGTTCGCCGCCGCGCTCGCGCTCACCTTCGTGCTCTGGTACCGCCGCGAGGGCACGCTGTCGATCCACAGCATCGTGACGGGACGACGGGAAGCGTTCTACTGGCTGGCCATCCTGTTCACCTTCGCCCTCGGCACCGCCGTCGGCGACCTGGTCTCCGAGCAGTACGGCCTCGGGTACTGGCCGACGGCGCTACTGGTGGCGCTGCTGATCGCCGCGGTCGCGGTCAGCCATCTGGTGTTCCGGGCGGACGCCGTCCTGACCTTCTGGGTCGCGTACGTGCTCACCCGGCCGCTGGGTGCCTCGGTCGGTGACGGGCTGTCGCAGGACCACGCCGACGGGGGGCTGGGCCTGGGCACGACGGTCACGAGCTGGGGCTTCCTGGCGGTCATCCTGGCCGTGGTCACGTACCTCGCCGTCACGAAGCGGGACCAGCAGGCTCCGGTGGCCGCTGAGGCAACGGTGGCCCCGTGAGCGCAGCGTCCCCGCCGTCCCGCCGGCCCGCGAGCCGTCCGGTCCCCGTCTGGTGGTGGGCCTGCACGATCCAGGCGGGTGTCTGGGCGATGCTCGTGTGGATGGTCCGGACGCACGAGGGGCTGGCCGAGGCGGATGCCCCGGTGCTCCGGTGGTTCGTCGCGCACCGCTCCGGTGCGCCGACCGGCGTGCTGGAGGCGGTGAGCAGCACGCCGGTGGACGGCGCGGCGGCCGTGCTGGCTGCCGCGGCGGTGCTGCTGGTCGCGGTGCGGATCCGATCGGTGCGGCCGCTCCTCGTGATGGGGGCGGCGGTGGCTGCCGCCGTCGTCCTGGCGGAGGTCGTGAAGATGCTCGTCGGCCGGGCCCGCCCGGCCACCGCGACGATGCTCGGGACGCCGGAGAGCGGCCCCGGGTTCCCCTCGGCGCACACCCTGGTCTTCACCGCGCTGATCGGTGCCATCGCGCTGGTGCTGTGGCGGCAGACGCGGTCGGCGTCGGCCCGGATCCTGATCGTCGGGGCCGCCGTCCTCGCCAGCGGCGCCATGGGCGTGAGCCGGCTCTACCTGGGCGACCACTGGCTCACCGACGTCCTCGCGTCCTACGCGCTGGCGGGCGCCGTCCTCGCCGCCGTGGCGGCGCTCTCCGCTCCGGCGGCACGGCCAGCGCCGGTGGCTCAGGGCTCCCAGATGCCGGTCAGTGGACGCGCGTCGGCGGCGTGACCGAGCGGCTCGAGGCCGTACATGTCCTCGAGGGTGCGCAGCAGCGCGAAGTGGTCGATGCGCTGGTCGCTCGTCGTGGCGACGACGCCGGCCCCCACGACGATGGTGGGGATGTGGTTGGCCATCCTGCCGCGGTCCTCGTCGAACGTGACGACGAGAAGGCTGTTGTGCGTGGTGGCCCAGTCGACGTAGGGCCCGAGGTTCCGCTGCGCCCACGCATCCCCGGTGGGGACGTCGCAGTCGTGCATGTCGTTGCACAGGTCCGGGACGACGAACGAGACGGTCGGCAGCGAGGCGTAGTCCGCGGGGAACGCGCTGAACGGCTGGTTGATCGAGGCGGGCAGGTCCGCGAAGTCGACCCAGGGGTTGTGCTTGCGCGCGTAGTCGCGGCCGCCGCACCCGGTGTATCCCGGCGCGGGCAGGCCCTCGGAGTACCCCGTGAAGGTCAGGCCGGCGTCGAGCAGCTGGCGGGCCAGGTTGCCGCCGTGCAGGTCGACCGGGCACCGGTCGTCCGGTACGCCCTGCATCGAGCCCGAGAACAGCGCCAGGTAGTTCGGCTGGCTGGGATGGGCCTCACCGTGGGCGTCGGTGAACTGCGCGCCCCGGGTGGCCAGCGACCTCAGGTAGGAGGCGTCGTCCGTGTCGGTCACGTCCGCGGCGTCCTTGTTCTCGAAGACCACGACGACGACGTGGTCCGGCCGGGGGAGCGTCCCCGGTGCGGAAGAGGGCGCGGACGCCGTAGGAGCGGTCGCCGTGGCGGCCGTGCCCGCCGGACCTGTCGAGCAGCCCGCCACGGTGAGGCCCAGCCCGAGCACCGCCGCGAGACCGATTCGGCCCGGCCGCCGCAACCAGCGGGAAATCTGTGCGGTACGCGGTCGAGGCTCCGGCATGCCGCTCATTGTCCCGGGGCCCAGGCGGCGGGCTCTTCCGCAGCGCCTCCGGCATCGGTCCGAGTGATCACGACCTTGCCGTTGGCCTTGCCCTGCTCGACGTACGCCATCGCGTCGAGCGTCTCCGGGAAGGGGACGGTGCTCTCGTCAGCCGGTCGCAGCCATCCCCTGCGCCTCGTGCCAAGCGGTCAGGTCGAACGTCGGGGCCGACGCCTCGGTGGGTGTCGGGCTCGTGCTCCCCGAGAGAATCCTCCGGGCGAGGATGTGGTCGCCCGGGCGGTTGATCGTCTCGACCGCCACCAGCCGGTCCTGCCGGAAGCGCAGGACGGCGTGCTCCCGCGGCTCCGGCAGCGACAACTCCACGACCCCGTCCTCCGGGTTCGCAAGCCCTGCGATCTGGATCTTCAGATCGCCCTGGTCGGACCAGAACCAGGGCAGCGCGTCATAGCCGACCGAGGCACCCAGCAGCCGTGCGGCCACGTGCCGCGCCTGGTCGACGGCGTTCTGGACCGACTCGAGCCGGATGCGGCCGCTGGTGTGGGCGCTCGGGAAGCTGGCGGCGTCCCCGATGGCAGAGATGTCCGGGTCGCTGGTCAGCAACCGGTCGTCCACCCGGATCCCGTTCTCGATCGCCAACCCTGCCTCCTCGGCCAGCGCGGTCTCGGGCACGACCCCGATGCCGTAGACGACGAGATCCGCCGGCAGGCGCCGCCCGTCGCTGGTCTCGACGGCGGTCACGTGGCCTTCGCCGTCGATGGCGGTCAGCGCCTGACCGAAGTCGAACCGCACGCCCCAGTCCTCGTGCGCCTGGCGGATGAACCGGGCCGTCGGCTCGGAGACGGCGCGCGCCATGGGCCGGTCGGCGAGCTCGAGGACGTGCACCGACGCACCGTGCGCGGCAGCGACCGCCGCGAACTCGAGACCGATGAACCCGGCGCCGGCCACGACCACCTCGACGCCGGCCCGGAGGCGGCTCGCCAGTTCATCGGCGTCGGCGCGGGTCCGCATGCCGATGACACCCTCCAGGTGGGTGCCGGGGACCGGTAGCTCCCGGTTGCGCGACCCCGTCGCCAGGATCAGGTGCCCGTAGGGCAGCACCTCTCCACCGGCGAGCCGGACCTGGTGCCCGGCGCGGTCGACGGCGACCACGCGATCGAGCACCAGGTCCACGCGCTGCTTGGCGTACCAGGTCTCCTGCCGCAGGAGCAGCTTCCGGGCCTCCAGCCGGCCCAGCAGGTACGCCTTCGACAGGGGTGGGCGGTGGTACGGCAGACCCGGCTCGCCGTGGACGAGCGAGATCGACCCCTCGAACCCGCCCTGCCGCAGCGAGGCGGCGGCCTGGGCACCCCCGGCGCCCGCGCCGATGATGACGACGGAGGACAGCGTCACGGAACCCCGATCAGTTGCGGCGCGGGATGACGACCGTCATCGCCTCGTAGCCCTTGATGAAGTGGTGGCGGCTGCGCGTGGGCTCCCCGACGACGGTGATCTCCGGGAAGCGGGCCAGCATCTCCTCCCAGATGATGCGCAGCTGCAGCTCGGCGAGCTTGTTGCCCAGGCAGCGGTGGATGCCGAAGCCGAACGAGAGGTGCTGGCGGGGGTTCTTGCGGTCGATGACGTACGAGTCCGCGTCCGCCACCTTGGCCTCGTCCCGGTTGCCCGACACGTACCACATGACCACGCGGTCACCCTTGGGGATGACCTTCCCCTTGATCTCCACGTCCCTGGTCGTCCGGCGCGCCATGTGGGTCAGCGGCGTCTGGAATCGGATGGTCTCCGACACCATCGAGGGGATCAGCTTCGGGTTGGCCCGCAGTTTCGCGTTCTCCTCCGGGTTCTTGTGGAGGAAGTAGACGGAGCCGGTGATGGTGTTCCGGGTGGTGTCGTTGCCACCCACCAGCAGCACCACGCTGTCACCGAACAGCTCGGCCTCGGTGAAGTTGGTCGAGTGCGGGCTGTGCGCCATCAGCGAGAGGAAGTCCATGCGGCGCTCGTCGCTCCGCCGGTGCCTCACGAGCTCCGACATCGTCACGTAGAAGTCGCGAACCTCCCGGTCGTGCTCCTCCTGGGTCTCGGTGGGCATGCCGGGACCAGCGGGAGTGGTGATCACGTCCGACCAGCGGGTCAGCTGGCGGCGCTTCTCCTGGGGGTAGTCGAACAGCGTCGCCAGGGTCATCGCGGTCAGCTCGATGGAGACCTTGTCGACCCAGTCGAACTCCTCCCCGATGGGCAGGCCGTCGAGGATCGCACCGGCGCGCTCGCGGATGAGCGGCTCCAGGAGGGCCAGGTTCGCCGGGGCGACGCCCTCGGCCACCGAGCCGCGATGGATCTCGTGGTCGGGCGGGTCCATGCTGAGCAGGGAACGGATCCCTGCCTTCTGGCGCTCCTGCATCTCCTCCTCGGTCATCGTGCCGTCGTTGAAGATGGAGGACGCCTGTGCGGCGGTCTGCGGCCTGTTCAGCGTGATGAGCCCGTCCGCGGAGAACACCTCGTGGTTGGTGTCCGCCGCCTGGATGTCCTCCCACTTGGTCAGTGACCAGTACCGGCCGAACTCGCTGTGCTCCTCGGTCGTGAGGTGCACCGGGTCCTCGGCGCGCAGGCGCTCGAACACCCACTGCCACTCGCCCTTCGGGAAACGCTCCGGGTTGCCCGGGTCCAGCGTCTCCAGGGGCGCGGCGTAGATGCGCTCCCTCGCCTCGACCTGTTCCGGGGTCGGTTCCGTAGCCGCTCGCGTTGCAGTGGTCATGCGTCTGCCTTCCAGTTCCGTGCGTGGATGGTGGCGGAGCCAGTGATCTGCGGCGGCGTGGTCGCTTCCTCGGCTGCGTGCTGCCTCGCCGTCGGCCGGGTCGATCGTGTGCCGAGCGGGGCCTCAGCTCCCGACGACCTCGACGGACAATCCGTCCAGTTCCTCGGACGTCTCGATCTGACAGCACAGCCGGCTGTTCTCGCGGACGCCGAAGGTGCTGCCGAGCATCGCCTGCTCGTCAGGAGTGCGCTCGCCGGTGGCGTCCCGCCATTCGGGGGCCACGTACACGTGGCAGGTGGCGCAGGCCGCCTCTCCGCCGCAGTCCCCGTCGATGCCGGGGATCGCGTTGTCGACGGCCACCTCCATGAGCTTCCAGCCGGGCTCGGCCTCCACGGTGCGGGCCGTCTTGTCCTGCAGGACGAAGGTGACTTCCATTGCTCCCTCTCGCGTGATCCTCGGAGTGTGACGCAGGCTACAAGTGACACACTGTCCAGTCAATGTCGCTGTGTCAGTGGAGGAGGGTGAGCCGCATGGAGATGTACCTGAACTGCCCCTGCGGGGAAGTCATCGAGGGCGACGACGAGGACGACCTCGTGGCCAAGGCGGAGGCCCACCTGAGCGAGGCGCATCCGGGACGGACCTACACCCGCGAGCAGATCCTCTTCATGGCGTCATGAGGCAGATCGCCGGGCGGGGACGACCGGATGACGACGGGGCTCCCGGCACGAGCATCACCTATCGTCGCGCCGTGGATGCACCGCCGGACCTCGGGCCGGGTCCCGGCACGTCTCCGACCACGACCGTGCGCGAGGAGCTGCGGGAGGTGACCCGCCAGCGACTGCTGTCCGCGGCCGAGGAGATCTTCCAGCGCGATGGCTACTCGGGAACGACGGTCGGGAGCATCGCCGCCTCCGCCAATGTCAGCAGGGCCACGTTCTACCTCCACTTCACGGACAAGTCCGACGTCCTCATGACCCTCATGCGGGCCAACCTGGCCGAGACGCCCGACTACTGGCGCGAGGTGGACGCGGCGCTGGTCAGCGGCGACCGGAGCGCACTGCGGGCCTCCTTGCGCAACACGCTGAACTGGTACGAGCAGCACGCGAACCTGCTGCGACCGGTGCGCGAGGCCCTGGCCGCGAACCAGCACCTCGCCCAGAAGGTCGACGGCAACTTCGCCGGCTTCGCCGACGAGATGTCCGGCTACCTCGCCCGGGTCCCGGCGCAGGAACGCGATCGTGCCCACCTGCGGCTCCAGCTGCTGATGATCCAGCTCGACCAGCTCGCGTACCGGATCGTCGTGCTCGGACAGGAGAGCATCGACCGCGAGCAGATGCTCGACGAGATCACCGACATCTGGCGCCTCACCCTTCCCGGCCCGGGGTAGCCGACCAACGGATGGAGCAGACGACGACCGAGGCGGACCTCAGGCGTCGATACCATGAGATGTGTCCGAAGCCACGGTCGACGTCGCAGACCTGCGCCGCCACGGTGCGGACGACAGCCCTGACGACGCGCCGCTGCGCGAGGACATCCGCCTGCTGGGCCGGGTTCTCGGCGAGGTCATCGGCG
Source organism: uncultured Actinomycetota bacterium (assembly GCA_963747895.1). Classification (GTDB taxonomy): domain Bacteria; phylum Actinomycetota; class Actinomycetes; order Mycobacteriales; family Geodermatophilaceae; genus Blastococcus. The sequence goes on from CAVVGX010000012.1 coordinate 51,949, forward strand.
AGCAGGCCGGAGCTGACGTCCTGGACCTGGTCGAGTCGACGCGGGTCCAGGCGTTCAGCATCCGCCGCTCGGAGACCGACCGGCGGGGGCTGGCCGAGCGGCTGGCGGGCCTGGATGTCCGGTCGGCCACGCACGTCATCCGGGCGTTCAGCCACTTCTCGCTGCTCGCCAACCTCGCTGAGGACATGCATCACGAGCGGCGTCGGCGGCACCACCGGCGCGCGGGCTCACCCCCGCAGCGGGGCAGCCTGGCCGCGACCTTCGAGCTGCTCGACGGCGCCGGCCTCGACCCCGACGTCGTGGCACGGCGGCTGACCGGTGCGCTCGTCTGCCCGGTGGTGACCGCGCACCCCACGGAGGTCCGCCGGAAGACGATCTTCCAGGTGCAGCGGCACGTGGGTGACCTCATCCGTCAGCGGGACCGGGCGGGACAGGGCGAGGTCGACGACCGGTGGGCGGTCGAGCTGCGCCGGTCGGTGCTCACGCTCTGGCAGACGGCGATCCTGCGGCTGTCCCGGCTCCGGCTGCAGGACGAGATCGACGAAGCGCTGCGGTACTACGAGCTGTCGCTGTTCGACGTCGTCCCCGCACTCAACGCCGAGCTCCGCAGCTCCCTCGAGGAGCGCTGGCCGGGTGCCGGCCTGCTGCCACGACCCATGCTGCTGCCCGGCTCCTGGATCGGCGGGGACCGCGACGGCAATCCCTTCGTCACCGGTGATGCGCTCCGGAGGGCGACGACCCGGCAGGCGGAGACGGCGCTGGCCCGCCACCTCGCCGAGCTGGAGGCACTGACCAGCGAGTTGTCCATGTCCGACCGCCTGGTGACTCCGACGGCGGAGCTCTACTCGCTCGCGGAGGCATCCCGCGACGACTCCCCGTTCCGCGCCGACGAGCCCTACCGCCGTGCGCTGCTGGGCATCTCCGGACGACTGTCGGCCACGGCGCTGGCCGTGCTGGGGCACGTGCCGGGACCGGCGCCGCGCGCGCAGCTCCCGAGGTACACCTCGCCCGACGAGCTGCGCGGCGACCTCGACGTCGTGGACGCATCGCTGCGGAGCCACGGGGCCGGGACGCTGGCCGACGACCGTCTGCAGCGGCTCCGCGAGGCGGTGGAGGTCTTCGGGTTCCACCTGTGCGGGTTGGACCTCCGGCAGAACTCGGCGGTCCACGAGTCGGTCGTCGGCGAGCTGCTGGCGTGGGGCGGGGTGTGCGACGACTACGCCGCCCTCGACGAGGCCTCCCGGGTGCACCTGCTGGCCGGGGAACTCGCGCAGCGCCGTCCGTTGGTGCGGGCCGACGCGGAATTGTCGGAGGAGACCCGCAAGGAGCTGGACGTCCTGGTCGCCGCGGCCGAGCAGGTGGCGGTGCTCGGCCCGCGCGCCATCCCCAACTACGTCATCAGCATGTGCGAGTCCGTGAGCGACGTGCTCGAGGTCGCCGTGCTGCTGAAGGAGGTCGGACTGCTCGACCCCGGCGCGGGGGAGGGGCCCACCTGCTCCGTCGGCATCTCGCCGCTGTTCGAGACGATCGACGACCTGCAGGCGGCCGGCGCGACGCTGTCCGCCGTCCTGGAGCAGCCGCTGTACCGCGCGCTGCTGGCCGGCCGGGGCGACGTCCAGGAGGTCATGCTCGGCTACTCCGACAGCAACAAGGACGGCGGCTACCTGGCCGCCAACTGGGCGCTGTACCGGGGCGAGCTCGACCTGGTCGACGTCGCCCGCGACCAGGGCATCCGGCTGAGGCTGTTCCACGGTCGAGGCGGCACCGTGGGCCGCGGCGGCGGGCCCAGCTACGAGGCGATCCGCGCCCAGCCGCCCGGCGCCGTGGCCGGCGCCCTGCGGATCACCGAGCAGGGCGAGGTGATCGCGGCCAAGTACGCCGACCCCGACCTGGCGCGGCGCAACCTCGAGGCGCTGCTGGCCGCCACGCTCGAGTCCTCGCTGCTCGACATCGAGGGGCTGGGGAACGACGCGGGCGCCGCCTACGCCCTGCTCGACGAGCTCGCCGGTCGTGCGCAGCAGGCCTACCGGGCGCTGGTCCACGAGACCCCGGGCTTCGTCGAGTGGTTCCGGGCCGCGACTCCGGTCAGCGAGCTCGCGGAGCTCAACATCGGGAGCCGGCCGCCGTCCCGGAAGGCCGGCGACTCGATCGCCGATCTCCGGGCCATCCCCTGGGTGTTCAGCTGGTCGCAGACCCGGATCATGCTGCCCGGCTGGTACGGCACCGGATCGGCGCTGGAGGGCTGGGTCGACGGCGACGACGGGGGTGAGCCGGGCCGGGAGGATCGACTCGCCCGGCTGCAGGAGCTGCACCGCACCTGGCCGTTCTTCCGCACGGTGCTGTCCAACATGGGCATGGTGCTGGCCAAGACCGACCTGGACCTGGCCGCCCGGTACGCGGAGCTCGTGCCCGACGAGGATCTGCGGAACCGGGTGTTCGACCAGATCACGGCCGAGCACGAGCGGACCAGCCGCATGCTGTTGGCCATCACCGGCGACGAGCACCTGCTGGCCGACAACCCGTCGCTGGTGCGGTCGATCCGCAACCGGTTCCCCTACCTGGAGCCGCTGCACCACCTGCAGGTCGAGATGCTGCGTCGTCGTCGCGGCGGTGACGACGACGAGCTGACCCGACGCAACATCCAGCTGACCATCAACGGCATCGCGACCGCGCTGCGCAACAGCGGCTGACCGCCGCCCCGGCGCATCAACCGGTGGCGTCCTCGCCGGCCGGACGCTTGGCGCGGCTCGGCTGCACGCGCATCGGTTCGCCCGGCATCTTCGGGGTGTAGACCCGGGAATCGGCGTGCTGAGCTGCAGAAACGCAGGTGGCCGGCGAGCGGAAGTCGGCAGGTTGTCGGGCGAACGCCGTGGCAAATCCGCGCCGACCGTGCCGTGACGAAATCTCCCAGTTCGGACCGCCTGAAGCGCCGCCGCCATGCCGCTCGCGTGGCGCGCGGCAGCTCGGCATGGGCGACAACTCACGAGTCACTGAAGCCGCCGACGGGGGATCTGCGGGGGCTTCGGACATCCCGGCTGACGCCGCCGGTTCGGTGCAGTCTGCCCGCGGTGGCGAACTGTCTCCCGGCCGGCTCACCGCGACGCGCGCCGTCCACGGATTGCCGACGTGACGCCGTCCCGACCTGGTAGGCCTGCTCCATGCAGCACTACGACGTCTTCTCCCGGGTGTACGAGTCGGGGACCGAACTCCTGCACGGCAGTCACCGGCGGGAGGCCGTGGAACTCCTCCGGTTACGGTGCGGCCAGACGGTCCTCGACGTGCCGACCGGCACGGGCGCGAGCCTGCCGCTCCTGCGCGAGCGCGTCGGTCCCTGCGGCAAGGTCGTGGGCGTGGACTACTCCACCGGCATGCTCTCCAAGGCCCGGTCGAAGGTGACCGACGCCGGGTGGCGCAACGTCGACCTCGTCGAGGCCGACGCCCGCACGCTGGACGCCGAGCTCGTCGGGACCGACCGGGTGGACGCCGCCATCTGCATGCTGGGCCTCAGCGTCGTCCCCGACTGGCAGGAGGTCTTCCAGCGCATGTTCGACCTGGTTCGCCCCGGGGGCCGAATCGCCGTCATGGACCTCTACCTGGACGGCCGGGTCCACAGCGGCATCGCCAACACCTACTACCGCCTGCTTGCGCAGGCTGACCAGCGACGGCGCTTCTGGGAGCCGCTCGCCGAGCGGGCCACAGACGTCCAGACGATCGACCACACCTGGTTCGGAGGAGTCGCCAGGATCGTCGGCGGCACCAAGCCGCTCTGACACCGGCACGCGCCGGCTCAACCGACCGGCGGTCCAGACCCCTCCGGGCGTCTCACCACTTCAGGTGAGGGGGCGCTGACTCCAGTGATGTCCTCGCCCCCGCGAGCCGATCAAGCCTGCATGGAGAGGAACGGACAGGCGACGACCGCACCCCGGTCTCCCGTCCTCCCGCTGTACCTGACCATCGGCCTGACCCTGCTGTTCGCCACCGGCGTGTGGATCCGCCCGGCCGGAGCAGTGTGGGACCGGACGTACGACGTGGTGCTGTTCAACCTGCCCTACCTGGCAGCCTCCTGGGCGCTGTTCTCGGCAGGGCGACGGATCCGGATCGACCGGCTCGCGTGGTGGGGCCTCGCGGTCGCTCTCGTCCTGAGCGCGGTGGGCAACGCCCTCCGGGTGCTGGCCGCCGGCGTAGAGGGGAACGGCCCCTCGTCGCCGGTGGCGGACCTGATCTCCCTGGCCGGCTACCTGACCCTCTACGTCTTCGTCGTCGGCGTGATCAAGGCGCGCGTGCCGCGCTTCCACCCGAGCATGTGGCTCGACGGCCTGATCACCGCCCTCGGCAGCCTCTCCTTCGGGATCGCGCTCCTGCTCGGGCCCTACCTGATCCCCGAGGCCGGCGAGATCGCCGTCCCCTGGATCGAGCTGACGAGCCCGACGATCAGCGTGGTGCTGCTCGCCATGCTCGCCGCGGTCGGCTCCATCCTCGGGATGCGCCTGGACCGCACCCTCGTCCTCGTGATCGTCGGCCTGACGTTCGTCGCCCTGTCGGACCTCGTGTACTTCACCCAGGCGGTCCGCGCCAATTACGTCGACGGCGGCCCGCTCGAGCTCGGCTGGCTGACCGGCGTGGTCTTCGCCGCGCTGTCAGCGACCAGCGCGGTCGACCGTCCCGCGCCGGTCGACCGCGGGGCCTCGCGCATCGGGTGGCGTCTGCTCGCGGTGCCGCTGGCCTGCATCGGCGCCAGCCTCTTCGTACTGGGTTCCGGGTGGACGCACCCCGTCCCGCCGGTGTGCGCCTGGCTGGCGATCGCCTGCGTGGTCGCCGGCATCGCCCGGATCGCCGTCACGTTCTCCGAGGTCCGCGGCTTCCACCAGGTCAAGCAGGAGTCGCGCACCGACGAGCTCACCGGCCTGCCCAACCGCCGGGCGCTGCTGGAGTCGGCCCAGGAGATCGTGGCCTCATCGGCGACCGGCCGCCCCGCGGCCCTGCTCTTGCTGGACCTGGACGGGTTCAAGGAAGTCAACGACAGCCTGGGCCACACGGCCGGCGACGAGCTGCTGCGCCAGGTCGGCCCTCGCCTGCGCCGTGCGCTGCGCTCCGACGACGTCCTCGCCCGCCTCGGTGGCGACGAGTTCGCCGTCCTGCTGCCCGACACCGGGACGGAGCCGGCGCGCGTCCTCGCCGAGCGGCTGCGCGTTCTGCTCCTCGAGCCCTTCACGGTCACCGGCGTGCGGCTGCACGTCGGCGTGAGCATCGGCCTCGCGACCACCCCCACGCCGGCCACGACGGTGCAGGAGCTGCTGCACTGCGCCGATGTCGCGATGTACTCCGCGAAGACCGCCCGAGAGGGCGTCCACGTCTACGTCCCGGACCCGGTGACCGGCACGGCCGGCAGCGACCGGCTGCGGACGATGGAGGAGCTGCGCGTGGCCCTCGAGGGCGACGCGCTCGCCGTCTTCCTCCAGCCGCAGATGGACCTGCGCGACGGGAGCATCGTCGGGGCCGAGGCGCTCGTCCGGTGGAACCACCCCACGCGTGGACTGCTCTCCCCCGCCCACCTCCTGCCGGCTGCCGAGCAGGCCGGGCTCCTGCGCCCGCTGACCGACCGGGTGCTCGAGCTCGCGCTGCAGGCGACCCGCCGGTGGTGGGACGAGCGGCACATCCCGGTCTCGGTCAACCTCTCGGCCGCGAACGTCACCGACCTGGACCTCCCGGAGAAGGTCGCCTCGGCACTGCGGCGGCACGGGCTGCCCACGGCGGCGCTCACGCTCGAGCTCGTCGAGGACACCCTCATGGCCGACCCCGACCGCGGCCGCGCCGTGCTGGCCGACCTGCGCCAGCTCGGCGTCCGGACGTCGATCGACGACTACGGCACCGGCTACAGCTCGCTGGCCTACCTCCGACACCTTCCCGTCGACGAGCTCAAGATCGACCGCAGCCTCACGGCGGAGGTCGACAGTGCCCCGCGCGCCGCCGCCATCGTCCGGCACACCGTCGCGCTCGCTCACGACCTCGGCATTGCTGTCGTCGCCGAGGGCGTGGAGACAGCCTCGACCAGTGTCGCCCTCGCGCAGCTCGGCTGCGACGTCGCGCAGGGCTACGGCATCGCCCACCCCATGCCGGTGGAGGCCTTCCTGGCGTGGCTGGACGCGGCGGACTCCGGGCTGACCGTGGCGATCCTGCTGCCCGAGCTGAGCCGCGGGGCCCGCTCGACCTGAGCATGCCTCCTCGGCGGCTGCCGATGTGCGGGATCACTTCTTCGTGCGACGACACGCCGTCAGCTGTCATGCGCTCCGCGTAGTGAGTGGTACAGCATGATCGCGTGATGCCGACCTTCCCCAGTGACCTGCTGCGACCCGGCGTGGCCCTGGGCGCCGAGCGCCTCCCCACGCGCCCGGCCTCCGAGGAGTGGCGCGACCTGGCGCCGGAGATCCTCCGCCAGCGACTGGTGATCGAGGGCATCCCGGCCCGGCCCGTCGACGACGAGCAGATCCGTCGCTACCTGTCGGCGCTGTCGTGCGAGGTCGACATGGTGCAGTTGCTGGAGCCGGTCACCCATCGGTCGGACCTCTACGGCTGGGCCGGATGGATCCACTGGGAGACGTCCGGCGCGCACTTCTACGCATGGGAACAGCCACGGCTGTTCTTCTCGGTGGACGTCTACACGTGCAAGGCGTTCGACGTGGACACCGCTGTGGCCTTCACCGGCGACTTCTTCGCCGCGGGCACGCTCGTCGCCAAGTCCTTCTGACGTGGCGCTCCGGCTGCTGGTCGCCCACACTCCGGCCGAGCGAGACGCCGCCCGGCGGATCGAGGGCGCGGTGTTCCTGCAGGCGTTCGGGAACACGCCGGAGGTGATGGAGGAGGAGTACGGCGCCTACGAAGCCCGCTCCCGATTCGTCGTCGTCCTTGACGAGGAGTCGGGCTCGGTCATCGGGGCCGCCCGGTTCATCGTCGACGCCCCCGGTGCCGAGCCGGTGAAGACCCTGGTCGACGTCGCCGGTGCCCCGTGGCACGTCGAGCCGGGCAGCGCCCTCGCCGCCGCTGCGCCGGCCGGTGGACCGGTGTGGGACGTAGCGAGCCTGGCCGTGGACCGCCGCTTCCGCGCCGGTGCCTCCGGCGCGGAGGTCACGCTCGCGCTGTGCCACGGCATCCACGAGTACTCCCGCCGCAGTGGCGTCGAGGGCTGGGTGACCGTGCTCGACGACCGCGTCCTGCGGCTCCAGCGCATGATGGGCATCCCTTGGCAGACCATGCCCGGGGCGGCGTCGCAGCCCTACCTGGGATCGGCCGCCAGCACCCCGTGCACCCTCGTCATCGCCACGATCGAGCCCCACATGCGGTCGTCCCGGCCGGACGTGGCCCCCGCAATCATGGACGGCGTCCTCCGCTCGATCGCCTTAGACACGTCCGATCTCTCGGCCGACCGCGGCGCGTTGCTCTCGGACCCCGACTCCCTGCCGGCGTGCCTGTTCCCGGCGAGGCGCGACAACACGGGTTGGCGGCCGCCGACGTCCGGCCGCCCCGAGGTCCGCAACGGCACACCGGCACACTGATCCGACAGTGCGTTGTGAGGAGAATTCACCGCAACGCGACCTACGCGGCCTTGGGCCAGGGGTGACTCGGTAGCCCAGACCCTGGTGCTGGGCGGATGAGTCGGTCGCTTCGGCGGTCGGGGTCAATGTCCTGGTATTGGGGAATCAGGTGGTCGAAAAGCCTCAGGCGGTCGGTCGGCTCGGCGTCGATGAGGCTGTTCGGATCGCCATACGCGTGGCGACCACCCAAGGCATGGGCACCTGCGGAATGACCGGCTCCGGCCGGGCGCGAGGCGCGGCGAGCTCGGCCAGCCAGGCGCTGATCTCGATGGTTCGCGGCGCCATGCTGGCTGCACGCAGGTGTCGACGGAAGGACGCGAGAAGGTCCTCGAGTCGCGCCGCCAATTTCATCCGGCGAACGAGCCGTGCCCTAGAAGGTCCGCCGCGTCATCCGGTGGCGTCCTCGCCGGCCGGACGCTTGGCGCGGCTCGGCTGCACGCGCATCGGTTCGCCCGGCATCTTCGGGGAGCAGACGCACCCAGCGATGTACATGGCGGCGAACCTGCAGGTCGCGCGTGAGCGAACTCGGGGGAGTTATCAGGCGAGCGCGACCGCCCGTGAAAGCCTCCACGAGGCTTGGCGTTTGCGCCGTGGCAACGACGGGCGACCGAGCAGAGCTCAGGTGCTCGGCCTCGGGAACGACCAGGCCGGCAGAGTCGCTACTCACGCGATGAGACGGATCATGGCGTTCCAGTTCGGGATGTCATGGCAGGTGCGCTCGGTTGAACTCCTGCTGCAGGCGTGGCCTGCGGCGATGGCTGAGGCGGAGCTCGGCGATGAGCCGGTCGACGTGGTCGATGTGTTCCTGGTCGCCGGTGCCGGCGGCGAGGGTGCGCATCCCGGCCAGGCGCCGGGCGGCGTCACGGTAACGCCGTGCGTCGGCGTGGGTGAGGTCGCTCTCGACGATCCGGGCGTGGACCGGGAATGTGGCCGGTGGGTCGATGGCCTCGTATGCGGTGGCCAACGTTCCCCAGGTGTGGGTGTCGTCGGGGTCCAGGTCGAGGTCGTGGGCGAGCTGCCAGGCACGTCGCGGGTCGCGCAAGGTGCCCAGCGCAAAGCAGACGGCATCCCGCGGTTGCTGCGCGAGCCGGTTGATGACGTCTTCGTCGATGTCGGCCCAGGCCTGGCCGGCGGCGGTGGCGGCGTCGTGCAGTCGGTCTGCGGTGGAGTCGGTCGGCCATCGGTCGAACACCGAGCGGCGGGCGGCGAGGATGTCGTCCGCGTCGTACCGGGGCTGCTGGTCGAGCAGGGACACCCACAGGTCGGCGCACTCCTGAGCCTGGTGGAAGGGGTCGATCCCGGCGCCCTGCCGGGCCCAGCTGGTTGCGAGGTCGACCCGGTCGATCTCGACGAGGGCGACCGCGGTGTCGTGGAACCAGCGGGCGATGCGCCGGTCGCGTGCGTGGGTGCGGATGACGGCGTCGGCGTCCCGGTCGAGGACGGCGAGCCGTTGCTCGTTCCAGTTCAGCACCCAGTGCTCGTGCCGGTGGTTCGACGCCAGGCGGTCGGTCGGCGGGTCCCCGACCTGCTCCTGGATCTCGGTCAGGCGGTGGCGGTAGGCGGTGATGCCGTCGGAGCCGAGGGCCGGGGCGTAGGCAACGGGGTCGAGCTCGAAGTAGTCGACGTCGCCGTCGAACTGGAACGCGATCATCCAGTCGACCAGCCGGCCCGGTGGAGTCGACGCGGCGGCCGCTGTTCTCGGGTGCAGGGCGAGCAGCCGGCGGCATGCGTCACCGATGATCCCGCTGGAGTCGTCGGCACGTGCGATCACCTTGATCGCACTTGTCAGCGCCGTGTGGGTCACCGCGTGCACCTCGACCGGATCACCGGTAGGCATGGCCTGCTCGAGCAGGTCGACAGCTTCGTGCATCACCATGCCGTGCTGGCGCGCCGAACCCCACCGGTGCAGATCGGCACGAGTCCGGATCAGCGGCAGCACCGCGGCGGCGAGAGATCCCACCTGCTCATCGTCCTGGACTCGTGCGGACTCGCCAACCCCCGCCAACGGGCACGGCCGGCGCCTGGAGCGCACCAAGGAAGGGGGCTGCCGGGGAGCTGCGTCGGCGCCGTCGCACACCACCTTGGTGGACGCCACTCTCCTGCCGCGCGGCGCGCTGAGAGAAGCTGCGGCGCACTGATGGGAGGAAGCCGTCGACCGAGCGTCTTCCCGGGACGTCCCACGAGCCCAACCTCTACAGGAGGCCGCGGACGTCGTCCGTCAGCTCGTCGATAATCACCGCCTGGGGTCCGCAAACGGCACGGGTGGGCCGGAAGGCCGTCAGCGGGGCCGATAGACGTCGCGGCGGTGGTCGATGCGGACGACGACGACCTCCCGCCTGTCCTCGCGCACCCGGTACAGAACCCGGTAGGTCCCTCGCCGTGCCGACCAGATGCCCAACAGTTCGCCGCGCAACGGCTTCCCGATGCGGCGTGGACTCACGATGAGCGCGGTGGTGAGGAAGTCGATCACCGCTGCGGCCACCGATTCGGGCAGTTGGTCGGTCAGCGCTCGGCGCGCGGGCGGGGTGACGACCAGTTCGTAGGGTTCCTCGTCAGTCACGGTGCAGCCGGCGGACGGCTTCGACGCCGCGAAGGACGTCACCGCGGTCGTAGGCGGCGTCGGCCTCACGGATGTCGGCCAGCGCTTCGGGGTCGCCGAGGACCGCGATCGTCTCCTCGAGCTGGGCCAGATCTTCCGGACTGATGACAACGGCGGCGTCGTGGCCGTTACGGGTGATGATCACCCGCTCGTGGTGGCGCTGGACCCGGTCGACGACATCGGATAGGTGGTCGCGGACCGATCGAAGCGGCTCGGCGGTCGTCATGGCCACAATTGTGGCCTTCTGATCGGTGTGTGTCCATGTCCGACGGGGGTCTGTTCGGCCCTGTGCGGCTGCCACGCTCGTCACCCGCGTGGGTGAGGAACAGGTGTGAGGGCAGGCCAGCCGTGCGCGTGGTGATCACGGAGTGCCCCCGGTTCGGTTGACTCCTCGCCTGTGACGCTGCGGCCTCGGCCTCGCTGGGAAAGCGCCCCGGCTGCTCGGTCGTGGGCGGGATGTCAGGTGAACGAGCGGTGTGCGCCCATCTCCGAGCCCTCACGCGTGCCGCCGTCAGTCAAGCGATCGGGCATCCTCGCTGGTCAGCCTCTTGGCACGGCTTGGCTGCACCCTCGTTGGTTCTCCCGGCATCTTCGGGTAGTCCGGCGGATAGGGCAGGTCGCCCATGCCGTCGTCCGTCGCCTGGCGCTCGGCGAGCTCCAGCAGGGGCTCGATGCCGAACGCGTGGTCGGCCAGGCCGGCGTGCTTGTCGCCGACCTCCTTGAACCGGGCCGGCATGGTGAGGACGTCGAAGTCGAAGGGCGTGACGTCGGGCAGCTCGTCCCAGTCGACCGGCGCCGATACCGGCGCATGCGGCTTGGGCCGGATGGAGTACGCCGAGGCGATCGTGCGGTCCCGGGCCATCTGGTTGTAGTCGATGAAGATCTTCTCGCCGCGCTCCTCCTTCCACCACGACATCGTCACGCGGTCGGGGAGGCGGCGTTCCAGCTCGCGGCCGAACGCGATGACCGCCCGGCGGACGTCGGTGAAGGTCCACCGCGGCTGGATCGGCACGTAGATGTGCACGCCGCGGCCGCCCGAGGTCTTGGGCCAGCCCTCCATGCCGAACTCGTGCAGCAGCTCCCGGACGTGCGGGGCCACCCACACGGCGTCGGAGAAGTCGGTGCCCGGCTGCGGGTCGAGGTCGATGCGGATCTGGTTGGGCGACTCGACGTCGTCCTTGCCCACCGGCCACGGGTGGAAGGTCAGCGTGCCGAGGTTCGCGCACCACGCCACGACGGCGACGGAGTCCGGCGCGATCTCGTCGGCGGTCCGCCCGCTGGGGAAGGTGATGTGCGCCGTCGGCACCCACTCGGGGGCGTTCTTGGGCACCCGCTTCTGGTAGAACGCGTCGCCGGTGTTGTCCACGCGGGTGGAGATCCGGGCGCCCTCGAACACGCCGCCGGGCCAGCGCTCCAGCGTCGTCGGCCGGTCCTTCAGGGCGAACAGGATGCCCTCGCCGACGGCGACGAAGTACTCGACGACGTCGATCTTGCGGATGCCCTTCTCGGCGAAGTACGGCTTCTCCGGGCTGGAGACCCGCACCTCGTGCCCCGCGACGTCGAGGATCACCGCGTCCTTGCTGCTCGCCATCTGCCTGCCCGTTCCGTCAGCGACAGAGCCTCTGCCGGGGGCCGAGTCTCACGCAGGGCAGGTGAGCCCGTCCAGCGGGACCACCAGGTCGATGAGGTAGCGGTTCACCGCGTCGTTGACGCACGGGTTCTTCGGGTAGGCGGTGTGCCCCTGCCCCTGCCAGGTGAGCAGGACGCCGGAGGTGAGCTGCTCGGCCATGTCCACCGCGCCCGGGAGCGGGGTCACCGGGTCACCGGAGTTGCCGATGACGAGGATCGGCGCGCTGCCCTCCGCGTCACGCTCGGGCAGCGGCGTGCGCTCGGCCTCCCACGGGGTGCAGGTGTAGAGCGACGCGGCGGCGCCGGCACCGAACAGCGGGTACTTCTCGTCCCACTCCGCGGCCAGGGTCCGCACCGCGTCGGTGTCGATCTCCTCCTCGGTGTCGGCGCAGTTGATCGCCACGTTCGCGTCGAGCTGGTTCGAGTAGGTGCCGTCCTCCAGCCGGCCGGCGTAGCTGTCGGCCAGCGAGAACAGCCCGGCCGAGTCACCGTTGCGCGCCGCCGCCAGCGCCTGGGACAGCTGCGGCCACGTGCGGGTGTCGTACAGCGCCGCGACGACGGCGGTGTGGACGACGCCGGGCGTCGCCGCCCGGGTCTCGCCCTCGGCGGTGCTGGGGATGGGCTCCTGCGAGGCCTGGAGCATGACCTCCTCGAAGAACTTGCGGGGGTCCGGACCGACCGGGCAGCCGGCGATCAGCGTCAGGCAGTTCTGCGCGAAGGCGTCGAAGCCGGCCTCCAGCCCGGCCGCCTGCGCCTCGGCCTCGGCCTTGCGCGTCGTCGTCGGGATCGACCGCGGCGTCGAGCACGAAGGCGCGCACCCGGTCGGGGAAGAGCTCGGCGTAGGTGGAGCCCAGCGTGGTGCCGTAGGAGTAGCCGAGGTAGGTCAGCTGCTCCTCGCCGAGGGCCTGGCGGAGCAGGTCCATGTCCCGGGCGGTGTCGACGGTGTTGAACGCGCCGAGTGCCTCGGGGGACTCGTAGCGCTCGGCGCAGTCCTGCGCCACCTCGTCGGCCAGGCCGAAGACCTCGTCCAGCTGCTCGTCGCTGGTGGGCTGCGGCTCGGCTGCGATCAGCCGGTCCTTGGTCTCGTCGGGGATGCACTGGACGGGGGAGGACAGCGAGACACCCCGCGGGTCGAAGCCGACGATGTCGAACCGGCGCAGCACGTCCTCGGGCAGGGTCAGCGCCAGGCCGATGGCCGCGTCCACGCCGGAGGCGCCGGGGCCGCCGGGGTTGATGACCAGCGAGCCGATCTTGTCGGTCTGGCCCGGGAACACCGCGCGCACGACCGTCATCGGCAGGCGCTCGCCGTCGGGCTCGTCGTAGGTGATCGGCACCTCGACCTGGGCCCGGTCGAAGGTCAGTCCCCGCTCGCTCCCGGGGCGGCCGGCGATCAGCGGCTGGATCAGGTCGTTCGACTCGGTCCACTCGATCGGCGCCGCCGTCGGCTCGGCCGGAGCGCTGCTCGTCGTGGGCGTCGCCTCCTCATCCGTTCCCCCGTCGGAGGTGCAGCCGGCGGCGAGCAGGGCGAACGCGGCGAGCAGGCTGGGGACGACGGCCCGCCGACGGCGGTGGTGCGAACGCATGATCACGAGCCTAGGAGCGCTCCGGCGCCCGTGCAGACGATCACGGGCGTGATCGGGGCCGGTCACCCGGTCAGGGGGTCTCCAGCACCTCGGCCAGGTCGTACCGCACCGGGACGTCGAGCTGGTCGTACGTGCAGGTCAGCGGCTCGCGGTCGGGTCGCCAGCGCAGGAACTGCCCCGTGTGACGAAGTCGACGGCCCTCGAGCTGGTCGTACTTGATCTCCACGACCAGTTCGGGGCGCAGCGGCACCCAGGAGAGGTCCTTCTTCGCGTTCCACCGGCTCACCGCCCCCGGCATCCGAGTCTCCGTGCCGTCCGCCCCGTCCTCCCTCTGGGAAACCTGGGCGTTGGCCCAGTCCTGCCAGGGGTGCCCGTCCAGCGCCTGCGCGCGGTAGGGCTCGAGCTCCTCGACCAGCTCCGCGCGGCGCTTCATCGGGAAGGACGCCGCCACCCCGATGTGCTGCAGCTTCCCGTCGGCGTACAGGCCCAGCAGCAGCGAGCCGACGATCGGCCCGCTCTTGTGCCAGCGGAACCCGGCGACCACGCAGTCGGCCGTGCGCACGTGCTTGATCTTGGTCATCAGCCGCTGGTCGGGGCCGTAGGGGAGCTCGGGGCTCTTGGCGACGACGCCGTCCAGGCCGGCGCCCTCGAAGGTGTCGAACCAGCGCTGCGCGGTGCCCGGGTCCTCGGTGATCGCGGTGAGGTAGACCGGCGGGCGGGTGCCGGCCAGCGCCGTCTGCAGCAGCTGCCGCCGCTCGCCGAAGGGCCGGTCCACCAGCGACTCGTCGCCCAGGGCGAGCAGGTCGAAGGCGACGAAGGACGCCGGCGTCTGCTCGGCCAGCAGCCGGACGCGGGACTCGGCCGGGTGGATCCGCTGGAGCAGCGCCTCGAAGTGCAGGCGGTCACCGGCCGGCACGACGATCTCGCCGTCGACGACGCAGCGCTCGGGCAGGTGCTGCTTGACCGCCTCGACCACCTCGGGGAAGTAGCGGGTCAGCGGACGCTCGTTGCGGCTGCCCAGCTCCACCTCGTCGCCGTCCCGGAAGACGATGCACCGGAAGCCGTCCCACTTGGGCTCGTACAGCATTCCCTCGCCGGTGGGCAGCGTCGTGGCGGCCTTGGCCAGCATCGGCTTGACCGGCGGGTTCAGCGGCAGGTCCATGCCGGTCAGTCAAGCAGCAGGCCGAGCCGCGTGCGCACCTCTCGACCCGGTCGGGGCCGCAGCCCTAGCCTCGAGGACGCGGGGATGACCAGGAGGCCTGACCATGCCCCTCTACCTGACCCGGTTCCGCTACACCCCCGAGACCTGGGCGATGCTCATCGCCCAGCCCGAGGACCGCAGACGGGCCGCGTCCGCCTACATCGAGTCCGTCGGCGGCCGGCTGCACGGCTTCTGGTACGCCTTCGGCGAGTACGACGGCTTCACCCTCTGGGAGGCGCCGGACAACGTCGCGATGGCCGCCGTGGTCCTGGCCATCGGTGGCGGGGGTGCGCTCGCCCCCGTCGACACGACCGTGCTGCTGACCGTCGAGGAGACGATCGAGGCCCTGGGACGGGCGCAGGACGTGGGCTACCGGCGGCCCGGCGCGGCCGGGGCGCCCGACTAGCGCCAGGCGAAGACCGGCTGCTCGTAGTGCGCGACCCGCTGCACCAGGCCACGGCAGGCGATCCGGACGAACTGGTGCACGACGGCCGCGGTGGGCGCGTGCACGAACCCCTGCAGCAGCGGCAGCTTGATGACCGGCCCGTCGGACTCGGGGATGGTCTCGAAGACCGGCTCGACGTCGAGGTCGGCCAGCGGGATCTCGAAGACGGCGGCCACCTCCGGCTCGGATCCGGCGAAGCCGTCGACCGGGCCGGCCCAGCAGACCACCGGCGTCATCACGTACCCGGAGCGCGTCACGTAGTCGTCCAGCAGGCCGAGCACCGCCGACCCGCCGAGGTCCAGACCGATCTCCTCGTGCAGCTCGCGCAGCGCGCCCTCGACCGGGCCCTCGCCGGCGTCGAGCCGGCCGCCGGGGAGCGCCCACTGCCCGGCGTGCGCGCGCAGTCTCGCGGCCCGGCGGGTGATGACCAGGGTGGGTGCGCCGTCCTGCTCGGTGACGCAGAGCGCGACGGCGGCCTGCTTGAGGTCGGGCCGGTCGGCCGCGACCCGCGGGAAGTCCACGACCCGGCTGGCGACGGTGTCCCGGTCCGGTGCTGGCACGCCCACGCTGTCTCCTCCTCGGACCGGACTCCCGGCATCGGACGTCCCCGACCTTCTGTACCGCAACTCCCGGACTTCCGGTACCGGAAGTCGGGCCCTGGAGGCCTTACCGGGCGCCGGTCACCCGGTAGCGGGTGAACAGCACGCCGTCCTCCTCGAGCAGCTGGTGCAGCTCGAGCCCGACGGGTGCCGGCAGGTCGTCGGGCAGCAGCCGGTGGACCGACCCGACCAGCGCGGGCGCGATCGTCAGGTCCAGCTCGTCGACCACCCCCGCGGCCAGCGCGGCGCGCAGCAGCTGCGGGCCGCCCTCGCACGTCACCTGCTCCAGACCCCGCTCGGCGAGCGCGGCCACGGCGGCGGGCAGGTCGACGTCGTCGTTCCCGCACACGAGCACGGTGGCGCCGGCGGCGGAGAGGGCCGCGCGACGGCCGGCGTCCGCGGCTTCGCAGGTGACCACGAGCGTGGAGGGCGCAGCGGCGAGCGCCGACGAGGGGTCCAGCGAGGCCTGCCGGGAGACGACGGCGATCGGCAGCTCGACGGGCCGGCCGATGGCTGCGCGGAGGAGGCCGACGGGGGAGTCGGGGGCGACCGGCCGGTACCCCTCGGTGCCCGCCGTGCCGGCGCCGACGAGGACGACGTCGGCCAGCGCCCGCAGCACCCGGAACACCCGCTTGTCGCCGGGCGAACCCAGGCCGGCACTCCGCCCGTCGACGGCGATCGAGCCGTCCGGCGAGGCGACGAAGTCCATCCGCAGCGACCGGCCCGGCGGGAGCCGGTAGGCCTCCACCAGCCCGGTCTCGTCCAGGTCCCCGTCGTCCAGGTCCCCGGCGGGCGGGGGCAGCAGCCGGCGCATCGTCAGCGGGTGCTGAGCACGGCGGCGCTCTCCGGCGGCAGGGTGACGGTGTCGCCGTCGACCGCGGGCAGCTCGGCCGTGGCGAAGAGGACGTCGCCGGCGGGCCGGTCCAGGTCGATCTCCCGCGGCTCCTCGGCCAGGTTGACCACCACCCGCAGCGAGCCGCGGTGCACGACCAGCCAGCGGTCCGCGTCGTCCCAGTCCACCTCGACCGCGGCGAGATCGGGATCGACCAGGTCGGGGTGCGCCCGGCGCAGCGCCAGCAGGGACCGGTGCACGGCGAGCAGCCGGTCGTGCGGCTCCTGGGAGAGCTCGGACCAGTCGAGCTTGGACCGGGTGAAGGTCTCCGGGTCCTGCGGGTCGGGGACGACGTCGGCGTCCCACCCGTGCTCGGCGAACTCGCCGATCCGGCCCTCCGCCGTGGCCCTGCCCAGCTCCGGCTCGGGGTGGCTGGTGAAGAACTGCCACGGCGTGCTCGCGCCCCACTCCTCGCCCATGAAGAGCATCGGGGTGAACGGGCTGGTCAGGGTGATGGTCGCGCCGACGGCGAGCAGCGCGGGGGAGAGGGTGGCCGAGATCCGGTCGCCCACGGCCCGGTTGCCGATCTGGTCGTGGTCCTGCAGGTAGCCCAGGAACTTCCAGCCGGGCAGCGTCGCGGTGTCGACCGGGCGGCCGTGGTGGCGACGGCGGAAGCTGGACCACGCGCCGTCGTGGAAGAAGGCGCCCGACAGCACCTTGGCCAGACCGGCGATGCCCGCCTCGGCGAAGTCGGCGTAGTAGCCCTGGCCCTCGCCGGTCAGGGTGGAGTGCAGCGAGTGGTGGAAGTCGTCGCTCCACTGCGCGGTCAGGCCGAGGCCGCCGGCGACCCGGGGCGTGACCATGCGCGGGTCGTTGAGGTCGCTCTCGGCGATGAGGGTGAGCGGCCGGCCGACGGCGACCGACAGCTTGTCGACCTCCTGTGCCATCTCCTCGAGCACGTGGGTGGCCCGCTCGTCGACCAGCGCGTGGACGGCGTCCAGCCGCAGCCCGTCGACGTGCATGTCGCGCAGCCACATGAGCGCGTTGTCGATGACGTAGCGGCGCACCTCGTCGGAGTCCGGGCCGCTCAGGTTGATCGAGTTGCCCCACGTGTTCGCGCCCTCGGCGAAGATCGGGAAGAACTCGGGCAGGTAGTTCCCCGAGGGGCCCAGGTGGTTGTAGACGACGTCCTGGATGACGCCGAGGCCCTGCTGGTGGCAGGCGTCGACGAACCGCTGGTAGGCCGCCGGGCCGCCGTACTCCTCCTGCACCGCGTACCAGAGGACGCCGTCGTAGCCCCAGTTGTGCGTGCCGTTGAAGCCGTTGACCGGCAGCAGCTCGACGAAGTCCACGCCGAGGCGCACGAGGTGCCCGAGCCGGCCGATGGCGGCGTCGAGGGTGCCCTCGGGGGTGAACGTGCCGACGTGCAGCTCGTAGACGACGCCGCCGGCCAGCGGGCGGCCGGTCCACGCGCCGTCGCCCCACGCGTAGGACTCCGGCTCGTACCGGCGGGAGAGGCCGTGCACGCCCTCGGGCTGCCGACGGCTCCTCGGGTCCGGCCGGGGGGTGTCGCCGTCGTCGAGCAGGAAGCCGTAATCGGCCTCCGGGCCGGCGTCGACCTCGGCACGCCACCAGCCGTCGTCGTCCCGGGTCATGTCGTGGACGACGCCGTCGACCTGGACACGCACCCGTTCCGGCAGCGGTGCCCAGACGGCGAACTCGACGGGTGCGGACATGCGGGGGCCTCCGGGCGGGGACGTGGTGGGGGGTGCGGGCTGGGTGGGCCAGAGCGGATCATGCCCGCAGCCACCGACGCCAACCCCTCCGGTGTCGCCGTCCGGCCGGACGGCGACCGGGGGCGGTGCCCCCGGTCGCCGCCGGTGGTGGACCCTGGATCAGAGCGCGAGCTGCTGACCCACCCAGATCTGGTCCGGGTTCGCCACGGTGGCCCGGTTCAGCGCCCAGAGTGCGCGCCAGCCGCCCTCGATCCCCTGGGCCCGGGCGATCTTGGCGAGGGTGTCGCCCTGCCGGACCGTGTAGTCGCCCCCCGAGGAGGCGGGCGCCACCGGGGCGGGAGCGGCCGGCGCCGGGGCCGCAGCGGGAGCCGCTGCCCGGAGTGCCGGTGCCGGCTCGGCCGCCACGGCCGTGGTGCCCGAGCCCAGCCGCTTCCCGCAGGTGGGCCAGGCGCCCGGGCCCTGCGTGGTCAGGACCCGCTCGGCCACCGCGATCTGCTGCGCGGGGCTGGCGAGGTCGGCGCGCGGGGCGAACTCGCCGCCGCCGTGGCCGAGCCACGTCGACGAGCTGAACTGCAGCCCGCCGTAGTAGCCGTTGCCGGTGTTGATGGCCCAGTTGCCCCCGGACTCGCACTGGGCGACACCGGACCAGTCGTGCGTGGCCGCCGACGCC
This sequence comes from uncultured Actinomycetota bacterium, assembly GCA_963747895.1. GTDB lineage: Bacteria > Actinomycetota > Actinomycetes > Mycobacteriales > Geodermatophilaceae > Blastococcus. The sequence continues at coordinate 70,832 of CAVVGX010000012.1, forward strand.
GGAGCGGCGAGAGCGCCGATGCCGATGGCCGCGGCGCCGAGTGCGACCGTGACCCCGCGCAGGGAACGGCTGCGGGCGCGCGTGGTCGAGAAGTGCTGTGACATGGGTGATCCTCCGATCACCGCCTGCGAGGTGAGCTGTCGGGTTCGGGCGAATCGGTGCCCGGCCGCCTGCCTGCGTGGACAGGGTCGGCTTCACCCCGAGGCGCGCGTGCGCGCCGGTGGTGGGTCCCCCGCCCCCGTCCTGGGGTGGGTCGGAGTCAGGCGCCGGCGGACGGGGTTGGGCGGTCCGGTGCCTCGCGCCCGGCCGGGAAGGCCCGGACGCCCGCACGACGGTAGGTGCGGTCTCGCGCCCCAGGGCCGGGAACCGCGGGAACTCCGGCGCGTCACCCGGGTTAGTAGCGCCACGCCGCACCGCGACCCCGCCAGGTCCCCGGCCGACTCCGGTGCGTGCCCGGGTCCGGGCGCCGGATCCGGCCGCGGGTCAGGCGAAGGTGACCGGGTCCCCGGTGCGCAGCACGCCCTCACCGGTGACGTCGGCGTAGACCCCGGCGCAGGCCCACGTCCCGAGCCCTGGGATCTCCCGGCGGTGGTGCCTGGCCACCGTGCGCAGGGTGCCGCGGTCCTCGGGCAGCTCGCCCTGGGCGAGCGTCGTCATGACGCAGCGCATCGTCAGCATCCGGACCGCGGCGCTGGCCGAGTCACCGAGGCAGAGGCTGCGGCCGACCCAGTCGTCCTCGGCGAAGCCGGGCTCGGTGCCGCCGACCAGGATGTTGGGCCGGTACCGCAGCACGTCGAAATCGCTGCCGTCGCCGAGGCCGGTGAGCTCGTCGAGGGTGGCCCGCGTCAGCAGGTGCAGGGCGGCGAGGTCGAAGAAGGTCCCGGGCGGGGCCATCTGCCCGAGGTCGATCGCGCTGACCGGCTCCTCGCCCTCGAAGGCGTGCGTCGTCCCCTCGATGAACTCGGCCGGCGCGAGGCCCTCGATGGCCGGCCACTGCTCCTCGAACCGGCTCCCCGCCGGCACCTCGCTGGTGAGCCGCACCGGACGGCCGAGGAGGTCGGACAGCGCCGCATCGGTGCCGGGGGAGTCGCTGCTGAGCTCGGTCCCGTCGGGCATGGTGATGAGCACCGGGGGCGGCGTCGCGCCGGGGACCGGCTCGGCGGTGAAGCGCGCGGACAGGCCGAGGAGCGCGCCCCACTTGCGGGGGTGCTTGGCGCTGGCGACGGTGCCGTCGGCGGGGTCGACGAGGGCGTAGGCCCGGTCGCCGAGGAGCCCCCGCCCCGTCGCCGAGGCCTGCTCCACCCGTTCGCCGAGCAGGGACTTCACGGGAAAGCGGTAGAGCGCGTCGATGTGCACGGGCGCATCTCACCACGAAAGCGTCCTCGAGATCTGCACACTCGGGTCCATCGACCGTGCGGGAGGCCCGAGTGTGCAGATCTCGTGGGTCAGGCCCGGACCAGCACCGCGACGGGCAGCCGGGCGAGCAGGACGTCGGCGGCGAGCCCCGCGACGTCGGACACGAACCGCTCACCGGTGAGCAGGTCCCGCCAGGCCCCGGTGGGCAGCTGCAGCGCGGTGTCGCCCCACCCCGCGGCCGCCAGCCGGGCCGGCAGCCGGGTCGCGACGACGACGACGCCGTCCTGCTCGGCGCTGCCGCGGTCGAAGGCCACCACGCACTCGGCGGCCGATCCGGTCACGCCCACGGGGGTGTAGCCGGTGAAGAGCTCCGGGTGGTCCCGCCGCGCCCGCAGCACCCGCGAGGTCACCAGCAGCTTCGCCGCACCGCTCCCGTCCACGGTCGGCACGGTGCCGCCGTCGAGCTCGGCCAGCAGCCGACGCCGCAGCGCGTAGTCGACCGGGCGCCGGTTGTCCGGGTCGACCAGGGAGAAGTCGTACAGCTCCGTGCCCTGGTAGACGTCGGGGACGCCGGGCATCGTCAGCTGCAGCAGCTTCTGCGTCAGCGAGTTCGACCAGCCCAGCGGGGCGATGCGGGCGACGAACGCCTCGATCTCCGCCGTCGTCGTCGGGTCGTCGAACGCGGCGTCGACCAGGGCGTGCAGCTGCTCCTCGAACTCCTGCACCGGATCGGTCCAGGTGGTCGAGGTGCCGGCCTCGCGCGCGGCCTTCTCGACGTAGGCGTGCGCCCGCTCCCGGGACAGCGGCCAGGCGCCGACCAGGTTCTGCCACACCAGGTGGGCCAGCGACCGGTCGGCCAGGGGGTGCCGGGCCAGCCAGCCGCGCACCAGCCCGGACCACTCCGACGGCAGCTCGGCGAGCACGGCCAGACGGGCCCGCACGTCCTCGCTGCGCTTGGTGTCGTGCGTGGACAGCGTGGTCATCGCCTGCGGCTTGACCGCCAGCCGGTGCGCCTGCGCGGCGTGGAACGCCTCGACCGTGCCGCCGAAGTGCGCCGGGTCGCCGCCCACCTCGTTGAGCGCGACGAAGCGCGACCAGCGGTAGTAGGCGCTGTCCTCGACGCCCTTGGCCATCACCGGGCCGGACGTCTGCTCGAACCGGGTGGCCAGCTCGGTTCCGGCCTGGCCCAGCCGCGGGTGCAGCGCCTCCACGGCCGGCAGCAGGTCCGGCCGGCGCTCCTTGACCGCCGCCACCGTCTCGTCGAGGTGCCGTCGGCCGTCGGGCAGGTAGCTGCGGTAGACGGGGAAGCCGGCCAGGAGCTCGGCCAGCGCCTCCCGCACCTGGTCCGCCGGCAGGCCGGGGAGGTCGCCGACGATGCGCTGCAGGCGGGCGACCTCCGAGCCGAGCATCCCGTCGGTGACCTCGCGCTTGCAGCTCCGCACCAGCTCCGCGTAGTCGACGGCACCGCCGGCCAGCTCGGTGTCCAGCGCCGTCAGCGCGGGCTCGCCGGCCGGGTCGACCAGCACCCGGTCGACCTCGGTCAGCGCGTCGTAGCCCGTCGTCCCCGCCGTCTGCCAGCCCTCGGGCAGCTCCTCGCCGGGCTCGAGGATCTTCTCGACCACGGTCCAGCGCCCGCCGGAGGCAGCGGCGAGCCGGTCGAGGTAGCCGCGCGGGTCGGCCAGGCCGTCCGGGTGGTCGATCCGCAACCCGTCGACGGCGCCGTCGCGGACCAGCTCCAGCACGAGCTCGTGCGTCGCGTCGAACACGGCCGGGTCCTCCACGCGGAGCCCGGCCAGGGTGTTGATCGCGAAGAACCGGCGGAAGTTCAGGTCGGAGTCAGCACGCCGCCAGTCGACGAGCTCGTAGTGCTGGCGGGCGTGCACCTCCTGCGGCGTGCCGCCGTCGGTGCCCGGCGCGAGGGGGAAGCGGTTGTCGTAGTACCGGAGCTCGCCGTCGACCACCTCGAGCTTCTCGACGTCGTCCGCCGAGCCCAGGACCGGGATGCGGACCTTGCCGCTCCCGAACTCCCAGTCGATGTCGAAGGCCGCCGCGTGCGCGCTCTGCCGCCCGTGCTGGAGGACGTCCCACCACCACGGCGCGGCCGACGGGTCGTCGATGCCCATGTGGTTGGGCACCAGGTCCAGCACCAACCCCAGACCGTGCTCGTGCAGCGCCGCCACGAACCGGTCGAAGGCCTCCCGCCCGCCGCGGGCCTCGTCGATGTGCGCGTGGTCGACGGTGTCGTAGCCGTGCGTGCTGCCCTCGGCCGAGCGCAGCAGCGGCGAGGAGTAGGCGTGGGTGACGCCGAGGTCGGCCAGGTAGCCGGCCACCCCCGCGGCGTCGTCCAGACCGAAGCCGGCGTGCACCTGCAGCCGGTAGGTCGCCGCGGGGACGCCCCGGCGGCGCTCGCCGTTCGGCTCGGTCATTCCGCCGGCCCGGTGAGGACGACGACGGAGCGGCCCTGCACGGTCACCGTGTCGCCCGGCTTGACCTCGACCGGCTCGACCTCGTGCATCTCGGCGGTGTCGAGGACCGTGGTCCAGCTCCGCGAGTAGTCGTCGCTGGGCAATGTGAACTCGATGGCGTCGGGCGAGGCGTTGTAGGCCAGGTAGAAGTGGTCGTCCTTCACGTACTCACCGCGCTCGTCCATCTCCCGGATGCCGACGCCGTTGAGGTAGGCGGCCAGCGACTTGGCGTGGGCGGCGTCCCAGTCCTCGTCGGCCATCTCCTCGCCGGCGGGGGTGAGCCAGGCGATGTCGGGCACCGGGTCGCCCAGGCCCCGGCGCACCGGGCGGCCGTTGAAGAACCGGCGACGGCGGAACGTCGGGTGGTCGCACCGGAGCTGGGTGACCTTCTTGGTGAAGGCGAGCAGGCCCTCGTCGACGTCCTCCCAGTCGATCCAGGTCAGCTCCGAGTCCTGGCAGTAGCCGTTGTTGTTGCCGCCCTGGGACCGGCCGAGCTCGTCGCCGTGCAGGAGCATCGGCACGCCCTGGCTCAGCATCATCGTGGCGATGAAGTTGCGGCGCTGCTGGGCCCGCAGCTGGAGGATCTCGGCGTCGTCGGTCTCGCCCTCGACACCGTGGTTCCAGCTGCGGTTGTGGCTCTCGCCGTCGTTGTTGCCCTCGCCGTTGTCCTCGTTGTGCTTCTCGTTGTACGAGACCAGGTCGTTGAGGGTGAACCCGTCGTGCGCGGTGACGAAGTTGATGCTGGCCACCGGACGCCGGCCGGAGTGCTGGTAGAGGTCGGAGGAGCCGGAGATGCGGTCGGCGAAGTCGCCGATCGTCCCGCCCTCGCCGCGCCAGAAGTCGCGGACGGTGTCGCGGTACTTGCCGTTCCACTCCGTCCACAGGGCCGGGAAGTTGCCGACCTGGTAGCCGCCCTCGCCGATGTCCCACGGCTCGGCGATCAGCTTCACCTGGCTGACGACCGGGTCCTGGTGGACGAGGTCGAAGAACGCCGAGAGCCGGTCCACCTCGTGGAACTGGCGGGCCAGCGTGGAGGCGAGGTCGAAGCGGAAGCCGTCGACGTGCATCTCGGTCACCCAGTACCGCAGCGAGTCCATGATCAGCTGGAGCGACTGCGGGACCCGGACGTTGAGCGAGTTCCCCGTGCCCGTGGTGTCCATGTAGTACTGCTCGTCGTCCTCGACCAGCCGGTAGTACGTGCGGTTGTCGATGCCCTTGAACGACAGCGTCGGGCCCAGGTGGTTGCCCTCGGCGGTGTGGTTGTAGACGACGTCGAGGATGACCTCGATGCCGGCCTCGTGCAGGGCGCGGACCATGCCCTTGAACTCCTGCACCTGCTGGCCGTTGTGCGACTGTGCGTACTCGTTGTGCGGCGCGAAGAAGCCGATCGTGTTGTAGCCCCAGTAGTTGCGCAGGCCCTTCTGCAGCAGCGTGTCGTCCTGCACGAACTGGTGCACGGGCATGAGCTCGAGCGCCGTGATGCCCAGGTCGGTGAGGTGCTCGATGGTCGCCGGGTGCGCGACGCCGGCGTAGGTGCCCCGCAGCTCCTCGGGGATGCGCGGGTTGGTCATCGTCAGGCCCTTGACGTGGGCCTCGTAGATGACCGTCTTGTTGTAGGGCGTCCTCGGCGGGCGGTCCACGCCCCAGTCGAAGTACGGGTTGACGACGACGGACTTCGGCATGTGCGCCGCGGAGTCGTCGTCGTTGCGCTCCTTGGTCTCGAAGTCGTAGCCGAAGACCGACGGGTCCCAGTCGATCTGGCCGTCGATCGCCTTCGCGTACGGGTCGAGCAGCAGCTTGCTCGGGTTGCAGCGCAGGCCCTGGGCCGGGTCGTGCGGCCCGTGGACGCGGAAGCCGTACTTCTGACCGGGGTGGATGTTGGGCAGGAACGCGTGCCAGACGTAGCCGTCCATCTCGGGGAGCCGGATGCGCTCCTCGTTGCCCTCGTCGTCGAAGAGGCAGAGCTCGACCTTGTCGGCCACCTCGCTGAAGATCGCGAAGTTCGTGCCGGTGCCGTCGTACGTGGCCCCGAGGGGGTAGGCACTGCCGGGCCATACCTGGGTCATGGACTGGTTCCTCCTGCTGCTTGCCCCGGACAGGGGGCTGGGCCTCTCTCCATGGGGCGGTGGAGGAGGCCGGGACGGGGCGACCGCAGGCACTTGCCCGGCCAGGGCGCTCCGCACACCTGGGATCGGTGTGATGCTCGCGGCTCCCGGCGAGGCACGACGGCGCCCCCGCGGAGGTCCGCGGGGGCGCCGTGCGCGCAGCGGCGGGCCGACCTCGCCCGGAGTGATCCGGGTGGCGCTGGCCCGTGGGCGCTCCTGCGAGGCGCGACGCTAGGGCGAGCACGCGGGCGACCGCAAGTACCTGTCATCGGACCGTTGCGTCCGCTTCGACGGCGGCGCGACCCGGCGTTCTGTCGTACCCCCGTCGTACCGTCGTCCCCGTGCGCACGACCACCGACCTCAGGCCCACGCAGGGCCGCTTCCGCGTCGTCAGCGAGTTCGAGCCCGCGGGCGACCAGCCGGCGGCCATCAAGGCGCTCGCCGAGCGGGTGAACGCGGGTGACGAGCACACGGTGCTGCTCGGTGCCACCGGTACCGGCAAGTCGGCGACGACGGCCTGGCTCATCGAGCAGGTGCAGCGGCCGACGTTGGTGATGGCGCCCAACAAGACCCTCGCCGCCCAGCTGGCCAACGAGTTCAAGGAACTCATGCCCGACGCGGCCGTCGAGTACTTCGTCTCGTACTACGACTACTACCAGCCCGAGGCCTACGTCCCGCAGACCGATACCTACATCGAGAAGGACTCCTCGATCAACGAGGAGGTCGAGCGGCTGCGGCACTCGGCGACCAACAGCCTGCTCACCCGCCGCGACGTCGTGGTGGTCTCCACCGTCTCGTGCATCTACGGCCTGGGGACGCCGCAGGAGTACGTCGAGCGCGCGCTGAAGATCAAGGTGGGGGAGGACCGCGACCGCGACGAGCTGCTGCGGACCCTCGTCACCGAGCAGTACACCCGGAACGACCTCTCCTTCACCCGCGGCACGTTCCGGGTCCGCGGGGACACGATCGAGGTCTTCCCGGTGTACGAGGAGCTGGCGGTCCGCATCGAGATGTTCGGCGACGAGGTGGAGCGGCTGTACTACCTGCACCCGCTCACCGGCGAGGTCGTCCGCGAGGTCGAGGAGCTGTTCGTCTTCCCCGCCAGCCACTACGTCGCGGGACCCGACCGCATGGAGCGGGCCATCGGGAGCATCGAGGCCGAGCTGGAGACGCGGCTGGCCGAGCTGGAGCGGCAGGGCAAGCTGCTGGAGGCCCAGCGGCTGCGCATGCGCACGACCTACGACATCGAGATGATGCGGCAGGTCGGCTTCTGCTCCGGCATCGAGAACTACTCCCGGCACATCGACGGCCGGGCGCCCGGCAGCGCCGGCGCCTGTCTCATCGACTACTTCCCGGACGACTTCCTGCTCGTCATCGACGAGTCGCACGTCACCGTGCCGCAGATCGGCGGCATGTACGAGGGCGACATGAGCCGCAAGCGCACGCTGGTGGAGCACGGCTTCCGGCTCCCGTCGGCGATGGACAACCGCCCGCTGAAGTGGGAGGAGTTCACCGACCGGATCCACCAGTCCGTCTACCTGTCGGCGACGCCGGGCGACTACGAGCTGGGCAAGGTCCAGGGCGATGTGGTGGAGCAGGTCATCCGGCCGACCGGCCTGATCGACCCGGAGGTCGTCGTGAAGCCGACCAAGGGCCAGATCGACGACCTGGTGCACGAGATCCGCCTGCGCACCGAGAAGGACGAGCGGATCCTGGTCACGACGCTGACCAAGAAGATGGCCGAGGACCTCACCGACTACCTGCTCGAGCTGGGCATCAAGGTGCGGTACCTGCACTCCGAGGTCGACACGCTGCGCCGCGTCGAGCTGCTGCGCGAGCTCCGGCAGGGCGAGTACGACGTGCTGGTCGGCATCAACCTGCTGCGCGAGGGCCTGGATCTGCCCGAGGTCTCGCTGGTCGCGATCCTGGACGCGGACAAGGAGGGGTTCCTCCGGTCGGGCAAGTCGCTGATCCAGACCATCGGCCGAGCGGCGCGCAACGTCTCCGGCCAGGTGCACATGTACGCGGACAAGATCACGCCGTCGATGGAGCAGGCCATCGAGGAGACCAACCGGCGGCGCGAGAAGCAGATCGCCTACAACACGGCCCACGGCGTCGACCCGCAGCCGCTGCGCAAGAAGATCGTCGACATCCTCGACGGCATCTACAAGGCCGCCGAGGACACCGAGGCCGCGACCGAGCTGCTGGGCGGCTCCGGCCGCCAGCAGTCCCGCGGCAAGTCGCCGGTGCCCGGCCTGTCGTCGAAGAGCAAGGCCAAGGCCGGCTCGATCGACGTGCAGGGCCTGCCCCGGGCCGAGCTGGCCGACATGATCCAGACGATGAACGACCAGATGCTCTCGGCGGCGCGGGAGCTGCAGTTCGAGGTCGCGGCACGGCTGCGCGACGAGCTGACCGAGCTCAAGAAGGAACTCCGCCAGTTCGACGCCGCCCACGCCTGACCCGGGAGCACTGACACATGACCGGCACCCCTGGTTCCCGACCGCCCACGACGGACGGGAACGGGGGGCCGGGCGGTCGCCCCGGCTCGACGGTCACGCACGTCGAGGCCACCACGACCACGCTCCAGCTGGGGGACCGGACCTGGCAGCGGACCAGCGGCACGCTGCACGGGGTCGTCGGTCCGGAGGAGCAGGTCGCCGGTCTGGACGGGCTGCCCACCGACGAGCAGGGCCGGTACGCCTACAGCGCGGAGTTCGAGGTGCTCGAGCCCGGCGGCGCCGGTGACCTGGTGCTGGTCGACATGGAGAACCGCGGGCGTCCCGCGACGCTGCTGACCCTGGAGCAGCTGGCCCTCGCCTCCGCGGAGAGCACGCCGACCGGTGCGGTCTACCCGCCGGGCCGGGGCGTCGGCTTCCTCGCCGGGCAGGACCTCGGCTACGCCCGCGTCCAGTGGGAGTCCGGCATCGCCGCCGGCGTACCCGCCTCGGCGCAGGGTGTCGGCCAGGTGATGGTGCGCGACTTCGGCCGGCTGCTCACCGGTGCGGCGGCACCGGACGGCGGCAGCCCGCTGCCGCGGTTCGGCGCCGCGGTCCTCACCGGCATCAGCCAGAGCGCCTGGTTCGTGACGACGTTCGTCGCGGAGGGGTTCAACGTCGACCCGCGGACGGGCGAGGGGGTCTACGCGGCCGCCCTGGCCGTCTCCGGCACCGGCAACTGGCTGGCCATCAACCAGTTGGCGGGGGAGGAGGCGCAGCGGCCGTACCTGCTCGAGAACGGGGTGCCGCTCACCTACGGGCAGATCCTCACCCGGGGTGCCAGCGACCCGCTCTACGTCGACGTCGCCACCTACACCGACTTCTACCGGCTGCGCGCGAGCGTCACCGCGCACGCCGACCGGCCCGCCGGCGTCCACCGCTACGACTGGCCCGCGCCGCACGCCGGCCCCGCCTACCCGGACGCGATGGTCTTCGGCCTGCTCGGGTGCAACGGCGGCATCGAGGTGCCGCGGAACCCGATCGCCTACGACCCCTACCTCCGCAGCCTGGTCGCCGGTCTCGCCGCCGTCCTGCGCCGGTCGCCGGCCGACGACGCAGCCCTGCCGGCGACGGCGGTGTTCGACCTCGAGCCCGCACCCCCGTCGGCCGCGGTCAACGAGCTGCCCGGCGTGGAGCTGTCGGTTCCTGCCGTCGACGCCGACACCGCCCAGCCGCTCGGCGGCGTCCGCTTCCCCGACGCGGTCGTCCCGCTCGGCCGGCCGCTCCCGGTCGCGCTCGGCCCGGTGGGCACGTCGTCGATCACCGACGTCTGCGGCAACTGGGGCGGCTGGGAGCCCTTCACCGCCGAGGAGCTGCGGGACCGTTACGGCGACGTGGAGGGCTACCTCGCCCGGTACGGCGCCGCCGTCGACGAGCAGGTCCGGGCCGGGTACCTGCGCGCCGCCGAGCGGGAGCCGATGCTGGCGAAGGCCCGCACCGCCTTCCTGGCGGCCGGGGCCTGAGCCGCCGCGGCGGGTCGAGCCGTCGCCCGGCCCGGCCCGACTCCGATCCGGGCCGAGATCCACGCCGCACGACCGGCGCGCCGGGAACTCCACCCCCGGGATGCACGTTCTGACCTCCGACGGGCACCGCACCACCCGGGTGTCCGTGGAGGGGAGTATCCCCGCGCGGCGAGGTCGTCAATACGGGGTCCCGTGACCCCCGGCCCGCCGGCCGCCACTGCGAGTGGCGGTGGGAGAGACCTCCGGTACTGACGCATCGCCAGTCATCGGAGGTTTTTGTCTTGGACGTCCCCTTCTGGGTGTGGGCTGTCACGGTCGGCGCCATCGTCGGCATGCTGGTCTTCGACTTCTACGGCCACGTGCGGACCCCCCACGCACCCACGCTGCGGGAGTCCGCGACGTGGTCGGCCATCTACGTCGCCATCGCCGTCGTCTTCGGTCTGCTCATCCTGGTGTTCTACGGCGGCACGTTCGGCGGTGAGTACTTCGCCGGCTACATCACCGAGAAGAGCCTGTCGATCGACAACCTCTTCGTCTTCGTGCTGATCATGGCCAGCTTCTCCGTGCCACGGGAGCTGCAGCAGAAGGTGCTGCTCTTCGGCATCGCCTTCGCGCTGGTGCTCCGCACCGTCTTCATCTTCGTCGGCGCCGCCGCGATCGAGAACTTCAGCTGGGTCTTCTACATCTTCGGCGGATTCCTCGTCTACACCGCGTGGGCGCAGGCGCGCAGCGGTGGGCACGACGACAGCGAGGAGTTCAAGGAGAACTTCTTCCTGAGGCTGACGCGCAAGACCGTCCCCACCACCGACGAGTACCACGGCGACCGGATGGTCACCAAGGTCGGCGGCAAGCGGTACATCACGCCCCTCGCGATCGCCCTCGTCGCCATCGGCAGCGCCGACATCCTGTTCGCCGTCGACTCGATCCCGGCGATCTTCGGCCTGACGCAGGAGACCTTCCTGGTCTTCACGGCCAACGCCTTCGCCCTCCTGGGCCTCCGGCAGCTGTTCTTCCTCATCGACGGCCTGCTCGACCGGCTCGTCTACCTCGCCTACGGCCTGGCGGTGATCCTCGGCTTCATCGGTCTGAAGCTGCTCATCCACGCGCTGCACACCAACGAGCTGCCGTTCATCAACGGCGGCGAGCACGTCACCGCGATCCCGGAGATCCCCACCTGGCTGTCCCTCTCGGTGATCCTCGTGACGCTGGCGGTCACCACCGTCGCCAGCCTGGCGAAGAACCGGCGCGACCGCACCGAGCGCTCGGCGCTCGCCGCGACCGCCGGTGCGCCCGGCGCCGGGCAGCAGACGGCCGGCCCGGCCGAGGTCCCGCCGGCGACCGGCGAGGTCCCGCCGACGGCCGACCGGGGCGAGGACCGGTCCACCGACCTGCTCGACCCGCGATGAGCCCGTCAGCGGTCGTCCCCCTCGACATCCGGCCGGGGACGTCGATGACCTGCGTCCTGGCGCTGATGGACGAGCTGGCCCACCTCGCCGGCGCCGGTGAGGCGGTGCGCCGGACGATGGAGGAGCTCACCGGCCTGCGGTCGGGTGAGCTGGAGGCACTGCTCGCCGTGGCCGGCGGCGCCGACCGGCCCGCCGACGTCGCCGAGGCGACCGGGCAGGTCGACGAGGCCGCGGCAGCGACCGTGGCGGCGCTCCGGCGCAGGGGGCTCGTGACGACAGCGCCCGGCGGGGCGCTGCAGCTGACGGAGACCGGGCAGGTCGTCCGCCAGCAGGCCGAGGGCCTCCGGATCCGGATCCTCTCCGGCGTGGTCGGCGCGCTCGGCGAGCAGGCCACCGGCGAGCTCCGCAGCGCCGTCCAGGCACTGGGCTCGGTACTCGAGCCCGGCGTCCCTGTGGCACCCGGTCGGCGGCCCGCCGTCCACGGCTGAGCCGTCCGCGTCGCGTCGTCCCGCGGTCGGTGCCGGGGTACGGTGAGCGCCACGTGCCCCGGTGCCCGTAGGCGGTGACGCCCGTGCGGTGACGGGGTCGCACGATGGAGGGGAGTATCCCCCAGCGGCAGCGTCGTCAACACGGGATCCCACGATTCCCGGTGCTGCCGGCCGCCGGTCTCGGGCCGGCGGTGGGAGAGACCTCCGGTGCCGACGCCTGTCCCCGGAGGAACCCACCGCATGGAACTGCCCGTCTGGTTCGAGGTCGCGACGTTCGTGGGGCTGACCGTCCTGCTGCTCGCCGACCTGGCCATCGTCGCCCGCCGCCCGCACGAGCCCTCCGTCAAGGAGGCGAGCCTGTGGGTCAGCTTCTACGTGGGCCTCGCCCTGCTCTTCGGGCTGGTCATCCTGGCAGTCACGGGCGGCCAGTTCGCGACCGAGTTCTACGCCGGCTGGCTGACCGAGTACTCGCTCTCGGTCGACAACCTCTTCGTCTTCGTGATCATCATGGCCCGCTTCCAGGTGCCCCGGAAGCTCCAGCAGGAAGCGCTGATGGTCGGCATCATCATCGCGCTGATCCTGCGCGGCATCTTCATCCTGCTGGGCGCGGCGGTCATCGAACGCTTCACCTGGGTCTTCTACATCTTCGGCGCCTTCCTGGTGTACACCGCGATCAACCTCGTCCGGCACCGCGACGAGGACGAGGAGTACGAGGAGAACGCGTTCATCCGGCGGATGCGCAAGGTCCTGCCGATCTCGAAGGACTACCACGGCTCCAAGATCCGGGTGACCGAGAACGGCAAGAAGCTCTGGACGCCGATGATCATCGTCTTCCTGGCGCTCGGGACGACCGACCTGCTCTTCGCCCTGGACAGCATCCCGGCGATCTTCGGCCTCACCAAGGAGCCGTTCATCGTCTTCACGGCCAACGTGTTCGCGCTCATGGGCCTGCGCCAGCTGTACTTCCTGCTCGGCGGGCTGCTCAAGCGGCTGGTCTACCTGTCGATCGGCCTGGCGGTCATCCTGGCCTTCATCGGCGTCAAGCTGGTGATGGAGGCGCTGCACACCAACGAGTTGCCGTTCATCAACGGCGGCGAGCACATCGACGCGGTTCCGGAGATCCCCATCTGGCTGTCGCTGACCATCATCCTGGGCGTGCTCGTCGTCGCCACGGTCGCCAGCCTGCTCAGGACCCGCGGCGAGCTGGCCACCCCCGGCGCCCCGGACGTGGACGAGGACACGGCGACGTCGGTGCCCACCGGTGGTCCCGAGGCGGCCGCCGCCACCGAGGGCCGCGTCGCCGACGAGCAGGACGAGGGCCGCGCCCGCCGGTGACCGACGGCGGAACAGACCCCGTCCCCGGCGGGTTGACCCGTTCTCGTGGATGAGCAGACGGACGCCGGTCGCGTCGCCGCACTGGTCGGGCTGCTCTTCGGGCTCGCCGGGATGGGCAGCGCGGCCGTCGCGGTCACGCTGCCCGCCATCGCCGAGGACCTCGACCTCACCACCGGGGGCGCCTCCTGGGTGATCAGCCTCTACGCGCTGATGCTCGCGGTGGCGACGGCGGTCTACGGCCGGGCGGCCGACCTGGCGGGCATCCGCCTGCCCCTGCTCGTCGGGGTCGGCCTGATGGCCGGCAGCGCGGTGGCGGGGTGCCTGGCGCCGAACGTCGAGGTGCTGCTGGCGGCCCGGGTGCTGCAGGGGACGGGCGCGGCCGCGGTGCCCGTCCTCGGCATGGCCATCGTCAGCGCCCGCTACGACGGTGCCGTCCGCACCACCGCGCTCGGGCAGGTCGCCGGGACGGCGGCCGCCGTGAGCGCTCTCGGCCCGCTCGCCGGCGGACTCGTCGCCGACCTGGCCGGCTGGCGGGCGGTCGTGGCGCTGCCCGCGCTGGGTCTCCTCGTCGTCCCCGCGCTGTGGCGGGCGCTGCCCACGGAGGGCACCGGCGCGCGGCTCGACCTCCTCGGCGCGGCGCTGGTCGCCGGCACCGCGGCGGGGCTGGTGCTGCTGGTGCAGTCCCCGGCGTCCGGCGTCCTGGTGGCGACGGCCGGGGCGCTCCTGCTCGTGCTCGGCATCCCCGCAGTGGCGGCCTGGGTGCGCCGCCGGCCGGAGGGCTTCCTGCCGCGCCGGGTCGTCCGGGAACCCGTGGTCGTCCGCAGCGCCCTGGCCGCCTCGGCGGTGCCGGCGGCCTGGTTCGCGCTGCTGATCGCCGTCCCCGCCGTCCTCGCGGCGCGCGGCTGGTCGCCGCTGCAGGTGGGGCTGGCGCTCGTGCCCAGCGCCGTCACCGGGTTCCTCGCGCCCCGGCTGGCCGGGCCCCTGCTCGCGCGGCTCGGGCCGGCCCGGTCGCTGGTCACCTCCGACGCCACCGCCGCCGTGGCGCTCGCCGTCGCCGCGCTCGGTGCGGCGCGCGGCTCGGCGGCGGTCCTGGTGACGGCGGTGATCCTCGTGACGCTCGCCTTCGGGCTCGGGCAACCGGCGCTGATGGCGGCCGTGGGCGACGCCGTCCCGGCCGACGTCCGCGGGGTGGCGCTCGGGATCGCCACGCTGGTCTTCCTCGTGGGCGGTGGCGTGGGGTCCGCCGTCGTCGGGGGAGTGGGCGAGGTGCTCGGCCTCGACCGCAGCCTGCTGCTGCTCGCCCTGCTGCCCCTGCTGGGCAGCCTGGCGCTCGTCGGCACCATCCGCGCCGCCCGCCTCACCTCCTGACCCGGCCGGGCAGGCTCCACCCGGGGGCCGGGTCCGCACCGACTAGCGTCGCGGGCCATGCGCCCTGACGACCTCGCGCTCCTGCGCACCCCGGGCGTGCCCACCGTCTCGCCGGACGGCCGCATGGCGGTCGTCGCGGTGGAGCGGCCCGACCTGGAGGCCGACGAGTACCGCGGGCAGCTGTGGGCCGTGCCCACCGATGCCTCCGCGCCGGCCCGGCCGATCACCACCGGGAACCGGGACAGCGCACCGGCCTTCTCGCCGGACGGCCGGTGGCTCGCCTACCTCGGCGCCGAACCGGGGGGCGAGCCGCAGATCTGGCTCCTCGCGACCGCCGGTGGAGAGCCGCGCAGGCTCACCGGCCACCCGCTCGGCGCCGGGACCCCGGTGTGGTCGCCGAACTCCGGGCGGCTCGCCTACGTCGCCCGCGTCCCCGAGCACGGCCGGTACGGCACGGTCGACGGCGTGCGCCCCGAGGCCGAGGCGCCCCGCCTGATCACCACCCTCCGGTACCGGGAGGACGGCGTCGGCGTCGTCACCGACCGGCCCCGCCAGGTGTTCGTCCTGGACCTGCCGCCCGCCCTGCGGGACGACGCGACGGCGCTTCCCGTGCCGGTCCAGGTCACGCCCGGCGACACCGACTGCACCGACGTCGCGTGGCGCCCCGACGGGCAGGTCCTCGCGTTCGTCTCGGCCCGCCACCCGCGCGCCGACCGCGACCTCGTGCGCGACGTCCACGAGATCGGCGCCGACGGCTCGGGGCTGCGCCGGGTGACCGGCTCCCGCGGGCACTGCAGCGGCCCGGCGTACGCGCCCGACGGCACGCTCTACGTGACCGCCGTCCCCGACCTGGGCCCCGAGGGCACCGACTTCGTGGCGCGGCAGGCGGTGCCCTGCCGGGTCGGGCCGGACGGGGCATTGCAGCCGCTGCTCGACCCCGAGCACGACCACCGGGGCGACGAGACGGTGACGACGGTCCTGTCCGACGGCGCCGTCCTCGTCGGGATCGAACGACGCGGCGCGGTCGAGCTGCTGCGGGTACCCGTGGACGGCGCGGCGCCGGAGGTGCTGGTCGAGGGACGGTTCACGGTGCGCGGCATCGCGGCCGGCAGCGGGGTCGTCGTCGCCACCGTGGCGCACGACCGGTCGGCCGGCGAGCTGATCGCGCTCTCCGGGGGCGGGCGCCGGCTGCTGACCGGGTTCGGCACGGAGCTCGGCGGCACCGGGCGGCTGCACCGCATGCGCGAGCGGACGGCGACGGCGCCCGACGGCTACCCGGTGCACGGCTGGGTCACCACCCCGCCCGGGCCGGGGCCTGCACCCGGTGCTGCTGATGGTCCACGGCGGCCCGTTCGCCCAGTACGGCTGGACCCTGTTCGACGAGACGCAGGTGCTGGTCTCGGCCGGGTACGCGGTCGTCCAGTGCAACCCGCGCGGCTCGTCGGGCTACGGATCGGCACACGGGCGGGCCATCCGGCACGGCTGGGGCGGGCTGGACGCCGACGACGTCGTCGCGTTCCTCGACACCGCGCTGACCGACCCGGCGCTCGACGCCGACCGGATCGGCGTCCTCGGCGGTTCGTACGGCGGCTACCTGACCACCCTCCTGATCGGCCGCACGCACCGGTTCGCCGCGGCGATCAGCGAGCGTGCGTTCCTCGACCCGGTCAGCTTCGTCGGCTCCTCGGACATCGGCTGGTACTTCCCCGACGAGTACGTGGGCACCGACCCGGCCCGGATCGCCGCGCAGAGCGCGCTGGCCGGTGCCGGGGCGATCACCACGCCGACCCTGGTCATCCACTCCGAGGAGGACTGGCGCTGCCCGGTGGAGCAGGGTGCCCGCCTGTACGTGGAGCTCACGCGCCGCGGCGTCCCCTCGGAGCTGCTGCTGTTCCCCGGTGAGGGGCACGAGCTGTCGCGGTCGGGCCGGCCGAAGCACCGGCTGGCCCGTTTCGAGCACATCCTCCGGTGGTGGGCGCGCTGGCTCCCGACGCCGCACGACCCGGGACCGGTCGAGGGGGCCGGAGCACCCGATCGGGGACACGGCTCGCGCCGACGGCTGACCTCGGTCAGGATCGTCGTCGGGGGAAGGAAGGAGGCCGCTGCCGTGGCCCGCACCCCCGACAACCGCCGAGGCGAGGCCTTCCGGTCCTGGCTCCGCGGCCTCCCGACGACGACGAGGCGGCTCGTCGTCGCCGGCCTCGTGCTCGGCTGGCTGGCGCTCTGGTACGGCGCACTCCGCGTGATCGAGGCCTTCACCGGCGGCGGCGAGGTCAGCTGGGTGGAGCCGCTCCCGTCGATGATCGGCGCCGTGGTCGGTGGCGGGCTCGTGCTGTGGCTGCAGCGCCGTCGCATGGGCAGCGTCGCGCGCGCCTGGGAGTTCCAGGACGCTGCGCGGCGGGGCCGCCTCCCGGACGACGCCGACCCTGCTGGATGGGGACCACTGCTGGACGAGGGGCAGCGTTTCCAGCGCGGGGCCCGGAGGTTCGCCCTCGTGCTCACGGTGCTCGCGGCCGTCGTCGTGGTGATCGGCTTCGCCGCGGTGGGCCTCGGGTGGATCGCCGTCCTGGTCGCCGCGCTGGTCGGCGTGGCCGCAGTCGCCCTGCTCGAGGTCGCGAGCCGGCGGCAGTCGGCGCGGATCGACCGCCTCCGGGAGCAGGTGCGCGGCCTCGCGGCCCGCGGCACGTCGACCGCGGGCGACTACTGAGCCGAGTCGTCCAGGCGACGGACGATGCGAGCGGGGTTGCCGACGGCGACGACGCCGGCGGGGAGGTCCTTCGTGACGACGGCGCCGGCACCCACCACGGTGTTCGCCCCGATGCTGACGCCGGGCAGCACGATCGCGCCGCCGCCGATCCAGACGTTGTCGCCGATCGTGATCGGCTCCGCAGCCTCCCACTTCTGCCGACGGGGCTCGGACTCCACCGGGTGCGTGGGGGTGAGCAGCTGGACGTTCGGGCCGAACTGGACGTCGTCGCCGATGGTGATCCGGGCGACGTCCAGGGCCACGAGCCCGAAGTTGGCGAAGCAGCGGGCGCCGATGGTGATGTTGGTGCCGTAGTCGACGAAGAGCGGAGGGCGCAGCTCGGTGCCCCCGCCGATCGAGCCCAGGAGCTGCTCGAGCAACGCCCGTCGCAGCGGCCCCTGGCGGACCGACGTGGCGTTGTAGGCCGCCATCAGGTCCAGCGCCCGGGCGCTGGCCTCCGCGAGCTCCGGGTCGTCGGCGATGTACGGGTCGCCGGCCTCCATGCGCTCGCGCATCGACCGGGTGTCCTCCGTGCCTGCTCCGGCGCTCATGCGCGTCAGGCTAGGCGGCGCCGCGGAACGGCCCGCGTCCCTCTACGGTGAGGCATGGCGCTCATCTACCCGGTCCTGGCGGATGCTCCCGAGCCCGACGAGGAGGCCCTGCCGGACTTCGGCGAGCTCGCGGCCGACCTCTCGGACCAGTGGCTGGTCGAGGTGGCGGTGGGCGAGGACGGTGACGAGGGCTGCTTCGGCCCGCTGACCGCGCGCGCCGCCTGGGACCTCGCGGTGGGGGTGGACCAGCGCCGTCCCGAGTGGAACGTCTCGATCCTCCCGCTCTACCTGCCGGGCACCCCCGACGAGCTGGCCGCCGCCTTCGACGACGACGACGAGGACAGCGCCCCCGCCTGATCGGCCGGATCACCAGCCGCGGGCGCGCCACTCCGGGAGGTTCGGGCGCTCGGCGCCCAGCGTCGTGTCGTCGCCGTGACCCGGGTAGACCCACGTGTCGTCCGGCAGCGTGCCGAACAGCCGCTGCTCGACGTCGTCGATGAGGCTGGCGAAGCGCGCGGCGTCGCCCTGGGTGTTGCCGACGCCGCCGGGGAACAGGCTGTCGCCGGTGAACACGTGTGTGCCCGCGTCGCCGTGCCCGCGCCAGACCAGCGCGATGCTGCCGGGGGTGTGCCCGCGCAGGTGGATGACCTCCAGCGGCTGCTCGCCGACGGAGACCGTCTCGCCGTGCTCCACCGTCCGGTCCACGGGCACCGGGAGGTCGGCCGCGTCGGCGGCGTGCGCGACGGTGGCCGCGCCGGTGGCCGCGACCACCTCGGGCAGCGCGCGGTGGTGGTCCCAGTGGCCGTGCGTGGTGACCACGGTGCGCAGCAGCGCGTCGCCCACCAGCGCCAGCAGCGCCTCGGGCTCGGCGGCGGCGTCGACGAGCAGGGCCTCGCCGGTGGCCGTGCAGGTGAGCAGGTAGGCGTTGTTCGCCATCTCGCTGACCGCCAGCTTGCGGATCGTCAGGCCGGGCAGCTCCCGCACATCCGGCGGCCCACCGACCTCGACGTTCCCGGTGTAGGAGCTCATCTCGGGCCTCCGTTCGAAAAGTGTCGGCGTGCGCCGTTACGGTCCAGGCATGGACGCTAGCGGAGGTCCCGTCCTCCCCCCGATCGTGATGCGGGCCGGGAACGGGTCGACGGGACGGCCGGTGCCGTGGGCCGGGGAGTTCGACGGGCCGAGCGACGCCTCGCTGGTCGGGCTGCCGGCCGCGGAGATCGCCGCGCGGGTCCGCACCGGGGAGATCACCGCCGTCGACGTCGTCCGGGCGCACCTCGACCACATCGAGGCCGTCGACGGCCGGGTCGGCGCCTTCCGGGTCGTCCGGCGGGAGGCCGCGCTGGCCGAGGCCGCCGCGGTCGACGCCAGCCTGACCCGCTTCGCCCTGCCGCTGGCCGGCGTGCCGGTGGCGATCAAGGACAACGTCGCGGTCGCGGGGGAGACGTGCACCGACGGCTCCCCGGCACACGGTGGCGGGCCCGAGCGCAGGGACCACCCCGTCGTCACCCGGCTGCGGAAGGCCGGCGCCGTCGTCGTCGGCATCACCCGCGCGCCGGAGCTCTGCCTCTACGCCGCCACCGACGGGCCGGGCACGGTGAGCCGCAACCCCTGGGACACCGCGCTCTCCCCGGCCGGCAGCTCCGGGGGCAGCGCCGCCGCCGTCGCCTCGGGGTCGGTGCCCATCGCCCACGGCAACGACGGCATGGGGTCGCTGCGGCTGCCGGCCGCGGCGTGCGGCCTGGTCACGCTCAAGCCCGGCCGCGGCGTGGTCCCCGGGGGCATCGGTGCCGACGACTGGTCGGGCATGGCGGTCAACGGCGCGCTGGCCACCACCGTGGCCGACCTGGCCATCGCGCACGCCGTCCTGGCGGGGGAGACGCCGGAGCCACCGGCCGCCCCGGGGCGGCCCCTGCGCATCGCGGTGAGCACCCGCTCGCCGGTGCCCGGCGTGGGTGCGGACGCCGCCACGCGCGCGGCCGTCGAGGCCGTGGTGGCCCAGCTGGAGGCGGCCGGCCACACCGTGGTGCGCCGCAACCCGCCGATCACGCCCGGCGCGGCGGCCGGCGCGCTGGTCCGCTGGATGGCCGGCGCCGAGGACGACGCCGCCGCCCTCGGCATCGACCGTGCGGACCTGCAGCCCCGCAGCCGCACCCACGCCCGGCTGGGCCGCATCGCCCGCCGGCTCGGGCTGGTCCGGCCGCGCACGCAGGAGCGGTTCCGAGCGCGGATGGTGGAGTTCTTCGGCGACGTCGATGTGCTGCTCACCCCGGTGACCACCGGTCCGCCGCTGCCGGCCCGCCTCTGGCACGAGCGCTCCTTCCTGGCCAACATCACCGCCAACGCGCGGTGGGCCCCGTGGACGGCGGCGTGGAACCTGGCCGGGCTCCCGGCGGCCGTGCTGCCTGCGGCGAGCCGCCCCAGCGGGCCCCCGGTCGCCGTCCAGTTCGTGGGCCCCCCGGGTGCCGAGGGGCGTCTACTCTGGCTGGCCGGAGAGCTGGAACGCCGGCTCCCGTGGCGCCGCTACGCGCCCGTCTTCGACCCCACCGCGACCGACACCACCGAGCCCGCGGCCGCCGCGACCTGAGCCCGGCGCGGCGTGCACCGTGGCCGGGCGCAGGTCACACCGCGGAGGCGGACGACCACGGCGAGCGGGGGCGTTGACCCAGCAGTACGGCGGCGCCCCCCGGGGCACTCACCGCCTGCACCAGCACGTGCGGCATCCACCAAGCGACCGACAGGGATCACATGGACCGGCTCGTCGTCCGCGGCGCCCGAGAGCACAACCTCAAGGACGTCCACCTCGACCTCCCCCGTGACGCGCTCATCGTGTTCACGGGCCTCTCCGGCTCCGGCAAGTCCAGCCTCGCCTTCGACACGATCTTCGCCGAGGGCCAGCGCCGGTACGTGGAGTCGCTGTCGGCCTACGCCCGGCAGTTCCTGGGCCAGATGGACAAGCCGGACGTCGACTTCATCGAGGGCCTCTCGCCGGCGGTGTCCATCGACCAGAAGTCGACCAACCGCAACCCGCGGTCGACCGTCGGCACCATCACCGAGGTCTACGACTACCTGCGTCTGCTCTACGCCCGCGCCGGCCAGCCGCACTGCCCGAACTGCGGCAAGCCGATCTCCCGGCAGACGCCGCAGCAGATCGTCGACCAGGTGCTCGGCATGGAGGAGGGCACCCGGTTCCAGGTGCTCGCGCCGGTCGTCCGCGCCCGCAAGGGCGAGTACGTCGACCTGTTCAGCTCGCTGCAGACCCAGGGCTTCTCCCGCGTCCGCGTGGACGGCGTCGTGCACTCGCTCACCGAGCCGCCGAAGCTGAAGAAGCAGGAGAAGCACTCCATCGAGGTGATCATCGACCGCCTCACGGTCAAGGAGAGCGCCAAGCGCCGCCTGACCGACTCGGTCGAGACCGCCCTGGGCCTGGCCGGCGGGCTCGTCGTCCTCGAGTTCGTCGACCTCCCGGACGACGACCCCCAGCGCGAGCGCACCTTCTCCGAGCACCTGGCCTGCGTGGACGACGGGCTGTCGTTCGAGGCGCTGGAGCCCCGCTCCTTCTCCTTCAACTCGCCCTTCGGCGCCTGCGCCGAGTGCACCGGCATCGGCACCCGCAAGGAGGTCGACCCGGAGCTCGTCGTCCCCGACCCGGAGAAGAGCCTCAACCAGGGTGCGATCGCGCCGTGGTCCAGCTCGATGAGCAACGAGTACTTCACCCGGCTGCTCACCGGCCTGTCCCAGCAGATCGGCTTCTCCATGGACGACCCCTGGGAGCGGCTCCCGGCCAAGGTGCAGAAGGCGATCCTGCACGGCTCGCCCGACCAGGTGCACGTCCGCTACAAGAACCGGTACGGCCGGGAACGCAGCTACTACGCCGCCTTCGAGGGCGTGCTGCCCTTCCTCGAGCGCCGGCACGACGACACCGACAGCGACTACATGCGGGACAAGTACGAGGGCTACATGCGCGACGTCCCGTGCCCCGTCTGCCACGGCACCCGCCTCAAGCCCGAGATCCTGGCGGTCAAGCTCAACGACCGCTCGATCGCCGAGGTCACCAACCTCTCCATCGGCGAGGCCTCGCAGTGGCTGGGCGTCCTCGAGCTGGGCGAGCGGGAGAAGGCGATCGCCGACCGAGTGCTCCGGGAGATCCAGGCCCGGCTGTCCTTCCTGGTCGACGTCGGCCTGGACTACCTGTCGCTGGACCGGCCGGCCGCCACGCTCGCCGGCGGCGAGGCGCAGCGCATCCGGCTGGCCACCCAGATCGGCTCGGGCCTGGTGGGCGTGCTCTACGTGCTCGACGAGCCCTCGATCGGCCTGCACCAGCGCGACAACACCCGGCTGATCGAGACGCTGGTGCGGCTGCGCGACATGGGCAACACGCTGATCGTCGTCGAGCACGACGAGGACACGATCAAGGTGGCCGACTGGGTGGTCGACATCGGCCCGGGCGCCGGCGAGCACGGCGGCGAGGTCGTGGTCAGCGGGACGGTGGAGGACCTGCTGGCCAGCGAGCGGTCGCTCACCGGCCAGTACCTCTCCGGCCGGAAGTCGATCGAGATCCCGGAGAAGCGCCGCGAGCTCACCCCGGGCCGCGAGCTGGTCGTCAAGGGCGCCCGCGAGAACAACCTGCGCGGCATCGACGTGACGTTCCCGCTCGGCGTCCTGGTCGCCGTCACGGGTGTCTCGGGCTCGGGCAAGTCGACCCTGGTCAACGACATCCTCTACACGACGATGGCGAACGTCCTGAACCGTGCGCGCATGGTCGCCGGCCGGCACCGCACGATCACCGGCCTCGACCAGCTGGACAAGGTCGTGCACGTCGACCAGTCGCCGATCGGCCGCACGCCGCGGTCCAACCCGGCCACCTACACCGGGGTCTGGGACCAGGTGCGCAAGCTGTTCGCCCAGACGACCGAGGCGAAGATGCGCGGCTACCTGCCGGGGCGGTTCTCCTTCAACGTCAAGGGCGGCCGCTGCGAGGCGTGCTCCGGCGACGGCACGCTGAAGATCGAGATGAACTTCCTGCCGGACGTCTACGTGCCCTGCGAGGTGTGCAAGGGCGCCCGGTTCAACCGGGAGACCCTGGAGGTGCACTACAAGGGCAAGACGGTCGCCGAGGTGCTCGACATGCCCATCGAGGAGGCGGCCGACTTCTTCGCCGCCATCCCGGCGATCGCGCGCTACCTGCGCACGCTCACCGAGGTCGGCCTGGGCTACGTCCGGCTCGGCCAGCCGGCCACCACGCTCTCCGGTGGTGAGGCGCAGCGGGTGAAGCTGGCCAGCGAGCTGCAGAAGCGGTCCAACGGCCGCAGCATCTACGTCCTCGACGAGCCGACCACCGGCCTGCACTTCGAGGACATCCGCAAGCTGCTGCTGGTCCTGCAGGGTCTGGTCGACAAGGGCAACTCGGTCATCGTCATCGAGCACAACCTCGACGTGATCAAGAGCGCCGACTGGCTGATCGACATGGGCCCGGAGGGCGGGTTCCGCGGCGGCACCGTCGTCGCCGAGGGCTCGCCGGAGTTCGTGGCCACCGTGCCCGAGAGCCACACCGGGCGGTACCTCGCCAAGATCCTCGACGAGGACGCCGTGGCCGCGGCCGCGGCGCCGAAGAAGAGGGTCCGCAAGAAGGCCGGCTGAGGCACCCGACGGCGCCCGTCCCCGCACCCGGGGACGGGCGCCGTCGCATGCTCAGGACCGGTCTCGACCCGTCGGGCGAGATCAGGAGAGCGGCTGCGGCCGGAACGGCGGACGGTGGTCGACGACCTCCACGAGGGTCGCGCCGGCCGGGTCCGGCACGCGGCCGGCGGCCACGTCGGCCGTCACCGTGGCGAGCACCCTCGCCGCTGCCTCGTCGCCGGACACCTGCCACCGGGCCCACCGCCGGAACCGGCCACGAGCGATCAGCTCGACCTCCCACGTGCCCGACCGCGGCGTGCGCCAGCGGCCCCACCCCGTGCGCACGAGCCCGGGCCCGGCCTCGAAGGCCACCCAGAGGGTGGTGCCCGGCCGGTGCCACTGGCGCCGGAACTCCGCCAGCTCTCGGTCGACCGGGTCGCTGATGGGAGCGGCCGCGTCCCGCACGTCGGTGGTCGCCGACGGCACCAGGCCGGCCGGGTACCGCCCCAGCGCCGCCTCCAGCCGCCGGCGCATGCGGTCGGCGTCCGGGCCGGGATGCGGCGGTCTCGTCCCGGACCCGCGCTCGGGTCGCGCCCGTGCCTTCCACTCGGCACCCCATTGGTCGGTCACCGTCTGCCGCACCGCACACCTCCGTCGTCGTCGAGAGGCGAGCATGCCGCCGTGCGGCAGCGGGCCATCGAGTTGTCCACAGGCCGGGCCCGTGCCCGGTGTTGACGTCGTCGGAGACTCGAGTCCGGACCTCGCGCAGGACACGACCCCTCAGGGAGCCCCCTTGGACCTCACCGGCCACGTCGTCATCGTCACCGGATCGAGCAGCGGCATCGGCGAAGCCGTCGCGCGCAGGCTGGCGGCCGCGGGCGCCCGCATCGTCGTCAACTCCGCCTCCTCCGTCGACGCCGGGGAACGGCTGGCCGGTGAGCTGGGGGAGGCCTGCTACGTGCAGGGGGACATCTCCGACCCCGCCACGGCGCATGCGCTGGTCGAGGCGGCCCGGAGCCGGTGGGGACGGCTCGACGGGCTGGTCAACAACGCCGCCGTCACCGCGGACGTCCCGCTCGCGGACATCGACGGCGTCACGATCGACCACTGGAACCGCGTGCTCGGCGTCAACGTCGTCGGCACCTTCCTCGTGTCGCAGGCCGCTCTCCCGTTGCTGCGTGCCGCCGAGGACGGCTGGATCATCAACATCACCTCGATCGCCGGCATCCGGCAGACCGGCAGCTCGCTGCCGTACGCCGTGTCGAAGGCCGCCGTCGACCACCTGACGACGCTGCTCGCGAAGCACGCCGGCGGCCGGGTCCGCGTCAACGCGGTGGCCCCCGGTCTCGTGGCGACGCCGTGGACCGAGACCTGGGACGCGATCAAGGAGGGGGTGACGGCGACGGCCCCCCTGAAGCGGGTCGCCACGCCCGACGACATCGCCGACGCCTGCGTCGGGCTCATCGGCACCCGCTACGCCACCGGCCAGACGCTGCTCGTCGACGGCGGCCTCGGGCTGGTGCTCTGACCGCTGCCGCCCCGTGGCCGGGGGAGGACCGGGGCGACGGCGGTCACGGCGTGAACCGGTAGCCCATGCCGGGCTCGGTACGCAGGTACCGGGGATGGGCGGGGTCGGGCTCGAGCTTGCGCCGAAGCTGGTTGAGGTACACCCGCAGGTAGTTGGTCTCCTTCTCGTACGCCGGTCCCCACACCGACTGGAGCAACTGGCGCTGGCCGACGAGGCGGTCGGGCGCCCTCACGAGTTCGGTCAGCAGCGCCCATTCCGTCGGCGTCAGGCGCACGGCTGCTCCGTCGACGGTGACCTGACGGTTCGCCAGGTCGACGGTGAAGTGGTCGGTGCGGACCAGGGGCTCGTCGGCCTCCGGTGCCCCCCGGCGGAGCAGCGCGCGCAGCCGCGCCAGCAGCTCGCTCATGTCGAAGGGTTTGGTCACGTAGTCATCGGCCCCGGCGTCGAGCGCGTGGACCTTGTCCTGGCTCTCGGCCCGGGCGGACAGGACGACGACCGGGCCGGTGAACCACGGGCGCAGCCCGGCCAGCACCTCGGTGCCGTCGAGGTCGGGCAGCCCGAGGTCGAGGACGACGACGTCGGGGTGCGCCGTGGCGGCCTCGGCCAGTGCGGTCCGGCCGTCGGCCGCCGTCACCACCTCGAACCCGGCGGCCCGCAGCGTGATCCGCAGGGCACGCAGCAGCTGGGGGTCGTCATCGACGACCAGGACCCGGCTCACGATCCGGCAGCCGCGAGAGGCATCCGTCCGGGTGAGCTCACGGGCGCCATCGGCAGGGACACCACCATGGTCAGACCGCCGCCCGGAGTGTCCTCGGCGGTCAGGGTGCCGCTCATCGCCTCGGTGAGCCCCCGGGCGACGGCCAGCCCGAGCCCGACGCCCTGACCGCCGGGTGAGTCACCGAGGCGCTGGAACGGGGCGAACATGCGGTCCCGGTCGGGCTCGGCCACACCGGGCCCGCGGTCGACGATCTGCAACTCGACCCGGTTGCCGACCATCCCCACCCGGATGGTGAGCGAACCGCTCCGGGCGTGCCGGCCGGCGTTGAGGAGCAGGTTGGCGACCACCCGCTCCAGCAGGCCGGGGTCGGCCAGCACCGGTGGGAGGTCGTCGGGCCAGTCCACCTCGGCGCGGTGCCGGTCGCCGGCATCCAGCCAGGACAGCGCCCGGTGGACGACCGAGGGCAGGTCGCTGGGGGCGAGGGCGGGAGTGACCACGCCGGCCTGCAGGCGGCTCATGTCGAGGAGGTTGTCGACCAGGGCGCCGAGCCGGTCCGCGGACTCGTCGATGGTGGCGACCAGCTCGACGCGGTCGCCGTCGCTGAGGGCCAGGCCGTCGGTCCGCAGCGCCGACGCGGCGGCCTTGATCCCGGCCAGCGGGGTGCGCAGATCGTGGCTGACCGCGGCCAGCAGCGCGTTGCGCATGCTGTTCCCGGCGGCGAGCCGATCGGCCTCGGCGGCCTGCGCGGCCAGCCGGCCCTGGTGCAGGGCGACGGCGGCCTGCTCGGCGAAGGCCACCAGGACCCGCCGGTCGCCGGCCGGCAGAGTGCGGCCCCACAGCCGCAGCGTCAGGCGGTCGGTGACCGCGACGTCGTCGGCGGCGTCGGCGTCGGCGTCGGCGTCGGCGTCGTGATGCCCGCAGGTGCCCACGGTGCGGACGGCCTCACCGGTGTTCTCCACCATGCTGACCGCCCGGAGACCGAATGCCTCGCGGATCTGCTCGAGCATGCTGGGCAGACCGCGGTCCCCGGCCAGCACCGACCGGGACAGCGAGGCGAGCATCGCCGTCTCGGCCCGGGAGCGGGCCGCCGCGGTGGCCCGCCGCGCGGAGCGGTCCACGACGGTCGCGACGGCGACCGCGACGACGAGTCCGCCGACGAGCGCCACGACGTCGTCGATCCGGTTCACCGTCAGCCGGCCGGTGGGTTCGGTGAAGAACCAGTTGGCCACCAGCCCGCCACCGACGGCCGCGACGAGAGCCGGCCACAGTCCGCCCACGAGGGCGACGGCCATCACCAGCAGGAGGAAGACCAGCAGCACGCTGGCCAGGGACAGCGCCGCCTGCGCCGTGACGCAGGCGACCGTGGCCAGCGGCAGGCCGACGGCGGCGAGGGCGAACCCGAGCCACCGGCGGCGCGACGTGAGCGCGCCGGTGACCGGCGGTAGCCGCCACCCGCGGGACCCGGCAGCGGAGTGGGTGACGATGTGCACGTCGATCTCGCCGGATCCGTCGACCACCTGGCCACCGATCCCGCTCCGGACCGCGCGCGCCCAGCGTGAGCGCCGGCTGGTGCCGATGACCAGCTGGGTGGCGTCGACGCTGCGGGCGAACTCCAGCAGGGCGTCGGCCACGTCGTCGCCGACGACCTGGTGGTAGCTGCCGCCCAGGCTCTCCACCAGGGTGCGCTGGCTGCGCAGCGCGCCGGGAGACGCGCCGACGAGCCCGTCGCTGGAGAGCACGTGGACGGCGATCAGCGCGCCGGAGCCACTGCGCTGGGCCACCCGGCAGGCGCGGCGGATCAGCGTCTCCCCTTCCGGGCCGCCGGTGAGCGCCACGACGACACGCTCGCGGGCCTCCCAGACGTGGTCGATGTCGTGCTCGGCCTTGTAGCGGCGGAGTCCCTCGTCGACCCTGTCGGCGAGCCACAGCAGCGCGAGCTCGCGCAGCGCAGTGAGGTTGCCGACGCGGAAGTAGTTGCCCAGGGCGGCATCGACCCGCTCGGCGGGGTAGACGTTGCCGTGCGCGAGCCGGCGCCGCAGCGCCTCGGGCGACATGTCGACCAGCTCGATCTGGTCAGCGCGGCGCACCACCTCGTCGGGGACCGTCTCCTGCTGCTCGATCCCGGTGATCTGCTCGACGACGTCGTTGAGGCTCGCCAGGTGCTGGACGTTGACCGTGGTCAGCACGCTGATCCCCGCGTCGAGGATCTCCTCGACGTCCTGCCATCGCTTGGCGTTGCGGGAGCCGGGTGCGTTGGTGTGCGCCAGCTCGTCGATGACGACGACCTCCGGGCGACGCCGGAGGACGCCGACGACGTCCAGCTCGGTCAGCGCCACGCCGCGGTGGATGACGGTGGCGCGCGGCAGGATCTCCAACCCGGTCAGCTGCTCAGCGGTGCGCCTCCGGCCGTGCGTCTCGACCAGCCCGATCAGGACGTCGGTGCCACGGGCGGCGCGGCGGTGCGCCTCGCCGAGCACGGCGAAGGTCTTGCCGACGCCGGGAGCGGCGCCCAGGTAGATGCGCAAGGTCCCACGGGCCATGCTCCTCATGATCGTCCCGGTCGGCCGCCCGCGGCAGGTGGACCGGCGTCAAGGTCCCGTCAGGATTCCCGTCAGCGCGGTCGTGTGCGTCGGTAGCGTCGGGTCCGGCGCCCCGGCGGAACACCCACTCGCAGCCACGCACGACCACGACGTAGGCGAGGACGAGGGCGACGACCTGCAGCAGGTTGTTCACTCCGGCCGCCCCCCTGCGACGTCCCCGCCGGCGGCGGGTGGGCCGGGATGGGTTCGGCACCAGCGGCCCACCGCGCTGATGAGCGCGATGGCCAGCAGACCCCAGACGACGACGATCAGCTGTTCAGGCATGCCTCCATTTCCGCGCGGCGACCGTCTGACGGACAGGGCCTTGACGCTTTCCGAACGCCGGGATCGGGCATCTTGACGCGTTACTGACCTGCCCCGGGCGCGGACTCCCCTTCCGGTCTCGGTGCAGTCCCTGCGCGGCGCCGGCGTCCGCCGTCAGGGCGGCGTCAAGACCGCCCGCCCCGGCGTCAAGGAGGCGTCAAGACCGGCGTCACCGTCCTCCTGCGCGCCTAGCGTCGCCCGGCGGTGCGGACGACGAAGGGTCGTCCGCCGGATCCGTCTCATGAGGTGTACGTCGTGGCCGACGTGGTGTTCCTGATCCTGACGCTGGTGGTCTTCGGGCTGCTGGCGCTGGCCGTGCGGGGGGTGGAGCGGCTGTGACCGTCCTCGACGTGGCCGGCCTGACCGTGGCCGTCGCCCTGGTGCTGTACCTGATCGCGTCCCTGCTGTTCCCGGAGAGGTTCTGATGAGCGACACCGCGGCCGGCTGGCTGCAGTTCGCCGTGCTCCTGGCCGCCCTGGCGCTGGCGTGGAAGCCGCTGGGCGACTACATGGCGCGGGTGTTCACCAGCGAGAGGCACGCGCGGGCCGAGCGCGTGCTCTACCGCACCGTCGGCGTCGATCCGGACGGGGAGCAGCGCTGGCCGGTCTACGCGCGCAGCGTGCTGGCCTTCTCGCTGGTCGGCGTGCTGGTGGTCTACGGGCTGCAGCGGCTGCAGCAGTGGTTGCCACTGGACACCGGCATGGGTCCGGTCGAGCAGAGCTCGGCCTGGAACACCGCGATCAGCTTCGTGACCAACACGAACTGGCAGGGCTACGGCGGCGAGTCCGCGATGAGCCACCTCACCCAGATGGCCGGCCTGGCCGTGCAGAACTTCGTCTCCGCCGCCACCGGCATAGCCGTCGCCATCGCCCTGGTCCGCGGCTTCGCCCGCACCCGCACCGACCGGCTGGGCAACTTCTGGGTCGACCTGACCCGCGCGATCACCCGGATCCTGCTGCCCATCTCGGTGGTCGGCGCCCTGGCCATGGTGCTCGGCGGGGTCGTGCAGAACTTCTCCTCCGGCACCGGGGCGAGCACGCTCGCCGGCGGGACCCAGGTCATCACGGGCGGCCCGGTCGCCTCGCAGGAGGCGATCAAGGAGCTGGGCACCAACGGCGGTGGTTTCTACAACGCCAACGCGGCGCACCCCTTCGAGGGCCCGACCGCCTGGGTGTCGCTGTTCCAGATCTTCCTGATCTTCGTGATCCCGTTCGCGCTGACCCGCACCTTCGGCACGATGGTGCGCGACCGCCGGCAGGGGTACGCGATCCTCGGCGTGATGGCCACGCTGGCCGCCGGCTCGATCGCACTGATCAGCTGGTTCGAGTCCCGCGCCGACGGCCTGGTGCCGCGCCTGGCCGGGGCGGCCATGGAGGGCAAGGAGGTCCGCTTCGGCGAACCGCTGTCGGCGCTGTACGCCGGGGCCACCACGCTCACCTCGACCGGTTCGGTCAACTCGATGCACGACAGCTACACCGCACTCGGTGGCGGCACGGCCCTGCTCAACATGCTGCTGGGCGAGGTCGCACCCGGCGGCGTGGGCGCCGGCCTCTACGGGATGCTCGTGCTCGCCGTCATCGCCGTCTTCGTCGCCGGGCTGATGGTCGGCCGGACCCCGGAGTACCTGGGCAAGCGGCTCGGTGGCAAGGAAATGACCCTGGCGTCGCTGTACCTGATCACGGTGCCGGCGCTGGTGCTCGTGGGCACCGGCCTGTCCATCCTGCTCCCCCCGGCCGGCGAGTCGATCCAGGAGACCGGCCCGCACGGCCTGTCGGAGATCCTCTACGCCTTCACGTCCGGTGCGAACAACAACGGCTCCGCCTTCGCCGGCTTCGGGGCGAACACCCCGTACTTCAACACCGCGATCGGGCTGGCCATGGTGTTCGGCCGGTTCCTGCCCATCATCCTCGTGCTCGCCCTCGCCGGACGGCTGGCCGTCCAGGGGCGGCAGGCCGCCACCGCGGGGACGTTCCCGACCCACCGCCCGCTGTTCGTCGGGCTGCTCGTCGCCGTGACGCTCGTCGTCGTCGGCCTCACCTACTTCCCGGTCCTGGCCCTGGGACCGCTCGCCGAAGGGCTACCCCTGTGAGCACCGCTGTCCGGCACGACCGGACGCAGAACCCTGCGCCCCGTTCGTCGTCCTCCCGTTCCCTGCTGTCCCCCGATCAGATCCGCCCGGCCCTCCTCGGCGCCCTGCGCAAGCTCGACCCACGCGCGCTGGTGCGCCAGCCCGTGATCCTGGTGGTGTGGGTCGGCTCCGTCTTCTCCACCGTGCTCGCCATCGCCGACCCGTCGGTCTTCGGCTGGCTCATCGCCTTCTGGCTGTGGCTGACCGTGCTGTTCGCCAACCTGGCCGAGGCCGTCGCCGAGGGCCGCGGCAAGGCGCAGGCGGCCTCCCTGCGCAAGGCACGGACCACGACGGTCGCCCATCTGCTCGACGGCCGGGAGGTGCCGGCGTCGGACCTGCAGCCCGGGGACACCGTCGTCATCGTCGCCGGCCAGGCGATCCCCGGTGACGGCGACGTGATCGAGGGCATCGCCAGCGTCGACGAGTCCGCGATCACCGGCGAGTCCGCGCCGGTCATCCGCGAATCCGGCGGCGACCGCTCGGCTGTCACCGGCGGCACCACCGTGCTGTCCGACCGCATCGTGGTCCGCATCACCAGCCGGCCCGGCGAGACCTTCGTCGACCGCATGATCGCCCTGGTCGAGGGCGCGGCGCGGCAGAAGACGCCCAACGAGATCGCGCTGAACATCCTGCTCAGCTCGCTCACCATCGTCTTCCTGCTGGCCGTCGTGACGCTCCAGCCGTTCGCCGTCTACTCGGGCGCGCGCCAGGACACCGCCGTCCTCATCGCGCTCGTCGTCTGCCTCATCCCGACCACGATCGGCGCCCTGCTGTCGGCGATCGGCATCGCCGGGATGGACCGCCTCGTGCAGCGCAACGTGCTGGCCATGAGCGGCCGCGCGGTCGAGGCCGCCGGTGACGTCGGCACCCTGCTGCTGGACAAGACCGGCACCATCACCCTCGGCAACCGGCAGGCCAGCGAATTCCTCCCCGTCGGCGAGGCCGAGGAGAAGGAGGTCGCCGACGCCGCCCAGCTGGCCTCGCTGGCCGACGAGACCCCCGAGGGACGCAGCATCGTCGTGCTCGCCAAGACCGGGTACGGGCTGCGCGAGCGTGCGGACCTGCCGGGGGCGCACTTCGTTCCCTTCACCGCGCAGACCCGGATGAGCGGCGTGGACCTGCCCGACGGCCAGCAGCTGCGCAAGGGAGCCGCCGGCGCGGTGACCGACTGGGTCCGGTCGCTCGGCGGGGTGGTCCCCGACGAGGTCGGGCAGGTGGTCGACGCCATCTCCGGCTCCGGCGGGACGCCGCTGGTTCTGGCCTGCGCCGACGCACGCAGCGCCCGGGTGCTCGGTGTCATCCACCTCAAGGACGTGGTCAAGGAGGGCATGCGGGAGCGGTTCGACGAGCTGCGCCGCATGGGCATCCGCACGATCATGATCACCGGCGACAACGAGCGCACCGCCCGCGCGATCGCCGACGAGGCGGGAGTGGACGACGTGCTGGCCGAGGCCACGCCGGAGGACAAGCTCGCCCTCATCCGGCGCGAGCAGGAGGGTGGCCGGCTGGTCGCCATGACCGGTGACGGCACCAACGACGCACCGGCGCTGGCCCAGGCCGACGTCGGCGTGGCGATGAACACCGGGACGACCGCGGCCAAGGAGGCCGGCAACATGGTCGACCTCGACTCCAACCCGACGAAGCTCATCGAGATCGTCGAGATCGGCAAGCAACTGCTGATCACCCGGGGGTCGCTGACCACCTTCTCCATCGCCAACGACCTGGCGAAGTACTTCGCCATCATCCCCGCCATGTTCGCGGGGACGATCCCGGCGCTGGACTCGCTCAACGTGATGCGCCTGTCCTCACCGGAGTCGGCGATCCTGTCCGCGGTCATCTTCAACGCGCTGATCATCGTCGCGCTGGTGCCGCTGGCCCTGCGCGGCGTCAG
This sequence comes from uncultured Actinomycetota bacterium, assembly GCA_963747895.1. Lineage (GTDB taxonomy): Bacteria > Actinomycetota > Actinomycetes > Mycobacteriales > Geodermatophilaceae > Blastococcus. The sequence goes on from CAVVGX010000012.1 coordinate 103,394, forward strand.
CTACCGGCCCGGATCGGCCTCGGACATGCTCCGCCGCAACCTGCTGGTCTACGGCGTCGGCGGCGTGGTGCTGCCCTTCGTCGGGATCAAGCTCATCGACCTCCTCGTCTCCCTCATCCCCGGGATCGCCTGATGTCCACTCCGCTCTCCCGCCCCGGCCGGCAGCTGCTGGCCGCCGTCCGCGCCGTCGCCGTGTTCACGGTCCTGCTCGGCCTGGCCTACCCGCTGCTGGTGTTCGGGCTGGCCCAGCTCATCGCGCCGGCGAAGGCCGACGGCTCCCTGATCGAGGTCGACGGGCAGGTGGTCGGTTCGACCCTGCTCGGTCAGTCGTTCGCCGACGAGTCGGGGAACCCGCTGCCGCGGTACTTCCAGTCCCGGCCGTCGGCCGCCGACTACGACCCGCTGGCCTCCGGCGGCTCGAACCTCGGACCGAGCTCGGAGGAGCTGGCGGCGATGGTGGTGGAGCGCCGGGACGAGGTGGCCGCCTTCAACGGGGTCTCGCCCGCCGACGTGCCGCCGGACGCGGTCACCGCCTCGGGGTCGGGCCTGGACCCCGACATCTCCGTGGAGTACGCGGCCCTGCAGGTGGACCGGGTCGCCGCGGCGCGGGACGTCGACCCGGCCGTCGTGCGCGCACTGGTCGCGCAGTCGACGTCCGGGCGCGATCTCGGCTTCGTCGGCGCACCCCACGTCAGGGTGCTGAACCTCAACCTGGCCCTCGACCGCGAACTCGGCGCGGGGGGCTGACCGCAGGACCCGCTGCCCCGCGTTCTCGCGGGGCAGCGGGCGAACCCGTTCCGGCTTGTGATGGAGGTCACGCAGGGCTACCCTGCTTGTGACAGACGTCACTGAAGGCCGTGCCCACGGCCTGCGAGGAGGCCGCGATGAGCGCACTCACGCCCGACTGCGACCCCGACATGAGCCACTGCGGCCAGCCGTGGCAGGGCAAGAGCGGCCCCGGGGCGAGCGTCCTCTCCGTCGCCGTGCTCCTCACCATCCTCGGCGTCTCCCTGGCCGTCGTGGCCACGCGCGCGGTCTCCGACGCGTTCGACTTCGTCGCCGTCCCGGTCGCGTTCTTCGCCGCCGTGTCGCTCGTCCGCCGGATCGCCCGCTCCGCCGCTCCCCGGGTGAAGGCCCTCGCCCACCGCGTCCCCACGACCGTTCCCGTCCGGCACTCGCAGCCCGTCGGCTGAGCGACCGGCCGGCCCCCGCCGGAGCCGCGACCGCGGCTCCGGCTGACCTTCGCCCGCGACCGGTGTGACGGCTGTGACGGTCGTGCCACGCCCCGGGCGGCCTGTCACCCCTCCGACCTAACCTGGACGCATGGCCGACCCCTCCACGTACCGCCCGGCGGTCGGCTCGATCCCCGAGAGCCCCGGGGTCTACAAGTTCCGCGACCCGAACGGCCGCGTCATCTACGTCGGCAAGGCCAAGAGCCTGCGCCAGCGGCTGAACAGCTACTTCGCCGACGTCGCCGGCCTGCACCCGCGCACCCGGCAGATGGTCACCACCGCGGCGGCGGTCGAGTGGACCGTCGTCGGCACCGAGGTCGAGGCCCTCCAGCTCGAGTACAACTGGATCAAGGAGTTCGACCCCCGGTTCAACGTCCGGTACCGCGACGACAAGAGCTACCCGTCGCTGGCCGTGACGCTGAACGAGGAGTACCCGCGGCTGCAGGTCATGCGCGGACCCAAGAAGAAGGGCGTCCGCTACTTCGGGCCCTACGCGCACGCCTGGGCCATCCGCGAGACGCTCGACACGCTCACCCGCGTCTTCCCCGCACGGACCTGCTCCAACGGCGTCTTCAAGCGGGCCGGCCAGATCGGGCGGCCCTGCCTGCTCGGCTACATCGGCAAGTGCGCGGCGCCCTGCGTCGGCCGGGTCAGCGCCGAGGAGCACCGGGAGATCGTCGACGACTTCTGCGACTTCATGGCCGGTCGCACCGAGCAGATGATGAAGCGGCTCGAGCGCGAGATGGCGGTGGCCTCGGAGAACCTGGAGTTCGAGAAGGCCGCCCGGCTCCGCGACGACCTCGGTGCGCTCCGGCGGGCCATGGAGAAGCAGGCCGTCGTCCTCGGGGACGGCACGGACGCCGACGTCGTCGCCTTCGCCCAGGACGAGCTGGAGGCCGCGGTCCAGGTCTTCCACGTCCGCGGCGGGCGGGTGCGGGGCCAGCGCGGCTGGATCGTGGACAAGGTCGAGGCGGTCACCACCGGGGAGCTCGTCGAGCAGTTCCTGCTCCAGGTCTACGGCGGCGTCGACGAGCAGACCGGCGTCGGCGAGGCGGGGGAGGCCGTGCCGCGCGAGGTGCTGGTGCCCGAGCTCCCCGACGACGCCGACGTCTACACCGAGCTGCTCGAGGAGCTCCGCGGGGGCAAGGTCTCGCTGCGGGTCCCGCAGCGCGGCGACAAGCGCGCCCTCATGGAGACCGTCGAGCGCAACGCCAAGGAGTCGTTCGCCCGGCACCGGGTGAAGCGCTCCAGCGACCTCACCGCGCGCTCCCTCGCGCTGAGCGAGCTCCAGGAGGCGCTCGAGATGCCCGACGCGCCGCTGCGGATCGAGTGCATGGACGTCAGCCACGTCCAGGGCACGAACGTCGTGGCCAGCATGGTGGTGTTCGAGGACGGCCTGGCCAAGAAGTCCGACTACCGCCGCTTCTCCGTCACGAACGGAACCGACGACACCGCGGCCATGGCCGAGGTCGTGCGCCGGCGCTTCGCCCGCCACGTCAAGGACGAGCAGGACCGCCGGGACGAGCAGGGCGTCGCGGCGGAGGAGGGGCGTCCGCGCCGGTTCGCCTACCCGCCGAACCTCCTCGTCGTCGACGGCGGCGCGCCCCAGGTCGCCGCCGCGGCGCGGGCACTGGAGGAGCTGGGCGTCGTCGACGTCGCCGTCTGCGGCCTGGCCAAGCGGATGGAGGAGGTCTGGCTGCCCGGCGACAGCGACCCGGTGATCCTGCCGCGCACCTCCGAAGCGCTCTACCTGCTGCAGCGGGTGCGCGACGAGGCGCACCGGTTCGCGATCACCTACCACCGGCAGAAGCGCTCCACCACCATGCTGGTCTCCCTGTTGGACGACGTCCCCGGTCTCGGGGAGACGCGGCGGAAGGCGCTCATGAAGGAGTTCGGATCGCTCAAGCGGCTGCGGGCCGCCACCGTGGAGGAGCTCATGGCCGTCCCGGGCATCGGCCGGCGCACCGCGGAGGCCGTGCAGGCGGCGGTCGCCGAGCCGGCCGACCCCGCCGGTGCGGCCACCGACGCCGACCCCGCGACCGAGTCGTCGACGGCTCCCGAGGGGCCGGCCGTCCGGAGCGGGCCGCGGGCCGGTGCCGGGCGCACCGCCGAGGTCGGGAGGGTGGCCTCATGAGCGAACCGCTGACCAGCGCACCGGGAGCGGCGCTGCCCGGGCCCGACGTGGCGGCCGGCGGCGTGCCGGGGCCGGACGGGTCGAGCACCGAGACGCAGCCGCTCGAGGTCGTCGTCGTCACCGGCCTGTCCGGCGCCGGCAAGAACAGCGCCGGCCGCGTGCTCGAGGACCTCGGCTGGTTCGTCGTCGACAACCTGCCGCCGGCCCTGCTGCTGCCGATGGTCGAGCTCGGCGCCCGCGGTGACCTGCGGCGCTTCGCCGCGGTCGTCGACGTGCGCAGCCGGGCGTTCACCAGCGACCTGCAGGAGGCGATCCGCGTCCTGTCCGAGGCCGGGCACCGGCCGCGGGTGATGTACGTGCACGCCCGCGACGAGGTGCTCGTGCGGCGCTACGAGTCCAACCGCCGGGAGCACCCGCTGCAGGGCAACGGCACGCTCGTCGACGGCATCACCGCCGAGCGGAACCTGCTCACCGGCATCGCCGGCGAGGCCGACCTGTGGGTGGACACCAGCGACCTGAACGTCCACCAGCTGCGCGCGACGATCGAGAACGCCTTCGCCCGCGGGGGGCAGACCCCTCCGCTCACCGCGACGGTGATGAGCTTCGGCTTCAAGTACGGGGTGCCCCTGGACGCCGACCTCGTCGTCGACGCCCGCTTCCTGCCCAACCCGCACTGGATCCCGGAGCTGCGGCCCTACACCGGGCGCGATCCGGGCGTGCGCGACTACGTGCTGGGCCAGGAGGACGCCGAGGAGTTCCTCGACCGCTACACCGAGGTGCTGCGGCTGCTCGTGCCCGGCTACCGGCGCGAGGGGAAGCGCTACCTGACCCTGGCCGTCGGCTGCACCGGCGGCAAGCACCGCAGCGTGGCCATCGCCGAGGAGTTCGCGCGCCGCCTCACCGCCGACGGCATCGCCGCGGTGGCCCGGCACCGCGACCTGGGCCGCGAGTAGTGGGCGCCCAGCCGGTGGAGGGTGCCCGGGCGCTCCGCGTCGTCGCGTTCGGCGGGGGGCACGGCCTGGCGGCCGCCCTGGCCGCGTGGCGGGAGCTCACGCCCGACGTCACCGCCGTCGTCACCGTGGCCGACGACGGGGGGTCCTCCGGGCGCATCCGCCGAGAGCTCCCCGTGCTGCCGCCGGGTGACCTCCGGATGGCGCTGACCGCGCTGGCGGGCGCGGGGGAGCGGGAGCAGGCGCTGGCGGCCCTCCTGCAGCACCGGCTGGGTGGCAGCGGCGGCCTCGCCGGCCACTCGGTGGGCAACCTGCTGCTGACCGGGCTGGTGGAGCTGCACGGCGGGGACACCGTGCGGGCCCTGGACGCCCTCGCTGAGCTCCTGGGCGCCTGCGGACGCGTGCTCCCCATGGCCGACGTGCCGCTGGACCTCGTGGCCCGCGTGGAGCCCGTCGACCGGGAGGACCGCGCGCAGGTGCGGACCATCCGCGGGCAGGTCGCCATCGCCACGACGCCGGGCAGGGTGCGGGAGATCCGGCTGTCGCCCGCCGATCCTCCGGTGCACCCCGCCGTGCTCGAGGCGATCGCCACGGCCGACGTGGTCTCGCTGGGTCCGGGTTCCTGGTACACCTCGGTGCTCCCGCACCTGCTGGTACCGCAGCTCCGTGCGGCGCTGGCCGCGGCGGCGGCGAAGGTGGTGGTGGTCCTGAACCTGGAACCGCAGCCCGGGGAGACGGACGGCTTCTCACCGGAGGAGCATGTGACGGTCCTGCAGGCCCATCTGGGCGGAGTGGCATTGCACAGCGTGATCGCGGATGCGGACTCGGTGGTTGACCGCCGTGGTCTCCTGTCTGCGGTGCGCTCGTGCGGCGCCGAGCTCGTCCTGGCGCCCGTCGCGGAACTCGACGGTGCGCCACGGCACGATCCCGTGCGCCTGTCGGCCGCCCTGGCCTCCGTGGTCGGGCGGCGCTGACGAGTAGAGGACTGACGCCGGGTACCGGGACCATCGGACCTGGCCGGTACGAGGGGGAAGAGGGGACGCCGCGCATGGCGATGACCCGGACGACGACAGGTAGCCCCGTAGCTACGTGGGGGTGGACGACGTGGCGATGACCGCGATGGTGAAGGACGAGCTCTCGAGGGTCGAGTGCACGAAGACCTCCGAGCGCAAGGCGGAGGTGACCGCGCTGCTGCGGTTCTCCGGCGGGCTGCACATCGTCGGGGGCCGGGTGGTCATCGAGGCCGAGCTGGACACCGGCTCGGTGGCCCGGCGGCTGCGGCGGGACATCAGCGAGGTCTACGGCTACACCAGCGGGGTGAGCGTGCTCGCGGGTGGCAACATCCGCCGCGGCGTGCGCTACCTCGTGCGCATCGCCAAGCACGGCGAGGGCCTGGCCCGGCAGACCGGCCTGGTCGACCAGCGCGGCCGCCCGGTGCGCGGCCTGCCCCCGGCAGTGGTGTCCGGCAGCATCAACGACGCCGAGGCCGCCTGGCGCGGCGCGTTCCTGGCCCACGGCTCGCTCACCGAGCCCGGCCGGTCCTCGTCCCTCGAGGTGACCTGCCCCGGTCCCGAGGCGGCGATGGCCCTCGTGGGTGCCGCCCGCCGGCTCGGCATCGCCGCGAAGGCGCGCGAGGTCCGCGGGGCCGACCGGGTGGTGGTCCGCGACGGCGACGCCATCAGCGCGCTGCTCACCCGCATGGGCGCCCACGACGCCGTCATGGCCTGGGAGGAGCGGCGGATGCGCCGCGAGGTCCGGGCGACGGCCAACCGGCTGGCCAACTTCGACGACGCGAACCTGCGCCGCTCGGCCCGCGCCGCGGTGGCCGCCAGCGCCCGCGTGGAGCGCGCCATGGAGATCCTCGCGAACGACGCCCCCGAGCACCTGCTGGTGGCCGGACGGCTGCGGCTGGAGTTCGGTCAGGCCTCGCTGGAGGAGCTCGGCCAGCGGGCGGACCCGCCGATGACCAAGGACGCCGTCGCCGGACGGATCCGGCGGCTGCTGGCCATGGCCGACAAGCGCGCCAAGGACCTGGGCATCCCGGACACGGAATCCGTCGTCACCGACGACATGCTGACGCAATAGGCCGTCCGGACCGACGGTGGCGACGGATGCTCACGTACGCATGAGAGCCGTCGTCACCGACGACATGCTCACGCAGTAGCCCGCGGAGCGGGCCGCGGCTCCCCCGGACGGGGGAGTCGTGGCTACAGGCGCGGCCCGCCCGCTCCGATGTCCCCGGCAGAGGTGGGCGACCACGCCCGCCCTCGACCGAGGAGCCGGGCATGACGCCACACGAGTGGGCGCTCCTGTTCGCGTGCGCAGCCGTCGTCGCGGTCATCACCGCGGCGCTGGCCTGGCAGCGGCGCGACCGCACTCCCGCCGCGACCGCCCTCGCCATGACGATGACGGGTGTCGCTGTCTGGTCGGGCGCCAGCGGGCTGCGCCACGCCACGACGTCCGACGTCGTCCAGGAGGTCTACCCCGCCCTGCTCATGCTCTCCGTCGGCGTGGTCGTCGTCGGCATCTACGCGCTCGCGCGCGCCGTCGTGAACCCCTCGTCGCGGCTGGACCGCCGCGTGCTCGGGCTGCTCGCCGTCGAACCCGTCGTCATGGGAGTCCTGGCCGCGCTGCCGGCCACCCGGGATCTGGTCATGTCCGGTCAGGGACCGGTGGGCAGCGGGGGCCAGGAGCAGGTGTCCCTCGGGCCGGTCTTCGCCGCCCACACGCTGTACTCCTACGGCATCGTCGCCGTCGCCTACCTGCGCCTGGCCCGCCGGTGGCGGACCGCTGCCGGCGTCTTCCGCCGCCAGATCGGCCTGCTGCTGGCCGCCGGGCTCGTCGGGACCATCGGCAACGTGATCACGATCGGACTGCAGCTCGACGGGCAGGGGACGGACCTCACGCCGCTCTTCTTCCTCGTCACCGGTGTGGTCAACTGCTGGGCGGTCCTGCGGCTGGGGTTCCTGCGGCTCGTGCCCGTCGCCCGGGAGCAGATCGTGGACACGGTCCCGGACGCGGTCCTGGTGGTCGACCCCTCCGACGTGCTCATCGACCTCAACCCGGCCGGACGCGAGCTGCTGTGGTTCCTCCGGCCGGACCTCGGCGCGGCGGACCTGATCGGCCGGCCTCTGGCCGAGATCGCCGGCGACCGCGCGCGGGCCGGGCTCGCGCGTGCGGAGCGGCTGGACGGGCACCGCCTCGCCGAGGTCGCCGACGGCCTGTGGATGGACATCCGGGACACGCCCGTCGAGGATTCACGCGGCCGCTCCCTCGGACGCATCCTGGTCGCGCGGGACGTGAGCGAGCAGCAGGCGCGGCAGGCGGCGGTGGAGGAGCTCAACCGCCAGCTGGCCGAGCAGGTGCAGGTCATCGACCGGCTGCGCGCCGAGCTCGCCGAGGACGCCGTCCGCGACCCGCTGACCGGTCTGCACAACCGCCGGCACCTGGACCGGGTGCTCGCCGGCCACGCCGAGCCCGCGGCGCACGACGACCGGCTGGCCGCCCTCGCCGTCGACATCGACCACTTCAAGAGCGTCAACGACCGCTTCGGCCACGTGGCCGGCGACGTCGTCCTCAGCGGACTGGCCCGGCTGCTGCAGGCCACCGTCCGGGACGGGGACACGGCCGTCCGGCTCGGGGGCGAGGAGTTCCTGGTGCTCCTGCCGGGCGCCGACCGCGAGCAGGCGCTGCGTCGGGCGGAGCAGTTGCGCCAGGAGGTCGCGGCCGCCGTGCACGAGGTCGGCGGCGAGCGCATCCGGGTCACCGTGAGCGTCGGGGTGGCCGTCGGCCCCGAGGACGGGACGTCGGGGGGTGCGCTGCTCGACGCGGCCGACCGGGCGCTCTACGCGGCCAAGGCGGCCGGCCGGGACCGCGTCGTGGCCGCCACCACCGAGGGCCCGGACACGAGGACCAGGGCGAGACGGACCGCGCCGGTACCCGCGGCCTGAGCACGGACACCCGCGCGGGTGACAGGCATCCGTGGCTCGGCACGCCCGTTAAGGTCTGCACAGCGAGGTCGTGCGGTGCGCGCGGCCCGATGGCGCGGCAACGCGAACTCGACGTGGAGGTCTCCAGTGACGGTCCGGGTAGGCATCAACGGATTCGGCCGCATCGGCCGCAACTTCTGGCGTGCCGTCGCCGCCAGTGGTCAGGACATCGAGATCGTGGCGGTCAACGACCTCACCAGCAACGAGGCCCTCGCCCACCTGCTCAAGTACGACAGCATCCTGGGCCGGCTGGACCAGGACGTCGTGGCCGACGGTGACGCCATCTCCATCGGCGGCACGAAGATGAAGGTCCTCTCCGAGCGCGACCCGGCGAACCTGCCGTGGGCCGACCTCGGGGTCGACGTCGTCGTCGAGTCCACCGGCTTCTTCACCAAGGCCGCCGACGCCCGCAAGCACGTCGACGCCGGTGGTGCCAAGAAGGTCATCATCTCCGCGCCCGCCACCGACGACGACATCACGATCGTCATGGGCGTCAACGACGAGCTGTACGACGGCTCCCAGACCGTCATCAGCAACGCGTCCTGCACGACCAACTGCCTGGCGCCGCTGGCGAAGGTCCTCAACGACGCGTTCGGCATCGAGCGCGGCCTGATGACGACCATCCACGCCTACACCGCCGACCAGAACCTGCAGGACGGCCCGCACAAGGACCTCCGCCGCGCCCGCGCCGCCGCGCTGAACATGGTCCCGACCTCCACCGGTGCCGCGAAGGCCATCGGGCTGGTCATCCCGGAGCTCAAGGGCAAGCTCGACGGCTACGCCGTCCGCGTCCCGGTCCCGACCGGCTCCGCCACCGACCTCACCGTGATGCTCCAGCGCGAGGCCACCGCCGACGAGATCGACGCCGCCTACCGCGAGGCCGCGGCCGGCCCGCTGGGCAGGTACCTCACCTACACCGACGCGCCGATCGTCTCCTCCGACATCGTGACCGACCCGTCGTCCTGCATCTACGACGCCACGCTCACCAAGGTCTTCGGCCCGATGGCCAAGGTGCTCGGCTGGTACGACAACGAGTGGGGCTACTCCAACCGCCTCGTCGACCTCACCGCCCTGGTGGGTTCGAAGCTCTGACGATGCGCTCTCTCGACGAACTCCTCGCCGGGGGCGTCTCCGGCCGGCGCGTGCTCCTGCGCGCCGACCTGAACGTCCCGCTGGACAAGCAGACCCACGAGATCACCGACGACGGCCGGATCCGCGCCAGCCTGCCCACCCTGCAGGCGCTGCGCGACGCCGGCGCCCGCGTGATCGTGGCCGCCCACCTCGGTCGCCCGAAGGGCACGCCCGACCCGCAGTTCTCCCTCGCGCCGGTCGCCGCGCGCCTCGGCGAGCTGCTGGGGACGACGGTGCCGCTGGCCGCCGACGTGGCCGGCGAGGACGCCCGCGCGAAGGCCGGCGCCCTGGGCGACGGCGACGTCCTCCTGCTGGAGAACGTCCGCTTCGAGGCCGCCGAGACGTCCAAGGACGACGCCGAACGGGGCGAGCTGGCCGACCGGTTCGCCGCGCTGGCCGACCTCTACGTGGACGACGCGTTCGGCGCCGTGCACCGGAAGCACGCCTCGGTGTTCGACGTCGCGCTGCGGCTCCCGCACGCGGCCGGCCGGCTGGTCGCCCGCGAGCTCGAGGTGCTCACCCGGCTGACCACCGAGCCCGAGCGCCCCTACGTGGTGGTGCTCGGCGGGTCCAAGGTCAGCGACAAGCTGGCGGTCATCGAGGCGCTGCTGCCCAAGGTCGACCGCCTGCTCGTGGGCGGCGGCATGTGCTTCACGTTCCTCGCCGCGCAGGGCCACGGCGTGGGCAGCTCGCTGCTCGAGGCCGACCAGGTCGACACCTGCCGGCGGCTGCTCGCGGCTGCCGGCGACCGGATCGTCCTGCCGCTCGACGTGGTGGCGGCGACGGCGTTCAGCGCCGACGCCGAGGTCAGCGTGGTGCCCGTGGCCGAGATCCCCGACGACCTCATGGGCCTGGACGTCGGGCCCCGGACCGTCGAGATCTTCGGGACGGAGCTGGGTGCGGCCCGCACCGTGTTCTGGAACGGGCCGATGGGCGTGTTCGAGCTGGCGCCCTTCCAGGCCGGCACGCGCGGGGTGGCCCAGGCCGTCGCCGCCGTGGACGGCCTGTCGGTCGTCGGTGGCGGGGACTCCGCCGCCGCGGTCCGGCAGCTGGGCCTGGACGAGGCCGCCTACGGCCACATCAGCACCGGCGGCGGCGCGTCGCTGGAGTACCTCGAGGGCCGGGAGCTCCCGGGCCTCGCGGTGCTCACCGACTGAGCGGGGAACGACGCATGGCACGCACCCAGCAGTCCGCGGCGCGCACCGGCCGCCGGCCGCTCATCGCCGGCAACTGGAAGATGCACCTGACGCACCTCGAGGCCATCGGCCTCGTGCAGAAGATCGTCTTCTCGCTCAAGCCGGCCGAGCTCGACGCGGCCGAGGTCGTCGTCGTACCGCCGTTCACCGCCCTCCGCAGCGTCCAGACCCTGGTCGCCGGCGACAAGCTGGCCATCGGCTACGGCGCGCAGGACGTCTCCGCGCAGGACTCCGGCGCATACACCGGTGAGGTCAGCGGCGCGATGCTCAATGCGCTGGCCTGCACCTACGCGGTCGTCGGCCACTCGGAGCGGCGCGCGTACCACGCCGAGACCGACGAGGTCGTGGCGTCGAAGGTCCGGGCCTCCCTCCGGTACGGCCTGGTGCCCATCCTCTGCGTGGGGGAGGGCCTCGACGTCCGCCGGGCCGGTGGGCACGTCGCCCACTGCACCGCCCAGCTGGACGCCGCGCTGGAGGGACTGACCGCCGAGCAGGTCGCCGGCAACCCGGGGTCGGGCGGCGGCATCGTCGTCGCCTACGAGCCGGTCTGGGCGATCGGGACCGGCGAGGTGGCCACCCCCGAGGACGCGCAGGAGGTCTGCGGCGCGGTCCGGGCGCGGCTCGCCGAGCGGTTCGGCCCGGAGACGGCCGCCGTCGTCCGTATCCTCTACGGCGGGTCGGTGAAGGCCGCGAACACGGCCGGGATCCTGGCCGGGCCGGACGTCGACGGTGCACTCGTCGGTGGCGCCAGCCTGGACGCCGACGAGTTCGCGCAGATCTGTCGGACCGCCGCCGAGGCCAGCTAGCTCCTGCTGACCGCCGCCGGCCGCACTACCGGGGGCTGAACAGCACGTCGTGAACGAGACGCTCGAACGGCTCGGCCGGCGACTGCCGGAGTGGGCGCAGGGGCGCCAGGGGCGGCGGATGCTCGCCGTCGCTGCGCTCGTGGTCGTCGTCCTGGTGCTGGCCGTCAGCTGCCTGGGCGGGGCCGGTGGCCGCGCGGACGTGCCAGTCGTGGAGGGGCAGCCCGACGCCGGGATCGACGGCGTCCGGGCGCCCTCCGAGGCGACCGGGGGCACGCTCCGCGTGGTCGCGCCCGAGATCGACAGCCTCGACCCGCAGCGCTCCTACCTGCCCGGCGTGTGGAACCTGATGCGGCTCTACACCCGCACCCTGGTCACCTACTCGTCCGAGCCGGGTCACACCGACGAACTGGTGCCGGACCTGGCCACCGACCTGGGGACGCCGTCGGAGGACGGGCTCAGCTGGACGTTCACCCTGCGCGAGGGGGTCCGCTTCGAGAACGGCCGCACGATCACCGCGCAGGACGTGAAGTACGGCATCTCGCGGTCCTTCGACGCCCAGGTGGTGGTCGGTGGCCCCACCTACGTCGTCGACCTCTTCGACGACCCGGCCAACCGCTACCCGGGGCCCTACTCGGCCGAGGAGGACGACCCGGAGCTCACGTCGGTGGAGACGCCGGACGAGCGCACCATCGTCTTCCGGCTCCGGGCCCCGGAGCCCGACCTGCCCTACGTGCTCGCGCTGCCGTCCAGCAGCCCGGTGCCCATGGAGGCCGACAACGGCGGGGACTACGCGATCGACCCGGTGTCCTCGGGGCCCTACGCGATCACCTCCGTCGACGCCGCGCTCGGCATCCAGCTGGACCGCAACCCCGAGTGGGACCCCGCGACCGACGACGTGCGGACGGCGCTGCCCGATCGTGTCGTCGTCCGGACCGGCCTGTCCGGGGTGGAGCGCGACCAGGCGCTCCTGGCCGGCTCGGCCGACATCGACATCTCCGGCTCGGGCGCGCAGGCACCCACGAGCGCCCGGCTGGAGGGCGAGGACAGCGAGGAGCTGCGCGACCGGGTGGACGACGTCACCACCGGTGCGCTGCGGCTGCTCGCCCTGCCCACCGACGTGCCGCCGTTCGACGACCGCGCGTGCCGGGCCGCCGTCGCGGCGGCGATCGACCGGCGCCCGGTGCAGGAGGCGCTCGGCGGCGCCGGCAACGCGCTGCGCACCGGCCGGCTGTGGACGCGCCCGCTGGGCGGCGGGCCGGAGGACGACGACCCCCAGCCCGATCTGGACGCCGCGCGCGGGCTCCTGGAGGAGTGCGGGCAGCCCGACGGCTTCGCCACGGTCCTCGCGGTGCCCGAGGGCGGGGCCGGGGTGAAGGTCGCCGAGGTGGTGGCCGAGCAGCTGGCGGAGATCGGCATCGAGGTGGAGGTCCGCCCCCTGGAGGCGGCGAGCTTCTACGCCAAGGAGGTCGGCAACCCCGACAGCGGGTATGGGCTGGTGCTGGCCACGTCGACCCCCGACTTCCCGACCCCGGCGTCCCTGCTCGCCCCGCTGGCCGACGGCCGCGGCATCCGCCAGGTGGGCAACGCGAACTACGCGCGGTTGGACGTGGAGGAGATCAACGTCCTGATCGACGATGCCCGGGCCGCCGGCGTGGGCGACGAGGCGCGCGAGGCGTGGGCGGCGGTGGCCTCCTCGGTGCAGGAGACGGCGGCCTACGTGCCGCTGGCCGAGACGCGGGTGCAGCTCATCGCCGGGCAGGGGCTGCGCAACGGTGTGGTGATGCGGCCCTACAGCGGCTACGACCTCGCCACGGCCGGGGTCGGCTGAGGTGTCGGTTAGGCTCGGGGACGAGATCCGGCGCCCGGCGCCGGTCGTGAGGCTGGAGAGGTCATGATCGAGGTTGTCCTGAACGTGCTGCTGGTCCTGACCAGCACGCTGCTCGTGGTGCTCATCCTGCTGCACCGCGGCAAGGGTGGCGGCCTCTCCTCGATGTTCGGCGGGGCCGCCTCGGCCTCGCTCTCCGGCTCGTCGGTGGTCGAGAAGAACCTCAACCGGCTCACGGTCTTCACGGCGCTGATCTGGAGCGTCTGCATCGTCGGGATCGGCATCCTGACCAAGGTCGGCTGACGAAGGACCCTCCCGCCCCCACCACTCGCGAGCTCGCGGCGGGTCCCGGCGGGGGGCCGTTCCACCACGTCACGAAGTGGCGGGCGAATCGTGACCGGAGATGGCCCACCAGGCTCTAGACTTCGCGCGCTGTGGTGATCTGCCACACGTTGGGTGCGGATTTCAGGGAGTGCTCGTGGCTGGTGGCAACGCGATCCGGGGCAGCAGGGTCGGCGCAGGGCCGGTGGGCGAGGCGGAGCGCGGCGAGTCCGCACCGCGGCTGCGGCTGCCGTACTGGTGCGCCAACGGCCACGAGACGCGGATCGCCTTCGCCAGCGACGCCGACGTGCCGGAGCTGTGGGACTGCCCGCGCTGCGGTCTCCCGGCCGGCCAGGACCAGCGCAACCCGCCGCCGGCCCCCCGCAACGAGCCCTACAAGACCCACCTGGCCTACGTCCGCGAGCGCCGCACCGACGCCGACGGCGACGCCCTCCTCGAGGAGGCGCTCACCCGTCTCCGGGCCCGCCGCGGGATGTAGGAGAAGGACCCCGCTGGCCCCCACCGCTCGCAGGCTCGCGGCGGGCCCCTGCAGCGGGGCCACCGGGCAGCCGGGCCGCCGCGGCGGCGTCGAGCAGCCAGCGCGTCGCCCGGGTGCCGTGCACGCCCGCGGCCGGGAGCTCCCGGGGCTCCGCCCCGGACAGTGCCCGGGCGACCGCCTCGGCCTTGCCCTCCCCGGAGACGACGACCCAGACCTCCTCGGCGGCCCCGATGGCGGCGTAGCCCAGGCTGATCCGCGTCGGCGGCGGCTTCGGGCAGTCCCGGACGGCGAACGCCGCGCGCTGGTCGTCGATCGCGGGGGAGTCCGGGAAGATCGAGGCCACGTGGCCCTCGGGCCCCATGCCGAGCAGCAGGACGTCGAAGCGGGGCACGGCGCCGTCGTCGCCCGCCGCGGCCGCCAGCTGGTCGGTGTACCAGGCGGCCGCGTCCTCGGGCGCTGCGAACTCGCCGTCCGAGGGCGGCATGGGATGCACCCGGGCCGGGTCCACGCCGACGGCGTCCAGCAGCGCCCGCCGCGCCGCCTTCTCGTTGCGGTCGTCGTCCTCGGCGGGGACGAAGCGCTCGTCGCCCCACCAGACGTCGACCCGACCCCAGTCCACCGTCTCGCGCACCGGTTCGGCGGCCAGGCCGGCGACCCGCTCCAGGACGGCGATGCCGATCGTCCCCCCGGTGAGGACGACCGACGCCGTCCCGCGGAGCGCCTGGGCCGCGGCCAGGCGGGCGACCAGCGCCTCGGCGACGGCCCGGGCCAGCCGGTCGGCGTCGGGCTCGATCACGATGTCGGGCGCGGGCACGCCGGCGTCGTCCAGCTCGGCCGCCGCCCGGTCGCCGGGGGAGAGGCTCATGACGTCAGCGACCCCTCCGCCGGCGTCTCGTCGTCCTCCGCCGGGTCGAACCAGACGTGCTCGCGCTCGGGGGAGCGCTCGGTGAGGCCACCGAGCCCGGTCGCCGCCTCGAGGGCGTCGCTGTAGGGCTCGTCGGGGTCCAGCCGGCGCAGCTCCTCGCTGAGCAGGTCACCGAGGGCCCGCGCCGGCAGGGCCACCGTGCCGTCGGGCCGGTTGGGCTGGGAGATGACCGCCCCGCCCCGGTGGTCGGCGGTGATCCGCAGCTCCTCGCCCTGGTCCAGCTGCAGGAACACCGACTCGACCCCGCTGGGTCCGGCGTCGCGGGAGCTGCCGGTCACCTCGATGCTGCAGCCGCACCGGGAGGAGATCCACCCGGCGAGCAGCTGGGCGGTGGCGTTGTGCGGATCGCCCTCGATCCGGCCCCCGGAGATGCGGACGGCGTCGCCCCGGCGTCCCGCTACGGAGTCGACCGTGGAGGCGAGGATCGCCCGCCACGCGGTGCTGCGGGTCCAGGTCAGGTCGGTGTCACCGGGCACGTAGTCCTCGGCGCGGACGCGCAGGGTCTCCCGGGGATCCCGCGAGAGGGCGCTGTCGGTGATCCGGCGGTCGGCGAAGACGGCGAGGGCGTCGGTGGCCAGCCGGTCGGGTGCCGGCCCGTGCCACCAGGTGACCACGGGGGCGTCGGCGGCCAGGAGCGGGAGGACGACGGACTCCGCGTGCAGGCCGAGCCGGCCGTACATGCGCAGCACGACCGCCTCACCCGGCCCGAGCCGGCCGCCGATCTGGACCTCGGCGTCCAGGCGGGGCGCCGGTGCCTCGATCTGCCGGCGCACCACGATGACCACCCGGCAGGGGTGCATCTCCGCGGCGAAGGTGGCGGCCTCCTCGGCCTCGGCCACCCGTGACTCGTCCGCGACCACCACCAGGGTGAGCGCCACCCCGGACAGGACGGCGCCGCCGGTCCGCCGCTGGGCGGCCAGCTCCTTCACCACCGCGGAGCCGGTGGTGTCCCAGAGCGTCGTCATGGCGTCTCCTCGGGTCGGGTGGGGCGGGCCTGGCCGCGGCTCATGGCCGGCGCCACTGACGGTCCTCGGAGGCCAGCATCTCGTCGGCCGCGCGCGGGCCCCACTCGCCGGCGCGGTAGGGGAAGGGCTCGGTGCCGGCCCAGAACTCCTCGAGCGGGTCGATGACCGCCCAGGACGCCTCCACCTCCGCGTTGCGGGGGAACAGGGTGGCGTCGCCGAGGAGGACGTCGAGCAGCAGCCGCTCGTAGGCCTCGGGGGAGGACTCGGTGAACTGCTCGCCGTAGAGGAAGTCCATCGACACGTCGCGGACCTCCATGACGCTGCCCGGCACCTTCGACCCGAACTTCAGGGTGACGCCCTCGTCGGGCTGGACCCGCACGACGAGCTGGTTGGTGCCCAGCTCCTCGGTGTCGGTGTCGGCGAAGGGCAGGTGGGGGGCCCGCTTGAACACCAGTGCGATCTCGGTGACCCGGCGGGGAAGCCGCTTGCCGGTCCGCAGGTAGAACGGCACGCCGGCCCAGCGCCGGGTCTCGACGCCGAGCCGCACGGCGGCGTAGGTCTCGGTGGTGGACGCCGGGTCGACGCCGTCCTCCTGCCGGTAGCCCTTGGCCCGCTGACCGGCCAGCCAGCCCTGCTCGTACTGCCCGCGGACGGCGAAGGTCTGCAGGTCGTCCGGCAGCGAGATGGCCCGCAACACCTTGAGCTTCTCGATGCGGATCTGCTCGGCCGAGAACTCGACCGGCTCCTCCATGGCGGTGAGCGCCAGCAGCTGGAGCAGGTGGTTCTGCAGCACGTCCCGGGCGGCGCCGGTCTCCTCGTAGAAGCCGGCCCGCCCGCCGATGCCGACGTCCTCGGCCATGGTGATCTGCACCGAGTCGACGTGGTGGCCGTTCCAGATCGGCTCGAACAGGGTGTTGGCGAACCGCAGCGCCATCAGGTTCTGGACGGTCTCCTTGCCCAGGTAGTGGTCGATGCGGAAGACGTCGTCGGCGCCGAACACCGAGTCGACCAGCTCGTTGAGCTCGCGGCTGGAGGCCAGGTCGGTGCCGAAGGGCTTCTCCACGACCACCCGTCGCCAGCGGTCGGGCGTGCTGTCGGCCATCCCGGTGCGCTGCATCTGCTTGAGCACGGTGGGGAACATCGCCGGCGGGATGGAGAGGTAGAAGGCCGCGTTGCCGCCGATGCCGTGGCTGCCCTCCAGCTCGGACAACGCGCCGGCCAGCTGGTCGAAGGCGGCGTCGTCGTCGAAGGAGCCCTGGACGAACCGCACGCTGGAGGCCAGCCGCTCCCACACCTCCTCGCGCCACGGCGTCCGGGCGTTCTTGCGGGCGGCGTCGCGGGCGAGCTCGGCGAACTCCGTGTCGCCCCAGTCGCGACGGGCGAAGCCCAGCAGGGCGAAGTTCGTGGGCAGCAGCCCGCGGTTGGCCAGGTCGTAGAAGGCCGGCAGCAGCTTCTTGCGGGCGAGGTCGCCGGTGATCCCGAAGACGACCAGGGCGCAGGGTTCCGGAACCCGGGGCAGCCGGCGGTCCCGCGGATCGCGCAGCGGGTTGGTGATCATGATGCGTCCTCGTGGTCGGCGGGGGCCGCGCTGCGCATGGAGTGTCCCGCGGGGTGGGTCGGTCAGGCGAGGGCGACGAGGAGCTGGCCGATGCCCGCGGCCCGGTCGGTCAGGTGGAGGTGGAGGAGCGGTCGGCCGCGGTCGGCCAGCGCCTTGCGGTCGCCCGCCGCCTGGGCGGCCTGCAGGCTGCCGAACGTGTAGGGCTGGTCGGGGACGGGCAGGTCCTCGGCGACGGCCCCGGTGATCTGCAGGAACGCCTGCGCCTGCGGACCCCCCTTGTGGTACTGGCCGGTGCTGTGCAGGAAGCGCGGTCCCCAGCCGAAGGTGACGGCGTGTTCGGTCCTGGCGGCGAGCGCGGAGCGCAGGTCGGCGGCGCTCGAGTCGGCCAGCCGGTCCAGGTAGGCCATGACCGCCAGGTAGCCCCGCTCGGGGATGGACGACAGCAGCGCGTCCACGGCCAGCGAGACGCCGTCATGGGAGGTCAGGTCCACGCCGTCGAGCACCCCGCCGCTGCCGCGCACCTCGATCGCGCCGATCGTCGCGGCCGGCGGCTCGTCGGGGAGGCCCGAGGCGAGGATCGCCTGGGTGTTCTCCTTGCTCTCGGTCACGTTGGGCTGGTCGAAGGGGTTGATGTCGAGCACCCGGCCGGCCACGGCCGTGGCGTACTCCCACCCGAGGAACTGGGCGCCCAGCGGCCCACGGACCGCCAGCGACGGCGCGGCCTCCGGGGCGTCGGAGCCGACCACGGCGAGCAGCGTGTCCGCGCCGGTGCCGCCGGGTGCGGTCGCCGACTCGAGGACGACGGGCAGGATGCCGCGGCCCTCCTTGCCGGTGGACTCGGCGATGAGCTGCTCGGCCCAGTCGCCGAAGCCCTCGATCGCGGTGCCCGATCCGGTCGCGGCGTCGGCCAGCGCCAGCTTGTCCCGCCCCTGCACGGCGGCCGCCCCCAGGACGGCGCCCAGCTCGAGTGCGGGGTTGTCGCCCTCGGCCAGGTGCTCGGCGAGCTCGGCGGCCTCGTCGAGCAGCGCGCCGACGTCCGCGCCGGCCAGCGCCGAGGGGACCAGCCCGAAGGCAGACAGCGCGCTGTAGCGACCGCCGACGGTGGGGTCGGCGAGGAAGACGGCGCGGGCGCCCATGGCCTCGGCGGTGTCGGCCAGCGGGGAGCCGGGGTCGGTGACGACGACGAACCGCGCCCCCACCTGTTCCTCGTCCAGCCCGGCCTCGCCGAAGGCGGCCGCGAAGGCGCGCCGGTGGCTGTCGGTCTCGACCGTGCCGCCGGACTTCGAGCTGACCACGACGACGGTGCGGTCGAGGTCGGTCATGGCGGCGGCGACCTGACCCGGGTCGGTCGTGTCGAGGACCACGAGGGGCACGCCGGCGGTCCGGCAGATGACCTCCGGCGCCAGCGACGAGCCGCCCATGCCGCACAGGACGATGCGGTCCAGCCCTTCGCTCCGGAGCTGGTCGCGCAGCTGGGTGAGCTGCTCGACCAGGGACCGGGACGACGTCGGCAGGTCCAGCCAGCCCAGCCGGATCGCCGCCTCGCTCTCGGCGCCGGGGCCCCAGAGCGTCGCGTCCTTGCGGGCCAGCCGCCCGGCGACGTCGTCCTTCGCGAGCCGGCTGCGGACCTCGTCCGGAACCTCGAGACCCTCGACGCGGACCTCGAAGATCACTTCTTGTCCTCCAGCTGGGTGCGCACGGACCCGGTCAGGTCGTCCCAGGAGTCGACGAACTTCTGGACGCCCTCGACCTCGAGCACCCGGAAGACGTCGTCGAGGTCCACGCCGGCGTCGCGCACCGACTGCATGGCCGCCGCCGCGTCCTCGTAGGCCTTCTGCACAGGGGTGCCCGGGCTGCCGTGGTCGGCGTAGGCCATGAGGGTCTTCTCCGGCATGGTGTTCACCGTGCCGGGTGCGATGAGCTCGCTGATGTAGAGCGTGTCCGGGAGCTCGGGGTTCTTCACGCCGGTCGAGGCCCACAGCGGCCGCTGCGGGCGGGCGCCCTTCGCCTCGAGCGCCTTCCAGCGGTCGGAGGAGAAGACCTCCTCGTACGCCTGGTAGGCCAGCTGGGCGTTGGCCACCCCGGCCTTGCTCTTCAGCCCCTTGACGAGCTCCGGGTCGGCGCCCGATGCATCCAGGCGCTTGTCGATCTCGGTGTCCACGCGGGACACGAAGAACGAGGCGACCGAGGCGATGCCGGAGAGGTCGGCGTCAGGGTTCTCGGCCAACCGGTCCTCGAGGCCGGACAGATAGGCGTCCATGACGTGGCGGTACCGGTCCGGGCTGAAGATCAGGGTGACGTTGACGCTGATGCCCCGGGAGATGGACGTCCGGATGGCCGGCAGGCCCGCCTCGGTGGCCGGGATCTTGATGTAGAGGTTCGGTCGGTCCACCAGCCACCACAGGTGGGCGGCCTCGGCCGTGGTGGCGTCGGTGTCGTTCGCCAGCCCGGGCGCGACCTCCAGGGAGACCCGCCCGTCGCCGGGCTGCCGCTGGGCCACCGGCGCCAGCAGGTCGCAGGCGTCCCGGACGTCGGCGGCGGTGATGGTGCGCAGCGCCTCCTCGACGGTGACCTTGCGGACGGCCATGGCGTGCAGCTGGTCGTCGTAGGAGTCCGAGCCGCTGATCGCCGCGGCGAAGATGGTCGGGTTGGTGGTCACCCCGACGACCGAGTGCTCGTCCACCAGCGCCTGGAGGTTGCCGCTGCGGATGCGGTCGCGGGACAGGTCGTCGAGCCAGACCGCGACTCCGGCCGAGCTCAGGTCTGCGAGGTTCTCGTTCTGTGCCATGGCGGTTGCCTTCCGGTAGTGGTGGATGGCTCAGCGGTCGCCGGTGGGGTGGGGGAGGCCCCCGGTGGCTGCTACCGGGCCGGCGGGCACGGCGTTCCCCGACGAGGCGGCCGTGATGCTCTCGCGGGCCGCGGCCACGACCGCCTCGTCGGTGAGGCCGAACTCCTCGTACAGGACCGAGTAGGCGGCGCTCGCGCCGTAGTGCGTCAGGCCGACGATCCGGCCGGCGTCACCCACGAACTCGCGCCAGCCCATCGGCACGCCGGCCTCGACGCTGACCCGGGCGCGGACCGCGGGCGGGAACACCTCGTCCTTGTAGGCGTCGTCCTGGTCGGCGAACCACTCGACGCACGGCACCGAGACCACCCGGGTCGGGACGCCGTCGGCCTCCAGCCGCTCGCGCGCGGCGACGGCGATCTGCACCTCCGACCCGGTGCCCATGAGGATCACCTCGGGGGTGCCGCCGGCCGCCTCGTTGGAAGCCGTGGCCAGCACGTACGCGCCGCGGGCGGTGCCCTCGGCCGAGCCGAACTCGCCGCGGTCGAACACGGGGAGGTTCTGCCGCGACAGCAGCAGGCCGGCGGGGCGGTCGTTGTTCTCCAGCACCGTCCGCCAGGCGACGGCGACCTCGTTGGCGTCGGCCGGGCGGACGACGTCGAGGCCGGGGATGGCCCGCAGCGCGGCGAAGTGCTCGATCGGCTGGTGGGTCGGGCCGTCCTCGCCCAGGCCGATGGAGTCGTGGGTCCACACGTAGGTGACCGGCAGCTGCATCAGGGCGGCCAGGCGGACCGCGCCGCGCATGTAGTCGGAGAAGGTCAGGAACGTGCCGCCGTAGACGCGGGTGCCGCCGTGCAGTGCGATGCCGTTCATGACCGCGCCCATGGCGTGCTCGCGCACACCGAAGTGCAGGGTGCGGCCGTAGGGGCCACCGCTCCACATCTTCGTCTGGCGGTTGGCGGGGAGGAACGACGGTTCGCCCTTCACCGCGGTGTTGTTGCTCTCCGCCAGGTCCGCCGACCCGCCCCACAGCTCGGGGAGTTCCGGGTAGAGCGCGGCGAGCACCTCGCCGGAGGCCTTGCGGGTGGCGACGCCCTTGGGGTCGGCGTCCCAGCTCGGCAGCTTCTCCGCCCACCCCTCGGGGAGCGTGCGGGTGGTCATCCGCTCCAGCAGCGCGGCGGCCTCGCCGTTGCTCTTCTTCCAGGCGTCGAAGCGCTCCTGCCAGGCGGCGTGCGCCTCCCGGCCGCGGTCGGCGACCTTCCGCGCGTGCTCGATGACCTCGGGGGCGACGTCGAAGGTCTTCTCCGGGTCGAGCCCGAGGACCTCCTTCGTCGCCCGCACCTCGTCCTCGCCCAGCGCAGAGCCGTGGGCGGCGCCGGTGTTCTGCTTGTTCGGGGCGGGCCAGCCGATGATCGTGCGCAGCACGATCATCGACGGCCGCTGGGTCTCGGCCTTCGCGGCGGCGAACGCGGCGTCCAGCGCGGCCAGGTCCTCGCCGTCGTCGACGTGCTGCACGTGCCAGCCGTAGGCCTCGTAGCGCTTGCCGACGTCCTCGGTGAAGGCGACGTTCGTGTCGTCCTCGATGGAGATCTTGTTGTCGTCGTAGACGAGCACGAGGTTGCCCAGCTGCTGTGTGCCCGCCAGGGAGGACGCCTCGGCGCTCACGCCCTCCTCGAGGTCGCCGTCGGAGCAGAAGGCCCAGATCGTGTGGTCGAACAGGCTCTCGCCCTCAGGGGCGTCGGGGTCGAACAGCCCGCGCTCGCGGCGCGCGGCCATCGCCATGCCGACGGCGTTGCCGACGCCCTGGCCCAGCGGGCCGGTCGTCGTCTCGACGCCGGGGGTGTGGTTGACCTCCGGGTGCCCGGGGGTCTGCGAGCCCCAGGTGCGGAGCGCCTTCAGGTCGTCGAGCTCCATGCCGTAGCCGGAGAGGTAGAGCTGCACGTACAGCGTCAGGCTGGAGTGGCCCATCGACAGCACGAACCGGTCGCGGCCGACCCAGTTCGGGTCGCTCGGGTCGTGGCGGAGCCACTTCTGGAAGAGCAGGTAGGCCGTCGGCGCCATGCTCATCGCCGTCCCGGGGTGGCCGTTGCCGACCTTCTGGACGGCGTCCATCGCGAGGACGCGCGCGGTGTCGATCGCGCGGCGGTCCAGCTCGCCGAAGCCCTCGGGCAGGGTCGGGTGGGGCCGGCTCGGGGAGCCGGTCGGTGTGTCCGTCGCGGCTTCGGCCGGAGCCTCGGGCTCGGTGCTCTGGGTGTTTCCCGTGCTCGTGCTGTCCGGTGCCATCGTGGCTCGGTGCTCCCTCGGGTCGGGCCTGGCGGGCCGCCCGGGGAAGAACTGCCGCCGGGCGGACGACGAGCGCTGCAGCGACGGGCCGCCGCGCTCCCGGCTCCGTTGCCGGTACGCGAGCACGTCGTCGTCGACTCGGCCCTACCCGCTGCACACGCAGCATCAACGTGATCAAGCCTAGTCGTGCGGGACCGGAGCCGCGCCCAGGGAGGAGGCCCCCGCGGGCTACAGTGGCCTGCGTTCCCAATCCCCGGCTCGGAGTAGGCCCCCTCGTGCTCCTCAACTGGCCTGCAGTGCCCCGCCGCCCCCGCGCCGCCGCGCTCGAGGGCATGCGGTGACGGCCCTGTCCGAGCGCTCCACCACCGCCCGCCGCGAGAGCCGCACCGCCGGCCGCGCCTCCGCCGCGAAGGCCCGGGTGCTGGCCTACGTCGGTCTCACCAAGCCGCGCATCATCGAGCTGCTGCTGGTGACGACGGTGCCGGCGATGATGCTCGCCGCCCGCGGCTGGCCGTCGTTCTCGCTGCTGGCGGCCACCCTCGTCGGCGGCACGCTGGCCGCCGGTGCGGCGAACGTCTTCAACTGCTACTTCGACCGCGACATCGACCGGCTGATGCAGCGCACCCAGAAGCGGCCGCTGGTCACCGGCGAGGTGTCGCCGCGCGCCGCCCTGGTCTTCGGGTCCGTCCTGACGGTCAGCTCGATCGCGCTCCTCGTGGCGACGACCACGGTGCTGGCCGCGGCCCTCGCCGCGGCGGCGATCTTCTACTACGCCGTCCTCTACACGATGGTGTTCAAGCGGCACACCCGCCGCAGCACCGAGTGGGGCGGGGTGCCGGGCGCGGCTCCGGTCCTCATCGGCTGGGCCGCCGTCACCGGCTCGCTGGACTGGCCCGCGGTCGTGGTCTTCGCCGTCGTCTTCTGCTGGCAGATGCCGCACTTCTGGGCGCTGGCCCTCCGGTTCAAGGACGACTACGCGCGCGCCGACGTCCCGATGCTGCCGGTGGTCACCACCGCGCTGTCGGTCGGCCGGCAGAGCGTCGCCTGGGCGTGGGCCACCGTCGCGGTGTCGCTCCTGCTGTGGCCGGTGGCGACCGGCTACGGCATCGGTCTGGGCTACACGATCCCCGCGGTGCTGCTGGGCGGCTGGTTCGTCGTGGAGGCCCACCGGTTGCTGGGCCGGATCCGGCGCGGCGGCGACATGAAGCCGATGCAGCTGTTCCACGTCTCGATCTCGTACCTGGCGCTGCTCATGGTCGCGATCGTCGTCGACGCCATCGTCTGAGAGGACCCCGTCCTCCCCACCCTCGCACGCTCGGGGCGGTTACCTGGACGGGGCCGAGTGGCGGCGTGCGGATCGTGCGGTTTCCTCCGTGCTCATCGAGGCGGGCTCGCCGGTGATCACCTACCTCGTCGGCGGGCGGATGGTCCGGCACGACGAGGAGGACGCCTGGCCCGCGTGGGCCGACGCGCACAGCGCGGCGAGCGGGTGACCGCCGGCCGGTGGGAGTCACCTGACGGATCGCTCGCCGTCGTCCTCGTGTTCCACGGCTGAGCGGCCGACAGGGTGCGGGGGTGCGCAGTTCCGGGCGCCGGAAGTGCGCATCAGCGCACGGTGTCGGTCAGCGGGTGGCGACGGCGGGCTGCGAGGGAGCGTCCAGCGGGACCTCGGACGCGGGGCCGCGGACCGACCAGACCAGCCGCGCGGTGAAGGCGGTGATCAGCACCGCGCCCAGCATGTGCAGGAGGACCAGGGCGATCGGCAGGTCGGTGAAGTACTGCACGTAGCCGACGACGCCCTGCGCCAGCTGCACGATCAGCAGGTCGCGGGCCGCGCGGCGCACGCGGTCCGGGGAGTCGGTGGCGTACAGCGCGACCAGCAGTGCGACGGTCAGCCCGAGCAGCAGGAAGACGACGTCGGCGTGCAGCTGGCTGATCAGCTCGGGGTCGATGGCGATGCGGTTCCCGGTGGGGATGCCGGCCTCGTCCACGTCGCCGCTGTGCGGGCCGCTCCCGGTGACGATCGTGCCCAGCACGAGCACCGCCGCCGTCGCCGCGGCGATGCCACCGGTGAGGAGCACGAACGGGCGGCGCAGCAGCGACTCCCCGACGCCCGGTTCACGGGACCGCAGCCACAGGGTGGTGGCCAGCGCGACGAGCACCGCGGAGAGGAGGAAGTGCGCGGCCACGGTCCACGGGTTGAGCCCGGTCAGCACGGTGACGCCCCCGAGCAGCGCCTGCGCGGGGATGCCGATGAACGTCAGGGCGGCCAGCGGCCGCAGGTCGTGCCGCGCCGAGCGCCACACCGCGACGACCGTCGCGACGGCCACGACGGCGAGCACGAAGGTCAGCAGCCGGTTGCCGAACTCGATGACGCCGTGCCCCGCCAGTTCCGGCGTCGTCGTGAAGCTCTCCGAGGTGCAGCGCGGCCACGTCGGGCAGCCCAGCCCCGAACCGGTCAGCCGCACGGCACCGCCGGTGACGACGATCAGCCCGTTGGCGACGGCGTTGGCCAGCGCGAGGCGGGAGATGGTCGCGGAGGAGAAGGAGCGGGGCAGGACCGGCACGCCTCCGATGCTAGAAGGACCCGCGTGCCCCCCGGCGCTCGCCGTACGCGCCGGGCCCGTGCAGGCGGGCCGACGTGAGGCTCGTCACGTCCGGTGTCGGCCCTCCCGCAGGGGCCCGCCGCGAGCGTGCGAGCGGTGGGGGGCAGGAGGGTCCTTCAGTTAGGTCGACCTTGGTTGCAGGCTTCCCGATTTAGGACACACTCGTGTTGTGGAAAGCGCCGTGGCACCCCCGCGCTCGTCGGCTCCGGCCGACGACGGGCGTACCCGCGACCGCGTCAGCGCCCTGCTCCTCGAGCACGGGCCGCAGACCGCCACCGAGCTCGCCGCGCGGCTGGGCATCTCGCCGGCCGCCGTCCGCCGGCACCTGGACTCCCTCGTGGCCGCCGGTCGCATCGAGGAGCGCGGGGGTGGCCGGGGGACCGGGACAGCGCACCGCGGCCGGGGCCGTCCGGCCCGGCGGTTCCACCTCACCGACGCAGGCCGCTCAGCCTTTCCGCACGCCTACGACGACCTGGCGCTGACCGCGCTGCGGTACGTCGCCGCCGCGGGTGGCCCGGACGCCGTCCGGGCGGTCGCCGAGCAGCAGCTCTCCGGGCTCGAGTCGCGCGCCTCCAGTGCCGTCGAGAGCGCGGTGCAGGCCGCCGGGGGAGCCCCCGTGGACCGGGCTCAGGCCCTCGCCGCGGCCCTCACGGCCGAGGGCTACGCTGCCACGGCCTCGGCGATCTCCGGCGGGGGGCAGCTCTGCCAGCACCACTGCCCGGTGGCGCACGTGGCCGCGGAGTTCCCCCAGCTGTGCGAAGCCGAGACCGCGGTGATCGGCCGGCTCGTGGGCAGCCACGTCCAGCGGCTGGCCACGATCGCCCACGGTGACGGGATCTGCACCACGCACCTCCCAGGACCCCTGCGTCCGGGGAACAGAACGGCCCCCGCACGCCCTGTACCTGGTGAGCGGGCAGCGCCCTCCGGCGCGCCCACCAGCCAGGACAGCACCAGTCAGTCCAGCACTGCCCTCGTGATCGACCGGGAGAGGACGCCCGCATGACCAGCACCCAGCAGCCGGCTACGCCGCTGACGCAGGACGAGCAGATCGAGCAGCTCGGCCGCTACGAGTACGGCTGGGCCGACGCCGACGTCGCCGGTGCCTCCGCCCGTCGCGGTGTCGACGAGGACGTCGTCCGCGACATCTCGCGGCGCAAGAGCGAGCCCGAGTGGATGCTCGAGCGCCGCCTCAAGGCCCTCAAGCTCTTCGGTCGCAAGCCCATGCCCGACTGGGGCTCGGACCTCTCCGGCATCGACTTCGACAACATCAAGTACTTCGTGCGCTCCACCGAGGCGCAGGCCGCCTCGTGGGAGGACCTGCCCGACGACATCAAGAACACCTACGACCGGCTGGGCATCCCGGAGGCCGAGAAGCAGCGCCTGGTCTCCGGTGTCGCCGCCCAGTACGAGTCCGAGGTCGTCTACCACCAGATCCAGAAGGAGCTCGAGGACCAGGGCGTCATCTTCCTGGACACCGACTCGGCCCTGAAGGAGCACCCGGAGATCTTCCAGGAGTACTTCGGTTCGGTGATCCCGTCCGGCGACAACAAGTTCGCCGCGCTGAACACCGCCGTCTGGTCGGGTGGCTCGTTCATCTACGTGCCGCCGGGCGTGCACGTCGACATCCCGCTGCAGGCCTACTTCCGGATCAACACCGAGAACATGGGCCAGTTCGAGCGGACGCTGATCATCGTCGACGAGGGCGCCTACGTGCACTACGTCGAGGGCTGCACCGCGCCGATCTACAAGAGCGACTCGCTGCACTCCGCGGTCGTCGAGATCATCGTCAAGAAGAACGCGCGCTGCCGGTACACGACCATCCAGAACTGGTCGAACAACGTCTACAACCTGGTCACCAAGCGGGCCGTGGCCCACGAGGGCGCGACCATGGAGTGGGTCGACGGCAACCTCGGCTCGAAGGTGACGATGAAGTACCCGGCCGTCTGGATGACCGGCGAGCACGCCAAGGGCGAGGTCCTCTCCATCGCCTTCGCGGGCGAGGGCCAGCACCAGGACGCCGGCGCCAAGATGGTGCACGCCGCCCCCCACACCTCCTCGACCATCGTGTCGAAGTCGGTGGCCCGCGGCGGCGGCCGCACCTCCTACCGCGGCCTGGTCCAGGTCGACGAGGGCGCCTACGGCTCGAAGTCCACGGTCAAGTGCGACGCCCTGCTGGTCGACACGATCAGCCGGTCGGACACCTATCCCTACGTCGACGTCCGCGAGGACGACGTCTCCATGGGCCACGAGGCGACCGTCTCCCGCGTCAGCGACGACCAGCTCTTCTACCTGATGAGCCGCGGCCTGTCCGAGGACGAGGCCATGGCCATGGTGGTCCGCGGGTTCGTCGAGCCGATCGCCCGCGAGCTGCCCATGGAGTACGCCCTCGAGCTCAACCGGCTCATCGAACTGCAGATGGAAGGTGCCGTCGGCTGATGACCGACCCGAACACCGGTACGGCCGGGAACACCGGTACGACCGACCTCACCACCCAGCCGGCCACCCTCGCCTCGGAGCTCTTCGCCCCGGGCGTGGGTGCCCAGGCCGGCCCGCCGGCCACCCCGGCGTCCGACACCGGCAGCCGCCGGTGACGTGCCGCCCGGTGCGCACTCGCACGGTGGCCCCGCCCCGACCGGTTCGCCGGCGGAGCGGTTCACCTCCACCGACCCGGACGCCTTCGGCGTGCCGACCGGTCGCGAGGAGACGTGGCGCTTCACCCCGATGAAGCGGATCCGTCCGCTGCTGGACGGCGCCGACTCCGACGCGCGGCTCACCTGGACCACCGACCTGCCCGAGGGCGTCGAGCTGACCCGCGTGGACGCCGGCGACCCGCTGGTCAAGGGCCTGCCCGAGCCGGTCGACCGGCTGGCCGCGC
Source organism: uncultured Actinomycetota bacterium (assembly GCA_963747895.1). Classification (GTDB taxonomy): domain Bacteria; phylum Actinomycetota; class Actinomycetes; order Mycobacteriales; family Geodermatophilaceae; genus Blastococcus. The sequence goes on from CAVVGX010000012.1 coordinate 131,474, forward strand.
TCACCCGCCAGCGGGCCGACGGCGCCGACGTCCTCCGCATCGCCCGCGAGGCGCAGCTGGACCGTCCGGTCACCCTCGGCCTGACCGGCACCGGCGGCGACGACGTCGTCTGGGGCCAGCTGGTCGTCGAGGTCGGCGCGTTCGCCAAGGCGACCGTCGTGCTCGACCACACCGGGTCCGCGAAGTACTCCGGCGGCGTGACCGTCATCGCCGGCGACGGCGCGCAGGTCACCCTCGTCTCGGTCCAGGACTGGGCACCCGGAGCCGTGCACGGCGGTCAGTACGACGCCGTCGTCGGCCGGGACGCCTCGTTCTCCCAGGTCGTGGTCACCCTGGGCGGCGACCTCGTCCGCCTGGTCAGCAACGTGCAGTACTCGGGCCCCGGCGGCCGCGCGGACCTCTTCGGCGTCTACTTCTCCGACGAGACGCAGCACCAGGAGCACCGGCTCTGGGTCGACCACGCCGTCCCGAACTGCACCAGCAACGTGCTCTACAAGGGTGCGCTGCAGGGCGAGGGCGCGCGCACGGTCTGGATCGGCGACGTCCGCATCCGCCCGTCGGCCACCGGCACCGAGACCTACGAGCTCAACCGCAACCTGGTGCTCACCGACGGCGCGCGCGCCGACTCGGTGCCCAACCTGGAGATCGAGACCGGCGAGATCGTCGGCGCCGGCCACGCCAGCGCCACCGGCCGGTTCGACGACGAGCAGCTGTTCTACCTCTGCTCGCGCGGTATCGACGCCGAGACCGCCCGCCGTCTGGTCGTCCGCGGCTTCTTCGCCGACGTCGTCCAGCGCATCGGGGTCGACACGCTGCAGGACCGGCTGATGGGCACCATCGAGACCCGTCTCGGTGCCCTCCCTGGTCTGGACGAGCAGCCGGTCGAGGTCGGCTGACCATGGCCTTCGAACGCGTCTGCGGACTGTCCGACGTCCCCGAGAACGGCGCCCTCCGCGTCGAGCTCGCGGCCGGGGGCCACCTTGACGCCCTAGCCGTCGTCCGCTTCGAGGGGCAGCTGTACGCCCTCGAGGACCGGTGCTCGCACGCCGACGTCCCGCTGAGCGAGGGGGACGTCGAGCTGTTCGGCGGCGCCCCGACCATCGAGTGCTTCCTGCACGGCTCGTGCTTCGACCTGCGCACGGGCGAGCCCACCAACCTGCCGGCGACCGAGCCGGTCGACGTCTACCCGGTCCGCGTGGAAGGGGAGGACGTGCTCGTCGACACCGAAGCCGACGCGACGAGCGCCGTCCAGAACCTCCAGGCGGCCGGTGAATGAGAGAGCGAGAAGAAGTGTCCGTTCTGGAGATCCGCGACCTGCACGTCACCGTGGGCGAGGGTGACGACGCCAAGGAGATCCTCCGCGGCGTCGACCTGACCGTCCGCTCGGGTGAGACCCACGCGATCATGGGCCCCAACGGGTCGGGCAAGTCGACCCTGGCCTACTCGATCGCCGGCCACCCGAAGTACACCGTCACCGGCGGCACCGTGACCCTCGACGGCGAGGACGTCCTCGCCATGAGCGTCGACGAGCGCGCCCGCGCCGGCCTGTTCCTCGCGATGCAGTACCCGGTCGAGGTGCCCGGCGTCTCGGTGTCGAACTTCCTGCGCACCGCGGCCACGGCGATCAAGGGCGAGGCGCCGAAGCTCCGCACCTGGGTCAAGGACGTCAAGAGCGAGATGGAACTGCTCGAGATGGACTCCGCCTTCGCCGAGCGCAACGTCAACGAGGGCTTCTCCGGTGGTGAGAAGAAGCGCCACGAGATCCTGCAGATGCGCCTGCTCAAGCCGGCCATCGCGATCCTCGACGAGACCGACTCCGGTCTGGACGTCGACGCGCTGCGGATCGTCTCCGAGGGCGTCAACCGGACCCGCGAGGAGGGCGAGATCGGCGTCCTGCTGATCACGCACTACACGCGGATCCTGCGCTACATCAAGCCCGACTTCGTGCACGTCTTCGTGGCCGGCAAGGTCGTCGAGGAGGGCGGCGCGGAGCTCGCCGACAAGCTCGAGAACGAGGGCTACGCCGCCTACGTCAAGGACTCCAACGAGCAGGCTGCTGCGGAGGTCGCACGAGCATGACCCAGACCGTCTCGCGTCCCGGAGCCGGGGCGCAGCAGGTGCCCCTTCCCCTGGACGTCGAGGCGATCCGGGCGGACTTCCCGATCCTGGGCCGCACGGTCCGGGACGGGAAGAAGCTGGTCTACCTGGACTCCGGCGCCACCTCGCAGAAGCCGCGGTCGGTGCTGGACGCCGAGCGCTGGTTCTACGAGAACGTCAACGCCGCTCCGCACCGGGGCGCCCACGCGCTCGCGGAGGAGGCGACCGGGGCCTACGAGGCCGCCCGCGCCACCATCGGCGCGTTCATCGGCGCTCCGGACCGGGAGATCGTCTTCACCCGCAACGCCACCGAGGCGATCAACCTGGTGGCCTACGCCCTCTCCAACGCCGCGACGGCGAAGGAGGAGGAGTTCCGCACCTACGCGGTCGGCCGGGGTGACGAGATCGTGGTCACCGAGATGGAGCACCACGCCAACCTGGTGCCGTGGCAGCAGCTGTGCGAGCGCACCGGGGCGACGCTGCGTTGGCTGGGGCTGACCGACGACGGCCGGCTGGACCTCTCGGACCTGTCCACCGTGGTCAACGAGCGGACCAAGCTGGTCGCCGTCACCCAGCAGTCGAACATCCTGGGCACCATCAACCCGCTCGGCGACATCGTCGCCCGGGCGCACGAGGTCGGCGCCCTGGTGCTGGTCGACGGCGCCCAGTCGGTGCCGCACCAGCCCATCGACGTCACCGAGCTCGGCGCGGACTTCCTGGTGTTCTCCGGGCACAAGATGCTGGGGCCCACGGGTGTCGGCGTGCTCTGGGGCCGCTACGAGGTGCTCGACAAGCTGCCGCCGTTCCTCACCGGTGGCTCGATGATCGAGGTCGTGCGCATGGAGGCCTCGACCTTCGCCGCGCCGCCGCAGCGCTTCGAGGCCGGCGTCCCGATGACCGCTCAGGTCATCGGCCTGGCCGCCGCGGTCGAGTACCTGCAGCGCCTGGGGATGGACAAGGTCGAGGCGCACGAGCTGGCCCTCACCGGCTACGCGCTGGAGAAGCTCGCCGAGATCCCCGGCGTCACCGTGATCGGCCCGCCCGACACCGTCGCCCGTGGGGGAGCGATCTCCTTCACCGTCGAGGGCATCCACCCGCACGACGTCGGGCAGGTCCTCGACGACCACGGCATCGCCGTGCGGGTCGGGCACCACTGCGCCTGGCCGGTGGTGCGGCGCTACGGCGTCCCCGCCACCACCCGGGCCACCTTCTACGTGCACACCGGCTACGACGACATCGACGCCCTGGCGGACGGAATTCGCGCGGCCCAGAAGTTCTTCGGAACCGTGTGAGGTCCTACTGATGCAGCTCGAGTCGATGTACCAGGAGATCATCCTGGACCACTACAAGAACCCGCACGGGCGAGGTCTGCGCGAGCCCTTCGAGGCCGAGGTGCACCACGTCAACCCGACGTGCGGTGACGAGGTGACCCTCCGGTTGCACCTCGAGGAGAACGCGTCGGGCGACCCCGTCGTGGCTGACGTCTCCTACGAGGGCATGGGCTGCTCGATCAGCCAGGCCTCGATCTCGGCGATGTACGACCTCGTCCTCGGCAAGAGCGTGACCGAGGCCCTCGCCGCCGGCGAGGACTTCATGACGCTGATGCAGGCCAAGGGCGACCCGGCCGTGGCCGAGAAGCTCGAGGACAGCCTGGAGGACGCCGTCGCGTTCGCCGGCGTCTCGAAGTACCCGGCCCGGATCAAGTGCGCGCTGATGAGCTGGATGGCGTTGAAGGACGCCTCCGCCCGGGCACTGGCCACCACGACAGCGTCAGCCACCCACCCCACCACCCCAGTCGGAGGTACGGCATGAGCGCCGACAGCAGCACCGAGAACGCCACCCCCGCCACCGACGGCGCGCCGGGCGACCTGCCGGCCTACAAGACCGCCCTGCTCGAGGACGTCGAGGAGGCCATGCGCGACGTCGTCGACCCCGAGCTGGGCGTCAACGTCGTCGACCTCGGCCTGGTCTACGGCCTGGACGTCGCGGACGAGGGCGAGTCCCAGGTGGCGGTCATCGACATGACCCTGACCTCGGCGGCCTGCCCGCTGACCGACGTCATCGAGGACCAGGCCCGCCAGGCGCTCACCGGCGGCCCCGGCCCCGGGCTCGTCGACGACATCCGGATCAACTGGGTCTGGATGCCGCCGTGGGGTCCCGACAAGATCACCGACGACGGCCGCGAGCAGCTCCGCGCGCTCGGCTTCCGCGTCTAGAAGGACCGCTTCGCCCCCCGGCGACGGGGCCGTTCCAGCATCTGGATGCCCGCACCCGCCACCTCGGCGGGCGCGGGCGTTCGACGTTCCGGGGGAGCGAAGCCCTTGCCTCCCGCTCGTCCACGCTGCCGCTGTCGGTTGCACAGGCACTCACCCGCATCGAGGCAGATCGCGGCCCTTGTCGCCCCCGCCGTCCCGCAGCTTCGCTTCCCGGGCCAGGCCGCCGCGCCCGAGGGACCGGTCGACCTCGCGCCGATGTACCTCATGCACCGGGCCTTCCGGCGCGATGGTCAGCCGGCGGATCGCCGTGGTCCGGCTGACCCCGCCGGCCCGCCGGGAGCGGTGACCGCGCCGCCGGCCGTGGCGTAGGTGACGGCCGCGGCGGTGGCGAGCCGGGCGAGCACGTCGGCGAGCGTCCACCGCGGCGGGGCGTCGAGGGCGTGGACGACCATCCGGGAGGTCGGGGAACCGTCGAAGGACGGCGGGTGGTAGCTGAGCCCGAACGGCGTCGGCGCGCCGCCGTGCGCGGCGTAGAAGGCGATCCGGCGCTCCCGGTCGTGCACCTCGTCCGGCGGGAGCCCGGGCTCGGCCGGATCCTCGACCTCGAGCAGGACGGCGGCCCCCTGGGCACGGAGGTGCTCCACCATCCGGGCGCCGTACCCGCCTCCCCGCGCACCGCCGCGGACGGCCAGGTACTCCAGGAACCGGGTGTCGGGTGCCAGCGGTATGAGGGAGGCGAAGGCGACGACGCGGCCCTCCGAGCGGAGCACGAGGCAGCTCCGGCTCCGACCCAGTTCCGCGGCGAGCACGGCCGTGGGCACCCGCTCGTTCGCCGGGAACGCCTCCTCGTAGATGGCCAGGACGTCGGCCAGGTCGGCCGCGACGAAGGGCTCGGGGACGGTCACGCGTGCCGGCTCACCGGAGGTCGGCCAGCCCGACGGCGAAGCCCGCGACGGGACGGCGCTCCCGGCGCGCGCCGACGGCGAGCAGCACCGCGCCCACGACCAGCGCGGTCGCCACCGGCCACGGCAGCGCACGCACGCCGAGGCCGACCGCCAACGCCAGCGCCGTCCCCGCACCGATCTCCAGCGGCGCCCGCAGGGCACGGCGCGCGCCCCCGACCAGGACCGCTGCCGCGACGACGAGCACGGCGACCGTCCGCGGCGCGTCGGGCGCGGCCACGGCCAGCATCGTGGAGGGCACGGCGGCGACCAGCAGCCCCGGTCCCCAGTTCGCCCACGAGCTGCCGCGCAGCAGCCCGGGCCCGGCGGCCACGAGCAGGCCGGCGGCCGCAGGGAGCGAGTACCACTCCACCGCACCGGCGCCGGCCGACGCCGCGGCCACCCAGGCGGCGACCACCAGCTGGGCGGCACCCACCCGCCACGCCTCGCGCGACAGCTCCGCGTCGTCGGCCGAGCGCTGCGTCGTCCAGGTGCGCCACGCCCAGAGCAGGCTGCAAATCCCCTGGACGGCGAGGACGGCGGCGAGCACGCCCGGTTGCTCCCGCGCGACGAGGAGCAGCACGGCAGCGGCGCCGCACACCGCGGCGGCGATCGCCGTCGCCCGCCGGGACGCGGTGTCCAGCTCCGCCCCGGCGGCCATCGCGGCTGCATAGAGGACGGTCAGCGCCGCCGCGGCAGCGGTCGGCGGGAGCACCCCGTCCGCGACGGCGAGCAGCGCCGCGCCGGCCAGGCTCCAGACAGCCACCGGCAGGGACAGCGGACGGTCCTCGGGACGGCGCACGGCGACCCACACCGTCGGGGCGGCGGTGAGCAGGAGCAGCAGCGAGAGCGCCGACCACTGCTGGCCCGCGAGCAGCCGGCCCACGCTCAGCAGCGCCATTCCCGTGCCGGCGGCGAGCGACAGGGGCAGGAACAACCCGCGGCGCCAGCCGGTGAGGCGGGCCGCCGCCACGCTGGCCAGCAGCACACCCGCGTACCCGGTGGCGGTTCCCGCCGCCGGGCCCAGTGCGGAGAAGGCACCCGTGACGGCGGCACCCGCGAGGACACCGGCGAGCACCGGGGCCGCCCGCGGCGGACCGGTCAGCGGGTCGAGCGGCTCCCGCAGGCGGGTGACCACGAGGCCGAGGCCGGCCGCCACCACCAGGACCGCTGACACGGCGCGCTCGGTGCCCGTCCCGGTCCACGCGGTGCCGGAGCCGCTCAGGACCCCGGCGATCCACCACGGGACCGTGGTCAGCAGGGCCAGGCGGGCGACGACGGGCCGGCCGAAGAGTGCGATGCCCAGGCCCACCAGGGCCACGCCCAGGTAGGCCGGTGTGCGCAGCGCGTCCGGCACGCCGTCGAGGGCCTGGAGGACGGCGAGCTGCGCGGCCACCCAGGACGCCGTCGGCCAGGTCGCGGTGCTGGGCGCGGCGCGGTGCAGGGCCAGGAAGACGGCGGCGAGCAGGGCGGTGGCGGTCGCCCCGCCGAGCGCGCCACCGCCGACGCCGGCGGCGCTCGCGGCCAGGCCCGTCGCGCTGGCCGCCAGCACCTCCTCGGAACTGCGCAACCCCGCGCGGGCGGCCCGCACGGCGAAGCCGGCCGCGACCGCAGCCAGCGGGAGGAGCAGGGCGCGGGCCGGCGTGCCCCCGTAGGCGGACGCGACCGCGGCACCGGCGCTGACCAGCAGGACCGCGCCCACCCCGAGCAGCACCTGGGGCGGGCCGGCGCGGTAGGGCACGGGAGGGGCCGGCGCCGGAGCGACCGAGTGCTGCATGACCGCCTCCCTTCCCGTCCCCCGAGGCGTCCTCACCGTAGGGCGGGCCGCCGCGGCGGGCACGGCGGTCAGCGCATCTGGCCGACCCAGGCGACCGCCTCGCGGGCCTGCTGCCGGCGCCGCTCGTAGGTCGCGCCGACGACGAACAGCAGCAGACTGGCGGTTCCGAGGGAGATCCAGAGGGGGAGCAGCGGGGCAAAGGGCGCCAGCCGTCCGACCGTGACCAGGAGCAGGACGCCGGCGCCCAGCACGAACGGCGCCTGCCGGTGCAGCACGGTCCCGGCCACGACGAGCGCGCACGCGGCTGCGACGACGAGCACCAGACGCAGCGCCGTCGGGTCGGCCACGACGACCAGCGCCGACGGCACGAGCGCGACGCCGACGGCGGCACCCTCGGCGCCCCACGACGGGGCAGCCGAGCGCAGCGCGGGCAGGGCGAGCAGGAGCAGGCCGGCGGCGGCCGGGAGCGTGTACGCCTCGGGCGTCTCCACGCCCGCACCGCCGACGGCGATCCACGAGGCGACGACCAGGTCGGCCACCGCCGCCACCGCGACGGGGCGCCGGCCGGCGACCACCGCGTAGCAGGCGGCGGCGATGCCGACGACGCCCAGCTGCAGGGCGACCTGTCCCCAGGCCTCGACGCCCGCCGTCGTCGCGCCGGCGGCGAGCCCCACGACCGCGCCGACCCCGGCGGCGACGAACTCCTCCGGCCGGGGCCTGCGGGCGGTCGCCAGCGCGAACGCGCCGGCGGCCAGCAGCGCGAGCAGCAGACCGGTGGCCTCGGCGGACAGCACGTCGTCGGCACGGGCGAGCAGCAGCGCCGCGGCCGGGGCCAGCAGCGCGGCGGCGGTGGCCGGTCGGCGCAGCGCGGGGACCCGCACCGCGGCCACCGCGGCGGGCACCGTCGCGGCGAGCGCAACGACGGCGAGCTCGGCGTAGCGCTGCGCGTCGGCGAGCAGGGCGGCGTGCACGCCCACCAGTGCCCCTCCGGCGGCGACCGCTCCCGCGACGAGCCGCGGACGGTCCGCGAGCACCGCCGCGACAGTGAGCAGGCCGAGACCCAGCGCGGCCGCGATCCACCAGCCGGAGCCGCCGGCGTGCTGCAGGCAGCCGGCCAGGGCGAGCCCGACGACGGCCCCGACGGCACCGGGCAGAGTCCAGGCCGGCAGGCCCGCCGGCGCCGTGGGGGAACGGTGGTCGTACGCGACGGCGGCGGCACCGGCGACGGCGAGGACCGCGGTGGACGTCCAGGCGTCGGCCGGCCCGGCCCAGGCAGCCGCGGCCAGACCGCCCAGCACCCCGGCGCCGCCGGCGAGCGCGGCGAGCACCCGCGCGACTCGGTCGAGCCCGGGCCGGAGGCGTTCCGCGGCCGCCAGGTCGGCCGCGGCCAGCGCCAGGGCCGCGGCCACACCCGAGGGTCCGGTCAGCAGGTCCCCGCCCAGGAGCAGGAACGGCAGCGGCTGGGCGACCAGCAGCGCGGTGAGCGGCCAGACCGCCGTGGTCCGGGTGAGCCGGCCGAGCAGCAGTGCCACGAGGACGACGACCGCGCAGGAGATCGACCACCAGTGGCGCAGCGGCAGGTCCTCGACGGCGAAGAGGCCGAGCGCCCGTGCCGCGCCGAGGTCGATCGCCAGCAGGGCGGCGCCCGCGGCGGCCAGCGCCTCCTCGGTCGCCCGCAGTCCGCGACGGGCCGCCCAGGCGGAGCAGCCGCAGGCGAGCGCGGTGACGGTCAGCATCAGACCGGTCTGGAAGACCAGCCCGAGGCGCGTCCACGCCACCGCGACGAACGCGAGGGCCGCCGTCACCAGCAGCAGCGCGCCCAGGCCCAGCAGCACCTGCTGCGGGCTGAGCCGTCGCGGCGCCCGGGGCGCGACCGGCGGCGGGACGGGAGCGGGTGTCGGCGGTGCCGCCCTGGGTGGGGCGGCGGGGGACAGGGGAGGAGCAGCCGATGCCGAGGGCGGCGAGCCGGGCGCCGCAGCGCGCAGCTGAGCGAGCAGCGCGTCCCGGTCGCGGGCGAGCTCGGTCAGCGTCGTCCCGATGCGCGCGACCACGAGAGCGGCGTGGGCCGCGGCCGGCAGCCCGCAGGAGGGGCACGGACCTGCTCCGACGTCGCCGGTCGGCCGGCCGCACACCGGGCACATCGGTCCCCACCCCGCCGCTCCCGGTCGCATGTCGGCATCCTGGCCGCTCCGGGGCCTGCGCGGGGGCGTTTCCCCAGAACACGCCCGGGTGGGGGATGCCGCCCATGTCACCCCGGAAACGTGGGGGCTATCGGACCGGGAGCGCCTACCCTGGGTTCAGTGATCACGACGACCGGCCTCGAGCTCCGCGCCGGCGCCCGCATCCTCATCAGCGAAGCCAACCTGCGCGTGCAGCCGGGTGACCGCATCGGCCTGGTCGGGCGCAACGGCGCCGGCAAGACGACCACCCTCACCACGCTGGCCGGTGAGCGCGTGGCGCATGCCGGCAAGGTGGAGATCTCCGGAGAGCTGGGCTACCTGCCGCAGGACCCGCGCAGCGGCGACCTCGACATCACCGCCAGCGACCGGGTGCTCTCCGGGCGCGGGCTCGACGTCATCCGCAACCAGCTGGTCAAGGCGCAGGTCGCCATGGCCGAGCCGGCCGACGACGCCGAGCAGGACAAGGCCGTCCGGCGCTACGGCCGGCTCGAGGACCAGTTCGCCGCCCTGGGCGGGTACGCCGCCGAGAGCGACGCGGCCCGCATCTGCACCAACCTGGGTCTGCCCGACCGCGTGCTCGCCCAGCCGCTGCGCACCCTCTCCGGTGGCCAGCGCCGCCGCGTGGAGCTGGCCCGCATCCTGTTCTCCGACGCCGAGACGCTGCTGCTCGACGAGCCCACGAACCACCTGGACGCCGACTCGATCACCTGGCTGCGCGGCTTCCTGACCAGCCACCGCGGCGGGCTCATCGTCATCAGTCACGACGTCGAGCTGCTCGAGGCCGTCGTCAACAAGGTGTGGCACCTCGACGCCAACCGCGCCACCGTCGACATCTACAACCTCGGGTGGAAGCGCTACCTCGACCAGCGCGAGACCGACGAGCGCCGCCGCAAGCAGGAGCGGGCCAACACCGAGCGCAAGATCGACACGCTCAACGCCCAGGCGGACAAGATGCGCGCCAAGGCCACCAAGGCCAAGGCCGCGAAGAGCATGGACAAGCGGGCCGAGCGGCTGGCCGCGGGCCTGGCCGACGTCCGGGTGGCCGACAAGGTCGCCAAGCTGCGCTTCCCGACCCCGGCCGCGTGCGGGAAGACGCCGCTGTTCGCCGAGGGGCTGTCCAAGAGCTACGGCTCGCTGGAGATCTTCACCGACGTCGACCTCGCCGTGGACCGGGGGACGCGGGTCGTCGTCCTCGGGCTGAACGGCGCCGGGAAGACGACGCTGCTGCGGATGCTGGCCGGCACCGAGCTGCCCGACAGCGGCGAGGTCAAGGCCGGGCACGGGCTGCGGGTGGGCTACTACGCGCAGGAGCACGAGACGATCGACATGGACCGCTCGCTGCTGGAGGTCATGCGGTCGGCGGCACCGGACAGCACCGACACCGAGCTGCGGCGCATCCTCGGCGCCTTCCTCTTCACCGGTGAGACCGTCGACCAGCGCGCCGGCACCCTCTCCGGTGGCGAGCGCACCCGGCTGGCCATGGCCACGCTGGTCGTCTCCGGCGCCAACGTGCTGCTGCTCGACGAGCCGACGAACAACCTGGACCCGGCCAGCCGCGAGCAGGTGCTCGAGGCGCTGCGCACCTACGCGGGCGCGATCGTGCTGGTCACCCACGACGAGGGCGCCGTCCGCGCCCTCGACCCGGACAAGGTGATCCTGCTGCCCGACGGCACCGAGGACGCGTGGAGCGAGGACCTGGCGGACCTGGTCGAGCTCGCCTGACGGCTGCTGCGGCGCCGAGGGCCGTCAGAAGCGGTACGTCGTCTGCCCGTGGTCGCCCCCGAAGGCGATGACCTCGTGCGTGCTGACCCGGTACACCCGGGCGCCGCCCTCGGTCGCCCCACCGGAGTCGCTCACCTCGACGAACTCCTGACCGCGGATCTCGACGTGCCAGTCGTCGCCGTACTTGGCGAACCAGGCCGCCGCCGGCTCCCGCAGCGCCCCGGGGTCGGTCACGCGCACTGCCCGGCCGGACGGTGATGATCCAGTAGAGCTGCGCGTCGCCCAGCATCTGCTCGATGGCCGCCCAGCTCGGCGGAGTGGCGGACGCATCGCCGTACCTGGGATCGATCACTCCGGTCGTCATGCTCGGTCGGACCGGGTCCCCGCGGGGAACTCATCGGCCGGCCGTCGGGTGCTCCGCGCAGGGATGTGGACCTCGTGCGTCTCTCGCGTGGCCCCCGCGGGGTGACTGGGTGATCATGGGTGGCCAGGGGCCGCGGTCAGCGGGACAGCGGCGCCGCAGGGGACAGCCATCCACCGGGCACGCGCGCGTCGGAACGACGCGATCGGCCGGGGCCGACACGGAGGGGAGCCATGGCCGACTCGAGCACTGCCGACCTGGGCAAGGGCAAGCGCATCACCGGCGGGGACAGGAGCACCCTCGCCGACGAACTGCGCAAGCGTTACGACGGCGGTGAGAGCATCCGCTCGCTGGCGGAGTCGACCAAGCGCTCCTACGGCTTCGTCCACCGGCTGCTGTCCGAGTCGGGGGCCACCCTGCGCAGCCGCGGTGGGGCCAACCGGAACACGAAGAAGGCGTGAACGCAGCCGACGCCGACGTCCGGATCGCGCGCGACGGCGCCGTCCTGACCGTCACCCTCGACCGGCCCGAGCAGCTCAACGCGCAGACGCCGGCCACCTGGGCGGCGCTCGCCGGGATCGGCGCATCGCTGGACGACGACGTCCGCGTGGTGGTCCTGCGCGGGTCCGGGCGCTCGTTCTCCGCCGGCCTCGACCGCAGCCTGTTCAGCGCCGAGCCGAGCAGCGACGGCGGCCTGGGCGACCTGGGCCGGGCCCCCACCGCGGAGGCCGAGGAGCGCATCCGCGGCTACCAGGCAGGGTTCCGCTGGCTGCGCCGCCCCGGGATCGTCTCGATCGCCGCCGTGCAGGGCCATGCCATCGGGGCCGGCTGCCAGCTCGCGCTGGCCTGCGACCTGCGGGTGCTCACCGAGGACGCCCAGCTCCGACTGCCCGAGCCCACGCTGGGCCTGGTGCCCGACCTGACCGGCACGAGCAACCTCGTCGAGCTGGTCGGCTACTCGCGGGCCATGGAGATCTGCCTGACCGGCCGCCCGGTGGGCGCCGCCGAGGCGCACGCGATGGGGCTCGCCAACGCCGTCGTCCCACGCGAGCAACTGGACGACGCCGTGGCGCAGCTGACCGCGGCCCTCCTGGCCCCACCGGTGGCCGCCAGCCGCGCGACGGCCGCCCTGGTGCGCTCGGCCGTGCGGAACGACCCGGAGACGCAGGACGCCGCCGAGCGTTCGGCGCAGGTGCTGCGGCTGCAGGAGCTGGCCAGCGGCCGCTGACTGTCGTAGCCCGATGTCAGGGTGATCCGGTCGGGCTGGGGCGCCCCACCGGAACAGCACCACCGCCGGTGGTGTTGGCCCGAGGGCCGACGCCTGGACCGGCGCGGCAGAAGGAGGCATGTCCATGCACGCCAACATGACCTCCATGGCGGCGATGCGGTCGTTCCGCCGCGACCCCGCGGTGGTCGGCCGGAAGCTGCCGCCGGGCACCGTGCGGCGGATCCTGGGCATCGCCCAGCCCTACCGGCGCGACCTCGGGTTCTTCCTGGCGCTGGTGGTCGGTTCCTCGCTGATCGGCGTCATCACGCCGCTGCTTGCCGGCGACATCGTCAACCGGATCGCCGCGCTCGACGGGACCTCCGGCGACATCGTCCGCATCGCGCTGTTCATCGCTGGCCTCGCCGTCATCGATGCCGCGATCTCGCTGGGCACGCGCTGGTACTCCGCCCGCATCGGCGAGGGCGTCATCTACGACCTCCGCAGCAGGGTGTTCGGGCACGTGCAGCGCATGCCGGTCGCCTTCTTCACCCGGACGCAGACCGGCGCGCTGGTCAGCCGACTCAACAACGACGTCGTCGGCGCCCAGCAGGCCTTCACCTCGACGCTGTCGGGCGTCGTCTCCAACGTCATCGGGCTGGTCCTGACCGCCGGCGTCATGCTCACGCTCTCCTGGCAGATCACCCTGCTCTCGCTGGTGCTGGTGCCGCTGTTCGTGCTGCCCGCCCGGCACATCGGTGGCCGCCTGCAGGCGATCACCCGGGAGTCCTACGAGCTCAACGCGTCCATGAACGCGACCATGACCGAGCGGTTCAACGTCGCGGGCGCGCTGCTGGTGAAGCTGTTCGGCCGTCCGGAGGCGGAGGAGCGGTCGTTCAGCTCCCGCGCCGCCCGGGTGCGGGACATCGGCGTCGTGTCGGCGATGTACGGCAGGTTCTTCTTCACCGCGCTGACCCTGGTGGCGGCGCTGGCGACGGCGCTGGTCTACGGGCTGGGCGGGTACCTGGCGTTCACCGGGTCGCTGAGCCCCGGTGACGTCGTCGCCCTCGCGCTGCTGCTGTCGCGCCTCTACGGCCCGCTCACCGCCCTGGCCAACGTCCGGGTGGACGTCATGAGCGCGATGGTGAGCTTCGACCGGGTCTTCGAGGTGCTCGACCTGCCGCCGATGATCCGCGAGGCCGAGGACGCCGTCCCGGTGCCGGCCGACGACCGGTCGATCGAGTTCGACGCCGTGTCGTTCAGCTATCCCGCGGCCGAGGACGTGTCGTTGCCGTCACTGGAAGAGGTCTCGCTCCCCGAGCACGGTGGCCCGGTGGACGTGCTGCACGACGTCTCCTTCCGGGTGGAGCCGGGCCAACTGGTCGCGCTCGTCGGACAGTCCGGAGCGGGCAAGACGACGATCGCGAGCCTGGTGTCGCGGCTGTACGACGTCACCGGCGGGACCGTGCGGGTCGGCGGCGTCGACGTGCGGCAGGCGACGTTCGAGTCGCTGCGCGGCACGATCGGCGTGGTCAGCCAGGACGCGCACCTGTTCCACGACACGATGCGGAACAACCTGCTGTACGCCCGCCCCGAGGCCACCGAGGACCAGCTCTGGGCCGCGCTGGACGGGGCGCACATCGCCGACCTGGTCCGCACGTTGCCCGACGGCCTGGACACCGTCGTCGGCGACCGCGGGTACCGGCTCTCGGGCGGGGAGAAGCAGCGGCTGGCGATCGCCCGCGTGCTGCTGAAGGCGCCGGGCATCGTGATCCTGGACGAGGCGACCGCCCACCTGGACAGCGAGTCCGAGGCCGCCGTCCAGCGGGCACTGGACGCCGCGCTCACCGGGCGCACGTCGCTGGTCATCGCGCACCGGCTCTCCACCGTGCGCAGCGCCGACCAGATCCTGGTCGTCGACGGCGGTCGCATCGTGGAGTCGGGCACGCACGCGGAGTTGCTGGCGCTCGGCGGGCGGTACGCCGACCTGTACCGCACCCAGTTCGCGGACGGCGAGGCCCGGACAGTCGGGGCAGACGGACCACTACCGTCACTCCTGTGACGCAAGCGCATCCGCACGACGCCCAGATCCGCTCCCTCTACGCCGCCTACCTCGACGGCTGGAACCGGCGCAGCGGAGCAGCGGTGGCGGCGTGCTTCGCCGACGACGGCGACATCATCGGCTACGACGGCACCCACCACCACGGACGGCTGGCCATCGCCGCCGACCTCCGCCAGATCTTCGGCAGTCACCAGACCGCCGCCTACGTCGCGGTCGTCCGCTCCGTCCGCGCCGCCGCCCCCGGGGTGGCCGTGCTCCTGGCGCACGCCGGGATGATCCCGCCCGGCGACAGCGACGTGGAACCGCAGTTCCACACCGTCCACACGGTGGTCGCGGTCGAGGAGGGGGCCGGGCGCTGGCGCATCCAGCTCCTGCAGGCCACTCCGGCCGCCTGGCACCAGCACCCCGAGGCGCGCGATGCCCTGACCGAGGAGCTGCGCGGCCTGCTGGCGCCCCAGTGACCAGCGATCCCTGCGATTCTCCGCGGAGAAGCAGTCTGCTCTACCGCGGTGGAGCAGACTGCGTGCTGGTGTCGGCCGTGGAGCTGCTGGCGGCGGAGCCCCGGCCGGTGCTGCTGGACGTGCGCTGGGCCCTGGGCGACGACCGCGGCCGCGAGAAGTACCTGGCCGGCCACCTGCCGGGTGCGGTGTACGTCGACCTCGAGACCGAGCTCGCGGACCCGCCCCGCGCCGCCCTGGGGCGCCATCCGCTGCCGTCGCTGCAGCGACTGCAGGCGTCGGCCCGCCGGTGGGGAGTCCGGGCCGGCCGTCCCGTCGTCGTCCACGACGACAGCGGCGGCCTCGCGGCGGCCCGCGCGTGGTGGCTGCTGCGCTGGGGTGGGCTGGTCGACGTGCGACTGCTCGACGGGGGCCTGGCCGCCTGGGTGCGGGCGGGCGGCCGGCTCGAGGTCGGCGACGTCGTCCCGCCGTCCGGGGACGTCGTCCTGACCGGTGGCGGGATGCCGGTGGTCGACGCCGGCACCGCCGCGGCGCTACCCGGCCGTGGCGGTGTGCTGGTGGACGCGCGTGCCGCCGAGCGGTACCGCGGCGAGGTCGAACCCGTCGATCCGCGGGCCGGGCACGTACCGGGTGCCCTGAGTGCGCCCACGGCGGGGAACCTCACCGATGAGGGCACGTTCCGGGAACCCGGGCAGCTGGCCGAGCGGTTCGCCGAGCTCGGCGTGCGCCCGGGAGCGGACGTCGGCGTCTACTGCGGGTCGGGGGTGACCGCCGCGCACGAGGTCGCCGCCCTGGCGATCGCCGGCATCGACGCGGCGCTGTGGCCGGGCTCGTGGTCGCAGTGGTCGGCCGACCCGGACCGCCCGGTGGCCACGGGCGGCTGATCAGCCGCGGACGACGCTCTCGACCTGGAGCTCGTCGGACCGGGTGACCGTGGCCGTGCCGCCGGCCCGGGCCACGTCGTCGACGACGCCACCGGAGACGTTCAGCGCCACCTCCAGGTCGGTGGGCGGCCCGACGGCCACGATCTCGTAGGGCGCGTCCAGATCCTGGCCGTCCACGACGAGTTCTCCAGGGGTCCCGCCGACGTAGCTGGACACCACCACCCGCACGCCGTCGATCTCGATGGCCTCCGCTCCGGCGCCCCGGAGCTCCTGGATCGCGTCGAGGAGCACGGCCACGGTGACGGCTCCTTCGCGGTCCTGAATGATCAGGCGCAGGCCCGGGCCGCGGGCGGGGAGGGTGCCGTTGAGGATGCCGATGGCCTCGGCCCGCCGCTGCGCCTCGGCGAGCGCGGATCCCGACTGCGTCCGGCCACCGCTGAGCTCCTCGACCGCCTGCTCCCGCTCGGTGAGCTGCGAGCGCAGCTGCTCCTCGCGGGCGTTCAGCTCGTCGAGGATCTGGACGAGGTCCTCCTCGGTCGCCCCGGTCCGCTCCTGGGCCGCCTCGGTGCTGCGGATCTGGACGACGAGGGCGAAGCCCAGGACCAGCGCGAGAGCCGCGGTGACCACGCCGGAGGTCACCTTGTTCCAGCGGCGGCCGCCCGAGGGGGTGGTCGCGGGCGAGGGGGTGTCCTCGGTCGCTGGCTGCTCTCCGACGGGGTCGCTCATCGTGGCCCCACAGTAGGTCACCGGCCTGCGGGCGCCGCCTCGTCCGGGGCCGGTGCGACGGCTGCGTCGTAGCGGTCGAGCAGGACGGCGGCGATGCGGGCGTCCGGCAGCAGGGGAGCGGTGACCGCGTCGGCTCCGGCGCCGGCCAACTTGTCGTGGAAGTGTCCGGGCGCGAGCAGGTAGGAGGCCAGCACCACGCGCTCGGCACCGCCGCTCCGGGCCGCGGCCACGGCGTCGGGGACCGGGGGCTGAGCCGCGGAGCCGTACCCGGTGGTCACGGGTCCCGCCCACGACCGCTGCAGCAGTTCGGCGGTGTTGTCCACGTCGGCGACCGCGCGCTGGTCGCTGGAGCCCGCGGCGGCCAGCACGACGGCGGTGCGCGGGTCCCGCGGGTCGGCCCCCGCCTCGACCAGCCGGTCCAGGAGGACGGCGACCAGCCGCGGATCGGGTCCGAGCGGACGGGCGGCGACGGTGCCCTCGGCGTCGGCGACGGCGCCCGCGATGTCCACGTGCACGTGGTAGCCGCCCGACAGCAGCAGCGGGACGACGACGGCGGCCCGCCCCTCGGCGGCGAGGCCGGCCACCACGTCCACCACGGTCGGGGGCTGGACGTCGACGAAGGCGGCGGTGGTGACCAGGCCCGCGCGCAGCTCCTTCGCGGCCAGGGCGAGCTCGGCGATCAGGCGACGGCCGGTGGGGCTCCTGGTCCCGTGCGCGCAGGCGACGAGGACGGGGGCCGTCACAGGGACCGTGTCATGCCGCCGTCGACGGCGATCATCGTCCCGGTCAGGTACGAGGCCGCGGGGGAGAGGGCGAAGGCGGCGATCCGGCCGAACTCCTCCGGCTTGCCCACCCGCCGCAGCGGGATGCCGGCCTCGGTGCGGGCGCGTGCCTTCTCGGGGTCGCCGGACGCCGCCTCGATCTCGGCGATCCGGTCGGTGGCGATCGTCCCGGGCAGCAGGCCGACCACCCGGATGCCGCGGGGACCGAGCTCGTCGGCCAGCGCCTTCGCGGTCATCGCCAGCCCGGGGCGCAGCCCGTTGGAGATGGCCAGGTGGCCGATCGGCTGCTTCACGGAGATGGAGAGCACGAACCCGATCGCCGCTCCCTCACCCAGGTGCGGCTCGAGCGCCCGGACCAGCCGCAGCGGCCCGAGCAGTACCGACTCCACCCCGGCCCGCCAGGCGTCCTCGGCGGTCGAGAGCACGGTGCCCGGCGCGGGGCCGCCCACCGAGATCAGCACGCCGTCGACCTGCCCCAGCTTGTCGCCCGCCTCGGCCACCAGCCGCTCGGCGGCGTCGGCGTCGGCCAGGTCGGCCGGCAGGCCGAACGCCGAGGGTGCCCCGCCGAGCGAGTCGACGGCGGCGTCCACCGACTCCGGGGAGCGCGAGCTGATCAGCACGCGCGCCCCGTCGTCGACGAGGGCCCGGGCGGTCGCGAGCCCCAGCCCCCGGCTCGCGCCGGTGAGCAGGAATCCGCGACCGCCCAGGCCCAGGTCCATCAGGCGGCCGTGCCGCGCAGCGAGCGCAGGACGTACTGCATGATCCCGCCGTTGCGGTAGTAGTTCGCCTCACCGGGGGTGTCGATCCGGACCCGCGCGTCGAACTCCACGTCGCCGGCCTTCACCTTCACCGTGCGGGGCACCGAGCCGTCGTTCAGCGCGGTGATCCCGGTGATCGTGAACTCCTCGTCGCCGGTCAGGCCGAGCGACTCGGCGGTCTGGCCCTCCGGGTACTGCAGCGGCAGGACGCCCATGCCGATCAGGTTGGAGCGGTGGATGCGCTCGTAGCTCTCGGCGATGACGGCCTTGACGCCCAGCAGCGCGGTGCCCTTGGCCGCCCAGTCGCGCGACGAGCCCGAGCCGTACTCCTTGCCGGCCAGCACGACCAGCGGGATGCCGGCGTCGATGTAGGCGCGCGAGGCGTCGTAGATCGTCGTCGTCTCACCGGTGAGGTGGTTCTTGGTGACGCCACCCTCGGTGCCGGGGACCAGCTGGTTGCGCAGCCGGATGTTGGCGAAGGTGCCGCGGATCATGACCTCGTGGTTCCCGCGGCGGGAGCCGTAGGAGTTGAAGTCGCGACGGTCCACGCCGTGCTCGCGCAGGTACCTGCCGGCGGGGCTGTCGGCCTTGATCGACCCGGCGGGGGAGATGTGGTCGGTGGTCACCGAGTCGCCGAGCACCGCGAGGGTGCGGGCGCCGGCGATGTCCTCGACCGGGGACGGCTCGGCCGGCATGCCCTCGAAGTACGGAGGACGCCGCACGTAGGTGCTGTCCTCGGCCCACTCGAAGGTGTCACCGGTCGGGGTGGGCAGGTTCTGCCACTGCTCGGTGCCGGCGAACACGTCCTCGTAGCTGCGGCCGAACTGCTCCGCGGAGACGGCGTGGTCGATGACCCGCTGGACCTCCTGGGGGGAGGGCCACAGGTCGCGCAGGTAGACGTCGTTGCCGTCCTGGTCCTGCCCGAGCGGGTCGTTGTTCAGGTCGACGTCCATCGAGCCGGCCAGGGCGTAGGCGATGACCAGCGGCGGCGAGGCCAGGTAGTTCATCTTGACGTCGGGGTTGATCCGGCCCTCGAAGTTGCGGTTGCCGGAGAGCACCGAGACGACGGCGAGGTCGGCCTCGTTGACCGCGTCGGACACCGGCTGGGGGAGCGGGCCCGAGTTGCCGATGCAGGTCGTGCAGCCGTAGCCGACCAGGTAGAAGCCCAGCTTCTCCAGGTACGGGGTGAGCTCGGCCTTCTCGTAGTAGTCCATGACGACCTTGGACCCGGGGGCCAGCGTCGTCTTCACCCACGGCTTGCTGGTCAGCCCGCGCTCGACGGCGTTCTTCGCCAGCAGCGCGGCGCCGATCATCACCTGCGGGTTGGAGGTGTTGGTGCAGGAGGTGATCGCGGCGATCACGACGTGGCCGTGGTCGACGAAGGTCTCGGTGCCGTCCTCCATGACCACGCGGGTCGGCGTCGAGGGGCGCTCGGTGTTGTGCCCGTTCACCGCGGTGTGCGGCTTGCCGGCCTCGCCGTTGCCGTGCTCGGAGGGGGCTGCCGGGTCGGACGCCGGGAAGGACTCCGCCGAGGCCTCGTCGACCGACGAGGCGACGCCGAAGGGCTTCTCCTGCGCCGGGACGCCGGGCTTGCGGTCCTCACCGCCGGTCTCGTCGGCGGCGACGTAGTCCACCAGCGCCTCGCGGAACGCCTCCTTGGCCTCGGTGATGGCGACGCGGTCCTGCGGGCGCTTGGGGCCGGCGATGGACGGGACGACGCTGCCGAGGTCCAGCTCCAGGTACTCGGAGAAGGCCGGCTCGCGGGAGGCGTCGTGCCAGAGACCCTGCTCCTTGGCGTAGGCCTCGACCAGCGCCACCTGCTCGGTGGAGCGGCCGGTGAGCGTCAGGTAGGTGATGGTCTCCTCGTCGATGGGGAACATCGCCGCGGTGGAGCCGAACTCCGGGCTCATGTTGCCGATCGTGGCCCGGTTGGCCAGCGGGACGGCGGAGACGCCCTCGCCGTAGAACTCGACGAACTTCCCGACGACGCCGTGCTGGCGCAGCATCTCGGTGATGGTGAGGACCAGGTCGGTGGCGGTGGCGCCGTCCGGCAGCTGACCGAAGAGCTTGAAGCCCACGACGCGCGGGATGAGCATCGAGACCGGCTGGCCGAGCATCGCGGCCTCGGCCTCGATGCCGCCGACGCCCCAGCCCAGGACGCCGAGGCCGTTGACCATCGTGGTGTGCGAGTCGGTGCCCACGCAGGTGTCCGGGTAGGCGACCACGCGGTCACCCTCCTGCCGCGGGAAGACCACGCGGGCCAGGTGCTCGATGTTGACCTGGTGCACGATGCCGGTGCCCGGGGGGACGACCTTGAAGTCGCTGAACGCGCCCTGGCCCCAGCGCAGGAACTGGTAGCGCTCGCCGTTGCGCTCGTACTCGATCTCGACGTTGCGCTGGAACGAGTCCTCCGTGCCGAAGATGTCGGCGATCACCGAGTGGTCGATGACCAGCTCGGCCGGGGCGAGCGGGTTGATCTTCTGCGGGTCGCCGCCGAGCTCGGCCATGGCCTCGCGCATCGTGGCGAGGTCGACGATGCAGGGGACGCCGGTGAAGTCCTGCATGACCACGCGGGCCGGGGTGAACTGGATCTCCTGGTCGGGCTCGGCCGACGGGTCCCAGTTGGCGATCGCCCGGATGTGGTCGGCGGTGATGTCCGCGCCGTCCTCGGTGCGCAGCAGGTTCTCGAGGAGGACCTTCAGGCTGAAGGGCAGCTTCTCGGAGCCCTCCACCGCGTCGAGTCGGTAGATGTCGTAGTCCGTGCCCTCGACCGACAGAGTCGACCGGGCTCCGAAGCTGTCCTTGCTGGCTGCCACTCTTCTGCGCCTACCCCTCGCTGGTTCGTCGCGGCTGGTTCGTCGCGCTCGTGTCCACCCCCGATCATCCCAGTCCGAGGACCGGAGCACCGGGTGAGGCGACCCTTCCTTTCCCCCGTGACGTCCGTCACTCCCCGCAGGCGCGCCCGCTCGTCCCTACCGTGGACGGCGTGACCGGTGCCGTCCCCGAGCCCCTGCCCGAGTGGCTGACCGCCGCGGAGCGGATCACCGCGCTCACCGGAGCGGGCATCTCGACCGACAGCGGCATCCCCGACTACCGGGGCCCGCAGGGCGTGTGGACGCGGGACCCGGACGCCGAGAAGCTCGTCACGCTCTCGTACTACCTGGCCGAGCCGGCCATTCGGCGGCGGTCCTGGCTGCTGCGCCGGGCGATGCAGGAGGCCGACCCCCGGCCCAACGCCGGTCACCGGGCGCTGGTCGACCTCGAGCGTCGCGGGCGCCTGCAGGCCCTGGTCACGCAGAACATCGACGGCCTCCACCAGGCGGCGGGCTCCAGCGCCGGCCTGGTGCACGAGATCCACGGCACCGTGGCCGAGGTGGTCTGCACCGACTGCGGCGACCGGACCTCGATCGGCGAGGCGCTCGACCGGGTCGCCGGGGGAGAGCCGGACCCCGCCTGCCGGCGGTGCGGCGGCATCCTCAAGACCGCGACGGTGTACTTCGGCGAGCTGCTCGACGAGCGCGTGGTCGAGGCGTGCGCGGCGGCCGCGGCACGCTGCGACGTGTTCCTCGCCGTGGGCACGTCCCTGCAGGTCTGGCCCGCTGCCGGTCTGGCCGACATCGCGGTGCGCGCGGGCGCGCGGCTCGTCGTCGTCAACGCCCAGGAGACGCCCTACGACGACGTCGCCGACCTCGTCGTCCGGGAGCCGATCGGGACCTCCCTGCCGCGGCTGCTCGCGCGGTGACTCTGCTCGTTGCGAACCTGGTGCTGGCCGCCGCCTACGCGGGCTTCCAGTGGACCGTGCGGGTGCTCGTCTACCCGCAGTTCGCGGCCGTCCCGCCGGCGGCCTTCGCCGCCTTCGAGCGCAGCCACCAGCGGCGGGTCAGCCGCGTCGTCGGGCCGCTGTTCGCCGGGCAGGGCGTCACCACGGTGCTGCTCCTGGTGCTGCGCCCCGCGGCGGTGCCGCTGCTCCCGGTGCTGGCCGGCGCCGCGTGCCTCGCCGCCGTCCTGGGGGTCACGGCCTTCCTCGCGGTCCCGCTGCACCGCCGGCTCGACCGCGGCTGGGATCCCGCCGTGCACCGCCGGCTGCTGCGGGTCGACGGGCTGCGGGTGGCCGCGGCGACGGCAGGTGCGGCCGCCGCGGGCTGGGCGCTGCTGGCCGCGGCGTAGGCAGGCAGACCTCGTGGGCGTCGGCGCCGCCGGATAGCGTGACGGCCACCACGTCGAGCGACCGGTGCGAGCCGGTCGCGGACCCCAGGGAGCCGGCATGCGCGTGCCCTTGACCACCCGTGACTTCCTCGAGCGGGCCGAGCTCGTCTACGGCGACCGCGTCGGCATCGTCGACGAGCCCGCCCAGCCGGCGCCGTCCCTGGGGGAGCTCAGCTACCGCGACGTCGCCCGCCGGGGCAGGGCGCTGCAGGCCGCGCTCGACGACCTCGGCATCGGCGAGGGCGAGCGGGTGGCGATCGTCAGCCACAACGCCGCCCGGCTGCTCGAGGTGCTGCTCGCCGTCCCCTCGTCGGGGCGGGTGGCGGTGCCGATCAACTTCCGGCTCTCCCCGGAGGAGGTCGAGTACATCGTCGGGCACTGCGGCGCCCGGGTGCTGCTGGTCGACCCCGAGCTGGAGTCCTCCCTCAAGGGCGTCACCGCCGAGCACCGGTTCGGCACGGGGGAGGAGTACGAACAGCTCCTCCGGTACGACGTCGAGCCGCGCGCCTGGTCCGCGCCCGACGAGGACGCCACGGCGACCATCAACTACACCTCCGGCACGACCGCCCGCCCGAAGGGCGTGCAGATGACCCACCGCAACCTGTGGGTCAACGCGGTCACCTTCGGCATGCACATGCAGGTCAGCGACCGCGACGTCTACCTGCACACGCTGCCGATGTTCCACTGCAACGGCTGGGGTCTCCCGTACACGATGGCGGGCCTGGGCGCCCAGCAGATCGTGCTGCGCAAGGTCGACGGCGCCGAGATCCTGCGCCGCGTGGAGCAGCACGGCGTGACGATCATGGCCGGGGCGCCCGCGGTCTGGAACGCCGTCCTGGACGCGGCCGCCGAGTGGGAGGGCGAGATCCCCGGGCGGGACCAGGTACGCATCGTCGTCGCGGGCGCGCCGCCGCCGTCGAAGACCATCGCCCGCGTCGAGGCCGAGCTCGGCTGGGAGTTCAACCAGATCTACGGCCTCACCGAGACCGCTCCGCTGCTCACCATCAACCGCCCTCGTGCCGAGTACGACGACCTGTCGCCGGAGGAGCGGGCCAAGCGGCTGTCCCGTGCGGGTGTCCCCGCGCTGGGCACCCGGCTGTCGACCAGCGAGTCGGGTGAGGTGCTGGCGCAGGGCAACACCGTGCTGGCCGGCTACTGGGAGAACCCGGACGCCTCCGCGGAGGCCCTGGAGGACGGCTGGTTCCACACCGGCGACGGCGGCACGATCGACGACGGCGGCTACCTCACCATCTCCGACCGCAAGAAGGACGTGATCATCACCGGCGGCGAGAACGTGTCGTCGATCGAGGTCGAGGACGCGGTGTTCAGCCACCCGGCGGTCGCGGAGGTCGCCGTCATCGGCGTCCCGGACGACAAGTGGGGCGAGATGGTGACCGCGATCGTGGTGGTCGCCGAGGGCCAGCAGGTCACCGAGGCCGACATCGTCGCCCACTGCCGAGGCAAGATCGCCGGCTACAAGATCCCCAAGCGGGTCGAGTTCCGGGACGAACTGGCGCGCACCGCCACGGGCAAGATCCAGAAGTTCAAGCTGCGCGAGTCCTTCTGGGAGGGCTCCGAGCGCCAGGTGAACTGAGCAGGGGCCGGCGGAACCCGCCGGCTCACCCGCGCGTGGCGGCTCACCCCGAGGGGTGAGCCGCCGCTCAACGTCGCCGCCCGTACGACCGATCCCCTTCCCGACGGCACCCCTCCGGGTGCCCACTGTCGAGAAGTCGGAAGAGGTCGCGACGTGGACAGCCGTACCCCGAACAGCCAGGCACGCCCGGCATGGCGTCGCGGAGCGCTGCGCGCGAGTGGGACGGCGATCGCCGCCGCGTTCCTCGTCGGGATGGCGCCCGCCGTCGCGGGGGCGACGCCCGGCGCGCCCAGCGACGGCGAGATCTCCAGCGCCCAGGCGCAGGCCGACGCCGTCGCCGCCCGCATCGGTGAGCTGGACGGACAGCTCGCCGACTCGCAGGCCGCGGTGGACCGCGCCCGCGAGCAGGCGCTCCTCGCCCTCGACCAGTACCAGGCGACCGAGGAGGCCGCGCAGGCCGCCCGTGCGCACGCGAAGGCCGCGGCTGCTGACGCCGACCGGACGACGGCCGAGCTCGGCGTCGCCCGTGAGGACCTGGTCGCCTTCGCCCGCCGGACCTACATGGAGGGCAGCACGAGCCCCGGGGCCAGCGCCCTGCTCACCGCCGGCAGCCCGTCGCAGCTGATCGAGCGCGCGGCGCTGATCGAGGCGGCCGGATCCCACCGCAGCGACGAGCTCGACCGCGTGACCGTCCTCCAGCAGAAGGCCCGCGCGGCCGACGTCGTGGCCCGCACCGCGGTGGCCGACGCCGACGAGCTGAAGGCCCAGGCGGCCGACGAGCTCGAGGTCGCCCGCACCGCCGAGATCTCGGCGCGGGCCCAGCAGGAACAGGTGCACACCCAGGAGACCGCGCTCCAGGCCGAGCTGGCCGACGCGGAGCAGGAGCTGACCGCGCTCGTGGGCGCCCGCGAGGCCGCCGAGCGTGCCGCCGCCGAGCGCGCCGCCCGGCAGCCCGTGCTGCCGGCCCCGACGCCGGACGTGCCCGCGGTGGACCAGCCCGCCCCGGACGCGCCGGCCGGCGATGCCGCTCCCGACGTCCCGGCCCCGGACGTCCCTGCCCCGAACGTGCCGGCCCCGAACGTGCCGGCCCCGTCCGCGCCGGCGCCGCCGGCCGGTCCCGGGTCGTCGTCGGCCGCACAGACCGCGATCGACGCGGGCATGCGCTACGTCGGCACCCCGTACGCCTGGGGCGGCGGCGGCAGCCGGGGTCCCGGCCCCGGCCAGGACCCCGACCGCGGCATCGTCGGCTTCGACTGCAGCGGCCTGACCCAGTACGCCTACGCCCGGGCCGGCATCACCATCCCGCGCAACAGCCGGGCGCAGTACGCCGAGCTGCCGAAGGTCGGCCGCGCGGCACTGCGACCGGGGGACCTGGTGTTCTGGGCGACGGATCCGAACCGGCCCTCGACGATCCACCACGTGGCCATCTACCTGGGCGGCGACCGGATCCTGGAGGCTCCCGAGAGCGGCAAGACCGTCCGGACGACGGCGATGCGCTGGTTCCACTACGCCGGTGCGGTGCGGCCCTCGGCCTAGCCGGCCTGGCCCGGCGCGGGAGCCGGGGAGTTGAGGCGTCGGGCAGCCACGGGGGGAGCTGCCCGACGCACCGCCGAGGCTAGCAGCCTGGAGGCCTGAGGTCAGCCGTCCGGCGGACGGCGACCGCAACCTGGGAGATCCGACCGGGTGATGACCGACGGCGTCCAGCTGTTGCCCAGGAAGGTGTAGGACACTGGGCGTCGGGGACGGCTGTGCCGCCCCGTCGACGGCCGCCCCGGAAGCGGGCGCCGCGGCCCGGCACGACCAGGGAGCCCCGTGACGAGCGCTGCCAGCACGCCGACCGAGAACTCGTCCGCGCCGGCGGGCGCCCCGGTGCCTCCGGCGACCGATGCCGCCCGGCTGGAGCGGGTGCTCTTCGAGATCAAGCGGGTCATCGTCGGCCAGGACCGCCTCGTCGAGCGCATGCTCGTCGCGCTCCTCGCCCGGGGACACGTGCTGCTCGAAGGCGTTCCGGGCGTGGCCAAGACCCTCGCCGTCGAGACGCTGGCCACCGCCGTCGGCGGCAGGTTCGCGCGCCTGCAGTTCACCCCGGACCTCGTGCCCGCCGACATCATCGGCACGCGCATCTACAAGTCGGGCCAGGACGCCTTCGACACCGAGCTCGGCCCTGTGTTCGCCAACTTCGTGCTCACCGACGAGATCAACCGCGCACCGGCCAAGGTCCAGTCGGCCCTGCTGGAGGTCATGGCGGAGCGGCAGGTCTCCATCGGCGGCGTCACCCACCCGCTGCCCGACCCCTTCCTGGTGCTGGCCACCCAGAACCCGATCGAGTCCGAGGGGGTCTACCCGCTGCCCGAGGCGCAGCGCGACCGGTTCCTCATGAAGGTGCTCGTCGACTACCCGAGCCCCGACGAGGAGCGGGAGATCATCTACCGCATGGGTTCGGAGCCCCCGGTGGCCTCGACCGTGCTGGGGCCCGACGAGCTGCGCCGGCTGCAGAAGACCGCCTCCCAGGTCTTCGTGCACCACGCGCTGGTCGACTACGTCGTCCGGCTGGTGGTCGCCACGCGCACGCCGCGCGAGCACGGCATGGAGGACGTCGCGACGTGGGTCTCCTACGGCGCGAGCCCGCGGGCCTCGCTCGGCCTGATCGCCGCCAGTCGCGCGCTGGCGCTGGTGCGCGGCCGGGACTACGTCCTCCCGCAGGACGTCCTCGACATCACCGCCGACGTGCTCCGCCACCGGCTGGTGCTCTCCTACGACGCCCTCGCCGACGGCGTGCCGGCCGACCACATCGTGAAGCGGATCGTGCAGACGGTGCCGCTGCCGCAGGTGGCGCCGAGGCAGAGCGCAGGCGGCTTCGGTCCGGGTGCCGCGGGCGGGCCGCAGGTGCCCCGGTTCGGACCGCCGCAGGGCATGCCCATGCCGGCCGGGCCGGGTCAGGGCGGGCCGGGGCAGGGCGGGCCGGGTCAGGGCGGGCCGGGTCAGGGCGCGACGGCCTACGGCGCGCCGGGCCACGGGATGCACGCAGCCCCGCCCGCTCAGGGCAGCCCGGGCTCCAACGGTCACGGGTCGCACCCGGCGTGATCCGGCGCCGCCGCAGCGCCGACCCGTCCCCGGCGGGATCCACGCACCCCGGCCTCCTGCTGCACGACGCCGGGGACAGTCCCGGCGGGGACGACGGTGCGCCACCGCGCTTCACCGACGGCCCGGCCGACGTCCTGCTGCGCCGCCTGGAGCTGACCGTGCGGCGCCGGCTGGACGGGCTGCTGCAGGGTGACCACCTGGGGCTGGTTCCCGGGTCCGGCTCCGAGGCCGGCGACTCCCGCACCTACCACCCGGGCGACGACGTCCGCCGCATGGACTGGCCGGTCACCGCGCGCACCCAGGTGCCGCACGTGCGCGAGACCATCGCCGACCGCGAGCTCGAGACGTGGGCGGTGGTCGACCTGTCGGCCAGCCTGGACTTCGGCACCGCCAAGTGCCTGAAGCGCGACCTCGCGATCGCCGGCCTGGCCGCGGTCGGGCACCTGACGGTGCACGGCGGCAACCGGCTGGGCGCGGTGGTGACGACGGGGGAGCGGGTGGACCGCCATCCCGCGTTGCCGGGCCGGATCGCCGCCGAGCGCCTGATGCGCTCCGTCGTCGCCACGCCCCGCGCCGAGGGTGGCCGCCGGGGTGACCTCGCCGCGGCCCTGGAGACGCTGCGCCGTCCGGAGCGCCGTCGCGGGCTGGTGGTCGTGATCTCGGACTTCCTCGGGGACAGCGACTGGGAGCGGCCGCTGCGCGGGCTGGGCACCCGGCACGAGCTGCTCGCCATCGAGGTCGTCGACCCGCGCGAGCTGGAGCTGCCCGACGTGGGGCTCCTGACCGTCGTCGACCCGGAGAGCGGGCAGACCCTCGAGGTGCCCACCGGGGACGCCGAGTTCCGGGCGCGCTTCGCGCAGGGTGCGGCCGAGGAGCGGGCCCGCATCGCCGCGGCGCTGCGCCGGGCCGGGGCGGGGCACCTCCAGCTGCGGACCGACCGCGACTGGCTCATGGACGTCGTCCGGTTCGTCGGCGAGCGCCGTCGCGCCGGCAGCGGAGGAGCGTCCCGATGACCTTCCAGGCACCCCTGTGGCTGCTCGGCCTGCTCGTGGTCGCGGCGCTGGTCGTGTACTACGTCGTCCTGCAGCTGCGCCGGAAGGCCTACGCCGCCCGGTTCACCAACGTGGCCCTCCTCGGGTCGCTGGTGCCCAAGCGGCCGGGCTGGCGCCGGCACGTCGCCTTCGGTCTCGTCGCGCTGGGCATCGCGACGCTCGTGGTGTCGCTGGCGGAGCCGAGCACCGAGGTGCGGGTGCCGCGCGAGCGGGCGACGGTGATCATGGCGGTCGACGTCTCGCTGTCCATGGAGGCCCGCGACATCGAGCCCAGCCGCTTCCAGGCGATGCAGAAGGCGGCGAAGGAGTTCGTCGACGTCCTGCCCGAGCGGATCAACCTCGGGCTGGTGACCTTCGCGGGGACGGCGACGACGCTGGTGCCGCCGACCACCGACCGCGACCAGGTGCGGGGCGCGATCGACAACCTGGAGCTGGCCGAGTCGACGGCGATCGGGGAGGCGATCTTCACCTCGCTCACCGCGATCCAGAACTTCCAGTCGACGCTGGAGGCGACCGGCGAGGAGGCCCCGCCGGCCCGGGTCGTGCTGCTCTCGGACGGCTACCCGACGGTGGGCCGCGACGAGACCCAGGCGATCGCCGCCGCCAAGGACGTCTCCATCCCGGTCTCCACGATCGCCTTCGGCACCAACTACGGCACGCTCGACCTGGACGGCGACACCGTGCCGGTGCCGGTGGACCGGGCCACGCTGGAGCGGATCGCGGACGAGACCGGCGGCAGCTACAGCGAGGCGGCCAGCGCCGAGGAGCTCGAGGAGGTGTACGCCGACCTGGGCAGCCAGATCGGGTACACCACCGAGCCCCAGGACATCAGCCCGCGGTTCGTGCGGGTCGGCGTCCTGGTGCTGCTCGTCGGCGCCGCCCTCAGCCTGCTCTGGACCAACCGCCTGGTCTAGCCGGCCGGGTCCGGCTCGACCGTCGGGGGCACGCTCGTCGGCCCGGCGACGTCGGGGCGCGCGCGGTCCTGGCGGTGCAGGCGGATGGCCACCAGGGCGACGTCGTCCTCCGGGTGGGAGTCGACCAGCCGATCGATGAGCCGGTCGCACAGCTCCTCCAGCGGGAGCCCGGCGAGCTCGGCCGCCGCGGTCCGCAGCCGGTCCATCCCGTCGTCGAGCACCGAGTCCCGGCGTTCGATGAGCCCGTCGGTGTACAGCAGCACGGTGGTCTCGCGAGCGAGGCTGACCACCGACTCAGTGCGCCGCGCGGTGGCGTCGACGCCGAGCATGAGGTCACCGCGCCAGCCGGCCAGCTCGGCGATGGTGCCGTCCGGGTGGATGATCAGCGGCGGCGGGTGCCCGGCGTTGGCCCACCGCATCCGGGTGATGCCGCGCTCGAGGTCCTCCGGCGTCTGCTCGAAGCGCGCCAGGGCCGCCGTGGCGTAGGTGTCGAGCTGCAGCTGGGTCATCGCGGCGTCGAGCTGGGCGAGCAGGCCGGAAGGGCCGACGTCACCGGTGACGGCGATGCCACGGAGCATGCTCCGCAGCTGACCCATGGACGCCGCGGCGGAGGTGTCGTGTCCGACCACGTCGCCGATGACCAGGACGGTGGAGCCGTCGGGCTGGACGAAGGCGTCGTACCAGTCGCCGCCCACCCGGGCCGCCTCGGCCGCGGGGAGGTAGCGGACCACGATCTGAGCGTGGTCGGGTTGGGGCGCCGCGGTGAGCATGCTGCGCTGGAGCTCCTCGGCGAGCCGGCGCTGCTGCTCGTAGAGCCGGGTGTTGTCCAGGGCCAGGCCCGCGCGGTCGGTGACCTCGGTGGCGGTCGCGACGTCGGCGGGATCGAGGGTGCGGTGCCGGTCGTGGGCGAGCGTGAGGACGCCCAGCACGCGGTCCGGTCCGCGGATCGGCAGCACGGTCATGGTGCCGGGCTGGAGCACCTGGAGCAGCCGCCGCGCCTCGCCGGTGGCGACCGTCCCGAGCGCCCGGCCGGTCAGCTCACTCGCCGGGACGGTCACCGCGGTGCCGGTCGTCACCGCGCGCAGCAGAGGGGACGTCGTGGGGGAGGACTTCCGTGCCGCCGCGGCATAGCGACGCACCAACGGCACCTTGGCGGGGTCGCCGTGCCACGCCCCGGCGTCGACGAGGCTGCCGTCCTCGGCCAGGAGGGTCACCGTCGCCCAGCTGGCCAGCGTCGGCACGATCAGCCGGGGCATGCGGCCCACCGCCGCCGCCGCGTGGAGCGTGCCGACCAGGTCGTCGCTCACCCGGGCCAGCAGCGCCAGCCTCTCCACCGCCTGGCGGCGCGCGGTGGTGTCGGAGAAGTACAGCCAGAGGCCCTGCGACGTGGGCACGGCCTGCACCTCGAACCACCGGTTGAGCGGCTCGGGGTAGAAGGCCTCCACGGTGCGGGGCTGCCGGGTCGCGACGGCCTCGCGGTAGTTGCGGCCGAAGTCGTTGTCGACGTTGGCGGGGAAGGCGTCCCAGTAGGAGCGGGACAGCAGCTCGGCGCGCTCGTAGCCGACCATCCGCTCGGCCGCGGTGTTCACGAAGCGCACCGTCCAGTCGCGGTCCAGCTCGATCAGACCGATCGGCATGCTGTCGAGGGTCTGGGCGTCGGGGTCGTCCACGCCGTCGGTCTCGCCGTCCGTCCGCCACCAGCGGGACATCGCACCTCTTCACCGGGCACTTCTTCGAGTGACTTGACGAACTTATCAAGCACTACAGGAGCGGGCCGGTTCGTATGCTGACGGTGTGCCGTTCACACCCGGCCGCCCCCTGGCCGAGGCCAAGGCGGATCTCTTCAAGGCGCTGGCGCACCCGGCGCGCATCCGGGTGCTCGAGCTGCTCGCCGAGGGCGAGCGCACGATCGGGCAGCTGGCCGAGGGAACCGGGCTGGAGCTCTCGCACCTGTCGCAGCAGGTCAGCGTGCTGCGCCGCGCGGGCATCGTCGGGAGCCGGCGCGTGCGCAACAACGTCATCTGCTCGCTGTGCGACCCGCAGACCGCCGAGCTGCTCGCGGTGGCCCGCCGGATGCTGACCGCGAACCTGCGGCAGGGGCAGGCGCTGCTCGACGCGCTGGACGGCGCCGAGGACGCCGTCGCGCTCGCCGACTCCGCCCGCGCCAGGAGCTGAGCCCGGCAGTCGCACCCGCAACTTCCTTCGGCACGACGGCGAGGACTGCCCCCTTGGTCGCGGACCGGCGGGTCGACCGAGATGATGCTCGGCATGGACGCGCGTCGCGATGCTCGGGCTCCTGGTGCTGGGCGTCATCGTCCTCACCCCGCTGTCGGATCGGATCGGGGTTCCGCAGCCGGTCGTCCTGACGATCTACGGCCTCGTGCTCGGCGTGCTGCCCGTGGTCCCGGGGCCGAGCCTGAACCCGGACCTGATCCTGCCGCTGGTGCTGCCGCCCCTGCTGTTCGCCGCCACCCAGACCACCTCGGTGCGCGAGCTGCGGGAGGCCGCGCGGCCCATCCTCGGCCTGGCCGTCGGGCTGACCCTCGTCACGGCGGTCGCCGTGGCGGTGGTCGGTCACGCGCTCGGGCTGCCCTGGGCGGTGGCGGCCGTGCTGGGGGCCGTGGTGTCGCCGCCGGACCCGGTCGCGGCCAGCGCCGTCGCCAGCCGGCTGCACCTCCCGCCGCGCCTGGTCACGCTCCTCGAGGGCGAGGGCCAGTTCAACGACGCCACGGCGCTGGTCATCTACCAGCTCTCCGTGATGGCGGTCGTCGCCGGCGGCGTGACGATCGGCGAGGTCGGCCTCAGCCTGGTCGTCGCGGTCGCCGGGGGAGCACTGATCGGCCTGGCCGGAGGATGGCTGGCCCGCTGGGCGCTCGGACTGCTGCACGACGCGGCCACCGAGACGACCCTGACGATCGCGATGCCCTTCGCCCTCTACCTGCTCGCCGAGGAGGTGGAGGCCTCCGGTGTGCTCGCGGTGCTGGTCGCCGGGCTGTTCCTGCGGGCCAGGCTGTCGCGCGAGGTGACCTCGGCGGGCTGGTTGCTGGGCCGTTCGGTGTGGGGGTACGTCGAGTTCGCGGTGAGCGGTCTGCTGTTCGCCTTCCTCGGGGTCGAGCTGACCAGCGTCCTGGGCACCACCGAGCTGTTGGACGACATCCACACGCTGGTGGTGGCTGCGGCGGTGGTCGCGGTGCTGGTGCTGCTGCGCGCGGTCGCCATGTTCTCCGCCTCCGCCCTCGCCGGCCGGCGGGCGCGGCGCGCGAACTCCGCGACGCCCTACGGATGGCGGGAGTCCGCTGTCGCCTCCTGGGCCGGCATGCGGGGCGTCGTCACGGTGGCCACCGCACTCGCGCTGCCCGAGGTCGTGGACGACGGCGGACGCTTCCCCGCCCGGGAGGAGGTCGTGCTCGTCGCCCTGCTGGTGGTGCTCGTGACGCTGGTGCTGCAGGGGCTCACGCTGGCGCCGCTCATCCGGCGCCTGGGCGTGGCGTCGGAGGCCGATGTGCGGGCCGACATCCTGCGGTTGCACCGGCTGGTCGCGGAGGCGGCGCTGGAGGAGCTGCGCAAGGTCGACGACGTCGACCCGCACGTCCGCGCCGCGGTGGTCGAGCAGTACGAGAGCCGGCTGGGCTACCGCCGGCAGGTGGACGGGCTGGTCGCCGGCGAGCTCGGTGGCGAGGGGGCGGCCGAGCAGCTGCGCGAACTGCTCGCGTTGGGAACCGAGGCCGAGCGGGAGGCCGCGCTGGAGGCCCGCCGCACGGGTGAGGTGAGTCCGGCCGCAGCCGACGACGTCCTCTTCGACGTGGAGGCACGGGCGCTGCGGCACGGCTGAGCGAACGATCCCCGCGGCGGCCAGGTGCCGCCGCGGGGACTCGCTCAGCGCGTGGGGTCGAGGACGAGCTTGCCGGTGGTGCGGCGGGCGAGCAGGTCCTGGTGCGCGTCGCGCACGTTGGACAGCGGGTACCGGCCGCCGGCGACCGGCTTCAGCGAGCCGTCCGCCGTCATCGCCAGCAGGTCGGTCATGGCGGCGTCGAGCATGTCGGGCCGGGCCATGCAGTGCGCGAGCCAGAAGCCGATGACGGCGCGGCTCCGCTGCATGAGCGCGCCCGGCGGGACCGACGGCGTCTCCTGGCGGGCGGCCATGCCGTAGGTGACCAGCCGGCCGAACGGGGCCAGCGCGGACAGCGATCCGGAGAAGACGTTGCCGCCGGTCATCTCGAGCACGATGTCGACCGGCCGGCCCTCGTTGGCCTCGCGGAGGGCGGCGGCGAACTGCTTCGGGTCGTCGTCGGCCAGGGCCGGGTCGACGGTGGCGTGCGCGCCGAGCTCCTCGGTGAGCGCGCGCTTCTCGGGGCTGGAGGCGGTGGCGATGACGCGGCCGGCACCCCAGCGACGGGCCAGCTGGACGGCGATCGAGCCGACGCCCCCGGCGCCCGCGATGACGACGACGGACTCGCCCTCGGCCAGGTGCGCGCAGGTGCGCAGCAGGTGCCAGGCGGTGGAGCCCTGCAGCACCAGGGACAGCGCCTGCTCGTCGGTCACGCCGTCCGGCACGGCCCAGGTGAGCCGGTCGTTGGCGGCCACCCGCTCGGCGTAGCCGCCGCCGTCGAGCAGGCCGACCACCCGCTGCCCGCCGCCGACCGGGGTGCCGACGAACTCCGCGCCCGGGATCAGCGGCAGCTGCTGGGCGGCCAGGTAGGAGTTCTCGATCTGATGGGTGTCGGCGTAGTTGATGCCCGCCGCGGAGACGTCGTGCAGGGTGCGGCCCTCACCCGCCTCCGGCTCGGGGACGTCGACGACGGTCAGGACCTCGGGGCCACCGAACTCGGTGATCTGCACAGCACGCATGCGCCTCAACCTACGGGCCGACAGCGTGCGCCGGCGCTGGCTCGGGTCACGCGGTGGATGCGATGGTGCGGGCGAGTCGCATTCCTGGACACACCTGATCCGCAGGGGTGGGCACGGCCGGTTGCCGCTACATGCACACCGCGGAGAATCGGCGGGTCGTCGCTACTTCCGGTCAGCTGGAGGTAGATCGGGTCTGGTCCGACCAGGACTGGCCGTTGTAAGAGCGCTCAGCGCCCGCGACCCCCGACGGATCGGGATAGCAGCCGGGAGGCGGGGTGGGGGGCGTGCCGGTGCCGCCGTCGGACGATGAGGCCGCGTATAGGTCCAGCACCTCTCCCGCCGCTCAGTACGACCGAGATCGGCCGTGGATGCTGCCACGGGAACCGAAGAAGAACATTCAGGTACCGCTTGGTCCACTCAATCTCCGGTAGGCATGGCTGTCCGTGTGGGAAGGGTCACGAACCCGCTTTGACTCACGAGAGATGCGCACGTGGGGATGCTCGGAGCCGCACCGGTGGAAGCGCGCGTGGAGAGCGCCTACCGGGCGGGGCGGAAGTCCGCCGGTGAGCCCCGGCGACGGGACTGGCGATGGGCTGGCGCCAGGCGGTGACCAGGGCCATCGCGACCTGGTAACCGCGGGCGAGCAGCGCGCATGGCGCTGAACTTCCTCCGGGGCGGAGCTGATATCAGCTCGCTACTCAGATGGGTCCCAGGACTCCGGGTGGTGGGTTCGGCGTCGTAGACGCCGGCGGCCGAGACGTCGTGCAGGGGCGTGCCCATGCCCGCCTCCGGCTCGGGGGCGTCGGCGACGGTCAGGACCGTGGGAGCACCGAACTCGGTGATCTGCGCGGCACGCATGCGGGGGACGCTTGGATGGTGGAGTCGGGATGTGCCTGGCAGACCTGACCGTCTCGCCAGGGGGAGCCGCGGGAGCCGGTGGGCGGCGGTAGGTGCCGACGTCCGTCCTCGGAGTGGGGTCGCCGGGGGGCACGGCGCTCCGCAGACCCGGACACTGGTCCGGCGGCCGTCGGACGACGGGGGAACGGGCAACCGGTGGTGAGAGGACGAGCAGCATGGAAGACCTGCGGGACCTGCCGGTACGGGCGAGCGACGTTTCCCTCGTCGACGGGCTGAGTTCGACACGGGCCATCCGGCGCTACACCGACGAAGCGGTCCCGGACCACGTCCTGCGCGATGTGCTGTTCGCCGCGACCCGAGCGCCGAGCGGGTCCAACCGGCAGCCGTTCCGGTTCCTCGTCCTGCGGAACGGTCCGCTGGCGGTCACGGCGAAGACGTTGATCGCCGAGGGAGCCCGCGCCGTGTGGTCGGCCAAGCAGCAGCGTGACGGATACGCGCAGGGCTCCGGCGCGCAGCAGGGCTCACCGAAGGCCCGACTGGCCGCGACGATGGAGCACTACGTCGACTCGTTCGCCTCGGTGCCGGTGCTGATCCTGCCGTGCCTCAACCGGTACCGCGCCCCTGAGCTGACGGAGGGGTCCCACGTCTACCCCGCCTGCCAGAACCTCCTCCTCGCTGCGCGGGCCTACGGCTACGGCGGCGTGATGACGATGTTCCACCGGACCGTGGAGGCGGAAGTGCGCTCCGCGCTCGGCATCCCCGACGCCACCACGATCTCGGCGACGATCACCCTGGGCAGGCCCGCCGGGTCGCACGGTCCGGTGCGGCGCCGACCGCTGTCCGAGCTGGTCTACGAGGACGGCTGGGGCACGCCCGCACCCTGGGCGGTGGACCCACCCGGTACGGAGTTCACCGCAGCAGGTCCGCCCGTGCAGCGCTAGCTGTCGTCATCGACGGCTGCCTCCCGGCACCGTGGCCTCGGCCCCGCACCGGCGGCGAGGACCCGCGACGTTCCCCGTCGTCCTGGAAGGTGTGGCACGTGAAGGTCGAGCGTGCCACCATGTGTACATGGATGCCACGGTGGTCGTAGGTCGGCAGGGGCGGGTCGTCATACCCGTGGAGGTGCGCGCCGCGCTGGATCTTCAGCCGGGGGACGAGCTGCACCTGCGACTGAGCGGGCGGCAGTTGGTGCTCGAGCGACCGGACGACGCGGTGGCGCAGCTGCGCGGGCTGGCGACCGATGTGCCCACCGATCGCTCGCTGGTCGATGAGTTGCTCGCCGAGCGGCGACGTGAAGTGGCCGAAGGGTGACCGTGCTCGATGCTTCAGCCGTTCTTGCTCTGATGCATGACGAGCCAGGCGCCGACGTCGTGGCCGCCGCGGTCGGCGCGGCCAGTCTGGGGACCGTCAACCTGGCTGAGGTCATCGGCAAGCTTGTCGACGCCGGTGTGGACGTCCGACCTGTGCGGAACCTGCTGACGGCTGCGGGCGTGGCGATCGAACCACTGACCGAGGGCGACGCTCAACTGGCTGGGGCGCTGCGCTCGATCGAAGGGGGCCGGGCACTGTCCTTGGGGGACCGGTGCTGTTTGGCTCTCGCCGCGCGCAGCAGCCCGGCCGAGGTGCTCACCGCCGATCGAGCCTGGGCATCCCTCGATCTCCCTGTCCGTGTCCGACTGATCCGGTGACTCGGCAGCTGGCGTCAGGTCAGCGGCGCGACAGCCGGTGATGGGTGTCGGCGTAGTCGATGCCGGCGGCGGAGACGTCGTGCAGGGTC
Organism: uncultured Actinomycetota bacterium; assembly: GCA_963747895.1. GTDB lineage: Bacteria > Actinomycetota > Actinomycetes > Mycobacteriales > Geodermatophilaceae > Blastococcus. The sequence goes on from CAVVGX010000012.1 coordinate 167,975, forward strand.
TGGCCCGCACCCGACTCCGGCTCGGGGACGTCGACGACGTCGAGGACCTCGGGACCGCCGAAGCGGGTGATCTGCACAGCGCGCATGAGGCGAGGCTGGGGGCTCGGCCGGGAGGCGCCGCAAGCGTCGGCGACGGGACGTCGACCGTGCCGACGCCTTAGAGTCGTCCCCGTGGCGCATCCGATCGTTGAGGGGCCCGACCCCCTCGAGGTGATCGCCGCCCAGTTGGACGCCGTCATCGAGAGTGCGCCTTTCGGGATCGGGCTGTTCGACCTGCAGGTCCGCCATGTCCGCGTGAATCCCGTCCTGGAGGAGATGAACGGGTTGCCGGCATCGGAACTGCTGGGGCGCAGACCGTCGGAGCTGCATCCGTCCGTCGGCGGAGAGGCCGAGCTGCTCTACCGCGAGGTGATGCAGTCCGGACGTCCGCGGCGCGACGTCCTGCTCACCGGCGAGACCGGGAGCCGCCCGGGCGACGTCCGGCACTGGAATGCCACGTTCTTCCCCGTCCGGCACGACCACGAGGTCATCGGTCTGTGCGTGGTCGTGGCCGATGTGACCACCGAGCACCGGCTGACCGTGGCGCTGGCGGCCTCGGAGAAGGCGCACCGCAGCCTGGCCGAGGACCTGCAGCGCAGCCTCCTGCCGCATGCCCTGCCCCGGCGGGCGGGCATGGACCTGGGCAGCGTCTACCGGGCCAGTGGCGTCGTGGCCTCCGTCGGCGGGGACTTCTACGACCTCGTCGAGCTCGACGAGTCCTCCTGCCTGCTGGTCATCGGCGACGTCGAGGGCACCGGACCCGTCGCAGCGTCGCTCACCGCCGCCGTCCGGTATGCGATCCGGACGACGGCGGTGCGGACCTCCGATCCGGCGGAGCTGTTGCGCATCGCGAACGAGGTGCTGCTGCGCGAGGGGGCTCCGAACGGGACGTGCACGGTCGCCTGCGTGACGGCCACCCGGGTGGGTGAGCTGATCGACGTGCGCGTGGCCTCGGCCGGGCACCCGATGCCGCTCGTCCTGCGGAGTGGTTCGGGGGGAGTGGAGCCAATCGGCGTGCCGGGCCCGCTCCTGGGCATCCTGGCGGAGGTCCAGCCGCCGGTCTCCGGCACGACGCTGTCGCCCGGAGAGGCGCTGGTCCTCTACACCGACGGCGTCACCGAGGCGCGGTACCGCACCCCGGAGGGCGTCCTCGACATGTTCGGCGAGGAACGCCTGCGTTCGGTCCTCGCTCCAGCGATCTCGGGAAGCGCGGCGGAGATCGCCCGAACCGTGGAGTCGGCGGTGGAGACGTTCGAGTCGGGTCGTCCGGCCGACGACCTCGCCGTCCTCGTCCTCAAGGTCGCGGCCGGCGGATGACGTCGGTCACTGCCGACGTCGACCGGAGTCGCCGAGGGAGTCGGCCGGCAGATGTCCCCCAGCCGGGGACGGGACAGGTCGGTCGACGGACACCTGGTGGTGGGCGTCGGCGTAGTTGACGCCGGCCGTGGAACCAGCCTGACCGGTCAGCCGCCGGCGAGCCGCTGCAGCCGCGTGGTCAGCGCGGTCCGCCGGTCGGCGTTGCCGTGCAGGTCCACGTACCGCTGCCCGAAGCCGGCCAGCAGCGTGTCGTCCAGCCGGCGGACGGCACCGGGGGGATAGCGGTAGTCCATCCGAGCGGTGATGCCGCTGTCGTCGACGCCGCGCAGCACCTCGCCCAGCTCCACCAGGCTGGTCACGCCCAGTTCGAGCAGCAGGCCGGAGATCCAGGTGTAATGGTCCGGGCGCGACCAGCCGGCGTCGGCGTACTGCCCGGCCAGGAACGCCGCCAGTTCCCGGGGCGCGATCCGGGGGTCGTCGGGGTCGATGTCGTCGTCCTCGTCGCCGGGAACCGGTGCCCGCAGGCGCTCGCGGATCGCGGTGAACTCCTGATCGGCCAGCTCCAGCAACCCGGCGGCCAGGGTGAACCGGCGGTCGAACTCGGAGGCGTGCTCGTCCGGCACCGTGCCCTTGTAGCGGATGTCGTGCTCGAACTCGGCCCACGCGTGCTGGAGCACCGTGCGCACCTGCACCTGCACCACGCGCCCCACCAGCTCCGGCAGCTCGGCCCCCCGGCCCGGGTCCACGCCGATCAGCAGGTGCCGGCTGGCGTAACCGAACCGGCCCTGCTGCGCGGTACGCCGACCCATGTCGCGGTCGTCGAACACCTGCACCTGCGCGGCCAGCAGCTCGGCGACCGCCTCCACGTCGCTCTGCACGTAGGTGATGACCCGCACGCCGATCTGGTCGGTGATGTCCCGCGCCGGGTCCGGGTAGGCGGGCACGCCGTCGACCGTGCGGGCCGCCTTCTCCGCGAACGAGGTGATGGTCTTGGTCCGCCCGGTCACCGACAGGTAGTTGATCCCGGCGTCGTCGAGCACCTCGGTGACGAGCGCGAGCGCCTGCGCCCCGGCGACCAGCGTCTCGGGCCGGCCGTCGGCGTACGCCTGGATGGCCTGCTGCACCGGGTCGGGCGGGGGTGCGGGGACCCGGGGGCCGGGCTTCAGGTCCGGCGGCAGGGTCGGGGTCACGATGGCGCCGCCGGCCGCGTCGCCGTAGGTGGTCACCTCGTCCGGGCGCCGGACGGCGATCCATCCCACGTAGGCGCACACCACGGCGTCGACCTGGTCCTCCACCACCCGCAGCTCGCTCTTGCGGGTGGCGGCCTGCACCTGCTGGCGCAGCACGGCGAACGGTGCACCGAGGTCGAGCTCGACCACCGCGGCCAGCAGGTCCATGAGCAGCAACAACTCGGCACGCATCTGCTCGAGCACCCGGCCCGGCTTGTTCTTGTACTTCAGCGTGCGGCCCAGCCGGAACAGCGCCACCGTCGCCGCGTGCGGGTAGACCTCGATCGCCCGGCGGTCGCGGCCCGAGCGGGGGTCGAGGTCAAGCCGCAGGCGCCGGCCGATCCTCCCGCCACGGGTGTCGCCATCGGTGAACTCGGGCTTGCCGGTGTTCGTCGGGTGCGCCCCGGCCTGGAACCTCGCGAAGTCGGCGTTGAGCGCCCGCTCGGCGGCCCGGTTCCCGGTGGCGTTGGTGACCACCAGCGGGGCATCGATCGCCACGATGCACGGGCCGGCGGTGAACGGGGCCAGCGCGGTCTCGATCTGCTCGTCGGTGCGCTCCGCGCTGACGTGCACCAGCCGGCCGGCGTCGTCCAGCACGGCGAGGCCGGTGGGTTGCTTGAGCCCCCAGGCGAGGTCGATCCCGATGTGCTGCACGGGGTCAGCTTGCCTCACATCTCGTTGGGGCTCGTCCCGCGGATCTGCCCGGCGCGTGCGTGTGACGGTCCGCCCGAGGTCGCTCGGATGAGCGCAGTTCCACTGGCCCCGGCACGTCGTCGCAGCGGCGCCGGACCATGCATCTGGAAGCGGCAGGGGCCGCGGCCGCCGACGGCGGATACCCGGGCTGCATCGCGCACGCGGGCTGGTTCAGGTCGGTTGCGAGACAGCCGGTGGTGGTTGTCGGCGTAGTTGACACCGGCTGTGGAGACGGCGTGCATGGCCCGGCCCGGCCCGGCCCCGCCCCGCCGCCGGCTCCGGCTCCGGCTCCGGGACGTCGACGACGGTCAGGACCTCGGGGCCACCGAGTTCGGTGATCGGCACGGCACGCATGTCGGTGCGGCTATGGCGGAACCCCGCCGGCAGGCACGTCGGTCCCCGTGACGTCCGGTCCGCCGGCTGATACCCGGCCGCTGGACACCTCGTCTGCGGCCCACGGCCAGCGCTGCGCACGGCACTCCCAGCCTGGCCCTCGGTGACGCCGCGCGCGACGACCGCGATCTCCGAGACCGGTCAGTCTTCCCTTCCGTCCGTCATCGGGTGCCCGGCGCAAGCATCTGGACTCCGCCGTACCGCGAGAAGGGGGAGACGGATGCGAAAGGCAGTGCTTGTGGGGGCGGGTGCCCTTCTGCTGACCGGCTGCGGGACGGCGGGCGATTCTTCCGACGCCGGCCCGCCTGCTGCCACCACCGGGCAATCGACGGCTACAGCGACCTCATCGGCGGTCGGCGAAACGTCGTCGCCGCCCAGCTCGTCGCCTCTCAGCTCGTCGCCTCTCAGCTCGTCGCCTCCTACCTCGTCGTCCTCCATCCCGACGTCGCCGGCCACGCTGCAGGAGGCCTTCGAGACGGTGCAGTCCGGCGTCGTGCGCTTCGAGGTGGCCGGGTGTGGCGAGGCATGGCAGGGCTCGGGCTTCCAGCTGTCCCCGGACCTGATCGCCACGGTCGCTCATGTCGTCGACCAGGGGCAGGTGATCCGGGTGATCGAGGGGACGACATCGACCGCGGGCACGGTCATCGGATTGGATCAGGGCACCGACGTCGCCCTCGTGCGCACGGCTGTGCCGGTGCACGGCTACGAGTTCCGTCTCGCGGACTCCCCTCCTCGCGTCGGGGACCAGATCGCCGCCCTCGGCTTCCCGGAGGGCGAACCGCTCGGTTACAACCCCGGAGCGGTCAACGGTCTGGGACGCAAGGCGGATATCGAGGGGTACCTGCGCCACGACCTGCTGGAGATGGACGCGGCCACCAACCACGGAAGCAGCGGTGGCCCGGTCATCCGCGCCGACGGCGCGGTCGTCGGGCTCGTCGACGCCGGGTACGAGGGGATCCAGGGGAGGCGACTGGCCGTCTCCAGCGCGACTGCGAGGACACTGATCGATGGCTGGAGGGCCGATCCCCGGCCGGCGCCTGCCGCCGATTGCACCGGCGCGCTCGACCCGGATGGCAACCCTGTGCCACTCGAGGCTTTTCCCACCCGTGAGGACATGCAGGCCCTCGCCACGCTGAGTGTCTATTTCCGAGCCGTCAACGGCGGTGACTTCCCGACGGCCCTGGCCCAGCTGACGCATCCGGGATCCCTCGAGTCGTTCAGCGCTGACGTCGCCAGCTCCTCCGACACACAGGTCGACTATCAGTCAGTCCGAACCGAGGGCAGCGCACTGGTCGTGTGGGTGACGTTCACCAGCCACCAGGACCCTGGCAAGGGTCCGGCGGACCGGCCTCAGGAGACGTGCACCGACTGGTCGCTGGACTACACGATGGTCCCGAAGAACGGTCTCTGGTTGATCGACGCCACCCGTCCGCACGACGGCGTCGGCGGCGTGCCGTGCGCCGGAACCACCACCGGCCCGCCATCGGGGACCGACTGAACGGAGGACATGCGCTCGGCCACCTCGCCGGATCCAGCCCCCGCACTGTCGCGGGCCACGGGCGGCCGTGTGCGGCGGTCCGGCACGTCCAGCCGGGCCGGCGGGTGGCTAGCCGTGGCGGCCGGCTCCGAGGCTGTCCAGCCGGGCGGCGAGGAAGGTCCGCTCGACGGTGTTGCCGGTCGACGCCAGCGCCTCCTCGTACGCCGACCGGGCCTCCTCCGTCCGGCCCAGCCTGCGGAGGAAGTCCGCCCTGGCTGCGGGGAAGTACCCGTAGCCGGCCAGCTGCCGCTCGCCGGCCAGAGCATCCAGGGCGGCAAGACCCGCTTCGGCGCCCTCGGCGAAGCCCACGGCCACCGCACGGTTGAGCGCGACCACCGGCGACGGCCAGACCGAGCCGAGCACGCCGTACAGCGCGAGGATCTCCTGCCAGTCGGTGTCGGTCCACGTCGGCGACTGGGCGTGGACGGCGGCGATGGCCGCCTGCAGGGCGTAGCGGGACGGTGGCCGGTGCCGCAGCGCTTCGCGCACCAGCGCCGCGCCCTCCACGATGGCCCCGTGGTCCCACCGGGAGCGGTCCTGCTCCTCGAGCAGCAGGAGCCGGCCGTCGGGGCCGGTGCGCGTCTCCCGGCGGGCGTCGGTGAGCAGCAACAACGCGAGCAACCCGGCGACGGCCGGATCCTCGGGCAGTAGCTGACGGAGCATGCGGCACAGGTCCAGCGACCGCTCGACGAGGTCGCGGCGCACCAGTTCCCCACCGGCGGGCGTCGTGTGGCCGGTGGTGAACAGCAGGTGGACGACGGCGAGGACGGCGTCCACCCGCTCGGGCAGCTCCGCCGCCGGGGGCACCCGGTACGGGATGCGGGCCAGGGCGATCTTCTTCTTGGCGCGGGTCATCCGTGCGGCCATCGTCGCCTCGGGAACGAGGAAGGCACGGGCCACCTCAACGGTCGACAGCCCGCACACGAGGCGCAGGGTGAGGGCCACCTGGGCTGCCCGGTCCAGCGCGGGATGGCAGCAGGTGGCGATCAGCCGCAGCCGGTGGTCCGGCAGCGGGACGCCGTCCGGGCCTTCGTCGAGCAGCTCGCCGGGACCAGGCACGGTGGGTTCCTCGACCAGCAGGGGCAACGCCCGGCGCTCCACGCCGCGGTGCCGGAGGACGTTGAGGGCGCGCCGCTTCGCCGTCGTCGTCAGCCAGGCACCGGGACGAGTGGGGACGCCGGAGGCCCGCCAGTCGGTGAGCGCGGCCGCGAAGGCCTCCTGCGCGCACTCCTCCGCGACGTCGAGGTCACGGGTGACGCGCACCGTCGCGGCGAGCACCAGGGCCCACTCGCGACGGTGCGCGTCGGCGACGGCGGCGGCGACCGACGACGCGTCCTCGCTCATCCCGTCCCCGGCCGGCTCAGTCGAAGGTCATGACCGGGCGGACCTCGACCCCGCCGAAGCGGGCCGGGGTCATGCGGCCGATGGCGAGCGCGGCGTCGAGGTCGGGAGCCTCCACGAGGTAGTAGCCGCCGAGCGCCTCCTTGGTCTCGACGAAGGGTCCGTCGGTCACCTCGGACCCGCCGCGGACGCTCGTCGCGGTGCCGGTCGGCTGCAGCGCCGCGCCGCCGAGGATCTTGGCGCCGCGCTGCTCCACCTGGGCGGCGAAGTCGTTGTGCTCCTGCATGATTTCGCCCATCACCTCGGGCGTCGCGGTCGCGTACTGCGCCTCGTCCTCGTAGATCAGGATCATGTACTGGGCCATCGGGCTTCCCTTCGTCGGGGCCCGTCGCTCGGGCCCACACCATCCCGACACGCATGGCACACCCGGATCGACATCGGCGGGGAAGATTCTCGCGTGGTCCTCGTGGTCGCCCGTCGAGTTCGGTCTCCGGCGCCCGGGCCGGCGCGGAACACCGGTCGGCGCCCGGCCGCGGCCACTGCTGGCTTCCCGCCCTGCCGTGCGAGCGATCGAGCAGGTGGGGTCCGGTGGGCACAGCGATGACAGGGGCGCTCCCCTCCGGGGTCGCGGTCGGGCGGTAGGTCGTCCGGGAGCGCCGCCGGAACCCTCCCGAAGGGCACGACGAGGCACTTCATGTCCGAACGGCACCTCGACCCCGAGGTCCTGGAGCGCGGCTTCGACCTCGGCGGATGTACCCCGGCCTGCGGGACCGGGCCCGGCACGTCGTCGCGGAGGGCTTCGCGGCGGCCACCATCGAGCTCCCCGGCGGCGGCGACCGGCCCCGGAAGCCCGACGTCGACCAGGCCCATGCCGACCTGCAGCGGGCCCTGGCGGCCGGCTCGTCCTCCCCGCTGGTCGACGAGGCCGTCCCGAAATGGCGGGCGGCCCTGGACGCCCTCCGCGTTCACCGGGATCGACGGCGCGGTCGGGTACTCGGGCGGGGTGATCTCCATCGGCGTCCGACAGGCGGTCGTGGCGCCGCGGATCTCGGCGCCCCTCCTGTTCGCCGGAGGCGGGAGCAGTGTCGATCTCGCGCATGCTCGCGCCGACGACGATCCGCGGCGCCGGCGCCTTCGTGGACTCTCGCAACCGGCGACGTGGGCGCCGCACATCACGTCGACCGTGCAACCTCCTCTGCTTCCGCCGAATCGCGCGGCCCTGGCAGTCCAGTCCCGCTCGCCGGCGGCGAGTACAGCAGGGGTCGGCGGAGGTCGATGAATTCGGGCGGCTCCGGGCTGAGGGCCATCAACTGCTCCATGGCCGCCTGCACCTTCGGCGGCGGAGCCTTGCGTTCCCCCTCGCGGGCCTCCGCTTCGGAGGTGAAGTAGATGACCTGAGCCCACTGGTCCGGACCGTAATTGATCATCACGCTGCCGAGGACCTCGGGGCGGAAGCCCGCCATCTCCTCGGTGGACACCTGGGCGACGAGTGCCTTGGCCCGGTCGCGGTCGGTCACCCTGCCCTGCATCACCTGCACGAACCCGGCCCGGTCCACGTCTCCGGTCACGTCGACGTCGACATCCTCGCTGTCGGCGAAGGTGACCTCGCCGTCGAAGAGTCGCTGCGTCTCTTCCCACCAGCGAGACTGCTCGGGCCGCCCAGAGTTGCGGGCCGCGGCCTCGGCCGACTCGAAGCGGGCCACGGCCATGAATCGGCCGTCATCGGCGACCCCGACCGTGCTGCCCAGCCAGCCGATCGAGCCCGGCTGGACCTTCGCCATCCACTTGTCCACCGCCGCCCGCACCACCTCGGCGTCCGACACCCTGCCCTGGATCAGTTGAGCGAACATGGCGAGCCTCCCGCCGTGGTTGGCCCCCGTGGGAGGTCCCACGCTAGGTCGTTCGCCGGGGCCAGGGAACCGGTACGGCGCCGTTCGTGCCCCGCCGACGGCACGTCGTGATCACGGACGTCATGGGGGCCGCTGCCGTGGCCGGAGGCGCGTTCCTCCGGCAACCCTCACCGGTGCGGCCGTGGCCCTGACCGATCCGGGGGAGGGCAGCAGCCGTTGCGGACATCGCCGGCCGGCAGTCGGGGGCTCGGCGTGGTCGACGCCGGCGCTGGAGACGTCGTCCGTAGCCTGGCGTCGTGCCCCCCACGAGCCGGGACCGCAGCCGGCCGATCACCCGCCTGTCGGAGCATGCGCGAAAGGTGATCGCCGGGTCCGGCCCGCCGACGGCGCCCTTCGCGCTGCCGGCCCGGCCCAGCCGGGTCGACGCGCGAACCGCGCGCTCGGCGCTCGGTCTGGCTCTCCGCATCGGGGAGTCGATGATGGCGGTCGGGGCGTCGGCGGCCGACGTGACCGCCATGGTGCTCCGGGTGGCGGCGGCCTACGGCCTGACCCAGTGCCAGGTCGACGTCACCTTCACGTCGTTGACGATCAGCTACGACGCGGACGACCTGCCCCCGCTCGTGCTGATGCGCATCGTGCGTCCCCGCGGACTGGACTACACCCGCCTGCAGGGGATCACCGACCTGGCGGCCGCGATCAAGGCGGAGGGGCTGGGCCTGGAGGACGCGCACCGTCGGCTGGACGACGTCCTGTCCGCGCCGCACCCCTACCGTCGGCCCATCCACGCGCTCGGCTGGTCGGGGGTGGCGGGCTGCGTCGCCATCCTGCTCGGCGGTGGCTGGCTGGTGGCCCTCGTCGCGGCGGTCACCACGGCCGTCATCGAGCAGACGATCCGCACGCTCGATCGGCACGGGCTCCCCACGTTCTTCCAGCAGGTGGCCGGCGCAGCGGTGGCCACGGGGGCGGCCGTCCTCCTCCTCGTCTGGGAGGTCGAGGTCCGCACCTCGTTGGTCGTCGCCGCGGGGATCGTGGTGCTCCTGGCCGGCCTCTCCTTCGTGGGCGCTGCTGAGGACGCGATCAGCGGGTTCCCGGTCACGGCGGCGGCGCGGGCCTTCGAGGTCCTGACGTTGACGACCGGCATCGTCGTCGGCATCGCCGCGGTCCTGGACCTGGCGCGGCGGGCGCAGGTCCCACTGCGTGTGCTCGACCCGTCGACGTTCACCGTGCCCTTCGCCGTGGCCGTGGCCGCCGCAGCGGGGATGGCCGGGTTCTGGGCGGTGGCGTCGCATGCCCGCCCGCTCGCCGTCGGGGTGGCCACGATGGCCGGTGCGCTGGCGTGGACGACGTCGTCCGCGGCTGCGACGTTCGGTGTCGGCCCTGCTGTCGCGAGCGCCGCGGCGGCCGTCCTCGTCGGGTTCTGCGGTGAGGCGCTGACCGAACGGCTGCAGATCCCACCCCTCCTCGTCGCGGTCTGCGGCATCGTCCCCCTGCTGCCCGGGCTCGCGATCTACCGGGGCCTCTTCGCGGTCGTCGTGGACGGCGACGTCCCGGCCGGGGGGGACGCGCTCCTGGGGGCCGCGGCGATCGGGCTGGGCCTCGCCGCCGGTGTCGTGCTGGGCAGGTACTTCGGCCGCCCGCTGGGAGGCACCCAGGACCGGTTCGATCGTCGGGTGCGACGCCGCCAGACCGTCAGGTCCTGAGGCCCGACGGGTGGGGTGACCGTGCGAGGCCGGGCCGGTGGCGGCAGCAGCAGGCGGAGAAGTCCGCAGCGAGGCCCGAAGCCAGTCGGACGACGGGTCACACCCATTGCTGCCGGCCGTCAGCCCATCACCGACGGGCCGACCGGCCACCCGCACGGTCAGGCGAGCAGCCGGACCAGCTCGGCGGCCACCCGTTCCATGCCGAGGGCGTTCGGGTGGAACGACCCCGCGCTGACCGAGGGCTTCGTCAGCAGCCCGGTGATCCAGGGCTCGGGGGAGTCGAGGCCGTGGTCGCGGCTCAGACCGGACACCCGGAGGAGCTCGGCGCCCGACCGCTCGGCAGCGCGCTCGTACGCGCCCTCCAACGCCGTCCGCATCCGGCGGAACAGGTCGCGCTCCGCGTCGTCGAACAGCGCCGCGCCGCTCGCTCCGCCGCCGATCACCGTCAGGTAGTCCACGAGCACGACGCGCGCGTCGTCCGTCCGGGCGGAGACGCTCTCCACGATGCGGGTCAGCCCGGACTCCGCCGCCTCGACCAGCTCGTCCGAGGGTTCCTGCAGCCCGTCGGGGAACCGCGGCTCGAGGATCCGGTTCGCCGGGTGCGCAGGATCCAGTCGCCGGAAGGCCGCGAACAGCATGGAACCGGTGTAGTTCAGGTCGTTGCCGCCCGCGGTGACGGTCACGACGTCGGCGTTCCGCGGCACGCCCTCGATCTGCGGCGCGTACACCTTCCCGGTGACCGTCGTCTGCGGCTCGTCGAGGATCGTGGCCGTCGTGGCGCCCGACACGGTCAGGTCGACGAGCTCGGCGCCGAGCTGCTCCGCGAGCAGGTGGGGGTAGTTGCGACCCGACCGTCCCGCGTCGACGTCGACCACCGGCGGGATGAAGGGGCCTGCTGCGAACGAGCTGCCGAGGGAGACCACGGTGAGCGCCATGCGGGGAGCCTCGCACCCGCCCCTGCCGCTCAGGAGCGCGCGGCTGCGTGGGGGGCGGCGAGGGCGAGGAACGTGCTCGCCAGCCGGCGGCCGAACTCGTCGTCGATCGGCTGCCCGGTGACGGCGACCCGGGCCAGCAGCGGGGCGACGAGCAGTTCGACCAGCATGCCGACGTCCGTGTCCGGCGGCAGCTCCCCCCGGGCGATCGCCCGGTCGAACGGCAGGACGACGAAGTCGGTGTCCTGGCGGGCCAGTTCGTGCAGCCCGGACCGCAGGCCCGGGTCGTCGGCCGCGGCGCGGGTCTGCACGAACGCCACGGTCGTGGGGTTCCGGAACAGCCGGGTCAGGCCGCGGACGAGCGCCTCGATGTCGGCGGCCAGGCTGCCCTCGTCGACCCGGGGGTAGTGCTCCAGCTCGCCGGTGACCAGCACGTCCTGGACGAGCTGCGCCTTGGTCGCCCACTGGCGGTAGAGCGTGGACTTGTGGACGCCGGCGGCCGCGGCGACGTCGTCGAGACGCAGCGCCGCGTAGCCCTCGGCGACCAGCAGACGGCGGACGGCGGCGTGCACCTCCTGCCGGACGCGGTCGCTGAGCCCCCTCGGCCGTCCGCGGCTGCTCATCGCGCTCACCCGGGCAGCGTCGCACGAGGGACGGCGCCGCCCAACATTTTCTGCGACACAACGTTGCAAGAAATGACCCGGGCTGGCTAGTTTTCACCGGGAGCGACGTGCCGGCAGCCCCGCGAGCCGGAGGCCGGCACCGCCGCCCGTCGCCACAGTCGTCGTCCGAACCAGGGAGTACCCGTGCAGCTCGAGAATGTGTCCGCGATCGTCACCGGAGGCGCGTCCGGACTGGGAGCGGCCACCGCTCGCGCCCTCGCCGCCCGGGGCGCCAAGGTCGTCGTCGCCGACATCGCCGACGACAAGGGCAACGCGCTCGCCACCGAGATCGACGGCGCGTTCGCCCATGTCGACGTCACCAAGACCGACGACATCATCGCCGCCACCGAGCTGGCCAAGACGATCGGCCCGCTGCGGGTGCTCGTGAACTGCGCCGGCATCGGCTCGGCCAGCCGGACCGTCGGCCGCGGCGGCTACGAGACCGCCTTCGACCTGAACACCTTCCGCCGGGTCCTCGAGATCAACACCATCGGCACCTTCGACTGCATCCGCATCGTCGGCACCGCCATGGCCCAGGAGGAGCCGCTGGAGGACGGCGAGCGGGGCTCCATCCTCAACACCGCCTCCGTCGCCGCCCTCGACGGCCAGATCGGGCAGGCCGCGTACTCGGCCTCGAAGGGCGCCGTCGTCTCCATGACGCTGCCGATCGCCCGCGACCTGTCGGCCATCGGCGTGCGCGTGAACACGATCGCCCCCGGCCTCATCGACACCCCGATCTACGGCTCGGGCGAGGCCTCCGAGGCGTTCAAGGACAAGCTCAAGCGCGACGTGCTCTTCCCCAAGCGCCTGGGCTACTCCGAGGAGTTCGCGACCCTCGCCGTCGAGGTCATCGCCAACAGCTACATGAACGCCGAGCTCATCCGCCTCGACGGTGGAGCCCGCCTGCAGCCCAAGTGATGCCCGCGCCGGGGGCGTAGCGACTGCGCCCCCGGCCGGTACCGCACCACCGCAGCACTGCACGACCGCACCACCTCACGACATCCGCGACGACGCGTGACCGACCGACCGAAGGAGATGGCTGTGTCCGACGAGGTGCTCCTGGACCGCCGGGACGGCGTTCTGATCATCACCATCAACCGGCCGGAGGCGCGCAACGCGCTGAACAAGGCCGTGGCCGACGCCGTCGCGGCCGCCGCCGACGAGCTCGACTCGTCCGACGACCTGCGCGTCGGCGTCCTCACCGGCGCGGGTGGCACGTTCTCCTCCGGCATGGACCTCAAGGCGTTCATGCGCGGCGAGACCCCGAGCATCCCGGGCCGCGGGCTGTGCGGGATCACCGAGACCCCGCCGCGCAAGCCGCTCATCGGCGCCGTCGAGGGCTGGGCCCTGGCCGGTGGCTTCGAGCTGCTGCTCGCCTGCGACCTCATCGTCGCCGCCGAGGACTCGCGATTCGGCGTGCCCGAGGTGAAGCGTTCACTGGTGGCTGCCGGTGGCGCCGCCCTCGCGCTGCCCCGCCGCATCCCGCAGTCGATCGCCCTCGAGCTGCTCCTCACCGGTGACCCGATCAGCGCTCCCCGGGCCGCCGAGGTGGGCCTGGTCAACCGCATCACGGCACCGGGCGAGGCCCTCGACGGAGCACTCGCCCTGGCCGCCGTCGTCGCCGCGAACGGGCCGCTCGCCGTGGCCGCCACCAAGCACATCGTCCGCTCGGCCCCGGACTGGACGTTCCGGCAGGGCTGGGACGAGCAGGCCAAGGTGATCGCGCCGGTCTTCGCCAGCGAGGACGCGCGCGAGGGGTCGACGGCCTTCGCGGAGAAGCGCGCGCCCCAGTGGAAGAACCGCTGACCGGCCCTTCCTAGGGCCGCCCGACGCGGGCGATCGCCGGACCGGACTGTTCGGACTGCTGCGGGCGGGCCACCCGGTGCAGACCGCGCTCCGCCTCTGAGTCGGCACCGCGCAGCGGTGGCCCGATCCCGGACGGCTCCCGCGGGACGGCGGTCCTCGCCAGCGTCCCGTAGTGGCATGCCGCATGATGGGTCGGTCCTGTTGTGTGCCACCTTCCGTGGCTCGTCGCTGGTGGAGGTGGCGCCCTCGTGGGGGGAACGGCGCGCGTGGACGACGGCGACGTCGCCACCGAGGAGTTCGCGGCGATCTCCGCCGCACTGCGTCTCGCCGAGGCCGGTCCGAACCGGGTGCCGGCATGAGCGGCGCTCCCCGCACCCCGGCGGACTACGCCGCGGCATACGCGTCCTGGCGCGAGGAGACCCCCGTCCCCGCGGCCACCACGACCCGGCTCTCGCTGCAGCTGGGGTCGCTGCGCAGCCTCAGCGCCGTGCGGCGGCAGGTGCAGGAGTTCCTGCTGTCCTCCCTCGCCGTCGGGCGGGAGGACGACGTGCCCGCGCACATCGAGGACGCCGTCGGGCAGGCCGTGCTGGTCATCGACGAGTTGACGTCCAACGCGCTGCGGCACGGCGCGCCGCCGTCGAGCCTGCACATCGGGGACGACGAGGGGCGGTGGATCGTCATCGTGACCGACGGTGCCCCCGGCCGGGTGCCCACGCCGGCCCGGGAGCGGCCCGCGGGCCAGGGCGGCTACGGGCTCTACGTGATCGCCGACCTCACCGCCGAGCACGGGGTCCACTACGAGCCCGAGCGCAAGCTCGTCTGGGCCTGCCTGGCCAAGCCGCGCTGATCGAACGCGAGAGGGGCGGGTGACCTGCAGGTCACCCGCCCCTCCTTCGTCCGGCCGTTCGCCGCTAGGCGGGCTGCTGCGCGCGGCGGGGAAGGACCCAGTCCGGCCGCACGAAGTGGCACGTGTAGCCGAACGGGATCTTCTGCAGGTAGTCCTGGTGTTCCTCCTCGGCCTGCCAGAAGGCTCCGGCGGGCTCGACCTCGGTGACGACCTTGCCGGGCCACAGACCCGAGGCGTCGACGTCGGCGATGGTGTCCAGGGCGACCTGTCGCTGGTCGTCGCTGGTGTAGAAGATCGCCGAACGGTAGCTGCGGCCGATGTCGTTGCCCTGCCGGTTCTTCGTCGACGGGTCGTGGATCTGGAAGAAGAACTCGAGCAGCTCCCGGAACGAGATGACGTCCGGGTCGAAGACGATCTCGACCGCCTCCGCGTGATCGCCGTGGTTGCGGTACGTGGCGTTCGGGGTGTCACCGCCCGAATAGCCGACCCGGCTGGAGATGACTCCGGGGCGCTTGCGCAACAGGTCCTGCGCACCCCAGAAGCAACCGCCGGCGAGGATCGCTGTCTCAGTGGTCAACGTCGTGCCTCCTTCGTCTCGAGCACGTCGGGTGGAACACCGCGGCCGGCCCACCGCTTCCCGTCCGGGCGGTCAGCGCGCGGAGGGACCGGGCCGCAGCGGCGAGGGGAGCACCTCGGGGCCGGCCTCGGCCGGTCGCGGGCGGTCCACGGGGTGCAGGCGCACGGCCACGAGCGCGACGTCGTCGTCGGGTTGGCCCTCGACCATCCGCTCGATGACCCGGTCGCAGACCTCCTGCAGGGGCAGGTCGGCGAGGTCGGCGAGCGCGCCCAGCAGCCGGTCCATGCCGTCGTCGATGTCGGAGTCCCTGCGCTCGATCAGCCCGTCGGTGAACAGCAGCACCGTCACGCCGCGGTCCAGGGTCACCACGGTCTCGCTGCGCCGGGTGTCCGGGTCGACCCCGAGCAGCATCTCCGGACGGCCGGCGGTGTCCAGCGCGGCGACCGTGCCGTCGGGGTGGACCGTGACCGGCGGGAAGTGCCCGGCGCTGGACCACCGCATGCGGGTGAGCCCGCGCTCGCGCTCCTCCATGTCCTGCTCGAACCGGGCGACCGCGGCCGTGGCCAGGGTCTCGACCCGGAGCAGGGCCATCGAGGCGTCCAGCCGCGTGAGCACGTCGGCGGGTCCCGCCTCGTCGTGGGACGTGGCGATGCCGCGGAGCAGGCTGCGGAGCTGGCCCATGGTCGCGGCCGCCGCGGTGTCGTGCCCGGCGACGTCGCCGATGACGAGCATGGTCGCACCGTCGGGCTGCAGGAACGCGTCGTACCAGTCCCCGCCGACGGCGGCGGCCGCGGCGGCGGGGAGGTACCGGACGACGATCTCCGCGTGGTCGGGCTCGGGTGGTGCGGTGAGGAAGCTGAGCTGCAGCTGCTCGGCCAGGGCGCGCTGCTGGCTGTAGAGGCGGGCGTTGTCCAGAGCCAACCCGGCGCGGCCGGCGACCTCGGTGGCGGTCATCAGGTCCGCGGGGGAGAAGGCGCCCCGCTCGGCGCCGTTGTACAGCGAGAGGAGGCCCACCGTGCGTCCCCGGCCGTGCAGCGGCAGCACCGCGAAGGACTCGGGTGCGAGATCGCCGATCAGGTCCCGGGCCCTCCCGGGCTGCAGCACCGCGCGGAGGGCTCTCGTCGCGTCTCGTTCCACGACCACCGACTCGCCGGTGCTCAGCGCCCGGTACACGAACGAGTGCTCGCGCAGAGCCGGCAGCCGCACCTGGGCGTACCGCCCGACGGTCTCCAGCATCGCCGCGTCGGAGTGCCAGTACCCGGCGTCCCGGACCCCGCGGCCGACGCCGGGCTGCACGTCGTCGACGAGGGTGACGACCGCCCAGTCGGCCAGCGTGGGGGCGACCAGCCGGGCCAGCATCGCGACCGCGTGATCGGCCTGCATGGTGCCGGTCAGCTGCTCGGTCACCTCGGCCAGCAGCGCGAGCCGTGCGGCGGTCTGTCCGGCCCGCTCCTCCTCGCGGTGCCGCGCGGTGATGTCGAGGAAGTACACCGACAGTCCCTCGGGGCTGGGCCAGGCCCGGATCTCGTACCAGCCGTCCAGGGGCGGGGGGTAGTAGGCGGGGAAGGACACCTGCTCGCCGGTGGCCACGGCGCGGTGGTACCCCTCCTCGAAGACGGAGCCGACGGCTGCGGGGAACTCGTCCCAGATGACCCGCCCGAGCAGCTCCTCGCGGTTGCGGAGGAGAAGCTTCTCGGCCGCGGCGTTGACGTGGGTGAACCGCCAGTCGCGGTCCAGCGAGTAGAAGCCGGCCGGCATGGCCTCCAGGACGCGGGTGACCCGCAGCTCGGCGTCCCGCTGGTCGGTGATGTCGTAGGCCGCGCCGAGCAGGCGCGCCGGCGTCCCGTCGGCCGTGGCCAGTGTCCGGCCCCGGGCGGACACCCACCGGGTCTCCCCGGCGGGCAGGCACACCCGGTAGATGGCGGCGAACTCGCCACCGGTGTCGATCGCGGTCTGCAGCGCCAGGGTGACCCGGTCCAGGTCGTCGGGGTGCAGCCGCTCGTTGAAGCCGTCGATGGTGCTGTCGAAGGTCTCGACGTCGTAGCCGAACAGCTCGATCAGCCGGGTGTCCCAGTCCAGCCGGCCCGTGACGAGGTCCCAGTCGAACGTCCCGATCCCGGCCGCCGTGATCGCGAGCTCGCCCCGCAGCCGGTCGGCCTCCCGCTCGTCGACGTAGGACGGCTCGACGGGGTCGCTCACGGCAGCCTCTCTGACCGGCGGATCCGGGGGATGGCGAAGTGACCGGACCGTCGCTGCTGGACGTGGCCGTGGTCATCCTCCCGAACGAAACCCGTTGTCCACAACCATCCCGTCGAGTTTGTGACGTGCACGACGGTCGTGGTGGATGCGGTCGTCGAGGAACTGGGAGCGGGCGCCGTTCGGCGGCCGCCGGGGGGCGGCGGCCACGCGGTGGTGATCTCGCGCCCCGGACGGCGTCCCGCGCGCCGTCCGGGCGGCCCTGCCGTCCCGAGGGGACGGCGGAGGTGTCAGGCGACGTCGGTGCGGGCGCCGGCGAGGTACTCGCGCACGGCCGGCTCGGGCACGCGGAAGGAGCGGCCGACGCGGACGGCGGAGAGCTCGCCGCCGTGGACCAGGCGGTAGACGGTCATCTTGGACACCCGCATGATCGCCGCGACCTCGGTGACGGTCAGGAAGGAGACCGCGGCGCGGGGCGCCGGGCGCTGCACGACCGGGCCCGCGGCCATCGGCCGGCCGGCCTCGGGGCGCATGCCGAGCGGGCGGGTGGTCATCGGGTGCTGGACCGCCGGGCGCGCGCCGGGGACGGCGGTGCGGTGGACGGGACGCTGGCCGTAGCCGGCCGGGCGGGCGGGGGCGGCTGTGGGGCGGGGGAGGGCGGGGGCGGCAGAGCGCTGGGGAAGGGACACGTCGTACTCCTCGGTGTGGTCCGCGCTGGCGGAGGCAGCTCATCGGCGACGTTGTGCGCCCGTGCTGCTACCGAGAGTAAGGGGGCGACGCAGGGCACCGCGAGGGACAGACGGGACGAGACGGACCGGTCCGCTTCGGCACATGTTGACCGTGCGCACCGCCACCGGGAGCACCGAGCCTGCGCACCCGGGTGGAGGACGCCGTCCGGACTACGGGACGACTGTTGCCCAGAATGCTTCGACCATGAAAGTGTCGTGTTGCCGGGGTCACTTCCCGGCGCTCGTCGTTGAACCCGTCTAGGAGGCGTCGTCCGTGTCGTTGAGTCATCAGGAGGCCGTGGCGCAAGTCACCAGCCCTGGGCAGATGTTCGAGCTCGCGCCGTGGACGCGGCCTGATGGCGTGACCTACGACGTCTTCACGAACGCGCCTCCGAGCATGCGGGAGATCTTCGCGCTCGCCCGCGCCCACGGTGACGCGCCGTACCTCGTCTTCGGGGACGAGCGCCGCACCTTCAGCCAGACCTACGCCGAGGCCGACGCCTTCGCGGCCGCCCTGGTCGAGCGCTACGGCGTGCAGAAGGGCGACCGCGTCGCCATCGCCATGCGCAACTTCCCCGAGTGGGTCGAGTCCTTCATCGCGATCCTGTCCATCGGCGCGATCAGCGTCTCGATGAACGCCTGGTGGACCGAGGACGAGCTGGACTTCGCCCTCGAGGACTCCGGCGCCACGGTGGTGGTCGCCGACGAGCAGCGGGCCAAGCTCGCCGCCGCCTCGGCCCAGCGGCTCGGTGCCCGGATCGTCGTCGTCCGGTCCTCCGCCCCGATCGAGGGCGCGGACCGGTGGGAGGACGTCGTCGTCCCCGGGACGCCGCTGCCCGACGTGGCCGTGGACCCGGAGGACGACGCGACGATCCTCTACACGTCGGGGACGACCGGCCGCCCCAAGGGCGCCGTCTCGACGCACCGCGCGCTGGTGAACACGGTGATGGGCTTCCTGGCCCGCGGCATGGTGGCCGCGCTGGTCACGCCCCCGGAGGACCCCGACGCCCCGCCCGGTGGCGCGATCCTCGCCGTCCCGCTGTTCCACGTCACCGGGTGCGTCGCCGTCATGCTCGGCTCGCTGGTGGCCGGGCGGAAGCTCGCGATCATGTACAAGTGGGACCCCGAGGCCGCGCTGAAGCTCATCGAGAGCGAGAAGCTCAGTGCCTTCGTCGGCGTCCCGACGCAGAGCATCGACATGCTGCAGCACCCCCGCTTCGCCGACTACGACACCTCCAGCCTGGTGTCGGTCGGCGGTGGTGGCGCACCCACGCCGCCGGCGCTGATCGCCAACATCGACAACGCCTTCAAGGCCGCGACACCGGGCTTCTCCTACGGGATGACCGAGACCAACGCGCTCGGCCCGAGCCTCGCCGGGCAGGACGCGCTCGACAACCCCATGGCGGCCGGCCGGGTGCCGCTGCCCATGCAGGCCGAGATCCGCGACCCCTCCACCTTCGAGAAGCTGCCGGTGGGTGAGCGCGGGGAGATCTGGTTCCGGGGCGTCAACCTCATCCGCGGCTACTGGAACCGCCCGGACGCGACCGCCGAGACGATCGTCGACGGGTGGCTGCGCACCGGCGACATCGGCCACCTCGACGACGAGGGCCTGGTGTACGTGGACGACCGGCTCAAGGACATGGTCCTGCGCGGCGGGGAGAACGTGTACTGCGCCGAGGTCGAGGCCGCCATCTACGAGCACCCCTCCGTGATGGAGGCCGCCGTGCTGGGCGTGCCGCACGAGCGGCTGGGGGAGGAGGTCGCCACGGTGATCGTGCTCAACGAGGGCGCCTCGCTCACCACGGACGAGCTGGTGGAGTTCCTGTCGGCACACCTGGCCTCCTTCAAGATCCCGACCGTGATCGACATCCGCACCACCGCGCTGCCGCGCAACCCCGCCGGCAAGTTCCTCAAGCGGGAGCTGCGCGGAGAGCTGGAGCCGCAGCAGGGCTGATCTCCGCAGTCGGCCGACCGCCCGGCCCAGGCTCCTCCGGGAGCCCGGGCCGGGCGGTCGGCCGTTCTCCGGGTCCCTCGCCCGACAGGGCGGAGGCCCGGCCGCCCGGGTCGCGGCCGGGGTTCCCGTCGTGTGCGATCCGGTGTCGGCCCCGGGCGCGGGCTGGACGATGCTGTGCGGGTCGGTCGCGCCCGCGTGCGGCCCATCGAGGACCTGGAGGACCCGTGACGACGGACGAGCGCACCGTTGCCCCCGATCGGATCCTGGCCGAGGCCGGTCGGATCGCCGATCTGCTCGTCGACGTGCAGACCCGGGTGAACGCCCGGATCGATGCCGCGCTGGCCGAGCTGCTCCCGGCCGTCGCGCAGCAGCTGGGCGTCACGGACGCCGATCCCGTCGACCTGGGCGGGCTGGTCAACGCCCGGATCACCGGCCTCAGCGTCGTCGTCACCCCGGCCGCCGTGGCCTCGGTCGTCCCGCTGTCCGCGGTGTCGGTCGCCACGACCGGCGCCGCACGCCGCGCGGTGACCGGCATCCTGGACGGCACCGACGATCGGCTCGCCGTCATCGCCGGGCCCTGTTCCATCCACGACCCCGCGGCCGCGCTGGAGTACGCCGGCTTCCTTGCCCGCATGCGCGAGCGGCACGGCGCCGACCTCGAGATCCTCATGCGCACCTACACCGAGAAACCGCGCACCGAGGTGGACTGGAAGGGCTTCGCCTACGACCCGTTCCTCGACGGGTCCAGCCGGATCAGCGTCGGGCTGGTCGCCACCCGCATGCTGATGTGCCGGATCACCGGGCTGGGCGTGCCGGTCGCGGCCGAGCCGCTCAACGCCCTCACCCCCCAGTACGTGAACGGGCTGGTCACCTACAACGGCGTCGGCGCCCGCAACGTCACCGACCAGACGGCGCGGGAGCGGGTCTCCGGGTTCTCCTCCGTCGTCGGCTTCAAGAACTCGCCCGAGGGCAGCATCGACGCCGCCATCCAGGCGGTCGTGGCCGCGCGCGCACCCCACGAGTTCCTGGGCGTGGACGCCCACGGCGTGAGCGCCCAGCTGTCGACGACGGGGAACGACACCGGCCACGTCATCCTGCGCGGGGACAAGGCCGGCCCCAACTACTCCGCGGCGCACATCGAGGCGACCCGGGAGAAGCTCGCCGCCCGCGGCCTGCCCGAGGTGGTCGTGGTCGACGCCTCCCACGGCAACAGCCAGAAGGACCACCGGCGCCAGATCGACGTCGTCCGCGACCTCGCCGGGCAGATCGCCGGCGGGGAGCGCGCCATCCGGGGCGTCATGGTCGAGAGCAACCTCGTCGAGGGCCGGCAGGACCTGGATCAACGGCACCCCGAGCGGCTGACCTACGGCTGCAGCGTCACCGACGCGTGCGTCGACCTGGGCACGACCGAGCTGATGCTGGCAGAGCTGGCCGAGGCCGTCCGGGCTCGCCGCGCGGGCTGACGCCCCGCTACCGGTCGAGCGCCCGCTCGGCGAGCCGGCGGGCACGGGTGAGCGGGTCACTCGCCGGCAGGTTGGCGGTCGTCGCGGCGCGGGCCAGCCGGTTCAGGGCGCCGTCGTAGAGCAGCAGGAGCGTGTCGGCGACGTCGGTGGGATCGGCCGCGCCGGCCTCGGCCGCCAGCTCGCGGAACCGGTCGAGCAGCAGCCGGGAGTCCGCCTCCAGCCAGCGCTGCCCGGCGTGGTCGGCGGGCAGCTCGGTGGCCGCGGCGAGGAAGCCGCACCCCCGGCGGATGTCGTCCCGCTCCCGGTACCGGCCGACCGCGTCGAACACCGACAGCAGCCGCTCCCGCGGGTCGTCCCGCTCGGCGAGCACCTCGTCCCAGACCGCGCGCCACGACTCGTGCCGCTCCTGCAAGTAGGCGGCCACGAGGGCCTCCTTGCCCCGGACGTGGGCGTACATGGTCGCGGGGGAGACCCCCGCGCGGGCCAGGACGGCGTCGACGCCGGTGGCGGCGATGCCCTGCTCGTAGAACAGCTCGCCGGCGGCGGCGAGCAGCCGCTCGCGGGCCGGTCGGGATGCGAGGTCGGTGGGCACCTGCCTACCGTAACGATCGTTATGACAGCACGATCGTTGCAGCAGGTGTCCGTGGGCCGGTTCGTCGCGTCGGGGCTCGCAGTCATCGCGGTGACCTACGGACTGGCCCGGTACGGCTACGGCCTCTACCTCCCCGAGTTCCAGACCGTCTTCGGACTGTCGGCCACCACGGCCGGCGCCATCGCGACGGGTGGCTACGCCGGCTACTGCGGCGCCGCGCTCGTGGCGGGCCGCCTCGTCGGTGCCGGCCGGGCGCGCGCCTCGCTCTGGCTGGCCGGGGGGAGTGCGGCGCTCGGCTGCCTCGTCATCGCCGTCGCCTGGAACGGGCTGTCGCTCGCGGTGGGCGCCCTGGTCGCGGGCAGCGGTGCGGGCGCGGCCACCCCCGCGCTCGTCGCCGCCGTCGCCGCCACGGTGCCGGCGAGCGCCGAGCAGCGGTCCCAGGGGGTGGTCAACAGCGGAACCGGCGCCGGCGTGGTCGCGGGCGGTCTCCTGGTGCTCGCCGTCCCCGGCGCCTGGCGCTGGTCGTGGGCCGGGTTCGCCGCGCTCGCCCTGGCGTGCACCTGGTGGGCCGACCGGAGTGCCCGGTGGCCGGAGCGGGACGGCGACGACGCGGGCGCCGGCCGCGCGGCCGTGTCCCTGGGCCTCCTGGCCCGGCTGCGCCGCCCGATGGTCGCGGCGGTCGTGGCCGGCGCCGGGTGCGCCGGCGTGTGGACCTTCGGCCGCGATCTGCTGGCCGACGAGGGGAGCCTCCCGGACCGGCTCACCGGGCTGCTCTGGTGCGTCCTGGGAGGCGCCGGCCTCCTCGGCGGGGTGAGCGGCGTGCTGGTCGCCCGGGTCGGGCTGCGGGCGGCCTGGATCTCCAGCGTGGCCGTCGCCGCCGCCGGGACGGCGGCGCTGGCGGTGTGGCCCGGATCCGCCGTACCGGCCGCCGTCGCGCTGGCCGCGTTCGGCGCGGCCTTCGTCGCCCTGAGCGGCGTGCTGATCGCGTGGGGAGCCGAGCGCGATCCCGGCGCGGCGCCCGCCGCGGCCGCGGCCCTCTTCGTCGGGCTGATGGTCGGCCAGGCGCTCGGTGCCGTGCTCCTTGGGGCCGTCGCGGGTGTGGCGGGCCCGCCCGCAGCCTTCTACGCCGGTGCCGGGATCCTGCTGCTGTCGGCGGAAGCCGCCCAGCCGGGATCACCCGCCCGCCGGGGGGCGGGCGGCGGTGCCGGGGAGCGCCCGGGCGTGCCCGGGCGTGCCCGAACCCATGGTCTAGGGTGAGTCGAATTCTAGAACCGTGATCTAGGAGGCGCTCGACGTGTGGACCCGGGACACCGTGCCCCCACGCCCTGGCGTCCCGTCGCCCGCCACCGAGCGCGCCACCCTGGTGCTCGCGCCGAACGCCAACGCGTGGACGTTCGAGGGCACCAACACCTGGCTGCTCGCCGAGCCGGGCAGTGATGTCTGCGCCGTCGTCGATCCCGGTCCGGACGACGACGAGCACCTCGCCGCCATCCTGGCCGCGGCGGGGGAGCGGCGCATCGTCGCGGTCCTCGTCACGCACGCCCACCACGACCACGCCGAGCTGGCCCGCCGGCTGGCTGCGGTCACCGGTGCGCCCGTGCGGGCCGCCCACCCCCGTCTGACCGGCGAGCCGTTGCAGGACGACGACGAGATCGCCGTCGGTGCCCTGACCGTTCGCGTCGTCTACACGCCCGGGCACACCGGTGACTCGGTCTGCTTCCTGCTGCCGGCCGAGGGCAGCGTGCTGACGGGGGACACGGTCCTCGGAGGCGGTTCCCCGATCGTGAAGCCCGGCCGGCTGGGCCAGTTCTTCGACAGCCTCGACCGGCTCAGCGCAGTGCTCGCCGCCCCGGGGTCGGTCATCCTCCCCGGCCACGGCCCGGCCCTGCCCGACCCGCTCGCCCAGATCGAGCGCCGCCGGAAGGCGCGGCTGCGCCGGGTGGACCAGGTCGTCGGCGCCATGGCCGCCGGCATCGAGGACCCCGAGGACCTGGTGGACCACCTCTATCCCGACCTGCACCCGGATCTGCGCGACGCCGCGCGGATCTCGGTGGAGGCCGTGCTCGCCCACGTCCAGACCGAGTCCGACCCCGTTCCGAGCTGAGGAGATCCACGCCGGTGCCGCCACCCACGAAGCCCGCCCCCGTACCCACCCCGGAGACCCTTCCCTTCTGGGAGGGCTGCGCCGCCGGTGAGCTGCGGATCCAGCACTGCACGTCCTGCGACGCCTACGTCTTCTACCCGCGTCCGGCGTGCCCGCAGTGCTACTCCACCGACCTCGAGTGGGTGGCCAGCGACGGCACCGCCACGCTGCACTCCTACGTCATCAGCCACCGGGGCGGCCCCGGGTTCGCCGAGGAGGTGCCCTACGTCATCGCGATCGTGGAGCTCCCCGAGGGCGTCCGCATGATGACCAACCTCGTGCAGGTCGAGGCCGACCCCGAGCAGCTGCCGCTGGACATGCCGCTGCGCGTGGTCTTCGAGCCGCGCGGCGACGTCCACCTGCCGCTGTTCGCACCTGCCGGGAGTGCCGCATGAGCGCCAAGGACGACATCGTCATCATCGGCGCCGCCGAGACCGACCAGCTCGGCAAGCTGCCGCACCTCTCGACGCTGAGCCTGCACCTCGAGGGCGCCCGCAACGCGCTGGCCGACGCCGGCATGACGCCGGCCGACATCGACGGCATCGCCACGGTCCAGACGCCCGGGCCGGTGAGCATCGCCCACGCCCTCGGCGTCGAGGCGAAGTGGCTCGACGGCACCGGCGTGGGCGGGACGTCGTTCCTGTTCCACGTCCGCCACGCCGCCGGCGCCATCCGCGCCGGCCTGGCCGAGACCGTGCTGATCACGCACGGCGAGTCCGGCCGCTCGCGGGTGGACGCCCCCGGCTGGGGCCGCAGCCCGCAGTCGCTCAACGGCCAGTTCGAGGCGCCCTACGGCGTCTTCGGCCCGCCGACCGCCTTCACGCTCACCGCCCTGCGGTACATGAAGGACACGGGCACGACGGTCGAGCAGCTCGCGGAGGTCGCGGTCGCGCAGCGCCGCTGGGCCAACAAGAATCCGCGGGCCCTCATGCAGGACCTCGTCACCGTCGACGACGTGCTGAACTCGAAGATGATCGCCTGGCCGTTCACCCTGCTGATGTGCTGCCTGGTCACCGACGGCGGTGGCGCACTCGTGGTCACCACGCGGGAGAAGGCCGAGGCCCGCGGGTACGACAAGCCGCTGGTGCACCTGCTCGGTGCCGGCGAGGCCGCGGACTCCCCGATGGTCAGCCAGATGCCCGACCTCACCTCGTTCGGCGCCTTCAAGCGCTCGAGCGCGGCGGCGTTCGCAGAGGCCGGCATCAACCACTCCGACGTCGACCACCTGATGATCTACGACGCCTTCGCACACGTGCCGATCTACGGGCTCGAGGACGCCGGCTTCGTCGGTCGCGGTGAGGCCGGTGCCTTCGTCGCCGAGGGCAACACCTCGCCGGGCGGGAAGCTGCCGATGAACACCAACGGCGGCGGCATGTCCTACACGCACACCGGCATGTACGGCATGTTCGCCATCCAGGAGGCCGTGCGCCAGGTCCGCGGCGAGGCGGCCGCGCAGGTCGAGGGCGTCGAGCGCAGCGTCGTCATGGGCAACGGCGGCATGTTCATGGCCGGCGCGACCCTCGTGCTGGGGAAGTCGCCCCGCTGATCCGGGAGCCGGCCGCCCTCCGTCCGCGGAGGGTGGCCGGCGCCGGGCACCTCGCCGACGGTGGTGCAGCTCTCGGGGCGGATCGGCGCCCGCGGCCGGTCCGGTGCCCTACCCTGTTCTAGAACCTCGTTCTAGCTGACCGGAGGGGAGGCCCGATGCCGCGCGACGCCGGTCCCGTCCCGGGACGCAGTGCCTGGAAGTGGAGCCGCACCGGGGAGACCCGCCGGGTGCTGCTCGACGCCGCCCGCGAGGTGTTCGCCGAGCGCGGCTTCGCGGAGTCCAGCGTCGCCGACGTCGTCGAGCGCGCCGGCTCCAGCGTGGGCAGCCTGTACCACCACTTCGGCGGCAAGAGCGAGCTGTTCCTGGCGCTGTGGGAGGACTGGCAGGGCAGCCAGGAGAAGCGTGCCGCCGAGGCGGTCACCGCCGCTCGCCGGGAGGGGGAGCAGCGTCCCCTCGCCCTGTTCGTCGCGGGCGCGCGCGGCTTCCTGCGCGGCTCGTGGGAGGGCCGCAGCCTGGGCAGCCTGTTCGTCGACAAGGACGGCCCACCCGGCTTCGAGCTCATGCGGCGCACCCGAGGGCATGAGTGGCTGCGGAAGAACTCGTTGCTGCTGCACGCGCGGGACGACGCCATCGGGCGCGTCACCGTCTCCGTGCTGACGACGGTCATCGGGGAGGCCGGCCGCGAGGTCATGGCCAGCCGCACCCGCCGGGAGGCCGAGGCGATCGTCGATGCCGCCGTCGTGATGATCGAGCGGCTCGGCGTCCTCGCCGAGGAGGCCGACGCGACCGACCCCAGCGGTGCGGAGGACGACTCCTCCTGGACCGACGAGGTGCCGCAGCCAGGCGCCGGCACGGCCATCGCCGGCGCCTGACCCGGGATCACTGCGGGGCGCCGACCTCCGCCCGGCCGCGGTCGATGACGACCGTGCCGTCCCCACGGAGCGTCCGGAACAGCAGCGCGCCCTCGGGGCCGCCGTCCTGGCGCCAGATGCGCACGGTCAGCTCGTCACCGGGCAGGACCGGCGAGCTGAACCGCCCGGACATCGCGCGGAACTGCCCGGGGTCGCCGTCCATGGCCGACATCAGCAGGGCCCGGCCGGTGATGCCGTAGGTGCACAGCCCGTGCAGGATCGGCCGCTCGAACCCGGCGCGCGCCGCGAACGCCGGGTCGGAGTGCAGCGGGTTGCGGTCACCGTTGAGGCGGTACAGCAGCGCCTGCTCCGGACGCGTGGCCAGCGTGACCTCCCAGTCGGGCGCGCGGTCGGGCTGCGCCCAGTCGTCGGCGGCAGCCGGCCCGCCGGACTCGACCTGCTCGCCGCGGATGAAGATCGAGCTGCGCGTGGTGATCAGCGGGGTGCCGTCGAGGTCGGTCGCCGTGGACGACGAGGTGACCAGGGCGCCGCTGCGCTTGCCCTCCATCGACTCCACGCGCGCCTGGGCGCGGAGGGTGCCCTCCACCGGGAGGACCTGGTGCAGCCGGATCTCCTGCTCGGCGTGCACGAGCATCGCGGGGTTGAACTCACCGATGCTGACGCCCCGCGCCTGGGCCAGCAGCACGCCGAACGTGGGCAGCACCTGCTGCTCGATGCCGTGGCTGTTCTCCGTCGTGAAGGGCAGCTCCTGGCTCGGGTCACCCAGCCCGGCGCCCACACCGACGGCGTAGAGCAGGGCGTCCTTGGACGACCAGCTCCGCTCGTGCACGGCTCCTTCGCGGCCGATGGCCGACGTGTCCAGCGCCATGGTCAGGCACCCCCCGCCCGCATGCCCGAGCCGTTCGTACTCGTTCCGATCGCTCCCGCGTCCACTGCCGGCATCCGCCTTCCCTCGACGTCGCGACGCTGCTCCGCGCCGCCGGGCCAGCATGCCCCACCGCTGCCTGCAGCTCTAGAGCCCTGTTCTAGGATTGCCGGGACAGTGGGGGAGGGCGGATGTCCTTTTCGACCGCCTCGCGGCCCGACGGGCTCGAGCAACCGGTCGTCGGCACCTCGGGGGCGACGGACAGCCCCGAACCGGCGTTCCCGCCTGTCCCGCACGCCGAGCCGGCGCGCGCCACCGACGACCCGGCGGTCATGCGCGAGGCCTGGCGGGTGCTGTCGGTCGTCGGCCTGGCCAGCATGTTCTCCGGCATGTCGAACAGCGCCCTGAACGTGGCGCTGCCGGCGGTGGCGCGCGAGTACGACGCCTCCGCGACGGCGGCCAGCTGGATCCTGCTGTCGTTCATGCTCACGCAGACGCTGCTCATGGTCTCCTTCGGCCGGCTGGCCGACCTCTTCGGGCGCCGCTCGATGTACCTCACCGGCCTGGCCGTCTTCACCCTCGGCAACCTGCTCGCCGGCTTCGCCCCGGACGCGTGGTGGCTGGTCGCCTTCCGCGTGCTGCAGGCGGCGGGCGCGGCGATGCTGCTGACCAACAGCGCGGCGCTGGTCACCGGCGCCTTCCCGCGGCACCGGCTCGGCCAGGGCATGGGCATCTACCTGGCGTCGTTCTCCGTCGCCCAGCTGGTCGGCCCGACGCTCGGCGGCTTCCTCGCCGAGCACGTCGGCGTCCAGTGGCTCTTCTGGTTCAACGTCCCGGTCGGCATCGGCTGCCTGGTGTGGGGAATCGTCGCGCTGCCGCCGGTACCCCGCTCCGGTGAGCGGCTGGCGCTGGACGTGCCGGGCAACCTGCTCGCGTTCCTGGGTCTGGGCTGCGGTCTCGTGGCGCTCTCCCAGGTCACCTCGCTCGGCTGGACGCACCCGGTCGTCGTGTTCGGGCTCCTCGCCTTCGCGGTCCTGCTGCCGTCCTTCCTGCTCGTCGAGCGCCGGGTGCGCGACCCGCTCATGGACACCCGCCTGTTCGAGGACCGCAGCTTCTCCTGGGGGCTGAGCGCCTCGTTCCTCAACGCCATCGGGCAATTCGGCGTCGTGCTGCTGGTCTCCCTGTACCTGCAGGCCGTCGGCGGCGAGGACGCGCTGTCGGCCGGCCTCAAGGTGCTGCCGCTGGCGGTGTCGGCGCTGATCTTCTCCGCCGCGTCAGGGTTCTTCCAGCGGTGGATCGAGGCGCACACCCTCACCGTGCTCGGCAACGCCGCCACGGCGGCCGGCCTCGGGGTCCTGCTGCTCTCGGGCTCCGAGGTGAACGAGGCCGCGGTGCTGATCGGCCTGATCCTCGCCGGCGCCGGTTCCGGATTCTTCATGCCGTCCAACACGCAGGTGCTGCTGGCCACGATGCCCAGCGAGCGCCTCGGCATCGCCAACGGCATGCGGCTGATGCTGCAGAACACCGGCGCGGTGCTCGGCACCGCGGTGATCCTCACCGTGCTCACCAGCCCGCTGCCGCTCGAGCTCCGGCGCTACGTCTTCTCCGGGACGATCTCGGAGGTCTCGGACGCCGGCCTGGCCGACCTGGTGATCGGCTACCGGTGGACGGCGATCACCATGCTGCTCGTCTGCCTCGGTGCCATGGTCTGCTCCCTGGGCGCCCGCCGGGCCGGGCAGCGGCTCCGGCACGCGGTCTGACGCCGGAGCGCGTCGGACCCGGCATCGGTCCCGGCATCGTCAGCGGGGTCCCAGCGGGCGGACCATGCCCTCCTGCGCGACGGTCATGACCAGCCGGCCGGAGCGGTCGAACAACCGGCCCGAGCAGTGGCAGCGGCCGCCGGCGGCCCAGGAGCTCTCCTGCTCGAAGCAGAGCCACTCGTCCGCGCGCGCGGGGGAGTGCAGCCAGACCGCGTGATCCAGGCTGGCCGCGGCCACGTCGGCAGCACCCACCGCGCGGGCGTGCGGCGCCAGGGAGGTGGACAGCATGAGCATGTCGGAGGCGTAGGCCAGTGCGGCCGCGTGCACGAGCGGCTGGTCCGGCAGCGGCTCGAGGGAGCGCATCCAGAACCGCTGGTGCGGGGGCGCCGTCTCGCCCCGGGACGCCGCGACACGGGGGAGCTCGCCGTCGAACCGGATGTCGAAGGGGTGGCGCCGGGTGAGCTGCTCGAACCAGCCGCGCAGCGGGCCCGCCACGTCGGCCGCCGCCTCCGCGGCGGTGGGCAGCGACTCCGGCTCGGGTGCCGACAGCCGGGGGACCTGGTGGGTGAACCCGGGCTCGGCCGCCTGGAAGGACGCGGTCAGCTCGAGGATCGCCCGGCCGGACTGCTCCGCGGTGACGCGGCGGGTGCTGTACGTCCCGCCGTCGCGCACCCGGTGGACGCGGAAGTCGACGGGGGCGGACGCCTCGCCGGCGCGGAGGAAGTAGGCGTGGAGGGAGTGGGCGGCCCGGTCGGGGTCGACCGTGGCCCCGGCGGCCAGCAGTGACTGGGCGACGACCGCACCCCCGAACGAGCGCTCGGGCAACCGGCGCCGCGGCCCCGCCCGGAACCCGTCGTCGCCGGTCCGGGAGACCAGCATCACCCCGGCCCATCCGTCGTGGACGACGTCCGGCTCGTGCTCATCCGGTACCTGCATGCCGTCAGCCTGCACGAAAACCCGACTCCTCCTGGCCAGCCCCCCTTGACCTGTTAAGTGAATCACTATTCAATTCGTGGTGTGGGACGCATCGCGGGCGCAACGGGCGCACAGACACGGCAGCGGCTGCTGCGTGCTGCCGCCGACGTGTTCGCCCGCCGCGGCTACGACGGCACGCGGGTGGCCGACATCGCCACCGAGGCGGGGCTGAGCAACAGCGCCCTGTACGCCTACTTCGCCTCCAAGGCCGAGCTGCTCGTCGGCGCGCTGCGCACGCACGGCCGCCGGCCGCTGGAGGACATGGTCGCCGCCGATCCGCAGCGCTCGATCGTCGACATGTTCATGCGCACCGGTGTCGGTCTGCGGGAGCGGCCGGACGCCGACCGCTACCTGGTCATCGAGGCCCTCATCGCCGTCCGGCGCGACCCGGAGGTGGCCGCGTCGATGACCGGCTACGTGCGCGAGCGCGCCGAGTGGATGGCCGGCCTGGTCGAGCAGGCGCAGCTGCGTGGCGAGATCGACGGCACCGTCTCGGCCCGCGCGATCGCCCACCTGGCGACGGCGCTGGCCATCGGCAGCACCCTGCTCACCCCCGATCTGCACGACGTCGGCGACGAGGAATGGACAGCGCTGCTGTCCCGGGTCGTGACGAGCATCGCCCGCACCGAGGAACAGATAGGAACCCGCACATGAAGGTGCAGATCGACTCGCAGCTGTGCCAGGGGCACGGCCGCTGCTACGACCTCTTCCCCGACCTCTTCGGCGAGGACGAGGAGGGCTACGCCACGCTCACCGCGCTCACGGCCGACGGCAATGTGCCCGAGGGCCGCGAGGGCGACGTCCGTCTCGCCGCAGCCAACTGCCCCGAGTCCGCTGTTCTCGTCTCTGAGGAGGCAACCGAATGACCGTCGATGACAGGTTCACCGACTCGCCGTTCCAGAAGGCCGACCCCGCCGAGCTCACCCGGTTCGAGGTGATGGACGGCCCGGTCTCCGACTGGGCCACCGACTTCTCGCACATGGACGAGCAGTACGCGGAGAACGCCCACGAGATCTGGGACGACCTGCGTGGCCGTTGCCCGGTCGCGCACACCGAGCGCTTCGGTGGCGCGTGGCTGCCGACGAGGTACGAGGACGTCCAGGCGATCGCCTACGACACCGAGCACTTCACCTCGCGCGCCATCATCGTGGGCAACTACCGGCCCCCGCTGGACCTGGCGCCGGTCGGCGGAGTCCCCCCGATCTCGTCCGACCCGCCGTTCCACCACGACGCCCGCAAGCTGCTGCTGCCGGCGTTCACCAAGGCGAACGTCGCGAAGCAGGAGATCACCACCCGGGAGTTCTGCCACTCGCTGATCAACTCGTTCGAGGGCCGTGACCTCGTCGACGCGGCCACCGAGTACGCGATGCACATCCCGATCCGGGTGATCGCGGACATGCTCGGCTTCCCGGCCGAGGACGCACCGAAGTTCAAGGTGTTCGTCGAGAACGCGCTCGAGGGCATCAACCACTCGCCCGAGGAGCGCGAGGCCTCCACCGAGGTGCTGTTCGCCTACCTGCTCGAGCAGGTCCGCGACCACATCGACAACCCGCGGGACGACCTGACGACCTACCTCATCAACGCCGAGCTGTACGGCCAGAAGCTGGCGCCGAACCACGTGGTGGGCACGATGGCGCTGCTGCTCATCGCCGGCATCGACACCACGTGGAGCGCCATCGGCGCCTCCCTGTGGCACCTGGCGAAGAACCCGGAGGACCGGAAGCGCCTCGTGGCCGAGCCCGCCCTGCGGACGACGGCCGTCGAGGAGTTCCTCCGCGCCTACGCCCCCGTGACCATGGCCCGCCTGGTCAAGGAGGACGTGGAGCTCGGTGGCGTCGAGATGAAGAAGGAGGACTGGGTCCTCCTGCCCTTCCCGGCCGCCAACCGCGACCCGGAGAAGTTCGAGGACGCCGACAAGGTGATCATCGACCGCGAGGTCAACCGCCACGCGGCGTTCGGCCTCGGCATCCACCGCTGCGCCGGCTCGCACCTGGCCCGCATGGAGCTGCGCGTCGCCCTCGACGTCTGGCTCGACCGGATCCCGGAGTTCTCGCTGGCCGAGGGCGCTCCCATGCGCTGGTCGACCGGCCAGATCCGCGGTCCCCGGATGCTGCCGATCAACCTCGGCTGATGTCCTCGGAGCCCCGGCGGTCGTGACCCCACGACCGCCGGGGCTCCGGCACGTCCGGAACCGCCCGCACGCCCCGTACGTCCGCACAGAAAGTGGGTCCATCCGTGACCACGGAGACCGTCGTCGTCGTCGGCTCGTCGACCGGCGGGGTGCGCACCGCGCAGGCCCTGCGCCGCGAGGGCTTCACCGGCCGCGTGGTCCTCGTCGGCGAGGAGCCGCACCAGCCCTACGACAAGCCGCCGCTGTCCAAGCAGTACCTGGCGGGGGAGTGGCAGCTCGACCGGCTGGCGCTGATCACCCCGGAGGCGGCCACCGCCGCCGACATCGAGCTGCGGCTCGGCGTCGCCGCCGTCCGGCTGGACGTCGCGGCACGGCAGGTGCTGCTCGCCGACGGCACGGCGCTGGACTTCGACCACGTCGTCGTCGCCACCGGTGCCGTCGCCCGGCCCTCACCGTGGCCCGCGGAGTCCGGGGTGCACGTGATCCGCACGCTCGCCGAGGTCGACGGTCTCCGGGCCGACCTGGCCGCCGGCGGTGCGGTCGTCGTCGTGGGCGGGGGCGTCATCGGCGCCGAGGCCGCGGCGACCATCCGCACGCTCGGGCACGCGGTCACCGTCGTCGACCCGTTGGCCACGCCGCTGGCGCGGCTGGTCGGGCCGGAGGTCGGCCGTCCGCTGGAGGAGCTGCACCGCCGCCACGGCGTCGAGACCCGCTTCGGCATCGGCGTCGAGGGGATCGACGGCACCGCCGGTAACCTGACCGTCCGGCTCACCGACGGCTCGACGCTGCACGCGGCGACCGTCCTCGTCGGCATCGGCGCGGTGCCCGACGACGGATGGCTGGCCGACTCCGGGCTCCTGGTCGACAACGGTGTCGTCTGCGACCGGTACTGCCGCGCCGTCGACTCCGAGCGGGTCTGGGCGGTGGGCGACGTCGCCCGCTGGCAGGACCCGCGCTACCCGGCCGAGGTGCGCCTGGAGCACTGGACGAACGCCGTCGAGCAGGCGGCCGCGGTCGCGCACAACATCGTGCACGCCGACGACCTGCAGCCCTACAGCCCGCTGGAGTACGTCTGGAGCGACCAGTACGACTGGAAGCTGCAGATCGTCGGCCACGCCTCCCGCGGAGGGCGGTACGAGGTCGTCGGCGACCTGTCGTCGGACCCCGCGCGCGCGGCGGTCCTCTACTCCGACGACGACGGGAAGCTGGTCGGCGCGGTCACCGTGAACTGGCCCAAGGCGCTGGTCACCAGCCGCCGCGCGCTGACCGCGGGCGACGTCGACTTCGAGGAGTTCGTCGCCCAGATCAGGGCGCTCCCCGCCAAGCCGCCGGCCCCGGCGGCCCGCTGAGCTGTGCTCGCAGCGCACCGGAGCCCGGGGACCGTGTCGGTCCCCGGGCTCCGGTGCGTCGTGCTGCGGGTCAGCCGTGCAGCAGCTTGCGGAACTTCCCGCAGGTCTCCTCGATGGCCGCCTTCGCCGCGGGGGAGAGCCCGCCCATGTCGAAGAAGCCGTGGATGAGGCCGTCGTAGCGGGTCACGTCGACCTGCACGCCGGCGGCCTCGAGCGCCTTGCCGTAGGCCTCGCCCTCGTCCCGCAGCGGGTCGAACTCCGCCGTGACGATGACCGCGGGCGGCTGACCGGACAGGTCGGGGTGGTGCAGCGGGGCAAGGCGCGGGTCCTTGGTGTCCTCCCAGGCCCCCGCGTAGTGCCCGTAGAACCACTCCATCGTCGGCTGCTCGAGGAAGTAGCCCTTGGCGTTCTCGACCCGCGAGGGGTACTCGCCGGCCGCGTCGACGGCCGGGTAGACCAGCAGCTGGGCGGTGACCGGGGTGCCCTCGGCCACCAGCGCCTGGGCGACGACGGCCGACAGGTTGCCGCCGGCGCTGTCACCCGCGACGCCGAACCGGTCGTCGCCACCGAAGCGGTCGAGGTTCGCGGCGATCCACCGCGCCGAGGCGACGGCGTCGTCGGCAGCGGCGGGGAAGACGTGTTCCGGCGCGAGCCGGTAGTCGACGGAGACGACGACGGCAGCGGAGTCCCGGCAGACGTAGCGGGCCATGTTGTCGTGGGTCTCGAGGTCGCCGATCACCCAGCCACCGCCGTGGTAGAAGGCCACGGTCGGGAAGGGGCCCTCGCCCTCGGGCCGGTAGACGCGCGCCGGCAGGTCGCCGTCGCCGCCGGGGACGGTGATGTCCTCGGTGCTCGCCACCGGGATGACCTGCTCGGGGCTGCGCAGCCCGACGGTCATGGCCAGGTACTGGGCCCGCCCGACGTCCGGCGCGCTCTCGTACATGGGCGGCAGATCGGACTGCTGCGCCATGGCGAGCAGAGCGGCGATGTGCTGGTCGACCGGCACGGGTGGTTCTCCTGTCTCGGGGTGGGGTGACTGCGGGCTCAGCGGCGGTAGACGAGCCCGTCGTCGAGGTCGGCCGTGGGCAGGATCGCCCGCTCCTCGGTGTACTCCTTGTGGTGCGTCCAGGGCTCCCGGTCGCCGCGCTTGAACATCCGGTGCTGGGAGCGCATCACGTACCCGGGGTTGAAGTTCTCCGGGTCCGACCAGTCCAGCAGCGGCATGTCGGCGTCCTCCGGGCGCAGCTGCGGGACGACGACGGGCGTGCCCTGCTCGTCCATCTTCGCCAGCAGCCGGCAGACGAACTGGCTGACCAGGTCCGCGCGCAGCGTCCAGCTGGCCCGGAAGTAGCCGAAGACGTAGGCCATGTTCGGCACGTTGGTGATCATGATGCCGCGGTAGGTGACCTGCTGGGTGAAGTCGACCGGCTCGCCGTCGACGGTGAAGGCGACGTTGCCGAACAGCGACAGGTCGAAGCCCGTGGCGGTGACGACGATGTCGGCGTCGAGCTCCTCGCCGGAGCTCAGCCGGATGCCGGTCTCGGTGAACCGCTCGATGGTGTCGGTGACGACGGAGGCGTTGCCCTCGCGGAGCGCGGTGAACAGGTCGCCCTCGGGGACGACGGCGAGGCGCTGCTGCCACGGCCGGTAGGTCGGGTTGAAGTGCTTGTCGATGTCGAAGCCCTCGGGCAGCAGCGGCCGCATCGACTCGATGAGGAACTCGCGCAGCGCGTCCGGGGTGTCGATGGACATGCGCCACAGCTCCTCGCCCATCTTGAAAGCGGCGCGGCGCATGATCTCGTGGGTCCACTCGTCCGGGATCTCCAGCGCCCGCAGCTGTTCGGCCAGCTCGGCCACCTTGGGCCGGGAGATGAAGAACGTGGGCGAGCGCTGCAGCATCGTCACGTGCTTGGCGGTCTCGGCGATGGCCGGGATCAGCGTCGCCGCGGTCGCGCCGGAGCCGATGACGACGACGCGCTTGCCGGTGGCGTCGAAGTCCTCGGGCCACTTCTGCGGGTGCAGCACCTGGCCGCGGAACTCGTCCATCCCCGGCCACTGCGGCTGGAAGGGCTTGTCGTGGTCGTAGTAGCCCTGGCACATCCAGAGGAAGTCGGTGGTGAAGCGCAGCTGCTCGCCGGTGTCCTCGCGGGTGACCTCGACGGTGTACCGCCGCTCCTCCGACGACCAGCTCGCGGCGGTGACCCGGTGCCGGTAGCGGATGTGCTGGGCCAGGTCGTTCTCCTCGATGACCTCGTCGAGATAGCTGAGGATCTCGTCGGCGGTGGCGATCGAGGGCCCGCGCCAGGGCTTGAAGCCGTAGCCGAAGGTGAACAGGTCGCTGTCGGACCGGGCGCCCGGGTAGCGGTGCGTCCGCCACGTCCCCCCGCGCTCGTCGAGCGCGTCGAGGAGCAGGAAACTGCGCCCCGGCTGCTCGTGCTGCAGGTGGTAGGCGGCCCCGATCCCGGAGATGCCGGCGCCGACGACGAGCACGTCGATGTGCTGGACGTCGGAGGTCGTGGCGTGGCCTGCGGCGGCCTCGATCGTGGTCATGGGCAACTCCCTGCAGCGCGCGTGATGTACGTCGCAACGTACTGGCGCGACCTCCGTATTGCTAGAACGTCGCTCTGATTGGACGTCGTCGGGTCACGAGCCGGCGTCCGGCGCGCCGAAGGTACGTGGACGTCCTACTACTTCGCGACGTACGGTGCGGTCAGCCACGTCGTCCGCCCGGCGCGATCCGGGCACCAGGGCAGGAGCGCCATGACGTCCACCACCACGGAGCAGAGCGCCCCGGCCCTGCACGTGCCCGTCCACCCGGTGCGGTTCGTCACGGCGGCCAGCCTCTTCGACGGGCACGACGCGTCGATCAACATCATGCGGCGGATGCTGCAGAGCCAGGGCGCGGAGGTGGTGCACCTCGGCCACGACCGCAGCGTCGACGCCGTCGTCCGGGCGGCGCTGGAGGAGGACGTGCAGGGCGTCGCGATCTCGTCCTACCAGGGCGGGCACGTCGAGTACTTCGGCTACCTCGTCGACCGGCTGGCCGAGGCGGGCGCCGGGCACGTGCAGGTGTTCGGCGGCGGGGGCGGCGTCATCGTGCCGGAGGAGATCGCCGCGCTGCGGGCCCGGGGCGTCACCATCTTCGCGCCCGAGGACGGCCAGCGCCTCGGCCTGCCCGGGATGGTCAACGAGCTGATCCGCGCCTGCGACGTCGACCTCGCGTCGACCGGTCCGGACGTGGACGCCCTCCTCGCCGGCGACCCGGCCGCGCTGGCCCGGGCGGTCACCGTGCTCGAGAGCGGCCGCTCGCCGGAGCTCGCCGAGCAGGTCCGGGCCGCGGCCGGCCGGCGGCGGGTGCCGGTCCTCGGCATCACCGGGACCGGCGGCTCGGGCAAGTCCTCTCTCACCGACGAGCTGCTGCGCCGGCTGCGGCTGGACCAGGAGGACAAGCTGCGCGTCGCCGTCCTCGCCATCGACCCCACCCGGCGGCGCGGGGGTGGCGCGCTGCTCGGCGACCGCATCCGGATGAACGCGCTGGACGTCGCCGGCTCCCGCACCTTCTTCCGTTCGATGGCCACCCGCACCGCCGGCGCCCAGGTGCCGGAGAACCTCGGGGACGTCGTCGCCGGGGTGCAGGCCGCCGGCTACGACCTGGTGGTCGTCGAGACGCCGGGCATCGGGCAGGGCGACGCCGCGATCGTGCCCTTCAGCGACGTCTCGCTCTACGTCATGACGCCGGAGTTCGGTGCCGCCTCGCAGCTGGAGAAGATCGACATGCTCGACTTCGCCGACGTCGTGGCGATCAACAAGTTCGAGCGCCGCGGCGCCGAGGACGCCCGGCGCGACGTCGCCCGCCAGCTGGTGCGCAACCGCGAGGCCTTCGGGGTGCCGTGGGAGCAGATGCCGGTGTTCGGCACGAGCGCCGCCCGGTTCAACGACGACGGCGTGACCGCGCTCTACCAGCACCTGCGCGGGCTCCTGGTCGACGCGGGGCTGGCCGCGGGCGCCGGCGTCCTCCCGCACGTGGACGTCCGTGCCTCGTCGGGGCTGACCAGCGTGGTGCCACCGCAGCGCGCCCGGTACCTGGCCGAGATCAGCGACGCCGTGCGCGGCTACGCCGCGGTCACCGGGGCGCAGGCCGACGTCGCCCGGCGCCGTCAGCACCTCGGCACCGCCGCGGAGGTCCTCGACGGGGCCGCTGCCGAGGCCGCGCGGGCCGCCGCGGAGGCCGCCGCGGCCGAGCTGCTGCCCGACGTGCGGGCGCTGCTCGCGGAGTGGCCGGACCGGGTGGCCGCCTACTCGGGGGAGGAGTTCGTCTACCCGGTCCGCGACGGCGAGGTGCGCACACCGCTGACCCGCACGACCCTGTCGGGCACCGCCGTCCGCCGGGTGTCGCTGCCCCGGACGCGGGACGACGCCGAGCTGCTGCGCTTCCTGCGGGCGGAGAACCTGCCGGGCGCCTTCCCCTTCACCGCCGGTGTCTTCCCGTTCAAGCGCGCGGGCGAGGCGCCGGCCCGGATGTTCGCCGGTGAGGGCGACGCCTTCCGCACCAACCGGCGCTTCCGGCTGCTGTCGGCCGGGAACGAGGCGACCCGCCTGTCGACGGCGTTCGACTCGGTGACCCTCTACGGCCGGGACCCCGACCCGCGCCCGGACATCTACGGCAAGGTCGGCACCTCGGGGGTCTCCATCGCCACCGTCGAGGACATGGAGGTCCTCTACGACGGCTTCGACCTGTGCTCGCCGACGACGTCGGTGTCCATGACCATCAACGGACCGGCGCCGGCGATCCTGGCGATGTTCCTCACCACCGCCGTCGACCAGCGGCTGGACGCCTTCCGCGCGGCGGAGGGACGCGAGCCCGACGAGGCCGAGGCCGAGCAGATCCGGGCGTGGGTGCTGGCGAACGTCCGGGGCACGGTGCAGGCCGACATCCTCAAGGAGGACCAGGGGCAGAACACCTGCATCTTCTCCACGGAGTTCGCGCTGCGCTGCATGGGCGACATCCAGCAGTGGTTCATCGACCACTCGGTCCGCAACTTCTACTCGGTGTCCATCTCCGGCTACCACATCGCCGAGGCCGGGGCGAACCCGCTCAGCCAGCTGGCGTTCACGCTGGCCAACGGCTTCACCTACGTCGAGTCCTACCTGGCGCGCGGCATGGACATCGACGACTTCGCGCCCAACCTGTCCTTCTTCTTCTCCAACGGCATGGACGCGGAGTACTCGGTCATCGGCCGGGTCGCGCGCCGGATCTGGGCCGTGGCGATGAAGGAGCGGTACGGCGCGGGGGAGCGGTCGCAGAAGCTGAAGTACCACGTGCAGACCTCGGGCCGGTCGTTGCACGCGCAGGAGATGGACTTCAACGACATCCGGACGACGCTGCAGGCGCTCTGCGCGATCTACGACAACGCCAACAGCCTGCACACGAACGCCTTCGACGAGGCGGTGACCACGCCGTCCGAGCAGTCGGTGCGCCGGGCCCTGGCCATCCAGATGATCATCGACCAGGAGTGGGGGCTGGCCGGCAACGAGAACCCGCTGCAGGGCTCCTTCGTCATCGAGGAGCTGACCGACCTGGTCGAGGAGGCGGTGCTGGCCGAGTTCGACCGGATCGCCGAGCGCGGGGGAGTGCTCGGGGCCATGGAGACCGGCTACCAGCGCGGCCGCATCCAGGACGAGTCGATGCTCTACGAGCACCGCAAGCACGACGGCAGCCTGCCGATCGTCGGCGTCAACACCTTCCTGGCTCCCGACCGGGGTGACGCCGCGCCGGCCCCGGTGGAGCTCGCCCGGGCGACGGAGGCCGAGAAGCAGTCGCAGCTCGACCGGCTCGCGGCGTTCCACGCGGCACACGCCGCCGAGGCCCCGGCGGCGCTGGCCCGGCTGCAGCGGGTGGCGATGGACGGCGGCAACGTCTTCGCCGAGCTGATGGAGACCGTCCGGGTGTGCTCCCTCGGCCAGATCACCGAGGCGTTCTTCGAGGTGGGCGGCCAGTACCGCCGCAATGTATGAAGGACCCCGCTGCCCCCCACGACTCGCTCCGCTCGCCGCGGGACCCTGCAGCGGGGCCGCTCGAGCACCTCCGGCGCGACGACCTGGGAGCCGACGTCGACCTGCCCCGGCCGCCGCGGCGGGTGGTGTCCCTCGTGCCGTCGCTGACCGAGGCGCTCGCGGTCACGGTGCCCGGCCGGCTGGTGGGTGCCACCGACTGGTGCACCCACCCCGCGGACCTGGACGTGGCGCGGGTCCGGGGCACCAAGAACCCCGACCGCGCGGCGATCACCGCCCTCGCCCCCGACCTGGTGATCGCCAACCGGGAGGAGAACCGGCAACGGGACGTGCAGCGACTGCGCGAGGCCGGTGTGCCGGTCTGGGTCACCGTCATCGAGTCCCTCGACCAGGCACTGACCTCGATGCGCCGGCTGTTCACCGAGGCGCTCGACGTGCCGGAGCCGGACTGGCTGCGCGCCGCCGCGGCGGAGTGGGCGCAGCCCGCCCCCGAGCCGGCGCTGCGGGTCGTCGTCCCCATCTGGCGCGACCCGTGGATGGTCGTGGGCAGCCGCACCTTCGCCGGTGACGTCCTCGCCCGGCTGGGCCTGCGCAACGTCTTCTCCGACGACGCCGAGCGCTATCCGCACGTCGATCCCGCCCGGCTGCGCGACGCGGACCTGGACGCCGTCGTGCTGCCCGACGAGCCGTACTCCTTCACCGCCGAGGACGGCCCCGAGGCGTTCCCCGGCGTCCGGTCGGTGCTGGTCTCCGGCAGGGACCTCACCTGGTACGGACCGTCCCTGGCGACCGCGCGGCAGCGGCTGCTGGCCGCGACCCGAGGCTGACCGGCCGATCACCACCCGATCCGGGCCACCGTGCCCGGACGGATTCTTTCCGTGAACCCGCAGGCCAGGGCGGTGAATGCCCGGGGGGTGTGGTCGCCGCCACTGCGGGGGCGCCGATGCGCAGGGATGCTGTCCGGGGCAACCGGTCGACCAGGAGGTAGCGCGTGCATCGGATGAACGGACCGCGACGGACGACGTTCCGCGCGGTCACCGTCGCCCTTGCCGCCGCGCTCGCGCTCGGGAGTGCCGCCGGCGCGGCCTCTGCCGCGCCCACCGACGCCGAGGTCGCGGCGGCCCAGCGCGCTGCCGACGAGGCCGCCGACCAGGTCGCGGAGCTGCTCACGCAGGAGGGTGCCGTCCGGGCGGCGCTGGACACCGCCGAGGCCGGAGCTGCGGCCGCCCAGGGTCGGTACGAGGCCGAGCGGGCCCGATTGGAGGAGGCGCGGACGGCTGCCGCGCGCGCTCGCACTGCCGCCGACGGTGCCGCCTCCGCGATGGACGCCGCGCGCACGGACCTGGCCGCCTTCGCCCGGCGCAGCTACATGGACGGCACCGCCTCGGCGGGGATGCGGGCGCTGCTCACCTCCGACGGTCCGGGGCAGATGCTCGAGCGGGTGGCCCTCCTGGATGCCGCCGGGCAGGGGCAGACCGACGTCGTCGGCCGGCTCACCGCGGTCCGGGAGGACGCCGACGTGAGCGCGGCCTCGGCCGACACGGCCCTCGCCGCTGCGGCGGAGCAGGAGCAGCGGGCGTCGGGCGCGCTCGCCGCAGCGCGGGAGGCGCAAGCGGAGGCGCGGCGGACCGCCACCGAGTTCGAGACGCGGCAGGCCGCCCTGCGGTCCCGGCTCGAGTCGACGCGGACGATGATCGTCGACCTGCAGCGGGAGCAGGCCGCCGAGCGTGCTGCGCGTGCGGAGCGCCCGGAACCGGCACCCGCACCCGCACCGGCACCGCGACCGGCCCCCGTACCGGTCCCGGCCCCGGCACCGGCTCCGGCGCCCCGGGCGGCCGCACCCGCGCCACCCCCGCCGGCCCCTGCCGTGCCGGTGCCGGTCTCCGGTCGTGACTGGGACGCCGTGGCCCGGTGCGAGTCCGGCGGCAACTGGAGCATCAACACCGGCAACGGCTACTACGGCGGCCTGCAGTTCTCCGCCGGCACCTGGACCGGATACGGGGGCGCCGCCTACGCCCCGCGGGCCGACCTGGCCACGCGGGAGCAGCAGATCGCCGTCGCCGAACGGGTGCTGGCCGCGCAGGGGAAGGGCGCCTGGCCCACCTGCGGCCGCAACCTCTAGGGGCTCAGCCGCCCAGGCGGGCGCGGACGACGGCGGCCTGCTCGGGGGAGCCGATGAGCTGCCCGATCTCCGCCTGCTCGGCGGCCAGGCCCTCCTCGAGCGACACGCGGCCGGCGAGGTCGA
This sequence comes from uncultured Actinomycetota bacterium, assembly GCA_963747895.1. GTDB lineage: Bacteria > Actinomycetota > Actinomycetes > Mycobacteriales > Geodermatophilaceae > Blastococcus. The sequence goes on from CAVVGX010000012.1 coordinate 209,729, forward strand.
CCAGCCGCTTGACCGCCCGCGTGGCGTTGCGGCTGTGCCCCGCGATCTCGGTGGCGAGCGCGAGCGCGGCGGCGAGCGGATCGGCCTCCTCGCGGGTGGCCAGCCCGATCCGGGCGGCCTCGGTCCCCGACACCCGGCGCCCGGTCAGCGCGAGCTCCTTGGCGACGTCGCGGCCGACCAGCTCGGGCAGCAGCTGGGTGCCGCACATGTCCGGGCAGATGCCCCACTGGATCTCCATGAGCGACAGCTGCGCATCGGGGGCGACCAGCCGGATGTCGGCGCCCAGGGCGATCTGCAGCCCACCGCCGAACGCGTAGCCGTGGACCGCGGCGATCACCGGGGCCGGCACCAGCGACCACACGTGCACGGCCTGCTGGGCCAGCACGCCGGCGGCGCCCAGCGGCTCCCGGGGAGCCACCTCGCGGGGTCCGCTGCGCTCGGCCATGGCCGCGAAGGAACCGAAGTCCAGGCCCGCGCAGAAGGCGCGCCCGGCGCCGGTGAGCACGACCGCGCCCACGTCGTCGCGCTCCATCAGCTCGCGCCCGGTGGCGACGATCGCCTCGAACATGGCCGGGTCCAGAGCGTTCATCTTCTCGGGTCGGTCCAGCCGGACGGTGGCCACGCCGTCGGAGACCTCGAGCGCTACGCGGTGCACATCATCGTTCGCCATCTGCGCTGTCTACGGGCGGTACGGCAGCCCTGTCAACGCACCGGCTGCCTAAGGTGTCGGCATGCCCACCCTGGCCCGCACGGCCGCCCGACTCCTGCTCGGCTCGGCCATGGTCGGGGCCGGCGTGCTGCACCTGACCACCCAGCGGCAGGAGTTCCGGGCACAGGTGCCCGCCTGGTTCCCCGTCGACGAGGACCTGACCGTGCTGGGCTCCGGCGCCGCCGAGATCGCGCTGGGGGCCGCCTTCGTGGCGCTGCCGGGGCGCAAGCGGCTCATCGGCGGGCTGCTGGCCGCGTTCTTCGTGGTGATCTTCCCCGGCAACGTCGCGCAGTACCTCGAGGGCACCGACGCGTTCGGCCTGGACACCGACGGCAAGCGCCTGGTCCGGCTGTTCTTCCAGCCGCTCCTGGTGCTCTGGGCCCTCTACGGCGGCGGCTGGTCGCGGCGCGACCTCCGCCGCTGACGTCGGTCGCTCAGTCGAGCACCGTGCCGGAGGGGACCGTCCGCTCCGCCCCGCGCGCCAGCTCGTCGTCGCGCGGCGGCCCGGACCACTCCACCATGAGCAGGGACGCGTCGTCCGACGTCCGTCCGCCCCGCCCCTGCAGCAGCGACTGGGACAGCAGCCGCACCGTCTCCGCGGGGGGCAGTTCCTTGACGGCGTTGGCCTCGATGAACTCGCGCAGCCGTTGCTCGCCGAACTGGGCGCCGCCGTCCATGCGCTCCTCGACCACGCCGTCGGTGAAGAAGAGCAGCCGGTCGTGCGGGCGCAGCGTCATGGAGTGGACGTAGGGCTGCCCGTCCCCGAAGCCCACGGGACGGCTGATCCGGCCCGTCAGCTCGCCGATGACCCGGCCGCCGCGGATCAGCAGGCCGGGCGGGTGGCCGGCGTTGACCCAGGTGAGCTCGCCGGTCGTCGTCTCCAGCCGCCCGATCAGCGCCGTCGCGAACCGTCCCGGGAACGACGAGTTCATGACCGAGTCCATCTCGGCGTACATGTCCGCCAGGTCGTTGTCGTTGATCCGGCCGTGGCGGTACGCGGCGATGAGCAGCGTCGCCATGGTGGCCGCCTCCACGCCGTGCCCCATCGCGTCGAAGACGGCCAGGTGCAGGGTGTGCTCGTCGAGGGCGTAGTCGAAGCTGTCGCCGCCGACGTCGTAGGCCGGTTCCAGGGCCCCGGCGAGCGCGATGTCCGGGGTGGTCATCACCAGCGGCGGCAGCATCTGCCACTGGAGGTGGGCCGACAGGCTCATGGGCTCGGACATGCGGGTGCGGGCGAACGTGTCGGTGTACCCGGACTTGGTCACCACCAGGTCCGCGGTCAGCCCCGCGATCCGCTGCGCCAGCCGGCGGTCGTTGTCGTCGATCTCGGGGAGGGTGAGCGCGAGGACACCCACGCGGTCGGAGCCGTCCAGCATCGGGATGAACAGGCGCACCGCCCCGTCCGGCTGCGGCACCTCGCACGGGGTGTCGGTGCGGAAGGCGGCGCCGGCGAAGCTGCCGTCGATCGGCTCCGGCTCCCCGCCCAGCCCTGTGCCCTGGAGCGGCCGCAGCACGGCGTGCTCGAAGTCCTGCAGGTAGATCGCCACGTCGCTCCCGCCCATGGCGGCGATCTCCTGGGCGACCAGCGGGCCGACCAGGCGCGGCGGCATGAGGTGTGCGCGGTCGAGCAGCGAGCCGAGCAGGCGTTCCCCCAGGCTCTCGCCGCGCGACCGCCCGTCGGGGTCGGAGAAGCCCAGTCCGGTGAGCGTGCCCTCGGCCCGGCCCGGCGCGTACGGGGCAGCTGTGTCGTCTCGCGTCATCACTCGTCCACTGGGTGCGGCGGCGATGCCGCGACGTGGCCACTCCGCGGGGCGTTCCCCGCCCGGCAAGCGTCCCACACCGGCCGGCGATCGTGATCTTCCGCCGTACCAGTGGGTAGGCGGTGCGGTCCGGGGCGAGGGGATAGGTTCGCGGGAGGACAACGGCGTCGTCGGCAGGGGAGTGGCACGTGGGCAGATCGGTGCTGGTGACCGGCGGCAACCGAGGTATCGGCCTGGCGATCGCCCGGTCCTTCGCGGATCAGGGCGACTCCGTGGCGGTCACCCACCGCGGCAGCGGAGCGCCCGACGGGCTGTTCGGCGTGCAGTGCGACGTCACCAGCAGCGAGGACGTCGATCGCGCGTTCTCCGAGGTCGAGGCCCACCAGGGCCCGGTGGAGGTGCTGGTGAGCAACGCCGGCATCACCCGTGACGGGCTCCTGATGCGGATGAAGGAGGAGGACTTCGCCGACGTCCTCGACGCGAACCTCACCGCCGCCTACCGCGTGGCCAAGCGGGCCAGCGCCAAGATGGTCCGCGCGCGCTCCGGCCGGATGATCTTCGTGTCCTCCGTCGTCGGCCTGCTGGGATCGGCGGGCCAGACCAACTACGCGGCGTCGAAGGCGGGGCTGGTCGGCCTGGCCCGCTCGATCGCCCGCGAGCTCGGCAGCCGCAGCATCACGGCCAACGTCGTCGCGCCCGGTTTCGTGACGACGGACATGACCGCGGCGCTGCCGGAGGCCCGGCAGAAGGAGATCCTGGGGCAGGTGCCGCTCGGGAGGTACGCCTCGGCGGAAGAGGTCGCCGGCGTCGTGCGCTTCCTGGCCTCCGACGCGGCGGGCTACATCACCGGGGCGGTCGTCCCGGTCGACGGCGGACTGGGGATGGGGCACTGATGAGCGGCATTCTGGACGGCAAGAAGGTCCTCGTGACCGGCGTCCTCACGGAGGCGTCGATCGCCTTCGCGACCGCCCGGATCGCGCAGGAGCAGGGCGCCACCGTCGTCCTGTCCAACTTCGGGCGCGCGCTGTCGCTGTGCCAGCGGATCGCCAAGCGCCTGCCTCAGGAGGCGGCCGTCGTCGAGCTCGACGTGACCGACCCGGAGCACCTGGGCAGCCTGGCCGACCGGCTGCGCGAGCAGGGCTTCGACACCCTGGACGGCGTCGTCCACTCCATCGGCTTCGCACCGCAGGAAGCGATGGGCGAGGGCTTCCCCGAGGTCGCGTGGGAGCACGCCGCCACCGCCTTCCAGGTCTCGGCCTGGTCCTACGCCTCCCTCACCCAGGCCTGCCGGCCGCTGCTGGCCAACCCCTCCTCGGTCGTGGGGCTCACCTTCGACGCCTCCGTCGCCTGGCCGGTCTACGGCTGGATGGGCGCGGCCAAGGCGGCCCTGGAGTCCACCAGCCGCTACGTCGCCCGCGAGCTCGGGCCGGAGGGGGTGCGGTCCAACATCGTCGCCGCCGGTCCGCTGCGCAGCATGGCCATGAAGTCCATCCCGGGCAGCGCCCAGTTCGAGGAGGCCTGGGAGGGCCGCGCGCCGCTGGGCTGGTCGGTCACCGACACCGCACCCGCGGGCAAGGCCGTCGTTGCGCTGCTCTCGGACTGGTTCCCCGCCACCACCGGCGAGATCGTCCACGTCGACGGAGGCTTTCACGCCGTCGGCGTGTGAGCCTGCATCCGGATCCGCCCCGCAACAGGAAAGAACACCGTGCCCCGCGCCATCGTCGACATCACCCCCGCAGGCCAGCGCCCCGACCAGGACCCCTCCCTGGCCGCCCGCAACAACGGCGGCGTCGCGCCGTCGTCGGCCCCCGCCCCGGCCGGTCGCCGGGAGGCCCTGCTGCTCCTCTCGTTCGGTGGCCCCGAGGGCCACGACGACGTCATGCCGTTCCTGGAGAACGTCACCCGCGGCCGCGGCATCCCGCGCGAGCGGCTCGAGGAGGTGGCCGAGCACTACCACCACTTCGGCGGCGTCAGCCCCATCAACGACCAGAACAAGGCGCTGCTCGCCGCCCTGGAGGACGGGCTGCGCGCCGCCGGGATCGACCTGCCGGTCTACTGGGGCAACCGCAACTGGGCGCCCTACGTCGAGGACGTCTGGCAGCAGATGGCCGACGACGGCATCGAGCACGCCTACGTGCTGGCGACGTCGGCCTACGCCTCCTTCTCCGGCTGCCGGCAGTACCACGAGGACGTCGCCCGGGCCCGTGCCGCGATGACCGGGGATGCCGGCGCGCCCGGGGGCCCGACGGCGGAGAAGCTGCCGCACTACTTCGACGCCGAGGGCTTCGTGCGCGCCAACGCCGAGGCGCTCGCCGCAGCGCTGGCGGGGCTGCCCGACGACGTGCGGGACACCGCCCGGATCGTGGCCACCGCGCACAGCATCCCCGACTCGATGGCCGCCGTGGCCGGGCCGGACGGCCACGCCTACGAGGCGGAGCTGCAGGCCGCCGCACGCCTCGTCGTCGACCGGGTCGCACCCGGGCGCGACGTCGACCTGGTGTGGCAGAGCCGCAGCGGCCCGCCGTCGGTGCCGTGGCTCGAGCCCGACGTGAACGACCACCTGAAGGCGCTCGCGGAGGCGGGGGAGAAGGCCGTCGTCCTGTTCCCGGTCGGCTTCGTCAGCGACCACCTCGAGGTGATCTGGGACCTCGACAACGAGGCGAAGGAGACCGCCGGGGAGCTGGGGCTGACCTTCGCCCGCGCCGCGACGGCCGGCACCCACCCGGCGTTCGTCGGCTCGCTGGTCGAGCTGCTCGCCGAGCGCCGTGCCGGAGGAGAGCCGCGGCTGGGCACCAACTGCCCGGCGTCGTGCTGCTTCGTGCCGCCGCGCCCCCGCCCGACCAGCTGACGATCGCGCGCCGGGCGGCGTCCCGGGCGGGCGGCACACCGCCTTGTGGGCGGGAGCCCTGCGCAGCGGCGCCGGCTGACGCCGATCCGCTCACGATCGCGGACCGGTGAACCCGAGCGACCCAAGAATGCGGCAGATGTGGGTCGCGGAGGTTCAACGGTGCGGACAGACGGTCAGCGCCAGGTGGGCGCGACCTCCTTGTAGTAGCGGCGGCCGAAGACCCGTGACAGCACGCTGACCACCGGCGTGGGCACGGTGCGCTTCAGGAAGGCCCGGTTCTCCTCGCTCATCCCGTCGGTGAGCCAGGCGAAGAACCGCCCGGCGACCGGCAGCGGCTGCCTGCGCAGCTTCTTCTCGACGGCCTTCCACTCCGGGCCGTCGACGTAGGGCGCCAGTGCCGGCTCGACCTCGGCCTCCTCGTGCCGCAGGTGCCGCTCCACGACCTCGCGGGTGCGCAGCAGTTCGTCCCGGGCGGCCGTGGCGTCGGCGGACGACCCGCTGCGGGCGACGGTCGCCATGGCCGTCCCCGTGCCGGCCAGCGCGTCGGCCATGCGGTGGTGCTCGCTCTCCATGCTGTCCAGCAGCCGCTGGTCGACGCCGACCGAGGCCAGCATCGGCCAGATGTAGGCGTCCTCGCCCTCGTGGTGATGGGTGAGTTCGGTGCGCAGGTTCCGGTAGGCCCGCTCCAGCGCCTGCGCGCGCGGCCGGTCACCGTCCGGCATCCGGCCCAGCGCGTCCGCCAGGCGATCCAGATCGCGCCGGACCGCGGCATGGATGACCCGGTTCATCGTCAGCTGCTCGGTCATGCCGGGACCGTAGTGGGCGCCGGCCGTCACCGGGGTCGTTCGTCAGTCGGTGCCGGACTCCATCGCCGCGCGGTCGAGCAGCTCGTCGTGCTCGGAGACCTGACCGCGGGAGGCGATCGCCTCCGCACCGCCCTGGACGGAGGCGTCGATGAGGCCGGTCGACGCCGCCTGTGCGGCACCGATGGCGGCCTGCACCGCACCCCCGACCATCCCGATCCGGGCGTACTGCTCGAGGCGGGCGCGGGAGTCGGCGATGTCCAGGTTGCGCATGGTCAGCTGCCCGATCCGGTCGACCGGCCCGAACGCGGAGTCGTGCGTGCGCTCCATCGAGAGCTTGTCCGGGTGGTAGCTGAAGGACGGCCCGGCGGTGTCGAGGACCGAGTAGTCCTCACCGCGCCGCAGCCGGATGGTCACCTGGCCGGAGACGGCCATGCCGACCCAGCGCTGCAGCGACTCCCTGAGCATGAGCGCCTGGGGGTCCAGCCACCGGCCCTCGTACATCAGCCGGCCCAGGCGTCGTCCCTCGCTGTGGTAGGTGGCGAGGGTGTCCTCGTTGTGGATCGCGTTGACCAGCCGCTCGTAGGCGATGTGCAGCAGCGCCATGCCGGGCGCCTCGTAGATGCCGCGGCTCTTGGCCTCGATGATCCGGTTCTCGATCTGGTCGGACATGCCCAGTCCGTGCCGGCCGCCGATGGCGTTGGCGGCCATCACCAGGTCGACGGCGGAGCCGAACTCCTTGCCGTCGATGGTGACCGGCCGGCCCTGCTCGAAGCCGATCGTCACCGTCTCGGGGGCGATCTCCACCGATTCGTCCCAGAACCGCACGCCCATGATCGGCTCGACGGTCTCGATGCCGGTGTCCAGGTGCTCGAGGGTCTTGGCCTCGTGGGTGGCGCCCCAGATGTTGGCGTCGGTGGAGTAGGCCTTCTCGGCGCTGTCCCGGTAGGGGAGGCCGTGGGCGACCAGCCACTCCGACATCTCCTTGCGCCCGCCCAGCTCGGTGACGAAGTCGGCGTCCAGCCACGGCTTGTAGATCCGCAGCCCCGGGTTGGCCAGGAGGCCGTAGCGGTAGAACCGCTCGATGTCGTTGCCCTTGTAGGTGGAGCCGTCGCCCCAGATCTGGACGTCGTCCTCGAGCATCGCGCGCACCAGCAGCGTGCCCGTGACGGCGCGGCCCAGCGGGGTGGTGTTGAAGTAGCTGCGCCCACCCGAGCGGATGTGGAAGGCCCCGCAGGTCAGCGCGGCCAGGCCCTCCTCGACCAGCGCGGCGCGGCAGTCGACCAGGCGGGCGATCTCGGCGCCGTAGGCCGCGGCCCGGTCGGGCACCGAGGCGATGTCGGGCTCGTCGTACTGCCCGATGTCAGCGGTGTAGGTGCAGGGGACGGCGCCCTTGTCGCGCATCCATGCGACCGCCACGGACGTGTCGAGACCGCCCGAGAACGCGATGCCGACGCGCTCGCCGACCGGGAGGGATGTGAGGACCTTGGACACGAGCACAAGTATTCATGACGTTGCATGATCATGCAGCACCGGGGTCCGGTTCAGCGCGGCAGCGCGTTGTAGGCGGCCGTCACCGCCTCCCGGACAGCGCCGGCCAGCGGGCGCAGGACGGCGTCCCGCCGGCCCGCCTGGGCCTGGTTGACCGCACCTCCCGGGGCGTCGGCCATCGCCAGGTCGAGGACGGCGGCGACCCGCAGCGCCCGGCCGAGGATGGACAGGGCCAGGGGGTCGTGGTCGTCGGGCAGCCCCGGTGCGGGCCGGGGCCTGGCCAGCCCGGCGAGCAGCTCGGGCACCTCGGGGTGCCAGCGGGCGAGGTCGAGCTCGGCCAGCGTGCGGGCGGAGCCGGTGACGGCCTGGTCGAGCGCGCCCGAGGCCGCGCGGAGCGTGCCCTCGACCGGCGGCGGCGGAGGCGGCACGCCGTCCAGGTCGAACGCCGTCCACTGCAGGACCTCCGGGCCCAGCGGTTCGGGCACCAGCACCACCCGGTCGCCGACCGCCGCCTGCCCGGCCTCCAGCGCCAGGGCCGCCAGGCCCGGCACGGCCGGGAGTCCGCGGACGTCACCCGGGGCCGGTAGCACCAGCCGCAGCCGCCGCTCACCCAGTCCGCGGAGGGCGGCGAGCGCCTCGCCCAGGGGGACGGCGCCGTCGGTGCCGGGCAGGCCGCTCACCCGGTGCGCGCGGTCGCCGGTGACGGCGTCGAGAGCTTCGTCGTAGGAGGTGCGGCCGGTGAGCCAGGCGGTGGCCCACGCCGCGAGGCGGCCGGCAGGGAAGTCGTGCACCGGGCGAGGCTACGTCGGGAGCGGTCGACCGCGCCGTGGCCACCGGACGGGGGACGGCGACCCGCATCCGGGCGTCCGCTCTGCCAGACTCCGGACATGGCTGCGTGGGTGCTCTGGCTGATCGCTGCCGGCCTGTTCGTCGGTGGGGAGATGCTGACCCTCGACCTGGTGCTGCTGATGTTCGCCGGCGGTGCGCTCGGCGGCACGGTCGTGGCCCTCGCCGGCGGTGCGGTCGCCTTCCAGCTGATCGCGTTCATCGTCGTGTCCCTGGCGCTGCTCGCCGTCGTCCGGCCGATCGCCAAGCGGCACCTGGAGAGCAGCACCCCGCTGCAGCTGGACGGCGTGGACGGCCTGGTCGGCCGGACCGCCGTCGTGACCCGCGCGGTGGACGTCTCCGGCGGCCGGATCCGGATCGGGGCCGACGAGTGGTCGGCCCGCAGTCAGCAGTCCGGGGAGGCCTTCGCCCTCGGCGAGCGGGTCCGCATCCTGCAGATCGAGGGCGCGACGGCCGTGGTGGGCGACGCCCTGGAGTGAACCGTCCACAGGTCCCGTGACCGCGGCGGGCGGACGTGGCAGGGTCGGTACCGACCGCCCCGACGAAGGAGTCCCCCGTGGAGCCCGCACTCATCGCCCTGATCGTCGTCGCGCTGCTGTTGATCGTCGTGCTGGCCAAGAGCCTGACCATCGTCCCGCAGGCGCAGGCCAAGGTCGTCGAGCGGCTGGGCCGCTACAGCCGGACCCTCACCCCGGGCCTGTCGATCCTGGTGCCCTTCGTGGACCGCGTGCGCGCGTCGATCGACCTGCGCGAGCAGGTCGTCTCCTTCCCGCCGCAGCCGGTGATCACCGCGGACAACCTGCAGGTGGGCATCGACACCGTCGTCTACTTCCAGGTCACCGATCCGAAGCTGGCCGTCTACGGCATCGCGAACTACATCACCGGCATGGAGCAGCTGACCACCACGACGCTGCGCAACGTCGTCGGCGGGTTGAACCTCGAGGGCGCGCTGACCGGCCGGGACGGCATCAACAGCCAGCTGCGCGAGGTCCTCGACGGCACGACCGGCCCGTGGGGGCTGCGCGTGGCCCGCGTGGAGATCAAGGCGATCGACCCGCCGCACTCGATCCAGGACTCCATGGAGAAGCAGATGCGCGCCGACCGCGACAAGCGCGCGGTCATCCTCACCGCCGAGGGGCACCGGCAGGCCGCCATCACCTCGGCCGAGGGCGAGAAGGCCTCCGCCATCCTCTCCGCCGAGGGGCGCAAGCAGGCCGCGATCCTCGAGGCGGAGGCCGAGCGGCAGAGCCGCATCCTGCGCGCGGAAGGGGAGCGGGCGGCGCTCTTCCTGCAGGCGCAGGGGCAGGCCAAGTCGATCGAGACGGTCTTCCAGGCCATCCACGACGGCAAGCCCGACCAGGGGCTGCTGGCCTACCAGTACCTGCAGACCCTGCCGCAGATCGCCCAGGGCGACGCGAACAAGATGTGGATCGTCCCGAGCGAGTTCAGCAAGGCGCTCGAGGGGCTGGCCAGCCTGGGCGGCGCCGAGGGCGGGAAGTCGTGGATGGACGTCGAGCCCTCCGGCAACGGTCGCACCGCACCTCCGGAGGCCGGCATCGACACCAGCGGCTGGTTCGAGTCGCAGCTGCCTCGGGCGGCCGACCAGCCCGAGGCGCGGATCGAGATGACCAGCATCAGCGACTCCGCCCCCGCCGTGCCCAGCCCCCCACCGCTGTCACAGCTCACGCAGGACGTCCGGGACAGCGGGCCGGCCGCGGATCCCGCCGTCCGCGAGCAGTTCTCCGCCGACGACGGCGAGCCGCGGCCTGAGTGACCCGGCCGGGAAGCGATGCCCCGGGCACCGCTTCCCGGTCTGGCGGGTCAGTCCTTCAGCAGGCCCTCGCGGAGCTTGGCCAGCGTCTGGGACAGCAGCCGCGACACGTGCATCTGCGAGATGCCGATGTCCGCGGCGATCTGCGACTGGGTCATGTTGCCGAAGAACCGCAGGATGAGGATGCGGCGCTCGCGGGCCGGGATGGTGGCCAGCAGTGGCTGCAGCGACTCCCGGTACTCCACGCCCTCGAGCGCGGCGTCCTCCTCGCCCAGCGTGGCGGCCAGGGTGGGGGAGTCGTCGTCCCCGGAGAGCCGCTCGTCCAGTGAGCTGCTCCGGTAGGCGTTGGCGACGGCGAGGCCCTCGAGGACCTCTTCGCGCGGGATGCCCAGGTGCTGGGCCAGCTCGCTGGGCGTGGGTGCCCGGCCGTTCTTCTGCGCGAGCTCGCCCACCGCGGCGTTCAGCGAGAGGTGCAGCTCCTGGAGCCGGCGCGGCACGCGCACCGACCAGCCCTGGTCGCGGAAGTGCCGCTTGATCTCACCGGTGATCGTCGGCACCGCGAAGGAGAGGAACTCCACGCCGCGGGTCGGGTCGAAGCGGTCGATGGCGGCGATCAGGCCCAGGGTGCCGACCTGCAGCAGGTCGTCGAAGGGCTCGCCGCGGTTGCTGAACCGGCGGGCGAAGTGGCGGACGAGGGGCAGGTGCTCCTCGACCAGGATCTCGCGCAGCCGCTCCCGGCGCGGGTCGTCCTTCTCCAGCGTGGCGAGCTCGGCGAACAGCGGCGCGGTGCGCTGGGCCCGGCGCCGGTTGTCCGAGAGCGGGACCGCCTCCTCGGCGGCGGGGGCCTCCACGGCGGGGGTCTCGTCCGTCGAGGGGCCCTGGGCAGGAGGGGTCTCCGGCACGGGCAGCTCGGCGACGGGCGCCTCGTGCTGCTCCGGCGCCTCGCGCGGCTCGGGCGTGCCACCGTCCCGTGGGATCGCTGTGAGCCCCGGATCGGTGGCGGGAGACCGGGTCACCGGGCCACCGAGAGATTCTGCCCTGCTCCGCTCGCCAGCTCCGTGGGTCGCTGGCCCGGCAGGTACTTGTCCATCGCGATCACCGCCACCGGGGTTCCCGATCCGTCGCCACCGGGGACCTGGTCCTGGGTGGCCGGCCGGCCCTCGACCGCATCCACCAGGGTGGCCAGCACGGCCCAGCCGAAGCCGTCCCGGGGCACGTCGACGCCCCCGGCCGTGGGCACCCAGGCCTCGATGTGCAGCCCGGCGCGGGTGGTCTCGAAGACCACCGTCAGCGGTGCCTCGCCCTCGACGACGCTGGCGAGCGTCGCGCACGCCTCGTCGACGGCGAGACGCAGGTCCTCGACGCTGTCGAGGTCGTAGTCCATGCGGATGGCGAGGTCACCGGCCATGGCCCGCACGGCGGGCAGTTGCATCGGGGTGATGGGCACCCGCAGCTCCAGCCGTTCCGCGCGCCGTCCGTCGTGCGCGAGGGCACCCCTCGAGTCCACCATCCGTTACCGCTCCTTCGTCGTGGCGCGCCCGGCCGACTGCCGTGCGACGTCCATCCTGCCCCCACGGCGCCGCAGAGGGGCCCGCGGGCCCTTGGTTCGCCCGGAGGACCGGCGGCGTGAACTACCCGTTCGCGGGGCCGCGGCAAACGTGCCGTGCCCCACGCCGCGCGGGCCCTCGGGCGCGGTTGCCGAGGTGGGGGGCCTGTTGTTCCCTGGCGGGCAATGAGCACCGACCACGCAGGGCAGTTCTCCCGTCCGGACGTCTCCGTACCGGAGGGTTCCGCGATGCTGCTCGAGGCGATGGAGGCCGCCGCGGCCGCCATCTACTGCCTGGCCGGGTCGGGGCGGGTGGTCTGGGCGAATGCCAGCGCGCGTCGGCTGGGCGGCGAGCTCGACGAGCTGCCGCCCGTCGACGGCCGGCAGCTGCCCTCGGTGGTGGAGGCGGTGACCGGCACCGGGCGGGCCGAGACCCTGTGCGGTCCGCTGGGGGAGGGCGGGCCGTCGGTGACCGTCGTCGTCCGCGCCCTGCCGGTCGGCGGCGAGACCGGCGCGATGGCGATCATCGAGCACGACGACCCCGAGGCAGCCCCGTGGCCGGTCCCGGGCGCGCACGCCGTCGAGGCCGCGCAGTCGTCGCTGCTCCCGCCGTTCCTGCCGATGCTCCCCGATCTCGCCCTGGCGGGCAGCTACCACCAGGCGACGTCGATCCGCGCCGCCGGCGGTGACTGGTACGACGCGGTGCCGCTGGGCGACGGCCGGCTCGCTCTCGTCGTCGGTGACGCGGTCGGTCACGGCGTGCCCGCCGCGGGGGCGATGAGCCGGCTCCGCGGCGCCATGCGGTCCACGGCCCTGCGTGATCCAGCGCCGCCGGCCGTGCTCACGGGCCTGGACGAGTTCGCCGCGCTCATGGACGACGTCGAGGGCGCCTCCGTCTTCTACGGCGTCCTCGACTCCGCCACCGGCGTCCTCTCCTACACGACGGCCGGTCACCCCGCGCCCCTCGTCGTCGGGGCCGACGGCAGCGCCTCGTTCCTGCCGGTCACGCCGCGGCCGCCCCTGGGCAGCCTGCCCGGCTCGGGGACGCCGGTCCACGAGTTCGTGCTCGACCACGGCGCGACGCTCGTCCTGTTCTCCAACGGTGCGCTCGCCGGTGCCGGCACCGACTACTCGGACGCCTTCGACCGGCTGATCGCCGCCTCCCGGCAGGTGCTGGGCCGCCCGGGGGCCGGTGACCCGGCCACGGCGTCCGCCCTCGCCGTGGAGATCGCCGAGCTGGTCCGCTCGCCGCAGGACTGGCCGGACGACGTCGCCGTGCTGGTGGCCCACCGTCGGGCCGCGCGCCTGCAGCCGCTGCAGCTCGACCTGCTCGCCGTCCCCGCCTCGCTGCCCGGGATCCGGCGGCGGCTGAGCACGTGGCTCGCCGAGCTGGGGATGGGCGAGAACGACCGGGTGGGCGTCATGGCCGCCGTCGGGGAGGCCTGCGCCAACGCAGCGGAACACGCCTACCGGGGGTCGGAGCCGGGGCCGATGTCGGTGCGGGCGCACGTGGACGCCGACGGCGTCCTCACCGTGTCCGTCCACGACGAGGGCACCTGGCGGCCGCCGGACCGCGATCCGGGCGACCGCGGGCGGGGGTTGCTGATCATGCGGCAGCTCGTCGACGGCGTCTCCCTGGACGACCGGGACGGCACGACGGTGACCCTGACGGTACGGCTGCGGCGCAGGTCCGACGACGAGCCGCTCCCGGGCGGGAGCAGCGGAGGCACCACGGTCGTCGTCGACCGGGCCGGTGACCGCCCGGTGGTGCGCGCCGCCGGTGTGGTGGACGAGGCCGGGGCCGACCAGCTGCGGATCCGGCTGCTCGAGGCGAGCCACGGCGGCACCGCGCGGGTGGAGCTGGACCTGGAGGCCGTGACGCTGTTCAGCAGCGCCGCCGTGCGCGTGGTCCTGGCGGTGGCCCGGATCGCCCGCGACGAGGGATGGCGGCTGGTGGTGCACGCCGCCGAGCGCGGCGTGACCCGGCACGTGCTCGAGGTCAGCGGCCTCGGGGGGCTGGTGGACCTCCGCTGACGGGTGACAGCACGCCGTCCCGCGTTTGCGCAGGGTCGTGCGTGCCCATCCTCCGGCGGTGAGACTGCGGCGTAGTGACGTGAACGGTCCGGGCTACCGGCGCCGCCGCGCGGGCCGGGGGTTCGCCTACCACGACACCGACGGGGCGCTGATCAAGGACGACCGCCTCGACCGGATCCGCGGGCTGGCCATCCCTCCGGCCTGGCGGGACGTGTGGATCTGCCCGTGGCCCAACGGCCACATCCAGGCCACCGGGTTCGACGCCGCGGGCCGCCGGCAGTACCGCTACCACGACCAGTGGCGGGCCCGGCGGGACGCGGAGAAGCACGAGCGGGTCCTCGGGATCGCCCACCAGCTGCCCGACGTCCGCGACGAGGTGGTCGCGGCGCTGCGCACCAGGGGGCTCAACCGCGAGCGGGTGCTGGCGACGGCGATCCGCCTGCTGGACCTGGCCGCGTTCCGCATCGGCAGCGAGCAGTACGCCGAGGAGAACGGCACCTACGGCCTGGCCACCCTGCGCCGGGAGCACGTGCGGGTGCGCGGGGAGCGGACGTTCTTCTCCTACACCGCCAAGGGCGGGATCGAGCGCGAGGTCGAGCTCACCGACCGGCCCACGGCCACGGTGGTGCGGCAGCTGCTGGAGCGGCCCGAGGGCACGGGGGAGGAACTGCTGGCCTACCAGGTGGAGGACGGCACCTGGCGGGACGTCACGAGCAGCGAGATCAACGCCTACCTCAAGGAGATCAGCGGCGCGGAGATCACCGCCAAGGACTTCCGCACCTGGAACGCGACCGTGCTCATGGCGGCCCGGCTGGCCGAGGCGCCACCACCGACGTCCCGCACCGCCCGCAAGAAGGTCGTCAACGCCGCCTACAAGGACGTCAGCGAGCAGCTGGGCAACACCCCGGCGGTGTGCAGGGCCAGCTACGTGGACCCGCGGGTGGTCGACCGGTTCGAGCACGGCGAGACGGTGGCGCACGCGCTCCGCGCCGCGGACGACGCCGAGGCGGACCGCGACGCGCAGCGGGTGCTGGAGCAGGCGGTCTGCCAGATGCTGTCGGCGTAGCCGACCGAGCGCCGGACGACGGACCGCCTGGACGACGGGAGGGCCCCACCGGTCTCCCGGTGGGGCCCTCCGTGCGGCCCCGCGCAGGGGGCCCGTCGTTCAGCGTGCGGTGCTGTCGGCGATCGTGAACAGGTCGATCAGGCCGGTCACCTCGAGCGGCCGCGTGACGGCGCGGGTCGTGGCGATGAGGCGCAGGGCGACCTCGCGGCTGCGGGCGGACTTCTGCGTCTCCACGAGCACGGCCAGGCCGGCCGAGCCCAGGAACTGGACACCGGACAGGTCGATCACCAGCTCGCGCGGGGACTGCTCCAGCTGGCTGTCCAGGGTCGAACGCAGCACGGGAGCGGTGAAGGTGTCCACCTCGCCGACGACCTTCACCGTCACCACGCCGTCCTCGTCGGTGGAGGTGGAGAGCGTGATCACGTCGTCGAAGGGCGCCTCGGTGCCTTCGGTCGACACGTCGGGCTGCCCCTCGGCGGGCAGGTCGGAAGTGGTCACGGACGGTGCTCCTCTCGGCGGCGGCGCAGTGGCACACCGCCCGGTCAATCTACCGCTGCGCGTCCAGCCCACGGTGGCACCGGCTTCCTGCGCATGGTCGACGCGGCCGGAGCCGGCCCTCGTGGGGTCCGCTCCGGTACGGCTGCCTGCTCAACCGCGGACCCAAGGTAGACAACGCCGCGGGCGTGCGCCAACCCGCCCCGGAAGTTCGCCACGGGGTGGCGCGCCTCCGGGCCGGGTCAGAGCCGGAACCGGGCGGATCAGCTGTCGATGACGTGGACGGCCGCCTCCTCGGGGCCCTCCCCGCCGACGGCGGCGTCCCCGGTGGCCTCCATGTCGTCGGCCGTCCGGTCGGTCCCCGAGTCACTCGTGTCCAGGTCCTGCTCCAGCTGCACGTCCGCGCGCTGCGGGTCCTCGGCGGGGCGCACGTCGGGGACGTCGTCGGGGACCTCACGGTCGAGGCGGCCGGTCAGCGACTCGCCCTCGGCCTGCTCGGCCGCCGTGGTGCCGAAGTCGGCAGTGGCGGTCGGGCTCTCCCCGGGCAGCGCCTGGAACTGGGGGTCCTCGGCGCGCTGCATCGTGGGGGAGTCGTCCTGCGCCACCTCGGGGATGCCGTCGTCCCCGGGGAAGATGTCGCGGGCGGTCTGGCCCTCGGTCTGGGTGGTGCCGTCGGTGGTGCCGGGATCGGTCATGGGCGTCTCCGTTCGTCGCGCGGGCGCACCCGCTCTCGTCGTCCCCGGGGGACGGGCAGCCGGTCGCTGGCGACCGGCGTCGTGCTGCGGCCCTACCCGTGACCTCCGTCGCCATGCCTGGTGTGCGGTGGCGCACGGTCGGGGTGCCGGAGGTTCACCCGTCCGGCGGCGGGTAGCGCGGGCCCATGGCGATCGCAGACGAGGTCCAGCGGATGGGAGCCCCGGTCCGCCGGTGGGCCCGCACCCAGAAGCGCGAGTACACCGACGGCGAGGCGCGCCCGCTCGGCGCGGACCTGGGCGCGATGGGCGTGTACGTGGGCCTGGTGTCCGCCGCGGCCGCGGCGGTGCGGGCCTCGGGGCGGGAGCTGCCCGAGCGGATCCCGCCGGGGGACGCCGCCCTGCTCACGGTCGCGACCTTCCGGCTGGCCCGGCGGATCGCCAAGGATCCGGTGACGGCGCCGCTGCGGGCGCCGTTCGTCCGCTTCGAGGGGCCCTCGGGCCACGCGGAGGTCGCCGAGGAGGTCCGGGAGCACGGCGGGGTGAAGCACGCCGTCGGTGAGCTGCTCACCTGCCCGTTCTGCCTGGCCCAGTGGGTCGGCACCGGCTTCGTGTTCGGCTACGTCAGCGCGCCGCGGGCCACCCGCCTCGCCGCGCTCACCATGACCATGATCGCCGGCTCCGACGTGCTGCAGTTCGCCTACGACGCCATCCAGAACGGCTTGTTCACCGGCTCGATCGAGGCCGACGAGCCCGACGGTGTGGACGACGCGAACGGTTAGGCCCGCTCGCAGGGCCCCGGCGCGAGCGTGCGGGTGGTGGGGGCGAGGGGGTCCGTCCATCCTCCGACCGGGGGAGACGTCGTGTCCGTCGACCTGCCGCGGGTACCCCCGCGCACCTATCGTGTGATCTTGACCCGGAACGGGTCGGCGCGGGGCCCATGTCGGGTCCCCCTCGGGAAGGGGCGGCATGC
Source organism: uncultured Actinomycetota bacterium (assembly GCA_963747895.1). Classification (GTDB taxonomy): domain Bacteria; phylum Actinomycetota; class Actinomycetes; order Mycobacteriales; family Geodermatophilaceae; genus Blastococcus. Next base: position 226,763 of record CAVVGX010000012.1, read on the forward strand.
GATCGATCTGGCGCGGGGCCGTGTCCTTCGGGCTGGTCAGCATCGGCGTGAAGCTGTACTCCGCCACCGAGGACAAGGACATCCGCTTCCACCAGGTGCACGCCGCCGACGGCGGCCGGGTCAAGTACAAGCGGGTCTGCTCGATCGACGGCGAGGAGGTCGAGTACAGCGACATCGCCAAGGGCTACGAGCTGCCCGACGGCCAGGTCGTCATCCTCACCGACGCCGACTTCGACGAGCTCCCGCTGAGCACCCGCCGCGAGATCGAGGTGCTGGAGTTCGTCGACCAGGACGAGATCGACCCGATCATGTTCGAGAAGACGTACTACCTCGAGCCCGACGGCCCGGCCGCCCGCCCGTACGTGCTGCTCCGCGACGCCCTGGAGAACGCCGGCCAGGTGGCGATCACCAAGATCGCGATCCGCCAGCGCGAGTCGCTCGCGGTCCTGCGGGTGCGCGACGGCGTCCTCGTCATGCACACCATGCGGTGGCCCGACGAGATCCGCCGTCCGGACTTCGCCTTCCTCGACGAGGACATCGCCGTCCGGCCGCAGGAGCTGAAGATGGCCGAGGCCCTGATCGGTTCCATGACCTCGGAGTTCGACCCGAGCCAGTTCACCGACGACTACCGCGAGGCCATGACCGCCCTGCTGGAGGCCAAGCAGAGCGGCGGGGAGGTGGCGCAGCCGCCGGAGGTCGCCGACGACGGCGCCGCCGTGGTCGACCTCATGAGCGCCCTGCGCCGCAGCGTCGAGCGCGCGAAGGGCGGCTCGGCAGCGACGGACACGGACGACGCCGACGACTCCGCGGCCGAGGACGAGGCCCCGCCGACGAAGGCCCCCGCCAAGCGCGCCCCGGCGAAGAAGGCGCCCGCGAAGAAGGCGGCCGCCGCGAAGAGGACCACACCCGCGAAGACGACGGCCACGAAGACCACGGCGGCGAAGAAGAGCGCGAGCGCCGACAAGCCCCCGGCCAAGCGCGCCCGCCGCAGCGCCTGACGTGCCCGGCCGGCGGGAGGACCCGCTCGCCGAGTACCGCGCCAAGCGGGACCCGGCGCGGACGGCCGAGCCCGTGCCGCCGGCGGGGCAGCCGCTGCCCGTGGGCGACGACGACACCTTCGTCGTCCAGGAACACCACACACCCCGTGGGCGGACCGGCGAGAGGGTGCACTGGGACCTGCGGCTCGAGCGCGACGGCGTCCTGAAGAGCTGGGCGGTGCCCAAGGGGCCGCCGCTGGAGCCGGGCAGCAACCGGCTCGCCGTGCCCACCGAGGACCACCCGCTCGAGTACGCGTCGTTCGCCGGCACGATCAGCGCCGGCGAGTACGGCGGCGGTGAGGTGACGATCTGGGACGCCGGGCGCTACGCCACCGAGAAGTGGGACGAGCGGCACGTCGTCGTCACCTTCGACGGCCGCCGGCTGGTCGGCCGGTACGCGCTGTTCCCGCTCGCCGACGGGACCTGGAACATCCGCAAGCTCGACGCCACAGCTCCGCTGGGGAACCGGACGCGAGCGGCGCCGCCCGCCGTGCCGGCTGAGCCGCCGCCCGCGCCGCTGCCGATGCTGGCGACGGCCGGCGCGATGCCGTCCGGGGACGAGGACGCCCGCTGGGGCTACGAGTTCAAGTGGGACGGGGTGCGCGCCGTGGCCACCGTCCGCGGCGGCGAGCTGTCCCTGTCCTCCCGCAAGGCCACCGACATCACCGTGCGCTACCCCGAGGTGGGGCGGCTCCCGGGTGCGCTCGCCGGTCACGACGCCGTCGTCGACGGCGAGATCGTGATGATGGACGCCGCCGGCCGGCCCGACTTCGGCGCGCTGCAGAACCGGATGCACCGCACCGGCCCGGAGGTGCCCCGGATGGCCGCCGCCGCGCCGGTCACCTTCCTGGTCTTCGACCTGCTCGCGCTGGACGGCGAGGACCTCCGCGCACGGCCCTACGCCGAGCGCCGGGAGCTGCTCGACGGGCTGGCCCCGGCCGGCCACCGCTGGGTGCTCACCCCGTGGTTCCGCGGCGGCGGGGTCGACGTGCGGGCCGCGAGCGAGGAGAACGGCCTGGAGGGGATCGTCGCCAAGCGGCTGGACTCCCCGTACCGCACGGGCGTGCGCAGCCCCGACTGGCGCAAGGTCAAGAACTTCTTCACGCAGGCGGTCGTCGTCGGCGGCTGGCGCCCGGGACAGGGCCGCCGGGAGGGGACCATCGGCTCGTTGCTGGTGGGGGTGCCGGACGACGAGGGCCGGCTGGTCTACGTGGGGCACGTCGGCACCGGTTTCAGCGACGTCGACCTGCGGCACCTGCAGCGCACGCTGACCCCCCGGGCGGCGGCGCCGTTCGACGGGACGCTGCCCCGGGAGGTCACCCGCGACGCGCGGTGGGTGGAGCCGGACCTGGTGGGCGAGGTGGCCTACGCGGTCTGGACCGCCGACGACCGACTGCGGCACCCGTCGTGGCGGGGCGTGCGGGAGGACCTGGAGCCGGACGACGTGGTGAGGGAGCCGTGAGTCCCGCGAAGCAGCGGGTGGAGATCGAGGGACGCACCCTCGGGGTGTCGAACCTGGAGAAGGTGCTGTTCCGCGAGGTGGGGTTCACCAAGGCGCAGGTGATCGACTACTACGTGCGCATCGCACCGGTGCTGCTGCCCCACGTCGCCGGCCGGCCGGTCACCTTCACCCGGTGGCCCGACGGACTCGACGGTCAGACGTTCTTCGAGAAGAACAGCGCCCGGCACGCCCCCGAATGGGTGCGGCGGGTGACCATCGCGAGCCCGGGCAGCTCCCGCGGGCGGGAGACCCTGGACATGGTGGTGCTCGAGTCGGCCGCGGACCTGGCGTGGGCGGCCAACCTCGCAGCGCTGGAGGTGCACGTCCCCCAGTGGCAGGTCGACGACGACGGGCAGCCGCAGCTGCCCGACCTGCTCGTGCTCGACCTCGACCCCGGGCCGGAGACGGGCATCCTGGAGTGCTGCCTCGTGGCGGAGCGGCTGGGGGAGCGGCTGGAGGCCGACGGGCTGGACCCGGTGGTGAAGACGTCGGGCTCCAAGGGCATGCAGGTGTACGCGCCGATCGCGGCCCCCGCCGACCGCGAGCACCCCAGCCGGTACGCCAAGCAGTTGGCCCAGGAGCTCTCCGCGGAGACGCCGGACGACGTCGTCTGGCGGATGGAGAAGGCGCTGCGCCCGGGCAGGGTGCTCATCGACTGGAGCCAGAACAACCCGGCCAAGACCACCGTCGCCCCGTACTCGCTGCGCGCCCGGGCGGGCGCCACGGTGTCCACGCCGATCGGCTGGGACGAGGTCGACGCGGTGCGGGACGGCTCGCTCGACCCGGCGGAGCTGCGGTTCACGACCGACGACGTCCTCGCCCGGGTCGAGGAGTACGGCGACCTGTTCGACGTCGCCGGCGCCACCCGCGCCCCGCTGCCCGACGCGTGAACAGGGCGCCGGCCCCCGTCTGGGACGATTCCGGCCATGTCCGCCGCCGGTCCGCCCGACCCCAGCACCGCCGACGTGGGCCGGCTGGTGGTCCGCTGCCCCGACCAGCCGGGCATCGTCGCCGTCCTGTCGCGGCTGCTGGCCGACGTCGGCGCGAACATCACCGAGTCGCAGCAGCACTCCTCCGACCCGCTCGGCGGCACCTTCACCCTCCGCCTGGAGTTCGTGCTGCCGGACCTCGCCGAGCGCCGCCCCCAGCTCGAGGGCGCGCTGGAGCTGCTGGCCCGGCAGTGGGGGATGACCTGGCGGCTGGCCGAGGCCGCGCACCGGCCGACCGTCGCCGTCTTCGTGAGCCGGACCGACCACGTGCTCCAGGAGCTGATCTACCGCGTGCGGGCCGGCGACCTGCGGGCCGAGATCACCGCCGTCGTCTCCAACCACACCGATCTGGCGCCGGTGGCGGAGGCGGCCGGCATCCCGTTCCACCACGTGCCCGTGACGCCGTCGACCAAGGCCGAGGCGGAGGCCCGGGCCCTGGAGATCGTCGGTGACGTCGACCTCGTCGTCCTCGCCCGGTACATGCAGATCGTGTCCGCCGACTTCTGCAGCCGGTTCCCCGAGCGGCTGATCAACATCCACCACAGCTTCCTGCCGGCGTTCGTGGGCGCGAACCCCTACCAGGCCGCGCACGACCGCGGGGTGAAGCTCATCGGGGCGACGGCGCACTACGTGACCCCCGAGCTCGACGCCGGCCCGATCATCGAGCAGGAGGTCGCCCGGGTGGACCACCGCGCGACGGTCGAGGACATGCGCCGGGTGGGCCGCTACGTCGAGCGCCAGGTGCTCGCCCAGGCCGTGACCTGGCACGTCGAGGACCGCGTGATCGTGGAGGGTCCCCGCACCATCGTCTTCGCCTAGAAGAAGGACCCCTCGGCCCCCCACGCCGCGCTCCGCTGGGCGCGGGCCCCTGCAGCGGGGCCGTTCCAGCACCTCAGAGCAGGACGGCGGGGCGCCAGCCGCGCAGGGAGTTCACGACGGCGAGCTCCTCGGCGGCGGCCAGGTCCGCGGGCGTGAGCCGGCGCTCGTGCAACCGCCCGGCCCCGACCAGCCGCCCGCGCTCCACCCCGGGCAGGCACCCGGACGACACCGGCGGCGTCCACCAGCGGCCGTCGAGCCGGACGGCGAGGTTGGCGATGGTCGTCTCGGTCACCTCGCCGCGCGAGGAGGTGAGCACGACGTCGTCGGCGTCGGGCCAGCGCGCGGCCCGCTCGGTGTAGACGGCCCGCCGGGTGGTCTTGTGCCGGAGCCGGACGTCGTCGGCGTCGACCGGGTGGTGGTCCACCGCGAGCCGGACCGGACCCTCGACGACGGGCGGCGGGGGACCGACCTCGATCTCCAGCCGGCCGTCGCGCTGCAGGACCAGCCGCACCCGTGCCGGCGCGGGGTCCTCGCGCAGCCGACCCAACCGCCGGCGCACGTCGTCGACGTCGAGCGCGAAGCCGGCCCAGGCGGCCGAGTCGGCCAGCCGGGCCAGGTGGCCCTCGGCGTTGCGCAGGTCGCCGCCGGGGAGGCGGGCCATCGTCTCGAGCAGGGCGAACTCCTCGTACGGTCGGCCCAGGATCTCCGCCTTCGCCAGCAGCTCGGCGTGCTCGGCATCCGCGTCGGAGCCCCAGGTGATGCCGCCGCCGGTGCCGTAGACGCCCGTGCCGGTGGCCCGCTCGACGGTGACCGTCCGGATGGCCACCGAGAACCGGGCGCGGAAGGCCTGCCCGGGGGGCGCCACGACCCCGATCGCCCCGCAGTACACCCCGCGCGGCTCGGTCTCCAGGTCCCGGATCAGCTGCATGGTCCGGTGCTTGGGTGCGCCGGTCACCGAGCCGGAGGGGAACAGCGCGCGGAAGACGTCGACCAGTCCGACGCCCGGCCGCGGGCGGGCGGTGACGTCGGAGGTGAGCTGCCAGACCGTCTCGTAGCGCTCGGTGCGGAACAGCTCGGGGACCTCCACGCTGCCCACCTCGGCGATGCGGCCCAGGTCGTTGCGCAGCAGGTCCACGATCATCAGGTTCTCGGCGCGCTCCTTGTCGCTGGCCAGGAGCGACCGGCGCGCACCGTCGTCCTCGGCGGTGGTGGCGCCCCGGCGCGCGGTGCCCTTCATCGGCCGGGTGAGCAGGCGGTCGCCGGTCCAGTCGAAGAACAGCTCGGGGCTCGCACTGGCGACGACGTGGCTGCCGACGTCGAGGTAGGCAGCCCACGGACCGCGCTGCCCGTACGCCAGGTCGGCGTAGAGCTGCTCCAGGTCACCGGTGACCGGCGCGTGCATCCGCACGGTCAGGTTGACCTGGTAGGCGTCCCCGGCGGCGATCGAGGCCCGGACGGCGGCCACGGCGTCCCGGTGCCCGGCGGGCGTCCAGCCGCGGCGCCACGGACCGGCCGCGTAGTCCCGGCTGCGGCCCGGTGGCGGGGCGACGGGCGGTACCTCCAGGGCCTGCCCGGTGAGCCCGAACACCGCCAGGGGCAGGGTCTCGCCGGGTCCCCGGGCAGGCACCGCGGCGCCCGGGTCGAACCCGGCAGCGGCCTCGTAGGCCAGGTAGCCGAAGGCCCACGCGCCGGCGGCCGTCGCGCGCTCCACCTCGGCGAGCACGGGGACGACCTCGGTCGGCTCCCGCGCCACCAGGACGCGGTCGGCGCCCGGGAAGGCCAGCGCGGACCCGGTGACCAGGTCGTCGAACCGGCCGTGCACCGCGCCGGTCAGGTCGGAGGCGTCCAGGGCAGGATCACTCGCCGCCGCGGGGGTGCTTGCGGTCCTGGTCGGCCAGGAAGCGCTCGAACTCCGCGCCGATCTCCTCCGCGGTCGGGACCGCGCCCTCGTCGCTGAGCAGGTCGCTGTTCTCCCGTGCCGTCGTGAAGGCGTCGTACTGCTGCTCCAGGGCGGCGACGACGGCGGTGTTCTCCGCCGACCGCGCGATCTGCTCGTCGACCTCGGTGCGGTGCGTCTCGGCGGCCTCGCGCAGTGACTCCACCGGCACGTGCAGCCCGGTGAGCTGCTCGAGGTGCTCGAGCAACGTCAGGGAGGCCGCCGGGTAGGTGGCCTGGGCGAGGTAGTGCGGGACGTGCACGGCCACGCCGAGGGCGTCCACGCCGGCCTCGCCGAGGCGCACCTCCAGCAGGGAGGCCACGCTGCCGGGGATCCGCATCTCGCCCCAGTACACCGGGTACTGCTCGATCAGTGCCCGGCGGGTGGCGTGCGCGGTGACGGTGACCGGGCGGGTGTGGGGCACCGGCATCGGGATCGCGTGCAGCGCGATCACCGAGGTGACGCCCAGCCGCTCGACGAGCCCGACGATCGCGGCGACGAACCGCTCCCACTGGAAGTCCGGCTCGGTGCCGTGCAGCAGCAGGAAGGGCGTGCCGCCGTCGTCCTCGACGGCGTAGAGCTGGATCTCGGGGGCGTGGAAGGTCTCGTAGCGGTCACCGCTGAAGGTGACCCGCGGACGGTGCGCCCGGTAGTCCACGAGGGCGTCGGCGTCGAACCGGGCGATGACCTCGTGCGGGAGGCCGGCCAGCAGGTGCGAGCCGGCCAGGGCGCCGGCGTGCGCGGCGTCGAAGTCCCCGGCGATGTCGTGCACGAGCACCAGTTCCCGGCGGCGCTCGGGGGTGCCGACCGCCTCCTCTCGGGCGAGGAAGCGATCCGCTGCGGGGAGGAGCTCGACGAGGTCCTCGGGTCGCTGGGTCACTCGGTCATACCTCCGTCGTCGGAACCACTACCGCTGCAGCCCTGCAGCGCGCCGCCGCATTCCCGGGGGCGCCCGGCCGGGTCAGCCGGAGGTGGCCGGTCCGGTCGGGGCGTCGGCGGCGGCGTCCGGCGGGGCCGGCTCCTCGGTGAGCACGGCTCCGTCCTCGCCGCCCTCGAGCGTGGCCCGCGTGCCGTCCGGCTGCACCTCCGGGTTCCGGCCGTCCAGCTCGTCGCGGACGTAGCGGTAGATGACGGCGATGAGTGCGGCCACGGGAACCCCGAGGAAGGCGCCGATGATGCCGGACAGGCTGCCGCCGGCGGTGACGGCGAGGATCACCACGCCTGCGTGCAGGTTGAAGCCGCGGCCCTGGATGATCGGCTGGAGGACGTTGCCCTCGAGCTGCTGCACCAGCAGCACGATCCCCAGCACGATCAGCGCCGTGGTCAGGCCCTGGTCCACGAGGGCGATCAGCACGGCGAACGCCCCGGCGACGAAGGCGCCGATGATCGGGATGAACGCGCCGAAGAAGGTCAGCACCGCCAGCGGGATCACCAGCGGTACGTCCAGGATCCACAGCCCGATGCCGATGAAGAAGGCGTCGACGAAGCCGACGAGGGCCTGCTGGCGGATGAACTCCGACAGCGTCGACCAGCTCTTGTAGGACAGCGCCGCGACGTGGCGGGCGGCGCGGGGGCCGGTCTGGGCGGACAGCCACGGCACGAATCGGGTGCCGTCCTTGAGGAAGAAGAAGCACAGCACCAGCGCCAGCACCAGGTTGATCAGCCCGTTGCCGACCGCGGACACTCCGGTCACGGCGTAGCCGGCGATGTTCTGCGCGTTGCCCTGGATGTTGTTGATCACCGAGTCGACGGCGTCGCCGATCTGGTCCTCGCCCAGGTTGAACGGCGGTCCGGTGAGCGACTCCTGCAGGTCCTGCAAGCCGGCCGTCGCCTGGTCGGCGAGCTCGACCACCTGGTCGGCGACCGAGGGGGCGATCGCGGCGATGATCCCCGCGAAGGCGGCGAGGAAGATCAGGAGCACGAGGGACGCCGCGAGAGCGGGTGGCCAGCCGTGCTTGCGCAGGAAGCGGGTGGGCGGCCAGAGCACGGTGGCGATGAGCAGACCGAGGACGATGGGCAGCAGGATCACCCAGAGCTTGCCCAGCACGTAGCCGAGCACGATGAGAGCCGCCACGACGAGCAGGAACTGCGCGGCGGCCGTGGCCAGCGTCCGCGACGCCGCCTGCAGCCGCGCGCTCCGGCCCTCGTCCGGCGCGGGGGCCTGGGTGTCCGCTCCGCCGGTGACGCCATCGGTGACCGGCGCGGCCGTCACCCCGGAGGAACGGGGTGCCGCGGCGCGAGGCATGTCGACGGTGCGGACGGAGTCCTCCCGTGGAGCCGACTTCAGGGTGGGCAGGCGCAGCCTCATGGAGGTGATCAGAGCACACGCGGCGCGGTCCGACCCGGCCGGACGGCGATCGTCACACCCGCGTCGTAGCGTCGGGCCATGCCGAGGACCGCCACCACCGACCGTGTCGACCGCGATGCCCTGCTGGAGTTCCTCCGACCGCGCCACAAGGCCGTGCTGGTCACCCGCCGCCGCGACGCCGGCGTGCAGCTCTCACCGGTGACGTGCGGGGTGGACGGCGAGGGGCGCATCGTCGTCTCCACCTATCCGCAGCGGGCCAAGGTCACCAACGCCCGCCGGACGTCGGCGGTGTCGCTGTGCGTGCTGTCCGACGACTTCGACGGGCCGTGGGTCCAGGTGGACGGCGACGCCGAGGTGCTGGACCTGCCGGAAGCGCTGGAGCCGCTCGTCGACTACTACCGGGCGATCAGCGGGGAGCACCCCGACTGGGACGAGTACCGGGCGGCCATGGTGCGCCAGGGCAAGTCGCTGCTGCGGATCACGGTCACCGGGTGGGGGCCGGTCGCGACCGGCGGCTTCCCCCCGGACGTGGCCGACAAGCCCTGAGACTTGCATCTTGTGATGAAAGCTGTCAGGCTTGCCCGGTGCCCTTCGTGCTGACGGTCGACCAGCGAGCCAGCCGCAGGACGCCGGATCGGGTCGCCGACGTCCTGCGTCGGCTCGAGGGCTCGGTGTCGTCGGTGCTCGCCTTCGAGCGCACCGCGGGTGACGAGTTCCAGGGGGTGCTCGACGACCCGGACGTCGTCGTCGACGTCGTCGTCGACCTGCTGCGGGAAGGCGCCTGGAGCGTCGGGGTGGGCGCCGGCCCGGTGCAGACCCCGCTGCCCACGAGCACCCGCGCCGCGGCGGGCCCGGCGTTCCTCAGCGCGCGGCGCGCGGTCGACGCGGCCAAGCAGCGCTCCGTGCACCTGGCGGTCCACGGGGCTGTGGCGGCCGACGCCGAGGACGCTCAGGCGGTGCTGAGCGCGCTGGCGGTCGTCGTCGAGCGGCGCAGCCCTCAGGCGTGGGAGGCCATCGGACTGGTGGCGGACGGTCGCACGCAGGCGGAGGCCGCGGCGTCGCTGGGCATCTCCCGGCAGGCGGTCGGGCAGCGCCTGGCGGCCGGCCTCTGGGAGCTGGAACGCGAGCTGCGGCCGACCGCTGCACGCCTGCTGGCGCGGGCGGCGGGATGAACGTCCTCACCCTCGTCCTGCTGGCCCTCACCGGCGCGGTCGGGCTGGCGCTCGCGCTGAGCGGCCGCGGGCCGGCGCCGCCGGTCCGGGCGGCCGCGATGGCGGTGCTGCTCGCGGCCACCGGGGCGAGCGCCTGGGCCGGGGGTGACGCCACGGGCACCGAACTCGGCCTCGCCACCGTGCTGGCCGTGCTGGCCTCCGTGGCCGGCGGCGGACCCGTGGCCACCGGCGTGCTGCACGCCGCGGACCCCGCCTCGGTCGGGGTCGGGGGCGGCGCCCAGGACCCGGAGATCCTCCGGGGCGGCGCCTGGATCGGCGTGCTCGAGCGGGCCGCGCTGACCAGCACGCTGCTGGCCGGCTGGCCCGAGGGACTGGCTGTCGTCCTCGCCGTGAAGGGCCTGGGCCGGTTCGCCGAGCTGCGCTCGCCGGCGGCCGCCGAACGGTTCATCGTCGGCACCCTGGCCAGTGCGCTGTGGGCTGCCGCCTGCGCGGGCGTGGTGCTGCTCGTGCGCGTCTGACCGGCGGCTACGCCGGGCGGGGGAGCCGCCCGGCGACGACAATGGCCGGGAGTCCGTCGTCGTCAGGAGGCACTGTGTCCGAGTCGTCCACCGGAGGCGTAGCGCGCAACCCCGATCTGCTGGGCGTCTACTGCAACGACCACCTGGCGGCGGCTCGGGGTGGCATCGAACTGGTCGGCCGGATGATCGGCCGCTGGCGCGGGACCCGCTTCGAGCAGCCGCTGGAGCAGCTGCTCGACGAGCTGCGCGAGGAGCGCGCCGGCCTCCGGACGACGATGGCCTCGCTCGGGGTCCCGGTCCGCCAGTACAAGCTGCTGGCCACCTGGATCGGCGAGAAGCTGGCGCGGGCCAAGCTCAACGGCCGGCTGATGTCCCGCTCCCCGCTGAGCGACCTGATCGAGTTCGAGTTCATCGCCATCGCCGTGCTCGCCAAGCGCGCGGGTTTCGAGACCCTGCGCGAGGTCGCCGAGATCGACCGGCGGATCGACGCCGGGCTGTTCCAGCGGCTGATCGTGCAGGCCGACGAGCAGCACGCGTGGCTGATCGAGGCTCGCCGCGAGGTCGCCGCCGACGTCTTCGGCGGTCGTCCTGAGGCCGCCAGCGACGCCGCCGGCACCTGAGCCGACCGGCCCACGACGCGCGGAGACCCCTGGTCCGCCCCTCTCGGGACGGGCCAGGGGTCTCCGCGATCGTGCGGGGCGCCTACTGCGACTGGGTGCCCGTCCGCAGCGAGCGGAACGGGACGTCCTTCGACGCGTCGGGCTCGCGGGGGAGGCCGAGCACCCGCTCACCGATGATGTTGTGCTGGACCTCGTCGGACCCGCCGTAGATCGAGGGCGCGGGAGCGCCCAGGAACTGGAGGGCCAGGGCCCCGTGCAGCGGGCCGTCGTCGCCGGCGAGCATGCCCGACGGGCCGGCGATCTCCATGCCGACGTCGCGGGACATCCGGGTGATGCGCGAGACCATGAGCTTGCCCAGCGACGCCTCCGGACCGGGACGGCCACCGGCCTCGACCGCGGCACGCGCACGCAGCGTGTTCCAGCGGTTGAGCGAGGTCAGCGCGTGCACCCGGGCGATGCCCTGGCGCACGGAGGGGTCCTGGTCGCGGCCCATGTTCTTCGCCATCTTGGCCAGGGCCTCGCCGTTGCGGACCATCATCATCGCCGGCACGCGGCCGCCGGAAGCCTGCCGCTTCTGGGACTCGATGAACTCGCCGACGGACTGCTCCAGGAGCTGCGCCGAACGACGGCCGCCGGGCGCTGACAGCGGGAACCCGAGGGAACCGCCACCACCCAGGCCGACGCGCTCGTTGGCCAGCGTCGTCCGGGCGACGTTCCAGCCGTTGTTCAGGCCACCGATGATGTTCTCGGCGCTGACACGGGCGTCGGTGAGGAAGACCTCGGCGAAGTGCGCCTCACCGGTGATCTGCCGCAGCGGACGCACCTCGATGCCCGGCTGGTCCATCTCGATGGCGAAGTACGTGATGCCGGCGTGCTTGACGGCGTCCGGGTCGGTGCGGGCGATCAGCATGCCGACGTCGGAACCCATCGCACCCGACGTCCAGACCTTCTGGCCGTTGACGACGTACTCGTCACCGTCCAGCTCGGCCTTCGTCTGCAGCGAGGCCAGGTCGGAACCGGCGCCGGGCTCGCTGAACAGCTGGCACCAGGCGTCCTCGCCAACGAGGATCCGCCGGATGTAGGCCGTGCGCTGCTCGTCGGTGCCGTGGGAGATGATCGTCGGCGCGGCGAGCATGCGGGACAGGCCCGGCGGCGGCCCGACGGCGTTGATCTTCTTGAACTCGTCGTAGGCCTCGGCCGCCAGGTCGTTGGACAGGCCCTTGCCGTACCACTGCGCGGGCCACTGCGGCACCGCCCAGCCGGAGTCGGCCAGCGTGCCCAGCCAGTCCTTGAGCGACACCGAGGGGTCCCAGTGCTCGTCGATGAACGACTTGACGGCGCTGCGGACCTGACTCGGGGTGTTCAGCTGTTCGGCCGTCGTTTCGGTGGCCATACGCACTCCTTCGGGCGCTCGGGTTCTCCCGAACCTAGTGCTCCCCTGGAAAAGTGCAAGGCTCTAACTAAATCGTCTTTCCGGCGGCGCACCCGGTCCCGACCGCGTGCGCCGTCCGGGGAAGACTCGGACCGACCAACCGTCGTGCCACGGCCCGCCCGCCGGGTGCGCGAACCACCGGAGGCGCAGTGTCCGAGCCGAACGAGGCCGACCGGGCGCGGCCGTGCGCACCCCGGCGTCCGGGCGTCGGCGCGCCACCGGTGCTGACCGCGATCGCTGCGGAACTCCTCGATGCGGATCTCGGCGCCCTGGCCGGCGAGGTCGTCGAGCAGCTACGGGCCGGCGAGCAGGCCTACCGGCGGATCGGTGTCGACGAGCTGACCGCCGACGTGGCCGCCCACCTCGACGCGACCCTGGAGCGTCTCGCGGGGCAGGCGCCGGATGTGCCGGCCGGGGAGGCCGGGTCCGCTGCGCTCGGTCGTCGGCGGGCGGAGCAGAACATCCCGCTGGCCGTCGCCCTGCGGGGGTTGCAGACGGCGGCCGCGGCCGTGTGGCGTGCGCTGGCCGCGCGCGCGGTCACGCGGCCCTCCGCTGACATGGCCGCCCTCCTCCAGCAGTCGGCGGTGCTCTGGGTGGTGCTGGACGAGCAGTCCCGGGCGCTGGTCACGGGATACGACGAAGGGCTCACCGCCCTCACCGACGCCGACCGCGAACGACGACGGCTCCTGCTCGACGCGCTGGTCGACGGCCGGCTGGGGGAGTGGTCGCGGCTCGGCGGCAGCCTGACCCGCCTGGGGCTTCCCGAGGAGGGGCCCTACGTCGCCGTCTCCGCCGAGCAGGACGCGGCGGGGGTCCCCGCGCTCGCCGGTGCCGAGGACTTCCTCGCCGGGCACGGGGTGCGGTCGGCCTGGCGGACCACCGTGGACGGCACCGTCGGCATCGTGGCGATCGGGGAGTGGCGCACCGTCACCTCCATCCGGGAGCTGCTCGGCACGCTGGCGACCGGCCGGGTGGGGCTCAGCCGCTCCTACGCCGACGCCCTGCAGACCTCGGTCGCGGTGGCCCGCGCGATGGTGGCCCGTCGATGCCTTCCGGCCGGGGCCGTGGGCGTGACGGCGATCGACGACGACCCGGTGGCCGCGCTGCTGGCCTCGTCGGTCGAGACCTCGACCGAGGTCTCCCGCCTGCTCCTGGGGGCGGTGATGGAGCTGCCGGACGCGGAGCAGCAGACCCTGCTGGCCACGCTCGCCACCTGGCTGGCGACCAACGGCAACTCCACCGAGACCGGCCGGTTGCTCTTCTGCCACCGCAACACCGTGCGCAACCGGCTGGCCCGGCTCGAGCAGCTCAGCGGCCAGTCGCTCGAGGACCCGCGGAGCGTGGCGCGGTTGTTCGTCGCGGTCGAGGCGCTGCGGCTGCTGGACCCCTCGGTGCTGGGCGACGCCGGCAGCGCCTGACCGCTCCGCCCGACGTCCGGCCGTTGTGCGCGGCGCATAGCCGGAGCCGCCGTGACAGTGACATCACGTCTAGTGACTCCGGTCACTGTGATGGGCGACACTTCCCCGCAGCGCGGACAGCGCGCGAACAGCAGGGGTGCGGCGCTCGAGAGCCCGGCGCCCCGCTGGCAAGCAACGTCGAGGGGTGGACAATGCGCAGTCATTCGCATCGGGTGGGCCGGTGGCGCCGGACAGGTCGCGCCGCGGTCTCCGCGGGGATCGTCGGCCTGCTGATGGCGACGGCGGCCTGCGGTTCCGACGACGGGGGTGGTGACGGCGAGCGAGGGTGCCGTCGTCGACGCCTCGGAGGCCGGAGACCCGGTCGACGGCGGCGAGATCACCATCGGGCTCGAGGCCGAGACGAACAGCTGGCTGCCCGGGACCGCCAACTTCGGCAACCCCGGCTACAACGTGGCCTACGCGATCTACGACCCGCTGATGAAGCGGACGCCCGAGGGTGAGGCCCAGCCGTACCTGGCCGAGTCGTTGGAGCCGAACGAGGACCTCACCGTCTGGACGCTGACGCTGCGTCCCGACGTCCAGTTCCACGACGGCACGCCGCTGAACGCCGAGGCCATCAAGACGATCTGGGACACCTACCTGGTGGCGCCGGGCTCCAACCTGGCGGCCAACCTGGCGGAGGTCCAGTCGGTCGACGTCGTGGACGACCTCACGGCCACGTACACCCTCAAGGCGCCCAATGCGGCGTTCCCCGACCTGCTCACCGACCCGGCCGGCTGGCCGTTCTCGCCGACCGCTGCGGCCGCGGCAGGTGCCGACGCCGGCTCGAACCCGGTGGGCACCGGCCCGTTCAAGTTCGTCTCCTGGCAGCGGGACAGCCAGCTGATCGTGGAGAAGAACGAGGACTACTGGCAGGAGGGGCTGCCCCACCTGGACAAGATCACGTTCCGGCCGATCCCGGACGAGGACACCCGCCTGTCCAGCCTGCAGAGCGGTGACATCGACGCGATGCAGTCGCTGCGGCAGAGCACGGTGTCCCGCGCCCGCGACATCGACGGCGTGGACAACTACGAGTTCCTCGGCAACAACACCGGCGGGTCGAACTTCAACACCGCCAAGCCTCCGTTCGACGACCTGCGGGTCCGCAAGGCGCTGGCCCTGGCGCTGGACCAGGACGCGCTGATCGAGGTGCTGGGCGGCACCGGGCTCACCCCGCCGTCGACGCAGGTCTTCGGGCCGGACGACGCGTTCTACTCGGAGAAGGTGGCCGAGGCCTGGCCGACGAACGACCCCGAGGAGGCCCAGAAGCTGTACGACGAGTACAAGAACGACCCGGCGCGTTCCGACGGCAAGGCGGTCGGGGAGGACATCTCCTTCACCTACACCTGCCCGCCCGACCCGAGCCTGAACGAGCTGTCCCAGCTGTACCAGTCCTTCTGGAACGCGCTGGGCATGCAGGTCGAACTGGAGCAGGTGGAGCAGGCGGCCTACACCTCGCAGGTCGTCGCCCGCGATTACGACGCCGGCTGCACGCGGCACGGCGGTGTCCGGGATCCGTACTACATCTTCCAGCGCCAGTTCACCCCGGGCGTGCCGAACGTGACGGAGTTCACGGACCCGGAGATCGACGCGAACCTCGTGACCCTGCGTGAGACCACGGACGTGGAGGAGCGCAAGGCCGCGGCCGAGGCGATCAGCATGGTGATCGCCGAGAACGTGCCGATCACCTTCACCGGCAACACGCTGTCGGTCGTCGCGGTCAAGGAAGCCGTGAAGAACGTCGACGGCTGGGTGTTCCCGGACGGCAGTGAGGGCAACGGGACGCCCGACGGCACGGCCATGTGGGGCCACGTCTGGACCACCGAGTAGCAACCCCGCACCACACGCGGCGGCCCGGGCGGATACCCGCCCGGGCCGCCGTGCTGCGCACGGCTAGCACACCGACCCCGCTGTGCGGGCCGCCGGGTCTCACCCTCGGTGACGGTGGCGGCCCGCCCAATGACTCTCTGCATTCCCCCGGGGAGACTTCGACCAGGCGCTCCGTGCGCCCGCGCCTCGACGCGCCCTGTTCCGGGTCCGGCGTCGCGGCGCCACGAGCAACAGGTCGAGGGGTACAGACACATGCAACGACACCGGCGCCCGATGAGGGGCCCGTGGAAGCGCGCGCTCGTCTCCGTGGGGATCGCAGGCCTCCTGCTGGGGACCGCCGCCTGCGGCGGCTCGGACAGCAACGGCGACGCGGAGGCCGGCGCGGTCAGCGACGTCGGGGAGGCCGGGGACCCGGTCGAGGGCGGCGAGATCACCGTCGGCCTGGAGGCCGAGACGAACAGCTGGCTGCCCAGCGAGGGCACGTTCAACCAGCCGGGCACGAACGTCGCCTACGCGATCTACGACCCGCTGATGCACCGCGCCGCGGACGGGTCGGTCGAGCCCTACCTGGCCGAGTCGATGGAGCCGAACGCCGACCTCACCGAGTGGACGCTGAAGCTCCGTCCCGGCGTGCAGTTCCACGACGGCACCCCCCTGAACGCCCAGGCGCTGAAGTCGAACTTCGACGACTACCTGACGCAGCCGGCCTCGCGGGTCGCGGCGTCCCTCGCCGACGTGACGTCCCTGGACGTGGTGGACGACCTCACCGTCGTCTACCGCCTCGCGGAGCCCAACGCGGCGTTCCCGGACAACCTGGTGACCGCCGCGGGTTGGCCGTTCTCGCCGACCGCAGCTGCGGCCGCGGGTGAGGACGCCGGCGCGAACCCGGTGGGGACCGGCCCGTTCCGCTTCGTCTCCTGGCAGCGCGACAGCAACCTCGTCGTGGAGAAGAACGAGAACTACTGGCAGGAGGGGCTTCCCCACCTGGACAAGATCACGTTCCGTCCGATCCCGGACGAGGACACCCGCCTGTCCAGCCTGCAGAGCGGTGACATCGACGTCATGCAGTCCCTGCGCCAGGGCACCGTCGTCAAGGCACGCGAGCTGGACAGCGTGAACAACTTCGAGTACCTGGGCAGCAACTCCGGCGGCACGACGATGAACACCAGCCGGCCGCCCTTCGACGACGTCCGCGTCCGCCAGGCCCTGGCCCACGCCATGGACCAGGAGGCCCTGATCGAGGTCCTCGGTGGCAAGGGCGTCACCCCGGTGCAGACCCAGTTCTTCAGCCCGGACAGCCCGTACTACTCCGAGAAGCTCGAGGAGAGCTACCCGAAGTACGACGTGGAGAAGGCGCAGGAGCTCTACGACGACTACGTGAACGACCCCGACCGCTCCGACGGCAAGGCGGTCGGCGAGCCGATCTCCTTCACGTTCCAGTGCCCGCCGGACCCGAGCCTCAACGAGCTGTCCCAGCTCTACCAGGCGTTCTTCAACGTGCTCGGCGCCGAGGTCGAGCTCCAGCAGACCGAGCAGGCGGCCTGGATCCAGGACATGCTCTCCCGTGACTACGACATGGGCTGCACCCGTGTCGGTGCCGACCGCGACCCCTACATCGTGTTCCAGCAGGCCTTCACCGAGGGCCCGCTCAACATGACGGCGTTCCAGAGCCCGGAGATCGACGAGCAGCTGGAGATCCTCAAGACGACGACCGACATCGACGCCCGCAAGGCGGCGGTCGAGGCCATCGGTGAGGTCCTCAACGAGAACGTGCCCAACACCTTCTCGGGGGGCACGCTGACCGTCATGGCCACCCGCGACGCGGTGAAGAACCTGGACGGCTGGGTCTTCCCCGACGGCACCGAGGGCAACGGCGCCGCCAGCTCGCAGGTCATGTGGGGCCACGTGTGGGTCACCGACTGATCTGAGGCACCACCACGACGGCCCGGGCGAGCACGACGCCCGGGCCGTTGTGCTCTGTCCGGCCCCCTCCACGCCGCGCGGCGCACCCGCACGTGTACTCGCGGCGACAGGGGGTGACGTGGCTCACTCCATGGTCCAGACTCCGACCGCGCGCGCTGGCGCGCGCGTGCTGACGCGCCGGTCACCGGTCGTCCCACGGCACGCACCTTCGGTCGGGGAGAAGAACGCATGCATGGACATCGGCGCCCCGCGAGAGGTCCGTGGAAGCGGGCCGTCGTCTCCGCCGGGCTGGTGGGTCTGCTGCTCGGGACCGCCGCCTGCGGCGGTGGCGGGAACGACGGGGACGGGGGCGGGGACGGCGGCACCGAGATCGGTGCGGTCACCGAAGTCTCCGAGCAGGGGGACCCGGTCGATGGCGGCGAGATCACCGTGGGCCTGGAAGCGGAGACCAACAGCTGGCTGCCGGGCCAGGGCGTGTTCAACCAGCCGGGCACGAACGTCGCCTACGCGATCTACGACCCGCTGATGCACCGCACGTCCGAGGGGGAGCTCGAGCCGTACCTGGCCGAGTCCATCGAGCCGAACGACGAGCTCACCGAGTGGACGCTGAAGCTCCGACCGGACGTGAGCTTCCACGACGGCACCCCGCTCAATGCCCAGGCGCTCAAGACGATCTTCGACGACTACCTCACGGTGCCGGGTGCGAACACGGCGGCGTCGCTGGCCGAGGTCACCTCGCTGGACGTCATCGACGACCTCACGGTCGTCTACCGGCTGGTGGAGGCGGATGCGGCGTTCCCGGTCCTGCTGGCGTCGTCCCCGGGGTGGCCGTTCTCGCCGACGGCGGCGGCTGCGGCCGGTGAGGACGCCGGTGCCCACCCGGTGGGCACCGGCCCGTTCACTTTCGTCTCCTGGCAGCGGGACAGTCAGCTGGTCGTCGAGAAGAACGAGGCCTACTGGCAGGAGGGACTGCCGCATCTGGACAAGATCACCTTTCGGCCCATGCCCGACGAGGACACCCGCCTGGCCAGCCTGCAGAGCGGTGACATCGACGTGATGCAGAGCCTCCGGCAGAGCACCGTCATCCGCGCCCGCGACCTCGACGGCGTCGACAACTACGAGCACCTGGGCAGCAACTCCGGTGGCGGGACGGTCAACACGAGCAAGCCGCCGTTCGACGACATCCGGGTGCGCAAGGCCCTCGCGTACGCCCTCGACCAGGAGGCCATCATCGGGGTCCTCGGCGGCGCCGGCGTGACCCCGCCGACGACGCAATTCTTCAGCGAGGACAGCCCGTACTACTCCGAGAAGGTGGCGGAGGCCTACCCGGCCTACGACCCGGAGAAGGCGCAGGAGTTCTACGACGAGTACGTCAACGACCCGGACCGCTCGGACGGCCTGCCGGTCGGGACCGACCTGGCCTTCACCTACAGCTGCCCCCCGGACCCGAGCCTCAACGAGGTCGCGCAGCTGGTGCAGTCGCTCTACGGTGCGCTCGGCGCCCAGGTCGAGCTGGAGCAGGTCGAGCAGGCGACCTGGATCCAGAAGATGCTCTCCCGGGACTACGACACCGGCTGCACCCGGGTGGGGGCCGACAGCGACCCCTACATGGTGTTCAAGGCCGCCTTCACCGACGGGCCGTTGAACATGACGGCCTTCCAGAGCCCGGACATCGACGAGCAGCTGGACATCCTCCGGACGAGGACCGATCTCGACACCCGCAAGGCCGCGGTCGAGAAGATCGGGCTGATCATCGACGACAACGTGCCCAACACCTTCAGCGGTGGGACGCTCACCGTCATGGCCGCGCAGGACCAGGTGAAGAACCTGGACGGCTGGGTCTTCCCGGACGGCACGAAGGGCAACGGCGCGGCCGGCGCGCTGGTCATGTGGGGCCACGTCTGGACGGTCGGGTAGCGCGTCCCGGCGCAGCGGTGGCCCGGCCGGGCAGCGACCGGGCCACCGCACCCACCGGCCCGGGTGAGGGGCTGCGGCGACGTTGTGCGCATCGCATAGTTCGGCGCCCGGCGAGAGTGGCGAGGCGCCTAGTGACGCAGCCCACTCGCGTAGGACAGACTCCCAGCACGCGCTGTGGGCGCTCGCACATCGACGCGCCTCGCCGGCCCCGTCGCTGTGCCGGCACGAAACTGGTCAAGGAGCACATACATGCGAGTACATCGGCGCCCGATGAGAGGTCCGTGGAAACGGGCCCTCACCTCCATGGGCCTCGCGGGTCTTCTGCTCGCGAGTGCTGCCTGTGGCGGCGGCGACGACGACGGTCCGGCCCAGGAGGGCACGGTCGCGGACGTCTCCGAGCAGGGTGACCCCGTCGAGGGTGGCGAGATCACGGTCGCTCTCGAGGCCGAGACCAACAGCTGGTTGCCCGGTGAGGGCAGCTTCAGCAACTCGGGCACCACCGTCGCGTACGCCATCTACGACCCGTTGATCAAGCGGACGGCGGACGGCGGGTTCCGGCCCTACCTCGCGGAGTCGATGGAGCCCAACGCAGACCTGACCGTGTGGACGCTGAAGCTGCGACCGGACGTGCAGTTCCACGACGGCACGCCGCTGAACGCCCAGGCGCTCAAGACCATCTTCGACGACTACCTCACGGCCCCGACGTCCAACGTGGCCAACACGCTGGCCGAGGTCACCTCGCTCGACGTCGTGGACGACCTCACGGTGACGTACACCCTCAAGGCGCCCAACGCGGCCTTCCCCGACCTGCTGACCGGCTCTCCCGGATGGCCGTTCTCGCCCACCGCGGCCGCGCAGTTCGGCGCCGACGCCGGCGCCAACCCGGTCGGCACCGGCCCTTTCTCGTTCGTCAGCTGGCAGCGCGACAGCCGCTTCGTGGTCGAGAAGAACGAGAACTACTGGCAGGACGGCCTGCCCTACCTCGACGGCATCACGTTCCGGCCGATCCCGGACGAGGACACCCGCCTGGCCAGCCTGCAGAGCGGTGACATCGACGCGATGCAGACCCTGCGGCAGAGCACCGTCGCCAAGGCCCGCGACCTCGACGGCGTGGACAACTACGAGTACCTGGGCAACAACAGCGGCTCGTCGATCATCAACACCACGATCGCGCCGTTCGACGACCTGCGGGTGCGGCAGGCGCTGGCGTACGCCATCGACCAGCCGGCGCTCATCGACGTCATCGGCGGCACCGGGCTCACGCCGGAGGCCACCCAGTACTTCAGCCCGGACAGCCCGTTCTACTCCGAGAAGGCGGCGGACGCCTTTCCGGGCTACGACCCGGAGAAGGCGCAGGAGCTGTACGACGAGTACATCAACGACCCGCAGCGTTCCGACGGCCAGCCGGTCGGGACCGACCTCGCCTTCACGTACCGCTGCCCGCCGGACCCGAGCCTGAACGAGCTCTCCCAGCTCTACCAGTCCTTCTGGTCCACCCTGGGCATGAACGTCGAGCTCGAGACCGTCGAGCAGGCCGCCCACGTGCAGAACGGCATCGCGAAGGACTACGAGGTGCAGTGCTGGCGCGTCGGCGCGGAGACCGACCCCTACACGACGCTGAAGAACGCGTTCACCGAGGGTCCGCTCAACTTCACCGGTTACACCAGCGATGTGATCGACGAGGGGCTGGAGACCCTGCGCACCACGACTGACCTGCCCGAGCGTCAGGACGCCGTGGCGAAGATCAGCTTGGACATCTCGGAGAACCTCCCCAACCTGTTCACCGGCTACACCCTCACCGACATCGCGGTGCGGGACGTGGTGAAGAACGTGGACGGCTGGGTGTTCCCGGACGGCACAGAGGGTGACGGGGTCCCTGGCGCTCAGGCCATGTGGGGCTTCGTCTGGACAACGGAGTAACCGCCCATGTACGTGATCCGCAGGCTCCCGTCGCTGCTGGCAACTCTGTTCGCGGTGTCCCTGCTGACGTTCCTCATGACCAGCCTGCTGCCCGGTGACCCGGCGCTGCAGATCCTGGGCGCGGAGAACGCCACGCCGGAGGCCATTGCGGCCGTCCGGGCCGATCTCGGCCTGAACGACCCGTTGCCCGTGCGCTACATCCACTGGATCGGCGATGCGCTGACCGGCGACTTCGGTCGCTCGTACCGGACGAACCAGCCGGTCAGCGAGGCCATCATCAACCGGTTGCCGGTCACCGCCGAGATCGGCCTCCTCGCGATCCTCATCGCGCTGGCGGTGGCGATCCCGGTCGGGATGCTGTCGGCCTACCGGGCCGGCTCGCGGACCGACAAGCTCATCAGCAGCACGAGCTTCGGCCTCCTCGCGGTGCCCAACTTCATGGTGGCGATCTTCCTGATCCTCATCTTCGCCGTGTGGCTGGGCGTCCTGCCTGCCACGGGCTGGGTGAACTTCACCGACAACCCGGTGCAGAACCTCAGATCGGCGTTGCTTCCGGCGCTGTCGCTGGCGATCGCGGAGATGGCGGTCTACACCCGGCTGCTGCGCACCGACATGATCGGGACGCTCCAGCAGGACTTCGTCACCATGGCCCGCGTCAAGGGCGTGTCGAACCGGCGCATCCTGTTCCGGCACGCCCTGCGCCCGTCGTCGTTCTCGCTGATGACGGTCGCGGGTGTGCAGGTCGGGGCGATCATCGGCGGTTCGGTCGTCATCGAGACGCTGTTCGCCCTGCCGGGCGTCGGCCGCCTCCTCCTGGAGTCGGTGCTCGTCCGCGACCTGCTCATGGTCCAGGGCATCGCGCTGGTGATCGCCGTCAGCTACGTCGTCGTGAACTTCACCGTCGACATCCTGTACTCGTATCTCGACCCGAGGATCTCGCATGGACGCTCTGCGGCAAGAGTCTGATCCCACGCCCGCCGTGCACGGATCGACCGGACAGGGAGAAGCATGAGCACCCCCGCGCCCAACCTCGGTGCTCCCCACCCCGGGGTCACCTCCGAGCTGGCGGTCTCCGACGGGCTGATCGAGGAGACCGAAGAGGTCACCGCGACGCCCGGCAAGAAGCGCAAGCGTGGCTACGGCCTGACGTTCTGGCTGGCGACGACCTGGTTGGTGGTGGTGCTCATCTCCGCCGTCTTCGCCGACCTGCTGCCGGTCAAGGACCCGCTGACGCCCGACGTCATCAACAAGCTGGCGTACCCCGGCCCGGACCACTGGCTGGGCACCGACGGCCTGGGACGTGACACCCTGGCCCGGCTGGTCCACGGCGCGCGCGTCTCGGTCACGATCAGCGTCACGGCCGTCGCCATCGGCATGGTCGTGGGCGGCTTCCTCGGGATCATCGCCGGCTTCTTCCGCGGCAAGACCGAGACGGTCCTGATGACCATCATCAACATCATCCTGGCCTTCCCGGCCCTGGTGCTGCTGCTGGTCCTGCTGGCCTTCGTCGGCCGCAGCCTGGTCGTGATCTCGCTGATCGTCGGGTTCCTGTCGATCCCGATCTACACCCGCGTGGCCAGGGCGACGACGCTCGCCGTCGCCGAGCGGGAGTTCGTCCGGGCCTCCAGGACGATGGGCGCGAAGAACTCCCGGGTGCTCGCCCGGGAGATCCTGCCCAACGTGGTGCTCCCGGTGGCCGCGTTCGGCCTGGTGGCCATGGGTGTGGTGATCGTGCTGGAAGGCACGCTCGCCTTCCTCGGCCTCAGCGTCCAGCAGCCGCAGCCCACGTGGGGCGGGATGATCTTCGACGGCAAGCGGTACCTCAGCGAGGCCCCGCACGTCGTGCTCATCCCCTCCATCGCCATGTTCCTCACGGTGCTGTCGCTGAACCTGGTCGGCGACGCGCTCCGTACCCGCTTCGACGTCCGAGGGAGCAACCTGTGACCAGCGCGCAGCTGGAAGGCCGAGCGAACGAGCCGCTGCTCGAGGTGGAGAATCTGCGCACCTACTTCGACACGCCGCGCGGCGTGGTGAAGGCGGTGGACGGCGTCTCTCTCCGGGTGGACCGGGGGAGGACGCTCGGCGTCGTGGGGGAGTCCGGCTCGGGCAAGACCGTGCTGTCGCGGTCGATCATGAACCTGCTGCCCAAGACGAACACCATCCGCGAGGGCTCCGTGCGCTTCGAGGGTCGTGAGCTCACGACCATGAAGAACAAGGAGATGCGCACCATCTGGGGCGCCGAGCTGGCGATGATCCTGCAGGACCCGATGACCTCGCTGAACCCGGTGACCAAGATCGGCGAGCAGATCACCGAGTCCCTGGGCATCCACCTGGGCGAGAAGGGGAAGAAGGCCAAGGCGCACGCCGTCGAGCTGCTCAAGTCCGTCGGGATCCCGGCGGCGGAGCGGCGGCTGGGGGAGTACCCCCACCAGCTCTCCGGCGGTATGCGGCAGCGCGTGACGATCGCGATCGCGCTGGCCTGCAGCCCCAAGCTCCTGGTCGCCGACGAGCCGACGACGGCCCTGGACGTGACCGTGCAGCGGCAGATCCTGGACCTGCTGGAGTCCCAGCAGCACCAGCGCAACATGGGCCTGATCATCATCACCCACGACCTCGGCGTCGTCGCCGGTCGCGCGGACGAGATCGCGGTCATGTACGCGGGTCGGATCGTCGAGCGCGCGCCCACGCGGGAGCTCTTCGCCCGCAACCGGCACCCGTACACCGAGGGTCTGCTGCGGTCGATCCCGCGGCTGCACCAGCCCAGCCACACCAGGCTGCAGGCCATCCCGGGCCGGCCGCCGGACCTGGTGGACCCCCCGAAGGGCTGCCCCTTCGCGCCGCGGTGCAACTACGCGCAGGACAAGTGCCTGACGGAGACGCCGTTGCTGGCGCCGCACGCCGCCGGGCACGAGGCGGCCTGCCACTTCCCGGTGGGGACGGCGGCCGGTCAGGAGGCGCTCGCGCGCAACGTGGCCGCCGGGCGCACCGCCGCCGGCACTCCCTTGGACAGCACAGTTCTCGCAACGGCAGGAGCAGCCTGATGGCCGGCAGTGGTACCGCGCACCTGCGGGACCAGGACGACATCGTCCTGCGCGTCGAGGGGCTGGTCGTGGAGTTCCCGCTGGAGCGGGGGCAGAAGGTCCACGCCGTCTCGGGCATCAGCTTCGACATCGCCAAGGGCGAGACGCTGGGCCTGGTCGGGGAGTCCGGCTGCGGCAAGTCGACGACCGGGCGGGCGATCATGCAGGCGCCCCGCCCGACCGGCGGCGAGGTCCTGTTCGACGGCAAGGACCTGAGCTCCCTGTCGGCCGACGACCTCCGGCGCAGTCGCACGAAGCTGCAGATGATCTACCAGGACCCGATCTCGTCGCTGAACCCGCGGCGCCGGGTCAAGGACATCGTGGCCGAGGGCCTGTCCATCTGGGAGGGCAAGAAGAGCGACGACCCCCGGGTCGAGGAGCTCCTCGCCGCGGTCGGTCTGGACCCCGACCGGGCGGGCGGACGCCGTCCGCACGAGCTGTCCGGTGGCCAGTGCCAGCGGGTCTCGATCGCCCGGTCGCTCATCATGCGGCCGGAGGTCCTGATCTGCGACGAGCCGGTGTCGGCGCTGGACGTCTCCGTGCAGGCCCAGATCCTCAACCTGCTCGAGGACCTCAAGGCCGAGTACAACCTCACGATGGTGTTCATCGCGCACGACCTGGCCGTGGTGAAGAACATCAGCGACCGCGTCGCGGTGATGTACCTCGGCAAGATCTGCGAGGTCGCACCGTCCGACACGCTCTACGCGCACCCGGCGCACCCCTACACGGCTGCGCTGCTGGCCTCCATCCCCGAGCCCGACCCGGAGGCCCAGCACACCGACGCCGGCCTGTCCGGCGAGCTGCCCTCGCCGGTCAACCCGCCGTCGGGCTGCCGCTTCCGCACCCGTTGCCCGAGGGCGGCGGAGCGGTGCGAGGTGGAGGAGCCGCAGATGCGGGAGGTGGCGACGGGGCAGTACGTCGCCTGCCACTTCCCGCTGGTGGGGGAGCAGGCACCCGAGGGTGACCGGAACCTGGCCGGTGCCACGGCCACGGCGACTGCCTGACCCCAGCAGGTAACAGCACGTCCCGCGGCCGAGCGGACCAGGAAACTGGTCCGCTCGGCCGCGGTCGTGCGTCCGGGGTCAGGTGCGGGACACCCGGTCGGTGAGCCGCAGGACGTGCGCCCAGGCGTCCTGGCAGGCCTCGCTCCAGTCGCCGTAAGCACGGTCGAAGAACGAGTGCGGCGCCCCGTCGTAGACGGGGGCGTCCACGTCGGCGCCGGCCTCGCGCATCGTCGCGGCGAGGGCCAGCTGGTCCTCGACGGGGGTGGCCTTGTCCGCTCCGGCGATCAGCATCACCGTGGGCAGGTGGGCGCGGCCCGCGGCGTCGCCCACGAGCGAGGGCCGGCCGTAGAAGCCGGCACACCCGGCCAGGCCCAGATCGCCGGCGGACTGCCGCCAGGAGTGGCTGCCGCCGAAGCAGAAGCCGACGGTGACGATCGGCAGGTCCGCGCCGTGCCGCTCGCGGAGCGCGGCCATGGCGGCCACGATGTCGGCGTCGATGCCCGCCGCGGTCGTCTGCGGGATGTGCTCCTGCCAGCCGAAGTCCTCCCCGCGGGTGCCGCCCTCGGGCAGGCCGGCCGTCCGGCCGAACCAGTCGATCGCCACCGCCGCGACGCCGGCCTCGGCGAACCGCTCGGCCAGCGCCACGTAGTAGGGGTGCAGCCCGCGGATGTCCGGCAGGACGACGACGCCGGCACCCGGGGTCGCCTCCGGCGCGGCGTAGGCGGCCGCGAACGGCGTCCCGTCGGCCGAGGTCAGCGTGAGGTCCTCGCGGGCGGCGACGGCCCCGCTGCGGGGCGGAGCGGGCGGGCGGCTGTCGTGGTCATGGCACATGACCCCGTTCTATCGCGTTGCGGGGTCGCCCGCGCGACGGCGGGCTCCGGACCGGCGTCGTCGCCCGGACCTGCGACGACCCCCGCACCGGCCCGGAGGCCGATGCGGGGGTCGCGGTGCAGGTGTCAGCGGGCGAGCAGCTGCTCGGCCACCGCGTCCCAGTGCTCGGTCGGGGTGCCGAACAGCAGGCTCGTGGACTTGGCGCGGCGGTAGTACAGGTGGGCGTCGTGCTCCCACGTGAACGCGATCCCGCCGTGCAGCTGGATCGAGTCGGAGGCCGCGATCCAGTAGGCCTCGGAGCAGTACGCCTTGGCCAGGTCGACCGAGATCTCGGCGTCCTCGCCACCTTCGGCCAGCGCCCAGAGGGCGTAGTAGGCCGCGGAGCGCGCGGACTCGACCTCGAGCAGCATGTCGGCGCAGCGGTGCTTGACCGCCTGGAAGCTGCCGACGGGACGGCCGAACTGGTACCGCAGGTTGACGTACTCCACGGTGCGCTCGAGGCAGCGCTGGGCGCCGCCGACCTGCTCGGTGGCGAGGAGGACGACCGCGGTGCGCATCAGCTGGGGGACCAGCGTCGCGGCGTCGCCCTCGGCGCCGACCAGGCGGGCCGGGGTGCCGGAGAGGCCGACCTCGGCCAGCTTGCGGGTCATGTCGAGGGTGGTCAGGCCGCGGCGGGTCAGGCCCGACGCCGAGCCCTCGACCGCGAAGACGCTGGGGCCGCCCGGGGCCTGCGCGACGACCAGCAGGAGCGTGGCCGTGGTGCCGTCGAGCACGAAGGACTTCTGGCCCTCGAGGGTCCAGCCGTCGCCGGACTGCGTGGCGGTGGTCTGCAGGTTCTCCGCCGTCCACGTCCCGTCGGCCTCGGCGAGGGCGATGGTGGCGATCGTCGAGCCGTCGGCGATGCCGGGGAGGAGGTCGGCCTTGGCCTGCTGGTCGTCCGACAGCTGGAGGAGGTTGGCGGCGAGGACGGTGGCGAGGTAGGGAGCCGGCAGCAGGGCGCGGCCCATCTCCTCGGTCACGAGCGCGGTCTCCAGGATGCTGAAGCCGGAGCCGCCGAACTCCTCGGGGATGGCCAGGCCCTGCAGGCCGAGCTGGTCGGCCATCTGCTTCCAGACGGCCGGGTCGTAGCCCTCCTCGGTCTCCATCAGGCGACGGACCTCCTCGGACGAGGACTTGGTCTCGAGGAAGCGGCGCAGGGTCCGGCGCAGCTCTTCCTGCTCCTTGTCGAACTGCATCAGCATGGGGTGAACCTCTCAGAAGTCGTACGGACGGGACAAGTCGTTCGGGCGGACGGGGAACGGCAGGTCAGTTGCCGAAGTCCCAGCCGCCCTCGGTGGCGTAGCGGTCGAGCACGTGCTTGGCGATCAGCACCTTGTGCACCTCGTCCGGCCCGTCGGCGAGCCGCAGGGTGCGGGCGCCGAGGTACATGCCGGACAGTGGCAGATCGCTGGAGACCCCCGCGGCGCCCCACACCTGGATGGCGCGGTCGACGACACGGGAGTAGGCCGCCGGCACGAAGACCTTGATCGAGGAGATGTCGGTCCGCGCGCCGCGGTCGTTGCGGGCGACGCGCTCGGCCGCCTGGATGGTCATCAGCCGGGCTGCGCTGATGTCCATGTAGCTGTCGGCGATGAAGCCCTGGATGAACTGCTTGTCCTGGAGCGGCCCGCCGTGGACCGTGCGCGTGGTGGCCCGCTCGACCATGAGGTCGAATGCGCGCCACATCTGGCCGATGGAGTTCATGCAGTGGAACACCCGGCCGGCGCCCAGGCGGTCCTGCGCGGCCTGGTGGCCCTGGCCGACGGCGCCCAGCAGGTTGCTCGCCGGCACCCGCACGTTCTCGTAGCGGACCTCGACGTGGTCCGACGTCGGCCGGCCCCAGATGCCCACGCCGCGCACGATGTTCACGCCCGGGGCGTCGGTCGGCACGATGAGCTGGGCCATCTGGCCGCGGCCGGTCGCGGGGTCGTGGTCGGCGTCGACGACCCGGGTCATGACGATGAAGAAGTCGGCGGCGTTGCCGTTGGACGTGAACCACTTGTGCCCGTTGAGCACCAGCTCGTCACCGTCGCGGACCGCCGTGGTGGTGAGCGACCGCGGGTCCGAGCCCGGGTTCTCCGGCTCGGTCATCGAGAAGCCGGACTCCATCTCGCCCTCGACGAGGGGGCGGAGCCACTGCTCCTTCTGCTCCGGCGTGCCGTACTTGAGCAGGATGGTCTGGTTGCCGGAGTTGGGCGCCACGACGCCGAACAGGGCGGCCGCGCCCATGGCGTAGGCGAGCACCTCGTTCATGTAGGCGTGTGCGAGGAAGTCCAGCCCCATGCCGCCGTACTCCTGCGGCAGGTGCGGCGCCCACAGGCCGGCCTTCCGCACCTTCTGCTTGATCTGCTCGCGCAGCTCCTTGGCGTCGATGACCGAGGGCTCGGTCTCGACGGCGCCCCCGTGCGCGGAGCGCCAGAGGTTCCGCTCGTTCGGGAGGATGTCGTCGTTGACGATCTCCGCGGTCCGCATCCGGATGTCGTTGATGCGGTCGTCGAGGGTGGGGATCGGCCGGACGGTCAGGGGCATGGCATGTCCTCTCGGGTCGCCGTCTCTCAGGCGTCCGTGCCGGCGGCAGCGGCCTGCTGGCGGAAGTTCTCCCGCAGGGTGCGCTTGGACAGCTTCCCGGACGGGGTGCGCGGCAGCTCCTCGACGAAGTCGACCGTGCGCGGGCACTTGAAGTGGGCCAGCCGCTCGCGCGCCCAGCCCGTCAGCTCCTCGGCGAGCGCGGGGGAGGCCTCGTAGCCGGGCTGCAGCTCGACGACGGCCTTCACCGACTCGCCCCACTCGGGGTCGGGCACCCCGATGACGCCGACGTCTCCGACGGAGGGGTGGGTGATGAGCACGGCCTCGACCTCCGCGGGGTACACGTTGACCCCGCCGGAGATGATCAGGTCGACGCTGCGGTCGGTCAGGAAGAGCCAGCCGTCCTCGTCCAGGTAGCCGACGTCGCCCAGGGTGAAGTAGTCGCCCTTGTACGAGGACTCGGTCTTCGCCTCGTCGCCGAGGTAGACGAAGCGGTTGGTGTCCGGCGCCTTCAGGTAGATGGTGCCCGGGACACCGGCGGGGAGCTCCTCGCCGGCGTCGTCCAGGATCCGGATGTGCCCGGCCGGGGGCAGCCCGACGGTGCCGGGACGGGCCAGCCACTCGTGCGGGCCGACGACCGAGCCGAAGCCCTCCGTGGCCGCGTAGTACTCCCACGCGATGGGGCCGAGCCAGTCCATGAAGGCCTGCTTGACCGGCACCGGGCAGGGGGCGGCTCCGTGCCAGACGTGGCGCAGGCTGCTGGTGTCGTAGCGGTCCTTGACCTCCTGCGGCAGCGAGATCATGCGGTGGAACATGGTCGGCACCAGGTGGGTGTGCGTGATCCGGTGCTTCTCGATCAGCCGCAGCGTCTCCTCGGCGTCCCACTTGTCCATGAGCACGACACCGGCGCCGCGGGTCATCGCCAGGCTGAGCGAGAAGGCCAGCGGCGCGGAGTGGTACAGCGGGCCGGTGACCAGGTTCAGGTCCTTGCCCGCGACGTAGCTTGACACCTCGCCGATGAGGGCGGTGAACGGCGAGACCGCGACTCCTGCGCGGTGGACGCCCTTGGGCCGTCCGGTCGTGCCCGACGTGTAGGCCATGGTGCTGCCCAGCACGGGGTTCTCGATGTCCTCGGTGGGCTGGGCGGCCAGGGCCTGCTCGTAGTCCTCGAAGGGGGGGTGCCCGTCCGCGGCGGCGTCGACGACGAGCAGGGCACGGGCGTCCACGCCGTCCAGGGCCGCTGCGACGGTGTCGACGAAGCGGCGCTCGGTCACGACGGCGGCCGCGCCGCAGTCGCGGAGGATGTAGTTGATCTCCTCGGCGGTGAGGTGCCAGTTGACCGGCGTCAGGCGGAGCCCCGTGCGCTGGGCGGCGTAGAGGGTCTCGACGAACTCCGGCCGGTTGGAGCAGATGAGGGCGATCGAGTCGCCCGCCTGGACGCCGTGGCCGCGCAGCGCCCGGGCCAGCTGGTTGGTGCGCGCGTTCAGCTGCCGGAAGGTGAGATCGCCCTGGGCGGAGTGGATCGCGGGGGCGTCCGGCTGCAGCGAGGCCCAGAGGGCGCTGAGCATGCCGGTGGCGGTCGCCCGCTCGACGAGCGCCTGGCGCGCGGCGGCGGCGTCCTCCGTCCCGGCCTCGGCCTCGCTGGCCGCCTCGTCGGAACTGATCGGCTCGTCCCGGTCCTGGTGGTCCTTCGTCTGCTCGTCCTGGGGCGCGGTCGGCGGCATGCTGTCTCCTGACGGGGAGCGTTCGGGCCAGTGGGGGGCTCGTGCGGCGGTGTCGCGGTAGGAGTCCAGGGCGCGCCCCCATGCGGCCAGCCCCGCACAGGCGGCGGGCGCGTCCCCGGGGGCGAAGTGACCGGCCAGGTCGCGCAGCCGGGCGGCCGCCTTGCGGTCGGCCTCGGCGAGCACCTGCCCGCCGCGCTCGGTGACCAGGTGGGTGACGTGCCGGCGGTCGGCCGGGTCGGTGCCGCGCTCGACCAGGCCGCGCGCGACGAGGCCGTCCACCAGCGCGGTGACGCTCGGACGGCTCACCACCAGCCGCTGGGCGAGGGTGGAGGCGTTCACCGAGCCCTCGGACAGCAGGCTCAGCAGCCGGTACTGGGGAAGCGAGAGGTCACCCTCGGCGAGGGCCACCTCGACGAACCGGGCCAGACGGGCGACCGTCCGGGCCGCGCTCGCAGTGGCTTCGCTCACAGCCACTAACCATTCAGGGTTCGAAGTTCTTTTGCAAGAGGCTGAGCGACTCTGCGCGCACGGGTATGCCGTCGCGGTGAGGTGACGTAGGCCACTACGCGCCAGTAGTGTTCCGGCGTCGCGGTCGTCGGGTCGAGGGGTGTGGGCCGGTGCAGGCGAGCGGGCAGTCGCAGGGCAGTGCCTGGCAGTGGAGCAGGACCGCCGACACGCGCCGGACCCTGATCGCCGCCGCCGGCGAGGTGTTCGCCCAGCGGGGCTTCGCCGAGTGCAGCGTGGCCGACGTCGTCGAGCGTGCCGGACTGAGCGTCGGCAGCCTCTACCACCACTACGGCGGCAAGTCCGAGCTCTTCCTCGCCGTGTGGGAGGACCACCAGGCCGCCTACGAGGAGCAGGCGGCGACGGCGGTCGCCCTGGCCCGGCGGGTGGGGACCACCTCGCCGGCGGAGCTCTTCCTCGTCGGGGCGCGGGCCTACCTGGAGACGACGTGGGAGCGGCGGGCGCTGGCCCGGCTGTTCCTCGACGGCGACGGGCCGCCCGGGTTCTTCCTCGTGCGCAGTCGCCGGCGCAACGACTGGGTGCGGCAGAACGCGGTGCTCCTGGCCGTGGGCACGGGGCCGGCCGACCGTCTGCTGGTCTCCATCCTGACCGCGGCCATGGGGGAGGCGGGGCGTCAGATCATCGGCTGCGAGACCGAGGAGCAGGCCGTGGCGGTCACCGAGAGCGCGCTGGCGATCATCCGGCGGCTGGCGGACCTGTCCGACTGACCGCCGCGTCGGCCCGCCGGCTCGCGCGCAGCGCAGCCAGCGAGGTCAGCACGGTCGCCGCGTTGAGCGAGAGCATCGTGAACAGCGTCCACTTGTAGCCGGTGAGGAGATCGGCGAGCCCGTCGGCGGACACGTCGGACAGCGTGCCCGCGAAGGCGTACTGCCGGAGCTCGGGTGCCAGCGGGGCGGTGAGCACGGACAGGACGAGGGCCGTGCCGACCACGAACCCGCTCTGCTGCAGCATCAGCCGCATCGCGTTGGCGATGCCCAGCCGCTCGTGCGGCATGGCACCCATCAGCGCGGTGGTGTTGGACGGCATGAACAGGCCCGACCCGGCGCCGGCGAGCACCAGCCCCGCGGCGATGAGGGGATAGTCCGCCCCGGTGATCACGGCCGTGGCGAGCACGGCGAGGCCGGAGCCGGTGCACAGGTTGCCGACCACGGCCAGGGCGCGCGGGGACACCCAGCGCTGGAACAGGCCCGAGGACGACGAGAAGACCAGCGTCGACACCGCCAGCGGCAGGACGCGCAGGCCGGCCGACAGCGGGTCCACGCCCTGCACCGCCTGGAAGTACAGCGAGAACAGCAGGAGCACGCCGGCCTGCGACGTGGAGTTGAGGAACGCGGCCAGCAGGCCGAGGGCGAACGGCCGGTCGCGGAAGAGCGTCATGTCGACCAGCGGGTGGGCCACCCGGCGCTCGAAGAGCACGAACGTCGGCATGCCCAGGGCGAAGACGACCAGGCCGCCGATGACCACCCAGCTGGTCCAGCCCAGGGTGGTCGCCTGCGACAGCGCGGCCAGCCCGCTGCCCAGCGCCACGAGGACGAGCAGGTTGCCGGGGACGTCGATGCCCTGGCGCTGGCCGGACCGCGCGACGCGGGGGAGGGCCCAGGCGCCCCAGGCCAGGCAGAGGAGCCCGACCGGCACGTTGAACCAGAACACCCAGCGCCAGCCGGCGTGCTCGGCGAGGACGCCGCCGACCGTGGGGCCGAGCAGCTGCGCCACGGAGAAGGACGCCAGGTAGATGCCCATGCCCTGCCCGAGGCGGGCGCGGGGGAAGGCGGCGGTGACCAGTGCGGCGCTGTTGGTCAGGAGCATCGCCGCACCGGCTGCCTGCAGGACGCGCAGGCCGACGACGGTCCAGGCGTTGGGTGCCAGGCCGCACAGGAAGCTGGCGAACGTGAAGGTCGCCAGGCCCAGCAGGTACATCTGCCGGCGCCCGAACATGTCCGCCAGCCGGCCGAAGAAGATCATCAGCACCGTGTTGGCCAGCATGAAGGCCAGCAGCATCCAGCTGGCCGCGGTCGCGCTGGCCTCGAAGTGCCGGACGACGGTCGGCAGCGCGACGTTGAGCGCGCTGCCCGACATGCCGGAGAAGATGCTGGCGAGGCTGACCACCGAGAGGGTGCGCCAGGCCTCCCGCATGACCGCCCGTTCGTCGGGCGCCTCGGAGGCGCCGACCCCCTCGGGTGCGGTCGTCGGGGCCACGGCGACCTCGCTGCTGGTGGTGCGCGCGTCGGTGGCCATGCATCCCCTCGGAGATCGAGCGGTCGCCCTCGGGCGGCCCAGCCGGTTGACTCCGGCAATCCTGGAACAGGATTCTAGGGGCACCGACGAGAAGGAGGCTGCCTGATGCAGTCCGACGAGCAACGCGTGGTCATCGTGACGGGTGCGGCCCGGGGGATCGGCCGGGGGCATGCCCTCGAGTTCGCCCGGCAAGGATATGCCGTGGTGGTCAACGACCTGGGTGCCGAGGTGGACGGCACGGGTGGCTCGACCGGCCCCGCGGGGGAGGTCGTCGACGAGATCCGGGCCATGGGCGGTCAGGCCGCCGCCAACGGGGACGACGTCTCCGACTTCGCGGCCGCCGAGCGGCTGGTGCGCTCGACGATCGACCGCTTCGGCCGGCTCGACGTCCTGGTCAACAACGCCGGCATCCTGCGCGACCGGATGCTGGTGAACATGTCCGAGCAGGAGTGGGACTCGGTCATCCAGGTGCACCTCAAGGGCACGTTCGCCCCGTTGCGCCACGCGGCCGCCTACTGGCGCGAGGAGCACAAGGCCGGGCGCCCGGTGGACGCCCGGGTCATCAACACGACGTCGTCGTCGGGCATCTACGGCAACGCGGGGCAGTCCAACTACGGGGCGGCCAAGGCCGGGATCGCGGCGATGACGGTCATCACCGCGACGGAGCTGGGCCGCTACGGCGTGACGGTCAACGCGGTCGCGCCGGCGGCCCTGACCCGGATGACGGAGAACCTGCGGCCCGACCGCGAGAAGCCGGATCCGAACGCGTTCGACCCGTCCGCCCCGGACAACATCGCCCCGCTCGTGGTCTGGCTGGCCGGACCGGCGGCGCGCGAGGTCACCGGCCGGGTGTTCAACGTGCGCGGCGGCATGATCAGCGTCGCCGAGGGCTGGGCGGCCGGTCCCGGCGTCGACAAGGGCGCGCGGTGGACGGTCGAGGAGCTCGACGACGTTCTCCCCGGCCTGGTCGCCAAGGCGGCGCCGAACGCCGACCAGCGGGGCATCCGCCCCTCCGTCGCCGGCTGACCGCGCGGGGGTGCGGCGCCGGTGCGCCGGCGCCGTGCCCCCGCCGTGCCCCCGCCGTGCCCCCGCCGTGCCCCCGCCGTGCCCGTGCGGGCCGGGGCCGCGGGACACTCCGGGCATGGACGGCATCGCCTGGGGGCCGCTGCCCGGCGCCGAGCACCTGAGGGTGCGCCGGGCGGAGGCCGCGGATCTCCCCGCGCTCGTGGCGCTGCTGGCCGACGACCCGCTCGGGGCGGCGCGCGAATCCGCGGGGGAGGGGTCGGCGTCGGCCTACGCCCGCGCCTTCGCGCTCGTCGACGCCGATCCCGCGCACCTGCTCGTCGCCGTGCAGGACGCCGACGACGTCGTCGGCACGCTGCAGCTGTCCTTCCTGCCCGGGCTGTCGCGGCGGGGGGAGCTGCGCGCGCAGATCGAGGCCGTGCGCATCCGGGCCGACCGTCGCGGCGCCGGCGCGGGGGAGGCGCTGATCGCGTGGGCGCTCGCGGAGGCGCGCCGACGGGGGTGCGGGCTGGTGCAGCTCACCACCGACCGGTCCCGCCGGGACGCGCACCGCTTCTACGAGCGGCTGGGCTTCGTCGCCTCGCACGTGGGCTACAAGCGGGCGCTCGACGACTCCTAGGGTGGGCGCGTGACCAGCCCGTCGATGGATCCACAGCTTCTCGAGGTCGCCCGCCGGATGTTCGACCTGGCGCGTTCGGGTCAGACCGAGGCGCTGGTGTCCTTTCTCGACCGCCGGGCGCCGGTGAACCTGACCAACGAGAAGGGCGACACGCTGCTGCTCCTGGCGGCGTACTACGGCCACGCGGACACGGTGGCGGCGCTGCTCGCGCGGGGCGCCGATCATGCGCGGGTCAACGACCAGGGCCAGACGGCGCTGGCCGCGGCGGTGTTCAAGCAGTCCACCGAGACCGTCGGCCACCTGCTCGCCGCCGGGGCCGACCCGGACCTGGGCGGTCAGAGCGCCCGGGCGACGGCGCAGTTCTTCGAGCTCACCGCGATGACCGAACTGCTGGACGCGCCCCGCTGATCTCCCGCCGCTGCGGGTGCCGACCGGGTGGGGCATCGCCGGTCGTGGCGACGGCGCCGAGTGCACCCGTCCGAGCCTTCCGCTGCAGCCCCGGTGACTCCTAGGCTGCCCGCCATGAGCAGCGGCGGCGGGTCCACCGGAACGGTCCAGGCGGGCCACCTCTTCGACCTGGCCCGGCAGGGCGAGACCGAGGTGCTGGCGGCGTACGTCGACGCCGGGGTCCCGGTCGACCTGACCAACAGCGCCGGAGACACCCTCCTGGTGCTCGCCGCGTACTACGGCCACGGCGGCACCGTGGCGGCCCTGCTGGAGCGGGGTGCCGACCACGCGCGGATCAACGACAAGGGGCAGACGGCGCTGGCCGCCGCGGTGTTCAAGCAGGCCGGGGACGCGGTCCGGCACCTGCTCGCTGCCGGCGCCGACCCCGATCTGGGCGAGATGACCGCGCGCATGACCGCCGACTTCTTCGGCCTCACGGCCATGACCGAGCTCCTCGCCACCCCTCGCTGACTCCCGCCCGTCCGTGACAGGCGCGCTGCAGCCGTTCGTGCCCGTCCGGCGGTCAGAAGGGTGGCGGGGTGTCGTCGACCGGAGCCGGTCGCGGGGGCGGGAGCGGGAGCGCGCGTTGGTCGCGCAGGCCCGGCGGCCGCGTGGTGCGCGTGATACCCGACGGCGTGGTCACGCTCAGCGTCCCGGCAGGGTCATCTCGAAGCGCCAGTCGCGGGCGAAGGTCTTGAGCCGGTGGTGGCCGCGGCACAGGCAGCAGAGGTTCTGGCAGGTGGTGCGCCCGCCGCAGTCGTAGGGGACGACGTGGTCGGCGTCGGTGCGGCCGGCGGGTCGGCCGCAGCCGGGGTGCCGGCAGGTGCGGTCACGCAGCCTGAGGAAGCGCTCCTGTGCCGCGGAGTGGTGGTAGCCGTCGACCGCGGCCGGTGGGCCGAGCACCGGGCAGTCGCAGTCGCAGTCCCGGCCGTGGGTCGGGCAGCCGCGGGTGGCGAGGCGGGCCAGTTCGGTGGCCGTGGCGGTGGCCAGCAGGGTGCCGTCGTCGTCGGTGAGGGCGACGGCGAGGCTGCCGCCCGGAGGTGCCTGGACGCCCAGCGCGCCGAGCTGATCGAGCAGTTCGCGCAGGTGGGCGGTGGTGATCGGGGTGCCACCGATCGTCGGCGTCGAGCCGCCGGTGGCTGCCTGGCTCACCCGGACCCTCCGGCTCGCCGCATCCGTTCCCGGCGCACGCAGTGCGGACAAGGGGGCGGTGATCGTGAGGTGGCCGGTCATGGCCGGGCGGGAGGTCTCCCACGTCTGCAGCACCAGTGCGGCGTGAGCCTCCGCGCGCAGCACCCCGATCGGCCGGTCGTCCCCACCGGTTCGAGCCAGCTGGGCGGCCTGGTCGATCCTCGACCACATGGCCGCCGCCACCGCCGAGGGCGCCTCGGTGGTCAACGCCGACATGCCGTCCCTGGTCGGGTGCAGGCGTACCGCCGCCCTCCGTTCGGCCTCCGCCCGGCGCCGCTCGCCGAACTCCTCGTCGGCGGCCACCGCCGCGGCGATCAGTCGCTTGCGCAGCTTCCCCGACGACAGGCCGGCGGCGGCCGGCAGTACTGCCGGCACCACGACCGCGACCACCTCGTCGGAGGCGGTGCCCAGCACGTCGGCGAACACCCGCGCCCGGTAGTCGTCCAGCCGCCCTGCCGCACGCGCCGCGTGGACGGCCGGCATTCGTTCGACGAGCTGGTAGGCGTCGGACAGCACCCCGGTGGCGAACGGACGCCCGCAGTCGAGCACCAGCGCGAGCTCGTCGGGCAGGAACTCGGAGGTCCCCGGAACCGGTGATCCCGCACCCCGGCGCCGCGCTCCCGGATGACCGGGCGGCGGGTCGTCGGTATCCGGCCGGCCGGCGGCCACCGCCATCACCAGTTCGGCCTCGTAGGCCGCCTCCATCGCCTTGCGCTGCTGCACCCGCTGTAGTTCGGTTGCCGCCTCCTCCGGGCTCATCACACCGACGGGCAGCCGCCGCACCGAGGGTGACTGCTGCAGCAACCAGCCCAGCAACGCCCCCTCGGCGAGGGAGCGGTGGAGCAACGTCTCGGGCACGGACCGAACATACGTTCGACGTACGACAGTTTTCCTCACCCCGCCAGCGCCTGGTCTCGGAGACCCGGTGCCCGCATGCGGTGCCGCTACGTGCATGGGCTGACCCTGGCGCCGGGCGCGGGTCGCAGTTCCGGTGCCGGGCGGAATGGAGGAAGGTCGGCGGAGGCGTGCCACAGGACCGGCACCGGGAGTGGGTGGAGACTCCGGGGGTACGAGGTCCGCGAGCAGGGGAGGTGGGGCTGCGGTGGCGCGACCGGCGGTGCACGGCAGCGGACGCGAGGTCTCCCGCGAGCTCGGGGCCGGCGCTCCCGACGCCCCTGGCTCGAGCGACCCGGCATCGCCCGACCCCGCTTCTGCCGAGGTGCCACCGTCGCCGGCGGGTCCTGACCGGCACGCGGCGGCACCGGCTCCCGAGGTGGCACCGGCTGCGGTGGCGTCGGGCTCCAACGCCGCCGTCCAGACGCCGGACGGGTCGGCCTCGGGCCTGCCGCGCTGGCTGCTGCTGCTCGCGGGGCTGGCCGCCGCGACGATCGCCGTCGCCGGCCTGCGCGCCATCGCCTGGCTGGCCGGGCCGATCCTCCTCGCACTCGTCGTGGTGGTGGGCCTCATGCCCGTCTCGACCTGGCTGCGCCGCCACGGAGCGCCGCGCTGGGTGGCGACGACGGTGCTCCTGATCCTGGTCTGGGCGGTGCTGCTCGGCTTCGTCGCCCTGCTCGTCCTCAGCGTCGCGCAACTCGCCGCCCTGCTGCCGGACTACTCCGACCGGGCCGAACAGCTCATCAACGGTGTCGTCAACGACCTCAACGACGCCGGGCTGGTCTCCGGTCAGTTCTCCGACCTCGTGGCGAGGATCGACTACGGCCAGGTGGTGGGACTGGCGACCGGCCTGCTCTCCCGCATCACCGCCGCGGCCAGCACGCTGATCCTGCTGCTCTCGGCGCTGGTCTTCATGGCCATCGAGTCCAGCGGATACGGGCGGCGGCTCGAGCTCGTCGCGGAGGAACGGCCGCACCTGATGGTCGCCTTCACCCTGTTCGCCCAGGGCACGCGCAGCTATCTGCTCGTGAGCACCGTCTTCGGGGCGATCGTGGCGGTGTGCGACACGATCGCCCTGTACATCCTGTCGGTCCCGGGGGCGGCGCTCTGGGGGCTGCTCGCCTTCATCACCAACTACGTGCCGAACATCGGCTTCGTGCTCGGCGTCGTCCCGCCGGCGCTGCTCGGGCTGCTGGCCGGCGGCTGGGGCGAGCTGACCGCGATCGTCATCATCTACACGCTGCTCAACTTCGTGGTGCAGACGCTCATCCAGCCGCGGTTCGTCGGCGACTCGGTCGGCCTGTCCATGACGGTCACGTTCATCGCGCTGCTGTTCTGGGGCTGGGTGCTGGGCGCGCTGGGCGCGCTGCTCGCGATCCCGCTGACCCTGCTGGTGAAGGCCCTCCTGGTGGACGTCGATCCACGCGGTCACTGGCTCGACGCGCTGCTGCGGGAGGAACCGCGCGCGCCGCGGACCTCCCGCGCCCGGCGGCGCATGCACGCCCGGCGGTCGGCGCTGGCGTCGGTGCGGCGGCTGCACCATCCCCACCACCCCCGGCATCCGGCCGGCGAGCCGACGGAGGCGTCGCAGGGAGAACCCGGGACGCCGGCCGGCTGAGGTGCGCCGGGGGCCGGTGGTCGTGCTCCGCCCGCCGCCCGGCCTGGTGCACGCGACGCGGGACCGGGTGGGGTAGACACGGCAGGCCCCGTCCCTGTCGTCCCGGAGGTCCTCCTCGTGCTGGCCAGCATCGGCTACGCCGCCGCCTACACGGGCGTGGGCATCGCGCTCCTCGCGCTCGGCTTCGTGGCGCTCGACCTGCTCACCCCGGGGCACCTCGGCCGGCACATCTACGAGGAGGGCTCCGTCAACGCCGGCATCGTGCTGTCGGCCGGCTTCCTCGGCCAGGGGGCGATCGCGTTCACCACGATCTGGACCAACGCCACCAACGGCTTCGGAGAGGCGCTGTGGTGGACGGTGGTCTTCGGGGTCGTGGGCGTGCTGCTGCAGGCGCTGGCCTTCCTGCTGCTCGACCTGGTCACCCCGGGCTCCCTGGGGGCCGCGCTGGTCCAGGTGCGGTTCCACCCGGCCAGCCTGGTGAGCGCCGCGGCGCAACTGGCGGTGGCGGCGATCATCGTCGCCTCGATCTGGCCCTAGCGGGTGCAGCTTCCCCCGTGTGACGGCTGACTCAGCGCGTGCCCGTAAGGTGCCGGGCAGCTTGCCGTCTCCCGCTCGATCGGGATCGGCTCAGCAAGAGACTCGACGAGAGGAATGTTCATGAGCGAGGCAGTCAACAGCACCCGGGTGGCCATCGTGACCGGCGGCGCCCGCGGCATCGGTGCCGCCACGGCCCAGCGGCTGGCCAAGGACGGGTTCGCCGTCGCGGTCCTGGACCTCGACGAGGCGTCGGCCAAGAACACCGTGGACGCGATCGAGGCCGCCGGCGGCAAGGCGCTGGCGGTGGGTGCCGACGTCAGCGACGCCGAGCAGGTCCAGACCGCCGTCGACCGCATCGCGTCCGAGCTCGGCGCCCCGGTCGTGCTGGTGAACAACGCCGGCGTGCTGCGCGACAACATGCTGTTCAAGATGAGCGACTCCGACTGGGACATCGTCATGAACGTGCACCTGCGTGGTGCCTTCCTGATGTCGCGCGCCGCGCAGAAGCACATGATCGAGCAGAAGTGGGGCCGGATCGTCAACCTGTCCAGCACCTCGGCGCTGGGCAACCGCGGCCAGGCCAACTACTCCACCGCCAAGGCCGGTCTGCAGGGCTTCACCAAGACCCTCGCCATCGAGCTCGGCAAGTTCGGCGTCACCGCCAACGCCATCGCCCCCGGCTTCATCCAGACCGAGATGACCAAGGCGACCGCCGACCGCATGGGCATCCCCTTCGACGACTTCATCAAGGGCGCCGGCTCGCAGATCCCGGTGCAGCGCGTGGGCCAGCCCGAGGACATCGCGCACCTGGTCTCGTTCTTCGTGAGCGAGGGCGCCGGCTTCATCTCCGGCCAGGTCGTCTACGCCGCCGGTGGCCCCAAGGCCTGAGCATGGGCCCCGCGCGATGCGCGGGGTGCACCAGATCGGCGGGCCACGGACGGCGTTGTGCTGTCCGTGGCCCGTTCCGCTCTCCGCCTCCTGGTCCGCGGCAGGCCCGCGCGGCCGCCGACGTGGCGGCACTGGCGCCCGCCGTCCTCCACGCGGCCCGTGCCCGGAGGGACGAGGCCGCGGCCTGATCAGCGGCCCGGAGCGGGTACCAGGCGGGTCGACAGCGGATCCGCGATCCGGGTCAGCACCGGTCCGGCCACCGCCAGGACGAGTACGTACGCGGTGGCCACCGGACCCACGGCCGTGAGCCCTGCCGCGACGGCCAGGCCCGCGATCACGATGGAGAACTCGCCTCGGGCGACCAGCGCGGTACCGGCGCGCAGCCGGCCCGGGACGCCGATCCCGTCCCGGCGGGCGGCGAACCACCCGGTGCCGATCTTGGTGGCGGTGGTCACCGCGGCCAGCGCGAGGGCCGCGGGGAGCACCGGGAGGATGGCTCCGGGATCGGTGGCCAGGCCGAAGGCGACGAAGAACGTGGCGGCGAAGAGGTCGC
Source organism: uncultured Actinomycetota bacterium (assembly GCA_963747895.1). Classification (GTDB taxonomy): domain Bacteria; phylum Actinomycetota; class Actinomycetes; order Mycobacteriales; family Geodermatophilaceae; genus Blastococcus. The sequence goes on from CAVVGX010000012.1 coordinate 267,876, forward strand.
GCAGAGGTCCGAGGATCGTCCGTGCCCGCTCCGCGAAGGACGCCGGCAACGCCAGTCCCACGAGGAACGCGCCGACGGCAGCCGAGGCGCCCATGGCCTGGGCCAGGCCGGCGACCAGCAACGTCAGGCCCATCAGGCGGAGCAGCACCTGTTCGTCGTCCTCGTGCGTGAGCAGCCGCCCGAGCCGATGGCCGTGCCGCTGCGCTGCCGCCAGCACGAGCGCCACGGCCCCCACCGCCAGACCCACCCCTGCCAAGGCGGACATCGGCCCCTGCCCGGCCAGAGCCACGACGAGCAGGGGCAGGAACAGTGCCATGGCCAGGTCCTCGAGCACCAGCACGGAGAGCACCGCCGGGGTCTCGCGGTTGGCCAACCGCCCGAGGTCGCCCAGCAACCGGGCGACGATGCCGGACGAGGAGATCCAGGTGACGCCGGCCAGTGCCAGCGCGCCCTCCCACGGAAGCCCGAGGAGCAGCCCGGCCACGAACCCGGGAGGTGCGTTGAGGACGAGGTCGACCAGCCCCGACGGGGCATGCCGCCGAAAGGACGCGAACAGCTCGGCCGAGGAGAACTCCAGCCCCAGGGTCAGCAGCAGGAGCACGACGCCGATCTCGGCGGCGGTCGAGATGAACGGCTCGGCGTTCTCCACCGGGACCAGACCGCCGTCGCCGAGGGCGAGCGCCGCGACGAGGACGAACGGGACCGGCGACAGGCCGATCCTGCGCGCGAGCAGACCCAGGACGGACAGCCCGAGAAAGAGCAGACCGAGCTCGACCAGGAGCGCGGCGACGTGGTCCACGCCGGCTACTCCTGGCCGGACAGCCGCCGGTCCAGCCGGCCGAGCCCCGTCTCCGAGCCGATGGCCACGAGCACGTCGCCGGCCCTCAGCACCTGCTCCGGTCCCGGGGAGGGGACGACATCCGAGTCACGGACGACGGCCACGATCGAACACCCCGTGAGGGTGCGGGCCCGTGTGTCCCCCAGGGGGCGGCCGGCGAACGGCGAGCCAGGGGCGACGGTGAGGCGACCGGACTCGAGTCCCGGCACCTCCTTGGACAGATCGGCGAAGCGCTGGGTCAGCCGCGGCGCGCCGAGCACCTCGGCCACGGCGTCGGCCTCCTCGGGACTGAGCCGGAACATGCCGATGGCCCGGTCGGGGTCACGGGCGTCGTAGACGGAGATCTCCGCTCCGCCCTCGCGCTGGACGACGATGCCGAGGGCCTGACCCGAGGTGCACCGCATCTCATAGCGCACGCCGACGCCGGGCAGCAGGGTCTCCTCGAGGTCCACGCCCTCATCGTGGCAGACGCCCTCAGTGCGGGCGTCCGGCCAGCAGCTGGGCGAGGTGCAGACCGCTCCGGCCGGCCACCTGGTCCAGCTGGGTGCGGCAGGAGAAGCCGTCGGCGAGCACCACGGCGCCTGGCGGGAGCTCCTCGACCGCGGGCAGGAGCTGCTGGCCGGCGATGGCCACCGACACGTCGTGGTGGCCCTTCTCGACGCCCCAGTTGCCCGCCAGGCCGCAGCAGCCGCCCAGCCGGGTGACCTCCGCGCCGGCCTTCCGCAGCAGCGCCGCGTCGGCCGACCACCCGAGGACCGAGGCGTGGTGGCAGTGCGGCTGGGCGACCACCTGCACGCCCGCCAGGGACGGCGGCGCCCACCCCGGCGTCTCGGCCAGGAGCTCGGCCAGCGTGCGGGTGCCCCGGGCGACCCGCTCGGCGTCCGGCCCGCCGACGACCTCCAGGGACTCGTTGCGCAGCACGGCGGTGCACGAGGGCTCGACGCCGACCACCGGGATGCCGGCATCCACGACCGGTGCGAGCTCGGCCACGGTGTGCCCGAGGATCCGGCGGGCCGCGTCCAGCTGGCCGGTGGTGATCCAGGTCAGCCCGCAGCAGGTGTCCGCACCCGGCACCTGCACGCGGTAGCCCGCCGCCTCCAGTACCTCCGCGGTCGCCAGGGCGACGTCGGGGTCGAAGTGGTCGGTGAACGAGTCGACCCACAGCGCCACCGGGGCGCCGTCGTGGGTCGCGGCCGGGCGGTCTGCCCACTGCTGGCGGAAGGTGCGGACGGCGAACGGCGGCACCTCGCGGCGCTGGTCCATGCCGGCGCCCCACTTGGCCAGCCGGCCGCCCACCGTCGAGCCGAGGACGGCGTTGACCACCCGCGGCGCCCGCGCGGCGAGATCGGCCCAGCGCGGCAGCCAGCCCAGCGTGTAGTGCGGACGGGGGCGCAGCCGCCGGCGGTAGGACTGGTGGAGCACCTCGGCCTTGTAGGAGGCCATGTCCACCCCCGTGGGGCAGTCCGAGGAGCAGCCCTTGCAGGACAGGCACAGGTCGAGGGCGTCGTGCACCTCGGGGGAGCGCCAGCCGGTGACCGGCCCGCCGGGGGCCAGCATCTCCTGCAGCACCCGTGCGCGACCGCGGGTCGAGTCCTTCTCCTCCCGCGTCGCCGGCCAGGAGGGGCACATGACCCCACCGGAGGACTGCAGGTCCGCGCGGCACTTGCCGACGCCGGTGCAGCGGTGCACGGCCGCCGACAGGTCACCGCCGTCGTGCCGGTAGGCCAGCGCCAGGGTCGGGTGGGTGGTGCGCGACACGACGGGCGCGGCCGCCATGCGGATGTCGTCGTCGAGCGGCGAGGGACGGACGAGGACGCCGGGGTTGAGCAGGTCCGCGGGGTCGAAGACCGCCTTGACCTGCTCGAAGAGGCTGATGGCGGCGGGGGAGTACATGAGGGGCAGCAGCTCGCTGCGGGCCCGGCCGTCGCCGTGCTCCCCGGACAGCGAGCCGCCGTAGCCGGCGACCAGCCGCGCGGCGTCCTCCACGAACGCCCGGTACCGCGACCGCCCCCGGTCCGGCTCGCCACCGGCACCGAACGGGAAGTCGATGCGCACGTGCAGGCAGCCGTCGCCGAAGTGGCCGTAGGGCACCCCCTGCAGCCCGTGGCCGTCGAGCAGCGCGTCGAAGCCGCGCAGGTACTCGCCCAGCTTCTCGACCGGGACGGCGGCGTCCTCCCAGCCCGCGTGCGCCGGCCGCCCGTCGGACGTGCGGTTGGCCAGCCCGGCGCCGTCCTCGCGGATGCGCCAGATGGCCGCGGCGTGCGCCGGGTCGGTGACCACCAGGGAGTCCAGCGCACCGGCGTCGGCGAGCACCCCGCGCGCCTTGCTCTCGACCTCGGCGACGTCGTCGCCGGTCAGCTCGACCATCAGCCAGCCCGCGCCGCGCGGCAGCTCGGGGACGACGGCGGCGGGTACGTCGCGCAGTCGCTGCACGATCCGCTCGTCGAGGCCCTCGACCGCGGTGGGCTCGTGGGGGAGCAGCCCCGGTGTGGCGTCGGCTGCCTCGGCCATCGAGGGGTAGCCGAGCACCACCAGGCCACGGACGGGGGCGTCGGTGACCAGCCGGACCGTCGCGCCGAGCACCAGCCCGAGCGTGCCCTCGCTGCCCACGAGCGCGCGGGCGACGTCGAAGCCGCGCTCGGGCAGCAGGTGCTCCAGCGAGTAGCCCGACACCTGGCGGCCGAAGCGGCCGAACTCGGTGCGGATCGTGCCGAGCGAGCCGGCCACCAGGCGGTGCAGGTCGGCCAGGGGGCCGGCGTCCGGTGTCGTGCCCGGGCCCAGCGCGAGCCGGGTGCCGCCGCCGGTGACGACGTCCAGACCGACGACGTTGTCCGACGTGCGCCCGTAGCCCAGCGCCCGCGAGCCGCAGGCGTTGTTGCCGATCATCCCGCCGATCGTGCAGCGGTTGTGCGTGCTCGGGTCGGGGCCGAAGCGCAGGCCGTGCGGGCGGGCCGCGGTCTGCAGCGCGGCCTGCACCAGGCCCGGTTCCACGACGGCCGTCCGGGCCTCGGGGTCGATGGACCGGACCCGGTTCAGGTGACGGCTGGTGTCCAGCACCACCCCGGGACCGACGGCGTTGCCCGCGATGGACGTGCCGGCGCCGCGGGCGGTCAGCGGCACGCCGAGCTCGCGGCAGACGGCGAGCGTGGCGAGCACCTCGTCGACGTCACGGGGGCGAACCACGGCGCGGGGGTGCACGCGGTAGAGCGAGGCGTCGGAGGAGTACAGCGCGCGGGCCAGCCCCGAGTCGTCGACGTCGGCGATCCCGGCCCGGCGGAGCGCAGCGGCCAGCTCGGGACCGGTGCCGTCCCCCGTGCGCAGCGGGCCGGGGGAGGTGGTCGTCATGGGCCCGAGTCTCCCTCGCCGTCCGATCGGGCAGCCACCCACCCCGTCGCACCGTGACCCCGGCACGGGGAAGGGCCGCCGTCGCGACGACGGCGGCCCTCCGGATCGTGCGTCAGCCGGAGGTCGGGGGCTCGTCCTTGCCGGCCTCCTCGAGCTCGTCGGCCTCCTCCTTGGTCGCGTGCACCGCCCCGTCGGCGTGCTCGGGCGGGCCGTAGACCGTGTAGAGGATCAGCGGGTTCTCGCCGGTGTTGAGGAAGTTGTGCTTCTTCCCGGCGGGCACGACGACGAGGTCGCCCTGAGCGACGGCCTTCTCCGACCCGGAGATGACCGCCTTCCCGGTGCCGCTGACGAAGGTGAGGATCTGGTCCACCTCGTGGACCTCCTCGCCGATCTCGCCACCCTTGGGGATGGTCATGATGACGAGCTGGGTGTGCTCCCCGGTCCAGAGCACGCGACGGAAGTCGGGGCTCTTCTCGGCCTCGGTCGCGATCGTGTAGTGGATGACGGACGCCATGGACGGCGCTCCTCTCGTCTGGCTCGTCTGCTGAGCAGCCCACCGGAGCCTCCGGGCGGGCGACTGTGCAGGTCCTGCCCGCGGATCCGGGCGAGTAGTCCTCCCGTCGCCCGTATTGCTGATCGTGCCCCGGACTCAGGCGGCGGCCGGTCTCCGGGCCGGGACGGGCGGCCGGGCGTGGGCGCGCCACACCCGGAAGAGACCGGTGCCGACGAGCAGGACGCTGGCGGCGATCGCGGTGCCGACCACCGTCAGCACGGTGAGGTCGCCCCGGTAGGCGAGCAGCTCGACGCCGATCGCCTCCGCGGCCACGGCACACCAGACCGCGACGGCCGCGACGCGGTCGGCCGCGGCGATACCGGAGTAGAGCAGCAGCTGGGCCAGCGCGAACAGCGTGCCCAGGATCGAGAAGACCCAGGTGGCACCGCCCAGCGCGTCGCCGTACTCCGCCCCGCCCACCAGGGGGAGGGCCCGCGCGCCGAGCGCCGCCGTGAGGGCGGTGAGCACCGCGCCCACGAGGGCGACCAGGGCAGCGGCGACCGGCAGCAGCCGCCGGCGTCCGCGCGCGCTGGCCAGGCGGGGCAGCAGGACGACGCTGATGCCCTGCGGGAGCCAGAAGGCGACCTTGGTGAAGATGGAGGCGACGGCGTACTCGCCGGCCAGGTCGGCGGGCAGGTGGTGGCGGGCCAGCAGCAGGTCGAGGTTGACCATGAGCACGAGGCCGAGCAGGGCTCCGGACGCCTTCGTGGCCGCCAGGATGTGCGGGCGCAGTCCGCGGGCGAAGCCCGGGCGGCCGGAGAACCACCAGCCGACGGCGGCGCTGCCCGTGCACCCCACGGCCATCCCGATGAGCGCCGCCTCGGGGGTGCCGCCGATGACCAGGCCGGCGATGCCGCCGCCGGACTTGAGCAGCCCGAACGTGGTGTTGACCAGGGCCAGCCGGCGATAGCGGTGGTTGCCCTGCAGCAGGCCGTCGTAGCCGCCGACGAGGGTGTGCGGCACCAGGGCGGCGATCAGCCACAGCATGCTCGAGGGGCCGGAGAGGTGCAGCAGCGACACGAGGGGCACCACGAGCCAGCAGCCCGAGGACGCCGACGGCGCCCGCGCCCACCCAGGTGGCGGTGTGCAACCGGGCCACCACGGCCGGGCGGTCCGGGGGGTTGGCCCCGAGGGTCAGCGCTGCCGACGTCTGCAGCCCGGTCGCCGGGACGACGCCGATGAACATGACGCCCAGCAGCGCGGCCAGCTCACCGAAGGCCTCCGGTGCGAGCAGGCGGGCCGCCACGACGGTCATGACGTAGGCCAGACCGTTGACGCCGAGCAGCGCCAGCGAGACGAGCGCGGCCGGGACGGCGGCCGCGCGTCGCCGGCGGAGGAAACCCGGCGCCGGCGGCACCTCGGTGGCGGTCATCCGCACACCCCGCACCGAGGGTCCCGCTGGACCGCTCGCCGCCGGGTGTCCGGGGGGCCGCCGCGGCTCACGGCAGGCCAGAGGAAGCGGTCTCCCGGGGGCCGGCCGTGCCGACCGGGGACGCCTCGACGCGGGCGGCGAGCTCCCGGATCGGGTCGCCGGCGCCGTGCTGGATGCTCTCGAGCTGCGCGACCAGGTCGGCGGCGTCGTCGCGGACCGCGCGGCGGGCGGACTCGCGGACCGACCGGGCCAGGACGCCGGCGAACTCGCGGACGCTGGCCGACCACTCGAAGGTGGCCGCGTGCTTCATCGCCGCTTCGCCCATGGCGCGGCGGGCCGCGTCGTCCTCGAGCAGCCCGGCGACGGCGTCGGTCATCTGGTCGAGGTCGTCGACGAGCACACCGCTGACGCCGTCGACGACGGACTCCTGCAGCCCGCCGGAGGAGTGGTACCCGACTGTGGGGACGCCGTGGCCGCCGGCCTCGATGACCACCATGCCCCAGCCCTCCTTGATCGAGGGGCAGACGAAGACCCAGGCCGCCGCGAGCTGCTCGTGCTTGGCGGTCTCCTCGAGGAAGCCGAGGAACTCGACGCGGTCGGCCACCCCGAGCCGCTCGGCCTCGGCGCGCAGCGTGTCCTCCCACCAGCCCTCGCCGACCACGGCGAGGGTGAGGTCGGGCCAGCGGTCGCTGAGCCGGGCGAGGATCTCCAGGGAGTGCTCGACCTGCTTGTGCGGCACCAGCCGGCCCAGGGTGACCAGTCGCGGTGACGGGGAGCGGGGGGTGTCCACCTGCACGATCGGCTCGGTGCCGACGGGTACCAGCGTGATGCGCTCGGCGTCGATGCCCAGACCGCTCATCTCGCGGCCGGTGGCGTCCGAGATCGTCACGTACGGAACCCGGCGGTAGATCTTCGGCGCCAGGACCGACTCCAGCCACCAGCCGATGCGCCCACCGATGGGACCGAAGACGATCGGCCACTGCTCCTTGTGCACGTGGAAGACCACGGTGGTCACCGGGGAGCGGGTGGCCAGGGTGCTGCAGAAGGGGATGCCGTTCTGGATGTCGACGACCAGACGGGGCTTGTGCTTCCGGACGAACGCCATGGCGCGGGGGTAGATGCTGAACCGACCACCCCGCCGGATGATCCGGACGCCGTTGACGATCTCCTCGCGGGGAGCGCGGCCGTGCTCGGCGCACAGCAGGGTGACACGGAGGCCGGCGGCAGCCAGACCCTCTGCGATCCGCTGCACGTACCGTTCCGATCCGCCGCCCTCCGGGTGGCTGACATCACGCCAGTTCACGAAGAGAACATCGATGTCCGTCGTTCGGTACAACACCCGCGGCACACTAATGCACCCGAGCAGCCGCTTGGACCCACAACGAACCCGACGACCCTTTGGAGTACACGGATGAACCGATCGGCCACCCTCTCCCGGTCGGTCTCGTTGTTCCGGGCCTTCCTGCACGAGCAGGACGACCCGGCCGGCTTCTACAGCGTCCTGGCCGCCGACTCGGTCGCGCAGCTGTCCCGCTGGGTCGACCTGTCCGGCGCCACGGTGCTGGACGTCGGAGGCGGTCCGGGCTACTTCGCCGACGCCTTCCGGGGTGCCGGCGCCAGGTACGTGGGGCTCGAGCCGGACGCCGGGGAGATGACCGCGGCCGGGGATCCGGAGCCGGGCACGCTGCGGGCCAGCGGAGAGGAGCTGCCGATCCGCACCGGCGCCGTCGACGTCTGCTACTCGTCGAACGTGCTGGAGCACGTGCCGCACCCCGTGACGATGGCCGACGAGATGGTGCGGGTGACCAGGCCCGGGGGCCTCGTCTTCCTCTCCTTCACCCCGTGGCTCTCGCCGTGGGGTGGGCACGAGACGGCGCCGTGGCACTACCTGGGCGGCTACCGGGCCCGCCGCCGGTACATCGAGCGCAACGGTGCCGAGCCCAAGAACAAGTACGGGGAGTCGCTCTTCTCCGCCTCTGCCGGCATGGCCTACAAGTGGGCCCGCTCGTGCCCGGACGCCGAACTGCTCGCCGTGCTGCCCCGGTACCACCCGTGGTGGGCCACCTGGGTGGCGCGCGTCCCCGGTCTGCGCGAGTTCGCCAGCTGGAACTTCGTCCTGGTGCTGCGCAAGAACGCCTGACGCCGGAACGCCGGGGTCCGGAACCGCCCGACTCCCGAAGGCGGACCCCGGAAACCCCGTCCGACCCGGGTGTCCCAGCAGCCTCCCGGGCGTGTCGCGGCGCGCCCGGGAGGGGAGCGGGTCGGCCGCCCACGTGCCGGAGCGTCGTCGCCGACGGGGTCACGGATGTCCCGTACCGTCGCAGGTCGTGCCGCGCGAGCCGCCGCGGCGAGGGGAGCTGGAGCCGTATGCGGGCGCGTGTCGTCGGTGTGGCCGTCATCGGCCTGGGAGGTCTCGCGGTCGCTGCGTCGCTGACCGCGCACTCCTGGGTCCCGCTGACGCCGGCCGACCTCCGCCTGGACGAGTCCTCCGAGGTGACCGCGGAGGGCCGGCAGGTCGGCTACCTGGACCCCGTCACGCTCGCGCCGGTGACGAGCGACGACGTCTCGGTGTCGGTCCGTGTCCGGGGAGACGAGGACGCCGGTGACGCCGACGAGGACACCGCGGTCTGGGAGTACGTGTCGGAGACGGACGACGCGAACGGGACCCTGATCGCCACCTCCACCACGGTCGTCTGCCTGGACCGCCGCACCGCCGAGGCCGAGAGCTGCGTCGTCGGCTCGGTCGACGGGGAGCGGGTCGAGCTGAGTGGCCTCACCGTGCGCTTCCCGGCCGACACCGAGCAGCGCGACTACGATGTCTGGGACACCACGGCGAGGGAGTCGTTCCCCGCCCGCTACGTGGGTGCCGAGCGGCTCGACGGCCTGCAGGTGTACCGCTTCGAGCAGGAGGTCCCCGAGCAGGTGATCCGGACGGCCCCCGTACCTGGAGCCCTGGTCGGTTCGCCCGAGGCGGAGATCCCCGCCGAGGTGGTGCACAGCAGCAGCGCGACGCTGCTCGTCGAGCCCGTGAGCGGCGTCATCGTCTCCGTCGAGGAGCGGCCGGTGACCGCCCTGCGCGCTGTCGACGGCACGCCCGGTGCGGTCCTCCTGTCCGGCTCGTTCCGGACGACGGACGACGCCGTCGACGACGCCGTCGGCCTGGCCGGGGAGATCGCCGACGACCGGGCGACCCTGCGGTCCGCGGTGCAGTGGGCGGCGGCCGCCGCCGGCGCCGCGCTCCTCGCCCTCGGCGCACTCCTGCTGCTCCGCCGTCGGCCCACGCCGGCCGGCTCCCACCCCGACCCCGCCCAGGACGAGCCCACCCGGGTTCCCGTCCCGAGCGCCTGACGCGGGCGGGCTTGCTGACGATGGCGACGATGGTCACCGGTGCCCCGGCAGCGCCGTCACCGGCGGACCCGGAGGCATCGGAGCGGACGCAGGGCCGACCGGCGCGGTGGGCGTCCGCACTCCGGGCGCGGTGGCAGTGGATCGCGGTCTGCGCCGGCTTCCTCGTCCTGTCGCTGCTGCAGGCGCCGGGCAAGATCCTCGGCGACACGAAGTCCGACCTCGTGGTCGACCCGATCGCCTTCCTCGGCCGGGCGCTGACCCTCTGGGAGCCCGAGGGCGCCGCGGGGCAGATCCAGAACCAGGCCTACGGCTACCTCTTCCCCATGGGGCCGTTCTTCGCCCTGGGACAGCTGGCCGGCGTGCCGGCGTGGATCGTCCAGCGGCTGTGGTTCGCGGCGCTGATGAGCGTGGCCTTCCTCGGTGTCGTGCTGCTGGCCCGCCGGCTGCGCATCGGCACGCCGGGCACGGTGCTGCTGGCCGGCATCGCCTACGCGCTCTCGCCGCGGATGGTCACCGAGCTCGGCGCCATCTCGGTCGAGACGATCCCGCTCGCCCTCGCCCCCTGGGTGGTCCTCCCGCTGGTGGGCGCGGCGTCGGCGCAGCGCTCACCGCGACGGGCAGCCGCGCTGTCGGGCATCGCCGTCTTCTGCGTCGGCGGGGTGAACGCCGTGGCGACGGCCGCGGTGATCCCGTTGGCGGTGCTGTACCTCGTGACGCGGCCGGCCGGGCCGGTCAAGCGCCGGCTGATCGTCTGGTGGCTGATCGCGGTCGCGCTGGCCACCGCCTGGTGGGCCGGGCCACTGGTGCTGCTGGGCGGTTCGGCCCGCCGTTCCTCTACTACATCGAGACGGCCGACGGCGACGACCGGCCCGACCGACGTCCTCAGCGTGCTGCGCGGCAGCTCGCACTGGCTCGCCACGCTGGCCTCGCCGTCGGGTCCGAACTGGCCGGCTGGGTGGGCGCTGGTGCACGAGGTCTCCCCATCGTCGGCACCGTCGTCCTCGTCGCGGCCGGGCTGGCCGCGCTGTGCCGCCGCGACCTGCCCGAGCGCACCTGGCTGGTCCTCGGTCTCCTGGCCGGTGTCGGCCTGGTGTCGCTGGGGCACCTCGCCGACGTCCAGGGGCTGCTGGGCCGACCGGCTGCACGACGCACTCGACGGCCCGCTCGCCCCGCTGCGCAACGTGCACAAGTGGGACCCGGTGGTCCGCCTGCCGCTGGTGCTGGCGTTCGCCCACCTCGCTGCCGTCGCGGTCCACCGGCTGCGGCGCGCCCGCGACGCGCGGGACGCCGGCCCTGCTCCGGCGGCGGCGACGGCCGCGGTCGCCTCCCGCGTCGGTGCTGCTCGTACTGGCGGTCGCGCTCGTCACGTCGATCTCCCCGGCGCTCGAGGGGAAGCTCGCGCCCCCGCCGGGTTCTCCGACATCCCGGAGTACTGGCAGGAGACCGCCGACTTCCTCGCCGCCGGGCAGCCCAGCGGCCGGGCGCTCCTGGTGCCCGGGTCCTCGTTCCCCGAGTACGAGTGGGGCACCCCCATCGACGAGCCGCTGCAGGCACTGGCCGAGTCGCCGTGGGACGTCCGCAACGCCATCCCGCTCACGCCCGAGGGCCACATCCGGATGCTCGACGCCATCGAGGCGCGACTGGAGGTGGGCGAGGGTTCCGCGGGGCTGACGCGGTACCTGGCACGGGCCGGCTTCTCGCACCTGGTCCTGCGCAACGACCTCGACACCGGCGCGGCGGGCGCGACCCGCGCGGTGCTGGTCCGTCAGGCCCTGCGAGAACTCGCCCGGCATCAGCCTGGTGGCCACGTTCGGCCCAGTGTCGGAGGCCGCCCGACCTGAGCGACGGCTCGGTGGACGACGCCGGTCTCGACGAGCCGGCGCCGGCGATCGAGGTGTACGCCGTGGCCGACGTCGTCGCCGCGGGCGTGGACCGCGCCGATGTCGTCGGCGGTCACCGTGCACGGCGGTCCCGAGGCGCGTCCTCGCGCTGGAGGAGCGCGGGCTGATCACCGACCGGCCCACCCTCTCGCCGGCACCCCGGGGGCCCCGGTCGCAGCCGCGATGGTGACGACGCGCTGATCCGCCGCGAGCGCAACTTCGGCCGCCTCCTGGGGGCCACCTCCGGTGGGCTGACCGCCGACGCCCCGCTCCAGCTGGAGAACCCGGTCCGCGACTACGTCGCTGCCCGACTCGGCGTGCGGCCGAGCGTGATCAAGTACATCGACGGCACCCCGACCGCCTCCAGCTCGGCGGCCGGACCCCGACGGGTTCACCGGCACGCGCCTGGACAACCAGCCCTGGTCGGCGGTCGACGGCGACCCGATGACCGCCTGGCGGCCCGCTCCCTGGGACGAGAGCTCCGAGGCGCCCTGGTGGCGGCTGACCACCGAGCGCCGCATCCTCGGCCGCACGATGATCGTGTCCCTCGGCCAGGAACCCGGTGTCGACCGCGCCCGGCCGAGCTGCGGGTCACCACGGACTCCGGCGAGCTCGTCGTGCCGGTCGCCGACACCGGCGAGGAGCAGACGTGCCTCTGCCCGAGGGCTACACCTCGCAGGTGACCATCAGCTCCGCTCGGGCCGAGGGGGCCGACGCCCCTGGTGCGCCGGGTCTCTCGCTGGCCGAGGTGCGCCTCCCCGGCCTGAGCGTGCTAGCGCTCGGCGGTGACGCCCGCGCGCGCCAGCCCCGGTGAGCGTCTACGCCTTCGACGCCCAGCGCGGGCGGTCGGGCTGCGTCACCGGCGCCGAGGGGGCGCCGTCCGCTGTGCTCCCGGGCTGGTCAGCGGCGCGGAGGAGCCGATGTGGCTGGGCCGCGGCTTCACCACGCCGCGTCTGGTTCGACTACGAGGTCTTCGCCACCGGGCGTGGCGCGACCCGGGCCGGGCGCTCGACGCCCTGCTCACCGCGGCGCGCGGCAGCGTGCCGGTGACGGCGAGCAGCGAGCCGGTCACGGATCCGCGCGGCCAGCGCGGCCGCGGCCGTCGACGGTGATCCGGCGACCACATGGCTGGCGGCGCGCGGACGACCGGCGGCCCGACGCTGACGCTCACCTTCCCCGAGGCCCGCACGGTGGACTCGCTGCGGGTGGTCACGGCTCCCGGGCTGAACGCCGCGACGCCGACCGCGGTCGTAGATCGAGACCGGGGGGCTGCCGCGCACCTGCGGCTCGCCGAGGACGGCACCGCCGGTTCGCCCCGGTGCTCCACGGACCGCCTCTCGGTCACGTTCGTGCTGCCCGAGCAGGCCAGAGTCCGTCGACCCGTACACCCTCTGGGAGCAGCGGCTCGGCGTGGGGGTGAGCGAGCTGGAGGTCGGCGGTCCCAACCCGTGGCCGATCCGGACACCGAGGTCTTCTCCGCCTCGAGTGCGGCACGCCAGGCGACCCCGAGGTGCGTGTCGACGGCACGGTGATGCTGACCGCGGCGCGGACGACCATGGGTCGCCTGGAGTCCCAGCGCCCGCTGGCCCTGGAATTCTGCGACACCGCTCCCGACCGTCAGACGTGCCGGCCGGGGAGCACCGGATCCTGGGGCGGAGCAGCGCGACCTGTGGCATCGACTCCGTCACTCTCCTCCGCGTGGGCTCGCCGGGCGATACTGATCGAGGCGAGCGCGTGGCCGTGCCCGACACCCCGCTGGGGCGCCGAGCACCGCACGGTGCAGGTCGAGGACCGCAGCGAGGACACCCTGCTGGTGATCCCGGAGAACACCAACCCCGGCTGGACGGCGCGCCTGGACGGGGAGGTGCTCGCGCCGGTCGCCGTCGACGGGTGGCAGCAGGGGTACATCGTGCCCGCCCGGCGCGGCCGGGACGGTCGAGCTGACCTTCGCGCCTGGGCCCTACTACCGCGCGGCGCTGGCGGTCGGTGCCGGAGCGGTGCTGGTCCTGGTCCTGGTGGCGCCGTGCTGTCCGGCACGTCCGTGCAGGCGGGCACGACCGCACCGCGCGCCGCGGCGCGCCCGGGTCCTGTCGGCCGTGCTCATGCCGGCGTCGTCGTCGGCGCGGCCCTATCGGCACCGCGCTCGTCGGTGGGCTGGTGGGCGTGGCGGCCCTGGCCGGCTCGTGGGTGGTGCGCCAGCTCCTCCCGCAGAGGGCGCCCGGCCCTCCTCGGGACCGTCGCGGTCCTCGCGCTCGTCGCGGCAGGCGCGCTGCTTGCTGGCCGACGCCGACGCGACGAAGGCGCAGCGGCAGCTCCTGGCCGTCGTGGCGCTGAGCGCGGTCGTGGCGGGCGTCGTGCCGGCACTGCCTGGCCGGTGGCTGCCGGCGACGTCGCGTGGCGCCGGCCGCTCCCGTGGCCGCCGGTGAGGTGGCGCGCATGAGGCACCATCGGGACGTGTCCCGCCGAGTCGCCGTCCTCGTCCCGGCGGTCTGCCTCGTCCTGACCGGCTGCCTCCGGCTCGAGGCGCCGGCGCCCGGACGCGAGCCCGCGCCGGGGCAGGGACCGGCGTTGGCGGACATCCAGCCGGCCGCGGACGCCGACATCGGCGCGGCTGGAGCCGGCCTGCCCGGTGCCCGATCAGCCGGCGACGCTGACGGCGGCCCAGTTGAACGAGATGGTCGACCGAGCGGACCTGCCCTACTGGCAGGCGGCGGACGTCGGCGCCAGTGCAGTCCTGAGCGACGGCCGTGTCCTCTGGGTCTGCGGGGACACGATGCGCCGAGCAGCGGAGAGGCCTCGCGCTCGATCGACAACCCGTCCTGGTCACCTCCGGCACCTGCATGTCGCAGCTGATCACCGACGGGCTCGAGTCCCGTCTTCCCCCGTGACCCCGGCGAGCTGAGCGACTGGCCGATGTCGCTGGTCCGCATGGACCCGCGGCCGGCCGACGGCGGGGACGTGACGGACGTCGTCGTCGTCTACCTTCGCGCGTGCAGCGGGCGGACGGCAGTTGGACTTCCTCTTCCGCGGGACGACGGTCGCCATCTCAAGTCGGCGTCGACGGGGTCCCCGGCTGGCACGAGGCGCGGACCTGACCCCGGACGACACCGAACATCGGGCAGATCCACTGGGGGGCGTCCGCCACCGTCGACGGTGACTGGCTCTACCTCTACGGCACCCGCCAGACCGGGCGAGGCCTCCGTGTTCGGCCGCGAGCTGTTCGTCTCGCGCCTCCCGGCCGCCGAGTCGATGAACGCTGCGGCGATGGAGTACTGGGACGGCTGAGAGCCTGGCAGCCCGACGCCTCGCGCGTGCGTGCCCCGATGCATGGACGCCGTCGAAGGGCCGGCGGAGGGCTGTCGGTGGACCTGCATCGACGGCCGCTGGAGCGCGATCTCCAAGCGCGGTGGGGACCTGGCCGACACGGTCGCCACGTGGACCTCCGACTCGCCCACCGGGCCGTTCACGCCCAAGGAGGTGCTGGACGCGCCCTTCGAGACCGACGGCAGGACCACCGAGGACGACGAGGACAAGATCATCTCGTACATGCCCCGGCGTCACGTCGAGATCCCGACCGATCCCGGCACGATGATCGTCTCGGTGAGCGCGCAACACCTCCGGACTTCGACGAGCTGCTCCGGACGGCCTGAGCTGCGCCGGTCCCGCTGTTCACCCAGGTGCCCCGGCCCCTGAGCGTACCGCCCCGTCGGACCCGGCCGTGACCCGGCGGTGAGCGAGGTCACCGCCGCTCCCGGAAGATCGGGGGCGTGTCCGGTGTCGGGACTGGGGTGACCCCGCCGACGCCTGCCCGCGCCTACGCGGTGTGGGGCGTGGCGCTGCTGTCCTACGTGGTCGCGGTGTTCCACCGGGCCTCGCTCGGGGTGGCCGCCGTCGACGCGCAGGAGCGCTTCTCCGCCGGCGCGTCCGCCGTCTCGCTGTTCCTGGTCCTCCAGCTCGCCGTCTACGCGGGGCTGCAGATCCCGGTCGGCGTGGCGCTGGACCGGCTCGGGTCGCGCCGGCTGATCCTCGCCGGGGCGGTGACGATGGCCGCCGGCCAGCTGGTGCTGGCGCTCGCCGGGGACGTGCCGACCGCGGTGGCGGCCCGGGTGCTCGTCGGCGCCGGTGACGCGATGACCTTCATCAGCGTGCTGCGGGTCGTCTCGTTCTGGTTCGCCGGACCCGTCATCCCGCTGATCACCCAGCTCACCGGGATCCTCGGCCAGCTCGGTTCCGTGCTCGCGGCCTACCCGCTGGTGGCCCTGCTCCACGGCACCTCGTGGGAGACGACCTTCCTGGGTGCCGCCGCCGTGGGCCTGCTCGTCGCCGTCCTCGTGGCGGTCGCGCTGCGCGACTCCCCGGGCGGCGCCGTCCGGGCGCCGGCGGTGGGTCTGGCCGAGCTGCGCGAGACCCTCCGGGACACCTGGCGCGAACCCGGCACGCGCATCGGTCTGTACACGCACCTGGTCACGCAGTTCTCCGGCACCGTCTTCGCGCTGCTCTGGGGCTATCCGTTCCTCGTGGTCGGGCAGGGGCTCTCGCCGGGGACGGCGGCCGGCCTGCTCACCCTCCTGGTGCTGGTGGGCATGGGCGTCGGCCCGCTGCTGGGCCGGCTGTGCGGTCGCTGGCCGCTGCGCCGGTCGGTGCTGGTCTTCTCGATCCTGGGCGCGACCGCGACCGCCTGGACGGTCGTGCTGGCGTGGCCGGGACGGGCGCCCCTGCCCCTGCTGATCGTGCTGGTCGTCGTCCTGGGCACCAACGGCCCGGGCTCGATGATCGGCTTCGACTACGCCCGCACGGAGAACCCGGCCGAGCGCCTGGGCAAGGCCAGCGGGGTGGTGAACGTCGGCGGGTTCGTCGCCTCGCTGCTGACCATCCTGGCGATCGGCGCCGTGCTGGACCTGCTCACCCCGGGCGCGTCGACCGACTACTCGCTCGACGCCTTCCGCGCGGCCTTCGCCGTCCAGTACGTGTTCTGGGCGATCGGCCTGGTGGGCGTGCTGCGGCACCGGCGCGAGCTGCGGGCGCGGCTGGCGCGCGACGGCGTCGTCCTGGCGCCGCTGGCCACCGCCGTGCGCGCCCGGCTGCGCGGCGGCTCGGCCTACACCTCCTGAGCCGCGCCGTCCCGGGTGTCGCCGGTGGCCGTGCGCTGCGATGGTGAGGCCATGAACCGGGTATCCCGCGGGGCCGCAGCGGGGTTGGCTGCCGTCGCTGCCGTGGCCGTCCGCGACCTCGTGCAGCGCGAGCACTCGTTGCTCCGCAACTTCCCGGTGCTCGGGCACGCCCGGTACCTGCTGGAGTCCATCGGCCCCGAGCTGCGCCAGTACCTGGTGGCCGGCAACAACGAGGAGCGGCCCTTCACCCGCGACCAGCGCCGCTGGGTGTACGCCTCGGCCAAGGGCGAGAACAACTACTTCGGCTTCGGCACCGACAACGACCTCGAGTACACCGCCGGCTACCCGGTGATCAACCACCGGACGTTCGGCCCGGCGGTGCCCGCGACCGACCTGCACACCGGGCACGGTGCCGCTCTGCCCGCCGCGAAGGTGCTCGGCGCCGCCCGGGGCCGCCGGCACGCCTTCCGCCCCGAATCGGTCGTGAACATCTCGGCGATGAGCTTCGGGTCGCTGTCAGGAGCTGCGATCGAGGCGCTGAACCGGGGCGCGGCCCTGGCCGGCTGCCTGCACAACACCGGCGAGGGCGGGCTGTCGCCGCACCACCGGCACGGCGGGGAGCTGGTCTTCCAGCTCGGCACGGCCTACTTCGGCTGCCGCGACGAGCGCGGGCGCTTCGACCTGCAGCGGCTGAAGGATCTGGTCGCGGGCGCACCCGTCAGGGCACTGGAGATCAAGCTCAGCCAGGGCGCGAAACCCGGCCTGGGAGGCGTGCTCCCGGCGGCGAAGGTCTCGCCCGAGATCGCCGCGACCCGCGGCATCCCGGTGGGGGAGGACTGCATCAGCCCGTCGCGGCACGCCGAGTTCTCCGACGTCGACAGCCTGCTGGACTGGGTGGAGCTCCTGGCGGACGAGACCGGGCTGCCCGTCGGCATCAAGTCCGCCGTCGGTGACATGGGCTTCTGGCAGGAGCTCACCGACCGGATGGCGGCGTCCGGCCGCGGGGTCGACTTCGTCACGGTCGACGGGGGAGAGGGCGGCACCGGTGCGGCACCGCTGATCTTCACCGACTCGGTGTCGCTGCCCTTCCAGCTCGGCTTCGCCCGCGTCTACTCCACCTTCGCCCGCAGGGGCCTGACCGAGGACGTCGTCTTCGTCGGCGGCGGCAAGCTCGGCCTGCCCGACAACGCCGTCGTCGCCTTCGCGCTCGGCTGCGACCTGGTCAACATCGCCCGCGAGGCGATGCTGTCCATCGGCTGCATCCAGGCGCAGAAGTGCCACACCGACACCTGCCCCACCGGCGTCGCCACGCAGAACCCGTGGCTGACGCACGGGCTGGACCCGGCGCTGAAGTCGGTGCGGGCCGCCTCCTACGTGCAGACCCTCCGGCGCGACCTGCTCAAGGTCGCCGAGGCCTGCGGCGTGGAGCACCCCGGCCTCATCGGCACCGGCGCGGTGGAGGTGCTCACCGGGCGCACGGCATCCACCCCGCTGCACGAGGTCTACGGGTACGACCCGGCGTGGGGGCAGCCGTCGGCGGCCGACCGCGCGGCGATCATCGCGCTCATGGCCGGGGAGTCGCCGCAGGGCGGCAGCGCCCCGCCCTCCGGCACTGCAGCCGGCTGAGCGCGCTCCGGGTCGTCGGTCCCGCCGGACGCGGACGTCCGCCTCCTCCCGCCCCCGCCCGGCGGTGGTCGAGTGGGCCGGTCGGGACCCGTGGGGGTCCCCGTCCGACGGAGGTCCCGGTGGACGCCGATCCCGACCTGGCCCGCGCCGACCGGAGCACCGCCGACCGGCCGCACCTCCCGCACCGGACGGCCACCGGCGTGGTCCTCGCCGTCCTGGGAGTGCTCGCGACCGCGGTCGGGCTCGGACTGGGCGTCCGCCACCTGCAGAAGACCGGGTGGTCGTTCCTCACCGTCCTGGGGCTGGGCCTGCTGGTGGCGGGGATCGTCCTGGTGGCCGCCGCGGTGGCCGGCTTCTGGCGGTCGGTGCACGGTCTGCGGCGGCTCTGGCTGGTGCCGGCCGCCGTCGTCGCTCTCGTCGTCCTCTACGCCGTGGGGGTGGCGGTCTCGGTGACCGTCGTCCCGCCGACGGCGTCCCCGGCGGGGGAGACGCCGGGCGCGCACGGGCTGGACGCCGAGGAGGTCACTGTCGAGGCGGACGACGGCGTCGCGCTGTCGGCGTGGTGGGTGCCCTCCCGCACCGGGGCCGCGGTCGTCCTGCTCCACGGTTCGGGGGAGACCCGGGCCGCGACGCTGCCGCAGGCAGAGGTGCTGGCCGGCCGCGGCTACGGCGTGCTGATGCTGGACGCCCGCGGGCACGGCGACAGCGAGGGGCGCGGCATGGATCTGGGCTGGTACGGCGACGACGACGTCGTCGGCGCGGTCGACTTCCTGACCGGGGAGGAGTCGGTGGACCCCGGGCGCATCGCGGTCCTCGGGCTGTCGATGGGGGCCGAGGAGGCGATCGGGGCCGCGGCGGCCGACCCGCGGATCCGGGCCGTGGTCGCCGAGGGGGCGACCGGGCGCACCGCCCCGGACAAGGACGCGTGGCTGCCCGGCGGGGTCAGCGGCACCCTGCAGCGCGGCCTGGACCGGCTCACCTACGCCGTCGTCGACCTGCTGACCCCGGCGTCGCCGCCGGCCCCGCTCGCGGACGCGGTGGCCGCGGCCGACGGGACGCCGTTCCTGCTCATCACCGCCGGCACCGTGCCGGACGAGGCGGTGGCCGCCGACGTGCTGCAGGACGCTGCGCCCGAGCGGGTGCAGGTGTGGAGCGTGCCCGGGGCCTCGCACACGCACGCCCTGGCGGCCGAGCCCGGGGAGTGGGCGGACCGGGTGACCTCGTTCCTGGCCGGCGCGGTGGGCTGACCCTCCACCTCTGGTGGAGGGTCAGCCTCGGGCTCAGGCGCCGCGGAGCAGGTCCTCGAACGACGTCGCCGGGTCGGCGAAGGGGTCCACCGGTGCGGCGGGCGGGCGCCCGGCGATGAGGTCGGCGAGCTCGCCGGCGGCCCGGGCCACCCGGTCGGCCAGTGCGCGGCCGGCCTCTCCCGCGCCCGCCCAGTCCTCCGCGGCCGCGAACACGGCCGTGGGGACGACGGTTGCGCGCAGGTAGGAGAACAGCGGGCGGAGGGCGTGGTCGAGGGCCAGGGAGTGCCGGGGGGTTCCCGCGGTGGCGCCCATGAGGACCGGCGTGCCCACGAGGGCGTCCTTGTCGAGCACGTCGAAGAAGGTCTTGAACAAACCGCTGTAGGACGCGGAGAAGATCGGCGTCACGGCGATCACCGCGTCGGCGCCGGCCACGGTGTCGACCGTGGCCCGCAGCGCCGTGTTGGCGAACCCGGTGAGCAGGTCGTCGGCCAGGTCGCGGGCGTGCTCGCGCAGCTCCACGACCTCGACGGTGGCGGTGATGCCGCGGTCGGCCAGCGCCGCGACGGTGGCCGTGGTCAGCCGGTCGGCCAGCAGCCGGGTCGAGCTGGGCGTGCTCAGCCCGGCGCTGACGACGGCGAGCGTGCGGGTGGTCATCGGACCTCGATCTCCTCGCGGGCCTGGGTGGGGGCCTGGCCCGTCACGTCGTCGGCGGCGGCGTGGACGGTGGCGTCCTTCGCGCCGCCGGCGGCGGCCACGCGGGAGGCGTGGGTCGGGGCGTCCGGCACGTGCGCGGGCTTGAGGGCGGCGAACTCGCGGCGGAGCACCGGCACGACCTCCTCGCCGAGCAGGTCCAGCTGCTCCAGGACCGTCTTCAGCGGCAGCCCGGCGTGGTCGATCAGGAAGAGCTGGCGCTGGTAGTCGCCGACGTAGTCGCGGAAGCCCAGCGTGCGCTCGATGACCTGCTGCGGGCTGCCGACCGTCAGCGGGGTCTCGCTCGAGAACTCCTCCAGCGAGGGGCCGTGGCCGTAGACCGGGGCGTTGTCGAAGTAGGGCCGGAACTCCGTCACGGCGTCCTGGCTGTTCCGGCGCATGAACACCTGCCCGCCGAGCCCGACGATCGCCTGGTCGGCGCTGCCGTGGCCGTAGTGCTCGTAGCGGCGGCGGTAGAACTCGACCATCCGCTGGGTGTGCTCCGGCGGCCAGAAGATGTGGTTGTGGAAGAAACCGTCGCCGTAGTAGGCGGCCTGCTCGGCGATCTGCGGGGAGCGGATCGAGCCGTGCCACACGAACGGCGGGACGCCGTCCAGCGGGCGGGGGGTGGAGGTGAAGCCCTGCAGCGGGGTGCGGTACTTCCCCTGCCAGTCGACGACGTCCTCGGTCCAGAGCCGCCGCAGCAGGGCGTAGTTCTCGACGGCCAGCTCGAGGCCGTTGCGGATGTCCTGCCCGAACCACGGGTAGACCGGCCCGGTGTTGCCGCGGCCCATCATGAGGTCGACCCGGCCGTCGGCCAGGTGCTGCAGCATGGCGTAGTCCTCGGCGATCTTCACCGGGTCGTTGGTGGTGATCAGCGTCGTGGCCGTCGACAGCTGCAGCGTCGAGGTCCGCGCGGCGATGTGCGCCAGCGTCGTGGTGGGGGAGGAGGAGAAGAACGGCGGGTTGTGGTGCTCGCCGAGGGCGAAGACGTCCAGGCCCACCTCCTCGGCCTTCTGCGCGATGGCGAGCACGGCCTTGATCCGCTCGGCCTCGCTGGGCGTGCGCCCGGTGGTCGGGTCCTGGGTGATGTCGCTGACCGTGAAGATGCCGAACTGCATGACCGCCCCTGAGGTGGTTGAGAGTGCAACTACTGCCCTGCACAACCAGGCCGCGCGGTGGTGCATTCCCTCCCCGTGACCCGCGCACCGACCGACTGCGCTGCGTAGCCGACTCGCGACCACGGCCGGGACGACGCCGATGTCACTTCACGGTCCGGTCACGGTGCACCACCCGTCGTCCCCGGTTCTGGCACTGTCCGGGCCGATACCAGCGAGGTTCGAGGGGGCGGCGCGATGGCGGTGCGGACGCAGAACGGGGCCGGGGAGCAGCACGGTGCGAGCGGGCGGACCACCATCCCCGCGTTCACCGGGGCGCTGGACTCGATGCTCGGGTCCGGGCCGGTGTTCCGCAGCCGGATGCGTGGCTACGACCCGGTGGAGGTCGACACCTATGTCTCCTGGGCGGAGTCGGAGCTGCGCAGCGTGCGCCGCCAGGTCGACGACCTGCTCGCCCGCTTCGGGGCCTGCTCCGCGGAGCTGGAGATCTCCCGCCGCCTCCTGGCCGACGCGCCGCGCGGCCGGGTGTTCCCGGTGTCCGAGCGCGTCGAGGAGATGCTGCGGCTGGCCGTCGACGAGGCGGCGGCGCTCACCGACTCGGGCGCCCGCGAGGCCGAGCACCTGGTCGCCGAGGCACGCAGCGAGGCGGATGCGCGCCTGCGGAAGGCCCACGAGATCAAGGAAGCGGCGGTCCGGGCCGCCGACGAGCTGCGCGTGCAGGCCCGCGAGCAGCGCGCCGCGGCGCAGTCGGTGCTGGAGCGTGCGCGGGTCGAGGCCGCCGACCTGCTGCGCACGGCCGCCGCGGAGCGCGACCGGCTGGGGGAAGAGGCCGGTCGCGAGCGCGACCGGCTGGGGGAGGAGGCCGCTCGCGAGCGCGACCGGCTGGCCGTCGCGGCCGCCCAGGAGCGCCGGCGCCTCGACGACGAGGCAGCCCGCGAGCGCGAGCAGGTCGCGGCCGCGGCCGCGGAGCAGCTGGCGGGGGTGCGGACCGAGGTGGCCGAGCTCTGCCGACACCGCGACCAGGTCCACGAGTCGCTGCGGGGGTTGACCAGCCGCATCGACGAGGCGCTGCAGGTCGTGGCCGCGACGGTGGCCGACGAGGTCGAGCCCAACGTCGCGGTGGAAGGGCGCGAGTACGACCCCGCCCTGGTCGGATCGGAACCGGCCGGCGGCCGGACCGCGGCGGAGGGGGCGCCCGGTCAGCGCGGCACGGGGGACGGCGTGGCGGTCCTGCGACGTCCGGCGGCCGTCTCCTCCTGACCGGTCCCCCGGGGTACGGGCCGCCCCCCAGGGGAACTCCGGGGCCGGTCCACGCGTGCGGTAGGAAGGGCCGACCGGTGCGCGCAGCGCCGGAGCCGCAGCTGACAGGGAGGTCCAACCGTGGACGAGGTCGCCGAGACGGTCCAGCTCGACGGTGGTGTGGTCGTCGCGCACGACGGCTCGAAGAGCGCTCAGGAGGCCCTGAAGTGGGCGGGCAGGCTGGCTGCCAGGGCCGACCTCCAGCTGCACGTCGTCCGTGCGTGGTCGATGACGACCGCTCCGCAGCCGTCGACCTGGGCGCCCGGGTACGTGCCGCCGCTCACCGACTACGAGAAGGCCGTCCGGGAGGAGCTCGAGGCGCACGTCGCCGCCGCGCAGCTCCATGCGGACTGCCAGGTCACCTGCCACGTGGTGCACCGGGCGCCGGCGCAGGCCCTGATGCAGGCGGCGGAGAACGCCAGCCTGCTCGTGATGGGGCCCCGCGGCCGGGGCGGCTTCTCCGGCCTCCTCCTGGGGTCGGTCAGCGACAAGCTGGTGCACCACGCCCCGTGCCCGGTGACCGTGGTCCGCACCGGCGCGACGGGCAAGGAGATCGAGGCCGACGAGGGGGCCGTCGTCGAGGTCGGCTGACCCGCACCCTCGCTCAGCGGGATCGGGCCCGGCGGAGGGTCAGTGCGGCTCGTCGCCGTAGACGGCGGCGAGCCAGATCCGCAGCAGCACCGGGACGACGTCCGTGTCGGCCACCGCCGGGCCGTCCCCGCTGAGCGACGCGTAGATCACCCGCTCGTTCATCGAGGTGAGCGCGATGGCCAGGTCGCGCGCCGCGGGCCCGGTCGGCGCCGCGCCGCGCGCCCGCTCCGCCTCGATCGCCGTGGCGCAGCGCTGCACCCACCGCTCGAAGACCTCGGCCCAGAGCGTCCGCACGGCGCCGCTCGCCGAGCGCGCCTCCGCCCACGCGACGGTCAGCGCCCGGTGGGTGCGGAACGTGGCGTAGTAGGCGCCGAGCGCCCGCTGCCACGCCTCCCGCGGTCCGACGGCCGGCGAGTCGAAGACCGCGGCCATCGTGGCGTCGGCCTCGGCGACCACCCGGTCGAGCAGGGACAGCAGGACGGCGTCCTTGGAGGGGAAGTAGAAGTAGAAGGTGGGCCGGGAGATGCCCGCGCCCCGGGCCAGGTCGTCGACCGAGATCGCGCCGAGGGACCGCTCCTCGAGCAGCCGCTCCGCCGTGGCCAGGATGGCCAGCTCCCGGTCGTCGCCGGTCGCGCGCGAGGCACGACGGCCGCGGCCGGGCGCCACCGGGGGGGCTGTGCCGTCGGACATGCCCGGAGGATACCGGTGCGCACCCGAATCTCGACACCCTGTTGACTCGTTCGACACGGTGTCGATAGCGTCGGCGCGGCCCGGACCGGAGCTCGCGTCCGCGGCAGCGCCGACCCCCCGCCCGGCTCCGGCCGGCCCGTTCCTGGAGTGTGGACATGAGTCCCGAGCACGTGGACGTCCTGGTCGTCGGTGCCGGCTTGTCGGGCATCGGCGCCGCCTGTCACCTGCAGGTCGAGTGCCCCGACAAGAGCTATGCGGTGCTGGAGTCCCGCGGCGCCATCGGCGGCACCTGGGACCTGTTCCGCTACCCCGGGATCCGCTCGGACTCCGACATGTTCACCCTCGGGTACGCGTTCCGGCCGTGGACCGGCGCGAAGGCGATCGCCGACGGCGAGGCGATCCGGGAGTACATCGTGGACACCGCCCGCGAGTACGGCGTGGAGGAGAAGATCCGCTTCCACCACGAGGTCGTCTCGGCGGACTGGTCCGGCGCCGAGGCTCGCTGGACGGTCACCGCCCGGCGCACCGACACGGGGGAGACGGTGCAGCTGACCTGCTCGTGGCTGTCGGTCTGCTCCGGCTACTACCGCTACGACGAGGGCTTCCGGCCGGAGTTCCCCGGCGAGGAGCGGTTCACCGGGGAGGTCGTCCACCCCCAGCACTGGCCCGCGGACTTCGACGCCACCGGCAAGCGGATCGTGGTCATCGGCAGCGGCGCCACCGCCGTCACCCTGGTGCCGAACCTGGCCGACGACGCCGCGCACGTGACCATGCTCCAGCGCACACCCAGCTACGTCCTCTCGCTGCCCGGCACCGACCCGCTGGCCGAGGCGCTGCGCAGCCGGCTCCCCGCGAGGGTCGCCTATCCGATCGTCCGGTGGAAGAACGTGCTGACCACCACGGCGCTGTTCCAGGCCAGTCGCCGCTGGCCCAACGGCGTCCGCAGGCTGATCCGCCGGCTCACCGAGAAGCAGCTGCCGGCCGGCTTCGACGTCGACACGCACTTCAACCCGCCCTACGACCCCTGGGACCAGCGGCTCTGCCTGGTCCCCGACGGCGACCTGTTCCGCACCCTGCGCAGCGGTCAGGCGTCCATGGTCACCGACCGGATCGCGACCTTCACCGAGACGGGCATCCAGCTCGAGTCCGGGCAGCACCTGGACGCCGACGTGGTCATCAGCGCGACCGGGCTGAACCTGCTGGCCATGGGTGGGATGACGCTGCGCCTGGACGGGACGCCCGTCGACGTCTCCGAGACCGTCTCCTACAAGGGGATGATGCTCTCCGGCGTGCCCAACTTCTCCATGGTCATCGGCTACACGAACGCCTCCTGGACGCTCAAGGCCGACCTGGTCAACCGCTACGTGTGCCGGCTGCTGCAGCACATGGACGCCCGCGGTCTCGCCGTCGCCACCCCGCTGGCGCCGCCGGAGGGCGCGGACCTGCCCTTCCTGGACCTCGCGGCGGGCTACGTCCAGCGCAGCGTCGCCCAGCTGCCCAAGCAGGGCGGCCGCACGCCGTGGAAGCTGCACCAGAACTACATCCGCGACGTGCAGCTCATGCGCCGCGGCCCGCTGGAGGACGAGGGCATCGCGTTCAGCGCCGTCCCGGCCCGGACCGAGCGGGTGGTCGCCTGATGCGCGCCTACGAGTTCGCCGGGGGCACCGCCGTCGTCACCGGCGCGGCCAGCGGCATCGGCGAGGCCCTCGCGGTGCAGCTCGGCGACCGCGGCAGCTCGCTGGTGCTGGTCGACCGGGACGGCGACCGGCTGGCTGCCGTCGCCGACCGCATCCGCGACGCTCACCCTCGACTGGAGGTCGACACCTACGTCGTCGACCTCGCCGACGAGGCGGCCACCGACGCCCTGGGCGTGACGCTGGCGAGCGCCCACCCCGGGACGACGCTGCTGGTGAACAACGCCGGCGTCGCCCTGGGCGGGCGCTTCGACCAGGTCACCCTCGAGGAGTTCGACTGGGTGCTGGCGATCAACTTCCGGGCGGTCGTGCGGCTGACCGCGGCGCTGCTGCCGGTGCTGAAGGGCAACCCGGGGTCGCACCTGGTCACCGTCTCCAGCATCTTCGGCATCTTCGCCCCGCCCGGGCAGGCCGCCTACGCGGCCAGCAAGTTCGCCGTCCGCGGCTTCAGCGAGTCGCTGCGGCACGAGCTGGTCGACGACGGCGTCGGGGTGACCGTCGTGCACCCCGGCGGCATCCGGACGCGGATCGCCGAGAGCGCGCGCCTGGGCTCCGGCGTGGACGCCGACGAGGTCGCCGCCGGCCGCGAGCAGATGGCCAAGCTGCTGCGCATCCCGCCGGAGAAGGCGGCCGCGCAGATCCTCGCCGGGATCGAGGCGCGCCGCCCCCGGGTGCTCATCGGGCTCAGTGCGAAGCTGCCCGACCTGCTGGTGCGGCTGCGGCCGGGGACCTACTGGCGCCTCGTCGCCCGGGGCATCGGCGCCCGCCGGACGGCGGCTGCGCGAGACTGACGGGGTGCCCGTCCCCGCCGCCTTCATCCGTGCCCACACCCGGCCCGTCCGGCCGTCCCTGGTGCCGGAGGTGCAGCTGCTCGTCGCCGACGACGTCGTCGCACTCTGGGAGGCCATGGCGTCCGAGCAGGGCCGCACCGAGGACGATCCGCCGTTCTGGGCGGCGGCCTGGCCCGGTGGGCAGGCGCTGGCCCGCTACGTCCTGGACACGCCCGACCTCGTGGCCGGGCGCTCGGTGCTCGACCTGGGCGCCGGGAGCGGTCTGGTCGCGGTCGCCGCGCTCATGGCCGGGGCGACGCGGGTCGTGGCCAGCGAGATCGATCCCTTCGGCCTGGCCGCCATCCCGGAGAACGCGGCGCTCAACGGCGTCTCCGGCATCGAGCCGGTGGGCGACCTGCTGGGGGAGCGGCCACCGCCGGTGGACGTCGTCCTGGCCGGTGACGTCTGCTACGACCGCACCATGACCGAGCGGGTGCTGCCCTTCCTCGACGCGGCGCGGGCAGCCGGCGCTGCGGTGCTCATCGGCGACCCCGGCCGCCCGTACCTGCCCCACGACCGGCTGGTGGAAGCCGCGGTGCACGACGTCGTCGACACCGAGGACGCACCGGGGCGTCCGCCGCGCGTGCGGCGCACCACGGTCTGGCGGCTGCCCTGACCCTCCCGGTCCCGCAACGGGAGATGTGTCACGCCGGGAATTCGATTCCTACGTTGTCACGAACGGATAACAGCGGTTACGTTGGCTAGGTCCGGCCGACGGTCTTCTCATCCGAGGGTGGCCGCGCCGGACGCCGCCGAATCGTCCTGCGTGACGAGCCGGGGACCCATCGAAACACTGGGGTGAATCCTGACCCCGGACCTCCAGTCCGGGGCAGGTAGGGCTGCTTCCCGCCCGAACCCGTCAGCTAACTCGGTAGGCGGCTCACGGAAGAACTGGACAGCCGCAGACCCGAATCGCCCCCGTGAGGGCGGTTGCTCTGCTGCGCCCTGACACCCGGAGCAGAAACCCCCTCATGAACCTCCGCACCACCATGCACGCACGTCTTCGCAACCGCCCGCCCCTGGGTGCCCGCCGTTCCGTCGCGCTCATCGGCGTGGCCACTGCCGGCGCCGTCATGGTCGGCGTGCTGTCGGCCGGCGAGCCCACGGCGCACGCCGTGGCGCAGACCGAGTCGATGAGCGTGGCCCAGCAGCTCGGCGTCACCGCGCAGCCGTCCGACGCGCTCGACGCCGACGGCGTCGCCCCGCTCGAGCAGCTGGCTGCCAGCCGGAGCGCCCGCGACGCGGACACGACCACCGCCGCCCTCAACCAGCTGGCCGCCGAGCAGGCCGAGCGCGACCGCCTCGCCGCCGAGGAGGCCGCCCGGCTCGCCGCCGAGGCAGCCGCCCGGGCCGAGGCCGAGCGTGCCGCCGAGGCCGCCCGCGCGGCGGAGGCCGCCCGCGCGGCGGAGGCCGCCCGTGCCGCGGAGGCCGCCCGCAGGGCGGCGGCGCCGGCGCCGGCTCCCGCCCGGTCCGGTGGCAGCACGTCCGCCGCGACGCCGTCGGGCTCCTTCCAGGGCTACGCGCTGCAGAAGCTCGGTGGGAACAGCGCGCAGTTCTCCTGCCTCGAGAAGCTGTGGGGCAAGGAGAGCGGCTGGAACCCCAACGCGCAGAACCGCAGCAGCACCGCCTACGGCATCCCGCAGTTCCTGGACAGCACGTGGGCCGGCACCGGCATCGCCAAGACCTCGAACGGCTACCGCCAGATCGACGCGGGGCTGATCTACATCAACAACCGCTTCGGCTCGCCCTGCGGCGCCTGGTCGCACTCCCAGTCCACCGGCTGGTACTGACAGGACCACGTCCTCCCCAGAGGGAGGCCGTGAACGCACCGGAGGCCCATCCCGCTCGCGCGGGGTGGGCCTCCGGTGCGTCTCGGGTCACTCCAGGAGGCCGGCTTGCGCCTTGGCCAGCAGCGCCGTGCGGACGGCGGCGTCGACGACGGAGGCGAACGCGGGATCGGCGGCGTCACGGGCCACGACCGCGTCCAGCATCGCCGGGAACGTGTCCGGGGCGACGGTGAGCACGAGCGTGCCGCCCGCGGCCAGGAAACGCACCGCCCGCTCGCCGACCGGCACGTCGGCCACCGCGGTCGCGTTGCCCAGGTCATCGGAGATCACCGGGCCGGTGAACCCGAGTGCGCCGCGCAGCAGGTCTTGGATGACCACGGGCGAGAACACCGCCCGGTTCGCCGGGTCGATCCGGGGATAGGTCGCCGACGACGTCATCACCATCGGGTGCGCCGCCGTGCCCGACAGCGTGCCGGCGAAGGCGGTGAGCTGGTCGTCGCCGGCGGCGGTCTCCGGGTCGACGACGTCCGCGGTGTCGTCGGTGTTGCCGCGCACCCGGCCCAGGCCCGGGAAGTGCTTGAGCGTCGCGGTGACGCGGGCACCCGCGAGGCCATCGACGACGGCCGTCGCCGCCGGGACGACCTCCGCGGCCGTGCTGCCGTACTCCCGGTCGAAGGAGCCGATCGGGCCGTTGCTGCTCTCCGTGCCGGCCGGCACGACGTCGACCACGGGGGCCAGGTCGAGGTTGACCCCGGCGGCCGCCAGCTGGCTGCCCAGCGCGGTGGCCAGCTCCGCCAGCCGCTCGGGGGGCAGGTCGCCCTGCGCGGTGGCGGGAGGGAGGCGGTCGAACCCCGCGCCCTTGAGGCTCTGCACGCTGCCGCCCTCCTGGTCGACGGCGATCCACAGCCCCGGGCCCCTGGTGAGCTCCTGCCACCCGGTGCTCAGCCGCGCCAGGTCTGCCGCTGACCCGGGTGGCCGGCCGGCGAGGAAGACGCCGCCCACGCCCCGGCCGACGAGGTCGGCGCCGCGCTCCGGGTGGTCCGCCGGGACGCCGACGACGAACAGCTGCGCGATGCGGGCGCGCCGGTCCAGCCCGGCCAGCGCTGCGTCCACCTGCCGCTCCAGCTCCACGCCCGGCGCCGGGACGCTCGACGTCGGGGCGCCCGGCGGGGGTGTCGCGGGGGCCGTCGAGGTCGCCGTCGTGGAGGTCGTGGTCGTCGATGTGCCCGCGCCGGCGTCCGACCCGGGGTCGCTCCCGCACCCGGCCAGCCCGCAGACCACGGCCGTCAGGACCGCGGCGGCGCGGTGGGCGGTCGGGCGCATGGCTCTCCTCGGGGGTCCTGCAGCGGGTGGCCGGACGCGCCTGCGGTCGCGCGCTCCGCCCGCCAGTCTGCCGTGCAGCCCTGCGCGGCGCCGGGGCGGCGGGGGCGCCGGGCTCGACCCCGCGCCGTCCCGGGCATAGCGTCCGGGCATGACCGAGGAGCAGCCGGCCGCCGACCGGCCCGTGCCGCCGGGCAGCATCGTCGGGCGGTCCATCGAGGAGTTCGTCCAGCAGCTCCGGGGGTTCACCGAGCGGGCGCGCACGGCCGCCGGGTCGGTGCCGTCACGGCTGTCCCTCCCGGCGCTGCCCAGCCCCCCGGGCGCCATGTCGGCGGCCCAGCTGCGGGCCGTGGCCGAGATGGTGACGGCGCAGCGCGCGTCCATCGCCGGCATGCGCGCCCAGCTCGACGCCTTCGACCAGCAACTGGCGGTGTTCGAGCGCATCCTCGAGCCGCTCGTCGAGTGGAGCGGGACCTGGGCGCGGCTCGAGGAGGCCGTGGGCGACCTCGTGCGCCGGGACGGCGGCAGCACCGAGGCCCCGCCGACCTGAGGGCCACCCTGACGGCGGGCCGGCCCGGTCAGTCCCCCCGGAGCTCGCCCGTCGCGACGAACCGCACGGCCACGTCACGCACCTTGGTGTTGGTCTCCATCGACACGCGGGTCAGGGCCTGGAAGGCGGCGTCGGGCGTGAGCCTGAACCGCTCCATCAGGATGCCCTTGGCCTGGTCGATGACGGCCCGGGAGTCCAGGGCCGCCTGCAGGTGCTCGGCCCGCTCGACGGCGGCCTCGTAGAGGTACATGTTCGACACCGGCACGACGGCGTACGAGGTGAGCCGGGTCAGCAGCTCGCGGGTCCGCTGGTCGGCCGGGGCGAGCTCCCGTGCGTACACGTTCAGCGCCCCGGACATCTCCTCCTGCGCGGGCAGCGGGTAGGACAGCAGGCTGTCGCACCCGGCCTTCGCCGCGACGGCGGAGAAGTCCGGCCACTGCTGGTCCAGCCGGGTGTCGACGATCTCCGAGGGCCGCCCGGTGGTGGCCGCGCTGAGGCAGGGCCCGGCGCCGAGGCGGTACTGCTCCTGGTCCAGCTCGAGGGCGAGATCGCCGCTGGTGGCCACGGTGCTCGCCCTACCACCGCGGACGATGGTCACCGAGGCGATGGGCTCGCCGGGCAGCACCCGGGCCGTCAGCCCGGTGACCGCGCGCACGACGGATTCCAGGGAGTGCTCGGCGAAGTTGATGCGGCCGAGCTCGTCGAAGGCCGACTGGACGGCGGCGGCGCTCTGCCCCTCGGCGTCGGGGGATGTCACGTGTGGCTCCGTGTCAGGTCTCACCGGACGTGCTGCGCCGGCAGGATCGGCGGGCTCCCGGGGTCATCCACTGGAGGGACTCCTCCGTGCGCCGGCTGTCTGACGCACAGGCAGCATAACCGCGATACGGCGGAAGGCGGTACGGACATCGGTCGTGCCCCACCGATCCGGCGTACCGGCCTCAGCGCCAGGTGGTGATGCGCACCGTCGTCCCCCAGGAGCCGGAGCGCACCTGGACCAGGTCGCAGAGCTGGTTGACCAGGTACAGCCCCCGCCCCCCGGGCTCCTCGACCGGCGGCGGCCGGCGGCCGACCAGGGGCCCCGGCAGCCGCCCCCTGTCGCTGAACTCGACCACCGCGGCTCCGTCGGTGCGCCACATCGCGAGGCTGCCGCTGCCGCCGCCGTGGCGGACCGAGTTGGCGGCCAGCTCGGCGGCCGCCAGTTCGAGCGCCTCGGTCTGCTCGGCGGACAGGCCGCAGGAGCGCGCGAAGGAGGCCACCGTCCGCCGGGTGGGCCGGAGGTCGTCGGGGCCGTAGGTGCCCCGCAGGACGCCCTCGCTGGGCGGGACGAGCGGCGTGCCGAAGGCCGCCGCGCCGGCGTCCGCGGAGAAGGTGGTGCTGGGCCGTCGGCCGCCGGGCGTCGACACGAGCGGGTGCGTGCGCAGCGCTCCGGTCCGCACGTCGCGGGGGAGGTGCGCCTGGTCGTAGGGGCACATCAGCCGCCACGGCGGGCCGTCGGAGAAGGCGGTGCCCAGCAGCGACTCGTGCAACCGGCACTCGGCGTACTCGGCGTCGTGGCGGCCCGGCCAGGAGGACTCCCCGACGCCGCGCAGCGGCCGGCCGGCCGCTGCGGCCTCCGCCAGCAGCGCCACGCAGGCCCCGATCAGCCGGGCCGGGTTCGCACCCACGTCGGTGATGTCCACCCAGCGGACGGCGCGGCCCTCGGTGCCCAGCGCGCTCCGCAGCAGGGCCAGCCGACGGGGTGGCTCGGCCACCACCACGTGCTCACCGCGGGCGAGCCCGTCGCGGACGTAGGGGACCAGACCGGCGAGGAACGTCTCGTCGTCGCGGTAGAACAGCACCTCGTGGTCGAAGCCGGCGGGCGCGGTCGCGGACGACGCGGGCGTCATGCGCCGGTGCCGCCGGCCGTGACCCTCGCAGGTCCTGTTCCCCGTCCGTGCGCACGCATGTACCGACGGTATGCCTTCGCGACGCCCGGGAACAGGGCCGGAGCGCAGGACCCTCCGGCGGGCGTCAGAGCGCCCGCAGGATGTCCTCCACCCGCTCCCGTGCGTCCCCGAACAGCATCCGGCTGTTGTCGCGGAAGAACAGCGGGTTCTGCACGCCGGCGTAGCCGGTGTTCATCGACCGCTTGAACACCACGACCCGCTCGGCCTCCCACACCCGGAGCACCGGCATGCCGGCGATGGGGCTGGTCGGGTCGTCGGCGGCGGCCGGGTTCACCGTGTCGTTGGCGCCGATGACCAGGACGACCGACGTGGCGGCCAGGTCGTCGTTGATCTCGTCCATCTCGAGGACGACGTCGTAGGGCACCTTCGCCTCGGCCAGCAGCACGTTCATGTGGCCCGGCAGGCGACCGGCCACGGGGTGGATGCCGAACCGCACCTCGACCCCGCGCTCGGTGAGCTTGCGGGTCAGGTCCGCGACCGCGCCCTGGGCCTGGGCCACCGCCATGCCGTAGCCGGGGGTGATGACCACGGAGCTCGCGTCGCGCAGCAGCTCGGCGGTGTCCTCGGCGCTGATCTCGGTGTGCTCGCCGTAGTCGACGTCGGAGGCCGCTGCGCTGCCCTCGTTGCCGAAGCCGCCGGCGATGACGGAGATGAACGACCGGTTCATCGCCTTGCACATGATGTAGGACAGGTAGGCACCCGAGGAGCCGACCAGCGCGCCGGTGATGATCAGCAGGTCGTTGCCGAGCAGGAAGCCCGACGCGGCCGCGGCCCAGCCGGAGTAGCTGTTGAGCATCGAGACGACCACCGGCATGTCGCCGCCGCCGATCGAGGCGACCAGGTGCCAGCCCAGGGCGAGCGCGAGCACGGTGAGGACGGCGAGCACCGGCAGGTTGGGCTCGATCACGAAGACGACCGTCAGCACGGCGAAGGCCGCGAGCGCACCCAGGTTCAGCCAGTTCTTGCCCGGCAGCACCAGCGGGTTGCTCTTGATCCGGGCCGAGAGCTTGAGGAAGGCCACGATGGAGCCGGTGAAGGTGACCGCGCCGATGAAGACGCCGATCGCGACCTCGGCGGAGTGGATGCCCAGCAGGTCGGCCGAGACCTCGGTCTGGTTGTCCAGGTCCGCCTCGACCGACAGGTAGCCGTTCCAGCCGACCAGCACCGCGGCCAGGCCGACGAAGCTGTGCAGCATCGCGATGAGCTCGGGCATACCGGTCATCTCGACCTGGGCCGCCCGCCACAGGCCGATGCTCGCGCCGATGACCACGGCGACGGCCATGAGGACCGCGCCGGTGCCCGACAGGTCGTGGTCGACCGCGAGGCCGATGGTGGCGACCAGCGCGATGGCCATGCCGGCGATGCCGTAGGCGTTGCCCGTCTTGGCAGTCTCGTGCTTCGACAGGCCGGCCAGGCTGAGGATGAACAGCAGCGCGGCGACGATGTAGGCCGCCGAGGCGGCGGTGGTGGCGGTCATCGGGCTGCACTCCCCGTGCTCGGGCCGCGGGTGAACATGCCGAGCATGCGGCGGGTGACGGCGAAGCCACCGAAGACGTTGATGCTGGCGACCAGGATGGCGACGAAGGCCAGCGCCGTGACCAGCGCGTCGTCGTGCCCGATCTGCAGCAGGGCCCCGACGACGATGATCCCGGAGATGGCGTTGGTGACGCTCATCAGCGGCGTGTGCAGGGCGTGGTGCACCCCGCTGATGACGTAGAAGCCCACCACGACGGCCAGGGCGAACACGGTCAGGTGCTGGACCAGCTCGCTGGGCGAGAACCCGGCGAGGAGGAACAGCAGGGCGGCGCCCAGCCCGACCAGCGCGAAGCGGCGGCCCGGCCTGGGCGGCTCCGGCGGGGGAGCGGGTTCCTTGGCGACCGGTGCCGCGGCGGCCGGGGTCGGCGCGGCCGAGACCTGCACCGGCGGCGGGGGCCAGGTCTTCTCGCCCTCGCGCACGACGGTCATGGCGCGCTGGACGACGTCGTCCATGTCGAGGACGAGCGTCCCGTCCTTGCCCGGGGTGAGCAGCTTGAGCAGGTTGACCAGGTTGGTGCCGTAGAGCTGCGAGGCCTGGGCCGGCAGCCGGGCGGGGAGGTCGGTGTAGCCGATGATCGAGACGCCGTTGGGCGTCACGACGATCTCGTCGGGCACCGAGCCCGCGACGTTGCCGCCCTGGGCCGCGGCCATGTCGACGATGACCGAGCCCGACCGCATCGAGGCGACCATCTCCTCGGTGATCAGCCGCGGCGCGGGCCGGCCGGGGATGAGCGCGGTGGTGATGATGATGTCGACGTCGGTCGCCTGCTCGGCGTACATCTCGGCGGCCCGGCGGTTGAAGTCCTCGCCCATCTCGCGGGCGTAGCCGTCGGCGCTGACCTCCTGCTCACCGGCCGGCACGGCGACGTACTCGCCACCGAGGGAGCGCACCTGCTCGGCGACCTCGGGGCGGACGTCGGTGGCTCGGACGATGGCGCCCAGGCTGCTGGCGGCGCCGATCGCGGCCAGGCCGGCCACTCCGGCCCCGGCGATCAGGACCTTCGCCGGCGGGACCTTGCCCGCGGCGGTGACCTGGCCGGTGAAGAACCGGCCGAAGACGTGGGCGGCCTCGACGACGGCGCGGTAGCCGGCGATGTTGGCCATCGAGCTGAGCACGTCGAGGGACTGCGCGCGCGAGATGCGCGGCACGGCGTCCATCGACAGCACGGTGATCGGCCGGGCGGCCAGCGCCTCGACCAGGTCGGCGTTGAACGCCGGGCTGATCAGCCCGATGAGCGTGGCGCCGTCCCGGAGCCGGGCGATCTCCTCGACCGAGGGGGCGTTGACGCGCAGGACCACGTCGGCCTGCCAGGCCTCGTCGGCGGTGCCGACACGGGCTCCGGACGCGGCGTAGGCGTCGTCGGGGAAGCTGCTGGCCGCACCGGCCCCGGTCTCGACGACGACGTCGTAGCCCAGGCCGACCAGCTGCGCCACCGTCGTCGGCGTCGCGGCCACCCGCGTCTCGCGGGGGCGTGTCTCGCGCGGCACTCCGATGTGCAACGTGGCTCCGATCATCGGGGACCGGCTTCTCGGCCGGTCACCAGGTGTGGGTCGAACGCGTGCTCGGTGATCCGGGAGGATCATGCCTGGGCGACGACGACGCGCCCGCGCGGGGCCCGCCGATGTGACCACTGCCACGTCCGGTGGGGTGACGCCGGCCGCCCGGTCGGGCGGTCGGTCAGGCCAGGCCGTTCACCGACACCCCGGCGGCCCGGAGCTCCTCGATCCCGGTCAGCCGGGTGCTGTCGGTCTCGTCGAGGCCCAGGTCGACCAGCGATCGGACCCGCACGAGCGGGCGGAGGTCGGTGAGCGGGTTGGCGCCCAGCTGGAGCTCCTGGAGCAGCGGTGCGTCGGCCAGCCCGCCGACGGCGTCGATCCGGTTGCCGAACAGGTCCAGGATCAGCAGCGTCGGCACGGTGCCCAGCGGGGACGGGTCGACGATCGCGTTCTCCGCGAGGCGCACGGTGTCCAGTGCCGGCAGACCCGCCAGCGGGGAGACGTCGGTGATCCGGTTGCCGGTCAGGTCCAGCGTCCGCAGCCCGTCCTTGCCGGCGAGCGCGGAGATGTCGGAGACCTGGGCGCCGCCCAGGCCGAAGGTCGACAGCGTCGCGGTGCCGGCCAGCGGCGACAGGTCGCTCACCGGGTTCTGCGACAGCCCGAGGTCCGAGAGCGGGAGCCCGGCCAGCGGGCCGATGTCGGTGACCTGGTTGCCGGTGAGGGTGAGGGCGCCCAGCCGCGCCAGCCCGGCGAGGGGGGAGATGTCGCCGATCCGGTTCCGGCTCAGCTCGAGGGTGTGCAGCTGGGGGAGCGAGGCGAGCGGGGAGATGTCGGTGAGTCCGTTGCCGGAGAGGTCGAGCTCGACCAGATTCGGCAGCCGCTGGATCCCCTCGAGCGAGCGGACCGGGCCGAGCGCGGAGGTCTCCGGTGTGCAGGTGAGATCGGTGATCGCGCTGAGGTCGCGGTCGGAGACGCCGTCGGTGGCTCCGGGGAGGCCTGCTGCGGCGGCCACGCAGGCGGCCAGGGCGTCGTCGACGAGGACCCGCGCGGGTTCGGTGCTGGTGCCGAACCACGACCAGGACCACAGACCGGCTCCGGTGACCAGCGCGAGCACCACCGCCACCGCCGTCCAGCGCACCGCGCCGCCCGCAGGGCGCGGGGACGCGACCTCCGCGCGGGGGAGCGGCGCAGTGCGCCGTCCCGCCGCGAGGACGGCCAGGGCGAGGCCGGCGAGCAGCACCAGCACGGCGAGGGCGGCCCACGGCCGGTCGACCGTGACCACCGAGGAGGTCGACGCCGCGACCGACCGGGCCAGCAGCACGGCGGCGAGCGCCGCGGACAGCAGCACGCCGACCCCGGTGGCGAGCACGGCGAGGACCCGGTCGGCGGTGCGCAGCGCCAGACCCGCGAGCACCAGGGCCACCCCGCCGGCCGCCCAGGCCAGCGGGGCCGTGGTGGCGGCGGCCTCGTAGGCCACCTCGCGGAGCGGTGTGGCCGGGTCGACCAGGGAGAGCACGTCGTGGTCGGCGTTGCGGAGCAGGCCGAGGACGACGAGGACCCCGCCGAGCGCCGTCACGGGTGCCCACAGCCGTGCGGCGGGAAGGCGCCGGCCGGCCGTCAGCAGCAGCGGAGCGGCGCACAGTCCGGTGGCGAGCAGCAGCGGGGACGACGGTTCGACCGGCGATCGGACGACCAGGGCCAGTGTCGCTCCGGCCAGGGCCAGGAGTGCGCAGATCAGGTCCGGGATGCGGGGGATGGCGGCACCTCCAACGCCTGCAGGCTAACCAGCGGGCGCGCCGCGGGGCGGCACCGGCGCCGGTGCGGCGGGCCCCCCGTTCGGGGGATCCCTTCCCGTTCGGCTCCAGGAGGGGGTCCCGGGCGGCCGAAGTAGTCGGTGGTTCCAGCAACGGGGCCTCCGCACCGCCAGCACCGAGGGAGGACCGTGACCGCCGTGATCGCGTCGGACGACCACGTCCCGCCGGAGATCGTCTCCTCCGTCTTCTACAGCGCCTCGGTGAGCGACTCACTGGCCCTGCTGGTGGCCGAGACCGCGGGCCGCACGCAGCGGATCACCTGGGCCAACGAGGGCGCCGTCCAGCTGCTGGGCTTCGGCCTGGTCGACCTGTCGACCATGCCGGTCGAGCAGCTGTTCCCGACCCTCGGTGGCGGCGAGCTGAAGCTCCTGCTGCGCCGCGAGCGGTCGGCGCGGCGCACCCTGCAGGTGCGCACGGCCAGCGGGGCGCTCGTCGAGGCCTGCGTGATCACCACGCCGTCGCCGGGCGGCCGGCGCTGGACGGTGACGCTCCGGGCCACGGCCAACGAGCAGGAGCGCGCCCTGCGCGCGACCGCCGATGCGCACGAGCGGCGGTTCTCCGCCCTCACCGAGCGCTCCCCGGTGCCCACCCTGCTCTCCGAGCAGGGCATGCGGCTCGCGCACGTCAACGACGCGTTCTGCGGCCTCGTGGGGCGCAGGGCCGAACAGATGCTGGGCACCGGCTGGATCGACACGATCCACCCCGACGACCTCGACGCCGTCATCGAGCACGTCTCCGCCGCCCTGGACGGCGGCGAGGTGGAGGTGCAGGCGCGCCTGGTCCGCGACGACGGCGCGGTCCGCACGACGGTCGTCCGCTTCGCCCACCTGTTCACCCCCGGCGTCGGCGCCGGCTTCGTTGCCACCATCGAGGACATCACCGACCGGCTGGCCTTCGAGGCGCAGCTGGCCCACCAGGCCAACCACGACCCGCTCACCGGGCTGCCCAACCGCACGCTGCTGGCCCGGTACGTGGCCGAGCGGTTCCGCCCCGGCACCGGCGGCCTGGCCTGCCTGTTCCTGGACCTGGACAACTTCAAGGTCGTCAACGACTCCCTCGGTCACACCTCCGGCGACGAGCTGCTCGTCGAGGTGGCCGACCGCCTCCGCGCAACGGTGCGCCCCGGTGACCTGGTCGCCCGCTTCGGTGGCGACGAGTTCGTCGTGGTGTGCGAGCAGGTGGGGGAGGACGACGCCGTCGCCCTGGCCGAGCGCATCACCGCGGCCCTCTCCCGGCCCATGCGCCTGGGTGGGGTCGACGTCCGCCCGCACGCCAGCGTCGGCGTCACGGTGCAGACCGCCGAGCACGTCGCCGCCGAGGAGCTCATCCGCGACTGCGACATCGCCATGTACCAGGCCAAGGCCGGGGGCAAGGGGCGCATCACGGTGCTCGACCAGGAGGCGCGGGCGCAGGCGCGGGACAAGCTGCGACTGGTCACCGAGCTGCGCGACGCCATCGACAGCCGCGAGATCACGCTGCTCTACCAGCCGATCTTCAGCGCCGAGTCCGGCCGGCCGGTCGCCGTCGAGTCGCTGGCCCGGTGGGAGCACCCCCGGCGCGGGTCCATCAGCCCCACCGTCTTCGTCACGCTGGCCGAGGAGAGCGGCCTGATCGCCGGGCTCGGCCTGCTCGTCCTCGACGAGACCTGCCGCCAGCTCGCCGAGTGGGACCGGCTGACCGGCTCCGCCGCGCCGCCCCGGGCGAACGTGAACGTCTCCGCCCTGCAGCTGGACGGCAACCTGCCCGACCAGGTGCGGGCCGCCCTGCAGCGCCACCAGCTGCACCCCTCCCGCATCTCGATCGAGATCACCGAGTCCGCGCTCATGAAGGACCCGGAGGCGGCCCTGGAGGTGCTGCACCGGCTGCGCGACCTCGGCGTCGAGCTGGCCATCGACGACTTCGGCACCGGGTACTCCTCCCTGGCCTACCTCCGGCACCTGCCGGTGACCTGTCTCAAGGTGGACCGTTCGTTCGTCGCCGAGCTGGGCGACGGGCACGGGGAGATCGCCTCGGCCGTCATCGCGCTGGCCCGCAACCTCCACCTCTGCACCGTCGCCGAGGGCGTCGAGACCGCCGAGCAGGCCGACGAGCTCGGCCGGCTCGGCGCCACCTACCTGCAGGGCTTCAGCCTTGCCGAGCCCATGACCGGGGGGCGCGCTGCCGCCTGGTTCGCCGTCCACGGGGGGACCGCACCGTGACCGTCACACCCTTCCCCGAGCTCGCGCCGGTACCGGCGCCGGTCTTCGACGTCGAGACCATCCTCGCCGGCATCGACACGATGGCCGCGCAGAAGCCGGTCGCCGCGCAGCTGGTGTCGGTGGCCAACTCCGAGGACACCAGCGCCAAGGAGCTGTCGCGCATCCTGGCCTCGGACGTGGCCCTGGCCGGCCGGGTGATGAAGCTGGCGAACTCCGCCTACTTCGGCATGCGCGGCCGCGTCACCTCCCTGCAGTTCGCGGTGACCGTCGTCGGCTTCACCACGGTGCGCACCATGGCGACCGTCGCGCTCACCGACCTCGACGACGAGTCGCGGCTGCCCGAGAACTTCTGGGACTTCACCACCAACCTGGCGCTCGCGGCGTCCACGCTGGCCCCCCGTTTCGGCGAGCGCCCGCAGGACGCGCTGTGCCTCGGGCTGCTCGCCCAGCTGGGCGCGGCGCTGCTGTTCCACGACGACAGCGAGGGCTACGCGGCGATCACCGCCGCCGAGCCGACCTTCGCCGGCCGCCGCGCCGCGGAAACCCGGCGGTACGGCATCAACAGCCTCCGGCTGACCGCGGTGGCGCTGGAGCAGTGGGGCTTCCCGGGCCCGATGATCGTGCCGCTCAAGCACGTGGACGACTACCGGGCGCCCGAGGGCGCGCTGCTGCGCAGCTGCTTCGAGATCGCGGCCCGGCTGACCACCGAGGCCTACGAGACGGTGCCGATCGTCCGGGTCAGCTGCGGTCAGCTCCGCGAGGACGACGTCGTCCCGGTGCTGGACACCGTGCGCGCCGACGCCGACGAGCTCCGCCGCGCCATGATCGGCGACTGAAGCG
This sequence comes from uncultured Actinomycetota bacterium, assembly GCA_963747895.1. Lineage (GTDB taxonomy): Bacteria > Actinomycetota > Actinomycetes > Mycobacteriales > Geodermatophilaceae > Blastococcus. Next base: position 307,596 of record CAVVGX010000012.1, read on the forward strand.
CTGAACCCGGGCGACCCACCACCGGACCGGAGATGGGTCGCCGGGGTTCACCGGTGCGGTGAGCCCCTGGGTACGACGAAGCCCCGCCCCCCACGAGGGGGAGCGGGGCTCTGTCGCGGCGTCTCGCTCAGGCGTACGGGGCGCCCAGCGGGTCGACCGTCGGGTAGCTGCCGACGTTGGCCGCCAGCCGGTCGGCGGCGAAGTCGCCGTCGCCCAGCAGGTGGTCGATCGCGGTGAGCCGGCTGGTGTAGTGGCCGACCTTGTACTCGGCGGTCACACCGATGCCACCGTGCAGCTGGATGGCGTCCTTGCCGATGTGCCGGCCGGTGCGGCTGGTGAGCAGCCGGGCCCGGTCGGCGGCGGTGACGACGTCTCCGTCGGAGAGCTGCACCACCGAGGCCCACAGCGCGATGCTGCGGGCCAGCTCCAGGGACACGTACATGTCCGCGGCGCGGAAGTTGAGCGCCTGGAACTTGTTGAGCGTGACCCCGAACTGCTTGCGGGTCTTCAGGTACTCGGTGGTGGTGCGCAGCGCGGTGTCCATGGCGCCCACGGCCTCGTGGCTGTAGGCGATGCGGGCCACGGCCTGCGCCCGCTCGATGGCCGGCGTCTGGTCGCCGCCGGTGCCCAGCTGGGTGGCGGGGGTGCCGTCGAACCGGACGTTGGCCGACCGGGTGCCGTCGTGGTTGCGGTAGCCGGTGCGGGTCAGGCCGGTCGCGTCGCCCTGGACGACGAACAGACCGGTGCCGCCGCCGGGGAGCGCGGCGGACACGACGAGGACGTCGGCGCGGGCGCCGTGCGGCACCGGCTCCTTGACCCCGCTGAGGGTCCAGCCGTCACCGGCCTCGGTGGCGGTGACCGCCGAGGCGGTCGGCTCCCACCGGTTGCCGATCTCGGCGTGCGCGAAGGTCGGCAGCAACGTGCCACCGGCGAGGGCCTCGAGGAACTCGCCCTTCTGCGCGTCGGTGCCGACGGCGTCGATGAGCCCGCCGGCGAGGACGACGGCCTCGATGAACGGCTCGGGTGCCAGGACCCGCCCGATCTCCTCGGCGACGATCGCGACCTCGACGGGGCCGGCGCCCATGCCGCCGTGCTCCTCGGCGAAGGGCAGACCCAGCAGGCCCATCTCGGCCAGCTGCGTCCAGACCTTCTCGTCGAAGCCCGGGTCGGTCTTGGTGACCTTGCGACGGGCCTCGCTGTCGCTGTAGGCGCGGGCCAGCAGCGCGGCGACGGCCTCGCGCAGGTCGTTCTGCTCGCTGTCGTAGGTGAAGTCCATGGCTATCTCACAACCCCAGGATCGTGCCGCTGATGATGACGCGCTGCACCTCGTTGGAGCCTCCGTAGATGGAGACCTTCCGGTAGTTGAGGTACTCGGGGGCCGAGACCCGGGCCCAGTCGGGCACGTCGGAGCCGTCCTCGGCGAACGAGGCCACCGACAGCGGGCCGGCGATGTCGACGATCAGCTCGGTCACCTCCTGCTGCAGCACCGAGCCCTTGAGCTTGAGCACCGAGGAGGCCGGGTGCGGCTTGCCGTCGGAGGAGTTGGCGACCACGCGCAGCGCGGTCAGCTCCAGGGCGACGAGCTCGTTCTCGATCTCGGCGATGCGGGAGGAGTAGCGCGGGTCCTCCAGCAGCGGGCGGCCCCGGTAGGAGGTCTCGCGGGCGAGCTCCTTGGCCAGCGCGAGCATGCCCTTGGTGCCGCCGACGCGGGCGATGCCCACGCGCTCGTTGCCGAGCAGGAACTTGGCCTGGTCCCAGCCCTTGTTGACCTCGCCGATGAGGTTCTCCGACGGGACGCGGACGTCCTCGAAGAAGACCTCGTTGACCTCGAAGCCACCGTCGAGCAGCTCGATCGGGCGCAGGGTCACGCCGGGGGTGTCCATCGGGAAGACCAGCATCGAGATGCCGCGCTGCTTCTTCTCCGCCGTCGGGTCCGTGCGGGCGAGGCAGAAGATCCAGTCGGCGTACTGACCCATGGTCGTCCAGGTCTTCTGACCGTTGACGACCCACTCGTCGCCGTCCTGGACGGCGACGGTGCGCAGCCCGGCCAGGTCGGAGCCGGCGTCGGGCTCGGAGAAGCCCTGGCACCACCAGATGTCGAGGTTGGCCGTCTTGGCGAGGAAGCGGTCCTTCTGCTCCTGGTTGCCGAACTGGGCCAGCACCGGGCCGATCATGCTGGTGTTGAACGCCAGCGGCTCGGGCACGTGGGCCAGCTGCATCTCCTCGCGCCAGATGTGGCGCTGCAGCGGCGTCCAGTCACGGCCGCCGTACTCGACCGGCCAGTGCGGCACGGCGAGCCCGGCGGCGTTGAGGATCTGCTGGGTGGTGACGAAGTCCTGCTTCGTCGGGTGACGGCGGGCCGCCCCCTTGTCGCGGATCTCCTGCGGCACCTGGGTGGTGAAGAAGGTCCGCATCTCCTCCCGGAACGCCTGCATCTCCGGGGACAGCTGCAACTGCATCGGTCCTCATTCCTGACCGCAGGCGCGCTGCGGTCTCGACGTGTACATGCGACGATCCCACATCCTCGAACGGCATTCGGTTCGCCCCTCCCGTGAGGGCGGGGGGCCGCGGGGCAAGCTGGCGGGGTGCCCGCGCTCACCTCCCGCACCCTGCCCCTGCTGAGCGCATCGGTCGCCACGCCCGGTTACGACCGGGAGCAGGTGCGCACCGGCATCGTGCACCTCGGCGTCGGGGGTTTCCACCGCTCCCACCAGGCGATGTACCTCGACCGGCTCATGGCGCAGGGCCGGGCGCTGGACTGGGGCATCTGCGGGGTCGGGGTGCTGCCCGGCGACCGCCGCATGGCCGAGGTGATGGCGGCGCAGGACTGTCTCTACACGCTCGTGGTCACCCACCCCGACGGTTTCCTCGACGCCCGGGTGATCGGCTCGGTCGTGGAGTACCTGTTCGCCCCCGACGACCCGGAGGCGGTGGTGGAGCGGATGACCGACCCGGCCGTCCGCATCGTCTCGCTGACCGTGACCGAGGGCGGCTACCACGTCGACGCCGTCACCGGGGAGTTCGACGGATCCGCCGCGGACGTGCAGGCCGACCTCGCGTCCGGCGCCGTCCCGCGCACCAGCTTCGGCCTGGTCACCCAGGCGCTGGCCCGCCGCCGAACGCGCGGCCTCCCGCCGTTCACGGTCATGTCCTGCGACAACATCCCCGGCAACGGCGACGTCGCCCGCCGCAGCTTCGCCGCCTTCGCCGCGCTCCGCGATCCGGAGCTGGGGGAGTGGGTGGCGCGCGAGGTGCCGTTCCCGAACTCGATGGTCGACCGGATCACCCCCGCCACCACCGACGTGCACCGGGCCGAGCTCGCCCGGCGCTTCGGCGTCGAGGACGGGTGGCCGGTGGTCTGCGAGCCGTGGACCCAGTGGGTGCTGGAGGACCGGTTCGGCTCGGGCCGCCCGCCCCTGGAGGACGTCGGTGTGCAGGTGGTCGAGGACGTGGAGCCCTACGAGCTGATGAAGCTGCGGCTGCTCAACGGCAGCCATCAGGCGATGGCCTACCTGGGCACGCTGGCCGGCTGCACGTTCATGCACGACGTCTGCCAGGACCCGCTGTTCCGCCGGTTCCTGCACGGCTACCTGGACCGGGAGGCGACGCCGACGCTGCCGCCGGTGCCCGGCATCGACCTGGACTCCTACAAGGCCGACCTCATCGGCCGGTTCGCCAACCCGAACATGCGGGACACCCTGGCCCGGCTCTGCGCCGAGAGCTCGGACCGGATCCCGAAGTTCCTGCTGCCGGTGCTGCGCGCCAACCTGGCCTCCGGGAGCGACATCGGCTGCTCGGTGGCGGTGCTGGCCGGGTGGGCGCGCTACGCCGAGGGCGTCGGGGAGGACGGCCGCCCCATCGAGGTCGTCGACCCGCTGCGGGACCGGCTGATGTCCGCGGCGCGCCGGCAGGCCGACGACCCGCTGGCGTTCGTCGCCGACCGCGAGCTCTTCGGCGATCTCGTCGACGACGAGCGCTTCGCCGCGACCTACGTGCGCACCCTGCAGCTGGTGCGCACCCGCGGTGCCCGGGCCGCGCTCGAGCAGGTGCTCCGGTCGTAGCACGGGGAGGGAGCCGCACACGGCGACCGGCGGCGGTCAGTCGGCGACGTCGTCGTCGGCGGCCGGAGAGGCCCGGGGCACCCGCCCCATCAGGTAGAACTCCTCGTTCGGCATCGTGCCGGTGAGGTGCACGAGCCGGTTCGACATCGCGAAGAAGGCGCTGATGGCGCCGACGTCCCAGACGTCGTCCTCGGACAGGCCGTGCGCCCGCAGCGACTCCAGGACGGCGGGCGTCACCGTCCACGGCTCCCGCGTGAACCGGATGGCCACCTCGAGGACGGCACGCTGCCGGTCGTCGAGCTCCGCCTTGCGCCAGTCGGTGGCGACCTGGTCGGCGAGCCGCGGGTTGCGTGCCCGGATGCGGAGGATCGCCCCGTGGGCGACCACGCAGTAGAGGCACCGGTTCTCGGCGCTGGTGGCGACGACGATCAGTTCCCGGTCGGCCGTGGGAAGCCCCGGGGTGTCCTTGTCCATGAGCGCGTCGTGGTAGGCGAAGAAGGCCCGCCACTCCGCCGGGCGGCGGGCGAGGCCGAGGAAGATGTTCGGCACGAAGCCGGACTTCGCCTCCACCTCGTCGATGCGCGCTCGCAGGTCGTCGGGCAGCGAGTCTCGCGGGGGGACCTCGAACATGACCCCGACCCTAGGGTCCGGACCCGAACCGGAGCAGCCTCCCGTGCGTCCGCGGCGAGGTGGGCGAGCGAGCTCGTCGAGCCGTGGCGCCCCGGAGGGTCAGCGGAGGCGGACGGTGAGCCGCACCTCGACGCCCGTGCCGCCGGGCCCGCCGGAGATGTCGACGTGGTCGCAGAGCTGACGGGCCAGCCAGAGGCCCATCCCGCCGCGGGAGAGGTCGTCGCCGTGGGCGGGCCCGTAGCCGGCGAACGGGTCGTCCCAGCCCGGCCCGCTGTCGCCGACGGTGCACACGATCCGGTCGTCAGCGACCCACAACCGCAGCGAGACCGGCGGCCGCCCGTGGCGGACGGCGTTGGACACCATCTCGTCCACGGCCAGCTGGAAGTCCTCCACGAGGTCGGTGTCCCGGTGGCCGGCGGCCAGCTCCCGGGCAACGGCATGGCGCGGACCGGCGACGTCACGCACGTCGTCGACGGCCAACCGGGGCGGCGTCGCCTCGAGCGGCTCGTCCGGGACGGGCAGGCCGCGGACGTAGGTGGCGGGGGCGACGAAGGCCGGGTTCGAGGAGGGTCCGTCGGGGTGCACCAGCCGCGGGTGCGTGGCGAGGGCGCCGTCGAGCAGCGGCCGGGGGAGCCGCTGGGTGTCGAACACGCACAGGCCCCAGAGCGGCCAGTCGGCCAAGGCCTCGTTGATGACCGCCTCGTAGCGCTGCCACTCGAGCCAGTCGCGCGCGGTCGTGCCGAAGTCCATCTCGCCCACGATCCGCACCCGGCCGAACCCGTCGCCGGCATACCTGCCGGCCAGCCGTCGCAGCCGGGTGATCGCCGTCGGGGTCCGGGTGCCGTAGGCGTCCCGCCGGTCGAGGACGTGCAGCAGCGGGTGGTCGCCGACGGCCTCTCGCAGCAGCCCGGCAGCGCGGGCGGTCGTCGTGATGATGGCGGGGTCCCCCGCGGCCAGGCCGTCGGCGAGGAAGGGGGCCGCGACGCGGACCAGGTGCTCGTCGTCGTCGTAGAGGACCGCGTCGTGCAGGTGGCCCCTGCTCGCCGCCGGCACGTGGCCGGCCGGCCTCGGTGCACTCACGCGTGGGACCCCCGGACCTAGGGGCACGAGCGCCCTGCTGCACCCGCGCGTCCCGACAGCGCCTCTACCCCGGCGCCCCGCACTCATGCACCGGCCGGGCCCGGAAGCGTCAGCCGTGAGCGGAAGCGGCGACGGCGTCCTCGCGGCGTAGCCGTGAGTGCCCGTAGCCGTACGCCGTGTAGACGACCAGGCCCAGCACCAGCCACAGCAGGAAGCGCAGCCAGGTCTCCAGGCTCAGGTTGGCCATGAGGTACAGGCAGGCCAGCGCCGAGAGCACCGGCACGACCGGGGAGAACGGCACCCGGAAGGGGCGCTCGAGCTCGGCACGGGTCCTCCGCAGCACCGGGACGGCGACCGAGACGAGGAGGAAGGCGAACAGCGTGCCGATGCTGACCAGGTTCGCGAGCTCGGCCAGCGGCACGAAGGCGGCCATGACGAGCACGAGCGCGGCGAACAGCAGCGTCATGCGCACCGGCGTCCCGGTGCGCGGGCTGACCCGTGCCACGGACTGCGGCAGCAGGCCGTCGCGGCCCATGGCGAAGCCGATGCGGGTCATGGTGATCAGGTCGACCAGGATCACCGACGTCAGCCCGGCGACGGCGGCGATCGACACCAGGGACGACGCCCAGCCGACCCCGACCTGGTCGAAGGCGTCGGCGATCGGGGCACCGGGGTCGATGTCGCGGTAGTCGACCATGCCCACGAGCACGAACGAGACCCCGAGGTAGAGCGCCGTCGCCAGACCGAGGGTGCCCAGCAGCCCGAGGGGGATGTCGCGGGCGGGTCGCCGGGTCTCCTCGGACAGGTTGGCCACGGCCTCGAAGCCGGTGTAGGAGAAGAAGACGACGGCCGCCGCGGTGAGCACGCCGCCGATGCCGAACACCGCGGGCTCCAGTCCGGCGACCGCGGAGATCAGCGGCTGGTCGAGGCCGCTGCCGGAGTCGCTGGCCCGCCCCGGCGGGACGAACGGCGTCAGGTTGGCCCCGCGCACGAACCACGCGCCGGCCACCACGACGAAGACGCAGATCGCCACCTTGACCACCACGAGCACGCTGGTCACCCGCGCGGACTCCTGGATGCCCAGCGCCGCCACCACGGTGAGCACGACGACGACGAGCACCGCGCCCACGTTGACCGGCGCCTCCTCGCCGAACAGCGAGGGCGGGAGGTCCAGCAGGTTGCCCACGTAGCCCGACCAGCCGCGGGCCACCACGGCGGCGCCCAGGGCGAATTCGAGGAACAGGTCCCACCCGATGATCCAGGCGATCAGCTCGCCCACGGTCGCGTAGGCGTAGGAGTAGGCGCTGCCCGCCGTCGGCACGCTGGAGGCCAGTTCGGCGTAGCAGAGCGCGGCCAGGAGGGCCACGACGCCGGCGACGGCGAAGCTGAGCACGACCGCCGGGCCGGCGGTGTCACGGGCCTCCACGCCGGTGAGCGTGAAGATGCCGGTCCCGATGACGATGCCGATGCCGAAGCCGACCAGGTGCCGGGCGCCGAGCGAGCGGCGCAGGTGCCCGACCGGTCCGCCCTCTCCCTCGCCGGAGGCGTCCGAGGCGATCCGGTCGACCGGCTTGGTCCGGAAGAGATCCACGGCGGCACGCTAGGTCGGCCCGCGGCGGTCCGCGCGGCGGGGCGGCGGTTTCACCCGCCGTGGCCCGGGCAGGTGACCGGGCGCGAACGACGGAGGGATCCACCATGGCCATCGCCACCATCAACCCCACCACCGGGGAGACGCTGAAGACCTTCGAGCCGCTCTCGGACGACGTGCTCGAGGAGAAGCTCGCGCGTGCCGCCGCCGCAGCGCGGAGCTACCGCCGCACCACCCCGGAGCAGCGGGCCGGCTGGCTGTCCGCCGCCGCCGACGTGCTCGACGCGGACACCGACGCGGTCGCCGAGCTGATGACCACCGAGATGGGCAAGACGCTCGCCTCGGCCAAGGCCGAGGTGGGCAAGTGCGCCACCGCGCTGCGCTGGTACGCCGAGCACGGGCCGGCCCTGCTCGAGCCGCAGCCCTACGACGCCGGCGCGGTGAAGGCCACCGAGGCCTACGTCGTGCACCAGCCCCTCGGCGTGGTCCTGGCGGTGATGCCGTGGAACTTCCCGCTCTGGCAGGCGATGCGCTTCGCCGCGCCGGCGCTCATGGCCGGCAACGTCGGGCTGCTCAAGCACGCGAGCAACGTCCCGCAGACCGCTCTGTACATGGAGGAGCTCTTCGTCAAGGCCGGCTTCCCCGAGCACGTCTTCCAGACGCTGCTCATCGGGTCCTCCACCATCGAGCGGGTGCTGCGCGACGACCGCGTGGCCGCGGCGACGCTCACCGGGAGCGCTCCGGCCGGGCAGTCGGTCGCCTCCATCGCGGGCGACGCGCTCAAGCCGACGGTGCTGGAGCTGGGCGGTAGCGACCCGTTCATCGTGATGCCGTCGGCGCACCTGGACCGGGCCGCGGAGGTCGCGGTCACCTCACGCAACCAGAACAACGGCCAGAGCTGCATCGCCGCCAAGCGGTTCTTCGTGCACCGCGACGTGGCCGAGGAGTTCACCCGGCTGTTCGCCGCCAAGATCGCCGACCTCACCGTCGGCGATCCGATGGCCGACGGCACCCAGGTGGGGCCCCTGGCCACCGAGTCCGGCCTCGAGGACGTCGAGAAGTACGTGCAGGACGCCGTCGCCAAGGGCGCGACCGTGCTCGCCGGCGGCAATCGGGTGGACCGGCCCGGCTGGTTCTTCGAGCCCACCCTGCTGGCCGGCATCACGCCGGAGATGGACCTCTACGCCGAGGAGGTCTTCGGCCCGGTCGCCGCGCTGTTCACCGTGGGTTCGCTGGACGAGGCGATCGAGATCGCCAACAGCCACCCCTACGGCCTGGGCAGCAACCTCTGGAGCGAGGACGACGACGAGCGCGCGCAGTTCGTCCGGGACATCGAGTCCGGCATGGCCTTCATCAACGGCATGACCACCAGCTACCCGGAGCTGCCCTTCGGTGGGATCAAGCAGAGCGGCTACGGCCGCGAGCTCACCGAGCTCGGGATGCGGGAGTTCATGAACGCCAAGACGGTCTGGATCGGCGCGCCCGGCAGCGAGCAGGCCGAGGGCAGCACCGCGGGGGCCGCCGCGGAGTGATCGGGACCGGTGCGCGGGGGCTGTTCCCCGCGCACCGGCCGGGCCAGACTCGACTCGTGGGGCGGAGCTCCCGCCCACGCGGTCGGAGGGACGCCCATGACCGATCCTGGGATGTTCGGCACGGACGGCACGGATCCGGAGGAGGCCTCCGGGCTGCTGGAGGCCGAGGACACCCTCGACTACCGGCGCGGCGTCCGCGACGTCCTGGACACCGGGTGGTCACCGCCGGAGCGGCCCTGGGGCGTGGAGGACTGGGGCACCACGGAGGCCGAGGAGTCCGCCGGCGAGAGCCTCGACGGGCGCCTGGCCCGGGAGCTGCCGGACGGTCGCCCGGACGAGGGCGACGGTCTGGGCGACAGCTCCGACACCGACGGGGAGCTGCTCGACGACGAGGTGGGCGACGAGCGGGCCGGCCGCCTGGTCGCCTCCGACGAGGGCGGTGACGCGGACACCGACGACGAGCTGTGGGCCCGCGACGAGGGCATCGACGGGGCCGCGGCGTCGGCGGAGGAGGCGGCGGTGCACGTCGTCCGCGAGCGGGACGGCTAGCCGAGGGACGGCGCCGGTGACCCGCCCGGCGCCTTCCTCGGGGCCTGCGACTGCAGGCCTCCGCCGATCCGGTCGTTCCGCTCGACGACCAGTACGCGCAGGCCGGCGGCCATCCGTTCACGGAAATGCAATCAATTAGCCCGTCTCCTCCGGTTTGGGCTCCACCTCAGGGGAAACGATTGGCTCGGCCAACCACATCACGTCTGCTCGCGGCGCGGCCGTCGTGCCCGCTCCCGGTGCCGGGACCCGGCGCTCCGGCCGGCAGGACCGTCGGCCCGATCACCGCTCCGGCCCGTGTGCACTCCAGGCCCGCTGTTCACCCCCGCGGAGGTACCCGTGAAGGAAACCGTCGGCGAATCGCTGGTCAAGCGCCTCATCGACTGGGGGGTCGACACCGTCTTCGGTCTCCCCGGCGACGGCATCAACGGGATCATGGAAGGTTTCCGCCGGCACGCCGACGAGATCCGCTTCCTCCTGGTCCACCACGAGGAGGCCGCGGCGTTCATGGCCTGCGGCTACGCCAAGGCCACCGGGAAGCTCGGCGTCTGCCTGTCGACCAGCGGGCCGGGCGGGATCCACCTGCTGAACGGCCTCTACGACGCCAAGCTGGACTACATGCCGGTCCTGGCGATCACGGGATCGCAGGAGACGTCGGTGATGGGCACGGCCTACCAGCAGGAGGTCGACCTCACCAGACCGTTCGCGGACGCGGCGCAGGCCTACAACCTCCTGGTCAGCAACCCGGCGCAGCTGCCGGGAGCCGTGGACCTGGCGGTGCGCAACGCGCTCGCGAAGCGGGGCGTCAGCCACCTCAGCGTGCCCAACGACATCCAGATCGCCGAGGTGGAGTCCCCGTACGCGAGCCCCAGTCCGGGGGAGCCTGCGGTGACCCTGCCCGTGTACCGGCCGGCACCGACCGCCCCCCGGCAGGAGGACCTGCGACGAGCGGCGGACGTGCTGGACGCCGGCAGCAAGGTCGCGATGCTCGTGGGAGCCGGAGCGCTGCACGCCCGCGACGAGGTGCTCGCCCTCGCCGACGTGCTGGCTGCGCCGATCGTGAAGTCGCTGCCCGGCAAGGCCGTCGTCCCCGACGACTCGGAGTTCACCACCGGCGGACTGGGGCTGCTCGGCACCGGCCCGTCCGAGGACGTGATGGACGGCTGCGACACGCTGCTGCTCCTGGGCAGCAACTACCCGTACACGAAGTACCTGCCCACCGACCGCGGCGTGCGCACGGTGCACGTCGACCTCGACCCGGGACACGTCGGCTCCCGGATGCCGACCGAGGCACCCGTCGTCGCCGACGCGAAGGAGACCGCCGCCGCGCTGCTCGGCATGGTCACCCGCAAGGTCGACCGGTCGTTCCTGGAGTCGGCGCAGGCGGCCATGGCGGGGTGGCGGGAGGACATGGCCGCCCTGCACGACGCCTCGCGGACGCCGATCGCGCCGCAGTACCTCATGCACACCATCGACGAGCTGGCCTCGAACGACGCGATCCTGACCTGCGACTCCGGGACGATCGCCACCTGGGCCGCCCGGCACTGGACCATCCGCGGCGGCCGCGAGTTCTACCTCTCGGGCAATCTGGCGACGATGGCACCCGGCCTGCCCTACGCGATCGCGATGCAGCACGCGTTCCCCGAGCGCCAGGTGATCGGTTTCGTGGGCGACGGCGGCTTCGCCATGCTCATGGCCGACTTCCTGACCGCCACCCGCAACCGGCTGCCGATCAAGATGGTGATCAACAACAACAACTCGCTCGGCCAGATCCTCTGGGAGCAGATCATCCTCGGCGACCCCGAGTTCGCCGTCCGCTACCCGGACCCGGAGCCGGACTTCTCCGCCTGGGCCCGCACCTGCGGGGCGCACGGGGAGAAGGTGACCGACCCGGGGCGCCTGCGGGAGGCGGTGCGCGAGTTCCTGGCCCACGACGGGCCGGCGCTGCTCGACGTCTCCGTCAACCCGGACGAGCCACCGATGCCGGGGAAGATCCAGTACGAGCAGGCCAAGCACTTCACCGAGGCCTTCCTGCGTGGCCAGCCGCACAAGCTGGCGACGGTCGCGTCGGTGGCCCGCGACAAGTACCAGCAGTTCCGGTCATGACGGCCGTCGACCTGCCGCTGCCCGTCGTCCGTCCCGCGGACCCCGCCGCCGGGGTCGACGTCGCCGCGCTGGAGCGGGACCTGCGCGCCCGGGTGGACGGCGAGGTCCGGTTCGACGCCGGCTCCCGGGGCGCCTACTCGACCGACGCCTCGAACTACCGGCAGGTGCCGATCGGGGTCGTGGTGCCGCGGTCGGTCGAGGCCGTCGTCGCGGCCGTCGCCGTGTGCCGGGAGCACGGCGCACCGCTCCTGTCGCGCGGCGGGGGCACCAGCCTGGCGGGGGAGTGCACGAACACCGCCGTCGTCCTGGACTTCTCGAAGTACTGCGACCGGCTGGTGTCGGTGGACGCGGACGCCCGGACCTGCGTCGTCGAGCCCGGCATCGTGCTGGACGTGCTCAACGAGCAGCTCGCCGGGCACGGTCTCGAGTTCGGGCCGGAGCCGGCCACCCACAACCACTGCACGATCGGCGGGATGGTCGGCAACAACTCGTGCGGAGCGACGGCGCAGCGCACGGGCAAGGTCGTCGACAACATCGTCTCGCTGGACGTGCTGCTCTACGACGGCACCCGCATGACCGTGGGGCCGACCTCGGACGAGGAGTACGCCGACGTCGTCCGGGCCGGGGGGCGCCGGGCGGAGGTGTACCGGCAGCTGCGCGAGCTGCGGAACCGGTACGCGGACGAGATCCGCCGCCGCTACCCCGCGATCCCGCGACGGGTCTCCGGCTACGACCTGGACTCGTTGCTGCCGGAGAAGGGCTTCGACGTCGCCGGGCTGCTCGTGGGCTCGGAGAGCACGCTGGTGACGGTGCTGCGCGCCGAGCTGCGGCTGGTGCCCGTCGTGGCCCACCGGGCGCTGGTCCTCCTCGGCTATCCCGACGTCGTCGCCTCCGCGCGGGACGTCCCGGCGATCATCGAGCGGGAGCCGATCGCGCTCGAGGGCCTGGACCACAAGCTGATCTCGTTCGAGCAGAGCAAGCACCTCAACCCCTCCGCCCTGGACCTGCTGCCGGACGGGCCGCAGGCGTGGCTGCTCGTCCAGTTCGGCGGTGACACCGCCGAGGATGCGGCCGCCCGGGCCCGGCGGTTCGCCGACCTCGCCGGTGGCTGGGACAGCGCGCCCTCGACGACGGTCTTCGACGACGAGGAGCACCAGAAGCAGATCTGGCAGGTCCGCGAGTCCGGCCTCGGGGCCACCGCGCGGGTCCCGGGCCTGGACGACACCTGGCCCGGCTGGGAGGACTCGGCCGTCGACCCGGCGGACCTCGCCGACTACCTGGGCGACCTGAACGAGCTCTTTGACGAGTACGGCTACGGGCAGGCCTCGCTCTACGGCCACTTCGGGCAGGGGTGCGTGCACACCCGCATCCCGTTCCGGCTGACGACGGCGCGGGGCGTGGCCGACTTCCGCAGCTTCGTCGAACGCGCGGCCGACCTGGTCGCCTCCTACGGGGGGTCGTTCTCCGGCGAGCACGGCGACGGCCAGGCCCGCGGCGAGCTGCTGCCCCGCATGTTCGGCGCCGACCTGGTGGAGGCCTTCGGTCGGCTCAAGGCCGTCTTCGACCCGGACGACCGCATGAACCCCGGCAAGGTGGTCGCGCCCCGCCGCCTCGACGAGGACCTGCGGCTGGGTGCGGACTACGCGCCGCGGCCACGGGAGACGCACTTCGCCTACCCCCACGACGAGGGCAGCTTCGATCGCGCCGTCCTGCGCTGCGTCGGAGTGGGGAAGTGTCGCCGGCAGGAGAGCGAGGGCGGCGTCATGTGCCCCTCGTACATGGTCACGCGCGAGGAGGAGCACTCCACCCGCGGCCGGGCCCGGCTGCTGTTCGAGATGCTGCAGGGTCACCCGGACTCGCCGATCCGCGACGGCTGGCGCTCGGAGGCGGTGCGCGACTCGCTGGACCTGTGCCTGGCGTGCAAGGGCTGCAAGACCGACTGCCCGGTCAACGTCGACATGGCGACCTACAAGGCGGAGTTCCTGTCCCACCACTACGCCGGCCGGCTGCGGCCGCTGGCGCACTACTCGATGGGCTGGCTGCCGGTGCTGGCCGGGCTGGTCTCCCGGACGGCGCCGCGGGTGGTGAACGCGCTCACCCAGGCGCCTGTGCTCTCCCGCCTGGCGACAGCAGCCGCCGGTGTGGCCCGGGAACGCGACGTCCCGCTGTTCGCCGAGCAGTCCTTCCAGGCGTGGTTCGCCGAGCGCGGACCCCGGGGGACGGGGGAGCGCGGGGACGTGGTGCTCTGGCCGGACACGTTCTCCAACTCCTTCCAGCCCTCCCTGGCCCGGGCGGCGGTCGAGGTGCTGGAGGACGCCGGCTGGCGGGTCGTCGTGCCGCAGGAGCCCGTCTGCTGCGGCCTCACCTGGATCTCCACCGGCCAGCTCGACGTCGCCGAGCGGGTCCTGCGCCGCACCGTCGACGTCCTGGCGCCGCACCTCCGCGCCGGCACACTCGTGCTGGGCCTGGAGCCCTCGTGCACGGCGGTGTTCCGCGCCGACGCCGCCGAGCTGTTCCCCGATGACCTCGACGTCCGGCGGCTGCGCGACCAGACCGTCACCCTGGCCGAGCTGCTCACGGAGCACACGCCCGGCTGGGAGCCGCCGCGGCTGGAGCGGCGGGCGCTCGTGCAGACGCACTGCCACCAGCACGCGGTCATGGGCAACGACCGCGACGTCGAGCTGATGCGCGGCATGGGCGTGGACGTCGACGTCCTGGACTCGGGCTGCTGCGGACTGGCCGGGAACTTCGGTTTCGAGAAGGGGCACTACGACGTGTCGATGGCGTGCGCCGAGCGCGCGCTGCTGCCCGAGCTGCGCGCCGCCGGTCCGGAGGACGTCGTGCTCGCGGACGGGTTCAGCTGCCGCACGCAGATCGAGCAGGGCGACGCCGGCGGACGCGGGGCCGTGCACCTGGCCGAACTGCTGGCCGCCGCCCTGCACGGGGACCCCGCCGCACCGGGGCAGCACCCCGAGGAGGCCTACGCCGTCCGGCCGTCGACGTCCCGGGCGGCGGCGTGGACCGGGCTGGGGGGCACGCTCGTGGCCGGGCTGGGCCTGGCCTGGGGCGTGACCCGGGTGCTGCGCCGGTGAGCGCGCCGACGATCGAGGGCCTCGACGTCGCCGCGTACACGGTCCCCACGGAGCAGCCGGAAGCCGACGGCACGCTGACCTGGGACTCCACCACGTGCGTGGTCGTCCGTGCGCGCGGCGGAGGCGAGGTCGGGCTCGGCTACACCTACGGCCCGGCAGCCTGCGGCGCGGTGGTGCGCGAGCTGCTGGCCGGCGCGGTGACCGGGCGCCCGGCGCTGGCGGTGCCCGGAGCCTGGGAGGCGATGGTCCGGCGGTGCCGCAACGCCGGCCGGCCGGGGATGGTCTCGATGGCGCTGTCGGCGGTGGACACCGCGTTGTGGGATCTCGCCGCCCGGTTGCTCGGTGTCCCGCTGGTCGCGCTGCTGGGGCAGGCACGGGACGACGTGCCCGTCTACGGCAGCGGCGGCTTCCCGACGTGGGACGACGTCACGCTGGCGCGGCACGTCGATCGGTGGCTCGAGGAGGGGATGCGGGCGGTCAAGATCAAGATCGCGGAGTCCTGGGGGCAGTGCGCCGACCGCGACCTCGTCCGGGTGCGCCGGCTGCGCGACCTGGTCCCCGCGGAGGTCGAGGTCTTCGTGGACGCCAACGGCGGGTACACCCGTGGACAGGCCCGCCGGGTCGGGGAGGCGCTCGACGACCTGGGCGTCACCTGGTTCGAGGAACCGGTCAGCTCCGACGACGTGGCCGGTCTCGCCGGGCTGCGGGACAGCCTGGCGGCCGACGTCACGGCCGGGGAGTACGCCTACCGGCTGGCCGACGCGCAGCTGCTGTGCGTCGCGGTGGACTGCCTCCAGGCGGACGTGACGAGGATCGGCGGGTTCACCGAGTGGCGCCGCGCCGCGGCCACGGCCGCGGGGCACGGCCTGCAGGTCAGCGGTCACTGCGCCCCTGCACTGCACGCGCACGTCGCGGCGAGCGTGCCCAACCTGCGGCACCTCGAGGACTTCGTCGACCACGCCCGGCTGGAACCCCTGCTGTTCGACGGGGTGCCGCCGGTACGGGACGGCCGGCTGGTGCCTGATCGGGACCGGCCCGGGCACGGCCTGGCGCTACGGGCCGATGCCGAGCGGTACCGCGTCGCCTGAGCCGGGCGTCGGACCACGAGCCAGAGGAGAGGGATGAACGCGAAGGTCGTCGTCGTGACGGGAGCCAGCGGGGGGATCGGGCGGGCCACCGCCGTGGCGTTCGCCCGGAGGGGCGACAGGGTGGCCCTCCTCGCCCGCGGGGAGAAGGGGCTGGCGGCTGCCGCCGACGAGGTGCGGGCCGCCGGAGGCATGCCGCTGGTGGTGCCGGTCGACGTCGCGGACGCCGCCGCGGTGGAGGCCGCCGCCGACCGCGTCGAGCGGGAACTGGGGCCGATCGACGTGTGGTGCAACGTCGCCTTCACCACCGCGTTCGCCCGCTTCCTGGACGTCAGCCCCGAGGAGTGGACCCGCGCCACCGCGGTGACCTACTTCGGGTTCGTCAACGGCACCCGGGCGGCCCTGCGCCGGATGAAGCCGCGCGACCACGGCGTCGTGGTCCAGACCGGCTCGGCGCTGGCCTACCGCGGGATCCCGCTGCAGAGCGTGTACTGCGGCGCCAAGCACGCCATCAAGGGCTTCACCGAGTCGGTGCACACCGAGCTGCGGAACGAGGGCAGTGCGGTCCGCATCACCATGGTCAACGCGCCCGGGGTCAACACGCCGCAGTTCGACTGGGTGCTCAACCGGCTGCCCGAGCGTCCGCAGCCGGTGGCCCCGATCTACCAGCCGGAGGTGGTGGCCGACGCGATGGTGCACGCCAGCGAGCACCCCCGGCGCCGGGCCTGGTGGATCGGCCTGCCGACCGTCTACACGATCATGGGGGAGAAGGTCTCCCCCCAGTTCCTGGACTGGTACCTGGCCCGCAACGGGGTGACGGGTCAGCAGACCGGGCAGGACGCCCGCCCGACCGACCCGGTCAACCTGTGGGAGCCCGCCGACGGACCGGACGGGCGTGACTTCGGGGCGCACGGCCGGTTCGGGGACGGGGCCTGGACCCGCGATCCGCAGATCTGGGCCGGCCGGCACCACGGAGCGGTCGCCGCGCTCGGCGCCGCCGCGGTGGGCGCGGCCGCCGCGTGGTGGCGCCGCCGGTGAGCGGGTCGGGCGCGGGACCGGGACATCGGCACGGCGCCGCTGACGTCGCGGCCCTGCCGCACGTCCTGCGCGACTACGCACTCCTCGCCGACGGCGAGCGGGGTGCACTCGTCGGCCCGCGCGGGGACATCGGCTGGTTGTGCCTTCCCCGATGGCACGACGACCCGGCGTTCGGCAACCTGCTCGGCGGCCCGGGCCGGTGCACGCTCACCCCGCAGGGCCGCTTCGTCTGGGGTGGCTACTACGAGCCCGGGTCGCTGATCTGGCGCAACCGGTGGGTGACCGGATCGGACGGGATCGTCGAGTGCCGGGAAGCCCTCTCCCGGCCGGCGAGCCCGCGCTCGGCGGTCCTCCTCAGGCAGGTGCAGGCGCGCAGCGGTACCGCCCGGCTCGACGTCGCTCTCGACGTGCGGTCCGGCGGCCTGCCGATGACCGACCTGCACCGGCGGCGGGGCGTCTGGACGGGACGGTCGGGTCCCCTGTGGATCCGCTTGTCGGGAGCCGCCGATGCCCGGCCGGACTCCGACGGGGTGCTCCGCGGCGAGCTCGTCGTGGCCGAGGGGGACGGGCACGACCTGGTCCTGGAGATGGGTCTGGACGAGCACGGGGAACCGCCCGACCCCGACCGGCTGTGGTCGGGCACCGCGACCGCCTGGCACGACGAGCAGCCCGACCTGTCGTCAACCGCCGCCCCGCGGGACGCGGCGCACGCGTACGCGGTGCTGCGCGGGCTCACCAGCCACGGCGGCGGGATGGTGGCGGCGGCGACCATGGGACTGCCCGAGCGCGCGCGCCGTCACCGCAGCTACGACTACCGGTACGTCTGGTTGCGCGATCAGGCCTACGCGGGCATGGCCGCCGCCGTCCACGGCCGGTTGCCGGCGCTGCACGACGCCGTCCGCTTCGCCTCGGCGCGGGTCCTCGAGGACGGGGACCGGCTGCGGCCGGCCTACCGGGTCGACGGCGGCCCGGTCCCCGACGAGCACCGGCTCGACGTGCCCGGCTATCCCGGGGGCGAGCCGCGGGCGGGCAACCACGTGAACCGGCAGTTCCAGCTCGACACCGTCGGCGAGCTCCTGCAGCTGTTCGCCGCGGCGGCCCGGCTCGACTGCCTGGACGCCGACGGATGGCGCGCGGCACAGGTGACCCTGGGCCTGGCCGAACGGCGCTGGGACGAGCCCGACGCGGGGATCTGGGAGCTGGACGACGCCTGGTGGACGCAGTCGCGGCTGGCCGTCGTGGGCGGGCTCCGGCAGCTGGCGGAGGTGGCACCGGGGCCGGGGGACGCCGGCCGGGCCGCGTCCCTGGCCGACGGCATCCTGGCCGAGACCGCGCGGCGGTGCGTCGCACCGGAAGGCTGGTGGCAGCGCAGCCCCACCCTGGGCGGGGTCGACGCCTCGCTCCTCCTGGCGGCGGTCCGCGGGGCCGTCCCCGTGCACGACCCGCGGTCGCGCGCGACGCTGGCCGCGGTACGCGACCAGCTGACCCAGGACGGCTACGTCTACCGCTTCCGTCCCAGCGCCGCGCCACTGGGCGAGCAGGAGGGCGCGTTCCTGCTGTGCGGATTCGTCATGGCGCTGGCGGCGCACGCGGACGGCGACGCCGTCGACGCGTTCCGCTGGTTCGAGCGGACACGGGCGGCGTGCGGGCCGCCGGGGCTGCTGGCCGAGGAGTTCGACGTCGCGCAGCGCCAGCTGCGCGGCAACCTGCCGCAGGCGTTCGTGCACGCGCTGCTGCTGGAGTGCGCCGGCCGGCTGCGATCGCCGTGAGCGCGACGCCGGTCGCGGTGCCGGGTGTAGCCGGTCCGGGGCCGGGTAGCGCCGAGCCGACCAGCGCCCGGCCGGCGGCCGACGCGCAGCACGACCAGGCCGGATCCGCGACGGAGGACGACATGGCAGACACCCCCGTGGTGGCGGTGCTCGGTACGGGCACGATGGGTGCGGGGATGGTGCGGTCACTGCGCCGGGCCGGCATCGCGGTGCGCATGTGGAACCGCGACGGCGACAAGGCCCGGGCGCTCACCGACACCGGCGCCGAGGCGTTCGACTCGCCGGCCGAGGCGATCCGGGGCGCCGGCGTGGTGCTCACGATGGTCCTGGACGCCGACGCCGTCGTGGACGTCATCCGGCAGGCCGCCCCGGCCGCCGGCACGGTCTGGCTGCAGACCTCGACGGTCGGCGTCGACGGGAGCGACCGGATCGCGGCGGTGGCCCGGGAGCTCGGGCTGGTGCTCGTCGACTGCCCCGTGCTGGGTACGAAGAAGCCGGCCGAGGAGGGCTCGCTGGTGCTCCTCGGCTCGGGGCCGGACGACGCGCGGGACGGGCTGGCGCCCGTCCTCGACGCCCTGGGGTCCAGGACGCTGTGGCTCGGCGATGCGGGCGCCGGCAGCCGCATGAAGATGGCGGGCAACGCGTGGCTGTTCATGGTGACCGCCGGGGTCGCCCAGTCGGTGGCACTGGCCCGTGCTCTCGGGCTGGACCCGCAGGACTTCCTCGCCGCGATCGAGGGCGGCCCGCTGGACACGCCGTACGCCCACCTGAAGGGCGCCAGCATGATCGACGGGGAGTACCCGGTGAGCTTCGGCCTGACGGGCGCCGCGAAGGACGCGCGGCTGATCACGGCTGCCCTCCGGTCAGGAGGCGTCTCCGACCGGCTCACCGCCGCGGTGCTCGCCACCATGGACGCCGCCGTCGACCGGCTCCCCGAGCCGGCAGCGGTCGACATGGCCGCGCTGGTCACCGGCCTGATCGCGGAGCACGACGAGCCCCCGGAGGGGGCCGGGCCGCCGATGTGACGATCCGGTGACCGGACCGGCCCGGGGTACGACCCCGACCTGGGGTCGGATGTCGCCGGCGGCGGACCACCGATCACGAGAAGATCGAGGTCCCCGCCGACGTGCCCTGACCACGGTCAGGGGGCGAGCGGCCCGTCGACCAGCGGCAGCACGGCACCGGCCGCCACGCCCAGGGCGAGGACGCACGCCGCGGCCAGCACGGCCGCCACGGCGGGGAAGCGGCGTGGCCGGGGGTCCCCGGCGACGCCGGCGGGGCGGCGGAAGACCGGCGCGATCCAGCGCAGGTAGTAGAAGAGGCTGGCCACGGTGTTGGCGGCGGCCACCACCACGAGCCAGGCCAGGTCGCCGTCCCAGGCGGCCGTGAAGACCGACAGCTTGCCCACGAACACCGCCGTCGGCGGCGTGCCCACGAGGCTCAGCAGGGCGACCAGCAGCGCGCCGGCGAGCCACGGCGAGGACGTGGCGAGGCCGCGGTGCTGCTCGAGGGTCCGCCGTCCGGGCACGGCGGCGACGACGGCGAAGGCCGCCAGGTTGGTCACCGCGTAGGCGGCCAGGTAGAACAGCAGCGCGGGCAGCGTCTCGTCGCTGCTCCCCGCGACCGCGACCGGCATCAGCAGGTAGCCCACCTGGCTCACCGTCGACCACCCGAGCAGCCGCCGGACGTCGGACTGGGCGAAGGCCGCCAGGTTGCCCAGCGTCATGGTCACCGCGGCCAGGACGGCCACGAGCAGCGGCCAGTTCACCGGGTCGGGGATCACCGTCACCAGCCGGTAGGCCGCCACGAGGGCACCCACCTTCGGCACGGTGGTGAGGAACGCGGCCGCCGGCGTCCCCGCCGCCTGCGCGGCGTCGGGCACCCAGAAGTGCCCCGGGACGCCGCCGGCCTTGAACATCAGCCCGGTCAGCACGCCGATCAGCCCGACGGCGAGAGCGGGGACCGGCATGCCGTCCAGCCCGGGCGCCAGGTCGGCGTACGCGGTGGCGCCGCCCATCCCGTACAGGACGGTGGCGCCCAGCAGCAGCACGATCCCGAAGAGCGCACCCAGGAGGTAGGTCTTGAGCGCGGCCTCCGCAGCCCCCGGGGACCGCAGCATCCCGATCAGCCCGTACAGCGGGATGCTGCCGAGCAGGAAGGCGATCGCGAGCACGAGCAGGTCGGTGGTGCTCCCCATGACCGAGGCGCCCAGCGCGCCCAGCAGCAGGAGCGCGTAGGTCTCGCTCTCCCGTCGGGTGCCGGCCAGCTCGTCGACCCCGAGGCCGATGACCAGGAGGGTGGCGGCGGCGACGACCAGCCGGACCGCCCCGGTCGCGGTGTCGACGGCGAACGTCCCCCCGTACACCGTGCGCGCGGGGTCGGCCAGGACGACGGCGGCCGTCACGGCGGCACCGAGGAGTGCCGCGGTGGCGATCAGGCGCGCCACCCACTGCCGCTCCCGCGGGAGGAAGGACCCGGCCAGCAGGGTGCTGACGGCCCCGGCGAGCAGGCAGATCTCCGGGAGCAGGGCCAGCGGTTCCTCGTGCACGGGCGGCTACCGGGAGACCAGGTCGACGACGCTCGCCGCCGCCGGCGCGATGACGTCCAGCAGCGGCCAGGGAACGACGCCGATCAGCAGGGACAGGAGCAGCAGCCCCCCGACGGGGAGCAGCTCACGGGGCCGGAGGTCGGCGAAGCCCACCGCGCGGCCGGTCGTCGGCCCGGTGAAGACCCGCTGGTAGGCGCGCAGGAACAGCGCCGCGGTGAGCAGGATGCCGGGAACGGCCAGGACGGCGAACCAGGTCGCCCCGATGCTGCCGGCGAAGATCTGGAACTCGGCGACGAAGCCGCTGAAGGCGGGCAGCCCCAGCGAGGCGAAGGCGGCGACGGCGAAGAACCCGGCGTACCGGGGGGCGGGATCGGCCAGGCCGCCGTAGTCGCCCATGGCGTAGCTGCCGGCGCGGTCGTGCAGCACGCCCGCCAGGAGGAACAGCGCCGCGGTGATCAGCCCGTGGCTGACCATCTGGGTGACCGCTCCGGTGACGGCGAGCTCGCGGGCCGCGGCGCCCCCCGCCACCAGGCCCGCCGCCCCGACGGCCACGAGCACGTAGCCCATGTGGTTCACCGACGTGTAGGCGATCATCCGCTTCACGTCGGTCTGCGCCAGCGCGACCAGGGCGCCGTAGACCACCGACACGACGCCGACGGTCAGGATCACCCAGGCCCACGCCTGCCAGGCCGAGGGCAGGGCCGGCATGGCGATCCGGACGAACCCGTAGGTGCCCATCTTCAGCAGGATCCCGGCCAGCACCGCCGACCCGATCGCCGAGGCGTCGGTGTGCGCCGGTGGGAGCCAGGTGTGGAACGGCACGGTCGGGGTCTTGATCGCCAGCCCGAGGAGGACCGCACCCAGCACCCAGGCGCCGGTGACGGCGTCGCCGGCCAGCGGGGCCGCGGCGACCAGCTCGGGGATGTCGAAGGTGTGCGGGTCCGCGGCGAGGTAGAGGCCGATGAACCCGACCAGCAGCGCCAGGCTGCCCAGGAACGTGTAGAGGAAGAACTTGAGCGCCGACCGGGCGGCTCCGGCGTGGCCCCAGCCGGCGATGGCGAAGTACATGCCGACGATCGACAGGTCGAAGAAGAGGAAGAACAGGATGAGGTCCTGCGCGGCGAACAGTCCCATGCAGCTGGTCTGCAGGAAGAGGAACAGGGCGGCCTGCGCGCGGGGGCGTCGCCCCTCCTTCAGGGCGTAGACCGCGCAGGCGCAGAAGACCACGGCGGTCAGCGCGATCAGCGGGAGGGACAGGCCGTCGACGCCCACGTGGTAGCTGCTGCCCACCGAGGGGATCCAGCGCCTGCGTGCCTCCCACGCGAGCCCGCCCCCGGACGGGGTGTCGTAGCCGGCGACCAGCACGCCCACCAGCGCCAGCTCGACGGCCGTCACCCCGACCCACGCCCACCGGGACACCGCATCGGGCAGCGCCCGCGCGGCCGCGAGGACCACGGCGGCGGCGACGGGAAGGAACACGATCAGGCTGAGCACGGTCACCTCGTCAGCAGCAGGAGCGCCAGCGCGGCGGCGAGCACCACGGCGGCCTGGACGTAGTACTGGTGCAGGAGGCCGGTCTGGGTGCGCCGGAGGAGGTCGCCGAGCCGGCGGAGCGCGCCGGCCGCGCCCTCCGCGGCTGCGTCGAAGCCGGCCGTGTCGGCGACCGCGGCCCCCCGGGCGGCCCGGACGCTGCCGGTCCCGGCGCCCTCCACGGCGCCGTCGAGCACCCGGTCGTCGAAGCGGGCGGCGCCGGACGCGGCGCCCCGCACGGCGGCGGCCGCTGCCGTGACCGACCGGTCGAGCACGTGGTCGTCGAAGCGGGCCAGGGCCTCGGAGAGCCGCAGCACCGGCCGCACGACCAGCGTCCGCGTGGCCGCGCCCAGCCCCAGCCAGTGCAGGGCCCAGGCCGGCTCGGGATGCCGCCATCGGCCCACCGCCAGGACGACGCCCACCGCCAGGACCGACGAGACGACCAGCTCGACGACCCCCGGCCGTGGCGCGGCGGACTCGCCGAGCGCCTCGCGGATCGCGTCGCCGACGGGCGGCCAGACGAGCAGGCCGAGGACCGCGGCACCCGCGGCGAGGACGACCAACGGCGCCTGCTCGAGCCCGCCGACGTGCCGCGTGCCCCGGCGCTCCGTGTCGTACCCCCGCCCGGCATCGGCCGGCAGCGGCAGCCACATCTGCCAGAGCACCTTGCCCGCGTACGCGGCCGACAGCGCCGCGCCCACCAGGCCGACGAGGTACAGCGCCAGGGAGGAGTGCTTCGCCACGGCGAGCACGTCGTCCTTCGTGGCCCACAGGGACAGCGGCACCACCCCGGCCAGCGACAGCGCGCCCACGGTCCCCGTGACGCCGACCAGCGGCCACCGCCGGCCCGCACCCCGCAGAGCGGCCAGCTGCTTGGTGCCGAGGGCGCTCAGCCACGCCCCGGCCACCAGGAACAGCAGCGCCTTGGTGGCGGCGTGGGCGACCAGGTGGGCCGCGCCGCCCGAGATGCCGCCCACCCCCGCCGCCAGCACCACGTACCCGAGCTGGGCCGAGGTGGACGCCGCGAGGGTCTGCTTGAGGTCGTCCTGGGCGAGGGCGACCGCGCCGAGGGCCACCGCGGTGAGCGCGCCCGTCCAGGCCGCCGTCGTCGCCGCCCATCCGGTGGCCTCCAGCAGCGGCGCCGTGCGCAGCAGCAGGTAGCCGCCCATCGCGACCATCGCGGCCGAGTGCAGCAGCGCGCTGACCGGGCTCGGGCCCTCCATGGCCCGGGACAGCCAGAAGGAGAACGGCAGCTGGGCGGCCTTGCCCAGGGCCGCGACCAGGACCCCGGCGGCGACCACGTCCACCCACGGGCCGTCCGTGGTGGGCAGTCCGGCGAGGTCCAGGCCCGCACCGCCGGCCAGCGCCGCGCCGGCCGCCACGTACAGGCCGAGGTCGGCGGTGCGCGTCGTGAGGAACGCCGTCGTCCCCGCGCCGACCCGGTCGGGATCGCGCCAGGAGAACGCGATGAGCGCGAAGGACGTGGCCCCCATGACCTCCCAGGCGAACAGCAGGGCGGGCAGCGTGGTGGCGGTGACGGTGAGGGCCACCGCGGACGCGAAGAGCAGCATCAGGCCGAAGAAGCGGGCCCGTGCGCCGGAGATCTCGCCGGCGGAGAAGACGAGCACCAGCAGCGTGACCGCGGCGACGGCGGGCAGCACCACCGCCGAGAGCGCGTCCACCGCCAGGCCGACGTCGGCACCCGGGAGGAAGGGGGCCGAGACGGCCGGGCGCCGGACGGCGACGGCGATCGCGGTGGCCAGCACGAGGACGGCGGTCCCGACGGCGACGGCCGGTGCCACCCCGTCGGCCCGGCGGCCGGCCAGGCACAGCAGCGCGCCGACCACCGCGGGCAGCGCCACCAGGGACCAGAGCAGGACCTCGCTCACCGGGACAGGTCCGTGGCCATGTCGGTCATGTCCGACCCGCGCGAGCGGTGCAGCAGCGTCGCGACGGCGAAGCCCATGGCCATCTCGACGGTCATCGCGGTGATCACGACCAGCAGCAGGACCTGGCCGTCGGGGGAGGGGGAGAGGAACCACCAGAAGGCGCCGGCGGCGAGGATGACGGCGTTGAGCATCAGCTCCAGGCCCATCATCACCATGACGACGACCTGCTGGGAGATGGCGCCGTAGAGCCCCACGCAGAACAGCGCGGCGGCCACCAGGAGCACGGTCTGCAGGGTCATGACGCCGGCTCCTCCGTGGGCGCCTGCCCACCGTCGTCCGCGTCGTAGCGGCCGCGGGGCAGCGCGAGGACCAGCGCGGAGACGATCGTGGCGAACAGGACCGCGCTCACGGCCATCATCACGAGCATCTTCGGGCCCATGACGGCCTGGCCGAGGGAGAGCGTGAGGTCCGCGGCGGGCGCCCCGCGGCGCGCCGGCCAGTCGACCAGGACGATCCCCGCGGCCAGCACCGCGAAGGTCAGGCCCGCGACGGCGAGGGCGGTCCGCTTGCCGTGGACCATGCTCATCGGCATGAGCGCGGGGTTCATCCCCATGAACATGATCATGTAGATGCCCATGATCGCCATCTCCATGACCATCATCAGGACGACCACGACGCCCAGGTAGTCCAGGCCGAACAGCAGCAGGGCCAGCCCGACGGCGACGAACGAGACCGCGAGGGCGTAGGTGGCCCGGGCCATGGAGTCCACCCGGAAGACGGCGATCCCCGAGGCCACGGCGACGACCGCCAGCAGCCAGAACACGATGTCGTCGACCACGTCAGCCCCGTCCCACGACGACGACGGCGACCAGCAGCACCTGGAGGAGCACGAGGGGCAGCACGACGACCCAACCGGGCGGCAGCAGCCGCTCGGGCCCGATGGTGGGCAGGCGCCTGCGGACCCACACCAGCACGGCGAGCAGCGCCACCGTCTTGACCAGCGACCACAGCCACGACGGCAGCACCGGCCCCTGGCCGCCGCCGAGGAAGAGGGCCACGGCGAACGCCGAGCCCGCGGCCATGAGGGTCCACCGCCCGGCGAGCAGCAGCCACCGGTCGATCCCGGAGGAGTCCACGAGCACGCCGCCGGCCAGATCGGCGCCGGCCGGGGCGGCGAACGGTCCGCGGAGGGAGAAGCCCAGCACGGCGGCGCAGAAGACGAGGAACGCGACCGGCATCCACACGACGAACCAGAGGCCCTCCTGCGCGGCGACCACGTCTCCCACGGCGAGGCTCCCCGCCGCCACCGCGGGGGCCGTGATCGCGAACATCAGGGGGAGCTCGTAGGCCAGCGCCTGCGCGAGGAACCGGTAGCCCCCGACGAGGGCGTGCGCGCTGTTCGGCCCCCAGCCGGCCAGCCAGACCGACGCCCACACCACGACGTCCATGGCGTTGAACCAGACGACGCCCACCGGCAGGTCGCTGAGCGTCCAGTTCCCGAGGGGCACCACGAGCACCATCAGGAGCGCGACGACGACGAGACCACCGGTGCCTGCCAGCTGCAGCGGCCGGTCGGCGGCGACGGTCCGCCGGCGGCGCTGCCGGAAGAGCCGGGCGGTCTCCGCCACCGGCAGCCCCGCACCGCGACCCCAGGGCCGGCCCGCGGCCCGGGACGCGACCGCCCCGTCGAGCGCCGCACCGGCGCTCGCGACGGCGAACAGCAGGACGGCCGCCAGCGGCACCCAGCCGGCCGACACCTGGGTCAGGGCGGAGCCGGTCACGACAGCGCCGCCCCGCTGCGGACCAGCATCGCCGGGGACAGGTCCGCGGCCGCCACCCTCAGCCGCACCGCACCCACCTCCTGCCCGATCACCGTCCGGGCGAGCTGGTCGAGGGGGAGGGGAGCGACCGGCGCCGGGGCACCGGTCAGCACCCCCGTGGCCGCGTCGAGGAGCGAGACCAGGTGGGCGTGGACCTCGCCCGGCAGCGTCCAGCGCAGGACGCGGGACCGCCGGACGCGACCGGCCAGCCGGTCGAGCGCGGGACGGCAGCCCTGGGGATCGTCGGCCGCCAGGAGCTCGTCACGCAGCCGGGCCGCGGTCGCGGCGACGTCGGCCAGGCCGGCCAGCGCGAGGATCCGGGCGGCGCGGTCGCAGCGGTCGGCCGGCGAGCCGTGCACGAGGTCGCCGTCGGGCTCCGCGCCGGGATCGGGGGGCAGGACCTCGGCGCGCGCCTCCTGCACCACGTCGCCCTGGACGGTGCAGTGCAGCACCAGCCCGGCCGGCCAGGCGGGCAGCACCGGGCCGAGCGGCAGGTGCAGGACGTCCATCTCCAGTCCGTCGCGCGCCTCGGCGCCGCCGGCCAGCGGGATGCCGGCCGGCATCGGCATGTCCATGTCGTCGTCGTCGTCGTCGCCGCCGGAGTCGCCGGAGTCGCCGGAGTCGTCGGCGGCCGTGGGGTCCTCGTCGGCGCCGATGCCCATCGGCGGGTCCGCCGGGCGGGCGAGGGCGTCCGCCCGCTGTCCCTGGTCGTCGGACAACGCGGCCACGGCCGCGTCGAGCACCGCCGGCGCATCCGACGGCATGAGCGCCTCGACCCGGGCGCGGGGTCCGGGGAGCTGGTCCCAGGTCAGGTCGGCAGCAGCCGCGAGCCGTGCGCCGGCCCGGCCGCAGGTCACCAGGACGTCGGCATCGGCCGGGGAGAGCGCCGGCCGCCAGCCGCGCCGGCGGATCTCCCGCTCCACGGCGCACCGGGTGCGCCCCCATCCGGGGACCTCCACCACCAGGACGGCGACGCGCTGCACGGCGAGCGCGGTGAGGCGCTGCCTCAGACCCATCGCAGCGCACCCTCGCGCCAGGCCCAGAGCACGCCCACCATCAGCACGCCCAGGAAGACGAACATCTCCACGACCGCGGAGACGCCGACCTGGGCCACCACCGTGGCCCACGGGTACATGTAGAGCATCTCCACGTCGAAGGCCAGGAAGAGCAGTGTGACCGGGTAGTAGCGCGCGTGGAACCGCGAGAGGGCGTGCTCCTCCGGCCGCCATCCGGAGAGGAACGGCAGGGTCGCCACCGGGTCGCCGGCCACGCTGGTCGACCGGTGCACGAGGTGAGCGGCCGCGACACCGCCCACGGCCACCAGTGACATCACCGCCGCCGCCCAGTACATGTCGGACCTTCCTGTCGCCGCCTGTGCCCCAGAGCCGCTACCCGTGCGGCTCTGCGGCACGCATTGCAGAGGTGTGACAGGCCCGGATCTCCGCAGGGGCGGCTGTGCGGTGGCGTCGGCGTCCTGCCCGGGCCCGCACCTCGGCCCGCTGCGCGCGGTGCGGTCCCGTCAGTTCAGCCGCGACGTCCAGTCGCCGGGCACCCTGCCCCGGGGACCGGGCGCCGGCTGGTCGACCGGGTGGTGCTGCGGCGGGGCCAGCGCCGCCCCGGCGACCTGCCGCTCGGTGCTGAAGTCCCAGAACCAGTCCTCGCCCGGCTCGAAGCTGCGCACCACCGGGTGACCGGTGCCCTCGGCATGGCCGCGGGCGTGCCGGGAGGGGGAGGAGTCGCAGCAGCCGATGTGGCCGCACGCGGCGCACCGGCGCAGGTGGAACCACCAGCCGCCGCTCGCCTCGCAGTCGAGGCAGCCGGTGCCGGACGGCGGCACCGCGGGGTCGATCGCCGGACTCGTCATCGACTTCCTCCAGGCAGGCAGCCGCACGGGTGGGCCCTGCCGCCACGCTACGACGCCCGGCGGCCGCGAGGGGACCACGGTTGCGCCCCGATCGGAGGGGAGCATCCCGGAGGAGCTGCGGTCGCGGGTGTTCGAACCCTTCACCACGAAGCCGGTCGGGCAGGGCACGGGTCTCGGGCTCGACGTCTCGTGGCGGGTGGTCGTCAAGCGGCACGGCCGTGACCTGCGGGTCACATCGGAGCCGGGGGACACCCGGTTCCAGGTGGTGCTCCCGCTCACCGAGCCGGACGCCTGGGCCGCGAGCACTGGGACACTGGGGCGCGTGTTCGACGTCGACTGGATGGGGCTGCTCGCCCGCGAGGTCCTGCGGGAGCGGACCCCCGCGCTGATCGCCGAGTCGTGCGCCTGGGCGGTGGGGCTGTCCGACCGGCCGCACCTGCGCCGTCGCGGCGGCCTGCCGCAGCCGACCGGGCCCACCCTCGGGGAGCGGGCCGCGGGGGGCCTGCCGCTGAGCAGTGACGACGGCGGGCGGCTGGACCTCGGCGACGCGGTGCCGGGCAGCTTCCAGGACGCACTGAACGCGCTGGCCGCCGACGGGAGCGTGCACGCCGAGCGGTTCGACGACGAGGTGCTGGTGCCGTTCGTGCACGACACGTGCGTGGCGGCCGCAGAGCGCGCCCGCACGGACCGGCCGGCCGCCTGGGCGGAGCTCGCCGACGACGTCGGCGAGGACGGCGGGGACCTGGCCGCGGTCGTGCGCGCGGGGGAGTGGGAGGCGCCGCTGCGGACCGACGCCGAGCAGCTGGTCCTGGCGGCGCTCGGCGCGTCGCCGCTGCTGGAGGTGGAGACCGAGGGCCTGCCGCTGTCGCTGGTGCGCGCCGCCGAGGCCGCCACGCGCGCCGCCGTCCCGGATGCGGCGGGTCCTGCCGAGGACGCCGTGCCCACCCCCGACGACAGCCTGGCCGGCGCCCTCTTCCTGGCGCGGGCGGCGGTCGAGGCGTCCGGCTGCACCGTCCCGGTGCCCGCGGCCGAGGCGGACCTGCTGCTCGCCGCGCTGGCCGACGCCGGGCTCGAGGCCGAGGAGCTCCCCGCGGTGCTGCCGCACCTGCCGGTGGAGGACGACACGATCGCGCGCATCACCGCGAGCCTGCCGACCGACTGACCGTGTGGGCCCCGCCGTCGCCCGGGTTTGGTCCCGGGGCGGGCGTGGGCATCGGGGGCCCGTGGACGCCGAGATCTCGCTGACGGTCGACGGCGTGCCCCGCCGCCTGACGGTCGACACCCGCACGACCCTGCTGGACGCGCTGCGCGAGCGCCTCGGCAACCCCAGCCCGAAGAAGGGGTGCGATCACGGGCAGTGCGGCGCCTGCACGGTGCTGCTGGACGGCGACCGCGCCCTCAGCTGCCTGGCGCTGGCGGTGGCGCACGACGGAGCGGAGATCACCACCGCCGACGGCCTCGCCGCCGACGGTGAGCTGCACCCCGTGCAGCAGGCCTTCATCGACCGCGACGCCTTCCAGTGCGGCTACTGCACCCCGGGGCAGGTCTGCTCCGCGGTGGGTGTGCTCGACGAGGTCCGCCGCGGCTGGCCGAGCTCGGCGACCCCGGACCTGGGCGCCGAGCCCGAGCTGTCCCACGCGGAGGTGGCCGAGCGGATGAGCGGCAACCTCTGCCGCTGCGCCGCCTACGTGAACATCGTCCCCGCCGTGCAGCAGGCGGGGGGCGTCACCTCGTGAAGCCGTTCGCCTACGCCCGTCCTGCGGACGTCGCCGAGGCGGTCCGCACCGTGGCCGCCGATCCGGGCGCGGTCTTCCTCGGGGGCGGCACCAACCTGGTCGACCACCTCAAGCTCGGCGTCGCCCGCCCCGACCTGGTGGTCGACGTCCGCCGGCTCACCTCACGGGCGATCGTCGACCTCGAGGACGGCGGGCTGCGGATCGGCGCCGCGGTCACCAACGCCGAGCTCGCCGCCGACCGGCGGGTGCGCGAGCGCTACCCGGTGCTCGCGCAGGCGCTGCTGGCCGGTGCGACCGGTCAGCTGCGCAACGTGGCCACCACCGGCGGGAACCCGCTGCAGCGCACCCGCTGCGTCTACTTCACCGACGTCACCACCCCCTGCAACAAGCGCGAGCCCGGCAGCGGCTGCACGGCCGTCGGGGGCTCCACCCGCAACCACGCCATCCTGGGCACGCCGGGGGTGCTGCCCGACCCCACGGCCCCGGAGACCTGCATCGCCACCCATCCGTCGGACATGGCGGTGGCGCTGACCGCCCTCGACGCGGTCGTGCACGTCCAGGGGCCGGCGGGGGAGCGGCTGCTCCCCTTCCCCGACCTGCACCGGCTGCCGGGCGAGGACCCCTCCCGCGACACCGTGCTCGAGCACGGGGAGCTGATCACCGCGATCGACCTCCCGCCGCTGCCGGCCGGAGCGCGCTCGGCGTACCGCAAGGTGCGGGACCGGGCGTCCTACGCCTTCGCCCTGGTGTCGGTCGCCGCCGTCGTCCCCGGCGACGGGGAGATCCGGCTCGCGCTGGGCGGGGTCGCCCACCGGCCGTGGCGGGCCCGCCGGGCCGAGGAGATCCTGCGCGGCGGAGCGCTGACCGAGCACGCCGTGCGCGCCGCGATGGCGGCGGAGCTGACCGCCGCGCAGCCGCAGCCGGGGGTCGACGGCGGCAACGGCTTCAAGATCCCGCTGGTGCAGCGCACCGTCGTCGCCACCGTGCGCGACCTCGCCCTGGAGGCATGACCGTGCCCGAACTGCTGGACCCGCGCGCCATCGGCAGCGACCACGCCCGCCGCGACGGCGCGGCCAAGGTGCGCGGCACCGCCACCTACGCCTACGAGACGCCGGTGGAGCGGCCGGCGTTCGCGCAGATCGTGCAGGCCACCGTCGCCCTGGGCCGGGTCACCGCCGTCGACACCTCCGCGGTGGACGCGCTGCCCGGCGTGCTGGCCGTCCTCACGGCCGGCAACGCCGAGCGCCTGGCCTCGACCGACGACCGCGAGCTGGCGGTGCTGCAGGACCACGAGGTGGCCTTCCGCGGGCAGCCGGTCGGCGTCGTCGTCGCCGAGACCTCGGAGCTGGCCCGCCAGGCCGCGGACCTGCTGCGCTTCAGCTACGCGGAACGCGAGCACGACAGCGAGCTGACCGTCGACCACCCCGGCCTCTACACGCCGGAGAAGGTCAACGCCGGCTACCCGCCCGACACCGTCGAGGGGGACGTCGCGGCGGCGATGGCCACCGCGCACGCCACGGTCGAGCAGACCTACGCCACGGCGATGTACCACAACAACCCGCTCGAGCCGCACGCCACGACGGCGCTGTGGGAGCCCGAGGCGGACGTGCCGCTGACCCTCTGGGACTCCACCCAGGGCGTGCACCCGGCCCGGGCGGCGGTGGCGGAGGTCTTCGGCCTGGAGGAGGAGCGCATCCGCGTCGTCTGCCCCTACGTGGGCGGCGGCTTCGGCTCCAAGGGCACCCCGCACGCGAACCTCGTGCTCGCCGCGATGGCCGCGCGCGCGGTGCCCGGCCGCCCGGTCAAGCTGGCGCTCACCCGCCAGCAGATGTTCTTCCTCGCCGGGTACCGCACCCCCACCATCCAGCGGATGCAGCTCGCCGCCGACCGGACCGGACGGCTGCAGGCCATCGCGATCGACGTGGTGGAGCAGACGTCGCGGATCAAGGAGTTCGCGGAGCAGACCGGCGTCCCCACCCGGATGATGTACGCCTCGCCCAGCCGGCGGACCACCCACCGGGTGGCCCCGCTCGACGTCCCGGTGCCCTCGTGGATGCGGGCGCCGGGGGAGTGTCCCGGCATGTTCGGTCCCGAGGTCGCCCTCGACGAGCTGGCCGACGCGCTGGGCCTCGACCCGGTGGAACTGCGCATCCGCAACGAGCCGGAGAAGGACCCGGAGACCGGCAAGCCGTGGTCCAGCCGACACCTCGTCGAGTGCCTGCGCGAGGGCGCCGAGCGCTTCGGCTGGGCCGGCCGTCCGCCGGCGGGCCACCGCGAGGGCGACTGGCTGGTGGGCACCGGCGTCGCGTCGTCGGTCTACCCGACCATGCGGCAGGCCACGTCGACGGCCACCGTGCGGTTCGAGGCCGGCCGGTACGCCGTGGAGATCGGCGCCGCCGACCTCGGGACCGGCGCGTGGACGGTGCTGCCGCAGATCGCCGCGGACGCGCTCGACGTCCCGGTCGACGACGTCGAGGTGCGCATCGGGGACACCCGGTACCCGACGGCGTCGGTGGCCGGTGGCTCGTCGGGGACCAACACGTGGGGGTCGGCGATCGTCGTGGCCGCCGGCGCCTTCCGGGACAAGTACGGCCGCTCCCCGGACGAGGGCGACGAGATCTCCGGGGACGTCGACCAGGCCGCGAAGGACTCCGACCACGCCGCCTACGCCTTCGGGGCCCAGTTCGCCGAGGTGCGCGTGCACGCCGACACCGGCGAGCTCCGGGTCCCGCGGCTGTACGGCGTCTTCGCCGCCGGCCGGATCGTCAACCCGCGCACCGCCCGGTCGCAGCTCATCGGCGGCATGACCATGGGCCTGTCCATGGCCCTGTACGAGAACAGCGTCTGGGACCCGCGGATCGGCCAGGTGGTCAACCACGACCTCGCCGAGTACCACATCGCCGTCAACGCCGACGTCGCAGACGTGCAGGCGCACTGGATCGACGAGCACGA
This sequence comes from uncultured Actinomycetota bacterium, assembly GCA_963747895.1. Taxonomy (GTDB): domain Bacteria; phylum Actinomycetota; class Actinomycetes; order Mycobacteriales; family Geodermatophilaceae; genus Blastococcus. Next base: position 340,462 of record CAVVGX010000012.1, read on the forward strand.
CCCCTACGTCAACGTCATGGGGTCGAAGGGGATCGGCGAGATCGGCATCACCGGCACGGCCGCCGCCGTCGTCAACGCCGTCCACCGCGCCACCGGCATCCGGGTGCGCGACCTCCCGGTGACGCTGGACAAGGTGCTGGCCGGCCTGCCCTGACCCCGTTGGACAGGCCGGGAGCGCCGCGCGCTGGCTAGGGTCGGGTATGGAGATGCGCACGCTCGGTCGTACCGGCGTCAAGGTCAGCCCGCTGTGCCTCGGCGCGATGATGTTCGGCGCCTGGGGCAACCCCGACCACGAGGACTCGATCCGGATCATCCACGCGGCGCTGGACGCGGGGATCAACTTCGTCGACACCGCCGACGTCTACTCGCAGGGGGAGTCGGAGGAGATCGTCGGCAAGGCGCTGGCCGGGCGGCGCGAGCACGTCGTGCTGGCCACCAAGGCGCACGGGCCGATGGGGGAGGACCCCAACCAGCGGGGCAACAGCCGCCGGTGGCTGGTGCGCGAGGTGGAGAACAGCCTCCGCCGCCTGCAGACCGACCACATCGACCTCTACCAGATCCACCGGCCGGCCCCCGACACCGACGTCGAGGAGACGCTGGAGGCCCTCACCGACCTCCAGCGCGCCGGCAAGATCGGCTACTTCGGCTCCTCCACCTTCCCCGCGTCGCAGATCGTGCAGGCGCAGTGGGCGGCGGAGAAGCGGCACAGCGGGCGGTTCGTCACCGAGCAGCCGCCCTACTCGCTCCTGGTGCGGGGCATCGAGCGCGAGGTGCTGCCGGTCTGCCAGGAGTACGGCATGGGCACGCTGGTGTGGAGTCCCCTGGCCGGCGGCTGGCTCTCCGGGAAGTGGCGCAAGGACCAGGACCTGCCGCGGAGCAGGCGGGCCGTGCGCATGCCTGCCCGCTACGACCTCTCCGACCCGGTCAACCAGCGCAAGCTGGACGCCGCCGACGCGCTCGCCGAGCTCGCCGAGAAGAGCGGCACGAGCCTGGTCGAGCTGGCGATCGCGTTCGTGATCCGGCACCCGGGGGTGACCTCGGCGATCATCGGGCCGCGGACCATGGAGCAGCTCACCAGTCAGCTGCCCGCGGCGGATCTCGTGCTCTCGGACGAGGTGCTGGACGCGATCGACGCGATCGTGCCGCCGGGGACGAACCTGAACGCCGACGACGCCGGCTACGCGCCGCCGTCCCTCACCGACGCGGCCCTGCGCCGCCGCTGACGGGCCGTCGCCGCCCGGTGCTCAGAGCTGGGCGGCGACCAGCGGCTCGAGCAGCAGCTCGGGCTTGTTCTGCTGCAGCACCCGCAGGCCCCACTTGTCCGGGAAGACCGCGAGCAGCTCGCCGTCGCCCCGGCGCAGGATCTCGGCGTTGCGGGCCGCCGCGAGGATGCCCGGCGCGGACGCCTCGTCGGTGCGCAGCGCCAGGCTGTAGGGCAGGCGGTCGAGCTCGACGGGGGCACCGAACTCGTGCTCCATCCGGTGGGTGGCCACCTCGAACTGCATGGGGCCGACGACGGCGAGCACCGGGGTGCCGTCGCCGCGGCGGTCCGAGCGCAGCACCTGGACGACGCCCTCGGAGTCCAGCTGCTCGATGCCCTTGCGGAACTGCTTGTGCTTGGCGGCGTCCTTGCTGTGGCAGACGGCGAAGTGCTCCGGCGCGAAGGTGGTCAGCGGCGGGAACTGCACCGGCTGATCGGCGTACAGGGTGTCGCCCACCGCGAGCGCGTTGGCGTTGACCAGACCGACGACGTCGCCGGGGTAGGCGACGTCGATGCTCTCCCGGTCGCGGCCGAACACGTGCTGGGCGTACTTGGTCGCGAAGGGCCGGCCGGTGCGCGCGTGCGTCACGACCATGCCGCGCTCGAAGACCCCCGAGCAGATCCGGATGAAGGCCAGCCGGTCGCGGTGCGCGGTGTCCATGCCGGCCTGCACCTTGAAGACGAAGGCGCTGAACGGGTCGGACAGCGTCCGGACCGCGCCGTCGGCGGTGGGCATGCCGGTCGGTGCGGGGGCGAGGTCGACCAGGGTGTCCAGCAGTGCGCCCACGCCGAAGTTGGAGACCGCGGAGGCGAAGAGCACCGGGGTGGTGACGCCGTCGAGGAACAGCGACTGCTCGTGGTCCTGGCCGCTGGCCTCCAGGAGCTCGACCTCCTCCACGGCCTGCTGCCAGGCGTCGCCCTCGCGGGCCAGTGCGGCGTCGGCCGGCAGCGTCTCCTCGGGGGCGATGGTGGCGCCGCCGGCGGTGCGGGTGAAGCGGCGGTAGGAGCCGTCGGCGCGGTCGAGCACCCCGCGGAAGTCGCCGGCGATGCCGACCGGCCAGGTCAGCGGCGTGGGGGTCAGCCCGGTCCGCTCGGTGATCTCGTCCATGAGCTCCAGGGCGTCCTTGCCCGGGCGGTCCCACTTGTTGATCACGGTGAGCACCGGGATGCCGCGGTGCCGGCAGACGGCGAAGAGCTTCATCGTCTGCGCCTCGAGGCCCTTGGCGGCGTCGACCAGCATCACCGCGGCGTCGACGGCGGTGAGGACGCGGTAGGTGTCCTCGGAGAAGTCGGCGTGACCGGGGGTGTCGAGCAGGTTGATCACCGCGTCGCGGTACTCGAACTGCAGCGCGGCCGAGGTGATCGAGATGCCGCGCTGCTTCTCGATGTCCATCCAGTCCGACACCGTGCCGCGCCGGCCGGCCTTGCCGTGCACCGCTCCGGCCTGGCCGATCACGCGGGCGTGCAGGGCCAGGGCCTCGGTGAGGGTGGACTTGCCGGCGTCGGGATGGCTGATGACGGCGAAGGTCCGCCGCCGGCCGGCCTCGCCGACGGCTGCCTTCGCGGTCCGTCCGCCGTCCGGCCGTTCCTCGACGACGCTCATCGCAGCCTCGTCCGGGCAGCGCGGGACACGGCAGATCTCACGGGAGGCACACCGGACAGTATCCGCGCCTGGGAGACGTCCCGGTTGCGCCGTCGGTCGCGCGCCTGCGGCGGGGCCGGATGCCGGGCGTCCGGTGGGCAGGGCAGTCTGAGCCCATGACCAGAGGAGCTGTGGCGGGGTCGCCGGTGCACCACCCCTTGTTCGCCCGGGTCTGGGCCCGGCTGGCGCCGGCGCTCGACCGCAGTGGCGCGGCCGAGCAGCGTGCGCGGCTGCTCAGCACGACCGAGGGCCGGGTGGTCGAGGTGGGCGCCGGCACCGGCGCCAACTTCGCGCACTACCCCCCGGCGGTGACCAGCGTGCTGGCGGTGGAGCCGGAGGCGCATCTGCGCACGGTGGCCGAGCAGGCCGCCCGCGAGGCCGGGGTGCGCGTGGACGTGGTCGACGGAGTGGCCGACCGGATCCCGGCGGACGACGGCACCTTCGACTCCGCCGTCGTCTCCCTCGTGCTGTGCAGCGTGCCCGATCAGGCCGCCGCGCTCGCGGAGCTGGTCCGGGTGCTGCGTCCCGGGGGGCGCCTCTACTTCTGGGAGCACGTGCGGGCCGAGGGCGGGTCCCTCGCGCGGGTGCAGGACGTGCTCGACGCGACGGTGTGGCCGACGCTCGCCGGTGGGTGCCACACCGCCCGCGACACCACTGCGGCCATCGAGGCGGCCGGCTTCACCCTCGAACGCGTGGCGCGCTTCCGGTTCCCCGACCGGGGGGTGCCCTCACCGATCGCCCCGCAGATCCTCGGGACGGCGCTGCGCCCCTGAGCGCGGCCGGTCAGACCTCCTCGACCGGGAAGGCGTGCGTGGGCGACACGATCTCCTCCTGGCCGGCGACCAGCACGATCTCCCGCGACCCGGCGGCTTCGGTGCGCGCCAGCAGCCCGTACACCGACGCCGCGGCCGCGCCGAGCGCCTCGGCGGGCGAGCTCGTGCGGAGCAGGTGGGCCAGGAAGAGCGCGGCGATCGCGTCGCCGGCGCCGTTCACAGCCACGTCGAGCTTCGGGGTGCGCACCCGGTAGTGCCGCCCGCCCTCCGAGGCCAGCAGGTCGACGGCATCCGGCGGGGTGTCGTCGACGTCCAGCGACGTGGTCAGCACGACCCGCGGGCCGAGGGCCTGCACCGCGGCGGCGGCGTCCTTCACCGAGGCCAGCGAGCCCGTCGTCGTCCCGGACAGCAGCTCCAGCTCGTAGTGGTTGGGCGTGACGACGTCGGCGGCCGGCACGGCCACCTCCCGCATGAGCTCCTCGATGCCGGGCCGCACGAACACCCCGCGGCCGACGTCGCCGATCACCGGGTCGCAGCAGTAGACGGCGTCGGGGTTGGCCGCCCGGACGCGGGCGACCGCCTGCACGACGGCGTGCCCGATGTCGGCCGAGCCGAGGTAGCCCGACAGCACCGCGTCGCAGGCGGACAGGACCCCGCGGTCGGCGATGCCGTCGACGACCTCCTCGACCGCCTGCCCGTCGAAGACCCGGCCGGTCCACTGGCCGTAGCCGGTGTGGTTGGAGAACTGGACGGTGTGCACCGGCCAGACCTCGACGCCCAGGCGCTGGAGCGGGAACACCGCGGCGGAGTTGCCGACGTGCCCGTACGCGACGTGGGACTGGATCGAGAGGACGTTCAGCACGGGGAGAAGGTAGGGCACCGGCGGGCCGGCCCCCGTCGCGGGATCAACCCGCGGCCACCCCGCCGTCGGCGGCGCGGGGCAGCTCCACGTGCGGCCGCGACTGCCACAGGGCCCATTCCGCGCTCACGTCGCCGGCGGTGCGCTGCAGCAGCGGGAGGTGCTCCTCGAGCAGCCGCTCGGTGCTCGTCTCGGCGGCGTGCACGGTGACGTTCATGGCCGCCCGCACCGCGCCGTCGCCGTCCCGGACCGGGACGGCGACCGACCGGACCCCCGGGGCGAGTTCCTCGTCGGCCAGCGCCCAGCCGCGGGCGCGCACCGCGGTCAGCTCCTCGCGCAGCCGCTCGGGGCTGCGCCCGATGAACGGCGGCAGGCCGGCGCGGCTGGCCTCGGCGAGCGTCGCGGCCAGCGCGTCCGGGGGGAGGGCGGCGAGCAGCACCTTGCCCTGGGAGGTCTGGACGGCCGGGAACCGCGTGCCCACCTCGACCCGCAGCGTGATGATCTTGGGCACCGACACCCGGGCGACGTAGACGATGTCCGAGCCGTCCAGCTGCGCCATCGACGAGGACTCGCCGGTGCGGGCGACCAACGCCTCCAGGTGCGGCCGGGCGATGTCCCAGAGCCCGAGGGCGCCCACGTAGGCCATGCCGAGGGTGAGCACCTTCGGCGTCAGCGCGAACGCGCCGGCGGTGGCCCGCACGTAGCCGAGCTCCTCGAGGGTGAGCAGCAGCCGGCGCGCCGTCGGCCGGGCCAGGCCGGCGGCGGCGGCCACCTCCGAGAGCGTCATGGTGGGGGAGTCGCGGTCGAAGCAGCCGAGGACGTCGAGCCCCCGCGCGAGCGCCTCGACGAAGTCGGGGCCGGTGCCGCGCCCTGCCATATCGGTCTCCTCGTGATCCTCTGTCGTCAGCGCTCGGTCGCGAGGTGCTCCTCGTAGACCTGCTCGCGCGGGGCGCGCGTGCCCTCGGACTTGTACTCGGTGTACTGGTACGGGTTGTCCAGCACGTCGGCGCGGGGCAGGTCGGGGTCCATGCCCGCCGCCCACGCCTCCTCGCCGAGGGTGGCGCGCAGGTGCTCGACGGTCGCATCCACCTCGCGGCGCACCGCGGCCAGGTCGACGCCGACCAGCCGGTGCGCGTGCTTCACCACCCGGCCGTCGACCAGCACGGTGTGCACGTCGCCGCGCTGCGCCTGGAACGCCACGTGCCCGAACGGGTTGAGCAGCGGGAAGGACACCGGGGAGTCGTCGTTGCGCAGCAGGACGACGTCGGCCTTCATGCCCGGCTGCAGGGAGCCGAGGTCGTCGCGCCCGAGCGCCTCCGCCCCTCCCCGTGTGGCCCACCGGACGACGTCGCGCGCCCGCAGCGCGACGTGGGTGACCGTCTCGCCGGTCAGGTGCGCCTCGAAGTGCTCCCGGGACCGGTCGGCGCCCAGCGTGGTGCGCATGGCGGAGAACAGATCGCCGCTCCACCACACGCTGGTGTCCATGGACAGCGACACCGGGATGCCGTGCCGGCGGACCTGCCAGGTGGGCGGATAGCCCTGTCCGGCGCTCTGCTCCGACTCGGTGGACACCGAGATGGAGCCGCCGGTCGCGGCGATCCGGTGGTAGGAGTCGGGGGTGAGCGTGGCGGCGTGCACGTACACGGTCTCCGGCGTCATGAAGCCGTGCTCGTGCATCAGCCGGATGCCGTCGTCGTTGGTGGCGCCCCAGACCCCGGCGTGGGTGGTGACCGGCAGGCCGAGCTCGCGGGCCACCTCGAACGCGGCCTGCTCCGGGAAGGCGGGGTCGCCGGTCACGTCGAAGGCCAGCTGGAGGCCGAGCATGTCGTCGGCGGCGTCGCGGTGGCGCTCGAGGAAGGCGCGCACCGCCGGGTCGGCCGTCCACTCCCAGGGGGCTGCCTGGATGTTGCCGTAGGCGAGCACGAACCGGCCGGGCACCGAGCGCAGCGCGCCGACGGCGGCCTCGGCGTGGTCGACGCTCTGCAGCCCGTGGGACCAGTCCACGGTGGTGGTGACGCCGGCCTCGAGCGCCTCCAGCGCGGCGAGCCGGTTGCCGGCGGCCACGTCCTCGGGGCGGAACGTCCGGCCGTGCTCGAGGTAGTACCAGACGAAGTACTGGGTGAGGGTCCAGTCGGCGCCGTAGCCGCGCATGGCGGTCTGCCACATGTGCCGGTGGGTGTCGATCATCCCGGGCATGACGATCCCCCCGGCGGCGTCGATCTCCTGGGTGCCCTCGGGCACCTCGAGTGCGGTGCCGACGGCGGCGATGCGGTCGCCGACGACGAGGACGTCGGCGCCCTCGAGCACGGTGCCGCCGTCGTCCATGGTCAGCACGGTGCCGCCGCGCAGGACGATCGGGCGACCGGCTTCCGGCGTGGGCTCGGGGTGGCTCATCGACTCCTCCTGACGTCGGCGCCGCGTCCATCGGACGGACGTCCGGTGGGCGGACAACGGCTGCGATGCCGGTCACGATGGCCCGCGTCCCTGTCGCTGTCAACCGGTCGGTGAACGGCGCGCCATGGGCGTTCCGACCGCGGTTGACAGGCCGGTCGAGCCCGGTCGAGACTCCTGGCACTCGCAGCGGACGGCCGTCCGTTGGGCATCGTCCGAGGAGGCACCGAGCGCAGATGAGCGTCGACGCGACAGGTCCGGCGCCGGCCGGCCCGGCGCCCCGGGGGCCGCTGGCCGGGCTCCTGGTGGCCGACTTCTCCCGCATCCTCGCCGGGCCGTACAGCACGATGCTGCTGGCCGACCTCGGCGCCGAGGTGGTCAAGGTCGAGGGACCCGGCGGTGACGACACCCGCACCTGGCAGCCGCCCGTGCGGGAGGGCGTCTCGACCTACTACCTGGGCGTCAACCGCAACAAGCGCTCGGTCGCGCTGGACCTCAAGGACCCGGGCGACGCCGAGCTGGCCCGGGAGCTGGCCCGCCGCGCGGACGTGCTCGTCGAGAACTTCAAGCCCGGCGGGCTGGCTCGCTTCGGCCTGGACCACGCGTCGGTGGCGGCGGAGAACCCGCGGATCGTCTACGCGTCGATCAGCGGGTTCGGCAGTGGCCCCGGCGGCGCCGCGTTGCCGGGGTACGACCTCATCGTCCAGGCGATCTCGGGCTTCATGAGCCTCACCGGCGAGGCCGACGGGGAGCCCTACCGGGCCGGCGTCGCGCTGTTCGACGTGATGGCCGGCCTGCACGCGACCATCGGCGTCCTCGCCGCGCTCAACCACCGGCACGAGACGGGCGAGGGACAGCACGTCGAGGTCAACCTGCTGTCCTCGGCGCTGTCGGGTCTGGTGAACCAGACCAGCGCCTACGTCGCCGGCGGGGTGGTGCCCTTCCGCATGGGCAACAGCCACCCCAGCCTGTTCCCCTACGAGCCGCTGCCCTGCGCCGACGGCGAGCTGATCGTCACCGCGGGCAACGACAGCCAGTTCCGGAAGCTGTGCGAGGTGCTCGGCGTGCCCGAGCTGGCCGAGGACCCGCGGTTCGGCCGCAACGAGGACCGCACCGCCCACCGCGACGAGCTGCGGCCGCTGCTGGTCGAGCGGCTGCGCACCCGCACCAAGCTGGAGTGGTTCCGCGACATCATCGGCGCCGGTGTGCCCTGCGGGCCGATCAACACCATCGACCAGGGCGTGGCCTTCGCCGAGGAGATCGGCCTGGACCCGGTCGTGACCGCCGGCCGGGGCGCGGGCGCGATCCCGTCGGTCCGCAACCCCATCACCTTCTCGGCGACCGAGGCGGAGTACCGGCTGCCCCCGCCGGCCGTGGACGAGCACGGCGCGGAGATCCGGCGCTGGCTGGGCGCGACGGAGGCGACGGCATGACCGGCCGGCCCCAGGACCCTCAACCTCAGGACTCTCAGCCGCAGTACCCCACGGCGCTGGGCGCCTCGAGCCTGGAGTCGATCACCCTGCTGGGCACCGACCTCGCCCGCGACGTCATGGGCACCGTCGGCTTCGGCGAGCTCTCGTTCTGGCTGGCCACGCAGCGCCGTCCCACGCCGGGGGAGACCCGGGTGTTCGAGGCGGTGCTGGCCGCGCTCGCCGACCACGGCTTCACGCCGACGGCCATCGTCACCCGGCTCACGTACCTGTCGGCGCCCGACTCCATCCAGGGCGCGCTCGCCGCCGGCCTGCTCGGCGGCGGCTCCCGCTTCCTCGGCGTCACCGAGGACTGCGGCCGCTTCCTGCACGACGTCCTCGCCGCGGCCGACGGCGGCCTGCCCACCGACGACGCCGGCTGGGACGCTCTGGCGCTGGAGACGGTGACCGCGCAGCGCGCCCTCGGTCGCTTCGTGCCGGGGCTCGGGCACCACGTGCACAAGCAGGGCGACCCGCGCACCCCGCGGCTGATGGAGATCGCCACCGAGGAGGGCGTCTTCGGCCCGCACCTGTCGCTGTTCGCCGCGATCGGCCGGGTGCACGAGCAGGTGCTCGGGCGGCGGCTGCCGCTCAACGGCGCCGGGGTGTGCGGGGCGGCGCTGGCCGATCTGGGGCTGCCGCTGGAGCTGTTGCGCGGGTTCGCGCTGCTGGCCCGCACCGCCGGGCTGATCGGCCAGCTGGCCGAGGAGCTGCGCCGGCCGGTCGCCAACGACGTCTTCCTCTCCGTCGACCTCAACAACCGGCCCGTCGACCCCGACCCGTACCTGCCCCCGCCGCTGCCCGCGGCCGGCGACGGCGCCTGAGGAGGCCGGGATGCGCGCCGCCGTCGTCCGCACGCCGGGGGAGACCCCGGAACTCGGTGAGCACCCGGACCCCACTGGCGATGGCCGGACCGTCGTGCGGGTGACCGCGGCGCCCCTGGTGCCGCTGGACCTGCTCTGCGCCTCCGGGACCTCCTACTTCGGCCGGCCGGCGGTGCCCTACGTGCCCGGCGTGCAGGGCGTGGGCACGGTCGAGAGCTCGCCGGACCTGACACCCGGCACCCGTGTCTGGTTCGCCACGAGCGCCGGCATGGCGCCGGGCGACGGCAGCCTGGCCGAGCGCTGCGCCGTCGCCGCCGACGACCTGGTCCCGGTGGACGACGACGTGCCCGATGCCGCCCTGGCGGCGCTCGGCCTGTCCGCCGTGGCGGCGTGGATGTCGCTCACCTGGCGGGGCGGGCTGCAGCCGGGCGAGCACGTGCTCGTGCTCGGCGCCGGCGGCGCGGTGGGGCAGGTCGCGGTCGGCGCGGCGCGCCTCCTCGGGGCGGGCCGGATCGTCGCGGGGGCCCGGTCGGAGCGGGCGCGGCAACGGGCCCTGGCGGCGGGCGCCGACGAGGTGGTCGCCCTGGACGGCGACGCCGACGCGCTCGCCGACCGCTTCCGCACGGCGCTCGCCGGACGCCTGGACCTCGTGGTGGACCCGGTCTTCGGCGTCGCGGCCACCGCCGCCTCCCGGGTGCTCTCCGCCGGCGGCCGGCTGGTCAACCTCGGCGGCGCCTCCGGGGACGTCGCCGACTTCTCCTCGGCGGTGCTGCGGTCGAACTCGGCCTCGGTGCTGGGTTACACGAACAACGCGCTGACCCCGGCGCAGCGACGGGAGGCGCTGACCGCGGTCGCCGGGCACGCCGCCGCGGGCCGGCTGGCGGTCGCCCACGAGGAGGTGCCGCTGGCCGCCGTCGCCACGGCCTGGGAGCGCCAGGCCACCGGCGACCCGGGCGTCCGCCTCGTGCTGACGCCCTGACCGAGCACGACCCCCCGCGCATCCGCGGGGAGACGGAGCGCGACCGGGACGCGGCCGCGCGGACAGCAGGAGGACACCGTGCAGCTGGTCACCGAGGACAACATCACCGACCTGGCCGTCGAGCGCTGGGGGACGGCCGGTGACCCGCGCCTGGCCGAGGTCATGACGGCGCTCGTGCGGCACCTGCACGACTTCGCGCGCGAGGTGCGGCTCACCGAGGCGGAGTGGATGGCCGCGGTGCAGTGGCTGACCCGCACCGGCCGGATCAGCACCGAGAAGCGGGAGGAGTTCATCCTCGCCTCCGACGTCCTGGGGCTGTCGATGCTGGTCGTGCAGATGAACCACCGGCTCGACCCGCGGGCCACCCCGGCCACGGTGCTGGGCCCCTTCCACATCGAGGGCTCGCCGGAGCTGGGCTACGCCGAGGACATGTCCGACGGCCTGCCCGGCGTCCCGCTGTACCTGCACGGCACGGTGACCGACCTCGACGGCGCGCCGGTGGCCGGCGCCGTCCTGGACGTGTGGCAGTCGGACTCCGAGGGGCTCTACGAGTCGCAGCTGGCCGATGTCGACGAGGCGCGGCTGCGCGCGAAGTACGCGACGCGCGAGGACGGCAGCTACTGCGTGCGCACGATCGCCCCGCTCGGCTACTCCATCCCGATGGACGGCCCGGTCGGCGACCTCGTCGCCCGCACGGAGATCAGCCACTACCGGCCGGCCCACATCCACTTCCTGATCAACGTCCCGGGCTTCGAGCCGCTGATCACCCACCTGTTCCAGGAGGGCGCGCAGTACCTCGACAGCGACGTCGTCTTCGGCACCAAGCAGGAACTGGTCACCGCGTTCGAGGAGCGCCCGGCCGGGCCCACCCCCGACGGCGGGACGTCGACCGGGCCGTGGCTGGAGTCGCGGTACGACTTCGTCCTGCAGCGCCGGGTCTGAGCCGTCGTGGGCATCACACCGCCGGGTCGCGGGTAGCTCCCGTCCCACCCGAGACCCGGTGGAGGCAGCCATGACAGCTCGCGAACCGCAGGAGATCGCCCGGGCGGCGGTCGAGGCCGGCGCCAAGAAGACGCACCGGACGTGGGACAAGGTGCTGGTCAGCGCCTTCCTGGCCGGTGCGTACATCGCGTTCGGCGGCCTGGTCGCCATCGCCGTCTCCTCCGGCCTGGACCCCCGGACGTGGGGCACCCTGCCCACCCTGTTCACCGGCGCCACGTTCACCCTGGGGCTGGTCCTCGTGCTCATCGCGGGCTCCGACCTGGCCACCGGCAACATGGCGCTGGTGCCGCTCGGCGCCATGCGGGGGAGGCTCGGCCTGGGCGACGTCGCGAAGAACCTCTCGCTGGTGCTGATCGGCAATCTGATCGGCGCCCTGGTCGTCGCGTACTTCCTGGCGGTGCAGACCGGCGTCATCGGGTCCTCCGGCGCCACGGGCAACGCCGGCCTGACCTACGAGCGGCTGGCCGGAATCGCGGAGGGCAAGGCGCTCGGGGAGTCGGCCTGGCAGACGTTCCTGCGGGCGGTCGGCTGCAACTGGCTGGTGTGCCTGGCCGTCTGGATGTCGCTGGCGGCCAAGGACGTCGCGGGCAAGATCCTGGCCATCTTCTTCCCGATCATGGCCTTCGTGGCGATGGGCTTCGACCACGTCGTCGCCAACATGTTCTTCCTGCCCGCGGCGATCTTCGCCGGGGTGCCCGACGTCGGCTGGGGCGACACGCTGGTCAACTGGCTGCTGGCCGGGGCCGGCAACCTGGTGGGCGCGGTCGTCTTCGTCGCCAGCTCCTACTGGTACCTCTTCCTCAAGGACGCGCCCGCCGACGAGCCCGCCCCGGCGGGGACGGAGAGCGCCGAGCGGACCTGAGCCCGCGACGGGGACCCGGCCGGTGTCGCAGCGGTCGCCGGCTCCGCGGGCAGGGCGGCCATCAGCAGCGTCGCGGGCACGGATGAACCGATCCGCCGCCGGGCACGAATGCTGCTCGACGACCCGACCGGCGACCACGAGGAGGAGCCATGCGTGCTCCGGCAGGCACGGATCTGCTCGTGGCCCGCGCTCCGCACACCGCGCCTCCGCGATCGCCGGATACCGTGGTGATCGTGGACGAACCGGCACGGCGGCCGGAGAACCCTGCCGCTGCCGCCCTCATCGTCCGGATCCGGGCGGGCGATCGACGGGCCGTCGACGACCTCTACGACCTCTTCGGGCGGCAGGCCTTCGCGCTGGCCCGGCGGATCCTGCAGGACGACGGGCTGGCCCAGGACGTCGTCCAGGAGGTCTTCCTGTCGGTGTGGCGCAACCCGGGTGCCTTCGACGAGAGCCGGGCGGGCGTCTCCTCCTGGTTGCTGGCGATGGTGCACCACAAGGCCGTGGACGCCGTGCGGCGCGAGGAGGGGCACCGGCGCCGCAGCCGGCGGGCCGAGGACGACATGGCGCTGAGCGCCCCGACCGCGACCCGCGACGCCGAGGAGCAGGCCGTCGACCGGGTGGTCTCCGAGCAGGTCCGCGCGGCGCTCGGCGAACTCCCGGCTCCCCAGCGCGAGGCGCTCGCGCTGGCGTACTACGGCGGCTACACCCAGCGCGAGGTGGCCGCCCTGACGGGTGTGCCGCTGGGCACCGTGAAGACCCGGATGCTGTCGGGAATGCGGAAGCTGAAGACGCAGCTGGCAGGCAGCGGCGGGGCTGCCGGCGAGGGCCGGGGCGCGGCCGCGCCGACGGACGGGAGCACCCGATGAGCACGACCCGGCCCGGTCCCGGCCACGACGAGGGCTTCGAGGAGCTCGCGGTCGGCTGGGCGCTGCACGCCCTGGAGCCCGAGGACGCCGACGCGTTCCTCCCGCACCTGTCCGGCTGCGCGCGCTGCCGCGAGATCGTCGACGAGACCTTCGAGGTGATGGCCGATCTGGCCACCGCCGCGCCGTCCGCCGAGCCGCCCCCGGGACTGGGCGAGCGGCTGCGCGCCGAGGTGGCGCGCACCCCGCAGGACGCGTCCGCGGAGCGACCCGAGCCGGTCGCGCCGCGGACCCCGTCCCGGCCGGCACCCGCCACGGTGCCCGCAGCCGTGCCGGTGCCGCGCCGGCGCTGGACCGCGGTGCTGGTGGCGGCCGCGGTGGCCGCGGTGGTGGGCCTCGGCGGCTGGACGGTCGTGCTCATGGGCGACCGGAACGAGGCGCGTGACACCGCGGCCGCGGAGGCGGCGATGGTCGAGCAGCTGCTGCGTCCCGGCCCGGCGATGGTCGTCCCGGTCAGCGACGGCGGACGGACGATGGCCACGCTGCTGGCCCGCGACGACGAGGTGCAGGTGGTCACCCACGCGCTCGAGCCGAACGACCGCGATGCCGAGACCTACGTCCTGTGGGGGCTGGACGCGGGGACGCCCAAGGCGCTGGGCGTGTTCGACGTCGACGGCCCGGGCCCGCAGCTGCGCACCCTGGAGGTCGAGGGCGCCGACGACTTCCCGAGCTACGGGATCAGCGTCGAGCCCGGACGGGTCGCGCCCGAGGCGCCGACCGACGTCGTCGCCCGCAGCTGACCGCCGGGCCGGGCCGTGGCTGAGGGCCCCCCGGTCGGGAAGCCGCTGCCGGACGTCGTCGCCGAGGACCTCGACGTGCTGTTCTGCGGGATCAACCCCTCGCTGATGTCCGCCGAGCGCGGCCACCACTTCGCCCGCCCCGGCAACCGGTTCTGGCCGGCGCTGCACCTGGCGGGGCTCACCCCGCGGCGGCTGACCCCGGACGAGGACGGTGAGCTGCCGCAGTACGGGCTGGGGGTCACCAACCTCGTCGACCGGCCCACGCGAGCGGCGGCGGAGCTGAGCCGGGCCGAACTGGCCGCCGGCGCGGCGGCGCTGGCGGAGCTGGTCGCCCGCTGGCGGCCGCGCGTGGTGGCGGTGCTGGGCATCGGCGCCTACCGGCAGGCCTTCGACCGACCGCGCGCCGGCCTGGGGGAGCAGCCGGCGCGGATCGGGGACGCACGCACCTGGGTGGTCCCGAACCCGAGCGGCCTCAACGCGCACTTCCAGCTGCCCGACCTGGCCCGGCTGTACGGGCAGCTGCCGGGCGCGGCCGGCCGGGCGCCGGCCGAGGGTGCGGGATGATCCGCCCATGCCTCGTCTGCTCGTCGTCCACCACACACCCTCGCCCGCGCTGCAGGCGGTGCTCGAGGCGGTGAAGGAGGGCGTGGCCCTGGTCGAGGAGGTCGAGCTGACGCTGCGGCCCGCGCTGTCGGCGGGGCCCGCGGACCTGCTCGCCGCCGACGGCGTCCTGCTCGGCACGCCGGCCAACATCGGCTACATGTCGGGAGCGCTCAAGCACTTCTTCGACACGGTCTACTACCCGTGCCTGGACGCCACGGTCGGACTGCCCTATGGCGTCTACGTGCACGGCAACGACGACACCGCCGGCGCGCTGACGGCCATCGGGAAGATCACCGGAGCGCTGCGCTGGAAGCAGGTGGCCGCGCCGCTGTCCCTCACCGGCTCGGCGTCGGCAGCCGATCTGGACGCCGTCCGGGAGCTGGCCGCGACCGTGGCGGTCAGCCTGTAGACCCCCCGGAAACGCCGACGGGGGCCACGGCGCCGGAGCGCCGTGACCCCCGACGGGGATCAGTTCAGATCAGATGGGGCGAACGTTCTCCGCCTGCGGGCCCTTCTGGCCCTGCGTGACGTCGAACTCGACCTGCTGGCCCTCGTCGAGCGAGCGGTAGCCGTCGCTGACGATGGCGGAGTAGTGGCAGAAGACGTCGGCGCCGCCGCCGTCCTGGGCGATGAACCCGAAGCCCTTCTCCGCGTTGAACCACTTCACAGTGCCCTGAGCCATGTCGTTCTTCTTCCGTGCTGGGGGGTGACCGGACCGGCACTCGCTGATCCGGGGCCGCCGCACCGACCGGCAGGACCGAGAGGAACGTCAGGGCAGAGACGACTGCGGACGTTCGAGAACGAGCAGAGGTACAACAGCGACCGGGAGGAACCCTACCCTGCTCCGGGCCCGAGGCGGTAGCCCCGTGCCCGGACGGGCGGTCAGCCGTCGAGCTCGAGGGTCTCCATCGTGTCCTTGCGCACCTGCGCGAGCAGCTCGGGCTCCTCCGACAGCTTGTGGCCGTAGGAGGGGATCGCCTCCTGGATCAGCGGGCGCCAGGCATGGGCCCGGTCGGGGAAGCAGCGCTCGAGGAGCGTCAGCATCGCCGCGACCGCGGTGGAGGCGCCGGGAGAGGCGCCGAGCAGGCCGGCGATGGTGCCGTCGGCGCCGACGATGAGCTCGGTGCCGAACTGCAGCATGCCCTTGCCGGTGGAGGGGTCCCGCTTGATCACCTGCACGCGCTGGCCGGCGGTGATCATGTCCCAGTCGTACTCCTCGGCCTCCGGCACGAAGCCCTGCAGGGTCCGGTGGCGGGCCGTCCGGGACTGCAGCAGCTCCTTGATGAGGTACTTGGTGAGCGCCAGCTCGGTGCGGGCGACGCCGAGCATCGAACCGAGGTTGTTGGGGCGCACGCTCAGCGGCAGGTCGAAGATGGAGCCGGCCTTGAGGAACTTGGGCGAGAAGCCCGCGTAGGGGCCGAACAGCAGCGAGTGCTCGCCGTCGATCAGGCGCAGGTCCAGGTGCGGCACCGACATCGGGGGAGCCCCCACCGCGGCCTGGCCGTAGACCTTCGCCTGGTGCATCGAGACCAGCTCCTGCGACGTCGTCCGCAGGAACATGCCGCTCACCGGGAACCCGCCGAAGCCGGCGATCTCCGGGATGCCGGTGCTCTGCAGCAGCGGCAGCGCGCCGCCGCCGGCCCCGACGAAGACGAACCGGGTGCGCACCGTGCGTGGCTCGCCCGACCGGGTGTCGCGGACGGTCACCTTCCAGCGGCCGTCGGTCTCGCGCTCGATCTCCTCGACCCGCTGGTTCGTGTGCGCCGCGACGCCGCGGGTCTCGGCGTCGGCGAGCAGCAGCTTGGTCAGGGCGCCGAAGTTGACGTCGGTGCCGGCGATCGAGCGGGTGGCCGCCACGGCCTGCTCCGGGTCGCGGCCGGCCATGACCAGCGGGATCCACGTCGCCAGCTCGGCGGGGTCCTCGGTGTGCTCGAGCTCGGCGAACAGGGGCTCGGCCTTGAGCGCGGCGTAGCGGGCGCGCATGTAGCGGCGGCCCTCGTCGCCGGTGACGAAGCTGACGTGGGGAACCGGGGAGATGAAGTCCCGCGGGGAGCCGGTCATGCCGCGGCGCACCAGGTGCGACCAGAACTGCCGGGACACCTGGAACTGCTCGTTGATCCCCACGGCCTTGGAGGCGTCCACCCGGCCGTCGGGCCCGGCGGGGGTGTAGTTCAGCTCGCACAGGGCGGAGTGACCGGTGCCGGCGTTGTTCCAGGCGTCCGAGCTCTCGCCGGCCAGCGCGGGACCGCCCTCGAAGACCGTCACCGACCAGTCGGGCGCGACGATGCCGAAGAGCGCGGCGAGGGTGGCGCTCATGATGCCGCCACCCACCAGCACCACGTCGGGGTTCGCGCTGTCAGCTACTACGCCGTGATCCGAAGTCACTTCTGCCTCTCTGGCCTACCGGGGGAGGGCGCCGCCCGGAAGCGCGCCACCCTAGATGGTCGGCCGAAACCGCTCTGAACACGAAGCCGCCGCGGTGTGAGGTATGTCGCCCCCCGTGCGGCCCGGCGTCCGCGGGTCCGACGAGTGCGTGTCTTCCCCCGTGGCGGCCCGGGCATGCCCCGCGTCCGCATCACCCTGCCGGAGGAGGGGCCGGGCCGGCCGGGAGGGCTAGCGTGCGGGCATGGCGACCGATCCCGACGACGGCCGGTCCGAGCGGGCGCTCGAGGAGTCCATCCGGACCGATCTGACCGCGGACAGCAGCTACGGCGGCTACCTGGGCCTGGACCGGCTGCTCTCCGCCCAGCACCCGCGCAGCCGGCCCGAGCACCACGACGAGCTGCTCTTCATCGTCCAGCACCAGACCAGTGAGCTCTGGCTGAAGCTGGTGCTGCACGAGCTGATGGCGGCGCGGCGGTACCTGGCCGCCGACGAGCTCGACCCGGCGCTGAAGTGCCTGGCCCGGGTGAAGAACATCCAGCGCACGCTCACCGAGCAGTGGTCGGTGCTGGCCACGCTGACGCCCCGGGAGTACGCCGAGTTCCGCGGTGCCCTGGGCAACGCGTCGGGGTTCCAGTCGCACCAGTACCGGGCGGTGGAGTTCGTCCTCGGCAACAAGAACGGGGCGATGCTCCAGGTCTTCGAGGGGGAGCCCGCGGCCCGGCAGCTCCTGGCCGAGCTGCTGGAGGCGCCCACGCTCTACGACGAGTTCCTCCGGCTCCTGGCGCGCATCGGCCTGGACGTCCCCGGCTCCGTCCTCACCCGCGACGTCCGGGAGCCGTGGCGGTTCGACGCCGGCCTCGTCCCGGTCTTCCGGCGCATCTACGAGTCGACAGAGACGCCCTGGGGTGTCTACGAGGCGTGCGAGAGCCTCGTCGACATCGAGGACAACTTCCAGCTCTGGCGGTTCCGCCACCTGCTCACCGTGCAGCGGACCATCGGCGCCAAGACCGGGACCGGCGGATCGTCAGGTGTGGGGTTCCTGCGGCGCGCGCTGGACCTCACGTTCTTCCCCGAGCTGTACGCCGTCCGCACCGAGATCGGCACCTGACCCACCGGCGGCGGCGTCCGGCGGGCTGAGCGACATGAGCCCGCGACGCACCGCGTCGATGACGCTGCCGGCCACGAAGAGGTCGTCCTGCGTGGCGGTGCGGGTCCGGCGGACCGCGTCCCGCAACTGCTCGTGCGCCTCCTCCGCGTGGCGGAGCGTCTCCGGGTCCGCGGTCTCGGCGTCCACCGACCGGAGCGCGTCGGCGAGGGCGCTGAGGGCGCGGGCCGCAGCCGGGCGTAGCGCGGGGCCGAGGGCCACCCGCTCGAACTCCGCGCGCTCGGTGTCGGCGAGCACGTCGGTGAGTTCCTCGACCAGCAGGGTGAGCCGCTCCAGCCTGCGCGCCTGCCGCAGCTGCAGCCGGTGGTCCTCGGCGAACCTGCGCGCGCGACGGTTTCCCCGCTGGGCCTCGCGGGCCTGCTCGACGGCGGCGCGCATCCGCGCCAGGACCGGGTCGATCGTGCGGGTGCGTGCCTGCCAGTCCTCGGCCGTCGGCGCGCCCTCCTGTCGCAGACCGTCGGCCAGGTCGTCCAGCTGACCGGCCAGCGTGTCGCGCAGCGCCCCGACCTCGGCCTGGGCCGGCGCCAGCGGGAGGGGAGGGAACGCGGCGGTG
The DNA here is from genome assembly GCA_963747895.1 of uncultured Actinomycetota bacterium. Classification (GTDB taxonomy): domain Bacteria; phylum Actinomycetota; class Actinomycetes; order Mycobacteriales; family Geodermatophilaceae; genus Blastococcus. The sequence continues at coordinate 358,896 of CAVVGX010000012.1, forward strand.
ACGGCGAGGCCGACGAGCGCTCCGAGCAGGGTCAGGCCGGCGTAGCCGAGGACGTAGCCGGTCGGGTTGGTGTTGCCGATGATCAGGACGAACAGGCCCGACGTCGGCACCCAGCTGCGCGCACTCTCCAGCCGGGCCCAGCCGCCCAGCAGCACGCCGAGGGCGACCACCAGCGCGATGGTCAGCAGGTTCGGGCCGGCCAGCGCGTCGGCGGCGAGGGCGACCGCCGCGCCCAGCGAGATCGCCGTCACCGTCTGCGCCGCTTCCCGGGCCGACCCGGTCAGCGTCGTCGACGTGGCGATCAGCGCGCCGAGGGGGGCGTAGTACGGGTACTCCGCCGCGGGGCCCGGGACGACCTGCACCAGGGCCCAGGCCAGTGAGGCGGCCAGCGCGGCCTTGACCGCCATGCCCAGCCGGGGATGCCGCGCCCACACCCGCAGGGCGCGCCCGCGGGCCGCCCGCAGAGCGGGTCGCACGCTGCTCAGGTCCCGCACCGGCCACCTCCGTCCTCGTCCGGAACGAGGGATGCGTGCCCGCCGGAGTGAGGCCGGGAAACCCGGGATCTCACCCCGAAGGTGCGGCTCGCGCGGGAGGGCGGCGGCATCTCCGACCGGAGAGGGCTAAAATGACGTGTCGTCCCCGGGAACGCGCCGATCAGGCCGGTACCGCAGGACATCTGCACCCCACCCTCAGCGCGTGCCGGCTCCTCGTCGGGCACGTGCCGGCCTCTCCGCCAGAACTGATGGTTCTCGCGACGCCGTCCGACACCGTCACGAGAGGCGACGATGACTGCGACCGACATCGCCCAGCCGGCCCCGAACGTTACGGACGAAACAATCACCACTCCGAAGGTCGCGACCAAGCCCAAGGCCGCCACGAAGGCCAAGGCCCCCGCCAAGCCCAGGGCCGCCGCCAAGCCCAAGGCCCCCGCCACGTCGAAGGCAGCCGCCGGTGCCGGGTCCGCCCCGGTCGAGGACGACGCAGCGGTCCTCGCTGACGACCTCGTCGACGCGGCTGCCTCCGGCGAGACCGTCACCATCGCCCCCGCGGGGGTCGAGGAGGACGACGACACCGACACCCCCGAGGCCGAGGGCGAGGGCGACGCCGCCGCACCCGGGTTCGTCTGGGAGGACGAGGAGGAGTCGCTCGCCCTGCGCAAGGCCCGCAAGGACGCCGAGATGACGGCCTCCACCGACGCGGTCCGCGCCTACCTCAAGCTCATCGGCCGGGTGAAGCTCCTCACCGCCGAGGAGGAGGTCGACCTCGCCAAGCGGATCGAGGCCGGGCTCTACGCCAGCCACAAGCTCGCCGACGCCGCTGCCGCGGGGGAGACCCTGCCGGTCACCCGCCGGCGCGAGCTGACCTGGGTCACCCGGGACGGCGAGCGCGCCAAGGACCACCTGCTCGAGGCCAACCTGCGCCTCGTCGTGTCGCTGGCCAAGCGCTACACCGGCCGCGGCATGGCCTTCCTGGACCTGATCCAGGAGGGGAACATGGGCCTGATCCGTGCGGTCGAGAAGTTCGACTACACCAAGGGCTTCAAGTTCTCGACCTACGCCACGTGGTGGATCCGCCAGGCGATCACCCGCGCGATGGCCGACCAGGCCCGCACCATCCGCATCCCGGTGCACATGGTCGAGGTCATCAACAAGCTCGGCCGCATCCAGCGCGAGATGTCGCAGTCCCTCGGCCGCGAGCCCACCCCGGAGGAGCTGGCCAAGGAGCTGGACCTCACCCCCGAGAAGGTGCTGGAGATCCAGCAGTACGCCCGGGAGCCGATCAGCCTCGACCAGACCATCGGCGACGAGGGCGACAGCCAGCTCGGCGACTTCATCGAGGACTCCGAGGCGGTCGTCGCGGTCGACGCCGTCAGCTTCGGCCTGATGCAGGACCAGCTGCTGAGCGTGCTGCAGACCCTGTCCGAGCGGGAGGCCGGCGTCGTCCGCCTGCGCTTCGGCCTCACCGACGGGCAGCCGCGCACGCTGGACGAGATCGGCCGCGTCTACGGGGTCACCCGCGAGCGCATCCGCCAGATCGAGTCCAAGACCATGAGCAAGCTGCGCCACCCCAGCCGCTCCCAGGTCCTGCGCGACTACCTGGACTGAGCACCGCACGACGACGGGCCCCGACCAGCTGGTCGGGGCCCGTCGTCGTTCCCGGGTCCCCTGTGGTGGCGTTGTCCGCGCCCTGATGGCCCTGCAGGGCTGCCAGAGCACGAACAACGCCCGCGATGCACGACGAAGGGCCCGACCGTGCGGTCGGGCCCTTCGTCGTCGTCAGCGGGGGAGGAGTCCCCCTCGGATCACTTCGCCTCGGCGTCCAGGGCCTCGGAGACGCGGTGGTGCGCCGCCCAGATCTCCTCGGGCATGTCGCGGAACAGCGAGAGGTGCTGCTCGCGGTGCCCCATCTCCTGCTGCCAGCGGTGGGTGTCGATGGTCAGGAGCGTGTCCAGGTCGTCCGGGCGCAGGTCGTCCATGCCCTCGAGCTGGAGCTCCTCCTTGGTCGGCACGATGCCCACCGGGGTCTGCCGGCCGGTGACCTCGCCGTTGCGCAGCTGCATGAGCCACAGCAGCGGGCGGAGGTTGTCCCGGTACCCCGGCCACAGGAAGCGGCCGTCCTCGCCACGCTGGAACCAGTTCACGTGCGCGAACACGGGCTGGTCCTTCGCGGCGCCGATGATCTTCATCCAGTGCTCGGCGTACCGGCCCTCGGAGTAGGCCATGAACGGCCGCATCGACATCGGGTCGTACCGCAGGACGCCCTCGGTGCCCTCGGCGGCGAAGGTGGCCTCCGCGCCCAGGGTGAGGCCGTCGTAGACGCCCTCGGCGAGGTCGGTGATCGCGCGGATCAGCGGCTCGCGGTCGCGGGTGCGCCCGCCGAAGATGATCGCGTCGACCGGCACGCCCTTCGGGTTCTCGTAGTCCGGCGCGATGTTCGGGATGTTGGCCAGCGTCGTGGTGAAGCGGCTGTTCGGGTGCGCCCAGGGGGCGTCCTTGTCCGCCTCGGACCGCTCGGAGACGAGCTCGCCCTTCCAGTCACGCCAGCCCGTGGTGTCGGCGGGGGGCTGCTTGCTCTTGCCCTCCCACCAGACCTCCTGGGTCTGCTCGTTGTAGGCGACGTTGGTGAAGATCGTCCCGGTGCCCTCGGAGATCGCCTCGACCGCCGTGGGGTTGGTGACCTCGTTGGTGTCCTTGGCCACGCCGAAGGCGCCGAACTCGGGGTTGATCGCGTAGACGCGGCCGTCCTCGGGGTCCACCCACAGCCAGGCGATGTCGTCGCCGTAGAAGTGCACCTGGTAGCGGTCACCCAGCGCGTCGGGCGCCAGGATCATGGCCAGGTTGGTCTTGCCCGACGCGCTCGGCATGCCACCGCAGATGTGGTAGGTGCGGCCGGTCTGCTTGTCGGTGATGCCGAGCAGCAGGAACTGCTCGGCCAGGAACTTGCCCGACGCCCAGCCGTCGTAGGTCGCCTGGCGCAGGCCGTGGGCGATCTTGCCCAGCAGCGCGTTGCCGCCGTAGGACGAGCCGTAGTGCAGGATCGTGCGCTCGTCGGCGATCGTGACGAAGTAGCGCTGGTCCTCGGCGGTGCCCTGGCCCAGGTTGTCGAGGTCGCCGGTGACGTGCACGCCGCGGACGAAGTAGTCCTGGTCGGCGAGCTCGTTGACGTACTCCACGCCGACGCGGGCCATGCGGATCATGTGCAGCACGACGGTGCGCGTGTCGGTGAGCTCGACGCCGGTGGCGAAGGCCTGCAGCGGGGAGCCGGGCGGGGCCATCACGTAGGGGACGACGTACATCGTCTTGCCCGCGGACTTGCCGGCCATCCGCTCCTCGAGCATGGGCCGCATCTCCGACGCCGGGCGCCAGTTGTTGTACTCGCCACGGTCGTCGGGGTTGCTCGTCGCGACGACCGTGCGCTCCTCGGAGCGTGCCGTGTCCTTGGGGTGGCTGCGGGAGTAGTAGCGCCCCTTCCCGGCGGGGAGGAGCTCACCCGCCTCCAGCGCCTCCTGGATCAGCCGTGCGTCGTCGGAGGCGTTGATGACCTCGACGCGCTCCGCGCCGGTGTGCTGCGCCCAGTGCTTCACGTAGGACCGGACTGCTTCGTTCGTCAGTCCGGCTTCGTCCAGTACCGCGTCTATGGCAGTCACGAGGATCCTCTCCATCCGCTACGACCCACCTTCTCGTCCCGGCCACGATCCAGCCACCGCGTCACTCCGCGAGCGAGTGGTGCGGACCCGTGTCGGGAATAGTCCGGTGATGGTGTCAGGCGGGTGACCGCCGATGTACGGCGGGAGGCCTCCGAACCGCTCGCGGCCATCCGTACGGAGTACGCCGCACGCTCACGGGTGTGACGCGCGTAACCGTGCGAGGTGCCGGTCGTTGCACCGGTCGGCACCCACCCGCGTCGTCTGGAGTCCTCTCGTGCGCCGTCTCGCCGCCTGCCTGCTGGCCGTGTTCGTGATCGGCGTGGTCGTCGCCCCGCCGTCCCAGGCGACCGGGCCCGTCCGCTACGTGGCGCTCGGCGACTCCTACAGCGCCGCCTCGGGCGTGCTGCCACCCGACCCCACCGCCCCGCCGCAGTGCCTGCGCTCGACGGCCAACTACCCGCACGTCATCGCCGCGGCGACCGGTGCCCAGCTCACCGACGTCACCTGCGGTGGGGCCGACACCGGCGACTACCTGGCCGGCCAGTACCCCGGCGTGGCGCCGCAGCTGGACGCGGTGACCCGCGACACGCAGGCGATCACCATGACGATCGGCGGGAACGACAGCGGCGTCTTCATCGACTCGATCCTCCGGTGCGGCGAGGCCGGGCTGGCGACGCTCGGGACGGGCAGCCCCTGCCGCGACCGGTACGGCTCGTCCTTCGAGGACACCATCCGGACGACGACGTACCCCTCGCTGGTCCAGGTGCTGAAGGCGGTCCGCGTCAAGGCCCCGCGGGCGGAGGTCGCGATCCTCGGCTATCCCTCGATCCTCCCGGCCACCGGCGGGTGCTTCCCGCTGATGCCGGTCGCCGAGGGAGACGTCCCCTACCTGCGGAGCCTCCAGGCGACGCTCAACGACGCGGTCCGCCGGGCGGCGGCGGCCACGGGTGTGACCTTCGTCGACCTGAGCGCGGTGTCGGAGGGCCACGACGCCTGCCAGCCGATCGGCGTCCGCTGGATCGAGCCGGTCCTGGCGGGCACCAACCCCGTGATCGTGCACCCGAACGCCCTGGGTGAGGCGCAGATGGCGGCCCGGGCCATGACGGTCATGCGGCGGCTCTGAGTTCCCCGGCGCGGAACTGGGCGGTCCGCGTCACGGCACGGACACGCCGACGCGGATTGTCACGAAACCGTCACGCTGGTTACCGTGGTCGAGTCCGCCGGCCGACACGTCCCCATCCGGGGAGACCGGACGGGCGCCGCTGAGTCGCCGTCGTCCCGAGGGGATGCGGCGAGCCGGGGACCCACCGCACCACCGGGGTGAGTCCCGGACCGGACACCGATCCGGGCCGGGTAGGGCACTTCTGAGCCCGAATCCGTCAGCTAACTCGGTAAGCGGTATCGGAAGAACGGAGAGCCGCCGGATGGCGCGCCCCTGCACCGCCGCACCACCCCGCTCCACCCGCCACCGCCGGCCCCGGGTCCGCCCGCACAGCTGAGCGCCCCCTGCCGCTCCCGCGCACGCCGTCCCCGACGGAGGCGTCCGGAACGCCCTGAGCACCGCACCGGCACCGACCGGGCGGCCCGCTCGCGCGTCCGGTGAGCCCCGGAGCCGCAGTCCAGGCAGACCGCACACCCGTCGCAGCCTTCGTCGTCCCTGGTCGGACGCCGCTGCACGCACCCCCGGAGCGCCCGCACCCATGCACCCCCGCACCGTCCTCACCGCCCTCCGTCGCCGCGACCCGTCCGACCGGCGTCCCTGGGCCGCCGTCCGCCGTCCGGCCGGCTACCTCGGCGTCGCCGCCTCCGGCGCACTCGTCGTGAACCTGGTCGTGGGCACCGGCCCGGCCGCCGAGGCCGAGGCGGCGGGCACGGAGTCGGTCAGCGTCGCCCGCCAGCTCGGGCTGGACGACGCGCCCCGGGAGCCCGACCTCACCCGGGACCTCGAGTCGCTGGCCGGCCTCGCCGCCTCCCGCAGCAGCCGCGAGGACGCCTCGGCGGCCGCGCAGTTCGCGCAGGCCGCCGCCGACCAGGCCGTCCTGGACCGGCAGCGCGCCGAGGCGGAGGCCACCGCGCAGCGGGCGGCCGAGGAAGCCGCGGCCCGGCAGGCCGCCGAGCAGGCCGCCGCCGAGGCGGCGGCGAGGGCAGCGGCGGCGAAGCCGGCACCCGCACCCGCACCGGCACCGGCACCCGCACTCGGCACCGGCACCGGCACCCGCACCGGCACCGGCACCCGCACCGGCACCGGCGGCGAAGGCTCCGGCCCCGACCCTCTCGCAGGCGGCCGCCTCGGTGGCGGCCGGCGTGCGCGCCCGCATCAGCAACAGCGCGGGAGCCATCAACCCGCGGGCCCAGGCCGCCGCGGACGCCGTCGTGAGCAACGTCCCCGGTGCGGGTTCGATCACCCTCGGCGGCACCCGCGCCAGCGCAGCCGACCCGGGCGGGCACCCCTCCGGCCTCGCGGTGGATTACATGGTGCTGACGAACGCCGCCCTCGGCGACGCGATCGTGGCCTACCACGTGGCGCACTGGAACGAGCTGGGCGTGCAGTACCTCATCTGGCAGCAGCGGATGCTCAGCTCACCCGGCGGCTCCTGGACGCAGATGGAGAACCGTGGCGGGACGACGGCCAACCACTTCGACCACGTCCACGTGAACTACCGGTGACGGGCGCCCCGCGGCGCCGGGCGGCGGGTGCGTCCGGCGGCGGCACTAGTGTCGACGGCGCCGGACGGCGCCTCTCCACCGCCGCCGGCCCGACCCCCGAGCCCGACCTGGAGGAACCCGCCGTGTCGAGCACCGGCCGTGGACGCGGGAACGACGAGGACGAGTCGCCCGCGGCTCCGCCCATCCCGTCCTTCGCCTCGCTGCGCGCACCGCGCCGCACCCACGCGGCCCTGGACGTGCTCCTGCCGCCCGCGCCCGACCTGCCGCCCGCGCCCGACCAGCAGCCCGCGCCCGACGAGCAGCCCGTGGCCGACCCGGAGCTGCCGTTCCCGTCGGCGGACCCGGCGCCCGCACGGCCGGCGCCCGCGGCGGCGACGCCGCGGCCGGCCGAGTGGCCCGACCTGCTGTGGTTCGGGGTCCGCGTCGCCTCCGCGGCGCTGCGCCTGCCGGCGGTGCTGGTGCGGGAACCCGCGCGCCGGCTGCTGCGCCTCCTGGGGGAGTAGCGCAGCAGCCGGGACGGGTCAGCCGCGGATGCGGAGCAGGACCTTGCCCGCGGCCCGGCGCTCGTCGAGCTCGGTGACGGCCTCGACGACGTCCTCGAGCGGGTGCACGGAGCCCAGGACCGGGTCGAGCCGGCCGCTCTCGAGCAGCGGGTAGAGGTCGTCCCACTGCTCCTTCGGGAAGCCCGGGGCGCCCATGGACCAGAAGGCGCCCCAGCCGACCCCGACGACCGAGACGTTGTTCAGGAGCAGCCGGTTCACCTTGACCGTGGGGATCTCGCCGCCGGTGAAGCCGAGCACCAGGATGCGGCCCTCGCGGCCCAGGCTGCGCAGGGAGTCGGTGAAGCGGTCGCCGCCGACGGGGTCGACGACGACGTCGACGCCCTTGCCGCCGGTGAGCTCCTTGACCGCGTCGCGGAAGCCGTCGGCGGGCACGATGTCGTCGGCGCCGGCGGCGCGGGCCACCTCGCCCTTGGCGTCGCTGGACACGACCGCCAGGACGCGGGCGCCGTAGGCCTTGGCCAGCTGGACGGCCGCCGTCCCCAGGCCGCCGGCGGCGCCGTGCACCAGCACCGACTCGCCCTCGCGGAGCTGGCCTCGCCGGCGCAGCGCGAAGTGCATCGTCAGGTAGTTCATCGGCAGCGCGGCGCCCTGCTCGAAGCTGATGCCGTCCGGCAGCGGCGAACATCATCGACGGCGCCGCGGCGACCACCTCGGCGAAGCCGCCGAGCGAGGGGAAGGCGGCGACGCGCTGACCGGCCGACAGCCCGCTGCCCTCGGGTGCGGAGCGGACGACACCGGCCACCTCGCTGCCCGGGACGAACGGCAGCGGCGGCTTCATCTGGTACTCGCCGCGGCTCTGCAGCACCTCGGGGTAGGTGACGCCGGCGGCGTGCACGTCGATGAGGACCTTGTCGCCGGCCTCGGGCTCGGGGACGTCGACGACCTGGATCGCCCGGGGGCCGTCGAGGGTGGAGATCTGGGCGGCGCGCACGGGTCCTCCTGCGGTGGGGGTCGGTGGACCTCCGAGCTTGTCAGACGCCGGGACGCCGGCGCAGCCCGCCTGCGGCTCAGGCCGGAGCCGGGGCCTCCTCGGCCTCGATCCGGGCGTTCCACTCCCGCTTGGTCGACTGCCAGCCGTCCTCGGTGTCCCCGCGCCGCCAGTAGCCCGAGATCGACGTCCACTCCGGGGCCAGGCCGACGAGCCCGCGCAGGTGCCGGCGCAGCTCGCGGACGGCGTAGGCCTCGCCGTGCACGAACAGGTGCCCCCGCCCGGCCGGCAGCTCGGCGGCCCGCACCGCCGCCACGAGGACCTCGCCCGGTGCGGCGTCCCCGCGGTGCAGCCAGCGCAGCTCGGTGCCGGGGGAGAGGGGCAGGTCGTGCTGCTCCTCCTCCGGGCCGGCCACCTCGACGAAGGCGAGTGCCCGCGTGCCGGCGGGGAGGCCGTGGAGCGCGGCCGCGATCGCGGGCAGCGCCGCCTCGTCGCCGGCGAGCAGGTGCCAGTCGGCGTCCGGGTGCGGGCGGTAGGCGCCGCCCGGTCCCATGAACTGGATGCGGTCGCCGGGCCGCGCGGCCGCGGCCCAGGGGCCGGCCACCCCGGCGTCGCCGTGGTGGACGAAATCGATGGTCAGCTCGCCGGCCGCCGCGTCCCAGGCCCGCACGGTGTAGGTGCGGGTGACCGGCCACTGCTCCGGCGGCAGCTGCGCCCGCAGCTCGTCGACGTCGTAGGGCGCCCGGTACGGAGCGCCGGCCGGGGGGAACTGGAGCTTCACGTAGTGGTCGGTGAACTCGCCGGCGGGGAAGCCGGTCAGCCCCTCGCCGCCGAGCACGACGCGGACCATGTGCGGCGTGATCCGCGAGCTGCGCAGCACCTCGGCGACCCGAGCCGTCCGCTTGCGGGGCGGGCGGCCGCCCGTTCGTGCCTCGGTCATGCCCCCACCCTAGACCGCCGTGGTTAGGGTGCCCTCACCACGGGACGGTGGCCTGCAGCACCGCCTCGGTGAGCGCGCGGGTGCGGAAGGCGGTGACCTGCTGGTACTCGGGGTCGGCGACCATCCGGCTGAACGCCTCGCGGGACGGGTACCGGATGAGCAGCACCGTGTCCCAGTCCTGGCCGGCCTCGGCGACCAGCGCGGTCGAGCCGTCGCCGGCGTACAGGATCTCGCCGCCGTACCGGGGGAGGAACGTCGTCCGGAGGGCCTCGGCGTACTGCTCGTAGGACTCCCGGCCACCCTCGGCGTAGCGCAGCAGGTTGAGCATCACGACGGGTCCGCCCGGGTCCTCCTGCAGGTAGCGCTTGAGGTCCGTGCCACGGGGATCGACAGCCATGCGGCACGCTAACCCGTCGCGCCGGGCGCCGGAACTCAGGCCCGCTGGAGCTGCCGCACCGTCTGGACGACGTAGACGACGGAGAGCACGAAGAAGGCGCCGCCCACCACCGCCCGGATCTGGTCGTCGGTGAAGGGCGAGCGTTGGGCCACCGGTCCGGCCACGGTGTCGGCGACCTTGGCGCGCCAGCCCTGCAGGCCGGCCTTCCCTAGTGAGACGGCATCCATGGCTCGGGCCCTACCCCGCCATCGTCGCGCTCACCCGTGGTGTCGGCGCCGGCCGGCTGTCGGACCCGTCGAGGACACTGCCGGGGTGAATCGGATCGTCCTCGTGCGCCGCGGCGAGGACGTCGAGGTGCGCGAGCCCGCCGGCACGGTGCGGCTGCCGGCCGTGGACCTGCCCGCGTTCGTGGCCGGGCGGGAGGCCGGACCGGAGCCCGTGCGCTGGGTCTGGGACGACACGACCCGCTGGTACCCCGCGCTGCTGGCCCGCGGGGTGCGGATCGCCCGGTGCACCGACCTGCGGTTGGCTCATGCGATCCTGCGCCGGTCGCCCGCGGTCGACCAGGCTCTGCTCACCGCCGCGGAGACACCGGGCTGGGACGCGCTGCAGCCGGTCACCGCCGTCGACCCGGGGCTCTTCCCGCTCGAGGACCCGGCCGACCGCCTCGATCCGCCCGCCGAGCACGACCGGCAGCAGGCGGCCCTCGCCGCGTCGCCCGAGCGGGGGCGGCTCGCCCTGCTGCTGGCGGCCGAGTCCTCCGGGGCCCTGGTGGCCGCCGAGATGACGCACACCGGGCTGCCGTGGCGCGCCGACGTCCACGACCGGCTGCTGGCCGAGCTGCTCGGGCCGCGGCCCGTGGCCGGGCAGCGGCCGGTGGTGCTGGAGCGGCTGGCCGCCGAGCTGCGGACGGCGCTGGGTGCGCCGGGGCTCAATCCCGACTCGCCGGCCGATCTGTTGCGCGCGCTCCGGGGCGCCGGCCTCCCCGTGGCCGACACCCGCTCCTGGACCCTCGAGCAGATCGACCATCCGGGCATGCCGCCGCTGCTGGAGTACCGCAAGCTCTCCCGGCTCCTGACCGCCAACGGCTGGGCGTGGCTGGACACCTGGGTGCGGGAGGGCCGGTTCCGCGCGTGGTTCGTGCCGGGCGGGGTCGTGACCGGCCGGTGGGCCTCCAACGGTGGGGGAGCGCTGTCGATGCCCACGCAGGTGCGCCCGGCCGCGATCGCCGACGCGGGATGGCGCTTCGTCGTCGCCGACGTCGCCCAGCTGGAGCCGCGCGTGCTCGCGGCGATGAGCCGTGACACCGCCATGGCCGGTGCCGCGCGCGGCGCCGACCTCTACCAGGGCATCGTCGCGGCGGGGGTGGTCGCGACCCGCGCCGAGGCCAAGGTCGGCATGCTCGGGGCGCTGTACGGCGCGACGCGCGGCGAGAGCGGGCGGATGATGCCGCGGCTGACCCAGCGCTACCCGCGCGCGATCGGGCTGGTGGAGGAGGCCGCCCGGTCGGGGGAGCGCGGGGAGGTGGTGCGCACGCTGCTGGGCCGCGGCTCGCCCTCACCGGGCGCCGCCTGGGCGGACGGTCCCGCGGACCTCGGCGAGGCCCCGGACGACGACGGCGGCGCGCGCCAGGACCGTGACCGGCAGCGGCGGTCCTGGGGCCGGTTCACCCGCAACTTCGTCGTCCAGGGGACGGCGGCCGAGTGGGCGCTGTGCTGGCTGGCCGACCTCCGCAACCGGCTCTGGGAGCTGGGCACGGGGCAGCTGCACGAGCGCCCGCACCTGGTCTTCTTCCTGCACGACGAGGTGGTCGTGCACACGCCGGAGCACCTGGCGGACGAGGTGGGGGAGGCGGTGCGGCAGGCCGCGGCCGCGGCGGGCCGGCTGCTGTTCGGGGACTTCCCGATCGACTTCCCGCTCGACGTCGACGTCGTCCGCTCCTGGGCGGACGCGTCGTGACTCAGGACCGGGTGACCTCGCGCAGCGTCTCGTCGTCCCGGGCGACCCAGGCGCGCCCGTCCCCGGCCAGCACGATGGGCCGCTGGATGAGCCGCGGGTGCTCGGCGAGCAGCCGGAGCCAGAGGTCGGGGTCGCGCGGCAGACCGGCGACGCCGAGCTCGCGGGCCAGCGGGTCTGCCGTCCGCGTGACGTCCCAGGGCTGCAGCCCCAGGTCGGCGAGCGCCGCGCGGAGCTCGGTCTCGGTGGGCGGGTCGTCGAGGTAGCGCCGCAGCGTGTACTCGAGGCCGGCCTCGTCCAGCCGGTCGCGGGCGGTGCGGGACTTCGAGCACGACGGGTTGAACCAGACCTCCACCCCGACACCCTAGGGCGGTGCGCGGGGCGCCCGGCAGGGCGTGATGGGGTGGGGGTGGCCCGGTTCGGGGCGCGGGCCGGGAGGAGAGGGATGAGCGAGCTGCTCGCGGTGGACGTGCTGCCCGAGGGGCTCGGCGCCGCGACCCTGGTGTTCGTGCTGCTGGCCGGGCTGACCGCCGGCTTCATCGACGCCGTCGTCGGCGGCGGTGGCCTGGTGCAGCTCCCGGCCCTGCTGCTGGTCCCCGGTATCAGCCCGGTGGAGGCGCTGGCGACCAACAAGCTCGGCTCGGTGTTCGGCACGACCACCAGCGCCGTCACGTACTACCGCCGGGTCCATCCCGACCTGCGGACAGCGCTGCCCATGGCGGCGATCGCCCTGGTGGGCAGCTTCTGCGGCGCCTCGGTCGCATCGATGCTCCCGGCGAGCGTGTTCAAGCCCGTCATCGTGGTCGCCCTGATCGGCATCGGGGCCTTCACGCTGCTGCGGCCGGCGCTGGGCGACGTCACCGCGCTGCGGCACACCGGGCGCCGGCACCACGGGACGGCGGCCGGCATCGGCGCGGCCATCGGCTTCTACGACGGCATCCTCGGTCCGGGCACGGGCTCGTTCCTCGTCTTCGCGATGGTGTCGCTGCTGGGCTACGCGTTCCTCGACGCCAGCGCGAAGGCCAAGATCGTCAACTGCGCCACCAACCTCGGGGCGCTGCTGTTCTTCGTGCCGCACGGCTACGTGTACTGGGGCCTGGGCCTGCTGCTCGGTGCGGCCAACATGGTCGGCGGCTACGTGGGCGCCCGCACGGCGACCGCCCGCGGCAGCCGCTTCATCCGCGTGGCGTTCCTCGTCGTGGTGTCCGCGCTGGTGCTGCGCGTGGGCTGGGACGTCTGGCAGGAGAACGTCCGCCCGCACCTCGGCTGACCCGCGGCGCCGTCCAGACCAGCCGCGACGTCGCGGGACGGTGCCGGTCTGGCTCAGCCCCGGCGGGAGCGTCCCCGCGGTCCGCCCTGCCGGCCGCCGAGCGCGCGGCCCGCGGCCCGGCCGGCGTTCCGCTGCCCCGCGGGACGGCGGTCGCGGCTGCCCCCGGGGCGCCCGGCGGGCGCGCTGCACGGGCGGCAGGTGGTGAACCACGGCGCGATGGCGCTGCCGCAGCTCGTGCACTTCCCGGAGCGGCCCAGGGCGATGGCGTCGGGCAGCAGCTCGGTGATCATCTCGGCGCACTCCTCCTCGACCCAGGCGGCGTCGTCGCCGTCCAGGCCGGCCACGCCGGGGAACTGGCGGAGCAGCGTCTGCGCGTCGCGGGCAGCGGCCGCCGCCTGCTCGTACTCCTCGACCGTGCCCCCACGGGGGACGTCGGGCAGCACCGTCTCCGGCTGCACGGGCAGGCCGACCGCGTGCTCCAGGGCCGCGCGGGCGAGCACCAGCCAGCGGGTGCGCCGCGGCGGGTTGTAGTCGATGGCCAGGTTGACCAGGCGCCACACCGTCTGCAGGTCACCGGCCGCGCCGAGCGGGCCGCGCAGCAGGGGGAGCAGCGCGTGCACCCGCAGCACCAGGCTGGTGACGTCGTCGGCGGTCATCGCCTCGTCGCGGGTCGCCGCACGCGCCCAGGCCATCCAGCGCACGAGCGCCTCGGGCAGGTCGACCGCCTCGAACGCGCCGAGGTCCTCGAGCTCGGGCCGCAGCCGCGGCGCGCGCTTGGGCAGGTCGCTCATCTCGTCGCCGCGGGCGACGGCCGCACCGTTGGCGACGAGCGCGGCGATCGGCTTGAGCCCGCTCACGCCGATGAGGATGCCGACGGCGCCGTGCCCGGTGAGCCCGTAGCGGCCGGCCCGCCCGGCGATCTGCGCGGCCTCCCAGGTGCGAAGAGGGCGCACCTCCTGGCCGTCGAACTTGGTCGTCTCGGCGAACAGCACGGTGGTGGCCGGCACGTTGATGCCGTGGCCGATCACGTCGGTGGTGACGAGCACGTCGAGCTCGCCGCTGGTGAACCGGTCGATGACCTCGCGCCGCGTGGCCGGGGGCAGGGCGCCGTAGAGGACGCCGACCTTGCCGGGCCGGTGCTGGTCGAGCTCGGCGGCCGCGGCGTAGACGGCCTTGCGGGAGAACGCGACGACCAGGGTCTGCGGGCGGACGCCGTCGCTCCGGACCGGGGCGCGCAGCACGTCCAGTCGCGAGAGCCGCTTGTGGTTGACGACCTCGACCTGCTCGGCGTCGGACACCAGTGGCTTGAGCACGAGGTAGGCCTCGGCGGCGGCGATCAGGTGCATGGTGCGGTACTCGCCGGTGAGCAGCAGCCGCGCCCAGTGGTGGCCGCGGTCGGGGTCGGTGACCCAGTGCGCCTCGTCGAGGACGAGCATCTCGCCGCGCGGCGGCGCCTTCTCGACCGTGCAGCACACGATGGGCGCGAAGGGGTCGATCTCCTCCTCGCCGGTGGACAGGCCGACGGTGCCCTCGGGCAGCAGGGCCGAGAGCTTCTCGTAGGCCTCGTGGGCCAGCTGGCGCAGCGGCGCGGCGTAGACGCCGGAGCCGGCCGCGGCCAGCGCCTGCAGCGACTCGTAGGTCTTGCCGGAGTTGGTGGGGCCGAGGTGGAAGACCACGTCCTCGGGCCGGGTGGTGCGGGTCGGCAGCGCGGGCTCGGCGCCCTCGACCCAGCTCTGCTGCGCCAGCTTCTCGGCGCGGGCGGCGGCGCGGTCGGCGTCACGGGCCGCGTTCTGGCGGCCGGCGGAGCGCTCGCGGCGGCGGGCGGTCTGGGGCAGGGGAGTGGACTGGATGTCGGGCAAGCAGTGTCCTTCGGAAGGGCTCGTCTGGAGCGCGGGGTCGACGCCGTCGCAGGCGGACCATCGCAGGGAGCAACAGCGGAAAGGGCGCGTTCATGCCCGGGGCCCCGTCTCCGGGCCCGCGCGGACGGCCCCCATTGTCCACTGCGCGCGCCCCCGACCTGCGGCCGCACCGCCGAGTCACGGCCCTCCGATCCGGTCCGGGCGGCCGGTCAGAGCGGCTCGACGACCTCGGACTCCCCGGGGACGCCGCGCGCGATCTCCACCGGCGCACCCCCGGAGCGGGCCAGCACCCGGTACGAGCGGAACTCCAGCGGCAGGCCGGACGCGCGTGCGGCGTCGGGACCGTCCATGGCCTGCAGGTGCACGTGCGGCTGCGTCGAGTTGCCCGAGTTCCCGCACGCCCCCAGCGGTTCGCCCTCGTCGACCCGCCGTCCCGGCGCCACCGCGACGGAGCCCTGGCGGAGGTGGGCGACCAGCACGAACCCGTCGCCGTCGGCGAGTTCGAGGACGACGTGGTTGCCGGCGATGGCGGCCGGCCCACCGCGGATCCGGCCCGCCTGGGTGAGCGCGTAGGGCAGCAGGGCGAGCTGCGACCGCCGCGCCTCGTGGTCGGGGACGCCGTCCAGCACCGACACGACGGTGCCGGCGGCCGGGGCGAGCACGGGCGCTCCCCACCCGACGAACCGCTCGGGCGGCTCGGTGGCCAGCACGGTCCGCCAGTTCCGGGTGGCCGCGGTGCGCCGTCCCCGGACGGCGACGAAGTCGATCGCGTACGCGGTGGCGAACAGCCGGGTGCCGTGACTCGGCACCCGGCGCGCCGGGCTGTTCTGCACCAGCCAGGTCCCGCGGAACGGCAGGGCGAGCGACACCACCATGCCGACCTCCTGCCGTGTCCGCGGGTCCGGTCAGGGCTGGACGAGGATCCGGATGGGGTTGCCGTCGCGCTCGTGCAGGCGGCGGATGCCCTCGCCGACGTCCTCCAGGGACACCACGCCGCTGATCGAGCGGGACAGGTCCAGCCGGCCGCTGGCCACCAGCTCGGCCAGGATCGCGATGTCGGTGCCCTGGTAGCCGAGGTGGCCGAGCGCCTGCTTGCGGGACAGGCCGAAACCGAGCGTCGACCCCAGCGAGGCCTCGTCCCCGCTCAGCCCGACGACGACCACCCGGCCGCCGTTGGCGAGCATCGCCAGCCCCTGCTCGAACGTGCTCTTGACGCCGACGGCGTCGAAGGCGACGTCGAGCATGCGGCCCTTCGTCGCCTCGGCGATCTTCGCCTGGAGGTCCGGGTCGCGGGAGTCGAACGCGAAGTCCGCGCCGAGCTCCAGCGCCCGCTGGCGGACCGTCTCCTCGAGGTCCAGGGCGATGATCGGGTTGGCGCCGACCAGGCGGGCGAGCTGCACGATGTGCGTGCCGACGCCGCCCACGCCCCAGACCCCGACCGCCTCGCCGATGCGCACCTGGCCGGTGTGCACGACCGCGCCGAACGGGCGTGGACACGGCGTCGGCCAGGATCGCGGCCTGGTCCATCGGCACCCCGTCGGGCACCTGGGTGAGCCCGAAGGCCCCGGCGAGCGTGTACTCGGCCCACGCGCCGTCGTAGGCGAAGGCCATCAGCTGGATGTTCAGGCACTGCCCGACCGGCCCGCGCAGGCAGTTGGCGCAGGTGCCGCAGGGGCGCCCGGCGGCGGGGATCACCCGGTCGCCGACCGACCAGCCGGTCACGCCCTCGCCGAGGGCGGCGATCGTGCCGGACGCCTCGTGCCCCTGGGTGATGACGTCGGGGGTGCCCAGGCCGCCGAACACGCCGTCGATGAGGCTGAGGTCGGAGTGGCAGATGCCGCAGTAGGCGACCTTGATCAGCACCTCGCCCGGGCCGGGCTCTGGGATCGGCACGTCCTCGACCGCCCACTTGCCCGTGTCCTTGTAGAAGCGCTGCGCGCGCATCGTGCCTGTCATGGAGCACTGCCTCCGTGTCGGCGGGTACCCGCCGGATGATCGGGTGACGTCGCCCGAGGTGGTGACGTCGGTCGCACTCGGGCGACCGTATCGTCGCGGGGTCGATCCGACACCGACCAGGGAGAACCCAGTGCGAAGCGAGCCCCGTGGCGACACAGGAGAGTCCGAGCCGACGGTGCTCGACGTCCTCGACCTCGAGGAGATCGACCGCGACCTGTACCGCAGCACGCTGGTGTTCGCCGACCCGTTCCCGCTGTACGGCGGCCAGGTGGCCGCGCAGGCGCTGCTCGCGGCCGGGCTGACCGTCGGGGAGGGCCGGCTGCCGCACTCGCTGCACGGCTACTTCCTCCGCAGCGGCGACGCCGCCCGGCCGACGATCTTCCGCGTCGAACGGGACCGGGACGGCGGCTCGTTCTCCGCCCGCCGGGTGGTCGCGGTGCAGGGCGGCGAGGTCATCTTCAGCATGGCGGCGTCCTTCCACGCCGGCGGCGTCGGCCCGGACATCCCGGTGCAGGAGATGCCCGAGACCGAGGCGCCCGAGGGCCTGAAGAGCTACGGCATGCCGCGGCTGTTCACGATGGAGAGCCGCCGGCCGGGACAGGCCGACCCGGGCTGGCGGCTGCCGACCCGGTTCTGGGCGCGGACGACGGTGCCGCTGCCCGAGGACCACCTGGTGCACGCCTGCGTGCTCACCTACCTGTCCGACATCGGCACGGGGCTGGCCAACATGCCGCAGGACGAGGCGAGCCCGGGGCCGACCCTCGACCACGCCGTCTGGTTCCACCGGCACGCGCCGCTGGACGAGTGGGTGCTCATGGACATGGAGCCGGGCACGGTCTCGGGTGGACGCGGTTGGTACACCGGTGCGATCTTCACCGCGGGCGGCACGCTGGCCGCCAGCTTCACGCAGGAGACCCTGTTCCGGGCGGGCAAGAACCCGTTCCGTCCCGGCAGCTGACCCACCCCGACGCCCTCCCGGAGGCACCGTGCCCGACATCTCGATCCCCGGCGGCGAGAGCACCCCGCAGCTGAAGGCCTACCTCGCCGTGCCCCCGACGGGGGAGGGGCCCTGGCCGGCCGTCGTCGTCGTGCACGAGGCGTTCGGGCTGACCAACGACACGCGGCAGCAGGCCGACCGGCTGGCCGCGGCCGGCTACCTGGCCGTGGCGCCCGACCTGTTCAGCGCGGGCGGGGCGCTGCGCTGCCTGCGGTCGACGTTCGGCGCCCTGTCGCGCGGGCAGGGCCCGGCGTTCGGCGACCTGGAGGCGGCCCGACGGTGGCTGACCGCGCGACCCGACAGCACGGGCCGCGTCGGCGTCCTCGGTTTCTGCATGGGCGGTGGCTTCGCCCTGCTCGCCGCCACCCGCGGCTTCGACGCCTCCGCGCCGAACTACGGCCAGCTGCCGAAGAACGCCGAGGAGGTCCTCCGCGGCGCCTGCCCCGTGGTGGCCAGCTACGGGCGGCGCGACGTCGCGCTGCGCGGCTCGGCGGACCGTCTGGAGGGCGTCCTCACCGGGCTCGGCGTCCCGCACGACGTCAAGGAGTACCCCGACGCCGGCCACTCGTTCCTGAACCGGCACAACGCCGGCCCGTTCAGCGTGCTGGAGAAGGTGGCCGGGTTCAACTACCACCAGCCCTCCGCCGAGGACGCCTGGGCGCGGATCCTGCGCTTCTTCGACGAGCACCTGCGCGCGGATCAGCCGGCGTCGCAGGGCTAGCCGACCGGCCCGCCGGGCAGCGGCGGCACGCTGTCGGCGACGACGGCGCCGCGTTCGCCCAGCGGCCGGTCGGGGCCCACGGTGGAGTCGCGGACGGTCTGCCGCTCGCTCTCGGCGTTCACCGCGGCGCCGGCGATGACCAGCAGGACGCTGAGCCACAGCCAGAACATGCTGATGGCCACGCCGCCCAGGGAGCCGTAGGTCGTCTCGTAGGAGCCGAGGCGCTGCACGTAGACGAACAACCCGACGGAGGCGGCCAGCCACAGCACGACGGCGACGACCGCGCCGACGCTGATCCACCGCCAGCGGGCCTGCTTCCGGTCCGGGGCGAAGCGGTAGAGGACGGCGAGGACCAGCGCGAGCGCGACCGCCAGCGTGAGCCACAGCAGCGCCGGCGCCAGGGGCCGGAGCGGGCCGGGCAGCCGGCCGAGCTGCCGGGACAGGGCGCCGGTGCCGGCGATCACCGCGCCGAGGACCAGCGCGCCGCCCAGCACGAACGCGGCGGCCAGCCGTGTCCGGCGGAGGAGGCCGCGGGTCTCGGTCTCGGAGTAGGCCAGGGTCAGCGCGTCGACGAGGTAGGTGGCGGCGGTCGTCGCCGTGACCAGCGCCGCGACCAGACCGCTCAGCCCCCGCCAGGTCAGCACCTGCGCGGAGGCGGTGGTGATCGTGGTCAGCTGGTCGGCCACCAGCGGCTCCAGCTCCGGCGGCAGCACCTCGGCGACCGAGGAGAGCTGGTCCAGCGCCTGGTCGGGGGTGTTGACGGCGCCGTACACCGACAGCGCCGTCACCAGCAGCGGAGCGATCGACAGGATCGCGAAGAAGGACACCGCCGCGGCCAGCGCCATGAGCCGGTCGTCGAGGACGTGGCGTCCGGCCCGGCCGAGCACCTGGACCCAGCCCCGCACCGGGATCCGGTGCGGGGCGCGCGCGTCGTGCCCGTGCCGGCGCCGGTGCGCGGAGCCCTGCCCGTGCTCCGAGACCTCGGGCCCGACCGGGCCCGGCCGCGCTCCCGCCATGCGCAGAGTCTGCTCCTGCTTGACTGGGCGGGTCAGCGCCACGCCCGGCGCCGGCGGCAGCCTCCGGAGGGACGGTCCATGCACCTCGGCGTCGACAGCTTCGTCTCGGCGGTGACCGATCCGGTCTCCGGCCGCCTGATCGGGCCCGAGGAGCGGATGGAGCACCTCCTCGAGGAGATCGAGCTCGCCGACCGGGTCGGGCTGTACTCGTTCGGCATCGGCGAGCACCACCGGCCCGAGTACTACGACTCCGCGCCGCCGGTGATCCTCGGGGCCGCCGCCGCGCGCACCTCCCGCATCCGGCTGGGCAGCGCCGTGGCCGTGCTCAGCGCCGCCGACCCCGTACGGGTGTTCCAGCAGTTCGCCACGCTCGACCTCATCTCCAAGGGCCGGATCGACCTGGTCGTGGGGCGGGGCTCGTTCACCGAGGCGTTCCCGCTGTTCGGGCTGAGCCTGGCCGACTACGACGAGCTGTTCGCCGAGAAGCTCGACCTGCTGCTGCAGATCCGGGACTCCGAGCGCGTCACCTGGTCGGGGCGGCACCGCCCGCCGCTGAACGGGCAGGGCATCTACCCCCGGCCGCTGCAGGACCCGCTGCCCATCTGGGTCGGCGTCGGCGGCACGCCGGAGTCCTTCGTGCGGGCCGGGTTGCTCGGCCTGCCGCTGATGGTGGCGATCATCGGCGGGGAGCCGCGCCAGTTCGCGCCCCTGATCGACCTCTACCGGCGCGCCGGGGCGCAGGCCGGGCACCCGCCGGAGGCGCTGCAGGTCGGGCTGCACGTGTTCGGCTTCGTCGCCGAGAGCACGCAGGCCGCCGCGGACACCATCTACCCGGGCTGGCATGAGATGTTCGACAAGGTGTCGCGGGAACGCGGGTTCTCCCCGCCGAGCCGCGCGCAGTTCGACGCGACGAGTGGACCGGATGGAGCGTTCTTCATGGGTGATCCCGAGACGGTGGCCGAGAAGCTGGTCCGGATCTCCGGCCAGCTGGGCGGCGTGGACCGCATCTCGCTGCAGATGACCAACCCGCGGCTCGCGCACGCCGACCTGCTGCGCGGCATCGAGCTGCTGGGCACCGAGGTCGCGCCGCGCGTGGCGGTGACCGCGTGACCGCGGCCCGGGAGTGGACGCTGGACGGGCACGCCGGACGGCTGGCCGGCCGGACGTGGGGCGGCGACTCGCCCACCCACGTCGTCCTGCTGGCGCACGGCTACGGCGAGCACGCGGGGCGGTACGAGCACGTCGCGGCCGCGCTGGTGGACGCCGGCGCCGCCGTGTACGCGGTCGACCACGTCGGCCACGGCAAGAGCGAGGGCGACCGCGTGGTCGTCGACGACTTCGAGCGCGTGGTCGACGACCTGCACCTGGCCGACGAGCGGGCCCGCGCGGAGCACCCGGGTCTGCCGGTGGTCCTCATCGGCCACTCGATGGGCGGCCTGATCGCGGCGCGCTACGCCCAGCGGTACGCCGACTCGCTGGCCGCGGTGGTGCTGTCCGGGCCGCTCGTCGGCGACTGGGGCGGTGCCGCGCTGCTGGACCTGCCCGAGCTGCCCGACGCCCCGCTGGACAGCACGACGCTGTCCCGCGACCCCGAGGTCGGCCGGGCGTACGAGGCCGACCCGCTGGTGTGGCACGGCTCCTTCCAGCGGCCGACCATCGAGGCGATCGCCCGGGCCCTGGCGGCGGTGCAGGACGGTCCGTCGCTGGGCTCCCTGCCGCTGATGTGGGCGCACGGCGAGGGCGACCGCCTGGTGCCCCTGGCCGGCTCCCGCACCGGTGTGGAGCACCTGCGCGGCGAGACCTACGTCGAGCGGCACTACCCCGGCGCGCAGCACGAGATCTTCAACGAGACCAACCGCGACGAGGTCCTCGCCGACGTCGTCGCCTTCATCCGGGATGCGCTGCGGCAGTGACCGCACCGAGCCTGCTCGCCGTCTTCGCGCACCCCGACGACGAATCGATCTCCGCCGGCGGACTGCTGGCCCGCTCCGCCGCCGCCGGGGCGCGGACGGCCGTGGTGTCGGCGACGTGGGCCGAGGGGACGGTGCGGGCCGGCGAGCTGGCCGAGGCGGTCCGGCTGCTGGGCATCGACGAGCCGCCGTGGCTGCTCGGCTACGCCGACGGGCAGGTCCCCGAGTCCGCGCCGGGCCGTCCCCGGCTGGTCGACGCGCCGCTCGACGACGTGGTCCGGGCGCTGGTGGCGCACATCCGCGAGGTCCGCCCCGACGTGGTGGTCACCCACGACGCCTACGGCGGGATCACCGGTCACGCCGACCACGTGCACACCTACCGGGTCACGATGCTCGCCACGCAGGCCGCCGGCCTCGAGCAGATGTATCCGGACGCGGGGGAGCCGTGGCGGCCGCAGGCCCTGTACCTGGCCACCCACCCGGAATCGGTCGTCGCGGGGCTGCGGGACGTCGTCGGCGCCGAGCGGGCCGTGCACGGTGTGCCGGACGAGCAGATCACGGAGCACCTCGACGTCACTCCCTGGCTGGACGCGAAGATCGCCGCGATCCTGGCGCACCGGACCGAGGTCGAGCGCGGGGCGGTGCCCGGCCTGGTCGCCGCGGCTCCACCCGAGGCGCGCGCGGCGCTGCTCTCCACCGAGTGGTTCCTCCGCTGCAGTCCGGGTCCGGCGCCGATCGGCCCTCTGCGATAGGGCGGAGGCGCCGCTCGCCGGTCAGGGGGCGAGCAGGGCGCGGACCGCATCGATGGTGTCGGCGTCGGCCACGCCCTTGTCCGGCCGGTAGCGCAGCACCCGGGCGAACCGCAGGGCGACGCCGCCGGGATAGCGGGTGCTTCGCTGGGCGCCGTCCACCGCGATCTCGACGACCAGCTCGGGCCGCAGCAGCACGCCCCACTCGGGCTGCTCCCGGGCCAGCTCGGGGAACGTGCGGGTCTGCCAGTCCAGCAGCTCGTCGGTCATGCCCTTGAACGTCTTGCCGACCATCACCGGCTCGCCGCCGTCGGGGTCGCGGGCGCCGAGGTGGATGTTGGACAGCGACCCGGTGCGGCGGCCGTACCCCCACTCCGCCCCGAGCACGACGAGGTCGAGGGTGTGCACCGGCTTGACCTTCTGCCACGCCTTGCCCCGCCGCCCGGCTGCGTAGGGGGCGTCCAGCGCCTTGACGACGACGCCCTCGTGGCCGCCGGCCAGCGCGTCGTCCAGCACCTGCGTCGCCTGCTCCGCATCCGGCCGTCGCACGCCGGGCATCCGCAGGGCGGCGTGCGACTCGTCGGCGAGCAGCGTCGCGAGGGAGTCCAGGCGCACGTCGAGCGGCTCGTCGAGCAGGTCGCGCCCGTCGAGGTGCAGCAGGTCGAAGAAGAACGGGCTGAGCAGGACGCGCTCGTCCGCCGCGTCGCTGCCGAAGCGGCTCATCGTGTCCTGGAACGCGCGCGGCCGGCCGTCGTCGTCCAGGGCGAGGGTCTCGCCGTCGAGCACCGCGGCGCGGCAGGGGAGCGACCGCACCAGCGCCACCAGCTCGGGTACGCCGTCGGTGATCTCGCGCAGCGTGCGGGTCCACACGCGCACGTCGTCGCCGTCCCGGTGCACCTGGATGCGGGCGCCGTCGAGCTTGAACTCCACGGTCACGTCGTCGCCCAGGTCGGCGAGCGCCGCATCCAGCGCCGCCCCGGGGCTGGCCAGCATCGGGCGGACCGGTCGCCCGACCTCCAGGCGCACCTCCTCGAGCGCGGCCGAACCGCCGGTCAGCGCGAGGGCGGCGGTCCCGGGCAGCCGGCCGGAGAGCATGAAGGCGCGGCGCACCGTCGCGGGCGGGACGTCGGCGGCCGCGGCCACCGCGTCCAGGACGACGCCCTCGAGCGCGCCCTGGCGGAGTTCGCCGGTCAGCAGGCTGCCGAGGAAGCGCTTCTCCTCGGCGGTGGCGGCCGACAGCAGCGCGGTGAGGACGGCGTCGCGCCGTGCGGTCGACCCCGCGCCCGACGTCGTCGCCAGCTCGGCGAGGGCGGTGACGACGGCGGCGACGGTCAGCGAGGGCTGGTCCGCGACGGGACCCGTCCGGGACGCGAGGGTGCGCCACCCGACGCCCAGCCGGCCCTGACCGGTGTCGCCCGACAGCCAGGCGGTGACCGGCTCGACCTCGGCGACGTCGGCCCGCCGCAGCAGTTCGGCGATCGCGGCGGCCTTCGCCGTGCGGGAACGGGTGGCCGCGACCCGGGCGGAGGCGGCGACGACGTCGGCGAGCAGCACGGGGTCAGCGTGACAGCCGGTACCGACACCTCCCGCGGTGCCCGGCGTGCACGGGAGGTGTGCGGACCGGTAAGCATGCGTCCATGACCGCCAGCGCACGCGACTCCGACCTCGTCGTCTTCGGGGCGACCGGCTTCGTGGGGAAGCTGCTCGCCGCCTACCTCGCCGAGCACGCCCCCGCCGGCACCCGCATCGCCCTGGCCGGGCGGTCCCGCGCTCGGCTGGAGGAGGCGCGGGCGGCGCTGCCGGCTGCCGCCGCCGCGTGGCCGCTCATCGAGGCCGACGCGTCCGACCCGGCCTCGATGGCGGCGCTGGCCGCCGGCACCCGGGTCGTCGTCACCACCGTGGGGCCCTACGCCCGCTACGGGATGCCGCTGGTCGAGGCCTGCGCCGCGGCCGGCACGCACTACGCAGACCTGACCGGTGAGGTGCTCTTCGTCCGCGACGCCATCGACAAGGTCGACTCCGTCGCGCGCGGCACCGGCGCGAAGATCGTGCACGCCTGCGGCTACGACTCGATCCCCTCGGACCTCAGCGCGATGCTGCTGGCTGCCCGCGCCGCGGCCGACGGCGCCGGTGGGCTGCGCGACGTGCGGCTGGTCGCCACGCTCAAGGGCGGTTTCAGCGGCGGCACGATCGACTCGATGCGCGCCCAGGTCGAGGCGATGGAGAAGGACCCGTCGCTGCGGAAGGTGGCCGGCCACCCCTACGCGCTCAGCCCCGACCGGGCCGCCGAGCCGCCGACCCGCCAGCCCCGCGACGCCGGTCCGCCCGCCCGCCTTCCGGACGGCCGGTGGAGCGCGCCGTTCGTGATGGCCTCGTTCAACACGCGCATCGTCCGGCGCAGCAACGCGCTGCAGGACTGGGCGTACGGCCCCGAGTTCAGCTACGGCGAGGTGATGGGCGTCGGGAGCGGCCCGGCCGGCGCGGTGAGCGCCGTCGCCGTCACCGCCGGTCTGGCCGCGACGATGGCGGCGATGTCCTTCGGGCCCACCCGCAGCCTCCTCGACCGGGTGCTGCCCGCGCCGGGGACCGGGCCCAGCGAGGAGGTCCGGGAGAAGGGCTGGTTCCGGATGGACGTCGAGGCGACCACCGAGAGCGGACGCCGCTACACCGCCGTCGCATCCGGCAAGGGCGACCCGGGCTACGCCGCCACCGCGGTGATGCTGGGAGAGGCCGGTCTGGCGCTGGCCCTGGACGGCGACCGGCTGCCCGACCGCGCCGGCTCGCTCACCCCGGCGACCGCGCTGGGCGACGTCCTCGTCGAGCGACTGCGCGCCGCCGGGCACACCTACGAGGTCACCCCCGGCTGACCCCGCGGGGTGCCGACCGGTTCCGCCCGCCGGTTCGCAGCGTGCGGGATCCACAGTGGGCCCCGGACGGCTTCACAGGTCCGTGCCAGGTGCGGCCCCGAGTCTCCTCGCGAGGTCGGACGTGCCGGCCGCGGAGAAGGAGCCCCCATGCGGAAGAAGCTGGTCATCGGAGTCGCTGCCGGTGTGCTGTCGGTGTCAGGTCTGGCGATCGCCGTCCCGGCGCTGGCCGACCCCGCGAGCCCGGGGAGCTCCGCCGTCCAGCGGATCACCGACGCCCTGTCCGGGCTGGTCGCGGACGGGTCGATCACCCAGGAGCAGGCCGACGAGGTGGCCGGCACGCTGAGCGAGGCCGGCCTCGGGGAGCACGATGGTCACGGCGGCGGGCGCATGGACCTGGACGCGGCGGCGACGGCGCTCGGTATGACCGAGGACGAGCTGCGGACTGCGCTGGAGCCCGAGGGCACCACGCTCGCCGACGTCGCCGGGCAGCAGGGCGTCGCGGTGAGCGCGCTCGTCGACGCCCTGGTGAAGGCGGAGCAGGAGCACATCGCGCAGGCTGTCCAGGACGGCCGGCTGACGCAGGCGCAGGCCGACGAGCGGCTCGCCGACCTCGAGCAGCGGATCACCGACCGGGTCAACAGCGCCCCGCCGGCCCGGGGCGAGCACGGCCCGCACGGGCACATGGGTGGTCGTGGACCCGGCGGGGGCGACGGGCCCGACGACGGTGCCGACGATGGGACCGATCCGGCGCCGGCCGACTGAGCACGCGCTGACCCGCGGCGCCGTGCCGTCGCGCGCGGCGCCGTGCGGTCGGGCTCAGGCTCACGTTGAGGTCGAGGGCGTCGCCCCGTGGTCGCCGGGGTCAGATCCGGCCGGGCGGTTCCAGCAGCAGCAACGGGATCCGCCGGGTGGTCCGCCGCTGGTACTCGACGTACGAGGGGAAGCGCGTGCAGGCCATCGACCACCAGCGGGAGCGCTCCGCGCCGCTGACCTCCCGGGCGACGAGTTCGTGGGTCAGGTCCCCGTCGCGCAGCTCGACCTGCGGGTGGGCGAGGGCGTTGGCGTACCAGTGCGGGTTCCGGTCGCCGCCCCGGGTCGAGGCGACGGCGGCGTAGACGCCGGCGTGCTCGATGCGCATCAGCGGCGTCTTGCGCAGCAGGCCACTGCGCACCCCGACGGTGGTGAGCAGCACGACGGAGCGCCCGCGCAGCCCCTGCCCGGTGCGCTCGAGGTGCTCGACCTCCTCGCGCACCCACGGCACGGTGCTGGGCTCGTACGTCCCCTCCAGCGCCACGCGGCCAGTCTTCCAGGGCCCGCCTCGGCGGACGGCGCGTGCCGGGGCCCTGTCACGCCTCCGCGGGGGTCCGTCGGATGCCTGCGCGGGCATCTGCCACTGCGCGCAGGCGCGCCGACCGGCCCACCGGGGCGGCGGGCCGATCGGATCGCGAGCAGGGGATCAGGCGGAGACGAGGAACGGTTCGTAGGTCACGATCTCGGTGCCGTCGGGCCGCCAGGTGCGCCATCGGCCGTCGGGTTGTCTTTCGATCCGGAAGCCGTGGTGAACCTTGGTGTGGTGGCGCTCGCAGAGCAAGGCGCCGTTGTCCAAGTCGGTGTTGCCACCGTCGATCCAGTGGATGACGTGGTGGGCGTCGCACCAGTGGGAGGGTGCGTCACAGCCGGCGAAGACGCAGTGCCGGTCGCGGACCTCCAGGGCGCGGCGCAGGTGCGGCGGGAACAGTCGGGTGGTCTGCCCCAGGTCCAGGGGTTGGCCTTCGGGGCCGATGACGATGCGGGTGACGTTCCCGTCGCACGCCAGCCAGCGGGCCTTGGCCGCGGAGATGATCCCGCCGAACCCCGTGCGGCCGGCCCCGGCGCCGGTGGTGGTGTCCATCAGGTCTTCGTGGTCGATGAGTACGCCGACGTGCGGCTTGTGCCCGCGCAGCTTCGGCAGGCTCCCCGAGGCCAGTGCGTTGTCGGCCAGCTGCACGAGGGCGTCGGCGGTCTGCTGGGACCGCGTGCGGGTGTCCCCGGCGGGGCGGGAGGCCTGCTGGATCGATTCGACCGCGGTCTGCACCTTCTCCCCGCCGACCGCATCCAGGGTGCCGTGGATCGACACGGTTCCGTCGGTGTTGCGGGTGAAGGTCACCGACCGCTGCTCGGTGGGGTCGGGTTCGGTGCCGTCGGGGTCCAGTCGCGCCAGGTAGTGCCCGACGGCCTGGCGCAGATCGGCGTGCGAGGCGGTCGCGGCGGCCTCGGTCAGGGCGGCGTCGATCGCGGCGACGTCGATGCCCTGCGCCGCAGCACGGGCCAGGTTCACCTCCGAGACCACCGGCGCGATCACGCCGACCGCCTCCGCACTCACCACCCCTGCCGCGGCCGCCGCGGCCAGTACCGGCAGCTTCTCGAGGGTGCGACCGTTGCGCACCAGCCGGCTGGCCTGGGCCTGGGACAGCCGGTGGTGCCCGCGCAGCCAGGCGGCCATCGTGGCCTTGCCGTCGTGTTCGGCCGCCTGGGTCAGCTCACCCTCGCGCACCGTCCGTGCCAGCTCGGCGTCCAGCCGGTTCTTCGCCACCGCGAGGGCGGCGGTGCGCTCGATCACCGCAGGGCCGAACGAGGACTTCAGATCCTCGCCGGCCAGCCCCTCCAGCGCGGCGGTCAACAGCACCGTCGGCGCTGAACCAGCAGTCGAACACATGTGCGAATACTACTGCTGGAGAGAGCGGCACACCAGCTGAATCCCCAGGTCAGAAGGCCATCCACAGATCTTCCGTCCGCCTTGACGAGCCGCCGCACCTGCCGCCGAGGCACATGGATGCGCTACGGTCCGCGAATGCAGCTCCCCGACGGTCTCGTGGCCGTGGTGAAGCGTGAGTGCCCGACCTGCGTGCTCGTCGAGCCGGTGCTCCGCAAGCTCGGCGCCGAGGTCTGGTGCCAGGACGACGCCAGCTGGTTCGACCACGACGACACCGAGCTGGAGCTGTCCTACCGGCTCGGCATCGAGACCGTTCCCACGCTCATGCGCGTCCGGGACGGCGAGGAGACAGACCGCGTCGTCGGCTGGAGCCGCGAGCAGTGGGAGGGCCTCGCCGGGGTCGACCGGGCTCGGCGCCGACCTCCCCGAGCATCGCCCGGGCTGCGGCTCGCTGTCGGTCGACCCGTTCCGCATCGACGCCCTGGAGGCGCGGTACGGCGGCAGCGGCCTCGGCAGCCGCCGGGTGGAGCTGGCCGACCTCGAGGACGAGCACGAGGCGATGTTCGACCGCGGCTGGACCGACGGTCTGCCCGTCGTCCCGCCGACCCCGGAGCGCGTACTGCGCATGCTGCGCGGCACGACCCGCGCGCCCGACGACGTGGTCGCGCTCATGCCACCCGACCTGGTCGAGTGCACCGTCGAGAAGGTCGCCGTCAACGCCGTGATGGCCGGCTGCCTGCCGGAGCACCTGCCGGTGGTGCTGGCTGCCCTGGAGGCGGCGTGCACCGAGGAGTTCGCCCTCCACGGCCTCCTGGCGACGACGTACTTCTCCGGCCCGATGATCGTCGTCAACGGCCCGATCGCCCGCCGGATCGGCATGAACAGCGGGGTCAACGCGCTGGGGCAGGGCAACCGCGCCAACGCCACCATCGGCCGCGCCGTGCAGCTCGTCGTCCGCAACGTCGGCGGTGGCCGCCCCGGCGGCATCGACCGCGCGACGCTGGGCAACCCGGGCAAGCTCACCTTCTGCTTCGCCGAGCGCGAGGAGGGCAGCCCCTTCGCCCCGCTCGCCGCCGACCGCGGCGTGCCCGGCGACGCGGTCACGCTCTTCGCCGGGTCGGGGGTGCAGCCCGTCGTCGACCAGCTGAGCCGGACGCCGGAGTCGCTGGCCCGCAGCTTCGCGGCCTGCCTGCGGGTCAACGGCCACCCCAAGCTGCCGATGGCCTTCGACGCCGTGCTCGTCGTCTCGCCCGAGCACGGGCGGGTGTTCCGGGAGGCCGGCTGGGACCGCGCCCGGCTGATCGACGAGCTCGGCACCCTGCTGACCCTGCCGTCCGACGAGCTGTTGCGGGGCGCAGGTGGGATCGCCGAGGGCATCCCCGAGCACCTGGCGGGGATCGAGCTGCCCAAGTTCCGGCCCGGTGGCCTGCTGGTCGTGCACGCCGGCGGCGACGCCGGCCTGTTCAGCGCCGTCGTCGGCGGCTGGGTGTCCGGTGATACCGGGAGTGTCCCGGTGACCAGAGAGGTGCGCGCATGAGAACCGTCCTGGACCCGACCGGCGAGCAGCAGACCTCCGCGCGGGAGCTGCTCCCGCGCCCGGCGTCGCTGCGCGGCCGCACCGTCGGGCTGCTCGACATCAGCAAGGCCGCGCGGCGACGTCGTCCTGGACCGGCTCGAGGAGCTGCTGACCGCGGACGGCGCGGTCGTCCGCCGGTACCGCAAGCCCACGTTCGCCCGCACCGCGCCGGTCGACCTGCGGCACGAGATCGCCGAGCAGTGCGAGGTGGTCATCGAGGCGCTCGCCGATTAGGGCTCGTGCACGTCGTGCAGTGTGCACGACATCGCCGACCTCGAGCGCCGCGGCGTGGTGGGGGTCTTCCTCGCCAGCGAGGTGTTCGCCGACGCCGCCCGGCTGCAGGGTGCCGCGCTCGGGTTCCCCGCTCCGTTCGTGCTGGTGCCCCACCCGGTCCAGGACCGGACGGACGCCGAGTTGCGCGCGGCGGCCGAGGGCGCCTACGCCGCGGTCGTCGCCGCCGTCACCGCCGGGGGAGGCCCGGCGCCAGGCTGAGGCCGATCGTCAGGGGCGGCGGGCGGTGGTGAGCCGCAGCGGGGCGAGGAGTCGCCGTCCCGCGCGCCGGGCGTGCGCCGCCGCGACGGCGTTGGCCAGGTGGTCGGCGTGCGCGCGCAGGTCGGCCCGGCGCTGCTGCAGCTCGGCGACCTGCGGACCGAGGGCGTCCAGCTCCGCGAGCAGGGCGGCACGGCGGGCGGCGGCGTCGTCGTCGAGCCGGGTCCGTGCGTCGGCCGCGGCGTCGTCGGCACGACGCCGCTCCTCGCGGCCGGCAGCCAGCAGGGCGACGACCTCGTGACGGGCGTGCAGCAGGGCCGCGGCGGCCTCCGTTGCGGCCCGCTCCCGGACCCGGTCGGCCTCCTCCGCGGCGCGCCGCTCGAGCGCGGCCACGCCGTCGAGTCGTTCCCGGGCCTCGGTACGGGCGCGGACGCATGTCTCGTCCGCTGCGACCCGGGTCTGCCGCGCCTGCTCCAGCAGCGCGTCCGCGGCGGCCCTGGCCTCGGCCAGCGTGCGCTGCGCGTCGGCCGCCGTCCCGGCCGCCAGGTGGCGGGCGGCGGCGATCGTCTGCTCGGCGGTCCTCGCGGCCGCCCGGCGCTCGGCGTCGGCCTCGGCGCGCATGCCGTCGGCCTCGTCGGCCGCGGTGGCCAGCAGGGTCCCGATCCGGCGGGAGAGCTGCAGGAACTCGCCGCCGCCGGTGGAGTGCCCGAGGAGCTCGCGGGCCTCGTCGAGGGCCGCCCTGGTCTCCAGCTGCCGGGCCAGCAGGAGCTCGCGCTCCCGGTCGGCGGTGGCCAGCTCGGTCTCGGCCCACTGCACGTAGGACTGGACCTCGAAGCGGTCGTAGCCGGCGATCGCCCGCCGGAACATCGGCGCGGAGCCCAGCACCGTCTCCAGGTCGCCCGCCACGTTCGGACGCGTGCGGTCGGCGGACCCTTCGGGCAGGAGCGGACCGGGGTCGCCGTCCGCCCGGCCGTCGGCATGCAGCTCGATGGTCATCCCACTCACTCCCAGCAGTCCGGTATCGGGGACGACGCTAAGTGCGGCGGAACGTGCGCGCCCGATCACGCACAGTCGCATCACCCGGACGGGGAGGGTGCCCGCCTCCCGGTGCGCGGCGTCTCGCTCCGGCGGGTGACGGCGCCGCCGTACCGGTGTCGGACGACGGCGCGCGGGGCCACCCTCGATGTCATGACCCCCGACGCGACCCGGCCCCCGGGCAGCCTCACCGTCCCGCCGCTGTTCGGCTGGGAGAGCCTCGTGGCGCTGCTCGTCGCCGCCGTCGTGATCGGCGTGGGCTACCTGGTCTTCAGCGCCATGGCCTCGAGCCACCGGCCGACGGCGGACTTCGACGCCGTCCTCCAGGGTCGCTCGCGGGACCGGACCGGGGTCGTCCCCGACCCCACCACACCGGGGATCCCGGCCCCCTCGCCGGACCTCGTCGGCGACGGTTACGGAGCCCGCCGGTCCGCCTGATCGGGGAGTCGTTGCGATAGCCGCAGCTCGCGGGCGTATGTTGCCCGACCGGTGTGCCCTCTGCCACACGGTCCGGTCGTCGCGCGAGCCCCTCGTGCGCGCCGGGCGTTCCACTCATTCACCCGGCGACCGCCGGGGAAGGGACGACCATGAGCACCACGACCGCAACGCCGCGCGACGGCGTTCCGGCTCCAGCGGGCGGCGGATCCTCGATCTGGCGCCGCCAGCTGTCCAGCTACCCGGAGAACGGGCCGCGCTCGCTCTACCTGGCCATCACCGTGCTGGCCACGGTGGTCCTCTACTACGAGCTCTACATCCAGGGCGCGGTGGCGACCCAGATCATCACCGACTTCAACTTCTCGTTCACCGGCTACGTGTTCGTCTCGGTCATCGGGAACCTGATCGGCGCCTTCGCGTCGCTGTTCGCCGGGCTGGCCGACCGCTGGGGCCGGGCGAACCTGGTCGTCTACGGGTTGCTGATCACCGGGGCGATCATCCTGTTCGGCCTCCCGCACGCCCCGAACAAGACCGTCTTCACCGTGCTGTTCGCGCTGCTGAGCTTCGTCGAGGGCGTCGTCCTGGTCGCGACGCCGGCGCTCATCCGTGACTTCTCGCCCCAGGTGGGACGCGGTGTCGCGATGGGCTTCTGGACCCTCGGACCGGTACTGGGCAGCCTGGTGGTCACCTCGGTGTCCAGCAGCACCCTGGACAGCCACCCCGACTGGCGCTTCCAGTTCTACGTGTGCGGCATCGCCGGCCTCGTCGTCTTCGTCATCGCGTTCCTCGGCCTGCGGGAGCTCTCGCCGGCCCTGCGCGACCAGCTGATGGTGAGCATGCGCGACCGGGCGCTGATCGAGGCCCGCGCCGCCGGGATCGACCCGAACAAGGCGCTCGAGGGCCACTGGAAGCAGATGTTGCGCTTCGACGTCCTCGGCTCGGCCTTCGCGATCAGCGTCTTCCTGCTGCTGTACTACATCCTCGTCGGCTTCGCGGTCGTGTACTTCGCGACCGTCTACGGCTACTCCGAGGCCCGCGGCAACGCGCTCGCCAACTGGTACTGGGTCACGAACGCCATCGCGCTGGTGGTGACCGGCGTGCTCACCGACCGGTTCCGGGTGCGCAAGCCGTTCATGATCGTCGGCGGCATCATCAGCATCGTCGGGGGCACCCTGTTCGCCCTGGCGGCGACCGACCCCGACGTGGACTACTACACGCTCGCCCGGTACTTCGTCCTCGCTGCCGCCGGCGGTGGCATGGCCTACGTCGCGTGGATGGCGAGCTTCACCGAGACCGTGGAGCGGCACAACCCGGCGGCCACGGCGACCGGCCTGGCGATCTGGGGCTGGACCATCCGCATCGTGGTGTCGGTCTCGCTGGCCGTCTTCACCCTCGTCGTCCCCGCGACCTCGATCCTGGTCGACAAGGGCACCCGGGTGCAGGAGATCGTCGACGCGCACCCCGCCGAGGTGGCGGTCCTGTCCGCCATCGACCCGGACACGTCCGCGGCGCTCAGCGAGGACCCGACCGACATCGACGCGCTGTCCACGGCTCTCGGCGACGTCGCCCGGCAGCAGGGCGCGAGCGACGCCGAGGCCGACGACGTGTCGGCACGCGGTCATCGAGCGGGCGCCGCAGCTGGGTGCGGTCCAGGCGCTCGACCCGGACGTCCTCGCGACGCTCCAGTCGGGCGACCTCAGCGTGGCGCCGACGGCGATCCAGCAGATCTCCGAAGGGCTCGGCGTGAGCGAGGCGCAGGCCGGGGAGCTGCTGGTCAGCCTCGCCGCGCCCGACGTGCAGGCCGACCTCGAGTCGATCATCCCGTACGCCACCGTCCTCCAGGACGCCCAGGCCGCGATCCCCGCGGAGGACCTGGAGGTCCTGAGCGCCGACGGTGCCGAGGTGGCGCAGGCCCAGGAGGACAACCCCGGTCAGTGGCAGAACTGGTGGTGGGTCTGCATCGCCGGGCAGGTGCTCTTCCTGCCGTTCACCTTCGTGATGACCGGCCGGTGGAGCCCGAAGAAGGCCCGTGAGGACGAGGCCGCGCACGAGGAGAAGGTGCAGGCCGAGCTGGCCGCCCTCGGCCGGTAACGCCGATCCACGAGGGCTCCGGGCCGGGGACGCGATCCCCGGCCCGGAGCCCTCCGGCGCGATCTGAGGCCTGCGTTACAGTCCGAAAGCAGGCGGGCCGATGTGTGCCCGCTCACGCGGACCGGGGTGCGCCACCGGCCGCCCGCACCGTGGAGGCAGAACGATGACCGAGACCGTGCCGGCCCCCGGACCCGTCGAGGAGCCCCCTCCCGCGGTGCCCATCGGGGAGCGGATCGCCCAGCTCACCGCGGAGTACGGCGACGCGCCCGCCGTCATCAGCGGCGACACCACCCGCAGCTGGACCGAGCTCGACCGCCGCACCAACCGGCTCGCCCGCGCCCTGCTGGCGCGCGGCGTCGTCCTCGGTGACCTGGTCACCATCGGCGTGCCCAACAGCGTCGAGTTCGTCGAGGCCTGCATCGCCTGCTGGAAGGCCGGCGCCGTGCCGCAGCCGGTCTCGGCCGCGATGCCGCCGCTGGAGCTGCAGGGCATCGTCGAGCTGGCCGACCCGCCGCTGGTCATCGCCCGCGGCGACATCCCGCTGGACCGCCCGATCGCCGACGTCGACGAGCTGATCGCCGAGGTGGACGACGACGGCCCGCTGCCGACGGTGATCTCCCCGGCCTACAAGGCGCCCGCTTCGGGTGGCAGCACCGGCCGGCCCAAGCTGATCGTCTCCGCCCAGGCCGGCGTCGTGGAGCCCTTCGGCGGGATGGTCTGGAAGCACCGGCCCGGCGGCACCGTCCTCATGCCCGGCCCGATGTACCACAACGGCCCGTTCACCAGCGCCATGGCGGGGCTGCTCGGCGGCTCGACCCTGATCCTCATGCCGCGCTTCGACGCCGAGGGCGTCCTCCAGCTGGTCGAGCGGCACCGCGCCACCTGGGTGTACCTCGTGCCGGCCATGATGAGCCGCATCTGGCGCCTCCCCGAGGAGGTGCGCGCCGGGTACGACCTCTCCTCGCTGGAGTCGGTCTGGCACCTGGCCGCCCCCTGCCCGCCGTGGCTCAAGGAGGCCTGGATCGACTGGGTCGGCCCCGAGGTGCTCATGGAGCTCTACGCCGGCACCGAGGCGCAGGCCGGCACGATCATCAGCGGCACCGAGTGGCTGGCCCACCGCGGCTCGGTCGGCAAGGTCCTGTACGGCGAGATGACGATCCTCGGCCCCGACGGCGAGCAGCTGCCCCCCGGGACGGTCGGCGAGGTCTTCCTCCGCCGGGGCCCGGGCCAGGGGCCCTCCTACCGGTACATCGGCGCCGAGGCGCGCACCCGCGGCGACTGGGAGTCCCTCGGCGACATCGGCTGGATGGACGAGGACGGCTACCTCTACCTGGCCGACCGGCGCACCGACATGATCCTCGTCGGCGGCTCCAACGTGTACCCGGCGGAGGTCGAGGCCGCGCTCGACGAGCACCCCCACGTCGCGTCCAGCGCCGTCATCGGGCTGCCCGACACCGACCTCGGCCAGGTCGTGCACGCCATCCTCCAGCCGGCCCCCGGCCTGGACGCCGTCGACCTCGAGGACCTCCGCCGGCACCTCGCCGAACGGCTGGTCCGCTACAAGCAGCCGCGCACCTTCGAGCTGGTGCGCGAGCCGCTGCGCGACGACGCCGGCAAGGTCCGGCGCTCCCAGCTCCTGGCCGACCGGGTGCCGGCGCAGCAGTGACGGCGCCCGCCCAACCTTGACCGCACCCGCCACCCACCCGCTCGACCGCCCCGATCCGACTGGAGCCCGACCGTGACGACGACCGACGCCCGAACCGTGGGGGAGGACCTGCGCCAGCGGGTCGCCGACTTCCTCGCCGAGCACGACCACACGACGATGGACCGGCTGGACTTCCTGCGCGCCCGGTACGACGCCGGCCTCGCGTGGGTCAACTTCCCGGAGGGACACGGCGGGCTCGGCCTGCCCCGCGCGCTCCAGGGCCAGGTGGAGGCCCAGCTCGCCGCCGCCGGCGCCCCGGACAACAACCCGCGCGGCAACGGCATCGGCCTGGGCATGGCCGCGCCGACGATCCTCGCCTTCGGCACCGAGGAGCAGAAGAAGAAGTTCCTGCGCCCGCTGTGGACCGGCGAGCAGGTCTGGTGCCAGTTGTTCAGCGAGCCCGGCGCCGGCTCCGACCTCGCCGCCGTCAGCACCCGCGCGGTCCGCGAGGGCGGCGACTGGGTGGTCAACGGCCAGAAGGTGTGGACGTCGAGCGCGCACAAGGCCCAGATGGCGATCCTGGTCGCCCGCACCAACCCCGAGGTGGCCAAGCACGCGGGCCTGAGCTACTTCCTCTGCAACATGGACCACCCGGGTGTGGACGTCCGGCCGCTGCGGCAGATCACCGGTGAGGCCGAGTTCAACGAGGTCTTCCTCACCGACGTGCACATCCCCGACAGCCAGCGCCTCGGCGACGAGGGCCAGGGCTGGAAGGTCGCGACCGCCACCCTCAACAACGAGCGGGTGGCCATCGGCGGAGGTGGCGGCGGCCGCGAGAGCGGCATGGTCGGTGTCCTGGCGAAGACCTGGCGCGAGCACCCCGAGCGGCGCGGCGCCGGACAGCACGACAAGCTGATGCGGCTCTGGGTGGACAACGAGGTCGCGCGGGTGACCGGCCAGCGGCTGCGGCAGAAGCTGGCCGCGGGCGAGCCCGGCCCCGAGGGCTCGGCGATGAAGCTGACCTTCGCCCGCATCGCCCAGGAGGCGAGCGGCATGGAGCTCGAGCTGCTCGGCGACGAGGGTCTGCGGGCCTCGGACTGGACGATGAAGCGTCCCCAGCACGTCGACTTCACCGGCCGCGACGCGGTCTACCGCTACCTGCGCGCCAAGGGGAACTCCATCGAGGGCGGCACCTCGGAGATCCTGCGCAACGTCATCTCCGAGCGGGTGCTCGGACTGCCCTCCGAGCCGCGCGTCGACACCGGCATCGCCTGGAAGGACCTGCCCCGATGAGCGACCTCAACCTGCTCTACACCGACGTCGAGGACGACCTGCGCAGCAGCGTCCGCGACCTCGTCGCCGCGCGCGTCGAGCCCGCGACCGTCGCGGCGGTCTACGACGGCGACCGCTCGGTGGTGGACCCGCTCTGGCGCGCGATCGCCGGTGACCTCGGCCTGGCCGGGCTGCTGATCCCCGAGGAGCGCGGGGGTGCGGGGGCCTCGGCCCGCGAGGCCGCCGTCGTGCTCGAGGAGCTGGGCCGGTCGGTCGCCCCCGTGCCGTTCCTGACCAGCAGCGTCGTCGCCACGACCGTGCTGCTGGCCGCCGCGCCGGGCGGCGCGGCCGACGAGCTCCTCGCCGGTCTGGCCGCGGGTGAGCGCACCGCGGCCCTGGTCCTGCCGCTCTCGGCGGGGCCCGGCCAGGCAGCCCCGGGCTTCTCCGCCGACGGCGGCGTGCTCAGCGGGAGTGCGCGCAGCGTGGCGGGCGCCATCGAGGCCGACGTCCTGCTGGTGCCGGTGTCCACGGCCGGCGGCACCGCCGTCTACGCCGTGCCGGCCGCGGACGCGCGCATCGAGCCGGTGGTCTCCCTCGACATGACCCGCCAGCTCGCGGACGTGACCCTCGAGGGCACCGCCGGGCAGGAGCTGCTCGACGGCGCGCAGGGCACGGACGCCGTCGCCCGCGCGCTCGAGGTGGGCGCCGCCCTGCTGGCCTCCGAGCAGTACGGCGTCGCGCAGTGGTGCCTGACCACGACGATCGCCTACCTCAAGGACCGCCGGCAGTTCGGCCGCGTCGTGGGCGGCTACCAGGCGATCAAGCACCGGCTGGCCGACCTGTACGCGGCCGTCGAGTCGGCGGGCGCCGCGGCGCGCTCCGCTGCGGCGGCCACGGCCGAGGACGACCCCGAGGCCGTCGTGGCGACCGCGGTGGCGCAGTCGTTCTGCTCCGAGGTCGCGGTCAAGGCGGCCGAGGAGGCCGTCCAGCTGCACGGCGGGATCGGCATGACGTGGGAGCACCCCGCCCACCTCTACCTCAAGCGGGCCAAGGCCGACCAGATCGCCTTCGGCACGCCCGCCGCCCACCGTGCCCGGCTGGCCGAGCTGGTGGACCTGCCCGCGGCCGGCTGACCGGCCGCGGACGTGCGACGGGCCCGGCCCGGGAGATCGCTCCCGGGCCGGGCCCGTCGTCGTCGGTCAGACCCGGGTCGCGCCCGCGCCCACCGGCTCCCCGGGCTCGGCCGGCGTGGTGCGGTGGGCCGCCCGGCGGGCGAGCAGCAGCGCCGCGACCAGCAGCAGGACCCCGATCACCAGGGCGACGATCGGCAGCACCGTGCCGATCCAGGTCAGCAGCTGCGCGTCGTCCGACACGCTGTTCCCGCGGTCGGCGATCGACTGGTCGGTGGAGGTCAGCGCGATCGTCGCGAACGGCACGTCGACGGTGGTGATGCCCAGGTCCAGCGAGCCGGTGATCTCCTGGGTGCTCCCCCCGGCGATCGTGGCCCCGAGCTCCTGGTCGGCGTCGACGAACGTCGTGATCTTCGAGGTCCAGGCGATCGGGATCTCGTCGGGCAGCGAAGGCAGGACGCCGGGGAGTGCGGCCAGCAGCTCGGGCGGCACCGTGCCTGCCAGGCCCGGCGCGAGCGCGGCGAGCGTGTCCTTGGGCAGGGACGTCGGCAGCCGGAGCGCCGCGGGGTCGGCCAGCTCGCCCTCGGCCACGGACTGGTAGCGGTAGACGTCGCGGCCGCCCAGGGTCTCCTCGCCCTCGAAGGTCACCGGGGCGGCCTGCTGGGTGTACTGGTCCCAGTACTCGTAGACGCCGTCCTCGGGCTCCGGGCCGACCGGGAAGGTGAACACCAGGCCCTCGGCGTCGGTCACGTCCTCGGCGCCGGCCGGGGCCGGCCCGGCCTCGTCGGTCTCGCGGTCGACGGCGAACCGCACCTCGGTCACCGAGGGCTCGCCGCCGCCGACGGTCCGGATGTCCTTGCGCAGGACGATCTCGGTGTCGCCGTCCACGGACTCGGACGTCACCTCGCGGGTGGCCTGGATCGGGACGTCGTCGGCCCTCACCTCGGTGGCGCCGCCGGACAGGACGGCCGGGTTGATCCCGTTGTAGGTGCCCTCGAACCCGAGCGTGACGTCGAGGTCCTCGGGCAGCTTGGTGACCGACGGGACGACGACGAAGCGCACGACGGCGGCGGCGACGATCAGGAGCACACCGACGATGGCCAGGACTGCGGACGTGCGGGTCAGTCTCACGGTGGGGACTCCGGTGTCGATGGGGTGCAAACCGGACGAGTCTGCGTCGTGACCGACTGTGACCTGCGTCGGGGTGTCCGCGCTCGCCGTCCGGCGATCGGCGCCGGTGACCTCTGCCACCATGGATCCGCGCAGGTCACGGCGGTAGTGCTCAACTGCCCCGGGCAGGGGAGGCCGAAGTTCCCGAATGTGTGCGGGGGCGCCTCCGTCCGCCGGCTACTCCTGCTGTCGTCGGCGGTGCGCCCTGGGCACGGGTGCGTTCACGTCGAAGTGGACGCCGAGCATCCGGATGGCGAAGCACACCCCGGCGGCCGCGACGGCGGCGATCGGCCCACGCGCGTCGAGCACGTCGGCGACGACGACCACGGTGGCGCCGACGATCGCGGGGACGGCGTAGAGCCCGCTGCTCAGCACCGACGGCACCTGGCGGATGAGCACGTCGCGCAGGGTGCCGCCGCCCACGCCGGTGATCCCACCGACGATCACGGCCTGGGCGGGGCCGAAGCCCAGGTCGACCGCCTTGAGCGCGCCGGTCACCGCGAACAGGCTCAGCCCGGCAGCGTCCAGGACGTTGATCGTCCCGTTGATCCGCTCCAGGTGGTGCCCCGTGAGGAACGCGATCAGCCCCCCGGCCGCGGCGACGGCGAGGTAGCGCCAGTCCAGGAAGGTGGCCGGCGGCAGGGCGTCGAGGAAGACGTCGCGGATGGTGCCGCCGCCGAGGGCGGTGATCATGCCGAGGGTGATCACGCCGACGATGTCCAGCCGGGTGGCCCGCAGCGCGGTGAGGGCCCCGTTGAGCGCGAAGGCGAAGGTGCCGATCAGGTCGAGCACCAGCAGCGCCGTCGTTGCCATGCCGGGAACGTAGCTCTCCGGGCCTCGGGTCCCGGGCGCTGCCCCGCATCGCGCGCTCCGGCCGGTGCGGCGTCGTCGCCCCGACGCCGGGGTCGTCTAATGGTCGGGGCCGGTGACCGGGCCGGGAGGAGGAAACCAGCGCGATGAGTTCGACCCTGAGCACCGTCGTCCGGCAGATCGGGCCCTCGGTGATGCTGCCGATGCTGGTCTACGAGATCGGCCACGGCGCGGTCATGCCGGTCATCGCGCTCGTGGCCCTCGACGCCGGCGCCTCCACGACGGTGGCCGGTCTGATGCTCGCCGCGATCGGCATCGGCACCATCCTGGGCGACGTCCCCGCCGCCTGGCTGGCCGACCGGGTCGGCGAGAAGGGCGCCATGCTCGCGGCGATGCTCGCCTCGGCGGTCGCGATGTCCTCGGTCCTGCTCTTCGACTCGGTCGCCGCGCTGGCCGTCGCGCTGCTCGTGCTGGGCGCCTGCGGCGCGACGATGCACCTGGCCCGGCAGTCCTACGTGGCCGAGGTCGTGGCCGTGCACCACCGGGCGCGTGCCATGTCCACGCTCGGCGGCGTCTTCCGGATCGGACTGTTCGTCGGCCCGCTGGTCGGGGCGGCCGTCATCTCGGTGTGGGGCACCCGCTCGGCGTTCGCCGTCGCGGTCGTGGCGTCGCTGCTGGCGGCGGTCATCCTGGCCTTCGCGCCGTACACCGGCGCTGCGGGCGCACCCGCGCACACCGGCCCGGTCGGGGTGCGGGAGATGGTCCGCCGGAACCGCCGGCTGTTCCTCACCCTCGGCGTCGCCGTGGCGTCGATCAGCGCCATCCGCGCGGCCCGGGTGGCGGTGATCCCGCTGTGGGCCGACCACATCGGGCTGGACGCGGCGACCACCAGCCTCATCTTCGGCATCGCCAACGCCGTCGACATGGCGCTCTTCTACCCGTCCGGCCACGTCATGGACAGGTTCGGCCGGCTCTGGATCGCCGTGCCCTGCATGGTCATCCTCGGCCTGGGCACGCTGGCCCTGCCGCTGACCGACAGCGCCGTGAGCCTCACGGCCGTCGCGATGGTGATGGCGTTCGGCAACGGCATCGGCTCCGGGATCGTCATGACTCTCGGCGCGGACACCTCACCGCCGGTGGACCGGCGCTCGTTCCTGGCGATCTTCCGGCTGATGAGCGACGTCGGGCAGTCGCTGGGCCCGGTCGTCCCGGCCGCCGTCGCCACGGTCGCCACCCTGGGGACGGGCATCGCCGTCATGGGCTGCGTCGGGCTGCTCGGTGCCGTCGGGCTGGCACGCTGGATACCGAGGTACTCGACCTACGCCACCCCCGCGATGGTGCGCGACCACCACCGCCGGATGGCCGAGGAACGGGACGCCGTCACCCCGGGCTGACGGTCTCGAGACGGGGGGCGGCTCCGGCCGCTGCCCCGCCCAGGAGTGCGGCGAGGGCCTCGTCGGAGGCGGCCAGCGCATCCCGGTCGAAGGTGCTGCTGCTCGTCACGAGCTCCGCGGCACCCGTGCGCTCGAGCAGCTCGGCCAGCCGGGTCTCCACCGAGGCGGCGGTGCCGGCGATGGCCATGGCCGCGGTCCGCTCGAGGTACTGCTGCTGGCGCGGGCTCCTCGGCGCAGCCCGGACCGCGGCCACCGGCTCCAGCGGCGGGAACGAACCGGTGGTGCGGGACTTCGCCATCGCCCAGGCCTCGGGCAGCAGCAGGTCGGCCGCCTCCTCCGCGGTGTCGGCGACCAGCACGTCCAGGCTGATCGACACCCGCGGCTCGGGCTGCTGAGCCGAGGGCCGGAAGGCGCGCCGGTAGGCCGCCAGGGCCGCCCGGCCAGGCTCCGGATCCCCGGCCACGCCGAGCAGGGGGCCGCCGACGATCACCGGCAGCCCCAGCCCGGCGGCCACCTCCAGGCCCTGCCCGGTGGCCAGCACGTAGAGCGGGACGTCGCCGGCCGGCTGCGGGCGCAGGGTGATGTCGCCGGACCCGGTGAGGTAGGCGCGCAGCTCGGCGAGGTCGGTGGCGAAGTCCCGTTCGGTCTCGCGCAGCGCGCGGCGCACCGGCGGGGTGAAGCCGGGGGAGCGGCCCAGACCCAGGTCGACCCGCCCGGGTGCGAACGCCGTGAGGGTGGCGAACTGCTCGGCGACGACGAGCGGCTGGTGGTGGGGGAGCATCACGCCGGCCGAGCCCAGCCGGATGGTCGACGTCGCACCGGCCACCGCCGCCAGCAGGACCGCCGGCGCGGCGCCGGCGATGCCCGGCACCCCGTGGTGCTCGGCGACCCAGAAGCGGCCGTACCCGAGCCGCTCCGCCGAGGCGGCGCGCGCCACGGTCGCCCGGAGCGCCTCCGTGTCGGGTTCCCCGGCACGGGTGCGCGCGCGGTCGAGGAGCGAGAGCCCGGGTCCGGTGTCGGTCACGGCACCTGCAGCGCGGCCGGGCCGTCCGCTGTTCCGCTCAGGCGGGCTCCGGCACCCCGCCCGGGTCGCCACCGGGGTCCTCCGGCGTCCCCTCGATGGGCGGGGGTGGCAGCTCCTCGGGTGCGTCGGGGAGGAGCTCGGCCGGATCGTCGGGGATGGGCTGGTCGGGATCGATCTCCCGGCCCGGCTCCGGCAGCGGTGACACCATGCCGCCAGTCAACCAGCGCGACGTCCCCGGCGCAGCGCCCTGCGCCACCCGTGCTCGACGCCCGGACGGACTCGCACGGTCGGCGGTCAGGCCTGCGGTTGCAGCGCGTGCCGGCCGAGGAAGGCGGTGACGAGTCCGACGACGTCGTCGGGCCGTTCGATGTGCACGCCGTGGCTGGATCCCGGGCCGGTGAGCAGCTCGTACTCCGCACCCGGGATCGCGTCGGCCACCTTCTTCGCCTGCCAGGGCGGGGTCAGCAGGTCCTGCTCGCCGACGATGACGAGCGTGGGGGCGGTGATGCCGGCCAGCCGGTCCGTGGTGTCGTGCGCCAGGTCGGCGTCCCACTGCTCCACGGTCACCTGCATCTGCTCCTCGGTCTGCGGGAACGCCGGCAGCATGGGCTCCAGCATCGCCGCGAAGTCGGGGTGGTCGAGCAGCTCCGGGGAGAAGGCGATGCCGGCGGTGACCAGCGCCGCCTCCATGTCCCGCTTGGCGTAGGGATGGCGCAGCGCCGTCAGCACGGAGCGCTGGAAACCGTCGCACTGCGCCCAGGTGGCGTGCAGGATCGCGGACGCGACCTGGTCGGGGTGGGTGAGCGCCAGCTCCTGCACGACGGCGGAGCCCAGCGACCAGCCCATCGCGTGCGCCCGCGGGATCTCCAGGGCCTCGAGCAGCGCCGAGGTGTCCTCGGCCATCGAGGCCACGGTGATCGCGCCCTCGCCCCGGTCACTGCCGCCCAGCCCGCGGTTGTCGAAGGCGATGACCCGGTACCGCTCGGCGAGCCGGGGGAGCAGCTCGCCCCAGAGCGGGATCGACCCCGACGTCCCCATGACGAGCAGCAGTGGCTCGCCCTCGCCGCTGATCTCGTAGTTGAGCGTGACCCCGGTGCGAACGGCGGTGCGTGGCATGGCTACTCCCTTCGGTACCGGGTCAGCGGTAGACGAGCGACCCGTCGTCGAGATCGGCCTTCGGCAGGATCTCCGCCTCGGCCGCGTGCTCCAGCATGTGCGTCCAGGGCTCGCGGTCGCCCTGCTTGAACAGCAGGTGCTGCGAGCGCATGACGTAGCCGGCGTTGAAGTCGTCGGGGTCCGACCACGGGCGCAGCTGCATCCCGGCGTCCTCGTCGCGCAGCGTGGGCACGACCATCGTCGCGTCCCTGAGCTGCATGGTCTCCATGAGCCGGATCACCAGGTCGCAGACGAGGTCCACCCGCAGCGTCCAGCTGTGCCGGAAGTAGCCGAACACGTAGGCCATGTTCGGGATGCCGCTGATCATCAGCCCGCGCCAGGTGACGCGTTCCGCGAAGTCCACCGCCTCGCCGTCCACGGTGAAGGCGACGTCCCCGAGGACCGACAGGTCGAAGCCGGTGGCGCTCACCACGACGTCGGCCTCGAGCTCCTCCCCGGAGCTCACGCGGATCCCGGTCTCGGTGAAGGTCTCGATGGTGTCGGTGACGATCGCGGCCCTCCCCTCCCGCAGGGCCGCGAACAGGTCGCCCTCCGGGACGATCGCGATGCGCTGCTGCCACGGGCGGTAGCGGGGGGTGAAGTGCTTCTCGATGTCGAAGCCCTCGGGGAGCAGCGGCTTCATCGACTCCATGAGGTACTCGTGCAGTTCGTCCGGCGCCTCGTGGGCCAGCCGGGCCAGCTCGTCGAACTGGGCGGAGTAGGAGCGGCGCAGGATCTCGTGGGTCCACTCGTCCGGGATGTCCAGAGCCCGCAGGGTGTCGGCGAGCTCGTTGGTGAGCGGCGGGGCGAGGAAGTACGACGGCGAGCGCTGCAGCATGGTGACGTGAGCCGCCTGCTGGGCGATGGCGGGGATCAGCGTCGCGGCGGTCGAACCGGAACCGATGACGACGACGCGCTTCCCGCTGAGGTCCAGGTCGTCGGGCCACTGCTGCGGGTGCACGACCAGGCCCCGGTACCGGTCCATGCCCGGCCACTCCGGCCGGTGCGGCCGGCCGTGGTTGTAGTAGCCCTGGCACATCCAGAGGAAGCCGGTGGTGAACCGCAGCTCCTCCCCGGTGTCGAGCCGGGTGACGTGCACCGTCCACCGGCGGTCCTCGGTGGACCACTCCGCCGCGGAGACCCGGTGGTGGTACCGGATGTGCCGCGCGAGGTCGTCCTCGGCGATGACCTCGTCGAGGTAGGAGAGGATCTCCCCGCCCGCCGCGATGGAGGGCCCCCGCCAGGGCTTGAACCGGTAGCCGTAGGTGAACAGGTCGCTGTCGGACCGCACGCCCGGGTACCGGTGGGTCCACCAGGTGCCGCCGGGGGCGTCCTGCGCCTCCAGCAGCACGAAGCTCTTGTCCGGGAAGCGTTCCTGCAGGTGGTGGGCGGCGCCGATGCCGGAGACCCCGGCGCCGACGACGAGGACGTCGACGTGCTCGACGGGCGCCGGCCCGGCAGCCTGCTC
Source organism: uncultured Actinomycetota bacterium (assembly GCA_963747895.1). GTDB lineage: Bacteria > Actinomycetota > Actinomycetes > Mycobacteriales > Geodermatophilaceae > Blastococcus. The sequence goes on from CAVVGX010000012.1 coordinate 403,225, forward strand.
GGAGCCGGTGCGTTGCTGGGTCGCGGTCATCGCGGACCTCCGCTGCCTGGTGTGAGGTAGGCCACACCGTAGCTCTCCGCCGCCGTGATGGGCAGCCTCTGCGGGCCCGGCCGGAAAGGGACCCGAACGGGGGGACTCGGCGTCCCGGTGGCCCGTGCCGGAACGCCGCTCGGGGATGATCGCGCGGTGAGCGGGGTGAGCGTCGTCGGGACACCTCCCGCGACCCGGGTGCGGAGACCGAACGACGTCGCCCGGCTGCTCGCCGCGGCGTCGGGGCTGGCCCTGCTCGTCCTGGTGACGCTCTCGGCGCCCGACGCCGTGGCCGTGCTGGACCGCACGGTGCCCACGGTCGTGCGCGACCCGCTCCGGACGCTGCTGTCCGTGGTCTCGGTCGTGGTCTCCCTGGCCACCCTCGCCGTCCTGCTCACCGTGGCCGTCGACGCCGCCCGGCACCGGCGGGCGGCCCTGGCGCAGGCGCTCGTCGCGGGCGTGCTCGGGCTGGTGCTCGGTGCGATCGGCGAGCGCGTCGGCGACGCCGCCGGGGGCGTGGTGGCCGACGTGCTCACCGGCCCGCGCACCGACGCCGCCCTGGTGCCCGTGGTGGCCACGATCGCCTTCCTCGTCGGTGCGGACCTCCAGCGACGCCGGCGCTGGCGGTCGCCCGCCCGGTGGACGGTGCTGGCCGGGCTCGTGTGCGGGGTGGCGCTGGGCAACCTCACCCTGCAGGGAACGGTCGCGGCGGTCCTGCTCGGGGCGGTGGCCGGCCTGGCCGTGCGCCTGGCGGCCGGCGTCAGCCCCGCCCGCCCCGCCGACGACGTCGTCCGCGCCGTGCTGGCCCGCGCCGGTGTGGTGGTGGAGGAGCTGGCGGTCGACGAACAGCACGCGGGTCTGGTCCGCATGACCGGGCACGACGCCACCGGCCCCGTGTGCGTCACGGTCGTCGACCCGGACGGCCGGGGGCTGCCGCTGGTGCGCCGGGCCGGCCAGATGCTCCGGTTCCGCGCCGCGGTGGTCGGCCGGCCGTCCCTGAGCCAGCGCGGTGACCTGGAACGGCAGGCGTCGAGCGCGGCCCTGGCCGGCGCGGCCGGCGTGCCCGTGCCCGAGGTGGTCGCGCTGCTGGCGGTCGGCCCGGCGCTCGTCCTCGTCGAGCGCCCGTTGAGCGGTACGCCGCTGACCGAGGCCGGGGAGTGCGCGGAGGCAGGCCTCGCGGCGGCGTTCGCGGCGCTGCGCAGGCTGCACACCGTCGGGCTGGCGCACGGGGCGCTCACGCCGGACTGCGTCGTCCTCGCCCCGGACGGCGCCGCCGGGTTCCGCGACCTGCGGGCGGCGCAGCCGGCGGCGGGGGAGCTGCAACGCGACCTCGACACCGTCGCGCTCCTGGTCGGCGGCGCGACCGTCGTCGGCTCCGAGGCCGCCGTCGCGGCGCTCCGGGCCGGCGGCGGGGACCCGACGCCGGCGCGGGTGCCGGCGCTGCTCCAGCCGGTCGCGCTGCCGGCGTCCGTCCGGCGGGCGGTCCGCGGCACCGAGCTGCTCACCCAGCTGCGCCGCGCACTCGCCCGGCCGGACGGCACGGTGGCCGCCGCACCGCGCCTCGAGCGCTTCTCCCCGCGCGTGATCCTCACCGTCGGGGCGTCGACCGTCGCGGCGTTCCTGCTCGCCTCGCAGCTGTCCCGGGTGAGCATCCTCGACGAGCTGCGGCGGGCCGATCCGCTGTGGCTGCTGGTCGCGCTGGGCGGATCGGCGCTCACCTACGTCGGCGCGGCGCTGGCGCTCATGCCGTTCGTGCCGGTCGCCCTCTCCCTGGTCCGCACCACCCTGGTGCAGCTGTCGACGGCGTGGCTCACCCTCGTCACCCCGCCGACGGTCGGGCACGTCGGGCTCAACATCCGGTACCTGCAGCGAGCCGGCCTGACCGTCGGGGCGGCCGCCGCCAGCGTCGCGGTGAGCCAGGCGGCGACGGTCGCGGCCACCGTCGCGCTGCTGCTCGTCGTCGGCTGGGCCAGCGGAGTGTCGACGTCGCGGCTCTCCCTGGTGCCCAGCGGCGACGTGCTGCTCGTGCTGCTCGGCGCCGTCGCCGTCGTCGGCCTGCTGGCCGCGATCGCGCCGGTGCGCCGCCTGCTGATCGGCCACCTCGAGCCGCTCGTCCGGCAGTCGCTGCCGCAGCTGCTCGCCGTGGCCACCGAACCGCGGCGGCTGATCACGGCCCTGGGCGGCATCCTGCTGCAGAACGCCGGCTACGTGCTGGCGCTCGCGGCCTCCCTCCGGGCGTTCGACGCCTCCCTCGCGCTACCCACGGTCATCGGCGTCTACCTGGTCTCCTCCGCCGTCGGGTCGGTCGCCCCCACGCCCGGCGGGCTCGGGGCCGTGGAGGCGGCGCTGCTGGGCGGCCTGACCGCGACCGGCGTCCCGGTGGCGGCCGCACTGGCCGCGGTCCTGGCGTTCCGCGTCGTCACCTTCTGGCTGCCTGCGCCGGTGGGCTGGGTCGCCTTCGTCAACCTGCAGCGGCGGCGCGCCATCTGAGCGACGGCGGTCTCAGTCGTCGAAGACGGCGGTCTCCCAGGCACCGGTCCACGGCCGGCGGCTGTACTCCAGGCGCAGCCGGCCGGGCCGGGCCTCCAGGGTCTCGGCGAACACCGTCCCGTACACCCGGCCCTCCCGCTCGCGGCGGACCACCAGGGCCTCGGCCTCGGGAGCGGGCTCCTGCTCCTGCACGAGGCCCCGCCAACGGTCGGGGAACTCCGCGGCCGCGAAGGTCCCGCGCCAGAGCTCGCCCTTGCGGTCCTCCGGCCCGCCGGAGGTGACGACGTGCGTGCCCTCGGGGTGCTCGGTCGTGACGAGCCGCTCGCCGTCGAACTCCCAGGTGGTCAGCCGGTCCGGCGCGACCAGCACGAGGAGGAAGCCGGCCATCCCGGGAAGGGTCACGTGGTCCACCCACCCCGGGCCGTGGACGGCGCCGAGCAGCGGCAGCACGCCCCGGGTCGGCGCGCCCGGGGCCGCCGTCCGCTCGTGGTAGCGGTTGAGCACCAGGGCGGTCACGCCGGTGCCGACGTCGGTGGCGCACCACGTCCCGCCGGCGACGCGGTCCCGGCCGCCGACGACGCCGGGGTGCTCCGGCCACCACCGCCCGGGGTCGTCGAACTCCCGGCCGGTCAGCTCGTCGCGGACGGCGAGCACGTCCGCCGGCCGGCCGGCCGCCCGCCGCACCACCACCGTGCACATCCCTGCATCCTCCCGTCCGCGAAGCGCAGGGCCCCGGCGGGTCCGGGAACGCGGCCCCGGGCCCCGCGCCCGGACGGTGCCGATCGGCCGGCCGGCCGGGACCTTGCGCCCTGGGGAACCGGCCTGTGCGCAGGCAGCCTGGGGGCGCAGGCGCCCACGAGGAGGCGCGATCGGTTGCGGCAGTCCGTCGCCGGTTCCCCCTCGTCGGCGCCCCGTCGTCCCGGGTGAGGTCCGGCCGGGGAGCCGGGCCCCGGCACCGTCGGGGGGAGCGCCCGTGTCCGGAGCGTCGAGGAGCCGGCGGACCGTGCGTCCCGCGCGGGTGGCCGGTGCGCTGACCTGCATCCTGGTGACCGCGTGCGGCGCGGACGAGCCCGCCGGCGGTGCCCCGCCGACCGCGGCGGTCGACTGGCGGTCGACCACGTACGAGCTGACCTGCGACGGCATCGTCCCGGACGGGATCCGGGCCCGGGTCGTCGACGGGAAGGCCAGCGTGCCCGCCGACGGGACCCGGCCACCCTTCTACGACCACTACGAGGTGCAGGTCGTGGCCACCGCCGCGGGGGACGTCGACGGCGACGGCGGGGCCGACACCGTGGTGCTGCTGGAGTGCTCGCCGCAGCCCTCCAACGGCATCCTGCAGGAGGTCCAGGTCCACGACTCCGCGGGCCGGCTGCTGGGCACGCTGCCCAGCCCGCTGACCCTGCAGGGCACGGCGCCGCTGCCGCCGGTGTACGAGGGGATCTCGGTGGAGGGCGGCGAGATCGTCGCCGACATGTCCGCCTACGCGGCCACGGACTCCCATGCCAGCGGGCCCTCGCAGCCGTTCACCGTCCGCTGGCGGGTCGGCCCGTCGGGCATCGTGCGGGTCTCCTCCTCGTGACCACCCGAAGCCGCGCGGGAACCGCGTGACATCCCGGGAGGCGGGGCGCACCATCGGCCGTGTCACGGGGGAGTGCCCAGTAAGCAGCCGTTGGGCGGGGGTGACGGTCGATGACGGATCTGACGACGCCGCGAGCCGCTGATCGCCCCGACCTCGTCCCCGAGCCGCGCGCGCCGCTCGGGTCCCCGTCGGCCTCCGACGTCCCCGTCGTCGCGGCCGGTGGCGTCCCGCTGAGCCGCCTGCTCGCGCTCGCCCGGCCCACCGCGCCGCAGGCTCTCCAGCTCGGCCTCGGTCTCCTGGATGCCCTCGAGGTGGCCGCGGCGCCGGACCTCGTGGACCCGGTGGTCACGGCCGACGGCCGGGTGGCCCTGCCCGCTGATCCGGCCGGTGCACGCGGGCGTCCCGCCGGGCGGGTGCTCGGCGAACTGGCTGCGGCCGCCCGTCGCCCCGGCGCCGACGCAGATCCGGCGGCCGAGGCGCTGCTCGACGAGCTCGACCGGTCGGCGGCGGACCTCGCCGGCGAGGGCGTCGACGCCGCCGCGCGGAGACTCCGGACGGCGGCCGCGGGAGCAGACAGCGCGCGGATCCATGCCGAGCTCGGCGCACTGGCGCGCGCGGTGGGCGGCCCGGCCGCCGCCGGCACGGGGACTCCGCAGCCGGGTGCGCGCGGACGGGCGGCGCCGGGCGCCGCGCCCCGGCGGACCCGGTCGACCGGGCGCCGGGTCGGTGCCTGGCTGCTCTCCCTCGTCGTGCTCGGTGCGGTCGTGGTCTCCGAGGTGGTGCTCCTCGGCGACGACATCAGCACCGACATCGACCTGCTGCTCGACGCCGGGCGCGGCGGCGCGCAGCCGGAGGACGAACCGCAGCCCGACGGCCTCCCCGTGGTGCCGCCGGCGCCGCCCGCGGCGGGGCCCATCACCGGCGTCGACCTGCGGGCACTGGCGCCCTGCGCGTCGGGCGCGCCGTGCACCGTGGGGCTCCTCGTCCGGCTCGTGCCGGCAGCCGAGCCCCGGACGGTGACGTGGTCCTACCGGATCGTCGACCGGTGCACGGGGACGTCGAGCACGGTGCCCGGTGGCGAGGTGGCGGTGCCGCCGCGGGCCGACCGGGTGGCCGTCGTCGGCATCGTCCCGCTGCCGGCCCTGCCCGGACTGGCGGTGCTCGCCGTCACCGACGCGCCGGCGGTCGCGGCATCCGCACCCGTGAGCGCGGGCTCCTGCCTGCCGGCCGGCCCGGGCGCCTGAGACGGACCGGAGGCGCTCCCCATGACCAGGTCGACAGCGCCCCCGAGGAGGCGGCGGGCGGGCCCGGGGCCGACGCGCGAGCAGCGGCGCAACCGACGCAGCGCGGGGTTCGACCTGCTCGCCGTGGTGGCCGCGGCGGCTCTGGTCGGGCTGGGGATCGCGAACCTGTACCTGATCGGCGCGCGCGACCTGGCGCTCCGGCAGACCCTCATCGCCGCCGGTGGGGTGCTCGCGCTGGCCGTGTTCTGGCGGGTGCGGGTCCGGTACCTGTCCGTGCTGGCGTGGGCCGCCTACGTGGGAGCGGTCGTGCTGCTCGTCGGCGTCCTGGTCGTCGGACTGTCGGCGAACGGGGCCACCCGCTGGTTCGCCATCGGGTCGGTGACCTTCCAGCCCTCCGAGCTGGCCAAGCTGAGCCTGATCCTGGTGCTGGCCGCCGTCCTCGGCTCGGGCCGGCCGCCCTGGCAGCGGTTCGCCCTCGCCGTGCTCCTGGCGGCGCTGCCGATCGGGCTCACCCTGCTCCAGCCGGACCTCAGCACGTCGATGCTGCTCGTGGTCCTCACCGCCGGGATGCTGCTGCTCGGCCGGGTCCCGGCGCGCTTCCTGCTGCCGCTCGGGGCCGCGGCGGCGGTCTCCGCGCCACTGCTCATCAGCTTCCTGCGCCCCTACCAGGTGTCCCGGCTCGGCAGCTTCCTGGTCGGCGCGCACGAGGCCCCGACCGGGTCGGGCTGGGCGATCCGGCAGGCGCACATCGCGATCGGCTCCGGCGGGCTGTTCGGCCGGACCGACGACCCGCTGCGCGGACTGCGCTCCCAGTACCTGCCCGAGCGCGACACCGACCTGGCCCTGGCCAGCCTGGTGGGCCAGTGGGGGCTGGTGGCGGGAGCCTGCGTGGTGCTGGCCGCGCTGCTGCTGGTGTGGCGGCTCGCGCTGGCCAGCCGCGCCTCCCGCACGCCGCACGGCGCGCTGGTCGGTGGAGGACTCGCGGTCCTGCTGGGCGTGGAGGTCGTGGTCTCGGTCGGCGCCAACCTCGGCCTGCTGCCGCTGGCCGGCGTGCCCTTCCCACTGGTCAGCTACGGCGGCACGGCGCTGGTCGTGCACCTGGCCGCGCTGGGCGTCGTCCTCGGCGTCCGGCGCGACAGCGCGCGCCGCCGGTTGTGGGCGGCACCGGGCCTGCGCAATCCCCGGCCACGGCTGGTGCGGCTCGTCGCCGCCGCGCTGTCGCTGCTGCTCATCTCGTTCGGCGTCTACGGCTGGCGGATGCAGGAGAACCGCGGCGAGGAGCTCCAGATCGCCGGCGACGACCAGATGACCCGCTGCTTCCGGCTGCCCGCGCCCCGGGGCACGATCACCGACCGGCACGACGTACCGGTGGCCCTGGACGCGGCGGACGCCGGCACCGGCGTGGACCGCGTCCTCGTCGTCCCCACCCTCCTGCGCACGCGACCCGCCGACGTCGACCGGCTCGCGGTGCTCGTGGGCCGGCCGCCCGCGGACCTGCACGCCCAGCTCGACGCCACCGAGGCGACGACCCTGTCGCTGCCGGTGGCCGACGTCCCGCGGCCGGTCGCCGACGCGGTCTCCGCCGCCGCGATCGAGGGCGTGTACGTCGTCGCCCAGCCCCGTCGCGCGTACCCGCAGGGCGCGCTGCTCGGACCGGTGCTCGGCTTCGTCGGCGTGGCCACCGCCGAGGACGAGCAGCGCTGGCCCGGGCTGCCCGCAGGGGAGTTCGTCGGCCGGGCCGGGCTCGAGCAGGAGTACGACGCCGTGCTGCGCGGGATCAACGGGCGGCAGTGCCTGTACGTCGACCCGACCGGCGTGCCGGTCGCCGTGGGGGAGTACCGGCCGCCGGTGCGCGGTGCCGACCTGCGGCTGGCCATCGACCTCGGCCTGCAGCGGCGGCTCGACGCCGACCTCGCCGCGGCCCTCGGCGCACAACCGCGGCCGGCCGGCAAGATCGGCGCGGCCGTCGCGATGGACCCGCGGAACGGCCAGGTCCTCGCCATCGCCAGCGCGCCGTCGTTCGACAACAACGTGTACGGGCCACCGGTGGACGGCGCGGCACTGCAGGCGCTGTCGGGCCTGCCCGGGTCGCCGATGCTGGAGCACGTGACGCAGGCGGTGGCGCCACCCGGGTCGACGTTCAAGCTGGTCACGGCGGCGGCCAACCAGGTCTTCGGCGTGTGGGGACCGCGCCAGGTCATCCCGACCGGCGCGAGCTTCACCTACGGCGGGCACACGTTCGGCAACTGGCGGCCCATGGGGCCGATGGACCTGGTCGATTCGATCGCGGTCTCCAACGACGTGTACTTCTACAAGCTCGCCGTCGCCCTCGGCGCCGACCGGCTCATCGACACCGCCCGGGGCCTCGGCGTGGGGACGCCGACCGGCATCGACCTGCCGGGGGAGTCCGGCGGGCACCTGGGATCGCCGCAGACCGCGGAGGCGGAGGGACGCACCTGGTACGGCGGCTCGACGGTCATCCTGGGCATCGGCCAGGGCGACCTGCAGGTCACGCCGCTGCAGAACGCGGGGTGGACTGCCGCGATATCGACCGGGCAGCTGGTCACCCCCCGGCTGGCCATGGCTGTCGGGACGGGACCCGGCACCTACACGCCGGTCGCCGCTCCGCCGCCGCGGCCGCTGCCGTTCACGGCCGACCTGGGGCCCGTGCGCGAGGGGATGCGTCAGGTCGTGGCCGGCGGTACCGGCAGCCGGCTCAACGACCTGCCGGCACCGGTCATGGCCAAGACGGGCACGGCCCAGGACGGCGGCCTGGCCGACGACGAGTACGACAACTGGATGTCGGCGGCCGCACCGATGGACGCTCCCGAGATCGTGATGACCGCACTGGTGCAGGGGCCGGGGAAGGGCGCGAACAGCGCGTCCGCCGTGGTCGACGACGGCCTGGTCCACTACTACGCGTACCGCGACGGGATCCTGGCCACCGGCCCGGTGCCGGCGCCCTGAGTCCCGGTTCCGGCAGGCTCACCTCCACGCCGTCGAGCGATGTGCGCTGATGGCGCGTTCTCGCCCGGAAAGGCACCCTGCGCGCACATCGTTCCAGCGCGTGTCCCGTAAGCCGCTTTCTGGGATATCCCGAGCGGTCCGCTGCGCTCCTGACTCAAGTCACGACGGCCGGCACCGCTCGTCGGGTGCGCCGAAACGGCGAGGGGCCTCAGTTCCGGCCGTAGGCGGCGAGCAGGGGGCGGTTGCGCAGCGCGCGGGCGGCGCCGTCGGCCACACAGGTCAGCGGCTCCTCGGCGAGCTTGATCGGCAGGCCCAGCTCGCGCTCCATCTGCTGCGGCAGGCCGACGGTGAGCGAGGCCCCGCCGAACACCAGGACGCCCTCCGCGAACACGTCGGCGAGCGCCTGGGGCGGCAGGTCGTCCAGGCACGCGGTCAGCGCCCGGACGATCTCGGTGACGACCGGGCGCACGGCGGTGGCGACGTCGGTGGGCTGGACGGTCACCAGCCGCGGCCGGCCGGAGTTGCCGTCCCGGCCGTGCACCACCACCGGGCCCTCGTCCTCCCCGGCACGGAAGGTCTTGATCCGCTCGGCCTCCAGCTCGCCGACCAGCAGCTGGTGCTCCTCGCGGAGGTACCGGGCCACCGACACCGTCATCTCGTCCCCACCCAGCTTGCTCGTCCGCTGGGTGAGGACGCCGCCGTAGCAGAACGCCACCGCCTCGGCCGTGCCGCCACCGACGTCGACGACCATGTGCACACGCCGCTCGAGCGGGTCGATCCCGCAGCCGACCGCGCCCGCGACCGCGCCGTCGAGCGCGGTCACCGGCCGGATGCTCGCCTCCTCGGCCGCCTCGAGCAGCGCGCGGGTCTCCAGCGACGAGTTGTCGGCCGGCACCCCGATCACCGCACGGGTCGGGCTCCACGTCCGCCGTCCCGCACGGGCCAGGACCGCCCGCAGGTAGAGCCGGGCGCTCTCCAGATCGGTGACGACCCCGTCGTGCAGCGGCCGCACCGCGGAGAACCGGGCCGGCGCCCGGCCGATCAGCTCGGCCGCCTCCCGTCCCACGGCGAGCACGCGGCCCCGGCGTCCGCCGCCCTGGCGCAGCAGCATGACGCTCGGTTCGTCGTAGACGACGCCGCGGCGGACATCGCTCACCACCGTGTTGGCCGTACCCAGGTCGATGCCGAGATCCATGCGCAACCTTCCTCACACGGTGCGCCCCAGTGTGGAGCCCCGGCCCCGGGCGGTCCAGGCTCCCGGTCGCGGTGCGTGCGTCAGGCGCTCGAGATCGCGTCCAGCACCCGCAGCTTGGACGCCCGCCTGGCCGGCGCGACCGCGGCCAGGACGCCGATCAGGGCCGCGACGAACAGGAACACCACCAGCCGGGGGTACGGGACGGCCAGCTCGGTGATGCCCTGGTCGACCAGCGCCCGGCTGAGCGCGACGCCGAACAGGGTGCCCAGCACGAGCCCCAGGACCGCGCCGTAGATCGAGATGATCACCGCCTCCAGCCGGACCATCCGGCGGAGCTGACCGCGGCCGAGCCCGACGGCCCGCAGCAGGCCGATCTCGCGGGTGCGCTCGATCACCGACATGGCCAGCGTGTTCACGATGCCCAGCGCGGCGATGATCACCGACAGCACCAGCATGGCGTTGATCAGCAGCAGCAGCTGGTCGACCTGGCCCTTCTGCTCGTCCTGGAACTCGGTCTGGTCCTTGAGCTCCACGATCGGGTAGGCGGTGAGCACCTGGTCCAGCTGCGGCCGGACGTCGGCGGTCGCCACGCCGTCGGCCAGGTCGACGAAGAGGAACCGGTCCAGCGCCACCCCGCCCATGCCGGCGAGCGTGTCGAGCGAGACCACGGTCGAGCCGATCACCTGGTTGGCCTCGTAGACGCCGGACACCTGCAGCTGCTGCTCGCGGCCGTCCAGGGTCAGGACCTCGACGGTGTCGCCGACGGCCCAGCCCCGGCTGTCGGCGGTCGGCTGGTCGATCAGCACGCCGTCCCCGCCCAGCCCCTCGGCCGAGCCGTCGACGTAGCTGAGCTCGATCGTCCGGTCGAGGGCGGCCGGATCCACGGCGGTCACGAGGCCGGTCTGCCCGTCGAGCTGGACCTGTCCCCAGCGCAGCGGCATGACTGCGGCCACGCCGTCGACGTCGGCGACGTCCGCCGCGACGTCCGGACTGAACGGCTGCCCGACGGCGCTGGACACGACGAACTCGGCGCGGACGGAGCCGGCGATGAGCTTGTCGATGCTCGCGTTGGTCGAGGCGCCGATGATGCTGAAGGCGCTCACCAGCGCCAGGCCGATCATCAGCGCCGACGCGGTGGCCGCGGTGCGCCGCGGGTTGCGGACGGCGTTCTCCTGCGCGAGGCGGCCGGTGGTGCCCCAGATGCGGGGCAGGATCGCGCCCACGCTCCGCAGGAAGGGCTGGGCCAGCACCGGGCTCAGCGCCGTCACCCCGAGGATGAGGGCGAGGGCCCCGGCGCCGACCAGCGAGGCACCCGTGCCGCCGTCGTCGCTCATCGTCCCGCCGACCAGGGCCAGGATGCCCAGGAGGGAGAGCCCGGCGCCGAGCGCCGTGCGCAGCCGCAGACCGCGCTGCGCCATGACGACGTCGTCGCGCATCGCCGCGACCGGCGGCATCCGGGCGGCGCGCCGCGCGGGCACGTAGGCCGACACGAGCGTCACGAGGACGCCGACGGCGTACGCCCACAGGATCGTGTCGGCCTGGAGGACCAGGTTGCCGTCCAGCGTGAGGCCGAACGAGCCGAACAGCGCTCGCAGCCCGGCCGCGATGCCGTAGCCGGCCGCGATCCCCACGGTGGCGCCGACGGCACCCACGATCAGCGCCTCGGTCAGGACCGACCGGGTCACCTGCCCCCGGCTGGCGCCCAGGGCACGCAGCAGTGCCAGCTCCTGCGTCCGCTGGGCGACCAGCATCGAGAAGGTGTTGAGGATGATGAAGGTGCCGACGAACAGCGCGATCCCGGCGAAGACCAGCAGGAAGATGTTGATGAACTGCAGCGCGTCGGAGAAGTCCGACGCCAGGCTGGCGGCCTGCTCGGTCGCCGTCTTCACGTCGTAGTCCCCGCCGACGGCGGCGGCCACGCGGTCGGCCAGGTCCGCGGGGTCGACGCCGTCCGCCGCCCCGACCCCGATGGCGGTGAACTGCCCGGGTGCGGTGAGCAGCTGCTGTGCCGTCGTGGTGTCGAAGGCGGTCAGCGAGGCCCCGGCCAGCCCGCTCCCGTCGCCGAAGCGGAAGGTGCCGACGAGCTCGGCCTCGACGCGGGGCCCGGGGGTGAGCAGGGTGACGGTGTCGCCGACGCGGTGCCCGGACTTCTCCGCCGCGTCGGTGTCGATCATGATCTCGTCCGGGCCGGTGGCCGCCCGCCCCTCGACGAGGGTGGTCGGCGACAGCGACCGCTCGGTGCCCCAGTTGATGCCGATGCCCGGCGCCCCGCCGGTGTTCAGCACCTCGCCGTCGCTGTCGAGGATGTAGACGCCCTCGGCCTGGATGTTGCCCTCGACCGCCGCGACGCCGTCCACGGCCGCGATCTCGTCGACCAGGTCGGCGGGCACGTAGCTGGCGGTGCCACCGCCCCCCGTGCCGGCGAGCCCCTGGTCGAAGGCGGCGGCGCGGGTGACGTTGACGTCGGCGGCGGTGGTCTCGAACAGGTTGTTGAAGGTCTTGCTCAGGGTGTCGGTGAAGATCAGCGTCCCGACGACGAAGGCGACGCCCAGCACGATCGCCAGCCCGGACAGCGCCAGCCGCACCTTGTGCGCCAGCAGGTTGCGCCACGTGGTCCGCCACACGTCAGCGCACCCCTGCCGTCGAGTCGTCGCCCGTCGCGGTGGCACCCGCGGCGGCCGCCGCGGCGCGGTCGGTCTCGGTGTCGAACGCCTTCAGCCGCTCCAGCACCCGGTCGGCGGTGGGCTCGAGCATCTCGTCGACGATCCGGCCGTCGGCGAGGAAGAGCACCCGGTCGGCGTAGCTCGCGGCCTTGGGGTCGTGCGTCACCATCACGATGGTCTGCTCCATGTCGCGCACCGAGCGGCGCAGGAAGTCCAGCACGTCGGCGCCGCTGCGCGAGTCCAGGTTCCCGGTCGGCTCGTCGGCGAAGACGATGTCGGGGCGGCCGGCCAGCGCGCGGGCGCACGCGACCCGCTGCTGCTGCCCGCCGGAGAGCTCGCTGGGCCGGTGCGCCAGGCGGGGCCGCAGCCCGACGGTGTCGATGACCGTGTCCAGCCACTGCCGGTCGGGCTTGCGGCCGGCGATGTCCATCGGCAGCGTGATGTTCTCCAGCGCGGTCAGGGTGGGGAGCAGGTTGAACGCCTGGAAGACGAAGCCGACGCGGTCGCGCCGCAGCACGGTGAGGGCCTTGTCGTCGAGGCTGCTCAGGTCGACGTCGCCGATGAACGCCTGGCCCTCGGTGACCGAGTCCAGCCCGGCCATGCAGTGCATGAGGGTGGACTTGCCCGACCCCGACGGGCCCATGATCGCGGTGAAGCGGCCGCGCTCGAAGTCGACGTCCACACCTGCCAGGGCGACCACGCGGGTGTCGCCCTGGCCGAAGACCTTGGTGACAGCGCGGCCCCGTGCCGCGGGGGTCGGTGTGGACGGCGAGCCGGTGCTGGTCACGGAGAACTCCGGAGGAGAGAGGACGGGACGGCCTGCGGCCAGGACGCTGGAGATCACGACGCTAGAGAAGAGCACCGACAGCCGATAGGGCTTTTCGCTGCACGCGCAGGACCGCTTGCCCGGACGCGGGGGTGGCGGTCGGGCTCCGTGCCCTCCTGGCCGAGTGGGTCGACCGGGTCGAGCACGTGCTCGACGCTCAGTCGTAGAGCACGGCGGTGCGCAGCAGGATGTCCTGCACCGACCGGTTCCGGCTGCTGACCGCCACCCAGAACAGGCCCGGCAGGAAGAGGACGCACAGCACGGCGCGGGCCGCGGCGCGCACCGGACCGAGCCGGGCGCCGTCGGGGCCGGCGACGCGCAGGCCCATGAACTGATCGCCGTGGGTCCGCGCCGGTCCGGCCCAGGCCACCGTCCAGTAGACGACCAGGCCCAGCTCGACGGCGACGATGATCCAGAAGAACGGGAGCCCGAGCAGCCGGAAGGACTCGGGTGCGAGCAGGAAACGGAAGCCGGCCCAGGCCGCGTAGCCCAGCGCGAGGGCCAGCGTCACCAGGCAGACGTCGACGACGCGGGCGACCGCGCGGGTGACGACGCCGGCCGGACGGCCGTGGGCCGGTTCCTGCGCGGTCGGCGCGGCCGGCGGGGCGAGGTGGTCCGCGTGCCACGGGAAGCGGGGATCCGGTCCGGGAACCGGCGGCTGTGGCTGCGCGGCACCGGGTGCCGGTGGTCTGCGCCGGGTGCTCGTCATCCCGCGCCTCCAGGGGCCGGGTCCCGGCGTCCGTGGCGCCGGAGCAGCAGCCGGTCGACGACCCGCTCGACCGCCCGGTCGGCGTCGGCGCCCTGGTAGCGGATGCCCTTGACCACCTCGGTGGACACCGAGCCGGTCGAGGACCGGATCAGGGCGGGCAGGTCGATCTCGTCGATCACGTAGCGGGCGATCTCTACCACGTGCGCCCGTTCGATGACCGGGTCCAGGTCGAGCCGGGCGGCCACCCGGTCGACGTCGACGCGGGCCACGAGCTCGTCGAGGTCCAGGCGGTCGGCGACCCGGCCGACGTCGACGCGGGCCACGAGCTCGTCGAGGTCGACGCGGTCCACCACCCGGTCGACGTCGACGCGGGCCACGAGCTCGTCGAGGTCGACGCGGTCCACCACCCTGCCGACGTCGACCTTCTCCACCAGGGTGTTCAGGTCCAGGCCCGAGATGATCGCCTCCACGTCGAGGCGCGCGGCCACCCGGTCGACGTCCAGCCGTTCGGCTACGGCGTCGACGTCCAGGCCGCCGGCGATCCGGTCGACGTCCACGTACCGCTCGACGAGCGCGGCCACGTCGAGACGGGCGAGGACGGCGACCGCGACCCGGGGCAGGAGGTCATCGGCCAGGGCACCGAGGTGGCGCGCCGCGCGGTCCCGGACGTCGGCCGCGGCCGCCTGCAGACCGCTGTCGAGCACGGTGCCGGCGGTGCGCACGGCGTTCTCGGCGATCAGACCGGCGACCGCCACGGAGCCCTTGGCCACGGCGGCCATCGCGGCGATGCCCCCACCGATCGCCCCGCTCGCCGGCGGCGCTGTCCGACCCATGAGACCTCCCACCGCTCGGCGAGGCCCACGGTGTGCCCGCGATGCGCGGGGCGCCTCATCCGGCCGGGGTGACCCGGCCGATTGCTCCGGGGACGCACCATCCGCTGCGCCCTGCGCGTGAGCCGCCCATCGTTCCCGTCAGGCAGAGCACAAAGCCCCTCACGACCGGTCGGCGGCGCACGAGAAGGTTGTCCTGCACGGACGGTCGGGGGAGCCGCTGGTGATCGCCATGCGACGGTCCGCCCTGAACCGGCGGAAGAGGCACCATGCGCACCACGCCAGCTTTCACCGTCGCGCCCCGCCGCCCGGACGACTGGGCCGATGGAGCCGACCTCCTCTCCGGCAAGCTCGCGCCCCCGCCGGTGGCCCATCCCACGCTGCACCGCCCGCGGGTCCTGGAGGCGCTCGGGTCCGCCGTCGCGCACATGCCGCTCACGCTGATCAGCGGCCCCGCGGGCGCCGGCAAGAGCACGCTCGCCGCGGACTGGCGGAACGCGCAGCCCGGGGACCGGCCCGTCGGGTGGCTGACGCTCGACGACTACGACGACGACCCGGCCACGTTCTGGCGCTACGCGGTGGAGGCGCTGGTCCGGGCCGGAGCCGACCTCGGCGGGTTCGCCCGTCCCGTCCCTGGGGAGTCGCTGCCGGTGTCGTTCGTCCCCCGGCTGGCGGCGGCGGTGATGGCGGCCCCGCATCCCGTGGTGCTGATCGTCGACCGCGCGGACCAGCTCACCGACCGGCGGATCACCGAGGCGCTCGACCTGCTGGTCCGGAACGCCGGGGAGCGGCTGCACCTCGTGCTCTGCGGGCGCTCGGACCCACAGCTGCCCCTGCACGCCTACCGGCTGGCGGGGACCCTGGCCGAGATCCGGGCCGCCGAGCTGGCCTTCACCACCGCGGAGACCGCCGAGCTGCTGGCCGGTGCCGGTGTGGCGGCGTCCCCCGAGGTCGCCGCGACGCTCCGCGAGCTGACCGAGGGATGGGCGGTCGGGCTCCGGCTCGCCATCGCGCCCCTGAAGCAGGGGATGACCTCCGAAGCCCTCGTGGCCGCGCTCGTGCAGGACGAGGGGAGCGTCGCGCAGTACCTGTTCGAGGAGGTGCTCCGCGATCTGCCTGCCGGCGTGCGCCGGTTCCTGTTGCGCATCAGCGTGGCCGACGAGCTGTGGCCGGCCCTGGTCGACCGGCTCGCGGGCCGGACGAACGGCCGGCGCATCCTCGCGGGCCTCGCCTCGACCAACGCGTTCGTCGAGCGGTCGCCCGGTGCTCCCGGCGGCTACCGGATCCACGCCCTGTTCCGGGAGATGCTTCGTGCCCAGCTGGCCTACGGTTCCCCCTCCGAGGTCCTCCGGCTGCACCGGATCTGCGCCGCCTGGTACGCAGGGGAGGGGATGACGTCCGTCGCGGTGCAGCACGCGGTCGCCTCTCGCGACTGGACCCTCGCGACCACGATGCTGGTCGACGACCTGCTGGTCGGACGGGCCTTGGCACTCCGGCCCACCCCGGCCCTGCAGGGCATGGCCGACCTGCCGGCGGACCTGCTGTCGGCGGAGGCCGTCGTCGTGCGCGCCGCCACGGCGATGTCGGCCGGTGACGAGCCCACGGCGGAGGACCTGACCGCCGCCGCAGCCGCAGCCGCCGACGAGGCGAACGGGCTCGCGTTGCGCGCCACCGCGGCCGTGGTCTCGGTGACGGGGTGGGCGTTCGGTGGCGCCGGCGAGCTGCCCCCGGACGCGGCCGACCGGGCGGAGGCCCTCGTGGCCGCGCTCCCGGAGGAGCGCGACGCCGAACGACGCGGGATGGCGGCCGCGCTCTGCACGGCCCGCGCGCTGCGGGCCCTGGCGTCCGACCGGCCCACACCCTCGCTGCTCGACGACCTGGGCGCGGCGGCCGTCGCGGCGAACACGGCCGGATCACGGCCGCTGCGTGCCCGGCCACTGGCCTACCTGTCCCTGCTGGAGGCGCTGGCCGGGCGCCTGCATCGTGCCGAGCGGCTGGCCCACGACGCCGCCTCCGGGTGGGCCGACCGGCCGAGCGCCGACGGCGGTCCCGGACCGGCCGTCGCGCTGGCCCGGGCCTGGGTGCACCTGAGCCGCTTCGAGCTGGAGGCGGCGCGCGAGTGGGTCGAGCACGCGCACACCGAGCGGGCCGCCCCGCTCGACGCGCGGATGCTCGGCCCGCTGGCCGCGGTGGCGCAGAGCTGCCTGCTGCGCGTCCGGCACGACCACGCGGCGGCGGAGGACGTCCTCCGGCCGTTCGTGGCGGACGAGGGGCTGCCGCGCTGGGTCCGCGAGGAGGTGGTGACCGAGGCCGTGCGCACCCAGCTGGCCCTCGGGCACGTGGCGGCGGGGATCGCGCTGCTGGACCGCGCGGAGGACGGCACGGGGTGGACGGCCCGCTGGCGGGCCACCGCAGCGCTGCTCGACCACTCCGCCGCCGTCCCCGTGCCGCGGCAGGAGCAGGCCGTGCCGCGGCAGGGGTCGCCGGTGGCCGCGGTGCAGAGCGGCATCGTCCGCGCCTGCCAGCGACTGGAGTCCGGCGCCCTCCCGGCCGCGGCCGGCGAGCTCTCCAGGACGCTGGACCTCGCCGGTAAGGAGTTGCTGCGCTGGCCGTTCCTGGACGCCCCGCCGCAGGCCCGGCGGCTGCTGCGCACCCATCCGGACCTGCGGGGGCACGCCGACTGGCTGAGCCTCTCCACGGCCCCCGAGGCGAAGATCCACGCTGGGGGCGCCCGCCCGCAGCAGGCGGAGCCGGTTCGTCCGGTGCAGGACCTCAGCGAGCGGGAGCGGGAGGTGCTCGTGCACCTCGGCGAGATGCTGTCCACGACAGAGATCGCCGCGACCATGTTCATCTCGGTGAACACGGTGCGCACCCACATCCGCAGCATCCTGCGCAAGCTGGGCGCGACCCGCCGCAATCAGGCGGTCCGCCGCGCGAGGGAGCTGGGCATCATCTGAGCCCCGTCGCGGGAGGCGATCGTCCCCGAAGGATGACGCCGGGGGGACGCCACCGGGCCACCGTGGAGTCGAGCGGGTGGCCGCCCGGAGCACCCGCCGGACTCCTCGGGAGGTTCCATGACCAGCCAGCTCGACCAGGCCGCGGCCGTCGACCAGATGGGACCGGTCGACTACTTCGTCGTCGGGTTCGAGAACCAGCGGATGCGCGGCGAGGCGTTCCCCCTGCTCATGGACCTCGTCGACCGCGGCATCATCCGCATCCTGGATCTCGCCTTCATCCGCAAGGACGACGACGGGAAGGTGACCCTCCTCAGTCAGGTGGACCTCGACCGGATGCAGATCGTGGACGCGGCCGTGTTCGAGGGGGCGGCCTCCGGGCTGCTCCGCGCCGAGGACCTCGACGAGGCCGCCGCCGTCCTGGAACCGGGCACGTCGGCCGGCGTGCTGGTGTACGAGAACCTCTGGGCCGCCCCGTTCGCCGCGGCCATCCGCCGCGCCGGCGGCTTCGTCGCCGCCAGCGGCCGCATCCCGATGGACGAACTGGTCGCCGCCCTCGATGCCGTCGAGGCCGCCGAGACGAGCGCCTGAGGTCCCAGGAGCTCCGACCGTCTGCGAGGTGACCACGATGAGCGACTCCGTCCCGCGCCGTCGGCCCGGTCCGGCAGCCCTCTACCGGTACGAGGTCCGTATCCGCACGACGCTCACCCCCGCCCTGACCGCCACCTTCGCGCGGCTGACCGGCCAGACGATCGTCCCGCGGAACGCCGTCCGGCGGCTCGCCGTGATCCGGGAGGGCGACGAGGCCGTCGACCTCCCGGCGCTGGTGCAACGGCTCACCGAGTGCGACGTGGCGGTCCTCGACGTCCGTCGCTGTCCGCCGGCGCCCCCTGCCGGGCCTCGCGCGTGAACGCCCTCGTGGTCGTCGCTGCCTGCCTCGCCACCGCGGCAGGGACCCTGGGCCTGCTCTCGGCGCTCGCGCGGCTCCGGTTCCGGCGGCTGCCCGGGGCGTTCCGGTGCCGGCTCGCCCGGTCGTCCGGGGATCGGCGCCCCGGAGCGCTGCGGCGGGTCGGGCGGACCTACGCGGTGTGGGTCAACGACGTGCTGCTGATCCAGTCGGGTGCCCTCCGGCTGGGCGTCACACCGGTGGCCGCCCGGGTGGACCGCCAGGCGGCCGTCGAGGCGCTCCCGGCGTCCGCCGCGCGGGGCCTCGGCCCGCACGCGGTCGCGCTGCGGCTGACCGGCGGCGACGGCCGGTCGCTCCTCGTGGCCACCACCTTCCGGAACCGCACGACGCTGGCCGGGCCCTTCCTCGCGGCGTGCGTCCCCCGGCGTCCGCCGGCACCCCGCGGGCCGCTCGGCTGAGGCCCACCGGCGATTCATCCGCGCGGGGTGACGCCGTGCCGGTCGCAGCACGGGAACCTCCCCTCCGTCGGCGTCCGCACCTTCCCGGAGGACTCCGCAGACCCACCTGTCCACCCTGCACGAACCGACGAGAGGACGTCCCATGACCGCCTCGATGTCCGCCCACCACGCCGGCGCAGCCCCGGCGAGGCACACCGGGGTCCGCGCCGCGGTGGCCCTGCTGGGCCTCGCCACGGTCGTCGTCGGCGTCGTCCTGCTGTTCAACCCGGTCAAGGCGGCCAACGCCCTCGCCCTGCTGGTGGGGATCGCGTTCATCCTGGGCGGCCTGCTGGAGATCGCCGCCGGCTGGGAGGAGGGGACGCGAGTGGCGTCGGCGGTCCTCGGTGGCCTCCTCGTCGCCGGCGGCGTCCTCGCGATCGCCTGGCCGGACGCCACGCTCTGGGTGATCGCCCTCATCACGGGCCTGTCCCTGATCGCGCACGGCACCGGACGGATCGTCCTCGCGTTCGTCGCGCGACGCGAGGTCCACGGCTGGCCCTGGCTGGCACTCGCCGGCGCCTTCGGGGTGGTCTTCGGGATCGTGGCCATCGCCTGGCCGCAGGCCACCGTGCTCGTCCTCTGCCTCGTCCTCGGCGCGCAGATCACCGTCCTCGGGCTGCTGATCACGGCCGCGGCCTTCCTCCCGTACCCCAGCGAGCCCCGCCTCCCGGCCGGGGCCTGACCGATCGACAGGAGCCGACATGCCTCTGCTCAGGGGAATGGCACGAACCGCCGTCGTCGCAGGGACGGCCACGGCCGTGTCCAACCGGGTCTCCCGGCGGCAGGCCGGACGCTGGGCGGCTCGCGAGGAGCCGCCGGTGCAGGAGGCGCCAGAGCCTGCTCCGGCTCCGGCACCGGCCGCCGCTGCCGGGACCGACACGAACACGAAGCTCGCGCAGCTCCGGGAGCTGGGCCGGCTGAAGGAGTCCGGCGTCCTGGACGACGCCGAGTTCGAGCTGGAGAAGAGCCGCATCCTCAACTCCTGAGGCGCCGGTGGGACCGGCGGCCCGGGCGGGACGGCCACGAGGAGGGCGAGGATGACCACTGTCGGCCAGGCGACGACCGGCCGGGAGACCGGCAGCCGCCAGGTGTACTTCCACGACGCGGCGGCGCCGGTCGCGACCGTCGTCACCCCGTCGGCCTTCGCCGCCGTGCGGTGGGTCGGGGGCCGGCTGCTGCTCGTGCGCCGGTGCGACAGCGGCCGCTGGGAGCTGCCCGGCGGCCGCGTGGACGTCGGCGAGACCGCGGTGCAGGCGGCCGTGCGGGAGGCGGCGGAGGAGGCGGGCGTGACGATCGTGGTGACGGGGCTGGTCGGCGTCTTCACCGATCCCGGTCACGTCATCCGCTCCCCTCAGGGCGAGGTCCGCCAGCAGTTCGCGCTGGTCTTCCACGCGCGGGCCGTCGGGGGTGTCCCGCACGGGGATCTCGCGGAGACCAGCGAGGCCGCCTGGGTCGCCGTCGCCGACCTGGCGCACCTGCCCATCGAGCCGGCGATGCGGCACTGGATCGCCGCCGCTCTCGCGCTCGAGGACGCGCCCCAGCTGGCCTGATGCTCTCCGGCATCCGGGCCGCCCGGCGGGCGCTGCCCGGCACCTTCGCCTGGCGGTGCCTGGACGGGCTCGTGCGGGTGCAGGCGCTGGACCGCAGCATGGCGCTGGCGGCGCAGGCGTTCACCGCCCTGATCCCGCTGCTGATCTTCGTCGGGACCCTCGCGCCCGCCGGCCGGGAGGACCTCGTCCCCGATGCGCTCGTCCGGCGGTTCCGGCTCGGTGCCGACGCCGCCGACGCGGTGCGCGCCGTGTTCTCGTCGTCCTCCGACGCGAGCGTCGGAGCCCTGTCCCTGGTCCTCCTGCTGTTCTCCGGGGTGTCCTTCACCCGGCGGCTCCAGCGGACCTACGTGGCGGTCTGGGACCTGCCCGCGGTCAAAGGACCCCGGAACGCGGCGAACGCCCTGCTCGGGCTGACCGCGCTCCTCGCCGGGGTGATGCTGCTCTCCGTGACCCGGAGCCTGCCCCGGCTGCTCCCGGGGGGCTGGTTGCTGGGTGCCCCGCTGACGGCTGCCGCGGCACTGCTGCTGTGGACGTCGGTGCCGTGGCTGCTGCTCGACCGCCGGGTGGCCTGGCGGCGCCTGCTGCCGAGTGGGGCGCTGGCAGCGTGCTGCAGCGCGGTGTACGGCCTCGCCAGCGCCGTCTACATGCCGCAGCTGTTCGCCTCCTACAGCCGGCGGTACGGGCTCTTCGGCGTGACGCTGGCCCTCGTCGGCTGGCTGCTCTGCATCGCGGTGATCGTCGTCTGCACCGCCGTCGTCGCGCGCGAGCTCGACCGGGCGCCCGAGGGCTGGGCCGGCCGGCTGCGGGCCCTGTTGCGGGTCCCATCGCCACCGGCAGGGGCGGGGGAGCCGGACGCCACGCGCCCCGGCGGTGCCGTCTCAGCGCGTCCGAGCGGAAGTCCAGCAGCGCGTCGGGGACCGGAGATCGGCCAGGGCCCCGACCAGGAGGTCGTCGACACCGGCGAGGTCGGGACCGGGGTGCACGGGAGCGGACATGGGCCGGACCTCCATCCCTGAGCACGCCCCGTCGCGGCCTGGGTCATGCACCCGGGATGAGGTCGCGGCGGCGCCGGACCACCCATCCTTGCTCCCGCCAGGAGCCATGACGCCGAGCGCCGTCCCCCCGTCCGGGAGGGACGGGGCCGGGCCAGACCAGGGAGGCCGCGACATGACGGACAGCTCGCAGAGCAGGACGCAGGAGCCACGTTCCGACTACCCCGAGGAGCACACGGGCTGGCTGGGCTGGATCGCCTTCGGGGCGGTGATGCTGATGATGCTCGGCGCCTTCCAGATCATCCAGGCGCTCGTGGCGCTCTTCGACGACGGCTTCTACCTCGTCGGCAAGGAGGGCCTGGTCGTCGAGGTGGACTACAACGCCTGGGGCTGGGTCCACCTGGTCATCGGGATCGTGGCGGTCCTGGCCGGGATCGGCCTGCTGACCGGCAACCTGGCCGCGCGGATCGTCGGCGTCGCCATCGCGTTCGTCAGTGCGCTGGTCAACCTGGCGTTCATCGCCTCGTACCCCGTCTGGTCCACGATCATCATCGTGGTCGACGTGCTCGTGATCTTCGCGATCGTGGTCCACGGTCGCGAGCTCAAGTCCAGCTACCGCTGACCCTCCCCGCCCGGCGGGCCGCGCTCTCCCGAGCTCGGCCCGCCGTGCTGTGCCCGGGGGCGGGTCGACCGTCGGCTCAGGTGGAGCGGCTGCGCCAGGTGGGCTCGACAGCCGCCCACTCGCGCTCCCACCGGCGGGCGCGATGCGCGTCCAGGGCGGCGGCGAGCCCCGCGTACAGCGCCCAGGCGACCAGCGGCACGGCGATCAGCACGGGGATGCAGCGCAGGAGGGCCAGACCGGCGACGTCCCGCGGGTCCATCGGCGGAGCGACCTCCTCGCCGTCGGGGCCGAGCCACACGTGCAGCGTGGCACCGGTCCGGGTCCCGGCCGCCGCGAGGACCGTCCCCTCCGGCGGCACGTCCGTGGCCGCCGACCACCGGGCCCGCACGGGCACCAGCACGGGAACTCCCGGCGCGGCGGTCGAGTCGGCCGGCCGCTCGGCGTCCTCGAGCAGGACGGCGTCGACGGGCTGCCGGTCGGCCTGCTGCCGTGCGGCCACGGCCTCGAGCCGGGTGGTCGACGCCCCGACCACCGCCACCCCGGCCACCGGAGATGCGGCCACGACGAGCAGCAGGACGAACCGGGCCACCATCTGCACCCGGTCCGCGCGCCGCTTGAGGGCGCCGTGCCCGAGGACGAACGCGCGGAGACACCGGCGGCAGCGACTGCCCGTCCTCGAAGCCATGGCATCGACCCGTTCCGTCGGGGTGCGGAGCCGATCGGGATCAGCGTCGTGTGCCCCGGGTCGCCGGCCATCCCCCCGTCCGGATGACCGCCGCGGCCCGGCCGTCCGGGCACCCCCCGGCGGGCACACGGTGGGCGCCTCGCCCCGCCTTCTCATCCGCGCTGCACGACGTGGCCGTCGTCGTGAGCGGGCAGGCTCACGAACAGCGCCGGACGTCGTCGGGACGACGATCCCCGCGTCGAGGAGTGATCGAGGAGGGATCCGCCCCGCCGCCGTCCGAGCCGCTCCACCGTGGATGACGAGGAGCTCGAACCATGGGACGACAGGTGTACGAACTGCGGGTGCGCGGCCCGGTGTCGCCGGAGCTCCTGGCGGAGATCGGGGCCGTGGACCTCGGGGAGCAGCCGCCGCTGACGATCCTGCGGACCGAACCGACCGATCAGCCGGGCCTGCACGGCATGCTCCAGCGGCTGCGGAGCCTGGGACTGGACCTCCTCGAGGTCCGTTCGACGGAGGAGATCGACGAGCTCCCGGCCGACCCGGCCGCGGTGGCCCCGCCCGAGCCCGGCACGGGTCACACCGGAGTTCACCTCCGTCCGGTGGACTGACGGGGGCCGAGCGCGTCGGCAGCCCCGCGCGTCGGCAGCCCCGTCAGGACGGCTCCGTGGCGGGAGCGTGCGGCAGCAGCAGGGCGGCGAGCCACCCGACCAGCGCGAACGCCCCCACCACGATGATCGCAGTGGCGAACGGCGGCCCACCGCGCCCCGTGGCGCCGACGAGCACCGAGCCGGCGATGGCCACGCCGAGCGAGGACCCGAGGTTCGAGACGCTGCGGGAGACGCCCGAGATGTCGCCCTGGGACTCCTCCGGCCAGGCGGACTGCACCACGTTGACCGACGCCGTCAGCATGGCGCCCACGCCGAAGGCCATGACGAACAGGCCCGGCCAGAAGGTCCAGACCGCCGAGTCCACCCGCGCCATCGCGAGCAGCAGGCCCAGGCCGACGACGGTGAGGGTGAAGCCGACCCGGATCAGCAGCCGCTGCGGGTGGCGGCTGGCCATGCGCTGGGCCAGGGCCGACGACAGCAGGATGCCGATGGTGGCCGGGAGCAGCATCAGCCCGGTCTGGATGGCGGAGAAGCCCCGCTCCTGCTGCAGGAACACCGAGATGACGAAGAAAGAGCCCTGCAGGACCAGCCACTGCACCGTCTGGGTGCCCAGGCCGAGGTTCGAGGTCCGGTTGTGCGCCAGGCGCGGCGACACCAGCGGCGTGCGGCCGTGCGCCTCCCGCCGGCGCACGTGCAGCGCGAAGGCGACGAGGAAGACGACGCCGATGGCCGCGAGGACCCACACCGGCGAGATGCCGCCCTCCGGGATCAGCTCCACGCCGAACACGGTGAAGGCCTGCCGCGCCGAGCCCCATCCGTAGGTACCGGACTGCAGCACGCCGAAGACCACGAAGAAGAGCCCGGCCGCGGAGAGCACGGCGCCGAGGCCGTCGAAGGACGGCCGCTGACCGGTCAGGGCGGGGTCGTCGATGCGCCGGGCGAGCACCGCGATGACGGCCACCACGAGCACCTGGAGCACGAAGGAGGCGCGCCAGCTGATGGCGCTGGTGATGAGGCCGCCGATCAGCGGACCTGCTGCGCTGCCGAGTCCGGCCGCCGCGCTGACGACGCCGAACCACTTGGCGCGCTCGCGCATGTCGGTGAAGAAGACGGTGACCAGGATGTAGATCGGCGGGATGAGCAGCGCCGAGCCGACGCCCTGGAACAGGGAGTAGCCGACGGTCAGCAGGCCGAGTCCCGGCGCCAGGGCCGCGAGCAGCGCGCCGGCGCCGTAGATCGCCAGGCCGAGCTCGAAGCAGCGGCGGCGGCCCCAGATGTCGGTCAGCTTGCTGCCGGGGATCATCAGCGCCGCCATCGTCAGCGTGAACAGCGTGATGGTCGTCTGGATCCCGGCGACGTCGGTGTCGAGGTCGTCGGCGATGGTGCTGATCGCCACGTTCATGTTCGAGGCGGCGTAGCTGGCGATGAACTGGGCCAGCGCCAGCGGGAGGACGACGGCGCCCGCCGCCGCCCCCACGCGGCCGGGCGGCGCGGTCCTGGTCATGGCCGGAGGCCCTTCGGTCAGCGGGTCACGGTTCCCGCATCACCGGGATCTCGGCGCCGGTCAGCGCGGCTGCGCCCAGGAAGGCGCGCAGGATGGCGCCGGCGGCGGAGGTCACGCGCGCCGTGCCGACGAGCGGGGCGAGCGCCACCAGGAGGGACTGCGCGTCCTCCGTCGTCACCCCGGCGTCCTCGGCGGCGGCGAGGGTGATCGCGTAGGACACCGGCGGCCCGTCCATCGCGACCAGTGCGGCCAGCCGCACCAGCACGTACGTCCGGGAGTCCATACCGGACCGCTCCAGCGCGTCGACGTTCATCGCCAGGATGCTGTCGAGGACCGGCGTGTCCCCCGCGGCGATCCGGTCGAGGGCGTTCTCGGGCGCCATCTGGGTCATGGTTCCTCCTGCTGATCCGTGGTGGAGCGGCCAGCCTCGGTGCCCGCACGCGGGCCGGCATCACCCGGCTCGGACGAGGCGGGTCAGCGCCGCGCCCGGTCGTGGGGAACCGCGTCGAGGGCCGCGTCGAGGGTGACGGCGGCGTCGATCAGCGCGAGATGGGTGAACGCCTGGGGGAAGTTGCCGATCTGCTCGCCGGTGAGGGCGATCTCCTCGGAGTACAGCCCGACGTGGTTGGCGTAGGTGAGCATCTTCTCGAAGGCGGTGCGGGCGTCCTCCACGCGACCGGCGCGGGTGAGGGCGTCCACGTAGGCGAACGTGCACAGCGAGAAGGTGCCCTCGGAGCCGCGCAGACCGTCCGGGGAGGCCGCGGGGTCGTAGCGGTAGACGAGGCTGTCGGTGACCAGCTCGTCGTCCATCGCGCGCAGCGTCGACTCCCACCGCGGGTCGCGCCCGTCGACGAACCCGACGGTGGGCATCCGCAGCAGCGCGGCGTCCAGCACGTCGGTGTCGTAGTGCTGCACGAAGGCCTCCCGCGACTCGTGGAAGCCGCGGTCCATGACCTGCCGGTAGACGGCGTCCCGCGCTCCCGTCCAGCGCTCCACGGACGCCGGGAGCCCGTGGTCGACAGCCAGCCGGATCCCGCGGTCGAAGGCGACCCAGCACATGACCCGCCCGTAGGTGAACGCCTGCCGGCCGCCGCGGGTCTCCCAGATCCCCTCGTCGGGCTGGTCCCAGTTGTCGGCCAGCCAGTCGAGGACGCCGCAGACCGCCGTCCAGCCCTGGTAGGGCAGCGGGAGCCCGGCCCGCACGGCCGCGTAGAGGCTGTCCAGCGCCTCGCCGTAGATGTCGAGCTGGAGCTGCTCGGCCGCGCCGTTGCCGATGTGCACGGGGGTGGAGCCGCGGTACCCCGACCAGTGGTCCAGGGTCTCCTCCTTGAGATCGGAGGAGCCGTCGATCCGGTACATGATGTTGAGCGGCCCGCTGTCGCTGCCGATCCGCTCCCGCACCCGGTCGCCCAGCCAGCCGGCGAAGCGGCCGGCCTCCTCGGTCATCCCGAGCCGGAGCAGCGCGTGCACGGAGAAGGAGGCGTCGCGGACCCACGTGTAGCGGTAGTCCCAGTTCCGCTCCCCGCCGACCTGCTCGGGCAGGGCGGCCGTGGGCGCGGCGACGAGGCCACCGGTGGGTGCGTAGGTCATCAGCTTCAGCGTGATCGCCGACCGCTGGAGGGCCTCCCGCCACCGGCCGGTGTAGGTGGACCCGGCCACCCAGGACCGCCAGAACCGGACCGTGTCGTCGAACAGCCCCCGGATCTCGGCCACCCGGATCTCGCGGGGAGCCGTCTCCGGCGCCGACTCCAGCACGATGCCGCGCATCTCGCCGGCCGCCAGCTCCAGGGTGGCGTGCACGTCGCCGCCGTCGGTGCGCACCCGGGCCTTGTGCCCGTCACCCGGTTCCCGGACCACGTGCAGCGCCAGGGAGGAGCCGTCCGCGGTGAAGACCACGCCCGACTCGCTCAGCTGCGCCTCGTGCGGGCGGCGGCCGTAGTCGAACCGGGGTGCGACGTCGACCTCGAAGTCCATCCGGCCGCGCACGCACTGGACGATGCGGACCAGGCGGTGCTGGTCGGTGGCCGTCGTCCCGGTCGGCGGCATGAAGTCGACCACCTGGCCCATGCCCGCGTCGGTGAAGAACCGCGTGACCAGGACGGCGGTGTCGGGGAAGTACATCTGCTTCGAGGTGAACTCCGTCCCGGTCGGGCGGACCCGGAAGTGCCCGCCCTTCTCCGCGTCGAGGAGGGCGCCGAACACGCTGGGGGAGTCGAACCGCGGGCAGCAGAACCAGTCGATCGACCCGTCGGTGGTGACCAGGGCGGCGGTCTGCAGGTCGCCGATGATCCCGTGATCGGCGATGGCGGTCTCGGGAGCAGCCTGAGAGGTCATGCGGAGACGGTGCGGCCGGACGGCGCCCCGGCACCTCATCCGGCCGGGGTGAGGAGCCGACCGGGGGCGGGGGACCAGGCTCGGTCGCCTGTCCGGCGGGCGGTCGGGCCCGTGTCCGTCGTGGAGGCCGAGACCATGCGCAGATTCCTCGCGGGGGTGCTGATCCTGCTCAGCGCCGTCACGCTCGTGCTCGCCAGCACGTCCCTGTGGACGCGCCGCAACGTGATCAACACGCAGGTCTTCGTGTCCAACGTCCAGGACATCGTCGACCTGCCGGCGGTCGAGGCACGGATCACCGACCGGGTGACCTCGACGGTGATGGACAACCCCGAGGTGCAGCAGGCGGTCGACGACGGCCTCACCGCGCTCCCCGAGGGGCTGCAGCGCTTCCGCCCCACGGTCGAGAACGGTGTCCGCTCCCTGATCGCGACCGGCGTGACCCGGCTGCTGACGAGCGACCCGTTCCGCCCGCTGACCACGGCGGCGCTCACGTCGGTGCAGGAGCAGCTGGTCGCCGGGGAGCCGATCGAGTTCACGCTCGGCCAGGCCAAGGACCGGGTGCCGGACTCGGTGAAGGACGGTCTGGCCGGTCAGGTGCTCGACCTGCTCCCTGACGACGTCGGCGTCACGCTGCTCTCGCCGGCGGACAACCCGCAGCTCTACGACGCCATCGACCTGCTGAAGTCGGTGTGGTGGTGGCTGGGGCTCATCGCCGTCGCGACCCTCGCGGGGGCGCTGGGCATCTCCCGGCGGCGCCGCGGGACGCTGCGCGCCTGGGCGATCACGACCGCGGTGCTCGGCTGCCTCGTCCTCATCACGCTCCGGGTCCTGCGGGGACGCGTCGTGGCCGCTGCCCAGCCCGACAACCGCGACGCCCTGGGGGAGATCTACGACCTGATCGCCGGCAGCCTGCGCGTGTGGACGCTGTGGCTGGTCGGCGTCACGCTGCTGGTCGTCGTGGTCACCCTCGTCTGGGGGCGGCTGGGGCTGGTGGCCGGTCTCCGGCACGCGACCGCCGCTGCCCGCCGGCAGGTCAGCGAGCGTCGCGCGGCGGCGGCTGCACCGGCGGTCGACGGCGCGACGGGCGCGGAGCCGGCCGCGGCGGGCGCGAGCGTCGCGGCACTGTCGTGGCCGCAGCGCGTCGGGACCGGCACCCGGGCCTTCGCCGACAGCCTGGAGCTGCGTTCCCGGGCCGCCGACCTGGGCACCGCCGTCCGGGCCCACTACAGCCCCGCGCGCTGGACGGGCATCGTGCTCGGCGTGCTGCTGCTCCTGCTGTGGCCCGACCCGACGCTGTCCGTGCTGATCTGGATCGTCGCCCTGGTCGCCCTGTACCTGTGGGCCCTGGACTGGCTCCGCGGCCAGGCGCCCGCCGAGGCAGCGGTCCCGGGCGGGGCGACGGCGTCCCTGGCGCAGGGGCCCGCCCCGGACCAGGGCTCCGCGGTGCCCGAGCCGCGGCCGACGAGCGAGTCCGAGGCGGCGCCGCCGCTGGCTCCCGAGCGGCTCACCCCGGCGGCGATCTCCGTCCTCAACGACCGGCTGGACATGCTGGTCCGGTTGAGTGCCGTGCACGACAGCGGCGTCCTCACCGACGAGGAGTTCGAGCGGGAGAAGCGGCGGCTGATGTCGGTCTGAGCGGGCCGTTCAGCCGAGGTCCTCCGGCGCCGGGCCGGCCGGCGGCTCCGGACGGTGCCTCGCCCGGTCCACGGCGGCGAGGAACACCTTGAGCCCCAGCCCGATCAGCAGCAGGTCGCCGATCATCTGGACGGTGGTGATCACCCGCGCCACCTGGCTGACGGGGGCGATGTCGCCGAACCCCACGGTGGCGAACACGGTGACCACGAAGTACAGCGCGTCGGTGCGGGTCAGCGGCTCGCTGAAGGCTCCGGAATCGCTGTTGGCGAGCAGCACGTACGTGGCGGCGAAGAGCACCAGGAACAGGGGCAGGGAGAGCGCGAGCGCCTCCACGGCCCGCAGCGCGGGGGTCGGGGCCCGCAGGATGGAGCGCACCTGCCAGGCGATGAGCAGCCCCACGGCCACCAGCCCGAGGACGAGGCCGGCGAGCGTCCGGGCGCCGAACTCGCGGTCCAGCGGCAGCCGGAAGTAGACGACGAGGACGACGGCGGTCGAGAGCAGCGTCCGCCCGGCGCCGAGCACGAGCAGCCGTCGGGGTGGCGGGGCCTCCCGCGCGAGCCGGGAGGCAGCCCTGCGGTCGGGTGCGTCGGAGTCCCACCCCGCCGTCGGCCGGTCACCCATGGCCGGGGAGGGGGTCAGCCCGCTGCCGCGGGCACGCGACCCGTGGCCGCGCCCGGCGCCCGGGGACCGCCCGCGGTCAGCACGTCGAGCCCACGTCGTCGAGCAGCACGCCGACGTCGTCGGTCAGCGTCGCCACCGCGCTGCGCACGGCGGTCACCCCGGCCGCCGACGGTCCGCCGGCCAGCGACGTCAGCGCGTCGCCCACGCCGCGGACGGCTGCCTCCACGTCGCCCACCTGCGGGGTGAACTGGTCCCGGGCCTCGTCGGCCACCTGCTGCACGTCGTCGCGGACGGCCGAGAAGGCGTCCTGGAGAGCCGTCGTGCCGTCCTGGGCCACCTGCACGTCGCCGAGATCCGCGACCGACGTCCGCAGGTCGTCGGCCGATGCGCAGAGGTCCTCGCTCGACGAGGAACTCGACGACGGACTCGACGACGACGAGCTGGAGGACGACGAGCTGGAGGACGACGAGCTGGACGACGACGAGCTCGACGACGAATCGTCGGACGACGAGCAGCCGGCGGCGGCCAGGGCGATCACGGCCAGCGCTCCGGCGGCGCGGGTGGGACTCATGCCCCGACGGTGCCCCGCGCCGGTCGCGCCCGGATCCCCCCGACGGGATGAGCGGCCCACCGACCCCGCCGTCATCCGCGCCGGATGAGGCCCGGGTCGTCCTCCGGCGGGAGTCTCGGACCGGCGCCGCCGTCGGGTGCGTGCCGCACCGACGCCCCGGCCCGAGACGCCGGGCCGCCCGGTGCCGACGACGACCTGAGGAGAAGTAGATGGCCACCTTGACCGTCTGGAAGTTCCCCACCGCCGATGGCGCGGAGTCCGCCGTGGCGACCCTGAAGGACCTGCAGCGGCAGGAGCTCATCCAGGTCCACGACGCCGCGACGGTGTCGTGGGCCGAGGGACGGAAGAAGCCGAAGACCGAGCAGCTGCGCAACATGGCCGGCGCCGGAGCGCTCGGCGGGGCGTTCTGGGGCATGTTGTTCGGGCTGATCTTCTTCGTCCCGCTGCTCGGCATGGCCATCGGCGCAGGCATGGGAGCGCTGACCGGCAGCATGACCGACGTCGGGATCGACGACTCCTTCATCAAGCGCATGCGGGACGAGATCACGCCGGGGACCTCGGCGCTGTTCGTGCTGACGAGCGGTGGGGTGGTGGACAAGGTGCAGGCGGCCTTCGCCGGCCAGCACATGGTGCTGGTGGAGAGCAATCTGAGCGGTGACGAGGAGGCCCGGCTGCGCGAGGTCTTCGCCGAGGAGGACGAGCGCACGCCGCAGACCGCCTGACCGCGCTCCGACCGCGGGGCCCGGCCGACCCGGTCGGCCGGGCCCTGTGCATGCCCGGCGCCGGGTCGGTGCCGGTCCGCGCCGGCGGTCCCGCCGCGCCCACCGAGGAGAGGGAGTACCCGTGACCGTCCAGCCGGTCGCCGGCAGCGGGCCGAGGGTGGCCGCGCTGGCCGCGGTGCTGCCGCCGCTGCGCGTCGAGGAGGAGTTCCTCCTGGTGTGGCCGGACGGGGACGCCGCCTGCGTGGCGCCGGAGGTCCTCGACGCCGTCGCCCGGGAGCTCCGTGCCCGGCCGGGGTCCACGGGCTTCCAGGTGGCGGGCACGACCGGAGTCCGCGCCGAGCTGTCCGACGTCGCCCGCCGGTTGTCCGTCGCCCGCCGGGCGCTCGCGGAGGCGGCCGCCGACCAGGGCGCCCGCCTGCTGGCCCTCGGGACACCGCCGTACGACGTCCCGGACCCGGACCCGGTCGCCGGGGAGAGCGGGACGTGTGCCTGCGTCGTCTCCGTGCCGGTGTCCTCGACGGAGCTCGGCGCCGCCGTGCTCGACCGGTGCCGTGCCTGGCTGCCCACCCTCCTGGCGCTCACCGGCAACAGCGCCCTGTGGCGCGGCCGTGACACCGGCTGGTCCAGCTCCCGGTTCGCGCTCGAGGAGGGGGCGGCCCCGGGCGCGGCCTCCTGCGTCCCCGACCCGTCCGGGCAGGCCGCCGTGGAGTTCCGGCTGGCCGACACCTGCCCGACGGTGGCCGACGCGGTCCTCCTCGCGGGGCTCTGCCGGGGGCTGGTGGCCACGGCGCTCGCGCAGGAGGCGGCGGGGCGGCCGCGACCGCTGGAGGTCCCCGACGCGGTCCTGGCGGCCTCGACCCGTGCGGCCGCCCGCTGGGGGCTCCAGGCGTACGTCCTCGACCCCGGTCGGGGCGGGCCGGCCCCGGCGTCCACGGTGCTGGACGCGCTCCTCGTCGCCGTCGCGCCGGCCCTCGGCGCCGCCGGTGACCTGCCCGTCGTGACGTCGCTGCTGCACGAGCGGCTGCGCCGCGGCTCGGGCGCAGACCGCCAACGTGCCCTGCGACGGCGGTGCGACCGCCGCGCCCTCGTGCAGACCCTGGCGAACACCTGCGCGGGTGTGGACCGGCGGGACTGAAGCATCCCGGCCGGGAGGCGACGGGGGACCGGGGCGTCACCCGGCGCGGGTGAGGCCGGCGCCCCCGCCCGCCAGCAGGCTGGGGGCGGTTCCCGCGGCCGGCCAAGGGCCGGTACAGGAGCAGGAGGTGCGCGTGTCCCTCGTCCCGCCGGGCGTCCAGCTCCTGAGGACCTACCGCCGCGCCTGGCTCCCGAAGGACGTCGTCGCCGGGGTCGTGCTGACGATGCTGCTGGTGCCCCAGGGGATGGCCTACGCCGAGCTGGCGGGCCTGCCGGCGATCACCGGCCTGTACACCTCGGTGATGTGCCTGCTCGGCTACGCGCTGGTCGGCCCCTCGCGCATCCTGGTGCTCGGCCCCGACTCCTCGCTGGGCCCCATGATCGCCGCGACGGTGCTGCCGCTCGTGGCCGCCGGCGGGGATCCGGAGCGGGCAGTGGCGCTGGCCTCCGTGCTGGCGCTCATGGTCGCGGCCATCACGCTCGTGGCCGGCGTGGCCAAGCTGGGCTTCATCGCCGAGCTGATCTCCCGGCCCACCATGATCGGGTACATGAACGGCCTCGCCGTCGTGATCCTGGTGAGCCAGCTGCCCAAGCTCTTCGGCTTCTCGGTCGACGGCGACGGCGCCATCGAGGAGGCCACCGCGTTCATCCGGGGCGTGGCCGAGGGGCAGGTCGTACCCGCCGCCGCGGCGGTGGGCCTCGGCGGCATCGTGCTCATCCTGGTGCTGCAGCGCTGGCTGCCGAAGGTGCCGGCGGTGCTGGTGATGGTCGTGCTCGCCATCCTGGTGAGCAGCGTCGCCGGGCTGGGGGAGCGCGGGGTGAGCCTGGTCGGGACGCTGCCGCAGGGGTTCCCCCCGCTGACCATCCCCACCCTCGCCTGGTCCGACGTCCTGCCCCTGGCGGCCGGCGCGGTGGCCATCGCGGTCGTGTCGCTGGCCGACACCATCTCGACCTCCACCGCGTTCGCCGAGCGGACCGGCCAGGAGGTGCGGGGTTCCGCGGAGATGGTCGGCATCGGCACCGCCAACCTCGCGGCCGGGCTGTTCCAGGGGTTCCCGGTGAGCACCAGCGCGTCCCGCACCGCCGTGGCCGAGCGGGCCGGCGCGCGCACCCAGATCACGGGTGTGACGGGGGCGGTGCTCATCGTCGTCCTGATCGTGGCGCTGCCGGGGCTCTTCCGGAACCTGCCCCAGCCCGCGCTCGCGGCCGTCGTCATCACCGCCTCCCTGTCGCTGGCCGACCTGCCGGGCACGGCCCGCCTGTGGAAGCAGCGCCGGGTCGAGTTCGCGGTGTCGTTGGTCGCCTTCGCGGGCGTGGCGGTGCTCGGCGTGCTGCCCGGCATCGCGATCGCCGTGGGCATGTCCATCCTCAACGTGTTCCGGCGGGCGTGGCGTCCGTACCAGACCACGCTCGGGCTGGTCGACGGCATGCGCGGGTACCACGACCTGCGGTCCTACCCGGAGGCCCGCCGGCTGCCGGGGCTGGTCATCTACCGGTTCGACGCCCCGCTGTTCTTCGCCAACGCGAAGACCTTCCGGGACGAGGTCGTCGCGCTCTCGCGGGCCGACCCGCCACCCCGCTGGATCGTGATCGCGGCCGAGCCGATCACCGACGTCGACACGACCGCCGCGGACATCCTGTTCGAGCTCGACCACCTGCTGGACCAGCGCGGGCAGAGCCTGGTGTTCGCCGGCCTCAAGGACCCGGTCCGCAAGAAGATCGACGTGTACGGCCTGACCGAGAAGATCGAGCCGCGGCACCTGTTCCCGACCGTCGGCTCGGCCGTCCAGGAGTTCCGCGCCCGGACGCACGCCGAGTGGGGACTCACCGGGACCGGACCCGGTGCCGCCGGAGCACCTGCACCCACGCCCCCGCCCGTCGTCGACAGCGGACGGCCGGACGGCCGCACGTAGCCGGCGCCGTCCCGCGCGTCCGGTCAGACCATGGGACCGCTCACCGGTGGGACGGCTGACCGGCCGGGCCGGGCTCGCGGGCGTCGGCCCGGGCTCCTGGTCCCGCCTCCGCCCGTCCCGTCGCCAGGGTCCACAGCCTCGCCGCATCCAGGGCCCCGCGGGGCGGGCGGACCCCGGGCCGGTCGCGCGGCAGCCGGACGCGCAGGGCGCCGGGCCGGCTCGTGCACCGCACCGGTGCGGTGAGGCGCACCGTCTCGCCGTCGATGCCGACGGGGATCTCGGGCTGGTCGGCGCGCACCCGCACCTCGCGGGTCTCCGTGCGGAGCAGGCCGCGCTCGTGGGCGCGGTTGAGCAGCCCGACGGCCTG
The DNA here is from genome assembly GCA_963747895.1 of uncultured Actinomycetota bacterium. GTDB lineage: Bacteria > Actinomycetota > Actinomycetes > Mycobacteriales > Geodermatophilaceae > Blastococcus. The sequence goes on from CAVVGX010000012.1 coordinate 437,374, forward strand.
CCGCGCGGAGTCCACCCGGATGGCGATGACGCCCAGCAGCCCCCGGTCGAGGCGGGCCCGGCGGCCCAGGCCGGCGAGGTCGCTCGCCCCGTACGGGCCGTTGCTGACCAGCAGCGCCTGCGGCGCGTCGAACGTCCGGTCGCCGAGCTCGGCGACCAGGTGCGCGCCCCGCTGGCCGCGCAGCAGGTCCGGCAGGGTGTCCAGCGTCGTCCCGCGCTTGTCGTCGCGGTAGGCGGGGCTCTCCACGATCTCGGCGTAGGCGCCGAACGAGGCGTTGTTGACGAAGGGCCGCCCGTTGACCTCACCGAGGTCCACCCGTGCCTCGACGCCGTCCCGCAGCGCGCTCAGGCAGCCGGTCGGGTCTTCCCGGTCCAGCCCGAGGTCGAGGGCGAAGTGGTTGCGGGTGCCGGCGCTGATGACGACGAACGGCACGTCGTGGTCGGCGGCGACCTGCGCGACGAGGGCCTGGGTGCCGTCCCCGCCGGCCACGCCCAGCAGATCGGCACCGCGCGCGAGGGCGTCGCGGGCCAGTTGCCGGACGTCGGTGCCCGGCCGGTCGAGCAGCGCGACCTCCGCGCCGAGGGCCTCGGCCCGCCGCTTCAGGTCGAAGCGGCCGACCTTGCCGCCGCCCGAGTGCGGGTTCATCACGAGGAAGGGGTGGCGCGCCGGGGGCACCTCCCACGTGGGGAGCGTCCACTCCGCCGGGTCCGGCCGCAGCGCGTTCCGGGCCAGGGCCACCGCGGCACCCAGCAGGCCGGCTCCGACGAGGGCGACCCAGAGCAGCCGGTTGCCGGCGAAGACCACCAGCACGGCCAGCGGGACGCCGACCACGAGGGCGAGGGCCAGCAACCGGAGCGGTCCCCGGAGCAGGAGGAACCAGAAGCCCCCCGCCGTGACGACGACGACGGCCGCGACCGTCATGAGGACCATCGAGATGCTGCGCGTGCCGGCGGTGGCCAGCAGCAGGACAGCGGTGAGGACGACGAGACCGAGGGCTGCTCGTGCGGCCCAGCGGGCTCCGACAGGTGCGGTCACGGTCAGCCTCCCGGCCATGGACGGTCCCGCGGGCTGCCGACCCTGCCCGGGCCGGCGTCCCTCGGCATCCTCCCGGCGGGACGAGCCCGTCCCGGTGCGATCGGCCCGGTCGCGCGGCGGTCAGTGCACCAGTGCCTTGAGCGCGATCAGTCCCGCGCCCACGGACGCCACCAGCACCCCCTTCAGAACGGCCCGGGCCGGCGCCGCGCCGCTGAAGCGGGCCGCCCAGTAACCGTAGAAGCCGATCAGTGCGAACCCGCTCCACTTCGCGACCGTGAAGGCGGTGCCGACGGCGAGCAGCCCCACGGCCGAGAGCAGGAAGACGACCGCAGGGGAGGCGACCCCGATCCCGACGGCGGCGGCGTCCTCCGCGATGGCTCGGAGCTGCGGCCGGGTGACGGCCCGGCGGGTGCTCGTCTCCGTCCCCACGATCTCGCTGTACACCTCGGCCAGCCCGACCGCGACGGCCGTGCCGACGAGCCAGACGGCCATGACGCCCGCGGCCGGCGGGTGTCCCTCCAGGGCGACGATCAGCGCCAGCCCGATGATCGAGCCGTAGACGACCTTGCCCACCTGCCCGGAGCGGAGGTGCGCCTCGAGACCGGTCCGCATGGGGGGATCGTCCGGCCCTCCCGCCCGGAGGGCATCGTCCCCGCGGGAGCATGTGCAGGAGCCCGGTGGGCGGGTACACCGCGGCAATGGCCGGTATCTCCGACAGGGCCGCGCGCCCGGGGCGGTTCGACGCGGGGGCCGTCCTCGCCAGCGCCCGGGCGCGGGGGGAGCCGGTGGACCGGGTCCTGGACCGGAACCTGGCCGAGCTCCTGCAGGAGCTGCGGGTGGCCATCACCGGTGTGCAGATCCTCTTCGCGTTCCTGCTGGGACTCGCGTTCACCGCCCGGTTCGCCACGCTCGGCGACTTCGAACGCACCGTCTACACGGTCGCTCTGATGTCCACGGCCCTGGCCACGATCGTGCTCATCGCGCCGGTCTCGTTCCACCGGCTGGTGTTCCGGCGCCGGCAGAAGGTGGCCCTGGTCGTGGTGGCCGACCGGCTGCTGCTGGCGGGGCTGGGGCTGCTCGTCCTGGCCATCAGCAGCGCCGTGCTGCTCATCCTCGACGTGGTGCTCGGCTTCACGCAGGGGCTCGTGGGCGGCGGCTTCATCGCGGTCACCGGTGCGCTGACCTGGTACGGCCTGCCCATCTGGGCCCGCTCGGCCGGCGTGGGCACCATGCCCGAGCCCGTCGAGGAGCCCGGTCGCGGCACCTGACCGCGGCGCGGTGCGGGGCCGTCGGTCGACCTACCGGAGCCACCGGTGGAGCTTCGGGCTGCGGGCGGCCTTCCACGCGAGGTCGAAGTGCTCCTCCGACTGCCGGCCCTGCGCCTCCTCCTGCGCGTCCAGGCGGCCGTAGAGGAAGGCCAGTCCGGTCGACGGGGCGGTGGCGGCCAGCTCCTGCAGACGGGCACGGGTGAGCAGGGAGTCCTGCCGCTCGCCGAGCGCCTCCTGGGCGTTCTCCATGGCCGCCGCGAACCGGGTGGCGTCCTTGCCGAAGACCGGCGCGACGGCCTCGGCCGCGTAGCGCGCCCGCTTGGCCGCCTTGCGCGCGTCGTGCAGCACCTCGTCGCGCTCTTGGCCGGGCGGCAGGGACCTCGCCTCCCGCACGTCCCGGCGGACGCGGCGGTAGCTCTTCGCCACGAGCCGTGGGAGGACCGTGCCCGCCGGCCGCTCGGCGCGCTTCCGGAGCGGTGGCTGCTCGACCAGGGCCTGCAGCGTGGTGGTGAGGCGGTGGTATCGGTCGCCGTCCAGGTGGCCGAGGACCCGGTCGTGCGCCTGGCGGTAGGCCGCGCCCAGGGCTCCGTCGTCGTCGAGTGGGCCGGGGAGGAGCGCCTCGCCGTCGCCGGTGGGCGATGCCAGCCGCTGCCGTTCCTCGTCCACCGCGGTCCGGATGCGCTCCCGCATCACCTCGGCGTCGCGGGCGGCACCGAGCTCGGCGGCCAGCCACCGAAGCTCCCGGCCCAGGTCGCGGGTCACGCGCGCGTCGACCAGTGGCTCGAAGGTGGCCAGCGCGCTGCGCAGCCGGCGGGTGGCGACCCGCATCTGGTGCACGCTGTCCGGGGCGTCGACCCGGACCAGCAGGTCCTGGGCCAGCACCTGATCGACCTGCCGGCGCACGTGGGCCACCAGCACCGCGCCGGCGGGGGACCGGACCGTCAGCCGCGGTTCCCGGTCCTCCGGCCGGCCGTCGTCCGGCTCGAGGACCCGGGCGCGCCGGGCCGCGCCAGCGCCCTCCCGGCGCTGGACGAGCCGGTTCCGCTGTGGGACGGGGAGGTCCAGGACGTCACCGGCGCTCCCGGCGAGGCTGTCGGTCGCCACCTCGGTCTCCTCTCTGCGCGCTGCACGTGCCCCCGGCCGACGCCGGGAGGACGGCCGGGGGTCACCCGACCGCCCCGGGGACGACGGCGAACATGTGCTCCCGGACGGTCTCCCGCAGCTCCAGCGTCTGCTCGACCCGCCGCAGCCGCTCCTCGGACACGGGCAGCTCGAACACGTCGCTGAGGAAGCGCGGCAGGTCGGCGCGGTAGTCGTGCTGCCAGGCCCGGTAGGGCCCCGCGGCCTGGGCGTTCTTCATGTCGACGAGGCTCTGGAAGAACGTGGTCACCGGGCGCCAGCGCATCGCCGGGGGGATGCCGCGGGGGCTGGCCCCCGGGACCACCTCGGGCCGCGGACGACCGCTGCCCAGCCACTCGGGCGGGTACCACAGCAGGTCCGGCCCGAACTTCGTCACGCCGTCGTTGTCGTGGCTGAGCAGGACGAAGCGGGGCGGGCCGCCGGGCCGTGCGGCGAGGGCCGCGTACTGGCCGTGGTCGTTGACCACGACGGCGGCGGACGGGTCGACGTCCAGCCGGTTCCCGCGGGTGACCTGGCGCATCCACCCGCTCCCGTAGGGCGTCCCGATCCACAGCGCGCGGTCGATGCCCATGGCGTCCAGGCCCAGGGTGCCCCAGTGCAGGAACACGTCCTGGCTCGTGTGCGCGCCCAGGCTCTCCCCGAACAGCGCGACCCGCGGGCGGCCCCCGGGGCGGTCCCGCAGGCGCTCCAGGATGCGCAGCCACAGCAGCCGGTTCTGCTCGCGGGCCCCGCGGACCATGCCGAGGGACAGCGGCGAGGGCCGGCGCGAGTACTGGAGGGTCACGGTGGCGACGTCGCCGAGCGCGAGGTACTGGAGGGCGGCGACGGCGACGTAGTTGACGTAGCCGGTCCCGGTGGGGGAGACGAGCACGAGCAGCGACCGGTCGAAGGCGCCGGTCCGCTCCAGCTCGGCCATCGCGAGGTCCGCCCGCTCCCGGGCCGTCGGCGCGTTGTCCAGCCCGACGTAGACCTGCACCGGGCAGGCCCGCGCCGGCTCGCCCATCACGGTCTCGATGGAGAGGTCAGGCACACCCTCGGGCCGGTCCAGGAGCGGCCGGGGGTGGACCGTGGCGAGGGAGTGCAGCCGGCCGTCGCGGCCCATGCCGGCCCAGGACACCTGACTGCCGGGCCCGCCGCTGACGGTCGACGGGAGCAGCCGCTCCGCCTCGTCCGGCTCCACCACCGGGACGTAGGCCGACGTCATCCCCTCGACCCGGCGCATCGCCCGGTGCCAGACCGCTGCGGCACCCGCCCCGAGGCCGGCGAGGAAGCCGGCGTGCCCGGCCAGGCGCCACAGCTCGGGCGGGCCGGGCAGCACGGCGGCGAGCCTGCGCGCGGCGATCCCGGTGAGGACGTGCTCCCCGTAGGCGACGCCGGCAAGGGTGCCCACGACGCCCGCGGCCACGGCGACCGACTGCACCGGCGGCGGCGCGGCGCCGTCCGGCTCGTGCGGTGTGCGGTCGGCCGCCCGGAGCCGGTCCCCGGCGTAGGCGACGGCGAGGCCCACCGGCACGGCCAGGGGGAGCGAGGCGAGCCGCCCGCCGAGCCGCAGCCGGTCGTCGAGTTCCTGCACACCGGCCTGCGCGCCGGTGAGCAGGCCGGCGGCCAGGCCGGTTGCGCCCAGCCGCCAGGCCGTCTGGCGGACCACTCCGCGCACCGGGGCACCGGCCCGGGGCGGCAGCGCACGGAGCACCGCCATCGCGACCGGGACGGCCGCCCAGTCGACCCCCATGGACGCGGTGCGGAGCGCGGCCGGTGACGCATCCCTGCCGGTGAGGAAGCGGGTGGTGCCGCCCAGCACGTCGTGCGCCTCGGCGGCGAGCAGGTAGTGGATCCCCGTCGCCAGTCCCGTCACGATGCCCTGGTCGACCCCGCTCCGGGGCGACAGCGACGCTGCGAACGTCCCCGGGGCCATCGCCGAGGCCAGGACGAGCCCGACGTCGGCCGCGGTGCTGGGGGTGCGGGTGTTCGCACGGCTGCGCCGTGCCCTGGCTCTGGCCATGGCCGGATGGTGGAGCACGCGCGACCGTCGCGGTTCATCCTCCCGGTAGGAGTCGGGCCCGGGTTCCCGAGCCCTAGCGTCCCGCCGCGACCGGGAGGAGCGGCATGACGGCGGAACCGACGACGAGCGCCCCCGGCGGTACCGAGGTCGCCTCGCCGCCCCCGCCGCCGGCCCCGGCGAGCGGCACGGACGCGCCGCGCCGCCGCTGGTGGCGACGGCTGCCGCGCTACACCTGGAGCGGCACCCTGGGCGCCGTCCTCTTCGGCTGCGCGTCGCTCACCCCGTCACTGCTGCCCCGGGGGTGGGTGCTCCAGGGTCTGATCGCGGGCGTGACCGCGGCGATCGGCTACGGCGTGGGCGTCACCCTCGCGTGGTTCGTGGCGGAGCTGACCGACGGCCGCCTGCCGGCCGGCTTCCGCCGTGGCGCCTGGGTGGTGCTCGGCGTCGGCGGGACCGTGCTGGTCGTGGTGATGCTGGTCCTGGGGGCGCGCTGGCAGGGGCAGATCCACGAGCTCATGGGCCTGGAACCGCCCGAGGGCTACTGGTCGCCCGGCATCGTCGTCATCGCGGTCCCGTTGATGGCCCTGCTGGTGGCCGCGGGCCGCGGGATCCGGCGGCTGGCCCGCGGGGCCGTCCGGCTCCTCGGCCGGGTCCTGCCCAGCCGGATGGCCCGTCCGCTCGGCGTCGTCGTCGCCGTGGCCCTGGTCGTCGTCCTGCTCAACGGGGTGCTCTTCCAGGGACTGGTCAGCGCGATGAACTCCGCCTTCAGCGTCAGGGACGACGGCACCGAGGAGGGCGCCACCGAGCCGACGGCGCCGGAGCGCTCCGGCAGCCCCGAGTCCCTGGTGCCGTGGGACGAACTGGGGCTGCAGGGCCGCAACTTCGTGGGCACGGGGCCGACGCCCGACGAGCTCCGCGCATTCTCCGGGGAGCCGGCCCGGGAACCGGTCCGCGCCTACGCCGGCCTGGCGTCGGCCGAGGACGCCGGGGATCGCGCGGCGCTCGCCGTGCGCGACCTCGAGCGGGCCGGCGGGTTCGACCGCTCGGTCCTGGTGGTCGGGACGACCACGGGGACCGGCTGGGTCGATCCCGCGGCGACCGCCGCGCTGGAGTACGAGTTCAACGGCGACACCGCCATGGTGGCCATGCAGTACTCCTACCTGCCCAGCTGGATGTCCTTCCTCGTCGACCAGGCGAGGGCGCGGGACGCCGGCCGGGCGCTGTTCGACGCGGTCTACGGCGTCTGGGCCCAGCGGCCGCCGGAGTCACGGCCGCAGCTGTTCGTGTTCGGCGAGAGCCTCGGCACCTTCGGTGGGGAGGCGGCCTTCAGCGGACTGGCCGACATCGCCAACCGGACCGACGGCGTCCTGTGGGCCGGGCCACCGAACTTCAACGACCTGTGGGGCCAGATCGTCACCGACCGCGACTCCGGCTCGCCGGAGTGGCTGCCGGTCTACGACGAGGGCCGGACCGTCCGGTTCGCCGACGAGGCCGACGACCTCCAGGACCCGGCCGGGCCGTGGGACGAACCGCGGCTGGTCTACCTGCAGAACGCCTCGGACCCCATCGTCTGGTGGTCGCCCCGGCTGATCCTGCACCGCCCCGACTGGTTGCGCGGCGACCGCGGACCCGACGTCTCCCAGGACATGGTGTGGCTGCCGTTCGTGAGCTTCTGGCAGGTCACCGCCGACATGGCGTTCGCCGTCGGCGTGCCGGACGGGCACGGGCACAAGTACCAGGCCGACTACGTCGACGGCTGGGCGCAGGTCGCGCAGCCACCGGGCTGGACCGACGCGGACACCGCGCGGCTGCGCGACCTGGTCGGCGGGCGCTGACGTGGCTGCGGCCGCGGGACCGGTGTCGCCGGCGTGACGACCACCGCCGTCGGGCGCACCCGTTTCGTCGCGTTCTCCGGTGGGGTCGTGGCGGCGCTCGCGGCCATCAACGTGATCGACCACGCGCTGCACCCGCCGTGGTGGGTCCGTGCGCTGGAGGGCGCCGGGCTGCTCGCGGCGGCCCGCCTGGCCGGGCTGAGCTGGGCACAGCTGGGCCTGGCGAAGGGCCGGCTCCGCTCGGGGTGCCTGTGGGGCGGTGGGGTGATCGCCGTCGTCGCCGGCGGCTACACGGTCGGCGTGCTGCTGCCGGCCACCCGGCCGGCGTTCGAGAGCGACCGCTACGACCTCCCGTTGACCGGGGTGCTGCACAGCGCGTTCGTGGCGATCCCGTTCGGCACGGTCCTCCTCGAGGAGATCGCCTTCCGCTCCGTGCTCTGGGGAGCGCTCTCCCGGCACTGCCGGCCATGGCAGGTGCTGGTCTCCACCTCGCTGCTGTTCGGCTGCTGGCACCTCATCCCCGCGGTGCGCGCCGCCGGGGGTGAGGGCGGGGTGACCGACGCGGTGGGCGCGTCCGGGGCACTGGTGGTGGGGGGCACCGTCCTGGTCACGACAGCGGGCGGGCTGGTCTTCGGCGAGCTCCGGCGGCGCAGCGACAGCGTCGTCGCCAGTGCCGGGGCGCACTGGGCCACGAACGCGCTGGGGGTCCTGTTCGGGCTGGCCGCCCGGAACCTCCCCAAGTGAGCGGAGGCGGCCGTCCCTGCGCCCGGCCGGGCCGCGCCACCGGCTGACGGCGTGTCGCCCGCACGGCGAGCAACGGCTCGTCCCCGGCGGGTGAGGCGGCCGCCACCGGGGTGATCCACCGTGGCGGCACGAGCCCGCGCGAGGTCCGCGTCCGGTCGGTCTCCGCGCGCCGGAGGACCCCGGGAGCGGCTCGGCCGATCGGAGGGGCTCGATGGACGTCTCGCTGATCGTCGTGCTCGTCGTCGTGACCGCCCTGGTGTTCGACTTCACCAACGGCTTCCACGACACGGCGAACGCGATGGCCACCTCGATCGCGACCGGGGCCCTGCGACCCCGGACCGCCGTGGCCATCGCCGGGATCCTGAACGTGCTGGGGGCCTTCCTCTCCGTCCAGGTGGCGAAGACGATCTCCGGCGGTCTGGTCGACGAGACCCTCATCACCCCGGTCGTCATCTTCGCGGGCCTGGTGGGCGCGATCGTGTGGAACCTCTTCACCTGGCTGCTGGGGCTGCCGTCGAGCTCCTCGCACGCCTTGTTCGGCGGGCTGATCGGCGCGACCTGGGTGGCCGGGGGGGCCGACGCCATCGACTTCGGCACGGTGCTCAACAAGGTCGTGCTGCCGGCGCTGCTCTCACCCGTGGTGGCGGCGCTCATCGCCCTGAGCGCGACGTACCTGGCGCTGCGGGTCATCACCCGCGCCTCCCCGGCCGTCGCCGCCCGGGGCTTCAAGCACGGCCAGACGGTGTCGGCCTCGATGGTCGCCCTGGCCCACGGCACCAACGACGCGCAGAAGACCATGGGGGTCATCACGCTGACGCTGATCACCGCCGGCCTGCTGCCGGCGGGCTCCGCTCCGCCGTTCTGGGTCGTCCTCTCGGCCGGCCTGGCGATCGGGCTGGGCACCTACGTCGGTGGCTGGCGGATCATCCGCACGCTCGGCACGCGGGTGGGCGAGATCCAGCCGGTCCAGGGCTTCGCCGCCGAGACCACCAGCACCGCGGTCATCCTGACCTCCACCCACCTCGGCCTGCCGTTGTCGACCACGCAGGTGTGCACCGGCTCGATCCTCGGCTCCGCGGCCGGGCGCCGGCTGGCGTCGGTGCACTGGGGCGTCGCGGGGCGGATCGCATTGGCCTGGCTGTTCACGCTGCCCTCGGCGGCGGTCGTGGGCGCGGCCGCGTCGTGGACGGCGGCCACCGGCACCGTCGGCGTCATCGTCGTCGGGGTAGCCGGCATCGCCGTGGCCGCCGGCATCTACGGCGCCTCCCGCCGTGCCCCGGTCACCGCGGCCACCGTCACCGAGCTGCCGCGGCCGTCGGCCCCCGACCGCGGGCCCCGCGATCTCGTCGCCTGAGCTCGTCGGACCCGTCCCGCCGTCCCGGAGGAGGAGCCGTGCACATCGACTGGACCTCGCTGGTGCAGGTCGCCGTCGTCGCGGCCGCGGCCGCGATCACGCTCACCCTGCTGGTCACCTTCGCGATCGTGGGGTGGTCCGCCCGCGTCCGGTCCCCGGCCGACGGACGGGAGCAGATGCAGGCCGCGACGGGCACCGCGCTCGCCGTGATCTGCCTCGTGGCCGCCGGGTCGATCGTCTGCTTCGGCCTCTACCTGATCGTCGCCTGACAGTGAGGATGTGAGGGGAGGGGGTCGCCCAGGTGATCCGACTCCTCGCCTGACCGACGCCTGGCTGTCCTGCTGTGCGATGTGTCGGTCCTGTGGGGGTGGCCCCGTTCTCTCCACGTCATCGGGCGGGACGTCTCGAACCGCGGAGCTGGTCGACCGCTGCGCCGGCGATCGCCCCGCCGGATCCACGCCCTGGTGGAGGTGGTCGATCTGGCCGCCACCCGGCTGCGCCCGGCACCGGCTCGACCGCGACGAGCCCACCGGGCCCTACGTCGACCGCCGGACCGACCGGCTTCGAACACCTCGGCGTCACCGCGTGACGTCGACAGGAGCATCCCCGGTGAGCCGGCCGACGGGTCAGGGCCCGACCAGGGGCCAGGAGTCCGGCCGGTCGGCGCCGGGGGCGTCGTCGTCGGTCTCGTACTGCTCGGTCATGGCCCGGCCCAGCACGATCACCAGCGCGAGTTCGGCCACCAGGGCCAGGAGGAGTACGACCAGCCACGCCATGACCCGCTCCTCCACCGTCCGCCGCAGCGTGTGGTCCGATGCAGCGTCGCCCAGCATGGCCGGAGCGCCGGGTCCGTTCGTCATGCGCCGCGGATGACCGGACGGTCCGCCCGGCGGGGAACTCGCGGCTCCGCCTCCGAGGGGAGTCATCCGGCCGGGGGACTGCACTCTCGGGCCGGTGCGGGGACCCTCGGTGTCCTGGTGCGGCGGTCCGGCCGCCGCCCCGGCGTGGCGACGCCGCCACGTCGTCCGCGGGGGGCGAAGGGTGGCCGTGCCGATGGCCGAGGAACCGAGCGCCGTGCTGCTCGTCCGCGTCTGGCTCGAGGGCGGGGACGGGGCGTTCCGGGCGCGTCTGTCCGGGCTCGGTGGACCGGGTGACGGGGCACCGGAGGCGACGACGGTCGCCGTGGCCGCGTCGCCGGATGGGGTGGTCGCTGCGGTCGAACAGTGGCTGGCCGGCTTCCTCCGTTCGGCCCGGCACGAGCCGGGCCGATAGCCCTATGACAACCCGCACCCGTCCTGTCACTGTTGCGGGTGGTCGCTGAGCCGACTGGAGGGGATGACGGCGATGACGGTCGACGCGCCACGGGTCACGTTGCTCGACGGCTTCGACATCCGCGCCGGTTCGGGACCCGGAGACCTGGTGCCCGAACTCCCGCACGCCGTCCAGCGGCTCGTCGCCCACCTCTGCCTCACGACGCACCCGCCCCGGGCCGCGCTGGCCGGCCAGCTGTGGCCGGACGCGTCCGAGGGGCACGCGCACGGCAGCCTGCGGTCGGCCCTGTGGCGCCTGCAGAAGGCGGTGCCCGGCCTGGTCCACGCCACCGGGGACCACCTCGAGCTGGCCGAGGGGGTCTGGGTCGACGTCCACGAGCTCGGGCACTGGGCCGAGCGCGTCCGGAACCCGCACGTCCCCCTCGAGCAGCTCGAGGTCCCCGCCGCCGGACTGCGCGGAGAGCTCCTCCCCGGGTGGTACGACGACTGGGTCCTGCTCGAGCGCGAGAGCCTGCGGCAGGTGCGCCTGCACGCCCTGGAACGGGTCGCGTCGCGGCTGGCGACCGCCGGCCGCTACGGCGACGCGCTGGAGGCGGCCTACGCCGCGGTTCGCGCCGAGCCGCTCCGGGAGAGCGCGCACCGCACGGTCGTCTGCGTCCACCTGGCCGAGGGCAACGTGGCCGAGGCGCTGCGCGCCTACGAGCGGTTCCGCGCGCTGCTCTTGGAGGAGCTGGGTGTGGCGCCCAGCAACCACATGCAGCGGCTGGTCGTGCAGTTCGCCGCGCACTCCTGAGCGCGAGCCGTGCGTCGCGAGGCCGGGGAGGGGGTGGACCGGGTGGTGATGGTGCTCTTCGACCTCGGCGAGACGCTGGAGACCGGCGGAGCGCTCCGGGACGGGGCCCTGGAGACGCTGCAGGAGCTCGCCGCCGCCCGCGACGGGTCCGGCCCGGACGTCGTCCTCTGCCTGCTCTCGGACACCCGTGTCCCGGCGGACGCGGCCGACGTCGCCGCGGTGCGCGCGGAGTACCTCGCCCTGCTCGACGAGCTGGGCATCCGCCGGTTCTTCGAGCCGTCGGCGCAGCGGATCACGCTGTCGGCCGAGGTGGGGGTGCGCAAGCCGGCCGCGGTGGCCTTCCGGGCGGCGCTGACCCGGGCCGGGCCCGGACTGCGGTTCGCCGACGTCGTGTTCGTCACGGAGAACGCCGGGCACGTGCGTGCCGCCCGCCGCCTCGGCATGTCCGCGGTCCAGGTGCGCCCGGCGGGCGCGCCCGGTGCGGCCGGCGCGGAGCTCGCCGACGTGCTTCCCGTCGTGCGCGACCTGCTGACGGCCGAGGGTTGACGCAGCGGTGACGCCCGGAGCCCTAGCCTGCGACCCCGCGGGGGGCTCGTCCGGAGGAGTGCGTCATGCCCCAGCGGCTGGTGCTGTGCTGCGACGGAACGTGGAACACCGCCGACCAGCAGCAGGACGGGCGGCCGTGCCCCACCAACGTCACCCGGTTCGCGCTGGGGGTCGCCGAGCGGGGTGCGGACGGCGTGCCGCAGCGGGTCTACTACCAGCGGGGGGTCGGGACCCGGCCGGGGGAGCGGCTGAGCGGCGGAGCCTTCGGCGTGGGGCTGTCCCGGCACGTGCAGGACGCCTACCGGTTCCTCGTCGAGTACTACGAGCCGGGTGACGAGCTCTTCCTCCTCGGTTTCAGCCGCGGCGCGTACACCGCCCGCAGCACCGCCGGCCTGGTGCGCAACTGCGGCATCCTGCGCCGGGAGCACGCGGGGCGCCTCGAGGAGGCGTACGACCTGTACCGGTCGCGGGCCACGCACCCCCGGGACCTGGAGTCCCAGTTGTTCCGGCGGTCGTTCAGCCGGGAGACCCGGATCCGCTTCCTCGGCGTGTGGGACACCGTGGGTGCCCTGGGCATCCCGGCGCTCGGCCTGGGGCTGTCGAAACTGGTCAACCACCGCTGGGAGTTCCACGACACCCGGCTGAGCGGCACCGTAGACGCCGCCTTCCAGGCGCTGGCCGTCGACGAGAAGCGCAAGCCGTTCGCCCCCGCGCTGTGGGAGCACGACCCGGTGGACGGCCGTCAGGAGGTGGAGCAGGTCTGGTTCAGCGGCGACCACAGCGACGTCGGCGGCGGGCACGCCACCTCCGAGCTCGCCGACATCACGCTGCTGTGGATGGTGGACCGGGCGCGCTCCTGCGGCCTCGCGTTCCGGGAGGACGCCTACCGCCGTCCGGTCGACGGCGGGCCGCGGACCTACGACGGCACGACCTTCCCCGTCGACCCCGACCCGCTGGGGACGCTGCACGACTCGCGGACGTCGTTCTTCCGCCTCCTCCGGCCCTTCGCGCGGCCGATCGGCGCCGGCGACGCGGGATCGGAGTCCGTCGCCTCCAGCGCGGTCGCACGGCGGGCCGACGGGCGGGCGCGGTACGCCCCGCGGCCGCTGGTCACCTACCTGGACGGGCAGCCGAGGGTCACCGACGTCCCGCTGCGGGTCCCTGCGCCCGGTCCCCGGCGCGTCCCGCCCGGCGTCGCGGCCGGCGGGAAGCAGGTGACCGCCACCGGCTGACCGGGGTGGCCGGTGGCGGAAGGAGGGACGGTGGAGCACGCGCAGCAGCAGCAGCTCGCCGGGTACCTGGCCGGGTTCCTGCCGGCCCTGGACCTGAGGGGCTCGACCCCGCCGGCCGACGGCACGCGCCCGGGGGAGCACGACCCGGACCTCGCCTGCGCCCTCCGCGTGGAGATCGCCCAGCTGGTCGCCGGCAGTGCCGGTCTGCGGACGACGCTGGAGGACGTGCGCCGCGGCGCGGACCCCAGGCTCCTGGTGCCCGCACTGGTCGACGCGCTGGAGCGTGACGATCCGCACCGGGCCGAGGTGCTCTGGGCGCTCGCCGGGGGCGATCCGCTGGAGCCCGCGGAGGACGAGGAGAGCGGGCGGTCCTGGACGCAGCGGCTCCGGCGCAGCGGATGGCTGGCCCGCGGGTTCGCCGCCGGCTGGATGAACGTGCTGGTGCTGGGCACGGTGCTGACGGGCGTGCTCGCCGCCGGGGGCGGGCTGGAACCGCCCGACGCGCAGGAGAGCCTGGCGGTCACCCTGCTCCGGGTCTTCGCCCTCTGGTGCCTGGCCTTCCTCCCCGGCTGGCTGTACATCCGCTTCCTCGGCCAGCGGGCGGGCTCGGTGTGGCAGGAGTACGTCGTGCACCTGCACCGGCTGGGCTGGGACGAGCCGCAGTTCCTCCCGCGGCCACCCGAGGGATCGCAGTTCCGCCGGGAGTGGGAGCGGGCCGGTGGCGCGCTGCTCGACCAGCGCCGCAACCTCTACCGCCAGAAGTTCGACAGCTACTACGGCCGGTCGGTCGTGGAGAACATCCACCAGACGAACTTCGCCGTCCGCGTCGAGACGATGTTCCCGGTGTTCCTGGCGACCGCCGTCTTCGCCGTCGGCTGGTTCACGGTGCTCTGGGACACCGATTTCCTGGCCGAACCGGCGTCCCTGTGGGACGTGCTCCGCTTCGCCTTCCTCGGCGCCTACGTCTTCATCGTGCAGAGCCTCATCCGCCGCTACTTCCAGAACGACCTGCGGCCCAGCGCCTACGCGCACGCGATCCTGCGCATCGTCGTGGTGCTGCTGGTGGTCGTGGCACTGCACCAGGTGGTGCCCGGGAACGACGTCGGCCTGGAGGCGGCCACCGCCTTCGTCGTCGGCATCTTCCCGGTCATCGCGCTGCAGGCGCTGCAGCGGGTCGCCGCCAGCGTGCTCCGGGTCGTCGTCCCGCAGCTGAGCCCCGACTACCCGCTCAACCAGCTGGACGGGCTGGACATCTGGTACGAGGCCCGGCTGCTGGAGGAGGGCATCGAGGACATGCAGAACCTGCGCACGGCCAACCTCGTGGACGTCATGCTGCACACCCGCGTGCCCGTGGGCCGGCTGGTCGACTGGGTCGACCAGGCGACCCTCTACGTGCACCTCGACCGCATCGAACGGGGCTTCGCCGAACGGCGGCTGGTCCGCCAGGCCCGCAACGTCGGTGCCCGCGTGCTGCGGACCGAGCACCGGCAGGCCCGCACGGGGGAGCCGTCCCCCGCACCCGCCGGCGCCCCGCCCTCCCGCGTGCAGGGCTCGGTCAACCCGGCGCTGCGGGCGGGTACGGCGACGAGGGTGGGCCTCCGCCAGCTGGGCATCCGGACCGCGACCGACGTGCTCAAGGCCTTCCCGCCCGACCAGATCGACCGCCGTGCCCCCGCCGACGGCGATCCGGCGCCTGGGCACTTCCGGCACCTGTTCCCGGCCGAGGGCCTGGACGTGGATCAGGTGCGGACGCTGGTCCGGGTCCTCGCGCAGGACGCCCACCTGGCGCCGGTCTGGAACTGGCAGGCGCGGGGGGTGGTCGCCCGGGCCGGGCCGGGCCGGCGGCAGGCGTCGAGCGCCGGCGCCTCCGCGGCCGCGGCCGCGGCGCCGGGTGGGACCGCGGTGCGCGGTGACGGCGGCGTGACGGCGCCGGCGTGAGCTGACGGCATGACCGGGGTGCTGGAGGTCGAACTGCAGGGCGGCTACGACCCGGCGTTCCTGGGCGTGGAGGTGCCGGTCCCGGCGCCGGTCGACGGCGTGCTCGCCGACGTGGCGCCCACGGTCGACGGCGGCACGCTCGTGCAGCACGTGCACTTCTCCTTGCAGATGAGCGCCTCCCGCCGGTTCGCCCTCTGGGTCGGGTGGAACATCGACGGCGGCAGCCTCCGGGCGCTCAGCCGTCGCGGTCACGGGTTCGTCCGGGACCCCCGGATCGCGGCCGACGCCCAGGTGGGCGACGTCCTGTACGCGGGCAACCGCCTGGACCGCGGGCACATCGCCCGCCGGGCCGACCTGCTGTGGGGGGACCCGGCCGAGGCCGAGCGGGCCAACCGCGACTCCTTCTACTTCACCAACATCGCGCCCCAGCTGGAGGACTTCAACCAGAGCAGGCAGGACGGCGTCTGGGGCCGGCTCGAGGACGCGGTCTTCGCCGACGTCGACGTCCAGGACCTGCGGGTGAGCCTCTTCGGCGGGCCGGTGCTAGCAGCCGACGACCGCCCCTACCGCGGGGTGCGGCTGCCCCGCGAGTACTGGAAGGTGGTCGTCTTCCGGGAGGCCGGGCTCCTCAAGGCGCGGGCCTTCCTCCTGACCCAGGCCCTCGACCGGCTGGAGCTGCTGGACCTCGACGAGTTCCGCGTCTTCCAGCTCGCCGTCCCGGAGGTGGAGGCGCGCACCGGGCTGCGCTTCCCGGACGTGCTGCGCGCCGCGGACTCGGGTGCGCCGCCCGCTCTCGCCGGGACGAGGGCGCCGCTGAGCAGCCCCGCCGACATCCGCTGGTGACCCGGCCGGTTCAGCCCGGCTGCACCCGCAGGTCGCCGTCGTCCGGGTAGGGCTCGGCGAGGGCTCCGCCGGGCACCATCTGCGCCCGGAAGTCCAGCCGGGAGCCGGGCGTGGCGCCGGCCAGCAGCTCGCGGCGGAAGGCCACCGTCACGTCGTCGCCGACCCGGCCGGACAGCAGGTCGGCCTTCCCCGCGACGGGTGCCGCCGCCGTCACGTGGACGACGACGGCGTCCCAGGCGGCCCGCCGAGGGTCCGGCTCCCGGGCGACCAGCCGCCCGGACAGCCGGGTCAGGTTCTCGACCGCCTGGACCACCTCCGGACCCGTCCCGGCGCCCTCAGCCGGTGCCCGTCCCGCCCGCGACCATGAGCCGTTTCAGGGACTCCAGGTCCGACTCCAGATTGGCCAGGGCAGTGGTGACCTCCCCGTTGGTGCGGGGACCGGGGACGACGGCCCGCTCGGCGGGCGGGGTGCCGGCCTCCGGCGCCGCGGCCGGGCCCACCGACACCGTCGCGGTCATCGTCGGCCCGGGCGCGGAGATCCCCGTGATCGACACGGCGGTGTCCTGGCCGGCGAAGGACCGGGTGCCGGGCGTCGACGTCGGGGTGAGGGCGGTGTTGGCGCTGGTCCCCGGGTAGCAGTCACCGGCGTCGCCGCGGTTGCGGTTGCGGTCCATGTCCCGCCGTCCGTCGGCCTGCACCAGCCCGACGAGCTGGTGGTTCTCGTCGGAGTTGTCGGGCTGCTCGTCGTCGACGTGCCAGACCAGCAGACCGCCGCCCGGGATGAGCGCGTCGTAACCGCTCTGCTGCCGGTTCTCCACCAGGAAGTACTCGGGGCCCCGCGTCCCGTCGCGCCAGAGCCGGTGCACCTTCCGGCCGTCCTTGACGTCCTGGAAGGTCACCGTGCCGGCGCTGTGCACCTCGACCTCCTCGACCCACCCCTGCCGCAGCTTGCACCAGGCCGACGGGTGGGCCGGCAGGTCGCCGCCGCCGTTCCAGGAGCCGCCGCCCATGAGGCACCAGTTGCCGACGCCCTCGGAGGTGTCGTCGATGTCGTAGAGGTCCGGCAGCCCGAACAGCAGGTGGCCGAGCTCGTGCGCGCTGACCCCGATCCGGGCGTCCTCCGGGATGGTCAGGTACGCGAAGACGCGGGTGCCGTCGGCCGCGTACTCCTCGGGCAGGACCCACTTGTGCGACCAGATGTCGCCCGGCTCGCCGGTGGCCTCGCCGCCGCGGCCGGCGTGGACGACGACGAACGCGTCGACGTAGCCGTTGCCGTCGTTGTCGTAGGGCCCGAAGTCGACCGTGCGGTCGGCTGCCTTCGCCGCGTCCCGGGCCATGAGGTGCGCGCGCGGTGTCCCGCTGGGCCGGCCGATCCCGAAGTTGTCGTTGGCGTACCAGGACAGCTTCCGGGGCAGTCGCAGCGGTCCGACCACCTCGCCGACGAGGTCGATCAGGCCGCCGCTGACCTCCCGGTAGTACTCGGCAACGCTGCCGTGGGGCAGCACGCCGGTGGAGAAGAACAGGTCCGAGAAGTGCTGCGTGGTCTGGTTCATGGGCCGGTCGGCGAAGTCCGCGAGCACCACCACGACCCGCACCGTGCCCCGCAGCGGGGCCCGTTCCGCCGCCGCGTGCGTGATCGCTCTGCTCGACGTGCCGAGCGGGAACCGGTCCGGCGGGATGATCGTCCCGTCGTCGAAACCGGGCCACCGCGGCCGGCGCGGCATCGTGAGCTGCCGCAGCAGCGGCGACTCCTCGTCGGCGCGGAACTGCCGCAGCTCCTCGCGCAGGCGCTCCCGCAGCTCCGGGCTGGGCGCCACGGCGCACAGGTCCTGCCACACCGCAACGGACATGACGCATCTCCGCTCTCGTCGGATCCAGGTCCGGCCATGCTCGGCGGGGGCCGTCACCTCCGCGTCACCGCGGAGCACGCGGTGCCCCCCAGGTCACCCCGCCGGTGACGGAGCGGTGACGCTCCCGGCGCGACCCTGACCGGTGGACGTCCCGGACCGGGGCCCGGACGCCGAACCCGGGAGAGGTCGCATGTCCATCCGAACGCTCCACTGCATCGTTCCGCCGCACATCCTGAACCACCTGCGGCAGAGCAGCGACGCCGCCGTCCGCGACGCGGCCTTCAGGACCATGCTGGACACCACCCTGCTCCGCGGGCAGCGCTCCGTCCGCAGCCTCTTCATCGGGACGGCCGCCCCCTCCCAGGGACGGCGGACGATCTCCGACTGCCGCACCTCGACCAACCTGACCGCCGCGGTGCTGGCGCGCAGCGAGGACGGTGCCGAGTCGGAGGACGCCTCGGTCAACCAGGCCTTCGACGGCCTCGGCAGCACCCGCGACTTCTACGCCCAGGTCCTGGGCCGCAACTCGATCGACGACCGCGGTATGCGCCTGGACGGGTACGTGCACCGCGGCGTCCGCTACAACAACGCGTTCTGGGACGGCCGGGAGATGGTGTTCGGCGACGGGGACGGCCGGATCTTCACCGACTTCACCGGCTCCCTCGACGTCATCGGCCACGAGCTGACCCACGGCGTCACGGAGTACACGGCGAACCTGGAGTACCACGTGCAGTCCGGCGCCCTCAACGAGTCGCTGTCCGACGTCTTCGGTTCACTGGTCAAGCAGTGGGTGGGGAAGCAGACCGCCGAGCAGGCGGACTGGCTGATCGGCGCGGAGGTGTTCACCCCCGGCGTGGACGCCGACGCCCTGCGCTCGCTCAGCCGGCCGGGGGAGGCCTACGACAACGAGCTGCTCGGCAAGGACCCCCAACCGGCCCACCTGCGCGACTACGTCGAGCTGCCCGACACCGAGGACGGCGACAACGGCGGGGTCCACATCAACTCCGGCATCCCCAACAAGGCGTTCTACCTGACGGCGGTCGGCATCGGGGGCTACGCGTGGGAGGCTCCCGGCCACATCTGGTACGAGGCACTGCGGGCCTCCACGCCGACGACGGACTTCCAGGCCTTCGCCGACACGACCGCCGCCACGGCCGGGGTGCAGTTCGGACAGGGCAGCACCGAGCAGGCGGCCGTGGTCTCCGCGTGGGGCGAGGTCGGCATCACCGTGACCGGCACGTCGACGGGCACGAAGCCGCCGGCCGACGGCGACGCGCTCGCGGAGCTGACCCGGCAGGTGGCCGAGCTCGCCACCCAGGTGCAGGCGCTCGCGCGGGAGGTGCACGGCAAGGGCCCGGCCAAGGAGAACGGCAAGGCCAAGGCCTTGGGGAAGGGCGGACGATCGGCCTCCGCGCTGGGGTGAGCCGGGCCAGACTCCTCCCATGCTGGTCACCCTCGCGACGCACGGCGGGCTGGCCGCCGGGCTCCGGCTCGGCGCGCCGCCCGTCGTCGTCGATTCCGCCCGGTTGCCGGAGGCCGACGTCCGCACGCTGGGCGAGCTGGTGCATGCCGCCCGCGCTGAGCCTGCCCCGCCGCCGGCGGACGGGTCCGCGCGGGACGCGATGAGCTACACCGTGACGGTCGAGGACGAGGACGGAGCCGCCGAGCTGCGCCGCTCCGACGAGGCCATGACGCCGGCCTTCGGCGCGCTCCTGGACTGGCTCGGCGGCCGGTCGTCCTGACGCCCCGGGGCTCGTCGGCCGTGACGGGGCGGTGACGCCCACCGGGAAGCGTGGCGGCGTCCGATGTGACGCCCGTCCCGGAGCGCCGTGCCCAGGCCGTTCCGACCGGTGTCGTGATCACGAGCCGACGAGGAGCCGATCGACGTGACAGCCACCCAGCAGCGAACCAGTGGCCGCACGGCCACCAAGCCGAGCGCGCCCGTCCAGGTCCCGGCGGAGAACCCCGCCATGCAGACCGCGCTGGACGCGCGCGGCGGCGCGGGCCTCTACGGCGCCTTCAGCATCGAGACCTTCTGCAGCGCCGGCCCGCTGAGCCTCACCCACGACGACACGGCGGGCTTCCTCGCCTACACCGAGCAGTTCCACCCGCGGAACTTCTGGTACCAGGACGCCGGGGTGCAGGCCTGGGCCTACTACGAGGACTACGACAACTGGCAGGACACCTACGGCATGGACGCCGCGACCACGGTGTACCACTGCGGACACGGCGGCATGGACGCCAACGGGGTGTTCTACGTGCCGATGGGCTCGGCCTGGGCCGGAAACGACTGCACGGTCAACTCCACGATGATGCGGCTGGGCAACGAGCGGGCCCGGTACGTGTTCTGGTCCACCTGCGAGTCGCTGCGGGTGCTCGGCGGGCACAGCCCGATCCGCACCTGGTCGGCGGCCAACCAGGGCCTGCGGATGATCTTCGGGTTCGAGACGGTCAGCTGGGACGACGCCCGCTACGGGTCCGGCTTCTGGAACCACTGGAAGCGGGGCGAGAGCCTCAGCTCGGCCTGGCTGAACGCCAGCTGGGACATCGCGCACGACCAGGCGCCCAGCGTCTCGGCGAACGGGGCCACGGCGCAGGAGGCGCAGAGCCGGCTGGACGACGAACGCTTCTTCGACGGCGCCCGCGCCAGCACGGCGTGGTGGCAGTGGCGCTGGTACAACACGCGGGCCAGCGCCGTCCGGGAGGGCGTGCACGCGCTCCCGGCCGATCCGCTGCGGGCGGTCCTGGCACCGGCCGGCGTCCGCTCGCTGGCCGATCTGGCCGACCGGTTCCGCGTGGACCGGGGCGCGGTGCGGCAGGCGCCGGGCATGACCTCCGTCGGCTCGCCCGAGCGCCGGCTGCACATCGACGACCAGGGCGTCCTGAGCGCCACCCTCGCGCCGGCCGACCGGGGGAACCGCACCCCGCTGGCCCGCAGCGAGGCGCTGGCCCAGGCCGAGGGGGCGGTGCGCTCCTACGGCCTGGACGCCGACGGGCCGCTGGTCCTGGACCGGGTGGTGCCGGTCATGGAGGCCGGAGGGACCGACACCGGGGACGGGCACGTGGACGAGCCGGTCACGGTCGGCACCATGGTCCAGTTCCGCCAGCTGATCAACGGGCTCCCCGTCGTCTCGCCCGCCGCGGGCGCAGTGCGGGTGACCGTGGACAACAGCGGCACCGTGACCCACCTCCAGTCGGGCACGCGCGGCGTCGAGCAGCTCTCCGACCGGCCCCGCTCGATGGGCGCGGCACCGGTCCCGCCGGGCGCCCGCACGGCCCCCGACGGGCCGCAGGACCCCGAGATCGCGCTCGGGCGCGCGTTCAGCCGGCGGCTGCGCGACCTGGTCGCCCGCGGCGGCGCGCCGACCGGCTACAGCGTCGTCCCGGGCACGATGGAGATCGGTTACGACGTCGACGGGTCCGAGGCGACGGTCGTCGCCCAGCGGGCGGTGGAGCTGGAGTTCGAGGGCGGCTACCGCAAGCGGTACTGGGTGAAGGCGACGCTCTTCGGCTGAGCGCCGACGCCGGACGGGAGGGGGCGGGATGGCCAGGTGGACCCGGGCGGACGTGGAGTCGGTCCTCGCCGCGCCGGCCCGCTCCCTCAACGGCGCGGACCTGACCGACGTCGACCTCTCCGGTCTGGACCTCGGCCGGGCCGATCTGGCCTACGCCCAGCTGCAGGGCACCGACCTGGAGGGGGCCGACCTCCGGGAGGCGGTGCTGTTCGCAGCCAAGGCGCCGGGCGTGCGGCTGAAGGACGCCGACCTCCGGGGGGCGAACCTCACCGCGGCCGATCTCACCGGTGCCGACCTCCGCGGGGCGCGGCTCGACGGCGCCACCCTCGCGGGCACCAACGTCGCCGGCGCCGTCCTGGACGCGGGGCTCGACCTGACCACGCGCGGCGCGATCGCGCCGGCCA
The DNA here is from genome assembly GCA_963747895.1 of uncultured Actinomycetota bacterium. Classification (GTDB taxonomy): domain Bacteria; phylum Actinomycetota; class Actinomycetes; order Mycobacteriales; family Geodermatophilaceae; genus Blastococcus. The sequence continues at coordinate 459,141 of CAVVGX010000012.1, forward strand.
CGCCGTCCGGCACCTGAGGAAGAGCCGTCCGGCACCTGAGGAAGAGCCGTCCGGCACCTGAGGACGACAGGAGGACCTCCGGCCGTGTCCGGCCGGACCCGCCGCCGCCGCCAGCGTCGGCGGAGCAGCCCGTGCGCTCTCGGACCGCGGGGGCGCACGCCCACCCAGCGGGGACCAGGGAGCAGTCATGACCCAGGCACTGACCACACTGGCCGACCGGGTGGCGGGCACCGTCATCCGGCCGGGGCATCCCGAGTACGACACGGCGCGACGGGTCTACAACGGGATGATCGACGCCCGGCCCGCGGCGATCGTCCGCTGCGCGACGGAGGACGACGTCGTCGCCGTGGTGCGGCTGGCGGCCGAGCAGCGGATGGACCTGGCCGTGCGCGGCGGCGGGCACAGCGTGCCGGGGTTCGGCACCGGTGACGGCGTGCTCGTCGCCGACCTCTCGCCCATGCAGGCGATGCACGTCGACGACGCGCGGCGCACGGCGAGCGCCGGCGGCGGCACCACCTGGGGACGGTTCAACGACGTGACCGGCGCCCACGGCCTGGCGACCACCGGCGGCATCATCTCGACCACCGGCATCGCCGGCCTGACGCTGGGCGGAGGGATCGGCTACCTCGGGCGGGCCTACGGGCTCACCTGCGACAACCTGCTCTCCGCGCGCGTCGTGACCGCGGACGGCAGGCGGCTGACCGCGAGCGAGGACGAGAACCCCGACCTGTTCTGGGCGCTGCGCGGTGGCGGGGGCAACTTCGGCGTCGTCACCGAGTTCACCTACCGCCTGCACCCCGTCGAGGACGTGCTGGTCGGGCTGATGCTCTTCGAGCTGTCCGACGGGCCCGCCGTCTGGCGGTTCTTCGACGAGACGCTCGACGAGGCTCCCCGGGCCTACGGCGGCTATCCGGCCATGCACCTGGCTCCGCCGCTGCCCTTCATCCCCGAGGACCGCGTCGGCCAGCCGTTCGCAGCGATCATCTCCTGCTGGACGGGGGACCCGGCCGAGGGCGCGCAGTTCTACGACCGCTTCCGTCAGGTGGCCCCGCCGGCCGCCGAGATGGTGGCGTCGATGCCCTACCCGGCGCTGAACACCCTCTTCGACCCGCTCCTGCCACCGGGGCTGCAGCACTACTGGAAGAACGCCTTCGTCACCGAGCTCACCGACGACGCGATCGCGGCGCACATGGAGATGGGCGCCCGGATGCCGGCGATCACCTGCGCCATGCACATGTACACCCTGGACGCCGCGGTGCAGGAGGTCCCGCCGGATGCGACGGCGTTCGGTCACCGGGACGCCCGGTACGTCGTCAACATCGCCGGCATGTGGCCCGACCCCGCCGAGAACGAGGCGAACACCGCCTGGGTGCGCGACTACTACGCGGCGGTGGCGCCGCACTCGCAGCCCGGTGGCTACATCAACTTCGCCTCGTCCGACGACCAGCAGAAGGCGCCGGAGAACTACGGGGTGAACCACCGGCGGCTGACCGAGGTGAAGCGCCGCTACGACCCGACGAACCTGTTCCACCTCAACCAGAACATCCCGCCCTCACCGGTGCCACCCCCGCGGGCGGACCGGGCCTGACCGGACTAGAGCCAGAGCTCGAACTGGATGCCGTCCGGGTCCTCGAACGACACGAACCGGCCGAGGTCCAGGACGCGCACGGGCGAGTGGGCCACGCCCAGCTCGTCGAGGTGGGCGATCCACGCGTCCAGCTCCGCCTCGTCGGCCACCGTGAAGGCGAGGTGGTCCAGGCCGGTGCGGCGGTGGTCGAAGGCGTCGGCGGAGGCGTCGGCGGGCTGGCACAACCCGAGGACGAAGAAGGTCGACGGCTCGAGCAGCAGGACCCGCGGCGAACCGGCCTCCTCCGCACCGTAGCGGCGGAGCTCCTGCAGGCCGAGGACGCGCTGGTACCACCGGGCGCTGGCGTCCATGTCGCGGACGGTGAGGGCGAGGTGGGAGGCGCCGGAGAGGGAGGGCATGGGCGCGATCCTGGCAGTTGCCGCCGGCGGTGGGCGCCGGGTCAGGCGTCGTACTGGTCGTGGGCCCGCAGGAAGGCCAGGCGCTCCTCCTCGGAGAGCTCGATGCCGGCCGCGGCCCGGGCGATGTTCGCGCCGAAGTAGGACTCCCGCGGCGCCCCGGGCGTGAAGAGCAGCAGCATCTCGGCGCGCTCCCCGGAGGTGTTCCGGAAGGCGTGCACCCCGCCGACGGGCACGTGCAGGAAGTCCCCGGCCGTCGCGTCGTACCACTGGCCGCCGTCGTAGAGCTGGACCGTGCCGGAGAGGACGAAGAACGACTCGGAGATCGTGCGGTGGAAGTGCGGACCGGGACCCGTCGGCGGGCCGGTCATCGTGTAGCGGTACAGCCCGAACTCGCCGTCGGTCTGCACGGCGGTGGCCAGGAACCCGATCTCCGTGGCGGGGCCGGCCAGGTCCGGCGGCGTCCCGGCCCGGCGCAGCCGGCCGCTCCGCTCGCCCTCGTCCCCGCGGTACCGGACCGGCGGGTAGCCGGGCGCGTCCGGGAAGCTCACCTCTCCAGCCTGCCAGAGCGACGGCGGGCGCGGACGGCGGTCACTCCTCGGCCCGGAGCTCCTCGCGCCGGGCGGCGACGGCGCGGAGCACGGTCTTCCGGCCGCGGCCCAGGTCGGCCTCCGCCCGCTCGGCGCGGTCGAGCTGCGCCTCGTCCATGGCGGCCACGCGCTCGCGCGCCGCGTGCGCGGGGACGTCGACCAGCTCGGCGGCCTCCGTGACCCTCGTACTCCGCCGTCAGGAGCTGGCTCTTGCGGGCGCTCCACCGGCCCGGCCGGACGCCCCGGTCGCCGGCCTCGATCTCCTCCTTGAGGCGCGCCCGGAGCTCGGGCTCGGTGTAGTCGTCCGCGTGGTCCTCCGCCGTCCTGCCGCTCATCGCCCGCTACTACCCGCCGGACCGGCGGCCGTGAACGCGATGGGAGGGGTCCGGCCGGGTCGACCTCGTCCGGTCAGGCGTTCCTGACCCCTGCGGCGGACTGCAGGCCCAGCTCCTCCACCGAGACCTGCCGCATCTCGACCTTGCGGATCTTGCCGGTGACGGTCATCGGGAACTCGTCGACGACCTTCACGTAGCGGGGCACCTTGTAGTGCGCCAGCCGGCCGGCGCAGAACGCGCGCAGCGACTCCGCGGTCAGCGGCTCGGCCCCCTCGCGCAGCCGGACCCAGGCCATGAGCTCCTCGCCGTAGCGCTCGTCGGGCACGCCGATCACCTGGGCGTCGACGACGTCCGGGTGGGTGTAGAGGAACTCCTCGATCTCGCGCGGGTACACGTTCTCACCACCACGGATCACCATGTCCTTGATCCGCCCGACGATGTTGAGGTAGCCCTCGTCGTCCATGACCGCGAGGTCACCGGTGTGCATCCACCGCGCGGCGTCGACGACTTCGGCCGTCTTCTCGGGCTCGTCCCAGTAGCCGAGCATCACCGAGTAGCCGCGGGTGCAGAACTCGCCGGCCACGCCGCGCGGCACGGTCAGCCCGGTGGCGGGGTCCACGACCTTCACCTCGAGGTGCGGGTGCACCCGGCCGACCGTCGACGTCCGCCGGTCGAGGTCGTCGTCGGCACCGGTCTGCGTGGACACCGGCGAGGTCTCGGTCATGCCGTAGCAGATGGTCACCTCGGTCATGCCCATCTCGCTGACCACGCGCTTCATCACCTCGACCGGGCACGGGGAGCCGGCCATGATGCCGGTGCGCAGCGTGGAGAGGTCGTAGTCGGCGAAGTCCGGCAGGCCCAGCTCTGCGATGAACATCGTGGGGACGCCGTACAGGGACGTGCAGCGCTCCTCCTGCACCGCCCTCAGCGTCAGGGCGGGGTCGAAGCCGGGTGCGGGGATGACCATCGTCGCGCCGTGCGAGGTGGCCCCGAGGTTGCCCATGCCCATGCCGAAGCAGTGGTAGTAGGGCACCGGGATGCAGACGCGGTCGGCCTCGGTGTACCCGCACCCCTCGCCGACGAAGAAGCCGTTGTTGAGCAGGTTGTGGTGGGTGAGCGTCGCGCCCTTGGGGAAGCCCGTCGTCCCGGACGTGTACTGGATGTTGATCGGGTCGTCCGCCGAGAGCTCCTCTTCCCTGCGCACCAGCAGCCCGCGGTCGGCGGCCCGCCCGGTGGTCAGCAGCTGCTCCCAGTCCGGGTCCCCGAGGAAGACGACCTCGCGCAGGTCCGGGCAGTCGCCGCGGACCTCGGCCACCATCGCCCGGTAGTCGCTGGTCTTGAACTCGGGAGCGGAGACGAGCACCGAGATGCCGGCCTGCCGGAGCACGTAGGACAGCTCGTGCGTGCGGTAGGCCGGGTTGATGTTCACCAGGATCGCGCCGAGCTTGGCCGTGCCGTACTGGACGAACACCCACTCGGCGCAGTTGGGCGCCCAGATGCCGACCCGATCGCCCTTGCGCACGCCGAGCGCGTCCAGCCCCAGCGCGCAGGCGTCGACGTCGCCGACCAGCTGCGGATAGGTCCAGCGGCGACCGGTGGCGCACTCCACCAGCGCCTCGTGGTCACCCACCCGTGCCGCGGTCCGGTCGAGGTTGGCACCGATGGTGTCCCCGAGCAGCGGGACCGTCGAGGTCCCGTTGGCGTACGACGGCAATCCTGAAGTGCTCATCTGCGCTGTCCATCCCGTGCCGGTCGACGCGTCCGCTCGACAGGCGTCCATCCAACCGCCGGGTCGCGCCGGTGACCAGAGGCGGCCGCTCGAGCCGGTCCCGGGGGAGATGCGGGAGCCCGCCGCCGGTCAGCGGCGCAGGGCGATGACGACGATCCGGCCGAGCTCGATGCGCTCGAACTCAGGGCCGGTGAGCACCCGATCGGGGAAGCCGACCTCGTCGCGCACGGTGCGGTTCGGGAAGTCATCGACCATGAAGGGCAGCAGCAGCGCATCACCGGCGCGCTGCAGCACCAGGCCGTCGACGCGGTCGAACTCGTTGTCGCGCAGCAACTCGGCCGCGCACGCCGAGGTCGGGCAGTCGGCGACCCGCTCCAGCAGCGCCCTCCGGGCCTCGAACTGGCCGTTCGGGTGCGAGTAGATGGTCTTGAAGGTCATGAACCCGTGCACGGGCGTCGTGGCGAGCAGGTCCACCTGCGAGGTGACCAGGACCGCCTCGGACAGCGGGACGTCCGGCCGCAGGGTCCGCCAGGCCGCCCGGACCGCCGTCACCGGCTCGTCGGCGGGGTCCACGAACAGGGTCGGGATGTAGGGCGGGCCGTCGGGGTCCCCGCTGGGGACCGATCCGTCGGGGTAGCGGGTGGTCTGGGCGGTCAGCGCGTGGTGGCCGATGACCCAGTACGAGGCGAGGTGGTGGGCCGCCGATGCCGCCGCGGCGCCCACGAGGACGACGGCGACCAGCCGGGGCAGCCAGGTGGCCCGCGCCGACCGGTCGGCGTGCCGGAGCCACCGCCGCAGCCAGTCGGCGGCGCCCAGCACGCCGGCGACCAGCAGGACCATGAGCAGGGCGTCCTGCGTCTTGAAGGCCAGGAACCCGATGTCGGCCCGCTCGGCGAGCGCCCCCAGGCCGAGGGTGGCGGCGCAGCCCAGGACGGCCAGCCACAGCCCGCCGGCGAGCTGGTAGGTGCCGCCACCCAGGTCGCGGCCGCGCAGCCGGCACCAGGCCGCCCAGACCAGCCACGCCAGACCGACCAGGCCGGCGGCCTGCGCCTCCTCGAAGGGGGAGGGCAGCACCAGGTCGTGGCCACCGAGGATGGAGTAGCGCACCTGCAGGCTGTCCGACGGCAGCCGGAGCCTGGCCAGGAGGAGCGGCACCCAGGTCGCCGTGGACACGACGAGGCCGACGGCGCCGATCGCCAGCGCCCGCCGCAGCGGCAGCCGCGGCGCGGGTCGCGGTCCGGACCGCCGGGGGAGGCGGCGTCGCACGGCGTCGTAGGTCAGCGCCAGCGCCGTCGCCACCCCGAAGGGCAGGAACCAGTAGGTGTGCACGAGCGCGAGCAGCCCGAGCACGACGCCGAGCCGCCAGGCCGGCCACCGCCGGACCCCGGGTGCCCGGACGTCGCGCACGGCCAGCAGCCACCACGGCAGGAGGCAGCACAGCACCAGCCACTCGTCGGGCTTGTGCGGCTCGGCCACCCAGATGGTCACGAGGGCGGCCACCGCGGACGCCGGCAGGGCGCCGACCACGGGCCGCCACAGCAGGTAGGCGGCCAGCGGGACGAGCACGCCCACCAGCAGCTGGACGGGTTTCACCGCTTCCCAGCCGGCGAGGTCGGTCAGGGCGGCGAGCCGGCCCTGGATCCAGCCCAGGGCGGGCGGGTAGTAGGCCGGCAGACCGCGGTAGTTGTAGTCGAACAGCCCCGGGGTCTCGGCGTACCGGGTGGCGATCTGGGTGCGGAAGGACGAGTCGGCGTACAGGCCGCCCCAGCCCCAGCGGGTGCCGTGCAGCGCGGCCGTCGTGGCCGCGCCGATCAGCACCCCGGCGAGGACCGCGCCGGCGTCGGCCGCCCGGCCCGGGCGGCGGAGGGCCGCGAGGGCGACCGCCGCGCCGGTCAGGCCACCGGACGCGGTGAGGAGCGGCACGAGGCGGTCCCGCCACCCCTCCTCGACGATCGACACGTCCCAGACGGCGACCAGCCAGGCGGTCGCCGCCCAGCCGGCCAGCGCCGCCACGAGCAGCAGGGCCGGCCGCAGCCGGGCGGCGACCCGCCGGGCACGGGCCGGAGGTGGCGGAGGCGGGACGGCGATGCGCACGTCCTCGGCGGCGGGCGTGCTCACGCGCCGGCGGGGCGGTCCGACCGCGACGGCGCCAGGGTCCACGGGGACGCCGGGCGGAAGGACATGCAGCCCATTCTGACCTGGCCCGGGCGACGGCAGTGGCCGGCCCGCCCTCCGATCGTCCGTGTGGCAGAAGTCATCGCGCGTTCACAAACGTTTCACGCTGTAGAAGGTTGCACGGGCGTTAGCATCTCTCCGTGACCGCCCAGCCCGAGGAGCTCTACGACGTGCTCGTGGACTTCCTGACGCGGCTGATGAACGTCAGCGAGTCCGACGGCCTGGACGCGCTCATCGAGAGCGACCTGTCGTTCTCGCAGGCGCGCACGCTGTTCCTGCTGACCAAGACCGCCGACCCGATGCCGATCCACTCCATCGCCCAGGCCCTCGGGCTGTCGATGGCCGCCGCCGGCCGGAACGTCGACCAGCTGGTCGGCCTGCACCTGGTCGAGCGCCGGGAGAGCGCGAGCGACCGCCGGGTGAAGCTGGTGTCGCTGACGCCGGGCGGCGAGCGGCTCGTGGCGCAGCACGTCGAGGCCAAGCAGGAGTCGCTCAGGGCCTTCGCCCAGGCCCTTCCCCCGGAGCAGCGCGAGCAGCTGCACCGGGCCCTCACGGACGTCCTCGCCGGGAGCGTCCTCCTTCCACGTACGAACCAGGAGCACTGCCTGTGACCGCCTCCGCCCCGCCGCTGCCGCCGGTGTACCCCGAGAAGATCGACGGCGCGGTGCTCAAGATCGCCGGTGTCGTCGTCCTCGGCGCCATCATGTCGATCCTCGACATCACCGTGGTCAGCGTCGCGCTGCCGACCTTCCAGGAGGTCTTCGACGCCACCTACGCCACGGTCGCCTGGACCATGACGGCGTACACGCTGGCGCTGGCCACCGTCATCCCGCTCACCGGCTGGGCTGCCGACCGCTTCGGCACCAAGCGCCTCTACCTGGCCGCGCTGTTCCTCTTCACCGCCGGCTCCGTGCTCTGCGCGATGGCGACCTCGATCGAGATGCTGATCGCCTTCCGCGTCCTGCAGGGCCTCGGCGGCGGCATGCTCATGCCGCTGGGGATGACGATCCTGACCCGCGCGGCCGGGCCCGACCGCATCGGCCGGCTCATGGCCGTGCTCGGCATCCCGATGCTGCTCGGCCCGATCACCGGCCCGATCCTCGGCGGCTGGCTGATCGACGTCGCCTCGTGGCACTGGATCTTCCTGATCAACCTGCCGATCGGTCTCGCCGCTCTCGCGTACTCCGCCACCGTGCTGCCCAAGGACGAGCCGAGCCCGACCGAGCGGTTCGACTTCCTGGGCATGCTGCTGCTGTCGCCGGGCCTGGCCCTGTTCCTGTTCGGCGTCTCCTCGATCGCCGAGGGCGGCGAGGGGGCGTCCTTCGGCCCGCGGGTCTGGGTGTCGGGCACCATCGGCGTCCTGCTGATCCTGACCTTCGTCGCCCACGCCCTGCGCACCGACAAGCCGCTGATCGACCTGCGCCTGTTCAGGAACCGGCGGCTCACGATCGCCACGGTGTCGATGTTCGTCTTCGTCATCGCCTTCATGGGCGCCGGCCTGCTGTTCCCGTCGTACTTCCTGCAGGTCCGCGGTGAGACCACGCTGATGGCCGGTCTGCTCATCGCGCCGCAGGGTCTCGGCGCCATGGTGACCATGCCGATCGCCGGCGTCCTCGCCGACCGGGTGCCGATCGGCCGCACCGTGCCGTTCGCCCTGCTGGTGATGGCGAGCGGGTTCTTCGTCTTCACGCAGGTCGGCGCGGACACGTCCTACCTGGTCCTGTGCAGCGCGCTGTTCGTGATGGGCCTGGGCATGGGCGGCACGATGATGCCGATCATGACGTCGGCACTGAAGTCGCTGACCAACTCCGAGGTCGCCCGCGGCTCGACGCTGGTGAACATCGTCCAGCAGATCGGTGGCTCCATCGGCACCGCCGTGCTGTCGGTCGTCCTGACCAACCAGCTCACGTCGCGCGTCCCGGGTTCGCCCGACCCGCTGCAGTCCATGGCCGAAGGCTTCGGCGCGACCTTCACCGTCGCGTTCGTCCTCGTGCTCCTGGCGCTGATCCCGGTGGCGTTCCTGCCGCGGAAGAAGGAGGAGTCGCACCTCCTCGACGACGAGGACGGCGCGGTGCCCGCTCCGGTGCTGATGCACTGACCTGCCCGCTCCGCAACGCGACGGCCCTCCCGGTCCACCGGGAGGGCCGTCGCTGCGTCCGGGGTCGTCAGCGGACGACCTTGATGTTGAACAGCGGGCTGCCCAGCGCGCCCATCAGGCGCAGCCAGATCGGCAGGAGCATCTCGGTGCCGCGGGCGGTGGTGATGTCGCCCAGATCGATGACGTCGGTGTGGCCCAGGCTCTCCAGCAACGCGACGACCGTCTTCTTCGCGTCGTCGTCGTCGCCCGACACGAAGGTCGAGTGGTCCCCGCCGGCGAGCTGTGCAGGGTCGGCCATGAGCGCTGCGGTCATCGTGTTGAGCGCCTTGACCACCCGGACGTCGGGGAAGGTCCGCTGGATCTGCTCGGCCAGCGAGTCGGTGTCCTTGACGAAGAGCGAGGGCGGGAAGCCCCGCGAGAAGTCCAGCGGGTTGGCGATGTCGAGCACGACCTTGCCCGCCAGGTTGGCGGCGCCGGCGGAGGTCAGTGCCGGGATGGACGCCGCACCGTTGGTGGCATTGACGACGAGCTGCGCCTGCGCCGCCGCGTCCGCGAAGGTCACCAGGGATACCTGCTGGTGCTCTGCGAGCCACGCCGAGATGGGCGGGTTGCCCATCGCGTCGGTCTCCGTGCGGGCGAGCGTCTCGCCCGGATCGCGGGTGCCGATGACGACCTCGTGGCCGAGGTCGACCAGCCGGGCGGCGATGGTACGGCCGACGGTGCCGGTGCCGAGGACGGCGATCTTCATGGGGACTCCCGAGGGTGCTGTATCCACGTAGACAAGTCTGTCTACTGCATGAGCACCACCGTAGCAGACAGATCTGTCTATGGGCCCTGTATCCTGGCGCCGATGACAGTCCGTGGAACGGGATGATCGCCGACATGACCGCCGACACGACCTCAGCGCCCAGCGCCGCCCGGGACCGCATCCTCGACACAGCCTTCCGGCTCTTCTACGCGCGGGGGCTCCGGGCGGTCGGCGTGGACACGATCATCGCCGAGTCCGGTGTGGCCAAGGCGACCTTCTACAAGTACTTCCCGGCCAAGGACGACCTGATCACCGCTTACCTGGACCGTGTCGACCGGATCTGGACCGGGCAGCTGCACGAGGCCGCCGAGGCCGCCGGGCCGGCCCCCGCCGCCCAGCTGGTCGGACTCTTCGACGCGCTGGGCACCGCCTGTCGCCGCGACGGCTACCGCGGCTGCGCATTCATCAACGCCGCAGCGGAGGCGGCTCCGGAGTCGGCGCCGCACGACCGCACGGTCGCGCACAAGCAGCGGGTGCTCGCCTGGCTGGAGGACTTGGCGGAGAAGGCCGGTGCAGAACATCCCCGGCGGTTGGCCCGCGCGCTGACTCTGCTGCTCGACGGTGCCCTCGCCAGCGGCGCGCTCGACGCCGACCCGGAGGCCGTCGACATCGCCCGCGCCACGGCGGCCGGGCTCGTGCAGGCCGCGCTCCCCGCCTGACGGACCGGCCGGAGCGACCAGAAACCCCCGTACGGTGCCGGGACCATGGAGGATCGGGTGGGTCCCTGTGGCCTCCGGACGTCCGGACGGGGGAACGGGTCCAGCCCGAGGAGGAGAGCGTCTGTGAACAGGTCCGACCTCATCGCCAGGATGACCGAACGGTTGGGCGGGGATCGTGCCGCGGCCGCGGCTGCCGTCAACGGAGTGCTGGCGGAGATCGAGGGCAGCGTCGCGCGGGGGGAGCGGGTGACGCTCAGCGGGTTCGGGACCTTCGACCGCCGCGCACGGGCGGCCCGCACGGGCCGCAATCCGCGCACCGGTGACGCGATCCGGGTGGAGGCGACCGTCGTGCCCGTCTTCCGCGCCGGCAGCGGCTTCAGGAGCCTGCTCACCCACTCCGACGGCGCGTCGGAGCTCCTCGAGCCGGCGACGGCCACCGGCGGTGCCCGGGAGCTCACCGCCACGAAGCTGCAGGTCGTCGCGCCGGCCGCCGACGAGGTCGGGCCGGCCGCGTCCGCGGACGGCAGGAAGAAGAAGGGCAAGAAGGCGGCGAAGCAGGCGTCGGCGAAGGACGGCGGGAAGAAGGCGCGCAAGGCGGCGAAGAGCAAGGCCGGGAAGAAGACGGCCTGAGGTCTCCGCGGACCGCTGGGGGAAAGAACTCCCGCGGGCATCCGTGACCGTTCCACCGACCCGCCGAGCGCGCCGGTGGAACGGTCATCGGCTCAGGGTTCGAGGCAGAAGGGGATCGAGTCGCTCGGTCCCCCCGGTGTCTCGGTCTGCCCGGACGGGTCGAAGATCTTCACCCGGTCGACCGTGGAGAACTGCCGCAGCGTCGGGAAGATCTCCCCGGCGATCGTGGCGGTCGACCCCCTGCTGTCACAACCGCCGGTGAGCTGCACCCGCGCCACGCCGTGGCCGATGCGCAGCTTCCGGAACCCGGTGGCCTCCGACGAGAGGAACCGCAGCCCACGGGACTGCTCGGCGGCCGTGGGGCCGGCGAACATCCGGTCCATCACCCCCGTCGCGGGGGTCATGGGGAGGACCGGCCGCAGGACCGGGACGTAGAACGGTTCGCGGCCGGTCTGGAACGCGGCGGCATCGAGGAAGTACACCTGGCGCTGGACGGTCGGGAACGCGGCTCCGACGTCGATCACCACGCGGTCCGGGCCGGTCAAGGTGAAGACGTGGAACGACTGCCGCTGGGCCAGCCCGATCCCGTAGGTGGTCACCGCCTCGAAGTCCCCCGACTTCACCGCGGTGATGATGTTCGGGAGGGGGAAGGCCACCCGGTCGGGTCCGGTGACCCGGCCGGTGTCGTCGTGCGCCTGCGCGCGGGACATGGAGACCTGCAGGATCGCCCGCCCGGCGATGGGCACGGGCGCACCCGACGCGTCCTGGATCAGTTGCGGCACGTAGTCGACGTGAACGCTGGCCGGCAGGCCGCCCCGGAAATCGAAGACGATGCGGTCGTACGTCGGATGGTGGGCAGCGCGGATGCCGACCAGTGTCGGCGTGCTGTAGTGCGCGAGCGCCGGACCTGCCAGGCCCACCGCACCCACGGCCAGCAGAGCGGCCATGAAGACGGCGGCCATCGCCCGAGAACCCTTCATCTCTTCCCCCTCGTGACGCGGATCGATCCCCCGACGGTCGCGTGACGGTCGCGGGCCGACCAGTCGCTCAAGGCCCCGGACCCGCGGAAAAGGTCACGGCATCCGAGCACCGGGGCCTCGGAGCCGCGGCACGGACGCGGCTGCCGGCCCGGAGGTCGCCCGGGTTCATGGCGCCTCCGCATACGGCGACCCGGCAGGGACCTGGACGATCCGATCGGGACTACTGTGAGCCAGCTCACACCGCCGTGCAGAGGAGTGCAGCCATGGACCTCGCCCCCGCCGTCGGCATCGGCATGACCGATCTGATGCACGCTGCTCGGACAGAGGTCCGCCGGGTCCGGGAGGAGACCAAGGGCCACCCGGTCGCCGAGCAGAAGGCCGTCCTCCAGCGCCTGGTGTCGGCCGAACTCGTCACGGCCGACGAGGCCGCGACGCTCCTCCGGATCTACGAGCTGGGGTACAACGCCGGTGAGGGGAAGGGCGACGCGCAGCGCGCGTTCTTCGAGACCCGCCAGGTGTACGGCTCCATGGCGGCCAGCGGCACGGCGAGCCCCGTCGCCCTCGTCGTGGCCTCCGCGGCGGTCGGCAGCTACGAGCTCTCCGAGGGCCCGGACGGCTCACCGGTCATCACCGTCTACAAGCAGAGCTACGGCCAGGCCCTCGGCTCCATCGGCGCGGGGATCGGTGCTCTCCTCGGCGGCCCGGGCGGTGCGGTGCTCGGCGGCGCGATCGGCGGCCTCCTCGGTGGGATCGTCGACGACAAGAAGGACAAGAAGACCTGAGCGGCTCAGCCGGCGGCGTCCTCCTGGTCGATGCACATGATGTTGCCCTCGCTGTCCTTGAACCAGGCCGCACGGCCCAGGCCCTCGAGCGAGGCGATCTCGCCGTCCCACCGGACCCCGGGCATGTCGTAGACCTCGAACGTCACGCCCTTGGCCTTGAGGTCGCGCACCTCGGACTCGATGTCGTCCACGTGCCACTGGGCGATCGTGTGGCCGGCCTGCCCGGCGTAGGCCGTCTCGTAGATGGTGAAGGCGGTGCCGCGATCGGTCTCGTAGGCGAGGTTCACGCCCGCCATCTCGCGCGTCGGCTTCAGCCCCAGCGTGTCGGCGTAGAAGGCTCTCGCCCGGCCGAGGTCGGCTGCCGGGATGTTGGCTTCGACCCTGCTCGTGGTCAGCATGGCTGGCTCCCCATCGGGATTGCCCCCGTGCGGATGAGACCCCGCCAGCCTGGCCCTGCTCCTCGGCTCCCGCAATGGTCCGAGGCCCCTGCGGGGATCGCGGGTCAGGGGCGTGCGCCGGCCAGGGACGGTGCGCCGTCGTCCGCCACCGGGACGGGCACCGACCGGAAGCCCTTGACGATCAGGTAGACGCCGAAGGACAGCTCCCACACGAACTCCGGGATCGTGGCCAGGCCCTGCAGGGCCGACCCCCGCTCGATGACGTCGAAGATGATCGCGACGCCGGAGAGGACGATCAGCGGACCGCCGACGAGCCCCAGCACGGCCAGGCCGCGGGGCACCAGGCCGGACCGGAACATCAGGTACCCCAGGATCATCCCGTTCGCGACGCCGGCGAAGAAGCCGGGGCCGAGCAGGAACGCCCGGTCGTACACGGCGACGAGGAGCTCGCCCACCACCGCGTCGGAGCCGGCCGTGCCCTCCTGCCGCATGAACAGGAAGGTCACCAGGCTCAGGATCCCGATGGCGATGAACGTGGCCTCCACGAGCCGCGCCGCGACGTAGCCCAGGGCCAGGGGCCGGCTGTACCGCTTGAAGAGCGCGTAGGGCACCACGGCGGTGCCGACGTTGGCGATGATGAGGACGAGCTCGAGGACGGCGCCCAGGGCCACGCTCCCGGTCGGATCGGCACCGGCCCCGGTGATGAGGTCGGGGCTGTCGCGCACCGGCGCGTAGAGGAAGTACGCCGGGATCGAGGTGACGAAGGTGGCCACCATCAGCCATCCCGTGACCGTGGCGACCCTCCGGGTGTCCATGGGGGGACGCTAGCCCCGCGCCGAGGTCGGGAGGGTGCCGATCGTCGCGGCCCGTCGACCGCGCGGAACAGGGTTGTCGTGGCTGCCGGACGGGTCGATCCTCCGGGCATGGTCGGAGGCCGAGGGAGCAAGTCGTCCATGGACCACGTGTCGTCGTCGGCCCGCAAGGTCGATCTCGCGTACTACGAGAAGGAGCTCGCCCGGCTGCAGATCGAGCTGGTCAAGCAGCAGGAGTACATCCGCGCCGAGGGCCTCCGGGTCGTCGTGGTCTTCGAGGGCCGGGACGCCGCCGGCAAGGGTGGTGCGATCCAGCGGATCACCGAGCAGCTCAACCCCCGCGCCGCCCGCATCGTCGCGCTCCCCGTGCCCAGCGAGGTGGAGAAGGGGCAGTGGTACTTCCAGCGCTACGTCACCCACCTGCCGGCCCGCGGCGAGATGGTCCTGTTCGACCGGTCCTGGTACAACCGCGCCGGCGTGGAGCGGGTCATGGGCTTCTGCACCGACGAGGAGTACGTGGAGTTCCTCCGCGCGTGCCCGGAGTTCGAGCGGATGCTGGTCCGCAGCGGGATCAAGCTGATCAAGTACTGGTTCTCGGTCAGCGACATGGAGCAGGAGCGGCGCTTCCAGGCCCGACTCAAGGACCAGACACGGCGCTGGAAGCTCAGCCCCATGGACATCGAGGCCCGGAACCGCTGGGTCGCGTTCTCCCGCGCCAAGGACGCGATGTTCGCCGCCACGGACATCCCGGAGGCGCCGTGGTGGGTGGTGGACGCCGAGGTCAAGAAGCGCGCACGGCTCAACGTGATCCACCACCTGCTCGGCCAGGTGCCCTACGAGGACCTCACCCCGGAGCCCCCGCACCTCCCGCCCCGGCCGGAGATCACCGACGACTACGTCCGGCCGCCGATGGAGTTCCAGAAGATCATCCCCGACCGCGTCCCCTGACGTGCGCCGTCGGTCACTGGCTCGCCGAGCCCAGCACGACCTCGACGTCCGAGGTGCTGCCGGCGCGCTGGACGGACAGGGTCACGTGCCTTCCCGGCGTGGCGCTCCGGACGGCGGCGGTCAGGTCGGTGGAGGTCGTGACCTGCTCGCCGTCCACGGCGGTGACGACGTCGCCGACGCGGAGCCCCGCCGCGTCCGCCGGGCCGCCCGCTGTCACCTGCATGACCTCGGCGCCGGTGCCGGTCTGCGGCTCCTGCGGATCTCCGGCCGTCCGCGTCTGGATCCCCAGCACCGCGTGCGCGGCCGTACCGGTGGACACGAGCTGCTGGGCGACCCGCTGGGCCGTGTCGGACGGGATGGCGAACCCGACGCCGATGCTGCCGCTCTGCTGGCCGGCGTTCCCGGGAGCGGTGACCGACGCGATGGCCGAGTTGATCCCGATCACCTGGCCGGCCGCGTCGACGAGGGGGCCCCCGGAGTTGCCCGGATTGATCGGTGCATCGGTCTGGATGGCGTCGATGACCGTCCGGTCGGCGTCCGAGCCGGTGGCCACGGCCCGGTCGGTGGCGCTGACGATCCCGCTGGTGACGGTGTCGGACAAGCCGAGCGGCGCTCCGATGGCCACCGCGAGATCGCCGGCCTCGACCGTGCTGGAGTCGGCGAAGGTCGCCGGCACGAGACCGCTGACCCCGTCGACCCTGATCACGGCGAGGTCGGACGTCGGATCGGTGCCGACGACGCTCGCGCCGTGCAGCTGACCGTCGGAGGTGCGCACCTGGAGCGTGGCGGCGCTCGTGCTGCCGTCGAGGGTGACCACGTGGTTGTTGGTCAGCACCTCGCCGTCCGCCGACAGGATCACGCCGGAGCCCGAGCCCGCGGCCGATCCGCCCGACTGCGCCGCGGGTGAGGCGCTGCCGGAGCCGCCGGTCGCGCTGGCGTAGATCGTGACGACGCTCGGTGCGGCCTTCGCCGCGGCGGCGCTGACCGCCGTCGCCGAGCGCGGGTCCTTGATCACGACGTCCGCCGCGGCCGGCGCCGCCGACGAGCCGGAGTGGGCCACGACGACGCCCGCGGCGGCCGCGCCGAGCCCGCCGCTGAGCAGCGCCGCACCCGCGACCCCGAGGGCGGCCAGGCGCCGGCCGACGCTGCGGCCGGGACGGGCCGGGGCGCCAGCCGGCAGCTGCTGCCCGTCGGGTGCGGCGTCCGGCTCGGGCGAGGTGGTCACCGGGTGTGCAGCGGTCATGGTGTGTGCCTCCCTGGCGATGCGGCGGGCGGCTGTCCGTCGTCGTGACCGCCACGGTCGGCCCGCCGGCCGGGAGACCGCTGGGAAGCACCGGGACGTCTCCTGTGCGTCGTCCGACCAGGTCACCGAGGAGAGACCGGCCTCGTCCGCGGAGGGTGACGAGATCGGCGTCCGGGGCGCGGATGCTGATCGGCGAGAGGAGCCGGTGGTGCGATGGACGGCGGCGCCGACGGGAACGCGCGGCGCGCCCCGGAGAGCTACACCTGGCCGCTCCTCACGGTCGTGCTCGTCATGCTGCCCCAGGTGCTGATCCCCCCGGGGCGCCGCGTCGGTCCGCCGCTGCTGGTGCCGGTGCTCGAGGGGATCGCGATCCTCGTCCTCCTGGGCATCGCCGCCCGCCCTGGCCCGGTGCCCCGCCGGGCCCGGTCGACCGTGCTCACCCTGTTCGGCATCCTCGTCCTGGCGAACGCCGTGGCCGCCGGGCGCCTCGTGACCCTGGTGCTGGACAACGGCAGGGTGGACGGCGTCGCGCTCACCGTCGGCCGGCTGCTGGTCGCAGCGGTCCTGGTCCTGCTGGTCAACGTGGTCACCTTCGCGCTGGTCTACTGGCAGCTCGACGGCGGCGGTCCGGCCGGCCGCATCGCGGACCCGGCGCCCTTTCCCGACTTCCAGTTCCCCCAGACGGAGACACCGGGGCTGGCCGCGCCGGGGTGGGTCCCGCGCTTCGGGGACCACCTGTACCTGGCGTTCACCACCATGGTCGCCTTCAGCCCGACCGACACGCTGCCGCTGACGCTGCGGGTGAAGGGCCTCATGGCGCTGCAGTCGGTCATCTCCCTGTGCGTCCTCGTGGTCGTCCTGGCCCGGGTGATCAACATCCTGCCCGGCTGAGCACGCCGTGCCGTCGCTGCGGGACCTGAGCGAGAGGTGTCAGCCCTCCGGCGTGGGTCCGGCCGGCCGCGCGACCGCTGCTGCCCGGGGGAGCGGGACGGCGGCCGGGCCGGCTGAGGTCCCGGGCCGTGCGGTCGCCGGCGGGGTCAACCGCGCCGTCACCACGTAGGAGACCGTCACCGCGACGATCACCAGCGGCATGACGGTGAGCCCGTCGGTACCGAGGATCAGGGTGGCCAGCAGCACCGAGGTGAGCGGCAGCCGCAGCATCGCGGCGCAGGCCGCGCCCATCCCCATCGCGATCGCCGGCACGAGCGGCAGGCCGGGCAGGGAGGAGAGCGCCATCCCACCGGCAGCGCCGAGGAAGAGGGCCGGGAAGGTGGGGCCGCCGCGGAAGGCGGCGAGCGAGGCCGCGTAGGCGAGCGACTTGCACAGCATCAGGAGCAGCAGGGCGCCCACCGAGTAGCCGGCACCGGCCGAGACCAGCTGGGGGAGCTGGTCCTGCCCCGAGAACAGCACGTCGGTGACGTCGTGGCCGGTGATCTCCGCGTACCCGATCGCCAGCGCCGCGACGGCGAGCCCGGCCACCGGCGAGGCGAGGAGCACCCACCGGTCCACCGGCCCCTTCAGCACCCCCGCCGTGCGGCGGATGCCGGCCACCAGGACGGCGGCGGCGAGGCCGATGGCGAGGGCCCAGCCGAACTGCGCGACGTCCGGGCGCGCGAACGACGGCAACCCCGGTAGGCCGAGGGAGAAGGTGCCCTGCCCGGTCCAGGAGTCGAGCCCGATGAAGACCAGGCTGCCGACGCCCGAGGCGAGCAGCCCGGGCAGCAGGATCGGGCCGAGCAGGGGGCCGCCGAGCCCGGCGGCCTCCATGAGCAGGAACGCCCCCGCCAGCGGTGAGCCGAACAGGGCACTGATCGCCGCGAAGCTGCCGGTGGCCGTGATCACGGCGAGCGCCTGCGCGGGCACCTCTCGACGGGACAACCGCACGGTCAGCGCCGCCAGGCCGCCGCCGATCGCGATGAGCGGCGCCTCCGGCCCGACGACGGCGCCGGTCCCCAGGCTGGCCAGGGCGGCCAGGGCGATGCCGAGGAGCGGCAGGGCCGTCGGTGCGGCGCCACCGGGCGAGAAGCCGCGCAGCGGTGACTCGCCGCCCCGGCCGGGAACGAGGTGCACCACCAACCCGACCAGCAGACCGGCCAGTCCCAGAACCGGCAGCGGCCACCACGTGGGCACGGGGTCCAGGCCCAGACCGCCGGGCAGGTCGGTGTACAGCACGTCCCCGAGCCACCCCGTGAGCACGAGGAAGCCGTACGCGGCCGCGGAGATCGGCACCCCGAGCAGCGCGGCGACCGCCAGCAGCCGCAGGTACTCCGGGCTGCGCAGCAGAGCGGCCGGATCGGCGGGGGGCGGCGCCGGGCCGGGACGGGGTGGGTCTGGTGCCGTCACGCGGCCACCGCACCACCTCCCCGGGCCGCCCGCCTCGCCTCGGCCGGATGAACGGGACCGACCGCGCTGCGTTCCGGCGGCCTCCCCGCAGGTCGGGAGAGAACGGGTGCCGCGCCGCCGTACGCTCGGCCGGGTGTCCGACCTCTTCGCGCCGCTGACGCTGGCCCACGGCCCCGCCGCACCGAACCGGATGTGGCTGGCTCCGCTCACCAACACGCAGAGCCACCCCGACGGGCGGCTCTCCGACGAGGAGCTGCACTGGCTCGCGCTCCGGGCGCGCGGCGGGCACGGGCTGACCATGACCTGCGCCGCGCACGTCCAGGCGGGCGGGCAGGGCTTCCCCGGGCAGCTCGGCGTCTTCTCCGACGACCACCTGCCGGGCCTGACCCGGCTGGCGGCCGCGGTCAAGGACGCCGGGTCGCTGTCCTCCCTGCAGCTGCACCACGCCGGCATCCGCTCCCCGCGCGAGCTGGTGGGGCAGCCGGTCGGGGCCTCGGACGACGAGGAGACCGGCGCGCGGGCCATGACCGGCGACGAGGTCGGGCAGCTGGTCGAGGACTTCGCCGCCGCCGCGGTGCGGGCGCAGCGCGCCGGCTTCGACGGCGTCGAGCTGCACGGCGCGCACGGCTACGTGATCGCCCAGTTCCTGTCCCCGGAGACCAACCGGCGCACCGATGGCTACGGGGGCTCCCCGGAGAACCGCGCCCGGCTGCTGTCGGAGATCCTCACCGCCGTGCGGGAGCGCTGCCGGCCCGACTTCCAGGTCGGGGTCCGGCTCTCGCCCGAGCGCTTCGGCCTCCGCCTCGGCGAGATCCGGGACGTCGCCGCGGAGCTGCTGGGGCGGGGCGACGTCGACTACCTGGACATGTCGCTGTGGGACGTGGCCAAGATGCCGGTGGAGGAGGAGTACCAGGCCCGCCCGCTCATGGACTGGTTCACCGATCTCGACCGCGGCACGACCCGCCTGGGCGTCGCGGGCAAGGTGCGCAACGGCCGCGGGGCCGCCGAGACGCTCGAGCGGGGTGCCGACTTCGTGATGGTCGGCCGGGCGGCGATCCTGCACCACGACTTCCCGGAGCAGGTGCGCCGCGACGGTGCCTTCGTACCGGTGCCGACGCCCGTCGACCCCGACCACCTGGCCGCCGAGGGCCTGTCGCCGGTGTTCGTCGAGTACATGCGCAACTGGCGGAACTTCGTCGCCGACGCCTCGTGACCGGCGCGGCGTGGGCCGACACCGTCATCTGGTGGCACGTGTACCCCCTCGGCTTCACCGGCGCCCCGGTCCGTCCGGCGCCCGGCGGCGGGGGAGAGGGCACGGTGCACCGGCTCGACCGGCTGGAGGCCTGGCTCGACCACGTCGTCGAGCTCGGGCTCAACGGGCTGGCGCTGGGTCCGGTCTTCGCCGCGCAGACGCACGGGTACGACACCGTCGACCACTTCCGCGTGGATCCGCGGCTCGGGGACGCCGACGACCTCGAGCGGCTCATCGGGGCATGCCGCGAGCGCGGGATCCGGGTCTGCCTGGACGGCGTCTTCAACCACGTCGGCCGCGGCCACCCGGCCTTCGCCGCGGTGGAGGCCGAGGGGCCGGCGGCGCCGACGGCCGGCCTGTTCCGCATCGACTGGACCGGCTGGCGCCCCGGCGACCCGGTGCGCGCCGACGTCTTCGAGGGCCACGACCAGCTCGTCGCCCTGGACCACTCCTCGCCCGAGGTCGTCGAGCTGGTGGCGTCGGTGATGCGGCACTGGCTGGACCGCGGCGTCGACGGCTGGCGCCTGGACGCCGCGTACGCCGTTCCTCCGGAGTTCTGGGCCCGGGTGCTGCCCGAGGTGCGGCGCACCCACCCCGAGGCCTGGTTCACCGGCGAGGTCATCCACGGCGACGCGGCGGCGATCGTCCGGGCCTCCTCGATGGACTCCCTGACCCAGTACGAGCTGTGGCAGGCGATCTGGCACGGGCTCGCCGAGCGGAACTTCTTCGAGCTCACGCACGCGCTGGAGCGGCACAACGGGCTGCTGGCGACCTTCCTGCCGTCGACCTTCGTCGGCAACCACGACGTCACCCGCATCGCCTCGGCGGTCGGCCCCGAGCTGGTGCCGCACGCGCTGGCGGTGCTGTTCGCGGTGGCCGGGGTGCCGAGCGTCTACGCCGGCGACGAGTTCGGCTGGACCGGCGTCAAGGAGCAGCGGGCCGGCGGCGACGACGCCGTCCGCCCGGAGTTCCCGCCGCGGCCCCCGGACCCCGCGGAGCTGGACGCCACGGCCCGCGGTGCGCTGGACGTGCACCGGGCCCTCGTGGCGCTGCGGCGGCGCCATCCCTGGCTCACGCGGGCGCACGTCGACGTGGTGCACCTCGCCAACGAGCAGCTCGTCCTCCGCTCCGGAACTGCGGGCGAGGCGGTCGTGGTCGCCCTCAACGTCGCCCCGGCGCCGGTCGACCTGCCCGCCGCGGACGCCACCGTCGTGGCGTGCGGGACCGGCCGGCTGGCCGGCGGCCGGGTGCAGCTGCCCGCGCGCGGCTGGGCCGTGCTGACCGCCTGACCCGTCCGGCGGCGTGCGCGGGAGCCCGGCGGCACGTCGCCCGGACGGCCGTGCGAGTCTCCGAGGTGTGCACCAGGCCTTGAAGACGGCGGCGTGAGGGCCCGGACCCCGGCGGCCGCCGGGTGAGCGAGCAGCCCGACGTCCCGCGCCCCGAGCGGCGGCGGTGGATCCTGGTGGCCTGCCTGGCCGGCATGTTCGCCACCACGTTCCCGGCGACGATCCTCACCATCGCCGTCCAGCCCATCGCGATCGATCTCGGCTCGACGCCCTCGACCGTGCTCTGGGTGACCACGGCGCCGCTCCTGGCCGCCGCCGTCAGCACGCCGGTGCTGGGCCGGCTGGGCGACCTGCGCGGTCACCGCCGGCTGTTCCTCACCGGCATGGCCGTCGCCGCGCTCTTCGCCGTGGGCACGGCGCTGGCCTGGAACGCCGGCAGCCTGATCGCCGCGCGCACCATCTCCCAGCTGGGCTCGGCCGCCACCATCCCGAGCTCGTTCGCGATGCTGTTCCGCGCGCATCCGCCCGAGCAGCGCGTGCGGGTCTCGTCGCTCGCCTCGGCCGTGCTGGCCGGGGCGGCGGTGGTGGGCGTCGTCATCGGCGGCCCGCTCGTGGACCTGGTCGGGTGGCGGATCATCTTCGCCGTCCAGGCGGCGGTCTGCGTCGCGGCGCTGGTGGCCGCGGTCCCCGTGCTCCCGTCCGATCCGCGGGACCGGGAGCGCATCCCGCTGGACCTGCCCGGGGCGATGGCCCTCGCGCTGGCCACGCTCGCGCTCACCTTCGGCGTCAACCGCCTGGGGGTCTGGGGCCCCTCACCGCTGCCGGTCGCCTGCCTCGTCATCGTGCCGTTCGCGGTCTGGGCCCTCGTGCGCATCGAGCGCCGGGCGCCGCACCCGCTGCTGCCGCTGCGGGTGCTGTCGTCGCGCAACACCCGCGTGGTCACCACGGCCAGCTTCTTCCTGGGCGCGGGGTGGATGGGCAACTTCGTGCTGACCCCGCTGCTCATGCAGTCGGTGATGGGGCTGTCGGCGGGCCTCACCTCGCTGCTGAGCGTGCCGCGCGCCGTCTTCATCGTGGGCGCCGCACCGACGGCCTCGCGCTGGGGCCAGCGCTTCGGCGAGCGGCGGATGGTCGTGGTCGCCGCGTTCGGCCTCGGCCTGGTGATGGCGTCGATGACCCTGGGGGCCCTCACCACCTCGATCGTCGCCATCGCGCTCGCGCTGCCGCTGTCGGGCTGGGCGTTCGGGCACGCGCAGCCTGGGCTGGTAGCGGCCATGGGGCACGCGGTCGACGAGCGGGACTTCGGGCTGGCCACGTCCCTCCAGCAGACCTCGAACCAGATCGGCGCCGTCGTCGGCATCGGGCTGTTCACCGCGCTCGCCGGGGACGCCACGACACCCGGGCCGTTCGCCCTCGTCTACCTGCTGACCGCGACGTGCGCCTTCATCGCGGTCCCGTTCGCCCTGATGATCCGGGACGCCCACACCGCCCGCTGACCTCGGGGCGCGGCACGAGCGAGCCGATCAGCGCCGCGCCGCAGACCACGAGCGCCACGTAGGTCCCCGGTGCCCCGGGCGGGGTGCCGACGGTCTCCAGCGGCTTCAGCTGCCCGACGAGCACCCGGAGCAGCGCCTCCAGCACCACGCCGGCCAGCATCAGCGGCACGAGCCCGCGGTAGCGCGCCAGCACCACCCACAGGAGGAGGGCCATCAGCAGCTGCGCCCCGCCCCACTGCCCCAGCAGCGCCACCACGTTGTCCCCGCCCTCGACGTCGACGTCGATGGTCGCGATGGACCCGGCGCCGCTGTCGGGGGCGAGGACGTGGACGAGGCTGCGGCCGGTGGCCACGACGGCGTAGAGGACGAGGACGGCGAGTGCCCACCTCGCCCCCCGGTACTCCTCGGCCCGCCGGGGGAGCAGCAGGCGGGGATCCGGTCGCATGTCGGACTCCGTTCCTCCTTGCGGGCCGGCGTGCCTACTTCTTGCGGCGGTTCACGACCTGGAGGTCGGTGAAGCTCTTGTAGCCCCAGGTGCCGTTCTCCACCCCGACGCCGCTCCACTTCAGCCCGCCGAAGGGCAGGTTCGGTGCGAGCGCGGCGTGCGTGTTCACCCACGCGGACCCGGCCTCGAGCTGCCGGGCGACGCCCTCGCCGCGCTCGGTGTCGGTCGCCCAGACCGACGCGCCGAGGGCGTACGTGGTGGCGTTCGCGCGCTCGATGGCGTCGTCCAGGTGGCGGTAGGCGATGACCGGCAGCGCCGGCCCGAACTGCTCCTCGGCGACGATCCCGGAGTCCTCGCCGGCGTCGGTGAGGATGGTCGGCGCGAAGAAGTAGCCCGGCCGGTCGAGGGCCGCGCCGCCGGCTGCGGCGCGGGCGCCGGAGGACAGCGCGCCGGCGACCAGGTCGGAGACCCGGTCGAACTGGGGCCGGTTGTTCAGCGGGCCCAGCTGGGTCCCCTCGGCCATGCCGTCGCCGACGACGACGCTCCCCGCCTCCGCGACGAGGGCGTCGACGACGGCGTCGTGCAGGCGCTCCGGGACGTAGACGCGCTTGACCGCGATGCAGGTCTGGCCGTTGTTCTGGAACGCCGCGGCGAACAGCGCCTTGCCGACGACGGCGGGATCGGCGTCGTCCAGCACGATGGCCGGGTCGTTGCCGCCCAGTTCGAGGGTGACCCGCTTGAGGTCCGCGGCGGAGGCGACCGCGACCTTCTTCCCGGCGCTGACCGAGCCGGTGAAGCTGACCTTGCGCGGCGTCGGGTGGGCGGTCATCGCCGCGCCCAGGGCGTCCCCGCCGGTGACGATGTTGAGCACGCCCGGCGGCAGCACCCGGTTCAGCACCTCGACCATGGCCAGGGACGACAGCGGCGTGTACGGCGAGGGCTTGAGCACGACCGTGTTGCCCGCGCGCAGGGCCGGGGCGATCTTCCACGACGACAGCAGCAGCGGGAAGTTCCAGGGGGCGATGGCGGCGACGACGCCGATCGGCCGGCGGACCACCTCGACGAACGCGGTGTCGTCGTCCTGCAGGATCTCCCGCTCCACCTGGAGGTCGGCGTAGTACTGCAGCCACATGCCGACGCCCATGACCTCGAAGGCGGCCTCGTTCAGCGGCTTGCCCTGCTCCTGGGTGAGCAGCGCGGCGATCTGCGGGGTGGCCTCGTTGATCGCGGCGGCGGCCTGCCGCAGGGCCTCGCGGCGGGCGTCGTCGTCCAGCTTCCAGGTGCGGAAGGCGCGCTGGGCACCGGCCATGGCGTCGTCCAGGTCGGCCGCGGTGGCCTCGGGGGCGGTGGCGAAGGCCTCGCCCGTGGCCGGGTTGATCACGTCGAAGCGGTCGGGGGAGGAGCGGCGCTCGCCGTCGATGGTCATGAGGTGCTCGGTCATGTGCGGTTTCCTTCGCAGACGGGGGGAGGGGATGCCGGGTCAGAGGACGTCGGCGGCGTCGAGGTCGAGCGCGTGCTGCGCGTGCCGATCGGCCATGGCGAGGAACATCGCGTCGCCGCGGTCGGTGCGCTTCACGCTCATGGACGCCAGCACGGCCATGGACAGGCCCGCCCAGGTGCCGCGGCGGTAGTCCAGCCAGCACTCGTCCCAGTCGTAGCCGGTGACGCCGGCCGCGAGCAGGCCGTCGTGGTAGCTCCGGACGAGCCCGTCCTCGGCCTCCCGCCGGGCCTCGGCCAGCAGCCCCGCGCCGAGGAAGTAGGCGACGTCGCTGGGCCCGACGCCGGTGCCGCAGGTCTGCCAGTCGACGACGGTGACGACGCCGTCCGGGGCGATGAGCAGGTTGTCCAGGCGGTAGTCGGTGTGCACGACGGTGGCGACCCGGTCGGCGGCCCGGCCCGTGGCCAGGCGGCCGAAGTAGACATCGCCGGCCTGCTTCACGTGCGGCAGCAGCGCGGCCGCGTACCGCTCCTGGAAGCCGGCCCAGAGCAGCGGCAGCACCTCGCCGAGCAGCGCGCCCCGGCCCTCGGGGTCACCGTGCAGCCACTCCAGCTGCGTCAGCGCCGGGTCGCCCCACAGCGGCGCGTGCAGGTTCACCAGCTCGGCGACGGCGGCCGCGGCGACGTCGGTGCCGCACCCGCGCAGCTGGTCGCCGGGCTCGGCGGGCGCGAGGTCCTCCAGCAGCAGCACGAAGGACGCCGTCTCGACGTCGAGGTCGGCGTAGTGCACCCGGGGCGTGCGCACGGGCAGCCGGTCGGCCAGCTCCTGGTAGAAGCGGACCTCCTTCTCGTAGGACCGGAAGGCCTTCGCGGTGGCCCGGCTGCCCTCGTCCGCGGCCGGCAGCTTGGCCACCAGGGACGCCGGTCCGGCCTCCGGGTCGTCGTAGCGCAGCCCGATGCGCACGCTGTCGCACATCTGGCCGGTGCCGAGGGGGCGGACCTCCGCGGCGAGGACGCGCGCCCCGGTGAGGGTGCCGGACGCCGTGAGGGCGGCGGTCAGCCACTCCGGCGTGAGGGCGTCGGCGGTGTCGGCGATGCTCAGCACGGCAGGACGCCGTCCACGTCGGTGTCCGGGAAGAAGCGGTGGTGGCGCGCGCCGGTCACCTCGTAGACCGCGGTGCCGGTGCGGCCGTCGCCGGTCCGCACGCGGACGACGTTCAGCCCGCCGCGGTGGAAGGGCTCGTAGGGCCGGACGAAGTCGCCCTCGGCCTCGACGTCGATGGTCCGGCCGTCGGCGAGGACGAAGCGGCAGCTGCCGGCGAGCCCGGCGACCTGCTCGCCGTGCTTCCCGTACGCCACGACCGCGCCGTCGCGGTCGCGCCAGTCGACGTCGTAGGTGAACCCGACCAGCGGCACGGGGTCGCTGCCGTCGGCGGCGGCCCAGCAGCCGTCGGTGTAGATGTGCGCGCCGTTGGCCAGCTCCCAGTGCCAGACGCCGAGCATCCCGTCCTCGAGCTGGATCTGGAACCAGATCCACAGCGGGCAGCGGCCGTGGTCGCGGATGCCCCACGAGTGGTCGCGCTGGCCGACCCACCCGTCGACGGAGTGCTCGGTGCCGCCGACGGTGTAGGTGCCCGACCAGGTGCCGGACTGCAGGATGTGGCTCTGGTCCCAGACGATGCCGTCGGTGGCGCGCATGGTGCCGCGGCGCAGGCCGTAGGCCTGGGTGCGGGCGGTGAAGGTCAGGTCGACGCCGATGGGGCTCACGTCGGGGTCGGCCCAGAGCCGGACCTCCCGCCACGGCTCCACGATCTCGACGCGGGCGCCGGGCACCTCGGGGGTCTGCGGGTCGTTCCCCAGCGGCCGGGCGCTGCCGTGCAGGATCTGCTCGCCGCCGACCCGGCCCATCTGCAGGCTGTCCATCTCGCCCCGCCCCGGCCGCACGGCCATCGTGAAGAAGACGGCGTCCCCGCTGCCGGAGGGGTCGTGGATGTCGAAGAAGTGGCTCTCGCGCCAGTGCGGGTGCGGTGTCGCGACCGCGGGGAGCAGTTCGGGCAGCTGGTGGACGAGCTGCTCGTCGGCGGGGGTGGGACGGGCCACGGTGATGCCTCCTCGGGGTGTGACCCGGAACACTAGCGAGCAACGCTCGCATCCGTCAGCCCCTCTCGAGACCGTCCAGGAACATCCGCAGGCCGAAGGCGAACACGTCGTCGCTGCTGCGCCGCTCGTGCGCGGGGCGGCCCTCGCCGGGCCCCTCGGCGGCGGCGTCGAAGGCGACCGAGCCGAGCACGTAGTCGAGCAGCGCCAGGTAGGCGGTGCGGGCCCGGTCGGGCGGATGGCCGGCGGCCAGCAGGTTGTCCAGCCCGCAGGCCGAGGCCCGCATCGCGTTGGGCCCGAGGATCGGCGAGCCGCTCAGTGCCGGCACGACGTGCGGATGGCTGCGCAGCACCCGCCGCAGCTCGCCGGAGAGCTGCTCGACGCGCACCCGGCCCGGCAGGTCCGGATCGGGGAGCCGCACCTCGCCGAGCACCGCGTCGACCAGCAGCACGAGCAGCTCCTCCCGGCTGGCCACGTGCCGGTAGAGGGTGGAGCTGCCGGTGCCGAGCCGGGTGGCCAGCGCCCGCACGGTGAGCGCGTCCATGCCTTCGGCGTCGACCAGGGCCAGCGCCTCGGCCAGCACCAGCTCGAGGGTGAGGCCGTCGGTGTGCGGACGACGACGGGTCAGCCGCTCCTCGTGCCGGCGCCACCAGGCCGCGCTCCCGGGAGCAGGGGCCGCGGACACGCGGCACAGGATAGGGCGGGTGCGGCCCCGGATCGGCACCCGCGGACCGTGGCAGCGGTGCAGGATCCGGTAGCGGGGCGCCACCGCGCACCGCAGGGACGACCGAGGAGGCTCCGTGATCGACGACGTGATCGCCCGCTGGCACCGGTACATGGACGGCGAGCTCCCGGGAGGCCTCGACGAGCTGCTCGCGGACGACGTCGTCTTCTACTCCCCGGTGGTCTTCACGCCGCAGCGCGGGAAGGAGATCACGACGGCGTACCTCGCGGC
The DNA here is from genome assembly GCA_963747895.1 of uncultured Actinomycetota bacterium. Taxonomy (GTDB): domain Bacteria; phylum Actinomycetota; class Actinomycetes; order Mycobacteriales; family Geodermatophilaceae; genus Blastococcus. Next base: position 486,622 of record CAVVGX010000012.1, read on the forward strand.
GGCGTCCCGGGCGCTGAGCGGCAGCGGTGGCGGTGGCGGCGCCTTCCGGTACACGAAGGAGGTCCTCTCCGGCGACACCGCGGTGCTCGAGTTCGAGACCAGCGTCGACGGCAAGTACGTGAACGGGGTGGACATCGTCCGGTGCGACGACGGCGGCCGGATCGTCGAGTTCCGCGTCATGATCCGGCCGCTGCAGGCCATCCAGGCCGTGCACGAGCAGATGGGCCGGATGCTGGCCGCCGGCGGCTGAGACCTCCGCCGGTCGGTCCCGGGGGAGGTTCCCGCAGACTGGCCGGCACGCCACCGACACCGAGACCCGCGGAGCAGCCATGACCCTCGCCGACCTCGATCCACGAACGCCGGTGCTGGTCGGCGTCGGGCAGTCCTCCGAGCGCATCGACCTCCCCGGCTACCGCGGCCTCTCCGCCGTCGAGCTGGCCGCCGCCGCCGCCCGCGAGGCGCTCGCGGACACCGGCGCGTCCTCCGACGCCGTCGCCGCGGCCGTGGACACCGTCGCCGGCGTCCGGCAGTTCGAGATCTCCTCGCCGGGGGCCTCGGCGCCGCTGGGCCGGTCGGACAACTACCCCCGTTCGGTCGCCGGCCGGGTCGGTGCGGCGCCGCGGCGGGCGGTCCTGGAGGTGGTCGGCGGCCAGTCGCCCCAGCACCTCGTGAACGAGTTCGCCGCCACCATCGCCGGCGGCGCGGCCGAGGTCGTCCTCCTCGTTCGGCTCCGAGGCGATCTCCACGGCGCGGCACCTCGCGGCGGCGGCGGACCGGCCCGACTTCACCGAGCACGTGGACGGCGACCTGGAGGACCGCGGCTACGCGCTCGAGGGGCTGTTCCCGCGGCAGGCCGTCCAGCACGGGCTGACCGCCGCGCCGGAGATGTACGCGCTGTACGAGAACGCCCGCCGGGCCCGGCTCGGCGTGCCCCGCGAGGAGTACGCGCGGGGCATGGGTGAGCTGTTCGCCCCCTTCACCCGGGTGGCGGCGAAGAACCCGCACGCCTCGGCGCCGGTCGAGCGGGACGCGGTCGAGCTCATCACCCCGACCGCGGCGAACCGGCCGATCGCCGACCCCTACCCGCGGTACCTCGTCGCCCGCGACCAGGTGAACCAGGGCGCGGCGGTGCTGCTCATGTCGGTCGCGGCGGCGCGGCGGCTCGGCGTCCCGGAGGAGAAGTGGGTGTTCCTGCACGGGCACGCCGACGTCCGCGAGCGCGACCTCCTGGACCGCGCGGACCTCGGCAGCGGGCCGGCCTCGGTGCTCGCGGCCCGGCACGCCCTCGAGGTCGCCGGCGTGGGCGTCGACGACGTGGCGACCTTCGACTTCTACAGCTGCTTCCCGATCGCGGTCTCCACCACCGCCGTCGACGGGCTGGGGCTGGCCGCCGACGACCCGCGCGGCCTGACCCTCACCGGCGGGCTGCCGTTCTTCGGCGGCGCCGGCAACAACTACTCCATGCACGCCATCGCCGAGACCGTGCAGCGGGCCCGCACCGCACCGGGCACGTTCGGGTTCGTCGGCGCCAACGGCGGCATGCTGAGCAAGTACTCGGTCGGGCGTCTACTCGACCACCCCGGTCGCGTGGCGGCCCGACGACAGCGCCGCCCTGCAGGCGGAGATCGACGCCTGGGCGGCCCCCGCCCGGGCCGACCGGGCCGACGGCCGGGCGACGATCGAGACGTACACGGTCAAGCACGGCCGCACGGGGGAGCGCACCGGGATCGTCATCGGCCGGCTCGAGGCCGACGGCCGGCGGTTCGTGGCCACGGCCGACGACGAGGTGCTCGCGCTGCTGTCCATCGGCGAGCCGATCGGGCAGCAGGTGAACGCCTGGTCGACCGAGCAGGGGAACCGGGTGAGCCGGGCAGAGGTCCACCGCGCGTGACCGGGGCGGTCGCTGGCAGGGTGGACCCCATGGCCGATCCCTCTCCCGTCGTCGTCGTCACCGGTGCCAACGGACTGGTGGGTGCCGCGGTCTGCCGCGCGCTCGCCGAGCGGTCGGCGCAGGTGCGCGCCGTCGTCCGCCGTGCCGGGAGCGCCCCCGCGCTCGACGGCGTCACCGAGCACGTCGGCGACTTCGCCGACGAGTCCTTCGCCCGCGAGGTGACCCGGGGCGCCGATGCGGTCGTCACGACGGTCCACCCGATGGGCTCCTCGCGCGAGGAGCAGCACCGGGTGGGCGCCGAGGGCACCCCCGTGCTCGCCCGGGCCGCCCGGGACGCCGGCGTCGCCCGCCTGGTGCACGTGTCGACGGCCGCCGTGTACGACCGGTCGGCCGGCCTCGGCGACGTGGCGGAGGACGGGGCCCTGACGCCGGAGGGCAGCGGCGCCTACGCCGACACGAAGAACGCCACCGACGCCGCGCTCGCGCAGGTCGACGGGCTCACGACCGTGCTGGTCCGGCCACCGGCGATCATCGGCGCGGGGGAGACCTCGGTCTGGAACACGCTGCGCCCGCGGGCGGTCCGTGGCGGGCACCGCTCGGCGAACCCGGAGCAGACGTGGTCCTGGGTGCACGTGGACGACCTGGCCGCGCTGATCGCGGACGTCGCCACCGGCGCCGTCCCGACCGCCGACGACCCGGAGCACGGTCCGGTCGCCGGGAGCGCGACGCCGGTCATCGTCGCGGGTGAGCCGGCGACGTGGCGGGACTACCTCGGCACGGTGACCGACGCCCTGGGTGAGACGCCCGACTGGACCGACGAGCCGGTCTGGACCGGGCAGCTGCGCACCGACCGGGCGCGGCGCTGGGGCTGGTCGCCGCGGGTGAGCCTGGCGAGCGCCATGGCGGAGCTGAGGGAGGGCCTCATCGCTCCCAGCCCGGTCGACTAGGTTCGGGCCATGCCGAGAGCCCTGCTGCTGGAGAACATCGATCCGGTGGCGGTCGACCTGCTCGGCTCCGCCGGGTACGAGGTCGAGTCGGTCCGGGGAGCCCTGGACGAGGCCGACCTGATCGCCGCGCTCGACGGAGTCACCGTCCTGGGCATCCGCTCCAAGACGCAGGTGACCGCCGAGGTCCTCCGATCGAGTCCGGGGCTGTCCGCGGTCGGGGCGTTCTGCATCGGCACCAACCAGATCGACCTCCGCGCGGCCGCAGGAGCCGGGGTCGCGGTGTTCAACGCGCCCTTCTCCAACACCCGCAGCGTGGTCGAGATGGCGCTGGCGGAGATCATCATCCTGGCCCGTCGGCTGGTCGACCGGGACCGCGCGCTGCACTCCGGCACCTGGGACAAGTCCGCGGCCGGCAGCCACGAGATCCGCGGACGGACGCTCGGCATCGTCGGCTACGGCAACATCGGCAGTCAGCTGTCGGTGCTGGCCGAGGCGCTGGGCATGCGCGTCGTCTACTACGACCTCGAGGACAAGCTCGCCCTGGGCAACGCGGAGCGCTGCGACAGCCTCGACGAGCTGCTCCAGCGGGCGGAGGCCGTCACCCTCCACGTGGACGGCCGCGGCGGCAACGCGGGGCTGTTCGGGGCCGAGCAGTTCGCCCGCATGCGCCCGCGCAGCCTCTTCCTCAATCTCTCCCGCGGCTTCGTCGTCGACCACGAGGCGCTGCGGGACAACATCCTCAGCGGCCACATCGCCGGCGCCGCGGTGGACGTGTTCCCGGAGGAGCCGCGCGAGCAGGGCGACCCGTTCGACTCGGTGCTCCGCGGTCTGCCCAACGTCGTCCTCACCCCGCACGTCGGCGGGTCGACCCAGGAGGCGCAGCACGACATCGGGCGCTTCGTCGCCGGCAAGCTCGTGGACTACTCACGGGCCGGGACGACGACGCTGAGCGTCAACCTGCCCACGGTGGTGCTGTACGGGGAGTCGGCGGCGCGGTTCGCCCTGCTGCACCGGAACGTGCCCGGTGTCCTGGCCCGGGTCGACGCGCTCGTGGGGGAGCACGGCCTCAACGTCGACGGCCAGGTGCTGGCCACCCGCGGCGACCTGGGCTACGTGATCACCGATGTGAACGCGGAGCTGCCTCCCGGCCTGCTGGAGGCGCTGCGGGCGCTGCCCGAGAGCGTCCGGCTGACCACGCCCGAGAGCCACCGCCGCGACTGAACCGTCCTAGTCGACCGGGGTGCGCGGCCTCGGGAGCCCGGTGCCCTCCGGGCGCCAGGAGGTCACGGGCGCCCAGCTGCCTCCGTGGTCGACCTGCAGCTGGTAGCCCTGCTGCGGCCGGAGCTCGTGCCATCCGCGGGAGCAGTGGGCTCCGGCGAGGAGGTGGGCCAGCCGCAGTGCCGGCTGGAGCTCGGCCGCGCGGAAGGTGTCGAGCACGGTGCCGCCACCGAGGAGCAGTCGGTAGGTCGGCATGTTGCGACCGTAAAGGTTCCGGAATGTAGACCACGGGATCCGCGCGCGCAGACGCCTGTGTCGTGTCGCCGCGTCCCTCACCGGTCAGCGGCGACGGCGCGCCCGGACGGCGACCACCATCGCCACCACCGCCCCCGCGGTGAGCAGCTGTCGGCCGACGCCTTCGGTTGGCGCTACCCGATGGCACCACCGGGAACCCGTTCCGCCTCGGTCGGTGCGGTCCCGACTCAGAGCGCGGAGATGGAGCGAGACAGCCACTCGGCCATGAGGGCCTTCTCGGCGTCGGTGAGCCCGGGAAGATCGGGCACCCCGGTGCTGAACGCGATGGCCACGGCCCTGGCAGCGGTGTCCGGCAACGCCGGGGCGCTGCTCAGGATGCTGCGGCAGAGGCCCTCGAACATCACATCGGCCAGACCCGGGTCCCGGGCGTCGGCCGGTACGCCCAGGAGTGCCAGGACGGTGCCAGTGCCCGTGGCGTGGACCATCTGCACGGCGCGGCCCTCGTCGACGCGGAGCAGCCCGGCGGCGGCCAGTCGCCGCACGCGCGCCCGGAGGACGCCGACGCCGCGGGCGGTCGCCGGGGAGACGGCGCTGCGCCCGGGAGCGGTGAGCAGCCCGTAGAGCTCCGGGTTGTCCAGGCCGAACCGCACGTGCGTCTGCCACCCGGCGCGCAGGTCCGCCACCGGATCGTCGTCCGCAGGAGTCGACGTCTCCGTGACGTAGGCCGCCATGACGTGCTCGGCGACGGCCTCGACGAGCCCGTCCTTGTCACCGAACAACCGGTAGATGGTGGGCGCCTGGACGCCGGCGGCCTGTGCGACGGCGCGCGTCGTCAGCGCCTGCAGGCCGTGCGCGTTCAGCAGCGCGACGGCTGCCTCCACGACGGCCGCCCGCGGGTCGGCTCTCGTCCCAGTTGCCTGTTCCTCGACCACGGATCGACGTTAGCGCCTCATTGCTTCCACTGGAATATCACTGCTACGTTCGAGCGACTACCACTGATATCGAGGAGAGTCCGTGTTCATCGTGACCGGCGCCAACGGCCAGCTCGGGTCCCGCATCGTGGCGCAGCTGCTGCACCGGCTCCCTGCCGACCGGATCGGCGTCAGCGTGCGGGACGTGGCCGCCGCGGCCCGTCTCGCCGCACGAGGCGTGCGGGTGCGGGCCGGCGACTTCACCGACCCCGCGACGCTGGCGCACGCGTTCGAGGGGGCCGACCGCGTGCTCGTCGTCTCCGCCGCCATCCGCGGCGACGGTGCCTTGGCGGCCAACACCGCGGCCATCGACTCGGCGCGCGAGGCCGGGGCGCAGCGCATCGTCTACACCAGCCACCAGGCGGCGTCCGCGGACTCGCTCTTCCCCGCGCAACCGGTGCACGCCGCGACCGAGGACCACCTGGCTGGGCAGGCTGTGCCCTTCACCGCCCTCCGCAACGGCTTCTACGCGACCTCGCTCCCTTTCTGGATGGGCGACGCCGCCACGACGGGACGACTGGTCGCCCCGCAGGACGGTCCCGTCTCCTGGACGGCGCACGACGACCTGGCGGAGGCCGCCGCGATCGCACTGGCCGACGACGGCGTGCTCGACGGCATCACGCCCCCGCTCACGGCGACCGAGGCGCTCGACCTGGAGGCCGTCGCGGAAATCCTGAGCGAACTCACCGGCCGCCGCGTGGTCCGTGTGGTCGTGGACGACGACGAGTGGGCGGCAGCTGCTGTCGAACGGGGGATGCCCGCACAGGCGGCCGACTTCACGCTCGGCATGTACCGCGCGGCACGGCGGGGCGAGTTCGCCGTCACCGACCCGACGCTGGAGGCCCTGCTCGGGCGCACGCCCACGCCGGTGCGCTCCGTCCTGGCGGACATCCTCGCCGCCCGCTGATCCACGGGCGCCCCCTTCCGCGCGGCCCGGGGTCGCGGAGGTCGTCCACCGGGGGCAGGCTGGGCCGGTGAAGGTACTGGTCACCGGAGCGTCCGGATTCGTGGGCAGCCGGCTGGCGGCCGCGCTGGAGGAGGCAGGGCACGAGGTCCGGGCGATGACCCGCAGGCCGGAGAGCTACGAGGGGCCCGGGACCCCGGTCGCCGGCGACGTCGGTGACGAGGCCTCGCTGCGGTCGGCGCTCCAGGACTGCGAGGCCGCCTACTACCTGGTGCACTCCCTCGACGACCCGGACTTCGAGCGCAAGGACGCCGAGGCGGCCCGCGCCTTCGCCCGGGCCGCCGCCGACGTCGGGATCGGCCGGATCATCTACCTCGGAGGCCTGGGCAAGGACGGTGACCGGCTGTCCCGGCACCTGCGCAGCCGCCGCGAGGTGGAGCAGCTCCTGGCCGCCACGGGGGTGCCGGTGACCGTGCTGCGCGCCGGCATCGTGGTCGGCCACGGCGGGGTGTCGTGGGAGATGACCCGCCAGCTCGTGGCACACCTGCCCGCCATGGTCACCCCGCGGTGGGTCAGCACGCGGACGCAGCCGATCGCGGTCGCCGACGTCGTCCGGTACCTGGTCGGTGTGCTGGAGGCACCGGAGGCCGAGGGCCGGGTGTTCGAGGTGGGCGGCCCCGAGGTGCTCACCTACCTGCAGATGATGAGCCGGGTCGCCGAGATCCAGAACCGGCACATGTTCGTCGTCCCCGTGCCGCTGCTCAGCCCGCAGCTGTCCTCCCGCTGGCTGGCCCTGGTCACCGACGTCGACGTGGCCACCGGTCGCTCGCTCATCGACTCCATGACCAACGAGGTGGTCGTCACCGACGACGCCATCCGCTCCGTCGTGCCCTTCGAGCCCATGGACTACGACGAGATGGTGATGACCGCCCTGGTCGAGCGGGCGCGGGAGCGCCGGCAGCAGGCGGGGGACCGGCGCGGCGGGTGGCTCAGCCGCGGAGCCCGCCGATGACCCGGGGCCGTGCGCTCTCGGCCCGGGTCCGCCGGGCGGCCGGGCCGCTGCTGCGGAGCGTGCCCCGCGACCACCGGGAGAGCGACGAGGCGTTCCGGCGCCGCCGGCGGGTGACCGGCGCGACCGCGGTCGCGGGTGCCTCGCTGCTGGGGGTGTCGTTGTCGACGCCGCCGGGTTCGCCGCGGTTCTACGGGCTGACGCTCGGGGTGGCCGCCACCTGGGTGGTCGGCGGACTGGCGTCCGGGCCGCTGCACCTGGGTCGCATGTTCGGGCCGGGGGAGCAGCTGCGCCGGCCGGTGGTCACGCCGGTGCTGTCCGGGATCGGCGCCTTCGGTGCGTTCTACGCCGCGGCGCTGGTCGCCCGGCGGATCCCGGTCCTGGAGCGGGCGATCGCCTCGGTGCTGCGCTACGCCGACCAGGGGACGACGCCGCTGGTGCTCACCACCACGCTGGCCAACGGCGTCGCGGAGGAGGTGTTCTTCCGCGGCTCGGTCTACGCGGCGGCGGGCGCGGACCGGCCGGTGCTCGCCTCGACCGCCGTCTACGGGCTGGCCACGACGACCACCCGGAACCCGGCGCTCGTGCTCGCCAGCGTGCCGATGGGGCTGCTCTTCGCCCAGCAGCGCAGGATCACCGGCGGCATCCAGGCCTCGATGCTCACCCACGTGGTGTGGTCGGCGCTGATGCTGCGCTACCTCCCGCCGCTGTTCACCCGAGGGCTCGCCGAGGAGCGGGCCACGCCGTCCGGGTGAGACGACGGCGGCCCGTCAGTCCGTGGGGTCGGCCGCCCGGATCCCCCTCCAGACCCGCATGGGAGTGGTCGGCATGTCGATGTGCCGCACGCCGAGGTGGGCGACCGCGTCGATCACGGCGTTCTGCACGGCCGGGGTCGCGCCGATCGTCCCGGCCTCGCCGATTCCCTTGGCGCCGAGCGGGTTGTAGCTGGTCGGCGTCTCGGTCGTGACCAGCTCGAAGGTGGGCAGCTCCGTGGCCGAGACGATGGGGTAGTCGGCGAACGTCGACGTCGTCGGGTTGCCGTCCGGGTCGTAGAGCACCTCCTCGAGCAGCGCCTGGGCCGCGCCCTGCGCCAGCCCACCGTGGCGCTGCCCCTCGGCGATCAGCGGGTTCATGATCACCCCGGCGTCGTCGAGGGCGACCAGCCGCACCAGCTCGGCCTTGCCGGACTCGACGTCGACCTCGGCGACCGCGACGTGCGCACCGAACGGGTAGGTGGCGCCCGGAGCGGTGAAGACGCTGCGGACGAACAACCGCTCCTTCTCCGCCAGCGCGGCGAAGGAGACGGCCGCGCCCGGCACACCGGCGACCCGCAGGCCGGCGTTGTCCCGGTCGACCACCAGGTCGGCGGGGTCGACCTCCAGCTCGTCCGCGGCCCGCTGCCGGGCCAGGTCGATCAGCTCCTCGGTGGCCTGCCGCACCGCGGCGCCGCCCTGCTGGAGGCTGCGCGAGCCGCCGGTGCCGCCGCCCTCGGGGACGAGGTCGGTGTCGCCCCACTTGACGGTGATCCGGTCGACGGGGATGCCGAGCTCCTCGCTGGCCAGCATCGCCCACACCGTCGAGTGGCCCTGGCCGTGCGGCGAGGTGCCGGTGAGGATCGTCGCCGACCCGTCGGGGTGCACCTCGACCAGCGCGTTCTCCTTCGACTCCCCGGACTCGGAGCCGCCACCGGTGATCTCCACGTACACCGAGAGCCCGATGCCCAGCTGCCGGACGTCGCCCCGCTCGCGCCGGGCCGCCTGCTCGGCACGCAGCCCGGCGTAGCCGGCCGCCTCGAGCACCGTGTCCAGGGCCGCCGCGTAGTCCCCGGAGTCGTAGAGGGCGCCGCCCTTGCTCATGCGCGGCTCGGTGAAGGCCGGGATCAGGTTCTTCCGCCGCACCTCGGCCGGATCCATCCCGAGCTCGGCGGCGAACAGGTCCACGGCCCGCTCGATCGCCGCCGTGGCCTCGGGACGCCCGGCCCCGCGGTAGGCGCCGACCGGCGTCGTGTTGGTGACGACGCTGTCGAAGGAGGTCTCCAGCACCGGGATGTCGTAGACGCCCGGCGCCATCAGCAGGGTCAGCGAGGGCAGCAGCGCACCGAACTTGGGGTAGGCGCCGCTGTCCTGCAGGACGTGCAGCCGGTAGGCCCGGATCGTCCCGTCGCGGTCGCCCCCGATGGTCACGGTCTGCACCTGGGCGCGGCCGTGCGTCATCGCGACCATGTTCTCCGAGCGGGTCTCCACCCACCGCGCGGGCCGGCCGACGGAGCGGGCGGCCAGGGCGATGACGGCGTGCTCGACGTCGGCACCGAACTTGCCGCCGAAGGCTCCGCCGACGTCGGGGGTGATCACCCGCACGGAGGCGTCGTCGAGGCGCAGCATGCCGCGCACCGACCGCTTGCTGCCCTGCGCTCCCTGGTTGGGCAGCCAGATGGTCAGCCGGCCGTCGTCGTCCCACGCCGCCGCGGCGGCGCGCACCTCGAGCGGCGCCACGGCCACGCGCTGGTTGAGGATCTCCTGCGAGACGACCACCTCGCAGTCGGCGAAGGCGTCGGCGGCGGCGTCGGGCCCGTCGTCGGTGGCTCCCTCGGCGGCGGCCAGGTCCTCCCCGCCCGCGGCCTGCGCCGCGGCGACGGGGTTCCGGAAGCAGACGTTGGTGCCGGCCTCGGGGAACAGCAGCACCTCGTCGGACAGCGCGTCCCTCGGGTCGACGACGGCGGGCAGCGGGTCGTAGTCGATCGCCACCAGCTCGGCGGCGTCCTCGCCCTGGTAGCGCTCCTCGGTGAGGACGACGGCCACCGGCTCGCCCACGTAGCGGACGACGCCGTCGGCCAGCAGCGGCTGCATCATCGGCTTCGGGTACATCGGCATCATCGGCCGCTGTGCCGGCGCCCCGAGGTCGTCGGCGGTGAGCACGGCGACCACGCCGGGCATGTCCAGGGCGCCCGAGGCGTCGATCGACTCGATCCGTGCGTGCGCCACGGGCGAGCGCACGAACGTCGCGTGCACCGCGCCGGTCAGCCGCTCGTCGACGAGGTCGTCGGTGTAGACGGCCCCCGTGGTGAGGAAGCCGGGGTCCTCGGTGCGCAGCACCCGCGTACCCAGGATGCTGCCCGCCGGGAGCGGCTCGACCGAGTCGTGTCCGAGATCGCCATGCCCGGAACCTGGCACCCATCGCCCCGCCGTGCAAGGCAGGACACGCGGAACGGCCGCCGGCGGGGTGTCCCGTGGTGTGCGGAGCGCCCGGACGGTGTAGACCTCGATCACCATCTTCGGCAGAGGGGCATCCGATGCAGGTCACCATCACCGTGAACGGTGAGCAGCGCACCGACGAGGTCGAACCGCGGCTGCTGCTGGCGCACTACCTGCGGGAGGTCTGCGGACTGCGGGCCACCAACATCGGCTGCGACACGACCTCCTGCGGCGCGTGCACCGTCATCGTCGACGGGCTCAGCGTGAAGTCCTGCACCGTGCTCGCCGCGCAGGCCGACGGCGCCGAGGTCACCACGCTGGAGGGCCTGTCCGCGGCGGACGGGGAGCTGCACCCGGTGCAGGCGGCCTTCCGGGAGGAGCACGGCCTGCAGTGCGGGTTCTGCACGCCGGGCATGGTCATGGCCTCGATCGGCCTGCTGGCCGACAACCCGGACCCGACCGACCGGGAGGTCCGGGAGGGCCTGGAGGGAAACCTCTGCCGGTGCACGGGCTACCACAACATCGTGCGGGCGGTCCGGACCGCGGCGCAGGCCGGGGCGGCGGCCGGTCAGGTGCCCCAGGGGCAGGTGCAGGCATGATCCCGTCGCCGTTCGACTACGTCCGGGCCGGTTCCGTGGAGGAGGCGCTGGCGGCGCTCGCCGAGCACGGCGAGGACGCCAAGGTGCTGGCCGGCGGGCACTCGCTGCTGCCGCTCATGAAGCTGCGCCTGGCCACCCCGGCCGTGCTCGTCGACATCAGCGGCATCCCGGAGCTGTCCTACGTCCGGGTCGAGGGCGAGGGCGCCGACGCCGTCGTCGCGATCGGGGCGGGCACCCGGCACCACGAGCTGCAGCGGGACGCGGTCGCCCGGGCCGAGGTCCCGCTGCTGCCGCACGTCGCGGGCCGCGTCGGTGACGCCCAGGTGCGGCACCGCGGCACCATCGGCGGGACGACGGCGCACAGCGACCCGGCGTCGGACCTGCCCACCGCGCTGCTGGCGTTGGGGGGGACCGTCGTCCTGCACGGGCCCGGTGGCCGGCGGGAGGTGCCGGTGACGGAGTTCTGGACCGGGTTCTTCGAGACGGCGATGTCGCCGGACGAGCTCGTCGTCGAGGTGCGGGTGCCGCGGACCGGCGCCGCCGGGTTCGGGTACGAGAAGTTCACCCGCCGCGAGAACGACTGGCCGATCGTGGCCGCCGCGGCCGTGCAGGGCCGGGTCGCGCTGGCCAACATGGGCGGAACCGTGCTGCGGGCGACCGCCACGGAGGAGGCCCTCGCCGGGGGTGCCTCGATCGCCGAGGCCGCGGAGCTGGCCGACCAGGGCACCTCGCCCGTGGCCGACATGCACGCCGACGCCGACTACCGCCGTCATCTCGCCCGGCTGCTGACCCGCCGGGCCCTGGAGAGGGCCGCCGGCGGGTGACCGGACTCCCGCGCCGCTGATCGCGGCGCGGTTCACCCGCTCCGGGTGACGTCACCGTCGCCGCGGATCGGCACCGTCGTCGGGGACGCGCGGCACCGGACGGGACGGGCCCTCCGGGCCGCGTCCTCGGGACGGGAGCGACGACCGATGACCGACACCCATCTCCGTCCCGTGGCCCGATCGATCGCCGCGGCGACCGAGGCCTCGCCGCCGTTCGACGACACGACCGACCTCGACGACGCGCGCCGCGGGTTCCTCAGCGCGCCGAGTCCCGGGCAGGTTGCACGGGCCGCCGACCTGACCGCTGCCGGTGACCTGACCGTCGACGGCGCCACCGATGCCCTCGACCGGCTGACCGGGGTGCTGGAGCCTCCCGGCCCTGCGTTCGCGATCGTCCTGCCGTGAGACGCCCCGGCGCCCGGACGGCTCCGGCCGACGACGGCAGGTAGGAGCGGTGGGCGGCGTCCCCGGGCGCGACGCGGCCGGGCTCGTGTCCCCGCGCGCGCCCGCACGCCCCCACGCGGGGGCCCGGGTCGTCGGCGCGGACGTCGACCGCATGACGCAGCGGCTCTTCCTGGGCGAGGCGAGGGCACGGTCGGCGTTCTGGGTGCTCCTCCTGCTCGCCTCGGTGATCGCGTCGGCGGGGGTGGTCTCCGATTCCACCGCGACCGTCATCGGCGCGATGATCGTCGCGCCGCTCATGACGCCCATCCTCGGGACGGCGCTGGCCGTGGTGCTCGCCGAGCGGCGGCAGCTGCTGACCAGCGTGCTGTTCGTGCTGACCGGTGCGCTCGCCGTGGTCGTGATCGGGTACCTGCTCGGCCTGGCCGTCGACACCCCGGTCGTCGCCGAGACGAACTCGCAGGTCGCCAGCCGGGTCAGCCCCAGGCTCATCGACCTCATCAGCGCGCTGGCCACCGGCGGGGTGGGCGCCTTCGCCCTCGTGCGGTCGGACGTCTCGGACGCGCTGCCCGGCGTGGCGATCGCCATCTCGCTGGTGCCGCCCCTGTCGGTCGTCGGCCTCACGCTGGAGTCGGGTGCGCCCGACCAGTCGCTGGGCGCGCTCCTGCTCTTCGGCACGAACGTCACCGCGATCATCGCGACGGGGACCGCCGTGCTGCTCGGCTTCCGGGTCCGCGCGGTCGCGCTCGACGCGGGCCGGGACGTCGGGCGGTTGAGCCCCCGCACGCTCGTGGTCATCGCGGCCCTCGTCGTGCTCGTCGCGGTCCCGCTGGGCATCGGCAGCTACCAGGTCGTCGTCGAGCAGCAGACGACGACCACGGCCCGTCCCATCGCCGAGCGGTGGGCGGCAGCGGACGGATGGAAAGTCGTCAGCGTCGCCTACGGCCAGGGTCGGCTGCAGATCGCCGCAGTCGGTCCCGCCCCCGTTCCGGACGCCGGACCGCTCCGCACGGACCTGTCGGACGCCGGGCTCGGTGACGTCCCGGTGCGGCTCTCGCTCGTGGTCGGTGACACCCAGGACCTGCCGTCGTCCTCGGACTGACACGAGCTCGCCACGACAGCGGTCGGGTCATGGGCGCTGCTCGTCCCGGCGAGGCTGTGGCATCGAGCCGGAGGTGGTAGGACCGCATGCGGACGAAGCCCGGTCCGGCCTCCGTCCGCCCGCCCCGCCGAGGAGAACCGATGCACCCGACCTCCCGTCGTCCGTCCACCCCGGGGCCCGCGACCCTGCAGGAGGTCAGCGACGGCATCTACGCCTACCTCCAGCCGGACGGCAGCTGGTACCTCAACAACACCGGCTTCCTCGTGACGCGGACGGGGGTGATCAGCGTCGACGCGACATCGACGGAGCGGCGCACCCGGGCGTATCTCGAGGCCATCACCCGGGTCACCGACCGGCCGGTGCGCACCCTGGTGAACACCCACCACCACGGCGACCACACCTACGGCAACTACCTGTTCCCGGGCGCCACGATCGTCGCGCACGAGCGCACCCGCGAGGAGCTCCTGGCCGCCGGACCGCCGGCCAACCGCGGCCTGTTCGACGACGTGGACTGGGGGGACGTCGAGCTCGCGCCCCCGTTCCTCACCTACGACCGGGAGGTCACGGTCTGGGCGGACGACCTGCGGTGCGAGGTCCGCCACGTCGGTACGCCGGCGCACACGACGAACGACTCCATCGTCTGGATCCCCGAGCGGTCGGTGCTGTTCTGCGGAGATCTGCTGTTCAACGGCGGCACGCCGTTCGTGCTGATGGGTTCGGTGGCCGGCGCCCTCGACGTGCTCGAGACCGTCGTCCGCCCGTTGGAGGCCGAGACGATCGTCGCCGGGCACGGTCCCGTCTCCGGTCCGGACCTGATCGACGACATCGCGGGGTACCTGGCCTTCGTCCTCGACGTCGCCGAGCGGGGCCGGGCCGCCGGCCTCACGCCGCTGGAGGCCGCCCGCGAGACCGATCTGGGTGCCTATGCGGAGCTCACGGACGCCGAGCGCATCGTCGGCAACCTGCACCGCGCCTATGCCGAGCTGGGCGGTCTGGAGCGCGGCGCGCCGATCGACGTCGTGGCCGCTCTCCAGGACATGGTGGCGTTCAACGGCGGGCGCCCCCTCAGCTGCTTCGCCTGAGGGCAGCACACAGCCAGGCCCCGGCGGAGCTCAGCTCCCGGCCGGCGGGTAGCCCGGCATCCACTGCTGCACCTCGCCGTCGACGGCGACGGTCGCGCCGAGCGAGCAGAGGACGCCGGTCAGCCCGACGGCGACCCGCTGCAGCATCAGGTGCCGAGGTGGCACGGACAGCCGACGCTGGGTCCGGGCGGCCGCGCTCAGCGGGTCCGAGACCCGCCGGGTCTGCTCCTGGAGCCAGGCGCGGTCGAACCGGTGCACCGGGTGGCGCAGTGGCTCGACGTAGGGACCGACCAGGTCGAACAGGGCCGCCGGCGTCACCCCGCCCCCGACCAGGCCGGCGGCGGCGGCGAGCTGGTGCAGGCGGGCCGCCTCGCCGTCCCGTCCCGCGGCCAGCAGCGGGCCGAGCCGGGCCGGCCAGCCGTGCGGCAGGGCCTCGGTGGCGCCGAAGTCGAGGACGGCGAGGCGACCGTCGGGGAGCAGCCGGAAGTTGCCCGGGTGCGGGTCGCCGTGCACCAGCCCCGCCCGCACCGGGGCGGAGGCGAGCAGCCGCACGAGCAGCAGGCCGGCGCGGTCACGGTCGGCGTCGGTGCCTGCGGCGATGACCCGCGACAACGGCGTCCCGTCCACCCAGCGGGTGACCAGCACCTGCCCGGCGACGGCGAGGACGTCGGGGACCGCGATGTCGGGGTCGTCGCGGTAGGCGGTGGCGAAGGCTGTCTGCGCCTGCGCCTCCTGGCCGTAGTCCACCTCCGCGGCGAGCCGGTCGCGGAGCTCGGCCACGAGCTGCCGGGCGTCCAGACCCGGTGCGGCGGCTCTCATGACCGGCACCAGGGCCGACAGGTTGCCGACGTCGGTCAGCAGCGCCTCCGCGGCGCCCGGGTACTGCACCTTGACCGCCGCCGGTGAGCCGTCGTGCCAGGTGGCGCGGTGCACCTGGCCGACGCTGGCCGCGGCGACCGGGCGTGCGTCGAGATCCCGCAGCAGGTCACGCCAGCCCCCGGGGAAACTGCGGTCGAGCTGCTGACGGACCAGCGCGTCGGGCATGGGCGGCGCGGACTCCTGCAGGCGTACCAGCGCTTCCCGGTAGGGGCCGGCCAGGTGCTCCGGCAGCGCGGCTTCCATCGCCGACATCGCCTGGCCGACCTTCATCGCACCGCCCTTGAGCCGGCCGAGGGTGGCGAACAGCTGCTCGGCGGTGCGCTGCTGCACCTGCATGGCGACCGCCTCGGCGGGCCGGCCCGCCAGGCGCTTCCCCAGCCCGACCGCGGTCCGGCCGGCGAACGAGGCCGGCAGGGCAGCCAGCCGGGCGGTGCGCCCGAGCCGCCCGCGCGGCAGGCCCTGGTCGGCCGTCATCCGGCGGAACCGAGCGCGCCGCCCCAGTCCGGGCGGGTCAGGGGTAGCCGGTCGTGCCCGGGAGGTCCGGGCTTCACCGCCAGGACCTGGTTCACGCCCACCCGGTGGCCCTCGAAGGCCAGCGCCGATCCCGCGAGGTACAGCCGCCAGACCCGGGCCCGACCGGGCGAGGACAGCCGGACGGCCTCGTCCCATCGACGCTCGAGATTGCTCACCCAGGCCCGGCAGGTCAGCGCGTAGTGCCGGCGCAGGGCTTCCACGTCGACGACCTCGAACCCGGCCTCCTCGAGGACGCGGACGTGGGTGGCCAGTGGCTGGAGCTCCCCGTCCGGGAAGACGTACCGGGTGAGGAACGACCGGGGATCGGGGCGGTCGGGGCCGGCCGCCGGTCCGCGGGCGATGGCGTGGTTCAGGAGCCGGCCGCCGGGGCGCAGCAGGTCGTGCAGTCCACGGGCGTAGCGCGGCAGCTGGTCGAGGCCCACGTGCTCGGCCATCCCGATCGAGGAGATGGCGTCATAGGGGCCGTCGACGACCTCGCGGTAGTCCTGCAGGCGGATCCGGACGCGGTCGGAGAGGCCCGCCTCCGCCACCCGCCGGGTGGCCAGCTCGGCCTGGGCGGCGGAGATGGTCACCCCGGTCACCGACGCCCCGTACCGGGCCGCGGCGTGCAGGGCGAGCGAGCCCCACCCGCAGCCGACGTCGAGCAGCCGCATCCCGGGCTCCAGGCCGAGCTTCCGGCAGACGAGGTCCAGTTTCGCCTCCTGCGCCTGCTCCAGGGGCGCGGACGGCTCGGGGAACCAGGCGCAGCTGTACACGAGCGAGGGCCCGAGCAGCAGCCGGTAGAAGTCGTTGCCGACGTCGTAGTGGTGGCCGATCGCGCTCCTGTCCCGGCCGAGGGAGTGCCGGACGCCGCGCAGCCGGGCCTCCTCGGGCGGTGGCGCAGGAGGTGGCCCGAGGACCCGCAGCCGCAGCAACGGCACCGCCAGCCGGGCCAGTGCGCGACGGTCCAGGCGCAGCTCCGGGCGGGCGGGCAGACGATCGGGGAAGCTCAGCGCCGCGTAGACGTCCCCCTCCACGTCGAGATCCCCGCTGACGTAGGCGCGGGCGAGGCCCAGTTCCCCGGGCGCGTAGAGGAGCCGGCGGAGGGCCCGCGGGTGGCGCACGACCAGGGTCGGCTCACCGTCGACGACCGACTCCGAGCCGTCCCAGCACCGCACCGACACCGGGAGCGGCGCCCCCAGCAGCAGCCGGCCCAGTTCGTGGACGACGCCGGCAGCTCCACGCGGGCCGGCAGCGGTCATGCCCGACCCTGGCACGAGGACGCGGTGGCGCGGAAGACGGAGAGCATCCGGCCCGGCTCCGCGACGCCGCGTCAGCTCTTGCGGAAGTCCCAGCTGACGAGCTTCTCGGGGACGATCCGCAGCCAGGCGTGCCGGCCGTCGGCAGGGAGGCGCCCACCGGCGTACTTCTCGCCGAACAACCGCGCCGGCTCGTCCACCGCCCGGTCCGGCTCCCCGGTCCAGGGCACGTCGCCGACCACGACGGCGCGGCCCGACAGCTCGACCCCGCGGAGTTCGCCGTACTCCACGCCCGCATCGACCAGCACGGTCACGCGGGGGTCCCGCTGGAGGTCGGTCCAGCGCTGCGCACGGACCAGGGAGTGCAGCCACAGCGCCGTCCCGTCCCACGCGAACCACAGCGGCGAGACGTGCGCGGCCCCGTCGGGACCGATGGTGCCCACGCGGCAGGTCCGCTCCTCGCGGAGGAAGGCGTCGATCTCCTCGGGGGACATGGCGATGCGGCGTCCCCTGCGTTGCCGGCTCGAGGACTCGTCGAGGGACGCGGACATGCGATCTCCGGCCTGCGCGTGGCCGACCCGGAGCGGGTCTGCCGAGGCGCAGCACCCTATCGCCGAGAGGTCGCCCGACAGCTGGTCCGCCGACCGCCGTGCGGAGGAGTGACGATCCGCACGTCCGCGCCCTCGGCATGCGCCTCCACGCCCACGCCGTCCTCCCCGCCGCATCCGTGTCACCGGTCGGTGACGAACACCGGGCATGGATGCACTGCGCACGCACGCAGCCCCGGACGGCCTGATCGTGGAATTCGACCTGGCCCGCGTGGACCTGGCGGCGGCCACCGCCGCCCAGCGCCGCCGGGACACCCCCGACGCGCGCCGCGAGGTCGCGGACTGCAGGGCCCGCATCGACGCGATCCTCGACTCGTGGAACGCCGGCGTGCGGTCACCGCTGTAGGTCCGCCGTCCGACGACAGGTGTGGCCCGGCGCGCCTGCTCGGTGGATACCGTCGCGCCATGACGCATCCCAGCACCCGCCGACGGGATCCCCGACGCGCTCCTGGACGCGTCCGGAGGCGGTCTCGCTGAACCGGCTGCCGATGTCGACCTTCCTGCGGGAGGACGCCGACGTGCTGCCGCTCGACGGCCCGTGGTCCTTCACGCTGCTGGACCGCCCGGGAGGCGCTGTCCGGACCGAGGCCACCGTGCAGGTGCCCGGCTGCTGGACCATGCAGGACGTCGGCGACCCGCCGCAGTACACGAACATCCAGATGCCCTTCCCCGGGCCGCCGCCGCACGTCCCCGACGACAACCCGACCGGCGTGTACCGGCGGCGTGTCGAGGTCCCCGGGGACTGGGCGGGCTCGCGGATCGTCCTGCACGTGGGCGGAGCCGACTCCGTGCTCTACGTGGAGGTGGACGGCCGGGCGGTGGGCATGGGCACCGACTCACGGCTGGGCCAGGAGTTCGACCTCACGGAACTCGTCACGCCGGGCACGTCGGCCGAGCTGGTGCTGACCGTCGTCCGGTGGTCGGCCGCCACCTACCTGGAGGACCAGGACCACTGGTACCACGCCGGCCTCCACCGGTCCGTGCTGCTCTACCGCACCCCGCAGGTCCATCTCGCGGACGTCCGCGTCGTCGCCGACCGGGACCCCGTCACCGGCGCCGGGCTGCTCACCGTGCACGCCACCACGGGCGAGGCGCGCAGCGACGGGGCGCAGGTCCGGGTGCACCTGGACGGGGCACCGGTCGGCCAGGAGACGGCCCGCTGGGAGCACCGGACGAACGTCGCCACCAACGCCTACCTGTTCACCGGTCGCGGGGCCACCGTCTCGGCCGAGGTCCCCGACGTGGCGGCGTGGTCGGCGGAGCACCCGCGCCTGTACGACGTCCGGGTCGAGCTGGTGGACGCCGACGGCGGGTTGCTGGACGCGCTCGGCCTGCGGGTGGGCTTCCGCCGCGTGGAGGTCCGCGGCCACGAGCTGCTGGTCAACGGGCGCGCCGTGCTGATCAAGGGCGTCAACCGGCACGACCACGACGCGCGCGGGGGGAAGACCGTCACCCGCGCGGCCATGCGGCACGACATCGAGCTGATGAAGGCGCACCACCTCAACGCCGTGCGCACCTCGCACTACCCGAACGACCCCTACCTGTACGACGTCTGCGACGAGCTGGGCATGTACGTCGTCGACGAGGCGAACCTCGAGACGCACGCCTACCTGCGCTCCCTGCTCCAGAGCCCCGAGTGGGGCCCCGCCGTGCTCGAGCGGGTCACGCGCATGGCCCTGCGGGACAAGAACCATGCGTGCGTCGTCCTGTGGTCGCTGGGCAACGAGAGCGGCTGGGCGCCCATCCTGGACGCGGCGGCCGCCTGGCTGCGGGCGTACGACCCCACGCGGCCGGTGCACTACGAGAACGGATACCTCGCCGAGGCCCTCTCCGCCGGGCTGACCGCCCCGGAGTCCTGGCGCGTCCCGCGGCGGGAGACCGACGTCGTCCCGCCGATGTACCCGTCGATCGAGGCGCTCGAGGAGTGGGCGACGACCGGTGCGCTGCCCGACCGGCCGCTGATCATGTGCGAGTACGCGCACGCGATGAACAACTCCGGCGGCGACCTGGACCGCTACTGGGCGGCGATCGAGCGGCACCCCGGGCTGCAGGGCGGCTTCGTGTGGGACTGGGCCGACCAGGCCCTCGTCCAGCGGCTGCCCGACGGGACCGAGCGGCTGGCCTACGGGGGCGACTTCGGCGACATCCCGCACGACGGCCCCTTCTGCCTCAACGGCGTGGTCGCCGCCGACCGCACCCCGCACCCGTCCCTGCTGGAGCTGGCGCGCGTGCTCCAGCCGGTGGGGTTCGCCTGGACCGGCGGAGGCGGCCTCCGGCTCACGAACAAGCACGACTTCACCGATCTGGCCGACGTGGCCGACGTGGACTGGGCGGTGACCGTCGACGGCGACGAGGTCGGCGCCGGCACGCTGGGCCGGGTCCCGCTGGCTCCCGGCGCGACGGCGGACCTCCGGGTGCCGGTGCCTCCGCTGCGCCTGCACGGCCGCCAGGTCGCGCACCTCACGGTGCGGGTGGGAGAGGTGGCGACGGCGCAGACCGAGCTGGCCCGCTCGGAGGAGGCCGATCCGCGGGGTGCCGCCCCGGCGCCGAGCCTGCCCACCCGCCTCGCGCTGTGGCGGGCGCCGATCGACAACGAGACCTACGGGCCACGGCACGCCGAGCGGTGGGAGGAGATGGGGCTGCCCTCGGCGCACGAGCGGGTCGAGCTGCGCACCGGGACCGACGGCGACCGGATCACCCACGAGGTGACCGTGCCCGACGACTGGGACGACATCCCGCGCGTCGGCGTCCGCCTCGAGCTGCCGCCGTCCGTGGTGGCCGTGGACTGGCTGGGCCGCGGGCCCCACGAGAACTACTCCGACCGCCGGTCCGGCGCGACGGTGGGGCGCTGGCGCACGGCGGTCGACGACTGGCCGGTGCCCTACGTGCACCCGCAGGCGAGCGGGAACCGCACCGGCGTGCGGGAGCTGCGGTTCCTGGACGCCGACGACCGGGTGGTGCTCACCGTCGACGGCCTGGACGACCTCGACGTGACCGTGAGCCGCTGGACCGACGAGGAGCTGGCTGCGGCCGGGCACCTCGAGGACCTCCCGGTCCGCGAGCACGCCTACCTGTGGATCGACGCCCGGCACCGGGGCGTGGGCTCCGGGGC
The DNA here is from genome assembly GCA_963747895.1 of uncultured Actinomycetota bacterium. Lineage (GTDB taxonomy): Bacteria > Actinomycetota > Actinomycetes > Mycobacteriales > Geodermatophilaceae > Blastococcus. Next base: position 507,388 of record CAVVGX010000012.1, read on the forward strand.
GGTGGGGCCCGACGTCAGCGCGCCGCACCGGATCGGGCCCGGCACGTACCGCTGGAGCTACCGGCTCCGCCGGAGCTGAGGGGACCTTGCCGGTACACCCGCCGGGGAGCGGGGAACGTCCGTCAGGACACGGGTGCCGGCATCCGACGGCGGTGCGGATGCGGTCTGTCGGTGTCCACCGGGGCCTCCCTCGCGCCGATGACGAGACACCGTGCACCGTGGCGCCGCAGGTGGAACCGTGGTCACGTCATGTCGACTGCGATCTTCAGCTGCCCGGGCCGGGGGGCGACGGCGGCGCTGAAGGCGGTCTGCACGTCGGCGACGGGATGGACGTGGCTGACGTAGCCGTCCTGCAGTTCCGGGTGCGCGGCCAGGTAGGTGCCGGCGTCCGTCAGCACCCGGCGCCGCTCCAGGGCCACGCCGGACCGCAGGGTCAGGTTCTTCCGCAGGAAGGTCATCATGTCGAACGGGTAGATCGGGTCGTCCGGCACGCCGAAGTAGAAGACCTGCCCGCCGAACGCGACGGCGTCCAGCGCCGGCGCGAGCGTCGAGATCTGGTGGCCCACCGCCTCCACGACCACCGAGGGCCGGTCGGCGTCGGACAGGCGTCCCGCCCACCGCTCGGCGCGGGCGGTGACCGCCTCGTCGACGCCGAAGACGGACGCGACATCGGTGCGGTCCACCGGGTCCACCCCGGTGACGCGGGCTGCGCCGCGGGCCTTCAGGACGTGGCTGAACAGCAGGCCGATCGGGCCCTGGCCGATGACGGCGACCTTCTGCCCCGAGACGTCGCCGAGCTGCTCGACGGCGTAGAGCACGCACGCCAGGGGCTGGAGCATCACGGCCGTGGTGGCCGGCAGGCCGGTGTCGTAGCCGGCCAGGCCGTCGCCGTCGGTGACCACCAGCTCGGCGATGCCGTCGAACATCGACGCCCAGCCGACGACCAGGTCACCGGGGGAGTGGTCGGGATGCCGGCTGGCGACCACCTCCCCGACGATCTCGTGCATCGGGAAGCCCGGCGCCCGCGTGGCGCCCCAGCCGTCCTCGGCGGCCGGGTGCGGCCACAGCCCGCCGCGGAAGTTGGGCAGGTCGCTGCCGCAGATCGCACCGGCGCGGGTGGCCAGCAGCACGTGCCGGGGCGGCAGCTTCGCCGGGTCGGGAGCGGCGAGCTCGACCTGCTCGAACCGGAAGGGGCCGCTGAGCGTCTGAGCCCACATGGATGATCTCCGTCCTGCTGGATGCCGGCACCGGTACGCCGGCCCCGGTGCCCGTGACCCGACCGCCCGGCGGTACCCGTCAGACTGCCCGATGGTCCGGCGCGGTGGCGCGCCGGAGCGCCGTCCGGTCAGTCCGTCAGGGCCCGGAGCAGGAAGGCGCGCACCGGCTCGCGCTTGCCCTTGACCGACACGGGCGCACGGGTCTCCACGACCGCGCGGGCGCCGAGCTCCTCGACCGTCCGCGGGCCCACGACGACCTCACCCGGCCCGGCCAGGCCCTGGAGCCGGGCGGCCAGGTTCGTCGTGTCCCCGATCGCGGTGAAGGTGCGCATCTGCTCGGCCCCGATGTTGCCGACCAGCGCCGGGCCGGTGTTGACCCCGACCCCGAAGCGCGGCCAGTCCGCGCGGTCGGCGGTGGCCGTCGCGACCGCCTCCTGCAGGTCCAGCGCCGCCCGGGCGGCGCGGAGCGCGTGGTCGGGCTGGCGGGTGGGAGCGCCGAACAGCGCCATCACCTCGTCGCCGACGAACTGCACGACCGTGCCCCCGGCGCCCAGGACGACCGGCACGACGACGCCGTAGAAGGTGTTGAGCATCCCGACGACCTCGTCCGGCGCGTGCCGCTCGGCGAACGAGGTGAAGCCACGCAGGTCGGCCATGAGGACGGTCACCTCGGCGGTCCGGCCGCCGAGACCGGCCTGGTCCGGGTCCGCGATCAGCGACGTGGCGACCGCCGGGGACATGTAGGACCGGAACAGCCCGTCGAGCTGGTGGTAGAGCCGGGCGTTCTCCAGCGCGATCGCGGCCTGGCCGGCGAACGACGTCAGCAGGGCGCGGTCGGCGTCCGGGAACGCGCCGGCCGGCCGGCGGGCCCGGAGCACGCCGGCGGCCCGGTCCTTGACCACGAGCGGCAGGGCCAGGTCCGCGCCGTCCGGCGAGGCCACCGTCTCCAGCCGCTCCACCGCCTCGGCCGAGCGCCGTCGGCCCTCCGGTGACGGGGTACCCGCGTCGTCCAGCGGGGTCAGCTCCCCGGCGCGGACCAGCTCCAGCCAGACGTCGTCGGCGGCGAACGCACGCCGGGTGTGCGCCAGCACGCGGGCGAGCAGGTCGGTCTCCTCGCGCACCACCCGGGCCTCCCGGCCGACGTCGACGAGCGCGCCGAGCCGTCGTGCCTGCTCGCGCTCGTGCCGGAGCGCCTCGGCACTGCGCTCCAGCACGGCGAGCTGCTGCTCGGTGACGTCGAAGCGCTCGGCCAGCCGTGCGGTCACCGCACCCAGGGGCCGCTCCGCTCCCGCGCCGCCGGTCTCCCGTGCGTGCAGCGCCTCGACCATCGCCTCCAGCGCGCTGCTGTAGTCCAGGCGCAGGTCGGCGACGGTCCGGTCGAGGGCGACCGCGTCGAAGAGGCCGCCACTGGAGCCCTCCCGCCGGAACTGGACCCAGGCGCTGTAGGCGATGAAGGCGAACGCCACGGTCATCAGCAGGTGCCACTCCCACCAGGACAGCTGCCAGTTGCGGCCGAACACGATCGCTACCGAGGCCTCGGCGAGCAGGGTGAACGCGGTGAGCACCGACAGCAGCACCACCCGCGGCCGCCGCCGGTAGACGCGCAGGTACATCGCCGCGGCGCTCAGGTACAGGGCCGGGGTCAGGACGCCGAACAGGACCTGGGTCGCCGGGGCGTCGGGATGCTCGACCAGCGCCTCGACCACCGGGAGCGAGGACGCCGACAGCACCGCGAAGGCGCCGACCAGCACCCAGGGGAGGGCGGCCAGCTCCCGCTGGTGACGGACGAGCCGGGCCGCACCGGCGGGGGAGAACTCGACCGCCGACACGACCGCCACGAGACCGCCCAGCAGCAGCCCGATCGGCGTGGCCGAGGTGAAGGCGGGGGTCGGGGTCTCGACCAGCACGCCCGGCGTGGCCAGCGCGTGCAGGCCGAGGAACGCCGCCGTCACCTGGAACACGAGGGCGACCAGGAACAGCCGTGCGTCGTCGCGTCTGCGGGCCGCGGCCCCGACGAGCAGGCCCAGGACGACGGCGACCCCCGCGGTGCCCGCCACCAGGCCGGCATGGCCGGGGTGGTGCTCCCAGCGGAGGTCGGTGGCCGGGCGGGCGATGAACAGCCACAGCCCCAGCAGCGGCAGGGCCAGGTGGAGCACCCAGACGGCCACCCGCGCGCCGCCGTTCGAGCGGATCCGCGGATCCGTGGACGGGGCGGCGTGGCGACCGACGGCAGGAGCCGAGGACGGGGGCGGCGCGTCGCCCGAGGGCCGGGGACCGGGCACGGCGGTACCGGGGACGCCGGTCCGGGATGTGCCGTCCACGGGTTCTCCTCCCGGACGCCGACCGTACTCAGCGGCCGGGGTGCCGGACACCGCTTCCGCACGGCCGGCGACGGAGGAGGGCGAGGACGGGACCTTGGTCCCTGAGCGGTGGCGGGGCGGGCGGACAGAGTGGTGGGCAGGGGTCGCTGCACGCGACCGCGGGTGGAAGGAACGGGGCGGCGTCACGTCGGGACGTCGTCCGCCCGGACGGAGGCACGGAACCCATGGACTCGCTGCTGCAGGACCTCGCCGGGACGCAGGGTCCGCTCGACGAGCAGGAACTGCTGGCGCTGGACGCGTGGTGGCGCGCGGCCAACTACCTGTCGGTCGGCCAGATCTACCTGATGGGCAATCCGCTGCTGCGCGAGCCGCTGCGGCCGGAGCACATCAAGCCGCGGCTGCTCGGTCACTGGGGGACGACGCCCGGCCTGAACTTCGTCTACGCCCACCTCAACCGGGCCATCACCGCGCGCGACCTGGACATGATCTACGTGATGGGGCCGGGTCACGGCGGGCCCGGACCGGTGGCCTCCGCCTGGCTGGAGGGCACCTACAGCGAGGTCTACCCCGACGTGTCGCAGGACGAGGCCGGTCTGCACCGCCTGTTCACGCAGTTCTCCTTCCCGGGCGGGATCCCCAGCCACGTGGCGCCCGAGACGCCGGGGTCGATCCACGAGGGCGGCGAGCTCGGGTACGCCCTCGTGCACGCCTACGGGGCGGCCTTCGACAACCCGGACCTGGTCGTCGCGGCCGTCGTCGGTGACGGCGAGGCCGAGACCGGGCCCCTGGCGGCCAGCTGGCACGCCAACAAGTTCGCCGACCCGGTCACCGACGGCGCGGTGCTCCCGATCCTGCACCTGAACGGTTACAAGATCGCCAACCCGACGGTGCTGGCCCGCATCCCGCGCGAGGAACTGCTCGAACTGCTGCGCGGCTACGGCCACACGCCCTACCTGGTCGAGGGCGACGACCCGGCCACCATGCACCAGCAGTTCGCCGCGACCCTCGACCGGTGCCTCGACGAGATCGACGGGATCCGCCGCCGCGCGCGGGAGGACGGCGTCACCGAGCGCCCGCGATGGCCGATGATCGTGCTGGCCTCGCCCAAGGGGTGGACCGGCCCCGACGTCGTCGACGGACTCCAGGTCGAGGGCACGTGGCGCGCCCACCAGGTCCCGTTCAAGAACGCGCGCGAGGACGACGGTCACCGCGCCGTCCTGGAGCAGTGGATGCGCAGCTACCGCCCCGACGAGCTCTTCGACGACGCCGGCGCGCCGGTGCCCGCCGTCCGGGACCTCCACCCGGCCGGCTCGCGCCGGATGAGCGCCAACCCGCACGCCAACGGCGGCGAGCTCCTGAGCCCCCTGCGCATGCCCGACTTCCGCGAGCACGCGGTGCCGGTTCCGGCGCCGGGCACGGGAGCGGTCGAGGCGACCCGGGTCCTGGGCACGTTCCTCCGCGAGGTCATGCGGGAGAACATGACCTCGTTCCGGCTCTTCGCCCCGGACGAGAACAACTCCAACCGGCTCGGCGCCGTCCTCGACGTCACCGACCGGGCCTGGATGGCCGAGCGGCGGCCCGGCGACGACCACCTGGCCCCCGACGGCCGGGTCATGGAGGTGCTGTCGGAGCACCTGTGCCAGGGCTGGCTCGAGGGCTACCTGCTCACCGGCCGGCACGGCCTGTTCTCCTGCTACGAGGCGTTCATCCACGTCGTCGACTCGATGTTCAACCAGCACGCCAAGTGGCTGAAGACCACCAACGGGATCCCGTGGCGACGCCCGATCGCGTCGCTGAACTACCTGCTCACCTCGCACGTGTGGCGGCAGGACCACAACGGGTTCTCCCACCAGGACCCGGGCTTCATCGACCACGTCGTCAACAAGAAGGCCGACGTCATCCGCGTCTACCTGCCCCCGGACGCGAACACGCTGCTGTCGGTGGCCGACCACTGCCTGCGCACCCGGCAGTACGTCAACGTCATCGTCGCGGGCAAACAGCCGGCGCTGCAGTACCTGGACGTCGACGACGCGGTCGAGCACTGCACCAAGGGCATCGGCATCTGGCCGTGGGCGAGCACGGACGCGGGGGAGGAGCCCGACGTCGTCCTCGGGTGCGCCGGCGACGTCCCCACCATGGAGACCCTCGCGGCCGTGGAGATCCTGCGCGGGTTCTTCCCGGACCTCCGCATCCGGGTGGTCAACGTGGTGGACCTCATGCGGCTGCAGGACGACCGGGAGCACCCCCACGGACTGTCCGACCGCGAGTTCGACGCCTACTTCACCACCGACAAGCCGGTGATCTTCGCCTACCACGGCTACCCGTGGCTGATCCACCGGCTGACCTACCGCCGAGCCAACCACGAGAACTTCCACGTCCGGGGCTACGTCGAGGAGGGGACGACGACCACGCCGTTCGACATCTGCGTCATGAACCGGATCGACCGGTACGACCTGGCGATCGACGTCATCGACCGCGTGCCCCGGCTGGCCAGCGTCGGGGCGCATGCCCGCGACCGGCTGCGGGACCAGCTCACCGAGCACCGGCAGTACGTGCGGACCCACGGCGAGGACCTGCCGGAGATCCGGGAGTGGCAGTGGAGCGGCGCGGCCGGACCCGTCACCTCGGGCGGCGGCCCGCTGCGGGAGCCGGAGGCGGGATGAAGGTCCTGGTCGTCAACGCCGGCTCCAGCAGCCTCAAGCTCACCCGGCTGGACGACGACGGCGGTGTCACGGCGGCCACCACGGTGGAGCGCTGGCAGGGCGAGGGGGATCTGCAACCGCTGCGGGACTTCCTCGACGGCTGCGGTCCCGTGGACGCCGTGGGGCATCGGGTCGTCCACGGCGGGCCGCGGCACCGCGCCCCCGTGGTCGTGGACGACGTGCTCGTCGCCTACCTGTACTCGATCAGCGACCTGGCCCCCCTGCACCAGCCGCGCACCCTGGCCGGCGTCCGGGCGGTGCGGGACCTGCTGCCGGACCTGCCGGCCGTCGCCTGCTTCGACACCGCGTTCCACGCCACGATGCCGGCGGCGGCGGCCACCTATCCGCTGCCGGCGGAGTGGAACGAGCGGTGGGGGCTGCGCCGGTACGGGTTCCACGGACTCTCCCACGCCCACGCCGCCCGGCGCGGTGCCGAACTGATCGGGCGGGCGGCCCCCGACCTGCGGATCATCACCTGCCACCTGGGGGCCGGCGCCTCCCTGGCCGCCGTCGTCGGCGGGGTCTCGGTCGACACCACCATGGGTTTCACGCCTCTGGCGGGGCTGGTGATGAACACCCGGCCGGGCACGCTGGATCCCGGGCTCGTGCTGTGGCTGCTGGAGCACGGCGGCATCCCGCAGTCCGAGCTGGCCGACGTGCTCGAGCACCACTCCGGCCTCAAGGGCCTGTCCGGCACGGGCGGGGACCTGCGGGACGTGCTGGCCGGCCGCGCCGCCGGTGACCCGGCCTGTGCGCTGGCCTTCGACGTCTACCGCCACCGGCTCGTGCGGGAGACGGCGGCCCTCACGGCGGCCACGAGCGGGCTCGACCTCCTCGTCCTCACCGGCGGGGTGGGCGAGCACTCCTGGGAGGTGCGCGAGGCCCTCGCCGACGGCCTCGCCCACCTGGGCGTGGCGATCGACGACGGGCGCAACCGGAGCACCACCACCGACGCCGACGTCAGCGGAGCCGGCGCAGCGGTGCGCACCGTGGTCGTCACCGCCCGGGAGGACCTCGAGATCCGCCGGCACGTGGTGGACGTCCTGACGCAAGCGTGAGGCCCGCGCGGTGCGCGGATCCGCTCCGTCGGTGACGGTCCGTCCTGGTGCCGGGCCGTGGGGAACGTCGTGCTCCTGCTCGCCGGGCCGCTCCGCACCGGGCCGCTGGGCTTCCCCGAGCTCGGCGTCGCCGGCGCAGCGGCGCTGCACCTGCTCGTCCGCGGGCATCCGCGCAGGAAACGGCCGCCGCTCGCGTGCCGTTCGCAACCGCTGGGACCGAGTCCCTCCCGGGACAGGACCTAGAGCTCTCCCCACCGGCGGGACCCGGACCGAGGGTGGACCCACAGCAGGCGAGCCGAGGAGGGCCGATGGGCACCGAGGACCGAACTCCAGGGCCGTCGGGGGCCGGCCGAGCGCGGACGGGCGGTGACCCGCCGGGGATGAGCGAGGCGGAGAAGCGGATGGCCGAGTGGGAGGCCCGGCACGACGTGGCCGCCCGTGGTCACCGCGCGCCACCGGATGTCCTCCAGCACTACGTCGCCCACGAACGCCTCGTGCACGACCACCCCGCCGGGGTCACCCGGTCCACCCCGCCCGCAGCCCCGCCCGCCACCGCGTCCGTGGAGAAGCCGTCCCGCAGCCTGGTGGGCCGGCTCTTCCGCCGCCACTGACCGCAGCCGTGCCGGGCCACCGTCGAGTCCACGTGGAGGGCGCATGAGCACCACCACCCCGACCGACGGGGCGCTCGGTCCGGTGCACACCGACCCGGTCGGTGGACAGCTCGCGCGGGTCGAGGCCCGGCTCCTGGGTGAGGTCGCCGGCGACCCGGCGGCGTCGACGGCCGTCCGGTCGCACCTGGCCGTGGCCCGTGCCCGCTTCGCCGACGCCACGATCACCCAGTTCCTGCCGATCCTCGTGGAGCGCGAGGTCCGCCGGCGCATGCGGCAGGAACCGGAGCCCCGCTGAGCGCGGCACCGGTACCGGCTCCGGCGCGCACGGTGCGTTAGCCGGGGGAGGTGGCGCCGGGCCGGCGTCCCCACCGGAACCAGGCCAGCGGCCCCACGACGTTCACCGCGATGATCGCCGCCCACACCGGCTTGCGTCCGTTGACCTGCGCGGCGGGCCGGGTGGCGAGATCGGCCCACGCGCCGGCCGCCAGGGACAGCTGCACGGAGCCCAGGACCAGCACCGCCGCCCGGCGGCCAGGGGAGAGGTCTGCCCATCGAGGTCGGGTCATGAGCCGAGCGTGCGGGACTGCCCGGTGGCCGGGGCCCGTCCTTGGACCGGTGTCTTCGGGTCCTTCGGCCCTGCTGGTCCCGGTCGCGGCGGCCCCAGCCTGGTCCCGTGCCGCGGACCCGTCAGCCAGAGCGCGTCCTGCTGCGGAGCGGCACTCCCGCACTGCTCGTCGAGCTGGGTGCCGACGACGCCGACGAGGTGCTCGACCTCCACCGTCGGCTCGGCGAGCGGGACACCTACCTGCGATTCGCCACCCTGCACCCGGCGCACCTCGAGGACTACGTGCGGCGCACGCTGTCCGCGGACTCCGGCAACCACACCGTCGGCGCCCGGGTGGGCGGGCTGCTGGTCGGGGTGGTCCAGCTGCTCCCGACCAGCGGGGGCGTGGCGGAGATCGCGGCCGTGGCCGATCCCGCCGTGCGCGGCGAGGGGGTGGCCACCCTGCTGCTGGAGCACCTCGCGCTGATCGCGGGACGGCTGGGCATCGACCGGCTGACCGCCGTGGTCCTGGCCGAGAACGGGCCGATGCTGCAGGTCCTCGCCGACCTCGGCATGCCGGTGGAGAAGAGGTCCGACGGGACCGTCCTGCGGGTCGAGGTCGTCCTGCACCCGGGGCGGCAGTACCTGGATGCCGCCGAGCAGCGCTACCGGACCGCCGCGGTTGCGGGCCTGCGCCCGGTGCTGCGCCCGCGGTCGGTGGCCGTGGTCGGTGCGGGCCGCGGGGAGGCCTCGGTGGGCCGCGCCGTGCTGCGCAGTCTGCGCGACGGCGGCTTCCCGGGACCGGTGCACGCCGTCAACGCGGCGGCCACCGAGCTGGAGGGCTTCCCGAGCCTGCCGACCATCGGAGCGGTCCCCGGGCCGGTGGACCTGGCCGTCGTGTGCGTCCCGGCGCCCGCGGTCCCCGATGCGGTGGCCGCGTGCGGGGAGGCCGGCGTGGGCGGCGTGCTGATCCTCAGCGGAGGGCTCGGGGCGGTGCCCGGGGCCCGCGAACGGGTGACCGCCCTCGGGAACCGGCACGGGATGCGGTTGCTGGGGCCCAACAGCCTGGGCGTGGCCGTCCCCGGGCCTGCGGCGTCGCTCATCGCCTCCTTCGCCGACCGCGTCCCGCCCGACGGGGACATCGGCCTGGTGGCGCAGTCCGGCGGGATCACCATCGCGGCGCTGTCCTCCTGGTCGGCGCTGGGTCTGGGACTCTCCACGGGGGTGGCCATCGGGGACGCCTACGACGTCGGCGCACGCGACCTGCTGGCCTGGTTCGACGAGGATCCCGCCACCGAGCTGGTCGTGTTCTACATCGAGTCGGAGCCGGACCTGCGCGCGCTGGCGCGGACGGCGGAGCACCTGACCCGGCGGGTGCCGGTCCTCGCCGTGCAGTCGGGCACCTCGGGAGCGGGCGCCAGGGCGGCGAGCTCGCACACCGCCCGGGCCGCCACGCCCGCGGTCGTGCGCGAGGCCGCCACCCGGGCCGCGGGTGTGCAGACCGTCCCCGACCTGAGCTCCCTCACCGCTGCCGCGGCGTTGCTGCGCGGACAGCCGCTGCCGCGTGCCGGGACGGTCGTCGTCCTGTCCAACGCCGGCGGGGCGGGGGTGCTGCTGGCGGACGCCTGCACGGCGGTGGGCCTGCCCGTGGACCCGCTGCCGGCGGATCTGCGGGAGCTGCTGCGGGCGGTGCTGCCCCCGCTGGCCGAGACCGGCAACCCCGTGGACACCGGCGCCGCGGTGTCCGCCGAGGCGTTCGCCGCGGCCCTGGCGTGCCTGCGGGACCATCCGGCGGTCGCGGCCGTGGTCACCGCGACGCTGCCCACCGGCGTGGGCGATCCCGGTCCGGGCGTCGTCGCCGGCGCAGCCGCCGCAGGGGAGGGGGCGCCTGTCCTCGACGTCCGGCTCGGACGAGCCACGGTGCTGGAGCGGCTCGTCCTCCCCGGGAACCGGTTCCTCGTGTCGGTGGCGGACCCCATGACGGCCGCCCGGGCGCTCGCGGCCGCCGTGGCCCGTCGCGACTACCTGGGCCGGCCGGCGGAGGAGCCGGCGGCACCCGACGGCGTCGACGTCCGGGCCGCGCGGGACGTGGTCACCGCCGTCCTGGAGCGGGCCCCGGGGGGCGACTGGTTGCGCCCCGCCGAGGTGAGCCGGCTGTGCGCGGCAGCCGGGATCCCGCTGGTCGCCACCGCCTGGGCGCGGACGCCGGAGGAGGCCGCCGCAGAGACCGCCCGGGTGGGTGCTCCGGTGGCCGTCAAGGGCGTCGTCCGCGGCGTCGTGCACAAGGCGGACGCGGGGTTGCTGCGGCTCCCCGTCGGCTCGCCCGCCGAGGTCGCCACCGTCGTCGACGGGTGGATGCGGCAAGCAGGGTCCGACTGGCAGGGCGCGATCGTGCAGCCCGTGGTGCCGCCCGGCGACGAGCTCCTCGTGGGTGCGGTGCGGGACGCGTCGGCCGGTGCGGTGGTGGCGGTCGGCCCCGGCGGACGGGCGGCCGACGCCCTGGGACACCGGGTGCACCGGCTGGCGCCCCTGTCGGCCGACGAGGCGGACGCCGCGCTGACCGACACGGGCCTGTTCGGCACCGTCCACGGGGCGGGGCTGGACCGCGCCGGTGCCGCCGACTCCCTCCGGCGGTTCGGCTGGCTGGCCGACGTGCTCCCGGAGCTGGCGGAGGTGGAGGCCAACCCGCTCCGGGTCGACGCCGGCGGCTGTCTCGCCCTCGACGTCCGCGCGCGCGTCACCGCGCGCGCGGACTGACCGACGCCGGACCGCCGTCAGTCCCCGGTCGGCGGGACCTCGTGCCGCGCCGCCTCGAGCACCAGCCGCAGCTCCGCCGCGGCGAGGGCACGGCGGGTGGCGGCCACCGACGCGGGTTCGACCGACACCGACGTGATGCCGGAGCGGACGAGGTGCTCGACGAAGGCCGGGCGCCGGGAGGGCGCCTGCCCGCAGAGCGAGCTGGGCACGCCCAGCCGGCGGGCGGTGCCGATGACCTGGTCGATCACGGCGAGGACGGCGGGGTCGGCCTCGTCGAACAGGTCCGCCAGCTCGGCGTTGTCCCGGTCGACGCCCAGCACCAGCTGGGTGAGGTCGTTGCTGCCGATGCTGACGCCCTCGATGCCCATGGCGATGTACGCGGGCAGCCAGTGCGCGACGGACGGGACCTCGGCCATGACCCAGCGGCGCAGCCCGCGCTGCCGTCCGAGCGGGCTCGCGTCCATCAGCTCCAGGCACCGCTCCAGCTCCCAGCCGGTGCGGACGAAGGGGACCATGACCGCCAGCGCGGGGCACTCCTCCCGGACGCGGGCGAGAGCGGCCAGCTCCAGGTCGAGGAGCGAGGAATCGCGCACGTAGCGGATGCAGCCCCGGTTGCCGATCATCGGGTTGTCCTCGACCGGCTCGAACGCAGCACCTCCCTCCAGCCCGCGGAACTCGTTGGTGCGCAGGTCCGCGGTGCGGTAGACGACCGGCCGGGGCGCGAAGGCGCGGGCGATCTCGCCCACCGAGTCGGCCAGCGCCGAGACCACCTTCTCGGACTCGCCGCGGGCGATCATCTCGGACGGATGCCTCCCGTCCAGCGCGCGGGTGAGCAGGAGCTCGGCGCGGAGCAGGCCCACGCCGTCCACCGGCAGGGCGGCGACCTCGCGCGCCCGGGCCGGGTCGGCCAGGTTGACGTACAGGCCGGTCGCGGTCACCTCCGCCCCCGTGTCCGCGGGCTCCGTCCCTCCCGAGCGGGGCCGGGGAACCGTCTGCGCAGGCGCGGCGGCCGACCTGGGGGCGGCGCCCCCTGGCCACACGCGCCCGGTGTCGCCGTCGACGGTGATCTCGACGCCGTCGGCGAGCGAGGCGGTGGCGGTGCGGGCGCCCACCACCGCGGGGAGCCCGAGCTCGCGGGCGACGATCGCGGCGTGGCACGTCACGCCACCGGCGTCCGTGACCACCGCGGCCGCCCGGCGCATGGTGGGCATCCAGTCCGGGTTGGTCATCGGCGCGACCAGCACCTCACCGTCGTGCAGCTGCTGGCCCTCGTCGGGCGTGCGGAGCACCCGCACCCGGCCCGTGGCGCGGCCGGGGGAGGCCCCGAGCCCGGTCAGGAGGGGGCGGGCGGCCACCGCGGGCGCGCCGACGTCCTCGGCAGTGCCCGTCCCGGGGGTGGACGCGGGCGGCGTCACGGGACGGCCCGCACCGTCGCCCAGGGTCGTGATCGGGCGCGCCTGCACCAGCCACACCCGCTCGTCGTCGATCGCCCACTCGACGTCCTGGGGAGTGCCGTGCAGCTCCTGCACCCGCAGCGCGAGACCGGCGATCTCCTCGGCCTCCTCCGGCGTGAGCACCGGGTGGTCGACGTCCTCGACCGCAACGACGGTGTCGCCGTCGTCCCCGCGGACGACCTTCGTGTGCTGGACCCCCCGGTGGGTGGTGAGCAACCGGGGTCCGGCGGCATCGAGCAGGTAGGTGTCGGGCTCCACCTGGCCGCTGACGACCACCTCGCCCTGGCCCCACGCCGCCTCGACCATCACCCGGTCGCGGCGGCCGCTGACCGGGTCCGCCGTGAAGGCGACCCCCGAGCGCCGGGTGGGGACCATGCGCTGGACGACGACGGCGAGCTGCGGGAGCTCGTGCAGGCCCTGCTCGTCCCGGTAGGAGATGGACCGCGGGGAGAAGAGGGAGGCCCAGCAGGTGACGACGGCGTCGAGGAGGTCGTCGGGCCCGGTGATGTTGGTGAGGGACTCGTTCATGCCGGCGAACGAGGTGTCGGCGGAGTCCTCGCCGACGGCGGAGGACCGGACGGCGACCGCGACGTCGTCGCCCAGTTCCGCGTAGGCCCTCCGCAGCTCGGCGGCCATCGGTGCGGGGACGCCGGCGTCGCGGACCAGCGAGCGCAACCGGCGCGCGCACAACCCCAGGCGGTCACCCAGGGGTGAGGCGTGCCCGGCCTCGCGCGTGTGCCGGGCGGCCACCAGGGCCTCCTCGTGCAGCCGCTCGACGTCGCCGAGCACCCCGGCCGCCCCGAGCGCCAGCCGCAGGGCCGGCGCGAGGACGACGACACCACCGGGCACGGGCAGCCCGGCGCGCAGCAGCTCGCCCAGGTTGGCCCCCTTGCCCCCGGCACGGTCGGTGTCGGCCAGGCCGACGTCCTGCAGGGCGGCCACCAGGTGCGTGCGCTCCGGGGCTGCGGCGGTCACGGCGCGACCTCCGGTGGGGACGGGTGCGGGCGAGCGGTCATGGCGGGTCCTCCCTCGTCGAGGTGGCCTCCAGCCTGGCGCGGGCCGGCGACCCGCCGACGGGGCCGCCGGTCCCCACCCGTACCGACCTTGTGCCCTGCGCCGCCGGTCCGGTTCAGCAGCCGCGGACGGCGTAGTCGCGCACCGGTGGCCAGGCGGCCGGCGGCGTGGTCGTCCAGTCCCAGATCGACACCCCGATGGCGCCCTGGGCCGCTGCGGCGCGGGCCATCGCCGCGTAGTCCGAGGCGGGGATGCCGCTGCCGAAGCCGCCGACGACCGACACCGCGGCGCACGGCTCACCGAGGTCGGCCCGCACCCGGGCGATGTTCTCGGCGGTGTACCGCGCGGCGTCCCGCCAGCCCGACGCCGCCGTCCGGTTGCTCCAGTAGGCCATCGGCAGCCACACCTGGTAGAGCGGGGCCAGCCGCGACCAGGGGAAGCGGGGCCAGTAGCCGGTGTTGAGCACGTCGGTCACCACCGGCGGCAGCACGATGGCACCCAGGGTGGTGGTCGGCGCGTACGCGGCCAGCCGCGTGGAGAGGTCGACGAGCCGGGCGTTCCGCAGGTCGACGTCGGTCACCGTCAGGTCCTCGATGTCCACCGCGACGGCGTCGAACGCCTGCCCGGAGGCGCGGAAGTCGACCATGGCCCGCAGGCGCCGCAGGTCGGCCTGGACGTCGGTCAGCTCCGGGAGGTACCAGGCCACGACCTGCATGCCGCGGGCGTGGGCGCGGACGAGGAACTGGGCCAGGAGGTCGGGGCTGATGAGGTCCGGGTAGCGGGGGTCCTTGGACGCCGCCTGCAGGTACAGGGTGTCCACGCCCGCGGCGGCCATCGTGTCGACGGCCGCGGGCGCGACCGGTGGGGTCGGCCCGCCGAACTCACGGCTGAACCCGAAGCGGGACAGCCAGGTGCCCGACCGGTCGTAGGGGCCGAGCAGGGCCGTGCGCACGGTGTGGGTCGCCGCGGTCCAGCGCAGGAAGCCGCCCTGGAAGTCGCTCTGCTGCCCGGCGGTCACGCCGTACTCGTCGGTGATGGGGTAGCCCAGTGCGCTGCGCTCGTAGCCCATCGAGCGCCACGTGGCGAAGATGGCGCCGTGGACCTCGTGCGCCCCGGTGGGCGGTGTCCAGTAGATGGCGCCGCCCTGGAAGAAGCCGGCGCGGCCGACGCCGTCGGGCATGCCGAACTCGTCGGTGACCGGATAGCCCAGCGGGCCGCGCTCCCAGCCCGTCGACCGCCACGTCCCGATGATGGCGCCGTGCACCTCGTGCGCCCCGGTGGCCGGGGTCCAGTAGATGGCTCCGCCCTGGAAGTGGGAGGCGCGGCCGACGCCGTCGGGCATGCCGAACTCGTCGGTGACCGGGTAGCCCAGCGGGCTGCGCTCCCAGCCCATCGAGCGCCACTTCTCGAGGTTGGCGCCGTGCACCTCGTGCGCGCCCGTGATCGCCGTCCAGTAGATGGCGCCGCCCCGGTAGTACTGGAAGCGGCCGATCCCGTCGGGTGCGGGCAGCACCGCCGTGGTCGGGCTCCCGAGGAAACCCGCCGCCCCGCCGAGCTCGCAGTGGTGGCGCACCACCGGGTCGGCCTGGGTGCACACCGGTGCGGCCGACGCCGTGGTCAGGTGCACCGGCCCCGCCCCGAGGAGCAGGGCCAGGAGCAGGGCCAGGAGCGCGGTCAGGAGACCGACGGGGCGGCGGAAGGACACCGGAACCACCTCCAGGCCACGGCACCGGGCCCCAGCGGCACGGCGTCGGACCGTTCACCGGAGGCTGACCGGTGCTCCGGGGGCAGGGCCAGGGTCGGCCGCCTCCGCCACCAGGGCCGTTGGCATCACCCGGGGTGAGGAGGGGGCGCCGGCCCGGGGGACCTACGTCCCGGAGGCCTCCTACGTTGGTCGGCACCCGGGACGGCGGTGGTCCGCGATGATCGCGCCATGGACGACCCGGCGTGAGCGTCGTGCGCAGGACCACCCCGGAGCGGGGCTGACCATGGCTGCGGGCGCCGGGGCCTGGGTGTCCACCGCGGCGGGGGTGCTCCTGGTCGCCCTGGTCCTCCGGGACGTCTTCGACCGCCTGTGGCACCCCAGCGCGCGGGGCGGACTCAGCCAGTGGCTGCTGGCGGGGGTCTGGCGCCTGACCGCACCGGTGCGCCGTCGTCCCGGGCGGAGTCCGCGGGCCGTCGAGCTCACCGGTTCCGCGGCGATGGTCTCCGTGGTCGGCAGCTGGGTCCTGCTCGTCGTCGCCGGCTGGACCCTCGTGTACCTGCCGCACATGCCCGACGGCTTCCTGCTCGCCCCGGGTGCGGAGGCGAGCAGTCCCTTCCTCGATGCGCTCTACCTGTCGCTGGTCACCCTGAGCACCCTCGGGTTCGGCGACGTCGTGCCGGCGACGGGGTGGCTGCGCGTCGCCGTCCCCCTGGAGGCGCTCGCCGGCTTCGCCCTGCTCACGTCCGCCGTGACCTGGGTCCTGCAGATCTATCCGGTGCTCAGCCGGCGCCGGGTGCTCGCCGCCCGCCTGTCCCTCCTGCGCACCTCGGTACCGGACGACGCCCCCGTGGACGGCGAGGCCCGGACCCGGCTGCTGGAGGAGCTGGCCGTGGACCTCGTGCGCATCCGGGTCGACCTGGTGCAGCACGCCGAGACCTACTACGTCGCCGACGGCCGGCCGGACGTCTCCCTGGCGGCGGGACTGGACGTGGCGGCCCGCCTGGCCGGTCAGGGGAGGTGCTGCCCGGAGCCGGCGCTCCGCGCCGCCGCGACGCTGCTCGGGACGGCGCTCGCCGAGCTCACCGGACTGCTCGACCGCGACTTCCTGCACACCGGCGCACCGGTGGACGGCGTGCTGCGTGCCTACGCCGCCGACCACGGCCATCCGCTCGGGGTCCCGGTGCCCTGACCGATCAGTTGGTGATCCGTACGACGACGTCGCTCACGGCCAGGGCGCGTCGAGGAGGTCGATGGTCTCGTCGACCGGCCGGCGACCGGTCGGTGGGACCGGGGTGGCGCTGATGGGCGCCCAGCCGAATCGCAGCAGCACCTGCGGGGCCCGACCCGAAGGAAGGCAGTCGGCGGCCAGCCGGGCGCGGGTGGCGGGCACCTCGAGCGGCTGGCTCACCGGATCGGTCGCCAAGCCGATCGCGGTCGCGGCCAGCAGCACCGCGCTGAGCGCTTCACCCGCCCGTACCTGTTCCACGGCGCCGTCGCCCTCGGTGGCGAGGACGGCGAGCAGGGTGCCGTCCGACTCGTCCCGACCGAGCTCGTTCTGCGGCATCCGGCGGCCGGCGAAGTGCCGCACCGGCACCGCGGCGGTCACGTCGCCGGGCACGTTGACGGCAGGTACGCCGTCGGCCGAGCCCCGTCCCCGTCCCGACCACTCGGCGACCTCCTCGGCCAGGCCCGGCGTGAGCGCCTGCTCGACCCCCGCACGCTCGAGGAGCCGGACCACCTCCCATCGGCGGGCGGGATCGAGGACCACCAGCGCGGCGCCTGCGGCGGCCGCGGCCCGGCCCAGTCCCTCGACGAGCTCGTCCGGGACCGGCCAGGTGGAGAACACCCGCCGGTCGCTCCGCCGCTTCTCGATGGCCTGCACCAGGGCGAGGTCGTCGGCGGTCGGCTCCGCCGGGGTCAGCTCCACCGCCGCCACGTGGTGCGGACGGGCCGGATCGGGCATCCGGTGCACGCGGCTGGCGTATCCCGTGGCCAGCAGCGCCACCCGGAGGTGGTGCAGCGCCGCGCCGCAACTGATCAGCAGGTCGCGGCCCTCCGGATCGGTCAGCGGCAACGCGCGGTCGGGGTCGGCGAACAGGTGGATGGTGGACGCACCGATGCGCCAGCGCCACGGCTGGGAGTTGTGCACCGACGGCGCACGGTTCGCCAGTGCGACGGCGGCGCGCGCGGTGGATCTGTCGAGGCTCGTCGTCGGCACGGGTTCCTCCTGGGCGGACGGGAAGGGCACGGCCCGAGCGTGCTGCGCTTCCCGGGGTGCGGGGGAGGGACGGAGGTCCCGTCCCCGGGGGCCGACCGGCGCCGGAGTTCCCGCACCGAGCGGATTCAGCGGTTTCCCGTCCCTGCCGCCGACGTCGTGAGGGCCTCGGCGATCCCGTCCGCCCAGGCCTCGATCGCCGCCCAGTCGCGGTGGTCGCCGGGCCGCTGGCGCGCGAGCAGGTAGAACAGCCGGCCCCAGAGGGGGACCCCGTCCATCCGGACGACGCCGCCGAAGAGGCGGTGGTCCCGCGGATGCAGCTCCTCAGGGAGCCCCTCGGCGACGCGGGCGACCTCCTTCCGGGCCATCCACGTGCTCGTCCGGCCGCGGGGGTCGATCCCGGCGACGCTGAAGAGCCAGACGGGACGGCCGTGCGCCGCCGGTGCGATGCGCCCGGCCAGGCTGCGGGCGGCCGGCAGCCACGCCATGTCGTGCACCGCACTGCCGAGGACGAAGGCGTCGAACCGGTGGAGCTCCAGGTCCGGGCCGGCGGGCCGCACCTCGACCTCGGCCACGCTGCGGAGTCGTGCACCGATCCGCTCGGCGACCCCGGCGGTCGAGCCGTCCGCGGTGGCGTGCGCGACCAGCACGCGCCTGCTGGGGTCTGCCATGTCGTCACCGTGCGGGCGACCGGACAGGTGGTGCGAGGGGCGGAGGCCCCCGCGGCAGGGGACCGAGGTCGCCCTCGGGTCCGGCAGGCTCGGGACGTTCGACTCTGAGCACGGGGCCGATCCGTACGCCTAGCCTCGGCGGTACCCCGGTGGCCAGGGGGCCGCGCGTACGGCAGGAACGGAGCGACGTCGGTGGACACAGGCGTGGACGGCGCCCAGGGCGCGATCAGGGTGTTCCTGCTCGACGACCACGAGATCGTGCGCCGGGGCGTCGCCGACCTCCTCGAGAGCGACCCGGGCATCGTCGTGGTGGGAGAGGCGAAGAACGCCAAGGAGGCGGTCGCGCGCATCCCGGCGCTCAAGCCGGACGTCGCGATCCTGGACGTGCGCCTTCCCGACGGCGACGGGGTGTCGGTGTGCCGCGACGTGCGCTCCGCCATGCCGGAGCTCAAGGTGATCATGCTGACCAGCTACAGCGACGACGAGGCCCTGTTCGAGGCCATCATGGCCGGCGCGTCGGGATATCTGCTCAAGCAGATCCTCGGCCAGGACCTGATCAACGGCGTCCGGACCGTGGCCGCCGGGGGATCGCTGCTGGACCCGGCCGCCACGACCGCCGTCCTCGAGCGCATGCGCAGAGCGGCGGAACCCACCGGACCGCTGGCCAAGCTGAGCGAGCAGGAGCGGACGGTCCTGGAGCTGATCGGGGAAGGCCTGACCAACCGGCAGATCGGCGAGCGGATGTTCCTGGCCGAGAAGACGGTGAAGAACTACGTGTCGCACCTGCTGGCCAAGCTCGGGCTGGAGCGCCGCACCCAGGCCGCGGTCCTCGCCACGGAGCTGCGCGGCGCCGGGTCGCCGGGACAGCCCCGGCGCTGAGGGCCCGGCCTCACCCCACGGGCGCCCACCACCGCAGCCGCGTGCCGCCCTCGGGGATCGCCTCGACCGTCGCACCGCCACCCCGGCGGTCGGCACGGTCGGCGAGGTTGCGCAGCCCGCTCCGTGCCGCGTGCGGGTCGATGCCCCGACCGTCGTCCAGGACCTCCACGACCACCTCGTCGGTGACGTCCAGGGTGACGGTCACGTGGTGGGCGCCGGCATGCCGCGCGGCGTTGCTGACCGCCTCCCGGGTCACGGCCTCGACGTCGGCGGCGAGGTCCCCGACGACGAGGTTGTCGACCGCACCGGACATGCGCACGGTGGGGGAGAGGTCGCTGCCGGCGGTCTCGGTGACGATGTCGAGCACCCGGCGCCGCAGGCTGGTGCCGGAATCGGTCTCGTCGGTGTGCAGGTCGAAGATCGTCGTCCGGATGTCCCGGACGGTCCCGTCGAGCTGCTCCACGACCTCACCGATGCGCCGCCGGGCCTGCGGATCGGTGATCCGTGGCAGCACCGACTGCAGGCCGAGGCCCGCGGCGAAGACCCGCTGGATCACCAGGTCGTGCAGGTCCTGCGCGATGCGGTCGCGGTCCTCGAACACGTCGAGACGGCGGGCGGTGCGCTGTTGCTGGGCCAGGTCCAGTGCGACGGCCATCTGGTCCCCGAACGCCCCCATGTGCGGCGCCAGCGAGGCGTCGAAGGCCGGACCGCCGGCACGCCTGGCCGCGATCAGCAGGGCGTTCGCCGCGCGGAGCGGCACGGCGATGCAGGGTCCCCACCCGATGTGGTCGTTGGGGCCGTCGTAGGCCATGCCGCTCATGTCCAGGCGGACGACGGCCTGGGCCTCGGCGACGGCGGCCAGCAGGGGAGCGTGCGAGGGCTGGATGTGCGCGCCCTCGACCTCGCTGAGGCCCTCCCCGACCTGCGCCCGGAACTCGTAGGTGCCGTCCGCCGGGTCCGGGCCCGTGAGGAGCCACGCGGCGTCGGCGTCGGTCAGCTCGCACACACGACCCACGATGAGGTTCAGCGCGGCTTCCGGCGGGACGTCCCCGAGCAGGCTCTCGCGCACGTCCCCGGCCGCGGCGGTCCACCGCCGCCGGACCTCGGCCTCCTCGAACAGACGGGCGTTGTCGATGGCGATGCCGGCGGCGCCGGCCAGCGCGGTGAGCACCGCTTCGTCCTCGGCGGTGAAGTCTCCGTTGCGCTTCTCGGTGAGGTAGAGGTTGCCGTAGACCTCGCCGCGCACGAGCACGGGGACGCCGAGGAAGCTCCGCATCGGCGGATGCCCCTCCGGGAAACCCACCGAGGAGGGATGCGCGGACAGGTCGGCGACCCGGAGGGGGTAGGGCTCGGTGATGACCTGCCCCAGGACGCCCTTGCCCTCGGGGAGGTGCGGCATCCGGGCCGCGGTGTCGGGATCCATCCCGACGTGGATGAACGCGGACAGCCCGCCACCGGCACCGAGCACGCCGAGGGCCCCGTAGCGGGCGTCGACCAGGCCGATCGCGGCCTCGACGATCCGGTGGAGCGTCGAGTCCAGGTCCAGGCCGGTGGAGACGCTCAGGAATGCGTCGAGCAGGCCCTGGACGCGCTCCTGCGTGCGGGCCACCGTCCGGAGCCGTTCCTGCACCTCGTCGATCAGCTCGGTCAGCCGCATCCCCGACAGCAGGTCCCGGGTCGGGGGCGTCCCGGACGACAGGTCGTCCTGCATGGTCTCGTCCCGTCCGCCGACATTCCCCGTTCACCCGGAACGCTTGCACCGCGGCTCCGGGCGGTCAAGGGACCTGCACCCGCCGGAGGCACGGCATCGTTCAGCCGGTGTGGACCTGGGCCGGGCGCGCCGCGACGCCGTCGTGCGAGGGCAGCGGGCGGGACAGCCGGCGGCCGGTGATCCGCGCGATCCGGACGGCCACCACGCAGGCGTCCGGAGCCGGCGCCCAGGCGACGAGGCCGCTCCGGCTCAGCGCGGCGAGCTCGACAGGGTCGAGGAGCACCCGCGAGGGCCCCACGACGGTGACGCTCCACCCGGTCCCCGTCGTGGGGTCGTACTCGTCGGCCTCGAAGGCGACGACGGCACCGCGGCTGGCCGCCTCGACCTTGCCGCCCCGGCGCGTGGGGATGAGCACTTCCTCGCCGCGGACCTCGAAGTGCACGGGCTGGATGCTGGGCAGTGCGCCGACGGTGAACGCCAGCCGGCCGATCGGGACCGAGGCGAGCAGGGTCCGGCAGTCGGTGGGCGAGAGCGTGTCGAGGACGGGGTCGTCCGTCGTGGCCATGTCGATCCTCGTGTCCTCCGGTCCTCGCGCCCCGCCGGCCGTGTCCTGCGGCCGCTCGGACTCTCGTCCGGCCGGCAGCCCGGTCGCCGGGGCCGAAGGTCCCGTTGGTAGGGACGGTGGTCCTCCGTCCGGTCGTGGCCCACCGATCCTGGCGGACGAGTGCGATGCGGGCAGCACGAGCGTCATGTCTGCCGGGCGGCAGCCGGTGGGGTGGCCGCCGGGCGGTCGCCGGCCAGGCTGCGGGCGATCTCGTCGGCCCACTGCCGGACCAGCCCCCAGTCGCGGGCATCGCCGACCGGCGCGCGCATCGCCGTGACGACGGCGCGCTCGGCGAAGGAGAGCAGCGCCGGCTCCAGCCGGCCCGGCAGGACCAGCGAGCCGCGGGGCTGCAGCATGGCGGTCATCGTGGCGATGTCGTACGGCTCGGCGTCCGGGAAGGGCGGCCGGCCGATGGGACCGCTGGAGAACAGCCACAGCGGACGGGTGCGCAGGGCGGCCGCGGAGCCCGTGGCGAACCGTCGGGCGACGGGCAGCCAGGAGCCGCCGTAGACGGCGCTGCCCAGGACGACCGCGTCGTGGTGCAGCGGATCGGGGTGGTGCTCGACGGGGACGACCGAGGCGTGCAGCTCCAGGTCCGGGGCCGCGGCGTTGCCCGTCAGGTCCCGCGCGAGCGCCGCGGCGATCTCCCGCGTCGCGCCGTGCCTGCTCGCCACCGCCACGAGCACGCGGTACGGCGTCACCGGGCACCGCCCACGGGCACCACGGCAACGGGGCAGCCGGCCCGGCGGAGCACCGCGTGCGTCGTCGATCCGAGGCGGGCCAGCCCGTGCCGTTGCCGGTTGCCGATGACGAGGAGCTGGGCGGTCATCGCCGTCGCGAGCAGGGCGGCGTCGGACGGACCGCGCACCACGACCTCGCGGACGACCAGATCGGGCTCCTTCTCCATCCACCCGGCCAGCGTCTCCGACAGCAGGCGCTGCTCGTCGGCGGCCATGCCGACCCAGTCGACGAGCGGACCGGCCGACCGGAAGACGGTCTCGAGCACGGCGTCCTGCCAGGCGTGGACCGCGACGAGCTCGGTGCCCCGCGCGACAGCCTCGGCGACGGCGAAGCCCAGGACGTCCTCGTCGTCGGGGCCGCCCTCGACCCCGACCACCACCGACGACGGGCCGCGGACCAGCACGGCGCTCTCGTCCGGCAGCACGAGGACCGGGCACGGGGCCGCCGTCAGCACCCCGGATGCGGTGGACCCGACGACGAGTCCGGCGACGCCCCCGATCCCGCGGGAGCCCACCACCAGGAGCTGCGCGTCGGTGGCGGCGTCGGACAGGGCCCGGACCGGGTCCCCGTCCTCCGCGGACCACGACACGCGGTCGGAACCCAGGACGCCGGCCGCCTCCGCCGCCAGGTCGCACAGCTGCAGCTCCACACCACCGCGGACGAGGCCGGTGGTCCCGGTGTCCTCGGGTGCCACGGTGACGTCACCGACCGGCCAGGTCGTGATCGTCAGCAGACGGAGCGGGGCGGATCGCAGCCGGGCCTCCTCGGTCCCCGCGGCGACGGCGGCGCGGGCGGCGGTGGAGAAGTCCACGCCCACGAGGACGGGGCCCGGCAGCGGATCGCGCGTCATGGCTCGTCGTCAGCCGTGGGTGGCAACGGGGTGCTCCGCGCCGGCCGGGGCGGGCGGCAGGACGCGGAGGTCGATGACGCCGCCCACGGTGCGGGCCAGGGCGGCGAGGGCGCGGTCCTCGACGCCCGGGGGATCCTGCGACTGCCCGCGGGTGCGGCGGATGGTGGCCATTCCCTCGGTGACCGTCACCTCCCACACCCCCGGCTCCTCCGTGTAGCGCTCGACGAGCGCCTCCAGCTCCGAGCGGATCTCGCGGTCGGTCCGGACCAGGACGCGCAGGAGGTCGCGGCGGCTGACGACGCCGACCAGGCGCTCCCCGTCGAGGACCGGCGCGCTGCGCAGACGCTCGTCCACGAACAGCCGGGCGACGTCGGAGACGTCGGCCCGGGGCTCCAGGCACCGGACGTCCCCGCTCATCACGCCGCGGACGAGCAGCGGGAGCACGTGCTCCTGCTCGTCCTGGCGGAGCAGGTGCAGCCGGGGGTCGCGTGGCAGGCGGTCGCGGAGCACGTCGGCCTCGGCCACGATGCCCACCACCTGCCCGTCGTCGTCCACGACCGGCAGCGCGGCGAAACCGTGCTCGGCGAGCAGCTCACCGGCGTACTTGGCCGAGGTGTCCGGGCCCACGGTGACCACGTCCCGCGTCATGACGTCCCTGACCTGCACGGCTCCTCCTCCGCTCGGTGTCGCAGCCGACGCTAGGAAGCGGGCCGGCGAGGTCCCAGGGTCGCCGGACAGGGAGTCGGATGACCCAGGACCCTGCGGCGCGGGACGTCCGGCCCGGCCACGGCCGGGCGGCGCCGGGTCAGGCTCCGAGGCGACGCCGGTGCCCGCCCGGCGCCCCATCGGCAGGAGCGGCTCCGTGACCCCATCCGACCAGCGCGACGACCTCCGCCCGCGGATCGTCGTGGGCGTCGACGGCTCCGCCGCCGCCCGGGCGGCGCTCGGTTACGCGCTGGCCACGGCCGCGGCGCGGGGAGCGGAGGTCGAGGTGCTGGCCGCGTGCGCCCCCCAGCTGTACTGGTCGGCCGGCGCCCCCCTGCCGGTCTCCGACGTGCCGCCCATGCATGACGCCGCGCTCCAGACCGCCCTGGCGACGATCGAGGCGGTGGCCCCCTCCGTCCCCGAGGCCGCGGACGTGCCCGTGGAGGTGTGCGTGACCGTGGAAGCACCTGCTCCCGAGCTGGTGCGGCGCTCCTCGGGGGCCGAGCTCGTCGTCGTCGGCAGCCGCGGTCACGGAGCGGTCCGCAGCGTTCTCCTCGGCTCCGTGGCACTGCACGTCAGCACGCACGCCGCCTGTCCGGTCGTGGTCGTCCACTCCCCGGCGGAACCGCCGGCGCCGCCCACCGGCCCGCCGCACGTCGTCGTCGGGGTGGACGGCTCGCCGACGGGGCGCGCCGGCCTGGCCGCGGCGGTGGAGGAGGCCGCCCGGCTGCACGCCGGGCTCGACGTCGTCGCCTGCTTCCAGTTCGACCCCTACTGGGCCTCCCTCTACCCGGACGTCGTGCCGTCGGCCGACGAGGTGCGCGCGGAGGTGACCCAGAAGGCCCAGGAACAGGTGACGGCGGTCCTGACCGCCCGGCCGGCCGGGGCCCCCGTCCCGCGGGTGCACGTGGACGTGGTCCGCGGTGCGCCGTCCGACGTCCTGCTGGAGCGGGCCCGCGAGGCGGCCCTGCTCGTGGTGGGCAGCCGCGGGCACGGCACCGTGCGGCCCGCCCTGCTGGGTTCGGTGGCCCTGCACTGCGTCATGCACGCCACGTGCCCGGTGCTCGTCGTCCATCCGGAGCCGCCGGTCGCGCCGGAGGCGGCCCTGTCCGCTCCGGGGCCGGGATGACCGCGTCCGGTGGTCCCGGCGCGGACGTCGTGGTCGAGTGCGCCGGCCTGACCAAGAGCTTCGGCCGCACGGTTGCGCTGCGGGACGTCGACCTGGTGGTCCGCCGGGGGGAGGTGCTGGGCTACCTGGGCCCGAACGGCGCCGGGAAGACCACGACTCTGCGCATCCTCATGGGGTTCGTCCGGCCCAGCGCCGGGTCGGCGCGGGTCCTCGGCCGGGACGCCTGGCGGGAGTCGGCGCTGGTGCACCGCGACGTCGGTCATCTCTCCGGCGAGCCGGCGCTGCACGACCGGCTCACCGGGCGCGAGCACGTCCGCGCGACCGCGCGGCTGCGCGGGCAGGACGACGTCCGGCGGGCGTGGGCGGTCGCCGACCGGCTGGACCTCGACCTGGACCGGCCGGCGCGGGCGCTGTCGAAGGGCAACCGGCAGAAGCTGGCCGTCGTCCTGGCCCTGATGTCCGATCCGTCGCTGCTCGTCCTGGACGAGCCCACCAGCGGCTTCGATCCTCTCGTCCAGCAGGAGTTCCAGGCGATGCTCGCCGAGCACACCGCCGCCGGTGGGAGCGCGCTGCTGTCGTCGCACGTCCTGGGGGAGGTGCAGCGCACCGCCGACCGGATCGGCGTGCTGCGCGCCGGACGGCTGGTCGCCGTCGAGGAGATGGACGTGCTCCGGGAGCGCTCCCTGCACCGGATCCGGGCGCGGGTCGCCGACGCGGTGAACGCGGCGGAGTTCGCGGGTGTGCCCGGGGTGCGGGACCTGACGGTGACGGGGTCGACGCTGAGCTGCAGCGCTCCTGCAGCCGCGCTGGACGCGATCGTCGGGCGGCTGGCCGCCCATCGCCTGCTCGACCTGGAGTGCACGGAGGCAGACCTCGAGGAGACCTTCCTGGCCTACTACGGATCGGAGGAGCCGGATGCCGCCTGACCTGCTGCCGTCGGCACCGGCCGTCCGCGCGCCGGCGGCGGATCCGGCACGGACGACGCTGCGTGGTCCGCGCCTCGGCGAGGTGGCCCGGCAGACGCTGCGGCTGCAGCGCCGCGGTCTGCTGCTGTGGGCCCTGGGCCTCGCCGCCATGGTGGCGCTGTACGGCTCGCTGTGGCCGAGCATCCGCGACCAGGCCTCGTTGACCGAGCTGTTGGACCAGCTGCCCGAGGTGCTCCGGTCGCTGCTCGCGGTGACGGACATGTCGTCACCGGTGGGCTACGTGCAGGCCGAACTGCTCGGCCTCACCGGCCCGCTGCTGATCGTCCTGTTCGCGGTGCTGACCGGATCGAACGCCATCGCCGGGGAGGAGGACCGCCGGTCGCTGGACCTCCTGCTGGCCAATCCCGTGAGCCGGACCCGGGTGGTGCTGGAGCGGATGGTCGCGATGGCCGTCGGCATCGCGGTGCTCGTCGGCGTCATGGGCGCGGCGCTCGCCGCGGCCGGTGTGCTGGCCGGCCTGGACCTGGCGGTGGCGCGGGTGGCCGCGGCCATGCTGCACCTGGGGCTGCTCGGCTGTGTCTTCGGCGCGCTCGCGGCCGCGGTCGGCGCGGCGACGGGCAACCTGGCCGCGGCACGGGCCGTGCCTGCCGTCGCCGCCGTCCTGGCCTACCTGGTCAACGGGCTCGCGCCGCTGGTGGGCTGGCTGGAACCCTTCCGGGAGCTGTCGCCGTTCGCGCAGTACTCCAACCACGTGCCGCTGGTGAACGGCGTCTCCGCGTCCGGCGTCGTCGTCGCCGTCGGCACGGTGTCGGTGCTCGCCGCGGTGGCCGTGGTCGGGTTCCGGCGCCGGGACGTCGCGGGCTGACGGTGCGCGGAGTCCTACCGTGCGACGCCCGGGGCTCGGCCGGGGACGCGCCGACCGGCGCGCTCGGCGATGCCGCGCAGCATCCGGCGGGTCATGACGAGCGTGACCGGCTCCATCACGCGGGTGGCGATGCGCAGTCCGGCCTGCCTCGGGCGTTCGGTGCGCGACCGGGACAGCAGCCGGCAGCGGCCCGGGCCCGACGGCACCAGGTGGAAGGACCACACCGAGTTCCACGGATGCTCCGGGGGCGCCTGGCGCAGCACGAGCGCGCGACCGGGGAGCACCTGGGCGACGGGGAAGGAGTAGCCGCCGGGCATCGGGCCGTAGCCCGGGGGCACGACGACCACGCGGTCACCGGGGGTCAGGTGCTGCCACTGCTCGCGGACCTCGTCGGTGGAGTGGATGTCCAGGCCGACGAGGTTCTCCAGCCAGTCGTAGCTGTACATGCCGCCGCGGCCCTTCCCGATCTGCACCAGCCACGGCCAGACCTCCTCGGCGGGGGCGGCGACGTCCACGGCGAGCGTCGTCTGCTCGGCAGGTGCGGGCACCAGCTCGTCGCCGGGGAGCACCCGCGCCGCCTCGGCGTGGGTGGCGCCCCAGTCCCGGGTGGCGTGCACCGCCTGCCCGGCCAGTACCGCGGCCCCGGTCGCCGTCACGAGTGCGCCGATCACCTGGCCCTCCTCGCGGGCACGTCCAGGGCCAGGTCGAGCAGGGTCAGCTCGCCGTAGGTCAGCGTGCTGCCGTCGGGCAGGTGCCAGACGGCGGCGGCGCGGCCGAGCCGGGGCCGGCCGTCGACGACCACCCAGTCCAGGACCGGCGTGCTCCAGACGGCGCGGACGAGCCCGCCGGGGAGATCGGCCCAGCGGTCCCCGGTGCGGACGTCCATCGGGCGGCCATGGGCGCCGAGGAACACCTCGGCGCGGACCGTCCGGCCGGCGTCGGTCAGCGTGACGCGGAAGGAGTCCTCGCCCGTCGCCGTCCACGTCACGCGCGGGTCCAGGAGCATCCCGGGAGCCATCAGCACGGCGTCGTCGAGCCACGTGACCAGTTCGCCGGTGTCGAACTCCGGACCGGAACCGTCGGCCACGGGCACGAGACCCAGCAGCTTCCCGCGCATGCGCCCGTGCCCACCGCGGTAGGTGTCCCAGCCCCACATCGGCACCGCGCCGGCGACCAGCAGCCGCATCCGGAAGAGCCGGGCGATCTCCCCGGCGGTGTTGTGCTGCCAGGCGTCGCACGGCATCCACGGTGCGTCGGGACCGCGCCGGAACCTGCCCCGCAGGTGCGCCCGGAACGACCGGGTGCGCGGCCGGCCCACGACCCCCATGGCGTGCAGGTACCGGCGCACGGGGTGGGGGAGGCCGGCGAGGTCGTCGTCGGTGACGGTCCCGTCGTCGGCCCGGGGCAGGTCGGGCAGGCCGGCCGCCGCCACGCCCCGGACGAAGGCGGCCGGAGGACGTGCGACGGCCGCCGACCGCTCGGAGGTGGACGCGGACATCGGACTCCCTCGGACCAGGTCGCTCGCGGAGCGCCGTCGGGCGGAGGGCGCAGGGCGGCTGCGTCGTCCCGACCGGCTCCGGCCGACGCTAGGGCGCACGGTCCGCCGGGCACGGCGGCCCGACGGCCTCTCCGCCGCGGGCCGAAGGTCCCTGCCACACGGGCCGTCGGCCCGCGTCCGGCGGATATGCGGGCACGGAGGGTGAGGCCGTGACCCGGCGCGCGTCCGGGCGGAGGTGAGGACGACGGTGACGACACCTGCGAAGGACCCGGCCGGCGAGCGGTCGCAGCGGTGGGTGGTGGGCGTCGACGGGTCTCCCGGCGCCCGGTCGGCACTCGTCTGGGCGCTGGCCGCGGCGGCGCGGGCCGGGGCGACGCTGGAGCTCGTGAGCGCCTACCCGATCGACTACTACTGGATCGACCCGTACCTGCTGGACACCCGCCGCCTGGACGAGATCCGCCAGGACACCGCCGATCGGATCCGGGCCGCGCTGGCCGATGCGCGCCAGGACCCTTCGCTCGCCGCCGTCCCCGGTGTCCCCGAGGTCGCCACCGAGGTCGTCGTGGGCGCGGGGGCCGCGGCGGACCACCTCGTCGCCGAGGCGTCCGGCGCGGGGCTGCTCGTCGTGGGCAGCCGTGGGCGGGGCGGCGTGCGCAGCACCCTGCTCGGCTCCGTGGCACTGCACTGCGTCACGCATGCGCCGTGCCCGGTCGTGGTGGTGCACCCCGGCGCCGTGCAGCCCCCGCCGCGCGTCGTCGTGGGGATCGACGACTCGGAGATGTCCCGGAGCGCGCTCGCCCGGGCGGCCGAGGAGGCGGACCGGCTGGGTGCCGAGCTCGAGGTCGTCGCGGCCCAGCAGCCGGTGGCCTACTGGAGCGACGTCCAGGCCGTCGCCCTGCCGCCGATCGCCGAGGTCCGCGAGGCCATCAGGAAGCGCGCCGAGGAGATCGTCGCCGAGGTGCTCGGCCCCGGGGCGTCGCTGCGGCTCCGGGTCGAGGACGGCGCTCCGGCCGAGGTGCTGACCCGCGTGGCCGACGGGGCCGTCCTCCTGGTGGTCGGCAGCCACAGCCGCGGCCGCGTCGCCGGCATGCTGCTCGGCTCGGTGGCGCTGCACTGCGCGGTGCACGCGCCCTGCCCGGTCATGGTCGTGCGGCCGGAGCCGGCACCGAAGGCGGGACAGCCGGCGGAGGAGCCGGCCGGCGCGACCGCCGGCTGACCCGTGCGCGCCTGGGTCGTCGGTACGCCGGCGCCGATCGGCGCGGGTCCCCTCGAGCGGGTCGAGCGGCCGCTGCCCGAGCCCGGCCCCGGGGAGATCCGCGTCGACGTGCGCTGCTGCGGTGTCTGCCGTACCGACCTGCACCTCGCCGAGGGGGACCTGCCGCAACGCCGCCGCGGCGTCACGCCGGGGCACGAGGTCGTCGGCGTGGTCGCGGCCACCGGTGCCGGGTCCACCCGGTTCCGGGTGGGCGAGCGCGTGGGGATCCCCTGGCTGGGGCGCACGGACGGCACGTGCCGGTTCTGCCGGCGCGGGGACGAGAACCTGTGCACGGCGCCGTCGTTCACCGGGTGGGACGTCGACGGGGGGTACGCCGATGCCTGCCTGGCCGACGAGCGGTTCGTCTACCGGTTGCCCGACGGCCTCCCCGACGAGCAGGCGGCGCCCCTGCTCTGCGCCGGCATCATCGGCTACCGGGCGCTGCGCTGCGCCGGCGTACCGCCCGGCGGCCGCCTCGGCATCTACGGGTTCGGTGGCAGTGCCCACCTCACCGCGCAGATCGCCCTGGCCCAGGGGCTGCGCGTCCACGTGTGCACCCGGGGCGAGCACAACCGGCGGCTCGCCCACGAGCTCGGCGTCGACTCCGTCGGCGGCGCGACCGGCACGCCCCCGGAGCCGCTGGACGGTGCGGTGCTCTTCGCTCCCGCGGGAGAGCTGGTCCCGACCGCGCTGCGGGCGCTCGACCGGGGCGGCACGCTGGCCGTCGCCGGCATCTGGCTGTCGTCGATCCCGGCGCTCGACTACGCGGCCGACCTGTTCCAGGAGCGCCGGCTGCGCAGCGTCACGGCCAACACCCGGCGGGACGGCGAGGAGTTCCTGCGGCTGGCCGCCCGGCTGGGCGTGCGCGCCACCACGACGGCCTACTCGATGGACGACGCACCCCGGGCCCTCGCCGACCTGGCCGAGGGCCGTTTCGGCGGCGCGGCGGTGCTGCACGTCTGACCCGCGGGCACGCCGACGACCAGGCACAGCACCGCGCCGAGGACCACGCCGAGGGCGGCGCCGCCGACCACGTCGAGCGGTGCGTGCGCGCCCAGGTACACGCGGGCCACCGAGTCGAGCACCGCCGCCGCCAGGACGACGACGCGCCACCAGCGGCCCAGGTACGGCCGGAGCAGGGTGACGACGCCGAAGGCGATCACCGCGTGCCCGGACGGGTAGGCGACCCCGCGGAGGGGACGTCGCGGTCGCGGACGAGCGCCCACGCTTCGGCGTAGTCGGCCATCCGGGGCAGGACGCCCGCGAACACGACGGTGACGACGACGATCGTGAGCAGCGTGCCGCCCCACGGCCCGGCCCGCCTCGGGCGAACCTGCCTGCCCGGGGCGGACGCGTCGCCGGGCCGGTGGCTCACGACCGCCGTGGCGCGCTCCGCGGTCGTCGGGGCGGCGCTACCGACGCGGGACCGGACGACCGGTCACGTCCACGAGGTCCCTCCGCGACCGTCGGAGACCGGGTGGTGCACGGCCGTGTCCACGTCGGGCCAGGTGCCCGGTGCCGACTGCCCGGTCTCGACGTGCGGCGGGACCGCCGCGGGGTCGGGGGGACGGGTGCTGTTCTCCACGACGTCGTCGCGCAGCCGGTGCGGGGGAGCGGTGGTGGGAGCGGCGCGGCCGATGCGGAGCAGCATCTGCGGGTGCGCGTTCCACGTCATCGCCGAGCGGAGCTGCGTGCGGGTGAGTGGCACCTCGATGGCCTGGGACACCGGACTGGCCGCCCATTCCTCGAGGGTGAGCGCGAGCAGCAGTCGCTCGAGCGCCTCGCCCGCGCTGAGCCAGGCCGCCCGGTCGTCGAGAGGGGTGGCGAGCAGGACCATCGTCTGCTCCGAGCTGGAGTGGGTCTCGGGAGGCAGACCTCCCGCGCCCGCGCTGTCGAAGTCACGGATGGGGACCTCGTCGCGCTGCCGGCCGTCGACGTGCGGCACCACCGCGGGCGGCACCCCGTCCCCGCTGTCCGGCCGTCTCGTGGTCCAGTGCCGGAGCTCCGCCCGGTACGCGGGGTCGGCGTTCTGCAGCGCGTCGGCCTTCTGGGTCAGCCGGGCGACCAGCCGCCGGTGGTTCTCGCTGCAGACCGGGATCAGCTGGACGCCGTCGGCCGCGAGCGTGCGGATCAGCCTGCGCAGCAGGTCCTCCGGCAGCTCCTCGCCGGTGAACGCGCGGCGGTTGGTCCGGCGCACCGGGACCGCGGCGGCGAGGGCGGCGAGCTCCTCGTCCGGGGTGCCCTCGACCGGGACGAGCACCGCCAGGCGGTCGGGATGCGCCGGTGCCGGGACCCGCTCCACGATCGCTGCCCAGCCCGATGCGGCGAGGGACACCCGGGCGTTGAACAGCGCGGCGCCGATGCTCTGGGTCAGCGCGCGCCCCGTCGGGTCGAGGGTGTGCAACTGCCGGTCGCGGTCGGCGTGGAACTCCAGTCGCCCGGCGTGCAGCACCAGCCTCCAGGGCTGCGTGTTGTGCACGGACGGCGCGAGCCGCGCGTGGTCGGCGGCGACCTCCAGGGCCTCGGTGGTCGTCCGGCGCGGGGGCTGCACGGCCGAGGCGCGCTGCGTGGGGTCGGTGATGGGCGGCATGGCTGCTCCTCGGTGCGGGTGCGCCGTCCAGCCTCGGCCGCCCCGGCGGTGCCGCACCGGGGGCCCACGTCACCTCGGGGAGGCCGAACGTCCCGCGGCCCGGATCGGGAGCGCCACCGGAGGTCCCTGCGCCCCCGGGGACCAGGTCCCGGCCCGGTGCGCCTCTGGGCCGTATCCGCCTGCCGCCCCGGCGGCGACGCTCGGTCCGACCGCCGGTCACCCGGGGCGACCAGCGCCCCAGGGGCCCGGCCGGTGGGCGGAGGAGGACGGCGTGACCGAGAACCGGAGCACGTATCCCGTACGGGTCGACGCGTCCCTGGACGACCGGCTCTCGCGCGGGCTGTGGCTCGTCAAGTGGCTGCTGCTGATCCCGCACGTCGTGGTGCTGGCGTTCCTGTGGCTGGGCTTCGTGGTGCTCAGCGTCCTCGCGTTCTTCGCGATCCTGATCACCGGCCGCTACCCGCGCGCGCTGTTCGACTACAACCTCGGGGTGCTCCGCTGGACGTGGCGGGTGCAGTACTACGGCTACGGGGCGCTCGGCACCGACCGGTATCCACCGTTCACGCTCGCCGAGGTGCCGGACTACCCGGCGCACCTCGACGTGCCCTACCCCGAGCGGCTCTCCCGCGGTCTGGTGCTCGTGAAGTGGTGGCTGCTGGCGCTGCCGCACTACATCGTGGTGGGGATCTTCGTGGGTGGCGGCCTCTGGCTGAGCACCGGCGGGAACGGGATCGGGGACAACGACTGGGGCTTCGGCGGACTGGTCTCGCTCCTGGTGTTCATCGCCGGGGTGGTGCTGCTCTTCTCCGGCCGCTATCCGCGGCCCATCTACGACTTCGTGCTCGGCATGGACCGCTGGGTACTGCGGGTCGCCGCCTATGCCTCCCTGATGACCGACGCCTACCCGCCCTTCCGGATGGACATGGGGGGTGGCGACCCCGGCTCGGTCCCGCCCGGCCCCGAGCCGGTGGGCCCCGCCGGCGGCGGTGCCCTCGCGGTGGGCGGGTACCCGGCCGGTGGTGCGGCACAGCCGGCCGTTCCGGGCAGCCCCGGACCGGCGGCCGGGACTGCCTCCGGCAGCTGGTCCGCCGGACGGGTGGTCACGCTCGTCATCGGCGCGCTGCTCCTGGTGACGAGCACGGGGTTCCTCGCGGGTGGCGGCGCGCTGCTGTGGGCCGACCAGACGCAGCGGGAGGACGGCCGGCTGATCTCCGGGGACGCGGATCTCCGGAGCACGCAGTACGCCGTCACCACCGACAACATCCGGCTCGAGGGCGAGGGCCTCGACTGGACCGTCGACGAGGTCCTGGGCACGGCGCGCCTCGAGGTGACCCCGGCCGATCCCGGCGACCAGCTCTTCATCGGCCTGGGCCGTACCGCGCAGGTCTCGCGGTACCTGGACGGCGTGGGCCGCAGCGAGATGGACCACGTCGCGGTCCGCGGAAGCAGCGGCGGGGCCGTCCTGCGCGGACTGGACGACACGACCGGCGGACCGCCGCCCACCTCGCCGGCGGACGCCGACGTGTGGACCGTGTCGGCCACCGGCACGGGCACCCAGACCCTCGACTGGCGGCCCAGCGAGGGCGCGTGGACGGTCGTGGTGATGCGGGCCGACGGCGCAGCGGGCATCGACGCCGAGGTGCGCGTGGGCGCCACCCTGCCGGGCCTGACCTGGTTCTCCGCGGTGCTGCTGGGCATCGGTGCCCTGCTGGCGCTGACCGGTGCCCTCCTGATCGCCCTGGCGGTCCACCGGTCCCGTCCGGTGCCGCCGCAGGGTGGGTGGCCGGTCCAGCAGGTTCCGCCGCCCCGCGGCCCGGCCGGCAGCGAGCCCCTGGCCGGCGCGCACGACAGCGGCGCGACCGCACCGGTCGTCGAGGGCGGCAGCGGGACCCGGCCGGTCGGTCAGCCCTGAGGCGGGCGGGTCGACCCGCCCAGGCGGTTCCGCCGGCGCGCGACCAGACCCTTGCCGGCGGCGTCGGCGAGCAGCACGGCCGGGACGGCGAGCACCGCCACGAGCAGTCCCGGCAGGGGCGGGGGCCGGTGACCGAGCAGATCGGCGACGGCGGGCACGGTCAGCACGGCCACGAGGACGAGCAGCTCGACGCCCACGGCCCAGACGAGCAGCCGGTTGCCGCGCCACGGCAGCCGCCAGGCCGGCCGACTCGTGCTGCGGCAGGCGAAGGCGTTGGCGAACTGACCGAGGACGACGGCGGTGAAGGCCGCTCCGGAGGCGCCGGCCAGGGTGGTGGACGACACCTCCTCCCCGTAGGACCAGCCCGCGCCGAGCAGCACGGTGAGGAACGCGCCCATCGCCACGGTGGCCTCGACCGGGCCGAGCAGCCCCAGGGCCCGGCGCAGCAGCCCGCCGTCCACCAGCCGGCGGCGCGGGGGTGGCCCGTCGAGGACCCACGGGGACGACGGTTCGGCGCCCAGCGCGAGCGCCGGCAGCAGGTCCGTGGCGATGTCCAGGCTGAGCACCTGGATCACCGAGAGAGCCAGCGGCACCGCACCGCCGGTGGCCGTGAAGACGACGAAAGGTGTCAGCTCGGCCACGTTGTCGGTCAGGTGGTAGGTGAGGAACCGCCGGATGTTCGCGAACGTGGTCCGGCCCTGGCGGACGGCGGCGACGATCGTGGCGAAGTCGTCGTCCAGCAGCACCAGGTCGGCCGCCTGCCGCGCCACGTCGGTGCCGCCCAGACCCATCGCGATGCCGATGTCCGCCGCGCGCAGCGCCGGCCCGTCGTTGACCCCGTCACCGGTCATGGCGACCACGTGTCCGCGGGCCCGCAGCGCGGCGGCGATGCGCAGCTTGTCCTCCGGCTGGACGCGGCAGAGCACCATGCCGTCGGCGTCCAGCAGTTCGCCCAGCTCCGCCTCGTCCTGCGGCAGGTCGGCGCCGTGCACGACCCGGCTGCTGCCGTCGCGCCACAGCCCGGTCTCGCGGGCGATGGCCTCGGCGGTGGCGCCGGAGTCCCCGGTGACCATGGCGACGGCGATGCCCGCCCCCCGGCACTCCGCCAGGGCGTCGTGCACGCTCGGTCGGGGCGGGTCCTCCAGGCCGAGGAGCCCCAGCAGCTCGAGATCGCGCTCGGCGGTGTCGGCGTCGGCGTCGTCGGGCAGCGGGCCGGTCCGCCGGGCCACCGCCAGCACGCGGAGCCCCCGGGCGGCCATGCGCGCCGCCTCGTCCGCAGCGGTGGCGTCGGGAGCGCACAACGGCAGGACGCTGTCGGGAGCTCCCTTGAGCGAGAGGACGCCGTCGTCCCACACCGACATCCGCCGGCGCCGGGGGTCGAAGGGGAACCGGCGCGCCCCTGCCGGAGCGCCGGTGCCGGCGCCGGGGACGCCCATCCGGCGGGCGAAGGCGTCGATGGCGGCCTCCATCGGGTCGCCGACCGCCAGCCAGGTGCCCCCGTCGGTGCGGATGTGGCCGGTCGAGCAGATCGCGGCGACGCGGGCGAGCACCCGGCCGGCGGCCACGGCCCCGGGTGAGCCGTCGATCTCGGCTACCGGCTCGTACCCCTCCCCGCGGATGCCGACCGCGCCGGCCGGGGTCCACACCTCGAGCACCGCCATGCGGTTCTGCGTCAGCGTGCCGGTCTTGTCGGTGCAGATGAACGTGGTCGCGCCCAGCGTCTCCACCGACTCCAGCCGGCGCACCAGGGCATGCCGGCCGGCCAGGAGCTGGGCGCTGCGGGCCAGCGAGAGGGTGACCGTCGGGAGCAGCCCCTCGGGGACCAGCGCGACGGTGACGCCCACGGCGAAGAGGAAGCCGTCGTTCACCGGCAGGCCGAGCAGCAGCCCGGCGAGGAAGCAGACCGCCCCGATGCCGAGGGCGAGCAGGGTGATCGTCCGGACCAGCCGGTCCAGCTCCCGCGCCAGCGGGGTCTTGGCGCGCTCCACCGACCGGGTCATCGTGGCGATCGATGCCAGCCGGGTGTCGCCGGCGATCGCGGTGACGACGGCCGTGCCCTCGCCTTCCACGATGAAGCAGCCGGCTGCGACCACGTCGCCGGGCGCCTTGCCGACCGGCTCGCTCTCCCCGGTCAGCATCGCCTCGTCGACCCGCACGCCGTGCACGTCCAGCATCCGCAGGTCGGCGGCGACCCGGTCCCCGGCCTCCGGCACCACCAGGTCGCCGACCACGAGGTCGACGGCGTCGACCTCCTGGCGCGCGCCGTCGCGGATGACGGTGACGCGGTGCGGCACCAGGTCCTGCAGCGCCTGGGCGGCCCGGTCGGCGCGGTACTCCTGCACGAACGCGAAGACGCCGTTGAGGACGACGATGACGGCGATGGCCACCGCCAGCTGCGGCATGCCGCCGACGAAGGCCAGCGCGGCCGCCGCCCAGAGCAGCAGGGCGAAGAAGTGCACCAGCTGGGCGACCAGCAACCGCAGGGGCGAGGGAGGCCGCTCGACCGGCAGCCGGTTGCCGCCCGGTGGCCGGCGCGCCGCGGCCTCGGCACCGCTCAGGCCCGTGGGTGGGACGTCGGCCCGGGGAAGGGCGTCGGAGCCGGCGCTCACCGGTGTGCGGGCGCGGTGTCGCGCCAGCGGCCGAGGGCCGCAGAGCCGGGGCCCGTGGGTTCCGGGGGGCAGGGCATGGGATCACTCCGTGGGCGCGCCGGGCGGCTCCTCCGGCCGACCCGTCCAGCCTGTGACCGGGGGGTGGCGGCGTGCGGTGGCCCGAGGTCCCGCCCTCGGGGGCCCTTCGTCCCGAGGCGGGGCCTGATGGCCGGCGTGCCGCGGGACCTTCGGCGGTGCCGGCCGCGGCATCGATCCGGATGGGATGGACGACCCCGCACCCGACCGCCGACCCGGAGGTCCGCCATGAGCACGTCCCGTCCCATCCGCGTCCGCCGCCCCGTGACCGTCGGGCCCGTCGCCGGCGGGCCCGTCGCGCTGCGGGCCGTCGCGGTCGGTGCCCTGGCCCTGGGCTCGTTCGCCGTCGGCGCGCTGGCGGTCGGCTCGCTCGCCGTCGGGCGGCTGGCCGTGCGGCGGGCCGACGTCAAGCGGGTGCACATCGCCCGCCTGGAGGTGGACGAACTCGTCGTCCGGTCGGTCACCGGTCTGCCGGCCGGCTGAGGCCGAGACCCGGGTCGGCGGCCGGACGCTCCATCCTGCGCCGTAGGTCGGCCCCGAAGCGCGTGGCGGGGGCCCCGTCGACGACGTCGTGGTCGACGGTGACGGTGAGGTCCAGCACGTCCCGGACAGCCACCTCGGCGTCGACGACGCGTGGCCGCCGGCTCAGTCCCCCCACGACGACCGAGACGGAGGCGAGGGTCGGTGGGGCGATGGCGAAGCCGCCACCGCCGGCGAACATCCCGACGGCGGTCACCTGGACGGTGCCGGTGAACTCGTGCGCGCGGACCGAGCGCCGCATCACGGCGTACATCGCGGCGAAGGCACCGGGCACCCGGCCGGCGATCGGGGCGAGTCGCTGCAGCGCCCGCCCGGTCCCCGTCGAGGTCATGTCCACCTTGACCGCGTGCAGCTCGGCGCCGATCTCGGCGACGCCGCGGACGTCGGCGTCCCGGACCACGTGCACGAGGCCGAAGGGGCCCTGGTCGGTCCGCACCTCGACGAGGGTCTGCACGTCGACGTGACGGTGCCGCACCAGTCGGCCG
Organism: uncultured Actinomycetota bacterium; assembly: GCA_963747895.1. Taxonomy (GTDB): domain Bacteria; phylum Actinomycetota; class Actinomycetes; order Mycobacteriales; family Geodermatophilaceae; genus Blastococcus. The sequence goes on from CAVVGX010000012.1 coordinate 545,031, forward strand.
CGCCAGTCCCGGTAGGCGTGCACCTCCGGATGCGCGGCGACCGCGCGGGCCGCGGCGGCGACGACGAACGCGGTCATCGACAGCGGTGGCTGATGGTCCGCGAGCGTTCGGCGGGCCTCGGTCACGTCCACCTCGATCAGTCCGTGCATGGGCACGATGCGGCGGCCGGCCCGGACGGCGGCGGTGACCGCACGCCGGCTGGATGGGAAGGGCAGCACGTCGTGGCCACGGGGACGACCAGGGTCACTCATGCTCCCTGCCTCCTGACCCGCGTCACCAGGTCGGACGTCGCCGGACGATCACGGCCCCCAGTGCCGCGGGGAACCAGAAGACGAGCGCCCGCGCGATCAGCACCGCAGCACAGGCGTCCGCCAGCGGCACGCCGAGCGCGACGAGCAGCGCGACGAGGGCGGCCTCCGCAGCACCGGGCAGCGCGGTGAGCGGGAGCGCGGTCCAGACCAGGCGCAGTGTCGCGTACCCGGCCGCCACGGCCAGGACCGCGGCCTGGCCGCCGGCCGCCTGCACGGCGCAGGCCAGCGCCGCCGCCTCGAGTGCCGTCCCGAGCGCCGCCCAGCCGATCTGGATCGCCCACTGCCCGGGCGGGACGGGCGACCTCGGCAGGCGCAGCCCCCTCTCCCGCCACTCCGGGACGGCGCTGCCGGCGAGCAGCTGCCCGAGCGCCACCAGGCAGGCGGCGGCCAGGGCGATCAGGGCGGGGCGGAGGGTGTCGGCAGGCCACTGCCAGTCGCCGGACGTGGGCTGGGCCAGCCCCATGGTCAGGGCGAGGACGGCCACGACCACCGCGCCGGCGAGCGTCCCCGCGACGGCGCGCCGCACCGCCTCGGTGGCGGCCTCCGGCAGCACCCCGGCGCTCTCCAGGAACCGCTCGGCGGCCCGGCGCCGCCCGGTCCGCCCGTGCAGCAGGGAGGCGCTGTCCTGGGCCGAACGGAGGCCCAGGACGCGTCCGACGGCGAGCCGCCGGTCGACCGTGGTCAGCGAGGCGGCGGCCGTCGCCACCCGGGCGAGCCCGGCCAGGACGACGGCGCCGCCCAGCCAGCGCCACCCGCCGCGCTCGATCGTGTCCAGGACCGCGGTGCCGGACTGCACGAGGAGGAGGCCGAGGGCGATGGCGCTCCCGGCCGCCACCAGGGCGACGGCGACCTTCGGGGCACGCGGCCACGCGGGACGGTCGGGGTCGGGCAGGCCGAGCCGCGCCCGCACCGCGTCGGCCAGGGCGGGGAGCCGTTCGGGGTGCGCGCGCACCCGGCCGCGCGTCTCCGCGGACAGGGTCAGCGGGGCGAGGGACGGCAGTGCCGCGGCGACCGCGTCGTCGCCCAGCACGGCCACGGCGGCGTCGACCACGGGAGCCGGGTCGAGGCCCATGGCGAGGGACGCGAGCAGCTCGGCGACGTCGTCGGCCATGGCGTCCCGGGACGCGCCGGTCCGCGCGTTGCCGAAGTCCACGAGACACGGCCGGCCGTCGTCGTCGACCAGCACGCTGGAGGCCACCAGGTCGTGGTGGGCGACGCGGGCGGCGTGCAGCAGGGCGACCTGCTCCCACACCGCGCGCAGCAGCTCGGGCGTGACCTCGTCCGGGGCCAGGCCGTCCAGCGGTCGTCCGTGGACGTGCTCCTGGACGACGACGGCCTGCCGGTCGGTGCCCGTCGCCACGATCATCTCCGGGACGCGCACCCCGCGGGCGTGCGCGGTCATCGCGGCCACGGCCTCGTGCTCGGCCTGGTGGCCGAGCGGGGCGAGGGCGTCGTCGTCCTTGACGTCGCGGACGGAGAGCAGGCGCCACAGCCGGTACAGCCAGTCGCGCTCCGCGCGGTCGGGCTCGAGGTACTTGACGTACACCCGGCGTCCTCCGGGGGTGTCGCCGACGAACGGGTGCGAGCTGCGGGCCCGGACCGGCGCCGGCCGCACCCGGGTGCCGGCGAGGCCCACGGTGGCGAGCAGGTGCTCGATCCGGGCGGGGCGCACGGTCCGGCGCGGGATGCCGAAGACCAGGTGCACGGCCGAGCCGATCGCCCAGCCCAGCGCCAGGCCGCCCAGGATGTCCAGCGGCAGGTGGGCGCCGACGTAGACGCGCGCCAGCGCCACGCCCCAGGCGAGCGTCCAGGCGAGGCGACGCCCGCGGCGGCTGACGTAGGGCGCCACCGCCGTGGCGAGGGCCGCGGCGACGGCGGAGTGCCCGGAGACGAACCCGATGCCGCCGATCGCCCCCTCGTGGAGCACCGCGCCGACCGGCAGGCCACCCGGCCGCTCGCGCCCGACGATCGACTTGACGACATCGGCGGCGACGTAGGCCAGCAGCCCCGAGACGAGGATGTCCCGCGCCGCGCGGAACCGGCGGAACAGCGCCGCGATCCCCGCCAGGACGGGCACGGCGACGACGTTGCCGAGCTGCATCACCGCCCACACGACGGGCAGCACCAGACCGGGCAGGTCGTTCACCAACCGGAAGGCGTCGCGCTCGATGGCCGAGAGCTTCCCCTGCTGGGTGAGCAGGAAGCCGACACCGAGGACGGCGAGGCCCAGGACCACGCGGACCAGGTCCGTCGGGAGCCGGATGACGCGGGACCGCCCGACCGCCACCGGGGCCTGCGCGTCGGCCGGCCGCACGTCGGGGGCGAGGCGGGCGGTCACGCACTCCAGTGCAGCGGCCGGCGCCCGGTGCGGCTGCCGACCACCGGCCCGTCGCCCAGGGACGGAGGTCCCTACGGGCAGGCGCCGTGCGGCAGGGACCTCGGTCCCGTCTCCAGGGGTCCGCCGACCCGCGCCCGAGGAGGACGGACGGCCCGACGATGATCCGGTGGCCGACCCGACTCCCGCCGTGTCCGGGCGCCGGGGGCCTGCTGTGACGGCCGGACCCGACACGCTGCCGGCGACCGGACCCGGTGGCGCCACCCGGGCCGCGGGGCTCACCGCCGCCGAGGTCGCGCAGCGGGTCGCCGCGGGCGCGGTCAACGCCACAGCGGCGCGGACCAGCCGCACCCTGGCGGAGATCCTGCGGAGCAACGTCTTCACCTTCTTCAACGGCCTGCTCGCGGCCCTGTGGCTGGTCGCGATGCTGGCCGGCCGCTGGCAGAACGCCCTCTTCGGCGGTGTGGTGGTGGCCAACGCGGCCATCGGCATCGTCCAGGAGTACCGGGCCAAGCGGACCCTGGACCGGCTGGCCGTGCTCAGCGCGCCGCGGGCACGGCCGGTGCGCGACGGCCGCGAGGAGGACGTCGCGGTCGAGGAGGTGGTCCTCGACGACCTGCTGGTCGTGCGGGCGGGCGACCAGGTCCCGGTGGACGGCGTGCTGCGCGGCGGCACCGGCCTGTCGGTCGACGAGTCGCTGCTCACCGGGGAGGCCGACGCCGTCGCCAAGAGCACCGGGGACGCGCTGCTGTCGGGGTCGGTCGTGCTGGCCGGGGCCGGGCGGATGCAGGCGACCGCGGTGGGGGAGCAGGCCTACGCCGCGCGGCTGGCCGCCGACGCGCGGGTCTTCACCCGCGCGCGCTCGGAGCTCCAGGTCGGGACGAACCTCATCCTGCGCTGGATCGCCGTGGGCCTGGTCGTCGTCGGCCCGCTGGTGCTGTGGAGCCAGTTCCGCACGGAGGACAACGCGGACTGGCGCGACGCGGTCACCGGGACCGTCGGCGCCCTGGTGGGGATGGTCCCGGAGGGGCTGGTGCTGCTGACCACGCTCGCGTTCCTGGTCGCCACGGTCGGCCTGGCGCGGCGGCAGGTGCTGGTGCAGGAGCTGCCGGCGGTGGAGGGGCTGGCGCGCGTCGACGTGGTCTGCCTGGACAAGACCGGCACCCTCACGCACGGCGACGTCGCCTTCGACTCCCTGGAGCTCCTCGGGCCCGGCACCGGGGCCGCCCCGGCGCTCGCGCTGCTGGCCGCCGCCGACGGCGGCAACGCCACCGCCCGCGCGCTGGCCGCGGCCTTCGCGGCGCCGGACGGCGAGCACGTGACCGCCGCCGTGCCGTTCTCCTCGGGGCGGAAGTGGTCGGCGGTCCGCACCGTCTCGGGCACCAGTTGGGTGCTGGGGGCACCGGAGATGGTGCTGCCCTCGCCGGCCACCTCCGCCCAGGGCGACGCGCGCACCCGCGCCGACGCGCGGGCGGCCGAGGGGCGCCGCGTGCTGCTGCTCGCCCGGTCCGCGCGGCCGTGGACGGGGGACGCGGCCGATCCCGGGCTGCCCGAGCTCCTCGACCCGGTCGCCCTGGTGGTGCTCGCCGAGCGGATCCGGGACGACGCCGCCGAGGTGCTGCGCTACTTCACCGAGCAGGGCGTCGCGCTCAAGGTCATCTCCGGCGACAACCCGCGCACCGTCGGTGCGGTGGCCGCGGCCGTCGGCGTACCGGGCGTCGCCGGCGCCGGGGACGCCGTGGACGCGCGGACGCTGCCCGACGACCCGGCACAGCTCGGCGCCGCGCTGGAGGAGGCGAGCGTGTTCGGCCGCGTGACGCCGCACCAGAAGCGCGCCATGGTGCAGGCGCTGCAGGCGCGGGGGCACGTCGTCGCCATGACCGGCGACGGGGTCAACGACGCACTCGCGCTCAAGGACGCCGACATCGGGGTGGCGATGGGCAACGGGGCCCCGGCCACGCGGGCGGTGGCCCAGCTGGTCCTGCTGGACGGACGGTTCGCGCACCTGCCGCATGCCGTGGCCGAGGGCCGTCGGGTGATCGCCAACATCGAGCGTGCCGCGAACCTCTTCCTGGTCAAGAACGTCTACAGCCTGGTGCTCGCCCTGGTCACCGTCGCCACGCTCGTGGCCTATCCGCTCGAGCCGGTGCAGCTGACGCTCATCTCGACGCTGACCATCGGCATCCCCGGCTTCTTCCTCGCCCTCGCGCCGAACAGCAGGCGGTACGTGCCCGGCTTCGTCCGGCGGGTCCTGCGGTTCTCCGTGCCGGTCGGTGTCGTGACCGGTGCCGCGGCGTACGGCGGCTACGCGGCCACCCGATGGCTCGAGCCGGAGGGCGGGGTGGCCGGAGCGCGGACGACGGCGACCCTCGTGGTCCTCGTCGTCGCCCTCTGGACCCTCGCCGTCCTCGCCCGGCCGTTCACCCCGGGCAAGGTGGCCCTGCTCGCGGCGATGGCCGGGGCGGCCGCGCTGGCGCTGGCTGTTCCGGTGGTCCGGGAGGACGTGCTCCTCCTGGCGGTCACGCAGACGGTTCTCCTGCTGGCGGCCGGCCTCGGGGGAACCGGGGCAGTGCTGGTGGAGCTGGTCGCGCGCTGGTGGCAGCGCACGGAGTTCGGGCCGGTGGGCCTTCCGGCACCCCGCCGGCGGACCTCCGGCCCGGGCTCCGGAGGCAGTCCCGCTCCTAGCGTCGGGCCCGAGCCGACGAAGCGGGGGGACCCATGACCGAACTCCGCAGCGCTCCGACGTCCACCGCCGCCGGACGCGTGCTCGGCCACCTCGTCGGCGTGCTGGTGAACGTCGTGATGCTGCTGGCGATCCACGTCTGGCCGGGGTGGGACGCCCTGCCCTTCCTGACCGGCGAGACGCCACAGGTGCTCGGCATCATCGACGCCTCGCTGGTGGCCGGCATCGTCGTCCACCTGCTCCAGCTGCCCGGCCGCCCTGGCTGGCTCAACCCGGCCGGCCTCGTCGTCACCTCGGCCTTCGGCGTGGCGACGTCGCTGCGGGTGCTGCAGGTCTTCCCGTTCGATCTCTCCCACGGCTGGGAGCTCGTGGTCCGCGTCCTGCTCGTGATCGGCGTGGTGGGCGCGGCGATCGGCGTCCTGGCCGCGCTGGTGTCGCTGGTCCGCATGCGCCGCGCGGAGCGCCTCCGCTAGACCTCAGCCGGCATCGACGACGAGGACGGGGCACGGTGCGTAGTGGGCGATCGCGTGGGCCACGCTGCCCAGCGGCGCCGGCGTGCGGGCGCGGCCGTGCCGCCCGACGACGATCACCGCCGCCTCGGCGGCGAGCCCGAGCAGCGCCTGCGCCGGCAGGTCGGCGCGCGTCACCGGGTGCACCCGGACGTCCCGGTGCCGGTGTCCGACCTCGGCCAGGCAGTCGCTGAGGAAGGCCGCCGCCCGCTCCTCGAGCGCGCCGCGCTCGAGGTCGACGCGGCCGGCCAGGGCGGCGAGCGGGATGTCGGACCAGGTGTGGACCGCGACCACGTCCCGGCCGTGCCGCGCGGCGAGCGCGAACCCGTGCCGGACGGCGGAGCGGGATGCGGGGGAGCCGTCGACGCCGATGACGACCGGACCCCGGCCGTCGAGCCCCGCGTGGTCGCGGATGACGGCGACCGGTGTCGCCACCGTGCGCAGGAGCTCGGCCGCGGTCGAGCCCAGCAGGACGCTGGACACGGAGGTCTGCCCCGAGGCGCCCAGGACCAGCAGCGAGGCGTCGGCCGCCGCCTTGGTCAGCAGCTCCTCCGCATCCCCGGCGAGCACGTCGCCCCGCGCGACGAGGTCCGGCGCCTGCTCCCGGCAGCGCGCCAGGGTGAGGTCGATCGCGGCGCTCGCGGCCTGCCGGGCCCGGTCGACGTCCTGCGCGGCGTCCGGCAGGCCCAGGTCGGCGAGTTCGGGCAGCGGCCAGCGCAGGGCGTGCACCAGCCGGAGGGCGCGACCGGACCCGGCGGCCTCGTCGGCCGCCCAGTAGGCCGCCAGCCGTGCGGGTGCCGAGCCGTCGAACGCCACGACCACGGGCCGCCGGTCGATCGTCTCGGGAGCAGGGACCTCGGAGCGGTCGGTGCTGATCTCCATGGCCGCAGCCTGATCCGATCGGTGGTCGCCGCACAGGGGGCGGAGGTCCTCGGGCCCGAGGTCCTCGGCACCGGGGCCCTTCGCCTGCTGCCGGTCAGTGGGCCGAGCGGCACCGTCGGGACGAGGTCCCCGCGTCCGGTGGGGCCCGGCCGAGGAGAACGCATGGACGAGCCCGACGACCAGCCGGCCGGCGCCGCGACCGCCGCCGGACCCGACACCCGCGGACGCGTCGTCGTCGGCGTGGACGGATCGCCCGGCAGCCGTGCGGCGCTGGTGCTGGCCCTCGAGCGGGCGGCAGAGCGGGGAGCGGACGTGGAGGTGGTGGCCACCTACTCCGTGCCCTACCCCTGGGCGGGCGGCAGGGGGTTGCTGCCCGACCCGACGGCCCTGCACGACGCCACCGAGACAGGGGCGCGCGCTCTCCTCGACGACCTGCTCCACACACCTGCGGTCGCCTCGCTGGGGCTACCGACGCCGGAGCTCGTCGTCTCCGAGGGGCCTGCCGGGGCGGTGCTGATCGAGCGGTCCCGCGACGCCGACCTCCTGGTCGTGGGCAGCCGTGGTCGCGGAGCCGTGCGCTCCGCGCTCCTGGGGTCCGTCGCCCTGCACTGCGTCACCGGTGCCGCGTGCCCCGTCCTGGTCGTGGGCTCCGAGCAGCCCGAGCCGGTCGGCTCCCGCGTCGTGGTCGTGGGGGTCGACGGATCCCCGTCCTCGCGGGCCGCCCTCCGTGCCGCCCTCCAGGAGGCCGGCCCGCTGGGCGCCGAGGTGGAGGTGGTGGCGGCCTTCCAGCGCGACGGCACCTGGAGCGACCTGGCCCAGTCGGCCACCACCGCGTTCGACGGTGTCCGTGCCGACGTCACGCAGGGCGCCGCGCGGATGCTGGACGACGCAGTGCGGTCGCTGCCCGACTCGACGACCCGGCCCGCCACGCGCATCCTGGCCGTGGAAGGTGCCCCCGCCGAGGTCCTGGCCGACCGCGCAGCACACGCCACCCTGCTGGTCCTCGGCAGCCGGGGACGCGGCGGCATCGCCGGGCTCCTCCTCGGCTCGGTGGCCCTGCGGTGCCTGTCGTCGGTGCACTGCCCCGTCCTGGTCGTCCACGGGGAGTCCCGGAGCCGGCCGGGCAGCGAGCCGGCGAGCCCCGCGGCCTCCGGAGCCGGGAAACGGGCAGCGGTCGCCGCGGTCCGTTGACGGCCCTCCGGCGGCTCCGCGCGGCGAGCGCGACGCGTGCGCGGGCTTCCGCTGATCGGGGGCCGGCGGCCCGGGCCGGGGGGACCTTCGGCGTCTGTGACCGCTGACACCAGGGGCATGCACTGGGAGGACCGACGAACCAGGAGGACCGCCATGAAGGCGCTGGTCTACTACGGCCCGGGCAAGCGGAGCTGGGAGGAGGTGCCCGATCCGCGGATCCAGGACCCGGAGGACGTCGTCGTCCGGGTCGACGGATTCACGATCTGCGGCACCGACCTGCACATCCTGCGCGGCGACGTGCCGGAGGTGGCGCCGGGCACCGTGCTGGGCCACGAAGCGGTCGGCACCGTGACCGACGTGGGCACCGGGGTCCGGACCGTCGCGGTCGGCGAGCGGGTCCTGCTGTCGTGCATCAGCTCCTGCGGGCGCTGCGCGTACTGCCGCGAGGGCCGCTACGGGCAGTGCCTCGGCGGCGGTGGCTGGATCCTCGGGCACACCACCCACGGGGTGCAGGCGGAGTCGGTGCGGGTGCCGTTCGCCGACGGATCGGTGCACCGGCTGCCCGAGGGGGTGGCCGACGAGGCCGCCCTGATGCTGGCCGACATCCTCCCGACGTCCTACGAGGTCGGCGCCCTGAACGGTCGCGTCCGGCCCGGCGACACCGTCGTCGTCGTGGGCGCGGGCCCGATCGGGCTGGCCGCGATCATGACCGTCGGGCTGTACACGCCGCAGCGGATCGTCGTCGTGGATCCCGTCGAGTCCCGGCGGGCCGCCGCGACCGCGTTCGGCGCGGACCTGGCGCTGTCGCCCGACGACGACGTGGTCGGAGCGGTACGCGACCTCACCGGCGGCCTCGGCGCCGACGTCGGGATCGAGGCCGTCGGGGTGCCCGCGGCGTTCGACCTGGCGGTGGACGTGGTGCGCCCGGGCGGGCGGGTCGCCAACATCGGCGTCCACGGGAAGCCCACGACGCTGCACCTCGAGGAGCTGTGGAGCCGCGACGTCACCCTCACCACCGGGCTGGTCGACACGGTCTCGACGCCGATGCTGCTGCGGATGCTGCAGGCCGGGAAGCTCGACGCGGGGCGCATGGTCACCCACCGGTTCGGCCTCGACCAGGTGCCCCAGGCGTACGACCTGTTCGACGACCCGGTCGGGTCCGGCGCGCTCAAGGTCGCCGTCCTCCGCTGATCCGGCCTCGACGGGACGGACGGCCCATGCCGCAGGGCCGTCCGGCCGCAGCCGGGACGTGTGCATCCGGCCACGCTTCGTACAGGTCCCGAGGCGAGGAGCACACCATGCGGCGGACGATGCTGACGATCCCGGTCCTGCTCACCGGACTGCTCGCCGGCTGCGGGGGCGACGACGGAGACGACGGCGGGTCCGCGGGGAGCTCGACGCCGTCCTCGACGACGTCGTCGGCGTCGGCGTCGTCCTCGTCGGAGCAGCAGCCCTCGACCTCCCCGTCGTCCTCCCCGTCCGAGCAGGACGGGACGGACGACGGCACGGACGGCGACGGCACGCCGCAGCCGCCCTTCCCGGCGAACACCGAGCCGGACACCCAGCAGGCGTCGCCCGACGCGTTCGGCACCATCACGGAGATCCGCGTCGGGCACCACGACGGGTTCGACCGGGTGGTGCTCGAGTACGCCGGCCCCGGGACACCCGGCTGGGACGTGCGCTACGTGGACCAGCCGACGCGGCAGGGCAGCGGCGAGCCCGTCGACCTGCCGGGGGAGGCGGCGCTCCAGGTGGCGGTGCGCGGCGTCGGCAACCCGCCGGACACCGGGATCGCGGAGTACTCCGGCCCGCAGCGGCTCTCCGCCGGCGACACCACGGTCGTCACCGAGGTGTTCTTCGACGGGACCTTCGAGGGCGTCACCGCGCTCGTCGTGGGCACGGAGGCGCGGAACCCCTTCCGCGTGTATTCGATGACGGATCCGGTGCGGATCGTCATCGAGGTCACCGACGGCTCCTGACACCAGAGGCCGGGCGAGCGGAGGGCCGGTGGGTGGCTTGCGTAGTTCCGCTCCGCTCCGCGCTGCCGCGCCGCGCAAGGGAGCCCGTCCGGGGGCCGCCGGGCCAATCTCAGGTGAGAAAGGCGCAGGTCGCGTCGTAGTCGGCGAGGTTCGGCGGCACCGCCGCGCCCGCCGGGTCCTTGGCGATCACCGGCCAGCGGGCCGGTGCATCGGTGCCCGAGGTCATGGCGTCCGGCCCGGGCCGCGGGTCGCGAGCCCGTCGGCGGCCCGGCGCGGCGCCGGCAGGGCGACCGGGCGCGACGACGTGGACCGTTCGAGGGCGCGGGTGACGTCCAGCGGGGAGACGATGCCCACCAGGCGCCCGCCGTCGAGTACCAGTGCGCGACCGCCGGTGGGCCCGCCCAGCCGGGGGAGGAGGTCGGCCAGCGGCTCCTCGGGGGCCGCGACCGGCACCTCGTCCATGGGCCACGCGACCGCCGCCAGTGGCGTCAGGTCCCAGGCGCTGCGCGGCAGCGCCTTGATGCGCGCGGCAGTGACCAGGCCGGACGGTCGCCCGACGAGGTCGAGCACGGGGAAGGTCGTGTGCCGTCGGACGAGGAGGTGGTGCTCGACGAACTCGCCCACCGCGAGACCGGCCGGGACCGTCTCCGGGTCCGGGGTCATGACGTCGCGCACGAGGACCCCCGTCAGGGAGTCCGCGAGCTTCGCCTGCTGCCCCTCGGCGGTCGCCGAGCCGAGGATGAACCAGCCGATGAGGGCCAGCCACAGCCCGGCGGCACTGCCCAGGACCACCAGCTGCGCGACGCCGAGGCCGACCAGGAGGAGGCCGAGGGCCCGGCCGGCGCGGGCCGCGGTCACCGTCGCCCACAGCCGGTCACCGCGCCACGTCCAGAGGGCGGCGCGCAGCAGCCGGCCACCGTCCAGGGGCGCTCCGGGCAGGATGTTGAAGGCGGCCAGCAGCAGGTTGATCCACGCCAGCCAGACGAGCGCGCCGACGGGCAGGCCGTCGATCCCCACGGCGTCGAGCAACCAGGCCGCCGCGCCGAACAGGAGACCCAGCAGCACGCTCGCCAGGGGACCCGCCCCCGCGATGCGGAGATCGGCGCGGGCGTCCGGCGCCTCGTCACGCAGCCGGGCGATCCCACCGAGGGCCCACAGCGTGATGTCCTCGACGCGGACGCCGTGGCGGCGGGCGACCACGGCGTGCGACAGCTCGTGGGCGAGCAGTCCGAGCAGGAAGACCACCGCGGCGATGCTCCCGGCGATCCAGGTGGCGCCGTCGGACGCGTCCGGATACGACTGCGGGAACACCTGCGCCGCCAGCGACCAGGCCAGCAGCCCGGCGATGACCACGACGCTCCAGTGGACACGGACCGGGACCCCGCCGATCCGCCCCACGCCGACGCTTCCGCTCATCCCTCGTGCCCCTCCGGCGGGCCCGCGGTGGAGACGGCGTCGGCCAGCTCGTCGCCCAGCAGCGCCACCAGCTCACCGGGGTCGGGGACGACGGCGGTGTCGGTGCCGAACCCGAAGGTGACGCCTCCTGCGTAGCTGAAGACGGTGACGGTGAGCGCCTGCTGCCCGCTGGTGGGCGCCCAGCCGACCACGCCCGCCACCGGCGCACCGGCGAGCGCCATCGCGGTGCGCGGCCCGGGCACGTTGGTCAGCACGCCCACGGCCTTGCTCGCGAAGAACCGCATGAACGCCGTCCCCAGGCCCGTCGGGAGCAGCGCAAGCGTCCGGGCCAGCGCCATCGTCACCACCGGTTCGTGCGAGTTGCGGATGCGCGCCATGCGCCGGTGGACCTCGGCCAGCCGGTCGGGGAAGGCGGCGGCACCGTGCGGCAGCACGAGCAGGACGAGCGCGAAGTGGTTGCCCAGATCGGCGGGCAGCTCCCGGTGGGCGGGCTCCAGGTTGACCGGGATCATCCACGCGAGGCCGCTGTCGCCCGGGGCGGGCGGGCCGGGACGGGCGTGGAGGTAGCGGGCCATCGCCCCGGCGACGAGGGTGGTGCAGACGTCGTTGACCGTCGTGCCGGTCCGCCGGGCGATCCCCTTCAGGACGTCCAGCGGGACCGGATCGGTCCAGGCCACCGTCTTGCCGATGCTCGTCCGCCCTTCGAGGGCGGTGCGCGGGTTCCCCCAGAGCGCGAGCTCGGCCACCCCGACCGCGGTGTTCAGCAGCCGCGGGATCAGGTGCGCGCCACCGGGGCCGGTCGGCACCGGACCTGGTCGGCCGACCCGCGCCGCCAGCCCGGGCAGCTCCCCGTCCAGGGGCTCCAGCAGGCTGAGCATGAGCTGCGTCGACCGGACGCCGTCGGCGAGGGAGTGGTGGAACCGCGTGACCACGGCGCTGCCGCCCTCGTACCCCTGGAGCAGGTACATCCGCCACATGGGATGGGCGGGGTCCAGCGGCGTGGCGCGCACCTGGCCGACGAACGCCTCGAGCGCGGCGCGGTCGCCGGTGCCGGGCATGGGCCGGACGAGCAGGTGCCGGTCGAGGTCGAAGTCGGGGTCGTCGAGCCAGGACCCACGGTGCACCAGGCCGTCGTGCATCTCGGGGCGCCGGCGCATCACGGGGAAGGGGTCCACCATCCGCGTCCGGAGCACCTCGCGGAGCCGGTCGGGATCGATCTCCGTGGTCGTCCACATCAGCGACGTCACCACGGCGAGGTTGTCCGGCCGGTCCAGCTCCAGCCAGAAACTGTCCGCCGCCGCCATGCGCCGGCCGGTCATCGGGCACTCCTGCGGTGGTCCGCGGTGAGCGGTCCGGTGGCCGCTCGCGCGGCGTCGACCAACTCGGCCATCCCGGCCTCGATGCCCCGCGCCAGGGTCCAGACGTCCGCCGCGCTGTCGTCGTCCCCCGTCACGCCGAAGGCCAGCCGGCCGCAGTAGCTGAGGATCGAGACACCCACGCGCAGCCGCGAGGCGATCGGCACGTACGGGATCATCTCGACCAGCTCCCGGCCGAGCGCGTAGAGCGGCTGCCGGGGCCCGGGCACGTCGGTGGTCACCGTGACGACGGAGCGCTGGGGCAGCCGGGCAGCGAGGCGCAGCGGTGCGGCGACGAGCGGGAAGGGCCCGACGCCCGCCAGCCGGAGCAGTGCCGCTCCCGCGTCGGCCTCGTGGCTCTCCTTGAGCGCGGTCATCTCGCTGCGGACGGCGGTGAGCCGCTCACCCGGGTCGACGACGTCCACCGGCAGCTCGGCCAGCATCAGCGAGACCCGGTTGTCCCGGATGCTCTCCTCGCCGGGCGCCCGCACGCTGACCGGCACGAGGGTGCGCACCAGGTGCGGGCCGGGCTGCTCACCGCGGCTCAGCAGGAGCGTCCGGTACCCGGCGGTGACCGCGGCCAGGACGACGTCGTTGAAGGTGCCGCCGAGAGCGTGCCGGACCGTGGCGACGTCGGCCACCGAGCCCCGGCCGAAGGCGAACCGGCGGTGCGCCGAGACCGGTCCGGACAGCGACGAGCGCCGGGACGGCAGCAGCGCCGTGGCCAGCGCGGCCGTGCCGCGGACGGTGGCCAGCGCCTGCCGGGCGAGGACGGCGGGCTGCCCCGCCACGGCCACGAGCGCGCGGGCCTGGTCGACCGGGAGCCGCACCAGCCGGGCGGCGGCGATCGCGGACAGGTACAGCTGCGAGGGTTCGGGTGCCGGGTGCCAGTCGTCGGGGACGGCGGGACCCGGCTCGGGGCCGGGGTCGAGCACCACGCGGTAGAGGTCGGTCCCCGAGATGCCGTCGACCATGCAGTGGTGGACCTTGGAGATGAGGGCCCAGCGGTCGTGCGCGAGCCCCTCGACGAGCCAGTACTCCCACAGCGGGCGGCGGCGGTCGAGCCGGGCGGACATCACCCGGCCCATGAGCAGCGCCAGCTCCTCGTCCCCGCCGGGCGCGGGCAGGGCCGTGCGGCGGACGTGGTGGCTCAGCGCGAAGTCGGGGTCGTCGATCCAGACCGGCGGTCCCAGGTCGAACGGGACCTCCCGGACCTTCTGGCGGTAGCGCGGGATCAGCGGCAGCCGCCCGGCCAGGGCGGTCTCGAACTCGCCGGGCGCCGGGGCCGGGCCCTCGAACACAGCGATGGAGGCGATGGCCAGCGAGGTTCCCGGCTCCTCGTCCTCGCCCTGCAGGAAGGCTGCGTCCAGCGGGTTCATGCGCTCCATCGACGAGCACCTCCAGGGCGGGACGGACAGGGTGCGCGCGGCGTCACCGGACGGTGTTCCGGTCTCGGTCTTCCCTGCGGGCGTCCGGGTCGTGACGGGGACGGTTCCCACCGTTGCGAGCGCGGGGGACGCGGGTGCAGGGGCGGAGGTCCTGTCCGGGAGGTCCCTTCCACCCCTTCCTCCGGTCCCGGCGGCGCGGGACCTCAGGCGGGCACGTCGCTGCTGCCCCCCGGTGGGCGCAGGAGGCTGACGACCGTCGTGGTGCCGGATGCGTCGGCGATCCGCAGCGCCGCGCCCTGGGGGATCACGTCGGAGGCGATCTCCTGCGGGCTCTGGATCAGATGCCGCAGCACGACGGCGTGCGGCGACGTCCGTTCACCGACGGAGATCACGACCACGTCGTCCCGGACGTCGTAGGTCATCCCCTCGAAGGGCTGGCGCTCCACCAGGGAGGCGTCCCCGCCGCCGGGATCGAGCACCTCGATGGTGATGTCGGATCCCGCGAGCGCGATGCTGATCCGGTCGGCCAGCGTCGTCCACTCGCGGCGCTGCTCGGCTGTGGGGACGGACATGGCGGCTCCGCTCTCCGGGGACGGGGTGGCCTCGACCCTGTCCGTCGGGACTGCTGGCCGCTGCGGCCGGAAGGCGCCGGCCGCAGGGACCTCCGGCCCCGGTGTCCGGCCCGGGCCGGTCCGACCGGCCCCGGCCGACCAGGGTCCCTCGGCGTCCTCGGGCCGCCCTTGGCCTCCTGACCTCCCCACGCGCCGGGCCGATGCTGGTGGTCCAGGAGCGTTCCGAGGGAGTGAGTGCCGTGGACGAGCGGATGAACCAGGTGCCCGACGCGGCCGCCGTCCCCCTGCCGGTGCCGCCGCCGCGACGGCAGGGCCTGGTCATCGGTGCGGGCGCGGCTCTCGGGGGCGCGTGGGCACTCGGCGCGCTGGTGGCCCTGACCCAGGCCGAGGGGTACGACCCGGCCGGCGTCGACGTCGTCGTGGGCACCTCCGCCGGGTCGGTGCTGGCGGCGCTGACCGCGTGCGGCATGCCGCTGCCGCAGATGGTCCAGCGCCTCTCCGGTGGCCGGAGCGAGGTCGAGGGCACCGAGCCGGTGAACCCGCTGGACATCGACGACCACATCCACCGTGCCGTCTCCGACCTGCGGTGGCCCCTGCCGCTGCCCGGCAACCTCGCCCTCGCGGCGCGCAGCCTGGGCCGGCCCGACCGGCACACGCTCATGACGGCCGCCGCAGCCCTGGCCCCGCGCGGGCGGGGCAGCCTCCTGCCGCTCGGCGAGCTGATCGAGGAGTTCCAGGACGGCACGGGCTGGCCGCAGGCGCCCCGGACGTGGGTGGTCGCCATGGACTTCGACACCGGGCGCCGCGTCGTCTTCGGTCGGCCGGACGCGCCCGCGACGCCGCTGCCGGTCGCGGTCATGGCCTCGTGCGCGGCGCCGGGGTACTTCCCGCCGGTGTCCGCCGCGGGGCGGCGCTACGTCGACGGGGGTGGCGTGTCGGTCACCAACGCGGACGTGCTCGTGCGCGAGGACCTCGACGAGGTGCTGGTCCTGGCACCCATGGCGCTGACCGGTGTGGACCGTCGCCGTGGGGCGGTGGCGCGGCTCGACGGCCGGCTGCGCGGCTACGCCAGCCGCCGCCTCGAGCGCGAGGTCGCCCGGCTGACCGACGCGGGCAGCCGGGTCCGGGTGCTCGCCCCGACCCCCGAGGACCTGGCGGTCATGGGCCCCAACGTCATGGACGCCGGCCGCCGGTCCGCGGTCTACGCCACGGCCGTGAACACCACGGCCGCCGCGCTGGCCGCGACCGCGGGTCGCGCAGCCGACTCGACCGGCACGGACCCTGTCGCGTCCTGACCTCCAGGAGCCGAGATGACCGCTGATCGGGCCACCGCGTCCCCGCTGCTGGAGGCGGTGCTCAACCTGGCCCGGTTCCACAAGGAGCACGAGCGGTTCTACTCGACCGCCCCGCTGGAGACCGCCGTCCGCCTGGAGCGGCACGCGCGCACGCTGCAGGCGCTCGCCGACCGCTGGGCCACCGTCGCCCCGGGGAGCGGGCCCGTGCTCAGCCCGTACGAGGGCGCCGAGGACCTCAACAGCGAGGCCGCGATCGCGCTCGAGGGAGTCCTGTTCCTCGAGGGCGAGGGCCGCCCCGCCGAGGTGACCGCGATGATCGCCGAGCTGCGCGCGGACGCCGACGCGTTCGCCGGCATCGGCGCGTGGCTGGCCGAGGCGATGCAGGCGTCGTGGGGCATGGCCGTCGCGCTGCTCGACGTCGACGGCCTCGCCGACGTCATGGGCGAACGCCACCGGATCATCAGCAACGACCGGCTGGCCGCGCACCTGCAGGCCGTGACCGCCGAGCTGCTGGCGCGGGCCGCGCTGATGCTCGACCGCCTCGACCTCACCCCCGCCGCGCTCCGCGCCGACCTCGCCGCCGACCGGGTCACCCCGCGCCGCCTGCACTCCGCGGCCGAGCTGATCTCCCACGCGGCCGACCTGTGCTGCGAGTCCGCGGCGCTGGTGCACGACAACGAACGTCGCTGGCGGGTGTTCCGGGACCGCGTCGACGAGGTGGTGCACGCGCCGCCGGCCACGGCGCTGTAGGCCCGGCATGCGGCACGCCCGGGGACCGGCGTTCACCGACCGCGCCGACGCGGGGCGGCGACTGGTTCGGCGGCTGCGACACCTGCGGGCCGAGGACCCGGTGGTGCTCGGCCTCCCGCGCGGCGGGGTGCCGGTCGCCCACGAGGTGGCGCGCGATCTGGGCGCGCCCCTGGACGTGATCGTCGTCCGGAAGCTCGGCGTCCCCGGCCGGCCGGAGGTCGCGATGGGCGCCGTGGGGGAGGGGGGAGTCCTGGTGGTCAACGAGGACGTCGTCGAGGCGGCCGGGGTCGACCGGCCGCAGTTCGAGGCCGTCGAGCAGCGGGAACGCGCCGAGCTCGGGTCGAGGGCACGGCGCTTCCGCGGGAGCAGGCCACCGACGTCCCTCGCCGGGCGGACGGCGCTCGTGGTGGACGACGGGATCGCGACCGGCGCCACGGCGCGGGCGGCCTGCGCGGTCGTCCGGGCAGCGGGTGCCCGACGTGTCGTGCTGGCGGTCCCCGTGTGTTCACCTCGCACCGCGCGGCGGTTGCGCGACGAGGTGGACGAACTGGTCGTCCTGGAGGCACCGGACGGGCTTGCGGCCGTCGGGCAGGCCTATGCCGACTTCGGTCCCGTGCCCGATGCGGAGGTCGTCTCGCTGGTGCAGGGGTGCCGGGACGTGGCCCGCCACTCCCTGCTGCGGGACGAGGAGGTCGAGGTGGACGCCGGCCCGGTGCGTCTGGGTGGTCACCTCACCGTGCCCGCGCACCCGCTGGGCCTGGTGGTGTTCGTGCACGGCTCCGGCAGCAGCCGGCACAGCCCCAGGAACCGCTCCGTCGCCGCGGCCCTGCAGGAGGCGGGGCTGGCGACGCTGCTGTTCGACCTGCTGACGCCGGCGGAGGAGGCGGACCGGGCCACCGTCTTCGCCATCGACGTCCTGGCTGCCCGGCTCGTCGAGGTCCTCGCCTGGGCGCGCCGGCAACCGGTCTGCCGCGAGCTGCCGATCGGTTGCTTCGGCGCCAGCACCGGCGCGGCCGCAGCACTGTGGGCGGCGGCCGGGCCGGGGGACGACGTCGCCGCCGTCGTGTCCCGGGGCGGCCGTCCGGACCTGGCCGGATCCCGGCTGGAGGAGGTGCGCGCGCCCACACTGCTCGTCGTGGGCGGGGCCGACGAGGTGGTGCTCGGGCTCAACGAGGCCGCTGCGGCCCGGCTGCGCTGCGAGCACCGGCTCGTGGTCGTCCCCGGGGCCACCCACCTGTTCGAGGAGCCGGGGGCACTCGAGGCGGTCGCGGCGCTCGCCCGGGACTGGTTCCTGACCCACCTGTCCGGTGCTCCCCGGCGCACCGGGTGAGACGGGAGCGTCGGGAGAGCGAGCCACCGGCGGGGTCAGGACGCCGTCTGCTCCAGTGGTGGAACGGCGTCGAATCGGGAATCGCTGTCATGCGCGTCAGCGAAGCGGTGCCGTTCACTCCCATGCACGTGCCGGCTGAGACCGGGCGCCACTCGATCCCGCCGCTGCCGAGGGCTCAGAGGGCGAGGTGAGCCGCGCTG
Source organism: uncultured Actinomycetota bacterium (assembly GCA_963747895.1). GTDB lineage: Bacteria > Actinomycetota > Actinomycetes > Mycobacteriales > Geodermatophilaceae > Blastococcus. Next base: position 563,227 of record CAVVGX010000012.1, read on the forward strand.
CCACTCACCTGCTCGATATCCTGGGTCGCGGAACGGAGCAACCGCCGGCCCAGGTCGGCGAGAGCCCGGGCCGCCGCGATCTCGTCCCCGATCTCCGGTATGTCGCGATCCGTGGGGGCGAGCCGGGCGAATCCCACACCGGACATCGTCTGGATGTCCTGCGTGTGCAGCCGGGCCACCGCGCGGGTGCGGCCGTCATGTTCACCGATCTCGATCCGTACGGTCCAGTCCTTGGCGGCGTCCACGGTGACCTCCTCGAGTGGCCGGCGGAGGATCCACGCTGCCCGTCGATCCGGGTGACCGGCTGCGGTCGGAGGGCCTCCACGCGGAGGGCCGTCCGGCCCGCTCCGGGCATCCGTGCGGGACGCGGGCCGTGGAGGGCCGGACACGAGGCATCGTGCGCGAGGGTCCGAGGCCCCGGGAGCGCGGTGCTTCGGACCGTCGTCAGCGACGGGGGCACCGGGATTGCCTGGAGGACGATCCACGGGCGGTCACGGTCAGGAGGACGGCATGGAGTCGGTCGGCAGCCTGGAAGGGTGCGTCGCGCTGGTGACCGGGGGCGCACGCGGGATCGGCGCCGCCGTGGTGCAGGCGCTCGCTGCCCGGGGCGCGCATGTGGTGGCGGCCGACGTCCTGGATGCCGAGGGTGCGACGTCGGTCGCCGAACTCGGCGACGCGGTCAGCTACGCGCACCTCGACGTGACCGATTCCGAGGCGTGGAGCGTCCTCGTGACGGAGACGGAAGCCGCTCTCGGTCCCCTGGGCCTCCTGGTCAACAACGCCGGTGTGGTCGCGTTCTCCTCCATCGAGGCGTCGTCGGACGACACCTTCCGGCGCGTCCTCGACGTCGACCTCGTCGGCGCCTTCTACGGGATGCGCGCAGTCCTCCCGAGCATGCGCCGCAACGGAGGAGGCGTGATCGTCAACGTCTCGTCGACGGCCGGGCTCGTCGGATACGCCGGCATCGCCGGCTACGTCGCGGCGAAGTGGGGACTGCGGGGTCTGACGCGGGCCGCCGCGCTGGAGTTCGCCTCCGACCGGATCCGCGTGTGCTCGGTCCACCCGGGGCCGATCCGAACGCCTATGACGGAGGGCATGGGGGAGGAGAGCGTCGCCGGGCAGCCCATCCCGCGGTTCGGGGAACCGGAGGAGGTCGCGCGCATGGTGCTCTTCGTGGCGGGCGAGGCGACCTTCTCGACCGGAAGCGAGTTCGTCCTCGACGGCGGTGCGACGGCCGGTGCCGCCTCCGTGGTCCGAGAGGCCGGCTGACCCCGGCGGGCCAGATCGCCGAGAACGGACCGCCCGACACCGGTGTGCGGGACCTTGGTCCGTCTCCCGGGAGGCTCGGCGCCCCGAGGATGGAGCGCACGGGACCCAGTCCACCCGGTCCGGGGCCGACGCGAGCAGGTACGACCCGCTGCCCCGTCCGACGCCGGCCGACCCAGCTCCGAGGTGTTCATGACCACGACCAGCGCGATGACCCGCCACACCAGCCCCCGGACGCCGGCGCTCTCGGTCGCCCGGATGTTCCGCAACCGGGTCGCAGCCACCCCTGACGCCGAGGCCTACCGGTTCCCCGTCGGGGACGGCTGGACCTCGCTGACCTGGCGGGAGACGGCCGCCACGGTCGACGCCCTGGCGGCCGGCCTGCTCGCGTCGGGCATCGGCCCCGAGGACCGCGTCGCCATCGCCAGCGGCACCCGGGTCGAGTGGATCCAGGCCGACCTGGCGATCATGTGCGCCGGCGGCGCGACGACCGCCGTCTACCCCTCGACCAGCGCCGAGGACGTCGCCTACATCCTGGCCGACAGCGGATCGCGGATCGTCTTCGCCGAGGACGACGTCCAGGTCACCAAGCTGCGGGCCCACCGCGAGCAGCTGCCCGACGTCGTCCGGGTGGTGACCTTCGCCGGCGGCGCCGACGGCGACTGGGTGATCGGGCTGGCCGACCTGCAGGCCCTGGGGGCCGAGCTGCTCGCCCGCGCACCGCGCGCCGTGGACGACGCCGTGGCGGCCGTCGAGCCCGAGCACCTGGCCACCCTCATCTACACCTCGGGAACCACGGGGCGCCCCAAGGGCGTGGAGCTGCCCCACCGGTGCTGGACCTACATCGGCGCCGCCGGCCAGTCGCTCGGCCTGCTCCGCAGCGACGACCTGGAGTACCTCTGGCTTCCGCTGGCGCACTCGTTCGGGAAGATGCTGTGCGCGGTGCAGCTCCAGATCGGGTTCCCGGCCGCCGTCGACGGCCGGATCGACCGGATCGTGGACAACCTCCCCGTCGTCCGCCCCACGTTCATGGCCGGCCCGCCGCGGATCTTCGAGAAGGTGTTCGCGGCCGTCGGGCAGACCGTCGAGGGGGAGGGCGGTCTCCGGCTCCGGCTCTACACCTGGGCCTTCGGCGTCGGGAACCGGGTCTGGCGGGCGCGGGTGGAGGGCACCGAGGTCGGCACGGCGCTCCGCGCGCAGCACGCGGTGGCCGACCGGCTGGTGCTGTCGAAGATCCGCGACCGGTTGGGCGGCCGGATCCGCTTCCTCGTCTCGGGCAGCGCCGCCCTCTCCGAGGACGTCTCGACGTGGTTCGGCGCGGCCGGGATGCCCCTGCTCGAGGGCTACGGGCTCACCGAGACCGCAGGGGGCACCTGCCTGAGCGACCTGGACCGGCCCACGCCGGGAGGGGTGGGGCTGCCGCTGCCTGGCACGGAGATCGCCCTCGCCGAGGACGGCGAGATCCTCATCCGGGGTCCGCTGGTCATGCGGGGCTACCACAACCGGCCCGACGCCACCGCCGAGGCGTTGCGCGACGACGGCTGGCTCGCCACCGGCGACGTCGGCGAGCTCGACGCCGAGGGACGGCTGCGCGTCACGGACCGCAAGAAGGACCTGATCAAGACCTCCGGCGGCAAGTACATCGCCCCGCAGACCGTCGAGAGCACCTTCAAGGCGGTCTGCCCGATCGCCGGCCAGATGGTGGTGCACGGCGACGGCCGGAACTACGCGACGGCGCTGATCACCCTCGACCCCGACGCGCTGGCCCGCTGGAGCCAGGCCGAGGAGCTGGGGACCGACGACTACGCCACGCTCACCGCGCACGCCGCCGTCCAGGAGTACGTGACCGGCTGCGTGCAGGAGCTCAACGCCCGGCTCAACCGCTGGGAGACGATCAAGGACTTCCGGATCCTCGACCACGACATGACGGTGGAGGACGGCGAGCTGACGCCGAGCATGAAGGTGAAGCGGAAGGCGGTCGAGAAGAGGTACGCGGCGCTGCTGGACTCCATGTACGAGACCCGGCCGGGGGCCGGTGCACCGGCGCGGTGAGCAGGTCGGGGGCCGGCGCGTCCCGGATGTCGCGGGACCGCCGCCTGGCCGGCCTGTTCCGGCTGGTCGCCGGCTCGGCGGTCGTTTCGGCATCATGACCGCCGAGGTCCTCCACCCGGTCGCCTACGACGTCCGCGACGACACCGTTCGGTGCAGCCGGTTCGTTCGAGCCCGTCCAGCAGGGCCAGGTTGACCGAACGGTCCGCCGAGGATGCGGACACCGTGCGCGAGCAGTTGCCGCCCCAGCCGACCGCCCGTAGCGGCCGGCGCCGATCACCACCAGCTCCACGGCGGCGTCCGCCGCGCCGGCCTCCTCGCCGTGCCGCGGGCGCCTGCGCTCGAACGCCGACAGCAGCGGCGTCGGCCGTGCGGTACGACCTCACTGTCCTGTTCCGCCGGCACGCGGTGGCGCCCGCCGGGGCCTTCCAGCCCCCCGGCTGCCACGAGCACCTCATGCACGACGTCCTCCGGAGGTCGCCCTCCGTGCGGACAGCCGACGCCGGAGCCACTTCTCGACCTCGACGAGGCTGAAGACGACCACTCCGACGGCGGTGATCCACAGCCACCACGTGGGGTGGATGGGCGCGCTGTGGAACAGCCGGTTCATCCACGGCGCGTAGGTGAAGAGGAGTTGCAGGCCCAGCATCGCCGTGAGACCGGCCGGCACCCAGCGGTTGCTGAACAGTCCGACGCGCCACATGGGTCGGTCCAGGGACCGGCAGTTGAGCAGGTAGGCGACCTGCACGACGACGAACACGTTGACCGCCACGGTGCGGGCGACCGCCACCGACTCGTCCTGACCGAGCGTCCACTCGAACAACCCGAAGGCGCCGACCAGCATGAGGGCGGAGACCAGTGCGATCCGGCCGGTGAGGGAACGGGTGAGCAGCGGGCGCGACGGAGGCACCGGTGGGCGGCGCATCACCCCGGCCTCCGGCGGCTCGAAGGCCAGCACCAGGCCCAGTGCCACGGCCGTGGTCATGTTCACCCAGAGCACCTGCACCGGCAGGATCGGCAGCGTGGTGGCCAGCGCGATGGCCATGAGGATGACCAGCCCCTGCCCGATGCTGGTGGGCAGGATGAAGGTGATGAACTTGCGGAGGTTGTCGAAGACGCCGCGGCCCTCCTCCACGGCGGCCTCGATGGAGGCGAAGTTGTCATCGGTGAGCACCATGTCGGCGGCCTCCTTGGCCACCTCGGTCCCGCCCTCGCCCATCGCCACGCCGATGTCCGCACGGCGCAGCGCGGGGGCGTCGTTGACGCCGTCCCCGGTCATCGCCACCACGTGCTCAGAGGCTTGCAGGCTCCGCACCAGGCGCAGCTTCTGCTCCGGGCTCACCCGGGCGAACACCGCCGTGCCGGCCACCAGGTCCGGCAGGTCGGCGTCAGGGCAGGTCGCCAACTCGGTCCCGGTGACGACGACCGGGGTGCTGCCGTGCCCGATGGCGAAGCGCTCTGCGATGGCGCGCGCGGTACCGGCGTGGTCACCGGTGATCATCTTGACCTCGATACCGGCGTCCCGGCAGGCGGCCACGGCGGTGATCGCCTCCGGTCGCGGCGGGTCGAACATCGCCTGCAGACCCAGCAGGGTGACCCGGCCGTCGAGCACCTGGTCGGTCAGCCGGGTCGTGCCCGCCGGCAGCTCGACCCGGCCCATCGCCAGCACGCGCAGTGCCTTCCCGGCGAGCTCGTCCGCGCGGGCGTGCGTGGCACCCGCGTCGACTGGCGTCACCGAGCCGTCGGCACGGAGCTCGTCCGCTGCCATGTCCAGCAGCCTCTCGACCGCGCCCTTGACGTAGGCGACGATCCGCCCGGACCCGTCCCGGTGGAGAGTGGCCATGTACCGGCGGTCGGAGTCGAAGGGCATCGCGTCGACGCGGGGCAGCCGCCTCCTCAGCTGGTCGGGACCGAGCCCGGCCTTCTCCGCGGCCACCAGCAGCGCTGCCTCGGTGGGGTCGCCGGCCACGTCGCGCCGCCCGGCAGTCACGGTGAGCCGGGTGTCGTTGCACAGCGCTCCGGCCACCAGGCACTCCCGCAGCGCCGGGAGCAGGTCCAGGTCGGCGACGCCGCCGTCGTCGAGGACCTGGCCCTCGGGGGCGTAGCCGGTCCCGGTCACCGGGTGGTCGCGCCCGCCGGCCACGATGGTGGTGACCGTCATCGCGTTGGCCGTCAGCGTCCCGGTCTTGTCGGTGCAGATCACGGTGGTGCTGCCCAGGGTCTCCACCGCCGGCAGCCGGCGGATGATGGCCCGCCGGCGCGCCATCCTCGACACCCCGATCGCCAGGGTGATCGTCACGACGGCGGGCAGCCCTTCGGGGATGGCGCCCACGGCCAGCGCGACCGCCGCGGTGAGCATCTCGTCGACCGGCTCACCTCGCACGGTCCCCAGAGCGAAGGCCAGCGCCGCGAGACCCAGGATCAGCACCGTCAGCACCCGGCTGAAGCGGCCGATCTTGCGGGTCAGCGGGGTCTGCAGCACCTCCGCCTCACCGACGAGACGGTGGATGCGCCCGATCTCGGTGTCGGCACCGGTGGCCACCACGACCCCGTGGCCGCGCCCGCGGGTGACCAGGCCTCCCGCGTACGCCATGTTCGCCCGGTCGGCAAGCGCGGTCTCGGCCGGCAGTGCCAGAGGGGCCTTCTCCACCGGCACGGACTCCCCGGTGAGGGCCGACTCGTCGATCTGCAACTCGTGCGCGGTGACGAACCGCAGGTCCGCGGGCACCCGGTCCCCGGTCTCCAGGACCACCAGGTCCCCGGGCACGAGCTCCTCGGACGCGATCCGGTGCCGCACGCCGTCCCGGACGACGGTGGCGTGGGTGCGCACCATCGCCATGAGGGCGTCCAGGGCCTGTTCCGCGCGCGCCTCCTGCACGAACCCGATTCCGGCGTTGATCAGCACCACGGCGAGGATGACGCCGGCGTCGACCACCTCTCCCAGCAGCAGCGTCGCGACCGCGGCGGCCAGCAGCACGTAGATCAGCGGATGGTGGAACTGCACGAGGAAGCGGACCAGCGGACCCCGGCGGTCGACCCGTGGCAGCGCGTTCGGGCCCTCCGCCTTCAGCCGGTGGGCGGCCTCGTCGGGATCCAGACCGCGCTCGTGGTCGGTCCCGAGCAGCAGCACGACCTCGTGCACCGGCAGTTCGTGGTGGTCGCCGCGCCTGGGCGGGCGGAGCATCTGTTCCGGCGGAGCCATGCTTCAGCCTCGTCGGCAACTGCCGCTGCGGGGCAGGGACGTTCGTCCGGACCGGCAGGACCAAGCGCACGGTCCGCCCCGCGCCGGCTGCCCGCCCTTCCGTCGACCGGCGCGGCTCGGGGCCATCGTCCCGTCGTCCGTCGACCGCCGACCCTGGCTGAGCCGGGGGCCGGCAGCCGACGGTGGACGGGACTGTCGGAACCGGAAGGGCGTGCAGATGCCGACCGTGCTGTTCGTGATCGTCGTCGTGCTGCTCTGGTCGGCACTGGGGCTCGCCGCTGCCCTGGTGTTCCTCGGTCGGCACGGATACCGCGGTGGTGCCTGGTACTTCCTGGGAGCCGTCCTCGGGCCGCTGTTCGTACCGATCGCGATCGAACGCGGCCGCCGGGTCACCCGGGTGTTCGAGCGGACCTCCGGCGAGGAGGCGGCCACCCCGGGCGACCAGGTCGTGCTGGTGGCTGTCGACGGTTCGGCCGAATCCGACCGGGCCGTGCGTGACGCGGGGACGTTGTTCGGACCAGCACGCGCGCGCATCGTCCTGGTCGCCGTCGCCGACCCGGACGTCGCCGAGTTCCAGGAGGAGGCACGGCTACGGGAATGGCGCGAGCTCCTGAGGACGCGGGCGGACCGGCTTCCTCCCGACGGCCCGGCACCGGTGCTCGAAGTCGTCTGCGGGCAGCCGGACCGCGTGCTGCTGGAGTCCGCCCGGAGGGAGGGAGCCGATGTCATCGTGATCGGCCGGCGCGGCCGGGGGCTGTCCCGTCGGCTGCTCGGGAGCGTGGCCGAATCGGTCACCCAGCGGGCGACGATCCCGGTCCTGCTCGCGGGGCCGGTTCCACGCCGGGGGACGAGTGCTCCGGAGGACCGTCACGCCATCGACCGACAGGCCACCCGCTGAGCGCTGGAGCCGGCGAGCACGACCCGAGCCGGTCAGGAGGCGGCCGCTGCCGCCGCCCTGCGCTCGCGGGCGAGCTCGCGGACCCGCGCGAAGTCGTCGTCGGTGAAGACGCCGTTGACACCGGAGATCGCGGCCAGCTTCATCCCGTGCTTGAGGCCCAGCCGGTAGATCTCCTTGACCTTCACCCAGTCGATGTCCCGCCCGACGGTGAACGTCTCGTAGCGCCCTTCGAGAGCCAGGACCACGGTCTCGGCCATGCAGGCGTAGGCCACGCCGTGCGGCAGGCCGATGTCCCGCATCTCGACATCGCCGGGCAGCTCGATCTCGCCGGACTCGATCACCAGCACGTCCGGGCGCTTGGCGACGTCCTCGGGCGGCAGGTCCAGCGGCCGGGCGACATCGGTGATCACACACCCCGGCTTCACCTGCATGATGTCCAGCACCCGCTTGCCGGCTCCCGAGGTCGCGGTGACGATCACGTCCATGTCGCCCAGGTGGTCGCCGGGCGTGGCGGCGATGTGCACCCGGGCGCGGGGGCTCTCCCGCTCGATCTCCTGCTTCAGGGCCAGCAGCTTCGCCGTCTCGGGCGAGACCAGCCAGAGCTCGTCGCTGGCCAGCGCCAGCAGCCGGGCGCACACCGACCCGATGGAGCCGGTCGCCCCGACGACCATCGCCGTGCCGTGAATGCGCCCTTCCGCGTCCCTCTCGGCGAGCCCCAGTCGGTCCAGCGCCTCGTGCGCGGCCCAGAGGGCTCCCGACGCGCTGTAGCTGTTGCCGGTGGTGATGGGCAGGGACGCCTGCTTGGCCACGGTCAGCCCGGCGTCGCCGACCACCTTCGTGAACGCGCCGAGCCCCATCACCTGCGCGCCCAGCTTCTTCGCCATCTCCGCGGCCTCGAGCAGCCGCGCGTAGGTGAACTCCGGGCGGTGGGCCATCAGCTCCTTGGGCGTGCCGCCCACGGTGATCAGCCAGCCCTCGGCCCGGGCTCCGGTGGGCGAGGTGATGCCGGTGATGTGGCTGTAGGTCATCGGCGGCATGTACGCGAGCGCCTTCTCCATCGCATCCATGACCGGCGGGGGCGACCAGCGGGCGATGGTGCCGAGCGGCTCGACGTTCCGGAAGAACTGCTGCGACAGCGGGTGGATGACGAAGGCGAACCTGCTCGTGCGCCGTGGTCCGTTGGGGTAGAGCAGCCGCGGCTCGAGCGCCGCGGAGTCGATCATGTCGAGCAGGTCGTCGTCGGTCAGGCGCTCGTGGCTGGACACCAGGGCCAGCATCATGGCCTCGAGGACGGCCGCCGAGACGGTGACCGACGGGAACGGCTGGGGAGTGCAGTCCAGCACCATGTCGACCCCGCGACGGCCCAGGTCGGCGAGCCGGTCCTCGGAGACGGCCGAGGTGATGACGGTCCTGCCGGTCAGGTCGTCGAGGCCGAACGCGGCCAGCTCGGCGTCGGTGGTGACGACGACGTCGCAGTGCCGCGCGGTCGTGCGGGCCCGGGCCGTGCTGATGCGGGTCGCCGGCCGCATGACCGTCGCCGTCACCCGGGCGGGCACCGTGCGGAGCAACGGTGGCAGCATCCGGAGCGGCCAGAGCCCGGCGTCGGCGGCGAGCCCCACGAGTGGGTTGGCGTGCAGCCGCGCCGTCAGGTCGAGCCGCAGCAGCGGGTCGGCGAACTCCAGGTTCGCGGTGAACTGGCGGAGGGTCCGGACGGCCCGTTCGTGGTTCGATCCGCCGAGGACGACGGTCCGCGCGTTGTCGAAGTAGCCCGGCAGCTCCGTCTGCACGTGCCGGATGGCCCACTCGTCGAGGACGTCGCCCAGCGCGTGCCCGTCGGTGACCGGGACGGCGTCGGTGGCCCCCAGGAGCCGGCCGATCGCCGCCGGTTCCCCGTCGTAGCGCCCCGCCTCGCGCGCCTCGCGGATGCCGGTGACCGCGATCGCGTCCGCGGACGCCGCCCATGTCCGGACGAGCTCCTCGGCGGCCACGACGTCGCCGTCGGTGCCCACCCGGACGATCCGGACGTCGCGGTCGAGGAAGGTGACGTGCTCGTCGTAGTCGCGGTCGGCCCCGGTCAGGCTGACGTCGACCACGAGCGTGGCGCCGGAGTCGGGCATCGGTGCCTCCTGGTGGGTCGGCTGACGGACGTCGGTCCTCACACCATCGCTCCCGAGCCGATCCCGGGATGGGCGCGCATGAAGTCCAGCAGGGTGGCGGCGTAGGTCTCGAAGGCCGGGCAGGTCACCCCGGTGCCGGCGAGGTCGGCGACGGCGTTGTCCGTGGAGTACGTCGTCGGGGAGGCGGCGTAGTCGAGGGCCTCGGCCGGGAGGCCGGTGAGCCGCTCGACGCCCGGTACCGATCCGACGACGAACCGGGTGAGCTCCAGCGGCAGCGGTACCCACACCACCCGCCTGCCGAGGTGGCCGGCGAAGGTGTCGACGAGCTGCCGCACCGTCGGAGGCCGCGGATCGGTCAGGGCGTAGGTCCGCCCCACCGACCGGTCCAGCACCGACAGCGCGTCCATCGCCTCGATGACGTGGTCCCGGGGCACCAGGGAGAACCGGACGGTGTCCGGATCGGCCAGCCGGGGAACCAGCGCCAGGACGGGGAGGCGCTGCAGGTACGAGGCGAAGAAGTAGGGGCCGTCGTACTTCTGGGTCTCCCCGGTGCGCGAGTCGCCGACGACGATGCCGGGCCGGTAGACCGTCGCCGGCAACCCGTCGGCCATCGCCTTGCGGACCAGGACCTCGGCCTCGTACTTGGTGCTCTCGTAGTGGTTGCGGAACGTCTGCCCCTCGACCAGGGACTCCTCGGTGAACCTGCCCTCGTACCGTCCGCTGACGTAACAGGTGCTGACGTGGTGCAGCCGGTCGAGCCGGGCCCGGGACGCGCAGAACTCGAGGACCCGCTGCGTGCCGTCGACGTTGACCCGGTGGGCGGTCCGGTCGTCGACGGCCAGGTCGTAGACGGCCGCCAGGTGCCAGACCTCCGACACGTCCTCGAGGCCGGCGGCTCCGTCCCGGTCGATGCCCAGGCCGGGCGCCGTGATGTCACCGGCCGTGAGCGCGATCCGGCCGCGGACGGAGGGGTGGGCCGACGACAGCTCGCCGACCCGCTGCTGCGCCGTCGCCATGTGCCGGGGCTGCACCAGGCAGACGGCCCGGGCGTCCTCCCGGCGGGCGAGCAGGCGCGGGAGCAGCGCGGACCCGAGGAAGCCGGGGAACCCGGTCATCAGCAGTGTGCTCATCCGATCCCCTCTCCGGCGCGACGCCCCGGTGTGGACGATGGTCCGGGGGCCGGCCGCGCGGCAGAGGCGAAAGCACGCGCCGGACGGGGGACTTCCGCCCGTGACGGAGGTCCGTACCCGGCGACGAAGGGACCGTGGCGCGTGAACATCGCTGTACTGCTCGACGGGACGTGGAGCGACGTCAACACGCACACGAACATCGCCCAGATCGCCGCCCGGGTGCCGCGCCGCGCCGGGAGCGAGGCGCAGGAGGTCCACTACATCAGGGGCGTCGGAACCGGCAGGTTCGATCGCCTGCAGGGCGGCCTGCTCGGCGCGGGTCTGGACGACGACATCCGCGAGGGCTACCGCTTCATCGCCGCGCACCGCCGGTCCGACGACGACCGGATCCATCTCATCGGCTACAGCCGGGGCGCGTTCGCGGCACGCAGCCTGGCCGGCATGATCGCCAAGTGCGGGATCCTCCGCGAGGACGAGCTGCCGGCGACGGCGGTCTTCGCCCGGTACCGCGACAAGAAGGCGCCGGGCCTGCGGGAGATGCAGACGGGGGAGAAGCCCGCCCGCACCGCCGAGGACCACCTGGTGCTGGCCCGCTCGCGGCTGGTGCGCATCCGGTTCGTCGGGGTGTTCGACACGGTCGGGAGCCTGGGCATCCCCGGTGGCCTCGGTCGTCTGGTCAACCGTCATCGCTACGAGTTCCACGACACGCGCCTCAGCGGCCTGGTCGACCTCGCCTGCCACGCGGTCGCGGTCGACGAGCACCGCAAGCAGTTCGCGCCCACGCTGTGGACCAGCGTGCCCATCCCGATCCCGCAGCACCCGACGCGGGTGGAGCAGCGGTGGTTCGTCGGGGACCACGTGAACGTCGGCGGCGGCGGGACGATGGAGCCGGCCGTGCGCAACCCGCTCTCGCTGCTCACGCGCGAGTGGATCGTCGACCGGGCGGTCGAGGCCGGCCTCGTGGTCGAGCCGCCGTCGCCTCCGCTGACGGGGGAGGAGTGGTCCGGGCCCGTCTACGACTTCTACCGCAGCTGGCTCGGCCGCCTCGCCCGTCTGCTCCCCTGCACCGAGCCCTACCTCCGGCCCGTGCGCACGACGATCGGCGAGGTCCTCGACGGGTCGGTGGTCCGTCGGTGGAGGGACGGGCGACCGCCGTACCGCCCGCGCAATCCGTACCTGGAGCCGTGGATCCGGGAGCAGCTCTGACGGACGAGGCGCAGGTCAGCGGGCGCGGTGCCCGGACGACCGGGCCGGCAGCGCCTGCGCCCGTAACGCCTCGACGGTCGCGGAGTAGCCGGCGAGCATGAACTCCGGCCACTCGGTCACATCGATGAACTGCTTGTAGAAGCCCGTGCCGTAGACCTTCCGGTACGGGACCGGCTCGAGGAGCAGCACCTCGGCACGCGCCCGCAGCCGGTCGAGGTTCTCCCGTGCCAGTTGCACCTGCTGGCTGGTGCGCACCTGGCTCCCGATCCGCAGGACGCTGAGCCGCCGTTGCTCCCAACCGGATGCGTCCTCGCCACCGAACTCGTGCGGATAGAAGGCGTTGACCGCGATCGCGGTGTCCACGGGTGGCTCGATGTCGAGGACCGGGTGGACGGGGAAGATGTCGACGATGCCGCCGTCGCACCACGACCGGCCGTCGAGCACGGCCGGCTGCACGAACAACGGCAGCGACACCGCCATCCGGATGGCCCGGGCGACCGTCATCTCCGGGTGGGTCCTCGGGCCGAGGTACTCGACGGTGTTGCTCTCGATGTTCCAGATCGGCGCGTACGCCGGTGTGGCCAGTTCGCCGAGCCTGCGGTCCCCGAGCCGATCCCGGTAGAACGCCTCGAGCCGGTCCCCGCGGAGCAGCCCGGCCCAGCCACGGCCCGCGGTGGCCACCGCCCCCGCCAGGTCGCGCCAGGACATGTCGAGGTAGTCGCGGGGATCCATCGAGGCCACCATCTCGGCCACCTCGTCGGCGCCGAGCCCGGCGGCCAGGGGGAAGCCGAACATCGCCCCGCCGGAGCACAGCGACCACACCGACACCGTGGTGCCGGACTCCTCCAGGGCGCGGGCGACCCCCACCAGCGACGCGAGTGCGCCGCTCCCGCCGGTGCTCACGACGCCGACCCGACCCGGAAGAGGCGCTCCGCCGTCGGCGGGCCGCTCGGGGAAGGGGGAACCCGTCGGTGGTCGCCGCCTCGTCGTCCCCGGAAGCATCGCGCGCCGGACGTCGTCGACGAAGCCGAGGTCCTGCCGCACGCCGGTGAGGAGATCGCGGCTGCGGCTGAGCACGTCGAAGTACTGCCGCACGCGGAAGACGTCCAGCGCACTGTCCAGCGGACTCGCGCCGGCCGGCCGGCTGGCTGTCATAGGGCTCACCTCGGGTCACGCGCCGGCCAGGACTGGCCTGAAGCGTGCGACTCCGGCGCCGCCCGGCGCAGAGTCCGACGACCCGACTACCGGTGTTCCGGGCCGGGCACACGCCGTCCTGGGCCACCGGTGGTCATCGGCGGGCAGCCGATCACGTCGCAGGCCCGGCACCGGGCGACCTCGACGACCTCGGCCCAGGCGAGCGGGAGCCGTTCCAGTTCCTCCTCCGTGAACCCCTCGCACAACGAGGCGCCGTCCCCGTCGAGGAGGTGGAGGTGGGTGTTCCGGGTCGCCCGGCCGATCGTGCGGGCGACCGGGAAGGGAACGGGATGGGCCCCGACCACTGCGGTGCCCCACAGGTCGTCCAGGGGCGCGGTCGGGAAGGGAATGGACATCGGCATCGGTCGACCCACTTCGCAGCTGCTGCGTGGTGTCGCCGTGGACCGGAGCGACCGGGTTCCGCCGGGGGCCGGGGCGGAGGGCCGCTGGGGCGACCAGGATCAACGGTAGTCGCCTCTCCGACGCCAGGCCACCCGCCGGCCCCTGCCGGCGGTCGCTCCGGATCTCAGGGGGACAGGCCGAGGGTGACCACCGCGGTCGCCACCTCCTGCAGCGACGCGTTGTGGTCACGGGCGTGCTTGCGGAGCGCCTGGAAGGCCTCCTCCACGGAGATCCCCCGGCGCTCGGCGAGCATGCCCTTGGCCTGCTCGATGACGACCCGGGAGGAGAGGGCGGTCTCCAGTTGCCCGTTCAGCTCGGCCAGCCGCTCCTGCGTGGTCCGTCGCCCGGTGATGTCCCGGATGTTGCAGATCCAGCCCCGGACCGCCGGATCGTCGAGCAGGTCGGAGACGACCATCTCGACCCAGCGCCACGAGCCGTCCGGGCAGCGGAGGCGGGATTCCAGTGCGGCGGGCTCGCGGCGCTGCTCCGGGGCGGGCGGCTGCATGACCAGCGGCCGGTCGTCGGGGTGCACCAGATCCCACAGCCGCGTCCCGAGAAGGCTCTCCTCCGGCCAGTCGAACAGCCGGGTGAAGGCCGGGCTGGCGTACGAGACGGTGCCGCTGCGGGACATGACCAGGGCCGCGTCCGACGACCGGGCGAGCAGGGGGCGCAGCGCATGGCCGAGGTCCGTGGACACCCCCAGGATGCCGACCAGGCGCCCGTCGTCGGTCTGCACCCCGACGTCGGTCACGAGCGCGGAGAACAGCGATCCGTCCTTGCGCACGACGGTGAAGCCCCCGGACCAGGGCCGGCCTTCCCGCAGCGACTGCATGATGTCGCCGCCGTGTTCCTGTCCGGCCTCGGGGACGGTCACCTCCGCGATGTTGCGGCCCAGGATCTCCTCGGCGGTCCAGCCGTACAGCCGCTCGGCGGCGGGATTCCAGCGGACGATGCAGCCGTCCAGGTCGGTGGCGATGACCGCGTGTCCCATGAGCGAGAGCAGCTGCTCGGCGCCTGCCCAATCGGTCGTCCCCGCACCGCAGGCGGGGCCGTCGTCCCGAGCCACGAATCACCACCCGACCGGACCGGTGGGCCGGGTCTCCTCGAGAGAGCCTGGCTCCCGTCCTGGAGGGAAGTCTGCTGCGGGCGTTCCTGAACGGCAACCAGGGGCACCGGGTGGGGCTCCCGTCGGGCCCAGAACGGCCTAGCGTGGTCCGCACCGGCCCGCAGCGACGCTTCACGGGCTTCGACATCGAGGAGCACCGATGGCGACACCGGTCCTGTTCATCCACGGTCTCTGGCTGCACGCATCGTCGTGGGAACCGTGGCTGCAGCTGTTCCGAGAGAACGGGTACGAGCCGTCGGCGCCCGGCTGGCCTGGCGACGGCGCCACGGTGGAGACGTCGCGGGCCGATCCGGAGCCGATCGGCGACCACGGGATCGACGACGTGGTGGAGCACGTCGCGGGGATCATCGACGGGCTCCCGTCGCGACCCGTCCTGATCGGGCACTCGTTCGGCGGGATGATCGCGCAGAAGCTGCTCGGGCAGGATCGCGCTCTCGCCGCCGTGGCGATCGACGCCGCGCAGATCAAAGGCGTCCTGCCGGTCCCGCTGTCCGCCTTGAAGGCCACTCTCCCGGTGTTCAGGAACCCGGCGAACAAGCACCGCGCGGTCTCCCTGACCGAGGAGCAGTTCCGGTTCGCCTTCGCCAACGCCGTCCCCGCAGAGGAGTCCGCGCAGCTGTACGAGCGGTGGACGATCCCTGCGCCGGGGAAGCCGCTGTTCGAGGCGGCCGCCGCCAACTTCAACCCCCACTCACCGGCCAAGGTGGCGACCGACAACGACATGCGCGGGCCGCTGCTGCTGATCACCGGCGGCAAGGACAACACCGTTCCCGAATCGGTCACCCGCTCGACGCTGCGCCAGTACCGGCACTCGCAGGCCGTCACGGACCTCCTGGAGTTCCCGGACCGGGGGCACTCGCTGACCATCGACTCGGGCTGGCGGGACGTCGCCGACGCGTGCCTGACCTGGTTGGGGAAGCAGTCGCTGTGAACCTCGACGGCAAGGCCGACGACGGGGAGGCCGCCGTGGTCACCGGCGATCTCACCACGTCGGACGGCTGTCAGGCGCTCGTCGACTCCGCGGTCGCCCGCTTCGGGGGATCGACGTCCTGATCGACCTCGTCGGCGGCGTACGGCCGCGTACCGAGGGATTCCTGCGCGTCAGCGACGCCGACTGGCAGTGGGCGCCGGAGACGAACCTCCACCGTCAGCCCTGGCCCGGTGGAGACCGCGTCGTGGCTCGGGGCCGGCGGTGTCGCGGGTACCGCGACGGAGCGGTTCACGCATCCCGAGGAGGTGGCCGACCTCGTGCTGCTGCTCGCGTCCGGTGCGATGATCCGCCGTGGGTGCGGCGGGAGCACCGTGACCGCGATCGGCGGCTCCTGGCACTGCCGTCCGGAGGTGAGCCGTGATCGTTCCTGCCGGCGGAGGGTCCGGCTCGCGATCCGGGCAGCCCACCCCGTCGCGGTGGGGGAGCGCCCGCCTCGTCGCGGGACTGGCCGGGCTGATCACCCTGCTCGTTGCCGTCCTGGTCGTCCACGCCCTCGTCGTCGACGGCCGGGGAGCGGCGGCACCCGAGCGGAGTTCCCCGCCACTGCGCGGGAGCGTGCTCCCCGGGTTCGACCTGACCGGGGAGTGGTCCGGCACGGGGTCCGTGACCCGCTGCGCCGGTCTGGACTGCGCGCGGACGCGCCCGGTGACCCTCACCATCGACTGCGCCGGACAGCCCTGCCGGGTCACTCCCTTCGATCCCAGCTGGGGCCGGCCCCGGCTGGAGGTCCGGGACGGCAGCTACCGTGCGGCCGGCCCGGTGCCGTCCGAGCGGGCCCCTGCCTGCGACGGCGTGCCCGCCCACACCGCACTGTGGCGCCTGGAGCTCACCGTCCTGGACGGCCGGTTGGTCGGCAGCTACGCGGAGTCCACGCTGCAGAGCTTCAACTGCGGTGCCACCGGGGTGGCCTGGGACGTGGTCCTGGACCGGACGTGAGCCGATGACGGCCGCGGCGCCCTGATCGGGACATTCGCCGTGGTCGGGCGCCTCGTGTGGCAAGGTCGGGACGGCGCCCGCTCGCTCGTGAGGTGGTGCTGGACGGTCAGGCTGCCACGCACGGGCGCCGGACGAGGAGAGCCATGAGCGGGAAAGCCATCCGGCCCGTCGGCGCACGGCCCGAGCCGACCGGCTGGACACCGGCCGCACCGGAGCCGGGTGTGCTGTCGGAGGTGCCGGTTCCGGCGGTCCCGGTCCCCGGGGAGACCGCCCTCGCGGCACCGGTCGAGACCCCGCAGCTCGGCGCGATGGCGCTCCTGCGGATCGGCGGCTTCCTGGTCCTCTACCTCAACGCGGCTGCGGTCTTCCTCGGTGTCATGGCGCAGGCGATCGCTCGCGGCTGGCTCGCCTTCGAGCTCACCGGGTCGAACGCCGCGCTGGGCGGGATCCTGCTCGCGTTCGGGGTCGCCCTCCTGCTCGCGACGCCGTGGGGTGGGGTGGCCGCCGACCGGTTGCCGAAACGGCTGGTGCTCCAGCTCTCGGTGCTCCTGCTCGCGGTGTCGAGCGCCGGGATCGGGCTGGCCGTCGTCTTCGACGTCATCGCCTACTGGATGCTGCTGTGCGCCAGCGTGCTGCAGGCCGTGGGGTTCGCGCTGTTCGGCCCCGCCCGGATGGCCTTCCTCGCCGAACTGGTCCCGCGCGGATCGTTGCCCCAGGCCGTCTCGCTGCTGCTGGTCAACGCCGAGGTGAACCGGGTGTTCGGTCCCGCGCTGGCCGGGATGGTCATCGGTGCGGTGACCTGGGGCATCGAGGCGATCTTCCTGATCAGCGCGGGGCTGGCGCTCGTCGGGGTGCTCCTCACCGCGGCGCTCCCGGCCGGGCTGCCCGGACCGCCGTCGGGCAGGTCCCCGCTCGGCGAGCTCGCCGACGGCGTGCGCTACGTCCGCCGGCACGGCGAGCTGAACGCCCTGGTGTGGTGCGGCATCGGCGTCACGATGCTGGGGATGCCGTACCTGGCGTTCATGCCCACCATCGCCAGCGACCTGTTCGGGCTCGGCTCCGTCGGCTACGGCGTCCTCTCCGCGACCTCCGCGGTCGGCGGCGTCTCGGCAGGCCTGTTCCTGGGGCGGCGTGGCTCGTGGGTCCGGGGCAGGCGGGTCTTCGTGGGAGCGGGCGCCCTGTTCGGCCTGGCCGTGTGCTCGCTGGCCATCGCGCCGACCGCCTCCGTGGCGCTGGTCGCGCTCCTCGTCGTCGGCGCGGCCATGCTCGCCTTCCAGACCAGCAACCAGTCACAGCTGCTCGATCTGGCGGACCCGGACTACCACGGGCGGGTGCAGGGCCTGGTCATGCTCAGCTTCGGCGCCTTCGGCATCGCGGCACTTCCGCTGGGCCTGCTCGCCGACCTGATCGGGCTGCGCTGGACGCTCGGCGGGATGGGTGCCGGGGTGATCGCCGTCGTGGCCGTCTACGCGGTCGCCGGCCGGCGCAGGTCGGCGACGGCGGAGCGGTTGCGCGCCGCCGGCTGAGCCGGCCGGTTCCGATCGCTCGCTGCCGGCGGTCAACGGTCGAGGAGCTCACCGGCGGCGACCGTGTCGGCCGTGGTCGTCGAGCAGAGGCATGTCGTCCCGGGCCGCCGCGAGCAGGGACCGCCACCCCTCGGGCACTGTGGAACCGACCAGGTCCGAGAACAGCAGCGTCATGAGCGCCCGCTCGCCGGACGGCCCGAGCTGCCGGGCCGCGACGGCGCGCAGGATCTCTGCAGCCCGGCGGTTGTCCGGGTCGACGGCGCGCACCTCCTCGGCGGTGGAGCGGGCCGGCTCCAGATCGCCCGTGGCCAGGGACGTCGCGGCAGCGTCCAGCAGCCGTTGGAGGAGTCGGGCGGGTCTCGTTCGGCCGATGGCCCCGGGCCGGAGGCGCTCCTGTCGGCCGGTATCACTGACGTCATCGGGAGCCGCCTCGCTGTCCTGGCACCGGCAGCACGTGACGGCTCCGGGCATGATCGCGTCACCGGGCCCGTCACTCTTCTCGGCGGTCACGCAACCGGCAGGGGACCCCCGACCCGGCGAAGCCGTGCCCGCGTCAGATCACCGGTCCGGCCCGGGCCCCGGGGCGCCGAAGACCGGTTCCCGCTTCTCCACGAAGGCACGTGCGGCCTCCACGTGGTCGGTCGTGGCGAACGTCGCCTGGTGGTGTGTCACCTCGACGTCCATGTACTCCTCGAGCGGGGTGGTCAGTGCCAGCGCGACGTTCTCCTTCATCGACGCCAGCGCCGTCCGCGGTCCATCGGCCAGCTGCCGCGCCACAGCCATTGCTTCTCGCTCGAGCGCGTCCGGCGGCACCACCGCGTTGACCAGCCCCCAGCGCAGGGCGTCGTCGGCCGACAGCCGCGGCGAGAGGTACAGCAGCTCGCGGGCGCGAGCCGGACCCACCAGGCGCACGAGGAACCAGGCACTGCCGTAGTCGCCGGCGAGCGCCACACGGGCGAACGCCGTGGTCAGCACGGCGGAGGACGCCGCGTAGCGCAGGTCGCACGCCAGGGCGAGCGACAGGCCCGCCCCCGCAGCGGGTCCGGGCAGCACCGCGATGGTCGGCTTGGGCATCCGCCACAGCCGTCCGCTGGTCGCGCGCTGGTTGGCGCGCTGCAGCCGCTCCGCCGACGCCCCGGGCGCACCCGGGGAGCGCTCGGCGAAGCCCTTGACGTCGCCGCCCGCGCAGAACGCGCCACCCGCCCCGGTCAGCACCACGGCACCGACCGCGTCGTCGGCCTCCACCCGTGCCAGCGTCGCGCCGAGGGCGGTGAGCATCTGGTCGGACAGCGCGTTCCGGCGCTCCGGGCGGTTCATCGTCAGCACGGCGACGCCGTCCTCGACGCGGGCGAGCAGGTGGTCGGTGCCGGTCTCGATGTCGGTCACGTCTTCTCCTCCAGTGGGACGACCTCGAAGCGCACTCCGCCGACGTCGGCCGCGCGATGCGCCGCCCCCGGCAACGCCAGCCGCACGGCGGTCACGGCGGCGACTCCGCCCGAGCCGGCGACGAAGGCGAGGTCCTGGCGACCGTCGTCGAGCCGGAGCCGGCATCCGCCGTCGAGCACCGGGACGTCCAGCAGCGCTGCCCAGCGGCGGACCACCTCGTCCGGATCGGGGACCGCCACGGTGACCGCGCGCAGCCCGCCGGCGCAGGCCGGGCTGGCACCCGTCCAGGCCGGACCCGCCCACCGCCACGACCCGGCCGGGACGACGGCGTCGAGAGCGAGGAGCACGCCCCCGGTGTCCCGCGGGTGCAGGTGCACGTCGACGACGTCGGGCCGCTCGGAGCGGTGCACCTCGCGCACGGCGAGCGACGCGAGGCGGTCGGACGCCGTGAGCGTCGGCGGCCCGTCGACCATGAGCATGTAGCCGCCGTCGCCGCCGTTCCGCGTGAGCCACCGACCGGCCGACGTGCCCGGCGCCTCGGGGGACACGACCTCGACGAAGTCGCAGCCCGCGGCGAGGACGGCGTTGGTGAGACCGAAGTGCCCGACTCCGGGGTCGTGGTGCGCCGGCGGCGCGGCGAGGAGCTCCCGCAGCGCCTGCTCGACCGGCGCGCGCTCGTGCGCGGCGAGGACGACCTGGCGCAGGCGGAGCACGCGGCGAGTGCAGCACGACCAGGGCAGCGCCGCAATGGGCTACCCGGCCGGCGAGGAGTCGTCGTGTCGGGAATAGGTCGCCGTCCGAGCGGCCTGTGGCCCAGGACGGCGGTGAAGCCACCACCCGGCCGACGATCGCCCGTCCTTTCCACCGATGGAGTTCCCGTGGCACAGACCGCTTCCCGATCCACCCCTCCGGCACCGTCGGCCGGCGCGGACGGTCGCGACCCCCGACGGTGGTGGATGCTCGCCGTCCTGGGCATGGCCCAGCTGATGGTCGTCCTGGACGCGACGATCGTGAACATCGCGCTGCCGAGCGCGCAGCAGGACCTCGGCTTCTCGGACACCGACCGGCAGTGGGTGGTCACCGCCTACTCCCTGGCCTTCGGGGGACTGCTGCTGCTGGGCGGCCGGCTGGCCGACCTGTTCGGACGCCGGCGCATGCTGCTGATCGGGTTGGCCGGGTTCGCCGCCGCCTCGGCGCTGGGCGGAGCCGCTCAGGGGTTCGGGCTGCTCGTCGCCGCCCGGGCGACGCAGGGCGCCTTCGGCGCCGCGCTGGCACCCGCTGCGCTGTCGATGCTCACGGTGACGTTCTCCGATCCGCAAGAACGCGGAAAGGCGTTCGGGATCTTCGGCAGCATCGCGGGTGCGGGGGCCGCCGTGGGCCTGCTGCTGGGCGGCGCACTCACCGAGTACCTGAGCTGGCGGTGGTGCCTCTACGTCAACGTCCCGATCGCGGTGGGGGCGGCGGTCGGAGCGCTGCTGATCCTGCCGAAGCTCGGCCGCTCGGGAGACGTGCACCTCGACATCCCGGGCGTCCTCTCCGCGGTGACCGGACTCTCCGGGCTGGTGTACGGCTTCTCACGTGCAGCGACCGACGGCTGGGGCGACCCATGGACGCTGGGCGTGCTCGCGGTCTCCGTCGTCCTCCTGGTCGCGTTCGTGCTCATCGAGCGGCGGGTGTCGCGCCCGCTGCTGCCGATGCGCGTCGTCCTCCACCGCCGGCGGGGTGGCGCCTACCTGGCGATCGCCCTGTCGGCGACCGGCATGTTCGCGATCTTCCTGTTCCTGACGTACTACCTCCAGCAGACCCTCGGGTTCTCCCCGATGACCACGGGGTTGGCCTTCCTGCCATTCGTGGCGGGCATCGTCACCAGCTCGACCATCGTGGTGCCCCGGCTCCTGCCCCGGATCGGACCACGGCCGCTGATCGTCACCGGCCAGCTGCTCGGGGCGGCCGGGCTGCTCATCCTGTCGCGGCTCGAGATCGGGAGCTCGTACACGGGTCACGTGCTCCCGGCACTGCTCGTCATGGGCCTGGGCATGGGTCTGATCTTCGGATCGTCGTTCAACACGGCGACGGCGGGCGTCCAGCCCTCGGACGCCGGGGTCGCCTCGGCGATGGTGAACACCGGGCAGCAGGTGGGCGGTGCTCTGGGCACCGCGCTGCTGAACACGCTTGCCGCGACGGTGACTGCCTCCTACCTCGCCTCCCGGGCACCTTCGCCGGCGGTGATCCAGGCGGCTGCCGTGGCCGGGGACACGCGTGCGTTCCTCATAGCTGCGGGCATCTTCGGCGTAGCCGCCGTCCTCAGCGCCGTGGTGCTGCCCGGAGGCCCGAATCCCGCGCCGGCACGTCACTCCTGAGCCTCGGACGACAGCGGACCCACGGCCCAGCCGGCGCTCGGGGGCGTGAGACGGGCAGGGGCAGAGTGATCCACAGCCGCTGTGCAGAGGAACTGCCTCACCCGCGTGCACACCGTTCTGGAGCGAACGCCTTCCGACGTGCACGCAGGACGGACCCGTTCGCGGCGGAGCACCCGCTGATGGCCTCGTGGGTGCGGTGGGGTGAGGACTCACGTCGGACCGACGTCGGTCCGTGACCACCGCTGGACGACGAAGGCCCCGTGGTCGCTGACCGCTGTCTGACGCCCCGTCTGGCCGAGGAGGGCCGGTGACGGGGCGACAGCCTGCCGGCGTCAGAGGACGTGCTGGCCGTACATCTCGCCGAGCGGGTCGGCGATCAGCTCGATGCGCGCGCCGTCGGGATCGCGGAAGTAGACCGAGACGCCGCTGTGCACCTCGTGCTGGACGCCGACGTCGGTCAGTCGCTGGACCAGCTCCCCCCAGCGGACGGGATCGACGCTGATCGCCATGTGGTGCAGCCCGCCGAGCACCTCGGCATAGGGGCCGACGTCGAGACCCGGGAAGTCGAAGAAGGCCAGCAGGTTGCCGTTGCCGATGTCGAAGAAGAAGTGCGAGGAGCCCGGGTAGTCGCGGTTCTCGATCAGCTCGGTGAGCGGGAAGCCGAGCACGTCCTGGTAGAAGCGGACGGTCCGCTCGACGTCGCTGCTGATGAGCGCGGTGTGGTGCAGGCCGCGAGCGGTGGAGGCCGGGCGCGCGCCGGCGGGCCTGAGATGCGCCTCGCGGATGCGCGCGCGCTCGGCCTCCAGGGCGGCCGGGTCGGGAGTCGTGGTCGTCATGTCGGGTTGTCCTCTCCAGGTGCGGCCGAGCCGGTTGCGCCGATGTCGCCCCCGGCTCCGGGGGCCGTCGTGATCTCTCCGGGGCGGTCGGGCTGGTCGGAGGCGGGAGGCAGCTCGAACCCGGCCCGGCGTTCCTCGGGCACGAGGTCCAGGTAAGCCGGGTGACGCCTGATGTAGTCCCGGATGAACGGGCAGAACGGCAGCACCGGCGACCCGGCCTGGCGGGCGGCGTCCAGGGCGCCCCGGGCCAGCACGGAACCGAGCCCCCGCCCCTCGAACGCCGGGTCGACGACGGTGTGGGTGAACGCCACGGCCGACCTGGTCCGCCGGTACTCGGCGAACCCGGCCACCTCGCCGTCCACCAGCACCTCGAACCGGCCGGCCTCGGGACGGTCCACCACCGTCGGGTCGTCGTGGGTCACGACGGACACCTTCCTCTCCTGGCCACTGCCCGGGCGCCCGATCGTCCCCGGCGCACGGAATCGGCACCCGTGCACGAGCCACCTCGTCCAGGCTGCACCGTGGTGTTGGCTCCTCACGTGACGCAACCCCGGAACTTCGCCACCGCCGATCCCGCCCTGGGCAACGTCCTGAGCCGGCTCCTGGATGCCGAGCAGCTGGCCTGGCTCCACCCGCACCTGGACGAGCTGGGAGCGCTGGCGGCCTCCGACATCGACGCCGCGGCCCGCACGGCCGACGTCAACCCACCCACGTTGCGGCAGTGGGACCCGGCGGGCGAGCGCGTCGACGAGGTCGTCCACCACCCCGCCTACCGCGACCTCGAGGAGATCGCCTACGACAGGTTCGGCCTGGCCGCGATGTCCCACCGTCCGGGGGTCCTCGGCTGCGCCACGCGCGCCCCCCACGTGGCCAAGTACGCGCTCAGCTACCTGTTCGTGCAGTCGGAGTTCGGCCTGGCCTGCCCGCTGTCGATGACCGACTCGGCGGCCCGGGTGCTGCGACTGTTCGACGAGGAGAAGTACGCCGAGGCCATCTCGCGCCTGACCGCCACCGACCGGGAGCGGGCGTGGACCGGAGCGATGTTCATGACCGAGCGGGCCGGCGGCACCGACCTGGCGCAGACCGAATCGGTGGCCACCGACTGCGGTGACCACTGGGAGCTGAGCGGCCGCAAGTGGTTCGCCTCGAACGTCTCGGCCGACGTGATCCTCACCCTCGCGGTGGTGCCGGGTCAGGGGGCGGGGACTCGCGGGCTGGGGATGTTCTACGTGCCGCGGACCAGGCCCGACGGCAGCCGCAACGGCTACACGATCGACCGGCTGAAGGACAAGCTGGGCACGCGCTCGATGGCCAGCGGAGAGGTCACCCTCACCGGCGCATGGGCGCAGCCGGTGGGCGATCTCGCGCGCGGCTTCCGGCAGATGGCCGAGATGGTCAACGTCTCGCGGTTGTCCAACGCGATGCGGTCGTCGGCGCTGATGCGCCGGGCGGTCCGCGAGGCCGTCGACCACGCCCGCGGGCGCGTCGTCTTCGGCCGGCCGTTGTTCGAGCAACCGCTGATGCGCGTCACCCTGCTGTCGCTCGCCCTGCAGGCCGAGGCCGCGATGAGCTTCGTGCTCGAGACCGCCGCGGTGCTCGATGCCGCGGACGCGGGGGACGCCACGGCCGCGAAGCTGATCCGGATCATGACCCCGCTGGCCAAGTACACGATCTGCAAGGAGGGACGGCGGGTCACCGGCGAGGCCATGGAGGTCCGCGGGGGCAACGGGTACATCGAGGACTGGGTCGACCCCCGACTGGTCCGTGACGCGCACCTGCCCTCGATCTGGGAGGGCAGCTCGAACGTCATCGCCCTCGACGTCCTGCGCTGCATGCGCAAGGAGGCACTGCACGCGATCCTGGCCGACCACCAGGTGACCCGGCTGGACACGCTGCCCGGGCCCGACTGCGCGCCCGGGGTGGCCTGGTTGCGCCGTCGGTGGACCGGCCTGCGCACGCGCGGCGACGCCCTGCTGGCCCTGGAGCCGGACCGCCAGGAGGCACGGGTGGGCACCTATGCGCGCGACCTCGCCCGCACCAGCATGGCGACCAGCCTGCTCGTCCAGGCCGCGCACGACCTGGACCGCCTCGGCAGCCACCGGACCCTGCTGGTCGCCTACAGCTGGATCCTGGCGCTGAGCGGTGTGCCCGAGGACGAGCTGCAGGCTGCACTCGACGAGTTGGGACCCGTCGTCGACGGGGGAGACGTCCCTGCCGCCTCGGTGACGACCCTGCTCGACGACGCCGCGTGGGGTGCCGACGCCTGAGCATCCTGCAGTGTCCGGGAGATCGCTCTCCTGCGCGCGTCCCGTCCGTCCATGCCGACGAGCGCCCCACCGTGAGGGCGGGCACGGGTGCCTTCGACTCCCGGGTGGCTCGTCCTAGTTCGACCGGGTGACGAACCCTGTCTCGTAGGCGAGGACGACCGCCTGCACTCGGTCCCGGATCCCGAGCTTGGACAGGATCCGGGCCACGTGGGTCTTCACGGTCGTCTCCGCCACCGTGATCTCACCGGCGATCTCGGCATTGGACAGTCCACGGGCGATCAGGCGCAGCACCTCGCGCTCCCGGTCGGTCAGCCCGGCCAGCGCAGCCGGGACCCCGGCGGGCCGGGTCGCGGCCAGGCCCACAGCGAACTGCTCGACCAGGCGGCGGGTGATGGACGGCTCGATGAGAGCGTCGCCATGGGCCGCGGCCCGCACCGCGGCGACGAGCCGCGACGCCGGCGCGTCCTTCAGCAGGAAGCCGTAGGCGCCGGCGCGCAGCGCGCGCACCACGTACTCGTTCTGGTCGAAGGTGGTGAGCACGACCACGCGGGGCCCACCGGGCACCTTCATCAGGTGCTCGGTCGCGGACAACCCGTCGAGCTTCGGCATCCGGATGTCCATCAGGACGACGTCGGGTCGCAGGCTCCGCGCCTGGCCCACGGCGTCGACGCCGTCCTCGGCCTCGCCGACCACCTCGATGTCGGGCTCGGACTGGAGGATGACCCGGAAGCCGGCGCGCAGCAGTTGCTGGTCGTCGGCGATGAGGACCCGGATCGACTCGCCGGAGCCGGTCATGGCCACAGTGTGCCCGGCGTCATCCCTGAGGAGTACCGACCCCGCGGAGATCGTCCTCGATGCGGACGCCGCCCCTGAGCGGGGACAGCAGCCTTGACGACACACCGGACAGGCCGGTGCCATCGGAAGGGAAGTCAGCGATGAACAGCATTCTCCGCGGCGTCCGGCCACTCGACTACGGGCTGGCGGCGGTCATGACCGCGCTCGGTGTCGTCCTCATGGTCGCCAACATGCAGGGATCGGACGACGGCACCCGGATCGACTCCACGTCGTGGGTGATGGTCCCCGTCTTCGCCGTGGCCACCGTGGCGATCCTCTTCCGGCGTCGCAACCTCTGGGCGGTGCTCGGCGTCACCGCTGCTGCGCTGGCCGTCCACGACGTCGCCTTCGACTGGGTCGTCCGGTGCGGCGCGGGCCTGCCTCTTGCCTTCGCGCTGGCGTACTCGGTCGGGCGCCTGATGACCGACCGGAAGCAGTCCTACGGGGGCCTGGCCGCGGTCATCGGCATCCAGCTCCTTGTGCTCGTCCGAGACTCGGCCGCAGGATTGGAGATCCTCCCGTTCACCGCGGTGATCTCGGCGGTGTTCTGGGGTGCCGGGCTCTACGTGCAGCAGCGCTCCGACCGCAGCGTGGCGGCCGCGGATGCCACGCGGGTCGAGACGTTCGCCTGATCGCACGACGATCACCGAGGAGTGGCGATGAGGTCGCAGGTGCTCCGGGGTGTCCGGCCGGTCGACGGCGTCCTCGCCGGAGTCCTCGGCTCGCTCGGGGCCCTGCTCGCCGTCGCCGACATCCAGGCCACCGATGACACGACCCGGGTCGACTCCCACTCCTGGCTGCAGCTCCCCGTCTTCGTGGCAGCCGTGGTGACGGTGCTCTGGTGGCGGCGCGGTCTGGTCGCGGTGGCCGTGGCGTCGTCGGCGCTGATGCTGGTGCACGTCCTGGCGTTCGGCGCGCTGGTCCGGTGCGGCGCCGGGCTGCCCCTGGTCTTCGTCCTGTCCTTCCTCTGCGGGTTCGGCCCGTCCCGGCGGCAGGAGCGGGTGACGGCGCTCGGCCTGTCGGTCGTGCTGGCCGGGCTCGTGCTGGTCCGCGACACCGCGGCCGGGCCGGAGCTCCTGCCGGTGGTCGGTGTGCTCCAGGTCGGCCTGTTCTGGATCGGCCGGTTGGCGGCGCAGCGGGCGGCGATGGCCCGGGAGCTGCGGCAGCACAACGAGGACCTGCGGGTGCTCCGCGACGAGCGGGCCGCCCTCGAGGTCAGCGACGACCGGGTCCAGCTCTCGGCGCGGCTGGAGGTTCTCCTGGACCAGCGGTTGAGCCTGCTCGCGGCCGCCGCGGACGAGGCAGCGGCAGACGCCGACCCGACCGCACTGCAGGCCCACCTGGTCCAGCTCGAGGAGAACAGCCGGCAGACCCTCGCCGACATGCGCGTCCTCGTCGGTCAGCTGCGCGGCGGCGAGGTGGCCCTGGCCCCCTCGCCGTCGGTGGCCCACCTCGACGCGCTGCTCGCCCGGCACGTGCACGGCGGATCGCGGCTGCAGGTCTGCGGCGACCCACGGATGCTGCCGGCCAGCGTCGAGCTGTCGGCCTACCGGATCGTCGAGCACCTGGTCACCGCCCTGGCCGACGGGCCCGCGGCGCCGGTCGGGGTGACCATGACGTTCACCGACGACGCCCTGGAGGTCCTGGTCGCGGGGTCGGTCCCCAGGGGTTCGGACCTGCGCGGTGCCGTGGCCCGGGCCCGGGAGCGCGCGGTGCTGCACGCGGGATCGCTGGACCTGAAGGTGACCCGGGGGCGCGTGCGGGCGCTGGCGCGCCTGCCGGTGTCGAGCGGCGTGTGACGGTGGACCCCCGGGCGCGCGCCCTCGCCGGGCGCTACCAGGAGCCGGTCATCGCGGTTGCGGCGCTGTCGGTCACCGTGATCCCCCTGCTGGTGGAGCGCGACGTCCGCGGGGTCGGCGAGTGGGTGGGGGCGATCTGCACGATCGTCGGCGCAGTGGTCCTGGCGCTGTGGCGGCGCGCCCCCGTACCCGTGCTGCTGGGCGGGCCCCTGCTGATCCTGGTCTGCGCCGTCACCGGCCCCGAGCCCAGCGACTTCCTGCTGCCGGTGCTGACGGCCTACGCCGCGCTCGCCGCCGAGCACTTCAGCGGGCGGTCGGCGTGGGCGGCCGGGCTGGGCTGGGCCGCGTACGTCGTCGCGCTGTACGCCGTCACCGGGGACGACAGCCCGGGTCTGCTCATCCTGATCGGACCGGGTTTCCTCGCCGGGACGGCGCTGCGCCTGCGCCGCGAGACGGCCGAGCAGCTGGCCGAGCGCGGGCGCGAGCTGGAGTCCGAACGCGCCCTCTTCGCCGAGGTCTCGGTGCGCAACGAGCGCGCCCGCATCGCCGCCGAGCTGCACGACATCATCGGCCACGCGCTGACCGTCATGGTCGTGCAGGCGGCGGCCGGTCAGCGGCTGGTCCAGCACTCGCCGGACGCGGCCGTCGCGTCCCTGGCTGCGGTCGCCGAGTCCGCCCGCCGCGGGCGCGAGGACCTGCAGCGGCTGATCGACCTGCTCGCCGGGACGGAGGTCACCAGCCCGGACCTCTCGCTGGTCGACGAGGTGGTGACCCAGGCGGCCCGGAGCGGTCTGCGGGTCACCTGCCGACTGGAGGGCTCGCGTGACGGTCTCGGTCCGGAGGTGGCCCATGCCGCGTTCCGCGTGGTGCAGGAGAGCCTGACGAACGCGCTGCGGCATGCGCCGGGAGCCGAGGTCCGCGTGCTGGTCCGGAGCGAGGAGCGCGGCCGCGCGGTGACGGTGCGGGTCGAGAACGACGTCGCCCCGCAGTGCACGGCCGCCTTCCCGGGGACCGGCCGCGGCCTGATCGGCCTGCGAGAGCGCGTCGCCGGTCTCGGGGGTGCGTTCACCGCCGGTCCGTCGTCCGCCGGCGGCTGGGTGGTCCAGGCGACGTTGGCGGACCGGGAGCATCGGCTCGAGAAGGCGCACCGCGTCCAGTAGGGCCGCAGCAGGCCGCGCTCGTCAGGGCGCCTCGGACACGTCCGCTCCTCCTCGGCCCTGCTCGTCGCGTCGCGGCCTCGCAGAACACCGGGGGGACGAGGGAGCCCCACGGTCACCGATCGTGCGGCTGCATGCCGTCATCCGGGCTTCAGGCGTCGAAGTCGACGGTGACCGCGTCCGACGTCGGCACGCTCTGGCAGGTGAGCACGTAGCCGGCCCCGACCTCGTCGGGCTCGAGGGCGTAGTTGCGCCGCATCTCGACCCCGCCGTCGGTGACCCGCGCCCGGCACGTGCCGCAGACGCCCCCCTTGCAGGCGAAGGGGAGGTCCGACCGGACCCGCTGAGCGGAGTCCAGCACCGTCTCGTCCCTCGGCAGCGCCAGCGTCGTCGAACGGCCGTCGAGGACGATGGTGACCTCGCTGCTGGGACCGGCGAATGCCTCGTCGTCGCCGCGGACCGGCTGGGGAGGGACGTCGTCGACGTAGAACAGCTCCTGGTGCACCTTCTCCGCCGGCACCCCGAGCTCGGCGAGCAGCACCCGGGCGTCGGTGACCATGCCGTGCGGGCCGCACAGCCACCAGTGGTCCACCCGCGCGGCCTCGACGAGGTGCTGCACGAGGCTGCGCAGGCGATCGCCGTCCAGCCGGCCGCTGGTCAGCTCGGCTTCCCGAGCCTCTCGGGAGAGCACGTGGACCAGCTGCAGGCGGGGACCGTAGGCGTCCTTGAGGTCGGCCAGCTCGTCGGCGAACATCACCGTGTTCGTGCGGCGGTTGCCGTAGAAGACGGTCACCGTCGACTCCCCGTCGCGCAGCACCGTGGCGGCCAGGCCGAGGACCGGGGTGATGCCCGACCCGGCGACGACGAACACGTGGTCGGCGGGCTGCGAGAGATCGGCCGTGAAGGTGCCGGCCGGGGGCAGCACCTCGATCGCGTCGCCCGGCTGCACCTGGTGCACGAGGAAGCTGGAGAAGAAGCCGCCGGGGACCTCGCGGACGCCCACCCGCGGCGCAGCGCCCCTCGGCGCGCAGATGGAGTAGGAGCGGCGCTCGTCGCGGTCGCCGTCGACCCGGCGGAGGGTGAGGGCCTGACCCGGCTCGAAGCGGTACTCCTCCGCGAGCTCGGCGGGGACGTCGAACGTCACGGCGACGGCGTCGTCGGTGAGTCGCTCGACCTCGGCCACCGTGAGCGGGTGGAACTGCGGGCGACGACGCGCGGGGGCAGGGGCAGCAGCGTCAGCGGGGGCGGTCGACGTCATCAGATCTCCTTGACGTGCTCGAACGGCTCGCCGCAGCTGCGGCAGCGGCGCAGGGCCTTGCAGGCGGTGGCGCCGAACTCGCTCTGCTCCACGGTGTCGGGGGATCCGCACTGCGGGCAGCTCGCTGTCCGGAGGGTGGCCCCGAGCCGCAGCGGAACGGGGCCGGGGGACCGGACCGGAGCCGGCCCCGGCGGGGCGATGCCGGCCGCGGCGAGCTTGCGGCGGCCGTCCTCGGTGATCCGGTCGGTGGACCAGGCGGGGGAGAGGACGGTGCGCACGTCGACCTCGCCGAACCCGGCCCGGTGCAGGGCATGCACGAGGTCGGCGCGCATGACCCCCATCGCGGGGCAGCCGGAGTACGTGGGGGTGATCTCGACGACGACGGTGCCGTCCACCGACCGCACGTCGCGGAGGATGCCGAGGTCGGCGAGGGTCAGCATGGGCAGCTCGGGGTCGGTGACCGTCTCCGCCACGGCTCGCGGGTCGGTGAGCACGGCGCTCACCAGGTGGCTGCCGGGTGTGCGCGGGCCAGGCCCTGCAGGGTGCCCAGGAGGTCCGCGAGCTCGGGTCCGTGCCGTCCGGTACGGCCCCGCGGGGCTGCGCCGGCGGGCCAGGCGGGCACGGACAGCGTCGCCCGCTCCAGCACGGTCAGTGAGCACGTCCCGCACCTCGTCGCGGACGTCGGCCGGGTCCACCGCCACGCCGTCGGCGACGAGCCGGGTCTCGACGTCCGTGGCCGTGAACAGGTCGGCCAGCAGGGGCCACACCGCATCGACGCCGGCCTGCGCCCGGTCGTGGGACTCGGCGGTGCCGTCGCCCAGTCGCAGCACCCACCGCGCGGCGTGATCACGGTGGTAGGTCAGCTCGTGCACGCCCTTCGCGGCGATGGCGGCGAGGACGGGGTCCCGCGACCCGCGCAGCCGTGCGAACACCGCCAGCCGCACCGTCGAGGCGACGAGCAGCCGCACCATCGTCTGCGCGAAGTCGCCGTTCTCCGCCTCCACCAGACCGGTGTTGCGGAACTCGTCGGCGTCCCGGAAGTAGGCCAGCGCGTCCTCGTCGGGGATGGAGGCCGTGGCCAGCGTCCGCGACCGCCCCAGGACACCGGCGGAGCCGGCCCGGGCCAGCAGGAGCCGGGCCTGGCCGAGCAGGTCGAGGCCGAGGTTGCCGAGCGCGACCTCCTCCTCCAGCTCGGGCGCATTCGTCATCCACTGCGTGAGGCGCTGGGTGAGCACGAGCGCGTCGTCGCCGAGCATCAGGCAGTAGGCGCCGAGCTCGGCCGGGTCGACGCCGTCCGGGACGGTGGTGTCCACGCCGGCGAGCGGTTCGTCGAAGCCGGTGCCGAACGCCCAGTGCCCGGCGTCGTCATGTGCGTTGGTCAGCGCGTCGTAGACGGTCTCCTCGTGCGCCATGCTCTTCCTTCACAAGTGGGGGACGTTCTCCGGGATCTCGTAGAACGTCGGGTGGCGGTAGACCTTGTCGCCGCTGGGGGCGAACATCGGGTCCTTCTCGTCGGGGCTGGAGGCGGTGATGTGCGCCGCCTTCACCACCCAGATGCTCACGCCCTCGTTGCGCCGGGTGTAGAGGTCGCGTGCGGCGTGCACGGCCATCTCGTCGTCCGGGGCGTGCAGCGAGCCGACGTGCACGTGGTTGATGCCGCGCTTGCCGCGGACGAACACCTCGTACAGCGGCCAGTCGCGCCGCACCGCTGGCGCGGCCGGGGTCACCGGCACCTCCGGCCCGGTCGGGATCGCGCCGTGCCCGCCCTCCGCGGTGGCGTCGGTGCTCATGCGGCCGAGTCCTCGTGCTTGCGGGCGAACGCGGTCGCGGCCTCGGTGACCCAGGCGTTGTCGTCGCGTGCGGCGCGGCGCCGGGCGAGGCGGACGGCGTTCATGGGGCCCTGTCCGCCGATGACCCGCTGGAACTCCTCCCAGTCGAGCCGGCCGAACCGGTGGTGGCCGGTCGCGGGATCGAACTCGAGCTCCGGGTCGGGGAACGTCACGCCGAGGACCTCGGCCTGCGGGACGGACATGTCGACGAACTTCTGGCGCAGCTCGTCGTTGGTGTGCCGCTTGATGCCCCAGGCCATGGACTGCGCGGTGTTGGGGCTGTGCTCGTCGGGCGGGCCGAACATCATCAGCGTCGGCCACCACCAGCGGTCGACGGCGTCCTGCACCATGGCGCGCTGCTCGGCGGTGCCGCGCATCATCGTCATCAGCAGCTCGTAGCCCTGCCGCTGGTGGAACGACTCCTCCTTGCAGACCCGGATCATCGCCCGGGCGTAGGGCCCGTAGGAGGATCGGCACAGCGGCACCTGGTTGCAGATCGCGGCGCCGTCGACCAGCCAGCCGATGACGCCGACGTCGGCGTAGGTGAGCGTCGGGTAGTTGAAGATCGAGCTGTACTTCTGCCGGCCCTCGATGAGCTTGTCGGTCAGGTCGGCACGATCCGCGCCGAGCGTCTCGGCCGCCGAGTACAGGTAGAGGCCGTGGCCGGCCTCGTCCTGCACCTTGGCCAGCAGGACGGCCTTGCGACGCAGGCTCGGTGCGGCGAGCAGCCAGTCACCCTCGGGCTGCATGCCGATGATCTCGGAGTGGGCGTGCTGCGCCACCTGGCGGATGAGCGTCTTCCGGTAGCCCTCGGGCATCCAGTCGCGCGGCTCGACGCGGTGGTCGGCGGCGATGGTGGCGTCGAAGTGGGCCTGCAGCGCGGGCTCGTCCGGCGCAGGGCGGTCCAGGGTCGGTGCCGACATGTCGTTCCCCTCGGGGCGTGTCCCGGCATTTACTGACCGAGCGGTCGGTAATCAGTGTGCACGTCGGCCTTCCCCGGCACAAGGCCTGCGGACCGAGCGCCCCGACGGGTCTTGACAGACGCACGGAGGGGCGGATGCTTACCTGACCATACGGTCGGTAAATCGGCTCGCACGCGGCTGCCGACCGTCCGGCGACGACGCCCAGGACGACGGAGGCCCCGCCATGACCGTTGCGGCCCGACAGACGACGCAGCGCCTCGGCGAGGCGCCCGACCCGGCCCTCCTCGACCCGGTGGAGCGCATCGGGATCGACGAGCTGCGTGCCAGTCAGCTCGAGCGGCTGCAGTGGTCGCTGCGGCACGCCTACGACGACGTCCCGCACTACCGCCGGGCCTTCGACGACGCCGGCGTGCACCCGGACGACTGCCGCGAGCTGGCCGACCTGGCGAGGTTCCCCACCACCAGCAAGGCCGACCTGCGGGAGAACTACCCGTTCGGCATGTTCGCCGTCCCCCGGGCCCAGGTGCGGCGCGTGCACGCCTCCTCGGGCACGACCGGCAAGCCCACGGTCGTGGGCTACACCGAGCGGGACCTCGACACCTGGGCGACGGTCATGGCGCGCTCGATCCGTGCCGCCGGGGGGCGGCCGGGGGACACGCTGCACAACGCCTACGGCTACGGGCTGTTCACCGGTGGCCTCGGCGCGCACTACGGCGCGGAGAAGCTCAAGTGCACCGTCATCCCGGTGTCCGGTGGCATGACTCCCCGGCAGGTGCAGCTGATCTCCGACTTCGGGCCGCGGATCATCATGGTCACCCCCTCCTACCTGCTCGCCGTCCTGGACGAGTTCGAGAAGCAGGGCCGGGATCCGCGGGCGAGCAGCCTGGAGATCGGCATCTTCGGGGCCGAGCCGTGGACCGAGGAGATGCGGCGCGAGGTGGAGGAGCGGGCCGGCATCCACGCGGTGGACATCTACGGACTGTCCGAGGTGATGGGCCCGGGCGTCGCTCAGGAGTGCGTGGAGACCAAGGACGGGCTGCACGTCTGGGAGGACCACTTCTTCCCCGAGGTGATCGACCCGATCACCGGCGAGGTGCTCCCCGACGGCGAGGAGGGGGAGCTGGTCTTCACCTCGCTGACCAAGGAGGCCATGCCGATCGTCCGCTACCGCACCCGGGACCTCACCCGTCTGCTGCCCGGCACCGCACGTCCGGCGTTCCGCCGGATGCAGAAGATCACCGGTCGCACCGACGACATGATCATCCTGCGGGGCGTCAACCTCTTCCCGACCCAGATCGAGGAGATCGTGCTGCGCACGCCCGGGCTCTCCCCGCACTTCGCCCTCGAGCTGGTGACCCGCGGACGGATGGATCACCTGATCTGCCGCATCGAGGCCCGTCCGGACAGCCCCGCGGAGGGCCGGACGGCCGCTGCGGCCGCGGTGACCAAGGGGATCAAGGACACCGTGGGGTCCAGCATCGAGGTGCTCGTCGTGGACCCGGAGACGCTGCCGCGGTCGGTCGGCAAACTGCAGCGCATGACCGACAACCGCACGCGCGCATGACCGCCTCCGCCGACTCCACCCGGACCCGCCGCGGCCGGCCCGGGCACTCGCTGGACTCGCTGCTCGACGTCGCCGTCGAGGTCTTCAACGAACGCGGCTACGACGCCACCAGCATGGAGGAGCTCGCGGCGCGCCTCGGCGTCACGAAGTCCGCGATCTACCACCACGTCGCCAGCAAGGTGGACCTGCTGCGGCTGGCTCTGGACCGGGCCCTGGACGCCCTGTTCGCCGTCACGGCAGAGGCCGGCGCGACGACGGGCCCGGCGATCGACCGGCTGGAGCACGTCGTGCGCGGCTCCGTCGGTGTGCTGGCGGCCGAGCTGCCGTTCGTCACGCTGCTGCTGCGCGTGCGCGGCAACTCCCCGGTCGAGCAGGCGGCGCTGCAGCGGCGGCGCGAGTTCGACCGCGTCGTCACCGACCTGGTGCGTGCCGCCGAGGACGAGGGCAGCGTGCGCCCCGACGTCGACCCGGCCATCACCAGCCGGCTGCTCTTCGGCACCGTCAACTCGCTGACCGAGTGGTACCGCCCGGGGGGTGGGCTCTCGGCCGACGACCTCGCCGACGCCCTGGTCATCAGCACGTTCCAGGGCCTGCGCACGCGGCCGGCCCCGTCAGCGTCCTGACCCCACCACGCGGCTGTGGCCGCGCATCTCGGCCAGCAGCCGCCCGTCCGCGTCCCGGACGATGGCGACGTCGTAGATGCCGGTGCGGCCGACGACCGAGCGCTCGACCGCCGACGCGGTGACCGCATCGCCGACTGCGGCGGGGGAGAGGTACTCGATGCTGCACGAGCGCGCGACCGCGGGCGCGCCGTGCGAGTTGCAGGCCATGGCGAACGCGATGTCACCCAGCGCGAACAGCGCCGCTCCGTGGGCCGTGCCGTGCCCGTTGAGCATCGCCGGGCGGATGGTCATGTGGGCGCTGACGGTGCCGGGCGCCACGTCGCTGACCGTGACGCCGAGCGCCCGAGCCGTCGCATCCTCGGCCAGGAAACGCCGGACCGTCTCCTCGGCCGCGGACCGCTCGTGGGGGCCCGTGCTCATCGTCCGCTGAACACCGGCGGCCGCTTGGCGAGGAACGCCTCGACCGCCTCGCTGTGGTCAGCGGTCCGCCCGAGCTCGCTCTGCAGCCGTGCCTCGAGGGCCAGGGTGTCCGCCAGGGTGTCGGTGGCCGCGGAGGCCAGGACGGTCTTGACCGCCCGATAGGCCGCCGTCGGCCCGTTCGCCAGCCGGGTGGCGAGCGCCCGGGACTCCTCGAGCACCTCGCCGGGCTCGACCACCCGGTGCACCAGCCCCCACTGCAACGCCGTCTCGGCAGAGACGGGCTCGGGGAGCAGCAACAGCTCCGTGGCGCGGGACGCGCCCACGGAGTGCACCAGGCGGGAAGCGAGCCCGGAGTCGCTGGACAGACCGATCCCGGTGAAGGCCGTGCCGAACCTGGCGCCGGCCGCGGCGACGCGGAGATCGCCGGTCAGTGCGAGCCCGAGACCGGCTCCCACGCACGCGCCGTTCACGCCGACGACGACCGGCACGCGGATCGATGCCAGGGCCGAGACCATCGGGTTGTAGGAGTCGGCGACCACGTCCATGGCGGTCGCAGCGTCGCGGCGCAGCGACTCGACGTGCTCGGCCAGGTCCTGCCCGACGCAGAACGCCCGTCCGGCACCGGTGAGGACCACGGCCCGCACCGACGGGTCCGCCGCGACGGCGCGCAGGACGTCGGTGAGCTCGGCTCGGGAGCGGTGGGAGAGGGCGGAGTTCTGCAGCGTCACCGTGGCGACGCCGTCGGCGTCGGTCCGGGTCACGGCTGCGCCGGTCGTCGGCGTCGTCATGTGCGGCTCACCTCCGGTCAGGGCGTCCGACAGCCGGCATCCTTCCCGACCGATCGGTCAGTATTGCCGGCCAGTGTCGCGTACGCGACGAGGCGACGGCAAGCCACAAGCCGAGGACCTTGCCAGGTCCATGCGGGAGGCATCGGTGAACAGGACGACGACGAGCCGGCGAGCACGCCGAAGGGGAAGTACGGCCAGTGCGACGACGAGGATGTCGGTCTCCCACCGGGTGCCCGTGACCCGTCGGGCAATCCGACGACGCCGGTGGAGCGTCCCCGCCGTAGCGGGTACCCGGCGTCAGGTACGGACGGCGGCGAGGACGGCGCGGGCGCTGAACCACCCGGCGACCCGCCCCCCGTCGAGCACGGCCACCCCGGCGACGTCGTGGTTCTCCAGCAGGGCGAGGCCCTCGGCCACCGAGGCATCGGGGGGCAGGGTGGGTCGGCTCGTCAGGAGATCGGCCAGGGGCGCGGGCACCGGGGTGGCCAGGTTCTCGGCGACCACCGTGGCGCCGAGCACCCCGAGGTAGTTCCCGCGGGCATCGACCACCGGCAGCTCGCCGGCCACGGAGCGCTCGATCTCCGCGGCGGCCTCGGCGAGGCCGGTGTCCACCGCCAGTGGCGCCGGAGCCGGCGCCCCCTCGAGCATCGAACGCACCGTCCGTCCGTGCGCCCAGGACGGCGGGACCGCGTCCAGATCGACGCCGCGGCGGCGGAGCTTGGCGGTGTAGATGCTGTCCCGGGACAGCAGGTGGCTGATCCCCGTCGACAGCACCACCGCGGCCATCAACGGCAGGATCAGCGAGTACTCGCCGGTCAGCTCGAAGACGATGAGGACGGCCGTGATCGGCGCGCGTGCCGCCCCGGCGAAGACCGCGGCCATGCCCACGAGGGCGAAACCACCCGGGCTCCCCGTCACCCCGGGCGCGACTGCCGCGGCGCCCTGGCCCACGGCCGCGCCGAGCATCGCGCCGAGGAAGAGGCTCGGAGCGAAGACCCCGCCGGAGCCACCGATCCCGATCGTGAGGCTCGTCGCGACCATCTTGCCGACCAGCAGCAGGAGGAGGAAACCGATCGCGTAGCGGCCGGACACCGCGTTCCCGAGCACGGGGTAGCCGACTCCGTACAGCTGGGGGAGCGCCACCAGGAGGAGGCCGAGCAGTCCCCCTCCGGCGGCCGGACGGAGCCACTCGGGACCTGACCAGAGCCGGTCGCAGACGTCCTCGACCAGGTACAGCACCCGCGTGAACACGACCCCGGCGACGCCGCCGAGCACGCCCAGCAGGGCGAACAAGCCGTAGGTCGCCAACTGGTCGACGGTGAAGTCCGGCAGGTCGAGGAACGCCTCGTCGCCCAGGACCGACCGCGCCACGACGCTGGCGGTCACCGCCGAGATGACGACCATGCCGAAGGACCGGGCCGCGAAGTCGCGGAGCACGATCTCCATGGCGAAGACCACGCCGGCCAGCGGGGCGTTGAACGTCGCGGCGATCCCGCCGGCCGAGCCGCAGGCCACCAACAGGCGCATCCGGTCCTCGGCCACCCGGCCCAGAGCACCCAGGCCCGAGCCCAGTGCCGAGCCGATCTGCACGATGGGACCCTCCCGGCCGACCGATCCGCCGCCGGCGATCGTCAGTGCCGACGCCAGAGCCTTCACGCCGGCCACCCGTGCGGGGATCCGGCCGCCCCGGCGGGCCACGGCGTACATCACCTCGGGCACACCATGGCCGCGCGCCTCGCGGGCCCACGCGTGCACCATCGGCCCGTAGAGCAGGCCGGTGACGACCGGGGTGAGGACGAGGAACCAGCGACCGAGCCCGGGCGCCCACGAGAGCGCGGCACCGGGCACGGCGCTGTAGTCGCGCGTGCCCGTGACCAGGAGGGTCAGGCCCTCGATCAGGTATCGGAAAGCGATCGCGCCGACGCCGGTGGCGGTACCGACCAGGAGGGCCAGCACGAGCAACCCCGCGTCGCTGTCGCGCAGCGCGCGGAGCCCCCGGTCGCGGACCGTCCGGAAGCGCACCGCCGTCCGAGCGCGCTGCGGCCGTGCCCCTCCGCCGTCGTCTGTCGAAGATGTCCGCTCTGGACCGGCCTCGGACAGTTGTCTCACGCCAACAATTCTCCACACCGGCCGTGCGGGGCCGGCGTCGCCCCTGATGTCCCGGCGACAGTGGCCGGCGGGCTGGTCGCCGCGCCGGGGTGTCCGAGGGGCCGGTGGAGCGGGCACTCAGATCAGCGCCTCGAGCATGAGGAAGCTGAGGAGGCCGCCGAACAGCACGCCCGTCGTCCACGCGGACTCGGCCACCTCGTGGGCCTCCCGCAGCAGCTCCTCGATGACGAGGAAGAGCAGGGCCACCGCGGCGAACGCCAGGATCGCGGTGTACCAGTGCTCGGTCAGCACCCCACCCAGCAGCCCGCCGATGACGGCGCCGATCGGGAAGGTGAGGGCGACCGCCGCCGTCAACCGGGCGACCGGCTGATCCTTGGACAGGGACGATGCGAAAGAGATCCCGGTGACGAAGTCCTCGAGGGTGAGGACGATGGCGAGCAGGAGGCCGAGCGAGCTCTCCCGGGACAGGGCGACGCCCAGCAACAACCCGTCGATGAGGAAGTCGACGGCGACCACGGCCATGAAGCCCACTTCTGCCAGCCGGCCGCCGCGCTGCTCGATCCGCTGGGTGATCGAGTCGAGCCCGATCATGAAGGCGGACCCGACGGTGATCCCGATCGCGACCACCCAGGGGGAGCGGTTGTGCAGTTCGGCGAGCAGCTCCACCCCGATGACCGCGATCAGCCCCCCGGCGGCGAAGTGCTGCAGCATGCTGCGTACCGCTGCGCTCGGCGGGAACCGCGACACGGCCAGGCCGCCGAGCGGGACGGCCAGCGTGGGCGCCAGCGAGTACGCGAATGCGGTGAGGACGGTGGACACGTCGGCCTCCCGAACCGGGCGTGGGTCTGGGACCGTTCGGTCCCACGAGCGCTCCGGTCGCTGTGCACCGGCGGCCACGGGGCAGTGCCCTGACGGGAGCGGGTGCAACCGCATCGGTGCCGGCAGGGGCCCACGGGCCCGACGACCGTGGGGTTCGACTCGATCCGAGGAGCGACCGGCCACAGGGGCGACGGTGACCATCCTGGCCCGTCCCGGCCGTGGACTGTCACGAGGTCGTCATGGCTCGGCGACCGTGGTCCCCACCTCTGCGGGGTAGTTCCGGGGGGTGGACTCCGACAGCGTGGTGAGCGCCAGCCGAACCGACCTGCTCCAGCGTGCGCGTGCGGCCGACATCCCCGGACGCTCGTCGATGAGCAAGTCAGAACTGATCGCGAGCCTCCGCGAGCGCGGGGTGGGTGACCCGGTCCAGGACCACGGGGGGCGCGACCAGCGGGACGTCGACGGCGATGTCCGGGGGGACGGCAGGCGCCCGGTGGGCTCTCGGGTGGAGGCGTTCCGAGAGCTGGCCGAGGGCCGCGCGACCGGCGAGATGGTGCTGCTGCCACGGATGCTCCGTGGCAACGACCGCCGCATGCACGTCCGGGAGACGGTGCGCGAGGACCACGAGACCCGGATCGCCAGCAGCGACGTGGAGGCGCGGGGGAAGTTCGACAAGCTCGCCCGTTCGGTCTTCCACTTCTTCCGCGGCACGAACCTGCTGTTCTACCGGGACATCCTCGGCGAGGACGCCCGGATGCCGACCGTGCTCGCCCTCGGCGACGTCCATCCTGGGAACTTCGGCGTCATGCCCAGCTCCGACAACGTGCCCGTGTTCGGGGTCAATGACTTCGACGACGCGTACTACGCACCGTTCACCTGGGACCTCAAGCGGGGCGCGGTCGGGTTCATGCTGGGGGCGGCCGAGAAGTCCGGGCTCGGGCGCAAGAAGCAGCGAGCCACCGCGGAGCGGTTCATCCGCGGCTACATCCAGGGCATCGCCGCCTATGCCGCCGACGGGACCGAGCAGGACGAGCAGCTGCGACTGGACAACGCGCCCCCGATGATCGTCGACCTGATCCAGCACGCCCTGGAGCGCAGCCGCTCCGAGTGGCTCGCCGAGACCCTGCTGGACGAGTACGGCACCGGCTTCCGCACCGACGACGAGATCGTCCCGATCAGCGGCCGGCGGGAGGAGTTCCAGGAGCTGGTCGACCGCTACGTGCGCGAGAACGACGTCGCCGTCCCTGCGCGGGCGAGCGGTATGCGCGTGAAGGACGTCGCGGAGCGGAAGGGCGCCGGCACGGCGTCGCTGGGCCTCACCCGCTACTTCGTCCTCATCGAGGGGCCGCGCGCCGACGGCACCGACGACCTGCTGCTGGAGTTCAAGCGGGCGCGCCGGTCGGCGTTGACCGGTCTGGTGCCGCCGTCGGGTTTCGAGGTCGACGGCCAGGGCGACCGGATCCGGCACGCTCAGCGGGTCCATCTGGTCAACGGGGACGTCTTCTACGGCAGCGTCGACTTCGACGGGCACAGCTTCATGGTGCGGGAGCGGGCACCCTTCCGCGACGA
This sequence comes from uncultured Actinomycetota bacterium, assembly GCA_963747895.1. Taxonomy (GTDB): domain Bacteria; phylum Actinomycetota; class Actinomycetes; order Mycobacteriales; family Geodermatophilaceae; genus Blastococcus. The sequence continues at coordinate 603,811 of CAVVGX010000012.1, forward strand.
CATCAGCCTGGGGTCCCTGTCGGCGGGTGGCTGGAAGGAGTACGCCGGCATCTGTGGCCGGGTGCTCGCACACACCCACGCGATGTCCGATGAGCACGGCCGCATCGACTACGACGTCGAGCCCGCGATCATGGACGCGATCGGAGGACAGGACCTGTTCGTGGACGACCTCCTGCGCTTCGCCGACGACGCCGTCGCCCGGGTGCGGCGCGACCACGGCTATTTCGTCGCGGACCACGAGCTCGGTGCCTTCCGCAGCGTCGACGTCGTCTACCGCTGAGGCCGGCCGTGCCGGGGCCGGACATGCCGACAGCGTGGGGCATCGTTGCGGCTGGACTCCGACTCAGGCCTCGCCGCCCAGTTCGCTGTCGTCCAGCTCCTGCCGGCGACGACGGCCTCGCTCGACGCTCCCCTGGGACTGGTCGCCGATCCAGTTGCCGTGGAAGCCCAGGGGGACCCGCACGGGCAGGTGCACCCGGGCCACCGGCTCGCCGGTGAAGTCCTGACCGGCCAGCAGCACCAGGTCGGTGGCGCCGCGGTCGGGGTCGTGCACGAAGGCCATGACGTAGCCGTCGTCCTCGCCTGCATCGGGGGACGACGGGGCGAACACCGCCTCACCGGCGGTGGCGTCCTTCCCGAACGGGTGGACCTGCGTCGTCCCGGCCACCAGGTCGTGCTTGATGAGGGTGTTGGCGAACGCGGCGTCGGTGAGGTCGCTGTTGCCGTCGACCATGGCACGGCTGACCTCGGCGATCTGTGCGCTGTAGCCGTAGCGGTACGGGCGCGAGATCACCCGTTCGTCGGCCCGCGGGAACTCCTGGGCGCGGTCGTCGAGCCGCTGCTGCACGACCTTGGCGGCGGCGGGATCGACGATCCACCGGTCGAGGGTGAGCGGCCCCCCGCCGGAGAGGATGGAGACGTCGTAGGAGCCCTGGTAGCGGCAGACGTCCACCACGACCCGGTCGCCGTCGTCGTAGGCGTTGAGGGTGTGGAAGATCCAGCACGGCTCCACCTCGATCCACTGCACCTCGCGAACGGTCCCGGCGCGGGGCAGCAGCCCGATCCGGGCCTGGTGCGCCGGGTTCCACGTGTAGGGCAGCCGGCTCCCCGCGCCGACCGCGTCCATGCTGAAGGTGACCGGCAGGTCGAACACGACGACGTAGCGCTCGGTCAGGGCGAAGTCATGGATCATCGGCCCGTCGCTGACCGGGATGTCCGTGGTCGATGCGACCGTGCCGCCGGGGCCGACGACGACGTGCTGGATGTGGTCCCAGGCCCAGTAGTAGGCGATCGCGTGCAGGTCGCCGGTGTGCCGGTCGAGCTTGGTGTGCGCGGCGTAGCCGCCCGGCAGGGTGCCGCCGAAGTCGCACGGCCCGACCGTCTCCAACTCGTCGGTCAGCTCGTAGGGCAGCGGACCGGACTCCACGGTGGCGAGGGTCCGTCCGGCGTGCGAGAGGACGTGGGTGTTGGCCGCGGAATCTCGCCCGTCGTGCTGCGGGCCGCCCGCCCAGGTCTCGCCCAGTGCGGCGGCGACATCCCGCGACCGCACCCAGCGATTCCGGTACCACTCCGCCCGGCCATCACGCAGCCGGACGCCGTGCACCATGCCCGCGCCCAGGAACCAGTGTGCTTCGGCGTCGTCGAGACCGATCGGGTTGGGTCCGTTGCGCAGGTAGCGGCCGCTGAGCTCCGTCGGCACGGTGCCCGTGACGGGGAGGTCGAACGCCGTGATCTCCTCGGTGACCGGGGCGAAGGGACCTTCGTGGAACGCGCGGTGGGTCATGGCGGTCTCCTCCCGGCGCTCCCGGGGCAGGGCGTGGCCCGAGCGTGCCCTCCGGCGGAGCACGCCACCAGGGTCGGACTGCTCGGGGCAACCGGCCCCGAGGCTGCTCGCCGCGCCAGGCCCGTCCGCCCATCCAGGCCGCCGACGGAACGCTTCCGCACGATCGAGCACGGCCCCGGCACGTGTGGGCCGGAGCCGGGTTGTGCCCGATCCTTGCCGTCGGCCATCGATCGGGCGGAGAATCGAAGTCTGTCCTCACCGAGAGGGAGGAAGTGCGATGCCCGACCCCGTCCATGGCGCGGCAGAGCGCCCATCCGGACCGATCACCATGTCCGCGGCCGAGAAGTTGGCGTGCGAGTGGGAGGCCCGCCACGACGTGGCTTCCCGCGGTCGGCAGGTCGACCCTGCGGCGGCGCTGCGTCACTACCTGAGCCACAGCCGCTGTGTGGAGCACCTGCCTCAGGACCACCCTGAGCACCCTGCTGGATCGAGAGCCTCCCGGCGTGAACGCAGGACGGACGCGTTCGCGGCGGAGCACCCGCTGACGGCATCGTGGGTGCGGTGGGCCGAGGACTCGCGCTGACCGACGCGGGTGCGTGACGACCGTCCCGGGCGACCTGGTCGGCCACCTCGGCCGGCTCGACGAGCGGGCCGGTGCTGCCCACGACCGTGCCGCCCCCTCCGCTCGTCCGGCGACGGCGGAGGTCCTCCCGGAACCGAGCAGTCCGGCCGGACAGCGCCCCTCCGCTCGGAGTCGGGAGCGGGGTCCACCTGGCAGTTCCCCGACGCGGGCGGGTGAACCGCATCGGTCCTCGCCCCGGGCGATCGCCCTGCCGGTGAGGGGAGGGCCCACGGGGCCCTGGGCGTCACGGCCGGCCGGGCCGACCTCCTGCGTCCTCAGGTGCGGTGGCTGGTCACGACCACGGAGGCGATGCCGCGTGGGCGGCCGGCCAGTGTCCAGGAGTGGTGGAGCAGCGCGGCGATCAGCAACGCCACCGCCACGGAGACGAGGGGGAACCCACGCAGCAGGTTCACCCCGATGGTGAAGGCGACGACGATCGCGCCCACGGTGTTCATCAGCAGCGAGGCGGTGCGGCGCTCGAGGAAGGCGAACCGGGCCATGGCCAGCAGCCCCAGCAGGAAGCTGACGAACACTGCGACCGCGTAGAACAGGACGAGCTCCTGGTCGCGGCCGCCGCCGGCCACGACGATCACCCCGGACAGGACGGTGAACACCAGCACCGCCCAGTAGGGGGTGTAGCGGGTGTTGGTGGCAGCGAGCCGGGCGGGCAGCACTCCCGACCGGACGCCGTCGGGCCCCGCGTGGCGGGCCAGTGCCTTGAGCAGTCCCGGTCCGGCTTGGAGGGAGGAGCTCGCCGCCGCCAGGAGCAGCAGCACGGTCACCGCCTGGAACAGCCCGTAGATCCCGTCGCCGACGCTGGCCTGCGCCACGTGGGCGATCAGCGTGGAGCCACCCTCCGGCACCCCGATGCCCAGCCGCACCGTGGCCACCGTCAGCCCCAGGGTGAGGCAGCCGACCACGCCCAGCGTGAGCCACAGCGTGATCCGGCCGAACCGACGCCGGCCGGTGTCGTCCAGCTGGCCCAGCTGCGCGATCGCCGAGGAGGGAGCCTCCACGCCGGTGGCCAGGGCCAGGGCCACCGGGAAGGCGAGCAGGACCGCTGCGAACGCCGGACCGGCCGAACCCGCACCGGCTTCGACCGGTGCCGGCGGCGTGCTCAGGCCGTCGACCAGGACCACTCCAGCCACGGCGAGGAACGCCGCGGTCATGGTCGCGAACACCGCGCGGCCCAGGCGCCCGAACCAGGTCAGCCCGGCGACCATGCCCAGGAGCAGGAGCGCCAGCGGGACGCGGAACGGTGCGGTCTCGGGAACCAGGGCGATGATCGCCGAGGCTGCCGCCGACACGCTGATGGAGATGGTCAGCACGAAGTCGACGATCAGGGCTCCGATGGGGATGAACGCCCAGGCCTCGCCGAAGGCGGTGCCGGCCGCCGCCGCGGCCCCACCGCCCTCCGGAAACCGGCCGACGAGCTGGTGGTAGTTGGTGATCACCAAGGCGATGATCGCGAGCACCAGCGCCATGGTGGGCAACAGCAGGCGGAGCTGGCCGTCCAGCGCACGCAGGGCGGCCTCGATGGCGTAGGCGACCGACGACACCGGGTCGGCCATCACCGAGAGCGAGAACGCCGCCAGCAGGCCCGTTCGTGAGCGAAACCGGCGACCCGGCCTGCGCGTCCGTGCCGAGTCGGGGGAGGGCGTCACGACGTCGATCGTGGACGGTCGTCGACCGACACGGGGCCTCGACCCGCCGGGCGATGAGGGCGGGCGGCGTCCGGCGGCCCGCCGGGCTCGGGCGTCCTGGTCCGGGCCGGGCCGGACGGCGGGTGCAGCGGCAGCGGGCGCGCGGCACGTCGGCGGTCGGTTCGGCAAGGGGGACCGGCACGCCGAACCCGGACGCGGTGCACGGTCCGAGGCGGGCCAACGCAGGTACGGTCGGAACCCCGTCGAAGGGCTGACCGATGCCTGTCTTCATGATCGAACGCCGATACGCCGACGACCTGGAACTCAGCGCCGACGACGCGGACGGCGTCAACCGGATCAATGCCGACGAAGGCGTGCAGTGGCTGTACTCGTTCCTGTCCGCCGACAAGCGCAAGACGTACTGCCTCTACGAGGCGCCCTCGGCCGAGGCGATCCTCCGCGCAGCCGCGCGCGCCGGGCTGCCCGCCGACGTCGTCGTCGAGATGACCGCGACGGTCCGGCCGGACGGCTCGCTGGCCCCGCTCTGAGCAGCCCTCCGGGCGGCCCGGCTACTCCAGCAGTCCGTGGGCCGCGGCGAACATCGCGGCCTGGGTCCGGTTACCGGAACCGGTCTTGGCCAGGATGCTGCGCACGTGGTTGGCGGCGGTGTTCTCGCTGATGACCAGGCGCTCGGCGATCTCCCGGTTGAGCAGGCCCTCGCCCAGCAGTTGCAGCACTTCCGTCTCGCGGACGGTCAGGCCGCCGGGACGACGGGGCTCGGGGACGCCCGGCACCGTCCCCTCGAGGAGCCGCAGGACCCGCCGGAGTCCGAGGGGTTCGGCCAGCCGGCGGGCCCGTCCGGCCACGTCGTCCAGCACCCTGATGTCGGCACCGGTCCGTCGACCGTGGATCACCTGCGCCACGAGGGTGTGGGCCTGGTGCAGGGGCGACCCCATCCGGGTGTCCATCTCGAGGGCCGCGGCCAGTTCCTCGTCCGCCGGCCCGTCCAGCAGCGAGTCGAGAGCACCCAGGTACCGGTCGGCGCTGCCGAACACGGCGACGAACTGACCGGCCACGAGGTTGGTGCCGGCGTACTCGGCCATCAGCGGACGCAGCGCCCGCCCGGCCGCCTCGTCCTCGAGGAACAACGCCGCCTCGACCGCGTAGACCAGCACGCACGGCCACTCCGCCGAGTCCCCGTAGGGCGCCAGCCGACCGTCGAGCAGCCACGCCAGCAGCCGCGCCGCGGGCGCGGCCAGCTCCAGTTCGGTGTACAGGGCGAGCAGGCCCGGCGCCCAATGGTCCTCCGGGGCCTCGTGGCCGGTGATCAGGCCCCGGACCTGGCCGACCATCCCTCTCTCCCGCCGGATCATGTAGCTCTGCACGGCGCACGGGCCCTCGGTGCCGTCGCTGCCGAACGACGTCCCCAGGTCCAGCAGGACCCCGCAGGTGCGGTGTGCCCCGGCGAAGTCCCCGGCGCTGAACTGCCGGGCGTAGCCCACGCAGCCGGCCATGTAGTCGAAGAAGGTCTGCCCGGTGGCCCGGGCCATCCTCACCAGGTCGTCATGGGCCTGCCCGAGCGCGACCGGCTCGCCCTGCAGGTAGGAGATGACCCCGCGGTAGTAGGCCGCGGGACCGAGATGCCCCAGCGCCCCCGTCCGTTCGGCCAGCCGGGACAGCTCCGCGGCGCGGATCAACTTCTCCGGCGCGTCCTTCGGGCGCAGCCCGTTCCAGAGACTTGCCTGCAGGGCATGGGCGAGCAGCTCGTCGTCCCGGTGCTCCCGCGCGAGGTCCACCGCCCGGCGACCGAGGGCGTCGGCCTTGGTAGTGGCCCCGATGAAGGCCATGGCCCGGCCCAGGCTGGCCAGGCCCCGCACGTAGCGGGGGTCGGCCGGGTCCGGGTCGATACGCGCCAGTGCGTCGGTGAGCAGGTGCACCGCCTGGTGCCCGGGAAGGCCGGGGCGCCAGGACGCGTCCTCGTACGCCACGGCGGCGGCGAGCCGTTCGGCGGGATCCCCGGTCCCGGCCGCCACTCGTCCGGCGAGCGCCCGGGCACGGGCGAAGTCGCCTGCGAGCAGGTGACTGCTCGCCGCGGACAGGACCAGCAGGCTGCGTTCGACGTCGTCCTCGCTGAGGGCGGCGGCCTGCTCGAACCAGCCCGCGGCGTCCTCGTGGGCGAGGCTCCGCTCGGCGGACCGGGCCGCCTCGGTCAGGTACCTCACCGCCTTCGCCGCGTGACCGAGGGCCTGTGCCTGCGCGTAGTGGAAGGCCAGTTGCTGGGTTCGTCGTTCCGAGGCCTGGACCGTCGACTCGATCGCCTGCGCCACCCGGGCGTGCTGCTGCAGGCGGCGGGAGGCCGGCATCAGGTCGAGAACCGCCTGCCGGCACAGGGCGTGCGGAAAGCGCAGGACGTCGTCCGAGGGCGGCACGGACTCGAGGAGCCCGAACGCGGCCGCCTCGTCCAGGGCGGCCAGCGTCGTCTCCCGGGTCCACTCGGCGGCCGCCAGGACCGTGGCGACGTCGATGTCCTCCCCGACCACGGCGGCCAGCTCCACGGTCTGCCGCGCGGGCAGCGCAAGGCGTTCCAGCCGGCCGAGGATCGTGTCGCGGACCGAGGCCGGCGCCTGGCGCACGGCGAGGTCCGCTCCGCCGTTCGCGGAGCGGTCACGCCACAACTCGCGCAGGAAGAACGGGTTGCCGCCGGTCTGGTCCCGGAGGACCGTGGCGGCGCTGCGGGCGGCGCGGGGGGAGAGGTGTCCCTCCTGGACCAGGTACTGGGCGATGTCCTCGGCCGCCAGGCCGGCCAGGTCGAGCCGGCGGACACCGTCGAGCCGGTAGAGCTGCGCGATCGTGCGGACCAGTCCCGCCGACCGGTCCGGCGCCGTGGTGCGGTGCGTGCCGAGTACCAGGATCGGGAAGTCGGCGGTCCGGTCCACGAGGTGGGCGAGCAGCTGCAGCGACGAGGGCCCGGCCCAGTGCAGGTCCTCGAGGGCGAGGACGAGCGGCTGACGGGCCGCGACGTCGCAGACGGCGTCGACCGCCGCGTCGTACAGTGCCCGCCGGTACTCGTGCGACGGACCGTCCGCGTCCGCCGGCGAGTCCCGGCCGGCGAGGGTCGACAGCCGTTCGTCGGCTCCGGCGTCGCCCCGGGCGCCGAGCAGTGCGCCCAGGGGCTCCCCGAAGGGCTGGTAGGGCGGTCCGAACTCCGCGGCGCAGGTGCCGACCAGGACGGCCGCCCCGTGCCGGTTCAGGGTGGTCGCGACCTCGGCCAGCAGGCGCGACTTGCCGGCCCCCGGCTCACCGCCGACGAAGACGACCTGCCGGCTGCCGGCCTGGACCGCGGCCCAGACCTCCTCGAAGGCCGCCAGCTCCGCCCACCGGCCGACGAAGGCCGGACGCGCGGGTGAGGACCAGCGCGCCGGCAACGGTGGAGGCGTCCAGCCGGACACGGGCCCGACGCTAGACCCCCGCCGCCGCGGGCGTCGATGACCAGATCTGGCCATGCGCGGCGGCGGTGGCAGTTCCGCACTTCTGGTCATGTGCCGGCCCCCCGCGAGTCCCTAGCGTCGGTCGCGTCCCGACGACAGCAGCGGGACCGAACCGAGGAGCAGCCATGGTCATGTCCGCACTCGACGCACTCGCCGATCGCGTGAGCGGCCCCCTGGTCCGCCCGGGGGACGAGGACTACGAGGACGCCCGGCACGTCTACAACGCCATGATCGACGCGCATCCGGCGGCGGTGGTCCGGTGCACGACCACGGCCGACGTGGTCGCCACGGTGCGCTACGCCGGCGACACCGGCAGCCCGCTGGCCGTGCGCGGCGGCGGGCACAGCGTGCCCGGGTTCGGGACGGGGGACGACGCGATCGTGGCGGACCTGTCCGATCTGCAGGCAGTGGACGTCGACGACGAGGGACGCACCGCGATCGCTGGGGGCGGCACGACCTGGGGCCGCTTCAACGACGTCACCGCCGCCCACGGGCTGGCAACGACCGGCGGGATCATCTCCACCACCGGCATCGGGGGCCTGACGCTCGGCGGTGGCATCGGCTACCTCTGCCGCGGCTACGGACTCTCCTGCGACAACCTGCTCGCCGCCGAGGTGGTGACCGCCGACGGGACGGTCGTGACGGCGAGCGAGTCCGAGCACCCCGACCTGTTCTGGGCGCTGCGGGGTGGGGGCGGCAACTTCGGTGTGGTCACCCGCTTCACGTTCCGGCTGCACCCGGTGACCACCGTCTACGGCGGACCGATGTTCTTCGAGCTCTCCGACGGCGCGGCCGTCCTCGCGCATTTCCGGGACTTCATCCGGACGGCGCCACGCGAGTACGGCGGCTTCCCCGCCTTCCAGATCGCGCCGCCGCTGCCCTTCGTGCCGGAGAACAGGGTCGGGGAACCCTTCGTGGCCCTGGTGTCCTGCTGGACCGGCAGCCCGGCCGAGGGCGAGCGGATCCTCGACGAGTTCCGGCAGGTGGCCCACCCGGTGGCCGAACACGTCGGCGAGATGCCGTACGCGGCGCTCAACAGCGCGTTCGACGGCCTGGTGCCGCCGGGGCTGCAGCACTACTGGAAGGCCGCCTTCGTGCGCGAGCTGACCGACGACGCGATCGCCGCGCACATGGAACACGGGCCCAAGGTGCCCACCGTCAACTCGACCGTGCATCTGTACCCGATCGACGGCGCCGTGCACGACGTGGCGGGTGACGCCACCGCGTTCGGGCACCGCGACGCGTCCTTCGCACCGGTGATCGCCGGGATGTGGCCGGACCCGGCGGACAACGAACGCAACACGGCATGGGTCCGCGACTACTACGCGGCGATCGCCCCGCACTCCGAGGCAGGCGGTTACGTCAACTTCGCCTCGGCCGACGACCAGCCGCGTGCCGGCGCCAACTACGGCGCCAACTACGTCCGCCTGCGGGAGGTGAAACGGCGCTACGACCCCGCCAACCTGTTCCACCTGAACCAGAACGTCGAACCCTGATCCGGTGCCCACCGCGGCGCCCGAACCGAGGAGAGACCATGCGCGTCATCCACCGCACGGACCTGCCCATGGCGATCGAGGGGGGAGGCATCGAGTTCCGGACCGATCGGGCCGGCGAGAACAACATCGCGTGGGTGCGCCTGCCTGCTGGCGCGGACCTCCGGCCGGGCCTGGCCGGCCTGCCAGGTGACCTCTGCCCCTGCCCGCACTGGGGTTACATGATCTCCGGCCGGTTGCTCATGCACACCAAGGACGGCGATTCGACCTACGAGGCGGGACAGGCCTTCTACTGGGCACCCGGGCATGCGCCGGAGGCGCTCGAGGACTGCGAATACGTCGACGTGTCGCCGGCGGCCGAGCTCGAGGAGGTCATCCGCCACCTGCAGGGCAGCTCCGCCTGAGGCCGGCGCGCAGCGCCGCGGATCCCCCCGCCACGGGTCCAGCCGTGGAGGGGGGTGGCGGCCGGACACGTCCCCTCGGGGATCGGGTTGTGCGCCCCCGCCCGGCTGGGTCGATCGGCCTTCCTCCGAGGAGCCTGCGGGATTTCGGAGTCCTGCGAGCCTTCCCGCGCCGCGGACGGTTGTCTCACGGACGAGACAGGGGCGATCCTCGTTCATGGCGTCGAACCCGTCGTACGAACAGTCCAAGCAGGTCGCCGAGGCGAGCCGCGAGACCGAGTGGACCAAGCCGTCGTTCGGCAAGGAGTTGTTCCTGGGCAACCTCCGCCTCGACCTGATCCACCCGCAGCCGGAACTCGACCCTGCCGCGGTCGAGAAGGGCGAGGCGTTCCTCGGGCGACTTCGCGACTTCCTGGTCGAGCGGGTCGATCGCCGGCAGATCGAGCGCGACGCGAAGATCCCGAAGGACGTCATCGAGGGGCTCGAGCAACTCGGCGCGCTCGGCATGAAGATCCCTGCGGAGTACGGCGGGCTCGGGCTGAGCCAGGTCTACTACAACAGGGCGCTGGCCATGACCGGGACGTGGCACTCGTCGATCTCGACCCTGCTCTCCGCGCATCAGTCGATCGGCCTCCCCGAGCCGCTGCGCCTCTTCGGCTCGGAGGAACAGAAGCGCACGTGGCTGCCCGAGCTGGCCCGCGACCACATCTCGGCGTTCCTCCTCACCGAGCCGGACGTCGGCTCGGACCCGGCGCGCATGAGCACCACCGCGGTTCCGACCGAGGACGGCACGGGCTACCGGATCAACGGCACGAAGCTGTGGGCCACCAACGGCGCGATCGCCGACGTGGTCGTGGTCATGGCCGTGGTCCCGAAGTCCGACGGCCACCGGGGCGGCATCACCGCCTTCATCTGCCCGTGCGACCGCAGTGGCATCACGATCGAGCACCGCAACGAGTTCATGGGGATCAGGGGCATCGAGAACTCGGTGACGCGCTTCGACGACGTGTTCGTACCGACCGGGGACATCATCGGCGGCGAGGGCAAGGGCCTGCGGATCGCGCTCACCACGCTCAACACCGGCCGGCTGTCGCTGCCGGCCTTCTGCGCGTCGGCGGCGAAGTATTCGCTGAAGATCGCTCGCGAGTGGTCGGCCGAGCGGAAGCAGTGGGGCCAGCCCATCGGCAGGCACGACCCGATCGCGCAGAAGCTGGCCTGGCTGGCCGGCACGGCGTTCGGGCTCGAGGCGATGGTCGACGTGTCCAGCCGCCTGGCCGACGACAAGCGGAACGACATCCGCATCGAGGCGGCACTCGCCAAGCTCTACGGGTCGGAACTCGGCTGGACCGCCGTGGACGAGATGGTCCAGATCCGCGGTGGGCGCGCCTACGAGACCGCGGAGTCACTCGCACGGCGCGGCGAGAAGCCGGTCCCGGTCGAGCAGATGCTGCGCGACATGCGCATCAACCGCATCTTCGAGGGGTCCACGGAGATCATGCACCTGCTGATCGCGCGCGAGGCCGTCGACGAGCACCTGAAGGTGGCGGGCGACCTGGTGCTCGGCGACGTGGGCTTCGCCGACAAGGCGAAGGCCGCCAGGAAGGCGGGCGCGTACTACGCCACGTGGTTCCCGGGGCTGACGACGGGCGCCGGCCAGCGTCCCGGCTCGTTCTCCGAGTTCGGGGACCTGGCCAAGCACGTCCGCTACGTCGAGCGCCACTCGCGCAAGCTCGCGCGCTCGACCTTCTATGCGATGGCTCGCTACCAGGCGCGTCTCGAGAGGAAGGGCATGCTGCTCGGGCGGATCGTCGACATCGGCGCCGAGCTGTTCGCGATCTCCTGCGCGTGCGTGTACGCCGACACCGTCGCCCGTGAGCAGCCCGACCGGCGGAAGGAGGCCCTCGAACTGGCCGACCTGTTCTGCGGCCAGGCGCGCCGTCGGGCCGACCGGCTGTTCTCCGAGCTGTGGGCCAATGACGACGACTCCCAGTACCGGGCCGCGCAGCAGGTGCTCGCCGGCCGACACGTGTGGTTCGAGCAGGACGTGCTCGACCCGGCGGGCGAAGGCCCGATGATGCCCGCACATGCAGAACCGGCCGACCGGACGGTCGACGAGCCCCCGACCGTCGCGCCGCCCCCGGTGGAGGTCACTGCCGTCCCGTAGGAGACGTCCGCGGCCCCCGGAGGACTGATCAGGGCGCCCACGAGGTGTCCGCCCTGATCAGTCGGTGCTGCCGTGGGCCGGTGTTCTGACGTCCGAGGGGGACTCGGGCACCGTGGAGTGGGAGCGGTCCCACCAGCGGCCTCCGCAGTGGGGGAGGGCGCCGCGGTCGACGACGGCGGATCAGCGGTGTACGCAGGTGTCCAGCCCTCCCGGTCACCGGCGGGAGGGCGCATGGTGGTCCGATGCGGATCCTCATCGTCGGTGCGGGCATCGCGGGGTTGTCGGCGGCGCTTCGCCTGCGACAGCTGGGCGTTCCGGCGACCGTCGTGGAATCGGCGCCGGGCCCGCGCGGCGGCGGCTACATGATCGACTTCCTGGGTCTGGGGGTAGCCGCGGCGGACCGGCTCGGCCTCACCCCGCAGCTGGAGCGGCTGCACGCTCCGGTGGCCCGCCTGGTGTTCCTCGACGAGACCGGGGCGACCCGGGTTGCGGTCGACTATCCGCGGATGCGGCGGCGGATGTTCGCCGCCCGGCACTACAACCTGCTGCGCGGGGACCTGGAGGCGTTGCTGCATCGCGTCACCGACGCCGTCGGTGCGCAGATCGTGTACGGCCGCCGGGTGGTCGCCGTCGCCCCGGCCGGGGAGCCGGGGCGACCCGTCGTGGTGCGCTTCGCCGACGGCGACGAGCAGGAGTGGGACGCGGTGCTCGGCGCGGATGGGGTGCACTCGCCGGTGCGGAACAGTCTGCTCGCGCCAGGGGAGTGGACGACCCGTGATCTGGGGCATGCCGTCTGGGCGTGGACCACCGACGCCGCGGTGCCCGGCGTCCCTGCGGCGGACTTCACCACGCTGACCGCACCGGGGCGGATGGCCGCGGCCTATCCCGCCGGGCCCCACCGGACCGCCACCTTGTTCCTGATCCGTTCGCCCCGGCACGGCGGCGAGCCGGTCCAGGAGCAACCTGCGGTCCTGCACGAGTTGTTCGGAGACCTCGGTTGGCAGGTACCGGCGCTGCTGGCCACGCTGCCCACAGCGGTGGACCGCTACACCGACCGAACCGTCCAGGTGCGCACCGACGTGTGGCACCGGGGTCGGGTCGGTCTGGTCGGGGATGCCTGCTGGTGCGTGTCCCTGTTGGCGGGTCAGGGCGCGTCGCTGGCGATGGCCGGCGGGGTGGCCGTCGCTGAGGAGCTCGCCGCCACCCCCGACGACCTGCCGGCTGCGCTGGAGCGCTTCCAGGCCCGGCTGCAGCCCACCGTGGCCAGGCTGGCCGCCTCCGGTGCCCGCACGGCGGACTGGTTCGTACCCGAGGAGCGCTGGCGGATGGCGGTGCGCGACCTGGGGCTGCGCGCCGGGGCCTGGCCGGGCATCGGTCCGCTGGTCGGTCGCGGGCTGGGATACGTCCGCGCCGCGGTATGACCTCTGCTCGCCCCGCGCGTGCGCCGGTGTCGAGCGTCGCCGTGGCGACGGCAGATCATGGACGATCGGCTCGAGGACCTCCCGATCGAACTGCAGCAGGGCGACTGCTCACGCGGAACGCCGAGCCGGGTGGGACGCCCGGAGCCGTCGGTCGGCAACGGTCAGGATGCGGCCCCGACGCTGTCGTCCGCGCTGGGCTCCGACAGCCGCGACGTCCTGGATCGGTCGTCGGCTCATTCGCCGATGGAGGGACGGAGCGCCACGAGGGGCAGCTCCCGGGCCAGCCGGCGCCGGGCGCCCTCGCTACCGGTGTATCGCCACCCCAGGAGCCGAGAGAGGACGGGGGCGAGGAGCAGGGCAGCGAGGCGGTGGCGGTGTTCGTAGTCGGCGAGGACGCTCACCGCCTCGTCCTCACCCAGTTCCCGCACCTGGGGAACGAACCTCCGCCCGCCGACCGTCACCTGTCGTCCACCTCCGGCCATGAGGTTGCGCAGCCAGTCGGCAGACCTGCCGAAGCCGGACATGACCACGTACTCCCCGGAGGACGGCAGGAAGTCGACGACTTCCACGACGGTCCGGTACTCGCGACCTGTCCGGCGACCGGTGTGGGTCAGCAGGAGGAAGCGCTGTCCGAGCAGCCAGCCCAGATGCGCCCGGTAGAGGATGACCGGGGCACGCAGAAGACCACGGAGGACTCGTCCAGGTCGTCTCGTGCTCGGTCCGCCCTCGGGGTTCGGCACGGCGTCCCCTCCTTCGCTGCGGTGGCGGGGTCCCCACTCCTTCTCTCGAGGGGATCATCCAGCGTCGGAGGAGGGAACCCCCGGCGCAGGACCGGACCGGGGCGACGAGGGATCGCGTGCGCGGCTGCGGACGAACGTCGAGATCGACGACGAGCTGGTCCAGAGGATCGAGCTCCCGGTGAGCGCTCAGCGCGTCGACATCAGGTGGCCAGCGAGCCGGCGAAGATCTGCCAGGCGAGAAGGCTCTTGGCGACCAGGCTCAGCACGAGATAGGCCTTCTCGCCGTAGGCGTAGCTGCGCCACGGGCCGATCTCCCGGTACTGCAGCCACTGGTTGACCGCGAAGCTCATGAAGAAGACGAACAGCGACACGAAGATCCCGTAGACGAAGCCGGGGATCTGGTCGGCCCCGACGATGTTGGCGGTGACCGCCACCCACGGCGCGGCCCCGGCGACGCAGCCGAACCAGAACGGCAGCATCGTCGTCCGGGTGCGACCCGGTGGGTTCATCAGCTCCTGCAGCCAGCCGAAGAGGATCATCGCAGCGTTGGCGCCGGCGATGCCGATCAGCGCGCTGAGCCCGGTGATGCCGGTGTAGGCGCAGATCAGCAGCACCATGATCGTCGCGCTGACCGAGTACTCCAGCCAGCGGAATCGGTTGAGGCCGCGGCGCAGGTCGTCCTCGTAGCGCCGGCGCAGCACGGTGGCGGTCAGCAGGTGGTCCAGCGCGGCCAGCCCGAGGAAGACCGCGATCGCCGCGCCCACGCCGATGTCGATCAGGGGCTCCGGTGCCGGTACCGCCGTGCCGGGCGGCCCTGCCGGGAACGACGACGTCACGGTGATGGCGAAGCTGCTCGCCAGCAACAGGACCGCTACCGCCTGCGCGGCATGCAGCACGGTCAGCGCCAGGTTCCAGCGCCGGAGGCCGGCCAGGCGCGCGTCGTCCACCCCCGTCGCGACCGACGCGGATCGGGGATGGGTGGCGCTGTTCACGACTACCTCCTGGAAGAGGAACGGGCCGGGCCGCTGCGGCCACGGTGCCTCACCGCTGGCGTGCAGACGCCGGACGGTAACGCGCGCCGGGCCAGGGAGGCCTGCATCAGGTCGTCGTGGGGAAGGGGCGAGCAGCCGACCGGTCGGGTGGGCGTTCCCGGTGGTGCTGCGCCACCCGTCGCCGTGGCCGACGAACTCGCCTGGATGCTCTCCGGGTGAGCCGTGAACGCCGACGCCCAGCGCTTCTGTCGGCAACGTGGGCTCGATGCTGAACAGGTCGGCAGGCCGAGCCCTGACCACGGGGCGCCGGTGGGCCATGCCTTGTCAGGTGTGCATGAGCCGGTGTCCGAGGGGGGACACGGCACAGACGCACACGGCTGCTGGGCGGGGCGATCAGCTCTGCCGTCTCCTGGCGGCCTTCGAGGTCGCACGGGAACTGCAGCGCAGCCGCCCGGCACGCGCGCCGATCGAGCCGGACACCTTGTCGTCGGGTCGCCTTCCTGACACCGTCGAAGCATGGACGAGATCGCACCCGTGCGGGCCTCGACGGTGGTGCCGTGCGAGCCGGAGGAGGCGTTCCGGGTCTTCACCGACGGATTCGGGACGTGGTGGCCGGCCGAATTCACGTGGTCGCAGCCGGACCTCCTGCAGAGCATCGGCATGGAGCCCCATCTCGACGGGCTGCTCAGCGAGACGGGCCCGCACGGCTTCCGCATGGACTGGGGACGGATCATCGGCTGGGAACCGCCGCGCGGTCTGACCTTCACCTGGCAGATCTCCGCCGAACGAGTGCCCGTGCCCGATCCGGCCCGGGCCAGCATCGTGGATGTCGCCTTCCGCCCGGAGAATTCATCCACACTCGTCACCGTCGAACACAGGGCCTGGCAGCGGCACGGCCCAGGAGCAGCCGACTACCGCTCACAGTTCGACCAGGCATGGCCCATGGCCCTGGATCGCCTGCGGCGGCGACTGAGCGGCTGACGACAGTCTCGGGTGCGGAGCTCGTCGAACGTCACGGGAACGACCCTCCGCGCGTCCGTGACCGAGCAGGGCCGGCGACGCAGCGTCCCTGGCCGGATCCCTCCGCCCGACCTAGGGTCGGGCGGTGGCGTCGACCCGGCCGAGCGACCTCGATCCAGCGCTGGTGGACGTCGCCGCTCTCGGACGCTGGATGGACGCTCAGGGTCTGCCGTCGGGCGAGTTCGCCGAGCTCAGCCGGCTGACCGGCGGAACGCAGAACGTGATGCTGCGGGTGCGACGGGGCGGTCGCCGATACGTGCTCCGTCGCCCACCCCGGCACCTGCGCAGGCGCAGCAACGACGCGCTGATCCGCGAGATGCGGGTGCTGGCGGCGCTGGCGTCCACCCCGGTCCCCGTCCCGGCGATCATCGCCGGATGCCAGGACCCCGGCGTCCTCGGCGGGGCCGTCTTCTACCTCATGGAGGACGTCGACGGCTTCAACGCGACCGTCGAGCTGCCCGAGCGGCACGCCTTCGATCCGGCGCTGCGCCACGAGATGGGCTGTAACGCCGCCCGGGCCATCGCCGTCCTGGGCGAGACGGACCACGTGGCCCTCGGGCTGGGCGACCTCGGGCACCCGGAGGGTTTCCTGGAGCGGCAGGTCGGCCGCTGGCTGCAGGAGCTGGACTCCTACGCCGCACTCGACGGCTACCCGGGCCACGACATCCCCGGCGTCGGCGAGATCGCCGACTGGTTGGACCGGCACCGCCCACCGCCGGCCCGCCCCGGCCTCGTGCACGGTGACTACCACCTGGCCAACCTGCTGTACTCGCGCACCGGCTCGCAGGTGACCGCCGTCGTCGACTGGGAGATGGTCACGGTCGGGGATCCGCTGCTCGACCTCGGCTGGCTGCTCGCGACGTGGCCCGGGCCGCACCGTGCTCCCGACTCGCCCCGCCCCTCGGCGCTGGCAGCGGCCGGTGGGCTGCCGACGCCGGCCGAGCTCGTCGCCTGCTATGCCGAGCACAGCAGCCGCGACGTCTCCGCGATCACCTGGTATCGGGTGCTGGCCTGCTTCAAGCTCGGCATCGTGCTGGAGGGAACCCACGCCCGCGCCTGCGCCGGGCTGGCACCGGTGGCGATCGGTGACCAGCTGCACGCGCACACCCTCGCCCTGTTCGCCCAGGCGCGGTCGCTGATCTGATGGCAGCCGATCCGACCACGCGGGACGTGTGCCGATGACCGACCCCCTGTTCGACCTGACGGGCAAGGTCGCTCTGGTCACCGGCGGCAGCCGGGGGCTCGGCCGGGCGATGGCCGGCGCGTTCGCCGCGCACGGCGCCGACGTGGTCATCGCCAGCCGCAAGCTCCAGGGCTGCGAGACGGCGGCCCGCGACATCACCGCCGAGCACGGCGTCCGGGCGTTGCCGGTCGCGTGCAACGTCAGCCACTGGGACCAGTGCGACGCCCTCGTCGAGCGCGCCTACGCCGAGTTCGGCCGGGTGGACGTCCTGGTCAACAACGCCGGCCTGTCGCCGCTGTACCCGAGCCTCGACCAGGTGGGCGAGGCGCTCTGGGACAAGGTGGTGGCCGTGAACCTCAAGGGCCCGTTCCGGCTCACCGCTCTGGTCGGCACCCGGATGGCTGCCGGCGCGGGGGGCTCGATCATCAACGTCTCGTCCGTCGCCGCGATCCGCCCGACGCCCGCCGAGCTGCCCTACGCCGCGGCGAAGGCCGGGCTGAACACCCTCACGGAGGGGTTCGCGCACGCCTTCGGCCCCACTGTGCGGGTCAACGCGATCCAGGCCGGTCCGTTCCTCACCGACATCTCGGCCGCCTGGGACCTCGACGCCTTCGCCCAACGGGCCAGGGCGACGATCGCCCTGGGTCGAGCGGGCGAACCGGGGGAGGTGGTGGGGGCCGCACTCTTCCTGGCCGGTGCCGCGTCGTCGTACTGCACGGGCGCGGTGCTCCGTCTCGACGGCGGCGTCCGCTGATCCTGGCGGGCGACCCGGCCGGCACCGGAGAGGCAGAACCCCCGCCGGTCTGGTGACCGCGGGGGTTCGCTGCTGTGTCCGAGGGGGGACTTGAACCCCCACGCCCGATAAAGGGCACTAGCACCTCAAGCTAGCGCGTCTGCCATTCCGCCACCCGGACGAGTGCGGTCTGAAGACTACCGGAGCCACCCTGCCGTCCGGCGCACCCCCCGCCCGTCACGTCGCGCCGACCGTCACCGGGCTCCGGCCGGCACGCTCGGCCTCGCGGAGCGTCGCGTCTTCGGCAGTGCACAGGGTGCGCCGACCGGCCCGGAAAGCACCGCTCACCGGGTCCACTCCGGACCACCTAGGCTCGCTGGATGGATGACGCGCCGCTGGTCCGCGCCCAGGACGAGGTCGCCGGGCTGCTCTCCGACCTGATCCGCATCGACACGACCAACACCGGCAGCACCGCCACGAGCGCGGGGGAGCGGGTCGCCGCCGAGTGGGTGGCCGGGAAGCTGGACGAGGCCGGCATCGACTCGCGGATCGTCGAGTCCGAGCGCGGCCGGGCCAGCCTGGTGGCCCGCATCCCGGGGGCCGACCGGAGCCGCCCCGCGCTGCTCGTGCACGGGCACCTCGACGTCGTCCCCGCCGATCCGGCCGAGTGGAGCGTGCACCCGTTCTCCGGCGAGGAGCGCGACGGCTACATCTGGGGCCGGGGTGCCGTGGACATGAAGGACATGGACGCGATGGTGCTGGCGCTGGTCCGCGACTGGGCCCGCACCGGCGTGCAGCCCGACCGCGACATCGTGCTGGCCTTCGTCGCCGACGAGGAGGCCGGCGGCAGGCTCGGCGCGCACCACCTGGTCGACGAGCACCCCGACCTGCTCGAGGGCTGCACCGAGGCGATCAGCGAGGTCGGCGGCTTCAGCATCACCGTCCGCGACGACCTGCGCCTCTACCTCGTGCAGACCGCCGAGAAGGGGCTGGCCTGGATGCGGCTCACCGCGGCGGGCCGGCCCGGGCACGGCTCGTTCGTGCACGACGACAACGCCGTCACCCGGCTGTGCGAGGCGGTCGCCCGCATCGGCGCGCACCGCTTCCCGCTGACGCTCACCCCGCCCATGCGGCAGTTCCTCGCCGCGATCGAGGACGCCTACGGCATCGAGATCGACCCCGCCGAGCCGGAGCTGGCTCTGGCCCGACTGGGCAGCATCAGCCGCATGATCGGCGCGGCGCTGCGCAACACGGCCAACCCCACGATGCTCGACGCCGGCTACAAGGCCAACGTCATCCCCGGCACCGCGAGCGCCACCGTCGACGGCCGTTTCCTCTACGGCCAGGAGGAGGAGTTCGAGCGCCAGCTGGCCGCATTGGTCGGCGAGGGCGTGCAGCGCGAGTGGCTCGTGCACGACCAGGCCGTGGAGACGACGTTCGACGGGCCGCTGGTCGACCAGATGGTCAGCGCGCTCAAGGCGGAGGACGACGGCGCGCGCCCGGTGCCCTTCACCATGAGCGGCGGCACCGACGCCAAGAGCTTCCAGCGCCTGGGCATGCGCTGCTTCGGCTTCTCCCCGCTGCGGCTGCCCGCCGACCTGGACTTCGCCTCGCTGTTCCACGGCATCGACGAGCGGGTGCCGGTCGAGTCGCTGACGTTCGGCGTCCGGGTGCTCGACCGCTTCCTGCGCTCGGCGTGATCTGATCAGGCGGTGACCTCCACCACTCCCGCACCCAAGGCCGGTTCCGTCGCACTGATCACGGGGGGCACCGGTGGCTTCGGCCGCGCCCTCGCGACCAAGCTCAAGGCGCTCGACGTCACCGTCGTCCTCGCCGACCTCGACAGCGAGCGCAATCGCGAGGTGGCCGACGAGCTCGGCTGCCCGTTCGTCGTCCTCGACGTCGCCGACCGCGCCGCCAACGCCGCCGTCGTCGCCCAGGTCGAGGCAGACCACGGCCGGCTGGACGCCGCCTTCCTCAACGCCGGCATCGCCGGCAGGTCCCGGCAGGCCCTGGACGTCGACGAGTTCCTCAAGGTCGTCGAGATCGACCTGTTCGGGGTCGTCTACGGCACCGAGGCCGCGCTGCCGGCGCTGCGCCGGGCCGGCGGCGGCTCGATCGTCGTGACCGCCTCCCTCGCCGGCCTCGCGCCCCTGGCCACCGACCCCGGCTACAGCGTGGCCAAGGGCGGCGCCATCACCTTCGTGCGCTCCATGGCCGCGCGGGTCGAGAGCGAGAACATCACCATGACCGCGATCTGCCCCGGCTTCGCCGACACCGCGATCATCGACGGGATCCGCCAGACGTTCCTGGACAACAACTTCCCGATCCTCTCCGCCGAGGAGGTGGCCGACGCGATGATCGCCGCGTGGACCTCGGGTGAGTCGGGTGCGGCCTACATCGTGCAGCCGGGCATCGGCGCGGTGCCCTACAAGTTCAAGGGCGTGCCGGCGGCCAAGACCGCGAGCGGCGAGACCGCCGGCGTCCCGACGGCGCTGCGCCCCGGTTCGGCCACCTGATCAGGCAGTCCTGATCACGCGGGGCCGCCGGCGTCCTCCTGCGAGCAGGCGAACAGGAACGCCGGCGGCACGTTCCAGGGCGTGACCCGCCACCGCACCGAGCCGAACCGGCGGCGGAGCTCGCCGCGCAGCAGCGGGGTGTACTGGATCAGCACCATGACGCCCTGCGGTGTCAGCAGGCCGGGGAGCGTGTCCAGGATCCGCTGCCGGAGCTTGCCGTCCAGCGAGGTGAACGGGATGGCCGAGACGAGCACGTCGGCCCGCTGCCCGTCCAGGTAGGCGTCCACGTTCTCGGCCGAGTCGGTGACGACGTGCAGCCGGTCGTCCCCGGCGTAGCGCTTCGCGAGCAGCGTGGACAGCTTCGGGTCGATCTCCACGGCCACCAGCCGGGCGCCCGGACGCAGCCGGGCGAGGATCTCGCCGGTCTGCACACCCGTGCCGGCGCCGAGCTCGACCACCAGGTCGGCGGCGGGGACGTCGGCCAGGTCGAGCATGTCCCGCACCGCGGTGCGGGACGTGGGCAGCACGGCGCCCATCTGACGCGGATGCGCCACGAAGGCGGCGAAGAATCGCAGCGCGTCCGTCAGGTGCTGTCTCATGCGGTCCTCACCGTTCGGCCGGGCGTGGTCGCCAGCACACTGTCACGACGACAGGGGTCCGGCGAACGCAGCCCGGGGGCAGGTGACGGCCGTCACGCCGCGTCTGGCAGGGTCGGGGCATGCGTGCATGGCGGGTCCACGAACTCGGCGACCCCGCGGAGGTCATGAGCTTCGACGAGGTCGAGATCCCGACCCCGGCCGAGGGCCAGGTGCTGGTGAAGGTGCGGGCCGCGGCCTTGAACTTCCCCGACATCCTCATGGCCCAGGGGCTGTACCAGGAGAAGCCGCCGCTGCCCTACACCCCGGGTGTGGAGCTCTGCGGCGAGATCGTCGAGACGGGGCAGCGGGTCATCGGCTCGCCCGCCGGCGGGCCCGGCGCGTTCGCCGAGTACGCGCTGATGGACGCCGCGGCCGCGTACCCCGCACCCGAGGGGCTCTCCGACGAGAAGGCCGCCTCGCTCTACCTGACGTACTCGACCGGCCACGTCGGCCTGCACCGCCGGGCGCACCTCCAGGCGGGGGAGTGGCTGCTCGTGCACGCCGGCGCCGGGGGCGTCGGGTCCGCCGCCATCCAGCTCGGCAAGGCCGCCGGCGCGCGGGTCATCGCCACGGCCGGCGGCGCCCGCAAGACCGAGATCTGCCGCGAGCTGGGCGCCGACCACGTCATCGACTACACGGCCGAGGACTTCGTCCCCATCGTCAAGGAGCTCACCGGCGGCCACGGCGCCGACGTGGTCTACGACCCGGTCGGCGGCGAGGTGTTCGACAAGTCGCGGCGCTGCATCGCGTTCGAGGGCCGCCTGCTCGTCGTGGGGTTCACCAGCGGCCAGCACCCGTCGGCGCCGGCGAACCACGTGCTGGTGAAGAACTACAGCGTCGTCGGGCTGCACTGGGGCCTGTACCGCAAGCACGACCCCGCGCTCTTCCCGCAGGTCCACGAGGAGCTGGTCCGGCTGGTCGGCGAGGGGCTCATCGACCCGCTGGTCGGCGACGTGCTCCCGCTGGACCAGGCCCCGCAGGCGCTGGCCCGGCTGGGCGACCGCGGCACCGTCGGCAAGGTCGTCCTCGTCCCGTAGGCGCCGAGCGCGGGGTTGCGCCCGTCCGGGACCGTCGACCGGGGTGTCGTTCCCCGCGCTCGGCGCCGGGCGGCTCCGTCGGAGTCCTACGCTGGGCCGGCCATGACACCCCGCCCGCTCCCGCTCGTGCCGGCGCGGGAGGGGTTGTCGGCCGACTGCTCCCGGTGCGCCGGGCTGTGCTGCGTGGGGCCGGCGTTCGCGGCGTCGGCGGACTTCGCGATCGACAAGCCCGCGGCCACCCCGTGCCCGAACCTGCAGGACGACTTCCGCTGCGGCATCCACGACCGGCTGCGGCCCGAGGGCTTCCCCGGGTGCACGGTCTTCGACTGCTTCGGCGCCGGCCAGCGGATCACCCAGCAGACCTTCGGCGGGCGCAGCTGGCAGGAGGCGCCGGAGATCGCCGGGGCGCAGTTCGCGGTACTGCCGGTCATGCGCCAGCTCCACGAGATCCTCTGGTACCTGGCGGAGGCGGCGACGCTGCCTGCCGCCGTCGACCTGCACCCGGCCGTGGAGCGGGCCCGCGTCGCCACCGAGCGGCTGGCCGCCCTGGACGCGGAGTCGCTGCGCGCCCTCGACGTGGGCGCGCACCGTGCCGAGATCGGCGCCCTGCTGCAGCGGGTGAGCGACGCCGTCCGCACCCCGGCCGGCCCCGACCGCCGCGGCGCGGACCTCATGGGGCGGGACCTGCGCCGGACGCGGCTGCGCGGGGCGAGCCTCCGCGGGGCCTACCTGATCGGCGCGGACCTGCGCGGCGCGGACCTGGGACGAGCGGACCTGCTGGGCGCCGACCTGCGCGCGGCCGACGTGCGGGGCAGCGACCTGTCGGGCTGCCTGTTCGTCACCGGCCCGCAGCTGGAGGCGGCCCGCGGCGATGCCCGGACGGCGCTGCCGCCGGGCCTGGCGCGCCCCGCGCACTGGCAGCAGGGCCCGGCGCGGTGAGCGCCTAGACGTGCGGGCCGGGCAGGTAGGACAGCCGTGAGCGGCGCCGCAGGATGACCTTGCGGGTGCCGTCGGCGTGCAGCTGCAGCCGGGCGAGCTCCCAGCCACCCACGTCCGACTGCAGGCTCAGCATGGTCGCCGCCGCGGACCGGGACGTGCCCGGGGGAATCCGCAGCGGCGCGAACTCGTACTCGCCAGTCGCCTCCATCGGCACGATTGTGCCTGCCTGTCGTCCGCTGGGCACGCCGTCGTCCTCCGTCCCCGTACCTGCCGACCTGCCGGAGCGGGGTCTCCGGCGGCAGGATGGGATCGACCGGACCGCCCGACCCACGGAGGACGACGTGACCGATCCCGGTACCGCCAGCGACGCCGATCGCGCGGAGCAGGAGGCGCTCGTCGACCCGCCGGCCATCGGGGTAGCCGGTGCGGACGCCGCGCCTGAGGACGACGTCCCGGAGGCCGACGCGCTCGAGCAGCAGTTCTCGGCCAGGCCGGGGGAGGCCGGGAGCCCGCTGCGCCCGGTCGGCGATCGCGAGGCGAGCGAGGCCGACGTCCTGGAGCAGGAGGCCGACGTGCCGGCCGACGACGAGGACGTCCCCGGCTGACCGGCCGACCTCGTCCGGGCGGGGATGTGACGGTTCCGTTGCAGGGACTTGTCGATCCCTGGTCTTCGGGACGAATGGGTCCGAATCCTCAGTAGCGTGGCTCGCCGGATCGCACTCCGCTGCGATCAGGCACGGTGCCGTCGGTCCCCGACGGCAGGTGCCCGAGGCGAGAGGAACCTGTGACCGCACTCCGCGTGGACGGCCTGTTCAAGGTCTTCGGTCGGCATCCGGCCCAGGCGGTGGACCGGCTCCGAGCCGGGGTCCCCGCCGACGACATCCGCGCCGCGGGCGCGACCCCGGCGGTCATCGACGTCAGTCTGACGGTCGAGCCGGGCGAGATCTTCGTCGTCATGGGCCTGTCCGGCTCGGGCAAGTCCACCCTGCTGCGCATGCTGAACGGCCTGCTCGAGCCGACGGCCGGAAGCGTCCACGTCGGCGACGACGAGATCACCGCCCTGAGCGGCAAGCGGCTGCGCGAGGTGCGGCAGCGCCGCATCAGCATGGTCTTCCAGCACTTCGCGCTGCTGCCGCACCGCAGCGTGCTGGACAACGCCGCCTACGCACTCGAGGTGCGGGGCGTCGACCGCCGCACCCGGCAGGCGGCCGCCCGAGAGGCGCTGACCATGGTGGGTCTGGACGGTCAGGCCGACAAGCGCCCCGACGAGCTCTCCGGCGGCATGCAGCAGCGGGTGGGCCTGGCCCGCGCCCTGGCCTCCGAGGCCGAGGTACTGCTCATGGACGAGGCCTTCAGCGCACTCGACCCGCTGATCCGGCGGGAGATGCAGGACCAGTTGCTGGAGCTGCAGGCCCGGCTGGGCAAGACGATCGTCTTCATCACCCATGACCTCAACGAGGCCATGCGGCTGGGCGACCGGATCGCGATCATGCGCGACGGGCGCGTCGTCCGCCTGGGCACCCCCGAGTCCATCCTGAACGAGCCCGGCGACGAGTACGTCGAGCGGTTCCTGGCCGACGTCGACCGCTCCCGGGTCTTCACCGCTGCCGATGTGATGGTGCCGTCGGTCAGCGTGGCGGTGGACGTGGCCCCCCGTACCGCTCTGGACGCCCTGCGCGAAGGCGGTGGGTCGGCGCTGGCCGTGGTGGACGGCGACGGCCGCCTGGTCGGGGTCGTCACCGCGTCCGACCTCCTCGCGTCCTCGGGCGTCGTCGCCGCGGCCGTCCGCCCGCCGGCCGCCCGGGTCGACGCCACGACGTCCCTGGCCGACCTGCTGTCGCCGGCCGGGGCGAGCGACGCCCCGGTGGTCGTCGTCGACGACGCCGGACGCCCCAGCGGGCTGGTCGACTCCCGGACCATGCTGGCCGCGCTGGCCGGTGCCGAGTCCGACGGGCGGCCACCGGCCGACTCGGTCGGTGACCGCGCCGAGGTGCTGGAGGGTTCCCGTGGCTGAGCTGACGGCCGTCCTCGCCGTCGAGGACTCCCCGCTCCCGCGCATCCCGGTGGGCGACTGGATCGACACCGGCCTGGACTGGGTGCGCGAGAACTTCCAGCCGGCGATCGACGCGGTCAGCGACGTCACGCTCGCCGCCGTCGACGGCCTCACCGACCTCCTGCTCTTCCTGCCGCCGCTGGTGCTGGCGGTGCTCCTCGCCGGGGTCGGCCTGCTGGCCCGCTCGGTCGTGTTCGCGGTGGGTTCCCTGGTCGGTCTGCTGCTGATCCAGAGCATGGCGCTGTGGACCGAGTCCATGGAGACCCTCGCCCTGCTGCTGGTCGCGGTGCTTGTCTCGGTGGCGATCGCGGTGCCACTCGGGATCGCCGCAGCCAAGAGCGACCGGGTCAGCGCGGCGTTGCGGCCGGTACTGGACTTCATGCAGACGATGCCGGCCTTCGTCTACCTCGTGCCCGGGGTGGTCTTCTTCGGGCTCGGCGTCGTGCCCGGCACGATCATCACGATCATCTTCGCCCTTCCGCCCGGCGTGCGGCTGACCGAGCTGGGCATCCGGCAGGTGGACCGCGAGACGGTGGAGGCGGGGCACGCGTTCGGTAGCTCGCCCGGGCAGATCCTGCGCGGCATCGAGCTGCCCCTCGCCCGGCCCACGATCATGGCCGGCGTCAACCAGGTGATCATGCTCGGCCTGTCGATGGCGGTCATCGCCGGAATCATCGGCGCCGGCGGCCTGGGCGGCGTCGTCTCGCGCAGCATCTCCCGCCTCGATGTCGGGCTGGGCTTCGAGGGCGGCCTGGCCGTCGTGATCCTGGCGATCTTCCTCGACCGGCTCACCGCATCGTTCGGGGGGAACGGACGGGGACGCCGCGGCGTCCTGGCCTCGCTCGCCCAGCGCCGTCGCCGTCCGCCGAGCGCCACCCCGGCCACCGCGGACCCGACGACCGGCACGACGCCGGACCGGACGCCGGAGCCCGCGGGGCTCCGCTAGCCACCAGAACACATCCCAGACCGCGCGGACCCGCGCGGGTGCCTCCGGGCGCCCGCCGGTCCTCCGTGCTGCACGACGCCGCCCGCGCGATCGCGGGCGGCACCGATGAGAGGAGCACGACCATGAGCGCGTTCGCGAAGCGCCGCAGCTTCCGGCTGGCGGCCGGCCTGGCCGCCGTCGCCCTGACCGCCACCGCCTGCGGCGGCGACGACGACGGCAGCGACACCACGGCCTCCGGGAACGGGGGCGACAACGCGAACTGCGAGTCGGTGACCCTCGGCTTCCTGCCGTCCTGGACCGACGGCCTCAGCACCGCCTACCTGTGGCAGAACGTGCTCGAGGACAAGGGCGTCGACGTCGAGTTCCAGGAACTCGGCGAGGCCGCTCCGCTGTACGCCGGCCTCGCCGGTGGGGACGTCGACGTCTACCCGTCCGGTTGGTCGGAGGTCACCCACGCCGACTACATGAAGGAGTTCGGCGACGACATCGAGGACCTCGGTGCCTGGTACGAGGGCGCGGTGCTCACCCTGGCCGTCCCCGAGTACGTCGACATCGACTCCATCGCCGACCTGACCGGCAACGCCGACCGGTTCGGCGGCCGCATCGTCGGCATCGAGCCCGGCGCGGGCCTGACCCGGATCACCCGGGACGAGGTCATCCCGACCTACGGGTTGGACTCCTACGAGCTCGTCGAGTCCTCCACCACGGCCATGCTGGCCGAGCTCCAGTCCGCCGTGGACGCGGAGGAGGACATCGTGGTCACGCTGTGGCGCCCGTTCTGGGCCAACAGCGAGTTCCCGATGAAGGACCTCAAGGACCCGGAGGGCGCGCTCGGTGACCCCGAGGCGCTGCACACGCTGGCCCGCGCCGGCTTCTCCGACGACTGTGCCGAGGTCGCCGACATGATGGGCGACTTCACCCTGACCGACGAGCAGTACGGCTCGCTGGAGAACATGGTCGTCAACGAGTACGGCGAGGGCCGCTACGAGGAGGCCGTCGACGCCTGGTTCGAGGAGAACCCGGACGTCGAGGAATCCCTCAAGAGCTGACCCGCTCCCGGCCTGGACCCAGGCCGGTCGGCACCGTCCACGGGCGCGGCGCACCTCCGGGTGTGCCGCGCCCGTCGGCGTCTCAGGGGTCGATCAGCTGCAGCTCTCCCGTGGCGCGGCTGGCGACGAACACCCGGCCGCTGACCGGATCCACCGCCACCGTGTTGGGCTGGCGCACCGTGGGGAACCGCGCCACCTCGGCGAGCTGCTCACCAGCGGTGGACAGCCCGACCACCTCGTTCCGGGCGGTCAGGGTCACCCACAGGATCTGGGCCGTGTCGTCGTGGGCGACGCCGTAGGGGGTTCCGGGCAGCCGGAAGGTGGCGATCAGCCGCAGAGGGGTGGACTCGAACACCAGGACGGCGTCGCCGCGGGTGTCGGCCACCAGGAACCGGTCCCGGACGTCGGTGACCACGTGGGTGGGTCCCTCGCCGGCGTCCGCCACCTCCCGGCGCTCCCCGGCGGCGACGTCGTAGGTGGAGAGCGTGAAGTCCGCGACGTCCACC
This sequence comes from uncultured Actinomycetota bacterium, assembly GCA_963747895.1. Lineage (GTDB taxonomy): Bacteria > Actinomycetota > Actinomycetes > Mycobacteriales > Geodermatophilaceae > Blastococcus. The sequence continues at coordinate 631,181 of CAVVGX010000012.1, forward strand.
ACGCCCGCGAGGGGGCCGACGGCGGCGATCCCACCGGGCTGGGTCTGGCTGTCGAGGGTCTGCGCCACCTCGCCGTCCTCGACGACCGACAGCGTCCCGCCCCTCTCGTCGGCGACCAGGATGCCGCCGCCCTCGACCTGCGCCGCGTCGTGCGGGTACTCGCCGACCTCGACCTCCGTGGTGCCGCCGTCGGGCAGGGACACCAGCACGAGGGTGTCCGAGTCCTCCGCGGGGACCAGCACCGGACCACCCGGCGCGGCCAGCTGGAGGTGGCGGGCGTGCCCGGGGAGCGGCACCTCGCGCTCGATGCGGCCGCTCGCTCCGTCGATGAGCAGGAGGCGGTCCTCGTCCCGGACGGTGGCGACGAGGAGGCCGGTCACCGGGTCGAAGGCCAGCCCCTCCGCCTGCGGCTCCAGGGCGACGACCCGGCCGGCGGGCTCGGTGTCCGTCTCGGGGGACTCGCCGGGCTCGGCGGCACCGAGCTCCTCGGGGGCGGGGGGCTCGTCGGTCCCGGCGCACCCGGTGAGCGCGGTGGCGAGGCAGACGGCGAGCAGAGCGGCGGCGGTCCGGCGTCGTCGCATGCCGACGATGGTCGTCGGCGAGGGCGAAGTCCGCCGAGCGGGGCCTCGCCGGCCGCTCCTCCGATCGGATGACCAGCGGCCTCCCGCGCGGTCGGCCGCTCGTCCGCGCGCCAGGATCGAGCCATGACCGCGGGCGTGACCATCGTGCTGATCCTGGTCGGCCTGCCGCTGCTGGCCTGGTGGGTGGGCGGACGCCGCTTCTGGTCCCGCCTGCGGCCCGGCGCCGAGCCGGACCCGTGGCGCGAGGTCGTCCAGCAGCACCGGTTGTCGGCGTCGGAGGCGCCGCGGGTCGCGCACGCAGTGCCGCGAGGGGTGGCGCTCGAGGACCCGCGGCTCCGAGCGGCCGCCGTCGACTGGGCCGAACGCCTCATGGAGCAGGAGACCGTCCGCTGGCCGACGTCCCGGAAGGGCCGCCTCCTGGCAGGCGCCGCGGTCCTCTGGTTCGTCGGCGTGATGGCACTCATCGTGCAGCGGTTGCTCACCGGCCGGCCGGAGGACGTCAACTGGGTGACGGTGGCGATCGTCGTGGGCTTCGGCATCTGGTCGGTCCACCGGCGCCGCATGCTGCGTCGCGCGGTCCAGCTCAACCGGGACGAGAGGGCGACCGCCTGATCAGCCGGCGAGGTCGGCGGCGTACTCCGCCAGCAGCGTGGCCAGCCGGGTGCGCCGTGGGCGGACGTCGACCTCGCGGACGGCCCGCACCAGGGCCGCACCGCTGGCGTGCACGATCGACAGGTGCTTCTGCGCGCGGGTGAGCGCGGTGTAGACCAGCGGACGCGACAGCATGCCGCCGGCCTCGGGTGGCAGCACCACGACGACGCCGGGCCACTCCGAGCCCTGCGCGCGGTGCACCGTGATCGCCCAGCCGTGCCGCAGGTCGGACAGGGCCGTGCCGTTCACCGTGACCGGACCGGACGAGAAGTCGATGCTCAGCGAGCCCTCGCCGGCCTTGGTGACCACCCCGACCTCACCGTTGGCGAAGCCGATCGGCTCGAGGTCGAGATGGTTGGCGGTGGCGACGACGCGGTCGCCCGGGTCGAACCCGAACACCGTGCCCTCGCCCGGGTTCAGGACCGCCTTGAGCGCCTTGTTCAGCTCGATCGTGCCGGCCGGCCCGCGGTGCACCGGCGTGACGACCTGGACCGCACCCGGCTCGATGCCCAGCGCGCGCGGGATGGAGTCGGTGACCAGCTGCACGACCCGCCGGGCCGCCTCGGCCGAGCCGGTGGCCGGAACGATGACGACCTCGCGGTCGGGGGAGTCGACCACCGGCAGCTCGCCGCCGCGCACGCCGGTCGCCAGGCGGGCGATCGCCCCGCCCTCGGCCTGCCGGTACAGCGTGGTCAGCTCGGTGACCGGCACGGCGCCGGAGTCGATGAGGTCGCCCAGCACGTGGCCGGGTCCGATCGAGGGCAGCTGCGCCGGGTCGCCCACCAGCAGCAGGTGGGTGCCGTCCTGGCAGGCCTCGAGCAGAGCGGCGGTGAGCTCGACGTCGAGCATCGAGGCCTCGTCGACCACGACGACGTCGGCGTCCAGCGGCCACTCCTCGTTGCGGGCGAACCCGCCGGTCATGCCCTGCGCGCCCAGCAGCCGGTGCACGGTCACCGCGGGGTGGTCGGTGAGCTCCTCCAGCCGCTTGGCCGCCCGGCCGGTGGGGGCGGCCAGTGCCACCTCCGTGCCCTTGGCCTGCAGCAGCTTCACGATCGCGGCGACCGTGCGGCTCTTGCCGGTGCCCGGTCCGCCGGTCAGCAGGCTCACCCCGGCGCCCAGCACCTGCGCGACGGCCTGCTTCTGCGCCTCGTCCAGCCCCTTGGCCACCGAGCGCACCGACGCCGGGTCGGCGATCCGTTCGGCGGCCGCCGCGAGGCGGGCGACGTTCTCCGCCACCGCCTCCTCGGCCATGCCGAACCGGGCCAGCGAGAGCATCCGCTCGGCGGCCTCCGCCCGGGTTCCCTCACGAGCGTGCGAGTGGAGGGGAGACGGAGGTCCTTCAGCCGGCTCGGCGTCGGGATCGTCGTCGTCCTCCGGCATCGGCGGCTCGTGCTCGAGCACCTCACCGCCGTCCACTGCGGCCACGATCGCCGCCGCCGGATCGGTGATGCCCTCTGCGCGCAACGCGGCGACGACGAGGTCGGCCGGCAGGACGGTGTGCCCGTCGCGGGTCGCGGTGCGCAGCGTGAGCCCGACGATGGCCCGGCCGCGGCGGGCGTCCTGCCGGTCGGCGCCCTGGAGGACGGCGATCGCCAGCCGGTCGGCCTCGGTCAGGGACACCCCGGGCAGGCTGAGCAGCGCCCACGGGTCGTCGCGCAGCCGCCGCGCGGCGTCGGGCCCGAGCGTGTCGGCCACGCCTGCGGCCAGCTTGGCCTGGAGCCCCGCGGCGATCAGCAGCTCGACCACCTCGTAGGTGGGCTGCGCCGCCAGGAAGCTCGAGAACAGCCGCTCGGCGCGCTGCCGCCCGACCCGCGGCAGCTTGAGCAGCCGGTCGGCGGTGACGTCGTCGGGGGCGGTGATGTCCACCCCGGGCAGCTCCGCGGCGGCGCGCCGGCCGAGGCCCGGCCACAGGCCGGCGGCGCAGAAGGCGGCGAAGACCGGGTCGCCACCCGGCGCCGGCAGGGGAGCGGTCATCGCTCGGCCAGCCGCTCGGGGTAGCCGGCCGGCGGCGCGGACACGTCCTCCAGCGCGGTGCGGATGGCGGCGGGCAGGCGGACGCCGTCGGCGTCGAGCGAGGCCTGCAACTGCTGGGCGGTGCGCGCGCCGACCACGGGGGCGACGACGCCGGGCCGGTCGCGGACCCAGGCCAGCGCCACCCCCAGCGGGCTGGTGCCCAGGCCCTCGGCCGCGGTGATCACCGCCTCGACGATCCGTTCGGACTTCGCCGAGCGCAGCCCGTCGATGAACGGCTGCCACTGCTGCGAGGCGCCGCGGGACTCCGACGGCGTGCTGTGCCGGTACTTGCCGGTGAGCAGGCCACGGCCCAGCGGGGACCACGCCAGCACGCCCAGCCCGAGCGCCTCGGCGGCGGGCACGACCTCGCGCTCGACGCCGCGCTGCAGCAGCGAGTACTCCATCTGGCTGCTCACGATCGGCGTGCGGCCGGGCCAGGCGCGCTGCCAGGTGGCCGCCTGCGCGGTCTGCCACCCGCTGAAGTTGCTGATGCCGATGTACCGGGCGCGCCCGGAGGAGACCGCGAGGTCGCAGGCCGCCAGCGTCTCGTCCAGGGGCGTGGCGTCGTCCCACGCGTGCAACTGCCAGAGGTCGACGTGGTCCAGGCCGAGGCGCTGCAAGGAGGCGTCCAGCGCGGCCAGCAGGTGCCCGCGGGAGGCGCCGCGCCCCATCGGGCCGGGCGCGGTGCGGCCCGCGGCCTTGGTCGCGACGAGCACGTCGGAGCGGGGGACGACGTCGGCCAGCAGGTGGCCCAGGATCCGCTCGCTCTCGCCGTCGCAGTACACGTCCGCGGTGTCGACCAGGGTGCCGCCGGCGTCCACGAAGGCCGTGAGCTGCATCGCGGCCTCGTCCTCGTCGGTGTCGCGGCCCCAGGTCATCGTGCCCAGCGCCAGCCGGCTCACGACCAGACCGCTGCGCCCCAGCGCCCGTTGTTCCACGACCGGCCAACCTACCGGCGCACGGCCGCTCCCACCGGCGAGCACCCACAGCCTCGGAGCGGCGCGCCGGGAGCTGCCAGGAACGCCGCCTAGGGTGACCGCTCGTGCCCGCCAGCCTGATCGCGCCGTCGTCCGCCCCGAGAACGTGTCGGCCGGGGGCTCCGGCCGCCGGTGGCCCCGGTGAGGCAGTCCCCGCCGGTGGAGGGCCGCGCTGATGGGCTGGGTGGAGGCCGTCGTCCTGGGCGTCGTCCAGGGGCTGACCGAGTTCCTGCCCATCTCCTCCAGCGCGCACCTGCGCATCGTGGGGGAGGCCCTCGGGTGGGACGACCCCGGAGCCGCCTTCACCGCCATCACGCAGATCGGGACCGAGGCCGCCGTCCTGCTCTACTTCCGCCACGACATCTGGCGGATCCTCACCGCCTGGTTCGCCTCGCTCGGCGGCCGGCGGAAGGGCGATCCGGACGCCCGCATGGGCTGGCTGATCATCGTCGGCAGCCTGCCGATCGGGATCCTCGGCCTGCTGTTCCAGGACGACATCGAGACGACCTTCCGCGACCTGCGGATCGTGGCGACGACGCTCATCGTGTTCGCGCTGATCCTGTGGTGGGCCGACCGGGTGGGGGCCAAGCGGCGGGAGCTCGACCAGCTCACCGTGCCGCACGGCATCACCTTCGGCTTCGCCCAGGCCCTGGCGCTGATCCCCGGCGTCTCCCGTTCCGGCGGCACGATCACCGCGGGCCTGTTCCTCGGCTACACCCGCGCCGCGGCCGCCCGCTACTCCTTCCTGCTGGCGATCCCGGCGGTGCTCGCCTCGGGCTTCTACCAGGCCTACGACGAGCTCAGCGGCGCCGACGCCGGGGTCGAGGTCTCCTGGGGGCCGACGATCCTGGCCACGGTGATCGCCTTCGGCGTGGGCCTGACGGTCATCGCCTGGCTGCTGCGCTACCTCGACCGCGGGTCCTTCGCGCCGTTCGTCGTCTACCGCATCGCCCTCGGCGTCCTGGTGCTCGCGCTGGTGTTCACCGGCGTCCTCGACCCCGAGCCGATCGCGTCGTCCGTCCCGTAGCAAGAGGACCTCGCCGTACGCTCGCGGCTGTGACCACGGTGATCCTGCTCCGGCACGGGCGTACGACGGCCAACGCGGGCGGGATCCTGGCCGGCTGGACGCCGGGGGTGCAGCTCGACGACACGGGCGCGGCCCAGGTCGCCGCGGTGGGGGAGCGGCTGGCGAAGGTGCCGCTGGCCGCGGTCGTCAGCAGCCCGCTGGAGCGGTGCGTGCAGACGGCGTCCGCGGTCACCGAGGGGCGCGATCTCGAGCTGCGCACCGACGACCGGCTCGGCGAGGCCCGGTACGGCGACTGGACCGGCCGGACGCTCAAGGAGCTGGTCAAGGAGCCGCTCTGGAAGGTCGTGCAGCAGCATCCGTCGGCCGCGGTCTTCCCCGGACCCGAGGGGGAGGGGCTGGCCCAGACGCAGGCCCGCGCGGTCGCCGCCGTCCGTGCCTACAACGCCGAGCTCGGGCCGGACGCCGTCTGGCTGGCCTGCAGTCACGGCGACGTCATCAAGGCCGTGCTCGCCGACGCGCTCGGCCTGCACCTGGACCAGTTCCAGCGGATCGTCGTCGACCCCGCCTCGATCTCGGTGGTCACCTACACCGACACCCGCCCGTTCGTGGTCCGCATCAACGACACCGGGGGCGACGTCTCCGCGCTGATCCCACCGCCCCCGAAGAAGCGCGGGCGCCGGACGAGGTCCTCCGACGCCGTCGTCGGCGGCGGGTCCGGCGCGCCGGCCTGACGCGTCCGCGCCGTCCCAGCAGGTCCCCGGCCCGTCCGCGTAACCTGGACGCGTGTCCCGTCAGGTCCATCTCTTCGATCGTCCGAGCCGGTTCGTCGCCGGCACCGTGGGCCAGCCAGGGGACCGCACCTTCTACCTGCAGGCGTCCGACGGCAGCGGCCGCACGGTCAGCGTCGCGCTGGAGAAGACCCAGGTCCAGGTCCTGGCCGACCGCATGGCCGAGCTGCTCGACGAGGTCTCCGATCGCGCCGACGCGGTGATCCCGCCCGACGCCGACGTCGACGACCTCGACCCGCTCACCCCGCCCGTGGACGAGGAGTTCCGGGTCGCCGCCATGGGGCTGGCCTGGGACGGCGCCGCGCAGGCCGTCGTCGTCGAGGCCGTCGCCGCGGGCGAGGAGCCGATCGAGGAGGACGCGATCCTCTCCGACAGCGACGAGGGCCCCGACGCGCTGCGGGTGACCATCACCCCGATGGCGGCCCGGGCCTTCATCGCCCGCGCGCGACGCGTCATCTCGGCGGGCCGCCCGTCCTGCCCGCTGTGCTCGCTGCCGCTGGACGCCACCGGTCACGTCTGCCCGCGGCAGAACGGCTACCGCCGCTGACCGGCGGCGTGCCATGAGCGAGCAACCCGCCGACCCGGTCCTCCGCCCACCCGCCGACGACGCCGAGGCCCTGCACCTCCTGCAGACCGGTGAGATCGACCTCGAGGGCCGGATGCTCGACGCCTCCAACGTGACCCTGGTGGGCACCATCCGCTCGGGCGACGTCGGCGGCGAGTGCGTCTACAAGCCGGTGGCGGGGGAGCGGCCGCTGTGGGACTTCCCCGACGGCACCCTCGCCGGACGGGAGATCTCGGCGTTCCTCGTCTCGGAGGCCACCGGCTGGCGGGTCGTGCCGCCCACGGTGCTGCGCGAGGGCCCGTTCGGGACGGGGATGGTCCAGCTGTGGATCGACGGCGACGAGGACGTCGACCTGGCCGAGTTCGTGCGCCGCGACGATCCGGCGCTGCGGCGCATGGCGGTCTTCGACGCGGTGGTGAACAACGCCGACCGCAAGGGCGGGCACATCATCCCGATGCCTGACGGCCACGTGTACGGGGTGGACCACGGGATCTGCTTCTCGGTGGACCCGAAGCTGCGGACGCTGCTGTGGCGCTGGGCCGGACGGCCGATCCCGCTGGCCGCGCTCGAGGTGCTGGAGCGGCTGGCCGACGAGCTGCTCGGAGACCTGGGCGAGCAGCTGCACGAGCACCTGACCCGCCGCGAGGTGCGCCGCGTGCAGCAGCGGGTGGCCGACCTGCTGCGGACCAAGCTGCACCCCGAGCCCAGCGGCGACTGGCCCGCGCTGCCCTGGCCGCCCTTCTGAGACGACGCGCCGCTGTTTGCGTTCGGAGCACCGGCTCGGCGAGGGTGTCGGGGTGGGTGACCTCGGAACGGACACGCAGGTGGAGCAGGTCGACGAGGGGCGCTTCCGCGCGGACCCGTCGCCGGAGTGGAACATCTGGGGGCCGATGGGGGGCTACATCGCCTCCTTCGCCCTCCGGGCGGTGGGAGCGACCGTCCCGCAGCACGAGCCGGCCGCGTTCTCCTGCCACTACCTCGGGGTGGCCCGCCCGGAGCCCATCGACATCGAGGTGCACAGCGCCAAGCCGGGCCGCACGGCCGGCTCGTCGACCGTCTCCATCACCCAGGAGGGCAAGCCCATCCTGAACGCGATGGTGTGGGCGGTCGCCGGCAACGAGGGCCTGGAGCACGACGAGTCCGTGCCGCCCGCCGTCCCCGGCCCCGACGAGCTCCCGTCCCTCGACGCGCTGGGCCGCCGGGAGGGTTCGGCGTCGTCGATCCCGTTCTGGAACAACATCGAGAGCCGACCGGTCCACACCGAGACCACGCGGCCGGAGGGCCCGCGCCCGGCCGTGTGGCAGCAGTGGCTCCGGTTCCGGACGACGCCGACCTACGCGGACCCGTGGGTGGACGCGTGCCGGTCGCTGATCCTGGTCGACCTGCCGAGCTGGCCGGCCGCCGTCCGCCCGCACGCCTGGCAGCGGCCGGCGTTCACCGCTCCCACGCTGGACCTCAACGTCGCCTTCCACCGCCCCGCGACCGACGAGCCGTGGCTGCTCTGCGACGGGTCGGCACCGGTGTCCACCCGGGGGATGTTCGGCTGGCGGGCGAACGTCTGGTCGCCGAGCGGGAAGCTGCACGCCTCCGGGGGCGGCCAGTGCCTCTACCGGCGGATGCCCTCCTAGCGGCGGCTCACGGTCTGACCGGGATGTCGGTGCGGCGCGGAACGATGCGCGTCATGCCGCACCGCAGCCGCCTGTCCATCCTGCTGCTCGACCTGCCTCCGGAGCACCACGCCGCCGGCACCGCCTTCTGGGCGGGCGCCACCGGTCGGCCGGCCACGGACGACCCGGACGACGCTGACTGGGCCTCGCTGGGCTCGTTCGCCGACGGCTGGCACGTCGAGATCCAGCGGACCGGGGAGGGGACGCCGCCGCGCTGGCACGTCGACATCGAGACCGACGACATCCCGGCCGAGGTGGCCCGCCTCGAGGCGCTGGGCGCCACCCGGCACCGGGACATGGGCCCGGGACGCTTCTGGCAGATGAAGGACCCGGCCGGTCTGGTCTTCTGCGTCGTCGGCATCCAGACCGGCGGGGAGTTCGAGCGGCACGCGGTGACCTGGCCGTGAGCACCACGCGGATGACCGTCCAGCTGCGGGCTCCTCGACCGGCGGTCTACGCGGCGGTCTCCGATCCCCGCGCCATCGCGCGGTGGCGGTTCCCCGGCGGCATGACCAGCAGTGTCGACGTGCTGGGCGACGGGGACTTCCGCGTGACGCTCACGTACGAGGCAGCCGACCAGCAGGGCAGGACGACATCGCACTCCGACGTCCACCGGGCCCGCTTCACCCGTCTGGTCCCCGACGAGCTCGTCGTGGAGGTGGACGAGTTCGAGAGCGCCGATCCCGCGTCGACCGGCGAGATGACCGTGACCCTCGCACTGCGGGACGCCCCGGGCGGCACGGAGCTGACCGCCGACAACGAGCTGGGCCGGCGGATGGCGCTCGACCGGCTGGCGGCGCTCGTCGAGGGCTGAGCTATCCCAGTTCCACCGCGGCGATCATCGCGGCCGCGCGCGCGGCGTCGCCGTCCACGGTGAGCACGTCCAGCGGCACCCGCCGCCAGACCGCCAGCAGGAGGTCACCGGCCGTGCCGGTCAGCGTCGCCACCGGGGACGGGCGCGAGCCGGGGAACAGGGTGCGCTCGACGCCGCCGTCGACGCCGGCGTCGACGGCGTGGAAGACCACGGGGTGGGCGTCGGCCGGCGGTCCCTCGGGCAGGGCGCCCGGGACCATGACCTCCAGCCACTCGTCCAGCCCGTCGAGCCCGACGTCGGCGGGGATCGGGCGGACGTCGCCGAGCACCTGCTCCGCGTCGACGGCGTGCACGGCCGCCTCCAGGGCCTGCCGGCGCAGCACCCACGCCAGGTCCTGCTGCGGCGCCCAGGTCCAGACCCGCTGGGCCGGATCGGCGCCGGCCAGCGCGGCCTCCAGCTCTGCGCTGCGCGCGGCGGCGTACCCGAGCAGCTCGTCGTCGGGGTGCCGGGCGGGTTTCACGTACGCGGAGGGATCCTGCGCGCGGGTGCGCGCCACCCAGCCCCAGAAGCGCTGCACCTGCGCCAGGTGCCACACCAGGTCGGCCAGCGACCAGTCCGGGCAGCCGGGCACCCGCGCCGCCCAGCCACGGGCCAGGACCCCGGCGGCCGCGGCCTCGGCGAACCGCGCGTCCGACCGCCGCAGCGACGGCAGGTAGTCGTCGATCTCCATGGCGCGTCCTCCTCCGCCGACGACCGCGCCGGACGTGCGGGCCGGGGACGTCGGACCTGCAATCTAGGCTCGGGTCGTGCTCTCCTGGCCCGCTCCGCTCCTGCCGACCCTGCCGGGCACCGGTCCCGCTCTCAAGGTGCACGACACCGCGCTCGGCGAGGTGGTCACCACCAGCCCGGACCGGACGGCGCGGATGTACGTCTGCGGCATCACGCCCTACGACGCGACGCACCTCGGGCATGCCGCGACCTACCTGGCCTTCGACCTGGTCAACCGGGTGTGGCGGGACGCCGGCCACGCGGTGCACTACGTCCAGAACGTCACCGACATCGACGACCCGCTGCTCGAGCGCGCCGAGCGCGACGGCGAGGACTGGGTCGTCCTGGCCATGCGGGAGACCGCGCTGTTCCGCGAGGACATGACCGCGCTGCGCGTGCTCCCGCCCGAGGACTACGTCGGTGCGGTCGAGGCGATCCCGCGCATCGTCGGCTACATCGAGCACCTGCTCGACGCGGGCCTGGCCTACGTGCTGGACGACGGCACCGGCGACGTCTACCACGACGTCTCCCAGGCCCCCGGCTTCGGCGGGGAGTCCGGCTACGACGAGGCCACGATGCTCGGCTTCTTCGCCGAGCGCGGGGGAGACCCCGAGCGGGCCGGCAAGCGGCAGCCGCTGGACCCGATGCTGTGGCGCGGCGCCCGCCCGGGCGAGCCGTCGTGGCCCGGCCCGCGCGGCACCGAGGGCCGGCCCGGCTGGCACATCGAGTGCGCCGCGATCGCCCTGGACACCATCGGCATGGGCTTCGACGTGCAGGGTGGTGGCAGCGACCTGGTCTTCCCGCACCACGAGTACTCCGCCGTCCACGCCGAGGCGCTGACTGCCACCAAGCCCTTCGCCCGGGCCTACGTGCACGCGGCGATGATCGGCCTGGACGGCGAGAAGATGAGCAAGAGCCGCGGCAACCTGGTCTTCGTCTCCAAGCTGCGCGGCGAGGGCGTCGACCCGATGGCCATCCGGCTGGCGTTGCTCTCGGGGCACTACCGCACCGACCGCGCCTGGACGCCGGCCCTGCTCCGGCAGGCGCAGGAGCGGCTGGGCACCTGGCGGCGCGCCGTCGCCCAGGACACCGGGGCGCCGGCCGGCCCGGTGCTGCACGGGCTGCGCGAGCGGCTGACCGACGACCTGGACAGCCCCGGGGCCATCGCCGTGGTCGACGCGTGGGCCGCGGCCACCCTGGCCGGCACGGGAGAGCGCGAGGAGCATTCGCCGACGATCGTCTGCGACGCCGTCGACGCGCTGCTCGGCGTCGCGCTGCAGGACGGCTGATGTCGGCCGCCCCGTTCCGGTTCACCGACCGGGCCGCGCGGGAGCGCGCGGAGGAGCAGCTCGCCCCGGCGGCGTGCCGGGCGGCCGCCTCGCGGGGCCGCGCCCGCCCCGAGCCGGAGGACCCCCTGCGGACGGCGTTCGAGCGGGATCGCGACCGCATCCTGCACGCCAAGGCCTTCCGCCGGCTCAAGCACAAGACGCAGGTCTTCCTCAACCCCGACGGCGACCACTTCGTCACCCGGCTGACCCACACGCTGCAGGTCACCCAGGTCGCCCGGTCGCTGGCCCGGGCCCTCGGGCTGAACGAGACGCTCGCCGAGGCCATCGCCCTGGCCCATGACGTCGGCCATTCACCGTTCGGGCACATCGGCGAGGACGCGTTCGACCCCTACGTCCCCGGTGGCTGGCACCACGCCGCCCAGGGCGTGCGCATCGTCGAGGTGCTCGAGCACCTCAACCTGACCGAGGAGGTGCGCGACGGCGTCCGGGCGCACAGCTGGAAGATCACGCCGCCGCCGTCCACCCGCGAGGCGGAGTGCGTGCGCTACGCCGACCGCATCGGGTACCTGTCCCACGACGCGCTGGACGCCGTCCGCGCCGGGGTGCTGCGGCCCGAGGAGCTGCCGGCCAGCAGCCGCGCGGTGTTCGGCGAACCGGGCAGCCAGATGGTCGGCGCCATGATCGACGCCGTCGTCGCCGGCTCGCTCGCGCCCGGGGGCGAGCAGGTGGTCATGGCGCCCGGGCCCCTGGAGGCGATGCACGAGCTGCGCGCCTTCATGTTCGAGCGCGTGTACGCGTCGGAGACCGCCGCCGGGCAGAAGCACGTCGCCATCGACGTCATCCGGCGGCTCGTCGACCACCACCTGGCCCACCCCGAGCTCCTGCCGGCGTCCTACCGCGACACCGAGGCCGATCCGGTCACCCAGGTCGTCGACTACGTCTCGGGCATGACCGACCGGTTCGCGTTGTCCACGCACGACCGGCTCTTCGACGACGACGCCACGACGCGGATGCGACCGCTCCGCCGCGACGCCACGGGGAGAGCCGCGGGCTGAGCGGTCCGGGTCAACCCCCGAGGGCGCGCCGGCGTCCCTCCCGGTGCTCCTCGGTCGTGATCACGCCGCGGCGGTGGAGGTCGTCGAGCTCGGCGAGCTGCTGCTCCAGGGTCCTGACCGGAGCCGTCAGCGGCCCGCGGGCCAGCCCCGCGACCACCTGCGACTGCGCCGTCAACGGATCCAGGCCGCCGTTCTGCAGCACCTTCCGGCTGCGGACGATGCTCGTCACGACCAGGACGGAGACGACGACGATGATCGTGAGGGCGAATGCCGAACGCGATGAGGAAGAACGTGGGGAACGCACCGAAGCCCTGGTCCATGCGGCGACGGTCAGGGCTGCGTGGCACGCGGACGGCGCGCCACGACGGAGGTGTTGGTCGGTCAGGCGCCGCCGGCCGAGCCGTCGCGCCGCTTGAGGTAGCGCTCGAACTCGCGGGCGATCTGGTCGCCGTTGGCCTGCGAGAGGTCGACCTCGGTGGCCCGCTCCTCGAGCGAGCGCACGTACTCGACGACCTCCTCGTCCTCGCTGGCCATCTCGTCGACGGTGGTGACCCAGTCCTCGGCCTGCTGGGGGAGCGCCCCGACCGGCACGGTCATCTCCAGGACCTCCTCGACGCGCCGCAGCAGCGCCAGCGTCGCCCGGGGCGACGGGGGCTGGGAGACGTAGTGCGGCACGGCGGCCCAGAAGCTGATCGCCGGCAGGCCGGCCTGGACGCAGGCGTCCTGGAAGACGCCGAGGATGCCGGTGGGCCCCTCGTAGCGCGAGGTCTCCAGCCCCCAGGCCTTCGCGGAGTCCTCGTCGTAGGCCGAGCCGGTGACCGGCGTAGGACGGGTGTGCGGCGTGTCGGCCAGCAGCGCCCCCAGGCCGACGACGGTCTGGACGTCGAGCTCCTCCAGCAGGCCGATGAGTTCGGCGCAGAAGCCCCGCCAGCGCATGTTGGGCTCGATCCCGCGGATCAGCACGACGTCGCGGGGGCTGCCCGGCGGCCGGGCGACCGAGACGCGCGTGGTCGGCCACTCGATGCGCCGGTTCACCCCGCCGATCAGCGAGACGGTGGGTCGGTTGACCTGGAAGTCGTAGTAGTCCTCCGGGTCCAGCGCGGCCAGCGGCTTCGCATCCCAGATCAGCTCGAGGTGCTCGACCGCGCCGGTCGCGGCGTCCCCGGCGTCGTTCCAGCCCTCGAACGCGACGACCACCACGGGGTCGGTGAGTTCGGGCAGGTCCTCGGCGCCTGGCTTCGGGTCGATCACCCCTGCGAGCCTACGTCGCCCCGCCGACACCGCGGGACGGATGACCCTCGCGTGTGAACAGGGCACAGGTCGTCGGCTCCGAGGGGCGGAAGTGAGACGATGGGGTCGACATCGGGACCGCTCAAGCCTGGGCAGACCCGCCGGGGGTGCCGGAGCTCGGCCACGGAGCCGGAGCCCGCACACCCACAGCCACGCAGTACTGGGGATCGCCTGTGTCCGACTCACCCACCCTCCGCCCCGATGCGACGGCCGAGCTGACAGCCCTGCTGGAGCAGCGCATCCTCGTCCTGGACGGCGCCATGGGCACCGCCATCCAGCGGGACCGCCCGGACGAGGCCGGCTACCGCGGTGAGCGCTTCGCGGACTGGCCCAGCGACGTGCAGGGCAACAACGACCTGCTCAGCATCACCCGGCCCGAGATCATCGCCGGCATCCACCGCGAGTACCTCGAGGCCGGCGCCGACCTCATCGAGACCAACACGTTCAACGCCACCACCATCTCGCTGTCCGACTACGGCATGGAGGAGCTCGCCTACGAGCTCAACGTCGCCTCGGCCGGGCTGGCCCGCCGCGAGGCCGACGCGATGACCGCCCGCACCCCGGGCAAGCCGCGCTACGTCGTCGGCGCCATCGGCCCGACCAGCCGGACGGCGTCCATCTCGCCCGACGTCAACGACCCCGGCGCCCGCAACGTCACCTTCGACGAGCTCGTCGAGGCCTACCTCGAGCAGGCCGGCGGCCTGGTCGACGGCGGCTCCGACGTCCTCCTGATCGAGACGATCTTCGACACCCTCAACGCCAAGGCCGCGATCTTCGCGCTGGAGACGCTGTTCGAGGAGCGCGGCCGCCGGTGGCCGGTGATGATCTCGGGCACCATCACCGACGCCTCCGGGCGCACCCTGTCCGGCCAGGTCACCGAGGCGTTCTGGCACTCGGTGCGGCACGTCCGGCCGCTGCTCGTCGGCCTCAACTGCGCGCTCGGGGCCAAGGAGATGCGGCCCTACATCGCCGAGATCTCGCGGATCGCCGACACGTTCGTCTCCTGCTACCCCAACGCCGGGTTGCCCAACGCCTTCGGCGAGTACGACGAGACGCCCGCCGAGACCGCCGAGATCGTCGCGGAGTTCGCCGAGGCCGGCTTCGTCAACCTGGTCGGCGGCTGCTGCGGCACGACGCCGGCGCACATCGCCTCGATCGCGCGCGACGTCAGCGGCAAGACGCCCCGCAGCGTCCCGGAGGTCCGCCCGGCACTGCGCCTGTCCGGCCTGGAGCCGCTGACCGTCGTCGAGGAGACGCTGTTCGTCAACGTCGGCGAGCGCACCAACATCACCGGCTCGGCACGATTCCGGAACCTGATCAAGGCCGGCGACTACCCGGCTGCCCTGACCGTCGCCCGCCAGCAGGTCGAGGCCGGCGCGCAGGTCATCGACGTCAACATGGACGAGGGGATGATCGACGGCGTCGAGGCGATGGACCGCTTCGCCAAGCTCATCGCCGCCGAGCCCGACATCTGCCGCGTGCCGGTGATGGTCGACTCCTCCAAGTGGGAGGTCATCGAGGCCGGGCTCAAGTGCGTCCAGGGCAAGGCGATCGTCAACTCCATCTCCCTCAAGGAGGGCGAGGAGAAGTTCGTCCGCGAGGCCCGGCTGTGCCGCAAGTACGGCGCCGCCGTGGTCGTCATGGCCTTCGACGAGGACGGCCAGGCCGACAACCTGGAGCGGCGCAAGGAGATCTGCCGCCGCGCCTACGACATCCTCACCGAGCAGGTGGGCTTCCCGGCCGAGGACATCATCTTCGACCCGAACGTCTTCGCCGTGGCCACGGGCATCGAGGAGCACGCCAACTACGGGCTGGACTTCATCGAGGCCACCCGCTGGATCAAGCAGAACCTGCCCGGCGCCCTGGTCTCCGGCGGCGTCTCGAACGTCTCGTTCTCCTTCCGCGGCAACAACCCGGTCCGCGAGGCCATCCACGCGGTGTTCCTCTTCCACGCCATCACCGCGGGCATGGACATGGGGATCGTGAACGCCGGCGCGCTGGAGGTGTACGACGAGGTGCCGGCGCTGCTGCGCGAGCGGATCGAGGACGTCGTCCTCAACCGCCGTCCCGACAGCACCGAGCGGCTGCTGGAGATCGCCGGGGACTTCGCCGGTGACGGCACCGTCAAGGAGGTCGCCACCGAGGAGTGGCGGAACCTGCCGGTGGGGGAGCGGATCACCCACGCGCTGGTCAAGGGCATCGACGGCTTCGTCGAGGACGACACCGAGGAGCTGCGCGCGCTGATCAGCGAGCGCGGTGGGCGGCCGATCGAGGTCATCGAGGGCCCGCTGATGGACGGCATGAACGTCGTCGGGGACCTGTTCGGCGCGGGCAAGATGTTCCTGCCGCAGGTGGTCAAGTCCGCGCGGGTGATGAAGAAGGCCGTGGCCTACCTCATCCCGTTCATCGAGGCGGAGAAGAAGCCCGGTGACGTCGAGCGCAGCAACGGCAAGGTCGTGATGGCCACCGTGAAGGGCGACGTCCACGACATCGGGAAGAACATCGTCGGCGTCGTCCTGCAGTGCAACAACTACGACGTCGTCGACCTGGGGGTCATGGTCCCGGCGCAGAAGATCCTGGACGCCGCCAAGGCCGAGGGCGCCGACGTCATCGGCCTTTCCGGGCTGATCACGCCCTCGCTGGACGAGATGGTCACCCTGGCCTCGGAGATGGAGCGCCAGGGCTTCACGATCCCGCTGCTCATCGGCGGCGCCACGACCTCCCGCGCGCACACCGCCGTCAAGGTCGCGCAGAAGTACTCCGGCCCGGTGATCTGGGTGAAGGACGCCTCCCGGTCCGTGCCGGTCGTGGCCGCCCTGCTGTCCGACGAGCAGCGGCCCAAGCTGCTGGCGGACACCGACGCCGAGTACGCCACGCTGCGGGAGCGGCACGCCGCCCGGCAGGACAGCCGCTCGCTGCTGCCGATCGCCGCGGCGCGGGAGGCCGCCACGCCGGTGGACTGGTCGGCCTACGCCCCGCCGCGCCCGCGGATGCTCCTGCAGCAGGCCAAGGACGTCTGCTCCGGACCGGGCTGCGACCACCGGCACGGCACGGCGACGCAGTTCGTGAAGTCGCTGCCCGACTACCCGCTCGCCGAGCTGCGGGAGTACATCGACTGGCAGCCGTTCTTCAACGCCTGGGAGATGCGGGGCCGGTTCCCCGACATCCTGCACAACCCGACGACGGGCGAGGCGGCCCGGCGGCTCTACGAGGACGCGCAGGCGATGCTCGACCGGATCGTCGAGGAGAAGTGGCTGCGCGCGGCCGGGGTGTTCGGGTTGTTCCCGGCCAACCAGGTCGCCGGCGACGACATCGAGGTCTACACCGACGAGTCGCGCGGCTCGGTGCGCACCGTGCTGCACCAGCTGCGCCAGCAGACCGAGGGCCGCGACGGCTCGCCGCGCAAGTCGCTCGCCGACTTCGTGGCCCCGAGGGAGACCGGGCTGCACGACTACGTCGGGGCGTTCGCGGTCACCGCCGGCCTCGGCTCGGCCGAGCGCGTGTCGGCGTTCAAGAAGGACAACGACGACTACAACGCGATCATGCTCGAGGCGCTGGCCGACCGGCTGGCCGAGGCCTTCGCGGAGCGGCTGCACGAGCGGGTGCGCACGGAGTTCTGGGGCTACGCGTCCGACGAGCACCTGGACAACGAGGCCCTGATCGGCGAGAAGTACCGCGGCATCCGCCCGGCTCCGGGCTACCCCGCCTGCCCCGAGCACACCGAGAAGCAGACGATCTGGGAGCTGCTCGACGTCGAGGCGCACACCGGCATCCAGCTCACGGAGAGCATGGCCATGTGGCCCGGCGCCGCGGTGAGCGGGCTGTACTTCTCCCATCCCGACTCGCGCTACTTCGTGCTGGGGCGGGTCGGCCGCGACCAGGTCGAGGACTACGCCGGCCGCAAGGGGTGGACGGTCGACGAGGCGGAGAAGTGGCTGTCCCCGAACCTGGGCTACCGCACCGAGGACGAGTGACGGACCCCCGTTCCCCTCACCCTTCGCGCGCTCAGGGTGAGCCTCTGAACGGGGGCCGTCCTAGCGGCTGACGGTCTCGGCGTGCAGCGCTGCGGCGCCGCGACCGTCGGCCTTCACCTGGTAGAGCGCCAGGTCGGCACGACGCATCAGCTGGGCTGCGGAGTCACCCTCCCGGCGCTCCGCGACACCGGCCGACACCCCGACGTCGGGCACCAGCGAGCAGAGGTGCTCGACGAGGGCCAGCGTCTCCGCGCCGGACCGGCCGGGAAGGAGCAGCGCGAACTCGTCGCCGCCGTGCCGGGCCAGGAGGGCTCCGGGCGGCAGGGCCGGCCGCCAGCTGTCGGCCACCCGTCGCAGCAGCCGGTCACCGGCCTCGTGGCCGGCGGAGTCGTTGATCTGCTTGAAGTGGTCGAGGTCCAGCAGCCCGGCCGACAGGGGGACGTCGGGACGCCTGGTGTGCTCGTCGAGCGCCTCGTCGAAGCCACGCCGGTTCACCAGACCTGTCAGGGCGTCCGCGGAGGCGTCGGAGGCGCGCAGCACCAAGGCGCGGGTCACCCACGCGAGCGTGACCACCACGACGGCGACGGCCGCGGCGGACACGACCGGCGCGTCACCCCGCAGCAGCAGCGCCGACGCGGTGCCGGCGACGGCGGTGGCGATGTGGGCCACCGCCACCCTGCGGTCGGCGAAGAAGCAGGCCATGACCCCGACGAAGGTGCAGATCGAGGCGCACACCACGGCCGTGGCCGGGTCCGGGCTGATCAGCACGACCGTGCCGATGAGCGCGGATCCGACGGTCACCAGGCCGCCCTGGACGGCGCGGGGCAGCGCGCTGCCCCAGCGGAACACGGCTCCACCCACCAGCAGGGCCAGGAGGCCCGCGCCGGCGACCCCCGCGCGGCGACCGACGTGGTCGTCGCCCCCGGCGGCGGCCAGCATCGCGGCGAGGCCACCGGCGACGAAGAACAACCCCAGCGTGTGCGCCATCGACCGGGGGGAGGCGACGTCCCGCGTGGCACGTGCGTCGGTGGATCCCTTCACGCCGCTCCCATCGGCGCACGGGCGGCCATCCTGGAGCGCCGCGCCGCATCCGCTCGGCGCTCTCCTCCGGACGGGGTGGTGCAAGGGCGGGACGGCGCAGCGGTCAGCTCGTCAGCCGACGACCAGCACGTCGGCGAACGACGCCGAGTGATCGCTGGAGAACCGGTGGGCGCCCGGCTCCCGCGGCGCCTCGAAGGTCGTCAGGGCTCCCGCGGGGACGACGAGGTCGAAGGAGCCGTCGTCCGCGGTCAGGGTCACCGTCTCCCCGCCGCTGTTGAACACGGTCACCCGTGAGCCGGCGGCCACCGGACCGGCGACGTGGAACCGCTCGTCGTCGACGAGGACGCCGACGGAGAGCTCGCCGTGGTCGTGGCCGGCCATGGGGTCGGCGGCCGCGGCGGCGGGATCCGCGGCGGTGGACGCCGTCGCGCCCGCCGGTGCCGCGGTGGACGCCGCGGACGGGGGAGGGGAGGCGGCGAGCGCGACGGCCACCGCGACCGTCGCCAGCATGAGCAGCACCTCGCCCGCCGCGAACCGGCGGAAGCCACCGCCGTCCCCTGCTCGCAGGCGGGGCAGGGTGCGGCGACGGTGCTGCCAGCCGAGCACACCGAGCAGGAGCAGGCCCCCGGTCTTGGCGAGCAGCAGAGCTCCGTAACCGGTCCCGACGGCGTCGAGCACCGCGCCGGTGCCGCCGAGGACGAGCCAGGCCGCCAGCACGCCGGAGACCGCGGTGAGCAGGAAGCAGCCCAGCGCCAGCCGGCTGAACCGGGGTGCTGCCACGGACAGGGCCGCACCGTGCCGCCCGTGGACCAGCAGGGCGAGCAGCCCCCCGACCCAGGCGGTCGCCGCGACGACGTGGACGCCGAGCGTCGTCACGGCGACGAGGTGGTCCTCCGCCGCCGAGGAGTGCCCGCTGAGCACCACCGGGAGGAGCAGCGCGGCGAGCGCCACCGCCAGCAGGACGCGCGCGCCCGTGACGGTGCTCCGGGACGCCGTGGCCGCCACCAGGGTGGCCAGGACCACGCCCAGGAGCGCCGCACGGCCGGCACCGGTGTCCTCGAGGAAGACCCGCGACGAGGCCCAGGTCAGGTCGGTGGGCGCGGTGCCCACCAGCCGGCTGAGCGTGAGGAGGGCGCCGAGCGCGGTGGCCGCCGCCCAGGCCAGCGCCCACGCCGAGGTCGCACGGAGGGCCCGCCGCGCCCCGGGCGGCAGCGCCGCGCCCCTGCCGGGCAGCAGGACGGCGGCGAAGAGGAGGGTCCCGACCGTGCCGACGGCCGCGATCCGGCCGGCCAGGGTGACCACCGGCAGTCCCCACTCGACGAGCCGGCCGGCGGAGGGCAGCCCCACCGGATCGGCGGTCGGTGCCCCGGAGGCGACGGCGAGCGCCGAGCAGAGCACCGCCCCGAGACCCGCCGCCACGAGGAGGGCGACCAGGACGTGCCGTCCGCGCCCCGCCGAGGGGGCCGGTGGGCGGTCCTCCGGCCGGAGCGCCGGCACCGGGGTGACCGGCGCGGTCGTGCTCACCCGCGTCGCCGCAGCCGGGGCACGAGCAGCGCCCCCAGCCCGGCGAGGACGACGGCACCGGCCACCGGCCACACGGGCGCGATGCCCTCGTCCGCCGAGGCGTCGTCGGCAGGCGCGGCACCGGAGGTGGTGTCCGACCCGGCCGGCGACGTCCCGGCCGTGGGTGCGGTGGGGTCACCGGCCACGGTGAAGTCGAAGACGCCGGACAGGGCGTGCCCGTCGGAGGACGTGCTGCGCCACTCGACGCGGTAGGTCCCGGCATCGGCGTCCCCGTCGATCGTCTGCACGACCGTCGTCCCGCGGATCTCGGCGTCCCCCACGGAGACCGGAGCGCCGTCGGGCCCGGTGACCGCCACCAGCGTCCCCAGGGGGAGCGGCTCACCGGTGAAGTCCAGTTCCAGGGAGTCGGGCGCCTCGGCGACGGTGGCACCGGCAGCCGGGTTCGTGCCGACGAGGCCGTCGTGCGCCATCGCGGGCGACGAACCAGCCAGGACCAGCGCGCCGGCGACGAGACCGAGGGCCGCCGTCCGGGCAGCTGCCGAGGTCGCGAGCCGGGCAGGTGTCATGCCCGGCGTTCGTCGCGGAGGCGCCATCCGGATGGTCCCGGAAAGAAGTCACAGTTTTTTCTCAGGAACCGCGAACCGATGCGCTCGCTCGTCCCGAACACCTCGTGGACAGCGGCGGCAGGACCTCCTGCCTTCTTCTTCCCGCTGACCGGGGTCATCCGACCGGAACGACGGCAGGCGCACCGACGCGCCCGGCCGGCACCACGGGCGAGCGGCGCTGAGCCGACGTCCTGGCACCACTCCGATCAGAGGAGCACCACATGCGCAAGGCATTCGCACTCCCCACCGTCGCCATCGCGGCCGCGGCATTCCCGCTGATGGCCATGTCGACGGCGTCGGCCCACGAGGGCGCCTCCACCTACCAGGCCGACCTGGCCTCGGTGAACAGCTCCGGCGTCACCGGCACCGGCATGGTCACGCTGGACGGGAACACCGCGACCGTGACCATCGAGGCGACCGGCCTGCTGCCCGGCGCCCCCCACGCGCAGCACTTCCACATCGGCGCGATGGGCAGCTGCCCCTCCGACGGTCTCGAGGACGACGCCGACAAGGACGGCTTCGTGAGCGTGACCGAGGCGGCCAAGTACTACGGCGCCATCGGTACCTCCCTCACCGTCACCGGTGACACCAGCCCGGACAGCGGCCTGGCCGTCGACCGCTTCCCGACCGCCGAGGGCGGCTCGATCAGCTACGACCGCACCTTCGAGGTGACCGACGACGTGCACGCGGCGTTCGAGGCCGGCACCGCGGTGATCGTGCTGCACGGCGTCGACAAGGACGGCAGCGGCGCCTACGACGGCGACATCAAGAGCGACCTCGACCCGTCGCTGCCCATGGAGGCCACCGCCCCGGCCGCCTGCGGTGGTCTGACGGCCGCCCAGATGGGCACCGCGCCCGCCGGTGGTGCCGAGACCGGTGCCGGGAGCACGGCCGGCACCGAGAACCAGGGCGCCATCGGCATCGGCGCCCTCGCGGCCGTCGGTGCGGCTGCCGCCGGCACCGTCGCCTACCGCCGTCGTCAGGCCGACCAGGCCTGATCCGGCTGCCCGGCCGCGCGGGAGGCAGCACGCCTCCCGCGCGGCCGGGCCCCCTCCACCTGTCGCACCCCGAGAGGACCCCCGTGACCGAGCCCAGCGCCCGCCGACCGAGCTCGCGTACATGGATCGCGCTGGCGGTGGTCCTCGCCGTGGTGGCGGCCGTCGCCGTCGTGGTGGCGGTGACCGGGCAGCAGCGGGCTCCTCAGCCCCCTCGCGCCGAGGCGACCAGCTCCACGGCGACGTCCCCCGCAGCACCCCCGGCCCCCGCGACGGGCACACCCGGAGCCCCCTCCGCCGAGGCGCCGGCGGTGGCCGCTCCCGTGTCGGTGCGCATCCCGTCGATCGACGTCGTCAGCGACCTGATGCGCCTCGACCTCAACGACGACGGCACCGTCGAGGTGCCTCCGTTGGAGGCCGACGACCGGGCCGGCTGGTACCAGCGGGGTCCGGCACC
Organism: uncultured Actinomycetota bacterium; assembly: GCA_963747895.1. GTDB lineage: Bacteria > Actinomycetota > Actinomycetes > Mycobacteriales > Geodermatophilaceae > Blastococcus. The sequence continues at coordinate 653,262 of CAVVGX010000012.1, forward strand.
CGGCGCCGTCGGGCCCGCGGTGATCCTCGGACACGTCGACTCCGCCCAGTACGGACCGGGCGTCTTCTTCGACCTCGGTGCGCTGGAGGCCGGCGACGAGGTCGAGGTGACCCGCGCCGACGGCACGGTCGCCGTCTTCACCATCGACCGGGTGGAGCGCCACCCCAAGGACGACTTCCCGACCATCACGGTCTACGGCAACACCCCCGACGCCCAGCTGCGCCTGATCACCTGCGGGGGCGACTTCGACTCCGGGGCGCGCAGCTACGAGGACAACATCATCGCCTTCGGGACCCTGACGGGCACCCGACCGGCCTGATCCGGCATCCCCCGGACACGGACGGGGCGCTCCCTAGACTCGTCGCGTGGCTGGACACGGGCGCGAGCCGGGAACCCCTGCGACGGCCCGGAGCCTGCGGGCGGTGCTCTTCGACATGGACGGCACCCTCGTGGAGACCGAGGAGTACTGGGGCGAGGCCATGTTCGCCCTCGCCGGCCAGCTGGGCGGGCGGATGTCGGCCGGGGCCCGCGCGTCGACGGTGGGCACCAGCATGCGAGTGGCCATGGGGATCCTGTACGCCGATCTGGGCGTGACCCGCACCGAGGAGCAGCTGCTGGCCGACATGACCCAGGTCATGGACGACGTGGCCCGGATGATGAGCGAGCGGCTGATCTGGCTGCCCGGCGCGCAGGAGCTGCTGACCGCCGTCCACGGGGCGGGCCTGCGCACCGCCCTGGTGACGACGACGCCGCGCCGGCTGGCCGACCTCGTCATCGCCCACATCGAGGCCGGTTTCCCCGGCGGCGGCCCGTTCGAGGTGACGGTCTGCGGCGACGAGGTGCCGGCCCGCAAGCCCGACCCGGCGCCCTACCGGCAGGCGATGGCAGCGCTCGACGTCGCCCCGGAGGAGTGCGTCGTGATCGAGGACTCGCTGGTCGGCGTCACCTCCGGACTGGCGGCGGGTGCCGCGGTCATCGGCGTGGCCGGGCTGCAGCCGGTGCCGCCGGCGCCCGGACTCGTGCAGGTCGACTCGCTGGCCGGTATCGGGCTGACCGAGCTGGCCGACGTGCTCGCCGGCCGCGCGCCTGCGGAGTCGTCGGCCCGATGACTTCTCCCGTCCCGGGCCGTCTGATGCGATGACGACGGGCGACGTGCCCGGACCAGCGAGGACAGGACGTGGCACGTGAGCGCGACAGACGGCGGGACGGTCAAGGGACCGGCCTCCTACTTCCCCTCCATCGAGAAGAAGTACGGGCGGCCGGTGGGGGAGTGGCTCGACCTCGTCCGCAGCTCACCGCTGGAGAAGCACATGGACGTCGTCGCCTGGCTCAAGGCCGAGCACGGTCTGGGGCACGGTCACGCGAACGCGCTCGTCGCGCACGTGCGCGCGAACGGCTGACCCGGGGCGGCCGGCCCGCCGGCATCCGGTGAGCACCTGTCCATGGCGACCGCGGACCGTCGGCGATCCTCTGACGTCGGCCCGGCTCTGGCGCGCGGGAGGCGGGTACCCCGACCTGGCGCGCTGACGGTCCCGCCGCCGTTCGTCAGACGGGGGTGACCGGCAGGGACGTCGCCAGCCGGCCGCAGCGGCGGCGTCGGCAGGGAAGGGCGGGGGAGTGCCGCCGAACGCCGGGCACACCGCCTGGTGGTCGCACCAGCCGCACAGCCGCGTCTTGTTCGGGCGGAAGTCACCCGTGCTGACCGCCCGCTCGATCGCCGACCAGATCGCCAGCAGCGTGCGCTCGAACCGGAGCAGCTCCTCCTCGTCGGGCGCATAGGTCAGCGCGTCGCCGTCGCCGAGGTAGATCAGCTTGAGCTGGGCGGCCACCACGCCCCGGGTGCGCCACAGCACCAGGGCGTAGAACTTCATCTGGAACAGCGCCTTGCTCTCGAACGCCTCGCGCGGCATCGAGCCGGTCTTGTAGTCGACGACCCGGAGCGCGCCGTTGCGGGCCACGTCCAGCCGGTCGACGAAGCCGCGCAGCAGCAGTCCGTCGGGCAGGGTGACCTCGACCAGCTGCTCCCGGCCCTCGGGCTCGATGCGCCGCGGGTCCTCGAGGGTGAAGTAGCGCTCGACGAGCTTGCCCGCCGACGCCAGCCACGCCTCGAGGGACTCGGGCGCGTTCACGTCGGTCTCGGCGCCCTCGCCCTGGGCGGCCTCGAAGAGCTCGGCGACCCCGGGCTCCTCGCGCAGCTCCACCCAGGCCGGCTCCAGCAGCTCCAGGGCGCCCTCGACGGTGCGCTCGGCCGCGGGGAGGTCGTAGAGCCGCTCCAGCACGGAGTGGACCAGCGTGCCCCGCACGGCGGCCAGGCTCTTCCGCTCGGGCAGCCGGTCGATCGTGCGGAAGCGGTAGAGCAGCGGGCAGGTCTTGAAGTCGGCCGCCCGGCTGGGGGACAGCGAGGGGCGGCGGGGCGCCTGGGCGGGCTCGACCGCGGGGCCGGGCCCCTCCTCGTCGGGCCCGCCGGCCGGGGCGAGGGTCGCGTTCGTCTCCACCGTCACCGTCATGCGTCCGAGGCTAGGTCGGGGCACCGACAGTTCCGAGTGTCCGCGCCGCACCGGGGCAGCGCTGCACCAGGGGCGGGGGTCACACCGGCCCCCTCCGTACGCTCGACGCCCGTGGACACCCAGGCAGAGCACGACCTCGACGTCCCCGCCGAGACGGTGGAGACGCCTGCCGTCGCGCCGAACGAGGAGCCCGGGGACGTCCCCGTCGGACCCCCCGCCCCAGTGCCGGGGGCGTTCGTCGCCGGTGACCGGGTGCAGCTGACCGACCCGAAGGGCCGTCACCACACCGTCGTCCTGGAGCCGGGCAAGCAGTTCCACACCCACCGCGGCGCGATCGAGCACGACCACCTCATCGGAGCTCCCGAGGGCTCGGTGGTGCACTCCACCGCGAACACCGGCTACCTGGCGCTGCGCCCGCTGCTGGCCGACTACGTGCTCTCCATGCCGCGCGGCGCGCAGGTCATCTACCCCAAGGACGCCGCCCAGATCGTGGGCTTCGGCGACGTCGGTCCGGGCATGCGGGTCCTGGAAGCCGGTGCGGGCTCCGGCGCGCTGAGCTGCTCGCTGCTGCGGGCGGTCGGGTCGGAGGGGTCCCTGACGAGCTACGAGCGGCGGGAGGACTTCCTCGACGTCGCCCGGGGCAACGTGGGCGCCTTCTTCGGCGAGGTGCCGGCGAACTGGAACCTGCGGCTGGGCGACCTCGCCGACCACCCCGCGGAGGAGGTCGTCGACCGGGTGGTCCTGGACATGCTCGAGCCCTGGGCGGTGCTGCCGACGGTGGCCGCCGCGCTGCGGCCCGGCGGCGTCCTCGTCGGCTACGTGGCGACGACGACGCAGCTGTCCACCTACGTCGAGGCGCTGCGGGCCCAGGGGGTCTGGACCGAGCCGCACGCCTGGGAGTCGCTGCTGCGGCCGTGGCACGCGGTGGGCCTCGCCGTCCGCCCGGAGCACCGGATGGTCGCCCACACCGCCTTCCTGGTGACCGCCCGCCGGCTCGCCGAAGGCGCAGTGGCCCCGATCCGGCAGCGGCGGGCGCAGAAGATCTGAGAATCACCCCGTCCTCCTCGTCCCTCGCCCGCTCGGGACGAGCCCCTGGACGGGGCCCGGAGGACGGCCGCGAGCCCACGGCGAAGTGTCGTCCCGCGTGTATAGATTTGCGTCCTGGCTCCCCCGAAACTGCGGAGGTGCGCGATGGGCCCAGGTCCGATCGACGGTCCCGACGAGTTCAAGGCGCGACGTGAACGTGACGTCGCTGCGCTGCTGACCCAGATCTCCTACCTCGAGGAGGAGATCGGCCTGCTGCGCCGCAAGGTGGCCGACAGCCCCCGCCAGGCGCGGGCGCTCGAGGAGCGCATCGCCGAGGCGGAGGGCCGCGCGGCCTTCCTGTCCGAGCGCAACGACAAGCTCTCCTCGACGCTGCGCGATGCCCGCGAGCAGCTGGTCACGCTCAAGGAGGAGGTCGACCGGCTCGGGCAGCCCCCGTCCGGCTACGGCGTCTTCCTCGCGCGCCACGAGGACGGCTCGGTCGACGTGTTCACCAGCGGCCGCAAGCTGCGGGTGACGCTCTCCCCGAACGTGGAGGGCCTGGAGCTGCGTCCCGGCCAGGAGGTCATGCTCAACGAGGCGATGAACGTCGTCGAGGCGCGCGGCTTCGAGCGCGCCGGCGACGTCGTCATGCTCAAGGAGCTGCTGGAGCCGGTCGACGGCGTCACCCAACGGGCGCTGGTCATCGGGCACACCGACGAGGAACGGGTCGTCTACCTCGCCGACTCGCTGTCCGACCAGCCCCTGCGGGCAGGTGACTCGCTGCTGCTGGAGTCGCGGTCGGGCTACGTCTACGAGCGGATCCCCAAGAGCGAGGTCGAGGAGCTCGTCCTCGAGGAGGTCCCCGACATCGACTACGGCGACATCGGTGGCCTCTCCCGGCAGATCGAGCAGATCCGGGACGCCGTCGAACTGCCGTTCCTGCACGCGGACCTGTTCCGCGAGTACCAGCTGCGGCCGCCGAAGGGGATCCTGCTGTACGGCCCGCCCGGCTGCGGGAAGACGCTGATCGCCAAGGCGGTCGCCAACTCCCTGGCCAGGAAGGTGTCGGCGCTCAAGGGGGAGGGGCAGGGCAAGTCCTACTTCCTCAACATCAAGGGCCCCGAGCTGCTGAACAAGTACGTGGGCGAGACCGAGCGGCACATCCGCCTGGTCTTCCAGCGGGCGCGCGAGAAGGCCAGCGAGGGCACGCCGGTCATCGTGTTCTTCGACGAGATGGACTCGATCTTCCGCACCCGCGGCTCGGGGGTCTCCTCGGACGTCGAATCGACGATCGTGCCCCAGCTGCTCAGCGAGATCGACGGCGTCGAGGGCCTGGAGAACGTCATCGTCATCGGCGCCTCCAACCGCGAGGACATGATCGACCCGGCGATCCTGCGCCCCGGCCGCCTCGACGTGAAGATCAAGATCGAGCGGCCGGACGCCGAGGCGGCGCGGGACATCTTCAGCAAGTACCTGCTGCCGACGTTGCCGCTGAATCCGGACGACCTGGCCGAGCACGGCGGCAGCCGCGAGGCGACCATCGCCGGGATGATCCAGCGCACCGTCGAGCGCATGTACACCGAGGTCGAGGAGAACCGCTTCCTCGAGGTCACCTACGCCAACGGTGACAAGGAGGTCCTGTACTTCAAGGACTTCAACTCCGGCGCCATGCTGCAGAACATCGTCGACCGCGCCAAGAAGATGGCCATCAAGGAGCGGCTGGAGACGGGCGTCGGGGGCTTGCGCGTGGGCCACCTGATGCAGGCGTGCGTGGACGAGTTCAAGGAGAACGAGGACCTGCCCAACACGACCAACCCCGACGACTGGGCGCGGATCTCGGGCAAGAAGGGCGAGCGGATCGTCTACATCCGCACGCTCATCAGCGGCAAGGGCAACGAGTCCGGCCGCGCGATCGACACGGCCACGAACACCGGCCAGTACCTGTAGGCGCGCGCTTCCACCGACGGCCCGGCCCCGCACACCCGCGGGGACCGGGCCGTTGCGCTCGGCCGGACTCGATGTCACGTTCTCCTGACGCACCCCGATCTCCGCCCTGCGGGTGCTGGATGCGAGGGATCTCCGGGCACCGACGAGGAGCAGCCGTGAAGGCGATCGCACAGGACCGGTACGGTTCGGCCGACGTGCTCGAGCTCCGCGAGGTGGCCGAGCCGACGGTGGGCCCGAAGGACGTGCTGGTGCGCGTCCGCGCGGCGGGCGTGGACCGGGGAGTCTGGCACCTGATGGCCGGCGAGCCGTACGCGGTGCGGCTGGTGATGGGGCTGCGAGGGCCCCGGCAGCCGGTCCTGGGGATGGACCTGGCCGGCGTGGTGACGGAGGTCGGCGCGGACGTCTCCGGGTTCGCGGCCGGGGACGAACTCTTCGGGGTCGGCACGGGCACGTTCGCCGAGTCCGCCGTCGTCCGCGAAGGCAAGGTCGCACGCAAGCCGGCGAGCTTGAGCTTCGAGGAGGCAGCGGCGGTCCCGGTGTCCGGGGTGACCGCGTTGCAGGCGGTCCGGAACCAGGCGCGGGTCCGAGCGGGGCAGCGGGTGCTCGTCATCGGCGCCGGTGGGGGAGTGGGCACCTTCGCGGTCCAGATCGCCAAGGCGTCCGGGGCGCACGTGACCGGCGTGTGCAGTGCGGGGAAGACCGAGGCGGTGAGGGCCCTGGGGGCGGACGAGGTCCTCGACTACGCGCAGGTCGACGTCACCGACGGGAGGCATCGCTTCGACGTCGTCCTGGACATCGCGGGCAACCGGCCGTTGCGGAGGCTCCGTCGTGCGCTGGAGCCGCGCGGGACCCTCGTGATCGTCGGAGGAGAGGGCGGCGGCCGGTGGCTGGGCATGAGCCGGCAGCTCGGGGCGGTGCTGCTCTCCCCGTTCGTCCGGCAGCGCCTGCGCATGTTCGTGTCCGTTGTCCGGACACCGGACCTGCTGGCCCTGACGGAGCTCGTCGACCGAGGGGAGGTCCGGCCGGTGGTGGACCGCACGTTCCCGCTGGCGGAGGCGCCGGACGCCATCCGCTACCTGGTGGCGGGCAGCGTGACGGGCAAGACCGTCGTCACCGTCTGAGGCGGGCGGGTGGCCGGGTCGTCGCCGTCCCCGCCTCGCCACGCGGCCTAGGGTTGGGCCATGAGCGTGCGGCGGGTCATGGGCACCGAGGTCGAGTACGGCATCTCGGTGCCGGGACAGCCGACCGCCAATCCGACGACGCTGTCCAGCCAGGTCGTCAACGCGTGGGCGGTGGCCGAGGCGCCGACCCGCCGTCGTCCCCGGTGGGACTTCGAGGAGGAGTCGCCGTTGCGCGACGCCCGCGGGTTCGACCTCACGCCAGCACAGGCGCTGGACCACAACGACCTGGACGAGGACACCGGGATGGCCAACGTCATCCTGACCAACGGCGCCCGCCTCTACGTCGACCACGCGCACCCGGAGTACTCGACGCCGGAGGTCACCAACCCGCGCGACATCGTCCTGTGGGACAAGGCGGGGGAGCGGGTGATGGCCGAGGCGACCCGGCGGGCCGCCCGCGTGCCCGGCACCCAGCCCATCCAGCTGTACAAGAACAACACCGACGGCAAGGGCGCCTCGTACGGCGCGCACGAGAACTACCTGATGGACCGGCGGACGCCGTTCGTCGACATCATCCGCGGACTGGTGCCCTTCTTCGTGACGCGGCAGGTGTTCGCCGGCGCCGGCCGGGTGGGCATCGGCGCCGAGAGCCGCGGGCACGGCTTCCAGATCTCGTCGCGCGCCGACTTCTTCGAGGTCGAGGTGGGCCTGGAGACGACGCTCAAGCGGCCGATCATCAACACCCGCGACGAGCCGCACGCCGACGCCGAGAAGTACCGGCGCCTGCACGTGATCATCGGGGACGCCAACCTGGCCGAGCTGTCCACCTATCTCAAGGTCGGGACGACGTCGCTCGTGCTGGCCATGATCGAGGCACGCTTCCTCCCGCGGGACCTCTCCCTCGAGGAGCCGGTGGAGGCGCTCCAGGCCGTCAGCCACGACCCGACGCTCACCCACACGGTGCGGCTGCGCGACGGGCGGCGGATGACGGCGCTGGAGATGCAGCAGACCTATCTGGAGCACGCGCAGAAGTTCGTCGCCCAGCGCGGCGAGGCCGACGAGCAGACCGAGGACGTGCTGCGCCGCTGGGCCGAGGTGCTGGACGACCTGGCGATCGACCCGATGCGCTGCGCCGACCGGCTGGACTGGCCGGCCAAGCTGCGACTGCTCGAGGGTTACCGCTCCCGCGACGGTCTGGAGTGGGGCGACTCGCGGCTCAAGCTCGTCGACCTGCAGTACTCCGACGTCCGTCCCGACAAGGGCCTCTACAACCGCCTGGTGGCGCGCGGCTCGATGCAGCGGCTGCTCACCGACGAGGAGGTGGAGCGGGCGGTGGTGCACGCACCGGCCGACACCCGCGCGTTCTTCCGCGGTGAGTGCCTGCGCCGCTACCCCGCCTCGGTGGCCGCCGCGTCGTGGGACTCCGTGGTGTTCGACCTGGGGCGGGAGAACCTGGTGCGCATCCCGACCATGGAGCCGCTGCGCGGGACCCGTGAGCACGTCGGCGCCCTCTTCGAGGCGTCGGCGACCGCGCAGGAGCTGGTCGACACCATCACCGGGCGCTGATCTCCACAGCACCCGTTCGCCGGACCCCGGATGTCACACCCGGCGGGTAGCTTTCAGTCCCAGCAGCAGTTCCCACGACGGGAGGGGCAGGCCATGGCCACCAGGGACACCGGCGGGCAGCAGAAGGCGACGCGCTCGCGCGAGGAGACCGACGAGGTCGAGGCCTCGGTCGACACCGAGGCGGCAGAACGCCGGCAGGAAATGTCGGACGACGTCGATTCCATTCTCGACGAAATTGACGAAGTTCTCGAATCAAATGCAGAAGACTTCGTTAGGGCCTACGTACAAAAAGGGGGCCAATAGATAATTGCGTACAAAACGTCATCGGAATGGCGAAGAAGTATTGCAAAGACTGTGCCGACTATCGCCCGGTATCGGACTTCTCCAAGAACGCGCGCTCTCGGGACGGCTTGGCGTTCTACTGTCGGGACCATCTGGCCGAGCGCTCGCTGCGCAGCAGGGAGGCACGACGGACAAGTCCGCGTGTCCAGCGGAGACCGCCCGAGGGGACTGTTGTCCCTGAAGGGCACAAGTGGTGTCCGGATTGCGAGGCGGTTCTAGCGCTCGCCAAGTTCGTCAGGACCGTCGCCTCAGCCAGTGGCTACTCGGCGTACTGCAAGCCGTGTCACAACAAGCGTTCCAGGCTCTCCCGAGAAAAGCACGGAGGCTCTCGCACTTATCACTTGACTCGTCGTTACGGCATCACGGCGGCCGAGGCCGATCATCTGCTCCGAGAGCAGGGTGGGGTGTGCGCGATCTGCAGAAGGGCGCCCGCGGCACATGTTGATCACGACCATTCGACCGGCCGGGTTCGAGCCCTTCTATGTTTCAACTGCAACGGCGGGCTCGGCCAGTTCCGCGACGACCCGGCCGTGCTGCAGGCAGCCGCCTTCTACGTCGAGCACCACAACCAGCTGCAGGCGATCGACCAGCTGGTCGCAGCGTCGGTCGCAGCGGTGACCGGGCAGGCCGAGGCGGCCAGCCGGCCGGGGGAGCCGCCGGTAGGGTCGCAGCGACGACCAGGAGCCCGCGGGACCAGCACGCGGAGCACCGGGCGGACCAGTGGTGCACGCCGGCGCGAGCAGGCGGGAGAGGCGGATGCGTGAGCGACTCGTGGAGCGGCCGGAGCGGGTTCCCGCCCGCCTACCTGGACCGGGTGGGCTCCTCGTTCACCGACTTCCTCTCGACCACGGCGCCTGACCTCCTGCCCGGCCGCCGCCCCGTCCCGACCATGCCCGTGGGAGATCTCGCGCCGCACGGCACGACGATCGTCGCCGTCACCTACGAGGGCGGCGTCCTCATGGGCGGCGACCGGCGCGCCACCATGGGCAACCTGATCAGCTCCCGCGACATCGAGAAGGTCTACCCGGCCGACTCCTACAGCGTCATCGGCATCGCGGGCGCGGCCGGCATCGCCATCGAGATGGTGAAGCTCTACCAGGTCGAACTGGAGCACTACGAGAAGATCGAGGGGCTCACGATGAGCCTCGACGGCAAGGCGAACCGCCTCGCGCAGATGATCCGGGGCAACCTGGGCGCCGCGATGCAGGGCCTCGCCGTCGTCCCGTTGTTCGCCGGTTTCGACCTCGACGCCGCCGCGGGCACGGCCCCGGGCCGGATCTTCAGCTACGACGTCACCGGCGGGAACTACGAGGAGCGCGGCTACGCCGCCGTGGGCTCGGGTTCACTCTTCGCCAAGAACTCCCTGAAGAAGACCTGGCGCAGCGGTCTGGCCGCCGACACCGCCACGCGGACGCTCGTCGAGGCGCTCTACGACGCCGCCGACGACGACTCCGCCACCGGCGGTCCCGACCCGGTCCGCCGGCTGTACCCGATCGTCTACCGCGTGGACGCCGAGGGCGCGGTGCGGCTCACCGACGCCGAGGTGGCCGCGGTGGCCGACACCATCGTCACCGAGCGGGCCGAGGCCGACCGCCAGAACACCGACCGGGGGGCCTGAGCCATGACCATGCCGTACTACGCCTCTCCCGAGCAGCTCATGCGGGACCGCTCGGAGTACGCCCGCAAGGGCATCTCCCGCGGACGCAGCGTCGCCGTCGTCACCTACGCCGACGGCGTGCTGTTCATCGCCGAGAACCCCAGCTCGACCCTGCACAAGGTGGGCGAGCTGTACGACCGCGTCGGGTTCGCCGCCGTCGGCCGCTACAGCGAGTTCGAGAGCCTGCGGGTCGCCGGGGTCCGCCTCGCCGACGTCCGCGGCTACTCGTACAACCGGCGCGACGTCACCGGCCGGGTCATCGCCAACGCCTACGCCCAGACCCTCGGCGAGATCTTCACCCAGCAGACCAAGCCCTTCGAGGTCGAGCTCTGCGTCGCCGAGGTCGGAGACCGCCCCGAGAACGACCAGCTCTACCGGCTCACCTTCGACGGCTCCATCGTCGACGAGCCCGACTTCGTCGTCATGGGCGGTCAGGCCGAGGCCGTCACGAGCCATCTGCGCGAGCACTTCCACGCGGGCATGGGCCTGTCCGACGCGCTCGAGGTCGGGGTCCGCGCGCTGTCGGCGGTCAGCCCGGTCACCGCGGGGGCCACGAACGGCGGCCCGACCCGGCTGACCGGCGACCAGCTGGAGGTCGCCGTCCTCGACCGGCGCCGTCCCAAGCGGGCCTTCCGGCGGATCACCGGCTCGGCCCTGCGCCGGCTGCTCGGCGACGAGGCCACTCCGGACGCCGTCGAGGACGCGCCCCCCGCCGGCGCGCACGCCCCGAGCGTGCCCGAGCCCGGCACGCCCGCGGGCCTGGGCGACCCGGCGAACGTCGACACCGTCGGTGGCGGCGAGTACGACCCCCACGACGAGGACGGCGGCGAGGGCTGACCGCGACGACGGCGCAGATGGGGGCGATTGGCGCGGGCCATCCGGGTACCGGGAGCCCATGCCGAACTACGAGCTCAACCACGCCGCCGTCCGCCATGCCCGGGAGCTGATCGACTCCGGCACGTTCGACGACACCAGCGACTGGTCCGACGCCGCCCCCTCCACCGACGACGGCAACCGCGTCATCGAGGAGGAGGGCTGGGATGCCTTCGCGGCCTGGCATCTCGCCGTCGACCCCGATTCGGACGAGGAGACCAAGAAGCGGTACGCGTTCCCCTACGGCGACTTCGACCAGGTCGTCCGCACCGCCCTCATCCACGGCAAGCAGCGGGCCTCGCAGAACGACCACGACGAGATCGGGAAGGCGATGGACGAGCTGCTGCAGCGCCTCGACGCGAAGCGCGGCGGCTGACCGGCTTCCGGACCCGGCGGACGGCGAGGGCGCGCGCGGAGCGGGCCTGTGTCGCCATCGGCGCCTAGTCTCGGATCGTGGACCGACGGATCTTCGGGATCGAGACCGAGTACGGCGTCACGTGCACCTTCAAGGGGCAGCGCCGGCTGTCCCCGGACGAGGTCGCCCGCTACCTGTTCCGGCGGGTGGTGTCCTGGGGCCGCAGCTCCAACGTCTTCCTGCGCAACGGCTCCCGGCTCTACCTCGACGTGGGCAGCCACCCCGAGTACGCCACCGCCGAGTGCGACGACCTCACCGAGCTCGTCGTCCACGACAAGGCGGGGGAGCGGATCCTCGAGGGCCTGCTCGTCGACGCGGAGCAGCGGCTGGCCGAGGAGGGCGTCACCGGCGACATCTACCTGTTCAAGAACAACACCGACTCGGCGGGCAACAGCTACGGCTGCCACGAGAACTACCTGGTGGGCCGGCACGGCGAGTTCAGCCGGCTGGCCGACGTGCTGATCCCGTTCCTGGTCAGCCGGCAGATCGTCGTCGGCGCCGGCAAGGTGCTGCAGACCCCGCGGGGCGCGGTGTACTGCGTCAGCCAGCGGGCCGAGCACATCTGGGAGGGCGTCTCCAGCGCCACCACCCGGTCCCGGCCGATCATCAACACCCGCGACGAGCCGCACGCCGACGCGGAGAAGTACCGGCGGCTGCACGTGATCGTCGGCGACTCCAACATGAGCGAGACGACGACGCTGCTCAAGGTCGCCATGACCGACCTCGTGCTGCGCATGATCGAGGCCGGCACACCCATCCGGGACATGACGCTGGAGAACCCGATCCGCGCCATCCGCGAGATCAGCCACGACATGACCGGGCGACGCAAGGTGCGGCTGTCCAGCGGCAAGGAGATGTCGGCGCTGGAGATCCAGTCCGAGTACTACGACCGCGCCCTGGAGTTCGCCGACCGCGAGGGAGTCTCGCCGGTGCACCAGCAGATGCTGGAGCTGTGGGGCCGGGTGCTCAAGGCCGTCGACGGCGAGGACCTGAGCCTCATCGACCGCGAGATCGACTGGGCCATCAAGTACAGCCTGATCGAGCGCTACCGGGCCAAGCGCGACCTGCCGCTGTCCTCGCCGCGGGTCGCCCAGATGGACCTCGCCTACCACGACATCAGCCGCACCCGCGGCCTGTACTACCTGCTCGAGCGGGCCGGTCAGGTCGAGCGGGTGGCCCACGAGCCGCGGGTCTTCGAGGCCAAGAACGTGCCGCCGCAGACCACCCGGGCCCGGCTGCGCGGCGAGTTCATCCGCAAGGCCCAGGAGAAGCGCCGCGACTTCACCGTCGACTGGGTGCACCTCAAGCTCAACGACCAGGCCCAGCGCACCGTCCTGTGCAAGGACCCGTTCAAGTCCGTCGACGACCGCGTCGAGAAGCTCATCGCCTCGATGTAGGCCGGCCCGAACGGGCCCGGAGGGTCCGTGGAGGGACGACCTGAACGCCGCCCTGCGAGGGACGTGCCGAGACGCGGAGGCCGGAGGCCTCCCGGCGCGGTGCGTCAGACGCGCTCAACGCAGCAGGGGAACGGCACGTGGCCGCGGTGTCGACCGGAGGTCGACAGATGTCACGGGACGGCGAGGGCGGCGTAGCGGCCGGCGGCCGCGGCGGCGAGGAAGTAGGCGCGCTCCTCGGGCATGCCGCGGCCCATCGTGCGCAGCGGCACGGGGGAGAGGCTGAGCGCGTCCTCCAGGCCGTCGGTGTCCACCCACACCACCGGGTTGCGGGCGGGCTGACCGGCGAGGTCCTCGTCGACCTGCGAGCCGAGCTCCGAGCCCAGACCCCGCGGCGCCACCAGCGTGACCCCGCCCAGCGCCACCCGGCCGAACGCGGTCAGCGAGTGGTGCGACACACCGCGGTGCCGCGGCCGAGCGTCCGCGTCCGAGATGCGCAGCGCCCCGACCGCCTGGCCGCCCAGCACGGTCACCGCGTTGCAGGCCTCGCCCGCGGCCACCCCGGAGAAGCCCCACGGCGTCCCGGTGCCGAGGTTGCCCGGGCCCTGCGTGACGATCGCCAGGTCCGCGCCGAGCACGTGCCGGGCGGCCAGCAGCCCGGTGTGCACCGTGACCGCCTCGAGGTCGCCCCCGAAGGACTGCCCCACGGTGACGACGCCGGCCAGCGACTTGTGCAGCGCGTCGATCGTGCGGGAGAACCCGGCGGCCAGCGCCCCGCCGTCGGTCATGACGTAGGCGACCTTGAGGTCGGGGTCGGTGGCCAGCGCGCCGATGAGCACCGCCGGCAGCGCCGAGTGCAGGTCGGCCACCACCACCGGCATGCCGTCCAGCGAGTCGGCCTCGGCCAGCGTCGCGTGGTGCTCGGTGTCCTGCTCGTCGACGCCCTGCACGGTCACCTGCAGCGGCGTGTAGCGGGCCTTCACCAGGTGCCCGGGCCCGGTCGGGTCGGCGGGCAGCCGGTCGGGGACGGCGACGACGAGGGCGTAGCCACCGGTGCCCAGGTTCTGCGCCCACGCGGTGGTGTTCAGCAGCACGGAGTCACCCACCCGCGGGACGCCGACGAGGGAGGGATAGGCGAGCGCGCGCACCTCGCCGTCGTCGGGCACCGCGACCGTGAGCTCCAGCGAGTCGTGCCCTCCACGGCCCAGCGCGGTCACCTCGCCGCGCCGCCAGCGGATGCGGGAGGAGGGGGGAGAGCTCATGCCCGCAGGCTAGCCAGCGTCCCGGAGGACGGCTGGTCGGCGCGGCCTGGATAGCCTGGGCCCATGGCGGCCAAGCGGGCGGAACGACTGGTGAACCTGGTCATCGCGCTGCTGAGCACGCGGCAGTACGTGACGGCGGCCCGCATCCGCGCCACGGTGCCCGGCTACGAGCCCGACGACGGCACCGACCGCGCCGACGAGGCCTTCAAGCGCATGTTCGAGCGGGACAAGGCCGAGCTGCGCGAGATGGGGGTGCCGCTGGAGACCGGCCGCACCAGCGCCTTCGACACCGAGGACGGCTACCGCATCGCGCGGGCCGACTACGAGCTGCCCGAGATCCAGCTGACCGGCGAGGAGGCCGCGGCGGTCGGCCTGGCGCTGCGGCTGTGGGAGTCCGCCCAGCTCGCCGGCGCCGCGCAGAGCGCCCTGGTGAAGCTCCGGGCCGCCGGTATCGACGTCGACGCGGGGGGAGGCATCCCGCTGCAGCCGCGTCTGGACGCCGGCGAGCCCGCCTTCGAGCCGGTGTACGCCGCCGCCCGCGACCGCCGGGCGCTCACGTTCGACTACCAGCGCCCCGACGAGGACGCGCCCACCCGGCGCCGCGTCCAGCCCTGGGGCGTCATCGCGTGGCACGGGCGCTGGTACCTCGGCGGCCTGGACCTCGACCGCGAGCAGCCGCGGATGTTCCGGCTGTCCCGCGTCGTCGGCACCCCGAAGGCCTCCGGTCCGGCCGGGGCGTTCCAGCCGCCCGCCGACCTCGACCTCGGCGCCATGGTCGCCTCCCAGGTGGGCGGTCAGGAGCTCGTGGTCGTGGTCCGCGCCCGTCCCGGCACGGCCGTCGGCCTGCGCCGGTGGGCCACGCCGCTGGGCACCACCCCGGACGGCAGCGAGGACCGGCTGGAGCTGCGCACGACCGAGCCGTGGGGCCTGGCCGGCCAGCTGGCCGCGCTGGGTGCCGACGTCGTCGTCGAGTCGCCCGCCGAGGTGCGCGACGCCGTGATCGACCACCTGACCCGGCTGGCCGCGATGGGAGTCCCCGCGTGAGCGCCACCGGCACGACGGATCGGATGACGCGGCTGCTGGCGCTCATCCCGTACCTGACCGCCCGGCCCGACGGCGTGCGCGTCCAGGAGGCGGCGCGCGACTTCGGCGTCACGGAGCGGCAGCTGCGCAGCGACCTCGAGCTGCTGTGGATGTGCGGGCTGCCCGGCCACGGGCCCGGCGACCTGATCGACCTCTCGTTCGAGGGCGACCGGGTGCACGTCACCTTCACCGCGGGCATGGTCCGGCCGCTGCGCCTGACCACCGACGAGGCCGTGGCGCTGGTCGTGGCGCTGAAGACCCTGCTCGAGCTCCCCGGCCTGGCCGAGCGCGAGGCGGTCAGCCGGGCCCTGGCCAAGGTGTCCGCCGCCGCCGGCCACGCCGCCGAGGTCACGCCCGTGACCGTCAGCGTGGACGCCCGGGAGGAGACCCTCGCGGTCGTCCGCGAGGCGCTGCAGCGCACGCGGGCCCTCCACCTGCACTACTACGTGCCCAGCCGCGACGAGCGCACCGAGCGCACGGTGGACCCGATGCGCCTGCTGCTGGTCGACGGGCGCTGGTACCTGGAGGCCTGGTGCCGCCGGGTCGAGGGCGTCCGGCTGTTCCGCCTGGACCGCGTCGACGACGTCGTGGTCCTCGACGAGCCGGCCGCCCCGCCGCCGGAGGCACACGGCCGCGACGTCGAGGGCGGGGTCTACCAGCCCGAGCCCGGCTCGCCCGTCGTGCGCCTCCGCCTGGCCCGCGGCGCCCGCTGGGTCGCCGAGTACTACCCGGTCGACTCCGCCACGCCGGTCGACGACCCCCCGGGCGGGCTCGCCGTCACCGTGCGGACCGCGGACCTGGCGTGGGCCCGCCGCCTGGTGGCGTCCCTGGGCGGGAACGCGCTCGTCGACGAGCCGGCCGGGCTCGCCGACCGGATCGCCGCCGACGCGCGGGCGGCCCTGGCCCGCTACGGCGTCGAGGCCCCTGCCGAGGGCGCGGGCTAGGGTCGCACCCGTGCTCCTGCTGGTCGTGTGGATCGTCGTCGTGGTGCTGGCCCTCGTCGTGCTGGGGGCGCTGGCCTACGGCGTGCAGGGCGCCCGCGCCCGCCTGGCCCGCGAGGTCACCGCCTTCGAGCGCGAGGTCCGTCCGCTCCTGCACCAGGTCGCGGAGACCTCCGAGCGCGTCGGGGGCACGGACGACCGGTGAACGGACGCTGACGTGACCGGGGGAGCGGACCCCTGGGCGTAGCATTCCCACCGAATCGACCTGTGGAGGACCCGTCATGGCCGGACTCGGCGTGCCGGAGCTGCTGATCATCCTCGTGGTGGCCCTGCTGCTCTTCGGCGGTTACAAGAAGCTGCCCGACGCCTCGCGTTCCCTCGGCCGCTCGCTCCGGATCTTCAAGGGCGAGATGAAGGGCATGAAGGACGACGACTCCGGGGCCGGGGGAGTCCGCACGAAGGACGCGGCGCAGACCACGCCGGTCCGCGGCGAGATCGTCGCGCCCGCCGCCCCGGCGGCCTCCGCCGACGGCGACCTCTCCGCCCAGCTGCACGAGGAGGCCCGCCTCGCCGAGGCGCGCGCCGCCGAGCTGCGGGCCCGGGCCGAGCAGGCCCGCGCGTCCGACGGCTCGCGCTGACCCAGCCGCACCCGGGAGGACGACGGTGAGCGGCCCCCGGCTGCGTCGGCGCCGCGAGCCCCGTGACGCGGCGGCGACCATGTCGCTGGTCGCGCACCTGACCGAGCTGCGCAACCGGATCGCCAAGGCGCTGGTGGCGCTGCTGATCGCGACCGCCGTCGCCTTCTGGTGGTACGAGCACGGCCTCGGCGACTTCATCCGCGCCCCCTACTGCGGCCTGGACGAGAACCTGCGCTACGGCGGCGACGACGCCGGCGGCTGCGGCCTGCTCATCACCGACGTCTTCGGCGGCGTCTTCATCCGGCTCAAGGTCGCCTTCCTCGCCGGCACGGTGCTGTCGGCCCCGTTCTGGCTGTACCAGCTGTGGGCGTTCATCACCCCGGGGCTCAAGCGCAACGAGAAGCGGTACGGCATCGGCTTCGTCGCCGTCTCCACGGTGCTGTTCGCCCTGGGCGCGTTCCTCGCCTACGTCTCCCTGGCCAAGGGCCTGGAGCTGCTGCTCACCCTGGCCGGCGACGGCGTGGTGGTCGCGCTCACCGCCCAGGACTACATCGGCTTCGTGCTCTCGCTGCTGGTCGCCTTCGGCGTCAGCTTCGAGGTCCCGCTCATCGCCGTCGCGCTCAACCTGGTCGGCGTGCTCAGCCACGAGGTGCTGGCCCGGAGCCGGCGCTGGATCTTCTTCCTGACCATCGTCTTCGCCGCGTTCATCACGCCGACGCAGGATCCCTTCACCATGCTGCTCATGGCCGGGCCGATGATCGTGCTGTTCGAGCTGGCCATCCAGATCGCGCGCGTGGTCGACAAGCGCCGCGCCAAGCGCGCGGCGGTCGAGCACTTCCACGGCCTGGGCGACGACGAGGCGTCCCCGCTGGACGCGACGCCGTCGTCCCTCGACGAGCCGCAGGACTCCACGCCGGCGTCCTTCCGCGGCTGACCCCCGGCCGCCCCGTGGACGTCGCCGTCCTCGTCAGCGCCGCCGCCGGGCGCGGCCGCGCCCGTGCCCTCGGCGACACGGTGCTGCGGGAGCTCCGCGCCGCGGGGCTGACGCCGCGGGTGCTCCCGGCCACCACGGGCGCCGAGGCCGAGGAGCAGGCTCGCGACGCCGTCGCCACCGGGGTGGCCGCGGTCGTGGCCGTCGGCGGCGACGGCACGGTGCACGCCGCGCTGCAGGCCGTGGCGGCCACCGGGACGCCGCTGGGGCTCGTCCCCGCGGGCACCGGCAACGACCTGGCCCTCGCCCTCGGCGTGCCGGACGACCCCGCCGCCGCCGTGGGCGCCCTGGCCGCCGACCTGCGCGCGGGGGAGACCCGGGCCCTCGACGCCGGCCGGGTGGGCGACCGCTGGTGGGCCACCGTGCTGTGCTCCGGCTTCGACTCGGCGGTCACCGATCGGGCCAACCGGCTCCGCTGGCCCCGCGGCCGCCGCCGGTACGACCTGGCGGTGCTGCTGGAGCTGGCCCGTTTGCGCCCCTTCGAGATGACCGTCCGGCTCGACGACGGCGAGGTGCGGACGCTGCCCGCGACGATGGTCGCCGTCGGCAACACCGCCTGGTACGGCGGCGGGCTGACGATCTGCCCGGGCGCCGATCCCACCGACGGGCTGTTCGACGTGACCGTCGTCGGGCCGCTCACCCGCCGGGAGCTGATCCGGGCGCGTCCCCGGCTGGCGGACGGCTCGCACGTGCACGACCCGGCGGTGTCGGTGTTCCGTGCCGCCCGGGTGGAGCTGGCCTGCCCCGGCGTGACCACCTGGGCCGACGGCGAGCCGGTGGCCCCGCTGCCCGTCGTCGCGGAGTGCGTCCCCGGCGCGTTGAGCGTCGTCGGGGCGCGGCGAGCCGACGGCGCACCACGCGCTTAACGTGGGGGTATGTCCAGCCCCGCTGAGCGGTACGCCGCTTCCCGGCGCCGGACGGCCCATCCGGACCTCGCCGACTTCACCGCCGAGCTCGGTTTCTCCCTGGACCCGTTCCAGGTCGAGGCATGCGAGGCGCTGGACCGCGGCTCCGGCGTGCTGGTCTGCGCGCCCACCGGGGCCGGCAAGACCGTCGTCGGCGAGTTCGCCGTGCACAAGGCGCTGTCCGAGGGCCGCAAGGCGTTCTACACGACGCCGATCAAGGCCCTGTCCAACCAGAAGTACAACGACCTCGTCGAGCGGTACGGGGCCGAGCGCGTCGGCCTGCTGACCGGCGACAACGCGGTCAACGGCGACGCGCCCGTGGTGGTGATGACCACCGAGGTGCTGCGCAACATGCTCTACGCCGAGTCCCCGGCGCTGCTGGGCCTCGGCTACGTGGTGATGGACGAGGTGCACTACCTCGCGGACCGCTTCCGCGGCGCCGTGTGGGAGGAGGTGATCATCCACCTCCCGCCGTCGGTCACGCTGGTCTCGCTGTCGGCGACGGTCAGCAACGCCGAGGAGTTCGCCGACTGGCTGGTCACCGTGCGCGGCGACACCGAGGTCGTGGTCAGCGAGGTGCGCCCCATCCCGCTGTGGCAGCACATGCTCGTGGGCAACCGGGTGTTCGACCTGTTCTCGCTGCGCCCGGCCGCCCACGCCGCCGAGCACGGTGACAGCCCGCGGCCGCTGTCCACCCGCGAGCGCGGCGCGTCGGTGGTCGACCCCGAGCTGGTGCGGTACGTCCGCGAGCACGAGCGGCGGATCGAGGGCTGGGGCGGCCCGAGCAGGCGCGAGTCGTCGCACAAGCCGAGGTACCGGCCGCCGGCGCGGTCCGACGTCATCGAGCGGCTGGACAAGGCCGGGCTGCTGCCGGCGATCACCTTCGTGTTCAGCCGCAACGGGTGCGACGCCGCCGTCCACCAGTGCCTGATGAGCGGCCTGCGGCTGACCGACGAGGTGGAGCGGGCCGAGATCGCCGCGATCATCGACGAGCGCACCGGCTCGCTGCCCGAGGAGGACCTGCACGTCCTCGGGTTCTGGGAGTGGCGCGAGGGGCTGCTCGCCGGGCTCGCCGCCCACCACGCCGGTCTGGTGCCCGCCTTCAAGGAGACCGTCGAGGAGTGCTTCGTCCGCGGGCTGGTCAAGGCCGTCTTCGCCACCGAGACCCTCGCCCTGGGCATCAACATGCCGGCCCGCACCGTCGTCCTCGAGCGGCTGGTGAAGTGGAACGGCGAGGCGCACGTCGACGTCACGGCGGGGGAGTACACCCAGCTCACCGGCCGGGCCGGCCGGCGGGGCATCGACGTCGAGGGGCACGCCGTCGTCATCTGGGCGCCGGGGATGGACCCCTCCGTCGTAGCGGGGCTGGCCAGCACCCGCACGTACCCGTTGCGGTCGAGCTTCCGGCCGAGCTACAACATGGCGGTCAACCTGGTGGGCTCCTTCGGCCGGGCGCGGGCGCGCGAGCTGCTCGCCTCGTCCTTCGCCCAGTTCCAGGCCGACCGTTCCGTCGTCGGGCTGGCCCGCGCGGCGGCGCGGCACGAGCGCGAGGCCGAGCGGTTCGCGGCCGACATGCACTCCGACCGCGGCGACGTGGGCGAGTACGCGCAGCTGCGCCGGGACATCTCCGACCGCGAGAAGGATCTCTCCCGCGACTCGCAGGCCAAGCGCCGCATGGAGGCCGCCGAGGCGCTGGCCGCCCTGCGCCCCGGTGACGTCATCCGGGTGCCCTCGGGACGCCGGCAGGGCCTGGCCGTCGTGCTGGACCCCGGCGTCTCCGACCTCGCCGATCCCCGTCCGCTGGTGCTCACCGAGGACAAGTGGGCCGGCCGGCTGGCCTCGATCGACTTCCCGACGCCGGTGAGCGCGCTGGCCCGGGTCCGGGTGCCGAAGAACTTCAACCACCGCAGCCCGCACGCCCGACGCGACCTGGCGTCCACGCTGCGCAACGCCCGGGTCGAGCACGACCTGGGCGCCCGCATGGTGCGCAAGGGCCGCTCGGCCGCCGCGGACGACCCGGTGCTCGCCGACCTGCGCGCCGCGCTGCGCCGCCACCCGGTGCACGCGCTGCCCGACCGCGAGGAGCGGGTGCGGGTGGCCGAGCGCTGGCTGCGCGCGGTCCGCGAGGCCGACGCCCTGCACCGGACGATGGCCGAGCGCACCGGCTCGCTGACCCGGCAGTTCGATGCCACCTGCGACGTCCTCGAGGAGCTGGGCTACCTGGTTCCGGAGCCGGCGCCGCTGGTGCCCGCGGACACTGCCGTCATCGGCGCGACGGATGACGTCCCGGTGGTGACCGACGACGGCCGGCGCCTCTCGCGCATCTGGTCGGAGGCCGACCTGCTCGTCGCGGAGTGCCTGCGCGCGGGCGCGTGGCGCGGGCTCGACGCCGCCGAGCTGGCCGCCGCCGCGTCCACGGTGGTCTTCGAGGCCCGCCGCGACCTGCCCTCGCTGCCGGCGATCCCGACCGGCAAGGTCACCGTGGCGGTGGCGGAGATGCGGCAGGTCAGGTCCCGACTGGAGGACGTCGAGGCCGCGCACGGGGTCCGGGCCACGCGCGACCTGGACCTGGGCTTCGCATGGGCCGCCTACCGGTGGGCCGACGGTCAGAGCCTCGACCGCGTGCTGGCCGGCGCCGCGCAGGCGGGCACGGAGCTCTCCGGTGGGGACTTCGTGCGCTGGATGCGGCAGCTCATCGACCTGCTGGACCAGATCGCCAAGGTGGCCGACGACGCGGTGGCCTCCGTGGCGCGGGCCGCCGTCGGCAGGGTCCGGCGCGGCGTCGTCGCCGTCGCCGTGGGGGCGGACACGTGACCGGCCTCCCCGGCGCGCCGCAGGAGGGAGGCGGCGGGACGGCCGACCCGGACCTGGCCCAGCAGCCGGCGGCCCCGGCACGGCGGTCGCGCGCCCCCTTCTACGGCGGGGTCCTCCTCATCGGGCTGCTCGTCGTGCTGGCCCTGGCGCTGAGCCGCTGGCTGGGCCTGGGCCCGACGCTGCTCGACACCGGTGAGGTGGAGCGGGACGTGGCGAGCCAGTTCGAGGAGCGCTACGACGTCGGCGTCGACGTCGACTGCCCGCAGGGCATGGAGGTCGCCGAGGGCCGCGACTACGAGTGCGACGCGGAGACCGACGACGGCGAGGACCTGGAGCTGGTCATCACCATCACCGACGAGGAACCCGCCGCGTACAACTGGGACGTCGCCTGATCCGGACGGTTCAGCCGAGGGCGTCGGCGGGCCAGCCCAGCGCGGCACCCAGCCGGCCCAGCGAGGACTGCAGGCCGTGCTTCTCTGCCAGACCCGCCAGCGCACCGCGGTCGGCGGGGGACCGGGGGAGCGTCCCCTCCACGGCGGGCATGTCGATGTCCTTCGCCACGGCGACCACCACCGGCGCGCGGTCCAGGTAGTCGGCCGCCGCGTGCAGCTTCTTCAGGACGGCGGCGGTGAGCGGCGGCGTGGCGACGACGGTGCGCGCGGCGGCCGCACGGATGCCGGCCAGGTCGCCGAACTCGTTGATCAGCGCCGCGGCGGTCTTGGCGCCGACGCCGGCCACGCCCGGAAGCCCGTCGCTGGGGTCACCGCGCAGCACGGCGAAGTCGGCGTAGGCGCGGCCCGGGATGCCGTACTTCGCCGCGACCGCGGCCTCGTCGACGGTCTCCAGGTCGGCGATGCCGCGGTTCGTGTAGAGCACGCGGACGACGCGGTCGTCGTCGACCAGCTGGAAGAGGTCGCGGTCGCCGGTGACGATGTCGACCGGCCCGCGCGCGCGGGTGGCGAGGGTCCCGATGACGTCGTCGGCCTCGTAGCCCGGGGCACCGACGCGGTCGATCCCGGCCGCGGCCAGCACCTCGACGAGGATCGGCACCTGCGGGCTCAGCTCGTCGGGCACCTCCTCCTCGCCCTCGGTGGCGACACGGTGCGCCTTGTACGAGGGCAGCGCCTCGACCCGGAACGCCGGCCGCCAGTCGTCGTCCCAGCAGGCGACGAGCCGGTCCGGGCCGTGCGCGGTGACCAGCCGGGCGGTCATGTCGAGGAAGCCCCGGACGGCGTTGATCGGCCGGCCGTCGGGCGTCGTCACGCTGGTGGGGACGCCGTAGAAGGCGCGGAAGTACAGCGACGCGGCGTCCAGCAGCATGGTTGTCACGGCTGCGGACGCTAGCGGTCGGGCAGCGCGTGCGGCGACCGTCGGGGTCCGTGGATACCCTGCGCCGGTGGGAAGCCCCTCCGTGCCGTCAGCGACCAGCCCGCTCGTGACCGTCGAGCGCGTGCACGCCGCTCGCGCGCTGGCCGCCGAGACCGGCACCGACCTGCTGGTGCTGACGCCCGGCTCGGACCTCCGGTACCTCACCGGCTACGACGCGCACGCCATGGAGCGGCTGACCGCGCTGGCCGTGCCGCGCGCGGGGGAGCCCTTCCTCGTCGTCCCGCGGCTGGAGGCGCCGATGGTGGACGTGAGCCCGGCCGGCGCGCTGGGACTCGACGTCCTCGCCTGGGACGAGACCGACGACCCGTTCGCGCTGCTGGCCGGAGCCGCGACCGCCCGGCTCGGCGCCGCGCCGGCCCGCGTGGCCGTGGGTGCCCGCACCTGGGCCGAGCACGCACTGGGGGTGCAGCGGGCGCTGCCCGGCTCGACGCTCGAGCTGGCCGGGCCCGTGCTCGACCGGCTGCGCATGGTCAAGTCCGCCGCCGAGGTCGCGGAGCTGGCCCTGGCCGGCGCCGCCATCGACCGGGTGCACGCCCGCATGGCCGAGTTCCTCACCGTCGGCCGCACGGAGGCCGCCGTGGGCGCCGACATCGCCGCGGCGATCCTCGAGGAGGGCCACGTCGGGGTCGACTTCACGATCGTCGGGTCGGGCCCGAACGGCGCCAGCCCGCACCACGAGCTCTCCGACCGCGTGGTGCAGGCCGGCGACGTCGTCGTCATCGACATCGGCGGGGAGACGGCGACCGGCTACCGCTCGGACTGCACGCGCACCTACGTCGTCGGCGGCAGCGCGGCCCCCGACGTGGCGGAGTGGTACGCCGTGCTGCATGCCGCGCAGCAGGCCTCCGTCGCCGCCGTCCGGCCGGGCGTGACCGCAGAGCAGGTGGACGCCGCCGCCCGGGACGTGATCACCGAGGCCGGGTGGGGCGAGCACTTCATCCACCGCACGGGCCACGGCATCGGGCTGGACTCCCACGAGGCGCCCTACATCGTGGCCGGCAACGACCTGCCCCTCGAGTCCGGCATGGCCTTCTCGGTGGAGCCGGGCATCTACCTCGCCGGCCGCTGCGGCGCCCGCATCGAGGACATCGTCGTCTGCACCGAGGACGGCGTCCGCTCGCTGAACGGTGGTCCGCGTGAGCTCGTCGAACTCCCGGGCTGAGCCGGCGGCCGTCCCGGTCGACGTGGACGGGCTGCTGCTCGCGGCCCTGGCACGCGACGGGCGGGCCAGCTACACGGAGCTGGCCGAGAAGGTCGGCCTGTCGGTGTCGGCCGTGCACCAGCGCGTACGCCGGCTGGAGCAGCGCGGGCTGATCACCGGCTACCGGGCGACGCTCGACCCGAAGCGTCTCGGGCTGCCGTTGACGGCGTTCGTGTCCATCACCCCGATCGGCGCCCAGAACGAGGACCCGCCGGCCCTGCTGGCCCACCTGTCGGCGATCGAGGAGTGCCACTCGGTCGCCGGGCAGGAGAGCTACATCCTCAAGGTGCGCGTCGCCTCGCCCGACGCCCTCGAGTTGCTGCTCCGCGAGATCCGCGCGTGCGCCAACGTGTCGACACGGACGACGGTCGTGCTCTCGACCCTCTACGAGGCCCGCCCGCCGCTCTGACCTCCGGGCGGGGCCCACGCGCTCACGAACCGGGTGGCGAACCCGCTGCTGCGCCGCCTGCTGCGCGGCCCGGGGGACGGCTGGCCGTCCTCCACTACACCGGGCAGCCGCACGAGTTGGTCTGCCTGTACGTCCGGTCGGGGTCGACGATCCGGGTGCTGGTCGGCGGTGCCGAGCACACGACCTGGTGGCGGAACCTCCAGGAGCCGCAGGAGGTGGAGCTGTCGGTGGCGGGGGAGCACGTGCGGGCCCGCGCCGTCGCCATCGGCGGGCAGGCCTGACTGGACATCGGTTCGAACACGTGTTCGTATGGTTGACATGCGGTGGGAAGCGCAGCGGCTCGACCTCGACGAAGCCACGACCCTGCCCGGCATGCCCAGCATCCGGGGGCTGCTGCGCAGCGTCCAGGTACCGGAGTTCCCGGGGCTGACGTTCCACGAGGTGCGGGCCCGCTCGGCGCTCAACCGCGTGCCCGGAGACTCTGCAATGCCATTTCCCTATACCGTCAATCCATATAGGGGATGCAGCCATTCGTGCAAATATTGCTATGCTCGGCAAACGCATGAATGGCTCGAATTCGACTCCGGCCGTGACTTCGACACCCAGGTGGTGGTGAAGACCAACCTGGCCGAGGTGCTACGCCGCGAACTGGCCCGGCCGTCGTGGACGCACGAGCACGTCGCGCTGGGCACCAACACCGACCCGTACCAGCGCGCCGAGGGCCGCTACAAGCTCATGCCCGGCGTCATCCAGGCACTGGCCGCGTCCGGGACGCCGTTCTCCATCCTCACCAAGGGCACGCTGCTGCGCCGCGACGTCCCGCTGCTCGTCCAGGCCGCCCAGCAGGTCCCCCTGGGCCTGGGCGTCTCCATGGCCATCTGGGACGACGACCTGCACCAGGCGCTCGAGCCGGGCGTCCCCACGCCGCGGGCGCGCCTGGACCTGGTCCGCGCACTCGCGGACGCCGGCCTGCCGTGCGGCGTCTTCCTCGCCCCCGTGCTCCCGGGGCTGACCGACGACGAGGAGTCGCTGGATGCCGCCCTGGGCGCGATCGCGGGAGCCGGGGCGACCGGCGTCACGGTCATCCCGCTGCACCTGCGCCCGGGCGCCCGCGAGTGGTTCATGACATGGCTGCGCGCCGACCATCCCGAGCTGGTTCCGCGCTACGAGCGGATGTACGCCCGCCGCGCCTACGTCTCGGCCGAGTACCGCACCTGGCTGGCCCAGCGCGTCGCGCCACTGCTCGCCCGACACGGGCTCGATCGGCAGTCCGGCGGGGCCGCACGCGGCGCGGACGGCTCCCTGGTGACCGGCGTGCCGGGCGACGAGGAGGTCGGCTTCCCCACCGGCAGCCTGCCCAGTGTCCACCCGAAGGGCGATCCGGCGGTCACCTCGCCGGAGGTGCAGCAGGTGGAGGACGCCGCCGAGCAGCTCTCCCTGCTCTGAGCCGACCGGCCGGTCGCCCTCTGCGGCAGACGGGACACCGGACCGCTCAACCGGCCAGCTGCGCCTCCCTCGCCACCCGGGCAACGGTTCGGGCGGCCCGCACCACGCCCCGCGCGGACACCGGGGGAGCGCCACCTGCCAGCGCCAGCCGCCGGAACGAGTCGTAGGACAGGTCCCGGTACGCGGCCGCCAGCTCCGCCGCGGCGGCCTGGCGCGACGGGGGAGCAGTGGCCCGCAGGTGCTGGGCGGTGCGTCCGGCGTGCTTGCCGAACGTCACCTGCAGCGCCTGGCTGGACAACCGCCCGCCGATCCTGGAGTCCAGCCCCGGGCCGCGGCGCAGCGCCGGGAGGAACCACGGGCTGGCCGCCAGTGCGGGATACCGCTCCCGCACCCCTTCCCACGCGTGCCAGGCGGTCAGCGCGCCGGCCACCGACCATTCGCCGTCCTCGGTGCTCAGGACGAGCCGCCGAGAGCCGGCGTGCACCTGGTCCCGGCGCAACGAGCGGAACATGCCGACGGGCGCCGGCCACGCCAGCGCCAGGGCGCACCAGGCGACCGACCGCACGTGCTCCGGGTCGTGGCCCCGCAGCTGGGTGAGGGGGCGCAGGTCGAGCTCCAGGGGATCCGGCTCGGGTGTCGGTGCGCGCGGCAGCGAGAGACCGCCGTAGCGGGCGACCTTGCTGTACAGCGCCACGGTCGCGGGCTTCCACTCGCGAGCGGCCGCCAGCGGGCCGAGACCGGTCCGGGCCAGCTCGTCGGGGCCGAGGTCCAGCTCCAACGCCGCCTCCGCCAGCCGCCGCCACTGCGCCTCGTAGCCGGAGGGCGGTGGCCACCGGCGCCACGCCCGCTCCGGCGGCGGGGCCGGCATCTCCGGCAGTGGCTGCTGCCATGCACGCGACATGCAGGAACACTACCGTTATCCCCAACAGTTGTGCGGGTTTTACTCGTGGTACTTCGCCGTTGACAACCGCCACCGCCCTCCGGGCGGTGTTGCGCCAACCCAGGGGAGGGCCGCCTGCGGGGCCCCGTGCCGGGGCGGCCGGCCGGGCAGCGCACCCCGCGGTTGGCTAGGGTCCGGTCATGTACACCGCGAGTTGGCGCGACGTCGTGCGGAGCGATCTGTTCGGCGCCTCGCCGAACCGTCGTGACCGGCCCTACCGGTTCGTGATCCGGCTGTGCCTGGTGGTCTTCCACCTGTTCCGCTTCCGGTTCGACGTGCGGGGCTCCGAGCACGTGCCGGCGACCGGCGGCGCCATCATCTGCAGCAACCACGTGAGCTTCTTCGACTTCACGTTCCTGGGGCTCGGCGCGATCTCCCAGCACCGGCTCGTCCGCTTCATGGCCAAGTCGGCCGTCTTCGGCCACTGGTTCGCCGGCCCCTTCATGCGCGCCATGCGGCACATCCCGGTCGACCGCAAGGCCGGGGCCGCGGCCTTCGACTCCGCCGTCCGCGCGCTGAAGGACGGCGAGGTGGTCGGCGTCTTCCCGGAGGCGACCATCAGCCGGAGCTTCACGGTCAAGGACCTCAAGGCCGGCGCCGCCCGCATGGCGATCGATGCGGGCGTCCCGATCATCCCGGCCGCCGTGTGGGGCGGGCACCGCGTCGCCACCAAGGGCCACAAGGTCGAGTTCCGCCGCGGCGTGCCCGTGATGGTGTTCCTCGGCGAGCCGATCGTCCCGGAGCCGGGGGAGAAGGTGCAGCCCCTGCTGCGCCGCACCCGGGCGGCGATGGAGGCCCTGCTGGACGAGGCGCAGCGGGAGTACCCCGAGCAGCCGGCCGGCCCCGACGACCGCTGGTGGCTGCCGGTCCACCTGGGCGGTACCGCCCCGACCCCCGAGGAGGCCCTCGTGGCCGACTCCGCCCGCGCGGCGGGAGACGGGCCCAAGGCACCGAAGAAGTCGCCGCTGCAGCGGATCACCGGCCTGCTGCGGAGGCGCTGAGCACTCCTTGCAGTCGCTGCACCGACCTCTCCGGTGCAGCCGTACGTCGAGGTCGTCGGGCCGCCAGACCTGCGTAACGATCAGGTCACAGTGGCTCTCATGCTCACCGTAGGTGCCCAACCGGCCGCGGACTGTTCTTACAGTCCCTGCAGTTCCTCACCGGGAGCACCGAGACGTGCCTCCCCGGATCGAGCGTGCGGGCCCTCCGGCCGGCACGGACCCGGCGCCCGCCGGCCGTGCCCACCGGGCCGTGGGGGCCGGCGTGAGACCGGGGGAGCGTCCGGGACAACCGGCGGAGCCCCCCGAGATCCGCGTCATCAGACAACGGTCGAGCCGCATGCAGCCAGCGTGCGGCCGTCCGGCCCGAAGGTGTGGACCCGAGGCGGGCGGTCCGTCGGCGCCCACCCGGTCGCGGGAACTCTCCGGCACCTCGGGGCCCGCGCGACGTCGTCGGTCCCCGGATCAGCCGGGATGGGATGCTGGGTCAGGGCCGCGGCGGCGAGTGCGGCGGTCCCGACCCCCCGTCCGACCGGACCGGGGAGCGACGCCGATGGCGGGGGAGACCTCTGCCGTCCGGCCGACGGTGCCCGGGAGGACGCGCGTGGCCACAGCACCGGGCACGCTGCTCCGTCCCACGCCCGATCCCGACGGCCCCGCACGCGGCCGTGCCGCCCGTCGCCTGCCGTGGCGCACCCTGCTGGCGTCCGCCGGGGGACTGGCCATGATGCTGGCCTTCCCGGGGCCCGCACTGGTTCCGCTGGCGGTGCTCGGCCCGGCCGCCCTGGCGCTGGCGGTGCACGGCCGCAGCGCCCGCGGCGGACTGTGGCTGGGCCTCGTGACCGGTCTGGCCTTCTTCGTCCCGCTGCTCAGCTGGACCGGCATCTACGTGGGTCCGCTGCCGTGGCTGGCCCTGGCGGTGTTCGAGGCCCTGCACCTCGCCCTGCTGGGCGCGGCCACCGCTGCGACCTCCCGCCTTCGGTGGTGGCCTCTGTGGGCGGCCGCGCTGTGGGTGGCCGACGAGGCGCTGCGCGGGCGGTTCATCCTCGGCGGCTTCCCCTGGGGCCGGCTGGGCTTCAGCCAGACCGACGGCCCCCTGCTGGCGCTGGCGGCCTACGGGGGTGTTCCCCTCGTGAGCTTCGCCGTCGCCCTGCTCGGGACCCTGCTGGCTGCGGCGGTTCTGGCCCTGCACCGCGTGCTCCGCGCCGAACGACCGGCGCGACGGGCCGCCGCCCGCCCCCTCGTCGGTGCCCTGGCCGGGCTCGTCGCGATCCCGCTGATCGGCGCGGCAGCGTGGCTCCCGCTGCCGGGCGCCTCCCTCACCGAGGGCGGGCCGACGTCGACCGTCGCGGTGATCCAGGGCAACGTGCCCCGCGCGGGCCTCGACTTCAACGCCCAGCGCCGCGCCGTCCTCGACAACCACGTGCAGCGCACCCTCGAGCTGGCGGACGCCGTGGGCGCCGGCGACCAGCCGCAGCCCGACGTCGTCCTCTGGCCGGAGAACAGCTCCGACATCGACCCCTACCTCAACGCGGACGCCGCACGGCAGATCGAGCGGGCCGCCCGGGCCATCGACGCGCCCATCCTCGTCGGCGCCGTCGTGCAGGGCCCCGGGCGCTTCATCAGCAACACCGCCATCGTCTGGGACCCCGAGGACGGGCCGGGGGACACCTACGTCAAGCGGCACCCCGTGCCCCTCGGCGAGTACGTGCCGGCTCGGGGCTTCTTCCGCTTCTTCAGCACCCAGGTGGACCGGGTGACCGATCAGAAGGCGGGGGAGGAGGCCGGGCTCCTGGACATCGGCGGCACCCGCGTCGGCGACCTCATCTGCTTCGAGGTGGTCTACGACGGCCTGGTCCGCGACGTCGCCGGGGCCGGTCTGCTCGTCGTCCAGACCAACAACGCCACGTTCGGCCGCACCGCCGAGAGCGAGCAGCAGCTGGCGATGAGCCGGCTCCGGGCGGTCGAGCACGGCCGCAGCGTCGCCGTGGCCGCGACGAGCGGGATCTCGGCGATCGTGGCACCGGACGGCAGCGTCGTCCGGTCCTCCGAGCTGTTCACCCCCGACGTCTTCGTCGAGGAGATCGCGCAGCGCGACTCGCGGAGCGTGGCGAGCCGGCTCGGCGCGGGCCCGGAGTGGTTGGTGACCGCCCTCGGCCTCGCCGCCGTGGCGGGAGCGGTCCGGCAGCGCCGGAAGTCCGGCACCGGCCCGGGAGCAACCTGACCGTCCCGCGCGTTGGAACCAGCGTGGGACGTCGCATACGCATTGCCGTCGGACTCCTCGCGCTGGCCGAGGTCATCGTGTTCGTCCTCGTGGCCCAGTGGATCGGCGCCGGGGCCACGATCCTGCTCGCCCTGGCCACCAGCGCGCTGGGCTGGGCCCTGCTGGCGCGTCAGGGCACCAAGGCGCTGACCGAGCTGCGGGAGAGCGCGCGCACCCGCCGCGCCGGAGCGGGCCGCGAGCTGGGCGACGCCGGACTGGTGGCGGCCGGTGGACTGCTCATGGTCCTGCCCGGCTTCATCGGCGACGTCGTCGGCCTGCTGTGCCTGCTCCCGGGCACCCGGTGGCTGGTGCGGGCGGCGCTGGCCCGGCTCGTCGTCTCGCGGCTGCCGGTGGGTCTGCGCCCGCCGGTCCGGGTGGACAGCGTCCGCACCGCGGAGGTGCCGCGCCCGGACGGCGGCCGGACGCCGCCGCTGGTGATCGAGGGCGAGGTGCTCCGCGGCCCGGACGGGCGCCCGGGCACCTGAACCACCCCTGCACGCGAAACGGCCCCGGTGGAGATCCACCGGGGCCGTTCCGCGTGCGTGTTCGTCAGCTGGCGCGGGTCCGCCGGCCGCGCAGCACCTCGAGGCGCTCGGCCAGGACCTCTTCCAGGTCCTCGACGGAGCGACGCTCGAGCAGCATGTCCCAGTGGGTGCGCGGCGGCTTGACCTTCTTGGGGGCCGGCTCCGAGCCGCCCACCAGCTTCGCCGCGGCACCGTCGAACTTGCACTCCCACGTGTCGGGGAGCTCGGCGTCGTCGGCGAAGGGCACCGTGAACAGGTGACCCGAGGGGCACCGGTACTCGGCGTACTGGCGCTCGATGGGCGCGGTGTTCCGTTCGGTCTCGTAGCTGACGCTGCCCAGTCGGCTGCCGCGCAAGGAACGCTCGCCCATTGCACACCGTCCTCTCGTACGTGGTGTCGGTCGGGACTCGACTCCGGTCCGAGGGCCATACCCACGATCCGAGGAGTCACAGAGACCAACGACAGATATGGCGAAGAGATTCCGCCGAAATGGCCCCCCATCATCGCATGGGGTGAGGAAGCGGTCCTCCTCCACCCCCCGGCCGGGTGAGGCCGCAGCTCAGGGGAGCGCGAGCTGTCCCGGCCCGGCCGCCGTCGGGCCCAGCTGACCCCGCACGTGATGCCGCCGGCACAGGACCTGGTAGCGGACGGCGGGGGAGGAGCCGGGGTCCTCGCCGGGCAGCTGGGCGGGGGCGGTGTCGGCCACGACGACGGTCTCGCCGGCACGCACCATGACGCCGTCGACCACGCGGGCGTTGAGCAGGCCCGGGAGACCGCACCAGCACAGCACCTCCACCTGGACCCGCTGGACGTCGTCGGCGACCTCCAGCAGTCGCCGGGTGCCCGGGAAGAGCTGGGTGCGGAAGTCGGTGGTCAGGCCGAAGGCGTAGACGTCCACGTGGGACTCGTCGACGAGCTCGGCGAGCTGGTCGACCTGCCGGCCGGTGAGGAACTGGGCCTCGTCGACGATCACGTAGTCCACGCGGTCGCCGGCGGCCCAGCGCTCGCGGACCAGGAGCCGGAGATCGGTCTCGACGTCGATCTCGATCGCGGCGCGGCACAGGCCCACCCGGGAGCTGATCTGGGGCGCCGCCGACCGGTCTCCCTGGGTGACCAGCAGCCCGTGCCGGCCCTGGCGGCTCTGGTTGTGGTCGACCTGCAGGGCGAGGGTGGACTTGCCGCAGTCCATGGGGCCGTGGAAGAAGCGCAGGTGCGCCGGCGCCGGATGACGCCGCCGGTCGCCGGACGCCGGTACGGCCGACGGGCCGGCCGCGGGCAACGGGTCGACGTCGGTCACCGCAGGTCGGAGGTGGCCGTGCCGGTCGGCAGCGAGGTCATCGCGGCGCCCACAGTCCGCGCTCCTCCAGGACCTCGCGCAGCATGGCCGGCCGGTCGGTCATGATGCCGTCGACGCCGAGGTCGAGCATCGTGCGGGCCTCGTCCGGGTCGTCGACGGTCCAGACGTGGACCTGCAGGCCGCGGGCGTGGGCGGCGGCCAGGAAGCGCTCGTCGACCAGGGCCCGGCCACCCAGCTGGAGCGGCACCTGGGCGCAGCCGGCCTGGATGCGCACGAGGCCGGCTGCTCTGGGGGAGTAGGAGGACAGCCGCAGCGCCGCCACGCCGCGGGGGCCCAGCGAGGTGCACACCGCGGGGCCGAACAGCCGACGGGCCGCCGCGATGCGGGCGTCGGAGAACGAGCCCAGGCAGATCCGGTCGGCCATGCCCATCCGCGTCACGAGACGGACCAGCGGCGCGAGGACACCGGCGGCCTTGATGTCCAGGTTGAATTTGACGTCCGGCCAGGCACCGAGCAGGTCCTCCAGCCGCATGATCGGCTCGCGTCCGCCGATGCGGGCCTCGGACAGCTGCGACCAGTGCATCGCGTCCACCCGGCCGGTGCGGTCGGTGACCCGCTCCAGCGTCGCGTCGTGGAAGGCGACGAGGGTGCCGTCAGCGGTGATCTGCACGTCGGTCTCGAGGTACCGGTACCCGAGGTCCACGCAGGCCTGGAAGGCCGGCAGCGTGTTCTCCAGGTGCTCGATCGCTCCGCCACGGTGGGCCATGGCCAGCGGAGTGGGCGCGTCGAGGTAGGCGAACCGCGCGGGGGGCACAGCGACACGCTAGTCAGCCGTCCCGATCTCCGCTGCGGGCACCCTGCCGCGTGGTGCCGGCGACGGTCGTCCCGGCCGCACACCGGCGCTGTGCAGGGCGGATCCCGGGCGTTCCTGGCGTGTTCCCCCGGGTCCGGTGGCCGGCGGCGTCTAGCGTGCCGAGACGTGGCACAGCACGCGACCGGCACGGCGACGCACGCCCCCATCTCCCCCGCGCCGAACCGGGGGAGCGGTGAGGGCCGCCGCTGCGGATGGTGCCGCCGCGTCCTCCCCGAGCAGGGAACGGTCGGCCGCCCGCGCCTGTACTGCGGGCAGGCCTGCCGGCAGCGCGCCTACGAGCAGCGCTCCGCCACGACCAAGGCGGGGCTGCCGGCCGACGTCGTCCTGGTCTCGCGGGCCGAGCTCGACGGGTTGCAGGACCGGCTGTACCAGCTGCGGTGCGCCCTCGAGGACGTCCAGACGCTCCTGACGGAGAAGCCCACCAAGGCCGAGCTCGAGCGGTCGCTCTCCGACCTCGTGCACTCGACGGGCCGGCTGGACCGGCTCTGGGTCACCGAACGCAGCTGACAGCCGGCACCGGCGGCCCGGCACCGGCCGCCGGATCCGCTCGGCGCGGATCAGTCCGGGTCGGTCGTGTCGCCGTCCTGGTTCCCGGGGTCCTGGTTGCTGTTGTCCGGCAGGTCGCCCTGTTCCTCGCTGCCCGGATCGTCGCCACTGGTGTTCCCGCTGTCGTCGTCCGTGGTGCCTTCGTTCGGCGTGGTCGGGTCGGAGTCCGAGCACGCGGTCATCGTGGCGCCGCCGCCGAAGAGCGCCAGAGCGGTCATGAACGCGGCGAGCGGTCGTCGGATCTGCATGTCCCGACCCTACGAAGACCAGCGGCGGATCGCCCGCCGAACCGGCCGACCACCCATCCTTTCGTCACTGTTACGCAATGCAGGTGGTGTGGCTGGACGGGGGACGATCGTGGACAGGGGCCGACGCAGAGTCACGGGCGCCAGACGGCGAGCCGGCGGCCGAGGTCTCGGCCGCCAGGTCCATGATCATCTTCTCCGGACAAGATCAACTCATGGGGGAGCAGTCGACCGGTCGGCAGGTGCCGCGGAGAACCGGCCAGGGTGCCCGGCGGGTGGACGGCCGCGCGTGTCGACGACCGGTGCGATCAGACCTGGCAGCCGACGGGCCAGGTTGCGACCGAGGAGCGGAAGAAGCAGACGGGCCGACGACGGCGAGCGCCGACGTCGCGTCGACATCGCAGAGCTCGGGCCTCGAACGGCTGCCCGGTCACCCCTTCCCGCCCTGCTGAGCAGTGCGCCGATAATGCACATTATGTCAACTCATCTGGCTGGAGGTGGCCCCCCGCCCGCCTCGCACGCTCCCCGGGCTGTTGGGGAACGATGGCCGCATGCCGCGCACCTGGACCCACGTCGGGCGTTGCTGGAGCAACGGCGAGCCGTTCCTCGCGCTGGACGGCGATCTGCTGCCCGACTGGTCCGGTGAGACCGGCGGCCACTACGAGCAGCTCGTGCCGGACCTCGACCACGACCTCACCAGCATCCCTGTGGGCGCCGGCCGAGCCGCTCTCGTCCTGACCGACGCCGAGGTCGCCGACGAGGGCTGGCTCGAGGTCTTCCGGGCCGCCGACGGCGCCGTCCTGGTGCTGCAGGTGGCGGCCGACGACTACCCCGCCGCCGTGGCGGCCGCACTCGCCGAGCCCGAGGACGCTGCCGAGCCCGGCGACCACATCGCGGTGCCCAGCGGACGCCTCGCCTTCATCAGCGCGGCACTCGACGGCGCCGGCGTGGAGGCCGCTCCCCTGCGCCCCGAGATCCCCGGCCCGATCCCGGTCTCCGGCGACCACGACGAGCGCGTCGCCGGCGCCGGCACGCCGCTGCTGCGCGCCACCGCCCACGGCTACCGGATCTGGGTGCAGTGGTCGACCGAACTCGGCGAGGACGGCATCTTCGCCCGCTGGCTCCTCGTGCCCTCGGCGGGCGACATTCCGTCACGGTGACGTATCCCCCGTTCCGGAGGAGGACCCGGCCGCCCCTGGAACGGAGCGGCCGGGCGCCGTCAGCCGATCTCGCTGCGCACGATCCGGATCCAGCCGGCCACCATGGGCGCCAGCCCCCACAGCGCCACCGACGTCGCCACCTGGGCCCAGCCCTGCCCGTCCAGCGAGCCGTCGTACATGGGGCCGGTCGTCGTGGTCAGGTCCAGCCAGTCGCGCATCCAGGTGAGGGCGCTGACGGTGTTCGACACGATCGTCACGACCGTCGGCAGGACGAAGTACAGGACGATCGCCAGCGGTGAGCTGAGCAGCAGCATGCCGAACGCGATCCCGATGAGGATCGTGATCACCTGGACGAGCACGACCTGGCTCACCTGCGCGCCGCTGACGCCCCAGGCCGACCCGTCCTCCGTCAGCACCGGCGTGAGCAGGGCCCCCAGGGCCGCGGCGACCGCGGTGGCGGCGACCCCGAGCAGGCCCAGGACCACCCCGGCCAGCACCTTGGCCGTCAGCACCCGGGAACGTGCGGGCACGAGGGCGAACGTGGTCATCGCTGTCTTCTGCGACCACTCGCTGGTCACCAGCAGGATGCCGACGACGGGCAGCAGCAGCCCCACCGGCAGCTGCGTCGTCGCGAAGAACATCTCGAAGGTCTTGTCCGGCTCCTCGGCGAAGAACAGTTGCAGCGTGACGACGGCCAGCGAGGCCAGCGCCACGACCAGCAGCAGCCAGAAGCCGGCCCGGGTGTCGTAGGTCTTCCGCAGCTCCACGCGGGTGAGCCGCAGCATGGACGGTGCCGCGGCCGGCTCCCGCACGAGTGGCGCTCCGTCGGTGTCGATGATGGCGGTGCTCATGCCCGGGTCTCCTGGATCTGCGTGGCGGTGGCGGGCGAGCCGCCGGTGGACGGGCCGGTCAGCGAGCGGAAGAGCTCCTCGAGGCGGTCTCCTCCGGCCGGACGGAGCTCCAGCAGGGGCACCCCGCCGGTGGCGGCGGCGATGCCGACCGCCTCGGCCGGGCCGTCGGCGATGAGGGCGTCCGACGGCCCGGGAACGGCGCTGATGCCGGCGGCGGACAGCGCGGCGGTGAGCGCCGCGCGGTCGCGGGCGCGGACCAGGGTGCCGGTGCTGGCCAGCAGCTCCACGCTGCTCCCCTGGGCCACGATCCGGCCGCCGGCGATGACCACGAGCTGGTCGGCCACTGCCTCGACCTCGCGCAGCAGGTGCGACGAGAGCAGCACCGTGCCGCCGCGGTCGGCGAAGCCGCGCAGCAGCCCACGCATCCAGAAGATCCCTTCGGGGTCCAGCCCGTTGGCCGGCTCGTCGAGGACGAGCACCTGCGGGTCGCCGAGCAGCGCCGTCGCCAGGCCCAGCCGTTGCCGCATGCCGAGGGAGTACTTGCCCACGCGCTTGCCGGCCGGCTTGCCGGCGAGGCCGACGTGCTCGAGCACCTCCTCGACCCGCGTCCGAGGTATCCCCTGGACGAGCGCCGCGAGGGTGAGCGCCTCCCGGCCCGTGCGGCCGGAGTGCTGGGCGCCCGCATCGAGCAGCACCCCGACGTGCCGCCCGGCGTTGGGCAGCTCCCGGTAGGGCCGCCCGCCGACGGTCGCGGTGCCGCTGGTGGGCAGGGTCAGCCCGCAGACCGCGCGCAGGGTGGTGGACTTCCCCGCGCCGTTGGGGCCGAGGAAGCCGGTCACGGTGCCGGGCGCGCACGAGAAGGACACGTCGGAGACGGCGAGCTGGGCGCCGTACCGCTTGGTCAGGTGTTCGACGGTGATCACGCGACCACCCTCCCGCGGCGGCATGCCCGCCCGCGTCGGCCGGACGGCGACACGGCGTCGACCTCGGTCGACGCCCCGCGTCCCGTCCTAGACCTTCGGCCATGTCACCAGGTCCTCGCCGTCCGTAGCCTGCTGGGGTGAGCACCGTCCTCGAGCCACCGGGGCCGCACCCGGGCGTGGACCACCCCTCGCTCGTCCCGGCGCTCCTGCTGGCCGACTCCCTCTCCCCCGGCGCCGACGAGGACCGACGAGGGCCGGTCCGGCGGTCGGTCCGCGACTGGGTCGTCGACGTGGCCCTGTTCCTGACGGCGGTCGGGATGGGTCTGCTGCTCCTGGTCGAGTCCACCCATCGCGACCAGCCGCCGCCGGACGGTGCGCTCGTCGCCGACCTCGTCATCGGCCTGGCCGGCTGCCTCGTCCTCTGGGGACGTCGCCGGCATCCCGTGGGCGTCGCCGTCGGGCTCGCCCTGGCCAGCGCCGTCTCGGCCACGGCGGGCGCAGCCTGTCTCATCGCCTTGTTCACCGTCGCGGTCCACCGCACCTGGCGCCCCGTGCTCGTGGTCGCTGCCGTGAACGTGGGCGCGTTCGTCGTCTACGACCAGCTCCGGCCGGACCCGACGATGCCCCGGCCGCTCACGCTCGCGCTGGGCGCGGCGCTGACCGCCGCCGTCGTCGCCTGGGGCATGTTCGTCCGCGCCCGGCGCCAGCTGGTCGTGTCGCTGCGCGACCGGGCCTCCCGCGCCGAGTCCGAGCAACGGCTGCGCCTGGACCAGGCACGACAACTCGAGCGCACCCGGATCGCCCGGGAGATGCACGACGTGCTGGCCCACCGGCTCTCGTTGCTGAGCATGCACGCGGGTGCCCTGGAGTACCGGCCCGACGCGACCCCGGCCGAGGTCGCGCGCGCTGCCGGCGTGATCCGGTCCAGCGCACGCGGCGCGCTGGAGGATCTGCGGGACGTCATCGGGGTGCTGCGGGACAGCGGGGACGGCACGCTGTCCGACCGCCCGCAACCGACCCTGGCCGACCTCGCCGCGCTGGTGGAGCAGTCGCGCAGCGCGGGCCTGCGGGTGCGCATGGAGTACCGGGTGCCCGACGTGTCGGCCGTGCCGGCGGTCACCGGGCGCACGGTCTACCGGATCGTGCAGGAGGCGCTGACGAACGTCCGCAAGCACGCCGGGGGTACCACCGCGTGCGTCCGGGTCACGGCCGACCCCGGCAGCAGCATCGAGGTGACGGTGACCAACCCCGCGCCGCTGGGCATCGGTTTCACCACCTCGCTGCCCGGCTCGGGGACCGGCCTGATCGGCCTGGTGGAGCGCGTCGGCTTGGCGGGCGGCTCGCTCGAGCACGGCTGGACCGCCGAGGGCGAGTTCCGGCTGCGCGCCCGGCTGCCCTGGCCGGCCACGGCGGTGCCGGAGTGAGCGAGGGATCGGTGCGCGTCCTGGTCGTGGACGACGACCCGCTGGTCCGCGCCGCGCTGGCGATGGTGCTCGGTGGGTCGGGCGACTGCGTGCTCGTGGGCGAGGCCGCCGACGGCGAGGAGGTCCCGGCGGCGGTCGCGGAGCACGCGCCGGACGTCGTCCTCATGGACATCCGCATGCCGCAGGTCGACGGGCTGACCGCCACCGAGCGGCTGCGCGCCCGTCCGGGCGGCCCCGAGGTCATCGTGCTCACCACGTTCGATGCCGACGCCTCGGTGCTGCGGGCGCTGCGCGCCGGGGCGAGCGGATTCCTGCTCAAGGACACCCCGCCCGCCGCCATCGTCGACGCCGTGCGTCGCGTGGCCGCGGGCGAGCCGATGCTCTCCCCCACCGTCACCCGGCAGCTGATGGCCCACGTCGCGGAGGCCGAGCAGCCCTCGGGGGGCGCCGGTACGCGGCTCGCCACCGCCCTGGCGCTGCTGGACCGGCTGAGCGAGCGCGAGCGGGAGGTCGCCCTCGCCGTCGGCCGCGGGCTGTCCAACGCGCAGATCGCGGCGGAGGCCTACATGAGCGTGGCGACGGTCAAGGCGCACGTCTCGCGGCTGCTGACCAAGCTCGAGGCGGCCAACCGCGTGCAGGTGGCCCTCGTCGTCCACGACGCCGGACTTGTCTGAGCACCGATGAGTCGGCGCCGCCGGTCCGGTCACTGACCACGACACCCCTGCAAGGCATGGAGGCCCGATGCCCGACACCGTGCGCCCGATCGTCGTGACCGGCGACATCGACCGGATGCAGCGCTTCTACACGCAGCTCTTCGCCGCCGAGGTCGTCGAGCGCTACCCGGAGGACGGACCGCTGTTCTACCTGGGCCTGCGCATCGGCGACTCGGCACTGGGGCTGGCCGCGAACGGCGAGGTCTCCCCCGGCGCGCCCGGCCGCGTCCTGCTCAGCATCGAGGTGACCGACGTCGACGCCGCCCTGGCGCAGGTGCCGGCCCTCGGCGGGCAGGCCCCCTCCGGGGCGAACGACATGCCCTGGGGACAGCGGGTCGCCCACGTGACGGACCCGGACGGGAACGCGGTGAACCTCACGCAGCAGC
This sequence comes from uncultured Actinomycetota bacterium, assembly GCA_963747895.1. Lineage (GTDB taxonomy): Bacteria > Actinomycetota > Actinomycetes > Mycobacteriales > Geodermatophilaceae > Blastococcus. The sequence goes on from CAVVGX010000012.1 coordinate 692,333, forward strand.
TTTGACCGGCGCGACGGCGGGTAGCGGCTCCCCGACGACGAGCGCAGGAGGACCTCCGTGGCCGATCCACGTCCCGACACCGACGAGCGCGCCGAACCGGGCGGCTCCCCCACGCACGATCAGCACGACCTGATCGACAAGCCGGTCACGCCGGGCGCCGACGACGGACCGACGGCCGTCCCCGGGGCCTACGAGGCGGACGACGACGACCGGGAGCGCGGCAGGGCGGTCACGCCGGGCAACTGAGCGCGACCTGCCGGGCAGCCTCAGGTCCGTGCGGTTGACTGCCGGACGTGGACGCTCTCGGCCGGTTCTGGGACCGGGTCAGCGCTCCGGCTCCCGACCTCTCCCCCACCGTCCTGCTCGCGTCCGTGGCCGTCGCGGCCGTCCTCGTGCTGTACGCCCCGTCGTGGCGGCTCACCCGCCATGCGGTGACGATCGCGCACGAGGGGGCGCACGGGCTCGTCGCGCTGGCGGTGGGGCGGCGGCTGGCCGGTATCCGGCTGCACTCCGACACCTCGGGGGTCACCGTCTCCTCCGGGCGGCCGACCGGGATCGGCATGGTGCTCACCTGCGCCGCGGGCTACACCGGTCCCGGGCTGTTCGGCCTGGGCGCCGCGGCCCTCCTGGCGGCCGGGCACGCGGTCGGCGCGCTGTGGGCTCTCGTCGGGCTGCTCGGGCTGCTGCTGGTGCAGATCCGCAACTGGTACGGCCTCTGGTCGGTGCTGGTGAGCGGCGGTCTCGTGCTCGCCGCCACCTGGTTCCTGTCGCCGGCGGCCCAGGCCGCGTTCGCCGCCGTCACCACCTGGTTCCTGCTGCTGGCCGCGCCCCGCACCGTCCTGGAGCTGCAGCGAGCCCGCCGCCACCGGCGGGCACCGGAGTCCGACGCCGACCAGCTGGCCCGGCTGACGCGGATCCCCGGGGTCGCCTGGGTGGCCTTCTTCCTCGTGGTGGACGTCGGGGCGCTGCTGCTCGGGGGCAGCTGGCTGCTGGCCGGGACCCTCGGCTAGTCCAGCGTGCGGTGCTCCAGCGGCGGGGTGCCGGGGCGGGTCCGCCGGCGGGGCTCGCAGCCCAGGGGCTGGTTGACCGGCTTGACCTCCAGCGCCGGCGGGATCTCCAGGACGAGGTCGGCGTGGTCGACGGTCACCTGGCGGCCGTGGTGGCGGATGTCCAGCGGCTCCCCGTCGACGAGGGCATAGGTGGCCTGCGTGGGTGTCACCGTGACGACCAGCTTGCGTCCCCGGTAGACCACGCGGAAGCGCAGCTTGGTGAGCCGGCTGGGCAGCCGGGGCGCGAAGGTCAGCTCCCCGTCGTGGTCGCGCAGGCCGCCGAAGCCCGCGACCGCCACGGTCCAGCCCCCGGCGAGCGAGGCGATGTGCAGCCCGTGCCCGGAGTTGTGGTGCAGGTTCTGCAGGTCGGTGAGCGCAGCCTCGGCCCAGTAGTCGTAGGCCAGCTCGAGGTGTCCGGTCTCGGCCGCGACGACGCCCTGCTCGCTGGCCGACAGCGACGAGTCCCGCGTGGTGCGCGCCTCGTAGTAGGCGAAGTTGGCGATCTTCTCCTCGAGGGTGAACGCGTCCCCGCGCAGGTGCAGCGCCATCACCAGGTCGGCCTGCTTGACCACCTGCTTCCGGTACAGCTCGAAGTAGGGGTAGTGCAGCAGCAACGGGTAGTGGTCGGCGGGCGTGCCGGCGAAGTCCCACTCCTCGTGGTGGGTGAAGCCGTCGGACTGCATGTGCACGCCGTGCTGGGTGTCGTAGGGCACCGCCATGAGCGCCGCCGCCCGGAGCCACAGCTCGACCTCGTCGTCGGCCACGCCGAGCCGGCCGGCCACATCGGGCTGCCGGGCCACGGCCCGTGCGCCCTCGCGGAGGTTCCGCTGGGCCATGAGGTTGGTGAAGACGTTGTTGTCCACGACCGCGGTGTACTCGTCGGGCCCGGTGACGCCGTCGATCCGGAAGCCGTGCTCGGCGTCGAAGTGCCCCAGCGAGGCCCACAGCCGCGCGGTCTCGATGAGCAGCTCGGCACCGAAGTCGCGGTCGAAGTCGCCGTCCAGGGTGGCGTTGTAGTAGCGGACCACGGCGTCGGCGATGTCGGCGTTGATGTGGAAGGCCGCCGTCCCGGCCGGCCAGTAGCCCGAGGTCTCCTCGCCGCGGATCGTCCGCCACGGGAACACCGCCCCGCGCAGCCCCAGGACCCGGGCCCGCTCGCGGGCGAGCTCGAGGATGGAGTGCCGCCAGCGCAGCGCGTCGCGCGCCGCCTCCGGCGCGGTGTAGGTCAGCACCGGGAGCACGTAGGTCTCGGTGTCCCAGAAGGTGTGCCCGTCGTACCCGGGCCCGGTGAGGCCCTTGGCGGGGATCGGCTGGCGCTCGCCGCGCAGACCGGCCTGCAGGACGTGGAACATGCCCACCCGGACGGCCTGCTGGAGCTCGTCGTCGCCCTCGATCTCGACGTCGGCCTCGTCCCAGTGCTGGTCCAGCAGGTCGCGCTGCTCGCGCATCAGCCGGTCGAAGCCGGCCAGCTTCGCCGTCGCCAGCGCCGCCTCGACCTGGTCGCGCAACGCCGCGCCGGAGCGGCGCGAGGACCAGCCGTAGGCGAGGAACTTGACCAGCTTGAGCGAGCCGCCGGGCGGGATGCGGGCGGCGAGGGTGTACCGGGCGAGGTCGCCGTTGGCCAGGATGTCCTCGGTGCTGGAGTCCGGGATCTCCACGATGTGGTCCATCCCGGCGGCCATGCGCAGCCGGCTGCGGGCCGTGTTGTGCACCAGGACGGCGCGGCGTCCGCGGCCGACGGAGAACTCGGCCTGCAGCGGCCGGCTCAGGGACGCGGCGGCCCGCGGGTCGTCGCTGCCGGTGCCGTCGGTCTCGTTGGCCAGGAGGTCGGACTGCAGCGCCACGTAGAGGTCGCCGAGGTCGTCGATGACCTCGACCTGGTACTCGATCGCGGCGATGGACCGGCGGGCCAGGGAGACCAGCCGGGTGCTGGTCACCCGCACGCTGCGGCCACCCGGTGAGCGCCACTCGGTCATCCGCCGGAGCACCCCGGCCCGGAGGTCGAGGGTGCGGCGGTGATCCAGGATCTCCCCGTAGTTGAGGTCCAGCGGGGAGTCCTTGACCAGCAGCCGGATCAGCTTGCCGTCGGTGACGTTGACGACCGTCTGCCCCTGCTCCGGATAGCCGTAGCCGGCCTCCGCGTAGGGCAGCGGCCGCTCCTCGAAGAAGCCGTTCAGGTAGGTGCCGGGGACGACGACGGGCTCGCCCTCGTCGAACGAGCCGCGCATGCCGATGTGCCCGTTGGCCAGGGAGAACACCGACTCGCGCACCCCGAGGGAGGAGTGGTCGAGGCCATCCTCGGTGAGGCTCCACGGCTCGATCGGGAACGAGGGCCGTCCCTCCGTCATGACCGGTCCGCCAGGAGCTGGTCGAGATCGCTGACGACGACGTCGGCGCCCGCAGCGGTCAGGCCCTCGGCCTGCCCCACCCGGTCGACGCCCACCACGTAGCCGAACTCCCCCGCGCGGCCGGCCGCCACCCCGGACAGCGCGTCCTCGAACACGACCGCCTCGGAGGGCTCCACTCCCAGCAGCCGGGCCCCGGCCAGGAAGGTGTCGGGGGCCGGCTTGCCGCGGAGGCCGTCGCGGGCGGCGACGACGCCGTCCACCCGCCCGTCGACGAGGTCGGCGAACCCGCCGACGGCGATCACCATCTCCCCGTTGGCCGAGGCCGTCACCACCGCGGTCGGGAGGCCGGCCTCCTTGACCGCGCGGAGGTAGCGCACCGAGCCCGGGTACACCTCGACGCCGTGCTCCTCGAGCTCGCGGAGCACCAGCTCGTTCTTGCGGGCGGCGATGCCCTGCACGGTCGCGGCGTCCGGCGGGTCCCCGGCCGAGCCCTCGGGCAGCGTGATGTCGCGGCTGGCCAGGAAGTCGCGCACGCCGTCGGCCCGCGGCTTGCCGTCGACGTGGCGGTTGTAGTCCTCCTGGTCGAACGGGCGCGCGTCCGGATCCACCGACCGCAGGTACTCGTCGAAGGTGCGTTTCCAGGCGGCCATGTGCACGGTGGCGGTGCGGGTCAGCACACCGTCGAGGTCGAAGAGGCAGGCGCGGACGGACTCGGGCAGCCCCAGGCCGGATACAAGCACGCCACGGACGCTACCGGCGCGGAGGTTCCGGCACCGTTCCGGCGCCGCGACGGTCGTGTGCCGACGCGCGACCCACGCCGCCCCTGCCTAGTGTCGCGTCGAGGACGCGCCCGCACCCGGGGCGTCCGTGCCCCCTCCCCCGCGTCGAGAGGACCGACATGGCCGACCGGCCGCTTCCGCCGAACCCGTACGACTTCCTGCCGCAGGTGCCGTCGTTCACCGTCACCAGCACCGACTGCACCGACGGGGCGACCCTGCCCATGCCGCACGTCAGCGGGGTGATGGGTGCCGGCGGCGAGGACCGCTCGCCGCAGCTGTCGTGGTCCGGCTTCCCCGAGGGCACACGCAGCTTCGCCGTCACCGTCTACGACCCCGACGCGCCGACCGCCAGCGGGTTCTGGCACTGGGCGGTGGCCAACATCCCCGCCTCGGTCACCGAGCTGCCGGCCGACGCCGGCAACAAGGACGCCCCGCAGCTGCCGGCGGGCGCCGTGCAGCTGCGCAACGACGGCGGCTTCGCCGGGTACGTCGGGGCCGCTCCCCCGGCCGGCCACGGCCCGCACCGCTACTTCGTCGTCGTGCATGCCGTGGGCACCGAGGAGCTCGACGTGGACGGCGACACCACCCCCGCCGTGCTCGGGTTCAACCTGTTCTTCCACACGCTGGCGCGGGCGACGCTGGTCGTGACCTACGAGGAAGAAGGCTGAGTCAGGGCGGACCGGCGACGCCGACCCTCGCCAGCCAGGCGAAGCCGATCCGCTCGTAGACGCGGGCCACGTCGTCGTCGCCGGCCGCCAGGAACACCAGGTCGGCGGTCTCCCGGGCGTGGGCGACCAGCGCCGAGGCGATGCCGGCTCCCAGACCGCGGCCGCGCAGCCGCGGCGCGGTCGCCAGCCCCACGATCTCGCTGACCACCGTGCCGTCGACGTCGACGGGCTGGTGCAGGCCGACGGCCACCGGGACGCCGCGCTCGACGGCGATCATCATCACGGTGCGGCCGGTCGCGATCCGCTCGCGCAGCGCCGCCGTGGTCGCGGCGTCGCGCTCCTCCGGGTCCGGGCGGACCGCCTGCACGTCGGCCGGGCCGCCCGGGTGAGCGAACGCGACCGCGGAGACCTCCTGGTAGTGCGGCAGCTCGGGGTCGTCCGCGCCCACGACGTAGAGCCGGACCCCCGCCGGGAACAGCAGGTCGACCGGTTCGTCGGCCACCAGCAGGGGGAGCTCGTCCACCGCGAGGCCTGCCGCACGGGCGGCGGCGGCCACCTCGGGCGTGCACTGGGGGATCCACTCCAGCGCGACGGGCAGGTCCGACTGCTGCTGCAGCTCCGCGGCCGCGCGCACGTCGGCGACGGTCACCCGGGACTCCGTACCCCGGGTGGGACGGGCCGGGTAGGGCCAGGCCGGGTCCCCGACGGGGACGTCCAGGGCGCCGGCGTGCTCGATCCGCGCATCCGGGAGCGGTGCGGCGGAGTAGTAGCGCTCGATGCACTCGAGCAGTCCCGGGCGGGCTGGCACAGCCGCACCCTAGTCCGGCGCAGCTGCCCGGCAGTCTCCGCGCGGCCCGCGGGAGGCCCTCCCCCACCCGCACGGGTGACCCGCGCGCAGGGGTCCGGGGGGCCGGACGGCACGATGGGGGCGTGACGGCAGGGACTCGCGGCTCCATCTCGCCCTATGCGGTGTTCGACCGCGACTCGTGGCGCGCGCTGGCCGCAGGGTCGCAGCTCCCCCTCGACGAGGCGGACCTGTCCGCGCTCGCTTCGCTGGGTGACCGCATCGACCTCGACGAGGTGGCGACGGTGTACCTGCCGCTGGCCCGGCTGCTCGACCTGCACGTGACGGCCAGCCGCAGCCTCTGGGCGGCGCAGAGCGAGTTCCTCGGCGACTCGACGGCGAAGGTCCCCTTCGTCATCGCCGTCGCGGGCAGCGTCGCCGTCGGCAAGAGCACCACCGCACGGCTGCTGCAGACGCTGCTCGCCGCCGGCCCCGGCGCTCCGCGCGTCGATCTGGTCACCACGGACGGCTTCCTGATGCCCAACGCCGCCCTGGAGGCCCGCGGCCTCATGGCTCGCAAGGGCTTTCCGGAGAGCTACGACCGCCGGGCGCTGCTGCGCTTCCTCGCGGACGTGAAGAGCGGCCGCGAGGAGGTCTTCGCGCCGGTGTACGACCACCAGTCCTACGACATCGTGCCCGGCAGGCAGCAGGCGGTGGACCGGCCCGACATCCTCGTCGTCGAGGGCCTCAACGTGCTGCAGGAAGGACGCCGCCCCGACGGCACCGCCCCGGAGGTCTTCGCCTCGGACTTCTTCGACTTCTCCGTCTACGTCGACGCCTCGGAGAGCGACATCCAGACCTGGTACGTGGAGCGGTTCCTGGCGCTGCGCCGGACGGCGTTCGCGGACTCGACCGCCTTCTTCCACCGCTTCGCCGCCCTGACCGACGAGCAGGCCCGCGACACCGCCCTGGGCATCTGGTCCGCGGTGAACGCGCCCAACCTGCGCTCGAACATCGCGCCGACGCGGTCCCGTGCCCGGCTGGTGCTGCAGAAGGCGGCCGACCACTCGGTCCGCCGGATCCTGCTCCGCAAGCTCTGACCGGGGTCGCGCCGCCGCGGTTCTTGGCAACTTCGCACCACTCGGCCGGATGACCTCGTGATCTGGGTCACTTCTCGCCGCACGGCGGTGCGCGCACACTGGGCATCGTTCGGTGATCGAACGCTCACCCTCAGCCACAAGAGCCCACGAGGCTCGAACGGACGGTCCCCCATGTGCCCCCACGTCACCCCGTGCCCCGACGCCACCAGTGAGGCGCGCGACCTCGCCGCCGTCGTCCGCAGCCACCCCGAGCAGGGGTGGAACCTGCTGTGCAACGGCGTCGTCCTCTTCGACGACGACGGCGAGCTGCTCCCCGACGGCCGCGCCGTCACCCACCCGCACACCTGGTTGGGCCCGGAGCTGGTCGGCGCCTGAGCCTCCGGTCGGCCTTCCCGGGTCGGCTCAGCCGGGCCGCCGGGCGACGACGACGTACTCGTCCCCCGGCCGGTCCGGCGCGTCCCGGACCTCCTCGACCACGAGGCCCGCGGCCCGCACCGCGTCGGTGAGCTGCGCGCGGCTGCGGAACCGGATCGTCGAGTCCGAGGTCAGCACTGCGCCGTCGTCCTCGAAGACGAAGGTCCACCGGAACGACACGAGATCCTCGCGCACATCGGTGATCTCCACCCACGTCTCCACGGGCCCGGCCCCGGGGACGACGGCGCGGGTGAGCGACCGCTCGCGGTCCCACTCCAGCCAGGCCCGCCGTTCCGGACGCCGGCTCTCGAACACCAGCCGGCCACCGGGTCGCAGCGCCGCCCGGGCCGCGCCCAGCGTGGCGGCCCACTCCTCGTCACCCAGGAAGACCTGGGCCACGTTGGCGGTCATGGTGACGAGGTCGACCTGGAGCGGGGGGACCACCGTCGCGTCGCCGTGCACCCACCGGACCGCCGCCGCGTGCGGCTTGCCGCGGGCCACGTCGAGGGACGCCGCAGCCGGGTCCACGCCCACCACCTCGATCCCCCGGGCGGCCAGCAGGCAGGCCAGGGTCCCGGTGCCGCAGCCGACGTCCAGCACCGACCGGACTTCGTACTCGTCCGCGAGGGCGAGATAGGGCTGCAGATCCCTCCGGGCACCGTCGAAGGCGTCGTAGACCGCCGCCAGCCGGGGCTCGGCGAACAGCGCGTCGCTCACGTGCCCGCCCGGCGGGCGACGTCCTCCAGCTTCGCGCGGTGGTCCGCCCACCAGTCCTCGTCCCGCTCGGGCAGGTTGTCGCCGGCAGCGCGCAGCCCCGCCGACCCGTCGACGAGCTCGCGGACGATGTCGGCGTGCCCGGCGTGCCGGTGGGTCTCCGCGATGACGTGCACGAGCACCCTGTGCAGGGTCACCTCCGGGCGCGACCACCACGGCACCCGCCCCGCGGCGTCCAGCGGGAGCTCCTCGACGGTGGCGTCGGTCAGCGCCCACGCCCGGCGGTAGAGGGCGACGACGCCGGCCCTGGACTCCTCCGGCGTCGCCCACATGTCGGAGTTCGGCTCGCCGTCGTCGGCCATCCATGCCTCGACCTCCGGCACGGGACGGCCGAAGACCGGGCCGAAGTAGCCCATCTCCACGTACGCCAGGTGCTTGAGCAGCCCGAGCAGGTTGGTCCCGGTCGGCGTCAGCGGGCGGCGCAGGTCGTACGCCGAGAGGCCGTCCAGCTTGAACACCAGGACGTCGCGCCCCTCCTGCAGGTAGGTGCGCAGGTCTGCCTTGGCGTCGTCGTCAGCGGTCACGGGCGACACCGTCGCACGAGGGTGCGACGGCGTCGACCGGGTTGCCCTGCCGTCCCGGCCGGTCAGGCCGAGGCGCCGACCACGTCCGCCGTCGTCCCCAGGTCGTCCGGGGCACCCGCCGCCCGCTTGGGCGTCGACCCGTCGGCCGAGGGCGCGTGCTCGCCGAAGTCGTGCTCGGCGAAGGCCTCGATGGGCGGGCAGGCACAGACCAGGTTGCGGTCGCCGTAGGCCTGGTCGATGCGCCGGACGGGGCTCAGGTACATGCGGCCCTGCAGCCCGCGGACCGGGTAGACCGCCGTCGTCCGCGGGTAGGGCCGCTCCCACTCCCCCGCCAGCATCGCCAGCGTGTGCGGCGCGTTGCGCAGCGGGTTGTCGGTGCGGTCGTACTCGCCGCTGGCGACCTTCTCGATCTCGCCGCGGATGGTCACCATCGCCTCGACGAAGCGGTCCAGCTCCGCCTTGTCCTCGCTCTCGGTCGGCTCGACCATGAGCGTGCCGGCGACCGGGAAGCTCATCGTCGGCGCGTGGAAGCCGAAGTCGATGAGCCGCTTGGCGATGTCGTCGTTGGTGATGCCGGTGGCCTTGGTGAGCGGCCGGATGTCGAGGATGCACTCGTGGGCGACCATGCCGTCCGCGCCGGTGTAGAGCACCGGGAAGTGCTCGCGCAGCCGCGTGGCCAGGTAGTTCGCCCCGAGGATGGCGTGCTCGGTGGCCCGGGTGAGGCCGTCGGGCCCCATCAACCGGACGTAGGCCCAGGAGATGGGCAGGATGCCCGCGGAACCGTACGGCGCACCGGAGACCGCCGGGCCCTTCGCGCCGGTGTCCACCAGGGGGTGGCCGGGCAGGAACGGCACCAGGTGCTCAGCGACGCCGATCGGGCCGACGCCGGGGCCGCCACCACCGTGCGGGATGCAGAACGTCTTGTGCAGGTTGAGGTGGCTGACGTCGGAGCCGAACCGGCCCGGGCGGGCGAGGCCGACCAGGGCGTTGAGGTTGGCGCCGTCGACGTAGACCTGACCGCCGGCGTCGTGCACGGCGGCGCAGATCTCGCGCACCTCGGTCTCGTAGACGCCGTGGGTGGACGGGTAGGTCAGCATGATCGCGGCGAGCCGCTCGGCGTGCTGGTCCACCTTGGCCCGCAGGTCGTCGAGGTCGACGTTGCCGGCGTCGTCGCAGGCGACGACGACGACGCGCATCCCGGCCATGACCGCGCTGGCGGCGTTGGTGCCGTGCGCGGAACTGGGGATCAGGCAGACGTCGCGGCCCTCGTCGCCGCGGGAGCGGTGGTACCCGCGGATCGCCATCAGGCCGGCGAACTCGCCCTGCGAGCCGGCGTTGGGCTGCACGCTCACGGCGGCGTAGCCGGTCACCTCGGCCAGCCACCCGCACAGCTCGTCGATCAGGCGGCTGTAACCACGCGCCTGGTCGGCCGGGGCGAAGGGGTGCAGGCCGGCGAACTCGGGCCAGGTGATGGCGGCCATCTCGGTGGCTGCGTTGAGCTTCATCGTGCAGGAGCCCAGCGGGATCATCGTGCGGTCCAGCGCGAGGTCCTTGTCGCTGAGCATGCGCAGGTAGCGCAGCATCGCCGTCTCGGAGCGGTGCGCCGAGAAGACCGGGTGGGTCAGGTAGGTGGTGCGGCGACGCAGGTCCGCGGGGAGCGCGTCCCCGCCGTCCTCGTCCAGCCCCGCGTCGTCGAACGCGACCCCGAAGGACTCGGCGACGGCGCCGAGGATCGCCGGCGTGGTCGTCTCGTCGCAGGCGACCGCCACGGTGTCGCTGTCGACCAGGCGGAGGTTGATCCGGCGCTCCGCCGCGGCGGCGACGACGTCCGCGGCCCGGCCCGGGACGGCGACGGTCACGGTGTCGAAGAAGTGCTCGTGCACGACCGTCAGGCCGCCGGCGCGCAGCGCGGCCGCCAGTGCGTGGGCGCTGCGGTGCACCCGCGCCGCGATCGCGGCCAGCCCCTCGGGCCCGTGGTAGACGGCGTAGGCGCCGGCCATGACGGCGAGCAGCACCTGCGCGGTGCAGATGTTGCTCGTCGCCTTCTCGCGGCGGATGTGCTGCTCACGGGTCTGCAGCGCCAGCCGGTAGGCGACGTCGCCGTCGGCGTCGACCGAGACGCCGACCAGCCGGCCGGGCAGCTGGCGGGCCAGGCCCTCGCGGACCGACAGGTAGCCGGCGTGCGGGCCGCCGTAGCCCATGGGGACGCCGAAGCGCTGGGTGGTGCCGCAGGCGACGTCGGCGCCCCACTCCCCCGGGGCCTCGAGCAGCGTCAGCGCGAGCAGGTCCGCGGCGACGACGACGGAGGCGCCGGCGTCATGGGCGGCCGCGGCCAGCGCGCGGTGGTCGCGGACGGCGCCGCTCGCGCCCGGGTAGGACAGCAGCACGCCGAAGGCGCCGGCCTCGGGCAGGTCGGTGGGCCAGCCCTGCGACAGGTCCGTGACGTGCAGGGTGATGCCGAGGGGCTCGGCGCGGGTCTCGAGCACGGCCAGCGTCTGCGGCAGCGTGTCGGCGTCGACGACGAACACCGCGTCCGGCTTGGCGCGGCCGGCCCGGCGCACGAGCGTCATGGCCTCGGCGGCGGCGGTGGCCTCGTCGAGCATGGAGGCGCCGGCGACGTCGAGACCGGTGAGGTCGGCGACCATCGTCTGGAAGTTGATCAGCGCCTCGAGCCGGCCCTGGCTGATCTCGGGCTGGTAGGGCGTGTAGGCGGTGTACCAGGCCGGGTTCTCCAGCACCGTGCGCTGGATGACCGCCGGGGTGACCGTGCCGTGGTAACCCAGCCCGATCATCGAGGTGAGGACGTCGTTCTCCGCGGCCCGCTCGCGCAGCTCGGCCAGCACCGCGGCCTCGTCGGCGGCCGGCGGGAGCGCCAGCGGCGTCCGGTCGCGCACCTTCTCCGGGACGCACGCGTCGGCCAGCGACTCGAGGGTGGGGTGACCCACGACCTCGAGCATCGCCGCGGTGTCGCCTCCCCGGGGCCCGATGTGCCGGGCGGCGAACGACCCTGCGGGACTCAGTGCTCTGAGCGACGGGAGCGGTCCGGTCAGCGGCGGGCGCGTTCCGCCCTCGGTCCCAGCGACGGTCTCAGCGCGGTCTGCCACTGTCAGAACGCTACCAGCGGACGGCCACCCGTCCCGCGGCGGAAACAGGAGTCACACGGGTCACCCCGGCCGACCGTTGAACCGCCACGACCCACGGCGGCGGGCCATCCGAGTCGCCCGGGTTCACCGGTCCTGACGAGCGGGGGCCCGGAGGGTCCCCCGAGGAGCGGACAGACCGGCAGCCGAAGACGCTGGGACGGCAGCCGCCCCGCGAGGCGGCGCGACGAGTCGGGGCCGGAGGCCTCGGCGAGGAACGCCGGGAAGGGCTCAGCGCAGGCCGGGGACGGCACGTGGCCGCGGTCGGAGCCCGGCGGGCGACACAATCACATAGCGCGGCGACGGCGGCGCATGGAGAGCTCGTCGTCGGCGGCGGCCATCGGCGCACCGTCGAGGCGCTCGGCGGGCAGCTCGGCGAGCTCGCCGGACAGCTCACGCAGCGCGCCGGAGACGGCGATGCCGAAGACGCCCTGTCCACCGGCCAGCAGGTCGACGACCTCCTCGGCGGAGGTGCACTCGTAGACGGTGGCACCGTCGGAGAACAGCGTGACGTTGGCGAGGTCCTTGATGCCGCGGTTGCGCAGGTGGTCGACGGCCTTGCGGATGTTCTGCAGGGAGACGCCGGTGTCCAGGAGCCGCTTGACGACCTTGAGGACGAGGATGTCGCGGAAGGAGTACAGCCGCTGCGTCCCCGACCCGGTGGCGCTGCGCACCGAGGGGGCGACGAGACCGGTGCGTGCCCAGTAGTCGAGCTGCCGGTAGGTGATGCCCGCAGCGGCACAGGCGGTCGGGCCGCGGTATCCGACCAGATCGGTGTCGACCTCGTCGTACGCGGGGGCCCCGACTGCGGCGTCGCTGAAGAGCTGACCCTGGGAGCCCTTGTCCTGGTCGCTCACGTCGGCGTCCTCCTCTGTCCCGTCCCGCTCGCACGGTCCGGGTCGACGGCTCGTCCGCCCTGGTCACCGGCCCTGGACTGCAGCCACCGACCTCAGGCGTCACACCGTTGTTGTTCGCCGACCGTAAGCCGGGCCCGGGGGCCGGTCAACTGAGCGGGGCGGCGTGTCGCCCCGCTCATCATTTCGAGTGGAGCGCGGCGCGGAGCTGCCGATGTCCTCAGGTTGACCCTTCTCAGGCCGGTCCGCCGGACCCTCCGCCGGAGCCGGAGCCGGCGCCGAAGTCCTCGGGCGAGATCTGGTCGAGGAACTCGCGGAACTTCTCGACCTCGTCCTCCTGCTCGTCGGGGATCTCGATCCCCACCTCGTCGAGCAGGTCGTCGGCCCCGAAGATCGGCGAACCGGTGCGGACCGCCAGGGCCACCGCGTCCGACGGCCGGGCGCTGACCACCCGCTCGTCACCGAGGACCAGCTCGGCGATGTAGATGCCGTCGCGCATCTCGGTGATGTTGACCGCCTCGAGCTCGGCGCCGAGGGCGGTGATCACCTCGCGGAGCAGGTCGTGGGTCATGGGCCGCGCCGGGCGGACACCCTGCTGCTCGAACGCGATGGCCGCGGCCTCGACCGCGCCGATCCAGATCGGCAGGTAGCGCTCCCCCTGCGTCTCCTTGAGCAGCAGGATCGGCTGGTTACCGGGCAGCTCCACCCGGACGCCGACGACTCGAAGCTCCTGCACGGTACGGCTCCCTGGGCTGCGTGCCCGGCGTCCGGACCGACGGCGTCGGCCGGCTGCGGGCGGTGGTGGCTGGATCGGTGCGGCGGTCGGGGACAGCGACAGGTCCACGGTACGCCCGGTCAGGGACGCAGGAGATCCCGGAGCCGCGCCTCCAGCAGGGCGGTGTGCAGCTGCGCCGAGAGCCCCGCCAGGTCCCGCAGCTTCTCGGTCGCCCGGGTGCGGGCCTCCTCGGAGCGGGCGCGCAGGACCGGGGCGACGAGCTGCTCCACCAGGCCGGCCTCGCGTTCCACGCCGCTGCGGTAGACCCGCAGATGACGGGGTTCGATGCCGTGCCGCGCCAGGCCGGCCGCGGCCCGGGCGACGGCGAGGTCGGCGACCGGGTGCCGGCCGTCGGCGTCGGTCGCGAGCAGGCCGAACTGCACGCAGTCGGCGAGCTGCTCGGGCTCCAGCCCGGCCGCGCGGGCGAACTGGTCCGGCGTGAGGGGCGCCGCCCCGCCGTCCCCGGTGCCGGGTGCCGGCGGCGGCGTCGTCGCCGGCGCCGAGGTGCCCGGGATCGGCTCGCCCCGGTCGAGCGCCTCCAGGTGGTCCTTGATGACGCGCAGCGGCAGGTAGTGGTCCCGCTGCGCGGTCAGCACGTAGCGCAGCCGGCTGACGTCGGCCCGCGAGAACTTCCGGTACCCCGACGGCGTGCGCTGCGGGTGCACCAGGTCCTCGGACTCGAGGTAGCGGATCTTGCTGATCGTCACGTCGGGGAAGTCGTCGCGCAGCACTGCGAGCACCTCGCCGATGGTCAGGCGCGGTGTGTGCTGGTCGCCGGCGTCCTCGAGCGCGTCGTCGCGCCCGGGCACTGCGGTCATGACCTCAGCGAGCGGCCGGCTCGCCGGTCCGCGGACCGGTCAGGTACACGAGGCGGAACTTGCCGATCTGCACCTCGTCGCCCCCGGCCAGGGTGGCGACGTCGACCGGCTCGCGGTTCACGTAGGTGCCGTTCAGGCTGCCGACGTCGTGCACCGAGAAGCCGCCGCTCTCGCGGTGGAACTCCACGTGCCGGCGGCTGACCGTCACGTCGTCGAGGAAGATGTCGCTGTCCGGGTGCCGTCCGGCGGTCGTGACGTCCTGGTCGAGCAGGAACCGGCTGCCGGCGTTGGGGCCGCGCTTGACCACGAGCAGGGCCGACCCGGCCGGGAGGGACTCGACCGCACCGGCGTGCGCGTCGGCCGCCGACTCCGTCGTCGCCTCCGGCTGCTCACCGGAGTCCTCGCCGCCGACCTTGGGGATCACGCTGGTCGACTCGCCGATGCGCTCCGGGGAGAGCGCCGAGCCGCACTGCGCGCAGAAGCGACTGCCCTCGGGGTTCTCGTGTCCACATCGAGTGCAGTGCACGTTGCGTCTCCTCCGGTACGAGGGGCGTCGCCGCGGGCCTGGACAGGCCGCGGGCGGCCGGCGGTCGACGGGCCGGTCGGCCCGTCGTGTGTCGGCCACCGCGGGTGCGGCGGGCCGTGGTCATGGAACCAGCGGTAGACCCGAGGGTCAACCGCGCGTGCGGGGTCGGGGTGCGGAGCTGCGCGGCTGCTCGCCGGCGGCTCCGTGCCCCGTCGCGATCATAGTGAGAGGCGTGCGGTCCGGCCCCGCAGGCGGGGCCGTCAGGAGCCGTCGACGAGAGCCTGGTAGGCGTCGGCGTCCAGCAGCGCACCGGTCGGGTCGCCGCCCTCGCCGGGCACGCTGATCTCGACCAGCCAGCCCGACCCGTACGGATCGGCGTTGATCGTCTCGGGGGCATCGGTCAGCGCCTCGTTGACCGCGGCCACGACGCCCGCGACGGGTGCGTAGACGTCGGACACCGACTTGGTGGACTCGACCTCGCCGATCGGCGTCCCCGGACCCACCTCGTCGCCGACGGCGGGCAGCTGCACGAAGACGATGTCCCCCAGGGCGTCCTGGGCGTGGTCGGTGATGCCGACGCGGACGACGGTCGACGTTCCGTCGGTGCCCTGCACCAGCGCCCACTCGTGCTGGTCGGTGTAACGGCGGTCGTCAGGCGTGCTCATGCAGCAGGTCTCCATCGTGGTGTGAGGGGGGCACCGGCGTCCGCGTTCAGTCGCCGGTGTCGGGCGCAGCGTATTGAGCGTCCGGGAGGGGCCGCAACGCGTCGACGAGCAGGTCCGGCTGCTGCTGGATCTCGACGGACCCACCGCGGCTCCCCACGGCCTGCACCACTCCCCCGGGGATGTTCATCGCCGTCTCCATGTCCTGCGGGGAGCCGATGACCAGCACCTCGTAGGGAGCGGTGATCGGCCGGCCGTCGATCATCAACGCGCCCGCCACTCCGGTGACCGCGGTGCTCAGCCCGACGCGCACGCCGTCGAACTGCATCGTCTCCGCCCCGGCCCCGCGCAGCTCCTGGATCACGTCGAGCACGTCGGTGACCCGCAGCTCGTCGTCCGGGTCGCGCACCGTCAGGCGGAGCCCCGGTCCGTGGGCGGGTGCGGTGCCGTTGAGGACGGCCAGCGAGGCCTCCCGGTCCCGCGCCTCCTCCAGCGCCGACTCCGTCTCGCTGTCGGAGCTGGTGAGCTGGCGCAGCGCGCTGCGCTGGTCGGCGATCAGCTCCCGCAGCCGGACGCCCCGCGAGCTGACCTCGTCGACGATGCGCACGAGGTCCTCCTCCCGCGCCCCGGCCAGCACCTGGTCGTCGTCGGAGTTGCGCACCTGCACGGTGAAGGCGAAGCCCAGCAGCAGGGTCAGGACGCCGATCAGGACGGCGGCCGGCAGGTCCCGGCGGCGCCTGCCGGTCGCGGCGGCCGTCCCTGTCGTGTCCGGCGCGACCGGGTCCTCGTCCGCCGGGTCCTCGTCCGCCCGGTCCTCTGTCGCAGCACCGTCGGTGGGCGTCTCCCCCGTGGCCGCCTCCTCGGTGGCCCCGTCGGGGGCCGGGTGCTCGGTCGCCGGCTCCTCCCCCGCCGCTGGCGGGTCGACCGGCGGGTCGGTGCTCATGCCCGGAAGACGTGCCGCCGGATGGCTGCGGCGTTGCCGAAGATGCGGATGCCGAGCACGACGACGACCGCGGTGGACAGCTGCGCCCCGACGCCGAGCTGGTCGCCGAGGAAGACGATGAGGGCGGCGACGACGACGTTCGAGACGAAGGAGATGACGAAGACCTTGGCGTCGAAGATGCCGTCGAGCCGGGCCCGGAAGCCGCCGAACACCGCGTCGAGGGCCGCGACCACCGCGATGGGCAGGTAGGGCTGCAGCCCGAGCGGGACGGTGGGGTCGAGCAGCAGGCCGAGCAGGACGCCGGCCACCAGGCCGAGGATCGGGATCACGGGTCAGTCTCCGGTCGCGGGGTCGGTCGGCGGTACGTCGGGCTCGTCGGGCACCGGCTGGGCCGCGCGCAGCTCGGGGGTGTTGGCGGCGGGCAGGCTCAGGTCGTCCTTGCGCGAGAAGTCGAAGCGGAGTCCGTAGGTCTCCTCGATCAGGGCGAGCGAGCCGACCTCCGGGCTGGAGAGGAAGCCGCTGGAGAGGGTCTCGGGGTCGCCGATGGCGCTGATCTCGTAGGGGTTGGTCACCGGCCGGAAGTCGACCAGCACGGCCTCGCCCGCGAACCGGATCGCGCTGGTGGGGCCCAGTCGCTGGCCGTTGATGCTGATGGCCTCGGCGCCGGCGGCCCAGAGCGCGTTGACGACCAGCTGGATGTCGCCGTCGCGCACGCGCCCGCGGACGTCGCCCTCGCCGTGGCCACCGACGGGGTCGTCGTCCGCCCCGGACCCGGCGTTGGCCAGGGTGACCAGGAGGCCGGGCCCGGTGACGGGCACCGCCGCGGCGCCGGCCTCGGCAGCGGCCAGGTCGTCGAGCGCCTGCTGCCCCGTCGTGGAGGACGCCAGCAGCTCGTCCCGGGCGCGGGTGACCTCCGCCCGCAGGTCCTCGAGCTGGGCGGCCAGCTCGTCGCTGGCGTCGGACTCGCTCCGGATGTCGTCGACGAGGGCGGCGCGGATCTCCTGCCTGCCCTGCACCCGGGCGGCGGCCTGGTCGTAGGTGACCGCGGCGAGCACCCCGGCGACGACCATGGTCAGCGCCACCAGCAGCGCGCCGCGCCGGCGGCGTCCACCGGTGGCCGATCCCCGCGCGGCCCGTGCCTCCGCGGCCTGCGCGTACGCGGGGTCCAGCGTCTCGGCGAGCACGTCGTCGAGCAGCGAGGCGCCGAGGGAGCGCTGCCCTCCCCCGGGAGGACGCGCGGTCACGGCAGTGCGCCCGCCGCGGGGGCGGCGCGCTCGACCCGCACGATGCCGGCGACCTGCACGACGTAGAAGACGCCGGCCAGGAGGTAGAGGGCCGTTCCCCAGATGCTGAACGCCCAGGCGAAGGGTGCGATCGCCGTGGCGAACCAGCCGGTGCCCTCGGCGAGCATCAGCCCCGGGAAGGCGTACAGGAGCAGGAAGGTCGCCGCCTTGCCGAGGTAGTGCACCTGCAGCGGCGGATAGCCGTACCGGCGCAGGACGAGCAGCCCGACGCCCAGGACGACCTCGCGGCCCAGGAGCAGCGCGACCATCCACACCGGTGCGATGTCGCGGATCGCCAGCGCGACCAGCGTGCAGACGATGTAGAGCCGGTCGGCGGCGGGGTCCAGCAGCGCGCCGAGGCGGCTGCTCTGGTCCAGCCAGCGGGCGAGCTTGCCGTCGGCCCAGTCGGTGATGCCCGAGATCATCAGGACGACCACCGCCCAGCCGTCGGCCTCGGGCCCGAGCAGCAACCACAGGAACAGCGGCACGCCCAGCAGGCGCAGCACCGACAGCGCGTTGGGCAGCGTCCAGACCCGGTCGGGCAGCTCGTCCCGTCCCACGGGACCGGCACCGTGCACCGCCGTCGTCTCGGCCGACGGCCCGTTCGACGACGTCACGATCCCCTCCAGCCCCCTGATTGCCCTGCACAGAGGCTAGCGGCCCGCCGGCACGTGCCGGTCGTCGACGCACGGGCGGCCCCCGTCCGACGGGCGCCCCGGGTCGGCGTCGGCGAGGTGGACGAGGACGTCGTTCAGGCGGGGACCGACAGCGAGGCGGGCGCGGGTTCGTGGCCGAGGGGGCGGCGGTCGAAGGAGCCCGTGCCGTGGGTGATCGACCGCAGCGCGCCGGGATAGCCGAGCAGCTCCATCTCGGGCACGTCCGCGCGCACCGTCGCCAGGCCCGTTCCGGGATCGGTGTCGCTGCCGGTGACCCGCGCCCGGCGGGAGGACAGGTCGCTCATCACGGCGCCGACGTACTCGTCCGGCGCGTGCACCGCCACCTCGCACCACGGCTCCAGCAGGCGGGTGCCCGCCGCCGCGGCGAGCTCGCGCAGGGCCAGGGCGCCGGCGGACTGGAAGGCGGCGTCGGAGCTGTCCACCGAGTGCGCCTTGCCGTCGACCAGGGTGACGTGGACGTCGACGACGGCGCGGTCGCCGCCCAGCCCCCGTTCGGCCTGCGCCCGGATGCCCTTCTCCACGCTGCCGTGGAACTGGCCGGGAACCGTGCCGCCCACGATCCGCTGCTCGAAGACGATCCCGCTGCCCGGCGGCCCGGGCTCCCCCTCGACGACGACGACGGCGTACTGCCCGTGCCCCCCCGACTGCTTGACGTGCCGGGCCGTGACCCGCGCCGGCCCGGCCAGGGTCTCCACCAGGGGCACCCGGACCGGGACGGTGGTGACGGAGACCCCGTGCCGGGTGCGCAGCCTCTCGAGCAGCACCTCGGCGTGCGCCTCACCGACGCACCAGAGCAGCAGCTGCCCCGTGTCCGACCGGCGCTCGAGGCGCACGGTGGGGTCCTCGGCGACCAGCCGCCCCAGCGCCGTGGCCAGCCGGTCGTCGTCCCCTCGGGAGGCGGCCTCCACGGCCACGGGCAGCTGGGGCGTGGGCAGTTCCCACGGCGGCACCAGCAGCGGCTCGTCCGGGGAGGACAGCGTGTCGCCGGTCTCGGCGCTGGTCAGCCGGGCTATCGCGCAGATGTCTCCGGCCGGGCAGGCCGGGACCAGCCGCAGTGCCGAGCCCAGCGGCGAGCTGACGGCGCCGATCCGCTCGTCGACGTCGTGGTCGGGATGTCCCCGCTCGGCCAGGCCGTGACCGGAGACGTGGACCGCGGCGTCGGGGCGCAGGGTGCCGGAGAAGACGCGCACCAGGGAGACCCGCCCCACGTACGGGTCGGTCGTCGTCTTCACCACCTCGGCGACCAGCGGCCCGTCCGGGTCGCAGGACAGCGCCGGCGCCGGCCCACCGTCCGGTCGCGTCACCGGCGGGCAGCCGTGCTCGCTCGGGCACGGGAACCCGGCGACGACGAGCTCGAGCAGGGCGTCGATGCCCAGGCCGGCCAGGGGCGCGGCGCACAGCACCGGGTGGAAGTGACCGCGCGCCACGGCGGTCTCGAGGTCGGCGATCAGATCGGCCTGCACCAGCTGGTCCCCGGCGAGGTAGCGCTCCATGAGCTCCTCGTCCTCGCTCTCGCCGATGATGCCCTCGATCAGCTCGGCGCGGAGGCGGTCGGCCTGGTCCTGTCCCGCCCGCCCGGTCGTGGCCTCGGGGTCGAGCAGGGAGACCAGCTCGCGCACCGAGCCGTCGGGGGCGCGGTCGACCAGGTGCACGGGGAAGACCCCCTCCCCCAGCAGCACCTGGCAGAGCCGCACGGCCTCCTCGACGTCGGCCTGCGCTCGGTCGATCTGGGTCAGGACCACCGCGCGGGGCATGCCGACCGCCGCGCACTCCTGCCAGAGCGCGACCGTGGTGGCGTCCACCCCGTTGACGGCGGAGACGACGAACAGGGCGGCATCGGCGGCCCGCAGGCCCGCGCGCAACTCGCCCACGAAGTCCGGCGCCCCCGGGGTGTCGAGGAGGGTGATCCGGTGCCCGTCGTGCTCGACGGTCGCGACACCGAGCGACACCGACCGCCGCTGCCGGACCTCGACGTCCTCGGTGTCCAGGCACGTCGTGCCGTCCTCCACCCGCCCGGCGCGGGGCAACGCTCCGGTGGCCACGAGCAGCGCCTCGGCCAGCGTCGTCTTGCCTGCGCCCGAGTGGCCGACCAGGGCGACGTTGCGCACCTGCCCGGCCCCCCGCGGGGCGGGCGCTGCGGGTGTCTCCTTCGCCATGGGTCGGTCAGCTCCTGGTACCGGCTGCGTGCAGCACGGTGGCCGTCCCGGCCGGGTAGAACAGCCCCTCGTGCCCGTCCGGCGCCCAGCGGACGCGGTAGGGAGGACCACCCCCGGGCTCGGCGCACCCGACGACCTCGCCGGTGCGGTCGCGTTCCCCCTGATGGGTCGAGTGGACGACGATGCGGTCTCCGACATGCGCTTCCACGGCGTCCTCCTGGAGGTGCGGATGTGGTCCGGGTCACAGCCTGCCCCGCGTCCGGTGGCGGATCAAGGGACCGGGGAGCGCGCCGCGGACGTCTCGCCGGGGCCGGCGCCGCGTCGGGCGCCGGTATGGTTCGCGCCACCCAGACCCCCGACGTCTGGACGTCCCGTGACCACCAGCCGGACCGGCGAGTGCCGCGGGGGAACGCCGACCTCGCCCCGGCGCCCGCGCCTCCCCGTCCGACGGGACGGGACCCCGGAGGCGGCGCTGGGCGGCCACGGCCGGCGCTCCTGCTGCTCGCCGCTTGCCCGCGATCGCGGGGCTGGCCGGTCTGTGGCGGACCGCGGCGCGCCCTACCTGCCGATCGGCGACCACGCGTTCCTCGCCATGTCCGCCGACGCGTGGGCGAGCACGAGGTACTGCTGGGCGCCTACTCGCGATTCGGCTGGTATCCACCCGGGCCGATGGGGACCTACCTGCTGGCCGGTCCCCTACCTGCTCGGGGGGGCACTGCAGGCGCTGTCCGCCGGCGCGCTGGTCATCAACGGGGTGTGCGTGGTGGTGGCGGTGTGGCTGGTCCGCCGCCGGGCGCGGGTGTCGGCGGCGCTGTGGGCACTTGGTCGTGCTGACGCTCAGCGTGCGCACGATGGGCGACGACTTCATCCGGGATTCCTGGAACCCGCACCTGCCGGTGCTGCCCCTCCTGGCCGGGGTGCTGCTGGTCTGGACCGCGGTCCGCGGCGACGCCTGGGCCCTGCCCCTGGCCGTGGTCCCGCTGTCGCTCGCCGTCCAGAGCCACGTCGGTCTGGTGCCGGCCGTCGCCGCCGTGATCGCCGTGCTGGTGGTGCGGGCTGCTGGTGCGGGCGGTGCGGCGCTGCGGGCCAGGACGTCCGCGGGCGATCCGGGACGGCGGTCGGTCCTCCCCCGTCGCTGGCTCGTCGCGGCCGTGGCGCGCTCGCCTCGCGGCCTCCTGTGGCTGCCCACCGTGGTCGAGCAGGTGACGACGACGCCCGGCAACGCCGCGAGGCCCTGATCGACGACCTGCTGCACGCCTCACCCGAGGAGCCGACCGGCGTCGCGACCGGGCTGCGCGCGGTGGCCGACGAGTTCGGCCGGCTGCCCGCGTCGCTGGTGGGAGCGGGCCGCCCCGAGAGCCCCTTCCTGCCCGCGTTCCGGCCGCCCGTGGCCATCGCCGTCGGCCTCGTCGCGTTCGGCGTCACGATGGCGCTCGCCGTCGGTCGCCGGCGGGCGGACGTCCTGTGGCTGGGCGCACTGACGCTCGCGGTCGCCGCCGCCGGGGTCGCCGCCGTCGCCCGGATCGACGGGCCGCCTACGCCTACCTGGTGCAGTGGACCGTCGTCGTCGGCGTCCTGGCCTGGACCACGGTGGGCATCGGGCTGCTGCCCGTGCTCGGCGCCGCGCTGGGGTCGGCGTCCCGGCGGGTGGGCCGGTCCCGAGCGGCCGGAGAGGGCGGTCGGCGTTCCCTGGCGGTGCTGGCGACAGCCGCCGTGGTCTGGCCGCCGTCGGCACGGGTGCGGGCGGACCCGCCCTCGACCGACGTGACGGGCGATGTGGTGCGGCTCGAGGAGGCGGTCGTGGCGGATCTGGACGGGCGCGGGTTCCGCACCGGTGCCGACCGGCCGGTCGTGCGGGTCGACTTCTCGCAGACGTCCCGGCCCGAACCGACTCGTCGGCACGCTGTGGAACCGGGGGCCGGACTGCTGCTGGGGCTCGAACGCGACGGGATGGACGTCCAGGTGTTCGACTTCTGGCGCACCCCTTCGGGGACCGTTACATCGAGCGGCCGCGGAGGCCGGCTACGTGGTCACGCTGGCGTACTCGGACGGGACGTCGCCCCCGCGCGAGCCCTGGCAGCGGCTCCTCGGGGTCGAGGGCGACCTCGAGGTCTACGGCGGGGTGCCGCCGGCCGGCTGACGCCCGGCGCGCCCGGACCGGGCGACCGCGCCTGCTCCCTGTCGCGCATGCTGGAGGGCATGAGCAGCAGCGACCACGCCGCCGGACGGGCGCAGTCCACCGGGACGGCGCACGCCGTCCTGGCCGCCACCGCGGACCTGCCCGCTCCGTGGGCCGCGATCTGCGGTGCCTCGGTCGACGTCGTCCAGGGCAAGTGGGACGGCCCGCGCGGGCTGGGCTCGGCCGATCCGTGCGCCGAGTGCCGCCGCCTCACCGGAGCCTGAGCCCCCCACCCGTTGCTGCCCGGTTCTTGCGGGGCGCCTCCGGCGCATCGGTGTTGGGGATAACGGTCGTACCCGAGGACGCGCGAGCCGCGGCGGCGCACCCCGTGCGCGGGGTGCGCCGCGTCGGCCGAGCGGCCTCAGCTCTCGACGAAGCGGTTGAGGCGCTCGACGGCCTCGACGAACTCCTCGACCATCTCGAGCACGACCCGGCGCGAGGGCCGGACGCTGCTCATGCTCGCGCTGCCCACGATCTGCCCGACGAAGTAGGTGGCCAGGTCGTTCGCCGGCGTACCGGGCGTGCCCGCGATGCGGTTGATCCGGGCCTGTGCCTCGCCCACGAGCATCGGCTGCAGGGGCATGGGCAGCGTCCCGGGTCCCTCGGCGGACTCCCACTCCTCCGTCCAGGGGCTGCGCAGCATCCGCGCCGGCTTGCCGGTGATGGAGCGCGAGCGGACGGTGTCGCCGAGCCCGGCCCGGAGGAACTTCTCCTTCACCGCCGGGTTGGTCTCGGCCTCCTCGGTGGTCAGCCACACCGACCCGCACCACACGCCGTCGGCGCCCAGGGCCATGCCCGCCGCGAGCTGCCGGCCCCGGCCGATGCCACCGGCGGCCAGCACGGGCAGCGGGCCCACGGCGTCGACCACCTCGGGCACGAGCACCATCGTCGCGATCTGGCCGGTGTGGCCGCCGGCCTCGGTGCCCTGGGCGACGACGAGGTCCGCTCCTGCCGCCTTGTGCCGGACGGCGTGCTCGACGGAGCCGGCGAGGGCCGCGACCGGGATGCCCGCCCCGTGCGCCCGCTCGATGAAGTGCGGCGGCGGAGGGCCGAGCGCGGAGGCCACGAGCTTCGTCTCGTGGGCGAAGAGGACGTCGAGCAGCGGCGCCATGCTCTTGGGGTCCACCCGCATGCCGCCGACCCCGGAGCTGCGACCGCCCGTCGGGCTGTCGGCCGGCAGCGGCGGGATCCCGTACCGGTCGAGCAGGCCGTCGAGCCACTGGCGGTGCCCCGCGGGCAGCAGGTTGCCCAGCGCCTCCCGGTCGAGGCCGCCGGACTCCGACCCGGCGAACTTCTCGGGCACGAGCAGGTCGACGCCGTAGGGCCGGCCCTTCACCTCCGCCTCGATCCAGGCGAGGTCGATGTCCAGCTGCTCGGGGGTGTGCGCCACGGCACCGAGGACGCCGAGGCCGCCGGCGTTGGTGACCGCGGCGACGACGTCGCGGCAGTGGCTGAAGGCGAAGATCGGGACGTCGATGCCGACGAGTTCGGTGGCGGGAGTGCGCACGGAGTGCCTCTCAGGTGGTGGGGCGGGGGGCGGTCAACGGGTGAGTCCCCGCAGGAGCAGCTCGACCACGTCGTCGGCTGCCTGCTGGGGTGAGCTGCGCAGCGTGCGGGCCACGTCCGGGTCGGCCAGGCTGCGGCCGAGGCCGGCGAGCACCCGGGCCACCGCCGCGGTGTCGACGTCGGCGATGTCGCCGCGGTCGACCGCGGAGTCCAGCAGGATGCGGGTGACGTCGACCAGGTACTGGTTGTGGCTGTCGACGAGCGCCCTGACGGCCGGCACCGTGCCGATGTCCCGGGACCACGCGTCGGACGAGCGGCTCACCGCCACGTGCGCCGCCCGCAGGTAGGCCCGCAGCGCGGCCAGCGGCGCCAGGTCGTCCCCGATGACCCGCTGTGCGGTGCCGCCGATCCGCCACAGCTGCCGGTCGACGACCATCAGGACCAGCTCGTCCCGGCTGGGCGCCAGCGCGTAGAGCGTGCGCAGCGAGCAGCCGACCCGCGCCGCGATCTCGGCCATGGTCAGCTCGGCGAAACCGTCGCGGAACATGGCGTCGAGCTGCCGCAGCACCTCGCGCTGCCGCTCGGTGAGCCGCTCTTCCCGGTCCCGGTCGAGGACGGGGCGCGGCCGCTCGACGGTGACGGGCACGCTCACGCGCCGTTCCCGTCGAGCACCGAGCGCACCATGGCCGCACCGTAAGGCGGTAATTGTGATGAGTCAACGTTACCGCCCGGTCCGTCGCTCTGATCAGAGACGCTGTTCGGGTGAGCGGGATCACCGGCCGATCCGGCCGGTTTACCGGCCAGATCGGCCGGTGGCGCCTAGCCTCGGATCCATGAGCGGATTCCGGCAGCAGGCCGAGGAGCAGATCCTCGACCGCGCCGCCGCCCTCATGGCCCGGCGCGGCGCCCGGGCCTCGATGCAGGAGATCGCCGACGCCGTCGGCCTGTCCAAGGCCGGTCTGCAGCACCACTTCCCGACCAAGGACTCCCTGCACTCCGCCGTGCTGGCCAAGGCCGGCGGGATCGGCCAGCAGGTGCTGGACCTGGTGGACGGGCTGCCGGTCGGTCCCGAGCGGGACCTGCGGGCCATCGAGGCGCTCATCGACGTCGCCCTCGCCCACCCCGGGCTGATGTCCCTGCTCCTGACCCCGGTCAGCACCGCCGTGGCCGACGACCCGACCGACGGCGGCGCCGAAGCGGTCCAGGCGTCGGCCACCGCGGCCCTCGCCGCCTTCGGCGTCGACCCGGACGCCGCCACGGACGAGCGCACCGTGCGGGTCTCGGTCGCCCTCGCCGCCCTCGGCGTCCTGTCCCTCGCCGCCCACCAGCAGGACCTCACCGTCGCGTGGCGGCCGCACATGGTCGTCGCCTGCTTCGACGCGCTCGGCCACCGCCGCCCCGTCCCCACCCCGGAGGCCTGATCCATGGCTCACCTGCTGTCCCGGATCGGCGCGTTCTCGCACCGCCGCCGGCTCGCCGTCGTCCTCGTCTGGCTGGCGGTCCTCGTCGCCGGCGGCATCGGCGCCGCCACGCTGTCCGGCGAGACGTCCAACTCCTTCGCCATCCCCGGCCAGGAGTCCACGGTCGCGCAGGAGCTGATCACCGAGGAGTTCGGCGCCGGAGGCGCGACCGTCGACGTCGCCGTCGCCACGCCCGACGGCGACGCGCTCACCGACCCGGAGAACGCCGCGGCCGTGGGCGACCTGGTCCAGACCCTGGGCGCACTGCCCGGGGTCGTCTCGGCCAGCAACCCCCTGGACCCGGGGGCGCCCTCGGTCAACGCCGACCGGACCATCGGCTACAGCACCGTGGTCTACGGCGGCCTGGTCTCGGACGTGACCGACGAGCAGCGGACGGCGCTGCTGGACGCGGTCGAGTCGGCCGGCAGCGGCGACCTCACCGTGGCGGCCACCGGCCAGGCTCTCGAGGCCGGCGCTCCGCACATGGGTGCGGGCGAGGTCATCGGCGTCGTCCTCGCCGTCGTCGTCCTCGCGCTCACGTACGGCTCGCTGGTCGCCGCCGGGATGAACCTGCTGACCGCCGTCGTCGGCGTCGGCATCGGGGTCCTGGGGGTCACCATCGCGACGGGCTTCCTGGACCTGTCCTCCACCACCTCGGCCCTCGCCGGCATGCTCGGCCTGGCCGTCGGCATCGACTACGCGCTGTTCATCATCAGCCGCTACCGGCAGGAACTGCTCCGCGGGGCCGACGTCGGGACGGCGATCGCGAGAGCGACCGGCACGGCCGGCTCGGCCGTGGTCACCGCCGGCCTCACCGTCGTGATCGCCCTGCTCGGCCTGTCCGTGGTGGGCATCCCGTTCCTGACCCAGATGGGCGTCGCCGCTGCCGCGACCGTCGTCGTCGCCGTGCTGGTCGCGCTCACGCTGGTGCCGGCCGCGATGAGCTTCCTGGGGGCGCGCGTGCTGCCGAAGAAGGTGCGCGCCGGTCGCGGGGACCGCGCCCGGCGGCGCACCGGCCCCGGCTTCCTGGCCCGGTGGGTCGCCGCCGTGACCCGGCACCGGGTGGTCACCGTGCTCACCGCGGTCGTGGCGCTGTGCGCGCTGTCGATCCCGTTCACCTCGATGGCCACCACGCTGGTCCCGACCCCGGAGCCGGACAGCACCCAGGCCCGGGCGCAGGAGCTGCTCGCGCAGGGGTTCGGTGAGGGCATCAACGGACCGCTGGCCGTCCTGGTCCGGGGTGAGGGCGCCGCGCAGGCCGCCGCCGCGGCCAGCGGGCCGATCTCCTCGCTGTCCGACGTCGTCGCCGTCACTCCCCCGGTCCCGAATGCCGACGGCACCGCGGCGCTGGTCACCGTCATCCCCGCGTCCGGCCCGGACAGCGCGGCCACCGAGGCCCTCGTCGGGGACCTGCGCGCCGAGCTCGCCGACCTCGACGGGGTCGACACCTACGTCACCGGCGCCACGGCCGTGAGCGTCGACGTCGCCCAGGCCCTCGACGACGCCCTGCCGGTCTACCTCGTGCTCGTCGTGGGTCTGGCGTTCGTGCTGCTGGTGCTGGTGTTCCGTTCGCTGCTGGTGCCGCTGGTCGGCGTGCTGGGCTTCCTGTTCACCGTCGGCGCCTCGCTCGGTGCCACGGTGGCGGTGTTCCAGTGGGGCTGGGCGGCGGACCTGGTCGGCCTCACCAGCACCGGGCCGCTGATCAGCCTCACGCCGATCCTCGTCATCGGCATCCTCTTCGGCCTGGCCATGGACTACCAGGTCTTCCTGGTCAGCCGCATGCACGAGGCGCACACCTCCGGCGACGCACCGCTGGAGGCAATCCGGGCCGGCTTCCGGCGCTCGGCCCCCGTCGTCGTGGCGGCCGCGCTGATCATGTTCGGCGTCTTCGCCGGCTTCGCCACCAGCCCGGACCCCACCCTCAAGTCCATCGCGTTCGCGCTGGCGGTCGGCATCGTCGTCGACGCCTTCGTGGTCCGGATGGTGCTGGTGCCGGCCGCGCTCGCGCTGATGGGCGAGCGCGCCTGGTGGCTGCCGCGGTGGCTGGGCCGGCTGCCGCGCCTGGACGTCGAGGGCGCGGCACTCAGGAGCGGCGACACCGCGGACGACGAGCAGGATGCCGCGCCGGCGGAGTCGGAGACCGTGGGGTCCGGCGCCCGCTGACCCGGACCGGGCTCCGTCCCCGCCTGGCGGAGAGCTGTCGGGTGGGCGTCGGTCAGCCGGCACCGAGGCGGTAGAGCGCGGTGTGCACGACGTGCAGCACGGGCTCGCCGTCGGCCAGCACCAGCGCGTCGTAGCGCACCTCGTCGTTGCGACCCCGCCGGCCGACGTGCGTGACGCGTCCGTGCGAGGTCACCCGCGCGGGCAGCCGGGCGACGCCGAGGAAGCGGCACTCGCTCGCCGTGTGGATCCACGGCCCCAGGGCAACGTTGTGCGTCAGCAGCCGGTGCACCGCCTTGACCAGCATGCCGGGGTGCGCCCACGCGTTCTCCCGGTACAGCGCCAGCGGTTCGCCCACGGCGTCGAGGTACCAGTCGTTCTGCTCGACGGTGACCTTCTCGTGGACGCTGGGGAACGACCCGACGACCGGGTCCGCCACCAGCCGGTCCGCCGGCGTCACCTCGACGAGACCGGTGAGGTCGGGACGGTCCGCCGTGCGGGCGGCCGAGCCCAGGCACCGGACCTCGCCGTCGGCGCCCGTGACGGTCAGCGCGCCGTCCGCCACCTCGACGAGCAGTTCCTCGCCGTCGTACACCGGCCGGCGGAACCGCACGTCGATCCGCCCGCCGGCCAGCCACTCCGCACCCCAGGCGGCCACGAGGGGCGTGGTGATGCGGGCGAACAGCTCGACCCCGGGCACGAGGGCGCCGGTGAAGCCGAACTGCTGGGCGACGTCGTCGTCGTGGATCTTGTTCTGCGCCTCCTCGATGACGTGGGCGACGAACCGGTGCGGCGCGGGGGCGTCCATGCCCGGATGGTGGCACGGGAGGGCGGAGCGCAGCGTCAGACCCGTCTCCACGACCAGGCGCCGCTCCGTCCGGCGGGCGGCCGCCACCACCCCGGCGGCCGCGACGGGACCGGGACGATCCCGGCCGCCACCGCGCCGAGCGCCACGATGGCCAGCACCTGGCGGGCGGTTCCCGTCCCGTCGGGCGACGCCAGGAGCAGCACGCCGGCGGCGACCGACGTGCCGGCCGCCACGAGCGCCAGCCCGGCCGTCCTGCGCCGGCCCAGCACCGCCGAACCGGCCCAGAGCAGCGCGACCGCACCCGCGCCCACCAGTCCCCCGACGAAGGTCATGCCTCCCAGGGCGACCAGTCCGAGAACCGCTGCGCGGGCGTGCGGCGTGCCCCGGTGCCGTCCCCGGTCCGGTCCCGGACGGGTCGGCCGTGCGGGGAGGACGGCGAGAACGGCGAGCAGCACGACCGCCCCGGCGCCGGCCATCAGCGCGGTCCGGTAGGTCGCTCCGGGGGCGAAGGCGAGGTGGACCCGCCCGGCTGCGCCGGCGGGGAGCACGTACCCCTGCTGCCACCCGTCGACCGCGACGGACTCGAGGCGCCGTCCGCCGAACGTGGCGGTCCAGCCGGGGTTGGTGTTCTCCGGGACGACGAGGAGCGTGTCCTCGTCGCGGGCCCCGACCTCCACCGTCCGGGACTCGGTGTCCCAGCGGTCCACCTCCGCCGGCTCCCGGCGACCAGGGGATGTGGTGGCCGCGCCGTCCGTGCGCACGAGGGTGGCCGAGTCGACGGTCAGCGCGGCCCGGCCCAGGGCGATGAGCCGGTGCTCGCCGGCTGCCAGGTCGACGGCCGGAACGTCGTCGCAGATGGTCACGGGGATGCTGCGCATGGACTGCAGGGCGCCGAGGTCGGTGTCGACCCGGGTGGGCAGAAGACGGTCGTCCAGGAGCAGCACGGGCCCCTCGCCGCACGGCAGGACGACCGGCGTGCCGGCAGTCGACCGTCTCGTTCGGCCCGCCGACCTCCACCTCGCCGACGCCGATGCCGAGCGGCCTCGTCCAGAGGGTGTAGGGGTCGAAGGAGCATCGCCTCCCCGGCCGACGCGAAGGTGAGCTCGAGCCGGTCGGTGATCATCGGGCGCCCACCGCGCGGTCCCGTCCCCGGCCAGCGGGACCGTGGTCGCGACCGGTTCCAGAGTCGACGGTGAGGGCATCCGGCCGCAGCGCCGCCGCGCCCGGGGCCGTGACGATGCGCGCCCCGTCGATGATCCGCGGCTCGGGCCAGGTGAGGACGAGGGTAGGCCGCTCGTCCCAGGGGGCGGCCAGCCAGGATGTGTCCGGGTCGCCGTCGACGGCCGCCGCCGCGCCCCGCGCGGGTCGAGCACCTCGGCGCTGCTGGCCCCCGCCCGGACCCGCACCCGGGCGGTCGCGAGCAGGCGTCGAGCGCGGGGCCAGGCCGGGGCACTGCCGTCACCGTGAGGTCGTAGTCGGCAAGCACATCTGTGTCGTGAACACGCGGTCGAGCGCGCCAGGCTCCTCGCTCCCGGTCACCAGCTCGACGGCGCAGCGGACCGGACCGTCGGCGACGGTCAGGCAGCCGGAGCGGCCCGGCACCGCGTCGAAGGCGTAGACGTCCGCCGGGGTCGACGGGGTCGGGGTGACCACGGTCCGGTCCACCTGCACCCCGGGGACGGGCAACCTCGGCCAGCACCAGCGACGGGGCGTCCAGCGCCGGTCGTCGTCTGCCCGATCGTCAGCGTGCTCGACGACCCTCGGGGCAGCCGGAACGTCTGGGGCCTCCCGGTGTTCCTCACCCGCACGACTTCCGTGCCGGCGTCCGTGGTCAGCCGCAGCTCCGCCGGGCGCTTCCCGCCGAGATCCGCGCCGAGCGCAACGGTGACCAGCGAGGCGGCGAACGGCTCGTCGGTCGTGAGCCGCCACCAGTCCGGCCGCGACCGACCGGGGTCCGACGCCGGCCGCCATCCGGTCAGAAAATCCGAGTCGACCGCCGCCCACGGCTGGGTCTCGGGCCGCCCGCCGCCGAGCAGGTTGTCCGGAAGCCGAGCTCGACGCGGTGGGGGTCGCGCCGATGTAGTCGACGACGCTCTGCGCCTGCGCCAGCCCGGGCAGGGCGTAGTTCCCGGCCGGCCGGGCCTCGACGTGAGCGGCGCGTCGGCGGTCAGGGCGCCGGACGTCGCGCCGGTCACCCGCCCGAAATCCCGTTCCCGGCGCAGCAACGCATCGGTGACCATGGTCGACCCCGTCTCGACGGAGGACTCCCCGGCGAGCAGCACCGGGCGGTCCGGTGACCAGACCGCGCTCCTCCAGTGCGAGCACCGCCTCCGGACCGCCGTGGACGGTGACCGCCGACGACAGAGGTGCCGTCCAGGCCCGGGGGGCCGGGTCGGCGACCGCGTAGATCTCGACGGCCGGCGCCGGCTCGCCCAGACCCGCGTCGAGGACGGTGCGCGAGGGCAGGTCGACCTGCGGGTAGTCGTCGCCGAACGAGGCCACACGGGTGACCCCGGTGAGCCGAGAAGGGCCTGGCGCACCAGCGCCGACCGGGTCGAGGCCGCCTCGGTGACGTCGAGGTCGTTGCGCAGGACCAGGTGGGAGAACCCGGCTCGGGCGAGGTACCGGGTCAGCCCGGCCGAGCCCTCACCGCGGGCGAGCCGGTCCTCGACGACGTCCAGCATCCGGATGTGCCCCTCGGGCGTCAGCGGGATGATCGACCGGACCTCCCACGGCGTCTCCGCCAGAGGCTGGAGCGGTTCGTCACCCGGTCCTCCCCCACTCGTAGCTGCCGAAGGACGAGGCCGGGACGAGCAGCGCGCGCCCGGTCGGCTGCTCGGTGGCGAGGAAGTCCGCGGTCTCGCGCCAGTGCGCGGGGACGTCCTCGAACCCGGTCGGCGGGGCGATCCGGCCCGCCAGCGCCGGAGAGGCGGTCCCGGCCAGCGCGAGCACCAGCGCCGTGAGGACGACCCCGGCGGTGACCCGGCGGACCCGCGCGAACCGGGCCGGGGGCCACGGTCGCCGTCTGCGCCCGGCGGCGCGGACGAGGACGCCGGCCAGGTGCGCGGCGCCGAGCACGAGCGGGAGGCGCAGCACCGGGTCGAACTTGTGCACGTTCCGCAGCGGGGCGAGGGCCCCGTCGAGCGCCTCGTTCAGCGGCCCCGCCCACGCGCCGTCCACGGTGGCCAGGTGGCCCATCGACACCAGCGCCACCCCGGTGAGCAGACCCAGGACCAGCCAGGTGCGCTCGGGCAGATCGCGCCTGGTGAGGCCGACCAGGCCGGCGACCGCGATCACCACGGTGGCCGCGACCGGCAGGGCGTCGTTCAGGAGCGACCAGCCGGCCGGCAGGTACGGACCCGACGAGGGGGACTCCAGCCCGGCCACCCAGTACGACGTGCCACGCAGCACGGTGAGCACGTCCGTGGGCGCCGTCGTGTCCGCGGCGTCCTCCACGTAGTCCAGGACGGGCGGGCTGTACCGGCCGAGCAGCAGCAGCGGCACCGCCCACCAGAGCGACGCGAGCCCGACGCACGCCGCCCACCACACGACCAGCCTGCGGCGGAGCGCACCCGCCGGGCGCGTTCCCAGGTAGAGCACCGCGAGGGGGAAGACGGCGGCCGTGGCGACGGCATTGACCCCTCCGGCGCAGAACACCGCGAGGCCCGACAGCGCCGCCGCGCGCCTCGCCGACCCGTGCCGCGACAGCCCCACCAGCGGCACGAGCACCCACGGCGCCAGCGCCATCGGGGTCACCTCGACCGAGGTGGCCGACAGCGCGGTGAGCATCCGGGGCGCCATCGCGTAGGCGATGCCGGCGAGCAGGACGGTCGACGGTGTCCCGATGCTCAGCCGGCGCGCGAGCAGCACCACGCCGAGGAAGGCGGTGGACATGAGCGCCGCCAGCCACAGCCGCTGGACCACCCACATGGGCAGGCCGACGAGGTCCCCGAGCGCGAAGAAGGGGCCCATCGGGAAGAAGTAGCCGTACGCCTGGTACTGCAGCTGACCGGCGAATCCCTGGGGGTCCCACAGCGACAGGGCGCGCGCCATGAACGTCACCGGGTCCACGACCAGGTCGAGCTTGGTGTCCCCGACGAGCTCGCCAGGCGCCTGCAGGAGGCACAGGACGACGAACCCCAGGCAGATCAGCCCCGGCCATGCCCAGCGACGTGCCGCTCCGCCCCGCACCGCCGCCGCCGGCGCCGTGGCGGCAGCCTCCGGGGCGGACAGCCCGGACTCGACCGGCTCCCCCGTGACGGTGGTCGTCATGCTGCGGGCATCACTGCTTCTGTCGGGCCCGGACCACGACGACGTGGTGCAGCAACCGGAGCCGGTCCACGCTGACGACGTCGAACTGGGCGGACACGTCCGCCAGCAGCCGGGCCTCCGGCCGGGGGTAGCGGCCCGCGTCCAGGAACCATCCGAGCCGCGAGACGACGTCGCGCGCGACGAAGACCCCGTCGACGAAGACGAACGTCCCGTCCGGGCGCAGCATGCGCCGGATCTCGGTCAGGGCCGCGGACCAGGTCCGGTCGTCGAGATGGTGGGACACGTTGGACATGAGCACGTGGTCGGCCAGTCCGTCGGGCAGCGGCACCTGCCCGGCACTGCCGGTGACCCGCTCCATGCTGTCGGACTGGATGTCCTCCATCCGCGCGTCGTTGTCGACCGCGATGTAGCGCCACCCCGACGGCCACAGCGCCCGCGCCTCGGCCGTGCCGCCCCCGACGTCGACCACCGTGCCCGTGGCGGATCCGCCGACGGCCTGCTGCACGACCGGGCGCATCGCGGCCTCGAGCCGGTCGCGCCCCAGGAGCACACCCTGCGCCTTGTAGATCCGAGGGTGGGAGATGGCGCGCGAGTAGAGGCCACGGACACGTCCGGCGTCCAGCAGCGAGTTCGACATGCGGCGCACCCTGACACCATTCCGGACGACACGTCAACAGAATCTGCTGCGCCGCCGCCCACCATTCCGGCCCATAAGGTTCCGCAGTCGAGGGCCATTCCGACCCCATCGAGTTCCGTTGTCGGCAACCATTCCGGCCCATCGCGTTCCGCCATTCCTCCGGTAGGGAGAAGCCCGTCGCCCGCGACCACCCGGCTCAGGACCGGCGGCGCATGACCAGGACGACGTTCCACGAGGCGATCTCCCGGAGGACGGGGACACGGGACACCCAGGCCGCCCACCACGGGTGGTAGCGGGCGTGGACCGAGACCAGGTCGACGTCAGGACAGCTCCGCGCCCACCGCACGGCCGCACCCGCCCGCGTCGCGAACAGCGACTCCCCGAAGCGGTTCTTCGGCTCCTGACCCGTCCGCCGCTGGTAACGGCGCGCGGCGCGGTGTCCACCGAGGAAGTGCCACGGCGCCGTCTCGTGGCCGCCCCACGGCGACCACCACGGCGTGAACGACAGGTAGACGGTGCCGCCCGGTTTCGTCACCCGGACCATCTCGGCGGCCATCATCCAGGGCCTGGGCACGTGCTCGAGCACGTTCGACGAGTAGCAGACGTCCACGGCGGCCGACCGGATCGGGAGCTCCTCCCCGCTGGCCCGCACCGTGCCCGGCTCGGTGGCGCCCCGCGCGACGAGCTCCCCGGCGTCCGGCTCCAGCCCGACGTACGTCGCGCCCGCCGCCCGGAACGCGTCGGCGAAGTAGCCCGGTCCGCCGCCCACGTCGAGCACCGTCCGCCCCTCCAGGCCCGACCAGCGCGACAGCTGCGCCACCGAGTCCGCTGCCAGGACGCCGTAGAAGCCCCCGGGGTCGGTCTGCTCCTGCCGGAAGGCCCGGAACAATCGCACCGAGCGGGACAAGGTGGCCGAGCGATCCATTCCGGGGTGCTCCATTCAGGACACGCGCCGTCGCGGTGACGACATCTCCGCAGAATGTCATGGGTTGACCTGGCGGCGGGACGCCACCATATTGACGCCGCGTCGGCACGATTTCCCGCGCTGGCGGCGAGTGCTATTCCGGCACCGGAGGGAACCGTGACGTGACGACCCAGCGGCGCTCCCGACCGGAGCAGACCGGTCCCGATCCGGCCACCACGCGAGCCGGCGGCCCCGCCGTGCCCGACCACGGCTCCGGGGCGCGCGGGGAAGGCGGGCTCGGATGACCGCACCCACCGCAGGGGGCACCCCGACGGGCACCGGCCACCACGAGCGGCCCGTGCTCGTCCCGGTGCAGGGCCGGCGCGACAGCATGTCGGCGGCCGACCGTGCCACGGTGCTGCCACCGCCCCGGCGGACCGTCGACCTCGAGGTCGCGATCCCCGCCTACAACGAGGCGTCGCGCCTGCCGACGACCCTGCTCCGCACCGTGGAGTTCCTCCGCGAGCAGTCCTGGTCCTCGCGTGTGGTCGTCGTGGACAACGGCAGCTCCGACGGGACCGCGGACGTCGTGCGCGCCTTCAGCGCGGCGACCGACGACGCGGTGCCGGTCGAGCTCGTCGGCTGCGCGCAGCCCGGGAAGGGCGCGGCCGTGCGCCGGGCCCTGCTGCGCAGCCGGTCGCGCTTCGTCGGCTTCTTCGACGCCGACCTCGCCACCCCGGTCGAGACCCTGTCCACCGTGATGGAGCACCTGTCCGCCGGTGCGACGGCGGTCGTCGGCTCCCGGCACGCTCCCGGTGCCCGCTTCGTCCAGCACCAGCCCCCCGGCCGGCGGTTGGGTGGCGCCGCGTTCCGCGCGATGACCCGCAGCCTCGTCTCGGGGGTCCACGACACCCAGTGCGGCTTCAAGTTCTTCGACCGGGCCGCGCTCGTGCCGGCGCTGGTCGCCTGCCGGACCACCGGCTTCGCCTTCGACGTCGAGCTGCTGCGGCACCTGCAGGACGCGGGGGCCGAGATCGTCGAGATCCCGGTGGCGTGGAGCCACGCGGGAGGATCGTCGTTCTCGCCCCTGCGCGACGGGATGTCGGCCTTCCGGGCCGTGCTGCAGCTGCAGCGCGTGGCGGCCGGGACGAACTCGTGACCGGTAACTCCGAGCGGCTGCGCGGCTCCCGGATCCTCGTCCTGAACTGGCGCGACATCCGCCACCCCCTGGCCGGTGGTGCCGAGCAGTACATGCACGAGGTCGGGTCCCGCTGGGTCCGGTCCGGCGCCCACGTCACCTGGCTGACGTCCGCGGTGCCCGGGCAGCCCGAGCACGAGCGGCTCGACGGGATCCACATCATCCGGGCGGGGGGCGCGCTGACGGTCTACCCGCGCACGGCCGCCCGTGGCGGGCTGGCCCGCGGGCACTTCGACGCCGTCGTGGACTGCCAGAACGGAACGCCGTTCTTCGCACCCCTGTTCGCCGGCCGGCGGACGCCGGTGGTCCAGCTCGTGCACCACGTGCACCAGGACCAGTTCGCCACGCACTTCTCCGCCCCCGTCGCCGCCCTGGGCCGGTGGCTGGAGGGCCCGGCCGCGCGGCGGGTCTACCGGGACCGCCCGGTGGCCGCGGTCTCGCCGTCCACACGGCACGAGCTCCGGGCACGGCTGGGATTCCGCGGGCCGATCTTCGTCGTCCCCAACGGGACCGCCGAACTGCCGCCGCCGCGGACCGAGCGGGCCGCCGAGCCCACCATCACGCTGGTCAGCCGGCTCGTTCCGCACAAGCGCATCGACCTGCTGCTCGGCCACCTGAACACCGTCGCGGACGCGATCCCCGACCTGCGCGTCGACGTCGTCGGCGACGGACCGGACCGGGCGCGGCTCCAGAGCCTCGCCGACGAGCTGGGCATGCAGGAGACCGTGACCTTCTACGGGCGGACCTCCGACGAGCTGCGCGACGAATTGCTCTCCCGCGCCTGGCTCACCACCTCCACCTCGCAGGCGGAGGGCTGGGGCTGCTCGGTCCTGGAGGCGGCGGCGTGGGGTGTGCCGTGTCTCGCGCTCCGCGTCCCGGGCGTGCGCGACTCCGTCCTCGACGGCGAGACCGGCTGGCTGGTGGACGAGCCGCGCGATCTCGGTGCTGCCCTGACCGGCGCCCTGCGCCACCTGTCCGATCCCGTCCGCGCCGACGAGATCGCCGACACCTGCCGGGCATGGGCCGGCTGCTTCTCGTGGGACCGCAGCGCCGATCTGCTCGCCGGCGTCGTCTGCGCGGAGATCGCCCGCATGACCGCCGTCACCGACGACCGGCCGGTGGAGCATCGGCAGGCACGCTCGGACATGGCCGTGCTCGCCGTCCTCCCGCGGAGGGCTCCGGAACTGCCCGCGCGGCTACGGGCGACCGACGAGGTCGTGGAGAGCGGGGACCGGACCGCGGTCGTCCTGAACGGCTGCGACGAGACCGCCGGCGCCTCGGTGATGGCGCGGCTCGGCCTGCGGCCGCTCTCCCTGCAGCTGATGGACAACCGGCTCATCCTGGCCGGACCCACCGCACCGCTGGCGCCCGGCGGGGTGCCCGCTCAGCGGGGGCTCAACAGCGCCTGACGGACGACGAGGTCTCCCTCCGGCTTCTCTGACGACGGCGTCGCCTGTGCCGAGCACGGTTCCGGGCCACGCCCGAGCGGGACGTCGAGGCACGGGGCGCTGGATGGTCCCGTGGGCGGCCACTGTCGCGACGGGGAACGGGGACCATCCCGGCAGGATGAGGAACGCTCCCGACTCTGTCGTCAGCATCGCCGCATGAGCGAGCCCCCGTCACCGCCCCCCGCCGGCCCGGCGGCGTGCTGCAGCGCCCCACGGTCCCCGGCCTCCGGCGACCCGACCGGCTCCGAGGACCCCGGCCCGGTCGAGCGCAGGGCCACGGCGCCGTCCGTCGCAGTGCTCGACCTGCGCGGCGGAAGGTTCCTGATGGGTTCGGACGAGATGCGCTATCCCGCCGACGGGGAGGGGCCCGCCCGACCGGTGCACGTCGAGGGCTTCCGTCTCTCCGCCCACGCCGTGAGCAACGCGGACTTCGCCCGGTTCGTGACCGCCACCGGCTACACGACGACGGCCGAGCAGGAGAACTGGTCGTTCGTGTTCGGCGGACTGCTCCCCGACGGCTTCCCGCCGACGCGCGCGGCCGCGCACGCGCCGTGGTGGCGACAGGTCCACGGCGCGACGTGGCAGCACCCCGAAGGACCCGGCTCCGACATCCGGGACCGGTCGGACCACCCCGTCGTCCACGTCTCCTGGCTGGACGCGCGGGCCTACTGCCGGTGGGCGGGCGGGCGGCTGCCGGCGGAGGCGGAGTGGGAGTACGCCGCCCGCGGCGGCCTGGAGGGACGGCGTTATCCGTGGGGTGACGAGCTGACCCCGGACGGGGAGCACCGCATGAACGTCTTCCAGGGCGAGTTCCCCACGCGCGACACCGCGGAGGACGGCTACGCCGGTACCGCGCCGGTCGACGCCTTCGCGCCGAACGGCTTCGGTCTGTACAACATGACCGGCAACGTCTGGGAGTGGTGTGCGGACCGTTTCGCCCCGGGGCGGGTCGAACGGGTCATGCGCGGCGGCTCCTACCTGTGCCACGACTCCTACTGCTGGCGCTACCGGTGTGCCGCCCGCTCGCCGAACACGGTCGACAGCAGCGCGGGCAACACCGGCTTCCGCTTGGCAGCCGACCGCCCCTAGCTCCGGCCCGTCGCGGACCCGCGACGGGGCGCCCCCAGGGTCACTCCCTCGCGAGCATCGCGACGGCCTCGCGCTCGAGGTCGACGTACGGGGTTCCGGAGACGTCGACGGCCACCCGGTGCAGGGTGCCCCCCGCGAACGACCAGGGAGCGTCGCCCGGGTAGTCGTCGGTGACCGCCTCGCCGCTGTCGCGCCCGATCGTGAGCCCCTCCCCCGCCAGGGAGAACATGCCCGGCTGCGTGCGGATCAGCCCTTCCCCGACCTTCCGCTCGCCGTGGAACAGCGACAACGTTCCGTGCGCCGTGCCCGGCGGGTCGTCGCTGCTCTTGTCGAAGCTGGCCGACAGGATCAGGTGCTCTCCCGTCGGCAGGTCCTCGGTGGCGTCGACCCGTTGCTCGGTGACCCCGACGAAGTTGTTCACGTAGCGCAGCCGGCCGTCCTTGATGTACAGGGCGTGACCGCCGAAGCGGCTCCCGTGGGCGAACAGCACGCCGTGCGCGTCCGAGTCGGGCAGGTCCACCTCGGCGCCGATGGTGAACGACCGGTTGCGGACGTTGACCGCGACGTGCTCCGGGATCTCCGCGCCACCCGGCCGGTAGACGTACCGCTCGCGGGCGGGGATGAGCTGCGGCCGCGGCGTCAGGATGATCTCCAGTGCGGAGCGGTCGTCGAGCGGGAACGCGTGGTTCGCGCCCGCCTCGTAGAACCACAGCCCGATGAGCTCGGCGAGCCGTTCGGGTTCCTGCGCGGCCAGGTCCTGGATCTCGGAGCGGTCCTCGTCGACGTGGTAGAGCTCCCAGGTGTCCTGCTCGTAGTGGCCCCAGCCGCCGAGTGCGGGATGCGTGGTGACCGCCTTCCAGCCCTCGTGCCAGATCCCTCGGGTCCCGAGCATGGAGAAGAACTGGGTCGTCCGCGCCGACGCCGCGTCGGGCGCGGTGAAGCTCGACCTCATGCTCACGCCCTGGATCGGCACCTGGGTCACACCACGGACCGCGGCCGGCTCGGGGATGCCCAGGCAGTCCAGGACCGTCGGGACGAGGTCGACGGCATGGTGGTACTGGTCCCGCAGCTCGCCGCGTGCCGGAAGGCCGGCCGGCCACGAGACGATGCAGGGGTCGCAGGTCCCGCCGTTGAACGAGTAGCGCTTCCACATCTTGAACGGCGTGTTGAAGGCCATCGCCCAGCCGGTCGGATAGTGGTTGTAGGTCG
Source organism: uncultured Actinomycetota bacterium (assembly GCA_963747895.1). GTDB lineage: Bacteria > Actinomycetota > Actinomycetes > Mycobacteriales > Geodermatophilaceae > Blastococcus. Next base: position 731,477 of record CAVVGX010000012.1, read on the forward strand.
CCGGTCCCCCGAGCTCGTCGAGCATGGTGAGGTTCTGTGCGAGGTCGTCGGCGAGGCCGTTGAAGAACTTGTTCTCGTTGACCGAGCCGTTCGGGCCGCCCTCGCCGCTGGCCCCGTTGTCGGACACCACGAAGATCAGCGTGTTCTCCAGCTGGCCGATGGACTCGAGGTGGTCGAGCAGCCGGCCGATCTGCGCGTCGGCGTGGGAGAGGAAGCCGGCGTACACCTCGGCCATGCGCGCGAACAGCCGCCGCTCGTCCGCGGACAGGTCCGCCCACGGCTTGGTGTAGTCCAGCGGTGGGAACGGCTGGCCGTCCGGGCCGGTCCGCGAGTCCGCGGTTCCGATCGGGTTGATCGGCGGGAGCTCGGTCGACGCGGGCACGATGCCCAGCTCCTTCTGCCGGGCGAGGATCTGCTCCCGGGCCGCCTCGTACCCCATGTCGAAGCGCCCCCGGTACCGGTCCGCCCACTCCTGCGGCACGTGGTGCGGCGCGTGCGCTGCTCCGAGGGCGTAGTACAGGAACACCGGCCGGTCCGGCGCGATCGTCTTGACGTCGTCGATGAGCTCGATCGCCTTGTCCGTGAGGTCGACGCTGAGGTGGTACCCCTCCGCCGGCGTCGCCGGGGCGTCGACCGGGTGGTTGTCGTGGACGAGGTCGGGATACCACTGGTTGGTCTCGGCGCCCAGGAAGCCGTAGAACCGCTCGAACCCGCGCCCCAGGGGCCAGTTCCGCTTCGTCGCGGCCAGGTTCATCTCGTCCTGGGCGCAGAGGTGCCACTTGCCGACCATCGCGGTGCTGATCCCGCGCTCGACGAGGACCTCCGGGAGGGTGGCGCACTCCGGGGGAACATGGCCGTTGCCGTTGGGGAAGCCCGTCGCGGCCTCGGTGATGCACGCCATCCCGTTGGTCGTGTGGTTGCGGCCGGTGAGCAGGCAGGACCGCGTCGGCGAGCACAGCGCCGTGGTGTGCCACTGGGTGTAGCGCAGTCCGGCCGCGGCGATCCGGTCGATGTTGGGCGTGTCGATCAATCCGCCGTAGCAGCCCAGTGCCCCGAACCCGACGTCGTCGAGGACGACGTACAGCACGTTCGGGGTCCCCGGCGGCGCGACCGGCTGGGCGAAGGGCGCCCAGTCGGGCGTCGAGTCACGGATGTCGAGGTCGACGACCCCACGGAACGGCTCAGGCACGACGGGACTCCTTCGGTCGGACGGGTCCCCGAGAGTCGAGCGGGGTCGCCGGCAGGTCGTCACCCCGCCCGGATGAACGGCCCGGTCGGGCACCTGGAAGCGGCCGCCCGGCCGGCCTCATCCAGGGCTTTCGCCGATCACGACCGAGGGTGCTGCGTCGACGTCGGGGTGCGGCGGAACGCCGAGGGCCGGGCCGCCCCCGACTTCCGCCCCGCGGTGCAGGGCGGCGACGGCAGCGGCCAGGGTCTTCCGCAGCGCCGCGTCACGCCGGTCCTCGGGCAGCGCGGCGAGCTGAGCGACGGTGACCCCGAGGCGGTTGCGCCCCGTACCGCGGCGGTACAGCGGGTCGAGCCACCGGCTCAGTCCGGCGCGCGCCCCGGTGCCGGCGACGCGGGCGCACCGGCGCTCCGCCCGTCGCCGGAACCAGACGAGGAGCCGCGGGTCGCCGGCCGCCGTGCAAGCAGCGTCGACGGCGGCGAGGACGACGGCGGCGGTCCCGCGCGGTCCCGCCGCGGGAGCCGACGCGAGATCCGGGGCGAGGAGGGCGAGCTCGGGGCGGCCGGCGTCGCTGGATGCGTCGTTGACGAAGCGGGCGAGCGCGGCCAGGGTCGGGTCGGTGCAGCTGGGGTGGTCACCGAACCGTGTGCCCGCGAGGAGGGACACGTACTCCATCAGGCAGGCACCGTCGTCCGGGGACGAATGCGCCCCCGCTCTCAGCTGCGGAAGCCCGTCGGGCACGGTCCTGCCCGCGTGCACCGTGGTCTCGCCGCCTGCGGCGTACCCGCCCGGATCGGAAGTGTGCTGTCCCATGGTGGCCCCTTTCACGTCACCCCGGAGCCTGACGGCCCGCCCGCTCCGGGGCCTCACCCGCTCCGCATGAGCGCGACGGCGCCGTCAGCCGTGATCCGGGTCGGTATCGGCACAGGCCCGGACGACGGCGGGCTCGACCCGGACGCGCACCGGCGGCCCCATCGCGCCGCTGTCCGAACTCATCCACCCCGGGTGGGGCACCGGCGGAGGTGGCTGCGGAACGGTCTCGAGACCGGACTGCATCCAGGAGGCGGCGATGATCGACGACGGAGCGGCACCCGCCCTGAACGAGGCCGGACGCCGCCAACTGCTGCGTTCACTGGGCACGCCGAACTCGATGCTGGATGAGTTCGACTTCTGGGACGGCCGCTACGAGGGGCGCCGCCTGTTCTCGGAGCTGTTCGGGACGTTCCTGCTGGTGCTCGTGGCGGTCGGGGGCGGGATGGTCAGCGCCCGCTTCGGCGGATCGGCCGTTCCCTACGGGGCGCTGGTCGTCGCCCCTGCCCTCATGGTCGCGGCGGTCATCCTGTTCATGGGCGCCGTCTCGGGTGCGCACCTGAATCCCGCCGTCAGCATCGCCTTCGCCCTCCGGGGCGACTTCCCGTGGCGCCGGGTGCCCGCCTACATCGTGGCCCAGCTGGTCGGCGCCGTCCTCGCGACGCTGCTGCTCCGGGGACTCATCGGCGAGCAGGGGGATGCCGGCCTGACGCTGCCCGGCTCCGGGATCTCCACGACCACGGCCCTGCTGTGGGAGGTGGTGCTCACGGTCGGCCTGGTGAGCACCATCCTGGGCGTGTCGTCAGGTGCCCAGCAGCTGGGGCCGATCGCCGCCATCGGGGTCGGCAGCTACATCGCGCTCGCCGGGCTGTGGGGTTCGCCGGTCAGCGGAGCGTCGATGAACCCGGCCCGGTCGCTCGGCCCGGCGCTCGTCCTCGGTGACTGGACGTCGTGGTGGGCGTACCTCCTGGGACCGATCATCGGCGGTGTCATCGCCGTGGGCATCGCGTTCGTGCTCCGCGGAGCCGGGGGCGGACGGAGCGGGCAGAACGCCGCCCAGGGGACGTTGGGGACCCACTGGCGGCCCGGGCGGATCGACGGCGCGCCGGCCGCATCGGCAGGGGGCGCGGGCCAGGATGTCGCCCCTCCGGGATGAGCCGCCCGCAGCCGGCTGCGGTCGACGGTGAGCCGCATGACCTCCCCCGACGCAGCCGCACGACCCGCTCCGCCCGAGGACGCACTGCCCTCCTGGCGACCGGGCCCGGCTCGCGACGCCATCCACGCGTTCATCGCGGCCGTGACCGGGGATGACGGCAGCCCGCCGGTGCCCGTGGAGCGGCGCGTCGCCGTCTTCGACAACGACGGGACGCTGTGGTGCGAGAAGCCCATGCCGATCCAGCTCGACTTCATGCTGCGGCGACTGGAGGAGATGGTCGCCGCGGACCCGGACCTCGCGGGGCGCCAGCCGTGGAAGGCCGCCCACGAGCGCGACACCCAGTGGTTGAGCGCCGTCCTGGACGAGCACTACGCCGGTGACGACGGCAGGCTGAAGATCCTCCTGGGGGGAGTGCTCGCGGCCTTCGACGGCATGGACGTCGACGAGTTCGAGGCGCGTGCCGATTCGTTCCTGCGCACGGCCGACCACCCCGCGCTGGGCCGCAGCTACCTGCGCTGCACCTACCGGCCGATGGTCGACCTGCTCGACCACCTCGCCGCCAACGGGTTCGCCACATACATCGCCTCCGGTGGTGGCCGTGACTTCATGCGGCCGGTGAGTGACGAGCTGTACCGGATCCCGCGGGAACGCGTCATCGGCAGCACCACCACCCTGGCGTACCGGACGGAGGACGGCCGGAGCAGGATCACCCACACCCCGCGGCCCGAGTACCTCGACGACGGCCCCGAGAAGCCGCTCCGCATCTGGAGCCGTGTCGGGCGCAGACCCCTGCTGGCGGCCGGGAACAGCGACGGCGACGGCGCGATGCTCGACTTCGCCGGCCAGGCCGACGCGCCGTCCCTGCGGCTGCTGCTGTTGCACGACGACGAGGACCGGGAGTTCGCCTACACCTCCGGCTCGGAGGCGTCCCTGGCGCGAGCCGACCAGGAGGGCTGGACGGTGGTCAGCATGAGGGACGACTGGACCACCGTCTTCTGAGGACACCCTGCCGGGCCCGCGGTCATCTCATCCGATCCGAATGACGCCTCCGGCCGCGCGGAGCGCAACGGTGACTCCGACCGGGCACGCACCGGGCCCGCCGCACCCGAGGAGCACCGATGACCGAATTCGGCACAGCCCGCCCCGACCTCGCCGAGACGCGCGGCACCTACGGGACCTACGAGAACGACTCCGACCAGAGCGGATGGGCCGGCTGGCTGGCGTTCGCCAGCTTCATGATGTTCATGGTGGGTTCCTTCCAGGTCATCCAGGGGCTGATCGCGCTCTTCAACGACGACTACTACGTGGTGCGCGAGAGCGGACTGGTCGTCAACGTGAACTACAACGCCTGGGGCACCGTCCACCTGATCCTCGGCATCCTGCTGATCCTCTGTGGCGCCGGTGTGCTCACCGGCAACATCGTCGCCCGCTCCGTGGGCGTCCTGCTCGCCGGGCTGAGCGCGCTGGCCAACATGGCCTTCATCAGCGCGTACCCGGTGTGGAGTCTCATCGTCATCGCCATCGACGTGTTCGTGATCTACGCGCTGACCGTCCACGGCGGGGAGCTCCGCAGCTCTCACAAGTGATGCGGGCCGCCCGACCCGCCCTCAGCGAAGAGTGGTGAGCTCGAGCAGCAGGGCCTGGGCCGGGTTGAGGACGGGGAGCCGGATGCCCACCTCGCCGAGCACCAGCCCGGACAGCTGCACCTCGCCCTCGACCCACCAGGCCGGCAGCGCTCGCGCCACCCCCGCGGCTCCGGTGCCCTCGACGGGGCGCACCCGGTAGACCCGCTCCGGGTCCAGCCCGGGGAGGGCGACCCGGGCCGGCACCTCCAGGGAGGACGTCGTCAGCTGCACGTAGGCGAACACCGCCGAGACGCCGTCGGCGGCGACGACGCCGTGCAGCCGCGCGGACGGGTCGGGCAGGTCGGCGTTGACCACCCGACCGGTGTGCAGCAGAGGCCGCAGCCGCTTGTACGTGCTGACGGCCGCGGCGAGCCGCTCCCGCTGCTGCGCGCCGAGCGTGCTGATGTCCCACTCGAAGCCGAACGACCCGAACAGCGCCGTCGCCACCCGGAAGGACGTGCTGAGCACCCGGCCGGTGGTGTGCGCCCTCGGCGGCCCCACGTGCGCGCCGACGAGCTCGGGTGGCAGGAGCAGCCCCGTCCAGCGCTGGATCGTCTGCCGCTCCAGCGCGTCGTTCGTGTCGCTGGCCCACACGCGGTCGGTGCGCTGCAGGATCCCGAGGTCGACACGGGCGCCCCCGGACGAGCAGCTCTCGATCTCCACGTGCGGGTGCCGGGCCCGCAGCTCGTCGAGCAGCCGGTACGTCGCCAGGGTCTGCCGGTGCACCGCGGGGCGACCCGCCGTGTCGGCCGCCTCCAGCAGGTCGCGGTTGTGGTCCCACTTCAGGTAGCCGATCTCGTTCTCGGTGAGCAGCGCGTCCAGCCGCTGCAGCAGGTACTCGTACGCACCTGCGGCCGTGAGGTCCAGCACCTGCTGGTGCCGCCACGGCGTCGGCGGCCTGCCCGGGACCCCGAGCACCCAGTCCGGGTGCGCCCGCGCGAGGTCGGAGTCCAGGTTCACCATCTCGGGCTCCACCCACAGCCCGAAGTCCATGCCGAGCCCGGTCACGTGCTCGACGAGCGGTCGGAGGCCCTGCGGCCACACCTGCTCGTCGACGTACCAGTCACCGAGTCCCCGGGTGTCGTCACGCCGGCCGCGGAACCAGCCGTCGTCGAGCACGAACCGCTCCACGCCGAGCTCTGCCGCTGCGTCGGCGAGGCCGGTCAGCCGGGGCAGGTCGTGGTCGAAGTACACGGCCTCCCAGGTGTTCAGCACCACCGGGCGCGGCGACCGCGGGTGCTGCGGCCGGCTGCGCAGCCAGCCGTGGAACGCCGCCGCGATGCCGTCCAGCCCGGCGGCCGAGTAGGCCGCGCAGACCTCCGGTGACTCGTACTCCTCCCCCGGCGCCAGGACCACCTCGCCCGGCGCGAGCAGCTCGGCGGCCCCGAGCAGCGGGTGCAGCGCGGCCCCGCGCTCGGCCCAGTGCGTCGAGTCGCCGCTCCACGCGAGGTGCACGGCCCACACCTCGCCGGACCGGTTGGCGAAGCCGGCGGTGCCCGCGGCCAGCACCGACGTCGCGTCGTGGCCGGTCCGGCCGTGCCGGCTCTCGCGCAGGAACGCCCCGGCGGCGAACGGGTGCCGCTGCGGGTGCCGCTCGCGCAGCCAGCGGCCGCCGAGGTCCAGCAGCTCCACCGCCCGATCGGGCACCGGCAGCACGACCGCCAGCCCGGCCAGGTCGTACCCCGTCGTGCCGGCGTTCCGCAGCCGGCTCCTCAGCCTCAGCAGTCCGGAGGCCGCGAGCTGCGCCCGCACCTCGACCTCGAGACCGGCGACCACGTCCGCGAGGTGCAGCGTCACGGTGTCGCCCTCGACGGCGGCGTCCCTCAGCCGGAACGACGGCGAGAAGTCCCGTCCCTGCCGACTGCCCGACAGCCCCTCACGTCCTCGATGACCGTCCGCGCGCAGGGGCAGAACGGACAGCACCGTCGGCTCGTCCAGGGCGGAGTGCGCCACGGCGGGTACGGACGCCAGCGCCACGGACGCGGCGTCGACGTCGGCCCCGAGGTCGGCACCCCAGTGCAGCACCACCGGCACCCCGGGACCTCGGGCGTCGAGCAGCAGGCTGACGCCGCCGGCCCGCAGGTGGACGAATCCGTCGCTCACGGGATCAGAAGGTGACGGACTCGAGCGCGCCGCCGTCGAGGCGGAGGTCGGTGCCCGTGCAGTAGCCGGCGGCGGGGCCGGCCAGGAACGCGACGGCGCGCGCCACCTCGCCCGCCGCCCCGGGACGGCCGGAGCTCGACGTCTTCTCGACCGGGGCGTCCATGTCGGGCATCGTCGCACGCACCTGCCTCCGGACACCGCCGAGCGCGAGGATCGGGCCGGGTGAGACGCAGGTGACGCGGATGCCGGCCCGCCGCGACAGCTGGGCGGGGTGGTCGACCAGCGCCGCCTCGAGCGAGCCGTAGGCGAACTCGGTGGGCGGCGGCTGCGAGAGCGTCGCCCCGATGGCGCGTCGTCGACGCACTCCACCCCTTCTCGGGGAACCGGCAGGTCAGGCGCCCGCCACCCACCGCCGGAGCGCCGGCGTCAGCCGTCACGGGCGTCGCGTCGGGCGACGCGCCGCCGGTGACGCCGCAGGATGCCCAGCCCGATCCAGACCAGGGACCCGAGCACGGCGGCGAGCAGGGTGAACAGCCACAGCGGGAGGGTGAAGCTCCACCACAGGAAGTCGAGCGTGACGTCGTTCCGGTTCTGCAGCATGAAGACCAGGAGCAGCCCACCGCCGGCGAGCGTGGCCACGACGCCACCGCTCAGCCCGGCGCCCCTGGAACCACCGGTGGACGGCGTCGGCGCGTTGCCGGAACCGCCGGCGGGACCCTGCTGAGCCATGGAGTGCCTCCCGGTCTGCGCACGACGGTCTCCGCGCGACGCTAGGAGGGGCCCGGGCGCCGGGCATCACCCGCCACGGATGACCGCGCCACCGCGGTCCGGGCCGGAGCGGCCGGGAAAGCGCCAGGGGCCGTTCCGGTCGCCCGGAACGGCCCCTGGCCTGCACTGTCGGGCTGACAGGATTTGAACCTGCGACCCCTTGACCCCCAGTCAAGTGCGCTACCAAGCTGCGCTACAGCCCGCGCGCCGTCCGCCTGCCCCGGGACCCGGGGCGCGCGACGACCGCCCCGGAAGATTACCGCACCGTCGAGGCCGGTTTCGCCGCCCCCCGCTCAGTTCCGGGCACGCGAACCGTCAAAGCCGGTGACACGTGGCGACGACCGTGCCAGCCTTTCCGGAACGGGCCGTCGCCAGCCTCCTCGACCAGGGCACCGAGGCGCCGGAGGGACTTTCCGTCATGGGCAGGACGTACGCATCCAAGGTGAGCGATCGCCGGTTCAAGTGGTTGATCCTCGTCTTCTGGCTGGTGCTGGCCGCCGCCTCCGGACCGCTGGCGGGCGGCCTCACCGACGAGCAGGACAACGAGGTCTCCTCGTGGCTGCCCGGCGACGCCGAGTCGACGCTCGCCATCGAGCAGCAGGCCGAGCTGGGCTCGGATCCCGACGTCATCCCGGCGGTCGTCGTCTACGAACGGGCCGACGGCCTGACCGAGGGCGACCTCTCCGCCGTCCGAGAGGATGCCGCGACCTTCGGCCGGCTGGACGAGCTCGACGGAGAGGTCACCGGGCCGATCCTGTCCGAGGACGGGCAGGCGGCCCAGCTGATCGTGCCGCTGAACGTCGGATCCGAGGGCTGGGAGGCCATCGGGCCGCTGGTCGACGACATGCGCGAGGTCGCCTCCGACGGCCCTGACGGCCTGGACAACTGGATCGCCGGCCCGGCCGGCAACGCGGCCGACTCCGCAGAGGCGTTCCAGGGCATCGACGGTGCGCTGCTGTTCGCGGCCCTCGGCGTCGTCATCCTGATCCTGCTGTTCACCTACCGCAGCCCGGTGCTGTGGATCCTGCCGATCTTCTCCGCGGTCGTGGCGCTGTTCGTCGCGCAGGCGGTCATCTACCTGCTGGCGAGGTACGCCGACCTGACGGTCAACGGCCAGAGCGCGAGCATCCTCACCGTCCTGGTCATCGGCGCGGGCACGGACTACGCGCTGCTGCTGGTCGCCCGCTACCGCGAGGAACTGCGGCTGCACGCCGACCGGCACGAGGCGATGACCGAGGCCGTCCACCGCGCCGGCCCGGCCGTGCTGGCCAGCGGCGGCACCGTGATCCTGGGCATGTTGTGCCTCTCCTTCGCGGACATGAACTCCACCGCCGGCCTCGGGCCGGTCGCCGCGATCGGCGTCGGCGTCACCCTCGTGGTGCTCATGACGCTGCTGCCGGCGCTGCTGGTGATCTGCGGCCGCTGGGTGTTCTGGCCGGTCCGCCCGGCGCTGGGCAGCCCGGAGCCGAGCGCGACGGGCATCTGGTCCCGCGTGGGTGGCCTGATCCGTCCCCGGCCGCGGGCGGTGTGGGTGGTCACCAGCCTGCTGCTGGCAGTGGCCGCGATCGGCATGTTCGGGCTGAACGCCAAGGGCCTGTCGCAGGCCGATTCGTTCCGCGGCGACCCGGAGTCCATCCAGGGCGAGGAGGTCGCGCGGGCGCACTTCCCCGCGACCGCGGGCAACCCGGTGTACGTCCTGACCACGGCCGCCGACGCCGACGAGGTGGCCGCGGCCGTCGCCGGCACCGAGGGCATCAGCGGCGTGCAGCCGCCGCAGGTGACCGGCGACGCGGCGCTCGTCGAGGCCGCGCTGTCCGACCCGGCCGACAGCGACGCCGCCTACGACACCATCGAGCGGCTCCGCACCGACCTCGACGACGTGGGTGACGGCCAGGCGGTGGTCGGCGGCAACACCGCGGTCAACCTCGACGTGCAGACGGCGTCGCAGCGGGACAACCGGGTGATCATCCCGCTGATCATGCTGGTGGTCCTGGTGGTGCTCGGGCTGCTGCTGCGGGCCGTCGTCGCGCCGGTGATCCTCATCGCGACCGTCGTGCTGTCCTACGGGGCGGCGCTGGGCATCAGCGCGCTGCTCTTCGACGCGTTCCTGGGCGTCTCCACGACCGACAGCTCGTTCCCGCTGTTCGTCTTCGTGTTCCTCGTCGCGCTGGGCATCGACTACAACATCTTCCTGATGACCCGGGTGCGGGAGGAGGCGGTCGACCACGGCACGCGGCGGGCGGCCCTCATCGGCCTGTCGGCGACCGGCGGGGTGATCACCTCGGCCGGCCTGGTGCTCGCGGCGACGTTCGCGGTCCTGGGCACCCTGCCGCTGACGTTCCTGACGCAGCTGGGCACCGCGGTCGCTCTGGGCGTCCTGCTGGACACGCTCATCGTCCGGTCCGTGCTGGTCACGGCGCTGAACCTGGACGTCGGCCGGTGGATGTGGTGGCCCAGCCGCCTGGCGCAGCGCAGCGACGAGACCGAACTCGAGCACGCCCTCGCCGCGGAGGGCGCCCGGGTGCCCGGACCGCGCACCACCGAGGACGTCGCGGAGGACGCTCGGCCCACGAGCTGACAGGCGGGGAGGGCCGGTCGTCGCCGGCCCTCCCCGTCAGCTCTTGCGGGCGTCCCGGTCGCGGGCGTCGCGCACCTTGACCGAGACCTCGATCGGGGTGCCGGAGAAGCCCCACTGCTCGCGCAGCTTGCGCTGCAGGAACCGCCGGTAGCCGGCCTCGAGGAAGCCGGTGGAGAACACCACGAACCGCGGCGGGCGGACGTCCGCCTGGGTCACGTACTTGATCTTGGGTGCGCGGCCGCCCCGGGCGGGGGGCGGCGTCTCCTGGACCAGCGCGCGGACGAACTGGTTGAGCTCCGCGGTCGGCACGCGCTTCTCCCACGACTCCAGCGCCCAGCGCAGGTGGTCGGCGAGCTTGCCGACGCCACGGCCCGTGGAGGCGGAGATGTTCACCCGCGTCGCCCACTTCACGTGGGCGAGGTCGCGATCGATCTCGCGCTCGAGCTGGTCGTGCCGGTCCTCGTCCAGGGTGTCCCACTTGTTGAAGGCCAGGACCAGCGCGCGGCCGGCCTCGACGACCTGGGTGATGACCCGCTGGTCCTGCTCGCTGATCACCTCGTCGGCGGCGAGCAGGACGACGCAGACCTCGGCGGCCTGGATGGCGGCCTCGGTGCGCAGGCTGGCGTAGTACTCCATGCCGCTGGCGGTGTTGACCTTGCGGCGCAGGCCCGCGGTGTCGACGAACCGCCACTCCTCGCCGCCGAGGGTGACGATCGAGTCCACCGGGTCGACCGTCGTCCCGGCGACCGAGTCGACGACGGAGCGCTCGTCCTTGGCCAGCCGGTTGAGCAACGAGGACTTGCCGACGTTCGGCCGCCCCACCAGGGCGACCCGGCGCGGGCCCTCCTCGTGCTCCTGCTCGCGCGGCGCCTCGGGCATCGCGTCGAGGATCAGGTCGAGCAGGTCACCGCTGGAGCGGCCGTGCAGCGCGCTGACCGGCTGCGGCTCCCCCATGCCCAGGCCCCACAGCTCGTGGACGTTGGCCTCGCTGCGCTCGTCGTCGACCTTGTTGGCGACGAGGATGACCGGCCGGTCGCTGCGGCGGAGCACCCGCGCGGCGGCCAGGTCGGTGTCGGTCGCGCCCACCTGGCTGTCGACCACCAGCACGATGACGTCGGCGGTCTCCATGGCGAACTGGGCCTGGCGGGTGATCGAGGCGCCGATGCCGGTGGCCTTGGGGTCCCAGCCGCCGGTGTCCATGACGGTGAACCGCTTGCCGTTCCAGAGCGCCTCGTAGGAGATCCGGTCGCGGGTCACCCCCGGGGTGTCCTGCACGACGGCGGCGCGCCGGCCGAGGATGCGGTTGACCAGCGTCGACTTGCCGACGTTGGGCCGGCCCACGATGGCGACGACGGGCAGCGGCCCGTCCTGGTTCTCGGTCATGTGCGGTCCCCCGTCACCAGCGCGGCCTCGGCCAGCGCCACGACGCGGTCGACGACGTCCTGCTGGCTCAGCTCGCTGCTGTCCACGACCACGGCGTCCGCGGCCGGTCGCAGCGGGCTGTCGGCCCGGCTGCTGTCGTACTCGTCCCGGCGGCGCAGGTCCGCGGCCAGGGCGTCGATCTCGGCCGCGTCGGTGAGCCCGAGCTGACCCGCCCGCCGCTGGGCACGGACCTCGGGGGCCGCGGTCAGGTAGACCTTGAGCGTCGCGTCGGGCAGGACGACGGTGCCGATGTCGCGTCCCTCGACGACGACGGCGTCGGCCGTGCCCGCCAGCTCACGCTGCTGGGCGACCAGCTGCCGGCGCACGGCCGGGACCGCGGAGACCGCGGAGACCGACCTGGTGACCTCCGCGCTCCGGATGCGGACGGCGACGTCCACGCCACCGACCTCCACGCGCTCGGTGGCGGCCTCGGTGCCCACCACGATGCCCGCGGCGGACACGGTCCGGGCCACCGCCTCGGCGTCGCCGGGGTCCACGCCCGCGTCGAGGACGGCGACGGTCGCGGCGCGGTACATCGCGCCGGTGTCGAGATAGGCGGCGCCCAGGCGGACGGCCACGCCCCGGGCGACGGTGGACTTGCCGGTGCCGGACGGGCCGTCGAGGGTCACCGCGCCGCGGAAGGGGTGCTCGGCGGTCACTGCGCGATGTCCCGCCGCAGGGCCGCCGCACCGCGGAGGTAGACGTGCTGGACCTCGGCGCGCGGACGGGGGGTCTCCACGTGGGCCATGAGCCGCAGGACCCGGGGCAGCGCGTGCGGGACGGAGATCTCGGTGGCGCACATCAGCGGCACGTCGCCCATGCCCAGCTCGCGTGCGGCCAGGGCCGGGAACTCCGAGACGAGGTCGGGCGTCGCGGTGAACAGGATGCTGATGACGTCGTCGTGCTCCAGCGCGTTGCGCTCGAGCACGGCGCTCACCAGCTCGCGGGTCGCCTCGAGCACCTGCTCCCGGTCGTCGGCGTCGACCTGGGTCGCGCCCCGGATGGCTCGGACGGCCATGCACACTCCTCGTTCGTTCTCAGCCCTGCACCGGCGCCCGGATCGCCGGGGGCCTCGATCGAGTCTAGGGAGCGCGCGCCACCGGTCCCCCGGAGCGCCGTCCCCGACCCCGGGCGGCTACAGCCCGACCAGCTCCGAGAGGGTGCCGAGCTCCTGGCGGCTGAGCTTGCGGATGGTCCCCGACCGCATGGCGCGCAGCTCGATCGGACCGACGGCGGTGCGGGTCAGCCGCGAGACCGGCAGGCCGACCTCGGCGAGCAGCCGGCGGACGATGTGCTTGCGCCCCTCGTGCAGCACGACCTCGACCACGGACTGGCCGGCGTGGGTGTCCACGACCCGGAAGGAGTCGACCTTCACCGGGCCGTCGTCCAGCTCGATCCCGCCGCGCAGCCGCTTGTGCAGGTCGCGCGGCACCGAGCCCGACACCTGCGCGAGGTAGGTCTTGCGCACCCCGTAGGAGGGGTGGGCCAGCCGGTGGGCGAGCTCGCCGTCGGTCGTGAGCAGCAGCAGGCCCTCGGTGTCCTGGTCCAGCCGGCCGACGTGCACCAGCCCGGGCGCGAGGTCCCCGACCATGTCGCCCACGGTCGGGCGGTTGCGGTCGTCGCTCATCGCCGTGATGACGCCCGGGGGCTTGTTCATGGCGTAGGTGACCCGGTCGTCGCGGATCTCCACCCGCACGCCGTCGACGGCGATCTTGTCGCGCGTCGGGTCGACCCGCATGCCCTGCACCTGGACGACGGCGCCGTTCACGCTGATCCGGCCGGCCTCGATCATGTCCTCGCTGACCCGGCGGCTGCCGACGCCTGCGCGGGCCAGCACCTTCTGCAGCCGCTCGCCCTCGCGGTCGCCATCGGTCTCCGGAGCGCGGTCGCCGGGGTGGACCGGAGCCAGCTCCATGTCCTCGGACCAGCCGTCGCCGGAGGCGGTGGTGCTCTCGTCGTTCGGGTTCGCAGCGTTCATCGCCGCCCAGTCTCCCACCAGCCGGCCGCCACCCCGGACGCCCGTGCCCGGATGCACCCGAAGACGGTGGAACGGGAGCGCGATCGCCGTGCGGGGACCAGGTCTAGCGTCGGCGCATGGCACCCGGCGACCGCGACCGCAGGCTCCGGCTGGCCACCGGGATCACGACCGTCGTCCGCGAGCGGGCGGGCGCGCGCCGCACCCCTCCGGTGGTACTGGTGCACTCGTGGGCCGCTTCCCGCCGCTCCTTCGCCGTCCTGCAGCCCCTGCTGAGCCTGCACGTCCACACGCTGGCACCGGACCTCCGCGGGCACGGGGACGCCGACAAGCCACCGACCGGATACGACCTCGCCACCCTGGCCGGGGACGTAGTCGCGTTGCTCGACGCTGTGGAGGTGCCTCGCGCAATCCTGCTCGGGGCGTCCAGCGGGGGCTACGTCGCTCAGCAGGTCGCGGTGAGCGCGCCCGATCGCGTCGCGGCCCTCGTGCTCTCCGGGGCACCTCGCGATCTGCGCGGCCGCCCGCCGTTCGCCGACGAGGTCGAACGGCTACGCGACCCCGTGGACCGCGAGTGGGTGCGGCGCTTCCTGGCGGGGCTCACCGACCTGGACCGCCTGCCCTCCTGGTACGGGGAGCTCATGGTCGACGACGCCCTCCGGCTCCCGGCCGCTGTCTGGCTGGCCACGTTCCAGGGCCTGATCGCCTCACTCCCGCCCACGGAGGTCGGCACCATCACCGCCCCGACCCTGGTGATCAGCGGCGGGCGGGACGCCCTGCTGCCACGGGACGAGACCGCCGCTCTGGTCGGGGCGATCCGCGGCGCGGAGTGGATCGAGTACCCCGGGGTGGGTCACCTCGTGGTGGAGGAGGAGCCGGCCGCGCTGGCGGCTGATGCCGCGGCGTTCGTGGCCGAGCTTCCCGGCGAGGACCCGCCGTGAATCAGTGGTCGGGGTGCTCGTCGAGGACGTCGGCGGTCTCGGGCAGCAGCGGCGCCAGCTCGGGCAGGTCGGCGAGGCTGCTCAGGCCCAGGCGCTCGAGGAACAGCGGCGTCGTGGCGTACAGCCCTCCTCCGCTGTCGGGATCGCTGCCCACCTCCGACACCAGGCCCCGGCTGAGCAGCGTGCGCATGACGCCGTCGACACCCACGCCGCGGATGGCGGCGACGCGGGCGCGGGTGACCGGCTGCCGGTAGGCGATGACGGCGAGGGTCTCCAGCGCGGCCTGGGTGAGCCGGCTGCGCTGGCCGTCCACGAGGAACCGCTCGACGACGGCGGCGTGCTCCTCGCGGGTGTAGAGGCGCCACCCCTCCCCCGCCTTGCGCAGCACCATCCCGGCCGTGCGTGCGTCGTACCCCGCCGCGAGCTCGGCCAGCCCGATGCGGATCAGGTCGACGTCGCAGCGCAGCGCCCCGGCGAGGGTCTCCTCGTCGACGGGGTCGTCCATGACGAACAGCAGCGCCTCGAGCCCGCCCTGCAGCTCCACCGGGTCGAGCAGCTCCAGCGGCTCGGGCTCGGGCTGCGGCTCGGGGGCGGGCTCCGGGACGGCCGCGACGGCCGGCGCCGCGTCGCCGTCGTCCTCGACCGGCACCGGTGCGACGTCCGGGACCTCCACCGGCAGGTCGGAGACGCGGGCCGCCAGCTCGGCGGCGACGGCGTCCCAGGCGGCGGGGTCGTCCTCGCCCCTGCGCTCGGCCTCCTGGCGGGTGGCGGCCAGCTCCGCCGCGAGCGCCTCCCACGAGATGGGCGCCGGCTCGTCGCGGGTCCGGTCGTCGTCGCTCACGTGTACTCCTCGTCGATGTCGTCGGCGGCGGGGGCTGCACCGGTGTCGGCCAGGGCGCCGTCCACGTCGACCACCGCGTCGGCGTTCTCCCGCCCCGTCCAGCGGACGTGCAGATCGCCCAGCGGCGTCAGCTGCTCGAAGGTGACCCGCTGCTGCCGGTACAGCTCCAGGAGCGCCAGGAAGCGGGCGACGACCTCGAGGGTGTGCGTGCAGTCGGCGGTCAGCGCGCGGAAGGAGACGGTGCCGGCGCGGGCCAGGTGGTCCCGGACGGCCACGAGCTGCTCGCTCACGCTGACCGCCGGGGCGTGCAGGTGCGCCACCCCCACGACGTCGGGCGCCTTGGGCGTCAGGGCGCGGGCGGCCAGGGCGGCGAACTGCTGCGGGGTGAGATTCAGCGACACCTCGGGCACCAGATCGGCGAAGCGGGGCTCCAGGACGGCGGTGCGCGGGAACCTGCGGGACGCCTCGGACTCCCGCTCGCGCAGGAAGGCCGCTGCCTGCTTGTAGGCCTTGTACTGCAGGAGCCGGGCGAAGAGCAGGTCGCGGGCCTCGAGCAGCTCGAGGTCCTCCTCGTCGTCGACCTCGGCGGCCGGCAGGAGCCGCGAGGCCTTGAGGTCCAGCAGCGTCGCGGCCACGACGAGGAACTCGCTGGCCTGGTCGAGGTCCAGCTCGTCGCCCAGGGCCCGCAGGTGGGCGATGAACTCGTCGGTGACCGTCGACAGCGCGATCTCGGTGACGTCGAGCTTGTGCTTGCCGATCAGCTGCAGCAGGAGGTCGAAGGGACCCTCGAAGTTGGTCAGCCGGACGGTGAAGCGTGCCGGAGCCGCCTCACCGGCTCCGCTGCTGGCCTCCACGGACAGCGAGCCTAGGCGGGGAGGGCTCAGCCCTTGAGGCGGCGCACCAGGACGGAGTCCTCACCGCGCTCGGCCAGGTCCGCCAGGATGACCGAGATGGCCTCGCGGACGATGCGGCCGCGGTCGGCGGCCACGCCGTGCTGGCCGCGCAGGGTCAGGCGGGCGGTCTCGAGCTCCATGAGCTCGTCGGCCGAGATGTAGACGGTGATCTTCTCGTCGTGCTTGGTGCGCTCCCGGCCGCGGGCGGGGCGCCCCCGGGTCGGCACGCGCGGCTGCATCACCGGCGCGGGCGCGGGGGCGCTGCGGAAGGCGGCCAGGTCGTCGTCGCCCGTGGACGGCGTCGCGGCGGCGCCCCCAGGGACGAGCGTGAGCGGGCTGGCGGCCTCGGTGGCCGGCTCCTCGGCGCGCCGGCCGGCCGCCGCGCCGCGCAGGGCGGGCGAGCTGACCGCCGCGCTGAGACTGGGCAGCTCGGCGACCTCGGGGACGGCGTTGGCGGCGTCGGTGCGCCGGAACAGCTCCGACGCTCCAGGAAGGACCGGACGACGCGTCACAGCGCGATCACCTCCTTGGCGAGGTCGCGGTAGGCCGCGGCACCCGTCGACGTCGGCGCCCAGGTGGTGATCGGCTGCCCGGCGACCGTGGTCTCCGGGAAGCGGACGGTGCGCTGGATGACGGTCTGGAAGACGGTGTCGCCGAAGGCCTCGACCACCCGGCTGAACACCTCCTTGCAGTGCACGGTCCGCGCGTCGTACATCGTGGCGAGGATGCCGGAGATCTCCAGCTGCGGGTTGAGCCGCTCCTTCACCTTGTCGATGGTGTCGACCAGGAGCGCCACCCCGCGCAGGGAGAAGAACTCGCACTCCAGCGGGATCATCACGCCCTGGGCCGCGGTGAGGGCGTTGACCGTGAGCAGGCCCAGCGAGGGCTGGCAGTCGATGAGGATGTAGTCGTACTCGTCGCGGACGTCGGCGAGCACCCGCAGCAGGGTCTGCTCGCGGGCGACCTCGCTGACCAGCTGCACCTCGGCGGCCGACAGGTCGATGTTGCTGGGGACCAGGTCCAGGCCGGGGATGTCGGTGTGGACCCGCACGTCCCGCAGCGTCGTCCGGCGCTCCATCAGCGCGTTGTAGATCGTCCGGTCCATGTTCTGCGCCGGGATGCCCAGCCCGACCGACAGGGCACCCTGCGGGTCGAGGTCGATGAGCAGCACCTTGCGGCCGAACTCGGTCAGCGCGGCGCCCAGGTTGATGGTCGACGTCGTCTTGCCGACGCCACCCTTCTGGTTGCACATCGCGATGACGTGCGCCGGGCCGTGCTCGGTGAGCGGCCGGGGGTCGGGCAGTGGGCGCTGCCGGGCGCGCGCGGGGTCCAGCCGCGAGGCGGCGGCACCCATCTCGGGGTCGGTGTCGCGCGGGCGCGCGACGGCGTGAGCCGCGTCCGCTCGGATCGCCATGGGTCTGTCGCCTCCAGCTCGTCCCCGGTCCGGTCGGTGCCGGGTGCGTCCAGCCGTCCTGTCCGCTCGGGTGGGACGAAACTATGGAGAGAGGCAACGGTTCCCAAGGAGGCTCGCCGCGCGCCGTGTCGACATGGCGATCTGTGACAACCACTGTGACTGCTCCAGCCGAATTCGGCACAACATCTGCCGAGGGGCGGTTGCCACCGCTGTCAGCTCAGCGCCCGCGGGTGACTGGTCGCGTACACCTCGCGCAGCCGGTCGACGGTGACCAGCGTGTAGACCTGGGTCGTCGTCACCGACGCGTGGCCCAGCAGTTCCTGCACCACGCGGACGTCGGCACCGCCGTCCAGCAGGTGGGTGGCGAAGGAGTGCCGCAGCGTGTGCGGCGAGACCGAGCGGGCCAGCTCGCTGCTCCCCCCGGCGGCGCGCTCGGCGGCGGCGCGCAGGATCTGCCAGGCGCTCTGCCGGGACAGCGCTCCCCCGCGGACGTTCAGGAACAGCGCGCCCCCGCGCACCCCGCCCCTGCTCTTCACGGCGAGCTCCGGCCGGGCGCGGACGAGGTACTCCTCGACGGCGCGCAACGCGTAGCTGCCCACGGGCACGATGCGCTCCTTGCCGCCCTTGCCGGCCAGCCGGACCGTCGCCTGCCCCCGGTCGATGTCGTCCACGGCGAGACCGACCGCCTCGGAGATGCGTGCGCCGGTGCCGTACAGCAGCTCGAGCAGCGCCTTGTCGCGCAGTCCCCGCGGCCCCTCCACCGCACCGGCGGCCTCGATCAGGGCCTCCACCGACTCCACCGGGACGGCCTTGGGCAGCCGCCGGGCCGGCGTGGGCGGGCGGATCTCGGCGGCGACGTCGTCGGGCACGAGCCCGTCGAGCAGCGCGAAGCGGTGCAGCCCCCGCACCGCCACCACCGCCCGCGCGGCCGACGTGGCCGACAGGGGCGGGTGGTCGTCGTCGCCCCGGCGGAGCGCGGCGAGGAACCCGGCCACGTCGGACTCGGCGACCTCGCCCAGGCCGCGCACGCCCGCGGCGTCGAGGTACTCGGTGTACCGGCGCAGGTCGCGCCGGTAGGAGGCGATGGTGTTCGCGGCGAGCCCGCGCTCCACCGTGAGGTGGTCCAGGTACCCGGTGACCGCCCGGGCCACGTCGGCGCCGGAGACGCGCGGGGGGACGTCGGCGAGGGTCAGGACAGCACCTCCGCCAGCGGCGCGGCGGTCATGCCGTGGGCCTCGGCGACCTCGGGGAGGACCACCTGCCCGGCGACCACGTTGACCCCGTGGGCCAGGGCCGGGTCGGCGGCCGCGGCCGCGGCGGTCCCGTGCCCGGCCAGGGCCATCACGTAGGGCAGCGTGACGTTGGTCAGTGCGTGCGTGGAGGTGTTGGGCACGGCGCCGGGCATGTTCGCCACGCAGTAGAAGACCGAGCCGTGCACGCGGAACGTCGGCTCGTCGTGCGTGGTCGGCCGGGTGTCCTCGAAGCAGCCGCCCTGGTCGACGGCGATGTCCACGAGCACCGAGCCGGGCTTCATCTGCGCCACCAGCCCGTTGCCCACCAGGACCGGCGCGCGGGCCCCGGGCACGAGCACGGCACCGATCACCAGGTCGGCGTCGAGGACGGCACGCTCCACCTCGTAGGCGGTGGAGGCGACGGTCTGCAGGTGCCCCTGGTAGATGCGGTCGGCGGCGCGCAGCTTGTCGATGTCCTTGTCCAGGACGACGACCTCCGCCTGCATCCCCAGTGCGATGGCCGCCGCGCTCATCCCGGAGACCCCGGCGCCGAGGACGACGACCTTCGCGGCGTACACCCCCGGCACGCCGCCGAGCAGGACACCGCGTCCGCCGTGTGCGCGCTCGAGGGCATGGGCGCCGACCTGGGGCGCCATCCGGCCGGCCACCTCGCTCATCGGCGCCAGCAGCGGCAGCGCACCGCCGGCCGTCTGCACGGTCTCGTAGGCGATGGCGGTGGTGCCCGAGTCCACCAGGGCCTGGGTGCACTCCTTGGACGCGGCCAGGTGCAGGTAGGTGAACAGGGTCTGGCCCGCGCGCAGGCGGCCGTACTCCTCGGCGACGGGTTCCTTGACCTTGAGGAGCAGGTCGGCGTCGGCCCAGACGTCGTCAGCGGCGGGGACCAGCTGGGCGCCGGCGGCGGCGAAGTCGGCGTCCGGGATCGAGGACCCCTCCCCCGCCCCGCGCTCGACGAGGACGGTGTGCCCGGCCCGGACGAGCTCGGTCACGCCGGCAGGGGTGAGCGCCACCCGGTACTCACCGCTCTTGACCTCTCGGGCCACCCCGACACGCATGCGCCGGAGTGTAGGCACGCGCCCCCTCCCGCACGCTCGACCTGCGAGCGGCCGGGAACCGCACGCCCGCGCCGAGTGGCGGCTTGCTGCCTTCTGGGCCGGCGTGTCCGCCCGTGTCGGTGACCGCAACTCCCCACTCGACCTGCGGCCGGTCCCTCGCGACCGAAGGATGGGCGGATGCGCCTGTACGCCCAGAACCCGGCTCTCCGCCTGCGCCAGATCGCCGCCGACGTCGGGCTGCTGGTGTGGATCGTGGGCTGGGTGCTCGCCGCCCGGGCGGTGCACAACGCGGTGCTGCTGCTGGCCGGGCCGGGTCAGGCCGTCGAGGACCTCGGCCGGTCGGTGGGCGGCAGCATGGATTCCGCGGCCGGGGTCGCCGAGGATGTGCCGTTGGTGGGCGACGAGCTGTCGGCGCCGTTCGGCGCGCTGGCGAAGGCGAGCGGCTCGGTGCGCGGCGCCGGGCAGAGTGCCCAGGACGCCGTCGACACCCTGGCCACGATCCTCGCCGTCACGCTGGTCGTGCTGCCGGTCGGCTGGCTACTGCTGCGCTGGCTGCCGTGGCGGAGCCGCTGGCTGCGCGAGGCCACCGCAGCGGAGCGCCTGCTGACAGGCACCCAGGCGGGTGCCTCGACGGGACATGTGGGGGCTCTTGGGCGATCTCCGGACCTGGAGCTGCTCGCCGCCCGGGCCATGGCGACCGCACCGCTTCCCCGCCTGGCCGCGCTGCCCTCCGGCACCGGTGCCGCCTGGCGCGCCGGCGACCCCGCGGCCGTTCGCGCCCTGGCCGCCCTCGAGCTCGACCGTCTGGGCCTGCGCCTGCCAAAACACGCGCCTGCATCCGGGCACGTCTGAGCTGCTCGCGCGCTCAGAATGGTGGTGGGTCGTCCGCGGGATCGGGAGGAGAGGGTGCGGGTTCGGGTGGGCGCAGGCCCGGTGGCCGGGTGGTCCGGGTGATGCCGGATGGGCTGGTCACGTGCAGCGTGCCGTCGGGATCCATGCGGAAGTTCCAGCCGCGGGCGAAGGTCTTCAACCGGTGGTGGGAGCGGCAGGCGCAGCACAGGTTCGTGCAGGAGGTCCGGCCGCCGTCCGCGTGCGCCACCACGTGATCGAGGTCGGCCCAGCCGACCCGCTGACCGCAGTTCGGCATCCGGCACCGCCGATCGCGGGTGGTGACGAACCGCCGCTGGGCGGCCCGCGGCTCGTACTCGTCGACGGGGTCCGGCATGCCCAGCACGGCGCAGCCGCACCCCGCGTCGGGGTGCTGCGGGCAGCCGTTCCGGGCGAGGCGGGCGAGCTCGGCGGCGGTCACGGTGCCCAGCAACCGCCCGCGCTCGTCGGTGAGCGCAAACGTCAGCGACCCACCGACCGGTGTGGTCAGCCCGATCGCCTCCACCCGTCGCAGCAGCTCGCGCAGGTGCGCGGCGGTGATGGCGAAGCCCGCGACGTCGCCACCCCGGTGGCTGGCCCCCTCGAGCCCGTCGAGCGCGGCGTTGACGGTCAGCTGCACCGACACCCCACCCAGGCCGTGATCGGCGGCACGCAGGATGAGCATCGAATGGATCGCCGACCGGATCTGCCCGATCGGCCGCTCGTCGCCGTCGGCCTTCGCCATCGCGGCCAGCTGGTCGATGACGAAGTGGCAGGCCGCCGCCTCCTCTGCGCTCATCTCGGCGGTCAGGACCGCCATCCCGTCCGCCGTCGGGTAGGTGCGGACGTCGGCGGCCCGCTGCGCCTCGGCCCGACGTTGGTCGACCGCGGTCGAGTCCAGCTCGGCCAGCAGCTCGAGGGCCCGGTCCCGGAGGCGGGTGGGCGACAACTCCCCCGCTTCGGGCAGGAGCGCCGCCTCCACCGCCCGCGTCAGTGCTGGGGCAGCTCCCTGCAGGGCATCCGCCAGCACCCCCGCGCGGCGCTCGTCGATCTCACCCCGGCGCAACGTCGCGAACGTGGCCGGCAGGTTGCCCTGCCAGGTGAACGCCCGCCGTGCCCGGAACGCCGCCGTCCCCCGGCCCAGGTTGATCGCGTGCGCCACCTCGTCGGGGAAGAACTCGCTGACCCCGGCGAACTCCGGGTCGGTCTTCCGCCAGCTCCGCCGGCGGGCACCGGGTGTGCCGGGCGCAGGGTCGTCGGTGTCAGGCCGCAGCTCGGCAAGCCGCAGGATGAGCTCTGCCTCCCGGGCTGTCTGCCGCGCGCGGTCCCGCTCGATGCGGGCCAGCTCCGCGGCGACCTGCTCGTCGTCCAGCCACTCGGCGGGCAGATCGAGGTGCGCTTCCGGCCGGGCGCTCACCCAGTCGATAGCCACCCCCTCCACTGTGGAGGTCCCCGCCAGCGTCTGCACACCCCGAAGCTACGGGCCACCCCTGACAGTTTTGGGCGAATGAGGACGGCTTGTCCGGGCGGAACAGGCGCAGCTAGTGAGGAGATGGCGTCATCCTGAATGTGTATCGAACTCGCCCACAAGGAGGCTTTACGGACACCTACGTACACAATTTGAATGTCTCTGTTCGGCGGCAATCAAGTTGCGGCCTGGGACGGCTTGCCGGTTGACCACCATGATGACCGAGTGACCGCTCGCGGCTGGGCTCTGCCCCTCGCACTGCTTGTCCTTGCTGCGTCCGCCTGCAGCAGCAACGATTCCGAGCGAACGCTGGTGGCCGACGATGCCGACCGTCAGCAGGCGGCCGACGATCACGACCGCTTGCTGGGGCTCTGGGAGCGAGGCGACCAGTTACCCCCGTCATCCCAGTTCCGGCTGTACGAGGGCGAAACCCACTGCGACATGGACAGTGCCCTGATATTGGACATCCGCTGGCCGGTTGACGGCGGCAACACGGATACCGCCAACCGCTTGTTCGTGCGTGACCCCGAAGGTGTCTTCGCTGAGGAAACCGTCGAGTCATTCGATCCTGATGCCGAGCTGCCCGACGACGCGATCCCGACCGGCTACGAGAAAGGCACCGGGATCGAACTCTGGCTGGCGAACGACCTCTCGACGGCCTACGCCGTGGACAGTGACACGGTCGAGGCGTGGCCAGCGCTCCCGGGCTGGAGCTGCGCCTAAGCGGACCCAGCGGCCTAGGCCCTTCTTGGGCAGGCCGCCGTTGTGTCCCATAGTGGGCCGCTCAGGGACGAGGTCCTCGACGTCTCTTCCGTGGGGCGCCACCCTCCGCTGAGGCCTGAGCAGACGCCTCGACCTAGCGAAAAGCGATCTCTAGGCCACCGGGACCTGGCCGATCCCGATCTCGTTGCCATCGGAATCGTGGAAGACGAACTTGCGCGCCTCGCCGTAGTCCTCGAGCGCCGTTGGCTCGATGCCGCGCCCCCTGATCGCCTCGGCCGTCGCGTCGAGGTCGGCGACCATGATGGTGACGAGTGCGCTGCCGGCCTTGGGCGCGTCCTCAAGGAGATAGAACCAGCGGTGATCGCCGATCGCCCAGACGGCCTCGACGTCATTGGGGAAGAACGCGGGCTCGCTGCCAAGCAGCCGTTCGTACCAGTCGCGCGCATCCGTGATGTCTCGAACCCGCACGCCAGCGAAGAGGTCGGTGACGTTCACGCTGGTAAGACCGCACCAGAGCCAGGAACTGAGCTAAGCCGGCTGATGGGCGTCCGCCGGGTCAACTGACCCGGCGACTGGCGAGGTCCCTCAGTGGGCCGCCCAGGGTTATGTCCGGAGGCGATAAGGGCGGGACGCCTGGGCACATATCGGCCGGCGAAACCCGACCGAACAAGTCCGACCTGTCACCCTCATGCGCCGTACTTCGAGTGAGCTGACCCGATCGACTATTCGGCGTCGACGTCGCGCAGCCGCGGTTCGGCGACCCGCGCCTGCGCGGCGGCCAGCAGCCCGACGACCGCCGCGGCGTTGCGGATGTCGCCGTCGAAGACACGCTGCACGGCGTCGGCCAGCGGCACCCGCTCGATCGTCATGTCGAGCTCCTCGTGCTCGACGGTGAACCCCTCGGGTCGGGCGGCGTCGGACAGCCCCTCCGCCAGGTAGACGAGCACCAGCTCGTCGGTGAACCCGGGTGAGCTGTACGTGGTGGTCAGCAGCGACCAGCGCTCGGCGGCGAGCTGAACCTCCTCGGCCAGCTCACGCTTCGCCGTCTCCAGCGGCGGCTCGCCGTCGGCGTCGCGCAGCCCGGCCGGCAGCTCCCACAGGTAGCGCCGCACCGGGTGGCGGTACTGCCGGAGCAGCACCACCCGGTCCTCGTCGTCGACGGCGACGACCGCGACCGCACCCGGGTGCGTCACGACCTCGCGCACCGAGTCCCCGCCGCCGGGCATGGCCACGGTGTCCCGGCGCAGCGAGATGACGCGGCCGTCGAAGACCGTCCCGCTGTCCAGCACGCGGTAGTCGTGCCCGGCGGCGTCGGTCATCAGGTGCCGACCTGCTGCGCCTCGTCGACGACGACGGGCAGCCGCGCGGACTCCTGGTAGTCGATCGCGGCCTGCACGAACCCGGCGAACAGCGGGTGCGGGCGGGTCGGGCGGCTCTTGAGCTCCGGGTGCGCCTGCGTGCCCACGAAGAACGGGTGCGCCTCGCGAGGCAGCTCCGCGAACTCGACCAGGGTGCCGTCGGGCGAGGTCCCGGAGAAGACCAGCCCGGCCTCGGTGAGCCGGTCGCGGTAGGCGTTGGCCACCTCGTAGCGGTGCCGGTGCCGCTCGGTGATCTCGGTCGAGCCGTAGACGCCGGCGGTCACCGAGCCGTGCTGCAGCGTCGCCGGGTAGCTGCCCAGCCGCATGGTGCCGCCCATGTCGCGCTGACCCGAGACGACGTCGAGCTGCGTGGCCATCGTGGCGATGACGGCCTCGGGGGTCTCGGGGTCGAACTCGGTGGAGTTGGCCTTCTCCAGCCCGGCGACGTCGCGGGCGTACTCGATGACCATGCACTGCAGGCCCAGGCAGAGGCCGAGGGTCGGGATGCCGTTGGTGCGCGTGTGCCGGATGGCGCCGAGCTTGCCCTCGATGCCCCGCACGCCGAAACCACCGGGGACGCAGACGCCGTCGACCCCGGCCAGCGCCTTCGCGGCGCCCTCGGGCGTCTCGCAGTCGTCGGACGGCACCCAGCGGATCTGCACCCGGCTGCGGTGGGCGAAGCCGCCGGCGCGCAGGGCCTCGGTGACCGACAGGTAGGCGTCGGGTAGGTCGATGTACTTGCCGACCAGCGCGATGGTCACCGTCGCCTTCGGCTTGTGGACGCGGTCGAGCAGGTCGCCCCACACGGTCCAGTCCACGTCGCGGAAGGGCAGCCCGAGCCGGCGGACGACGTAGGCGTCCAGGCCCTCGCTGTGCAGCACCTTCGGGATGTCGTAGATCGACGGCGCGTCGGGGCAGGAGATGACCCCTTCGGCGTCGGTGTCGCACATCAGGCTGATCTTGCGCTTGAGGCCCTCGGAGATCTCCCGGTCCGAGCGGCAGACCAGCGCGTCGGGCTGGATGCCGATGCTGCGCAGCGCGGCGACCGAGTGCTGCGTCGGCTTGGTCTTCAGCTCACCGGACGGCGCGATGTAGGGGATCAGCGAGATGTGCAGGAAGAAGCAGTTGTCCCGGCCGATCTCGTGCCGCACCTGGCGGGCGGCCTCGAGGAAGGGCAGCGACTCGATGTCACCGACGGTGCCGCCGATCTCGGTGATGACGACGTCGACGCGATCGCCCCCCGACCCACCCCCCTCGGCACCCGCCATGATCCGCGACTTGATCTCGTTGGTGATGTGCGGGATGACCTGCACGGTGTCGCCGAGGTACTCCCCGCGCCGCTCCTTGGCGATGACGTCGGAGTACACCTGGCCGGTCGTGACGTTCGCGCGGCCGGAGAGGTCGATGTCGAGGAAGCGCTCGTAGTGACCGACGTCCAGGTCGGTCTCGGCGCCGTCCTCGGTGACGAAGACCTCGCCGTGCTGGAACGGGTTCATCGTCCCGGGGTCGACGTTGAGGTAGGGGTCCAGCTTCTGCATGGTGACCCGCAGCCCGCGCGCGGACAGCAGCGCGCCCAGCGAACTGGCGGTCAGGCCCTTGCCGAGGGAGGAGACAACCCCGCCGGTGACGAAGACGAACTTCGTCGGCTGGGAGTTGCGGAGGAGGCCGCGTGACGCGACGGATTCAGGCGTTCCAGACGGTCGATCCACGGGAGACGACCGTAACACGGTCCGGGTCGTCATCCGGGCCGGAGTGGGCAGCGCCACGCGTGCCGTCCCCCTCCCTGGGGGTGCCCGGCCGGGGTGCCGCGGCCAGCCAGATGAGCAGCGGCACCAGGAGCGCCGCCGCGGTGGCCGGCAGTGCGACGCCCGAGTCGTTCACCGCCGCGCCCAGCGCCAGGCTGAGGGCACTGGAGACCAGGCCGGCGCGCAGGACGGCGGCGTCGGCCGCCGTCAGCCCGCCGGGCGGGACGCCGTCGACGGTGCGCAGCGGCCCGCCCGGGCGGATCAGCCAGACCGCGGCCACGAGGGCCACCGGCAGCATGTAGGCCAGAGGGCTGCCGAGCAGGATGTTCAGGTTCGCCTCGGCCTTGCGGGAGACGACCGTCCACGCCTCTCCGGTGAGCACCTGCTCGACGAAGCGCCCGAGGTGGCTGCGCTCGCTCGCGGGCCCGCTCCAGTCGAGGACGGCGATGCTCCCCACGGCCAGCACCGCGGCGCCGAGGATCGCGGCCAGGCGCACGACGGTGACCCGCACCCCGGTGAGCAGCATGGCCAGCAGCAGGAACCCGGGCAGCGACGCGAGCACGCCGCCGAAGTCGCGGCCCAGTGCGGGGGCGCCGATGACGCCGACGGTCAGCACACCGGCGCCGAGGACGACGGCGGCCACGGCCCGGCGCCGGCGCCCGGGCGCCACGCGGCGGCCCACCGCGGTCGCCGCGGCGGCGGTGAGCAGCAGCGCGCTGACCGACAGGAGCCCGAAGCTGAGGTTGCCGTAGCCGGTGAACCGGCCGGCCACGATCGCGGAGTACCCGAGCAGGCCGTTGAGCTCCAGCGTCGAGCCGGTGAGCACGTCGCCGACCAGGGTCGCCAGGGTGACGGCCAGCACGACGAGCGGCGGCCCCAGCCGGGCACGCCGCCAGGGGCCGAGGAGCGCCACCGCGGCGACGACACCGGCGGCGCCCAGCACGGCGAGGACCAGGGAGGTGAGCGGGGAACCGGTCCGCTCCCACGGCACCAGGCCCGCCAGGTACGTCGCCACCGGCAGGGCGGCGACGACCAGGCAGAGCACCCGCAGGGCCGCCGGGGCGCCCGGAACCCGCCCGAGCAGGGCACCGCGGCCGCGCAGCCCGAGCACCAGGATGCCGAGGGCGACCGTGGCCGCGCCGGTGAGGACCAGCAGCCAGAAGAAGGTGCCGACGTTGCGGTGGTGCACCGTCGCGGCGACGTTCATGTGCTCGAGGTCGGTGACCGCCTCCGCGAGGGGTGGGCGGTCGGCCGTGGCGCGCAGCGGCTGGCCGTTCATCGACGCCGGCACGTCCAGGCCGAGGGCGCGCAGGGCGGTGGGGGCCAGGTCGATGAGCTGGACGTAGGGGGCCCGGCCGGTGCTCGCGGAGTCCAGCCACCCGCCGGTGTCGAACCCGGGTCCCGACGCGATGCCGACGTGCAGCTGGGGCCGGCCGTCGTTGACCTCGGAGATGCCGGCCAGGAGCACCAGCGTCTCCCCCGGCAGCTGCGACACGGCGTCCTGAAGGCGGCCGACGGTCTCGTCGATCCGTTCCAGGCCACCGGCCCGGGGCAGCGGATCGGTGCCGTCGTCGGTGCGGTCGGCGCCCGGGGTGCCCGCCAGGGTGAGCTGGTCCAGCGACACCAGGCTGAGCGGGCAGCCGCCGAGGAAGGCGGCCAGCTCGGCCGGGTCGCCGGGCAGGACGGCCCTGCGGTCCAGGCGCACGTCGGGTGCCGCCACCGCGAGCGCCGCCGCCCGGCCGGACACCCCCGCGCACCCGACGCCGGCGCCCAGCGCCGCGGGCTCCGCGCCGAAGCGGGCCGTGCCCTTGTCGTCGGCGGTCCGCCGCACCGTGGCCGCCGGGTCGTCCAGCGCCACCGCGGCGATCCGCTCCTGCAGGCCGCAGTAGGACAGCGAGGTGTCCACCCGAGGCTCGGCCTCGTCCTCCCCGGCGCCGGGATCGGTGGGGGCGTTCTCCGGCACCGGAGGGACCGGCCCCTCCTCCGGGAGCGGCACCGTGGGCAGGGGCACCGGCGGCAGGCCGTCGTCCGGGCCCGGGAAGCGCGCGCGGTTGCCCGCGCCCAGGGTCGCCCAGCCGTCGAGCAGGCAGGTGGTCCCGCGGGCGGCACGCACCGACAGGGCGCCGATCGAGCCCTGCTCGGCCATCTCCCACAGGTGGGGGGTCGCGGTGGGGTCGACGTCCCCCCAGACCAGGCCGGGGACGCCGACGACCAGGACACGGTCCACGGTCGCCGCCGCGCCGTCCGTCCCCTCGTCCGCGGCCGAGGCCGGCGGCGCCCAGCCCAGCAGGACGACGAGCAGCAGCACCAGCGGCACGATCCACCGCCGGGCGCTGCTCACCGGGAGCCCGCTTCCGGTGGCCCCAGCAGCTCGCGGTAGACGGCGACGACGCGGCGACCCGCACCCGCCTCGTCGGGCCACTGCGCGGCCTGCCGGCGGCCGGCCTCGACCAGTCCCGCCGCGTGCGCCGGGTCGGCGAGCACCCGGTCGAGCGCATCGGCCAGGGCGGCGGCGTCCCCGACCGGCACCAGGTCGGCCGCCTCGCCCACCAGCTCGGGGATCCCGCCCGCGCGCGTGGAGACCAGCGGCGTCCCGGCGCGCAGCGCCTCTTGAGCGGTGAAGGGGCTGCCCTCCCACCGCGAGGGCAGCACGCACACGTCGGCCGCGCCCAGCAGGTCGGGGACGTCGCCGCGCCGCCCGAGCAGCACGACCGGCAGCCGCTCGGCGTCGATGCGGGCGGCCAGTTCGTCGTGCAGCGGCCCGTCGCCGGCGATCGCGACCAGAGGCGCGTCGTCGGTCCCCGCCCACCGGCCGACGGCGTCGAGGAGGACGTCGTAGCCCTTCTGCGGGTGCAGCCGGCCGACCGCCACCACCAGTCGCCGCCCCTCGGCGACGCCCAGCTCGGCCCGGACCTCGTCGCGGCTGCGCTCGGCGGGCGGCAGCGGCGGAGCCAGCGCCGGGGCCACCCGCACGTCCGGCGCCCCGGCCAGGCGGGCGTTGGCGGCGAGGTCGCTGGAGACGGCCAGCACCAGGTCCGCGCCCCGGACGGTCACCCGCTCCAGGGCCTGCATCGCGCCCCGCAACCGGCCGCCGCCCTCCTGGAGGGCGTTGTGCAGGGTGAGGACGAGCGGCGGTCGGGGGCCCCTCAGCCGGAGCGCCGTCGCCGCCACGAGACCGGCGCGGAGTCCGTGGGCGTGGACCAGGTCGGCACCGGCGAGCGCGCGGCGCAGCTGGAGGACGGCCCGGCCGTCGGCCACCGGCGCCAGGCCGGAGGAGATGCCCACCGGCGTGAAGTCCGCGCCGCCGGAGGTGAAGCCGAACAGTTCCTCGGTCGCCGGCGCGCCGCAGACCCCCACGTCCGCGCCGGCCTCGCGCAGCGTCGGGAGCAGGGCCCGCACGTGCGTGCCCACCCCGCCGGCGCTGGTGGCCAGCACCTCGACGACACGGCGACCCGCGAGCGGCGGCCGCTCAGCCACGATGCACCTCCTGCCGGTCGGGCGCGCGCAGAGCGCCGAGCGCGGCGGTCAACGGTCCGCGCGCGGCCCCCATCATGACCGCCAGGACGACGACGAGCACGAGCGCTCCGGCCAGCGCGCCGACACCGACCGCGGCGAGGACCCCGTGCTCGGGCACCGGGTCCGCGCCGAGAGCCCGGGAGAAGGCGAGCCCGGCGGCCGCCCCGGCCGCCGCGGCGGCGACCGCGGCCGTCCCGATGCGGGTCAGTCCGGCGAGCGAGCCCGCCGGAGCCGCACGCAGGACCACCACCAGGAGCGACAGTCCGGCGACGGTGACGCCCAGCGTGTGCCCGGCACCGAGCGCGGCCGCCCGGTCGGCGGCCGGCAGCACCCTGGCGAGGACGACGTCGGCGAGGGCCGCGACCAGCCAGCCCCCGACGACGCACACGGCCGGCGCCTTCCAGTGCCCCCGCGCGTACAGGGCCCGGGTGAGGACGGCGACGAGCGCGTACCCCACCAGGCCCGGGGCGAAGGCGATCGTGGTGTCGCGCAGCGCGCCGACGTCGGCGTCGGTCCCGGAGCTGAGGAAGACGCGGGCCATCGGTCCCGAGACGGCGATCAGCAGGGCAGCGGCGACCGCCGACGCGGCGACCACCAGGGCGGTGACCGGGGCCAGCGCGCGGGCGTACCCGTCGTCGTCGCCGAGCTCGGCCCGTTCGGACAGCCCCGGGTAGGCCGACGTCGCCAGCGGCACGGCCAGCGCGGCCCACGGGACGAGGAAGATCGTGAGCCCGGCGCCGTAGATCACCAGGCTGCCGGCGGGGGCGTCGCCGCCGGTGAGCCGGATCGCGACGAAGGCGACCAGCTGCTGACCGGCCAGCGCGAGCACCCCGGCCACGGCCAGCCGACGCACCCGCGGAGCCGCGCCGACCGGGAAGCGGAGCGCCGGCCGCAACCCCAGCCCGAGCCGGCGCACCGGCAGCAGCAGGCTCAGGCTCAGCGCGACCACGCCCAGCGTCGTCCCCACCCCGAGGACCAGCTCGGCCGGCCGGGACAGGCCGGCGACGTCGCGGCTGCCGCCCATGCCCGCGAACAGCAGGTAGGCCGAGGCGACCACCAGGCTGGAGAGCAGCGGGGCGATCGCGGGGGCGGCGAAGCGCCGGTGCGCCTGCAGCACGCCGGCCAGCACGATGCCGACGCCGTAGAGCACGACCTGCGGCGCGAAGACGAGCAGGAACCGGCCGGCGAGCTCGACCTCGGCGTCGCTGCGGCCGGCGAGCGACAGCCGGGCGATCGGCTCGGCCAGGACCGCGATGAGCACGGCCAGGGGCGTGAGCACGAGCAGGGTCCAGCCGAGCAGCGCCGAGGCGGTGCGGCGCACCTGGTCCCGGTCGCCCACGGCGATGCCCCCGGCGAGCATCGGGATCACCAGGCTGGCCAGGGCACCGCCGGCGACGACCTCGAAGACGATGTTCGGGACCGTGTTGGCGGCCTGGTAGGTGTCGCCGGTGGTGTCCGCGCCCACCGCGTTGGTGAAGACCAGGGTGCGGCCGAAGCCGGCCACGCGCGCCAGCAGGGTCAGGACGGCGATGAGCGCCGCCGCCCCGGCGACACCCTGGGCGACCGACCGGCGGGTCACGACGGCCGGCGGCCGAGCCGGTCCAGGTCGCGCAACCCCGGGGTGGCGTCGATGACCTTCGTGAAGCTGACCTTCTCGCTGGCCAGCGTCAACGCGGCGACGGCGGCGAGCAGGCCCGCCCGTCGGCCGCGCGAGGGCCCGGCGGCCAGCCGCAGGCCCAGCAGCGCACCGAGGGCGTTGGCCCCGCTGTCGCCGAGCATCACCCGCTCGCCCAGGTCGTCGGGGAGCACGGCCAGGCCGGCGCCGAGCGGGCCGGCCACGAGCGCACCCGCGGGCCCGCCCAGGGTGGCCGCGGCGGTGAGGACACCGGCCTTGGCGGCCCGCCCCGGCCGCAGGTCGAGCAGGTTGAGGAGATTGGCGGTGCCGGCGACCAGTCCGGTGGTGAGGACGGCGTCGGTCAGCGCTCCCGGACCGCGGCCGCGCGAGGTGAGCAGCGCGGCGACGGCGCCCGCTGCACCGATGCCGGCGACCTTCACCGCACCGGCGGAGACCCGTCCGGCCCGCAGGGCGCGGAGGTGGCCGGCCAGGCCCTTGTCCCGCGCCTGCTCGGGTCGGGCACCGACGATGTCGTCGTAGCCGCCGACCAGGCCGGAGACACCCCCGACCACGGCCGTCGCCGTGCGCAGCCCGGCGGGGGCGCCCAGGACCCCGGTTGCCGTGGCGGCCAGGGCCAGCGCCGGTCCGCCGAGCAGGGTCACCGGACGCCCGGCGTAGTTGGTGCGCCGCCACACGCGCCCGCGGTCGCCGGCGGCGAGGACGCCCGCCGCGCCGAGGGCGGCCCGTCCGGCCGCGGCACCGGCGAGCACGAGGCCCGCCCGGGAGCGGGCGGGGGGCCGCGGCGTCACGGGGTGGTGACCGGGGGCACCGGAGACGTGTTCTCCCCCGTGCCGTAGGCGCCGGAGGTGCCCTCGCCCTCGGCCCGCAGGGCGAGGACGGTGCTGATCCGGCCGGCGGGGATGGTGACGTTGTCGACCGTGGACACGGCCGCGGAGACATCCGGGTCGCTCCGCACTGCGCCGACGAGGCCGTTCTCGCGCGCCGAGAGCGCCCCGCCGGCCACGACCACACCCGAGCCGGCGGCGTCCAGCGCGGACACGAGCTCGATCAGGTTGGCGTTCCGGTCCGCTGCGTCCTCGCCGCTCAGCACGCCCGAGGTGAGGACCACGGCGTAGTCGGCCGGGCTGACCGAGTCGGTGTCGGTGCGCAGCACGTCGAGGGCCGGGAGCCCGGCGAGCACCGAGGAGGTGGCCGCGGTGTCCGGGACGGTCCCGTCCGGGGAGATCATGAGCACCTGGGCGAGCAGCGAACCCACCAGTTCTCCGGCGTCGTCGACGTCGGGCAGCGTGATGCCGGCGGGCAGGCCCGAGCCGGTGGCGTAGCTCTGCAGGCTGGACTCCGTCGCCGGGTCGCTGAAGTCCTGGGTGAGGGTGATCTGCCCGGTGACCGTGCCGCCGGCCTCGGTGATGAGCGCGCTGACCTCCTCGACCTCCTCGGCCTCGACGTCCTCGCCGGCGACCACCAGGAGCACGCTGCTGTCGGTGAGCGCGCCCTCGACCAGGGCCGGGGCGACGGCGAGCTGGAACTCGTCGCTGTAGTCCACCCGGCCCTGCAGCGTCTGCGACCGGTCCTCCAGGAACCGCTTGTCCTGCTCGAGCGAGGAGACCTGACCCTCGAGGTCGTCGAGGATCGGCCCGTTGAGCGCGGTGGTGCCGATGACGATCCCGAGCGCGACCGCCAGGAAGACGGCGATCAGCGAGACCAGGTGATAGCGGAAGTCGATCACGAGAAGAGGTTCTCCAGCCAGAACGTGAAGCTGTTCCATTGGTCGAGCAGCAGGTCGAAGTAGACCCGTCCGGCCGTCGACACCACGAGGGCGGAGCCGATGGCGACGAAGGCCGCGAGCACGAGGACGATCAGGGCCGCGGTGGAGATGCGGCTGCGGTAGAGCCGGCTCACGCCCTTGGCGTCGACCAGCTTGCCGCCCAGGCGCAGCCGGGTCAGGAACGTGGAGGCCATGCCGCCGCGACCCTTGTCCAGGAACTCCACGAGGGTGGCGTGGGTGCCGACGGCGACGATGAGCTTGGCGCCCTTCTCGTCGGCGAGCAGCATCGCGATGTCCTCGCTGGTGGCCGCCGCGGGGAAGGTGATGGCGTCGACGCCGAGCTCCTGCACCCGGGGCAGGCCCGGCGCCCGGCCGTCGGGGTAGGCGTGCACGACGACCTCGGCGCCGGAGGTCAGCGACCCGTCGCTGACCGAGTCCATGTCGCCGATGATCATGTCCGGCGAGTAGCCGGCCTCGATCAGCGCGTCGGCGCCGCCGTCGACGCCGATGAGCACCGGCCGGTAGTCACGGATGTAGGACCGCAGGGCGTGCAGGTCCTCCTTGTAGTCGTAGCCGCGCACCACGATGAGGACGTGCCGGCCGTCGATGGCCGTGGTCACGTCGGGCACGCCCACGCCGTCGAGGAGCAGCGCGCGCTCGCGCTTCATGTACTCCATCGTGTTGGCCGCGAAGGCCTCGAGCTGTGTGGACAGCCCCGCGCGCGCCTCGGCCATCGAGGCGGCGATGCGCTCGTCGTCCTGGGCCACGCCCTCGGCGACGACGGTGCCGTCCTCGGTCAGGAGCTGGTTGCCGTCCAGGCGGACCGTGGCGCCCTCCTTGAGGGCGGCGAAGACGTCGCGGCCGACCCCGTCGAGCAGCGGGATACCGGCCTTCACCAGGATCTCGGGCCCGAGGTTCGGGTAGCGCCCGGAGATGCTGGGCGCGGCGTTGACGACGCCGGCGACCTTGCAGCTCACGAGCGCGTCGGCGCTGACCCGGTCGATGTCGACGTGGTCGATGACGGCGATGTCGCCGGGGCGCAGCCTCTTGGTCAGGGTCTTCGTGCGGCGGTCCAGGCGGACGACGCCGCTGACTCCGGGACCCGACTCCTGTGCCCGGCCACGTCGAAGGGTGCCGATGCGCATGACCTCCATGCTTTCACGGGCCTTCCACCGGCCGGTCCTCCGACGCGCAACTGCGACCCACCGCTCACGCAGAGTGCGCGACACCGGCTCCCCGCGACACGCCCGCGTCGCCGTCGTCGGTGCTCGCGCGGAACCGTTACCGAGTCGTGACTAGCGTTGCGCCTGTGACTGGAGTGGCCCGCGCAGTGCCCCGTACCGACCCCCTTCCCCCCGTGCCGGCGGCCCCGGCGGCCGAACCCGCACCCGCGGTCCCCTCGCCGCTGATCAGGGCTTTTCCCACCGCTCCCCCGCCGCCTCCGGCTCCGGCCGAGCGGACCCCGGGCGCTCCGGGCGCTCCGGGCCCCGGGCGCCCCCGACGGCGCGTCGGCCGGGCCGGGCACCGTGGACGGCACCGCACCGGTGCGCGAGGGCGACGGCGACGCGGCTCGGCGCGGCGCCCGCACCCCGGGCAGACGTGAGCAGCGTTACCAGGAGACACGGGCGCGGATCGTCGACGCGGCCGCCGATCTGTTCGCCGAGCGGGGCTTCGACGCCGTCAGCGTCGTCGAGATCGCCAAGCGCGCGGGCGTGGTGGAGAAGACCGTCTTCAACCACTTCCCGATGAAGGAGGGGCTCGTCTTCGACGCCGACCCGCCGATGCGCGAGGCGCTGCTCGACGCGGTGCGCTCGCGCCCGTCGGGCGAGTCGGTGTCCGCGGCGGCCGGGAGCTTCGTCGTCGCCGCGGTCGGGCTGCTCGGCGCTCCGGAGGCGGCCGAGGGCGTCGCCCGGATGGCGCGGGTGATCCGCGGCAGCCGCACGTTGCAGGTGCGCGAGCGGGAGATCCTCGGGGAGCTCACCGACGCGCTGGCCGGTCTCATCGCCGAGGAGACGCGGGCCTGGCCGGGACAGGTGGAGCCGTGGCTCGCGGCGCACGCCGTCCTGGGGCTGTACGCCTCGCTGCTGGAGCTCGCGCGTGACCGGGTGCTGGCCGGAGTCACCGGACCGGAGCTCTCGGGCGAGCTGCGCCGCCAGGGCCGCCGAGGGCTGGCCCTGCTCCAGTTCGGCCTCGCCGGCTACGCGAAGCGCAGGTGATGCGCTGACGGTGCGGGCCCCTGCGGGGCCGCACCGTCAGAGCTGCAGCGCGTGGAGCAGCTGGCCGGCGCGGTCGCCGGGCACGTCGGGATCACGGGTGAACAGCGCCACCGCGACCATGTACTCGTCCTCCCCTGCCCAGCCGCGGCCCTCGTCGCACAGCCGGCGGATGTGGTCGCGGACCTTCGGCTCGCTGCTGTAGGCGCCGTAGTCCAGACCCATGGCCAGGAAGTTCGCCACCCGGTAGCCCGCGTCCTCGGCGGTGCGCACCGTGGTCACCGGGTCGGAGTAGCTGGCGACGGCGGCGATCACGTTGTCGTAGCCGGTCTTGAGCAGCTGCAGCACCAGGTCGTTGCCGTGCACGCCGCCCCACAGCTCCGGCATGAGGATGTCGCGGTCCGGCGCCGGGATGTAGGGCGGGTTGGAGATCACGGTGGCGATCTGCGGGCCACCGGAGGAGTCGGCCTGGTCGAAGAAGTCGCCCAGCTCGACGGTGTAGCGGTCGTCCACGCCGCGGGCGCGGATGTTCTCGCGGGCCTTCTCGACCGAGGGCGCGCTGATGTCGAAGCCGCGCACCCGGAGGCCCGGGAGGCCGGCCACGACGTCGGAGATGGCGGTGGCGTCACCGCTCCCCAGCTCGACGACACCGTCTCGCTCCCAGCCGAGCTGGTCGCGGTACTGCTCGAGCAGCATGCAGACGGAGAACCCGTAATGGGCCGATTCGTCGGCCGAGGAGAAGCAGGTCACGAGCGGCTCCTACCCGGGGGATCGGTCGTGCAAAGCCGAATCACCCGACCGGGCACGCACCGTTCAGCCGCGCGCCTCCGCGGCGACGGCGAGCAGTTCGCGGGCGTGCGCCTGCCCGGTGTCGCTGTCGGCCAGCCCGGAGAGCATGCGGGCGAGTTCGCGCACCCGGTCGTCGGCCTCGACGGCGCGGATGTCGGTGGCGGTGACGCCCGCCCCGGTGTCCGGTGACTTGTCGACGACGAGGTGGGTGTCGGCGAACGCGGCGACCTGCGCGAGGTGGGTGACGACGACGACCTGGTGCTGACGGGCCAGCTGGGCCAGCCGCCGGCCGATCTCGCCCGCCGCCTGACCACCGACGCCGGCGTCCACCTCGTCGAACACCATGACCGGCACCGGGTCGGCGCCCGCGAACACCACCTCGATGGCGAGCATGACCCGGGAGAGCTCGCCCCCCGAGGCGCCCTTGTGCACCGGCCGGGCCGGGGCGCCGGGGTGCGCGGCCAGCAGCAGGGCGACCTGGTCGAGGCCGTCGGGCCCGGGCTCGTCGGGATCACTGTCGATGGAGAAGGACACCCGGGCGCTCTTCATGGCCAGCCCGGCCAGCTCCCGGCCCACCTCCGCGGCGAAGCCCTCCGCGGCCGCCCGGCGTCCGGCGGAGATCTGCGCGCCGAGCTCGTCCACCTGCGCGCGGGCCGCGTCGCGCTCCGCGGCGAGCTGCTCCAGCGCCTCGTCGGAGACGTCCAGCTCGGACAGCCGACGGCGGGCGTCGTCCGCCCAGGCCAGGACGCCGCCCAGCCCGTCGCCGGGGTCGGCGTACTTGCGGGTCAGGCCGGTGATGAGCGCCCGCCGGTCGAGCACCTCGGCCAGTCGCGCCGGGTCCGCGTCGAGGTCGGCCACGTAGCCGGCGAGCTGCCCGGCGACGTCGGACACCACGGCGACGGCGTCCGCGAGGTCCTGGGCGAGCAGCACGAGCGTCGGGTCGTCGGAGGAGGCGAGCGCCCGTTCGGCGAGGGCCAGCGCGGCGGTGGCGTCCTGCGGGACCTCTCCCCCGCCGAAGTCCCCGGTCACGTCGCCCACCAGGGCCATGCGCGCCTCGTCGGCCGCGGCCCGCAGGGCATCGGCGTCGCTGAGCCGCTTCACCTGGGTGGCCAGCGCCTCGTCCTCACCGGGCTCCGGGGCGGCGGCGTCGATCTCCTCCAGTCCGTGCCGCAGCACGTCGGCGGCCTGCGCCAGCTCACGCGCCTGCGTGCGGCGGCGGTCGAGCTCGGCGGTCGCCGTGCGCCAGCGGTCGTGGGCCTCGCGGTAGCGGTCGATGAGCGCGAGGTGCGCGGTACCCGCGTAGCGGTCCAGCGCCCGCCGCTGCTCGGCGGGGCGGGACAGCCGCAGCTGGTCGGTCTGCCCGTGGACGGCGAGCAGGCTCTCGGCCAGCTCGGACACCACGCCGACCGGCACGCTGCGCCCGCCGAGGAAGGCCCGCGACCGGCCCTCGGCGCTGATGGTGCGGGCGAGGATCAGGCTGCCGTCGTCGTCGGGGTCGGCACCGGCGTCCGCGGCGCGCTGCCACACCGGCGAGTCCGGCGGCAGGGCGAGGCGGCCCTCGACCCCGGCCCGGCCGTTGGCCCGCACGCGGCCCTGGTCGGCGCGGCCGCCGAAGAGCAACGTCAGCCCACTGACGACCATCGTCTTGCCGGCGCCGGTCTCACCGGTCACCACGGTCAGGCCCGGGCCGAGCTCCAGGGTGACGTCGTCGATCGCGCCCAGCCCGCGGATCCGGATCTCGGTGAGGCGGCCCGGTCCCGCACCGCCGGCGGCAGCGGGCGCGCGGCGCTCAGGCGTCGTCGTGCGAGCCGGCACCTGCCGCCTCCCCTCCGGCCACGACGTCGCCGTCCCCGTTGATGACGCCGCGGGTGAGGACGTTCCGGCTGGTGTACAGCTCGTGGCCGGGGCCGGCGTGCCGGGCGTCGCGGAAGCCACGCACCGGCAGCCCGAACTTGGCCACCAGCCGGTCACCGAAGGTGGCGGCGTGCACGCGGGCGATCCGCACCGGCCGGGAGGCCTTGCGGACGTCGACGCGGCCACCGTCGGGGACGTCGACCATGCGGCGACCGTCCGCCGAGACGCGGGCGCGGTTGCCGTCGGCGGGGACGGACACGGTGAGCACCGAGTCCGGCGAGGTCACCAGCGGCCGGGCGAACAGCGCGTGGGCGTTGGTGGGCACGAGCAGCAGCGCCTCGACGTCGGGCCAGACCACGGGGCCGCCGGCGGAGAAGGCGTAGGCAGTCGATCCGGTGGGCGTGGCGCACAGCACGCCGTCGCAGCCGAAGCTGGTCAGCGGGCGGCCGTCGATGGAGATGACGACGTCGAGGACGCGGGAGCGCTCGGCCTTCTCGATGGACACCTCGTTGAGCGCCCAGGTCCCGCCGACGACGGCCCCGTCGGCGTCGACGACGTCCACCTCGATGGCGAGGCGCTCCTCGACGGAGTACTCGCACCGCTCGATCGCCTGGAGTGTCTCCTCGACCGCCTCGGGCTCGGTCTCGGCGAGGAAGCCCACCCGTCCCAGGTTCACGCCCATGAGAGCCGCATCGGTGTACCGGGCCAGCTCGGCCGCGCGCAGGAAGGTCCCGTCCCCGCCGAAGACCATCACGATCTCGGTGTCGAGGGCGGCGTGCGCATCGGCCGGCACGACCTCGGCGCCAGGGATGTGGAGACCGCGCGCCTCGTCGTCGAGCAGGCGCACGACGATGCCCCCGGCCTGCAGCCGCGACGCCGAGCTGCGGGCCAGCTCGACGATGTCCTGCCGGCCCGTGTGCACGGTCAGCAGGACGCGCCGGGGCTGCGGGGCGCGGGCGCCCTCACTGGTCGAACTCACTGCGGTCCCTCCTGGACTGCTCGACGGACGTCGTCCTCCCGGACCGGCCCCGCGTCGCGGCGCAGCCAGAGGAAGAACTCCACGTTCCCGGCCGGACCGGGCAAGGGGCTGGCCACCACGCCGGCGGTCCCCCACCCCAGGCCCGCCGCGGCGGCGGCGACCTCCAGGACGGACTGCACGCGGTGCTCGGGATCGCGGACGACGCCACCGGCGCCGAGCCGCTCCCGGCCGACCTCGAACTGAGGCTTCACCATGGGGAGCAGATCCGCCTCCGGGGCCGCGCAGCCGGTGAGCGCGGGGAGCACGAGGCGCAGCGAGATGAACGACAGGTCTGCCACCACCAGCTCGACCGGCCCGTCGATCGCCTCGGGGGTGAGCGTGCGCACGTTGGTGCGCTCGTGGACGCGGACCCGCTCGTCGGTGCGCAGCGGCCAGGCGAGCTCGCCGTACCCCACGTCGACGGCGACGACCTCGGCGGCGCCGCGCCTCAGCAGCACCTCGGTGAAGCCGCCGGTGGAGGCGCCGGCATCCAGCGCGCGACGGCCCTCGACCTCGACGGGGAACGCCTCCAGGGCGCCGATCAGCTTGTGCGCGCCCCGGGACACCCAGCTGGGCCGGTCGGGGTCGGTGCGGACGACCACGGGGTCACCGGCGTCGACGCCGGTCGCCGGCTTGGTGGCGGCCCGGCCGGAGACGGCGACCCGGCCCTCGGCGATGAGAGCGACCGCGTGCTCGCGGGACCGGGCCAGACCCCGGCGCACCAGCTCGGCATCGAGCCTGCGACGGGCCATCAGAGCTGGTCGATCGTGCCGAGCTCGCGCTGGAGCCGGCCGTGCTCGTCCTCGAAGACGGCCACGTGCTCGGCGACGGGGCGCTGCGACAAGTCGGCGAACCGGTCGGCCACGGATGCCGCGCGCTCGGCGGGAGCCTCCGGCGAGGGGCGGTCGGGCCCCGGAGCCGGGCGCGGCGGAGCGGGCACGGCACGCTGCGGGCTCGGCTCGGTCATCGTCTCCCGCCTCTCGCGCGCTCGGTGGTGGTGGGGCGCCCGTCGGGCCCGGATGCGGCGGGACGCCGCATCCGGCACCTCTCCGGTGCGTCGCCGAGGTTACCGGTCACCAGGAGCGGGGCACGGCGCGACGAGGCGCAGGCGCTACCGTCTGGCGCCCGGACCCTCTCGACCTCGGCAGGAGAAGCACCCGCGTGGCCACGATGGATCAGTGCCTGACCGCTCTCCGGAGCATCCTCGGAGACCTCGCGGCCAACCCCGCGGCCGCCGGCCTGGACCGCAGCCTGTCCTGCCGGTTGACCGACCTCGACCAGGTCGTGGTCGGCCGCCTCAGCTCCGGCGCGGTGCACGACGTGGAGGTGCTGCCGCACGGACCCGACGTCGCCCGCGCCGACATCCGGCTCACGATGTCCAGCGACGACCTGGTCGCCCTCACCTCGGGCCAGCTCTCCTTCGGGCCGGCGTGGGCCACCGGCCGCGTCAAGCTGGAGGCCGGACTGCGGGACCTGCTGCGCCTGCGCAAGCTGCTCTGACCGCCTCCGGCTAGGCGTCCCCCAGGCCCCAGCTGTCGAGCGCGGTTCCGGCGGGCGCGTCGCCGGCCACGACGCGCGCGGCCACGCCCTCGTCGGGATGGTGGCTCCAGTGGGCGACGCACAGCGCCCGGAGCCCGTCCAGGCCGTCGGACTCCGCGCCGCCTCCGGTCCCCGACTGCTCGTCCCCGATCCGAACGAGCAACAGCGCCCCCGCCTCACCCGCCCGCGCCTCCCAGACGCCGCACCGCCACCCCGTCGCCGTGCTCTCCACCGGCGGATGGACCGCGAGCAACGCGGACGCGTCGGCGCCGATGTGGTCGGGCCGGTGCTCCGGGACGGCAGCGAGCAGCGCCCCGGGATCGGTGACGCCGGAGAACACGAGCAGGCTGGGCGCGTCGGCCCGCCGGGCGCCCTCGATGTCGGTGTCGAGCCGGTCGCCGACCACCAGGGGCCGCCGGGCACCCGTCCGCCGCACGCACTCGGCGTGCATCGCCGGGTCCGGCTTGCCGGTGACCAGCGGTTGCCCCCCGGTGACCGCGCTGACCACGCCCACCATCGCCCCGTTCCCGGGGAGCGGCCCCCGCGGCGAGGGGATGGTGGCGTCGGTGTTCGTGGCGACGTGCCGGGCACCGTTGCGCACGGCGACGACCGCCTCGGCGAGCTGCGCCCAGCCGACCTCCCGGCCGTAGCCCTGGACGACGGCGTCCGGGCGGTCCTCGGCGCGGTCCACGACGGTGAGCCCGGCGGCCCGGAGCGCGGTCGCGACGCCCGGGCCGCCGACCGGGAGGACCCGGGCGCCCGGGCCGAGCAGTTCGGCGACGACGGTGGCCGCGGCCTGGGAGCTGGTGATGACGTCCTCCGGCTCCGCGTCGACGCCCAGCTCCGTCAGGTGCTCGGCGACCTGCTCCGGTGTGCGGGCGGCGTTGTTGGTGACGAAGCCCAGCCGCATCCCCGCGCTCCGCACGTCGCTCAGCGCCTCGGGCACGCCCGGCACCGCGTCGGGCCCCACGTAGACCACGCCGTCCAGGTCCAGCAGCGCGACGTCGTGCGCGGCGGACAGCGGCCCGCCCGACCCGCTCGCGAGGGTGGGTGCTCCGGGCATCGGTGTCCTCCTAGCTGGTGTCCGGCGCCCCGCGTACCGGGCCGGTGCCCGGTCGCGGCTGCGGCCTCGGTCGCGCCGCCCCGTCCGGCCCGCGGCGGGACGCTCCTACGATTCGGTCGTGCCCTCGTCGCCGGCGGACCGCCGCCCGTCCGATCATGCGACAGGTCTCGAGGTGCGGCCCTTCCGCGCCCTGACCTACTCCTCGCCCGATCCCGCGCACCTGGCCCGCGTGAGCTCCCCGGCGTACGACCTGGTGACCGCCGAGGGCCGGGACCGGCTCGCCGGTTCCGACCCGCACAACATCGTGCGCCTCATCCTGCCGCAGGTCGACGAGGGGGCCGCGCCGGCCCCGGTGCCGCCGGCCGAGGGCCCGCCTCCGTGGGCCGCGCACGCTGCCCGGACCCTCCAGGCCTGGCAGGACGACGGCGTCCTCGTGCGGGACGACGCGCCCGCCCTGTGGGTCTACGAGCTGCAACCGTCCGGCGGCGAGGCGGCCACGGTGGGCTGGCTCGCCGCCGTCGGCATCCCGGCACCCGGGTCGACCGCCGTGCTGCCCCACGAGGACACCTTCCCCTTGGCGGTCGAGGGGCGCCGCGCACTGCTGGCCACCACCCGCACCGACCTCGAGCCGATCGTGCTGGCCCACGACGCCGATCCCGACGTCGCCGCACTCACCGCCCGCGCCATGCAGGCGGTGCCGACGCTGGAACTCCGCGACGACGACGGCGTCCAGCACCGGCTCTGGCGGGTGGCCGACCCTGCCTCGATCGCCGCGCTGACGGAGGCGATGGGGCGGACCGGGGCGGTCATCGCCGACGGCCACCACCGCTTCGCCGCCGCCCGGGCACACCAGCGCACCGACCCCGGGTGCGCCGGCTGCGACGCCGTCCTCGCGCTCCTGACGCCCATGGGGCCGGGTGGGCTGCGGGTGGCGGCGATCCACCGGGTGGTCCCGGACCTGTCGCTCGACGACGCCGCCGGAGCCGCGGCAGCCGGCTTCACGGTCACCGAGCTGCCGCTCCCCGGCGCCTCGACCGATCCGGCGGCGCTGACCGCGGCCGTGGCCGCCTGGCTGGCCCGCGCCGACGCCTCGGGCTACCTGATCAGCGACGGCCGCCGGCTGCTGCAGCTCGACCACCCCACGCCCTCCGTCCTCGCCCGCGTCCCCTCCGAGGCGCCGGAGGTCTGGCGCCACCTCGACGTCGTGCTCGCCCACACCGGGTTGATCGAAGGACTGTGGGGCCGGGCCGACGAACCGGAGAACGTCCTCATCGCGCACACGGTCGAGGACGCGCTGCGCACCGCGGTCGAACGCGCCGGTGTCGCCCTGCTGCTGCGCCCGCCGTCGCCTGCCGACGTCGCCGCCGTCGCGCGGGCCGGTGCCCGGATGCCACGGAAGTCGACGCTGTTCGTGCCCAAGCCCCGGACCGGCCTGGTCCTGCGCCCGCTGGCGGACTGACCGGCTCACGCGGTGCGCTCGGTCGCCGGGCCGGCCGCGCGTGGGACCTTGCGCCCGCGCCGGCAGTTCACCTCGCAGACCGAGGCAGTGCCCGAGCCGGTGCGCCAGAAGCGCCGTTGCAGGGCGCCCTCGACCTCGACGACGTCTCCCGGCTGCCACGCCGCCGCCCGTCGTTGCAGCGACCGGTCGTAGGTGATGCAGGCCAGCACGTCGACCGACTGACCCCGGGCCCGGGGTTCCGGGCGGCGCACCACCAGCCGGAAGCTCACCAGGGTGTCCCCGCTCGGCAGGGTCCGAACCTCCGCCGGCGCGGACAACCGCCCACGGAGCACCACGTCGTTCCGATCGATCACAGCCACGCTCATGCACCGAGCCTGGACCGGCGACCGGCCCCGACCGAGGGGCGCGGTGCATCTGTGGAACCGGGCGGCGGGTGTGGACACCCGCCGCCCGTCCGTCAGGGGTTCGTGCTGTCCGGGCCGCCGGCATCCTCGGTGGTCGGCTGGTCCCCGGTGGCTGCCTGGCCCTCGGTGTCGTCGCCGTTCTCGCCGAGGAGCTCGGCGAGCTCCGCTTCGACCTCGTCCTGGAACGACCGGCCCGACGTCGGGAAGTCGGCGCCCGCGACGTCCACCTCGTCCGACGGGGCGCTGGAGAACTCCACCTCCAGGGCTGCCTCGAGGGAGTCCGCGTCGTCCAGCTCGGCGTCCACGTCGTCCTCAGATGCGTCCGTGCCGTCGTCCGCGT
Organism: uncultured Actinomycetota bacterium; assembly: GCA_963747895.1. Classification (GTDB taxonomy): domain Bacteria; phylum Actinomycetota; class Actinomycetes; order Mycobacteriales; family Geodermatophilaceae; genus Blastococcus. The sequence goes on from CAVVGX010000012.1 coordinate 775,251, forward strand.
CTGCCACCTCGTCGTCGTCCTGGGCAGCGTCCACCGTGACCGCGACCGGCTCGTCGTCGTCCCGGAGCTCGTCGTCGGGCAGTTCCTCGTCGAGCTCCTCGATCTCGGTGAACTCGACGGAGTCGGCCAGCGCGTCGGGGTCGAGCGCGGTCACCGCGTCGTGCCAGTCCTGGGCCAGCGACTCCTCACCCTGCGCGTGCAGCAGGTCGGCATAGGCGGCGGCGAACCGGAGACGGATCTCATCGCCCTCCACGAGCGACTCCGGCGTCGGGCGCCCGCCGAGCGCCGCCTCAAGGACGAGCCTCGCGGCGGCGTCCTCGCCGAGGTCGCGGCGCGCGCCGGCCTCGACGAGCCGGAGCTCTGCGGTCTCCTCCTCGTCGGGGGACTCGGTCAGAGCCTCGGCGACGAGACGCAGGGCGACCTCAGGCCTCCCCAGCGCGCGCTCGCAGTCGGCGAGGACGGCACGGTAAGTGTGGTCCCCGCTCATGCGCCGGTAGGCGCGGAGCTCACGCGCGGCCTCGGCGTAGTCCCCGGCGTGGTAGGCGGCGACGCCGACGGCCTCGCGGACGACGGCGACGCGGGAGGCCCGATCGCGGGCGGCCCGCGCGTGGGCCAGGGCGGATTCCGGGTCCTCGTCGACCAGCGTGCCGGCCGCGACCAAGTGGCCGGCGACCTTGTCGACGCCGCGGGGGTCCAGACCCTTCAAGGCCGTGCGGACGGCCGGGTCGAGGTCGCGCGGGTCGGCCCACTCGGGAATGTCCGGGCCAGGGGGCAGCGGAGGACGCCGATCGGTCCGCTCATCCGCACGCGGGGCACCCCGCCGGTCGTCCGACGGGCGCCGGTCACGCCAGTTGCTCGCGCCGCCGGAGGCCGGCCGGCCGGTGCCGTTGCGCTGAGGCCGGTCACCCTGAGGCCGGTCACCCTGGGGGCGGTCACCGGAGGGGCGGCGGTCCTCCCAACCACCACCCTGGGAGCCACTCCGCTGCGGACGATCGCCCTGGGGACGGTCACCCGAGGGGCGACGGTCCTGCCAGCCACCCTGCGAGCCACTCCGCTGCGGACGGTCACCCTGCGAGCGGTCACCGGAGGGGCGGCGGTCCTGCCAGCTACCACCCTGGGAGCCACTCCGCTGCGGACGATCGCCCTGGGGACGGTCACCCGAGGGGCGACGGTCCTGCCAGCCACCCTGGGAGCCACTCCGCTGCGGACGATCGCCCTGGGGACGGTCACCCGAGGGGCGACGGTCCTGCCAGCCACCCTGGGAGCCACTCCGCTGCGGACGATCGCCCTGGGGACGGTCACCCGAGGGGCGACGGTCCTGCCAGCCACCCTGGGAGCCACTCCGCTGCGGACGATCGCCCTGGGGACGGTCACCCGAGGGGCGACGGTCCTGCCAGCCACCCTGCGAGCCACTCCGCTGCGGACGGTCACCCTGCGAGCGGTCGCCAGAGGGGCGACGGTCCTGCCAGCCACCCTGCGAGCCACTCCGCTGCGGACGGTCACCCTGCGAGCGGTCGCCAGAGGGGCGACGGTCCTGCCAGCCACCCTGCGAGCCACTCCGCTGCGGACGATCGCCCTGGGGACGGTCACCCGAGGGTCGGCGGTCCTGCCAGCTGCCACCCTGGGCGCGGTCACCCGCGGGGCGACGGTCCTGCCGGCCACTGCGATCGTCACGTGACGCTCCACCGCGACCACCTGTCGGGCGGTCGGTGGGGCGCCCACGATCGCCGGCGTCTCCGCGCTCGGCGAAGTAGCGGGCGTCGCGGTCGCTCTGGGGACGCGCCGGGCGCTCGCTGCCGCCCTGACTTCCTCGCCCGCCGGCCACTCCGCGAGAAGCGCCGGGGCGGCCCGAGGCGCCGCTGGGGCGGGTGGCCCGAGCGCCGGGGCGCCCGGAACCAGCGCCGGGACGGCCGGAGGAACCGCGCGGGCCGTCAGAACCGCGTCGCGGAGAAGTCATGTTCGGGGTACCTCATCGAATAGCGGCGCACTCGCACAATCCGGCGAGTGCTGGGAAACGGACAACGCGAACGGGGGCCAGAGCGCATGGCTCTGACCCCCGTTCGTGAATGGTTGTCCGGCGGCGTCCTACTCTCCCACCCCGTCTCCAGGGCAGTACCATCGGCGCTGAGAGGCTTAGCTTCCGGGTTCGGAATGAGACCGGGCGTTTCCCTCTCGCCATGACCGCCGTAACTCTGTGAACTTGTCGAACCAGATCGTCTGGTTCGTGCGTTCAGAACCGCACAGTGGACGCGAAACATTCTTCGTTGATTGACCCTGACTCGCACAACAGCCCAAATGGGTGTGTGTGGTCAAGCCCTCGGCCTATTAGTACCGGTCAGCTCCACACCTTGCGATGCTTCCACTTCCGGCCTATCAACCCGCTGGTCTGGGCGGGGGCCTTACCCGGTTGACCCGGTGAGAGACCTCATCTCGAAGCGAGCTTCCCGCTTAGATGCTTTCAGCGGTTATCCCTGCCGAACGTAGCTAACCAGCAGTGCACCTGGCGGTACAACTGGCACACCAGAGGTTCGTCCGTCCCGGTCCTCTCGTACTAGGGACAGCTCTTCTCAAGTCTCTTACGCGCACGGCGGATAGGGACCGAACTGTCTCACGACGTTCTAAACCCAGCTCGCGTACCGCTTTAATGGGCGAACAGCCCAACCCTTGGGACCTACTCCAGCCCCAGGATGCGACGAGCCGACATCGAGGTGCCAAACCATCCCGTCGATATGGACTCTTGGGGAAGATCAGCCTGTTATCCCCGGGGTACCTTTTATCCGTTGAGCGACACCGCTTCCACATGCCGGTGCCGGGTCACTAGTCCCAGCTTTCGCTCCTGCTCGACCCGTCGGTCTCACAGTCAAGCTCCCTTGTGCACTTGCACTCGACACCTGATTGCCAACCAGGCTGAGGGAACCTTTGGGCGCCTCCGTTACATTTTGGGAGGCAACCGCCCCAGTTAAACTACCCACCTGACACTGTCCCTGATCCGGATCACGGACCGAAGTTAGACATCCAATTCGACCAGAGTGGTATTTCAACGATGACTCCACGAACACTGGCGTGCCCGCTTCACAGTCTCCCACCTATCCTACACAAGCCGAACCGAACACCAATATCAAGCTATAGTAAAGGTCCCGGGGTCTTTCCGTCCTGCCGCGCGTAACGAGCATCTTTACTCGTAGTGCAATTTCGCCGAGCCTGTGGTTGAGACAGCTGAGAAGTCGTTACGCCATTCGTGCAGGTCGGAACTTACCCGACAAGGAATTTCGCTACCTTAGGATGGTTATAGTTACCACCGCCGTTTACTGGCGCTTGAGTTCTGAGCTTCGCGCACGATGTGCACTAACCCGTCCCCTTAACGTTCCAGCACCGGGCAGGCGTCAGTCCGTATACATCGTCTTACGACTTCGCACGGACCTGTGTTTTTAGTAAACAGTCGCTTCTCACTGGTCTCTGCGGCCACCCACCGCTACCCCGCGCAAGGCGGTTGACAGTAGATGGCCCCCCTTCTCCCGAAGTTACGGGGGCATTTTGCCGAGTTCCTTAACCACAGTTCGCTCGATCGCCTTGGTATTCTCTACCTGACCACCTGAGTTGGTTTGGGGTACGGGCCGCTCGGAACTCGCTAGAGGCTTTTCTCGGCAGCATAGGATCATCCAATTCGCCTCATTCGGCTATGCGTCAGGTCTCACCCTCGTGCGGGACGGATTTGCCTACCCCGCGGGCCACACCCTTGCACCGGTACTACCACTCACCGGTAGGACTACCTTCCTGCGTCACCCCATCGCTTGCCTACTACCAGTCCGGGTCCCAGCCTCCCCACCTCAACCCACAAGGGGCGTCAGCGGTTCGGGTGGTTAGCATCGCTGGGTTCAGCATGGGCGTTCCTTCGCGGGTACGGGAATATCAACCCGTTGTCCATCGACTACGCCTGTCGGCCTCGCCTTAGGTCCCGACTCACCCTGGGCGGATTAGCCTGGCCCAGGAACCCTTGGTCTTCCGGCGGGGGAGTTTCTCACTCCCCTCTCGCTACTCATGCCTGCATTCTCACTCGCGTGGCGTCCACGGCTGGATCACTCCGCCGCTTCGACCGCCACACGACGCTCCCCTACCCATCCACACACCTGGCCGCCGGCTCGAGGCCAACGACAGGAAAAGCATGAATGCCACGGCTTCGGCGGTGTGCTTGAGCCCCGCTACATTGTCGGCGCGGAATCACTTGACCAGTGAGCTATTACGCACTCTTTCAAGGGTGGCTGCTTCTAAGCCAACCTCCTGGTTGTCTCTGCGACTCCACATCCTTTTCCACTTAGCACACGCTTAGGGGCCTTAGCCGATGATCTGGGCTGTTTCCCTCTCGACTACGAACCTTATCGCCCGCAGTCTCACTGCCACGCTCTCACTTACCGGCATTCGGAGTTTGGTTGACGTCAGTAACCTTGTGGGGCCCATCGGCCATCCAGTGCTCTACCTCCGGCAAGAAACACGTGACGCTGCACCTAAATGCATTTCGGGGAGAACCAGCTATCACCGAGTTTGATTGGCCTTTCACCCCTACCCACAGCTCATCCCCTCAGTTTTCAACCTAAGTGGGTTCGGTCCTCCACGCGGTCTTACCCGCGCTTCAACCTGGCCATGGGTAGATCACTCGGCTTCGGGTCTAGGGCACGCGACTGAGTCGCCCTGTTCGGACTCGCTTTCGCTACGGCTACCCCCCACGGGTTAACCTCGCCACGTACCACTAACTCGCAGGCTCATTCTTCAAAAGGCACGCAATCACCCCGGACCCGAAGATCCTAAGGCTCTCACGGCTTGTAGGCACACGGTTTCAGGTACTATTTCACTCCCCTCCCGGGGTACTTTTCACCTTTCCCTCACGGTACTTGTCCGCTATCGGTCACCAGGGAGTATTCAGGCTTAGCGGGTGGTCCCGCCAGATTCACACCGAATTTCACGGGCTCGGTGCTACTTGGGAAACACGTCCGGGAGATGCAGCGTTTTCGTGTACGGGGCTCTCACCCTCTACGGCGACCCCTTCCAGAGGCCTTCCACTAACACCACATTTTCTTACTCCCCGTACCCTCGGCAGAAGGTACTGGACGGTCCCACGACCCCGACCACACAACGCCTGCCGGCTATCACATGCGATCGGTTTAGCCTCATCCGCTTTCGCTCGCCACTACTCACGGAATCACGGTTGTTTTCTCTTCCTGTGGGTACTGAGATGTTTCACTTCCCCACGTTCCCTCCACACGCCCTATGTGTTCAGGCGCGGGTCACACCACATGACTGGTGCGGGGTTCCCCCATTCGGAAATCCTCGGATCAACGCTCGGTTGACAGCTCCCCGAGGCTTATCGCAGCCTCCTACGTCCTTCATCGGCTCCTGGTGCCCAGGCATCCACCGTGTGCCCTTAACAACTTGGCCACACAAAAATCCCACACACCACCCCCGGAAGGAGATGCTGTGCGGGCCTACAAGAACTCTCATGCAAATAAGAGTCAGAAGATGCTCGCGTCCACTGTGCAGTTCTCAACGTACGACCAGACACCGATCACCCGACCCCACCAGCCCCGCACACTCCCTCGGGAGGCACGACGGTATGAGATGCAGACCGGCCCTGACATGAGCTAGCAGCCAACCCCGTGACGGGGATGCCCGCTCTCTCAGGACCCAACAGCGTGCCTACGACCAGCCCACCACCGACACCCCGTTCCACACATCCCCGAAGAGACGCCGTACTAGGAGCAGCAGCAGCTGCCGGCCGAACTGGTCAGCGTTCCACCCTCGAGCACCACCCCAGAAGCTTCGCGATCCTCCGAAACTGGAGAACCGTCACGTCCTGGGCGCGGCTCTGCACCGACAAGCTCAACGCTTGCCGGCGAAGTGCTCCTTAGAAAGGAGGTGATCCAGCCGCACCTTCCGGTACGGCTACCTTGTTACGACTTCGTCCCAATCGCCGATCCCGCCTTCGACGGCTCCCTCCACAAGGGTTGGGCCACCGGCTTCGGGCGTTACCGACTTTCGTGACGTGACGGGCGGTGTGTACAAGGCCCGGGAACGTATTCACCGCAGCGTTGCTGATCTGCGATTACTAGCGACTCCAACTTCATGGGGTCGAGTTGCAGACCCCAATCCGAACTGAGACCGGCTTTTTGGGATTCGCTCCACCTCGCGGTATCGCAGCCCTTTGTACCGGCCATTGTAGCATGTTTGCAGCCCTAGACATAAGGGGCATGATGATTTGACGTCATCCCCACCTTCCTCCGAGTTGACCCCGGCAGTCTCCTATGAGTCCCCACCATTACGTGCTGGCAACATAGAACGAGGGTTGCGCTCGTTGCGGGACTTAACCCAACATCTCACGACACGAGCTGACGACAACCATGCACCACCTGTGCACGGCCCTTACGGACCCACCATCTCTGGAGGATTTCCGTGCATGTCAAGCCTAGGTAAGGTTCTTCGCGTTGCATCGAATTAAGCAACATGCTCCGCCGCTTGTGCGGGCCCCCGTCAATTCCTTTGAGTTTTAGCCTTGCGGCCGTACTCCCCAGGCGGGGCGCTTAATGCGTTAGCTGCGGCACGGAACTCGTGGAATGAGCCCCACACCTAGCGCCCAACGTTTACGGCGTGGACTACCAGGGTATCTAATCCTGTTCGCTCCCCACGCTTTCGCTCCTCAGCGTCAGTTGTTGCCCAGAGACCCGCCTTCGCCACCGGTGTTCCTCCTGATATCTGCGCATTTCACCGCTACACCAGGAATTCCAGTCTCCCCTGCAACACTCTAGTCTGCTCGTATCGACTGCAGGCCTGAGGTTGAGCCTCAGGTTTTCACAGCCGACGCAACAAACCGCCTACGAGCTCTTTACGCCCAATAATTCCGGACAACGCTTGCACCCTACGTATTACCGCGGCTGCTGGCACGTAGTTGGCCGGTGCTTCTTCTGCAGGTACCGTCACTTTCGCTTCGTCCCTGCTGAAAGAGGTTTACAACCCGAAGGCCGTCATCCCCCACGCGGCGTCGCTGCGTCAGGCTTTCGCCCATTGCGCAATATTCCCCACTGCTGCCTCCCGTAGGAGTCTGGGCCGTGTCTCAGTCCCAGTGTGGCCGGTCACCCTCTCAGGCCGGCTACCCGTCGTCGCCTTGGTAGGCCACTACCCCACCAACAAGCTGATAGGCCGCGGGCCCATCCTCAGCCGATAAATCTTTCCACCACCAGACCATGCGGTCAGCGGTCATATCCAGTATTAGCCCCAATTTCTTGGAGTTATCCCAGAGCTGAGGGCAGGTTGCCCACGTGTTACTCACCCGTTCGCCACTGATCCCCCACCGAAGCGGGTTCACCGTTCGACTTGCATGTGTTAAGCACGCCGCCAGCGTTCGTCCTGAGCCAGGATCAAACTCTCCGTAGATGATTTGATCGCAGCTGAGAACCGAGAGCTAGCACTCTCGATATCAATCAACCAAAGGAATCCCAGCCGAATCTAAAAGACCCGGCACGGGGTATTACTTGGCACTGACTTTCGGCACGCTGTTGAGTTCTCAAAGAGCGGACGCGCAGAAACTCGACCCTTCCGGGCTCCACCTCTGGCTGGATGTCCAACACTACGCCGGTTTCCGGTCGACCCGCCAGCGGCGGGGCCCGGTCCGGCGGCCCCTCAGGGCCGCGCGGCGCAAAGAGAAAGTTACGCACGTCTGCGGGCCGTGTCAAACCGTCCCGGCGTGACGCCCGACACCGGACCGTCACACGCGGCACACCAGGCGTTCACACGAGCTGGAGTGCCTGGTCAGACGCCCCGACGCACCCCGGCGACGGACCGCTTGCCGCGCCGCAGCACCAGCCAGCCGCCGGGCAGCCACGCGTCCTCACCGGGCATCGCGTCGGCGTCGGCGACCCGCTCGTTGTTCACGTAGGCGCCGCCCTCCTTCACCGTGCGTCGGGCCTCGGACAGGCTGGACACCAGCCCGGTCTGCTGGAGCAGCTGGGCGATCGTGGGGAGTTCGCCGTCCACGGTGACGCTGCCGGCCTCGGCCAGCGCGGCGGTCAGCGTTCCGGCGTCCAGGGTCCGGAGGTCGTCCCGCCCGAACAGCGCCCGCCCGGCCGCCTCGGCCTGCGCCAGCTCACGGTCACCGTGCACCAGCCTGGTCAGCTCCTCGGCGAGGGCCCGCTGGGCGGCCCGAGCGGCGGGGCGTTCCTCGGACTCGGTGATCAGCGCCGCCACCTCGTCGGCCGGCCGCTCGGAGAACAGCGGTAGCCAGGCCCGCGCATCGACGTCGTCGATGTTCAGCCAGTACTGGTGGAAGGCGTAGGGGCTCATCAGCTCGGGGTCCAGCCACACCGTGGCGCCCTCGCGTCTTGCCGATCTTCTGGCCGTCGGCGGTGGTGATGAGCGGGGTGCCCATGGCGTGCACGCTTGCACTTTCGGTGCGGCGGACCAGATCGATCCCTGCGGTCAGGTTGCCCCACTGATCGGAGCCGCCGGTCTGCAGCGTCACCCCGTGCCGCCGGTAGAGCTCCCGGAAGTCGTTGGCCTGCAGGATCTGGTAGCTGAACTCGGTGTAGCTGATGCCCGCCTCGGAGTTCAGCCGTGCCGACACCGCCTCCTTGGCCAGCATCTGACTGACACGGAAGTTCTTGCCGATGGCGCGCAGGAAGTCGATGGCCGAGAGCTGCTCGGTCCAGTCCAGGTTGTCCACGTAGATCGGCGCCCGCAGCCCCAGCTCCTCGGCCGGGCGCTCGAGGAGCGGCTGCACGTTCCGGCGGATCCGCTCGACCCACTCGGCGACCACCTCGCGGTCGTTGAGCTGCCGCTCGGAGTTCCGGCCCCCGGGGTCCCCGATCAGCCCGGTGGCGCCCCCGACGAGGACGACCGGCTGGTGGCCGGCCCGCTGCAGCGCGCGGAGCAGCATGAACTGGACCAGGTTCCCGACGTGCAGGCTCGGCGCCGTCGGGTCGAATCCGCAGTAGTAGGTGACCGGCCCTTCGGCGAGGTGGGCGCGCAGTGCGGCCTCGTCGGTGCTCAGGGCGATCAGCCCGCGGCGGTGCAGCTCGTCGATCAGATCGGTCACGGGGGTCCATCCTGCCCGGTGGCGGCGCGGCGCGGCTTCCCGCCCGCCCGGAACACGCTCACCGACGGCGCTCCCGCCTCCCAGAACCGCCAGGGCAGGTCTGGGCCTGGCTGATGCCCACGCGCGGGCCCGCCGAGACCGACCCCGGCGCCGTGCCCCGGTGCAGCCGCACGGACGACGACGCCTCGAGCAGGTCGGCGCCCTTGTCGTCGGGGCCGATGCCCAGCGCCTGGGTGAGCCGGGCCGGGCCCCGGGCCAGGTCCCGAGCGACGCGGGCTGCGGGACGGCGGGTCCGGGCGAGGGACTCCCCCACCACGACCTCCCCGGCGCGCAGCAGGACCGCGGAGCCGCGACCGGGAGGCCCGACGACGACGTTGGCGCACCAGTGCACGCCGTAGCTGAAGTACACGTAGAGCCGCCCGGGCGGCCCGAACATGATCGCCGCCCGTGGGGTCGGGCCGCGGTGCGCGTGCGAGGCCGGGTCCTCCCCCTCGCCGGAGTAGGCCTCCACCTCGGTCAGCCGCAGCGCCACCTGCCCCTCCGGGCGGTCGGTCACCACCCAGCAGCCCAGCAGCGCCGGCGCGACGGCGTCGACCGGCCCGAGCAGGTCCTCCTCGCGGACGAGCGGCCCCGGCCGGTCGGAGTCGGACGGAGAGCTCAGAGCGCCGCCGCCACGGGCGAGGACGACGCCCACTCGGCGTGCGCGGTGGCCTGGGCGGTGAGCCCGGTGATCTGCTCGGCCACCCGCTCCGGCGCCGTCCCCCCGCGCGTGCTGCGGGCGGCCAGGGCACCGCGCACGGACAGCACGGAGCGGACGTCGGGGGTCAGCCGCTCGTCGATGCCGGCGAGCTGGGCGTCGTCCAGCTCGTCGAGCTCGAGCCCGGCCTGCTCGCAGAAGGCGACCATCTCGCCGCTGATCTCGTGCGCCGACCGGAACGGCACACCCTGGCGGACCAGCCACTCGGCGACGTCGGTGGCCAGCGCGAAGCCCTGCGGGGCGGCGGCCTCCAGGACCTCGGGGCGCAGCGTGAGCGTGGCGACCATGCCGGTGACGGCGGGCAGCAGGAGGAGCAGCTGGGACAGCGAGTCGAAGACCGGCTCCTTGTCCTCCTGCAGGTCGCGGTCGTAGGCCAGCGGCAGGCCCTTGAGCATGGTGAGCAGGCCGGTGAGGTTGCCGACGAAGCGGCCCGACTTGCCGCGGGCCAGCTCGGCGATGTCGGGGTTCTTCTTCTGCGGCATGATCGACGACCCGGTCGCCCAGGCGTCGTCGAGCCGGGCCCAGCCGAACTCGGTGGACGTCCAGAGCACGACCTCCTCCCCCAGCCGGGAGAGGTGCACGCCGATCATCGCCGCGACGAAGCAGAACTCCGCGGCGAAGTCGCGGTCGCTGACCCCGTCGATCGAGTTGTCGGTGGCGCGGTCGAAGCCGAGCTCGGCGGCGACGGCGTCCGGGTCCAGCGGCAGGGAGGAGCCGGCCAGCGCTCCGGAGCCGTACGGGCTCACCGCGGTGCGGCGGTCCCAGTCGCGCAGCCGGTCGACGTCGCGGGCGAAGGAGTGCGCGTGGGCCAGCAGCTGGTGGCTGAAGAGCACCGGCTGGGCGTGCTGCAGGTGTGTCATGCCCGGTGCGGCGACGTCGGCGTACCGCTCGGCCAGGCCGACGATCGCGTACTCCAGGGCGGCGAGCTCACCGGCCAGCGCGCGGACGTGGTGGCGCAGGTAGAGCCGCAGGTCGGTGGCGATCTGGTCGTTGCGGCTGCGCCCGGCGCGCAGCTTGCCGCCCAGCGCGCCGAGCTTCTCGGTCAGGCCGCGCTCGAGCGCCTCGTGCACGTCCTCGTCGCTCTCGGTCGCGGTGAAGGTGCCGGCCGCGACCTCGTCGGACAGCTCGCGCAGCGCCCCGAGCATCTGCTCCAGCTCGTCGTCGGCGAGGAGCCCGGCGCGGTGCAGCACCCGGGCGTGGGCGCGCGAACCGGCCAGGTCGAAGGGCGCCAGCGCCCAGTCGAAGTGGGTGGACTTGCTCAGCGCCGCCATCGCCGGCGACGGGCCGCCGCCGAAGCGGCCGCCCCAGAGCCGGGTCCGGGATCCAGGTGGTGTGGTGCTCACGTGTTCTCCTCGCTGGCGCTCGTCGGCCGCGTTCGCTGCGCTGCTGTGCCTGTGCGTGAGCTCGCAAGCTCGCTCACGTGCCGGCGTCCTCTTCCAGGTCGTTCTGCAGTTCGGGGTACACGGCCGGCGTCCGCTCGGCGAGCGCGCGCAACCGGTCGGCCAGCGCCGGCCCGCCGTCGGGCGCGCGGGAGACGACCAGCAGAGTGTCGTCCCCCGCGATGGTGCCCAGGACGTCGGGGAGGCCGACCTTGTCCAGCGCCGAGGCGAGGAACTGGGCCGCACCGGGCGGGGTGCGCAGGACTGCCAGGTTCGCGCTGCCCTCGGCGCCGGTGAGCAGGTCGGCCAGCAGCCGGGTCAGCCGGGCGGGCGCGGTCTGCGCGGGGCGCAGCGGGGCGTTCTCCGGCGGCAGCACGTAGGACGCCGGGGCGCCGTCCGAGCCGCGCATCTTGACCGCCCCCAGCTCGTCGAGGTCCCGCGACAGCGTCGCCTGGGTGACCTCGATGCCGGCGGCGGCCAGCAGCGCGGCCAGGTGCGTCTGCGAGGTCACCGACTGCGCCTCGATGAGCTCGCGGATGCGGGCCTGGCGCGCGCTGCGGCTCGGCGAGGTCATCGTCGCTCCGTCACGAGCTCTTCTCCATCAGCCGCGGGGAGCCTGCGGAGCAGCGGTGACACGACGGGTCGACGGTCACGAGCTCTTCTCCAGCAGCCAGATGAGCACGGCCTTCTGCGCGTGGAGCCGGTTCTCCGCCTCGTCCCACACCGCGCTCTGCGGGCCGTCGATCACCTCGGCGGCGATCTCCTTGCCGCGGTAGGCGGGCAGGCAGTGCAGGACGACGGCGTCGTCGGCGGCGCGGGCCAGCGCGGCGTCGTCGACGGCGTAGGGCAGGAACGGCGCGATGCGCGCGTCGTACTCGCCCTCCTGCCCCATCGACACCCAGGTGTCGGTGACCAGGACGTCGGCGCCGTCGGCGGCGGCCGCGGCGTCGGGGGTCCAGGCCACCGATCCACCGGTCCCGGCGGCGATCTCCGCGGCCCGCTCGAGCACGTCGGGGTCGGGCTGGAACTCCTCGGGCGAGCCCACGCGCACGTGCATGCCCGCGGTGGCACCGCCGAGCAGGTAGGAGTGCGCCATGTTGTTGGCGCCGTCGCCCAGGTAGCTCATCGACCGCCCGGCCAGGGAACCCTTGCGCTCCATCACCGTCTGCAGGTCGGCCAGGATCTGGCAGGGGTGGAACTCGTCGGTGAGCGCGTTGACCACCGGGACGCGGCTGGCCGCGGCCATCTCCTCGATGCGCTCCTGCCCGAAGGTGCGCCACACGATGGCGGCGACCTGCCGGTCGAGCACCCGGGCGGTGTCGGCGATGGGCTCGCCGCGGCCGAGCTGGCTGGTCGCGGCGTCGATGACCAGCGGGTAGCCGCCGAGCTCGGCGACACCCACGGAGAACGAGACGCGGGTGCGGGTCGAGGGCTTGTCGAACAGCACCGCCACCCCCCGCGGCACGCCGTTGGCCGCCCGCAGCGGGGTGGGCGCCTCGGCCGTGTGCCGGGTGGCCTTGAGCGAGGCGGCCAGCGCCAGCACCTCGGCCTGCTCGGCCGGGGTCGAGGTCGTCGTCCCGGAGGAAGTGGCGGATCACGAGTCGGTCTCCTGGGCAGCAGCGTCGAGGGCGGCGGGCAGCGCGGCGACGAAGGCGTCGATCTGCGCGTCGGTGAGCACGAGCGGAGGGGCGAGCCGCAGCACCCCTGGGGCGACGGCGTTGGTGAGGAAGCCGGCGGTGCGCAGCTGCGCCTCCAGCGCCGGAGCGACGTCGGCGGTGAGCACGACGCCCAGCAGCGCACCCCTCCCCCGGACACCGTGGATGCCGGCGTGGCCGAGGCCTTCGATGCCGGCGCTGAACCGGTGCTCGATCTCCTTGGCCCGCTCGAGCAGGCCCTCGTCGCGGATGGTGTCCAGCACCGCGAGCGCGGCGGCGGCGGCGATCGGGTTGCCGCCGAAGGTCGAGCCGTGCGAGCCGGCGGTCATCAGGTCGGCGGCGTCGCCGAAGGCCAGCATCGCGCCGATCGGCAGCCCGCCCCCGAGGGCCTTGGCCAGGGTGATGACGTCGGGCTGCAGCCCGTCGGCCTGGTGGGCGAACCAGTGCCCGGTCCGGCCCATGCCGGTCTGCACCTCGTCGAGGGCGAAGAGCGCCCCGGCGTCCTTCGCCGCGGCGGCGCCGGCGGCCAGGTAGCCGGCCGGAGCGGGCAGCACGCCGCCCTCGCCGAGCATCGGCTCCAGGAGCACCATCGCCGTCTGCTCGCCGACGGCGGCGGTGAGCGCGTCGGCGTCGCCGTAGGGCACGTACTCGACGCCACCGGGCAGCGGCGCGAAGGCGGCGGCCTTCGACGGCTGGCCGGTGAGCGCCAGTGCGCCCATCGTCCGCCCGTGGAAGGCGCCCTCGGCGGTGATCACCCGGGTGCGGCCGGTGAGCCGGCTGACCTTGAACGCGGCCTCGTTGGCCTCGGCTCCGGAGTTGCAGAAGAACACCCGGCCGGGGCGGCCGACGAGCTCCAGCAGCCGCTCGGCGAGCGCCACGCCCGGCTCGTGCATGGCCAGGTTGGAGACGTGGCCGAGCTTGGCCGCCTGGGTCGTGATGGCCTCCACCACCCGGGGGTGGGCGTGGCCGAGGATCGTGGTCGCGATGCCACCGAGCAGGTCGGTGTACTCGCGGCCGTCGACGTCCCAGACCGTCGCGCCGGCTCCGTGGTCGAGCGCGACCGGCGGCGTCCGGTAGTTACCCATCATCACGGCCGACCAGCGGCGGGCCAGCTCCTCCGTGTGCGTCATGGTGCTGTGCCCTCCTCCTGGGTCGTCGGTGCATGGGTCGTGGTCGGCAGGCTCGGGACGACCATCGTCCCGGTGCCCTCGGTGGTGAACATCTCCAGCAGCAGCGCGTGCGGGGTGCGGCCGTCGACGACGGTCGCCCGCTTCACCCCGCCCTGGACCGCCCGCAGGCAGGCGGCCATCTTCGGCGCCATCCCGGCGTCCAGGTCGGGGAGGATCTCGGTCAGCTCGGCGGCGTCGATCTGCTGCACGAGGGAGTCGCGGTCGGGCCAGTCGGAGTAGAGGCCCTCGACGTCGGTGAGGACGACGAGCTTCACCGCGTCCAGCGCGACGGCCACCGCGGCGGCGGCGGTGTCGGCGTTGACGTTGTGCACGATGCCGTGGCGGTCGGGGGCGACGGTCGCGATGACCGGGATGTGCCCGGCCTTCAGCAGCGCGGTCACCGGCGCGGGGTCGACGTCGACGACGTCGCCGACCAGGCCGATGTCCACGGGCTCGCCGTCGACGACCGCCTGCGTGCGCTCGGCGGTGAGCAGTCCGCCGTCCTCTCCGGACAGGCCCACGGCCAGCGGGCCGTGCTGGTTGATCAGCCCGACCACCTCGGGGGTCACCTGGCCGGTCAGGACCATGCGGACGACGCCGATCGTCTGCTCGGTAGTGACCCGCAGGCCGCCCCGGAACTCGCTCTCGATGCCGAGCCGCCCGAGCATCTCCGTGATCTGCGGGCCGCCGCCGTGCACGACGACCGGCAGGATGCCGCAGGTCCGCAGGAACACCATGTCGTCGGCGAAGGCGCGACGGCACTCGTCGTCGACCATCGCGTGACCGCCGTACTTGATCACGACGACGTTGTTGTGGAACTCCTTGAGCCATGGCAGCGCCCCGGTGAGGACGGAGATGCGGCGGGCGTCGCCCTCCGGGTCGTGCGTGCGCATGACCCGGTGCGTGCCGATCCGCCGCGGCGAGGTCACCTGGTCGGGGGCGACGTCGGGCGGGGTGGGGTCCTGGGCGGCGTCGTCGTGGACCGTGGTCACGTGCGGCTCCGGTTCGGGGGTGCTCACGTCGAGTACGCCGAGTTCTCGTGCACGTAGGCGATCGACAGGTCGTTGGTCCAGATCGTCGCCTGCTCGGTGCCGGCCTTGAGGTCCACGTCGATGGTGATCGCGCGGCCGGTGAGGTCGACGCCTTCGCGCGGATCACCGATCGAGCCGCCCCGGCAGACGGTGACGCCGTTGATGGTGACGTCGACCTGGTCGGCCTCGAACGCCGCGTCGGTGGTGCCGATCGCGGCCAGCACCCGGCCCCAGTTGGGGTCGTTGCCGAACAGCGCCGTCTTGAGCAGGTTGTTGCGGGCGCACGCCCGGCCGGCGGTGAGGGCGTCGTCCACGGTGGCGGCGTTGCGGACGGTGATGGCGATGTCCTTGGTCGAGCCCTCCGCGTCGGCCAGCAGCTGCATGGCCAGGTCGGTGGCCGCGGCGACCAGCGCCTCGGTGAACTCCTCGGCGTCGGGGGTGATCCCGCTCGCGCCGTTGGCCAGGACGATCACCGTGTCGTTGGTGGACAGGCAGCCGTCGGAGTCGACGCGCTCCACGCTCAGGCCGGTCGCCGTCTTCAGCGCCGGCTGCAGGACCTCGGCCGGCACGAGCGCATCGGTGGTGAGGACGACGAGCATCGTGGCCAGGCTGGGCGCCAGCATCCCGGCGCCCTTGGCCATGCCGCCGATGCTCCAGCCGGCGCGCTGCTGGACGGTCGTCTTCGGCACGCTGTCGGTGGTCATGATGGCGCGGGCGGCGTCGGCACCGCCGTCCTCGCTCAACGCCTGTGCCGCGGCCGTGACGCCGGCGGTCAGCCTGTCCATGGGCAGCCGCATGCCGATCAGGCCGGTGCTGGCGACGGCGACGTCGATCGCGCCCAGGCCCAGCTCCTCGGCGACGTGCTCGGCGGTGCGGTGCGTGTCGGCGAAGCCCTCGGGCCCGGTGCAGGCGTTGGCGCCCCCGGAGTTGAGGACGACGGCGCGGCAACGCTGCCCGGCGAGCACCTGACGGCTCCAGACCACCGGTGCGGCCGGGAAGCGGTTCGTGGTGAAGACGGCGGCGGCGACGTCGTCGGGGCCGGTGTTGAGCACCAGCGCGACGTCGGGGTCGCCCGAGGACTTGAGCCCGGCCGCGACCCCGGCGGCGCTGAATCCCTTGGGGGCGGTGACCGTCACGGTGCGACTCCTACGAGCGGGAGACCGGTGGTCTCCGGGAGGCCGAGCGCGAGGTTGGCGCACTGCAGCGCGGCGCCCCCGGTGCCCTTGGTGAGGTTGTCGACGGCGGCGACCACCACGAGGCGGCCGGCGTCGGTGTCGACCGCGATCTGCAGGGCGACGGTGTTGGCGCCCAGCACCTGTGACGTCGTCGGCCACTGGCCCTCGGGCAGCAGGTGCACGAAGGGCTCGTCGGCGTAGGCCTTCTCGTAGGCGGCGCGCGCACTCCCGGCGTCGGTACCGGGGAGCAGCTTGGCCGTGCAGGTGGCCAGGATGCCCCGGCTCATCGGGACCAGCGTCGGCGTGAAGCTCACGCCGACCGGTGTACCGGCCGCCTGTGACAGGTTCTGGATCATCTCCGGCGTGTGCCGGTGGACCCCGCCCACGCCGTAGGCGCTGACCGAGCCCATGACCTCGCTGCCGAGCAGGTGCGGCTTCGCGGACTTGCCGGCGCCGCTGGTCCCGCTCGCCGCGACGACCACCACGTCGGGCTCGACCAGGCCGGCGGCCAGCGCCGGGGCGAGGGCCAGGGTGACCGAGGTCGGGTAGCAGCCGGGGACCGCGATCCGCCGCGCGCCGGTCAGCTTCTCCCGCTGGCCGGGCAGTTCGGGCAGGCCGTAGGGCCAGGACCCGGCGTGCTCGTTCCCGTACCAGCGGGCCCAGGCCGCGGGGTCCGTGAGCCGATGGTCGGCGCCGCAGTCGATGACCACGGTGTCCTCCGGCAGCTGGGCGGCGATCGCGGCGGACTCACCGTGCGGCAGCGCCAGCACCACGACGTCGTAACCGGAGAGGTCCGCCGCGTCGCTCGGCTGGACCACCATCTCGGCGTAGGGCAGCAGGTGCGGCTGGAGCTCGCCCAGGCGTCGGCCGGCGCTCGAGTTGGCATGCACCCCGGCCAGCCGGAGGTTCGGGTGCGCGGCCAGCAGGCGGCACACCTCTCCCCCGGCGTACCCGGTGGCGCCGGTGACCCCGACCGTCCACGTCTGCCCTGTGCTCACGATGCATGACCATACACGGTCATGCATGACCGCTCACTCCGATATCCGGGGCCGGGCTGCGGTAGGAACACCGCTGATGATCCTGCCGAAGGTCCGGGACCCCCGCCTCACCACGATCCGCCGCGGCGGCACGCTCACCGACGCCGACCACCACCTGCTCGCCCTGTGGGCCGCAACCTGCGCCGAGCACGTGCTGCCCCTGTTCGAGGCGGCCCGGCCCGAGGACCCGAGGCCGCGGACGGCGATCGAGCACGCCCGCGCCTGGGTCCGCGGCGAGGTGCCGATGATGGCGGCCCGGGCCGCGGGCGGTCATGCCATGGGAGCGGCGCGGGATCTGCGGGGCGCCGCACGGCACGCTGCCTACGCGGCGGGCCAGGCAGCCGTCGTCGCACACGTCGCCGCCCACGACCTGGGCGCGGCCGCCTACGCGATCAAGGCTGTCAGAGCCGCCGTACCCGCCGGCTCGAGCGAGGCCGCGGGCAGGGCCGAGTGCCGCTGGCAGCGCGAGCAACTGCCCGATGCCGTCCGGGACCTCGTCCTCGACGACCAGCGGGCGCGCAACGAGATCTGCTGGTCGGTCTTCGACTGCTGACCACGGAGATCCGCAGCGACGCCGGGACGACCCGGCAGCAGCCGCCGGTCATGCGGGGGACGTCCAGGGCACGAGCTGCGCGTCCGACGTGACGTACAGCGGATGCCGCGGCTCACCCGAGGCCGTCACTCCCAGGCAGGTTGGTGCCGACAGCAGCGGCCCGACTGCGGCAGAGCGCCCGAGCAGACCGCCGTGGCTCCCCCAGGCGACCACGGTCCAGGCGCCGGCGCCCGTTACCTCGCGCAAGGCGTCGTCGTTCGCGGGCCCGACAGGATCGGAGGCGGTGCGCAGCTGCTTCGGGTCGGTGTGCCGGAAGGCGAAGAGGTTGACGATCACGAGGCCCGTGGCACCCAGATCCTTCGAGCGGCCGATACAGCGGTCCAGCGTTGGTCGGCGACGGCGTTCCGTGTCACCCGTGGCCGGGTTGAGCAGCACCCAGACCGCGGTGGTGGCGAGGTCGCCGCTCCCCCACCATCGGCCGAACGCGTAGCGATAGACCTTGTCGGGTGAGTACAGGTACCGCTCCGGCAGTTCGTCGGGCGAGGTGCCTTCCTGGTCGAGCAGGCCGTGCCTGGCGGCGAGTGCGGCGAAGACGTTCTGCGCGCCGGCGTCGTCCGCCGTTCCGTCCTGGTCGGCCACGGTGCTCCTCTGTGCTCGTGGGATCCGGTTACCGGACCTCGGCGTGGGCAGGGATCAGCGGTGACCGCGTTCGACCGGATCGTCATCATCTTCAACCCGCAGAGCACCGGCAACGCGCAGGAGTCCGCCGAGGAGCTCCGGGACGATCTCGCGGCCAGGCTGCCGGACGTCCCGCTGGAGCTGGCACCCACCCAGCACGCGGGGCACGCCCGCGACCTCGCCCGGGACGCCGCCAGGTCGGGGTGCCCGCTCGTCGTGTCGGTGAGCGGCGACGGCGGCTACAACGAGGTGGTCAACGGCCTTCTGGACGCGAGGAACGAGCGCGCCGCCTGCGCGGTCCGCGCGGCGGGCAACGCCAACGACCACCGTCGCGTCACCCGGGAGCAGCCGCTGGCCGACGCCATCGTCGCGGGCGACGACGCGGCGACTGGATCTGCTCCGGCTCACCGTCGGCACCGGGCCGACCGCCGAGGTCCGGTACGCGCACTCCTACATCGGGGTCGGGCTGACACCGGTCGTCGCCGTCGACCTCGAGAAGGGCGGCAAGGGGTCGTGGCGCGAGATCGCGTCGGTGGTCCGCGGCTTCGCGCGCTTCCGGCCCTTTCCCATCCGGCTGGAGGACGGCCGGCGCCGTCGGATCGACAGCCTGGTGTTCGCCAACATCGACGAGATGGCCAAGCACGCGCGGCTGAGCGACGGCGGCACCCCGGACGACGGCCGGTTCGAGGTCGTCACCCAGCGGCAGACCGGGAAGCTGCGGGTCCTCGCCACGGCGGTCCGGGCGGCGACCCGCGGTCTCGGGCCCCAGCCCAGCGCCACCCACTACACCTTCACCACGCTGGCGCCGATGCCGCTGCAGCTGGACGGCGAGCTGATCGAGCTCGAAGCGGACACCCCGGTCGCCGTCGACATCGCCCCGCTGGCACTGCGGACGATCGTCTGACGCTCAGCCGAGCGGGTCGTTCTCGCCGTAGGGCTGCAGCCGCAGTTGGCGGGCGGCGTCCTCGGGCGCCGTGGCGCGCAGGGCATCCAACGAGTCCTTGCCGGCGCGCACGAAGCGCCCCGACCACTGGTCCAGCTCACCGGCGGCGATGGCGGCGATCAGCTCGACCACCTTCGCGGGCGGCGTCCAGTCCGTGAAGCCCTGCCACACGTGCATGGACCGGGTCATCGGGGTGTCGACGACGCCGGGCGCGACGTCGAAGGCACGCACGTCCGAGCCCTCGAGCGCGCCGGCCAGCGACTCGGTCAGCCGCATGAGCCCGGTCTTGGCGACCGAGTAGGCGGAGTAGTCGGGCGCGCCCCGCGTCCCCATGCCGCTGCCGAGGTTCACGATCCGCCCGCTGTTGCGCAGCACCATCCAGGGGACGACGGTGCGCACGGTCAGCAGCGCGCCCCGCACGTGGCTGGTCACGACGTCCCACCACTGGTCGGGGTCGGCCTCCCAGACCGGCACCTCGAACTCGTCGATCAGGCCGGCGTTGTTGACCAGCAGGGAGATCGGCCCGAGCTCCTCGCGGACGACGCCGACCGCCTCCTCCACCGCCGCGCGGTCGGTGACGTCGGCGGCGACCGCCAGCGTGCGCCCGCCGGTGGCCGCGGCGACCTCGTCCATCGCCGTCCGCAGCCGGTCCTCGCCGCGGGCCAGCCCGGCCACGGCCATGCCGCGGGCGGCGAGCCCTTCGACGAGGTGCCGGCCGATCCCGGTCGACGCCCCGGTGACCAGCGCGACGCCGCTCAGCTCAGGCACGCCGCGCCCGCTCCACGCGGATGCGCGCGCCCGTCCGCCTGGTGGCCTCGGCGAGCGCCGCGTCCTCGACCTGCTCCGCCTCCTCGCTCGTCAGCGTCCGGTCCGCGGCGCGCACCGTGAGCGCGTAGGCCAGCGACTTCTCGCCCTCCTGGACCTGCGGGCCGGTGTAGACGTCGAAGAGCCGGACCGACTCGAGGAGCTCCCCCGCTCCATCGCGCAGGGCGGCCTCGACGTCCGCCGCGGCGACGGAGGCGTCGACCACGACCGCGAGGTCGAGGCGCACCGGAGGGAAGGCGGAGATCGGCGGGCCGACGGCGACCGGGGCAGCCGGCAGCGCGTCGACGTCCAGCTCCATGACCGAGGTGCGGGCCGGCAGCTCCAGCGCGGCGCACACCCGGGGGTGCAGCTCCCCGGCGTGGCCGACGACGACGTCCCCGGCCAGCAGCTCCGCGCAGCGGCCCGGGTGCCACGGCGCCCGCTCCCCCGCCCGGACGGTCAGCTCGACCCCGGACGCGGCGGCCACCCGGCGGGCGGCCTCGACGGCGTCGGCCCACACGGCGGGCCGGCCCGGTCCCCACCAGCCGCGCGGCTCGCGGTTGCCCGCCAGCGCCACGGCGACGTGCCAGGGCTGCTCGGGCACCGCACCCAGCAGCGCGGTGAGCGTCTCGTCGTCCGGCCGGCCCCCCACGCCGGGCAGCGGAGCCGCCGAGCGCACCCCGCCGGGGAACACCGCGCCGTGCTCGAACAGCGCGAGGTCGCGCTGGCCGCGGGAGAGGTTGCGGGCCAGCGTGGCCAGCAGGCCGGGCAGCAGCGTCGTCCGCAGCGCCGGCTCCTCCTCCGACAGCGGGTTGCGCACGAGCACGACCGCGCGGCGCTCGTCGTCCTGGGCCAGCCCGAGCGCGTCCAGCGCCGGCGTGCCGACGAACGGGTAGGACGGCGCCTCGACGTAGCCGGTCTCGGCCAGCGCGCGGCCGACCGCCCGGCGGCGGCGCTGCACCTCCGTCAGCCCGCGGCCGGGCGGCGCCGTCGGCAGCACCGAGGGGATGTCGTCGTAGCCGGCCAGCCGCACGACCTCCTCGACCAGGCCGGCGGGGTCGATCAGGTCGGGCCGCCAGGACGGCGGGGTGACCTGCAGCGCGGAGCCCGCGCCGTCGACGGTGCAGCCGACGGCGGTCAGCAGCTCCACCACCTGCCCGGGCGCGTAGGGCACCCCGGCCACGCGCCCGGGCCGGTCCACGTCCAGCGCGATCTGCGGCCGGGCGCCCCGGGTGTCGACGTCGACGACGCCGCCCACGACGGTCGCCCCGCCGTACTCGCCCAGCAGCTCGGCGGCGCGGGCCAGCGCGACCACGGTCATCTCCGGATCGACGCCGCGCTCGAAGCGCTTGGCCGCCTCGCTGGGCAGCCGGTGCCGCCGCGCGGTGCGGGCGACCCCGGTCGGCTCCCAGTGCGCCGCCTCGAGCAGCACGGAGGTCGTGGCGTTCCCGATCTCGGTGGAGGCGCCACCCATGACGGCGGCCAGGCCGATGGGGCCGGTCGCGTCGGTGATCAGCAGGTCGTCGCCGGCCACCAGGGTCCGCGTCGTCCCGTCGAGGGTCTCCAGCCGCTCGCCCTCGCGGGCCAGCCGGACGGTGATCGGGCCGGAGACCCGGTCGCGGTCGAAGGCGTGCATCGGCTGGCCGAGCTCGAGCATCACGTAGTTGGTGACGTCGACGGCCAGCGAGATGCTTCGGATGCCGGCCTGGGTCAGGCGGCGGCGCAGCCACCAGGGGCTGGGCGCGGTGGGGTCGAGACCCTCGAGGGCCAGCATGGAGAAGCGGTCGCAGCGCTCCGGGGCGTCCACGGACACCTCCCACGCCGGCGCGCCCGACCACGCGGGCGGGGTTACCGCACCCGGGTCGCGCCAGGGAGCGGCCAGGCCCGTGCCCATCTCGCGGGCGATGCCGCGCATGGCCAGGCAGTAGCCGCGGTCGGGGGTGACGGCCAGTTCGATGACGACGTCGTCCAGGCCGGTGACCGGGCCGGCGGGCGTGCCCGGCGGCGGGACGTCGGCGCCCTCGCCACCCAGCACGAGGATGCCGGCGTGGTCCTCGCCGATCCCGAGTTCGCGGACCGAGCAGATCATCCCGTCGGAGAGCCGGTCGTAGGTCGTCCGGGCTGGCGATCTCGAAGCCGCCGGGCAGCACCGCCCCGGGGAGCGCCACGACGACGGTGTCGCCGACGGCGAAGTTGCGCGCGCCGCAGACGATGCCTCGCACATCCCGCCCGCCGTCCCCGGCACCCCCCTCGCCGACGTCCACCCGGCAGAAGCGGATCGGCTTCTTGAACCCGGTCAGCTCCTCGATCTCGAGCACCCGGCCGACGACGAGCGGGCCGGTGATCTGCTCGGGACGGTGGATCTCCTCCACCTCGAGGCCCAGCCGCACGAAGGCGGTGTCGAGCTCCTCGACGGACGTGCCCGCGGGGACGTCGACGTACTCGGCCAGCCAGCCGATGGGGACCCGCATTACTGATCGACTCCGAATGCCGTGGTGAACCGGACGTCGCCCTCGACGATGTCGCGCATGTCGCCGACGCCGGAGCGGAACTGCAGGGCGCGCTCGATGCCGAGGCCGAACGCGAAGCCCGAGTACTCCTCGGGGTCGATGCCGCAGGCGACCAGCACCCGGGGGTTGACCATCCCGCAGCCACCCCACTCGACCCAGCGCGGGCCGTCGCGGTGTTCGGGGAACCAGACGTCGAACTCCGCCGACGGCTCGGTGAACGGGAAGTACGACGGGCGCCAGCGGGTGATCGCGTCGGCGCCGAAGAGGATGCGGGCGAGGTGGTCCAGCGTGCCGCGCAGGTGGGCCATGGTCAGCCCGCGGTCGACGGCGAGGCCCTCGACCTGGTGGAAGACCGGGGTGTGCGTCGCGTCCAGCTCGTCGGTCCGGTAGACCCGGCCCGGCGCGACGACGTAGATCGGCGGCGTGCGCGAGAGCATCGTGCGGGCCTGCACGGGGCTGGTGTGCGTGCGCAGCACCAGTCCCGAGTCCTCCGGGGCGACGAAGAAGGTGTCCATCATGGTGCGCGCCGGGTGGTCGCGGCCGATGTTGAGGGCGTCGAAGTTGAGCCACTCCGCCTCGAGCTCGGGGCCGTCGGCGACCTCGTAGCCCATGCCCACGAAGATGTCGGCGATCCGGTCGGTGAGCGTGGTCAGCGGGTGCCGGGCACCGCGGGGGGTGCGGTCCCAGGGCAGGGTGACGTCGACCCGCTCCTCGGCCAGCACCCGGGCGTCCCGCTCGGCCTCGAGCTCGGCCAGCCGCGCCGCATAGGCGTCGGTGACGGCGATCCGGGCGGCGTTCACCCGCTTGCCGGCGTCGGACCGGGCGGCCGGTGGCAGCGCACCGAGCTCCCGGCGGGCCAGCAGCACCGGCGCGCGGTCCCCCAGGTGGGCGGGCCGGACCGCGGCCAGCGCCTCGAGGTCGCCCGCCTGCGCGAAGGCCGACCGGGCGGCGTCGACGGCGTCGTCGAGGGCCTCCGGGGAGAGAGCGGCGACCTGCTTGGGGTCGTAGGGATCGTTGGCGCCAGACACGGGAGGCCATTCTGCCCGCCGCGCGGTCCCGACCGCGCCTGGGTACTGCCGGAGCCGGGTGCTAGAACGGCGCGGTGGCCGTCCTCCTCGCCCTCTCCTCGGCCGTCGTCTACGGGGCGTCGGACTTCCTGGGCGGGCTGGCCAGCCGGCGGACGTCGGTCTTCGGCGTGGTGGCCTTCTCGCAGGTGATCGGCCTCGCGGCGCTGCTCCTGCTCCTCCCCTGGCTCGGCGGACCGGTCGACGCGGCCGATCTCGCCTGGGGCGCCGCCGCCGGGCTCGCGGGCGCCGCCGGGCTGGTCGTCTTCTTCCGCACCCTGGCCGGCGGGGTGATGAGCGTCGTCGCGCCGGTCACCGCCGTCACCGCCGCCGCCGTCCCCGTGCTGGTCGGCCTCGTGGGCGGGGAGTCCATCGGGGCCCGGGCCCGGGTCGGCATCGCGCTCGCCCTCGTCGCCGTCGTCCTCGTGTCGGCCGAGAGCGGCCTGTCCGCGCTGCGGGCGGCCCGGCCGGCTGCCCTGGCCCCGGCGCTGCTGGCCGGCAGCATGTTCGGCCTGTTCTTCGTCCTCCTCGACCGGACCTCCGCCGACGCCGGCCTGACCCCGCTGGTGACCGCGCGCCTCGCGTCGGTGGGGCTGGTCGTCTGCATCGCGCTCGCGGGCCGGCAGTCGCTGCGGGTCACCCGGGCGGCGCTGCCGCTGGTCGCCGCGTCCGGCGTCGGCGACATGACGGCCAACGCCCTGTTCCTGCTCGCCACCCAGGCCGACGGCAAGCTGGCCATCACCGGCGTCCTCGCGTCGCTCTACCCGGTCAGCACGGTCGTCCTGGCGCAGGTCGTGCTGCGGGAACGGCTGGTCGGCGCGCAGGTCACCGGCCTGCTGGCGGCCGCTGCCGCCGTCGTGCTGATCACGCTGCCGGCCTGACGTCTCCCCCCATCGGAGGGGAGCGGCCGCGTCGGCTCATCTGAGCCGCCCCTCCGGCCGATGGAGAGGCGTGGAATCCTTCACCGGCATCCCGGAGAGCGCGCTCGAGGCAGCGCTGGCTCCCGGCGGCGTGCGCAGCGTCTTCCAGCCCATCGTGGAACTCGACACCGGGCGGGTGGTCGCCTACGAGGCCCTCGCCCGCGGCCCGCAGGGCCCGCTCGAGCGCCCCGATCTGCTGTTCGCGGCGGCCCGCGCCGCGGGCCGGCTGGCCGAGCTCGACGAGCTCTGCCGCGCGGCGGCCTTCCGCGGCGCGGTGGAGCAGGGCCTGCTCGCCCCGCTCACCGTCTTCGTGAACGTGGAGCCGGAGGTGCTCGACAGCGCACCGCTGGACGACCTGCTGGCGATCACCGAGGGCGCTCCGCGCGACCTGCGGATCGTCCTGGAGATCACCGAGCGCGCCCTGGCGGCCCGCCCGGCCGAGCTGCTGCGCACCGTCGAGCGCGTCCGCAGCCTGGGCTGGGGCGTGGCCGTCGACGACGTCGGCGCGGACTCCATGTCCCTGGCCTTCCTGCCCCTGCTCTCCCCCGATGTCGTCAAGCTGGACCTGAGCCTCGTGCAGACGCGGCCGGGACCGGCGATCGCGGAGATCATGAACGCGGTCAACGCGCACGCCGAGCGGACGGGCGCCCTGATCCTCGCCGAGGGCATCGAGACCGAGGAGCACCTCGCCACCGCGCGCGCCCTGGGCGCCACCCTCGGTCAGGGATGGCTCTTCGGCCGGCCCGGGCCCGGTGCCGCGGCCGGGCTGCCCACCGGTGAGCTCGTGCGCCCCTCCGCGCCGGCCGTCGCCGCCGTCGACGTCTCGCCCTTCGCCTGCCTTCCCGGCGAGGTGCCCCTGCGCCGTTCGGTGAAGTCGCTGCTGATCGAGCTGAGCAAGCAGCTGGAGCGGGAGGCCATGCGCCTGGGCGAGACGTGCGTCGTCGCCTCGACCTTCCAGGAGGCGCGGCACTTCACGCCCTCGACCATCCAGCGCTACCGCGACCTCGTGGAGCGCACCGGCTTCGTCTGCGCCCTCGGCGAGGACCTGCCGGCCGAGCCGCTGCCGGGGGTGCGCGGCGCCGCGCTGGACCCGGCGGACCCGGTGCGGGGCGAGTGGGACGTCGTCGTGCTGAGCCCGCACTTCAGCGCCGCGCTGCTGGCCCGCGACCTCGGCGACGACGGCCCGGACCTCGACCGCACCTTCGAGTACGCCCTGACCTATGACCGGGCGACGGTCATCCGCGCCGCGCACGCCCTGCTCACGCGGGTCGTGCCGCGCAGCGAGGCCGTCGCGGCCGTCGCGGCCGTCGCGGCAGACCGCCCGGCTCCGGCACCCGTCGTCGCGCCGAGCGGGGTGCACGTCGGTTCCGACGGCGACGCGCTGCTGCGCAGTGCGCTGGCGGCGACGACCAGCGGGGTCACGATCGCCGACATGCGCGCCCCCGACCAGCCGCTGATCTACGTCAACGACGCGTTCGAGGCCCTCGCCGGCCTGTCGCGCGACGACGTCCTGGGCCGCAACTGCCGGTTCCTGCAGTCCCCCGACGCCGACCCGGCCGCGGTGGCCCGCATCCGGGCGGCCATCGACCGGGGCGAGGAGATCCGGGAGACCGTGCTGAACCTGCGCGGGCCGGACCGCGAGCCGTGGTGGAACGAGATCCACCTGGCGCCGGTGTTCGACGCCGACGGCGTGCTGGTGCAGTACATCGGCGTGCAGCACGACGTCACCGCGCGGGTGGTCGCCGAGCGGGCCCTGCTGCAGGAGCGCGACCGCAACCGGGCCTTCCTGGACCGCATCGAGGAGCTGGCCTACACCGACCCCCTCACCGGCCTCCCCAACCGCCGTCGTCTCGAGGAGCGGGTGGAGACGGCGCTGTGGAACGCACGCAGCGGCTCGGACACCGTCGCCCTGCTGTTCGTCGACCTCGACGGCTTCAAGGCGGTCAACGACGAGCTCGGGCACGCGGCCGGCGACGAGCTGCTCCAGGCGGTGGCGCGCACGCTGCGCACCCGGCTGCGCCGCGGTGACCTGCTGGCCCGGCTCGGCGGCGACGAGTTCCTCGTCGCGCTGACCGGCCTGGCACCCGGCACCGCCGCCACCGAGGCCCGGCGGGTGGCCGACGAGCTGTCGGCGACCGTCGAGGTGCCGATGCCGGCGGCCGGCCGGGAGGTCACGGTCGGCGCCAGCGTCGGGGTGGCCGTGTACCCGGCCGACGGCGAGGAGTTCGGCGCCCTGCTGCACAGCGCCGACATGGACATGTACGCCCGGAAGACCGCGAGCCGGGAGCTGCTGCCGCGTCGCTGAGCCGCGGCACGGGAGAAACACCCCACCGCGCCGGCCTCCCCCTTCGGGGTGGGGTCGGCGCGCTCGGCTTGGCCGGGGGACGCGGCAGGCCGATGGGACAGCGTGGACACGGACCTCCCCGACGCCCTCGGCGCCGCCCTCGACCGGGTGCTGGACGGCGGCGTGCGCAGCGTCTTCCAACCCATCGTGGACCTGGACAGCGACTGCGTCGTCGCCTACGAGGCGCTCGCCCGCGGCCCCGAGGGGCCGCTCGAACGCCCGGACGCCATGTTCGCCGCCGCCCGCGCGGCCGGCCGGCTGGCCGAACTCGACGAGGCGTGCCGCGCCGCGGCCTTCCGGGGCGCGGTCGCGCACGGTCTGCTCGCGCCCACCACCGTGTTCGTCAACGTCGAGCCCGACGTGCTGGACAGCGCGCCCCTGGCCGACCTGCTGGCCATCGCCGACACCGCCCCCCGCGAGCTGCGCGTCGTCCTCGAGGTCACCGAGCGGGCCCTGGCCGCCCGGCCCGCGGAGCTGCTGCGCACCGTCGAGCGCGTGCGCGCGCTCGGCTGGGGCATCGCGCTGGACGACGTCGGCGCCGACCCGATGTCGCTGTCGTTCATGCCGCTGCTGCGCCCCGACGTGGTCAAGCTGGACCTGCGGCTCGTGCAGGGCAGCCCCGGCCCCGAGGTCGCCCAGGTGATGAACGCGGTCAACGCCTACGCCGAGAGCACCGGCGCCCTGGTGCTGGCCGAGGGCATCGAGAACGCCGAGCACCTGGCCACGGCCCGGTCACTTGGCGCCAGCCTCGGGCAGGGCTGGCTCTTCGGCCGCCCCGAGACGGCACCGTCGCTGGACCGTCCCTCCACCGAGCTGTTCCTGCCCTCCCCCGAGCCGGTCGACGTCGACGAGGCCGGCAACGAATCGCCCTTCGGCTGCCTCCCCGAGGGCACCCGGCTGCGGTTCTCCCCGAAGTCGCTGCTGGTCGAGCTGAGCAAGCAGCTGGAGCGGGAGGCGGTGCGCGTGGGCCAGACCTGCGTGGTCGCCGCGACCTTCCAGGAGGCCCGCAACGTCACCCCCGCGACCGAGCGGCGGTACGCCGAACTCGCCGAGGCCACCGGCTTCGTCTGCGCCGTCGGCGAGGGCCTGGACGCCGAGCCGCTCCCCGGCATCCGGGGCGCCACGCTGGACCCCGCCGACCCGGTCCGCGACGAGTGGGATGTCGTCGTCCTCGGTCCGCACTTCTCCGCGGCCCTGCTGGCGCGCGATCTCGGCTCGACCGGCCCCGACATGGACCGCCAGTTCGAGTACGCCCTCACCTACGAGCGCACCACGGTCGTCCAGGCGGCGCGGGCGCTGCTCTCCCGGGTCGCGCCGCGCCCGGCCGCCGTGCTGCCGGTGGTGCCGGCCCCCGCGGCCGCTCCCTTCATCCCACGCCCCCGCGCCGCGGAGACCGACCACCGCGCACACCTGGAGGACCTGCGCGCCACCGACGCGGTGACGGGTCTGCCCGGCCGCCTGCGGACCGAGAGCCTCCTCGAGGTGGCCGCCTGGAACGCGCGCTCGGGCGGCGACGTCCTGGGCGTCCTGACCGTCGACCTGGAGGGCGTGGCCGCCGTCGCCGAACGGTTCGGCGACGCGGCCGCCGACGACCTCCTGCGGGCCGTGGCCCAGCGGTTGCGCGGGCGGCTGCGCCACGGCGACCTCGTGGGCCGGCTGGGCACCGGGCGGTTCGCCGCCGCCGTCCCGTGGCTCGCGCCGGCCACCGCCGACCGGCAGACCGCCCGGATCGCCGGCGCGCTGGCCGACGCCACGAGCGCGCCCTTCGTCGTCGCCGGTGAGGAGGTCGTGCTGGGCGTGCGCGTCGGCAGCGCCCTGTGCCCGACCGATGCCGACGACGTCGCAGACCTGCTCGGCATCGCCGGGACCGGCACGACGGCCGTGCGGCGCTGAGGCCGGCTCAGGCCCCCGCGGCGCCGTCGAGCAGCTCGACCGGGAACGGCGGGCGGTCCACGCCGGTGACGCGGGTGTTGCCCCAGGGGTCGGACTCCGTCGCGTCGGCCAGCCCACTGCCGTGCGGCGTCATCACTTCCAGCCGGGTGCGGGCGGGGAGGGGCAGCGCGATCCGCCCCGACCACACCACCGAGCCGGCAAGGGGGTCGAACCGGGCCCCGAGCACCGCGCGGGCCCGCCGGGCCGGTTCGCCCTCGACGAGGACGGTGACCTCGCCGTCGTACCCCTCGGGTTCCTCGTGCTCGCTCATGACTCCTCCGGAGACGGGTCGGGTGCGCGGTGGGTCAGCGGGTGGGCGGCAGCAGGCTGCCCAGCCCGCCGTGGGCCAGTTCGGTGAGCTGGTCGACCAGCTGGGCCGCGGGCACCGTCCGGCTCGCCGACCACCAGTGCGCAGCGAGCTGGACCATGCCGACGACGCCGTAGGCCCAGGTCATGGCCGCGTCGGCCGGCCGCCCCGCGGCGGTGAGCCGCTCGCCCATGAGCACGCCCAGGGACTCCGCGATCTCCCGCTCGGTGGCCGCGACCAGGTCGGCCCGGCCGGATCGCCCGGCATGGGCGTAGGCGAACCGGTAGAGGGCGGGCTCGTCCTCGATGAGGGAGACGAAGGCGGCGATGACGGCGTGCAGCTGCGCGCGGTCGTCGGCGCGGTCGGCGGCGAGCTCGCCGAGCAGCCGCGGCAGCAGGATCGCCTCGGAGATCCGGCCGAGGACGGCGTCCACCAGCTCGTCCTTGTCGCTGAAGTAGCGGTAGATGACCGTCTTCGAGACCCCGGCGCTGCGGGCGACGTCCTCCACCGCGAACTCGGGGCCGGCCAGGCGCACGGCCTCGACCGCCGCGCTGACCAGGTCCTCGCGGCGGGCGCGCCGGTGCTCGGTCCAGCGGGCACGGCGACCGTCGGGGGGCGTGTCGTCCGGCCGTTCGGGCGCCGACGGATCGTCGAGCGCTGCGGGTTGCATGTGTTTCACCGTAACAGCTACCTTTCCTGGTAAGCCCCGCTCGACGATCGAGGGAGACCGCTCATGACCGCCACCCTGCCTTCCGGCACCGCCGCGCACGAATCCGCCACGCGCAAGGCGCCGGTCGACCGGCAGGCGCTCTCCACGCGACTGCTCGGTTCCGCGGCCAAGAAGTCCTACGACCCGGTGGTCGACATCGACTGGGAGGCACCGATCCCCGACCACCTGTACGGCCTGTCGCCGGAGTGGTCGAGCCTCTACGGCACCGACCTGTGGGAGGGGCTCAGCGAGGAACAGCGGGTCACGCTGACCGTGCACGAGTACTGCTCCATCTCCGGCGTCGGCATCTGGTTCGAGTGCCTGCTGATGCAGCTGATCCTGCGCGACGTCTACGGCGAGGACCCGGCGCAGCCGCACGTGCAGTGGGCCCTGACCGAGATCGCCGACGAGTGCCGGCACTCGGTCATGTTCGCCCGGACGGCGCAGACCTTCGGCGCGCCGTCCTACCAGCCGCCGAAGCGGATCCTGCGCCTCGGCAAGGCGTTCGCGGCCAAGGGTGACGGACCGGCCGCCTACGCGGCGATCCTCGTCGCCGAGGAGATCCTCGACATCTTCCAGCGCGACCTGATGAAGGACGACCGGGTCCAGCCGCTCACCCGGGCGACCAGCCAGATCCACGTCGTCGAGGAGGCGCGGCACATGCGCTTCGCCCGCGAGGAGGTCGCCCGTCGCACCCCCGAGCTCTCGGGCTGGCAGCTGCGCAAGCACCGCACCGTCGTCGCCGCGGTGGCCGCGATCGTGGCGGAGAACCTCGTGCAGCCGGAGGTCTACGCCTCGGTCGGTCTGGACCCCGAGACGGCGAAGGCAGCGGCGCGGGCGAACGAGCACTACGCGGCCAAGCTGCGCGAGGCCTCGACCGGACTGGTGGATTTCCTGCGCGGTGTGGGCCTCATCGGCGGCTCCTCCGAGCGGCTCTGGAAGCGTGCCCAGCTGATCTAGGCCCCCGTGACCGCAAGTGTCCGCCCTCGGGCGGACATCCGGTACCGGACGCCCACGCAGTCCCCGGACTCCCGGTACCGGCCGTCGGTCAGGGCTGGGCGAGCTGGGTCGTGTAGAGGCAGATCGCGGCCGCCGCGGCGAGGTTGAGGCTCTCCGCCCGGCCGCGCATCGGGATCCGCACCCGGGCGTCGGCCAGGGCGGCCAGCCCGCTCGGGACCCCCCGGGCCTCGTTGCCGAACAGCCACAGCACCGGCCCGCGCAGGCCGCCGTCGGCGGCCACCTCGTCCAGCGCCACCTCTCCCCCGCCGTCGGCCGCGAGGACCCTGCCGCCGGCGGCCTGCCAGGCGGGGAGGAACGACTCCAGCGGGGCACCCCGGACGACGTCGAGGTGGAAGATGCTGCCCGCACTGGACCGGACGGCCTTGCCGCCGTAGGGGTCGGCCGAACCGGCGCCGAACACCACCGCACCGGCGCCGCACGCGTCGGCCGTGCGCAGCACGGTGCCGGCGTTCCCCGGGTCGGCGAGCTCGGCGAAGGCCACCGCGAGGCCCGGCGGGGCGGCCAGCACGTTCCCCGCGGGCACGTCGCGCAGGGCGCAGACCGCGACCAGTCCCTGCGGGGTGACCGTCTCGGACAGTCCGGCTGCGGCCTTCTCGGTGACCAGCCGGACGGGGACGTCGGTGCCGGCGAGCAGCTCGCGGTGCGCTGCGGCGGCGGTCTCGGTGGCGAACACCTCGCGGACGCCGGCCGGTGCCTCGAGCGCCTCCACGACGGCCTGCCGCCCCTCGGCGAGGAACAGCCCCGCGGCGTCCCGGCCGGTGCGGCGGACCAGCTTGCGCGCCGCGACGATGCGCGCGGAGCGCTCGGTCAGCAGCTCGGACATGGGTCTCCTTCCCACTCCTCTCCTGCGCAGACGACGACGCCGCCGGCGCCGACCCCGGAGGGCCGGTCACCGACGGCGTCGGAGGTTACTGCTGGGTGCTTCGTCAGGCGGCCTGGGCGCCGGTCGCCTGCGGGTTCGCGGCGAGCGCGGCCCGGGCGGACTCCACCAGCGTGGCGAAGGCGGCCGGCTCGTTGACGGCCAGCTCGGCCAGGACGCGGCGGTCCAGCTCGATGCCGGCGAGCTTCAGACCCTGCATGAACCGGTTGTAGGTCATGTCGTTCTGACGCGCGGCGGCGTTGATCCGGGTGATCCACAGCTTGCGGAAGTCGCCCTTGCGGACCTTCCGGTCGCGGTAGTTGTAGGTGGCCGAGTGGAGGATCTGCTCCTTGGCCTTGCGGTACAGCCGCGAGCGCTGTCCGCGGTAGCCGCTGGCCTGCTCGAGGACTGTGCGGCGCTTCTTCTGGGCGTTGACCGCCCGCTTCACGCGTGCCACGTGAGTGCTCCTGTCTTTCTAAGGGTCAGTGGGAAGGGGAGCTCAGAGGCCCAGAAGCTTCTTCATCCGCGGCGCGTCGGCCGGGGACAGCACGCCGATCCCGCTCACGCGGCGCTTGCGGCTCGAGGACTTGACCTCGAACTTGTGCTGGTTGTTCGTGTGCTCGCGCACCAGCTTCCCGGAGCCGGTCACGCGCACGCGCTTGGCCGTGCCCTTGTGGGTCTTCTGCTTCGGCATGTCCCTCGTCCTCGTTCGTCTGGATGTCGGTGCCGCGCGGCAGCGTGGAGCTGCCGCACGGCCCCGGCCGTCTGCGGTCGTGCGGTGGATCTGGCGCCCGGTTCAGGCCTGCGCGGCCTGCTCGTCGGTCGCCGTCCCGGAGGTGGAGGCCTTCTCCTGCTTCGCGGTGCGTCGCGCGGCGTCGGTGGCGGCCTGGTTCTTGTGCGGGGCGATCACCATGACCATGTTCCGTCCGTCCTGCTTGGGGTTGGACTCGACGACGCCCAGCTCGGCGACGTCGGCAGCCAGCCGCTGGAGCAGCCGGTAGCCCATCTCCGGTCGCGACTGCTCGCGCCCACGGAACATCACGGTGATCTTGACCTTGTCGCCGCCCTTGAGGAAGCGGACGACATGGCCCTTCTTGGTCTCGTAGTCGTGCGGGTCGATCTTGAGGCGCAGCCGCATCTCCTTGATGACGGTGAGCGTCTGGTTCCGCCGGGCATCGCGTGCCTTCTGGGCGGCCTCGTACTTGAACTTGCCGTAGTCCATGAGCTTGCAGACCGGCGGCCGGGCCATGGGAGCGACCTCGACGAGGTCGAGCTCCGAGTCCTGGGCCAGACGCAGCGCTTCGCCGATCGGCACGACGCCGACCTGCTCGCCCTCGGGTCCGACCAGGCGGACCTCGGGGACGCGGATACGGTCGTTGATGCGGGGCTCGGTGATGGCCTCTCCTCTGCTCTTGCCTGTGAGGAGCTCACCCGTCCGGTCCCGGAGAACATGAAGGCCCCGTGAGCGTCTGCTCACGGGGCCCACTCTCCGGTGCCACACACGTCCAAGGACGCATGCGGCCGCGATGACCAGCCAGGGCCGGTCCTCGCGATCCGGGGACCTGCGCGCCTGGACGGCGACAGGTGGGAGCGGGCTCCTCTTGGATCAGCGGCCCGGGGCGGGGCCGCTGGATGGTTCGCGCGCCTCATGTAGCGGGGGGAGGCACGCCCACCCTACAGCGTCGTGCCCCCCGTGGTCATTCCCCCCGTGGTGACGTTCGTGAACGGCCCCGCCCAGGGCACCGCCCTGAGCGTGCGAAGGGTGGGGAGGACGGGGTCCTTCGTCAGTTGTCGTAGAGCAGCGGGGGGCGCACCGGGTCGTTCGCCCGGGCGGCCGCGTGCAGCGCCCGGAGCCCGTCGACCGCGCGCACCGCGTACTCGCCGTCGACCGCCTGGAGGCCCAGCAGCGAGACCTCGTCACCGTTCTCCAGCGCGAGGGAGCCCCACGCCGACTTCCGCTCGAAGCGGACCGCCCGCACCGACTGCCACCGCAGGTCGTGGTGGACGAGCAGGTTGCGCACCCGCACGCCCGACGCGTCGGCATCCACCCGGGACCGGCCGAGGAGCATCACGCCGCCGGCCAGGAGCACCCCGAGGCCGGCGAGCGCGACCTGGTCGACGACGCCGTAGTCCACCACCGTGTTCGTGGTCGACGGCAGGGTGAGCGCCACCACCGCGGTCACGACCAGCACGACCGCCGCGATCACCGCGAGCAGGAGCCGGAACCGGCGGCCCACGGCCGAGACCGCGGTGGGGACGACGGCAGCGGGAGGAACGGCGCCTGGACCGGACATGCCCCCATGGTGACAGGCGACCGGCCGTGCCCGGCTGGCAGAGTGCGAGGACGTGGAGATCTCCGGCACCGCCCAGCACGAAGCCTGGCAGGCCCGCGCCCTGCCCCCGGTCGAGCAGCTCCGGGCCGATCTGTGGTCCATCCCGGTGCCGATCCCGCACAACCCGCTCCGCTACAACAGCATCTACGCCTTCGCCCTCGACGGCGGCGGGCTGGGCCTGATCGACACCGGCTGGGGCAGCGACGACGCGTGGGCCGCCCTCACCGGTGGGCTGGCCGCGATCGGCGGCGACGTGGCCGACGTCCGCGGGGCCCTGGTCACCCACCTGCACTTCGACCACCTGGGTCTGGCCGGGCGGGTCCGCGAGGCCAGCGGCGCGTGGATCGCCATGCACCCCGCCGACGCCACGGCCGTCCGGCGCCTCACGACCTCCGGCGCGCAGCACGCGGTGGACACCGAGATCGAGTTCCTCGTGGGTCTGGGCGCCGATCGCGAGGAGGCGGTGTCCGACGTCGGCCCCGCCGACTCGATGGGCAACTGGACGTCCATGGCCGTGCCGGACCGGCTGCTCGAGGACGGCGAGCACGCCGACTTCCCCGGCTGGCGGCTGCGGGCGGTCCACACCCCCGGGCACACCCCGGGGCACCTGTGCTTCGCGGAGGAGGACGCGGGCCTGTTCTTCTCCGGCGACCACGTGCTCCCCCGCATCAGCCCCAACATCTCGACCAACGCCGGCGGCGGCGATCCGCTGCGCGACTACCTCGACTCGCTGGCCGCGGTCCGCGACCTGGACCCCACCGAGGTGCTCCCCGCGCACGAGTGGCGCTTCCGGGGGCTGGCCGACCGGGTGGACTCGCTCACCGCCCACCACGAGCACCGGCTCACCGAGCTGCTGGCCGCGATCGCCGCGCACCCCGGCTCCACGCCGTGGCAGCTCGCCGCCCACCTGACCTGGTCGCGCCCGTGGGAGCAGTACGAGCGCCGGATGCGGATCTTCGCGGTGACCGAGACCGACGCCCACCTGCGCCTGCTGGCCAGCCGCGGCCTCGTCGTCGGCAGCGGTGGACCGGTACCCACCTGGACCATCGCCGCCCGCTGACCGGGGGCCGCGGGGATCCGGGCCGTCCGGCGGGCGGGACGACGAGGTTTGCGGCGTCACCCTCCTGCGCATGGCTGGACGGACACCGCGCCGAGTCGAGCAACCGGCCGCGCGCGTGCTGCGCGTGGAGGCAGCCCGTGGACACGTTGGGAACGACCTCGGACATCCCGCTCGCCGACGAGCTGGCGGGGATCTTCGCCCGGATGTCGGGGCTGCTGCTGTCCGAGGACACCGTCGCCACCTCGCTGGACCTGCTCGGTGCGCTGGCCCACGAGACCGTCCCCGGGTCCTGCGGCGCCGGGGTCTCGCTGATCGAGAACGGCCGGCGGACCTCGGCCGGCTCGACCGACGAGCGGGTGCGGGAGGCCGACGCCCTGCAGTACGAGCTGGACGAGGGACCCTGCCTCACGGCGATGGTGACGCGCGAGCTGGTCGTCGTCGAGGACGTGGCGGCCGACCCGCGCTGGCCGCGCTGGTCGGCCGCCGTCCGGCCGCTGGGGCTGCGGGCCGCGCTGAGCACCCCGCTGGTGGCCGGCAACACGACGCTGGGCGCGATCAAGGTCTACGGGGACCGGCCCCGCGCCTTCGACGCCCGCGCCATCCAGCTGCTCGTGCTCTTCTCCGCCCAGGCGTCGCTCCTGGTCGCGAACATGCAGACCGCCGAGCGGGCCAGGCGGTTCAGCGAGGGGATGCGCCAGGCGGTGCGCTCCCGGGACCTGGTCGGGATGGCCAAGGGTGTGCTGATGGGCCGCCACGGGGTCGACGAGGACGCCGCCCTCCGGATGCTCGTGGGGCGCAGCCAGCAGACGGGCGCGTCCCTCGCCGAGGCCGCCCGGACGGTGGTCGACACGGCCGCTGCCGCGCGCCGGACGTGACGGAGGACCTGCAACGGTCGGCCCTCCGGGCCGGCTGGTCGCACGCGGACCTCACGCTCGACCAGCTCTGGGTGCGCTACTTCGGGCTCGGGGGCAGTGCCGACCTCACCGACGTCGACGCCTATCTGCACGACCTGGGCGACCTGTCCGACGTCGAGCGCGACATGCTCGCGCACGCGGTCAACGAGCGCCTCGTCGAACTCTTCACCCGGCACCGCGTGCCCTACGTCCGCGCGATCCGCGCGCCCCGCCCCGCCACCGGCCCGCTGGCCGCCCTCGTCACCCTCCTGGAGTCCGCCGGCTCCGCGCCGCCCGAGCGCCTGCCCGGGCTGGCGGCGGCCGCGGGCCGGCTGCTGGACGTCGACGTGACGCTCTACCGGATCGACCACGAGCAGCGGTGCCTGGTGCGCCTGGGCGGCACGACGGGACGCCGTCGGCTCGGGCTGGACGGCACGATGGCCGGCCGGGCGTTCCGCACCGTGCAGACCATGGCCTCCGATCGCGACGGCCACCCGCGACTGTGGGTGCCCGTGGTCGACGGCGCCGACCGGCTGGGCGTGCTCGAGGTCCGCGTGGAGGCCGCAGCCGCCCTGCACGACCCGGCGCTGCGCGAGCAGTGCACCTCCCTCGCCTCGCTGCTCGGGTTCGTCCTCGCCTCCATGGACACCTACGGGGACGGGCTGGAGGGACCACGGCGCAGCCGGGCGATGGCACCCGCGGCAGAGCTGGTGTGGCAGCAGCTGCCACCGCTCACCGCGGCCACGGACTCCTTCGTGATCGCCGGCCGGCTCGAGCCCAGCTACACAGTGGGCGGCGACGTCTTCGACTACGCGCTGTCGGAGACCACCGTGTCCCTCGGCATCTTCGACGCGGTGGGGCACGGCATGCACGCCGCGCTCATCGCGGCAGCCACCCTGGCCGCCTACCGGAGCGTGCGGCGGGACGCGCGGAGCGTCTTCGACCAGGCCCGGGTCATCGACGAGGTGGTGGCCGGGCAGTTCCCGGGCAGCGAGTTCGTCACCGCACTCATCGCCGAGATCGACCTGGGCTCGGGCCGGCTGCGCTACGTCAACGCGGGACACCCGGCTCCCCTGCTGCTCCGGGCGGGGCGGGTGGTCAAGGAGCTCGACGGCGGCCGGCGGGTGCCCTTCGGCCTGGAGTCGCGGGGGCTGACCGTCGGCGAGGAGGTGCTGGAGCCCGGTGACTGGCTGGCCCTCTACACCGACGGCATCACCGGAGCGCGCGACGCCTCCGGCGCCCGGTTCGGCGAGGAGCGGCTGGCGGAGTTCCTGCGCCGCGCGATCGCCGGTGGGCAGGCGCCGGCCGAGACGGTGCGCCGGCTGACCGAGGCCGTCCTCCGGCACCAGGAGGGACGGCTGCAGGACGACGTGTCGGTGCTGCTGGCCCGGTGGAAGCAGCCATGACAACGCTCACTCCCCACCGCCCGCAGCGCCACGCCGACACATCCTCGTAACGCCGAGGCCCCACCATGGGCCGGCGCCGACCCGAGGGGGCCACATGACCGAGGGGCAGATGTGACCGAGCTCGACCAGGATCCGGTGGAACTCCCGCTGGCCGGCTACACCGTGGCGGTGACCGCCGCCCGCCGCAAGGAGGAGCTCGGCGCGCTGCTGGACCGCCGCGGTGCCCGGGTCGTCTACGCGCCGGCGATCCGGATCGTCCCGCTGTCGGACGACACGGAGCTCGTCGCGGCCACCCGCCGGGTGCTGGAGTGGCCGGTCGACCTCGTCGTCGCCACCACCGGTGTGGGCTTCCGGGGCTGGCTGGAGGCGGCCGACGCCTGGGACCTGCCGCTCGTGGAGCACCTGCGCGGCGCGCGGGTGCTGGCCCGCGGGCCGAAGGCGCGCGGCGCCATCCGCGGTGGCGGCCTGGTCGACGCCTGGTCGCCCGAGTCGGAGTCCTCGGTCGAGGTCCTGTCCCACCTGCTGTCCGGTGCCGAAGGGCCGCTCGAGGGTCGGCGGATCGCCGTCCAGCTGCACGGCGACCCGCTGCCCGACCTGGTGGCGGGGCTGCGGGCCGCCGGCGCCGAGGTGCTCACCGTGCCGGTCTACCGCTGGGTGCTGCCCGAGGACGTCGACCCGGTGCGCCGCCTGGTCGCCGCCGTGGCCGCCGGCGGAGTGGACGCGGTGACCTTCACCAGCGCACCGGCGGCCGCCAGCCTGCTCGCCGTGGCCGAGGAACTGGGCCGCCGCGACGAGCTGGTGGACGCGCTGCGCGACCGGGTGCTGGCCGTCGCGGTGGGAGCGGTGACCGCGGGCCCGCTGGAGGCGGCGGGCATCCCGACGGTGCAGCCCGAGCGGGCCCGGCTCGGGGCGCTGGCCCGCGAGGTGGTGGCCCGGCTCCCCGAGCGCGACCCGGTCCTGGCCCTGGGCCCGCACACCCTGCAGGTCCGGGGCCACGCCGCCGTCGTCGACGGCCGGGTGGTCGAGCTCCCGCCGGGACCCATCGGCGTCCTGCGCGCGCTGGCCGACCGTCCCGGCACGGTCGTGTCCCGGGCCGACCTCGTCCGGCACCTCCCCGGTGGCGGGGACGAGCACGCGGTGGAGATGGCGGTCGCCCGGCTGCGGGCCGCCCTCGGGGCGCCGCTGATCGGCACCGTGGTCGAGCGCGGCTACCGCTTGGCGGACTGAGGCGTCGCTACCGCAGATCCAGGCGCATCAGGATCCGGGGGAAGCCGTTGAGGACCGACGTCGTGTCGGCGGCCTTGACGAAGCCGGCCCTCTCGAAGATCCGCCGGGTGCCGACGTAGGCCATCGTCTGGTCGACCTTCGCGCCGGCGTTGTCCACCGGATAGGCCTCCACCACCGGCGCGCCCTGGGTGCGCGCGTACGCGACGGCTCCGTCGACCAGGGAGTGGGCGATGCCCTGGCCCCGGTGACCCGGGCGCACCCGCACGCACCAGAGCGACCACACGTCGACGTCGTCCACATGCGGGATCCGCCGGTTCTTCGCGAAGCTCGTGTCCGCCCGTGGGTGGATCGCCGCCCAGCCGACGACCTCGTCGCCCTCGTAGGCGAGGACGCCGGGTCGCGGCTCCTCCCCGACCAGCTCGCGCACCCGCTCGCCCCTCGCCGGGCCGAGCAGCGCCTGGTTCTCCTTCGAGGTGAGGAGCCGGTAGCTCAGGCACCAGCACGCCTGGGCGTCGGGCCGCTTGGGGCCGACCATCGTCGCGACGTCCTGGAACACATCGGCCGGCCGCACCTCGATCACCATGCCGGCATCGTGGCACCCGGGACCGACACGACGGGATCAGACCCGGTGTGCCGCCTGCGGGCGCAGGTAGACGACCCGGGTGACCACGACGCACAGCACGTAGAAGGCGATGAACACCGGGTAGGCCGAGTCACCGGTGCCGGTGGTCATGAACGACTGCCGGAACGCCAGGTTCACGAGCACCCCGCCGAACGGGCCCACCGCACCGGCGAATCGCCGGGATCATCGTGTAGGTCGAGCCGTTGCCGACGCCGCTGAGCGATCGAGAAGCCGATGTGCTCGCTGAAGACGGAGAAGAAGAGGTTGCGGCGGGCGACGCCCTTGCCGGGCGACGCCCAGAACTCCGGGTCCTCCGGGCGCCAGTCGTCGATCCACCTCCCGGATCGCGTGGGGACGGCGGACTGCGGGGGCGTCGCGCGGGACCGGGTGGGAGCGGCCATGCCGGAACGGTGGCCGCCGCTGGTTTCCCCGGCGTCGCCCCGCTGCTGATCTCGTGTTCCGTTTCGCTCACCGGCCGTGCCCCGCTGTGGTGAGGTCGCCGCCACCGGCGTGCACGAGGGGCGCTCCGCCGGACATGATCACCTGGTGACCGCCCCCGAGGAGACCGCCGAGCTGCCCGGCCGCACGTTGATCGAGCAGGGCGCCCCGGTCGCCGGGTCGATGAGCCGGGCCGCGGCCACCGTCGTCTTCGAGCCTTCGGCCGCGAAGGTGACGATCAGTACGTCCTTCGCCGCGAGCCTGCGGACCGTCGCCACGGAGGCCGCCGCCGTGCCGGTGCCCCGCGAGCAGGTGCGCGCGGGGGCGGCCCTGGCGTTCGCCGTGGAGTACGCGGCCACCCAGCACCGGGCCGGGCGACCGGCGCGCTCGGACGGCTGGTTCGGGAGCCGCCCGGGCGGCCGCCCGGCGGCCGAGGACCTCGCCGAGGCGGTGGTCGCCGCGGCCCGCCGGTCCACCGACGAGCGGCGGGTGCGCCACCTGGGCTACCTGCTCGCGGAGGTGTCCTGCTCCCCCGACCTGGACGCCGCGCTGGCCGACCGGGCGCTGCGGACGAGCGAGGCCCTGAGCTGGCGGCAGCTCGGCCTGCTGGCCGGCGCCGGCCGCCGCGAGCGGGTGCCGTTGCCGATGGCCCCGCTCCTGGACGAGCCGCGCCCGTGGTCGGAGTGGGGCGCCCGCGAGGACGTCGCCGACCTGCAGCGCGCCGGCCTGCTCGACCCGCCGGTGACCGGTCCCCGCCCGGGCGCCACGCTCCCCCGCCTCCGGGCCGCCGACCTGCGGCTGACCCGGCGAGGAGTGCTGCTGCACCGGCTGCTGGCGCTGGACCTGCTGCACGAGGACGCCGTCACCGAGGCCCTCGCCGCCCTGGGCCTCCCGCGCTCCTGACCTACCTGCGGCGGGCGACCAGCACCGTGTCCGGCACGGGGTTGCCGGTGCGGTGTGCCGCGTCGGGATCGCGGTCGCGGGTCTCGGTGACGACGTCGGTCCACTGCGCCGGGTCGAGCACCGCCGCGACCTCGTCGGCCGCGTAGAGCGCGCCGGGCTCGTGGGCGTGCCCGTGGCCCCACCCCTCGCCGTGCTGGTGGCCCACGACGAGCAGCGTCCCCCCGGGCTTCACGGCGGCGGCCAGCCGCCGGAACATCGCCTCGCGGTCGGTCCACGCCGAGTGCAGGTAGTGGGCGGTGACCAGGTCGAAGGACGCCTCGGGCGGCGTCCACGTCTGGAGGTCCTCGTGCCGCCACTCGATCCGGTCGGCGAGCCGCAATTCGGCGGCCTTCGCCGCGCCCCGCTCGAGCGCGACCGGCGAGAAGTCGACGGCGGTGACCTGCCAGCCCCGGGAGGCCAACCAGAGGGCGTCGCCGCCCTCGCCGGCTCCGGCGTCCAGAGCGGTGCCGGGCTGCAGGCCGGTGGCCTCGACGACCAGCTGCCGGTTGGGGCGACCGGTCCACACCGCCGGCGCCGAGCGGTAGAGCTCGTCGTAGGACTCCCGGGTGGTCGCGGGCTGCCGCGCCGCGTCCTCCCCGTGCCCGTGTTCGCGTTCGTGCCCGTGCCCGTGCCCGTGTTCGTGCCCGTGCCCGTGTTCGTGCCCGTGCCCGTGCCCGTGTTCGTGCCCGTGTCCGCTCATGCCGCCACGCTCCGCTCCGCGTCCACCGCGCGCGCGGTGTCCTCCTCGATGAGGTCGGCGTTGATCATCGCGCCGGCCTTCAGTCCCTGCGCCGCCGCCACGATCACCTGCGCGCTCAGGTCGCCGGCGTTGCCGGCCACCCAGACCCCGGGGACGTCGGTGCGCCCCGTCGGGTCGGCCGGCAGGTAGGTGCCCATGACGGCTCCGTGCATCTCCATCGGCACCGGGGTCGCGCCCAGCTCCGCGAGCAGCTCGGCGTTGGCGACGAAACGTGGCGCCACGACCACCGCGTCGCGGGCCACCAGCTCGCCGTCCGCCAGCCGGACGTCGGCACCGCCCTCGAGGCCGGTCACCTCGCCGCGCACGATGCGGACACCCCTGGCGGTCAGCTTCTCCAGGTCCTCCTCGCCCGGCTCCGCGCCGGTGTGCACGAAGAGGACGACGTCGTCGGTCCACTGGCGCCACAGCAGCGCTGCGTAGGCGCCCAGCGGACCGGTGCTGACGACGCCGACCGCCCGGTCGCGCACCTCCCAGCCGTGGCAGTACGGGCAGTGCAGCACGGTGCTGCCCCAGCGCTCGGCCACGCCCGGCAGCTCCGGCAGGTCGTCGGTGAGCCCGGCGGCCAGCAGCACCCGCCGCGCACGGACGACGTCCCCGCCGTCGAGCGCCATCGAGAAGCCGTCGTCCTCCCGGCGCACCGAGACGACCCGGCCGGTGCGGACGGTGCCGCCGTAGGACTCCACCTCGCCCCGGCCGATCGCGTACAGCTCGGCCGGCGGCGTCCCCTCCCGGCCCAGGTAGTTGTGCACGTGCCCGGCCGGTGCGTTGCGGGGCTCCCCCGCGTCCACCACCAGCACGCTGCGTCGTGCGCGGGAGAGGGTGAGCGCTCCGCTCAGCCCTGCCGCGCCGCCTCCGATGACCACGACGTCGTACCGCTCGTCCATGCCACCCACTGTCCGCCGGCGTGAGCGGCTATGGCAATCACCGTTGCCGGTCTGGCAAAGTGCTCACATGACCGACGACGGCGTCCTGCAGAACGTGGGCCCCCGGTTGCGCGCGCTGCGCACCGAGCGGGGCTCGACCCTCGGCGAGATCGCCGAGGCCACCGGCATCTCGGTGAGCACGCTGTCGCGGCTGGAGTCCGGCGGGCGCCGCCCGACCCTGGAGCTGCTGCTGCCGCTGGCCCGCGTCTACGGCGTCGCGCTCGACGACCTGGTCGACACCCCGGTCCCGGCCGACCCCCGGGTGCACGGTCGCCCCATCGAGAACGACGGCACGACGATCATCCCGCTGTCCCGGCAGTCGGGCGGGCCACAGGCCTTCAAGATGTCGTTCCCGCCGCGTTGGCGGGTGGGCGGGACCGACCAGAAGGTGCACGACGGCTACGAGTGGCTCTACGTGCTCTCCGGCCGGATCCGGCTGCTGCTCGGGCCGCGGGACTTCGTGCTCGGCCCCGGCGAGGTGGTCGAGTTCGACACCCGGGTGCCGCACGCCCTGTCCAACCCCTTCCCCGAGCCGGCCGAGGGGCTGGTGCTCTTCGGACCGCAGGGCGAACGCATGCACGTCCGCGCCCGCCCCGCCGACCGCTGACACCCACGGCACGAAGTCGTAGGTGCGCTCCAGCCAGTTGGCGTTCTCCCGCTAGTACTGCACGAACCGGCCGGTCAGGGTCAGCACCTCCTCGGGTGAGCCTTCGGCCGCCAGCAGGTCGCCCTTTCGCACCGAGGCACCGGCCGCCCCACCGACCTAGACCTCCCACTTCCCGTTGCCGACGGCGACGACGCCGACGTCCTTCACGTAGGCCTCGGCGCAGTTCCGCGGGCACCCGACGACGGCCATCTTGATCTTGGCCGGCGATTCGGTGCCCTGGAAGCGCGTCTCCAGGTCGATGCCCAGCTGGTCGTCCCACGAGGTCTCGACCAGCGCGCTGGTCCGGTCGCCGGGCACTGCCCGCACCAGCGGGCGGGTCAGCCGCTCCGAGTGGTCGAGCAGCTCGGTGGAGGACCAGCCCTTCGAGCACAGGCCGCCGCGGTTGGTCGGGAAGTCCAGGGGCACGAGCGTCGCCGGGCGGTCCCCTGCGGTCACCGCCATGCCGCACTGCAGCGAGCAGTAGGGGCAGTGCGTCGCCGTCGTCCGCAATGCGCCGGCACCGCGACCGGCGGTCTCGGGAACGACGGCGGCGGGCACGGCGACGAGCCTCGCCGCCGGTCGTTACCCCGGGTGCACGACGGCGTCAACGCTGGGTGCCCAGGACCTCACAGCCCCTCGGCCGACGTGGCGAGGAGGCCGGGGTGCACGATCGACGTGGGGGGAACCGGCGAACGACGAGAGAGAGGACGGCCGTGGACGAGCCCCGGCAGGACGCCGACCCCGACAGCCCGGTGGGCCGCGGCGGGGCTGCCGCCGTGCTGCCCGCCGCCGCACCCGGATCCGGCCGCGGCGCCCTCGACCGCCGCCGCATCCTCGGTGCGGCCGTGGAGTACATCGACGCCGAGGGCCTGGCCGCCCTGACCATGCGCCGGCTCGGCGCGCACCTCGGCGTCGAGGCGATGGCCCTGTACCGCTACGTGCCCAGCCGCGAGAACCTGCTCGACGGCGTGGTCGAGGCGGTCATCGACGAGCTGTACGGCGATCCCGACGTCCACCTCGTGCCCCGGCACGGATGGCAGGACTACCTGCAGCGCCTCGCGCACGGCGTCCGCCGCATCGCCCTGGCCCACCCCGAGGTGTTCCCGCTGGTGGCGACCCGGCCGCCCGCCGCCCCGTGGGTGCGCCCCCCGCTGCGGAGCCTGCGCTGGGTGGAGTCCTTCCTGGTCGCGCTGATCGACAGCGGCTTCACCCAGGAGTCGGCGGTGTCGGCCTACCGCGCGTACTCGAGCTTCCTGCTCGGCCACCTGCTGCTGGAGGTGTCGCAGAAGGGCGTGGCGGTCAACGCCGAGGACAAGCCCGAGGGCGTCGAGGAGGCGCAGGACGCCACGGACCTGAGCCAGTACCCCACCATCGTCCGGCTGGAGCCGCTGCTGTCGCTGGACGAATCGGCAGCGGAGTTCGACGAGGCGCTGGAGCACCTGCTCGAGCGCCTGGAGCGCGTCCTCCGCGAGGGCCGCACGCCTCGGCGGGGGGACCACCGG
Organism: uncultured Actinomycetota bacterium; assembly: GCA_963747895.1. Classification (GTDB taxonomy): domain Bacteria; phylum Actinomycetota; class Actinomycetes; order Mycobacteriales; family Geodermatophilaceae; genus Blastococcus. Next base: position 819,925 of record CAVVGX010000012.1, read on the forward strand.
GACTGACCGGCTAAACGTGCGGGCGCCAGTTTACGTCGTAAATCGCGGGGCACTTCCGTGATCGGCCCTCGGCGGTGAACACCTACCCCCGAGGCGAGACCGGAACCGGCAATCCCAGCCCTGAACCCGCGAGGAGAGCACGTGATCACCGAACAGCAGCTCAGCACCGTCATCGGCAGCACCGCCCACGGAGCGGACGGCAAGATCGGCACCGTCGGCGAGGTCTACCTCGACGACGAGACCGGCCGTCCCGAGTGGGCGACCGTCCGCACCGGCCTGTTCGGCACGAAGGAGTCCTTCGTCCCGCTCGCCGACGCCGACCTGTCCGGCAGCGACCTCCGCCTGCCCTACGACACGGACAAGATCAAGCACGCTCCCAAGATCGACACCGACGGCCACCTCTCCCCCGAGGAGGAGGCCGAGCTCTACCGCTACTACGGGGTCGGGTCGGGCACCGGGACGTCGTACGCCGACACCACGTCGACGAACACCACGACGACCGACACCACGACCACCGACACCACGGACCGGACCGCGGACCGGACCAACGCCCACGGCACGGTCGGCCACGACACCTCGGGCCCGACCACCGACGAGGCGATGACCCGCTCCGAGGAGCAGCTCCGCGTCGGCACCGAGCGCGTGGAGGCCGGTCGCGCCCGGCTGCGCAAGTACGTCGTCAGCGAGAACGTCACGCAGAGCGTCCCGGTCTCGCACGAGGAGATCCGCGTCGAGCGCGAGCCGATCACCGACGCCAACGCGGTCGACGCCCTCGACGGGCCGGCCATCTCCGAGGAGGAGCACGAGGTCACCCTCCACGCCGAGCGCCCCGTCGTCGACAAGGAGGCCGTGCCGGTCGAGCGCGTGCGCCTGGACACCGAGACGGTGACCGACCAGGAGACCGTCAGCGAGCAGGTCCGCAAGGAGCAGATCGAGCTCGACGACGAGACCACCACCCGCCGGAGCTGATCCAGCCGGCGGCGCGGGCACTCTGCCCGCGCCGCCGCTGCTGGACCCCGACCGGCCCCCGACCCCGGCCGACCGGCGCTCCCACCTCTCGAAGGACTTCTGGCATGGCCACTTCCGACCCGATCCCCGGCGACACCCGGACCCCGGGCGCCTCGCCCACCCGCGGCGTCGCCCGCGACGCCGTCGACGCCCAGCGCTCCCGCTATGGCGGGATCACGTGGGGCGCCGCCTTCTTCGGCTGGCTGTCCGCCAACGGCCTCGCCGTCATCCTGGTCGCGCTGATCAGCGCCGGCGGTCTGGCCATCGGCCTGACCGAGGGCATCGACAACGCCGACGACGCGGCCGACCAGGCCGACACCATCGGCATCGCCGGCGGCATCGTCATGCTGGTCGTGCTCTTCCTCGCCTACCTGGCCGGTGGCTACGTCGCCGGCCGCATGGCTCGCTTCGACGGCGCCCGCCAGGGCATCGCCGTGTGGGTCATCGGCCTGCTGGTCGTGCTCGCGCTCGCCGTCGCGGCCCTGGTCTTCGGCTCGGAGTACAACGTGCTCCAACGGCTGGACCTGCCGCGCATCCCCATCGACGAGGGCACGGCGACCACCGGCGGCATCATCGCCCTGGTCGCGGTCCTGCTCGTCACCCTGCTGGGCGCGATCCTGGGCGGCAAGCTCGGCGACCGCTTCCACCGCAAGGTCGACCGCGCGGGCTTCGACGCCCTCTGATCGACCGCACCGCACCCCCGACGGGGGCCGCCCTACCGGGGCGGCCCCCGTTCGTGCGTCCGGGCCGTGGTCGAATGCCGGGGTGACCCAGGGACCCACCATCCGGCGGATCGACGACCCGGAGGAGGAGGGCCCCGACGTCCGCCTGGCGGAGACCCGGGACGTGCCCCGCATCGCCGCGACGCTCACCATCGCCCTCGCCGACTCCCGGTGGACCCGCTGGGCGCTGCCCGACGACGGCCGGATGCAGCGGCTCACCCGCCTGCACGAGCTGGACGCGGGGCACCGCGGCGTCGCCACCGGCAGCACGTGGGTGACCGACGACGTCGACGCCGTCGCCGCCTGGGAGCCGCCGGCAGGTACCGCTCCCCTGCCCGCCGACGTCGCCGAGGCGCTGGCCCGCGAGCTGCCCTACATCGCCGGCGACCGGGCGCGCGTCGTAGCGGACACCGCCGCGCTGGTCGGTGCCGCCCGGCCCTCGGCGCCGCACTGGTGGCTGGCCCACCTCGGCGTCCGACCGTCCGCGCGCCGTCGCGGGCTGGCCGCCGCGGTGCTCGCCCCGGTGGTCGTGGGCTGCGACGCCCGGCAGGAGGTCGCCGCCGCCGCGGTGTACTCGTGGGCGAACGTCCGCTTCCTGCGCGGCTTCGGCTTCGAGGTGACCGAGGAGCTGCGCACCTCCGACGACGAGCTCCCGCTGTGGGTGGTGACCCGGCAGCCGCTGCCGCGCTGACCCCACTCCCTGCCCACGGTCGGCGTCACGCCTTTCGGATGAAGCGGCTGCTCCTGCGCGCCGTCACCGCTCGCCGCACTTAGCGTTGCTCTGCGCGCGCGTCAGCGCGGACGGCGGGGAGGGTGCGTGAAGGACGCTTCGGGCAGGCAGGTCGCAGGAGCCGGGCGCCTGCTCGCATTCATGGGCTGCGTGGCCGCGGTGGGCATCGCCTCGATCCTCTACGGGTTGGCCGACACCCGCGTCGGCGCGCCATCGGTCGTCGTGGGCGTGCTGTGCCTGCTGTCCGTCGGGGCAATGGCTCTCGGCATCGCGGTGACCCAGAGGCGTCGACGGGACGTGCAGCCGCCGGACGACGCCGCAGTCGAACCGACAGGAACGCTCGGGACCAGCGGGCCTCCGTGGCAACCGCGATGGCAGGTGCCGTTGCCCCTTCTGGTCGCCGCCGTGGTCCTGTGGGCGGTGTTCCTGATCCTGACCATCGCCAAGGAGCGATGGCTCGGCGCCGCTGCCAATGGCCTGTTGCTGGCAGCGTCGGCGTACAGCCTCGTCCAGACGCTCCGCCGACGCCCCACCTCGTGACCCATGTCCACGATCGACGTCTTCCAGCAGTGGAATGGACCGGTATGACCACGCCCGCGCAGGGGCCTCGCAACCGCTATGAGCGCGCCGCTGAACTGGACCAGCAGCGCGAGCGGGAATTCGCGCGCAACCTCCTGGGCCAGCCCATGAGCCTCTTCCTGGCCAAGCAACTGGCCTGGGGGGCCGCCGGTTTCGCCTTCGGGTTGGTCCTGGGCAGCTGGACGTGGGCGATCGTCAACTTCGTGATCTTCACGGCGGCTGGATTCGTGGCCCGGGAGTTCGTCCGGCGTCGCTACGGCAAGACGGACAGAAGCTCTCAGATCGACTCGCCGTCCGAAGGCTGAAGGGACGCTGGCATCACAGACGTCAGCGGACTCGGCCGTCTGCCCCCGGGGTGCGGTGGGTCGATCGTGCAGCCTGCCGATAACGGTGTCAGGAGCGTCGCCTCAGGGGGCGCGGCTCACGGCGCACGCGCGCAGACCACTGCACTGCCGAGCGGCTGGAGACGCGAATGAGGTGGATCAGGCTGATCGTCGTGGCCGGGGTGACGGGGCTGGCCGCCTGCACCTCCGCAGACTCTGCGCCGCAGTCGGCGACACCTTCGACGACTGCGGAACCGCCGTCGTCGTCGCTGCGCGGTGTCGAGCCGCACACGGCGGAGCCGTTCTCCCTGCTGACCCATTGCGGCTTCTCCAGCACCGAGTACGCAGGCCGCTGGTGGGGGGCCGTGTCATCCCCGCCCGTGCCCCAGCGTCGCGCTGATGGGACCGGCATCGCCACGAATGACGGCTACACCCACGGCACCATGATCATGGTCAACGACGACCTGCTGAGATTCGTCGTGACCGACCCGCTCGTCGAAGAGGCCGGACTGACGGTGGAGTTCGTTCCCGCCGCCACTCCCGTGTCGCTGTGCGAGTGATCCCGCGAAGTGAGTTGCCGGACAGCCGGATGACGTTGCAGCCACGCCGGATGCGGTCTCTCCGTGAGGCCTAGTACGGGCTGACGTAGCAGCGCGAAGCGCTGCTGTCCGCTTCGAACGACGTCTGGGAGACGCATCCGACCAGGACCGTCGAGCTCATGTCGAAGCTCAACCCGGGCGGCAGACCTTCTCGGTCATGCCGGAAGACGTCCGCGGGCACGTCGAGGGTGTCGACGGCCAGCGGAGCGCCCGGCGCAGCGAACAGTCGCTTGATGAGCCCATCGCGCTCGAGGACGAAGAGCTGATCCGCTTGCCCGCGGGCGACCTTGGTGATGAAGGGGAGTTCGTCAGGTCCGCGGTTGACAGCCGCCGTGTACGGCTGCGCCTCGAACCAGCCGGTGGCTGGAGACCACGCGGGGCTCGGCTGATCGGACACGCCGGTGCGCACGGAGCCGCCGACGCACTCGGCCAGGGACAACTGGATCTCGGTGACCGTTCTCCGGGTTTCTCCCAGCTCGACCCAGGTCTCGTCCACGAGCTGCTCGACGACGACCTCGTACGGCTCATCGAACGGTTCCTGACCACTCCCTCGCGACCCGAGGGGGCCGCTGAGAGAGGACAGGGAGTACAGGCCTCCGTCCAGCAGGCATGTGACTCCATCGGACCGCGGCCCGCGACCCGATATCTGCCCCGTCGCCAGGTCGAAGGAGATCACCTCGCCCCCGGCGAGTGCCCAGAGACGATCGTCCTGGATGCCGACGAGGGTCACCGAATCGCCGTCCTCGAGCGGCCCTGGTTCTCGCGAGAGCTCGTGCTCCGACAGGGTCGAACCGCCACCGTCGAGAACCACGACCCTCGACGCCGTCTCGTCGCACCTCCGATCAGCGCACGCGACGCTCAGGACGACAACGCCGTCACGGTAGGGCGCCATGCGCGGCGATTGCCCGGGAACGCTCATGACGCGAGTGGACCGCCCGTCGAGTTCCACCCGGGACAGGACGATGTCGCCCTTCTCATCGGCGAGCATCCACACCTGCCCGTCCGCCGCCACAATCTCGGCCAGCGACCCGACCGTGTAGGTCGTCCCGCCCGCCAGAGGCGCGATCGACTCGACCAGAGCACCTGACTCGGGATGAGCGTGAGCGCATGCCGGCGTCAAGGCGATCACGCAGGCGGATGCTCCGAGCATGAGCCGTGCGTGAGCCCTGCGAGACATCGAACCCCCGAGATCATGGACGGAGGCATGTCCTACCACGCAGGGATCGATCTCACGTGAAGTCCGCGGGCCGCGACATGCCTGCCGCACAAGCCGACTTCTGTCTCTGAGCGGCGCACTGTAAGAAACCCTGCCCGGCGCTCGCTTGTCCCTCTAGCGGAGTACTAGGCGCGCGCAGCGGCTCGCCCGGGGCCGAGGATGCCCCGGTGACAGTCGGAGACGTTGGTGCCGGCCCTGACCCGGAGGACCGGCGGGCGTGGCGGCGCTCCCAGTGGATTGAGGTGACCCTCGTCCTGGGCTTCTTCGCGGCGGTGGCGGCGATGGACTGGGTACTCAATGGGAGCTTGGAGTTTCTTCGCACGCTGGGTCTTGGCGCTGCCGCCGGCCTGGTTGTTGGCGCGGTGCTTCGGGTTCGACGTCGCCGCTCCCGGCGACCCTGAACTTCGCCGGTCGGGACTGCGCAGCCCGGGCACGACGATTGCTACCTCAGGTGTCTCTAAGTCGCCCTCAGAGCGAGCAGGCAGCGTGTGTCCTTGAGCGGCCCACTATGGGACACCGCTGCTCGCGTCTGCTCGGTCTGAGGAACGACCATCAGTGAGGCTGCGGCAGACGACCGGTGGCCTTTAGTAACGGGGCCCGGGCACCAACGGGCACGGAGGAGCCAAGGACACGCCCGAACGCGATGTACGCGCAGGAAACCTTTGGTCAAGCGTCCGTCTACTACTCGTAGACAGGTTGGGCTGGTGTTTTCCCACGTCGCGGGCGGTGACCACCCCTGCCCTGTAGAGCCGCTGTCTACCAATACGTCAAGCAGCGTGGGCGAACTCCTGATACGCCGACCCCGGCGGCGTCGTTGGCCGGACCTACCGTCTGTGCTGTGAGCCGCCGTCCGACACCACGCGCCCCAGGGACTAACCCTGTCTGGCTTGCCGTGTGGGCGTCGTTCGGTGCGCCGGTCTTCGCGCGGTTCTACGGGGACGCCGACGTGTTCCTAGTTTGCGTCATTACTGCCCTGGTCGCGGTGCTCGCCGCTACCTACGGCTTCTATGTCTGGCACGAGAAGCATCACCTAGCACCTCGGCGGAAGGCGTGGGCCAAGGCGTCCATCGAGCGCCAACTTCAAGGGGTGCCCAATCTCGCGGCTAAGAGGAATCAACAAGACCTCGCGCGTGTCTTCCAGGGACACAGGGCCGCGTGATGGGCGAGCCTTAGCAGCGTGATGGTGCGGATGCGAGGCGGACGCGGACCGGCGGGCATGAGCCGCCACTAGGGAAAACTCAGGCCCGTGAGACTGCGGGGCGGCCTCCTTAGCGTGGAGGCTGCAATGCAAGGATGCGGCGCGCTGCTCGACGCTCTCCAAACCGCAGTCCGAGCGTTCCGCCAAAAGGGTCTTCCGCAAGGCACGAGAGAACGTCTCGTAGCCTTCGCGACGATGGCCGCGGGGTCAGCACCTCGCGAGCCCAGTCCCGCGCAGCCTTTGCTATCGCCGGGTCTGCGTGTATCTCTCCGCGACGCGCGGCGCGCAGAACGGCTCTCTGCTCCGACCAGCTCAGGCCCGCCCACGTGCGCTGGCGGTACTTGGGGACCACCGGGAACCCGTCCTCGTCGAGGGCCATGGGCGTGCCTCGGCGGTGCGGCTGCTTCTCGCCCTTACCCACCACGGCATCGTGCGCCATGCCTCGGGCGCTAGGTGAAGCGAATGCTTGGACACGCTCACAGGTGTGCCGCCCGCCGCGCGAGCCCCGCGCGAGGGGTGTCCGCTAGCTGTTGTGTTCAGCAGCGTTGCTGACGACGATCCGGCTGATCGGGGGTTGTCCGCCGAGCGCGGTGTGGCTGCGGTGATGGTTGTAGGTGTGTAGCCAGTCGGGCAAGGCAGCTGCACGTTCGTCCGAGCTGTGGAAGGGCCGGATGTAGGCCCATTCGTCGGCCAGGGTGCGGTTGAATCGCTCGGCTTTGCCGTTGGTCTGTGGCCGGTAGGGGCGGGTGAAACGGGACTCGGCGCCGATGTCGGCCAGGGCCTGCCGCCAGGCGTAACTGGTCCGGTAGGCCTTGGCGTTGTCGGTCATCACCCGCTCGATTCGACCGATGCCCTGACCGGCGAACCAGGCGGCGGCTGCCCGGAGGAAATCAGCGCAGGTGACCGCGGTTTCGTCGGGGTGGATCTCGGCGTAGGCCAGTCGGGTGTGGTCGTCGATCGCGCAGTGCACGTAGTCGTAGCCGACGCGGCGGCCGGCCCTGTTCTCGTTGCGTGCGTGGTGCTGCGCCGCGGAGCCCTGGCCATGCTCCCACCAGCCCCCGCCGGGGCGGATGGCACCGAGCTTCTTGACGTCGACGTGCACCAGCTCGCCGGGTCGGGCGCGCTCATAGCGGCGCACCAGTTGACCGGTCGGCCGGTCCAACCAGGCCAGCCGGTGCATGCCGTGCCGGCGGAGCACCGCGTGGACCGTGGAGGGCGGCAGGCCCACCAGCGGACCGATCCGCGCCGGCCCCAGCTTCCGTTGCGAGCGCAGCGCCAGCACCTTCGCCTCGAGCGCGGCCGGCGTCTTGCTCGGCAGCCGGTGCGCACGACTGGACCGGTCGTGCAGGCCGGCTGAGCCTTCGGCCCGCCAGCGGGCCAGCCACTTGTAGCCGGTCGCGCGGGACACGTTGAGCTCGATCACGACATGGGCCACCGGGCGTCCCTGTTCGACCACTCGGCGGACGAGTTCGGCGCGGCCGTGCACGGTTAGGCGGGCATTAGCGTGAGACACGAGACCTCCGGGCGTTTGGTGAGGCGTCAGCACCCACACCTTCGCTCGGAGGTCTCCTCTTGGGACCAGCCGGCGACGCCGTCAACAACGCTCGTGGTCAATACAGCTAGCGGCCCATTTAGGGCGAGTGTGAACCGCCCCGCGTCCCGAGCCTGGCAACATCCCGACGATGACGGACGGAGCCCCTTCGGGCTGGTACGCAGTCCGATGCCTCTTCGCGATGGAGGGCCTATCGGAGCTGGAGGACGTCCAGAGGACCTACGAAGAGCGCATCACGCTGTGGCAGGCACCGAGCCACGAGGCGGCGATTGAACGTGCGGAGGCGGAGGCGCGTGACTACGCGGCGGCCCTGGCCTCGGCGGAGTTCTTGGAGCTCGCCCAGTCGTTCCGACTGTTCGATGCGCCGGCCGATGGGGTCGAAGTGTTCTCGCTGCTACGGACCAGCGACCTGAGTCCCTCCGCCTACCTCAACGCGTTCTTCGACACCGGCGGTGAGCGGCAGCAAGACTCGCCCTGAGCGGCCCATTTAGGGACATCCACCCACTGCCGAAGATGATGAGGTCGGCGAGGAGGTGGAGACGGTCGAGAGCATCTGCCGGGTGTGCGGTCTCGAAGAGGACGACGAGCGTTGGACGGGGCCGGACGGCCCTCAGTACGTCATCTGCTCCTGCTGCGGCGCGGAGTCAGGCGTGGATCAGTACGGCAGACAAGCGTGATGGGATGGGTCCATTCTCGTGCGCGCTTCCCGGGGTCCTGGTGCAGGTCAGACCGCCACGAAGAGGCGTGAGCAGGTTCGGCTGGGTAGCGTCCCGACGACAGCGGTAAGCGAGCGCCGAAGGGATGAGCCGATGCCACGGGTGACGACGTGGAGGGTCCCCGTGGGCCTGTGGCTGTTCGGTCTGGTCGTGAAGATCGCTCTGAGCTTCCTCATCAGCGACACGGTGGGGAGCTGGGTCGGCGGCACCTTGGGGTTCTTGGCGATGGTCACTGCGGGGTTGTACGCCTGGCACCTGTCACGCGAGAACCGAGGCAAGGAGAACGCCGGACATCCGGAACCCTGATGAGGTCCGGCCGCTGGCGACTACGACCGTTGTGGCTCAGCCTTGCGCTCATGGCCGGTGGTGACGCACCCGGCGCGACGGACCCATCTGTCACCCTCACTAGCCGTACTCAGGCGTGGATGACCTCAACCTCAAATGGGCCCGCGACTACCGCTCGGAGTGGATCGCCGCCGGGTGCGCATGGTTCTCCCCGGAAGAGCGGCCGGCCAACTGGGACCTTGGTCGTCAGATGAGTGGGCTGCCAGACGCCTGGATGTGATTCCGGCGCGGGGTCTGATGCGGGTGTCCCTGAGCGGCCCACTATGGGACACGCGTGCCGCACGCCTAGGGCCGAGGGTGTGCCGACTGAAGCGCGCGGAGGCGGCTGGTCAAGGACTCTAGCGAGCCGGGGTCTTGCGACAGACCGCTACCCGGGCCGAAGGCTCGTTCCCACACCGCCAGAACAGACGCTTCGCCGATTCCCTTGCGCACGACAAGGGAGGTCAGTGCATCGCTCTCGGAGGTGTACTCGCCACTCGGTCCGCCCAGGGCCAGCAGTCCCTCCGGATCGACAGCCTCGACAACTGCGCCCACCTGGCGTCGCAGTTGTTCCCACCACGCCCGGAGGAGAACTTCGCGGCTGGACACCAAGCCAGCGTGTCAGAGCATCGACTCGTGGGTGTCCGTCAGGCCCTCCTCTGTCCCTGAGCGGCCCACCTAGGGACACCTAGCCGGTGCCGTCACGGGACACCCGACGGGGCCACTCCCGCGAGTGAAACCGCCGTGGATGTCCCTCGCGCGCGACGCAGCCCTTACCTACCTGACATACGGTCCACCGGTGTTGATCTCAGCCAGTGACCTGACGTTCGAGATCCCCGGCCCTTGGGGGCACCTCCTGGGGCTCGTGATGTTCGGCGTCGCCTTCTATCTGGCGTATCGCACCTACAAGCGCTATCGCGGTGATCGATGAGCGGGCAGACGTTGAGTCAGACGCTCACCGCCTTCACCACCGCCGCCAACACGTCCGGCGGTACACCCGTTCCCACCTGGGTCGCACTGATGGTTGTGATCGGCGCTTTGGCAGCTATGGGATTTGCCATCACGATGCTGATCCGACGCTGGCGCAAGTGATTTGGTCCGGGCCGCACTGTCCCTGAAGCCGCCCTCACGGCGTGCTAGGCCGGTTTCCCTGGACGCGAGCCTCGTTATCATCCTCACCGCCTGAGTCGCCGTCCTTCTAGCTAACGGCGGCTTTCACTATTGGCATGAGAAGCACGTTTTTAGACCCCGCGGAAGGCATGGGCTGAAGCGTCAATCGAGCGCCAGCTTCAAGGGGCTGCCCAACCTCGCAGAAAAGAGAAGGCATCAAAACCGCTCCCGTGGCTGTCAGGGACACAGAGCTGCCTAACGGGCCGATACGCCCAGGTTGCGACACGATGCCTGGCATGACGACTCGTGGGACGCTGGCAGCCTTGGCAATCCCGGCGGTGATGGGCGCCGCGCCCCCGCCGTCGGGCGGCGGCCCTCCAGCGTCGATGGGGCTTGGTTTGTCGGTGTTGCCTTCATTGTCGTGATGGGCGCAATCATCCTGTACGCCAGGTATAAGAAATAGCCTGGCGGCGAGTGGCGTGCGGCGGATGACTGCTCCCGGTAGGTTGCGGCAAGGTGCTCGCAGACGGTGAGCGTCCTAGCGGCCAGACAAGTTGAGGATGGGTCACACATGAGGCACGCAGGTCCGCTTACGTTCTACGCGGCTGAAGGCACGATCACCGGCTTGCCTGCAATCTTGATCATTCTGGTGATTCTCGCGCTGATCGTGACTGGCATCGTGGCAGTGGTGCGGTTCCTCGGCAGAAAGGCCAGGGGCGACTAGCCCACCTTGAGTCCGTCTGCACGCATCAAACCGAAGGCGCACAACCTCGCGGTCGCTTAGGTCAGGGCCATTAGCGGGAAGGTACTGCCTGGCTGGCTGTCCCTAAGCCGCCCTCGCGGCGCGCTCCCGGTGTCCTTGAGCGGCCCACTCTGGGACACCGCCTCCGATGGGATAGCAGCACAGTCGGGTGATGCGCGTTGTGGCCGACCTAGGCGACGAGGACGATGCCCAGGTGACAGTCGAGGGCGATCGACCGGACAAGGGCCTCAACGCTGCTGATCCCCGCGGCAAGCCCCCGTGGTGGCTCATCAGCACGTCAGGACGCTTTGCCCGCTTCGGTGCATGGCTGTGGCTGCTGTTTGCTGGTCTCGCGATCGTCCAGTTGGTCATCGCGGACGACCCCGTAGTGCGTTGGATTGCTGTTGGCCAGATCCTCATCGGCCTGGGCCTCAGTGCGTCCTACTTCGTGTCTCTCAGGTACACCGGGCGCGCAGAGGAGCGCCAGCCGGGCCAACGGTGAAGCGATAGGCGCGTCCCTTAGCGGCCCACTCAGGGACAGTCAGCTGCGGGGCGGCTCCCTTGGCGAGGAGGCTGCACGGCAACTATGCGGCGCGCTGCTCGACGCTCCCCAGACCGCAGTCCGAGCGTTCCACCGAAAGGGTCTTCGACGAGGCGCGAGAGAACGTTGCGCAGCCTTCGCGACGATGGCCGCGGGGTCAGCACCTCGCGAGCCCAGTCCCGCGCCGCCTTCGCTATCGCCGGGTCTGCGTGCATCTCTCCACGACGCGCGGCGCGCAGAACGGCTCTCTGCTCCGACCAGCTCAAGCCCGCCCACGTGCGCTGGCGGTACTTGGGGACCACCGGGAATCCGTTCTCGTCGAGGGCCATGCGCGTGTGTCGGTGGTGCGGCTGGTTCTCGCCCGTACTCACGACGGCATCGTGCGCCCTGCCTCGGGCGCTAGGTAGAGCGAGGGCTTGGACACGCCCACCGGTTTCCTGCGCCGCCCGCCGGGCGAGGCCCTGCGCAAGGGGTGTCCGTGAGCGGCCTACTCATGGACACCAGGCGCGGGTCGATGTCCCTTTAGTGGGCGACCTGGCCGGCGGAACAGCACGCCCGGCTGCTGCATCTGTAAGGCTGGTGCTGTGCCCTTCGTCATCGTGGGAGTGAGCCTGGTTGTGCTGGGCGGGTTCGTGTTCTTCGGCCGCCGAGCAATCTCGGGTTGGAACTCCCGCATGGGCAAGCGAATGGCAGTTCAGGATCGCGACCCGGACTTTCACCCTCCCGACCGAGATGTGACGTGGGCGGCAGCTGGCGGAGTCTTCTTGATTCTGGTGGGAGCCGTCATGCTGATCTTCGGGCTCACCTCAACCTGAACCGCAGACTTCAGTCGCGGCGACCCCGGTAGGCACGGCTTGCCGGAAGTGTCCCTGCACCCGCCTTCTGTCCCTGAGCGGCCCACCTAGGGACACGCGCCACCAGGCCCTTCGTGAGGGAGGGACGTAGGCCTGGGCTGCTACGGGAGTCGTCGAGGTCGCGCCTTCCCAGGTTCGCTGCGGGAAGCGAAGTAAGGACGGCTCGGTCGCGGCCGTACGGGACCGGCCTCTCCGACCAGCGGAACGCCGACCATCTCACCGGGGAGGGGCTCGCGCGCCCCATGGTCTCGGATGAGCGCTCGATGAGCGGTTTCGATCGCCTCCATCTCAGAGCCCTCGACGGGCGGCGTCTCGAACCCGCAGCTGCAGACCGCTCTAAAGCGCCGAAGGCCAAACGGTTTGTGCCCGGCGTACACGTGCTCGATCTGCTCGGACATGGGCTCCATCCTGACCGCCCTGGCAGCCGCTCGGTAGGCCTGAAATGCGAATGGCCAGGGTGTCTCTGAAGCCGCCTTCAGGGCGCTCAATCCTGCTGGGCTTCTAGCCGCAAGTCGACCGACCGGCGGCACGCCAATTCATGTCCCTGACGCATTCACCGTTCCAACGCTGCGGGACGCCACCCGCGCGGACGTGGGCTGCCGTACCCGCACGGCGAGGCCGGCGCAGAGGACGACGGCCAGGCCGCCGGCGAGCGTCCCGGCGGTGAGCTCCTCACCCAGCAGCAGGCCGGCCCAGAGAATGCTGAGGACCGGCTGAACGAGCTGCATCTGGCTGACCCGCGCCATCGGGCCGATCGCCAGGCCGCGGTACCAGGCGAAGAAGCCCAGGAACATGCTCACCGCGGCCAGGTAGCCGAAGGCCGCCCACTGCCCCGGTGTCCCGTCGGGCGGGTTCCCGGCCGCCGAGACCACGGTGAGCGCCCCGGTGACCGGTGCGGCGAGGACGAGCGCCCACGAGATCGTCTGCCAGGCGCCGAGCTCGCGCGCCAGCAGCCCGCCCTCGGCGTACCCGGCCGCAGCCGCCAGGACGGCGCCGAAGAGCAACAGGTCGGCGACGCGCAGATCACCGAGTCCTCCCGATCCGGCGGCCGCAAAGCCGACGGCGACCAGGGCGCCCGCGCCGCCGGCCAGCCAGAACGCCGACGGCGGGCGCTCGCCCGCGCGGAGCACTGCGACCACCGCGGTCGCGGCCGGGAGCAGGGCGATGACGACGGCGCCGTGACTGGCGGGGGTGCTCGTGAGGGCGAACGACGTCAGCAGCGGGAAGCCGGTCACCACCCCACCGGCGACGACGGCGAGACGCCACCACTGCGCCCCGCGCGGCGCCCGCTGCCGAGTGACCGCGAGCGCCGTCGCGGCCAGGCCCGCGGCCACCACCGCCCGGCCCGAGCCGATGAAGAGCGGCCCGAGCCCGTGCGACCGCGATGCGGGTGAAGGGCACCGTGAAGGAGAAGGCCAGCACCCCGAGCAGCCCCCAGCCGAGGCCGGCCGCCGGGACCGGTAGCGGTCGGACCAGCGTCGTCAGTAGCGCTATCGTGTACCGTCATGCTCGACGATAGCGGCAGCCGGATCGCCCGCGAGCTCCGGGAGTGGATCGCCACGGCACCGCCCGGCGCGCAGCTGCCCTCCACCCGCGCCCTGGCCACGCGCCACCAGGCCGGCCCGGTCACGGTGCAGAAGGCGCTGCGCACGCTGACCGCGCAGGGGCTGGTCGAGGCCCGTCCGGGGGTGGGCACGTTCGTCCGCGCCGTGCGGGCGGCCCGGCCGGCGGACTACGGCTGGCAGACGGCGGCGATGAGCGCTCCGGCCGGCCCCGCTGCCGGACTGCCGACCGCGCTCCGATCCGCGCCGAACGACGTCGTCGCGTTCCACTCCGGCTTCCCCGACCGGGAACTGCTGCCCGAGCGCCTGGTCCGCTCCGCGCTCGCCCGCGCCGCGCGCGGCGACGCGGCGCTGTCCCGCCCGCCGGCGGCCGGCCTGCCGGAGCTGCAGGCGTGGTTCGCCGGCGAGCTGCGCGCCGCCACCCCGGCCGACGTCGCCGCTCCCACGCCCCGGGACGTCGTCGTGCTGCCCGGCAGCCAGAGCGGTCTGAGTGCGGTGTTCCGGGGCCTCGTCGGACGCGGGCAGCCGGTGCTGATGGAGTCGCCCACGTACTGGGGCGCGATCCAGGCCGCGACCCGCGCCGGCGTGCGGATCGTGCCGGTGCCCAGCGGCGGCGAGGGCCCGGACCCCGACGAACTGTCCCGCGCCTTCGCCGAGTCCGGCGCTCGGCTGTTCTACGCGCAGCCGAGCTACGCGAACCCGACCGGCGCCCAGTGGTCGGCCGAACGCGCGCGGCAGGTGCTCGAGGTGGTCCGCAGGCACGGGGCCTTCCTGCTGGAGGACGACTGGGCCCACGACTTCGGCATCACCACCACGCCGTCCCCGGTGGCCGCGTCGGACGACTCCGGCCACGTCCTCTACCTGCGCTCGCTCACCAAGAGCGTCTCCCCCGCCCTCCGCGTCGCCGCGATCGTCGCCCGCGGGGCCGCCCGCGACCGGCTGCTGGCCGACCGGGCAGCGGAGTCGATGTACGTCAGCGGGCTGCTCCAGGCCGCCGCCCTCGACGTCGTCACCCAGCCGGCGTGGGACCGCCACCTGCGCGGACTCCGCCAGCAGCTGCGCGCCCGCCGCGACCTGCTCGTGGCCGCCCTCGCCGAGCACGCCCCCCAGGTCCACGTCGAGCAGGTACCGGCCGGCGGCCTGCACCTGTGGGCGCGACTGCCCGACGAGACCGACCTCGACCGGTTGATCGCCGAGTGCGAGGCCGCCGGCGTCGTCCTCGCGCCCGGGACGGAGTGGTTCCCCGCCGAGCCGACGGCGCCCTACCTCCGGCTCAGCTTCGCCGGCCCGGACCCCGCTCGCTTCCCGGACGGCGCCCGCGTCCTCGGCGAGGTCCTCGACCGCAGCTGAGATTTCTCCCGCGCGGTGTCGATCCCGGCAGGATCGGTTCGTACAGGGGGTGAGCAGCCGGAGGGGCCGGCCGCTCCCGAGGAGGATCCGATGCCGAAGTACCTGCTCAACATCGTCCAGCCGACCGGCCAGGTGCCTCCACCGGAGGTGCTCGCCCCCGTCATGCGGAACCTGGAGACGCTCAGCGACGAGATGCGCGCGGCCGGCGTCTGGGTGTTCTCCGCCGGCCTCCACCAGCCGACCGCGTCGACCGTCGTCCGCAACGACGGGACCGGTGTGCTGGTCACCGACGGCCCGTTCGCCGAGGGCGCGGAGTTCGTCGGCGGCTTCGACCTGATCGAGGCCACCGACCTGGACGACGCGCTGGCCTGGGCCGGCAAGCTGGCCGGCGTGCTCGGCCTGCCCGTGGAGATCCGGCCCGTCGCGTGGTCGTCCTGATCGGATGACCACCGCGCCCACCGCGCTCGTCGAGCGGACCTTCCGCGAGCACTCGGGGCGCGCCGTCGCCGTCCTCACCCGCCTCCTCGGCGACATCGACGCCGCCGAGGAGGCGGTGCAGGACGCCTTCGTCACGGCCCTGGTCCGGTGGCCGGCCGACGGCGTCCCGCCCAGCCCGCCGGGCTGGATCATCACGACCGCGCGGAACCGGGCCATCGACCGGCTCCGGCGGGAGGGCACCCGCACCGAGCGGCACGTCCAGGCCGCACTGCTCCACGACGGCACGTCCCCACCGCAGGAGGGCCCCGTGATCGACGACCGGCTGCGGATGGTCTTCACCTGCTGCCACCCCGCCCTCGCCGTGCCGGCGCAGGTGGCCCTCACGCTGCGCCTGCTGGGCGGGCTGACGACGGCGGAGATCGCCGCCGCGTTCCTGGTGCCGGAGCCGACGATGGCCCAGCGGCTGGTGCGCGCCAAGGCGAAGATCCGCGACGCGCGCATCCCCTACCGCGTTCCGACGGAGGCCGAGCTGCCCGACCGGCTGCCGGCGGTGCTTGCCGTCGTCTACCTCGTCTTCACCGAGGGGTACACGGCCACGGCGGGTGAGGAGCTGGTGCGCGGAGAGCTGTGCGCGGAGGCCGTCCGGCTCGGGCGGCTGCTGGCCGAACTGATGCCCGACGAGCCCGAGGTGACCGGGCTGCTGGCGCTGATGCTCCTCACCGAGTCCCGGCGCCCGGCCCGTACCTCGGTCGGCGGCGAGCTCGTGCTGCTCGGAGACCAGGACCGGAAGCGCTGGGACGCGGAGCTGATCGCCGAGGGCCAGGAGCTGGTCCGCCGGTGCCTGCGCCGCAACCGCCCCGGGCCCTACCAGCTCCAGGCGGCGATCGCCGCCGTGCACAGCGACGCCCCCACGGCCACCGCCACCGACTGGGGCCAGGTGGTCGCCCTCTACGACCAGCTCCTGGCGCTGGCGCCGAGTCCCGTCGTCGCCCTGAACCGTGCCGTCGCCGTCGCCGAGGTGGCCGGGCCCGCGGTGGCACTGGAGATCGTCGACGGCCTGGACCTGCGTCACCACCTGCTCCCGGCCGTGCGCGCCGACCTGCTCCGCCGGCTGGGCCGCGCGTCCGAGGCCGTCGCGGCCTATGACGCGGCCCTGGACCTGACCGGCAACGACCGCGAGCGGGCCTTCCTCCGGCGCCGCCGCGATGAGTTGTCCGGGTCCCAGCAGTCGATGGAGGCATGAGCACCCCGAGCGCCCTGGACCACACGTTCACCGCGCCCATCGAGAAGGACGGCGCGTTCCCCACCTACCTGGTCGTGCCGGACTCCGCCGCGCTGCTGGGCACCCGGAAGGCGGTCAAGGTCACCGGCACCGCCGACGGACACGCGTTCGCCGCCACGCTGATGCCCTCGGGTGCCGGGCCGCACTGGCTGCCGCTGCGGGCGGCCATCTGCACGGCCATCGGCAAGAAGGAGGCCGGCGAGCGGGTGACGGTCCACCTGCAGCAGCGACTGTCCTAGGCGCAGCTCAGTCCCAGCTGCGGCGCTGTTTCTTGAGCTGCCCGCGCTGCTTCTTGGCCTCGATCCGCCGCTCCTTCGAGCCGCGGGTGGGCTTGGTGCGGCGGCGGGCCGGAGCCGGCGGGGCCAGCGCGGCACGGAGGACGGCGGCCATCCGCTCGCGCGCCGCCTGCCGGTTGCGCAGCTGCTGGCGGTGCTCGCTGGCCGCGATGGTGAGGACGCCGTCGACGAGCCGGCCGTCCAGCCGCTGGGCCAGC
The DNA here is from genome assembly GCA_963747895.1 of uncultured Actinomycetota bacterium. Classification (GTDB taxonomy): domain Bacteria; phylum Actinomycetota; class Actinomycetes; order Mycobacteriales; family Geodermatophilaceae; genus Blastococcus. The sequence continues at coordinate 837,264 of CAVVGX010000012.1, forward strand.
CGGGCCCGCTGAGGATCGGTGAGCCCGGGCAGCTCCTCCGGCGTCACCGACAGCTCGACGCGGGAGTCGGCCGTGTTGACGCCCTGCCCGCCGGGCCCCGACGAGCGCGAGAAGCGCCAGCTCAGCGCGGCCGCGGGCACGACGACGGAGCCGGTGACCTGGAGGTCACCCGAGGCGTCGTCGACCGCAGGCACCCGCCCAGTCTGACCGACGGCCCGCGGCGGCTACAGGATCGGCTTGCCGCCGGTGACCGCGACGCGCGCCCCCGACACGTAGGACGCCTCGTCACTGGCCAGCAGCACGTAGACCGGTGCCAGCTCGGCCGGCTGACCCGCGCGACCGAGGGGCACCTGCTGACCGAAGCTCTCGACCTTCTCCTCGGGCATGGTCGAGGGGATCAGCGGGGTCCAGATCGGCCCGGGCGCGACGCTGTTGGCCCGGATGCCCTTCTCCGCGAGCATCTGGGCCAGCGAGGCGGTGAAGTTGGCGATCCCGGCCTTGGTCATCGCGTAGGCGATGAGGTTCGGGCTCGGGTTGTCGGAGTTGACCGACGACGAGTTGATGATCGACGACCCGGGACCCATGTGCGGGATCGCGTCCTTGGTGAGGATGAACATCGCCGAGAGGTTCGTGGCGAGCGTGTGGTCCCACTCGTCGTCGCTGATCTCCTCGAGCGAGTCGTGGCTCATCTGGAACGCGGCGTTGTTGACCAGGACGTCGACCCGGCCGAACTCCTCGACCGCCTTCGGGATGATCGTCCTGCAGTGCGCACGGTCCGAGATGTCCCCGGGCACGAGCACGCACTTCTGCCCGGCCTGCTCGACGTACGTCGCGGTGTCCTGGGCGTCCTCGTGCTCGCTCAGGTACGAGATGAGGACGTCGGCGCCCTCGCGGGCGAAGGCGATGGCGACGGCGCGCCCGATGCCGCTGTCGCCGCCGGTGATCACGGCCTTCTTGCCGCTGAGCCGGCCGGAGCCCTGGTAGCTCTCCTCGCCGTGGTCGGGCTCGGGGTCCATCTCACCGAGCGTTCCCGGCGGGGTCTGCTGCTGTGCGGGCTGGTCGTCGGGGCGGGGCGATGACACGGGCGTCCTCCGCTGCAGGTGGGCGTTCTGCGGTCCTGGCCACTACTGACCGGGCCGCTCGCCGCCTGCCTACCCGCGCTGTCGCGGGCGGAACCCGGCCGTCAGGCCGCGCGGGCGAGGGTCGTGCTCGCGGGGGCGGCCACGGGCAGCTGCCAGCGCATCTCCAGCCGACGTCGTCCCGACCCGTCGACGACGGGGACCCAACGGCACTCCGGGCACTCGGCGTTGCGCATGATGCTGCTACCTCTCGTTCACCTGCTGTTCACCTTTCGCTCCCCCAGTGTCCACCATCGGAGCGAGATAGCCGCGCCGTTACCGGATCGTGATCGCCCCGGAGCCGCGTATCCCCCGGCCGGGTCAGCGGGAAGGGAACCGCCGTGAGGCACGCTGGTGGTCCTGATGACCACGACAGTTGCCCCTCCCCTGCTCGACGACGTCGCCGACCTGACCGCGCTCCGCGCCAAGGGCACCGACCCCGACGAGCTGTTCGCCGACTTCGCCGCCTGGGCCGAGGCGGGCGGCACGACGCTCTACCCGGCGCAGGAGGAGGCGCTGATCGAGCTGGTCAGCGGCGCGAACGTCGTGCTCGCGACGCCCACGGGCTCGGGCAAGTCGCTGGTCGCCACCGGCGCGCAGTACGCGGCCCTGGCCGCCGGGCGGCGCAGCTACTACACGGCCCCGATCAAGGCGCTGGTCAGCGAGAAGTTCTTCGCCCTCTGCGGGGTGTTCGGCGCCGCCAACGTCGGGATGCTCACCGGCGACGCGTCGGTGAACCCCGGGGCGCCGATCATCGCCTGCACCGCGGAGATCCTCGCCAACATCGCGCTGCGCGAGGGCGCCGAGGCCGACATCGGCCTCGTGGTCATGGACGAGTTCCACTTCTACGGCGACCCCGACCGGGGCTGGGCCTGGCAGGTGCCGCTGCTCGAGCTGCCCAAGGCGCAGTTCCTGCTGATGAGCGCGACCCTCGGCGACGTCACGTCCCTGCGCGAGGACCTCACCCGCCGCACCGGCCGGCCCACCGCGCTGGTCGCCAACGCCGAGCGCCCGGTCCCGCTGCACCACTACTACGCGACCACGCCGATGCACGAGACCATCCAGGAGCTGCTGGACACCAGGCAGGCGCCGGTCTACGTCGTCCACTTCACCCAGGCCTCGGCGCTCGAGCGGGCGCAGGCGCTGATGAGCGTGAACGTGTGCAGCAAGGAGGAGAAGGCCGCGATCGCCGACATGATCGGCGGCTTCCGGTTCACCTCCGCCTTCGGGACGACGCTGTCGCGGCTGGTGCGGCACGGCATCGGCGTGCACCACGCCGGGATGCTGCCCAAGTACCGGCGGCTGGTGGAGCAGCTGGCCCAGGCCGGCCTGCTCAAGGTCATCTGCGGCACCGACACCCTCGGCGTCGGCATCAACGTGCCGATCCGCACCGTCGTGTTCTCCGCATTGAGCAAGTACGACGGCGTCCGCACGCGGCTGCTGCAGGTTCGCGAGTTCCACCAGATCGCCGGCCGCGCCGGACGGGCCGGCTACGACACCGCGGGCACCGTCGTCGTGCAGGCACCCGAGCACGAGGTGGAGAACCTCAAGCAGTTCGCCAAGGTGGCCGACGACCCGAAGAAGCGCCGCAAGCTGGTGCGCAAGAAGGTGCCCGACGGCATGGTGCCGTGGAGCGAGGCGACCATGAACCGGCTGGTCGAGGGCGAGCCGGAGAAGCTGACCAGCAACATGCGGGTGTCGACGGCGATGGTCCTGGACGTGGTCGACCGGCCCGGCGACCCGTTCGCGGCGATGCGCCGGCTGCTCACCGACAACCACGAGCCCCGCAAGAAGCAGCTCGCGCTGATCCGCGAGGCGATCGGGATCGCGCGGTCGCTGCTGCAGGCCGGCGTCCTGGAGCGGCTGTCCGAGCCCGAGCCCGACGGCCGCCGCTACGACCTGACCCTGGACCTGCCGCCGGACTTCGCGCTCAACCAGCCGCTGTCGACCTTCGCGCTGGCCGCCATCGACCTGCTGGACCCGGACTCGGACACCTACGTGGTCGACGTCGTCAGCGTCATCGAGGCGACCCTGGACGACCCGCGGCAGATCCTCGCCGCGCAGCTGAACAAGGCCAAGGGCGAGGCCGTCGCGCAGATGAAGGCCGAGGGCATCGAGTACGACGAGCGCATGGAGCTGCTCGAGGAGGTGACCTACCCCAAGCCGCTGGAGGAGCTCCTCGACGCCGCCTTCGAGGTGTACGTGCGCACCAACCCGTGGGCGGCCGACGCGCACCTGTCGCCCAAGGCAGTCGTCCGCGAGATGTGGGAGCGGGCCTTCACCTTCCGGGAGTTCGTGAACACCTACGGCCTCACGCGCTCGGAGGGGGCGGTGCTGCGGTACCTGTCCGACGCGTTCAAGGCGCTGCGCTCGGGCGTGCCCGCCGACGCCCGCACCGAGGAGGTCACCGACCTGGTCGAGTGGCTGGGCGAGCTGGTGCGCCAGGTCGACTCGTCGCTGCTGGACGAGTGGGAGGCGCTGACCAACCCCGACGAGGACGGCCCGGTGGCCGAGGTCGCCGTGCCGGCGCGGCCCCGGCCGCTCACCGGCAACGAGCGCGCGTTCACCGCGATGGTGCGCAACGCGCTGTTCCGCCGGGTCGAGCTGTGGGCCCGCCGCCGCTGGTACGACCTGGGCGAGCTGGACCGCGGCTCGGGCTGGGACGCCGAGCGGTGGGAGACCGTCGTGCGCGGCTACTTCGACGAGCACGCGGAGCTGAACACCGGCGGGGACGCCCGCGGCCCGGCGATGCTCATCTGGGACAGGTCGGAGCCCGGCGTCTGGAAGGTGCGGCAGATCGTCGACGACCCCGAGGGCAACCACGACTGGGGCTTCGACGTCGAGGTGGACCTGGAGGCCTCCGACGAGGAGGGCTCCGCCGTTCTCCGCCTGATCGACGCCGGACGGAAGGACTAGCCCAGGTCAGTGCAGGAGGTCGTCGGAGACGTCGGTGACGATCGCCTTGAACGTGCGGGTGTCGACCTCGTCGTCGACGGTGACGCGGACGATGTCGGCGATCTGCTGCTCGGAGTCGGGCTTCGCGGCGCTCGCCCGGGCGGCGGCCACGGCGTGGAGGTAGCGGACCCGTTCAGGGGCAGCGGCGCGGGGTGCGGGAGCTGGTTCGACGCGTGGGCGGTGCATGTGTCAACGGTAGGCCCGATCGCGCAGATGTGACGGGAAACACGATTCCCCGGCTCGCATCAGGGCCCGAGCGGCCCATGCGCACCGCCGTACCGCTGCGGTCACGATCGGGCATCGTTCGTGGTCCAGGCCACGGCGACGGCCCTACGGTCCCGCCATGGGACCCCTTCTCCGCAGGGCTTTCGCGCTCGGCGCGGTGGTGCTCGTCGTCGGCTGCTCCGGGCCGTCCGACGACGGGTCGAGCGGCGCGGACGGCGGTGGCGCCGTTGCCGTGGCCGACGAGGGCGGTGCCGCGGGTGACGACGGCGGTGCCGCGTCCGACGCCGACCGTCAGGTGGTCACCAACGCCTCGGCCTCCCTGGCCGTGGACGACCCGGCCGACGGCGCGCAGCGGGTCAGCGAGCTGGTGGAGTCCGCCGGCGGCCGGGTCGACGAGCGGACCGAGCAGACCGCGAACGGGGACGACGAGGGCGCCTACGCCGACCTCGTGGTCCGGGTACCGGCGGACACGCTGACCGACCTCCTCGCCGATCTGGAGGAGCTGGGCGACGTGGCGAGCGTGTCGGTGTCCCGCTCGGACGTGACGGGACAGGCGGTCGACCTGGACGCCCGGATCTCGGCCCTGCAGACCTCGGTCACCCGGCTCCAGACCCTGCTGGACGAGGCCCCCACCACCGAGGCGCTCCTGGCCGCCGAGGGTGCGCTGTCCGGCCGGCAGGAGCAGCTGGAGTCGTTGCAGTCGCAGCGGGCGTTCCTCGCCGACCAGGTGGAGCTCTCCACCCTCCGCGTGCACCTGCAGCCGCCCGGCGTGGCTCCGCCCGGCGGCCCGGACGGCTTCGTCGACGCCCTCGGCACCGGATGGCGGGCCCTCGTCTCGGCCGCCGGCGCGGCCGTCATCGCCCTCGGTGTCCTGCTCCCCTGGCTCGTCGTCGGCGCCGTGATCGCCGCGGCGGTGCTCGTCCCGCTGCGCCGGGCCCGACGACGGACGGCGGCGCCCGCACCCCCGGCGGAAGCGTGAGTCGGTGCCGTCATCGGCGTGATGTCGTGCGAGCTCAGCTCTCGGTGTCGTACCTGAACGAGATGGCCAGGCGCACCCGGAAGCCGGTCACCTGGCCGTCCTCGATCGTCACGTCCTGGCGGACCACTTCAGCGATGCGGAGCTCCCGTACCGAACCGGCAGCGGTCTCGATCGCGGTCCGCGCCGCCGCCTCCCACGACTCCGTGCTCACACCGATGACTTCCGTGACGCGGTAGACGCTCATCTCCGGCTCCCGTGCTGCTCGCTCGGCTCGTGGATGGAGGGGCGACCGTAGTCCTGAGCCGAGCGTCCGCATACCCGTTCGGCCCCGCAGTCCCCGGACCGATGGCGCGCAACCGTGGTCACGGGGAGCCGCACCGGCCCTACCGTGCAGACATGCCCAGGCTGACGTCGGTGCCGATCGCCTCGATCCCCCTCCAGCGCTTCGAACCGGTGCTGGACGTGCTGACCTACCGCTCGGTGCTCGACCACGCCCGCTGGGCGCAGGAGATGTTCGCCGGCCGGGCGCTGTGGAACGTCAACTCCACCTCCCGCGGCGGCGGGGTCGCCGAGATGGTGCAGTCCCTGCTGGCCTACGCCCGGGGCCAGGGCGTCGACGCGCGCTGGGAAGTCATCTCCGGCGATACCGAGTTCTTCACCGTCACCAAGCGGCTGCACAACAACCTCCACGGGGCCGCCGGTGACGGCCTGGAGCTCGACGGCGCCGCGCGCGAGGTGTACGAGGCGACGACACGGGCCAACGCCGAGGAGCTCGCCGCGCGGGTGTCCCCCGACGACGTGGTGCTCCTCCACGACCCGCAGACGGCGGGCATGATCCCCGTCCTCAAGGCCCTCGGGGTCCCCGTGGTCTGGCGGTGCCACGTCGGCATCGACATGCCCGTCCCGGTCGCGACCCGGGCGTGGAGCTTCCTGCGCGACTACGTCCGCCAGGCCGACGCGTACGTGTTCTCCCGCCGGCAGTACGTCTGGGCCGACCTGGACCCTGCCCGGACCGTGCTCATCCCGCCGTCCATCGACGCGTTCTCGGCCAAGAACCAGACGCTGACCGACGACACCGTCGAGGCCGTCCTCGCCGTCGGCGGGCTGCAGGAGGACGGCAGGCACCTCGCGGAGGCCGGCTTCACGCGCATCGACGGGTCTCCCGGGCGCGTGGAGCGCAGGGCCGAGATCGACGAGGGCCGCCCGCTGACCAGGGCCGACCGCGTGGTGCTGCAGGTGTCGCGCTGGGACCGGCTCAAGGACCCGCTGGGGGTGATCTCCGGCTTCGTCGAGCACGTCGTCCCCCACACCGACGCGCACCTGGTCTACGCCGGGCCGTCGGTGGAAGCGGTCGCCGACGACCCGGAGGGCGGGCAGGTACTCGACGAGGCCCGCGAGCTGTTCGCCGGGCTGCCGGCGGCGGCACGGGAGCGGGTCCACCTCGTCTCGCTGCCGATGGCCGACCTCGAGGAGAACGCCGCGATGGTGAACGCGCTGCAGCGGCGTGCCGACGTCATCGTGCAGAAGTCGATCGCCGAGGGCTTCGGGCTCACCGTCGCCGAGGCCATGTGGAAGTCCCGCCCGGTGGTGGCCAGCCGCATCGGCGGGATCCAGGACCAGATCGAGCACCCCCGCTCCGGTCTGCTCGTCGACGACCCGGCGGACCTGGCCGCGTACGGCAGCGCGGTCTCGTGCCTGTTGGGCGACGACGTCGGGGCGGCGGGCATCGGCCGCGAGGGCCGGCTGCGGGTCACCGCCAACTACCTCGGGACCCGGTCGCTGGTGCAGTACACGGAGCTGTTCGGGCGGCTGCTGACGCCACGCTGAACGGCGGGCGCGGACGAGCAGGCGCGTTGTGAGCAGATCGACTCAGCGTTCGGCGGCACCCTCGACGGCCCCCGTGCGAGGCTCGCCGCGATGCGCGCATGACCGGGTGGGAGATGGTGGCCGTGCTCGCGGCGGGGTTCGCCGCCGGCGGCATCAACGCCGTCGTCGGCTCGGGAACCCTGGTGTCCTTCCCGGTCCTGCTCGCCGTCGGCATCCCGCCCGTGCCGGCCACCATCAGCAACTCCCTGGGCCTCATCGCCGGTAACGCCTCGGGTGCCTTCGGCTACCGCCGCGAGCTGCGCGGCCAGCGCCGGCGACTGCTCACCCTGCTGCCCGCCTCGATCCTCGGCGGGCTCACCGGCGCGTTCCTCCTGCTGCACCTGCCCGCCTCCACGTTCGAGGCGGTCGTCCCGGTGCTCATCACGCTCGCGGTCGTGCTCGTCGCCGTCCAGCCGCTGGTCCAGCGCGCCCTCCGGCGCCGGCGCCCGCCCGCCGACGGGGAGCAACACGTGGGCCCGGGCCGGACGGCCGCACTGTTCGGCGGCGCCTACCTGACCGGCACCTACGGCGGGTACTTCGCGGCCAGCCAGGGAGTGCTGCAGATCGGCATCTTCGGGTTCCTGCTGCGCGAGTCGCTCCAGCGGCTCAACGCGCTCAAGAACGTCCTCACCCTGGCCGTGAACACCGTGGCCGCCGGCGCGTACGTCGTCGTCGCCACCGACCGGGTCGACTGGGCGGCGGCCGGGCTGCTCGCGGCGGGCTCGCTGGTCGGCGGTGCCGTGAGCTCCCGCTACGGGCGCCAGCTGCCCGAACCGGTGCTGCGGACGGCGATCGTCGTGCTCGGCCTCATCGCGATCGTGGTGCTGCTGCGCCGATGAGCCCCCTCGAGTTCGCCTTCCTGGTGCTCGCCGGCATCGGGGCGGGCCTGACCGGCAGCATCGCCGGACTCGCGTCGCTGGTCAGCTATCCCGCGCTGCTGGCCACCGGCCTCCCGCCGGTCACCGCCAACGTCACCAACACGGTGGCGCTGGTGCTCAACGCGGTCGGGTCGGTGAGCGCCTCGCGGCCCGAGCTGCGCGGGCAGGGCCGGCGGTTGCGCCCGCTGCTGGTCGCCGCCGCCCTCGGTGGTGCCACCGGCATGGCGCTGCTGCTGCTCACGCCCACGGAGGCGTTCGAGCGGATCGTCCCCTGGCTCATCGCCGGCGCCTCGGCGGCGATCCTCGTGCAGCGGCCTCCGCGCGAGCTGGCCGCCGAGGGTGCGCAGCAACCGGTCCGCGATCCGCGCTGGCTGCCCCTGGGCACCTTCGCCGTCGCCATCTACGGCGGCTACTTCGGCGCCGCCGCCGGCGTGCTGCTCCTGGCGATGTACCTGCTGAGCACGCACGAGGGCCTGCCCCGCGGCAACGCGATGAAGAACGTCGTCCTGGGGTCGGCCAACGCCGTCGCGGCCGCCGGCTTCATCGTGCTGGCCGACGTCGCGTGGTCCGCGGCGCTGCCGCTGGCGCTGGGCTTCCTCGTCGGCGGCCGCCTCGGGCCGCGCATCGTGCGCCGCGCTCGCCAGGGGATCCTGCGCACCGTCATCGCCGTCGCGGGGCTCGCGCTGGCCGTCCACCTGGGCATCCAGGCCTACTCCTGACCGCGAGTGCGCGCTCCCCCACCACCCGGGCCGGGAGGTGGGGGAACGCGCACCGGGCGGAGCGGTCAGCCGCGGCCGACGTAGGCGGCGAGCACCAGGACGACGATGCTGCCCAGCATCATCAGCCGGGCCGGGGTCAGGCCGTTGACCAGGCCGGCGGTCGCCTCGACCCACTGCGGGCGGACGACGGCGTCGCGGGCCTGCTGCCGCACGATCCGCACCTCGTCGGCGAGCAGGGTGACAGCGGTACCGAGCATCCCGAGCCCGAGCACCATGAACACCACCGACAGCCGTTCGTCGTAGCTCTCCGCCGTGCCGCCCAGGATCGCGGCCACGATCCCGCCCAGCACCAAGCCGATCAGCCCACCGGCGACCGGCGCCCACGGCCCCATGACCGTCAGCGGGCCCCGTCGCGGCATGCGCGGCGCGGGACGCACGGTGACCGGTGCGGTCGGCTGCGCACCGGGGGCGAGCTCCTGGTCGGCCGCCGGCCCTGCGGCCGACGGCGCGGGAGGCTCGGGAGCCGCCGCGGAGGGTGGCGTCACGCCCGGCGCCTCCTTCGTGCCCGGTCCGGCCTTTGCCGTCGCCTTCGACGCGGCGACCGCGCCGGCGGGGCGGACCACCGGGATCTCGGCGGTGCCGGGACCGGTGGGCGTGCTTCCGTTGCGTTCACTCATCACTGATCACCTCGCGGGCCACGCTAGGCGCACCCGCCCCACGCTCCGGGGAGGCCACCCCGGCGGGCCGATGACGCAGCGTGATGCCGCGCCGGGGCGGTCCGGCAGACTGGCGCGGTGATCAGCATCCGGCCCGCCGTCGCCGCCGACGGGCCGCGCCTGGTCCAGCTCGACCGCGCGACCTGGTCGCCGGAGAACGCCGTCGCGCCGCTGTGGCCCGAGGACACGGACTTCTTCGCGCGCCGGAGCCCCGACGACGTGCTGGTCGCCGAGGACGACGGCACCGTGGTCGGGTACACGGCACTCGGCTCCCCCACCCCGCTCGAGGCCAACCGGCACGTGCTGCACATCCAGGGGCTGGCGGTCGATCCGGCGGTGCGGCGGCAGGGCGTGGCCCGCCGGCTGCTCGACGCGGCCGCCGAGGAGGCCACCCGCCGGGGAGCCCGCAAGCTCGGCCTCCGCGTGCTGGGCGGCAACTCCCCGGCGCGCGCCCTCTACGCCTCCGCCGGCTTCGTCGTCGAAGGCGTGCTGCGGGAGGAGTTCTGGCTCGGCGGCCGGTTCGTCGACGACGTCTTGATGGCTCGTCCGCTGCCCTGACCGCCCGGCGTCAGACGAGCCGCCGGCTGTCCTGGGCGACGACCCGCAGCCACCGGTAGCCGTAGCCCTCCAGCTGCAGCTCCACGGTCCCGTCGTCGGACAGCGTCGTGCTGCCCGGCTGCAGGAGGTCGACCAGGCGGTGCTCGGAGCCGCAGTCCTCCAGCGTCAGCGGCACCGTCCGCGGCTCCGGTCCCATGTTGTGCAGGGCGACCAGCGCGCCGTCCTCCCACGTGCACAGATGCGCCAGCACCTCCCGGTGCGGCTGGTCGAGCACCTGGAACCCGCCCCAGCCGAGCTCGGGCGACTCGCGGTACCGGCGGATGAGCAGCTTCATGAACGACAGGTAGATCTCGTCGAAGCCCAGGTCCAGGTACTCCTGCAGCAACGCGGTGTGCTGGCCGAGGTCCGCCGAGACGCGGACGGAGTCGGTGAGCCCCTCCGGCGTCACGTGTGCGCTGGCCTGCTCGAACGCCTCCGGGCTGTCGAGGTCCCAGCACAGCGGCGGCGGGAAGACGTTGCTGCGCCACTGGTCGTGCGCGATGCCCAGCGCGCGGTCCGGGTCGGGGTCCCAGGCCAGCAGCGCCCGGATGACGTCGACGCACTCGCGCAGCCGGGCGTCGCGCACGTCCTTGCGGGGCCACGTGTCACCCGTGACGTGCTCGTTCATCGCCTCGCCGCTGCCCAGGGCCACCCAGAAGCGGCCGGGGAACATGGCGCCGAGGGTCGCGATCGCCTGCGCAACGATGACCGGGTGGTAGCGCTGGCCCGGCGCGTTGACCGCACCGAAGGGCAGCGACGTCGTCGCCATGGCCGCGCCCAGCCAGGACCAGGCGAACCCGGACTCGCCCTGCCGCGGGTTCCAGGGGGTGAGGTGGTCGGAGCACATCGCGGCGGTGAAGCCCACCTCCTCGGCGTGCTGCACCGCCCTCAGCAGCTCCGCGGGGTGGACCTGCTCGTGGGAGTTGTGGAGTCCGATGACCGGCATCGGTCATGCCTACCGGGCGCGGCCTTCGTCTGCAGTCTCGATGCGTCGCGCAACCATCACGTCGGGGTCGTGGGTTCACCCGCGGACTGCCCCTAGGGTCGGCGCTCGTGCCGCGCCCCTCGACCACCTTCCACGTCGTGCTCACCGCCGCTGTCGTCGTCAAGCTGGCCACGACGGCGCTGCTGGTCTTCGCCGCGCTGCACCCGGAGTGGCCGCAGTTCGCCGGCAAGGCGATGGCCGCCCGTGCGGTCGCCTACCCGCTGGGACTACTGGTGCTGCCGGTGGCCTGGTGGGTCTTCCGGCGCCGGTCCGGCCGGCCGTACCCGGCCCTGGCCGACCTGCTGGTCTCGATCCCGTTCCTGGTCGACACCGCAGGCAACGCGCTCGACCTGTACGACTCGGTGACCTGGTTCGACGACGCCTGTCACCTGGTCAACTGGGCGCTGCTCATGGGCGGGCTGGCGGTGGCGCTACCCCGATGGCTGCACCCGTGGACGCGGCTGGGGCTGACCGTCGGCCTGGGCTCCACGACGGCCCTGCTGTGGGAGGTCGGCGAGTACTACGCCTTCCTGCGGAACAGCCCGGAGCTGGCCACCGCCTACACGGACACCCTGGGCGACATGGTGCTCGGGACGACGGGGGCGCTGCTCGCCGGACTCCTGGTGCTGCGGCTGCGGCCGAGCCGGGTGCCGGCGCGGACCGCCATCCCGTAGTGGTCCACCGGCCTCGGCCGCCGGCCGGAGCACGCAGGTCGGCCAGACTGGTGCCGTGCTGCCACCGCCCGGGACGCCCGGGACCGACCTACCGGTCCGCTCCGCGCTGCCGGCCCTGGCCGATGCGCTCGCGGCCCGCGGCAGCGCCGTCCTCGTCGCCCCGCCCGGCACCGGCAAGACCACTCTTGTGCCGCTCGCGCTCGCCGGCGCCGTCCCGGGCCGGATCCTCGTGGCCGAGCCCCGACGGGTCGCGGCCCGGGCCGCGGCGCGCCGCATGGCCGCACTGCTGGGCGAGCAGGTGGGCGGCCGGGTCGGCTACAGCGTCCGGGGCGACAGCCGGCGCAGCGCCGCCACCCGCGTCGAGGTGGTGACCACCGGGCTCCTCGTCCGTCGGCTGCAGGCCGATCCGGAGCTGCCCGGCGTCGACGCCCTCGTGCTGGACGAGTGCCACGAGCGGCACCTGGACACCGACCTGGCGCTCGCCTTCACCCTCGACGTCCGCGCCGCACTCCGCCCGGAGCTGCAGCTGCTGGCCATGTCGGCGACCGCCCAGGCCGGCCGGCTGGCCCACCTGATCGGCGCCGACGGCCGGCCGGCTCCGGTGGTGGAGGCCTCCGGCGCGCTGCACGACGTCGACGTCGTCTGGGCGCCGCCGACCGGCCCGATGGACCCGCCGCACGGGCTGCGCGTCGACCCCCGGCTGCTGGGGCACGTGGCGGCGACGGTCCGCCGGGCGCTCGCGGAACGGGAGGGCGACGTCCTGGTGTTCCTCCCGGGCGCAGGGGAGATCGTCAGCGTGGCCCAGCAGCTGGGTGGGCTGGACGCCGACGTCCTCCCGCTGCACGGACGGCTGCCCGCGGCGGCCCAGGACGCCGCCCTCCGGAGCGGGCCGCGACGCCGGGTCGTGCTCGCCACCGCGCTCGCGGAGAGCAGCCTGACCGTGCCCGGCGTCCGGACCGTCGTCGACGCCGGGCTGGCCCGCGTGCCGCGGGCCGACCTGGCCCGCGGTCTGGGCTCGCTGGTCACGGTCCGGGCGTCGCGGGCGGCGGTCACCCAGCGGGCAGGCCGCGCCGGGCGCGAGGGACCGGGGGCGGTCTACCGCTGCTGGACCCCCGCCGAGCAGGACCGGCTCCCGGCGCACGACGAGCCGGAGGTGGCCGTCGCCGACCTCACCGCCTTCGAGCTGGAGCTGGCGTGCTGGGGGGCTCCCGGCGGGGCCGGCCTCGGGCTGCTCGACCCGCCGCCCGCCGCGGCCCAGCTCGTGGCGGGCCAGACGCTGCGCACCCTCGGCGCGGTCGACGACGACGGCCGGGCGACCGCCCGCGGGCGCGCGCTGACCGCCGTCGGGGTGCATCCCCGGCTCGCCCGGGCCCTGCTCGACGGGGCGCCGCTGGTGGGCCGCCGCCGGGCCGCCGAGGTGGTCGCGATGCTGTCGGCGGACCTGCCCTCCCGCAGCGACGACCTCACCGCCTCCTGGCGGGCGCTGCGCTCCGGGACCGACCGCGCCGCGACGGCACGCTGGCGCGACGAGGTGGCGCGCCTCGAGCGGTCGGTGGCCGACGTCGCGCCCCCGCAGCTGCCCGACGACACCGCCGCGGGCCTCGTGGTCGGCCTGGCCCACCCCGAGCGGCTGGCCCGGCGGCGCCCGGACGGCGCCGGCTACCTGATGGCCGCCGGCACCGGCGCGGAGCTGTCGCCCGGCACCGCACTGTCGGGGGCGACCTGGCTGGCGGTCGCGGTGGCCGACCGCTCCCCCGGGCGGCGGGACGCACGGGTGCGGTCCGCCGTCGCGATCGACGAGGCCACCGCCCTGGAGGCCGGGGCAGCGCTGCACGCCGACGGCGACGAGGTGACCTGGCGCGACGGCGACGTGCGCAGCGCCCGCGTGGAACGGCTGGGCGCCATCGTGCTGGCCGAGCGGCCGCCGGCCGACCCCGACCCGGCCGCGCTGACGGCCGCGGTGGCCGAGGGGCTCCACCGGGAGGGGCTCGGGCTGCTCACCTGGACGACGGCGGCCCGCCGGCTCCGCGAGCGGCTGGCCGCCGCCCACACCGGGCTGGGCGACCCGTGGCCGGCCGTCGACGACGAGGCGCTGCTCGCCGCGATCGACGTCTCCGGGGCGCGACGGCGGGCGGACCTGACCCGCATCGACGTCGTCGCCGCCCTGCGCGCCCTGGTGCCCTGGCAGCTGAGCGGGGACCTCGACGCCGTCGTCCCCGATGCCGTGACCGTCCCGACCGGCTCGCGCATCCGGGTCGACTACGGCGATCCCGCCGTCCCCACCCTGTCGGTGCGGGTGCAGGAGGTGTTCGGCTGGACCGAGGCCCCCCGTGTCGCGGGCCGACCCCTGCGGCTGCAGCTGCTCTCGCCGGCCCAGCGAGTGGTGGCGACCACCGCCGACCTCGCCGGCTTCTGGATCACCGGCTACCCGGCCGTCCGCAGCGAGCTCCGGGGCCGCTACCCCCGCCACCCGTGGCCCGAGGACCCGGCCGCGGCGCCGGCCACGAGGCGAGCTTCCCCACGGTCGCGCCCCTGAGACTGCGCGCTCGGCGCGCCCCGGCGAGGATCGCCTGGTGACAGGGACACCCACGACGGACGACTGGGGCATCGATGCGAGCTGGCTGGACGCGCTCGACGAGGAGCACGAGGTAGCGCAGGAGACCATCGACACGCTGCGCGAGATCATCGGGAGGCCGCCGGCGGACCTGGAGCAGAGGGCGCCGATCGTGGTCCGTCCCGGGGACCCCCTGGAGGTCGAGGGCGGCGAGGTCGTCTGCGAGGACGGCGAGGTCCGCTCGATCGCCGGCTCGGTCCCCGCCGACTTCCCGCTGGGCTACCACTGGCTGCAGTCGGCCGACGGACGCCGTCGCCGGCTGATCGTGACCCCGGGCCGGTGCTGGCTGCCCGAACAGCGGACCTGGGGCTGGGCGGTGCAGCTCTACGCCGCCCGCAGCCGGCACAGCTGGGGCATCGGTGACCTCGGCGACCTGCGCAGCATCCGCCGCATGGCCAACGAGCAGGGCGCCGGGTTCGTGCTGATCAACCCCCTGCACGCGGTCGCGCCCATCGCGGAGCAGGAAGCCAGCCCGTACCTGCCGGCCACGCGGCGCTTCCTCAACCCGATCTACCTGCGCGTGTCCGAGGTGCCCGGCGCCGACGCCGTCGACCTCGAGGAGGACGCCGGGCGGGCGCTGAACGAGGGCGAGCTCATCGACCGCGACGCCGTCTGGGCCCGCAAGCGCGAGGTGCTCATGCGGATCTTCTTCGCCCACGGGGGCGGCGAGGCGTTCGGGCGCTGGCGCGAGGAGCAGGGTCAGACGCTGCAGGACTGGGCCACCTGGGCGGCCATCACCGAGGAGCACGGCGCCGACTGGCACACCTGGCCCGAGGAGCTCCGGCGGCCCGGCGGCACGGCGCCGGCCGGCTACGTGGAGCGGCACGGCGCCGTCGTCGCCTTCCACGCCTGGCTGCAGTGGGCCCTGGAGCTCCAGTTCACGGCGGCGACCGACGGCATGACCGTCATCCAGGACCTGCCGATCGGCTTCGCCGGCGGTGGCGCCGACGCCTGGACCTGGCAGGACGCGCTGGCCCACGGCGTGAGCGTCGGTGCCCCGCCGGACGCCTTCAACTCCACCGGGCAGGACTGGGGCTCGCCCCCGCTGATCCCGTGGCGGCTGCGCGACGCGGACTACGAGCCGTTCATCCAGTCCATCCGCGCCACCATGGCCGGCGCCGGCGGCCTGCGGATCGACCACGTCATGGGGCTGTTCCGGCTGTGGTGGGTGCCGCGCGACGGCACCGCGGCCGACGGCGCCTACGTGCGCTACCCGGCCGAGGACCTGCTCGGCATCGTCGCCCTGGAGAGCCACCGGGCGCAGGCCCTCGTGGTCGGCGAGGACCTCGGCACCGTGGAGGACGGCGTGCGCGAGGCGATGGCCGAGCACGGCGTGCTCTCCTACCGGCTGCTGTGGTTCGAGGACGACGAGCCCGCGAGCTGGCCCGCCGAGGCGATGGCCGCGATCACCACCCACGACCTGCCCACGGTCGCCGGGCTCTGGAGCGGTGCCGACGCCGAGGAGCAGCGCGAGCAGGGCACCGGGACCGACGAGGAGATCGAGCGCGGCCGCTCGTCCCTGCTCGAGCACCTGCCGGGACTGCCCGAGGGCGCCGGCCCGGATCAGGCGGTCGAGCAGGCCCACCGGCTGCTCGCGCAGGCGCCGTCACTGCTGCTGTCGGCCACGCTGGACGACGCGGTCGGCGAGCCACGCCGTCCCAACATGCCCGGCGTGAACGGCCGCCCCAACTGGTCGCTGCCCCTGCCGGTCCTCGTGGATGACCTGCCCGGGCACCCGCTGCTGCGGTCGGTCGTCCGCACCCTGGCCGAGGGCGTCGCGGGAGCCGCCACCGACTGAACCGTCGTCGACCGGACGCATCGCGACACCCCGGTGCGTCCGGTCGAACGCATGTTCGATCCGTGGCATCCTTCTCGGGTGGCCGGAGGGATGCAGCGAGGTGGTGCGAGGCAGTCCCTCGCCGAACGGGCGGCGCTCTCCGGCGCGGGCGCCCCGGCGCCGGCAGCGAACGCCGACCCCGGCGCGTCCGCTGCGCCCGATCCGGCGGTGACGGCCGCCGGGCGAGGCGGGGAGGGCAGGCACTGCTGGGTGCACGACCCGCCGGACGCGCCGGGCACCTGGCCGGGCCTGCTCGTGGAGTGGCGGCAGCGGCACGGCGCCTGGCAGGGCCGGGTCACCTACGCGGTGACCGGGCCGGACGGGCCGGCGCTGATCGAGAACTGGCTGCCGGCGGCGCGGCTCGAGCCGCGGTGACCCCCGTCCCGGGTTAGGCCGGGCGGCTGGTGGCTATGGCCCGAGGGACAGCACTCGCGATGGACGGAGTTTCTCCATGACCACCCCCGACCAGCCGAACCTGGACGACGTCCTCCTGCCCGAGGAGCACCCGACCAGGGACCGCACCCAGCACGCGAAGGACCCGCACCCCAGCGACGAGGTGCTCGAGCACCGCACCGAGCTCGAGCGGCAGGCCGTGGGCTCCGACGACGCCGACCCCGCCGGCGCCGAGCGGCACCCCGCCACCGACTAGGCCGCTCCCGACCGGTGCCCCGGCTCCAGGCCGCCGACGTCGCCGGGTGGCTGCTCACGAGCACCCGGTCGCCGGCGGCGATCGACCCGGGCTGGGCGCCGGGCGAGGAACGGGAGCTGACCCCGCTGCGTCCGGCGCTCCTACCGGCTGGAGCTCATCGTCCCGGGCCACCCGGTCCTGCTGTGGGTCAGCGGGTCCGTCCTGCCCGGTGTGCACGCCGTCGGCACCGTCACCGGCCGGTGCGCGAGGGCGCGCGGAACGACGACGACCCCGTGCTCCCGGTGCGACTGACTTCCCTGCCCGACCCCGTGGGCCGCGGCGAGCTGCTCGCCGACCCTGCCTTCCGGTCCGCCGAGGTGCTGCGGATGCCGGCCGGCAGCAATCCGTCGTGGCTGTCCGCCGCGCAGCTCGCGGCGGTGCTGGCGTGGGCCGGACCGCACCGGCTGGGACGATGGGTCCCGTGACTCCGACCCGACTCCGCTGGGGCGCCCTCGCATGGCTCGCCACGTTGCAGTTCTTCGTCGTCGAGACCGTGGTGCAGTTCCGCGGCCAGGGGTACTCCCGGGTCGACGACGTCATCAGCGACCTCGGGGAGACGGACTGGCCCGGCCACCAGGCGATGAACGCCTCGTTCGTGGCCCAGGCCGCCCTCGTCCTCGGAGGCGCTCTCCTGCTGCTCCCGGTGCTCCGCGGTGGGGCCGGTCGCGCAGCCGCCTACCTCTTCGGCGTCGCCGCGCTGGGCACCCTGCTGGTCGGCGTCTTCCCCGCCGACCGCTCGGGCGCCTGGCACGGGACAGGGGCGGTGCTCTACCTCGTCGGCAGCGCGCTGGGCCTCATCTGCCTGGCCTACGCCCTGCGCCCCCGGTCGGAGGTCCTCGGGACCGTGCTGGTCCTCCTGGGCCTGGTCGGGGCTGCGGCGACGACGTTCTTCCTGGCCGAGGTCGACGTGCTGGCCAGGGGGGCGACCGAGCGGGCCGCGGCCTACGTGCTCCCCATCGGGCTGGCGCTCACCGGGCTCTTCCTGTGGCGGCCACGGACCGGCTCCGCCGACGGTGCGGAGGCCCGGAGGCAGCGCGCCGAACGCGCCCGCGAGCGCGACGAGGCGCTGGAGGCGGCCGCCCGCCGGGCGGAGAGCGGGCCCACCACCACCGGGTCCACCGCGAGCGGGACCACTGCCCCCGATCCCGTCGACGACGTCGAGGACCACTGGGCCCCGGTGCGCCGCACCGACTGATCCAGCGCCGCACCGACAGATCGACGGACGCGACCGCTCAGCTGTCCGACGCGGGCGCCAGCACCTCGTCCACCGGGCGACGGCCACTGGCGGCGACGGGGACGCCCTCCTGCGGGTAGCCCATCCGCAGGAGCATCTGCGGGTACCCGATCAGCGAGAGCCGGGCGCGCAGGCGGGCCCGGGTGGCCGGCCAGTCGAGCGCCTGGGTGAGCGGTGAGGCGGCGAGCCCGGCGGAGGTCGAGACCAGCAGGACCCGCCCCAGCGCGCGACCGGCCTGGAGCCAGTCGAACCGGTCGTCACCGTCGGTGCCCATGAGCACGACGGTGGGCCGCTCCACCGCGGGCGGCGGTGCGTCCGGGTCGGCGACGGGTGCCCCGGTGGCGTGCTCGCGGGTGCCCACGGCGAAGTCGCGGATCGTCCAGTTCGAGGGCCGCTGGTGGGGATCCGCGCTCGGCACAGCCTCGACCGGGACACCGTCGACGGCCGCGGGATCGGTGCGCAGCCAGCCCTGCAGCTCGGCCAGGTAGGCCGGGTCGCTCTGCTCCATCTCCTCGGCCCGGTCGATGAGGAAGACGGTGGCGACCTCCTCCTCCGAGCGGGTCACCGGCTTGAACCACGCGCCGAAGGCGCCGGCCTCGGCCTGCAGCCCGTCCAGGAGCTCGGCCGGCACGTCCTTGGCCTGGAACGGGTCACGCACCGTGTGCCGGTGGTCGATCGCGCCGGCCAGTTCCCGGTCCTCGGCCGTGGCCTCGATCGGGCCGATGAGCCGGACGGTGGCCAGGTGGTCGCCGTCGGCCGCATCCGGCATCAGCTCCACCTCGCTGAGCCACCCGGCCGCCGCGAGGGCCACGACGGCGAACTCGATGGCGATGCCGCAGCTGATCACCTGCTGCCGGCCGGTCGGGTCGAGCACCGGCAGCGCGCGGGCCGGGTCGAAGAAGACGTCGAGCCGATCAGCCGCGGCGGTGAACCGCCACGGCTGCGTGTTGTGGATCGAGGGCGCCCGCGTGGCGGCACCCACCACCTGCGCCCACTCCTGCTGCTCCACCGCGGTTCCTCCCGGTCGTCCGTCCCGGTGCCTGCCTACCCCATGGACCGGCACCGCTGCACACCCGCCACCCGGATCCGTCAGGCGCTCGCGGTGAGGGGCTCCGCTGCCGCCGCCCGGCGCGGGCCACCCCGCCGGGACAGCGCGACGCCCGCGAGGCACACCGCCCCGCCGACGACAGCCAGGGCGGGGGGCACCTCGTCCAGCAGCAGCCAGCCGAGCAGGATCACCAGCGGCGGCACCAGGTAGGTGGTCACCGCGAGCCGGCCGGCATCCATCCTGCGCAGCGCGTAGGCCCACGTGCTGAACGCCAGCGCCGTCGGCACCACGCCCAGGTAGACCATGCCCGCCACGGACGCCGCCGGCGCGGTGCGCAGGTCGGCGGCCAGCGCCCCGGCCCACGGCAGGCAGCAGGCCGCGCCGATGGAGCAGGCGAGGAAGGTGATCTGGAGACCCGGGAGCCGGCGCAGCAGCGGCTTCTGGGCGACCACCCCGATCGCGTAGGTGACCGCGGCGACGATGCACAGCAGCACGCCCACCAGGTCGGCGTCGGCTCCTCGCGTGGCGCTGCCGATCAGGAGCACTCCGGCGAAGGCCACGGCGACGCCCACGACCAGCCACCGCGGGAACCCCTCGCCCAGCAGCAGGCCGGCCAGGACCGCGATGAGGATGGGGCCGATGTTGACCAGCATGGCGGTGGTGCCGGCGTCGAGGTGCTGCTCGGCGGCGTTGAGCGCCAGGTTGTAGATGCCGAACCAGCCGACGCCGCAGACCGCCAGCAGCGTCCACTCCCGACGGTCGGGCGCCACCCAGCCACGCCCGGCGAGCAGCGCACCCAGCACCGTGGCGCCGATCAGCAGCCGTCCCAGGGCCAGCGCGCCGGGTGAGAGGTCCTCCCCCACCCCGCGGATGGCGACGAAGGCCGAGGCCCAGGACAGCACCGTGACGACGACGGCCAGGACGGTGCGCCCCGCGGGGACGGGTGGCGGAGAACTCACGCGAGAACCCTAGGCAGGCGCACCGACAGTTCCCGGCGGATTCCGGCCGTCGCACCGACTCCGGCGGTCGCGGTGCGCAGAGCGGCAGGAACGGCGCTACTCAGCCCTGGAGGTGCTCGGCGTAGGTGCGCCTGCCGCGGGCCCCGCCGCCTGGCAGCGCTGCCCCGTCCCGGACGGCGGAGCTCATCCGGCCCGGCACCGGCGTGGCCACCACGTGCACGCCCGGCGCCCGGACGGCGGTCCAGGCACGCGCCAGCTCGGCGGCCGTGAGTGCCTCCGGACCGCCGAACTCCACCACGCCCCCGGTCGGCGCAGCAACGCTGACCCCGGCCAGGTGGCCGGCGACCTCGGCGACGTCCACCGGCTGCACCCGCCAGCCCATCGGCACCGGCAGGACCGGACCGCGGCGGGCCGTGGCCAGGAGCTCGTCGACGAAGTCGTGGAACTGCGTCACCCGCACCAGGGTGACCGGCAGTCCGGAGGCGAGCAGCACCTGCTCGGCGGCGAACTTGGCCCGGTAGTAGCCGAAGGGGATGCGGTCGACGCCGACGATCGACACGTAGACCAGGTGGCGCAGCCGGTCCCGGTCCACGGCCTCGACCAGCCGGCGCGTGCCGGCGACGTCGACCTGCCACGGATCCCCGCGCGGAGCGCTGGCGGTGTGGACGACGACCTCGGCGCCGGCCACCGCCGTCCGCAGGTCGAAGCCGGTGGCGAGGTCGCCCCGCACGCCGCCCGGCCCGGTGCCGCGCCGCGACATCTGCCGCACCACCGAGCCCGCTTCCCGCAGCCGCGGGACCAGGTGCTGCCCGAGACGGCCCGTGCCGCCGGTGACCAGGACGTCCATGCGGTCATCCTGGACCCGGAAACCCGTCGGGTGCGACCGGCCCGGCGTGACCCGTTGTATCTCATGTACGAGATAACGTGACCCGGTGACGGTCACCGATCTCCCCCCTGACACCGCGATGCTCCGGATCGGCGCGCTGGTCCGCGACGCCCGGCGGCACCGGGGACTCACCCAGCAGCAGCTCGCCGAGCGGCTGGGCACGAGCCAGAGCGCGGTCGCCCGCATCGAGCAGGGCGGCCAGAACCTCACCCTCGAGCTGCTGGGCAGGCTGTCCGCAGCCCTGGAGAGCGAGCTGATCCGCGTCGGCCCGGCCGGGCCCACGCACCTGCGGGTCACCGGCGGGCGGCTGCTCAGCGGCAGCGTCGCGGTGAAGTCGTCCAAGAACGCCGCCGTCGCCCTGCTCTGCGCCGCCCTGCTCAACCGCGGGCGGACCACGCTGCGCAACGTGGCCCGCATCGTCGAGGTCGAGCGGATCCTCGACGTGCTCCGCTCCATCGGCGTCTCCGCCACCTGGGACGAGGCCGGGCACGACCTCACCCTCGTCGTCCCCGAAGAGCTGGACCTGGCCGGCATCGACGCCGACGCCGCGCGCCGCACCCGCAGCATCATCATGTTCCTCGGCCCGCTGCTGCACCGGGCGCCGGAGTTCGAGCTGCCCTACGCCGGCGGCTGCGACCTGGGCACCCGCACCGTCCAGCCGCACATGATCGCCCTGCGCCCCTTCGGCCTGGAGATCGAGGCGCGGGCCGGCGAGTACCACGGCACGGTCACGCCGACCGGCGCCACGAGCCGCACCATCGTGCTGACCGAGCGCGGCGACACCGTCACCGAGAACGCCCTGCTGGCCGCGGCCCGCGCCGAGGGCACGACGACCATCCGCAACGCGAGCTCCAACTACATGGTCCAGGACCTGGTCCTGTACCTGCAGCTGCTCGGGGTGGAGATCGAGGGCCTCGGGACGACGACGCTCACCGTGCACGGGCAGCCGGTGCTGGACGCCGACGTGGACTACACGATCAGCGAGGACCCGGTCGAGGCGATGAGCCTGCTGACCGCCGGCATCGTCACCGGCTCGGAGCTGACCGTGCGCCGGGCGCCGGTGGAGTTCCTGGAGATCGAGCTCGCGGTGCTGGCCGAGATGGGCCTGCGCTACGAACTGTCCGCGGAGTACCTGGCCGACAACGGGCACACCCGGCTGGCCGACGTCACCATCCACCCCTCGCAGCTCCGGGCGCCCATCGACAAGATCCACCCGATGCCGTTCCCGGGCCTCAACATCGACAACCTGCCGTTCTTCGCGGTCATCGCCGCGCAGGCGGAGGGGGCGACGATGATCCACGACTGGGTCTACGACAACCGGGCGATCCACCTGTCCGACCTGACCCGGCTGGGCGCCGACGTCCGGCTGCTGGACCCGCACCGGGTGCTCGTCGACGGCCCGACGCACTGGTCGAGCGCCGAGGTCGTCTGCCCGCCCGCCCTGCGCCCCGCGGTGTGCATCCTGCTGGCCATGCTGGCGGCCAAGGGCACCTCGGTGCTGCGCAACGTCGACATCATCGCCCGCGGCTACGAGCACCTCTACGAGCGGCTGGTCGAGATCGGCGCCGCCATCGAGGTCTTCCACGACTGACCAGGCAAAGGAAGCTCTACCTACGTCCCGGGTGTCCCACGCGTAGGTAGAGCTTCCTATGCCGGGGTCGGGCCGGGGTCAGCGCTCCTGGTCGGTGGGGCGGACGAGCATCTCGTTGACGGCGACGTGCCGGGGCTGGCTCACCATGTAGACGACGGCGCGGGCGATGTCCTCGGACTGCAGCGGCGTCATCCTCGAGGCCATCTCCTTCGACGCCGCCTTGGCCTCGGGCTGGGTGATGTGGTCGGTCAGCTCGGTGGCCACCGCGCCCGGTTCGACCAGCCCGATCCGCACCCCGCGGCCGGTGACCTCCTGGCGCAGCGACTCGCTGAAGGCGTTCACCGCCCACTTGCTGGCGTTGTAGACACCGGCCCCCTTGCGGGCCACCCGCCCGGCGACGCTGGAGACGTTCACGACGTCGCCGGACCCCTGCTCGACCATGCCGTCGATCGCGGCGTGGGTCATGTACATGAGGCCGAGCACGTTGGTCGACAGCATCCGACGCCAGTCCTCGGGGTCGGCCCCGACGATCGTGCCCAGCAGCATGACGCCGGCGTTGTTCACCAGGACGTCCAGGCCGCCGAGCTCGGACCGGGTGCGGGCCACCGCATCGACGCAGGCCTGCTCGTCGGTGACGTCCAGATCCAGCTGCAGCACCGTGGCGCGGTCCCCGCGCAGGCGCGCGGCCAGCTCGTCGAGCCGGTCCCGGCGGCGGGCCCCGATGGCCACCGCCGCACCCGCCGCGGCGAGCGCCTCCGCCGTCGCGGCACCGATGCCCGACGAGGCCCCGGTGACCAGGGCGACCTTTCCCTGCAGCGGACGGGCCGGGTCGCTCATGTGGGTTCCTCCTCCGGGCCGCACCGTGCGGCACTCCCCCGCTCCCTGCCCAGGGAACGCGGCGGACACGCGTACCGGCCCTCGTACGCTGCGCCGGTGCGCGACCTCGCCGCCCTGCCCACGGCCCCCCTGCACGTCCACCTGGGGAGCACCGTGCGCCCGGCGACCGCGCGCGACCTGGCGGACGACCACGGCGTGACCCTCCTCCCGCGCGCCCGGACCCATGCCGGGTTCGCCGCCTCCGCCGAGGCCGACGGCGCGGTGCGGGACTGCCTCCGCAGGCCGGAGGACTTCGCGCCCGTGGCCCGGGAATTCCGCGGGCACGGCATCCGGGCGCTGGAGGACCGCGACCTCGTCGCCGAGCTGCGTGACCGGGGCATCCGCTGGAGGTGTGCCCCTCCTCGAACGTCGCCCTCGGGCTCGTGCCGTCCCTGTCCGCGCACCCGCTGCCGGCGCTGCGCGACGCGGGCCTGGTGGTCACCCTGTCCACCGACGCCCCACGGAGACCGGCTGGTCGCGGCCGGCCGAGTACACGGCGGTGCGCGCGGTCCACGGCTGGAACGACGAGGTCCTCGCCGGGCTGGCCGGTCCCGCCTAGAGCAGGGAGTCCAGCCCCTCATCCAGCGGCGGCGTCATGCCCGCCTCCAGCGGTGGGCGGTGCGGCTGGTCCAGGCCGCTCATCCGGGCCGCGTGCAGCGCCAGGAGCAGGTTCAGCCGCAGCGTCGGATCGCTGGTGAAGGGCCCGAGCATGCGCTCCAGCTTGCCGATCCGGTAGCGCATCGTGTTGTAGTGGAAGTGCAGCCGACGGGCGGACTCCGCGACGTTGAGATTGGTCTCCAGCAGCACCAGCAGGGTCTCGCGCAGGTCGGTGGAGTCGGCGTCGGTGGCGTCGGCCAGCGGGCCGAGGACCTCGTCGACGTAGGACCGCAGCTCGGTGCTGTCCGGGATCAGGGAGAGCAGCCGGAACACGCCGAGCTGGTCGAAGTGGGTGACCGAGGCCCCGCCCTGGATCTCCTGGCCGACGCCGAGCGCGCGCTGCGCCTGGCGGTGGGCCTCGGCGAGCTCGGACAGCGAGCCCGCCGGCCGGCCGATGCCGGTGCCCAGCACGCGGCCCAGGCGGCGCAGGCGGCCGTTGACCCGGGAGGCGACGGCGGTGACCAGGGAGGACACCTCGTCGGGGGTGCGGCCGTCCAGCGGCAGCAGCGTGACGATCTCGGTGGCCAGCCCCGCGACGGCCGCGCCGGCGACCTCGGCCTCCAGCGCGGACCGCCAGCCGTCGGCCAGCCGGTCGAGGACGTCGAGCGCGCGGGTGGGGTCACCGGCGGCGTCGGCGATGGTCTCGGTGGCGGTGACCAGCACGGCGACCGGCCCGTCCAGCCGCCAGCCGAAGGACCGGGTGTAGGCCAGGGTGCGCTCGGTGTGGCCGACCGAGCCGCCGACGAGCCGTCGGACGAGGTCCCCCTGGAAGCGCAGCTCGACCGAGTGCACGGCCTGCAGCCGGATCACCGAGAGCGCCGCGATGACCGCCGCGCGCTCCAGGACGCCGCCGGCGCCGACGAGCATCGCGCCGGTCCGGTGCACCGCGACCAGCCAGCCGTGCCGCTGGTCGCCGGCCACGATCGGGGCGACGGCGTACTCCCCCACCCCGCCCGGGAGCTGGTGGTGGCCGGGGACGAGCAGGATGCCGTCGGCCGGTGAGAGGTCGGCGTCGGCGAGCACGTCGGCCGGGGTGACCACGGTGCGGTCGGCCCGCACGCCGGCCAGCCGCCGCGAGGGCGTCAGCTCGGCCAGCGCGTCGTCGGCGGCGGCGTCCAGCAGCCAGAGCCAGTCGCTGATCTCGGCCACGTCGTCCCGCGGGCCGGCGCTGGTGACCACCTCGCGGTCGGGCCCCAGGCCCAGGACCGCGGCCCCCTCGAGCATCACGGCCAGCCGCTGGGTGACCTCGGCCAGGCCACCACCGGTGAGCGCCACCTCCATGAACTGGTCGTCCATGCGGGAGTTGAGCGCGAGCGCCTGGCCCTGCTTGGTGACGATGGCGCCCAGCACCTCGGACACGACCTCGTCCAGGCGGACGCCGGCGGGCAGCGCCAGCACCGGCAGCCCGCGGCGGTCGGCCTCGGCGAGCACCTCGGCCGGGACCGGCGGCGGACCGTCGGTGCGCCGGAAGGCCAGGGCGGCGGTCCCCATCGAGTCCAGCCGCTCCACCAGGGCCCGGCAGTTGGCGGGGTCCGCGGGCGGGAGCCGGGCGCCGAGCACGACGAGCACGTCGACGCCGGCCCCGGCGAGGGGATCGGTGGGCTTGTCGATGACCATGTGCCGGACCGATCGCTCCAGCCCGCTCGCCCCCGCGGCGACGGTGGTGCCGGCCAGCCCGGGAAGGTTCAGCGCGTCCTCGACGGTCAGTCCCATGCGCTCCTGCCAGCTCCCGGGCTCGCTCCGTGCGGATTCGATCCGCGGGGGTTCCTCGACGGCCCAGGTACGACGAAACGGCACGGTTCCGTCACGCTGAGTGGACAACGACAGAGACGTGTCACCCTGCGTCACGTCGCGCCCTCCTTCAGTTGCCAATGAGGCCTTGACGTGCCCGGAGTCTGTCAGGACTCCTCGAACGCCGACACCCATTCTTGGCGAGTTCCGCCATAAGAGGGCGTGCGACGCGCCGCATAGGTTCGAAGTCCGCTCATCCCGCTCGCAGCGATGTTAAGCCGTCACCCTGCACCCGGCGGCACCTGCCCCTCCTGCGTCCGGTTCCCGGGCGGGTCCTGGACGGGGGCCACGGCCCCACTGGCGAGAGGCCGCCATGCATACGATCCACGAGACGACGGAGACCGACGACCGCCCGGGGGCCACCGCGGCGCGTGGCCAGGCCACGCGTGCCGGTGTCCCCACCATCCCTCTCCCCCGCAGGTCCGCCGCCGCTGCCGCGCGGACCGCCCTCCCGCCCCGGCAGGTCGCCGGCGTGCCGGCCGCGGCCAGCACCGGGGTCGCCGCGCTGCTGCGTGGCCCCGTGCGACGGGCCCGGGTCCTCGCGAGCACCCCGACAGGGGTGTACCTGCACGTGCCCGGCGACCGGGACGGCGACGTCGTGGGCATCCTGACCAGCGACGCGGTCCGGCTGCCGCTCGGCTGCGTGCTGCGGGCGCCCAGCACCGGCCGCCCGCTCGTGCCGCCGACCGCCAGGGCCGAGGTGGGCGGCGGCCGCGTCGTCGTCGGCGACCTCGTGGTGAGCGCCGCGTCGTGGTGGGATCCCCGTCCCCGGCTGCCCAGCGCGCGCCCCGCGCTCCTGCCCGAGGGGGTCCGCCAGCTCCGCACCACGCTCTACGGCGACGGCGTCCCGCACAGCGCGTTCGGCCTGCCGGGGCTGCCGACCGGTCCGGGCGGACCGCTGGCCGCGCTGCGTGGCGCCGTCCGGCGCGCCGACCTCGACGCCGCGCTGCGCACCGCGACCCGGCTGATCGGCCTGGGCCCCGGGCTGACCCCCGCCGGCGACGACGTCATGGCGGGCACCGTGGCCGGTCTCGTCCTGCTCGGGCACCCCGCCGCCCCGCGCTTCGCCGCCGGGGTCAACGCGCTGGCCGCCTGCCGCACGACGGAGCTCTCCCAGGCCCTGCTGCGGCACGCCGCGGCCGGGCGGGTCAGCAGCGAGTACGCCGCCGTGCTGCACGCCCTCGTCGGGGAACGTCCCCTGGCGCCGGCGGTCGACGCGCTGCTGAGGTCGGGCTCGCCGGGCAGCCGCGCCACCGCCCTGGGGCTGTGCACGGCGATCGACCTGGTCGAGCGCACGATGCGGGTGCGCTGACCGCCCGGACTCAGCCCGCGGACGCGGGCACCACGGGGACCAGGGAGTCCCACTGCGCGATCCGGCAGCCGTCGACGCGGGACAGCTCGAGGTCCACCGGCTCCCCGCCCCAGCGGCCGAGGACGCGTGCGGTCTCCGGGCCGCCGTACTGCTGGCTGCAGACGACGTCGGCCGGGAGCGGTGCGAACGGTCGGTCCATGCCGGCCAGGTGGTCGCAGGCGGCCTGCGCCTCCGGGTGGCTGCCCTCGACGAACCCGACGCAGGTGAGCGTCCAGGTCTGCGGAGCGCTTCCGTCGCCCAGGTCCATCTCGATCTGCAGGTCGTTGTCCGCCTGCGAGATGCCGCCGGACACCGGATCCCCTCCGGCCGACCCGTCCGCTCCCGGCGTCGGCCCGGCCGCGGGCTCGCTGTCGTCGGTGGACGCGCAGCCGGCGAGGACGAGCACGGCGACCGGCAGGAGGAGCGGCAGGAGTCGGCGCATGCCCCTCTGACGTGCGGGGACCCCGCGGAGTTTCCGCCGGTGGGACCTGCGGGAGCCCCGGGCCGCGCGGGACGTCAGAGCCGGGAGGCGTGGATGCTGGTGACCAGGATGGCGCGGGCGCCGAGCTCGTAGAGGTCGTCCATCACCTGGTTGGTCTGGCTGCGCCGGACCATCGCGCGGACCGCCGACCAGCCGGCCCGCTGCAGGGGGCTGACCGTGGGGCCCTCGATGCCGGGGGTGATCGCGGTGGCCTGCGCCAGGATGTCGTCGGGGCAGTCGTAGTCGAGCATCACGTACTGCCGGGCCACCAGGACCCCCTGGAGCCGGCGCCGCAGCTGGGCCACCGCGGGGATCTCCTCGGCGCCCTGACGGCCCACCAGGATCGCCTCGCTGGCCAGCACGGGGTCGCCGATGATGTGCAGCCCGGCCGCGCGCAGCGTCGTCCCGGTCTCCACCACGTCGCACACGGCGTCCGCGACGCCCAGCCGGCAGGCGGTCTCGACGGCGCCGTCGAGCTTGACGACGTCGGCCTTGATCCCGGACTCCTCGAGGTGGCGTTGCAGGAGCACGGGGTAGGCGGTGGCGATCCGCTTCCCGGCCAGCTGGTCGACGCGCTCGATGCCCGACTCCACCGGGGAGGCGAAGCGGAAGGACGAGCGGCCGAACCCCAGCGGCATGACCTCGACGGCGGCCGATCCCTCGCCGTCGAGCGGCGCGGTCTCCAGCAGCATGTCGCGGCCGGTGATGCCGACGTCCAGCGTGCCGGAGGCGACGTAGACGGCGATGTCGCGCGGCCGCAGGTAGAAGAACTCGGTGTCGTTGTCGGGATCGAAGACGACGAGGTCCTTGGTGCTGCGCCGCTGGCGGTAGCCGCTCTCGGCGAGCATCTCCGCAGCCGGCTCGCTCAGGACACCCTTGTTGGGCACGGCGATGCGCAGCACTGGGGGAACCTCCGAGGTGACGTGATGGAACGGCCCTCGAGCAGGGACCCGCGGCGCGCGGAGCGTGTCGTGGGGGGCTCGAGGGTCCTTCTAGAGGTGAGCGTAGACGTCGTCCAGGGTCAGACCCCGGGCGAGCATGAGCACCTGCACCCGGTAGAGGAGCTGGCTGATCTCCTCGGCCGTCCGCTCCTCCCCCTCGTGCTCGGCGGCCATCCACGACTCGGCCGCCTCCTCGACGACCTTCTTGCCCGCGGCGTGCACGCCGTCGCGGACCGCGGTGACGGTGCCCGACGCCGGGTCGCCCTCGGCGACCTTGGCCGACAGCTCGGCGAACAGCGCGTCGAACGTCTTCACGACCGGCCTCCGGCGGGGACGGCGCTGAAGCCGGTGGTGCGCTGCGGGCCACGCAGGTCGCGCAGCGTCAACGCGGTGGCCAGGGCGGCGATGGTGGCCTCCCAGCCCTTGTCCTCGGCCGAGCCGGGCAGCCCGGCCCGGTCCCGCGCCTGCTCCTCGGTGTCGCAGGTGAGGACGCCGTTCCCGACCGGGCGGGAGGCGTCCAGCGCGACCCGGGTGAGGCCGGCGGTCACCGCGTCGCACACGTACTCGAAGTGCGGGGTCCCTCCGCGGATGACGACCCCGAGCGCGACGACGGCGTCGTGCCGCTCGGCCAGCGCCTGGGCCACGACCGGCAGCTCGACGGCGCCGGGCGCGCGGACGACGGTGGGCTCGGCCACCCCGCTGGCCCGGGCGGCCTCGAGGGCGCGGGCGAGCAGGCTGTCGGTGAGCTCGGCGTGCCAGGTGGTGACGACGATGCCGAGGGTCAGTCCGGCGGCGTCCACCGGCTCGACCACGGGCGCACCCGTTCCGCTCATGAGGGCTGCTCGTCGACGCGCAGGGGGACGTTCTCCGGGATCGGGTCGGCGTGCTGGGGCTCGCCGGTGACCTCGGGCTCCGGCTCGATGATGTCGAGCAGGTGGCCCATCCGGTCGCGCTTGGTGCGCAGGTAGCTCAGGTTCTGGGCCGTCACGTTGCTGGGCAGCGACACCCGGCCGAGCACCTTGAGGCCGTAGCCCTCCAGCCCGGCGCGCTTGGCCGGGTTGTTGGTGAGCAGCCGCATGGTGTGCACGCCGAGGTCCACGAGGATCTGCGCACCGGTCCCGTAGTCGCGGGCGTCGGCCGGCAGGCCGAGGTCGAGGTTGGCGTCGACGGTGTCGGCCCCGAGGTCCTGCAGCTGGTAGGCCTGCAGCTTGTGCAGCAGGCCGATGCCCCGGCCCTCGTGCCCGCGGATGTACAGCACGATGCCGCGACCCTCGTCGGCGACGGCCTGGAGCGCGGCCTGCAGCTGGGGGCCGCAGTCGCAGCGCAGCGAGCCGAAGACGTCGCCGGTGAGGCACTCGGAGTGGACGCGGACCAGCACGTCCTCGCCGTCCCCGATGTCGCCGTAGACGAAGGCGACGTGCTCGCGCTCGTCGTAGGAGCTGCGGTAGCCGACGGCGGTGAACGTGCCCGGGGCCAGCGGGACGACCGCTTCGGCCACCCGCTCGACCAGCTTGTCGAAGCGCTTGCGGTAGGCGATCAGGTCGGCGATGGACACCATGACGAGGTCGTGCTCGTCGGCGAAGACCCGCAGCTCCTCGCCGCGCGCCATCCCGGTCGGGTCCTTCTCGCTGACGATCTCGCAGAGGGTCCCCGAGGGACGCAGACCGGCGAGCACGGCGAGGTCGACGGCGGCCTCGGTGTGGCCCGGGCGGCGCAGCACACCGCCGTCCTTGGCCCGCAGCGGGACGATGTGGCCCGGGCGGGAGAGGTCCCGCGAGGTGGCGTCGGCGTCGGCCAGCGTCCGGATCGTCGTCGCCCGGTCCGAGGCGGAGATGCCGGTGGTGACGCCCTCGCGGGCGTCGACCGTGACGGTGTAGGCGGTGCCGAGGCGGTCCTGGTTCACCCGGTGCATGGGCGGCAGGTCCAGCCGGTCGGCGTCGGACTCGGTGACCGCCACGCAGATGTAGCCCGAGGTGTACCGGACCATGAAGGCCACGAGCTCGGGGGTGGCCAGCTCCGAGGCGAAGATGAGGTCGCCCTCGTTCTCGCGGTCCTCGTCGTCGATCACGACGACCGGGCGGCCGTCCTTGATCGCGGCGATCGCGGTCTCGATGCTGTCGAGCCGGGTCAGGGGTGTGGTCACCGACGTGCCTCCAGCAGTCGTTCGACGTACTTGGCGATCACGTCGACCTCCAGGTTGACGGGGTCCCCCGGGGCGCGCGTGCCGAGCGTGGTCTCGCGGAGGGTGGTGGGGATGAGGCTGACCTCGAACCAGGGCTCGGGGTCGTTCGCCGCGCTCACGGCGCTGACGGTGAGCGAGACGCCGTCGACGGCGATGGAGCCCTTCTCGACGACGTACTGGGCGAGGCCCGCCGGCAGGCCGATGCGGAAGACCTCCCAGTGCGTGCTGGGCTCGCGGGTCAGCACGATCCCGACGCCGTCGACGTGGCCCTGCACCATGTGCCCGCCGAGCCGGGTGTGGGCGGTGACGGCGCGCTCCAGGTTGACCCGGCTGCCCTCTTCGGTCTTCCCGAGGCTGCTGCGCCGCAGCGTCTCGGCCATGACGTCGGTGCTCCAGACGCCGTCCTGCACGGAGGTGACGGTCAGGCAGACGCCGTTGACGGAGATGGAGTCGCCGAGGGCGACGTCCTGGAGCACCTTGTGCGCCCGGATCTCCATGCGCGCGGCGTCGGTCTGCTCCTCGCGGACGACGAGCGTGCCCACCTCTTCGACGATGCCGGTGAACACCTCAGCTCCCTTCGCGGACGGACTGTCGGGTCCCAGTGTGCCGGGTGGGCCGCAGCCGGAGCTGCACGTCCCCACCCACAGGGAGGATCTCGACGGTCTCGAAGGACAGCGCATCGGCGATCGAAGTGATTCCCAGGTCGCCCACCAGTGAGGGCCCGGCGCCCAGCAGCGTCGGCGCGAGGTGCACCACGGCCTCGTCGACCAGTCCGGCGCGGAGGAAGGCAGCGGCCAGCGTGGGGCCGCCCTCGAGCAGCACCCGGCGGACGTCGCGGTCGAACAGTTCTTCGAGCAGCGTGGCCGGATCCACCGCGCGGCTGACCAGCGTGGGGGCGGCGTCGTCCAGCACGCGGGCGCCCTCCGGCAGCCGGCCGCGGCGGTCGACGACCACCCGGAGCGGCTGCCGGTCGGCGTCGTGGCCGTCGGCGTCGCGCACGGTGAGCTGCGGGTCGTCGGTCACCGCCGTCCCGGACCCGACGACGACGGCGTCGCAGGTGGCCCGGAGCCGGTGGACGGCGGCGCGCGCCGGCTCACCGGTGATCCAGCGGCTGCTGCCGTCGGCGGCGGCGACCCGGCCGTCGAGGGTGGCGGCGACCTTCCAGACGACCTGCGGGCGGTGCTCGCGGACCCCGGTCAGCCACGGCCCGAGGGCGCCGAGCTCGGCCTGGTCCTGCTCGACGCCGAGCTGCACGTCGATGCCGGCCGCACGCAGCCGGTCGGCCCCTCCCCCGGCGAGCTCGGTCGGCTCCGGGACGGCGACGACGACGCGGGCCACACCGGCGGCGATCAGCGCGTCGGCGCAGGGGCCGGTACGGCCGGTGTGGGCACACGGTTCGAGGGTGACGACGGCGGTGCCGCCGCGGGCCCGATCCCCGGCCTGCTGGAGCGCCACCACCTCGGCGTGCGGGCCGCCGGGGGGCCGGGTCGCGCCCTCGCCGGCGACCGTCCCGTCGGCCGCGAGGACGACCGCGCCCACCGCGGGGTTCGGGCTGGTGGTGCCGAGGACGGAGGCGCCCAGCTCGCGGGCGCGGGCCATGACCGTGCGCTCGACGTCGGTGACCGTCATCCGGACATGACCGCGGCGGCCTGCGCGCGCAGCGCGGCGATCGCCTTGGCGGGGTCGTCGGCGCCGTAGACGGCGGAGCCCGCGACGAACATGTCGACGCCGGCCTCCGCGGCCTGCTCGATGGTGTCGGCGTTGATGCCGCCGTCGATCTCCACCAGCAGCGTCAGGTGCCCGGTGTCGACGAGCTCGCGGGCCTTGCGGGCCTTGGGCAGGACGTCGGCGATGAACGACTGCCCGCCGAAGCCGGGCTCGACGCTCATGACCAGCAGCGTGTCGAAGTCGGGCAGGACGTCGAGGTAGTCCTCGAGCGGCGTGCCGGGCTTGATGGCCAGGCCGGCCAGGGCGCCGGCGGCGTGCAGGTCGCGGGCGACGGCGCGGGGGTCGGTGCAGGCCTCGGCGTGCACGGTGACGTTGCGGGCACCCATCTCGGCGTAGCCCGGCGCCCAGCGCTCCGGGTCCTCGATCATGAGGTGGCAGTCCAGCGGCACCGGGCTGACCGCCTGGATCGCCTGGGCGACCGGCAGGCCGAGGGTCAGGTTCGGGACGAAGTGCCCGTCCATCACGTCGACGTGCAGCCAGTCGGCGTCGGCGACGCGGGCGACCTCGTCGGCCAGGTGCGCGAAGTCGGCGGAGAGCAGGCTGGGCGCGATCATCGGCTGCCGGGACACGCAGGGAGTCTAGGTGGGCCCCGACGGCTGTCCTCCCACCTCCGGGCGCCTCGGCCTGCGCACGTGACCCACGGCACACGCGCTTGCACCGAGGAGCTCGGCGACGACAGGGGCGGCGCACGTGTCCGTGGTGCGCGACCGGGTAGGGCCCGACCCATGGCTTCCGACACCCCCGCACCCGCTCGCTACGACGGCTTCGACCGGATGCCCATCGCCGGCACCTGGCGCGCCGGCCGGGCCGGGAAGACCGCGACCGACACCGATCCCTACACCGGCGAGACGCTCACCGAGATCCCCCTGGCGAACGCCGAGGACCTCGACGAGGCGTACGCGAGGGCGAAGGAGGCGCAGCGGGACTGGGCGGCACGGCTGCCGGGCGAGCGCGCCGAGGTCATGCGCCGCGCGGCCCGGATCATGGAAGCGCGCAAGGACGAGATCGTCGACTGGCACATCCGCGAGTCGGGCGCGGCCGCACCGGCCGCCGAGTTCGAGTACGCCATCACCTTGCGCGACTTCCACGAGGCGTCGTCCTACCCGTACCGGGTGGAGGGCCGGATCCTGCCCGCCGACATCGAGGGCAAGGAGAGCCGCGTCTACCGACGTCCCGTCGGGGTGGTCGCGGTCATCAGCCCGTGGAACGTGCCCATGCACCTGTCCAACAGGTCGGTGGCGCCGGCCCTGGCCCTGGGCAACGCCGTCGTCCTCAAGCCGGCCGGCGACACTCCGGTGACCGGCGGCCTGCTGCTGGCCAAGGTGTACGAGGAGGCCGGCCTGCCCGAGGGGCTGCTGTCGGTCGTCATCGGTTCGGGCTCGGACATCGGCGACGCGATCGTGTCGCACCCGACCCCGCGGGTCGTGTCGTTCACCGGCTCGACACCGGTGGGCAAGGGCATCGCGGAGAAGGCCGGGCTCAAGAAGCTCTCGCTGGAGCTCGGGGGCAACGGGCCGCTGGTGGTGCTGGACGACGCGGACCTCAGCTACGCCGTGGACGCCGCGATCTTCGGGAAGTTCTTCCACCAGGGCCAGGTCTGCATGATCACCAACCGGATCGTCGTGGACGACTCGGTGCACGACGAGTTCGTCGAGCGCTTCGTCGAGCGGGCCCGCGCGCTCAAGGCCGGCGACCCGCGCGACGTCGGACACCGTCATCGGCCCGATCATCAACAGCAGCCAGCTCGAGGGCATCCAGGAGAAGATCGCGGCCGCCCGCTCCGACGGCGCCCAGCAGCTGCTCGGCGGCGAGCCGACCGGCCCGATCGGCTCGGTGCTGCCGCCGCACGTGCTGCTCGGCGACAACTCGGTGGCCAGCGCCCGCCAGGAGATGTTCGGCCCGGTCGTGACGATCATCCGGGCGCGCGACGAGGACGACGCCCTGGCGATCGCCAACGACACCGAGTACGGCCTCTCCAGCGCGGTCTTCACCGAGGACACACTGCGCGGCGTGCACTTCGCGCTGCGGGTGGAGGCGGGCATGACGCACGTCAACGACTCGCCGCTCAACGACGAGAACAACACCGCGTTCGGTGGGGAGAAGGACTCGGGACTGGGCCGCTTCGGTGGCGAGTGGGCGATCGAGGAGTTCACCACCGACCACTGGGTGAGCGTCCAGCACACCAAGCGGACGTTCCCGTTCTGACCCGTCGCCGACTCTGCCGGGGAGTTGCCGACGTTGCCGACGCGATCGCGCGCGCAACGTCCGCACACCGCCGGCACGGTGCCGGGAGCGCACGGCACCGCCCGGGTGACGCCGGCGTCACACGGTCGGGTGCAGGAGGCGCGGAGTGGGCCCTGGAGCCCTACCGTGCGTGATCGTGCACCCCCCGCCGTCCCCGACCGATCGACGCCCGCGGTGGCCGTCGGGTGATCTGGTCACCGAGGGTGAGCAGACCGGATGGGCTCCTCAGGTCACCTTCGCCGGCAACCGGGCCCTCGACGCCCACCGTCACGGCTCCGCGGGCTCGGCTGTCGACTGGACGGAGGTGGAGCGCCGCGGCCGCCGGAGGTTGCTCGCCCTGCCGGCCCTGGTGATCGGCCTGGGCGCGTCCCGGGTGCTGCTGACCGGCGACTACGCCGGCCTGCACGGCACGGCGGCCCGGTCACTGCTGGTCGCCGTCGCCGTGGCGATCCTCACGGTCCCGCTCGCGGCCGGAGTTTCCACGACGCTGCGGATCCGCCAGGACACCGCGGCACGGGTGCAGCACGCCCTGCGCGCGCACGTCGACCCCGGGCCGGACCTGCGCGCACGGGTCGACGTGCTGGCCCGGCGCTCCCTGCGGCTGCGGTGGATGGGCCGGGCGCTGCCGGTGCTGCCGCTGTCGGTGCTGGTGCAGGCCGACTGGGGCCGGGCCTCCGCGCTGCCTGCCGCGGGCGTGCTCGTCGCCGCCTACGCCGCGCTCGCCGTCTGGCACCACCGGCAGCTCGCCGCAGCGCGCCGCTGGACGGCATTCCCCGCCGGGCCGTCCCGGCCCCTCCCACCGGTGCCGTGGTGGGAGCCGTGGCTCGGCGGCCGGCGGCTGCTCGCGCTCCTGGCTGCCTACGTCCTCGTCGTCGTCCTCGTGACCGTGGCCGGCTGAGCCGCCCGGCTCAGCTCGTGCGGCGGAGCAGCGCCATGAACATCGCGTCGGTGCCGTGCCGATGCGGCCACAGCTGTCCGTAGTCCCCACGAGCGATCCCCGGGATCTCCGGGAACAGCGGTGCGACCGGCAGCACCTCGACGTCGTCACGGGCCGCGGCCACGTCGACGACCCCGACGGTCTCCTCGATGTGCGGCGAGCAGGTCACGTAGGCGACCACTCCCCCGACCCGCACCGACGCGAGCGCGCTCGCCAGCAGCTCCACCTGCAGCTCGACCAGCGGGGCGACGTCCTCCGGCGTGCGCCGCCAGCGCACCTCGGGACGACGGCGCAGCGCGCCCAGCCCCGTGCACGGCGCGTCGAGCA
Source organism: uncultured Actinomycetota bacterium (assembly GCA_963747895.1). Taxonomy (GTDB): domain Bacteria; phylum Actinomycetota; class Actinomycetes; order Mycobacteriales; family Geodermatophilaceae; genus Blastococcus. The sequence goes on from CAVVGX010000012.1 coordinate 873,348, forward strand.
GCACCCGGTCGAACGAGCCCGCCTGCCACGGCGCCTCGCGGCCGTCGGCGGCCAGCACCTCGACGTCGGCCTCGTCCCGCAGCGCCTGGCGGACCAGGTCGGCGCGGTGCGGGGCACGGTCGGCCGCGGTGAGCCGCACACCCTCGGGCCGGACCGCCGCCAGCAGGCCCGCCTTGCCCCCGGGGCCGGCGCACATGTCCAGCCAGGCCGCGTCCGTGCCCTCGAGCGGCGCGCGCGTGAGCAGCAGCCCGGCGAGCTGGCTCCCCTCGTCCTGCACGGCGGCCCGCCCCGAGCGCACCGAGGCCAGCCGTCCGGGGTCGCCGCCGGGCAGCCGGACGGCGAACGGCGAGTACGGGCCCGGCGATCCGCCCGACTCCTCGACCAGCTCCGCTCGGGCGACCCGGCGCGCGACGAGGTGTACCTCCGGCGCGGCGTCGTCCGCCATCAGGGCCGGCTCCAGCTCCTCGTCACCCCCGAGTGCATCCCGCCACGCATCGACGATCCAGCGCGGGTGGTCGGTGGCCAGGGCGAGCTGCTGCTCCCGGTCGCCGCCCAGGGCGTCCAGCCACTGCATGCGGTCACCGCCGGCGGCGACCTTGCGCAGCACCGCGTTCACCAGACCCGACGCGCCGGTGCCGACGATGGCCCGGGTCAGGTCCACGGTGGTGTCGACGGCGGCGTGCGACGGCACGCGCAGGTCGATCAGCTGGTAGGCGCCCAGCCGGAGCAGGTCCAGCACGCGCGGGTCCAGCTCGCCCAGGGGCCGGTCGACCAGCCCGGCCAGCACCGCGTCCAGGGTGCCGGCGGCGCGCAGGGTGCCGTAGGCCAGCTGGGTGGCGAAGGCGGCGTCGCGGGTGTCCAGGCCGCGCTCGCGCAGGAGCTGGGGCAGCAGCAGGTTGGCGTAGGCGTCCCGGGACGTCACGCCGTCGAGCACGTCGTAGGCGGTCAGGCGGGCACCGTCGAGCGGACGACGGCGCGTGGCGGGGTGCGGCCGCTTCCCGCGCCGCGGTCCTCCGGCCGGGCGCTTGGGTGGGCGGGTCACGCCTCCCCCAGCCGGTCGCCGGCGGACAGGCGGGCTCCGCGCGCCCAGTCGGACGCCGGGATCATGCGCTTGCCGGCGGGCTGCACCTCGCCCAGCCGCACGGTGCCGTTGCCGGTGCCCACGAGGACCTCGCGGCCCGCGGCGCCCAGCTCGCCGGCGGCCAGCTCCGGGCCGCCGGCCGCGGGGGCGACCGGGCCCAGCCGCAGCCGGTCACCGCGCCAGGTCGTCCAGGCGCCGGGCGCCGGCGTGACGCCGCGAATCCGCCGGTCGACCACGTGGGCGGGCAGCGACCAGTCGACGCGGGCATCGGCCGGCTCCACCTTCGGGGCCAGGCTGATGCCCTCGGCCGGCTGTGGCTGCGGCTCCAGCGCCCCGGCGGCGATGCCGTCCAGCGTGGCGACGAGCAGCTGGGCGCCGCTGACGGCCAGCCGTCCGAGCAGGTCGCCGGCCGTGTCGCGGGGTGCGATCTCCTCGGTGACGGTGCCGTAGACCGGCCCGGTGTCCAGGCCGGCCTCGAGGCGGAAGGTCGCCGCGCCCGTGATCTCGTCGCCGGCCATGATCGCGTGCTGCACCGGTGCCGCACCTCGCCAGGCGGGCAGGAGCGAGAAGTGCAGGTTGACCCAGCCGTGCGCGGGCAGGTCGAGCGCCGCCTGCGGGATCAGCGCCCCGTAGGCGACGACCGGCGCGCAGTCCACGGCGAGGTCGGCCAGCTGCGCCAGGAACTCCGGCTCCCGCGGCGAGCGCGGCTGGAGCACCGGGATGCCGGCCGCGTCGGCGCGCTCGGCGACGGGTGACCGGCTGGCCGTCCGGCCGCGACCGGAGCGGGCGTCCGGCCGGGTGAGGACGGCGACGACCTGGTGATCGGAGGCCAGCAGCGCCTCCAGCGACGGGACCGCGGGAGCCGGGGTGCCGGCGAACAGGACCTTCAGTGCGGGCTCACCTTCACGACGGGGTCGGGCGCGGGGGCCGGCATATAGGCGGCCAGGCCGGCCCACTCGGCGGCCTGGAGCTCGGCGAACGCCTCCGCGCGGGCCACCTCGTCCAGCCGGTCGACGAACAGGACGCCGTCGAGGTGGTCGGTCTCGTGCTGGATCGCGCGGGCCAGCAGTTCCGAGCCCTCGATGCGCACCGGGTCGCCGTGCATGTTCCAGCCGGAGGCGACGACGTGCAGGTGCCGCCGGCAGTCGTAGCGCAGGCCCGGGATCGACAGGCAGCCCTCGGGGCCGTCCTGGATCTCCTCGCCGACCGCCGCCACGTCCGGGTTGACCAGGTGGCCCACCTCGCCGTCGACGAACCAGGTGAACACCCGCAGCCCGACGCCGATCTGCGGCGCGGCCAGCCCGGCCCCGCCGGCGGCGTGCATGGTCTCGGTGAGGTCGGCGACCAGCTGCCGCAGTTCGGCGTCGAAGTCGGCGACCGGGGCCGCCGGGGTGCGCAGCACGGGGTCGCCGTACAGGCGGATCGGGGTGACGCTCACCCGTCGATCGTAGGCGGGGCCGCCGGAGCGTCTGCGTCGAGCGCCGCCCGGACGGCTGCGGCCACGTGCAGCGCCGTCGTCGGGAACGTCGGGACGGCGACGTCGCCGGGCCCGATGAGCAGCTCGATCTCGGTGCAGCCGAGGACCACGCCCTCCGCGCCGCGGGCGACCAGCCGGCCGACCACCTCGCGGTAGGCCTGCCGCGACTCCTCGCGGACGACACCGAGGACGAGTTCCTCGTAGATCACCCGGTGCACCAGGTCGCGGTCGGCCGGCTCGGGGACGACGACCTCGAGCCCGGCAGCGGTGAGCCGGTCGGCCAGGAACGGCTGCTCCATCGTGTAGCGGGTGCCCAGCAGCCCGACCCGGGTCAGGCCGGCGGCGGTGACCGCCTCGGCCGTGCTGTCGCCGATGTGGAGCAGCGGGACGTCGAGCCCGGCGGCGACGGCGTCGGCGACCGTGTGCATCGTGTTGGTGCACAGCAGGACGACGTCGGCGCCGGCCGCCTGCAGGGACCGGGCGTCGGCGGCCAGCAGCTCGCCGGCCCCGTCCCAGTCCCCCGCCTCCTGCAGCCGCGCGATCTCCGCGAAGTCCACCGACAGCACGACGCACCGGGCCGAGTGCAGCCCGCCCAACTGCTCGCGCACCGATTCGTTGAGCAGCCGGTAGTACAGGGCGGTGCTCTCCCAGCTCATCCCGCCCAGCAGGCCGATCGTCCGCATGCCGGCATCACACCAGGTCGAGCGGGTCCAGCTGCACGCGGACGTGCTCGGGCACCTTCTTCGCGCTGCGCACGCCCTGCACCTCGGTCAGCGCGTGCGCGAGCGCCGCCCCTGCGGCCCGCGGCACCCGCACCAGGTAGCGCTCCCGCTCGCCCTCCTGCCCGGGGCGCGGCCGTTCGGGCACCGGCCCCAGCAGGTCGGCGCCGTCGGGCAGCCGCAACGCCTCGAGGAACTCGCCCAGCGCCGCCGGCGAGCCGGAGACCGACGCCATGCGGGTGGCCGGCGGGAACCCGAGCTCCCGGCGGTCGGCCAGCTCGCGGGCGGCCAGCCAGGCCGGGTCCCAGCGCACCAGCGCCTGCACGACGGGGTGCCCGGCGTCCGCGGCGACGACCACGTGCCCACCGGCCGACGCGGGCCGCACCAGCGCGGCGGCGTTCATCCACCGCCGCAGCGTCTCCTCCCCCGCCCGCAGGTCGGCCCGGCCCAGCAGCGCCCACGAGTCGAGCAGCAGCGCCGCGCCGTAGCCGCCCTCGGCGACCGGCTCGGCTCCCGGCGTCGCCACCACGAGCGCCGCCCCGCCCGGCACGGACGCGAGGACGCCGGACGTGCTGCCCGACGTCCGCACCGCCGCCCCAGGGAAGGCACGGGCCAGCTCCTCCGCCGTCCGCGACTCCCCGATCACCGAGGCGCGCAGCTTGGTGCCGTGGCAGTGCGGGCAGTCGAAGGTCGCCGCCGGGCGCGCGCACCAGCGGCAGGCCGGGATGCGCTGCCCACCGGGGCCCGGCCGCGGCGAGATCCCCAGCGGCCCGGCGCAGTGGGCGCAGCGAGCCGGCGCCCGGCACCGCGCGCACGCCAGCGAGGGCACGTACCCCCGCCGGGGCACCTGAACGAGCACCGGGGTGTCGGCGGCCAGCGCCTTCCGCGCCGCCTCGTGCGCCAGCGACGGCAGCCGCGCCGACCGCGCCGCGGCGTCACGGGCCAGCTCGAAGTCCTCGCCGAGCGCCTGCACCCGGGGCGCGGCGGCCCGCAGCACGGTGCGGTCGGCGACCAGCTCGTGCGCCCAGCCGGACTCCACGAGCAGCGCCCCCTCGGCGGTGCGGGTGGTCCCGGCGACGACGGCGGCGCAGTCGTCCAGCCATGCGCGCTGCACCAGCACGTCGCGCGCGTGCGGATAGGGCGCCCGCTCGTCGGCGTGCAGGTCGTCGCCGTCGTCCCACACGACGACCAGCCCCAGGTCGCGGACCGGCGCGAACATCGCCGCCCGCGTGCCGAGCACCACCTGGGCCGCACCCCGCGAGGCGGCGAGGAAGGAGCGGTAGCGCTTCTCCGGCGAGTCGTCGGCGCGCAGCACCGCGAACGAGTGCGCCGGCAGCAGCGCCGAGGCCGCGGCGGCGAGCCGGTCGAGGTCGCGGCCGTCGGGCACCACGACCAGCGCGCCCCGACGTCCGGACAGGGTGGCCCGGCAGAGCTCGACCAGACGGCTCGGCCAGTCCTCGCCGGGCAGCGCCGTCCACACCGCCCGGGCCGGCCGGCCCTCGGCCAGCGCGTCGAGGAGCGCGGGACCGGCCGTGTAGCGGGCGAACCCGGCCGGGTCCGGCGGCTCGGGCAGCGCGTCCGGCGTCGGGCTCTCCCGCTTCTCCGCGGCGGCGCGTCGGGGCGGCAGGGCCAGCCGCAGCACGTCGCTGGCCGTCCCGGCGTAGCGGTCGGCGACCGTGCGCACCAGCCGCGCGACCTGCGGGGTGAGCACCGGTTCGCCCGACGGCACGTGCGACAGCGGCTGCAGCGAGCCGGTGAAGTCGGTGGTGTCGCCCAGCTCCCAGACCACGCCGTCGACCAGCCGGCCGTGGAACCGCACCCGCACGCGGCAGCCGGCCTGCACCGTGTCCTCGAGCTTCTCCGGGACGGCGTAGTCGAACGGACGGTCCAGGTGCGCCAGGGGCACGTCGACGACGACCCGGGCCACTCGCGGACTGCGCGAGGGACCCGGGTCGTCAGCGGGCTCGGTGGCCCCGGTGCAGGGTCCGGACACGAGCGTGCGAGTGGTGGGGGGCAGCGGGGTCCTTCAGCAGTACGGCTACTGGCCCGCGGCCGCGCGGAGGGCGTCGACGCGGTCGAGGCGCTCCCACGGCAGGTCGACGTCGGTGCGGCCGAAGTGGCCGTAGGCCGCCGTCTGGGCGTAGATCGGGCGCAGCAGCTCCAGGTCACGGACGATCGCGCCCGGGCGCAGGTCGAACACCGAGGTGATCGCCTTCTCCAGCACGTCGTCGGCGACGGTGCCGGTGCCGAAGGTCTCGACGAAGAGACCCACCGGGTGCGCGGCGCCGATGGCGTAGGCCACCTGCACCTCGCAGCGCTTGGCCAGGCCGGCGGCGACGACGTTCTTGGCCACCCAGCGCATCGCATAGGCCGCGGAGCGGTCCACCTTCGACGGGTCCTTGCCCGAGAAGGCGCCGCCGCCGTGGCGGGCCATGCCGCCGTAGGTGTCGACGATGATCTTGCGGCCGGTCAGCCCGGCGTCGCCCATGGGGCCGCCGATGACGAACTTGCCGGTCGGGTTCACCAGGAGGCGGTAGCCGTCGGTGGGCAGACCGAGGGCGGCCAGCTCCGGCTCGACGACGAGCTCCTTGATGTCCGGGGCGAGCAGCTGGTCGATGGAGATGTCCTCGGCGTGCTGCGAGGAGACCACCACGGTGTCGACGGCGACCGGCACGTCGTCCTCGTAGACGACGGTGACCTGGGTCTTGCCGTCGGGACGCAGGTAGGGCACCGAGCCGTCCTTGCGCACGGCCGACAGGCGCCGCGCCAGGCGGTGGGCCAGCGCGATCGGCAGCGGCATGAGCTCGGGGGTCTCGTCGGTGGCGTACCCGAACATGAGGCCCTGGTCACCGGCGCCCTGGCGCTCGATGTCGTCGTCGGCGGAGCCCGTGGTGCGGGCCTCGAAGCCGGTGTCCACGCCCTGGGCGATGTCGGGCGACTGCGCACCGATCGAGACGCTGACACCGCAGGACGCGCCGTCGAAGCCCTTGCGGGAGGAGTCGTAGCCGATCCGCAGGATGGTCTCGCGGACGATCTCGGCGATGTCGACGTAGCCGGCGGTGGTGACCTCGCCGGCGATGTGCACCTGGCCGGTCATGATCAGCGTCTCGACGGCGACCCGGCTCTTCGGGTCCTGGGAGAGCATGGCGTCCAGGATCGAGTCGCTGATCTGGTCGGCGATCTTGTCCGGGTGCCCCTCGGTGACCGACTCGGACGTGAAGAGACGGCGTGACATGTCGGTACTCCTGGGTCGCTGGACACGAGACGACGAGCCGCTCGCAACGCACGACTCGGGGGGCACGTTACCCGGACGGGACCGCCAGATCGTCGGCGCGGGTGCGCCTGGGGACGACGGAGGTCAGGTCGGGGACAGCCGGGACGCCACGACGGTCCAGATGCCGGCGGCCACCGCGTCCTTCGGGCCCCGGGCGATCTCGGTGCTCCCGCCGTCGGCGGCCAGCACCACGACCGCGTTGTCCGCCTGACCGAAGACGAGATCACCGGAGACGTCGTTGACCACCAGCAGGTCGCAGCCCTTGCGGGCCAGCTTCGCCCGCGCGTGGGTGAGGACGTCGGCGTCGGCGTCGCCGGTCTCGGCCGCGAAGCCCACGACCAGCTGCCCCGGCTGACGCTTCGCCACCAGTTCGGCCAGGACGTCGGCGTTGCGGACCAGCGCGACCGAGTCCGGCTCCCCCGCCGAGTCCTTCTTCAGCTTGGCGCCGGCGACCCTGGCGGGCCGGAAGTCCGCGACCGCGGCGCTCATGACCAGGACGTCGGCGTCCGTCGCCTCGGCGTGCATGGCCGCCCGCAGCTCCTCGGCGGTGCCCACGGGCACGACCCGCACGCCGAACGGCGCCGGCAGCTCCACGTTGGCCGCGACCAGCACGACCTCCGCACCCCGGGCGGCGGCGACCCGGGCCAGCGCCCAGCCCTGCTTGCCCGAGCTGCGGTTGCCCAGGTAGCGGACCGGGTCCAGGGGCTCGCGGGTGCCCCCGGCGCTGATGACCACCCGCCGGCCGGTCAGGTCGTGCGCCAGCGCCGGGACCCCGGCTCCCAGCACCACGGTGGCCAGGGCGGCGATGTCGGCGGGCTCGGGCAGGCGGCCCGGCCCGGAGTCGGGGCCGGTGAGCCGGCCCACCGCCGGCGGCAGCACGACGGAGCCGCGACGGCGCAGGGTGGCGACGTTGTCCTGCGTGGCCGGGTGCAGCCACATCTCGGTGTGCATGGCCGGCACGAAGACCACCGGGCAGTGCGCGGTGAGCAGGGTGGCGGTGAGCAGGTCGTCGGCGCGGCCGGCCGCGGCACGGGCCAGCAGGTCGGCGGTGGCCGGCGCGATGACGACCAGGTCGGCCTCCTGGCCGATCCGCACGTGGGCCACCTCGTCGACGTCGGACCAGACGTCGGTGGTGACGGGGTGGCCGGACAGCGCCTCGAACGTGGCGGCACCGACGAAGTGCAGCGCCGACGGCGTGGGGACGACGCGGACGTCGTGCCCGGCCTCGGTCAGCGCGCGCAGCAGGAGTGCGGCCTTGTACGCGGCGACGCCACCGCTGACGCCCAGCACGATCCGACTCATGCGCTCATCCTGCCGCTCCCACCTCCGGTGTGTGACCGGCGCCTACGGCACTGCCCACAAAGAGCGACGCCCCCGGCCTGGACCGGGGGCGTCGTCATCAGTTCTGGGGGTGAGGTGCTGGAACGGCCCCGCTGCAGGGACCCGCCACCAGCGGAGCGAGCGGGGGGTCCTTTTAGTTCTCGCCGGCGGTGTGGGTCAGCAGGCCCTCGTTGATCTCGCGGAGCGCGATCGAGAGTGGCTTCTCCTGGGGAGCGGTGTCCACCAGCGGGCCGACGTACTCCAGCAGACCCTCGGAGAGCTGGCTGTAGTAGGCATTGATCTGGCGCGCGCGCTTGGCGGCGAAGATGACCAGGCCGTACTTGCTGCTGGTGCGCTCGAGCAGCTCGTCGATCGGCGGGTTGGTGATGCCCTCGGGGGCAGGTGCGACTCCGGACACGGGCGGGCGTGCTCCTCATACGTGGTCGGGAGGAAGCGTCCGGCAGGGCCGCCGGCGGTGCTCTTCCTCGTGGGCGCTACTCCCCCGGTACGAGTCCGGGCGAGGGCGCAGTCAGCAAGCCTACCAACTCGTCCGCCGCCCGGGCCACGTCGTCGTTCACGACCACCCGGTCGAACTCCCCGGCGGCGTCCAACTCGGCCTGCGCGATGCGCAGCCGCGCCTCCTGGACCGCCGCCGGCTCCGAGCCCCGGCCGGCCAGCCGGCTCTGCAGTTCCGCCCAGGACGGCGGGGCCAGGAACACCAGCTGGGCCTCCGGGGCCCGGGCTCGCACCTGGCGGGCACCCTGCAGCTCGATCTCGAGCAGGGCGGCCGCCCCGGCGGCCAGCCGTTGCCGCACCGGCGCGACGGGGGTGCCGTAGCGGTTGCCCGCGTACTCGGCCCACTCCAGCAGCCCGTCGGTCTCGATCAGCCGGTCGAACTCGGCGTCGGAGACGAAGTGGTAGTGGACGCCGTCGCTCTCGCCGGGGCGCGGGCGACGGGTGGTCGCGGACACCGACACCCACACGTCGGGGTGCCTCCGCCGGACCTCGGCGACCACGGTGCCCTTGCCGACCCCGGAGGGTCCGGAGAGCACGGTGAGCCGTGCCGGTGCGTTCGATCCCACTCGTCGTCCTCGTCCGGGTCGTGCGTCCGTGCGTGCCGGGACGGGCTCAGACGACCTGGTCGCCGCCGAACTCCGTCTCCAGCGCACGGCGCTGGTTGGCGCCCAGCCCCCGCACGCGGCGCGTCGGGGAGATCTCCAGGCGCTCCATGATCTTCGCAGCCCGCGCCTTGCCGACTCCCGGCAGGGACTCCAGGACCGCCGACACACGCATCTTGCCGATCACCTCGTCGGTCTCGCCCTGCTTGAGGACGTCGCCGACGGTCGCACCCTTGCTCTTGAGGCGCTCACGGAGCTCGGCCCGCGCCTTGCGGGCGGCAGCCGCCTTCTCGAGCGCGGCGGCGCGCTGCTCCGGGGACAGTTCTGGAAGGGGCATGGTGCAACCCAATCGTGTCGTCGCCGGCGGTGGTGCCCGGCGGTGCTGTTCGCGGATCGAAGAGGACGTACGACGTGCGGCACGAGCCTTGCGACCTGCGCAGTGTCGGGCAAATCCGCAGGTCACGACACCCGTCCGGCGCACGGGTGACATCACCTCCCGGCGCGTTCACCCGCAGTTGACCACCCCGCTCACCCACCGTGATCGGTGCAGGTCACGAGGTAAAGCGGACGGCGCTGTTTCGTATTAGCCGCGAGCTCGCGGATCGACCCACGGGGCACGACACGCCGACTTCACGACACGCCGAGGATCAGCTCCGCGGGGCCGACCGCCGGCCGAGCCACCAACCACCGAGGGCGGTCAGGACGAGCAGCCCGACGACGCCCAGCACTGCCCCGAGCAGGTGACCACCGGTCCAGAGCACACTCCACCCGCCGTCGTCGAAGGAGAGGACGAGGCTGCTGCGGTATGCCTGCTGATCGGCCGGCGGGGTGGAGGCGGTCCAGCCGGCGTCGGCCGGTGCGCGCGAGGCGTTCGCGACGGCGAAGACCACCACGCCGGCGACCACGAGGCCCAGGCCCAGGACCGCCAGGAGTGCCGGGACCCGGCGTCTCACGCGGCGAGCGCCCCGGCCCAGCGCTCGGCGGCCGCACGCAGCGCCGCGACGTCCGGTCCGGCGGCCAGGACGTCGCGCGAGACCGTGGGCACCACGGTGGTGCCGGCGTCGAACAGCCGGCGCAGGTCCTCCGGGGACCCGCCCTGGGCGCCGAGGCCCGGCGCGAGAACCGGGCCGCCCAGTCCGGTGAGGTCGACGTCCAGCTCGCCCAGGGTGGCGCCGACGACGAGGCCGAAGGAGCCGGCCGGCGTCCCCGCGTTCCAGCCGCGGACCGTGTCCACGACCCGCTGCGCCACCGACGGCTCGCCGACGAGCTGCAGCGCGCCCGCGTCGGGGTTGCTCGTCCGGGCCAGCACGAACAGGCCCCCGCCGTGCGCCCGGGCGGTGTCCACGGCCGGCTGCAGCGAGTCCGGGCCCAGGTAGGGGCTGACCGTCATCGCGTCCACGGCCAGCGGGTGTTCCGGGCGCAGGTAGTCGGCGTAGGCGTCCATCGTGGAGCCGATGTCGCCGCGCTTGGCGTCCAGCAGCACGAGCGCCCCGGCGGCCCGGGCCCGCGCCACGCCGTCCTCCAGGACCGCCAGCCCCCGGGAGCCGTGCCGCTCGTAGAAGGCCACCTGCGGCTTCAGGACGGCGACCGAGCCGGCCAGGGCGTCGACGACGGCGTCGGTGAAGTGCGCGAGACCGTCGGGGCTGTCCGGCAGGCCCCATCTCTCCAGCAGGGGCGCGTGCGGGTCGATGCCCACGCACAGCGGGCCGCGGGCGGCGACGGCGTCGGCGAGGCGCTCCCCGAAGGGATGCGTGATCGGTGCGGTCATCGGTGTGCGTACCCCACTGCCTCGCGCAGGCTGGGAAACCCGCGCTGCTCGAGTGCGGCGGCCAGCTCCGCGTGGATGCGGCCCAGTGCGGAGGGGTCGTTGAACACCGCGGTTCCGACCGACACCGCGGACGCCCCCGCGAGGACGAACTGGAGCGCGTCCAGCCCGGTCCGGATGCCGCCCATGCCGAGGATGGGCACCTCCGGCAGCGCCTGGTGCACCTGCCACACGCAGCGCAGCGCGACCGGCCGGATCGCCGGCCCGGACAGCCCGCCGGTGATGCCGCCGAGCAGCGGCTTCATCGTGTCGGGGTCGATGACCAGGCCGAGCAGGGTGTTGATCATCGACAGGCCGTCGGCGCCGGCATCGGTCACCGCGCGGGCAACGGACACGATGTCGGTGACGTCGGGGCTGAGCTTGGCGTAGATCGGCTGCGCGGGGTCGGCGGCGGCCCGCACCGCGGCGACGACGTCGGAGGCGGCGACGGGGTCGCAGGCGAACACCTCACCGCGGCTCTCCACGTTCGGGCAGCTGATGTTGACCTCGAGGCCGGCCACCCCGGGCACCCCGCGCAGGCGGGCGGCCAGCTCGGCGAAGTCCTCGACGCGGACGCCGGCGATGGACACGAACGCGCGTGCGCCGCGCTCGGCCAGCCAGGGCAGCTCGCCGGCGAGCAGGCCCTCGATGCCGGGGCCCTGCAGACCGATCGAGTTGAGCATCCCGCTGGGGGTCTCGGCCATCCGCGGGGTCGGCCGCCCCGAGCGCGGCCGCAGCTGCACCGACTTGGTCACCACCGCGCCGATGGCGGCCAGGTCGACGAACGGTTCCAGCTCGCGGCCGAACGCCGAGCAGCCCGACGCGGTGAGCACGGGGCTCGGGATCGGCACCGATCCCAGCGCCGTCGACATGTCGACGGCGGTCTCGACGGCGGTCACGGCCGGGTCACCCCCATGGCGTCGGCGCCGACGACGTCCCAGGTCAGCGTGCCGACGTCGTCGAAGCGCACCCGGTCGCCGCCGAACACGGGACCCTCGGTGCAGGAGCGGGACAGCCGGGTCGCGCCGTCGGACCCCACGATCGGCAGCACGCAGGTCATGCAGACCCCGATGCCGCAGGCCATGGACTCCTCGACGGCGACGTAGGACGGGATGCCCGCGGCCGTGGCTGCGTCGGCGACGGCCTGCAGCATGCGCATCGGGCCGCAGGCGTACACCACGCCGCTGCCCTCCAGCAGCTCGGCCACGGCGAGGGTCACCAGGCCGCGGCGCCCGGAGCTGCCGTCGTCCGTGGTGACCTCGACGGTGTCGGCCAGCTCGGTGAGCTCCTGCACCGAGCACAGCCGGTCGGCGGCCGCGGCACCGGCGACGGCGGCGACCTCGTGCCCGGCGGCCTTGAGCTGCTCGGCCAGACCGACCAGCGCCGCCGCGCCGTACCCGCCGCCCACGAGCAGCGCGCGGGCGCCGGCCGGGGGCGCGGGGAACGGCCGGCCGAGGGGCCCCACGACGTCCACCGTGTCCCCGGGACGGCGCTCGGTGAGCCAGGTGGAACCGGGTCCGGCCGCGGAGACGACCACGGTCACCACGCCGTCCCCGACGGTGCTGATCGCGATCGAGCGGCGCAGCAGCAGCCCGGAGGTCTCCCCGCCGACGGCGAAGGCGACGAACTGCCCCGGCTGCGCCCGCTCCGCGATCTCGGGAGCGGCCAGCCGCAGCTCGACGTAGGCGTCGACCGGGCGGGCGCCGACCACCTCGACGGTGCGCTGCACCGGTGGCTGGTCGGCCACCGGTGCCGGGGCGGTCAGGTACGCAGCGCTCACGTCGGCGTCCCGGCGGCGGCGCGCAGCCCCTCGGCCAGCGCCGCGTGCACCTCCTGCAGGCTGCGCACGCCGATGCCGCCCAGGCGGAGCGCCTCGATGCCCTGCACCGCGGCGGCCATGCCCTGCACGGTCGTGATGCACGGGATGCCGGCCGACACCGCTGCGGTGCGGATCTCGTACCCGTCCAGCCGTGGGCCGCTGTTGCCCGGCGCCCCGAACGGCGTGTTCACGACCATGTCGACGTCGCCGGCCAGGATCGCCTCGACCACGTTGCCGGGGCCCTCGCTGAACTTGCCGACGACCTCCGCGGCCACGCCGTTGCGCCGCAGCACCTGCGCGGTGCCGGCGGTGGCCAGGATGCGGAAGCCCAGGTCGGCGAGTCGCTTGACCGGGAAGATGGCGCCCCGCTTGTCGCGGTTGGCCAGCGACACGAAGACGGTGCCGGCCGTGGGCAGCGAGCCGTAGGCCGCGGCCTGCGACTTGGCGAAGGCGGTGCCGAACTCGGTGTCCAGGCCCATGACCTCGCCGGTGGACTTCATCTCCGGGGAGAGCAGGGTGTCGACGCCGTGGCCCTCGACGGTGCGGAACCGGTTGAAGGGCAGGACCGCCTCCTTCACCGCGATCGGCGCGCCCTCGGGGAGGTCGGTGCCGTCGCCGGTCGCCGGCAGCACGCCCGAGGCGCGCAGGTCGGCGACGGTCTCCCCCACCGCGATGCGCGCCGCGGCCTTGGCCAGCTGCACCGCGGTCGCCTTGGAGACGAACGGGACCGTGCGGCTGGCCCGGGGGTTGGCCTCGATCACGTAGAGGATGTCGTCCTTGATCGCGTACTGGACGTTCATCAGGCCGCGGACGCCGATCCGCTCCGCCAGCTTCTCGGTGGCCGCCCGGATCTTGAGCAGGTCGGCCGTCCCCAGCGTGATCGGGGGCAGCGCGCACGCCGAGTCGCCGGAGTGGATGCCGGCCTCCTCGATGTGCTCCATGACCCCGCCCAGGTACAGGTCGGTGCCGTCGTAGAGGGCGTCCACGTCGATCTCGACGGCGTCCTCCAGGAACCGGTCGACCAGCACCGGGTGGTCGACGCTGACGTCGGTGGCCTTGGCGATGTAGGCCTCGAGCGTGGCGTCGTCGTAGACGATCTCCATCCCGCGGCCGCCCAGCACGTAGGAGGGCCGGACCAGCACCGGGTAGCCGATGCCGGCGGCGATCGCGCGGGCCTCGGCGTAGGTCGTCGCCATCCCGTGCTTCGGGGCGAGCAGCCCGGTGTCCGACAGCACCCGGCTGAACGCCCCGCGGTCCTCGGCGTCGTCGATCGCCTCGGGCGAGGTGCCCAGCACCGGCACCCCGGCGTCCTTGAGCCGCTGTGCGAGCGCCAGCGGCGTCTGACCGCCGAGGGTGCAGATGACCCCGGCGACCGGCCCGGCGGCGCGCTCGGCCTCGACCACCTCGAGCACGTCCTCGAAGGTCAGCGGCTCGAAGTAGAGGCGGTCGGCGGTGTCGTAGTCGGTGGAGACGGTCTCGGGGTTGCAGTTGACCATCACCGCTTCGTAGCCGGCGTCCTGCAGGGCCATGACGGCGTGCACGCACGAGTAGTCGAACTCGATGCCCTGCCCGATGCGGTTGGGCCCCGAGCCGAGGATCAGCACGGCCGGCTTCTCGCGCGGCTCGATCTCGGTCTCCTCGTCGTAGGAGGAGTAGTGGTAGGGCGTGCGGGCGGCGAACTCGCCGGCGCAGGTGTCGACGGTCTTGTAGACCGGCCGGATGCCCTGCCGCCAGCGCAGCGACCGGACGCCGTCCTCACCGGCGAGCTCCGGCCGGAGCGCGGCGATCTGCCGGTCGGACAGCCCGAACCGCTTCGCCCGGCGCAGCACCTCCGGCGTGAGGGACGGCGCGTCGCGGACCTCGTCGGCCACCTCGCGGACCAGCGCGATCTGGTCGACGAACCAGGGATCGAAGCCACTGGCCTCGGCGACCTGCTCGACGGTCGCCCCGGCGGCCAGCGCGGCCTCGGCGACGTAGAGCCGGCCGTCGACCGGCACGCGGAGGACGTCGAGCAGCTCCTCGGCGCTCCGCGTCTCCTCCCCGCCCGTCCAGAAGCCGGCGACCTTGGTCTCGGTGGAGCGCATCGCCTTGCCCAGGGCCTCGGCGAAGTTGCGGCCCATCGACATGACCTCGCCGACGCTCTTCATCGTCGTGGTCAGCCGGGGGTCGGCCCCGGGGAACTTCTCGAAGGCGAAGCGCGGGATCTTCACGACGACGTAGTCCAGCGTCGGCTCGAACGCGGCCGGGGTGACGCCGGTGATGTCGTTGGTGATCTCGTCGAGGGTGTAGCCGATGGCGAGCTTCGCGGCGATCTTCGCGATCGGGAAGCCCGTGGCCTTGGACGCCAGCGCGCTGGACCGGGAGACCCGCGGGTTCATCTCGATGACGACCAGCCGGCCGTCGGCCGGGTTGACGGCGAACTGGATGTTGCAGCCGCCGGTGTCCACGCCGACCTCGCGCAGCACCGCGATGCCGACGTCGCGCATCTTCTGGTACTCGCGGTCGGTGAGCGTCATCGCCGGGGCGACGGTCACCGAGTCGCCGGTGTGCACGCCCATCGCGTCGATGTTCTCGATCGAGCAGATGACCACCACGTTGTCGCTGCGGTCGCGCATCAGCTCGAGCTCGTACTCCTTCCAGCCGAGCACCGACTCCTCGATGAGGACGGTGTGCACCGGGGAGTCGGCCAGGCCGTGGGAGGCCATGCGGCGGAGCATCGCCTCGTCGGTGGCGAACCCCGAGCCCAGCCCGCCCATGGTGAAGCTGGGCCGGATGACGACCGGGTAACCGACCTCCTCGGCGGTGGCGATCGCCTCCTCGACGGTGGAGCACACCGTCGAGCGCGGGGCGTCGGCGCCGATGGAGCGGACGATGTCCTTGAACAGCTGCCGGTCCTCGCCGCGGTTGATCGCGTCGACGTCGGCACCGATGAGCTGGACGCCGTACTTCTCCAGGACGCCGTTCTCGTACAGGCCGATCGCGATGTTGAGCGCGGTCTGCCCGCCGAGGGTGGCCAGCAGCGCGTCGGGGCGCTCCTTGGCGATGACCTTCTCGACGAACTCCGGGGTCAGCGGCTCGACGTAGGTGGCGTCGGCGACCTCGGGGTCG
The DNA here is from genome assembly GCA_963747895.1 of uncultured Actinomycetota bacterium. Classification (GTDB taxonomy): domain Bacteria; phylum Actinomycetota; class Actinomycetes; order Mycobacteriales; family Geodermatophilaceae; genus Blastococcus. Next base: position 889,068 of record CAVVGX010000012.1, read on the forward strand.
GTCATGATCGTTGCCGGGTTGCTGTTCACCAGGCTGACCCGCAGCCCCTCGGCGCGCAGCACGCGGCAGGCCTGGGTGCCCGAGTAGTCGAACTCGGCGGCCTGGCCGATGAGGATCGGGCCGGAGCCGATGACCAGGACGTGCGTCAGGTCGGTGCGCTTAGGCATTGCGCTGCTCCTCCATGAGGTCGACGAACCGCTGGAACAGCGGCGCCGCGTCGTGCGGCCCGGCGGCGGACTCGGGGTGGAACTGCACGCTGAACGCCGGCGTCTCCAGCAGCCGCAGCCCCTCGACCACGTCGTCGTTGAGGCCGACGTGGCTGACCTCCACCGGCCCGTACGGGGTGTCGGTGGGCCGGTCGAGCGGCGCATCGACGGCGAACCCGTGGTTGTGGCTGGTCACCCGCACCGTGCCGCTGACCCGGTCGAGCACCGGCTGGTTGAGCCCGCGGTGGCCGAAGCGCAGCTTGTAGGTGCCCAGGCCCAGCGCGCGGCCCAGGATCTGGTTGCCGAAGCAGATGCCGAACAGCGGACGGCGCGCGTCGAGCACCCCCTTCACCGCCTCGACCGCGTAGTCGGCGGCGGCCGGGTCGCCCGGGCCGTTGGAGAGGAAGACCCCGTCGGGGCCCGCCGCCAGCAGCTCCTCGGCGGTGGCCGTCGAGGGCAGCACGTGGGTCTCGACGCCCAGCTCGGCCAGGTGCCGCGGGGTGGCGGTCTTGATGCCCAGGTCGAGCGCGGCGATGGTGAACCGCTTCTCCCCCACCGCGGGCACGACGTAGGCCTCGCCGGTGCTGACCGTGGGCGCGAGGTCCGCACCGGTCATGCCCGCGGCGGCGGTGACCCGCGCCAGCAGTTCGGTCTGCCCCAGCTCGGTGCTGATCCCGGCGCGCATCGCGCCGCGGTCGCGCAGGTGGCGGGTCAGCGCTCGGGTGTCGATGCCGCTGATGCCGACGATGCCCTGGGCGACCAGTTCGTCGTCGAGGGTGCCGGTCGCGCGCCAGTTCGACGTGCGGCGGGCGGGATCGCGGACCACGAAGCCGGACGGCCACATGCGGCGGCTCTCGTCGTCCTCGCCGTTCACGCCGGTGTTGCCGATGTGGGGCGCCGTCATCGCCACGATCTGACCCGCGTAGCTGGGGTCGGTCAGCGTCTCCTGGTAGCCGGTCATGCCGGTGGCGAACACCGCCTCCCCGACCGTCGTCCCGACCGCGCCGTAGGCCTCGCCCCGGAACGTCCTGCCGTCCTCGAGCACGAGGATCGCGTCACTCACCGTGTTGCCTTTCCGTCCAGAACGGTCGCCGTCCCCCGCAGGAACGTGGCGACGATCCGGCCGGGGAGCTCCCGGCCGGCATAGGGGCTGTTGCGGCTGCGGCTGGCCAGCGCAGCGGGGTCGACCGTGGCACGGGCGCCCGGGTCGACCAGGACCAGGTTCGCGGGCTCACCCGGGGCGATCGGGCGGCCCTGCGATCGGATGCCCAGACCGTCCAGGCGGCCGATCGCTGCGGGGCGCACCGACATCCGGTCGGCGACGCCGGCCCAGTCCAGGCGGCCGGGCTCGACCATCGTCTCGATGACCACCGCGAGCGCCTGCTCCAGCCCGAGCATGCCGGGCCGGGCCTGCGCCCACTCGCTCTCCTTGTCCTCCACCGCGTGCGGGGCGTGGTCGGTGCCGACGGCGTCGATCGTGCCGTCGGCCAGCCCGGCCCGCAGCGCGTCGACATCGGCGTCCGTGCGCAGCGGCGGGTTGACCTTGAACACCGGGTCGTAGCTCTCGGCGCACGCATCGGTCAGCAGCAGGTGGTGCGGGGTGACCTCGGCGGTCACCTGGACACCGCGGGACTTGGCCCAGCGCAGGATCTCCACCGAGCCCGCCGTCGACACGTGGCAGACGTGCAGCCGCGCACCGACGTGCTCGGCGAGCAGGACGTCGCGGGCGATGATCGCCTCCTCGGCGGCGGCCGGCCAGCCGGTGAGCCCGAGCTTGGCGGAGCGGTCGCCCTCGTGCATCTGCGCGCCCACGGTCAGCCGCGGCTCCTCGGCGTGCTGGGCGACGACGCCGTCGAAGGCCTTCACGTACTCCAGCGCCCGCCGCATGAGGGCCGGGTCGCTGACGCAGTGCCCGTCGTCGGAGAAGACCCGGACCCGCGCGGCGGAGTCGGCCATCGCGCCCAGCTCGGCCAGCCGCTCGCCCTTCAGCCCGACGGTCACCGCGCCCACGGGGACGACGTCGACCAGGCCGGCCTCCTGCCCGAGCCGCCAGACCTGCTCGACGACGCCGGCGGTGTCGGCGACCGGGTCGGTGTTGGCCATGGCGTGCACCGCGGTGAACCCGCCGAGTGCGGCGGCGCGGCTGCCGGTCTCGACGGTCTCGGCGTCCTCCCGGCCGGGCTCCCGCAGGTGGGTGTGCAGGTCGACCAGGCCGGGCAGTGCGATCAGGCCGGCCGCCTCGACCACCTCCGCGCCGGTCGCCGAGAGGGCGTCGCCGATCGCGGCGATCCGGCCGTCGGCGATCAGCAGGTCGACGGGGTCGCCGCCGAGGGGCCGCGCCCCCTTGATGAGGTAGGTGGTCATGCCGGCGCGCCTCCGAGCAGCAGGTAGAGCACGGCCATGCGGGTGGAGACCCCGTTGGCGACCTGCTCGACGATCGTGGAGCGGGCGGAGTCGGCCACCTCGGCGGCGATCTCCATCCCGCGGTTCATGGGGCCGGGGTGCATGACGATCGCGTCGTCGGGCAGCGCGGCCATCCGGCGGGCGTCCAGGCCGTAGCGGCGGCTGTACTCCCGCGCGCTCGGGAAGAACGAGGCGTTCATCCGCTCGGCCTGCACCCGCAGCATCATCACCACGTCGGCCTTGGGCAGCACGGCGTCCAGGTCGTAGGAGACCTCGGCCGGCCAGCTGCCCACGCCGACGGGCAGCAGGGTGGGCGGCGCGATCAGCGTGACCTCCGCGCCGAGGGTGGTCAGCAGGCCGACGTTGGAGCGGGCGACCCGGCTGTGCAGCACGTCGCCGACGATCGCCACCCGCACGCCCTCGAGCCGGCCCAGCCGCTGCCGGATCGTGTAGGCGTCCAGGAGGGCCTGCGTCGGGTGCTCGTGGGTGCCGTCGCCGGCGTTGACCACACTGCCGCGCACCCAGTTCGCCAGCCGGTGCGGCGCCCCCGACGAGGAGTGCCGGACGACGACGGCGTCGGCACCCATGGCCTCCAGGGTCAGCGCGGTGTCCTTGAGGCTCTCGCCCTTGGAGACGCTGCTGCCCTTGGCCGAGAAGTTGATGACGTCGGCGGAGAGCCGCTTGGCAGCCAGTTCGAACGAGATGCGCGTGCGGGTGGAGTCCTCGTAGAAGAGGTTCACCACGGTGCGCCCGCGCAGGGTGGGCAGCTTCTTCACCTCGCGCCCGGTGAGCGCCTGGTCGATCTGCGCCGCGGTGTCCAGCACCAGCGTCGCGTCGTCCCGGTCGAGGTCGGCGGCCTCCAGCAGGTGCCGCTTCACTGCTCCTCCACCCGCCCCGCCGCCCCTTCGGTGACCAGCACCTCGTCGACACCGTCGGTCTCGGCCAGGCGCACCGACACCTTCTGCGTGCGCGAGGTGGGCAGGTTCTTGCCGACCAGGTCCGCGCGGATCGGGAGCTCGCGGTGCCCCCGGTCCACGAGCACCGCCAGCTGCACGGCCCGGGGCCGGCCCAGGTCCCGCAGGGCGTCCAGCGCGGCCCGGACGGAGCGCCCGGAGTAGAGGACGTCGTCGACGAGGACGACGAGCCGGTCGTCGATGCCCCCGGACGGCAGCACCGTGGGCTCCAGGGCGCGGACACCGCGGCGCCGCAGGTCGTCGCGGTAGAGCGTGATGTCCACGGTGGCGACGTCGACCGCGACCCCGGAGAACGCCTCGATGCGGGCGGCCAGGCGCCGGGCCAGCGGGGCACCGCGGGTGGGGATGCCGACGAGGACCAGACCGGCGAGACCGGCCGTGGTGTCGCCGGCGTCGGCGTCGGTGGCGGCGCGCTCGATGAGCTGGTGGGCCATCCGGTCGACCATGCGGGCGACGTCGGCGGCGGAGAGGACCGAACCCGCCGACGGGTCGCCGACCGGCGGCGCCGCGTTCCGGGCAGGCTGGGCAGAGCTGGCCATCAGGCCTCCTTCCCCGCCTCACGGGACGGGTCGTTAAAGGAAGTGGGTGGACCTGTCCCCGACGGTACTGCACGCACTGAACCGGCCCGGTTCCGGTGCGGAACCCCAGGTCGGTGGCGCGGGGCTTCCCCACCATCGTGGAGACGGGCGCCCAACCGGGTGTTGCGCGCGGCCCTCGACCAGTACGCTCAGTGACGATCACGACCTTCCCCAGACGACGCACAGTGAGCAGGAACGCGATGAGCACCGACTACTCACGGGCCCTGGGCGCCCGGCTCCGCGCCATCCGCAACCAGCAGGGTCTGTCCCTGCAGGGCGTGGAGGACAAGTCACACGGCCGCTGGAAGGCAGTCGTCGTCGGCTCCTACGAGCGCGGCGACCGCGCCGTCACCGTCCAGCGCCTCTCCGAGCTGGCCGTCTTCTACGGCGTGCCGGTGTCCGAGCTGCTGCCCGACCCGCGGCCGAGCTCCGCGGTCACCTCCAGCAGCAAGATCGTGCTGAACCTCGAGTCGCTGGGCTCGCTGCCCGCCGACGAGGCCGGCCCCCTGGCCCGCTATGCCTCGACCATCCAGGCGCAGCGGCACGACTACAACGGCAAGGTCCTCTCCATCCGCGCCGAGGACCTCAAGTCGCTGGCGATCATCTACGACATGAGCCCGGACGAGCTCACCTCGCGGCTGATCGAGTGGGGCGTCATCTCCGCCGGCATGGACAGCGTCGTGGGCTTCGGCGGCCCCGACGACGAGGACGAGGAGCTCAACCCCGACTGGGAGCGCCGCCGCACCCCGCGCTGACGCGCCGCTGCTTCCTGCTGTCAGAGCCGCAGCGTGGTGAACAGGGTGGTGCCGTGCACCGGGTCCACGTCCTTCCGATCGGTGTCGGTGAACCCGAGTCTGGCCAGCACCCGGCGGGACGCGGTGTTCCAGTCCCAGACCGTGGCCCACAGGCGTTCGTGTCCGGATGATCTCGCCCAGTCCAGAACCGCCCGAGAAGCCTCGGTCGCGTATCCCTGACCCCGGGCCCGGTGCAGCAGTTCGAACGCCAGCTCCGGTTCGTGGGCCGCCCCTCGTCCGCTCTCGACCAGTCCGCAGTAGCCGACCACGTCGCGAGCGGCCTTGCGCTCGACCGCCAGCAACCCGACGGACGACGGCACGTGGCTGCGGATCCACTCCTCGAGATCTGCGACCGTCGGTCGTCCGTCCCCATCGATCCGACGGTGCGGCGGCACTCGCGGATCACGTGCGGCCCACAGCTCTCGCTGGACCACCGCCTCGCTCACCCGCCAGGGGCGGAGCAGCAGGCGCTCCGTCTCGAGCACGACCTCGCGGCCCGGCGTCGCTCCCACCGCCATGCCGGCGACTCTCCCACGGGCCAGCCGTGCACCTCCGTGTGTCGCATCCGCCGGGATGCCCCCTCGCTGTGCCAATCTGCTGCCACCCGCGGCATTGGGCCTCGGAGCAGGGAGTTCCCCATGCCGGCCGTACAGCTGACCGCGGTGTCCAAGAGCTACCGACGCCGCGGGCGCCCTCCGCAGAAGGCGCTGGACGACCTCGACCTGCTCGTCGAGTCCGGGGGCGTGCACGGCTTCCTCGGGCCCAACGGCTCGGGCAAGACCACCACCATCCGGGTGCTCCTCGGCTTGGTGTCCGCCGACCCCGGCGGCGGTGAGATCCGCCTGCTCGACCAGCCGGTGCCGCACGGACTGCCCGACGTGATCGGCTCGGTCGGTGCGCTGGTGGAGACGCCGCTGTTCTTCCCCGGCTTCACCGGCCGGCTCAACCTGCAGCTCCTCGCCGAGGCCGCCGGGGTGTCCCGGGCGCGCGTCGAGGAGTGCCTGGAGCTGGTCGACCTCTCCGGCCGCGCCGACGACCGCTTCAAGGGCTACTCGCTCGGCATGAAACAGCGGCTCGGCATCGCCGCGGCCCTGCTGAAGGCGCCGCGGCTGCTCATCCTCGACGAGCCCAGCAACGGGCTGGACCCCGCCGGCATCCGCGACGTCCGCGAGCTCATCCGCCGTCTCGGCCACGACGGGCACACCACCGTGCTGCTCTCCTCGCACCTGCTCGCCGAGATCCAGCAGGTCTGCGACTCGGTCTCGATCCTGGCCCGCGGTCGGTGCGTGGCCTCCGGCCCGGTCGGGGAGGTCCTCGCCAGCCGCGGCACCGGCGACGTCCTCGTGCAGATCTCCGACCCGGCCGCCGCAGCCTCGGTGCTGCAGGGCGCCGGCTTCTCCGTCTCCCCCGCCGACGGCGCCCTGATGGTCCACTCCGTCGCCACGCCCAGCGACATCACCCGCGTCCTGGCCGGGTCCGGCCTCTACCTCGAGGAGCTGAGACGGGTGACCCCCGACCTGGAGAGCGCCTTCCTGGCCATCACCGGCGACCAGCCGCACGACGGCCCCGCCGCGCCCGGGGCCCCGGCGTGAGCGCCGTCGTGGAGCAGCCGACGCCCGGTGCCACCGGCCCGGCGACACCGCGGTCGAGCTTCGGCAGCCTGCTCCGCTCCGAGCTGCACCGGTTCCGGTCCCGCCGGTTCATCCAGGTGGTGCTCGTCCTCGCCGTCGTCGGCTGGCTCGTCATCACCGGTATCGCCCTCACCCAGTACGGCAACCCGGGTGCCGACGAGATCGCCCGCGCCGAGCAGCAGATCGACGCCGACGTCGCGATGAGCGAGCAGTACCGGCAGCAGTGCCTGGAGGAGACCGGCGTAGCTCCCGATGTCGTCTCCCCCGACCAGTTCTGCGGCCCCGAGCAGACTCGCGAGGACTACGAGCTCTCGTGGTACCTCGACACCGCCCCGTTCGACTTCGCCTCCGCCGGCTTCGACGGAGCCCTGACCTTCGCCGGTATCGGGGCCGTCGTCGCCGCGCTGGTGGGCGCGACCTGGATCGGGGCGGAGTGGTCCACGCGCTCGCTGGTGGCACTGCTGTTCTGGGTGCCCCGCCGCATGCAGGTGATGGCCGCGAAGGTCGTCGTCCTCGTCGGGGCGTCGGTGGTCATCGGGGTCGTGGCCCAACTGGGCTGGCTGGCGATGTCGGGCATCCTGCGCGCTCTCGTCGGACTGGACGCCGACCTGCCCGACGGGTTCTGGAGCGACCTGCTGCAGACCCAGGCCCGCGGTGTGCTGCTCACCGTGGTCGCCGCGCTGCTGGCCTTCGGGTTGACCAACCTCGTGCGCAACACCGGCGCCGCGCTGGGGATCGCCTTCGTCTACCTCGTGATCGTGGAGAACGTGGTCCGCGGCTTCCGGCCGCTGTGGCAGCCGTGGCTGCTCAGCCAGAACGCACTCGCTCTCGTGCAGAACGGCGGTTCGACGATCACCGTCTACGGCGACCAGCCGGACGCGAACGGGATGGTGGAGACCACCGAGTACTACCTCGGCCACCTGCAGTCCGGCGTCTACCTGGGCCTGGTCACGCTCGTGGTGGTCGCCGTCGGCGCCGTCCTGTTCGCCAAGCGCGACCTGCACTGAGGCCTACGGGGTGGGCACCTCGGCGGCGAGGATCGCGCCCAGGACGCCGTTGACGTAGGCCGGGGAGTCGTCGGTGGACAGCGTCTTGGCCAGCTCCACCGCCTCGTCGATCACCACGGCGTCGGGGACGTCCTCGGCCCACAGCAGCTCGTAGACCGCCATGCGCAGGATGGCCCGGTCGACGTCGGGCAGCCGGTCGATCGACCAGCCCGAGGCGTGGGTGTCGATCAGCTCGTCGATGCGCCGGGCGTTCTCGTCGAACCCCTCGACCAGGCGGATCGTGTGCTCGGGCACCGGCGGGTTGCCGTCGGCGACGCGCTCGCCGAGCAGCTCCCGCCGGTTGCGGCCGCGGACGTCGGCCTCGTAGAGGACGTCGACGGCGCGCTTGCGTGCCTTGCTCCGTGCAGCCATCAGCGTGTGGTTCGGGTGGGAGCCAACAGCCGGCTCAGTTGGCGCGGCCGAGGTAGCGGCCGTCGCGGGTGTCGACCTTGAGCTTCTCGCCGGTGGTGATGAACAGCGGGACCTGGATCTCCGCGCCGGTCTCCAGCGTCGCCGGCTTGGTGCCGCCGGTGGAGCGGTCGCCCTGCAGGCCCGGGTCGGTGTGCGCGACCACGAGCTCGAGGGTCACCGGGAGCTCGATGTACAGCGGGACGCCCTCGTTCACCGCGACCATGGCCTCGGTGTTCTCCAGCATGTAGTCCGCCGCGCCACCGACCGTCGCCGCGGGCACGGTGATCTGGTCGAAGGTGTCGCCGTCCATGAAGACGAAGTCCTCGCCGTCCTTGTACAGGAAGGTCATGTTCCGCTTGTCGACGGTGGCCGTCTCGACCTTCAGGCCGGCGTTGAACGTCTTGTCGACGACCTTGCCGGAGAGCACGTTCTTCAGCGTGGTGCGCACGAACGCACCGCCCTTGCCGGGCTTCACGTGCTGGAAGTCGGTGACGGTCCAGAGCTGGCCGTCCAGCTTCAGGACGATGCCGTTCTTCAGGTCGTTGGTGGTAGCCATCAGAGAACCAGCAGTTCCTTGCTCGTGAGGGTCAACAGTTCGGGCGCGTCGTCCGTGACGATCAGGGTGTCCTCGATCCGGACACCGCCGTGGCCGGGCAGGTAGACGCCCGGCTCCACGGTGACGGCCATGCCGGCGGCCAGACTACCCGCGCCGAGCGGGCCGATGCCCGGCGCCTCGTGGATCTCCAGCCCGACGCCGTGACCCAGGCCGTGCGTGAAGTGCTCGCCGTGGCCGGCCGCGGCGATGACGTCACGGGAGGCGGCGTCCACCGCGACGACGTCGGCCCCGACGGCCAGTGCTGCCCGGCCCGCCGCCTGCGAATCCGCGACCAGGGCGTAGATCTCGCGCTGCCAGTCCGCGGCGTGCTTCAGCACGAGGGTGCGCGTCATGTCGGAGTGGTAGCCCTCGACGGTCGCGCCGAAGTCCAGCTTCAGGAAGTCGCCGTCACGCAGCACGGTGGCATCGGGCCGGTGGTGCGGGATGGCCGAGTTCGCGCCCGTGGCAACGATCGTCTCGAAGGACGGCGCCTCGGCGCCCAGGGAGAGCATCCGGGCGTCGAGCTCGCGGCCCACCTCCAGCTCGGTCCGCCCCGGCCGCAGCGCCCCCTCGGCGGCCAGCTCGGCCAGCGCCCGGTCGGCGACCGCACAGGCCCGGCGCAGCGCGTCGATCTCCCCGTCGTCCTTGATCGCGCGCTGCGCCTCGACCGCACGGCGGACCGACTCCAGCTCCGGCACGGTGCCGCCGGCCGCGGCGTCGGCGAGCACCCCGCGCAGCTGCTCCAGCCCGTCGACGGTGAGGTCGTGGGACTCGAAGCCCAGCCGGCCGGTGCCGCTGCGCACGGCGGCACGGGCCAGCGCGGGCACGGTGCCGCGGTCGACGAGCACCTCGACGTCGGGCACCTGCGCGGCCGCCTGGGTGGTGTAGCGGCCGTCGGTGCCGAACAGGTCGGTGCCGTCGGTGCGCAGGAGCAGTGCGCCGTTGGAGCCGGTGAACCCGGTCAGGTAGCGGACGTTGAGCAGGTTGGTGACCAGAACGGCGTCCAGGCCGCGCTCGGCGGCGGTCGCCCGCAGCGCGTCCCGGCGTGCGGAGGCGCGTCCGCTCACTTGTGACCCCGCAGCGACATCCACTGCAGCGCCAGCACGTAGCCCTCCACACCCAGCCCCGCGATGACGCCGTCGGCCACGGCGGAGACGTAGGAGTGGTGCCGGAACGGCTCCCGCTGGTGCACGTTGCTGATGTGCACCTCGACCAGCGGGGTGTTCAGCGCGGCGAGGGCGTCGTGCAGCGCCACCGACGTGTGCGACCACGACGCCGGGTTGAGGACGACGGGGTGACCGGCGTCGGTGGCCTCGTGGACCCAGCGCAGCAGCTGGCCCTCGTCGTCGGTCTGGCGGACCTCGACGTCCAGCTCGAGCTCACGCGCCGTCGTCTCGATGACGTCGACGAGCTGGGCATACGTCGTCGACCCGTAGATCTCGGGCTCCCGCGTGCCGAGCCGGCCCAGGTTGGCGCCGTTGAGGACCTGGATCGTCATGCGTTGTCTCCGTTGGTCGCCGGGGCGGTGGGGTGGGTGGGCAGCGCAGCGGCGGGGCGGGCGGAGGACACGGCGTCCCAGGCGGCGTCGAGCCAGGACTGGTCGGGGTCGGTCAGGATGCGGGGGTTGCCGATCCCGTCGAGGACGACGAAGCGCAGCGTGGCGCCGCGGGCCTTCTTGTCCACGCGCATGACCTGCTGCAGCTGCGCCCAGTCGCCGCGGTAGGTCGTCGGCAGGCCCATGGCGGTGATCAGCTCGCGGTGCCGGCCGACCTCGGCGGGGGTCAGCAGCCCCGCCCGCCCGGCGAGCTCGGCGGCGAAGACCATGCCGACGGCGACGGCCTCGCCGTGCCGCCAGCCGAAGTCCTCGAGCCGCTCGATCGCGTGGCCGAGGGTGTGCCCGTAGTTGAGGAACTCGCGCACACCGGTGTCGCGCAGGTCCTGGCCCACGGCGTCGGCCTTCACCTGGACGGCGCGGGCGATGAGCTCCTCGGTGTCGCGGCGGCCGGTGGGGTCCTCGCCCAGCAGCCGGAGGATCTCGCCGTCGGCGATGAACCCGCACTTGACCACCTCGGCCAGACCCGAGCGGAACTCCGCCTCGGGCAGCCCGGCCAGGGCGTCGGTGTCGGCCAGCACGGCCGCCGGCGGGTGGAAGGCGCCGACGAGGTTCTTGCCGGCCGAGGTGTTGATGCCGGTCTTCCCGCCCACCGCGGCGTCGACCATGCCGAGCAGGCTGGTCGGCACCTGCACCACGCGCACGCCGCGCGCCCAGGTGGCGGCGAGGAAGCCGGCCAGGTCGGTCACCGCTCCCCCGCCGAGCCCGACGACGGCGTCGGTGCGGGTCAGCCCGAGCCGGCCGAACTCCTCCCACGCGCCGGCCGCGACCTCGGCGGTCTTGGCGGCCTCGCCGTCGGGGACGACCATCGCCTCGGCCGCGATGCCGGCGGTCTGCAGCGTCTCCACCGCGGCACCGGCCGCGGCCGTCAGCGGCGGCGCGTGGACCACGACGGCGCGGGCGGTGCCGTCCAGGACCAGGCCGAGCCGGGCCTGCGCACCCGCCCCGATGAGCACCTCGTAGGGCCGCTCGCCGGCGACCTGGACCTGCCTCACGGAGCGTCCCCTCCCTGGATCAGCGCCAGCACGTCGCCGACGACGTCGTCGGTGGTGCGGTTGCTGGTCGACACGGTGGCGGTGGCCACCTCCCGGTAGAGCGGGGCACGGTCCTCGAGCATGGTGCGGAGCATGGCGCGCGGGTTGACCGCCAGCAGCGGACGGTCCCGGGACAGACCCACCCGCTTCGCCGCCGACGGCAGGTCGACGTCCAGCCACACGACCACCCCGCCGCCGGCGCCGTGGGCGACCAGCAGCTGTCGCGTGTCGGCGTCCATGACCGCGCCGCCCCCCAGAGCCAGGACGCCGTCGTGCTCGGTCAGCGCCCGCGCCACCGCGGCCCGCTCCAGGTCCCGGAAGTGCGGCTCCCCGTGCTCGACGAAGACGTCGGCGACGCTGCTGCCGGCGACCGCCTCGACGTCCCGGTCGGTGTCCCGGAACCTCACGCCGAGCGCGGCGGCCACCGCGGTGCCCACCGTGGTCTTGCCCGATGCCGGCGGGCCCACCAGCACCAGGAGCGGGCCGGTCACCGGAGCGGGAGCGAGTCGAGGTAGGCGCGGGCGTTCCGGCGGGTCTCGGCGACCGAGTCGCCACCGAACTTCTCCAGGACGGCGTCGGCGAGCACGAGGGCGACCATCGCCTCCATCACCACGGAGCCGCGGGGCACGGCGCAGGCGTCGCTGCGCTGGTTGATGGCGACGGCGGGCTCCTGCGTGGCGACGTCCACGGTCTGCAGCGCGCGGGGCACCGTGCTGATCGGCTTCATGGCGGCCCGCACCCGCAGCACCTCGCCGTTGGTCATGCCGCCCTCGATGCCGCCGGCGCGGTCGGTCAGGCGCTGCACCCGCTTGCCGCCGTCCGGACCGTCGGCGAGCACGATCTCGTCGTGGGCCACCGAGCCGCGGCGCCGGGCGGTCTCCAGCCCGTCGCCGACCTCCACGGCCTTGACCGACTGCACGCCCATCAGGGCACCGGCGAGGCGGGAGTCCAGCCGCCGGTCCCAGTGCACGTGGCTGCCCAGGCCCGGCGGCAGTCCGTGGACGACGACCTCGATGACGCCGCCGAGGGTGTCCCCGTTCTTCCGGACGTCGTCGATCTCGGCGACCATCGCCGCACTCGTGGCCGGGTCCGCGCAGCGCACCGGGTCCTCGTCGATCGCGGGGTTGTCGTCGGGGCCGGGCAGCAGACCGTCGGGTGCGGTCACCGGGCCGATGGCGACCACGTGGCTGACCACGGTGACGTCGAGGGCCTGACGCAGGAAGGCCTGCGCGATCGCGCCCAGGGCCACGCGGGCCGCGGTCTCGCGCGCGCTGGCCCGCTCGAGGACCGGGCGGGCGTCGTCGAAGCCGTACTTCTGCATCCCCGCCAGGTCGGCGTGCCCGGGGCGCGGGCGGGTCAGCGGTGCGTTGCGGGCCTGGCCCTCGAGCACGTCGGCGGACACCGGGTCGGCGGACATGACCGTCGACCACTTCGGCCACTCCGTGTTGCCCACCTGGACGGCGATGGGACCGCCCTGCGTGCGCCCGTGCCGGACCCCGCCGGTAAGGGTGACCTCGTCCTGCTCGAAGGACATGCGGGCGCCGCGACCGTGCCCGAGCCGGCGGCGGGCCAGCTCGCGATCGAGGTCGCCGGTCTGCACCTCCACGCCGGCGGGCAGACCCTCCAGGATCGCGGTGAGCTGCTGACCGTGCGATTCCCCTGCGGTCAACCAGCGCAACATGGGGGCGAGTGTAGAGAGCGCGCCCCCGGCCCTCCCTCAGCCGGGCGGGACAGCGCCCACGGCGAGCGCCAGCACGGCGCCGGCGAGCAGCGGAGGGCCGAACGGGATCGCGGTCCGCCAGCCGGCGCGGCGGGTGAGCAGCAGGAGGACCGAGACGGCCGCTCCGGCGAGGAGCCCGAGGAAGACCCCCGCCAGGAGCACGCCCCAGCCGAACCAGCCCAGCAGGAGGCCCAGGAGCCCGAGCAGCTTCACGTCACCCAGGCCCAGGCCCTGCGGGGAGACGAACCAGGCGAGCCCGCCGACGAGGAACGCCGTCGCACCCGCAGCTGCGGCGGTGAGCAGCGCGCCCCACGTGCCGTGCACGGCGGCGTCGGCGAGCAGCGCCGTCGAGCACACGGCGTAGGCCGGGTAGGTGACCCGGTCGGGCAGGCGGTGGACGCTCAGGTCGGTGGCGGCCAGCACCACCGCCGCGCCTGCGGCCCAGGCGAGCGCCGCGGTGACCGGCCGCAGCCCGGTCAGCTCCCCCGCCCCGGCCAGCAGCGCCGCGAAGACGGCGGTCATGACGCCGGTGCGCCACGGGGTGGGCAGCGCCGCGTCGTCCCGCGCGGCCAGCCGGACGGAGATCCGGGCCAGCCACGGACCGGCCACCACGGCGGTCCCCAGCACGACCACCGCGAGCGCCGGCCGGGAGAGCTCCACGGGGACGGCGCTCAGCGCACGGAGAGCGCGGCGTCCAGGGCGCGGCGCATCTCCGCGATCGGCGCCGGCAGGCCGGTCATCAGCTCGACCTGGACGGTGGCCTGCCAGAACAGCACCTCGGCGCCGCCGATCACCGTGCCGCCGGCGGCGGTGACCCGCTCGGCCAGCGGCGTCGGCCACGGGGCGTACAGCACGTCCAGCACGGTCTGACCCGCCCGCCAGGGCAGGGCGCTGACCGCCGGCTGCCCGGCGACCGGCACCGTGCTGACGACGACCGGCGCCTCGACCGCGGCGCCGTCGAGTGCGGAGACGGTGACCGGCACCTGGAGGACGTCGAGCACGCGGACGAGGTCCGCCGCGCGCGACGGGTCGCGGACCACCACCTCGACGTGCCGGGCGCCGAGGGACGCCAGGGCGACGGCGGCGGCCGCGGCGGTGCCCCCGGCCCCGAGGACCGCGGCCTCGTCGACCGATCCGATCCCGGCCACCTGCAGGGCGGTGCCGATGCCGGCGACGTCGGTGTTCTCGGCCCGCCAGCCACCGTCCTCGCGGACGAGGGTGTTCGCGGCGCGCAGCAGCCGAGGGAGCGGCTCCACGCGGTCGGCGACGTCGACCGCCGCCTGCTTGCACGGCATGGTCACCGAGAAGCCACGCCACTCCTCGCCCAGGCCCGCGAGCAGGTCGGGGAGGTCCTCGGACCCGACGTCCAGCGCGTCGTAGCGCCAGTCGTCGAGGCCCAGGGCGGCGTAGGCCGCACGGTGCAGCAACGGCGACAGCGAGTGCGAGACCGGCCGCCCCAGGACCGCCGCCCGCCGGGGACCGTGCGTCACGGCTCCGTCAGCCACCGCAGCCGAGGCCGGCCTGGGCGCACCGCTGCCGCGCAGCCTGGAACTCGGCGTAGTCGGCGGTGAAGAAGTGCTTCCCGTCGTCGCTCTCGAGCACGTAGTACAGGAGGTCCCCGGAGCTCGGCGTGAGCGCCGCCTCGAGGCTCGCCTCGCCGGGCGAGCTGATCGGCGTCGGCGTCAGGCCCGCGCGCGTGCGGGTGTTGAAGGGGCTGTCGGTGCGCAGGTCGGTGACCGTCAGGTCGTTGCCGCTCTTGTTCAGCCCGAACGCCAACGTGGCGTCGATGCCGAGCGGGATGCCCTGGGACAGCCGGTTGTAGATCACCTGCGCGACGTCGGGCCGCTCCTCGTCCAGCCGGGTCTCCGACTGGACCATCGAGGCGACGGTGACGACGTCGGCCGGCGTGCGACCGGCGGCGGCCGCCCGCTCCTCGAGCTCCAGGTTCGCGGCGACGGTGGTGAACTGCTCCACCATCATGCGCAGGATCTCCGGCGAGGTCTGGTCGGGATCGACGTCGTAGGTGGCCGGGAAGAGGTAGCCCTCCAGCTGGCCACCGGCGTAGGCCGGCAGCCCGAGCGCGCCCACGTCCGCGGCCGCGGCCTGCAGCTCCTCGATCGGCCTCCCCGTCTCCGAGGCGACGCGCTCCAGGACCTGGGCGACGGTGAGGCCCTCGGGGATGGTGACCCGGGACAGCACCCGCGACCCGTCGCTCAGCAGCAGGTCCAGCGCCGCGCGGCCGCTCATCTGCGACCGCAGGCCGTAGACCCCCGGCTGGATACCGGTTGCCTCGGGACGGCCGTCGGCGGCGTCCACGAACGGCCCGGTCGAGGCGATGACGTCCGCGTCGACCAGCGTCCGGGCGATGTCGCTGAGCGTGTCGCCCTCCTGGACGCGGATCTGCACGTCGCCGGTGCCCTGACCGGAGTAGTCCTCGGCGGAGAACAGCCCCATCAGCGCCTGGACGCCGAGGACGATGCCGGCCACCAGTGCGCCGAGCACCAGCACGCTGAGCAGCACGGCCCAGGGGCGGCGACGTCGGCCGCCCCTGCGCCGGTCGTAGGGCGCCACCGGGATCGCCCCGCCGGAGTCGTCCCCGTCCAGCTCGTCGGGGTGCACGCCGGCGGACCGGCCCGGGGTCTCGTCCTCGACGTGGGCCCCGATGACCTCCAGGCCGCCGGTGCGGTCCCAGGAGTCCGTCTCGCCCTCGGCGGGGTCGTGGTGGTCGGGCTCGACGGGGTCCGTCGTGGTGGTCGGGCTCGACAGGGTCGCCGTCGTGGTGGTCGGCGTCCAGGTGGTCGGGCTCGCGGACGCCGGAGGGGTCTGCGGCGGGGCCGATCGGGTGGGCGACGGTCGCGTCGTCGTCGAACGGGCCGGTGGCACGCGGCTGGAGCCGGTTCCACACCCCCGACGGCAGCGGCGGGAGGGGCGCGGAGGGGTGCGGGGTGTCCGGGCGCTGGTCGTCCGGGCGACCGGCCGGCCCGTCGTCGCCGTGCCGGGCGCGCGGGTGGCCGGGGTGGTCGGTGGAGCCGTAGGACCACCACGCGGGCTCGGGGAGCGGCCCGGTCCGGTCGTCGTGCCGGTCCAGCAGGCCCGGGACGCGGCGGATGCCGTCGGTGGGGGCGCCGGTGGTGGGTGTGCCGGCGTCGGCCCAGGGCTCGAACCGCGGCCGGGCCGGTACGTCGCCACCGGGCCGGGGGCCGAAGCCGATCCCGCCGGCCGACGGGGAGGGAGCGCCCGGGACGACCGGCGAGCCGCCGGCGGTCCCGGGGAGGGACGGGATCCCGCCGGTGGCGTCACCGGCGGAGTGACGCCCCCGCCGGCCCGGACCACCGGGCCCGGTCACGACCGGGCCCGCCGGCTGTCCAGGTACTGCTGCAGGATGACCACGGCCGCGGCCTGGTCGATCACGGAGCGCTGATTGCGGCTGTCGATGCCGCCCTGACGCAGGTGACTTGCTGCGGTCACGGTCGAGAGCCTCTCGTCGATCAGGTACACCGGCACGTCCGCCATGCGGTCGGCCAGTGCCTGAGAGTAGGCGGCCGCATCCGCAGCGGAGGCGCCCGACGCCCCCGACAGGTGCCTCGGCTCCCCCACCACCACCTCGGTCACCTCGTGTTCCACCACGAGCGCGGCGAGGCGGTCCAGATCGGCCCCGTCCTTGGCCCGCCGCAGCGTCTCCAGCGGACTGGCGAGCGTGCCGGTGGGGTCCGACAGCGCCAGCCCCACCCGCACGGTGCCGACGTCCACGCCCAGCACCCGGCCGGTGGCCGCCGCCGGTGCCGCGGGCTTCGGCGGCACCTTGAGGTGCGCCGGCCAGCCGCCGGACAGGTCGATCTCGCTGGTCTCGTTCGACACCGGCGGGAAGCCCTGGCTGAGGTCGATCTCGGTCGTCGGGTGGTGCACGGGGACATTGCCGGTCGCCGGCCGGGGCCGGGCGGGCGGCACGGCGGGCAGTTCGCGCCGCCGGCTCCCGACCGGACCGGTGTCCTCGGGGTTGTAGTCGGAACCGTTGTCCTCGGTCGTGGGCACGGTGCTCACCTCCCAGTGGCGGCCGCAACCGCCTGTTCGCCGGCCTGCAGCGCGGCGGGGATCCCCGCCGCGTCCGTGCCGCCCCCCTGGGCGACGTCGGCCTTTCCGCCACCTCGACCGCCGACGGGGACCGCCGCGGCCTTCAACACGTCGTTGGCCGACAGCCCCCGCGCGAGGGCAGCCGGGTTCAGCGCCGCCACGAGGGCCACTTTGCCACCGGACTCCGACGCCAGCAGCACGACCGCCGGGCGGTCGCCCAGCCGGCCGCGGACGTCGAGCGCCAGGGTGCGCAGGTCACCACCACCGAGTCCGGCAGGCGCGCCGGTGACCACCGCGACCCCGCCCACGTCCGAGGCGTTCGCGGCCAGCTGCCCGGCCGCGGCCAGGGTCTGCTGGCTGCGCAGCTCGGCGAGCTCCCGGTCGACGTCGCGGAGCCGGGACAGCATGCCGCCCACCCGCTCGACCAGCCCGTCCTGCGGCGTCTTGAGCAGCTCGGCCAGCTGGCGGACGAGGTCGCGCTCGCGGGCGAGGTAGCGGAAGCCCTCCAGGCCCACGACCGCCTCGACCCGGCGCGCACCGGAACCGACCGAGGACTCCCCGGTCAGGGCCAGCGTCCCGATCTGCGCGCTGCCGCGGACGTGCGTGCCACCGCAGAGCTCGCGCGACCACGGGCCGCCGATCTCCACGACGCGGACCTGCTCGCCGTAGGTCTCGCCGAACAGCGCCAGGGCGCCGAACTCCCGCGCCTCGGGCAGCGTCATCCAGGAGGCGGACACGGCGTGGTCGGCGCGGACGGCGGCGTTGGCGACGTCCTCGATGTCGGTGCGCTGCTGCGCGGTGAGCGCGCCCTGCCAGGCGAAGTCCAGCCGCAGGTAGCCCGGGCGGTTGTAGGAGCCCGACTGCAGCGCCTGCGGGCCGAGCACCTGGCGCAGCGCGGCGTGCACCACGTGGGTGCCCGAGTGCGCCTGGCACGCCGACACCCGCCACTCGCGGTCCACCTCGGCGGTCAGCTCGGCGCCCACGCACAGCTCGCCCTCGAGGACGCGCACCTGGTGGGCCACCAGGCCCTTGACCGGGCGCTGGACGTCGATGACCTCCGCGCGGCCACCGTCCCAGGTGAGGATGCCGGCGTCGGCCACCTGGCCACCGGACTCGGCGTAGAACGGCGTGCGGTCGAGCACCACGCGGGTGATCTCCCCCGGGCCGGCCGGACGGGGCGCGGCGTCGTCGTCCCCCTCGGTGACGACGCCGAGGACCCGGGAGTCGGTGCGGAGGGTCTCGTAGGCCTGCCAGTCGGTCGGGCCGTGCTCGGCCAGCAGCCGCCGGTAGGCCAGGACGTCGACCGAGCCGGTGCGCTTGGCGCGGGCGTCGGCGCGGGCCCGGTCGCGCTGCTCGGTCATGAGCGCGCGGAAGCCCGCCTCGTCGACGGCCACGCCCTGCTCGGCGGCCATCTCGAGGGTGACGTCGATGGGGAAGCCGTACGTGTCGTGCAGGGAGAACGCCTGCTCGCCGGAGAGCGACGGGGTGCCCGCCCTCTTCGCCTGCGCGACCGCGGTGTCGAACAGCGCCGTCCCGGAGGTGAGGGTGCGCCGGAACGCCTCCTCCTCGGCGTACGCGACGCTCGAGATCCGGGCGAAGTCGGTGGCGAGCTCCGGGTAGCTGGCGCTCATCGCGTCGCGGGAGACCGGCAGCAGCTCGGGCAGCGTGGCGTCCTCGACGCCGAGCAGCTTCATCGAGCGGACGGCGCGGCGCAGCAACCGGCGCAGGATGTAGCCGCGGCCCTCGTTGCCGGGCGTGACGCCGTCGCCGATGAGCATGAGACCGCTGCGCACGTGGTCGGCGACCACGCGCAGCCGGACGTCGGCCTCGTGATCCTTGCCGTACGTGACCCCGGCGAGCTCGGCGGCCTTCCGCAGCACGGGCGCGACCTCGTCGATCTCGTACAGGTTGTCGACGCCCTGGAGCAGGAAGGCCACCCGCTCCAGGCCCATGCCGGTGTCGATG
Organism: uncultured Actinomycetota bacterium; assembly: GCA_963747895.1. Classification (GTDB taxonomy): domain Bacteria; phylum Actinomycetota; class Actinomycetes; order Mycobacteriales; family Geodermatophilaceae; genus Blastococcus. Next base: position 908,108 of record CAVVGX010000012.1, read on the forward strand.
TTCTTGTTGGGGAGCTCACCGACGACGGTGAACTCCTCCTTGCTGCGCACGTCGGTGAGCTCGTACTGCATGAACACGAGGTTCCAGATCTCCAGGAACCGGTCACCGCCGGTGTCCACCAGCGGGCCGCCCTCGGGCCCGAACTCGGGGCCGCGGTCGTAGTAGATCTCCGAGCACGGGCCGCCGGGACCGGCCGCCCCCGTGTGCCAGTAGTTGTCCTTCTTGCCCAGCCGCTGGATCCGCTCGACCGGCAGGCCCGCGATGCGGTGCCAGGCCTCGGCGGCCTCGTCGTCGTCCAGGTACACGGTCACCCAGAGCCGGTCGGGGTCGAAGCCCAGCCCGCCCTCGTCGACCGAGCCGGTCAGCAGCTCCCAGGCCAGCTGGATCGCGCCGTCCTTGAAGTAGTCCCCGAAGGAGAAGTTGCCGTTCATCTGGAAGAACGTGCCGTGCCGGGTGGTCTTGCCCACCTCCTCGATGTCGAGGGTGCGGACGCACTTCTGCACGCTGGTGGCCCGCGGGTACGGCGCCGGCTCGCGGCCGGTCAGGTACGGGATGAACGGCACCATGCCGGCCACGGTGAACAGCAGCGAGGGGTCCGGCGACACCAGCGACGCGCTGGGGACGACGGTGTGGCCGCGCGTGGCGAAGTGCTCCAGGAAGCGGCGGCGGATCTCGGCGGTCTGCATCAGGTCTTCTCGGTGTCGGCGGTCGGGGCCGGGCGGGAGGGCGCGGCCAGGCGGAGATCAGGAATCGGAGGCGTGCACCCCGTGACGACCGGGCAGCTGCACCTGGTCGCCGGTCGGCAGCGGCGCGTCCAGACCCGTGCCCGTGCGCAGCTCCTGCTCGCGCTCGGCCATCGCGTCGCGGACGTCGGCGCCGAAGTCGCCGATGGCGTCGGCCAGGTCGCGCAGCCCCTCGGCGATGCTCGCGCCGATGCCGGCGGGGGTCATCTTCTCGGCCGCCCGGGACAGCTTGCGGACGACGAGCGCGCCGATGGTGATGCCCATGGCCAGCCAGAACAGCCGGCGCATCAGGCGGCCCGCCGGGCGGCACGACGGGCGCGACGTGCCTCCTTGTCGCGGCGCGCGGCCTCGGCCATCGCCTCGCCCTCACGCTTCTTCTTCGTCGCGCTGCGCACCCCGTAGGAGAACGCGGCGACCTTGATCAGCGGGCTGCCGAGCGTCGCGGCGACGACGCTGGTGAGCGCGGCGACGTTGCTGGACACGTTCGCGGCGTTGCCGGTGATGTCGTCGACGCGCTCGAGGTTGCTGTTCACGTGCGTCACCGTGGTGCTGGCCTGGGTCAGGATCGGCGCGCTCTGCTCGCGGACCTGCCGGATGGTCAGCGTCGTCTCGTCGAGCGTGCGCCCGAGCTTGAGCAGCGGGACGGCGACCAGCACCACCAGCAGCACCAACGCACCGGCGGCGACCAGCCCGGCGATCTCTCCTGCGGACACACGTGCTCCTCATCTGGGGGTCTCGGCGACCGGCTGCTTCGCCCGGCACTGCCGGGTGGTCCGGGCTCCCGCCCGGCGTGGTCACAGTAGCCGCGGGCCCGTCCGGCCGTTTCCGTCCCCGGTACCTATCGGCAGTCCGGTCAGCGCCCGCGTCGCACGATCGCCCGGAGCTTGGCCAGCCGCTCCCCCAGCCGCGCCTCGGCGCCCCGGCCGGTGGGCCGGTAGTAGTCCCTCCCGACCAGCGCGTCCGGCGGGTACTGCTGGGGGACGACACCGTCGGGGTGGGCGTGCGGGTAGACGTAGGTCTGGGCGTGCCCGAGCTTCGCAGCACCCGCGTAGTGGCCGTCGCGCAGCCCCGGCGGCACCGGGCCGGCCAGCCCCTTCCGGACGTCGGCGACCGACTCCCCCATCGCCTTCGTGACGGAGTCGGACTTGGGTGCGGTGGCCAGGTGGACGACGGCCTGGGCCAGCGCGAAGTGGCCCTCCGGCATGCCGATCATCTGGACCGCCTGCATCGCCGCGACGGCCAGGGGCAGCGCCGTCGGGTCGGCCATGCCGATGTCCTCGCTGGCGGAGATGACCAGCCGCCGGGCGATGAAGCGTGGGTCCTCCCCCGCCTCGACCATGCGGGCCAGGTAGTGCATCGCGGCGTCGACGTCGCTGCCCCGGATGCTCTTGATCAGCGCACTGGCGACGTCGTAGTGCTGGTCGCCCTGCCGGTCGTAGCGCACCGCCGCCTGGGCGACCGCGGTCTCGAGCGTGGCCAGGTCGATCTCCGTGGAGCCGACCGCCTGGGCGGCGCCGGCCCCGGACTCCAGGGCGGTGAGCGCCTTGCGGCCGTCCCCGCCGGCGACGCGGACCAGGTGCTCCTCCGCCTCCGCGCTGAGGGTGACGGCGCCGTCGAGCCCGCGGTCGCTGGTGAGCGCCCGGTGCAGCAGCGTGCGGACGTCGTCGTCCCCCAGCGGCTGCAGGGCCAGCACCAGGCTGCGGGAGAGCAGCGGGCTGACCACGGAGAAGAAGGGGTTCTCGGTGGTGGCCGCGATGAGGCTGACGATCCGGTCCTCCACCGCGGACAGCAGGCTGTCCTGCTGCGTCTTGGAGAAGCGGTGCACCTCGTCGATGAACAGGACGGTGCGACGGCCGGAGAAGGTCAGTTCGCGCTTGGCGCTCTGGATGACCGCCCGGACCTCCTTGACCCCGGAGTCCAGCGCCGACAGCTGCACGAACTGTCGCTTGGTGGCCAGGGAGATCACGTGCGCCAGGGTGGTCTTGCCGGTGCCGGGCGGCCCGTAGAGCACCAGCGACATCGGCTCGTCGGCCTCGACCAGCCGGCGCAGGGGGGCGCGGGGGGCGAGCAGGTGCTGCTGGCCGACCACCTCGTCCAGCGACCGCGGGCGCATGCGGACCGCCAGCGGGGCGCCCGGGTCGACGACCGGCGCGCCGTCGTCGTCCGGAGCGGGGTCGAACAGCGATGTCACGATTGCGACGCTACCCGCGGGATACGACTGCCCCATGCAGCAGCGACGCATCGGAGACCTGACCGTCAGCGCGATCGGGCTGGGGGCGATGCCCCTGTCCACCAAGGACCACCGGCCCTCCCGCGAGGAGGCGATCGGTGTCGTCCACGCCGCCCTGGACGCGGGGGTGACCCTGATCGACACCGCCGACGCGTACTCGCGCGACGAGACGGAGTTCGGGCACAACGAGTCGCTCGTGGCCGAGGCGCTCGCCTCCTACGGTCCCGGCGCCGACGGCGTGCTGGTGGCGACCAAGGGCGGGCACACGCGGTCGGGCACCGCCTGGGGACTGGACGGGTCGCCGGACTACCTGCGCCGGGCGTGCGAGGACTCGCTGCGCCGCCTGGGCGCGGACGCGATCGGGCTCTACCAGTACCACCGGCCCGACCCGGCGACGCCGTGGGAGGACTCGATGGGCGCCCTCCGGGAACTCGCGGACGACGGGCTGGTGCGGATGGTCGGGGTCTCCAACGCCGACATCGCCCAGATCGACGCCGCCCGGGCGATCGTCGGCGACGCGTTCGTCAGCGTGCAGAACCAGTTCTCCCCCGGCTGGCGGCACTCGGCCGACGAGCTGGCGCACTGCGCGGCGCACGGGCTGGCGTTCCTCCCCTGGAGCCCGTTCGGCGGGGTGGGCGCGGCCGGCTCGCTGGACACCGCTGCCCCGGCGTTCGCCGAGGTGGCCGCGGAGCTCGACGTCTCGGTGTACCGGGTGGCGTTGGCGTGGCACCTCGCACAGGCCGACGTCGTCGTCCCCATCCCGGGCGCGTCACGGCCGGCCTCCATCCAGGACTCGGCCGGGGCGGCCGACCTGCGGTTGACCCCGGAGCAGTTGGCGCGTCTGAGCGGCTGAGCCGCCGCGCTCCCGAAGCCACTGGTGCGGGACCCCGGCTCCGGCGCACACTGCGCCGGTGGACCCGGCCGGGCTCCCCCGCACCGAGGTGCGGCACCCCGGACGCCTGGAGCGCGTCCGGGGTGCCGCGCTGTCGTTCGGCCCGGGTGGGGCGCTCGTGCTGGTCGTACCACGGCACGGGGAGTGGCCCGGGCTCGACAGCGGCCCCGTGGTCGGCCGGCGCGGCTACGTCGTCCACGCGGCCGTCGGCGACACGGTGCACGACGCCGTCCCGCTGACCCCCCTGCCGCGGCTGCGGGGCACGGGCGAGGCGGAGCCGGTCGCGGAACACCTTCTGGACGTGCCCCACCACCCTGACGACGTCCGGCCCTGGAACGCAACGGACCGCCCACCGGAGCCCGCGGTGAGCCCTTTCCCGACGACGAGGAGCGCGACATGTCCGTCCCGACGACCATCCCGGACCTGACCGTGCGCGAGATGATGCGCCCGGCGGTCACGACGGTGGAACGCACCGCGCACGTCGCCGCGGCCGCGTACCTGATGAAGAAGTCGCACGACAACGCGCTGGTGGTCCTGACCGACGGCGCGTCCCGGGTGCCGGTCACCCTCGTCTGCGACGGCGACATCACGCAGGCCGTGGCCGACGGACGGGATCTGGAGCAGACCCGGCTCACCGACCTCGACCTGCCGGAGATGGTCGGCCTGACGCCCGACACCCCGGTGCCCGAGGCTGCGGAGCGGGTCCTGCGGGCCGGGGTCGCCTACGCCCCGGTGGTGGAGGACGGCGGGCTGGTCGGCCTGGTGGACCTGGCGGCGCTGTGCCGCGGGCTGCTCATCGGGCGACAGCAGGACCGGGTGTCGGGAACCCGGACCTAGTCCCGGTCAGGTCCTCGGCAGCACCACCCGCGCCCTGGTGACGCCGTCGGCGGACGTGAGGGTCAGCTCGCCGTGGTGCTGCTGGGCGACCACGGCCAGCGAGGTGGTCAGGCCCAGGCCGGTTCCCACGCCCACGGGCTTGGTGGTGAAGAACGGGTCGAAGGCGCGCTCGACGACCTCCGGCGGCACCGGCGGTCCGGTGTTCTCGACGTCCACGACGACGCGCTCGTCGTCCCCCCGGGTGCGGATGGTGATCGTGCCCTCGTCCCCCACCGCGGCGACGGCGTTGTCGAGCAGGTTGATCCAGACCAGGGCCAGGTCTGCCGGCCGTCCGGAGACGGTGCGGGCGTCGGGGTCCAGGTCCCGGACCACCTCCACGCCGGGTGGGATCTTGTGCCGCACCAGCACCAGCGCCTGCGCGAGGCCGGCGTGCAGGTCCACCTCGGTCAGCCCCTGGTCGGCGGAGTAGGCCAGCGGCCGCACGCCGGTCACGATCCGGGACAGGTGCTCCGCGCCCGTAGCGAGCTCCTCCAGCAGGCCGGCGATCTCGCGTTCCCGCAGGAACCGCCGCACCTCCGGCGCCCGTCGCTCCGACGGGAGCGCGGTGAGGGCCTCCTCCAAGGCGGACGCGCCGACCCCCGCGGCGGCGAGCTCCTCGGCGATCACGCGGGCCGTGCCCGGCACCGTCCGGGCGAGCACGCGGGCCAGCTCGGTCGCCGCGTCGGCCCGCGCGAGGGAGTCCGCGGGCGGTGGGCCGGCCAGCTCGCGCAGCGGGGACTCCGCGCCCTCCACCGCCAGCAGCCGCCGCAGCCGCGCCGCGCTGCGCGCCACCGCGGCGGCCGGGTTGTTGATCTCGTGCAGCAGGCCGGCGGTCAGCGCGCCGAGGGCGGCCATCCGTTCCCGCTGACGGAGCAGCGCCTCCTCGCGGGCCAGCCGCCGGGCCGTCGCCTGCAGCAGCGCCCGCGCCGAGCGCGGATGGGCGAGCAGCCGGTCGAGGGCGTCGGTGTCGATCCGCTGCACCAGGGCAGGCGTCCGCGCGCGCACCGTCGCCGACCGCGGGACCCCCTGCATCACCCCCAGCTCGCCGAGCAGGTCCCCGCGGGTGCAGACGTTGAGCAGGACGGGCGGCCCACCGCCGCCGTCCCGGGTCACCTCCACCTGGCCGTCCAGGACGACGATCATCGCGTCGGACGGGGCTCCCTCGGCCATGAGCACCGTGCCCGCGGGCACCTGCATCGTCCGCCCGGCGGCCGCCAGCGCGGCGACGTCCGCGTCCGGCAGCTGGTCGAACAGCGGGGAGGTCCGCAGCGCCGCCGCGACGTCGTCGACCGGGCCGGTCACCTGCCGGCCAACCGCTCGTGGGCGAAGCTCACCGCCATCGCACCCTCGCCGACGGACGACGCGATCCGCTTCACCGAGCCGGAGCGCACGTCGCCGGCGGCGAAGACCCGGGGCACCGTCGTCTCCAGCGGCAGCGGAGGGACCTCCAGCGGCCAGTCCGGCGGCGGTGACCCCAGGTCGGCGCCGGTCAGCACGAAGCCCCGGCCGTCCCGGCGCACCGTGCCGTCCAGCCAGCCGGTGCGCGGCGCCTGACCGATGAAGACGAAGACGGCGTCGGCCGGCACCTCCCGTTCCTCCGTCCCGCTCCGCAGCCGCAGCGCCTCCACCCGGCGCCTGCCGATGACCCCGGCCACCTCGGTCTCCGGCGACACCGTGATCCGGTCCGAGGCCTCGATCCGGTCGACGAGGTAGCGCGACATGGTGCTCGTGAGGTCCGGCCCGCGCACGAGCACCGTGACCTGCGCCGCGAAGGCGGAGAGGAACACCGCCGCCTGTCCCGCGGAGTTGCCCCCACCGACCACGAACACCCGGCCACCCGCGTGGTCGACCGCCTCGGCTCGCCCGGCCCCGTAGTAGACCCCGCGCCCGGTCAGCTCGGCGGCGCCCGGGGCCGAGAGGGTGCGGTAGGTGACGCCGGTCGCGATGACCAGGGCCGAGGCGCTGATCTCGACCCCGTCGGCGAGGGCGACCACCGAGTAGGGGTCGGCCCGACGCAGGGCGACGGCCTCCGCCGGCACGAGCATCTCCGCCCCGAACCGGGTCACCTGCTCGCGCGCCCGCAGGGTCAGGTCCGCGCCCGAGAGGCCCACCGGGAAGCCGAGGTAGTTCTCGATGCGGCTGGTCGTGCCGGCCTGCCCGCCGGGCGCGTTGCACTCCAGCAGCAGGGTGCCCAGGCCCTCGGACGCCCCGTACACGGCCGCGGCCAGGCCGGCCGGACCGCCGCCGACGATCACCAGGTCGTAGGCGTCCCGCTCGGCCCGCAGGTGCAGGCCGATGCGCGCGGCGACGGCGGGCAGGTCCGGGTGGGCCAGCACCTCGCCGTCGTCCAGGACCAGCACCGGCATCTCCCCGGCGTCGGTGCCCGCGAGCTCCAGCAGCCGGCGGGCCTGCACGTCGGACTCGACGTCCATCCAGCGGTAGGGCACGAGGTTGCGGGCGAGGAACTGGCGCAGCTCGTGCGTGTCGGCCGACCACCGGTCGCCGATGAGCCGCAGGTTCGCCGCCGGCGCCGGCCGCCGCCACGTCTCCAGCAGGTCGTCCAGCACCGGGTAGAGCCGGTCCTCCGGCGGGTCCCAGGGCTTCAGCAGGTAGTACTCCACCCCGGCGTCGTTGATCGCCCGGATCGCCGCGTCGGTGTCGGCGTAGGCGGTGAGCAGCACCCGGCGCGCGTCGGGGTAGAGCTCCCGCGACGCGGTGAGCAACTCGGTGCCGGTCACCCCGGGCATGCGCTGGTCGACCAGCAGCAGCGCGACCGCATCCTCGCGCAGCCGCAACCGCCGCAGGAGGTCCAGCGCCTGGTCACCGGAGCCCGCCGACATCACCTGGTAGTGCTCGGCGTACCGGTCCCGCAGGTCCCGCTCGACCGCCGCGAGCACCGGCGGGTCGTCGTCCACGGCCAGGAGTACCGGCAGGCCCATGACGTCTCCTCCGCGCGCGGGCGAGGTCGAGCACCGCCGGCAGCTGCTGACCCGCGCGGGGCACCGCGGACGGTACGCCCGGAGCCCGGCCCTGAGAAGCGTCCCGCGGCCCCCGCAGCGGCTCGGCACGCCGGTTGATCATCGTCATGTGGTCGCCGCCGTCGGCGTGTCGGTCAGCCAACTCGCGATGATCGACGCGTCGCGTCCGGGGGTGGTCCGGGCACGGCACTGCGCACCGCTCCTGTCACCGCGGGCGATGTCGCGCCCGGAGAGCCTCATCCGGTACTGGCGGGCGGTCAGCCACCTGCCGACCCCGGTGCCGCAGGTGCCGATCGCGGACCGGTGGGGCAGGCCGGTGGCCCACGCCGACCTGGGCTACGAGGACCGGGAGTTCGCGCTCGAGTACGAGGGGCGCCAGCACGCCGACGTCGGGCAGTTCGGCCGTGACGTCGACCGGTACTCCCTGATGGCGGCCGACGGGTGGCTGGTGCTGCGCTTCGCGGGCCGGCACCTCCACGGCCCCTCGGTGGTGCTCGGTCGGACCGGCCGGGCGCTGGTCACCCGTGGCCGGCGAGATCTCCGCGGTCGAGGCTGGCGGCAGTCGGCCACCGCCCGCGGCCGGGGCGTGCGGGGTCAGCGGCCCAGGACGTCCTTCAGCGCGGCGAGGACGAGGGCCACCTTCGCGGGCGCGGCGTTGGGGCCCATGAGGCCGATCCGCCACACCGACGCCGCGTACGCGCCCGCGCCGGCCCCGATCTCCAGGTCGTAGCGGTCCAGCAGCTCCGAGCGCACCGCCGCCGAGTCCACGCCGTCGGGCACCTTCACCGTGGTGAGCTCGGGCAGCCGGGAGCCCTCGGCGGCGAACAGCTCCAGCCCGAGGTCGGCGAGCCCCTCGTGCAGCAGCCGGCCGGCCTCGGCGTGCCGGGCGTGGACGGCGTCCAGCCCCTCCTCCAGGATGCGGCCGAGCCCCGCGTGCAGGGAGACGACCATGCCGGTGGGCGCGGTGTGGTGGTACGTACGGCCCGAGCCGGCGGCCTCTCCCGCATACCCGCCGAGCAGCCCGAGGTCGAGGTACCAGCTCTGCGGCTTCTCGATCCGCCGCTCCCACGCCCGGTCGCCGATGGTGAACGGCGCCAACCCGGGGGCGACGCCGAGGCACTTCTGCGACCCGGAGTAGGCCAGGTCCACGCCCCACTCGTCCAGCCGCACCGGGATGCCGCCCAGCGAGGTGACGCAGTCGGCCAGCAGCAGCGCGTCGCCCTTGCCGGCGGCCAGGGGCGCCAGGTCGGACAGCACGCCGGTCGAGGTCTCGGCGTGCACGGCGGCGATCAGCTTCGGGGAGGGATGGGCGTCCAGCACCCGGTCGGCGTCGATCGGCTGCCCCCACTCGTGCTCGACGGCGACCACCTCGGCGCCGCAGCGGGAGGCCACCTCCACCATCCGTTGCCCGAACAGCCCGTTCACCGCCACGACGACGACGTCGCCCGGTCCCACGGTGTTGACGAAGGCCGCCTCCATGCCCGCCGACCCGGTGGCCGACAGCGGCAGGGTGCGGCGGCTCGCGGTGCCGAACACCTGCCGCAGCCGCTCGGAGGTCTCGTCCAGCACCTGCAGGAACAGGGGGTCCAGGTGCCCGAGCAGCGGGTACCCGAGCGCGGCCTGCGCCTCCGGATACGGGTTCGACGGGCCGGGTCCGAGCAGGGTGCGGGCGCGCAGCGGCATGCCGGGCACGGTACCGAGCCCGCGGCCGGCGCCTCAGGATGTCCTCAGAATGGGCACAGAGCGGCCTCACAGCCGACGGACAGTGTCGGTCGCGTCCCACTTCCCCGACCGAGGAGGTCCCCGTGCACATCCGCTCCCTGCTGGCCGGCGCCGGCCTGGCGCTCGTCGCCGTCGCCGTCCCCGTCACCGTCGCGTCCGTGGCGAGCGCGGGCGACGGCGGCGCGACGGCGACCGACGTCGCCTGCCCCGGACCCGGCGTCCGCGCCGCCGTCGCCGACTTCCTGGCCGCCCATCCCGACGTCGCCGCGGAGGTCGCGACCCTGCGGGCGCTGCCGGCCGACCAGCGCGCCGACGCGCGCCGGCAGTACCTCACCGACCACCCCGACGTCGCCACCGCCCTGCAGGGGCTCCGGACGGACGTCCGCGACCGCTGGTGGGAGGCGGCCGGGGACCGCTCGGCCGCGCTGCAGGAGCACCCGGCGCTGGCCGACCTCGCCCAGCAGCTGGCCGGCGTACCCGCCGGGCAGCGGGCCGCGGCCGCCCGTCAGTACCTCACCGACCACCCGGAGGCGCGCGGAGAGCTGCGCGAGGTCCGACACGACGTGGCCGTCCGGCTGCAGACCTGCCGGTCCGGGGGCTGAGCGGTCCATCATCGGCGACCGTGACCGCCTTTCCCGGCCCTGCGGACGTCCTCGTCGTCGACGACGACGAGGACGTCCGCACCTCCCTGTCCCGCGGGCTCCGGCTGTCGGGGCTGTCGGTGCGGACGGCGGCCGACGGCGCCGCCGCCCTGGCGGCGGTGGCCGAGGTTCGGCCGGACGTCGTCGTGCTGGACGTCGGACTGCCCGGCCGCGACGGCATCGCGGTGGTGGAGCAGCTGCGGGCCGACGGCGTCGGCGTCCCCGTGCTGATGCTCAGCGCGCGCGCCGCGGTGGACGACCGGGTCCTCGGGCTGGCCGCCGGCGCGGATGACTACCTGGTGAAGCCGTTCGCGCTGGCCGAGCTCGTCGCCCGCCTCCTGGCACTGCTGCGCCGCGCCCCCGCGCCGTCCCCGGCACCCGCCGGCACCGCGGTCGGGCCGCTGGAGGTCGACCCGGCCCGGCGCCGGGCCACCGTCGGCGGGGTCCCCGTCGAGCTCACCCGCCGCGAGTTCGACCTGCTGGAGACCCTGGCCCGCAACGCCGGGCTGGTCCTGAGCCGGGAGCGGCTGCTGGAACTGGTGTGGGGCTACGACTTCGCCGTCGACACCAACGTGGTCGACGTGTTCGTCAGCCAGCTGCGCCGCAAGCTCGAGGCCGGCGGGGCGCCCCGGCTGGTGCACACCGTCCGGGGCATCGGCTTCATCCTCGAGCACCGTGGCTGACGGCGGGGCCCCGTCGCTGCGCACCCGGGTCGCCGCCGCCGCCGCCCTGGGCACCGTCGTGCTCGCCGTCGTCGTCGCGGCGGTGCTCTCGGTCGTCCTGACCCGCCGCGAGGTCACCGCGCTCGACCGGCGGCTCGACGTGGTCGCCACGATCGTGGCCGCGCGGGTGACGGCGGGGGCGGACCCGGCGGATCTGCTGGATCCGGCGACGCCGCTGCTGCGCGGAGTCCTGGACGGCCTGGTCGTGACCACGCGGACGGCGGCGGGCACCCGGACGGCAACGGTCGACGGCACCGCCGCGGACCTGCCGGCCCGGGACGGCGAGGCGGACGGCTACCGCGTCCGGACCACCGGGGTCCCCGGCGGATCCGTCACCGTCGGGCTGCCCAGGGCGGCCACCGACCGGACCGTCGTCCGGGTGCGGCGCACGGCGCTGCTGGGGGCCGTGCTGGCGGTGCCCGTGGCGGCGGGACTCGCCTGGTCGCTCGCCGGCCCCGCCCTGCGACCGCTGCGCCAGCTGCGGGACCGGACCGCGGCCCTGGGCGGCCGTCCCGGACCCGAGGAGCGGGCGGCACTGGCAGTCGGGCCGGTGCTCCGCAGCACGGAGACCGCGCAGCTGGCCGACGCGCTGACCGGCCTGCTCGAGCGGGTCGACGCCGCCCGGGCAGACGGCGAGCGGGCGCTCGCGGCGGCCCGGGACTTCGCGGCCGCCGCCGAGCACGAGCTGCGCACGCCGCTGACCGCCATGCGCACCGACGTGGAGGTGCTCGCCGCGCACCCCGACCTCCCGGCCGCCCAGCGGGCGGAGGTGCTCGCTCAGCTGGCGGGGGCGCAGCGGCGGGTGGAGGCGACCCTCACCGCACTCGGTCAGCTGGCCGCCGGCGAGCTGACCGTGGACACCGACCCGGGCGGTGTCGAGCTGACCGACCTGGTGGCGCGCTCCGTCGCGGCCGCCGCGCGACTCGCTCCCCCGGGCGTCACCGTCACCGCCGAGCTGCCCGCCGAGGCCCTGCGTGTTCCCGGCAGCGCCGCGTCGCTGCAGCTGGCGGTGGACAACCTGCTGGCCAACGCCCTGCGCCACTCCGGCGGCACCCGGGTGGTGGCGGCCGTCCACTCCCCCGGCGAGCAGGTGCTGATCACGGTCGACGACGACGGCAGCGGCGTCCCGGCCGACGAGCGCGCCGTCCTCTTCGACCGGTTCCGGCGTGGCCGGTCGGCACGGGCACCGGGTTCCGGCCTCGGGCTGGCGCTGGTGGCGCAGCAGGCCGCCCGCCACGGGGGGCGCGCGGAGCTCACCGACAGCCCGCTCGGGGGCACCCGCGCCGTCCTGGAGCTCCCGCGGCCGGCACGACCGGATGCGACCCCAGGACCCGGCGACGACTGAGCAGCCCCTGGTCGGAGCGGTGCCCCGCCCGTGCGGTGTTCCTCAGCCCTTCGTCGGGTCGGTCGGCCCCGGGGAGCCGGGCTCCCCGGGGAGCGCCGGCTCCTCCGGCTGCGCGTCGATGCCGGCCTCGCTCCGCTGGGCGTCGCTGATCGGCGTCGGGGCGCCGGTGAGCGGGTCGAACCCGGCGCCGGTCTTCGGGAAGGCGATGACCTCGCGGATCGAGTCCACGCCGGTGAGCAGGGCGGTCAGCCGGTCCCACCCGAGCGCGGCGCCGGCGTGCGGCGGCGGGCCGTAGGCGAAGGCCTCCAAGAAGAAGCCGAACCGCTCGCGGGCCTCCTCGCGGGACATGCCGAGGGTCTCGAACACGCGCTCCTGCAGCACGGCGTCGTGGATACGCACCGACCCGCTCATGACCTCGTTGCCGTTGATCACCATGTCGTAGGCGTCCGACAGCGCCGCGCCCTTGTCCTGCTCGAACCGGTCGCGCCACTCCGGGGTCGGCGAGGTGAAGGGGTGGTGCATGAAGGTCCAGTCGCCGTCCTCGGTCTCCTCGAACATCGGGAAGTCGACGACGAAGAGGAACGACCAGCTGCCCGGCTCGATGAGCTCCAGCCGCTTGGCGATCTCGTTGCGGGCCGCGCCCAGCAGCTCCTGCGAGGTGCGGCGGGCACCGGCGGCGAAGAAGACGCAGTCCCCCGGCTTCGCACCCACGGCCGCGACCAGGCCCTCGCGCTCGGCGTCGGAGATGTTCTTGGCGACCGGACCGCCCAGCGTGCCGTCCTCCGCGATGGTCACGTAGGCCAGGCCGCGTGCGCCGCGCGACTTCGCCCAGTCCTGCCAGGCGTCGAACGCCCGCCGCGGCTGCGACCCGCCACCGGGCATCACGACGGCGCCGACGTAGGGCGACTGGAACACCCGGAACGGGGTCTCGGCGAAGTAGTCGGTGAGCTCGGTCAGCTCCACGCCGAACCGCAGGTCGGGCTTGTCCGAGCCGAAGCGGTCCATGGCCTCGCGGTAGGTCATCCGCGGGATCTCGGGCACGTCGTAGGAGGCGAGCTCCCGCCACAGCGCCCGGACGACGTCCTCGGCCACGGCGAGCACGTCGTCGCGGTCGACGAAGCTCATCTCGAAGTCCAGCTGGGTGAACTCCGGCTGCCGGTCGGCGCGGAAGTCCTCGTCCCGGAAGCAGCGGGCGATCTGGTAGTAGCGCTCGAGCCCGCCGATCATCAGCAGCTGCTTGAACAGCTGCGGCGACTGCGGGAGCGCGTACCACTTGCCCGGCTGCAGCCGGACGGGGACGACGAAGTCGCGGGCCCCCTCGGGCGTGGAGCGGGTGAGGTTCGGCGTCTCCACCTCGGCGAAGCCGTGGCGGTGCATCACCTCGCGGGCGACCCGGCTGACCTCCGACCGCAGCCGCATGGCCCGGGCGGGGCCCTGGCGGCGCAGGTCCAGGTACCGGTACCTGTAGCGGACGTCGTCGGAGGCGGCCTGGTCGGTCTCGATGGGGAACGGCAGCGGCGCGGCCGAGGAGAGCACCTCGAGCGACGTCGTCGCCACCTCGATCTCGCCGGTGGGCAGCTCCGGGTTCTCGTTGCCCTCCGGACGGCGGCGCACCTCACCGGTCACGAGCACGCAGTACTCGTTGCGGAGGTGGTGGGCCTCCTCCTCGCGGACGACGACCTGCACGTAGCCCGACGCGTCGCGCAGGTCGAGGAAGACCACGCCACCGTGGTCGCGGCGGCGGGCCACCCAGCCGGCGAGGGTGACGGTGGTGCCCGCGTCGGACGCGCGCAGCGTGCCGGCGTCGTGGGTGCGCAACAAAGAAGGTGCCTTTCAGAGGAGAGGACTGGTTACCAGCGGTCGTGCACGTGGGCGCGGATGCGCTCGTCGTACAGCCGCTCGAGGTCGGAGAGCTGGGCATCGGAGAGGGGCGGCAGCGCGGCGGCGGCGACGTTGCCGCGCACCTGCTCGACGTTCCGAGCGCCGGGGATGACGGCGGTGACGCCGGGCTGGTCGATCACCCAGCGCAGCGCGAACGCCCCGGTCGGGGTGTCGCCGGCGATCGCGGCGACCTCGCGGGCGGCGGCGACGCCGACCTCGAAGGGCACCCCCGCGAAGGTCTCGCCGACGTCGAACGCCTCGCCGCCGCGGTTGAAGTTCCGGTGGTCGTCGTCGGGGAACGTCGTCGACTCGTCGTACGTGCCGGTGAGCAGCCCGCTGGCCAGCGGGACCCGCGCCAGCACGCCGACGCCGGCGCGGGCGGCCGCCGGGAGCAGCTCCTCCAGCGGCTTGCGCCGGAAGACGTTGAGGATGACCTGGATGGTCGCGACGCCGGGGTGCTCGAGCGCGGTCAGGCCCTCCGCGACGGTCTCCACCGACACGCCGTAGGCCGCGATGGCGCCGTCCTCGACGAACGAGTCGAGCGCGTCGTACACCCGCTGGTCGGAGTAGACCGCCGGCGGCGGGCAGTGCAGCTGCACGAGGTCGAGTGTGTCGACGCCGAGGTTGCGGCGGGACCGGTCGATCCAGGCCCGCAGGTGGGCCTGCGTGTACTGCGCGGCCTCGAAGGGGTCGGCCCGTCGGCCGGCCTTGGTGGCGACGAACGGCCGGTCCGACCGCGGGGCCAGCGCCTTCCTGATGCGCTCCTCCGAGCGCCCGTCGCCGTAGACGTCGGCGGTGTCGAGCAGGTCCACGCCCGCGTCGAGCGCCGCGTCGAGCACGTCGGCGGCGTCGTCCTCGGAGACGTCGCCCCAGTCGCCGCCCAGCTGCCAGGTGCCCAGGCCGACGACGCCGACCTCGGCACCTGTCCGCCCCAGAGGCCGCCGCTCCATGGACGTCACTTCCCCACCGTCGCACGCGTCAACGCGTCGAACAGTTCGCTGATCGGCACCGCGGTCTGCTCCCCGGTGGCCATGTCCTTGAGCTGCCCGACGCCCTCGGCCAGGTCGCGTTCGCCGATGACCACGACGTGCGAGGCGCCCGAGCGGTCGGCGGCCTTCATCGCGCCCTTGAGCCCGCGGTCGCCGTAGACGGTGTCGGCCGAGACCCCGGCCGAGCGCAGCTGACCGACCAGTCGGACGGCCAGCCGCTTGGCCTCGGCACCCAGCGGCACCACGAACGCCTGGACGCCGGGGGACGCGCCGACGTCGAGCCCTTCGGCCTGCACCGCGAGCAGCGTCCGGTCCACGCCCACGGCGTAGCCGATGCCGGGCAGGTCGGGGCCGCCCAGCGAGGCCGAGAGCCCGCCGTAACCGCCGCCCCCGCCGATCGCCGACTGCGCACCCAGCCCGTTGTGCACGAACTCGAAGGTCGTCTTCGTGTAGTAGTCCAGCCCGCGCACCAGCCGCGGCGCCTCGGTCCAGGTCACCCCGAGGTCGGTGAGGTGCTGGCGGACGGCGTCGTAGTGCGCCTTCGTGGAGTCCGACAGGTGGTCGACCATGAGCGGGGCGTCGCCGAGCTGCGCCTGCACCTCGGGGCGCTTGTCGTCGAGCACCCGCAGCGGGTTGATCTCCGCGCGCCGCCGGGTCTCCTCGTCCAGGTCGAGCTTCTCCAGGTAGTCCACGAGCAGCTCGCGGTACTGCGGCCGGCAGGTGGCGTCACCCAGCGAGGTGAGCAGCAGCTCGAAGTCGGTGAGCCCCAGGTCGCGGAATCCCTGCACACCCAGCGCCACCACCTCGGCGTCCAGCGCGGGGTCGTCGACGCCGAGGGCCTCCATGTCGACCTGCGTGAAGTGCCGGTAGCGGCCGGCCTGCGGGCGCTCGTAGCGGAACGCCGACCCGACGGCCCAGATCTTGACCGGCAGGGCAGCGGAGTACAGCCGGTGCTCGATGAAGGCCCGCATGAGGCCCGCGGTGAGCTCCGGGCGCAGCGTCAGCGAGCGGCCGCCGCGGTCGGAGAAGGTGTACATCTCCTTCTGGACGACGTCGGTGGACTCGCCCACCCCGCGCGCGAAGACCTCGGTGTGCTCGAAGACGGGCGCCTCGACGTAGCCGTAGCCGGCCGCGCGCAGCGGCGCGGTCAGCGTGTCCCGAACGGCCAGGAAGCGCGCCGAGTCCGGCGGCAGCGTGTCGAAGGTGCCCTTGGGCGCGGTGAGGCCGCTCATCAGAGCCCCCGCCCCTTCGGCTCGGCGGCGGCCTCGGCCAGGTAGGGGTTGGTGGCCCGCTCGCGGCCGATGGTCGTGGCCGGGCCGTGGCCGGGCAGCACGACCGTCTCGTCGTCCAGCGGCAGGACGACGTCGCGCAGCGAGGTGAGCATGGCGTCCCACGAGCCGCCGGGGAGGTCCACGCGCCCGACCGAGCCGGCGAACAGCACGTCGCCGGCGAGCAGCCCGGGCGCCTCGCCCAGGTCGAGGGAGAACATCACCGAGCCCTGGGTGTGCCCGGGCGCGTGACGCACGGTCAGGTCGACGCCGGCCAGCGACAGCACGGCGCCGTCGTCCAGCCGCTTCACGTCGCCCGGGTCCGGAAGCCGCAGCCCGCCGAGGAGCGGCGCCAGCTGCGGCCCGTGCCAGCGCATGGGATCGGAGAGCATGCCGAAGTCGTCGGGGTGCAGGTAGGCGGGGATGTCGTAGCCGTCGCACACCGGGAGCACGGAGAAGGTGTGGTCGAGGTGGCCGTGGGTGAGGACGACGGCGACGGGCTTGAGGCCGTCGTCGGCCAGCATCCGCCCCAGCGGCTCGACCGCGTCCATGCCGGGATCGACGACGACGCACTCCTGCCCCGGGCCGGAGGCCACGGCGTAGCAGTTGGTCCCGAAGGCACCGGCGGGGAAGGAGCGGATGAGCACCCGTGCAGGTTACGCGGGCCCCCGCACCACGCCGGGCGTGCCAGGGCAGCGCACATTCAGGGACACGCCAGCCGCGCCACCTAGACTCCGACGTCGACCACGTCGGGCGGCGCCCGCAGTCGCATGCCCACCCGCCACCCCGACGCCCCGCCGCCCGCCGAGGCGCCGCCCGTCCGAGGAGTTCGCACCGTGCCCACGAACAAGCAGCGCCGCGAGGCTGCCCAGCGCCACCTCCAGCGTCAGCTGGAGCGCCGTGCCGAGCAGGCGCAGAAGCGCCGCCGCAACCTGGGCATCACCCTCGCCGCGGTCGCCCTGGTGGTGGTCGTCGGCGCCGCGCTGCTGATCAGCGGCGTGCTCGGCGGCGACGACGACACCACCGACACCGCTGCCCCGGCCGACGCGAGCACCTGCCAGTACGTCCCCGCCGACACCTCGGTCAACCCGGACCTCACCGACGTCGGCGTGCCCGACGGCGACGTGCCCACCAGCGGCACGCAGGCGCTGACGATGACCACCAACTACGGCGCCATCGGGCTGACCCTCGACCAGGGGGCGGCCCCCTGCGCCGCCGGCGCGCTCACCTACCTGGCCGAGCAGGGCTTCTTCGACGGCACGAACTGCCACCGGCTGACCAACAGCCCCGGCCTGCAGGTGCTCCAGTGCGGCGACCCGAGCGGCACCGGGCGCGGGGGCGCGGCCTTCGACTACCCGACCGCGGCCAGCGGCGTCTCGGAGACCTACCCGCGCGGGACCATCGCGATGGCCAACTCCGGCCAGGGCGACGACGGCAGCCAGTTCTTCCTCGTCTACGGCGACAGCCTCGAGGGCAACCCCAACTACACCGTCGTCGGCACCATCGACGAGCCCGGGCTCGGCGTGCTCGACGCCATCGCCGCCAAGGGCATCGCCGACGGCGGCCAGGACGGCGCTCCGGCCGAGCCGGTCACCATCGAGTCGATGACCCCCGCCCCGTGACGCCCGTCCCGTGAGCGGCCCCGACCCGTACGCCGGGTTCCCGGAGGGCTTCTTCCGCCGCGACGACGAGCGGCCCGACGAGCTGTTCTACGGACCCCCGCGGCTGGTCACCCACATCGACGACGCCGCCATCGCCGCCGTCGGTGACCTCTACGCCGAGCTGGGCATCGACGGCTCGGCACCCCGGCCGCGTCGGGTGCTCGACCTGATGTCCTCGTGGATCTCGCACTTCCGCACGCCGCCGGCGGAGCTGGTGGTGCTCGGGATGAACGCCGCGGAGCTGGCGGCCAACACCGCGGCCACCGACCGCGTGGTGCGGGACCTCAACGCCGATCCGCGGCTGCCGCTGCCCGACGGGGACGTCGACGCCGTCGTCTGCTGCGTGTCGATCGACTACCTGACCCGGCCCGTCGAGGTGCTCGCCGAGGCGGGGCGCGTGCTGCGACCGGGCGGCACCCTGGCCATCACCTTCTCCAACCGGTGCTTCCCGACGAAGGCCGTCCGCGGCTGGCTGCTCACCGACGACGAGCAGCACGGGGCGCTGGTCGCCGAGCTGGTGCGGCGCGCCGGAGGGTTCACCGAGCCCGAGGTCTCGCTGCGCACCCCGCCCGGCCGCGGCGACCCCCTCCACGCCGTGGTCGCCACCCGGCTGCCTTAAGCCGTCACGCGCTCCACGTCGAAGACGCCGTCGACGTTGCGCACCGTCTGCAGGACCGCGCCCAGGTGGGCCGGGTCGGCCAGCTCGAAGGTGAACCGGCTGATGGCCACCCGGTCGCGGCTGGTCTGCACCGACGCGGACAGGATGTTCACCCGCTCGTCGGCCAGCGCCTTGGTGACGTCGGAGAGCAGCCGGTGCCGGTCCAGCGCCTCGACCTGGATCGCGACCAGGAAGACCGAGCCCGGCGCGCTGGCCCACTCGACCTCGACGAGCCGCTCGGGCTTGCGCTGCAGGTCGCCGGCGTTGGTGCAGTCCGTGCGGTGCACGCTCACGCCACCGCCGCGGGTGACGAAGCCGAGGATGTCGTCGCCGGGCACCGGGGTGCAGCACTTGGCGAGCTTGGCCCACACGTCGCTCATCCCGTGCACGACGATGCCCGGGTCGCCGGTCGCGGAGCGGCGGGACGCCGGCCGGCTCGTGGGGATCGCGGTCTCGGCGATGTCCTCGACCGCGCCCTCGGAGCCGCCGAGCGCCGTCATCAGCTTCTCGACGAGGGACGCCGCGGAGATCTGGTTCTCCCCCACCGCTGCGTACAGGGCGGTGACGTCGACGTAGCGCAGGTCCTTGGCCAGCGTGCTCAGCGCCTCGCCACCGAGCAGCCGCTGCAGCGGGAGGCCGGCCTTGCGCATGGCGCGGGTGAGCGCCTCCTTGCCGGCGTCCACCGCGTCCTCGCGGCGCTCCTTGGTGAACCACTGGCGGATCTTGGTGCGCGCCCGCGAGGAGCCGACGAAGGACAACCAGTCCTGCGAGGGCCCGGCGGTGGGCGACTTCGAGGTGAAGATCTCGACGACGTCACCGTTGCTGAGCTTGCTGTCCAGGGACACGAGGGCGCCGTTGACGCGGGCACCGATCGTGCGGTGGCCGACCTCGGTGTGCACCGCGTAGGCGAAGTCGACCGGCGTGGACTCCCCGGGCAGGCTGACGACGTCGCCCTTGGGCGTGAAGACGAAGACCTCCTGCGGACCGAGGTCGTAGCGCAGGGTCTCCAGGAACTCGCCGGGCTCCTGCGCCTCGCGCTGCCAGTCCAGCAGCTGGCGCAGCCACAGCATGTCGTCGGGCGAGCCGACCTTGGGCGGTGCGCCGAACTCACCGGCGCTCGGCCGGCCACCCGCCCGCGCGCTCTCCTTGTACTTCCAGTGCGCGGCGATGCCGTAGTCGGCGGTGCGGTGCATGTCGTGCGTGCGGATCTGCAGCTCGACCGGCTTGCCGTGCGGGCCGATCACGGTGGTGTGCAGCGACTGGTACATGTTGAACTTCGGCATCGCCACGAAGTCCTTGAAGCGGCCCGGGAGCGGCTGCCAGTGCGCGTGCATGATGCCCAGCGCGGCGTAGCAGTCGCGCACCGAGTCGACCAGGATCCGGATGCCGACCAGGTCCCAGATGTCGGTGAAGTCGCGGCCGCGCACGATCATCTTCTGGTAGATCGAGTAGTAGTGCTTGGGCCGACCGGTGACGACGGCCTCGATCTTGGCGGCCTTGAGCTGCTCCTGGACCGTGGTGGTGACCTCGGCCAGGTAGGTGTCCCGCGACGGCGCGCGCTCGGCGACCAGTCGCACGATCTCGTCGTAGCGCTTGGGGTACAGCGTCGCGAACGCGAGGTCCTCGAGCTCCCACTTGATCGTGTTCATGCCCAGGCGGTGGGCCAGCGGGGCGAGGATCTCCAGCGTCTCGCGCGCCTTCTTCTCCTGCTTCTCGGGCGGGAGGAAGCGCAGCGTGCGCATGTTGTGCAGCCGGTCGGCGAGCTTGATGACCAGCACCCGCGGGTCGCGGGCCATGGCCACGATCATCTTGCGGATCGTCTCCGCCTGGGCGGCGTCCCCCAGCTTGACCTTGTCGATCTTGGTGACGCCGTCGACGAGGTGGGCGACCTCGGGACCGAAGTCGGTGGTGATCGACTCCAGGGTGACGCCGGTGTCCTCGACGGTGTCGTGCAGGAGGGCCGCGACCAGCGTGGTGGTGTCCATGCCCAGCCCGGCCAGGATCGTCGCCACGGCCAGGGGGTGGGTGATGTAGGGGTCGCCGCTCTTGCGCTTCTGCGCCGCGTGGGCGGCCTCGGCGACGTCGTAGGCCCGCTGCAGCAGGGTCAGGTCGGCCTTGGGGTGGCTCTGGCGGTGCAGGGCGGCCAGCGGCTCGAGCACCGGGCGGACGACGGTGCTGCGCTGGCCGGCGACGATCCGGCGGGCGAGCCGGTCGCGTACCCGGCGCCGCGGGGCTCCGGCGTCGCCGTCCCCCGGCTCGGACCCGACGTCGTCGGGCCGGCGCACGGCCGGCCGCTCGGGCAGCGGGGGGCGCCGGACCGGCGCGGTGCCCGCGGCCGGTGCTCCGGTCCCGGCCGGCGGCGACGGGTCGGTCGCGGTGCCGGGCGTCGCGGGTGTTCCGGGGCGCGCGGGAGCGGCGTCGGCGGCTACGTCAGAGGCCACTGCGACTCCCGCGGGTTCGAGGGGAGGGGGAACCCTCCCCATGCTAGCGGGGCGGGGGGCGGCCATGCCGCACGTGGGCGGGCCGCTCCCCCTGTCAGGTGGTCCAGAGTGCGTGCACGGTGTGCGGCGCCATGCGCTCCCGGCCGCCCAGCGCGGCCAGCTCCACGACCACCGACACCGCGGCGACCACCCCGCCCAGCTGCTCGACCAGGGCGACGGCGGCGGTCAGGGTGCCGCCGGTGGCCAGCACGTCGTCCACGACCAGCACCCGCTGCCCCGGGCGGATGGAGTCGGCGTGCAGCTCGAGCGTCGCGGTGCCGTACTCGAGCACGTAGTCGGCCGAGATCCGCTCCCGCGGCAGCTTCCCCGCCTTGCGGACCGGGACGACGCCCACTCCGGCCGTCAGCGCCACGGCGGCGGCCAGCAGGAAGCCGCGCGCCTCCACACCGACGACGACGTCGAACGCCGGACGTGTGCTGCCCTCGGCGCCCGCCAGCGCGGCCGCCCGCGGGTCGGACTCCGCCGGGGCGGCCAGCCCCTGCACCACGCGGGCGAAGGCCCCGCCGTCGGCGAAGACCGGCGTCAGGTCCCGGAACAGCACGCCCGGCTCGGGGTGGTCGGGCACGTCGACGGTGAACGAGGCGATGAGCTCGTCCAGCGGCTGCACCGCCCCGTTGACCGAGGCGCTCACCGGCGCTTCCTGCCCGGCGGACGGCCCTTGCTCCCGGGTCGCTGCGGCCGGGCACCCGGACGCGGCGCCGCCGTGGCGCCGGATGCCTCCGGTCGCACCGAGGACGGCGACTCGACGACCACGTCGGCCGGCACGGAGTCGGGCAGCTCCGCGACGGCGGTGCCTCCTCCAGCCGGGCGCCGTCCACGGCGGGCGCTGGCCACCGGGCCGGCCACCGTCGCCGCACCCGTCCGGCGGGCCGCCGAGGCCCGGCGGGCGAGCACGCGCCGGCGCAGCGCCTGCATCTCGGGCTCGCGCTCCTTGAGGTCGGCCACGATGGGCGTGGCCAGGATGATCGAGGAGTAGGTGCCCGCGGCCAGGCCGACGAACAGCACCAGGGCGAGGTCCTTGAGCGTGCCCACCCCGAGCAGCCCGGCCCCGACGAACAGCAGCGCGGCGACCGGCAGCAGCGCGATGATCGAGGTGTTGATCGAGCGCATGAGCGTCTGGTTCACCGCCAGGTTGGCCGCCTCGCTCCAGGTCATGCGCGCCGACTTGTCCAGGTCCTTGACGTTCTCGTCGACCTTGTCGAAGACCACGACGGTGTCGTACAGCGAGAACCCGAGGATGGTGAGGAAGCCGATCACCGTCGACGGGCGACACCTCGAAGCCCACCAGCGCGTAGATGCCCGCGGTCACGACGATGTCGTGCAGCAGGGCACCGATCGCGCCGATGGCCATCTTCGGCTGGAAGCGCAGCGCGAGGAACGCGACCACCGCGACCAGGAAGACGACCAGCGCCACCAGCGCCTGGTCGGTGATGTTCCGTCCCCAGTCCGCGCTCACCGACTCGGGGCTGACCTGGTTCTGGTCGACCCCGGCCGCGTCGGCGATCGCCGCGACGACGGCGCCCTCCGCGTCGCTGTCGAGCGCGCCGGTGCGCAGCAGCACCGTGTCACCGCCGACGATCTGCGCCGTGGAGACGTCGGCTCCGGCGCCCTCGGCCGCCTGGCGGACGTCGGCGAGCTGGGACTCGCTCCCCGGCAGGCGGAAGCTGCTCCCGCCGGCGAAGTCGATGCCGAAGTTGAAGCCCCGGAAGACCATCGCGGCCACGGAGATCAGCAGGACCACCGCGGTGATCTTGTAGATCAGCCGGCTCCTGCCGACGACGTCGAGCCCGGCTTCACCGTTGTAGAGCCGGTGCGCCAGCGAGGCACGTGGCTCGTGGACCCGGTCGCCCCCTCCCTCGCGGGGCAGGCCCGCCTCGGCCAGGTCGTCGTCGCCCATCGCCACGGCGGCCTCGTCGGCCGCGTGGCCGGCGTCGCGCGCCTCGTCGGCCTCGGTGCCCATCCGGACGGGCTCGTCCCCGGCGCCCGCGTCCACGGGTCCGTCGGTGCGCTCGTCGCGGGTCATGAAGTGCTCCTGTTCTGCGCCGGGGTCCCGGCGGTGGCGCCGACCAGCTCGCGGTCGGCGCGCCGCTGCGGCGACCACCCGGACTTGTCGACCTGCCCGAGGCCGGAGACCCGGCCGCTGCCGAACGACTTGTAGCGCGACAGCACGGTCATGAGCGGATGGGTGAAGAGGAAGACGACGACCAGGTCGAGGACCGTGGACATGCCGAGGGTGAACGCGAAGCCCTTCACGTCGCCGATGGCGAGCACGTAGAGGATCGCGGCGGCCAGGAAGCTCACCGCGTCGGCGGAGAGGATCGTCCGCCGGGCGCGGACCCAGGCACGCGGCACGGCCGAGCGCAGGCTGCGCCCCTCCCGGATCTCGTCCTTGAGCCGTTCGAAGTAGACGACGAAGCTGTCGGCGGTGATGCCGAGCGCGACGATGAACCCCGCGATGCCCGCAAGGCTCAGCGTGAACCCGATCTCGCGACCGAGCACCACCAGGACGCCGTAGACCACGACGCCGGAGAGCACGAGGCTGGCGATCATCACCAGGCCGAGCGCCCGGTAGTAGAACAGCGAGTAGAGGAAGACCAGGCCGATCCCGATCGCACCGGCGAGCAGGCCTGCCCGCAGCTGCTCCGCACCGAGCTCGGTGGAGATCGACTGGGCGGTGGCCTGGGTGAAGCTCAGCGGCAGCGCGCCGTACTTCAGCTGGTTGGCCAGCTCGGTCGCCGACTCCTGGTTGAAGCTGCCGGTGATCTCGGTGCCGCCGCCGAGGATGGCGCCCTGCACCGTGGGGGCCGAGATGACCCGGCCGTCCAGGGTGATCGCGACCGCGTTGCCGACGTTCGCGGCGGTGAACTCACCCCACGCCGCGCCACCCTTGTTGTCGAAGTCCAGGTTGACGACCCACTCGCCGGTGCCTTGGCGGGTGCCGGCGGTCGCGTCGGTGACCGACGTGCCCTCGACCACGGCCGGTCCGAGGAGGTACTTGACCTGGCCGTCCTCGCTGCAGGCCGCGACGTGGTCGTCGGGGCGGGCGACGTCGCTGGTGGCCGCGCCGCCGCAGGTCAGCGCGTCGAAGGTGACCTGCGCCTCCTCCTGCGTGACCGCCGGGGCGCCGGGATCGCGCGCCGGAGCCTGGTCGGCCCCGCCGTCCGGGGTCTCGGCGGCCGGCGTCTCCGACGGCTGCGCACCGTCGGTCGGGGCCGCGGGGTCCGTGGGCGCCGCCGGGTCGGCGCCGTCCGTGGGGGCCGCCGGATCGGTGGGCCCGGCGCCGTCGCCCGGCGCGGCGTCCCCGGGCGCCGCCTGCTCGGCCGGGACCGGGCCGCTGAGCACGGGGCGGAACCGCAGCTGCGCGGTCTGCCCTAGCTGGCGCGCCTGGTCGCCGTCGTCCCCGGGGACGGAGATGACGATGTTCGAGTCGCCTTCGGTGACGACCTCGGCCTCGGCGACGCCGAGGCCGTTGACCCGCTGCTCGATGATCCGGCGGGCGAGCTCCAGGTCCGCGCCGTCGGGCGCCGCGCCGTCGGGGGTGCGGGCGGTGAGCGTGACGGTCGTGCCGCCCCGCAGGTCCAGCCCGAGTTGCGGCGTCCGGTCGGTGCCGGCGAAGAAGACCAGTCCGTAGAGGACGGCCACGATGAGGAGGAACGCCCCGAAGTACCGGCGCGCCGGCAGGGATCGGTTGGCCACGGTGTCTCTCCCGCTCAGAGGGTGTCGTCGGCCGGGTGTCCCCCGGCCGTCCCGGGTGCGTCGTCCCCCGGGGTCCCGGTGGCCGGCTGGCGGATCTCCATGATCGCCGCACGGACGAAGGTCACGACGACGCCGGGCGCCAGCTCCAGGTCGACCGTGGTCTCGTCGAGCCGGGCCACGGTGCCGTGCATGCCGCTGGTGGTCATCACCGGCGTGCCGACGGTCAGCGACTCCTGCAGTGCCTGCGCCCGGGCCTGCATGGTCCGGCGCTGGCGTGCGGGGAGCACGAACAGCAGCACGGCCAGCAGGACGAGCATGATCAGAGGGAAGTACTCCACGACAGGTGTGCCTCTCTACCGCGCGGCGTGCTCCGCGGTCGGTGCGGCCCTGGGGCCGCTCGGGTGCGTCGGTCGCCTCGGCGCAACTGCTGCACGGCGCGCGGCGACCCGGTGGGGCGCGCACGGCCGCGGCCTCTCAGTTTGCGCGCCAGCGCCACGGAGTCTAGGCGTCGAAGAGCGGCTCTGACGACGAGCCTGCGCCCTGTGGGTCTGCTGTGACCCGCCCGAGAGGAATCCCGCCGCGCGGCACCTCGAGACCCAGGTGACGCCAGGCCGCCTCGGTCGCGACCCGGCCGCGCGGGGTGCGGGCGAGCAGACCGGCGCGGACCAGGAACGGCTCGCACACCTCCTCGACGGTGTGCGGCTCCTCCCCCACGGCGACGGCGAGGGTGGCCACGCCCACCGGGCCGCCGCCGAACTTGGTCACCAGCGCCTCGAGGACGGCGCGGTCGAGCCGGTCCAGCCCCAGGTGGTCGACGTCGTAGAGGGCCAGCGCGGCCTCGGCGACGGCGCGGGTGACGCGCCCGTCGGCCTCCACCTCGGCGTAGTCGCGGACCCGGCGCAGCAGCCGGTTGGCGATCCGCGGTGTGCCGCGCGAGCGGCCGGCGATCTCGGCCGACCCCTCGTCGGTGAGCTCGACCCCGAGCAGCTCCGCGCTGCGCGCCAGCACGAGCTGCAGCTCGGCGGGCTCGTAGAACTCCATCTGGCCGACGAACCCGAAGCGGTCGCGCAGCGGACCGGTGAGCAGGCCCGCGCGCGTGGTGGCGCCGACCAGGGTGAAGGGGTTGATCTCCAGCGGGATCGCCGTGGCTCCGGGCCCCTTGCCGACGACGACGTCGACCCGGAAGTCCTCCATGGCCATGTACAGCAGCTCTTCGGCCGGCCGGGCGATGCGGTGGATCTCGTCGATGAACAGCACGTCGCCCGGCGAGAGGTTGGACAGCATCGCGGCGAGGTCACCGGACCGCTCGATCGCCGGCCCGCTGGTGATCTTCACCCCGGTGCCCAGCTCCGAGCCGATGATGAGCGCGAGGCTGGTCTTGCCGAGCCCGGGCGGACCGGAGAGCAGCACGTGGTCCGGCGGCCGGCCGCGGCGCTTGGCCCCCTCGAGCACGAGCGCGAGCTGACGGGCCACCTTGGGCTGGCCGATGAAGTCGTGCAGCGAGTGCGGCCGCAGCGCCGACTCGACGACCCGCTCCTCGTCGCCGGCCTGGGGCGAGACGGCCCACTCCTGGCCGAGATCACCGCTCACCTCGCCGGTCAGCGACCGGTCGAACGGCGCGCTCATGCCCTACCCAGCAGCTGGAGGGCCTGCCGCAGCAGGACGGCGACCTCCACCGAGCCGGTCTCGACGATCTGGGCGTCGGCGACGGGGGCGAGCTGCGTCAGCGCCGTCTCGGCCTCCTTGCCCGACCAGCCCAGCCCGACCAGCGCCGAGGTCAGCTGGTCGCGCCAGGGGGCCACGGGGGTGACCGCCGGGAGGCCGGCCGGGGCGGGGCCGTCCAGCGAGGTGTCGGTGGTGACCGAGCCGAGCCGGTCGCGCAGCTCCAGGATCAGCCGCTCGGCGCCCTTCTTCCCGATGCCGGGCACCTGCATGAGCGCCTTGACGTCGGCCATCGACACCGCCCGGCGCACCTCGCGGGGCGGGTGGATGGCCAGCACCGCCTGCGCCAGCCGGGGACCGACGCCGTTGGCCGTCTGCAGGAGCTCGAACAGCTGGCGCTCGTCGTCGTCGGCGAACCCGTACAGGGTCAGGGAGTCCTCGCGCACGATCAGGCTGGTCGACAGGCGCGCGCTCTCGCCGACCTGCAGCCGGGCGATGGTGCCGGGGGTGCACTGCACCGCCAGGCCGATCCCGCCGACCTCCACGACCGCGCCGTCGGGGCCGACCGCGGCCACCCGGCCGTTCACCGAGGCGATCATCGGGCCGCCACCCCCTGCCAGCGCGGCAGGGTGCGCTGCACGACCGGTGCGCCGATGCCCCCGGCGATCGCGGCCGAGCGCAGTCGCTGCTGGGCGGGGCCGCGCCAGGCGTGGCACACCGCCAGTGCCAGGGCGTCGGCGGCGTCGGCCGGCCGGGGCGCCTCGGTGAGCCCGAGCACGCGGGTGACCATGAGGGTGACCTGCTCCTTGTCGGCCCGGCCGTTGCCGGAGATCGCGGCCTTCACCTCGCTGGGCGTGTGCCAGGCGACGGGCCGGTCGGCCTGGGCGGCGGCCAGCGCGGCGACGCCGGCGGCCTGGGCGGTGGCGTGACCGGTGCCCTTGTTGTTCTGGGTGAAGACCCGCTCCACCGCCACGACGTCCGGCTGGTGCTCGCGGAGCAGGGCGGTCACCGCGGTGTGCAGCTCGAGGAGCCGGAGCTCGAGGTCGAGCTCGGGCAGCGTGCGGATCACGCCGACGCCGATCGCCGTGGGCCGCGCGCCGGGGCGGCCGTCGACGACCCCCCACCCGCACCGGGTGAGTCCCGGGTCGATGCCGAGCACCCGCATGGCCACGCTCCTAGCTTCGCACGAACACCTGTTCGATCCGAACGCTAGCCTCTGAGTGACGCAACCGATGGAGGACACGCCATCAGCCGTCGGCCTCGTCGCAGGGGCCCGCGCCGGGCGTGCGAGGCGTGGGGGGCGACGGGGTCCGTCAGGCGTCGATCTTCTCCATGACCTCGTCGGACACCTCGTAGTTGGCGTAGACGTTCTGCACGTCGTCGA
Source organism: uncultured Actinomycetota bacterium (assembly GCA_963747895.1). Taxonomy (GTDB): domain Bacteria; phylum Actinomycetota; class Actinomycetes; order Mycobacteriales; family Geodermatophilaceae; genus Blastococcus. Next base: position 935,957 of record CAVVGX010000012.1, read on the forward strand.
GGTCCTCGAGCGCGTCGATGAGGCGGAACACCTTGCCCGCGCCGTCCTCGTCGAGCTCCACCTGCACGCTGGGCAGGAAGCCCATGTCGGCCGAGTCGTAGTCGATGCCGGCGTCCTGCAGTGCGGTGCGCACGGCCACCATGTCGCCGGGCTCGCTGACGACCTCCAGGGTGTCGCCGAGGTCGCGGACCTCCTCGGCGCCGGCGTCCAGCACGGCCAGGAGCACGGAGTCCTCGTCGACGCCGTCGGCCTTGGGCACCACCACGACGCCCTTGCGGGAGAAGAGGTAGGACACCGAGCCGGGGTCGGCCATGGTCCCGCCGTTGCGGGTCATGGCGGTGCGGACCTCCATGGCCGAGCGGTTCTTGTTGTCGGTCAGGCACTCGATGAGGACGGCGACGCCACCGGCGGCGTAGCCCTCGTAGGTGATGCCCTGGTAGTCGACCCCGCCGGCCTCGGCGCCCGAGCCTCGCTTGACCGCGCGGTCGATGTTGTCGTTGGGGACCGAGCTCTTCTTCGCCTTCTGGACGGCGTCGTAGAGCGTCGGGTTGCCCGACAGGTCACCGCCACCGGTGCGGGCGGCGACCTCGATGTTCTTGATCAGCTTGGCGAAGAGCTTGCCGCGCTTGGCGTCGATGCCGGCCTTCTTGTGCTTCGTCGTCGCCCACTTGGAATGGCCACTCACGGCAGCATCTCCTTCTCGTTCCCGGCGGCCGCGTGATGAGCGCTGCCGGCCTGCTCGGCCAGGTGCGCGCGGACGATCTCGACGAACAGCGCGTGCACCCGGCGGTCCCCGGTCAGTTCCGGGTGGAAGCTCGTGGCCACCAGGTTGCCCTGGCGGACGGCGACGATCCTACCGTCGGCCTCTCCCCCGACGATGCGACCGAGCACGGCGACCCCCTCGCCGGCCTCCTCGACCCAGGGGGCGCGGATGAACACCGCGTGCAGCGGTCCACCGCCCACGCCCTCGAACGCCATGTCGGACTCGAAGCTGTCGGCCTGCCGGCCGAAGGCGTTGCGCCGGACGGTGACGTCCAGCCCGCCGATCGTCTCCTGGTCGGGAGGTGCGTCGAGGAGGCGGTCGGCGAGCAGGATCATCCCCGCGCAGGAGCCGTAGGCCGGCAGCCCGGCGCGGACGGCGGCGCGCAGCGGGGCCATCAGCCCGAACCGCTCGGCCAGCTTGGCGATCGTCGTCGACTCACCGCCGGGCAGCACGAGCCCGTCCACGCCGGCCAGCTCCTCGGGCCGCCGGACGGCCACCGCCTCGGCGCCCTGGTCCCGCAGTGCCGCCAGGTGCTCCCGGACGTCGCCCTGCAGAGCCAGAACGCCGATGACGGGCCGGGTCACCAGCCGCGGGTGGCGAAGCGCTGATCGGCCGGCAGCGTGGAGACGTTCAGCCCGACCATCGCCTCGCCCAGCCCGCGGGAGACCTTGGCGATCACGTCGGGGTCGTCGTGGAAGGTCGTCGCCTGGACGATGGCGGCGGCACGCTGCGCCGGGTCGCCGGACTTGAAGATGCCCGAGCCGACGAAGACGCCCTCGGCGCCGAGCTGCATCATCATCGCCGCGTCCGCGGGGGTGGCGATGCCGCCGGCGGTGAAGAGCACGACCGGCAGCTTGCCCAGCCGGGCCACCTCCACCACGAGGTCGTAGGGGGCGCGCAGCTCCTTGGCGGCCACGAACAGCTCGGTGTCGTCGAGGGTGCCCAGCGCCTTGATGCCGGCGCGGATCGAGCGCATGTGCCGGGTGGCCTCGACGACGTTGCCGGTGCCGGCCTCGCCCTTGGAGCGGATCATCGCCGCGCCCTCGGAGATGCGCCGCAGCGCCTCGCCGAGGTCGGTCGCCCCGCACACGAACGGCACGGTGAACCGGGACTTGGCGATGTGGTGCGCCTCGTCGGCCGGGGTCAGCACCTCGGACTCGTCGATGTAGTCGACGCCGAGGGACTGCAGGACCTGCGCCTCGACGAAGTGGCCGATGCGCGCCTTGGCCATCACCGGGATGGAGACCGCGGCGATGATGCCCTCGATCATGTCGGGGTCGCTCATGCGCGAGATGCCGCCCTCGGCGCGGATGTCGGCGGGCACCCGCTCCAGCGCCATGACGGCGACGGCGCCGGCGTCCTCGGCGATCTTCGCCTGCTCGGGGGTGACGACGTCCATGATGACGCCGCCCTTGAGCTGCTCGGCCATGCCGCGCTTGACGCGGTCGGTTCCGGTGGAGGGAGTCGGTGCAGACACGGGAGGCGGCCTCGGGCTCGGGGATACGGGCCCCCAGCTTACGGCCGGTGCGCGGGTCCCCCGCCGGCGCTGCTCCCGGTCAGCGCCTCCAGCCGGTCGTCGATGTCGAAGAACCGGGGTACCGGCCGGCTCGCGTGCAGCCGCAGCACCCGGGACAGCCGCCGGCTGCGCAGCGCCTGGGTGTCGCGCACCGCGTCGTTGTAGAACCGCCGCGCCAGGGCCACCCGCGAGCTGGTGCCGGCCAGGTCGGCCTGCAACGACGCCGGGACGCCCGGCAGGTGCGCGGGCAGCTCGCGCAGCTCCCGACCCAGCGCGTTCTCCCCCGCCTCCCGGTCCCCGGGCGGGGTCGACCGGGCCTGCGCCGCCGCCTCCGCGAGCGCGCGGGCACGCAGCCCGCCCAGCGCCGCCGGGTGCTCGCGGGCCAGCTCCTCCGCCAGCCCGGCACGGCGCCGCAGCTGGGCCTCGAGCGTCTCGCGGGCACGGGTCACGCGGGTCTCCAGGCGCCGCAGGCGCACGAGGCTCCAGACCGTCCAGGCCAGCAGCAGGACGACGACCGCGACTGCCGTCCACATCCACGCCTGCGCACCCACGGAGCGGAGGCTAGCGGCCGCTCCCCCGCCAGCGGGAGCTCCGCGGCGCGACACCCGTCGGCGGCACTCCCGGGACCTCGTCGTCCTCCAGGGCACCGACCCCGCCGCCGCCGGGCAGCACGACGGTCTCGTACACGGCGAGGATCCGGCGGGCGAGGACGGGCCAGTCGTAGCCGCGTGCCACCTCCGCCCCCCGCGCCGACAGTTCCGCCCGGCGGTCCGGGTCGGCCAGCAGGGCGCTCAGCGCCGCGCCGAGCGCCGCCGCGTCCCCGCGGGGCACCAGCACCCCCGCCGCCCCGCCGTCGAGGACCCGCGCGAACGCGTCGAGGTCGCTGGCCACGGTGGGGGCCCCGGCGGCCATCGCCTCGATGAGCACCACACCGAAGGACTCCCCCAGCAGGTTCGGCGCGCAGTAGATGTCGACGGAGCGGAGGAAGGCCGCCTTGTCGGCCTCCGAGACCTCGCCCAGGAGCACCACGTGCGGGCGCAGCTCCTCGCCCACCAGCCGGTGCAGCTGGTCGGCGTCCCCGCGGCCGGCGACGACCAGCCGGGCGCCCGGTTGCCCGCGGACGACGGTCCGGATCGCCTCCAGCAGCGTCGGCAGACCCTTGCGCGGCTCGTCGTAACGGCCGAGGAAGCCGATCGTGGGGGCCTCGGCGGGCACGGCGGGCAGCAGCGGCCCGTCGGCGAAGGCGCCGACGTGCACGCCGTTCGGGATGATCACGGCGTCGCCGCCGAGGTGCTCGACCTGCACCCGCCGCGCGAAGTCGGAGACGGCGATCCGGCCGGTGATCTTCTCCAGCCACGGCCGTGCGACCGGGCCGAAGGCGGCCAGCACCTTGGACCGGGTGGTGGCGGCGTGGAAGGTGGCGACGATCGGCCCGGTCGCGATCATGCAGACCAGCAGGGACAACGACAGGGACGCCGGTTCGTGCACGTGGACGACGTCGAACCGCCCGTCGCGCAGCCACCGGCGCACGCGTGCGGCCGCCACGGGGCCGAACTGCACGCTGGCCATCGAGCCGTTGTACGGGACGGGGACGGTGCGCCCGGCGAAGGTGATCCAGGGGTCGGTGAGCGACTCCTCGTGCTCGGCCGGGGTGAGCACCTCGACGTGGTGGCCCATCCCGCGCAGCGTCTCGGCCAGGTCGCGCACGTGGTACTGCACCCCGCCGGGAACGTCCCAGCGGTACGGGCACACCAGCCCGATGCGCATCAGCGCACCCGCCCCGCAGGAGCCGCCTGCCGCGGTGCGTCGGGCGGCACGTCGGCCCAGATGCGGCCCAGCATGTGCCAGTCCTCGGGGTGCTCGCCCACGCCCGCGGTGAACGCGTCGGCCACGGTCTGCATCGCGGTGCCGACCCGCGCGGCCAGCCGCCCCTCCCCGGTCACCGGCACCTCGGGGTGCACCTGGATGCACCAGCCCGCTCCGTCGAAGCGGGGCACGGCCGGGAGCAGAGCCGCTCCGGTGCGCGCGGCCAGCAGGGCGGCCCCGCTCGGCATGAGCGCCGGCCGGCCGAAGAAGTCGACCGTCACGCCGCCGGTGCCGAAGTTGCGGTCGACCAGCAGGCAGCTGACGCCGCCGTCGGCCAGCCACTCCCGGAGCACCTCCGAGCCCGGCTTCGGGCCGCCGGTGAGCGGGGTGACCCGCATGCCCAGGGACTCCCGGTAGGCCAGGAAGCGGCGGTACAGCGACTCCGGCTCCAGGCGCTCGGCGATGGTGAGGAACGGCTCACCCAGCCGGTCGGCCAGCCAGGCGCCCGCGGCGTCCCAGTTCCCGCTGTGCGGCAGCGCGAGGACGACGCCCCGGCCCTCGCTGCGGGCCTGCAGGATCCGCTCGAATCCGGGGACCACGGTGTCGCGCCGGATCCGGTCGATGCCCAGCGTCGGCAGCCGGAAGGCCTCCTGCCAGTACCGGGCGTAGGAGGCCATCGCCCGGGCGGTCAGCTCGTCGAGCTCCGGCTCGGACAGCTTCCCGTAGGTGGCGACGCGGAGGTTGGCCCGCAGCTGTCGCACGCCCGCACCGTCCCGGCGGGCGGCCCAGCGGCCACCGCGGTCGAAGGCCCCCCGGGCGACCGGCTCGGGCAGCATGCGCACCGCTCGCCAGCCGGCCGCGTACCCCGCGTCGGTCAGCCGGCCGGTGACCCTGTTGCGCAGCTCCGCGGCCCCGGTCACGGCGCCGGCGGGGGCTGCGGGAGGGGCGCCCCGGCGGCGGCCCTGCGGACGGCGATCATCCGCTGGGCGACGGTGACCGCGCTGCCGGCGACCAGGATCACCAGCGCGACGTGCAGCGAGTACGGGATGCCCAGGCCGGTGAACCCGGTGCCCACGAGGACGATGATCAGCCGCTCCGTCCGCTCGACGATGCCGACGTCGCAGGACAGGCCCACCCCCTCGGCCCGCGCCTTGATGTAGCTGGTCAGGACGCCGAGCACGAGACAGATCAGCGACAGCAGCACGAACAGCCGGTTGTCCCCGCCGCCGGAGAACCACCAGGCGAGCGCTCCGAAGATGGCGGCGTCCGCGGCCCGGTCGCCCACCGAGTCCAGGACCGCGCCGAAGACCGAGCCGCCGCCCCGGGCGCGGGCCAGCGCCCCGTCGAGCATGTCCAGCATCACGAACATCCAGACGGCGAAGGCGCCCCAGAACAGGTGGCCGGAGCCGATGAGGAACACCGCGGAGGCGACGGCGCCCACCGTGCCGGTGATCGTGATCATGTCGGGGGTGATCCCGGCGCGCACCAGGCCGGGCACGATCGGGGCCACCACCTTGGCGACGGCGGGACGCGCGTTGACGCCGAGCATCAGACCTGCCCGCCCGGCCCGGCCGGCGCCTGTCGCTGCCATGCCTCGGCCAGCAGGGCCCGGGTCTCGCGCAGCACCTGCGGCAGCACCCGGGTCAGACCGATGACCGGCATGAAGTTCGTGTCGCCGCCCCACCGCGGGACGGCGTGCTGGTGGAGGTGGTCGGCGATGCCGGCGCCGGCGACCGTGCCCTGGTTCATGCCGATGTTGAAGCCGTGGGCACCGGAGACCTCGCGCACCACGCGCATCGCCGTCTGCGTCAGCGCGCCCAGCTCGGCGACCTCCTCGGCCTCGAGGTCGGTGTAGTCGGGCACGTGCCGGTAGGGCACGACCATCAGGTGCCCGGCGTTGTACGGGTAGAGGTTGAGCACCGCGTACACCGTCGCCCCGCGGGCGACGATCAGCCCGTCCTCGTCGCTCAGCGTCGGGATGACGCAGAACGGGCAGTCGTGGGCACCGGTCGGCTTGCCCTCCCCCCGGATGTAGGCCATCCGGTAGGGCGTCCAGAGGTGCTCGAACACCGAACTGGGGCCGTCCTCGCCGGCGGAGACGGCCACCCGGTACGAGGTCTCCTCCCCCGTGCCCGCCTCGCTCATCCGGCCACCACGGTCTCGGCCTGCTCGTCGGCGGCCGACGGGTCCACGTTCGACCGGGAGGCGATCCAGGCCACGACCTGGTCCACCGCCTCGTCGACCGGGACGCCGTTGCGCTGCGAGCCGTCGCGGTAGCGGAAGGACACCGCACCGGCCTCGGCGTCGGTCGCGCCGGCGATGAGGACGAACGGGATCTTCTGCTTGCTGGCGGTGCGGATCTTCTTCTGCATCCGGTCGTCGGAATCGTCGACCTCGACGCGGACGCCGTGCTGCCGCAGCCGCGCGGCCACGTCGGCCAGGTAGGGCACCTGCTCGTCGGTGATCGGGATGCCGACCACCTGCACCGGGGCCAGCCAGGCCGGGAAGGCGCCGGCGTAGTGCTCGGTGAGGACGCCGAAGAAGCGCTCGATCGAGCCGAACTTGGCGGAGTGGATCATCACCGGCTGCTGGCGGGTGCCGTCGGCGGCGCTGAACTCCAGACCGAAGCGGGCCGGCTGGGTGAAGTCGTACTGGATGGTCGACATCTGCCAGGTGCGGCCGATGGCGTCCCGCGCCTGCACGGAGATCTTGGGGCCGTAGAACGCCGCGCCGCCCGGGTCGGGCACCAACTCCAGGCCGGTCTCCCGGGCCGCGTCCTCCAGCACCCGGGTGGCGACCGCCCACTCCTCCTCGGAGCCGATGAACTTCTCCGACTCCCCGCGGGTGGACAGCTCCAGGTAGTAGTCGTCCAGGCCGAAGTCGCGCAGCAGGCCGAGCACGAAGGACAGCAGGTGCCGGATCTCGCCCGGCGCCTGCTCCGGGGTCACGTAGCTGTGCGAGTCGTCCTGGGTCAGCCCGCGAACCCGGGTCAGGCCGTGCACGACGCCGGACTTCTCGTACCGGTAGACCGAGCCGAACTCGAAGAAGCGCAACGGCAGCTCCCGGTAGGACCGCCCGCGCGACCGGAAGATCAGGTTGTGCATGGGGCAGTTCATGGCCTTGAGGTAGTACTTCGAGTTCTCGAGGTCCATGGCCGGGAACATGGTGTCCTCGTAGTACGGCAGGTGCCCCGAGGTCTCGAACAGGCCGCCCTTGCTGATGTGCGGCGTCCCGACGTAGTCGAAGCCCTCCTCGATGTGCCGGCGGCGGACGTAGTCCTCCATCTCCCGCTTGACCACCCCGCCCTTGGGGTGGAAGACGACCAGGCCGGAGCCGATCTCGTCGGGGAAGCTGAACAGGTCCAGCTCGGAGCCCAGCCGCCGGTGGTCTCGACGCTCGGCCTCGGCGAGATGCTCCAGGTAGGCCTTGTGCGCGTCCTTGCTCTCCCAGGCGGTGCCGTAGATGCGCTGCAGCTGCGGGTTCTTCTCGCTGCCCCGCCAGTAGGCGGCCGCGCTCCGGGTGAGGCTGAACGCCTGGATGGCGTTGGTGCGGGGCAGGTGCGGCCCGCGGCACAGGTCGGTCCACACCCGCTCGCCGGTGCGCGGGTCGAGGTTGTCGTACATGGTCAGCTGCGCGCCGCCGACTTCCACGTCGGCGCCCTCGGCTTCCTCAGCGGCACCGCCCTTGAGCGCGATGAGCTCGAGCTTGTACGGCTCGTGCGCGAGCTCGGCCTGCGCGTCGGCGTCGCTGATCTCGCGGCGGGAGAAGTTCTGACCGGCCCGGACGATCTCGGTCATCTTCTTCTCGAGGGCGGTGAGGTCCTCGGGGGTGAAGGGCCGCTCCGGGTCGAAGTCGTAGTAGAAGCCGTTCTCCACCGGCGGGCCGATGCCCAGGCGGGTGCCCGGGAACAGCTCCTGCACGGCCTGCGCCAGCACGTGCGCGGTCGAGTGGCGGATGACCGCCCGCCCGTCGGCGCTCGCGGCCGGGACGGGCTCGACCTCGGCATCGGCGTCCGGGGCCCAGGCCAGGTCCTTCAGCTCACCGGCCGCGTCGCGGACGACGACCGCGCCGTCGGGGCCCTTGAGCGGGACGCCGGCCTCCTTGAGCGCCTGCATCGCCGTCGTCCCGGCCGGCACCCGCACGGTCGCGGTGGGGGTGGGCGAGGGCGAGGTCGACACGAGAGCGCTCCAGGGGTGGTCGGGCGGGGAAAGACGACCCGAGCCTAGTGCTCGGTCCGGCTCATCCCGGAACGACTTCCAGCCCGGCGGCCACCGCCCCCCGACGGTCCAGGACACCGGCGATGCGGGCGGCGCTCTCCGGGTCGGCCGGCACGATGCGGACGGCGTCGTCGCCGATCTCGATCCGCAGCGGTACGGCCTCGGCCTTCGACACCGTGAAGCGTCCGTCGGCGCCGCGGGTGAAGGTGAAGCGGGCCGCGACGGAGTCCTCGGTCGGGTAGCCCCGGGTCGAGTGCTCGGCGAGGTGGTTGCCGAGGCCGTAGGCGACCCACTCGCCGTCGATCCGCTCGAAGGGCTGCACCACGTGCGCGTGGTGGCCCAGGACCAGGTCGATGTCCGGCGAGGCCAGCAGGGTGCGGACGGCCGCCACCTGGGTCGGCGTCGGGTCGTTGTCGTACTCCTGGCAGCAGTGCAGGCTCGCCACGACGACGTCGGCACCGGCGGCCCGCGCCCGGGCGGCCGCGGCCAGCACCCCGTCCACCTCCGGCAGGTCGGCGACGTCCACCGACCACTCCCGGCCGGCCGGCAGCGGCACCCCGTTGAGCCCGAACGTGGCGGCGACGTGCCCCACGCGCACCCCGTCGACGTCGACGATCGTCGGTTCCCGGCTCGCCTCCTCGCTGCGGTGCGTGCCGGTGGCGCCGATCCCGGCCGCCTCCAGCGCGTCGAGGGTGCGGGTGAGGCCGTCGAAGCCGTCGTCGAGAGAGTGGTTGGAGGCGGTGGAGCAGAGGTCGTAGCCGGCGCCGGCGAGGGCGTCGACGATCTCGGGCTGGACGGCGAAGCTCGGGTACCCGCGGTAGGGCCCGCCGTCGGCGGCGACCGGCGTCTCCAGGTGGCAGACCGCCAGGTCCGCGGCGCCGATCAGCCCCGCGACCGGCGCGAACACCTCGGCGAAGTCGTACGAGCCGTCCGGCTGCCGGGCCCCCTCGGTGAGCGCCCGGTCCTGGTGCACGAGCACGTCGCCGGTGGCCACGAGGGTGAAGCTGTCCGGCGGCGGTGGCGTCGTCGCGGTCGGAGGCGCAGCCGGGCTCTCCGCTGCGGTCCCGCCGGCGTCCGGCTGCTCCGCGTCCCCGGAGCAGCCGGCCAGCAGCAGGATCAGGACGGCGAATGCTCCGGAGCGGCTGCGTGGCACGGCCGGAGGCTAGAGCAGGACGGCGTCGCCGACGGCGATCTCGCCGGGCTGTCGCACCTCGGCGTAGACGCCGAGGCAGTGCTTCGGGGTGCGGGTCACGACGAGCTCGGCCGCGCCGATGCGCAGCGTCCGGCCGACCCAGGCGCGCTCGTCGTCGGCGTCGGCAAGGTCGAGCAGCAGGTTGGCGCGCGGGTCGTCGGCGGAGCACCCCTCCGGGACGTCGCCGGCCGCGGCCCGCTCGATCGCCTGCCGGGAGACCAGGTGCACCGCCGCCACGTCGGCCGCCGACCCGTCCGGGTTCGCGCGCAGCCGCACGTCCCGGCCGATCGCCGCGGAGACCGCCCGGGCGTCGGCGTCCGGGTCGCCGCTCGGCTGCACGCCGGCCATGGCGGGCGCGTGCTTGGCCCGCACGACCTCGTCGCTCGCCGCGTCGACCACCGTCCACGCCCGGTCGCCGTCGGGGCCGGCCGCACCCAGCCGCACCCGGTCGCGGGCGGTGCCGCCCAGCGACTTCACCGGGTAGATCCAGATGCGCGCCACGCGGCCGGCCGTCGTCGTCACGGACCGACCCTAGGCCGGTACCGCACGCCCACCGCCCCGTCGGCGCAGTCGGCGCAGCTGGGCGTCCAGGTAGGGCCGGGCCCGGCGCCGGCCGCCCTCGCGGGCGATGACCTCGGCCAGCGCGGCGAGCGACCGGCCCAGCCGCGCCTCGTCGGGATCCCAGCCGCGGCGCAGGCACTCCTCGAGCCACTCGACCGGTCCCCGGTGCCCGCGTTCGCCGTTGCAGCGACGGCAGGCGGCCACCTCGTTCTCCAGCAGGGAGGGGCCGCCCTTGACCCGTGGCACGACGTGCTCGGTGGTGGGCACGACCAGTGCCTGGAACGGGCGACCGCACCAGATGCAGGTCGGTCCGTCGCGCTCCAGGACGGCGAGCAGCCGGACGGCGCGGGCCGACTGCGCGGGAGGCCGGGACATCTCCTCCATGGTGCTCCGCTCGTGCGCCGCGCGCCTCAGGACCGCCTGTGCGCCGGCACGAAGCCCTGCGGGCTCTGCGCGGCCACGGCCACTTCTCGGCCGGGGCGTCGTCAGCAGCCCCTCGTCGGCGCCGGGAATGACGAAGGGCCAGGTCCGCCCTCGCGGGTGGACCTGGCCCTTCGTGCCGGTGGGCGATACTGGGTTCGAACCAGTGACCTCTTCGGTGTGAACGAAGCGCTCTACCACTGAGCCAATCGCCCGGCGCGGTCGCTCGCGACCGCGGTGTCATTCTGCCAGACGCTCACCGCCAGAGCGGAACCCACCCCGGCACCCAGCCCGGCACACCGAAGACGTGCAGCGTCAGCACGAGGACGCCGTAGACGAAGGCGGCGGTGGCCAGCCCGAGCAGCACGCGCACCCACACCGGCTGGACACCGACCCAGTCGGTCCATCGACTCACGCGCTCCCGGGTGTACTCCAGCAGCCGCTCGGCCCACGTGAACTCACTGGCGAGGACGACCAGGCCGGCGATCACCGTCAGCCAGCCCGGCCCGGGCAGCGGGATCGTCGCGAGCCCGAACGCGACGACGAGCCCGCCGACCAGGCCGACAGCCACCCGGTAGGCGTGGTTGGTGCTGCGACGGGCCGCTATCCGGCGGCGCCACTTCGTGTCGGCGACCCGCTCGCGCAGGCTGTTCACGTCGTCGCTGTCATAACGGGCGCGCCGGTCGTCGGGCGACTCGCGCTCCGGGCGGCGGTCCTGCGCGGCCACGGTCTCCTGTCCGCTCAGCTCGTCACCTCCCCGTTCCTGGCGCTCCCGCGTCGGAACGACGCCCGGAGCCTACGTCCGACGACCCCCTGCGCGACCGACGTCTGCAACCTCATTGGTCACGGCTGCCCCAAAACCGTTTCCGAAGGCTTCTCGGCGGAAACACATGGGTCCATGACCGACATGCGAGGCTCGTGGGACGGATGTGACTGGAGTGACCAGCTGCGTCACTCCCACAGCGGAACGTCGTTGACCTGACATGACCAACCGCTGGAACCCCGGTCACACAGCACCCGTCACGCTGCAGCTCATCGGCCCGCAGTCGTGGACAGAGGTGCCGGCACTGCTGTGCTACGACGCGACGGACCCCTTCGCGATCCGGATCGCCTTCGGCGACATCGGTGACGACAGCGGCGTCGTCGACACCGACGAGGGCATCGCCTGGCTGGTCAGCCGCGAACTGCTGCAGGCGGGTCTGGACCGACCCTCCGGAGACGGCGACGTGCGCGTCTGGCCGAGCGCCTCGGCCAGCGACGTGCTGTTCCTCCACCTGCGGGCACCGTCGGGCGAGGCGCTGTTCGAGCTGTCCCGCGCCGTCGTCGCCGGCTTCCTGCGCCAGACGGAGGCCCTGGTCCCGTCCGGCTCGGAGAGCGAGCTGCTCCAGCTCGACGACGAGCTGCACGTGCTGCTGTCCAACGGCGGAGCGGACCCCTCGGGCCGCTGACCTGGGGGAACGCCATCCCGGCGGGGCGGGCCAGCCAACGAGGGGGACCCCCTCGTTGGATGCCCGGGGGCCGTCAGGTAACGTTCTTCCTGCAACGCGGATGTGGCTCAGTGGTAGAGCATCACCTTGCCAAGGTGAGGGTCGCGGGTTCGAATCCCGTCATCCGCTCGGAACCTCGGGCGCTGATCGCGAGATCAGCGCCCGCGTGCGGTGGAGTGGCCGAGAGGCGAGGCAACGGCCTGCAAAGCCGTCTACACGGGTTCAAATCCCGTCTCCACCTCGTTCTCCTCTGCGGAGCACGAGCGCGGAGGAGGGACCGGTCGCGAGACCGGGCCGGGCGATTGGCGCAGCGGTAGCGCGCTTCCCTGACACGGAAGAGGTCACTGGTTCGATCCCAGTATCGCCCACCGAAGAACCCCAGGACTGCCGTCACCGGCGCCTGGGGTTCTGTCGTTCCGGGACGTCGTGACCGGTGTCAACGGCGCCCGGTCTCGTCGTGGTCACCGCCGCAGGACCAGGACCGCCCGGACCCGACCGCCGTCGTCCACCTCCGCGGTGAAACCGAGCGAGCGGAGCAGGGAGACGGCAGCGGCGTTGCCGCTGGTCGTCTCCGCCCGCACCGTCCCGGCTCCGGCCTCGCGAGCCCGCTCGAGGACGAGCCGCACCGCCTGGGCGCCGAGCCGCCGTCGCCGGGCATCTCGCACCAGCCAGATCCCGGTGTCGAAGCTCCCGGGCGCACCTGCGCTGCGCAGCCGGACCGACCCGACGACCCGCTGCGCCTCCGGACCCGCTCCGGTGACCTCCACCACGGCCCAGGTCGCCTCGTGCGCCGGCCCGTCGAGTCCGCGACGGCGGTCGCGGTGGAAGGCCCGCAGCCACGCGACCCGGTCGGGCGTCCACCGCTCCCCCGGCGTCACCGGCGGCGTCACGTCGTCCGGGGCGGCGCCCGCCAGCGCAGCTGACACGAGCAGGTCCAGTCGCGCCTCGGTGACCGGGACGAGGTCGACCCGGCGTGGCTCAGCCACGGGCCGGCTCGACCCGCTCCTCCCAGAAGCGCGTCACCTGATCGGCCAGCTGCTCGCGGGTCCCGCTGTTGTCGAGCACGACGTCAGCGACCGCCCGGCGCTGCTCGTCGGACGCCTGGGACGCGATGCGGGCCCGCGCGTCCTGCTCGGTGACCCCGCGCTCCACCAGGCGGGTCAGCCGGGTGTCGAGGTCGGCCTCCACGACGAGGACGAGGTCGTAGGAGCCGGCCTGCCCGGTCTCGACCAGCAGCGGGACGTCGTTGACGAGGACGGCGTCCGACGGTGCGCCGGCGATGAGCTCGACGGACCGGTCGCGCACCAGCGGGTGGACGATGGCGTCCAGCCGCGCGCGGGCCTGCGGGTCGCTGAAGACGATGGCCGCGAGCGCGGGCCGGTCCAGCGAACCGTCGGCCGCGAGCACTCCGTCGCCGAAGGCCTCGGCGACCGCGGCCAGTCCCGGTGTCCCCGACTCCACCACCTCGCGGGCGATCCGGTCGGCGTCGACGACCACCGCTCCGCGCGCAGCGAGCAGCCCCGCCACGGTGCTCTTCCCCGAGCCGATCCCACCGGTCAGTCCGATCCGCAGCATGTGCGCAGAGTAGCGACCCGGCCGCTCCGACATCACGGAGAGGTAACACCGGATCGGGGGGACCGGCGCGTCGCACCAGTCACATCAGTCACAGGACATAACTTCGGTACCGGCGATCTTCCCCGCCGAGAGAGGCAGACCCACCATGTCCCGTCACCGGCCCGCCGCCGACTCCTCGTCCCTCCGCATCGCGTCCAGCGGTCCTGGTCGGCACCGCCCGGGCGCCGCCACCGGCGTCCGTTGCGCCGACATCCCCGCCGTCCGCGAGCGCATGGCCTTCCAGCGGCCCGTGCCCGGACCGCGCAACGCCTTCCTGCGCTGGCTGGTGCAGACGCCGCCCGCCGGTCGCCACACCTGGGCCTTCCTGGCCGGCAACGGTGGCCGCCCCCGCACTGCCTTCGCGATCATCCTCAGCCTCTAGGACCCTCCCCCGCCGGAATCGTCCCCGCCGCTCCCGCCGGCGCCGTAGGGACGACCGGCGCGACGGCGTGCCGCGGTGGCAGCGGCCCAGGGGGGATCTGGACCGCCGCACCGGCACACGCGCGACAAGGCCCCGTGGACCCAGGTCCACGGGGTCTTCGTCGTCCTCGCACGCCCGGCCGCATCCCACCCCGGGCCGCATCGCACACCGGGCCCAGTGACATGCCCGGCTGCCTCGCACCCCGGACATGCCGGAGGCCCAGGACCACGCGGGTCCTGGGCCTCCGGTTCAGCGCTGAGCGATCAGCGCCGTGCTAGCGGATCACTCACCGCCGGCGAGCTTGGCCCGCAGCGCGGCCAGGGCCTCGTCGCTGGCCAGGGTGCCGCCGGTGCTGGCCGGGGCGTCCGGACCAGCGGCGTCCTCGCTGGAGTAGCTGCCACCGGCCGCAGCCTCGGCGTCGGCCTCCTTGGCCGCCGCGATCTGCTTGCGGTGCGCCTCGAAGCGGGCCTGTGCCTCGGCGTACTGCTTCTCCCACGCCTCGCGGGCCTCGTCGAAGCCCTCGAGCCACTCGCCCGTCTCCGGGTCGAAGCCCTCGGGGTAGATGTAGTTGCCCTGCTCGTCGTAGGACGCCGACATGCCGTAGGCGGCCGGGTCGAACTGCTCCTCGTCACCGACGACGCCCTCGTTGGCCTGCTTGAGGGAGAGCGAGATGCGGCGGCGGTCCAGGTCGATGTCGATGACCTTGACCAGGAGCTCGTCGCCGACCTGCACGACCTGCTCCGGGATCTCCACGTGACGCTCGGCCAGCTCGGAGATGTGCACCAGGCCCTCGATGCCCTCGTCGACGCGCACGAACGCACCGAAGGGGACCAGCTTGGTGACCTTGCCGGGGACGACCTGCCCGATCTGGTGCGTGCGGGCGAACTGACGCCACGGGTCCTCCTGCGTCGCCTTCAGCGACAGGGAGACACGCTCGCGGTCCAGGTCGACGTCGAGGACCTCGACGGTGACCTCCTGGCCGACCTCGACGACCTCGGACGGGTGGTCGATGTGCTTCCAGGACAGCTCGGAGACGTGCACCAGGCCGTCGACGCCGCCCAGGTCCACGAAGGCACCGAAGTTGACGATCGAGGAGACGACGCCCGTGCGGACCTGGCCCTTGGCGAGCTTGTTGAGGAACTCGCTGCGGACCTCGGACTGGGTCTGCTCCAGCCACTGACGACGGGAGAGCACGACGTTGTTGCGGTTCTTGTCGAGCTCGATGATCTTCGCCTCGAGCTCGCGGCCCACGTAGGGCTGGAGGTCGCGGACGCGGCGCATCTCGACCAGCGAGGCCGGGAGGAACCCGCGGAGGCCGATGTCGAGGATGAGGCCACCCTTGACGACCTCGATGACGGTGCCGGTGACGACCTCGTCGGCTTCCTTCTTGGCCTCGATCGTGCCCCAGGCGCGCTCGTACTGTGCGCGCTTCTTGGAGAGGATCAGCCGCCCTTCCTTGTCCTCCTTCTGGAGGACGAGGGCTTCCACCTCGTCGCCGACCTTGACGACCTCGTTCGGGTCGACGTCGTGCTTGATGGAGAGCTCGCGCGAGGGGATGACGCCCTCGGTCTTGTAGCCGATGTCCAGCAGCACCTCGTCCCGGTCGACCTTGACGATGACGCCCTCGACGATGTCGCCATCGTTGAAGTACTTGATCGTCGCATCGATGGCGGCGAGGAAGTCCTCGGCGCTGCCGATGTCGTTGACGGCGACCTGGGGGGTGCTGGAAGGACGGACCTGAGTGGAGGTCATGTGGTTGGTTGCTCCGGACGGTTTATGCGTAGGGACAGGACGACCCGTGGCCGGGAGGCCTCGGGATGATCAGCGGGGAGAGCCGGCTCTGGCGTTCCGTGTGGGGAAAACCACGACAGACCTCTGGCGCATTCCTCATCGTACGGACGTCGGGACCTCCGGGTCCACCTGGGTCCACCGCCCCTGCCGGCCGCTCCGGCGTGTCACGATCGGCGTGTCATGAGCCTCTCCCCTCCGCCCGATGGCGGGCTGCCACTGGGCAGCGACGGCTATCCCGCGGCCGGCGGCGTCTCGCGTCGTCCGGCTGGTCAGGACGAGTCCGCCCGCGCCAACCGCCGCTGGTGGGACGCCGCCGCGCCGGCCTACCTCGCCGAGCACGGCACCGACCTCGGCGACGCCGACTTCCTCTGGTGCCCCGAGGGGCTGCGCGAGGCCGAGGCCGGGCTGCTCGGGGACGTCGCGGGCCGCCGGGTGGTCGAGATCGGGTGCGGCTCGGCCCCCTGCGCCCGCTGGCTCGCCCGGCAGGGTGCCGACGTCGTGGCGCTGGACCTGTCCGGCGGCATGCTCGCCCGCGCCGCCGAGTTGAACCGGGCCACCGGCATCGACGTCCCCCTGCTGCAGGCCGACGCCGGCGCCCTTCCCCTGGGCACCGCCTCGGCCGACGCCGTGTGCTCCGCCTACGGCGGCCTGCCGTTCGTCGCGGACGCCGGCGCCGTGCTCGCCGAGGTCGCGCGGGTGCTGCGGCCGGGCGGGCGCTTCGTGGCGTCGGTGAACCACCCGATGCGCTGGCCCTTCCCCGATTCCCCCGACCCCGAGGACCTCCAGGTCACCTCGTCCTACTTCGACCGGCGCCCCTACGTGGAGACCGACGGGTCGGGCCGGACGGTCTACGTCGAGCACCACCGCACGGTCGGCGACTGGGTGCGGGCCGTCGTCGCCGCGGGCCTGGTCCTGGACGACCTGGTCGAGCCGGAGTGGACGCCGGGACGCACGCAGAACTGGGGCCAGTGGTCCCCGGAGCGCGGGGCTCTCGTCCCCGGCACGCTGATCCTCGTCTGCCGCAACCCGGGCTAGGTCACCGAACGGGACCTCGAGGTCCGGGGGAAGTACGGCGTCGACCACGAGCAGTACTGGTTCGACGAGGCCTCCGGAAGGGTCCTCTGCCTCGTCGAGGCACCCGACGCCGAGGCCGCGGCCGCGGTGCACCGCGAGGCGCACGGCCTGGTGGGCGACGAGATCACGCCGGTCCGATCGGCGCTTGACCGCCCGGCGGCGAAACCCTGGCCGACGGCGGTCGCCGGACGGTTCACTGCCGCCGTGCAGATCTTCTTCGTCACCCACGCCGAGGTCGCCGTCGACCCCTCCGTCCCGGTGCCCGAGTGGGGCCTCTCCCCCGCCGGGCGGAGCCGGCTGACCCACCTGGTGGCGCAGCCCTGGGTGCCCGACCTGAGCCGGGTGGTCAGCAGCACCGAGCGGAAGGCGGTCGAGACGGCCGAGGTGCTGGCGGCCGCCGCGCGCGTGCCCCTGGCGAAGGACGAGGCGCTCGGCGAGAACGACCGGTCGGCGACGGGCTATCTCCCGCCCGCGGAGTTCGAGGCCGTGGCCGACGAGTTCTTCGCCCGGCCGGAGGACAGCGTCCGCGGGTGGGAGCGCGCCGTGGACGCCCAGCACCGCATCGTGACCGCGGTCCGTCGGGTGACCGCGGACGCCACGGGGGATGTCGCGGTGGTCGCCCACGGTGGGGTGGGCGCTCTCCTGATGTGCGCCCTGCTCGGCGTGCCGATCGACCGGCGGTACGACCAGCCCGGCCAGGGCAGCTGGTACCGCTTCGACGCCGTCACCCGCCGGGTGGTCCACGGCTGGCGCCGCCTCGAAGCGGCCGACGCCGGGGCAACCCTCGACCTCTAGTCCACGGTCAGACAGCGTCCAGCTGGGCAGCGAGCCAGCGATCGGCCGCAGCCGCACCACGGAGGCGGACGACCACGACCCCTCGCCGCGCTGCATCCGCCAGTTCGGCCTCGGTGCGTCGCCGCTTGGCGGAGAACTCCCGGCTCAGCACGATGCGAAGCGGGTGCGAGGCGCGGAACCACATGGCGAAGCTCTCCCGGTTGCCGTTCCAGTAGGCCTGCCGCGTGACCGCCCGGACCACCGAGCGGCGCAGCAGCCGTGCGGCGACCAGGGGCAACGGGTGGTCGAGCCACACCACTGCCTGCGCCTGCGCCAGGAGCCGGTCCTTGACCACGCGGTACTGGTACTCCGTCACCCACCGGCCGCCGGCCAGCATCGACTCGACGTCGGCGGTGAACTCGGGCCGCGGCACCCAGCCCGGCCCGTGCCACAGCGAGTCCAGCTCGGTGTGCGGCAGGCCGAGCCGCCCGGCAAGCGCCCGGGCCATGGTGGTCTTGCCCGCGCCCGAGCTGCCGACGACCAGCACACGGGCGACGCCCGGCGGGAGATCGGTGCCGGCCCCCGTCACCGGGGCGCGTGGGACATCGGGACCTTCCTCAGTGCGCGGCGTCGTTCCAGGTCCGGCCGAAGCCGACCGACACCTCCAGGGGCACCGAGAGCTCTGCGGCCCCGGCCATCTCGCGGCGGACCAGCGTCTCCAGGGCGTCCTTCTCCCCCGCAGCTACCTCGAGCACGAGTTCGTCGTGCACCTGCAGCAGCATCCGGGACTCCAGCCCCTCCGCGGCGATCGCCTTCTCCACGTTGAGCATCGCCACCTTGATGACGTCGGCCGCCGAGCCCTGGATGGGCGCGTTGAGCGCCATCCGCTCGGCCATCTGGCGGCGCTGACCGTTGTCGCTGGTCAGGTCGGGCAGGTACCGACGGCGGCCCAGCGTGGTCTCGGTGTAGCCGGTCTGCCGGGCGTCGTCCACGACCCCGTCCAGGTAGTCGCGGATGCCGCCGAAGCGCTCGAAGTAGGCGTGCATCTGCTCGCGCGCCTCCTCCACCGAGATGCGCAGCTGCCCGGACAGCCCGTAGGCGGACAGGCCGTAGGCCAGCCCGTAACTCATCGCCTTGATCCGGCGGCGCATCTCCGGGTCGACCTCGGAGATCGGGATGTCGAAGGCCCGGGAGGCGACGAAGGAGTGCAGGTCCTCGCCCGACATGAAGGCCTCGATCAGACCCTCGTCACCGGACAGGTGCGCCATGATCCGCATCTCGATCTGGCTGTAGTCCGCCGTCATCAGCGACTCGTAGCCCTGGCCGACGACGAACGCCTGCCGGATGCGGCGCCCCTCGGCGGTGCGGATCGGGATGTTCTGCAGGTTCGGATCGGTCGAGGACAGCCGGCCGGTCGCCGCGATCGTCTGCTGGAACGTGGTGTGGATCCGCGAGGCGTCGTCGACCATCGGGATGAGCCCGTCGATGACGGTGCGCAGCCGGGTGACGTCGCGGTGGCGCAGCAGGTGCTCGAGGAAGGGGTGCCCGGTCGAGGCCAGCAGCGAGGTGAGCGCATCGGCGTCGGTGGTGTACCCGGTCTTGTTCTTCTTCGTCTTGGGCAGCCCCAGCTCGTCGAAGAGCACCGTCTGCAGCTGCTTGGGCGAGCCGAGGTTCACCTCGCGGCCGATCACCGCGTAGCACTCGGCGGCGGCCGCCGCGACGCCCTCGGCGAACTCCTTCTGCAGGTCGTGCAGGAAGTCCAGGTCGACGGCGATGCCGCGGTACTCCATGGCCGCGAGCACCCGGGTCAGCGGCAGCTCGATCCCGCCGAGGAGTGCGTCGCCGCCCTTCGCGCCGAGCACCTGCTCCAGGGCGTCGGACAGGTCGTTGACGGCCACGGCCTTGAGGACGTCGGCGTGCGCGGCCTCGCGGGCGACGTCGTCCTCCGTGGGGCCGAGCCCGTCCAGGGTCAGCTGGCCCTCGGGCTCGGCGGTGTCCTTGAGCTCCCGCCGCAGGTACCGCACGGCGAGATCGCCCAGGTCGAAGGACCGCTGACCGGGCAGCGCCAGGTAGGCGGCCAGGGCGGTGTCGCTGACCGTCCCGGCCAGCTCCCAGCCGCGGGCCCAGATGGCCAGCAGCGGGCCCTTGACCTCGTGCACGACCTTGGGCCGGTCGGCGTCGGCCAGCCAGGCGGCCAGCGCCTGCTCGTCGGCGACGTCGAGGCCATGGGAGGGCGGGTAGGCGGCAAGGTCGACGAACGTGGCGTGGTCGTCGCCGCCGGCCAGGCCGATGCCGGTCAGCTCGCCCGTGCCGCGGCCCCAGGTGCCGCGGAAGATCACCCCGGTGCGGCCGCGCGCGTGGGTGTCCAGCCACTCCCCCAGCTCACCCCGCGCGAGCTCGTCGAGGTCGACCTCGAACCCGCCCTCGACCTCTGGCTCGGCGCTGGTCAGGGTGGCGAAGAGCCGGTCGCGCAGGACGCGGAACTGCAGGTTGTCGAAGAGGGTGTGCACCTCGTTGCGGTCCCACGCCTGCACGGCGAGGTCCTCCGGACCGACCTCCAGCGGGACGGCGCGGTCGAGCTCGGTCAGCCGGCGGTTCTGCATCACCGAGGACAGGTGCTCGCGCAGCTTCTCGCCGACCTTGCCCTTCACGGTGTCGACCTGGTCGACGAGGGCGTCCAGGGAGCCGTACTCGCGGACCCACTTGGCCGCGGTCTTCTCGCCCACGCTCGGGATGCTGGGCAGGTTGTCGCTCGGGTCACCCCGGAGCGCGGCGAAGTCCGGGTACTGCGTCGGCGTGAGGCCGTACTTCTCCTCCACCGCCGCCGGGGTGAACCGGGTCATGTCCGAGACGCCCTTGCGCGGATAGAGCACCGTCACGTGCTCGTTCACCAGCTGCAGGGCGTCCCGGTCTCCGGTGGCGATGAGCACGTCCATGCCCTGCTCGACCGCCTGCACCGTCAACGTGGCGATGACGTCGTCGGCCTCGTAGCCCTCGGCGGTGATCACCGGGACGCGCAGGGCACCCAGCACCTCCTGCACGAGGCTCACCTGACCGCGGAAGTCCGTCGGACTCTCTGCGCGGTTGGCCTTGTACTCGGCGAAGATCTCGCTGCGGAAGGTCTTGCGGCCGACGTCGAAGGCCACGGCCAGGTGCGTGGGCTGTTCGTCGCGCAGGATGTTGATCAGCATCGACGTGAAGCCGTAGACGGCGTTGGTGGGCTGGCCGGTCGTCGTCGAGAAGTTCTCGACCGGCAGCGCGAAGAAGGCCCGGTAGGCCAGCGAGTGGCCGTCGAGCAGCAGGAGTCGCGGACGCTGGGCGGCCGGGAGGGTCGTAGCCGTGGGGGCGGCGGGCGCGGGGGTGGAGACCGGAGCGGACATCGGCACCGATCCTAGGTGCGGGCACCGACACCCGGGACCGGCCGACCCGGGGAGCCGTGGCTACGGTGCCGGGGTGACCACTCCTCCCCCCGAATGGCTGCCCGGAAGCATGCGGAGCCCGCTGGACGACAAGCTGGGCATCGAGGTCGTCGACTTCACCCCCGACCGCCTCGTCGCGACCATGCCGGTGGCGGGCAACGAGCAACCCTTCGGGCTGCTGCACGGTGGGGCCACCTGCGCGCTGGTGGAGACCATCGGCTCCGTGGCCGCGGCGATCGGCGCCGGCCCCGGCAAGCAGGTCGTCGGCATCGAGCTCAACGCCAGCTACCTGCGGGCGGCGACCTCGGGCACGGTGACGGCGGTCTGCACGCCCGTGCGCCGCGGCCGCACGCTGTCGACGTTCCTGATCGAGGTCTCCGACGACGCCGGCCGGACGACCGCGACCGCCCGGCTGACCTGCATGACCCTCAGCGACCGGCAGTAGCCGAGGGCAGTGGCGGCAGGCCACGCCGGCGGGCCATCGCGGGCACCCGGCGAGGCAACGGCAGGACCCCCAGCCGACGCCGCTTCCAGGCGGAGATCGAGCGGTTGAGCGCCGGGACCGAGGCGATGCGCCGGGTGGTCAGCGGCGCGAAGCCCATGCGGGCGAAGAAGCGCTGCCGGTCGGCCTCCTGCGCGACGGCGGCGACGACGTAGGACGCCCCGTTCTCCGCCGCGTAGGACACCGCGGCAGCCAGCAGCGCCGCCCCCACACCGGACCTCCGGTGCTCGCGGTGCACCACGAAGGTGTCCACCGTGACCTGAGGGGTGCCGAGAACCAGGGACAACGGGTCGAGGCCCAGCACCGCAAGGCCCACCCCCGCCTCGCCGTCGTCGGTGGGCAGGACGGCGAGGACGACGCGGTGGCCGTGGTCGTCGAGGAGCCGCCGGAAGCCGGCGCCGGCCGCGTGCACCGGCGGGTGCCCGGTCAGCACCTCCTCGGTGTGCGACTCCACCCGGTGCTGGCGGACCAGTTCCAGGACGACAGGCAGGTCCACGGGGGTGGCAACCCGCGTGACGACCTTGGACCGCGATGCAGACCCGGGCACAGCTGCCTCCCCCTACGAGATGAGCGCAGGGTCCACCGTTGTGCACAACCGGTAGCGACGACGCGCCGCCTGCTGTGACGGGCGGGGCGCGCGGTGCGATCTGCGACCGCACGGTGAGCAACCGGGCCCGAAGAGGCACGCGCGGACGCGCCGGGGCCCGGGCGTCGTCTCGACACCCGGGCCCCGGAGGACGTCCTGCCTCAGCCGGTCAGACGTCGCCGCCGAGGTAGGCCGCCCGCACGCTGTCGTCGGCGGCCAGCTCCCGGCCGGTGCCGGTGCGGACCACCTCGCCGGTCTCGAGGATGTAGGCCTGGTCGGCGATCTTCAGCGCCTGCGCCGCGTTCTGCTCGACCAGCAGGACCGTGGTGCCCTGCTCCCGGATGTCGATGATGATCGAGAAGATCTGCTGGATGAGCTTCGGCGCCAGCCCCATCGACGGCTCGTCGAGCAGCAGCAGGGTGGGCCGCGACATCAGCGCCCGCCCGATGGCGAGCATCTGCTGCTCGCCGCCGGACATCGTCCCGGCCAGCTGGTCCCGCCGCTCGTGCAGCCGGGGGAACAGCCCGAACACCCGCTCCAGGTCCGCCGACCGCGTCTTCGCCCGGTCGGCGCGCGAGTAGGCGCCCATGTCCAGGTTCTCCACGACGGTCATGCCCGGGAAGATCCGCCGGCCCTCCGGCGACTGGCTGATCCCCAGTGGCACCCGCTCGTGCGACGCCATGTGGGTGATGTCCCTGCCCTGGAAGCGCACCGCCCCGGCCCGCACCTTGCGCAGCCCGGAGAGGGTCTTCAGCGTCGTCGTCTTGCCCGCGCCGTTCGCGCCGATGAGGGTCACCATCGACCCCTGCTCGACGCTGAAGGTGATGTCGCGGATGGCCTCGATGCGTCCGTAGTTGACGCACAGTCCCTCGACCTCGAGCAGCATCAGCGACCCCCCTCCTGGTCCCGGTCCTCGGCCTCGTCGGCCTCGGTGCCGAGGTAGGCGGCGATGACCGCCGGGTCGTTGCGGACGTCGGCCGGCACCCCCTCGGCGATCTTGCGGCCGAACTCCAGGACGGCGACCCGGTCGCTGACCCCCATGACCAGGCTCATGTCGTGCTCGATGAGCAGCACGGTGAGCCCGCGGTCGCGGATCCGCCGGATCAGGTCCATCAGCTGGGCCTTCTCCGCCGGGTTGAAGCCGGCGGCCGGCTCGTCCAGGCACAGCAGCCGCGGCTTGGTGGCCATGGCCCGGGCGATCTCCAGCCGGCGCTGCTCCCCGTAGGAGAGGTTGCGGGCCAGCTCGTCGGCCCGCCGCTCCAGACCGAGGAACGTCATGACCTCGCGGGCGGTCGCCTCGCCCTCGCGCTCCTCGCGGCGGTGCCGCGGCGAGCGGACGAGGGCATCGATGACGTTGGTGCGGTGGTGGGCGTCGGCGCCGACCAGGACGTTCTCCAGCGCCGTCATGTTGCCGAACAGCCGGATGTTCTGGAACGTGCGCGCGATACCGAGCCGGGTGATCGCGAAGCGCTTGCGCTTGCCCAGCGGCTCCCCGGCGAAGCGGACCTCGCCGGAGGTCGGCTGGTAGACGCCGGTCATCACGTTGAAGCAGGTCGTCTTGCCGGCGCCGTTGGGCCCGATGAGCCCGAGGATCTCGCCCTCGCGCACGTCGAAGCTGACCCCGTCCAGCGCCTTGAGGCCACCGAACTGGATGCTGACGTCGTCGAGCGACAGCAGCGCCGCGCCCGTGCGGGCGGCTGGCTGCTCCGAGACGGAGGTGCTAGGCACGGGCGGTCCCCTCCTCGAGGGCCTCGAGTTGCTCGTCGACGTCCTCGGCACGTCTGGTGCGCCGCGGTGGGAGGAGTCCCTGGGGGCGGAAGTTGGCCAGGAGCAGCAGCGCGAGCCCGAAGACCAGCAGGCGCCACTCCTCGAAGCCGCGGAACCGCTCGGGGAGGTAGCCCACCACGATGGCGCCCAGGATGACGCCGTACCGGTTGCCCGCACCACCCACGACGACGGCGGCGACGAACAGGATGCTCAGCAGCAGCAGGAAGGACTCGGGGTTGATGAACCCCTGGCGCGAGGCGAACAGCGCCCCGGAGAGACCCCCGATGAACGCGCCGCAGGCGAAGGCCAGCAGCTTGAACTTGAACGTCGGGACGCCCATGAGCTCGGCGGCGTCCTCGTCCTCGCGGGTGGCCTCCCACGCGCGGCCGATCCGGGAGAGCCGCAGCATCCGGTCGGCACCGAGCACGATGAAGATCACCGTGAGCATCAGCCAGTAGTAGGGCGCCTGGTCGGCCACGCCGAAGAACAGGAACGTCGTCGTGTCGTCGAGGTTGACGACCGCCGTCGCGCCCTCCCACTGCAGGTGCGGGAGCTCGAACAGCTCGACGCTCGGCGGGCGGGGCACGCCGGTGATGCCCTTGGCCGCGCCGAGCCACTCGGTGTTCAGCGCGGTCAGCCGGATGATCTCGCCGAACCCGAGCGTCACGATCGCGAGGTAGTCACCGCGCACGCGCAGCGTCGGCGCACCCAGCAGGACGCCCGAGATGGTCGTGAGGAAGACGGCCAGCGGGATGAGCACCCACCAGGACAGCTGCGCCTGGAGGGAGCCGAAGACCGCAACCGTGTACGCACCGATCGCGTAGAAGCCGACGTAGCCCAGATCGAGCAGGCCGGCGTAGCCGAGGACGATGTTGAGCCCCAGGGCGACGAGCACGTAGCTGGCCACGGTGAAGAGCACCGCGCCGAAGTCCGTGTCGGGCGTGCTGAGGATCGGGATCTCGAGCAGGGGCAGCGCGTAGAGGAACACCACGAACAGGCCGATGAGCAGCCACTTCGCCCACCGGGGCAGCCCGGCCACGCGGCGGGCGAACGCTCCGCGGTCCCAGCCGAAGCGACGGTTGCGCCCCATGTCGTCGGTCTGGCCGACGGTGGACGCCGGCACCCCGCCGGCGCTCGCACCCTCGCGGAAGGGGGTGTGCGGTTCACTCATGCGCGGGCCCTCCCCAGGCTTTCGCCGAGCAGCCCGGTGGGCCGGAACAGCAGGATGACGACCAGCAGCAGGAAGGCGACGACGTCGCGCCACTCCGAACCGATCAGGGCCGAACCGTAGTTCTCCGCCAGGCCGAGGACGAACCCGCCCAGCAGCGCCCCGCGGACGTTGCCGATCCCACCGAGGACGGCGGCGGTGAACGCCTTCACGCCGAGCAGGAAGCCGGCGTTCCAGCGGGTGACGCCGAAGCGCATCAGGTACAGCAGCGCCGCGGCACCGGCCATGATGCCGCCCACGAGGAACGTGGCGCGGATGACCCGGTTGCGGTTGACGCCCATGAGCGCGGCGGCCTCGGAGTCCTGGGCCACCGCGCGGATGCCGCGGCCGGTGCGGGTGCGGCGGATGAACTGGTCCAGCGCGACCATCATCAGGATCGCGCTGACGATGATGATGATGTCGACGTTGCTGACGGTGTACCCGCCGACGCTGAACACGCCCTTGGTCTCGAGGGGGTTCTGGAAGCGGGTGTTGTCGCGCGCCGAGCGGACGTAGGGCTCCAGCGTGTCGCGCAGGCCGAAGAAGTCGGCGATGCGGTCCCGCAGGCCCATGAACTCGGCCAGCGCGAAGCTGGCGCCGATGGCGCTGATCAGCGCCACGAGCTTGGGGGCGTCCAGCCGGATGAGCCGGCGGTAGGCCACGCGCTCCAGGAGGAGGGCGACGCCACCGCTGACGGTCATGGCGGCGAGCAGGGCCAGCAGGAGGACCCCGATGACGACCGGCAGGGCGCTGCCCGGGGCGACGCCGATGGCCACGGTCACCCAGACGGCGGCGAAACTGCCGAACATCCAGACTTCGGAGTGGGCGAAGTTGATCAGCTGGAGCACGCCGTACACCAGCGTGTAGCCGAGCGCCACGAGGCCGTAGACGGCGCCGAGCACGAGACCGGTGACGGTCAGCTCGACGAAGTTGTCGATCAGGAAGGACACGAGGTCTCCGGGTTGCAGGCGGCGACGCGGCCGGGTCCCCTCAGCGAGGGGGCCCGGCCGCGCCCTGGTGAATCAGGCGGAGATCAGTTGGTCTCGATCTCCTGGTCGGCGACGATCTCGCCGTTCTCCACCTTGTAGGCCCAGACGGAGATGTTCTCGACCTCACCGTTGTCGTCGAACTTCACGGTCTTGGTGGTCTGCTCACCGTCGTAGTCGTTGACCCACTCGAGCAGCGACTCGCGGTCGGTGTTGCCGTCCTTGATGCCCTCGAGGAACACGTTGGCGGCGTCGTAGGCCTCGGCCGAGTACGTCGCCGGAGCCGCGTCGTAGGCCTCCTGGTAGGCGCTGAAGAAGTCCTGGCTCTCCTCCGGGGGGAGGCAGGGGCAGGTGATGATCGTGCCCTCGGCGGCGTCACCGGCGGCCTCGATGAAGCCGGGGTCCTTGACACCGTCGGCGACGACGAACGTCGCGTCGACACCGCCGGCGCGCATCTGCTGCACCAGCAGACCGGCCTCGGCGTAGTACCCGCCGAAGAAGACCGAGTCGGCGCCGGAGCTGCGGATGGCGGTCACGGTCGCGGAGAAGTCCGTCTGACCGGTCTGGATCGTGTCGTCGCCCACGACCGCGGCACCGAGGGCCTCGTTGACGATGTCGGCCAGGCCCTTGCCGTAGGCGGAGGCGTCGTCGACGACGAAGACCTTCTCGCTCTTGAGCACGTCGCTGATGTAGGTGGCGGCCGCCGGGCCCTGGCTGTCGTCGTTGCCGAGGATGCGGTGGAAGGTGTCCCAGCCGTTGGTCGACAGCGAGGGGTTGGTGGCCGACGCGGTGATGGTGGGCAGGCCACCCTCCGCGAAGATCGGGCCGGCGGTCTCGGACTCGCCCGAGAACGCGGGGCCGACGATGCCGATGACCGAGTCGTCACCGATCGCCTGCGTGGCCAGGCCGGTGGCCTGGTTGGGGTCGCCGGCGGAGTCGTACTCCTCCAGCGTCACCTGGCAGTCGGCGTTCTCCTCGTTGAACTGGTTCACGGCGAGGTCGACACCGTTGCGGATGTTGATGCCGAGGTTGGCCGCGGAGCCGGTCAGGGCCCCGAAGTAGCCGATGGCGACGTCCTCACAGCTGCCGGCCTCGCCACCGCCGCCCGAGGCCTCGTCGTCGCCGCCCGAGGTGCCGCAGGCGGTGAGCGCCAGCGCCATGGCGAGCAGGGGCGCGCCCGTCTTGACCGAGAAACGCACATGTCCTCCAGAGCCAGATCGGCGGGCCGCGATTCGGCCGCGCCGGTGGTCGTTGTGCCGTCCCGGAGGGAGCGGCTGGCAAACAGTAGGGCGCACCGCGCGCGACTTTGAGCGGCCGGGGACGTTTCGTGACCGTCTCGTGATCGCACGGTGGAGCCCCGGCGGACGGGCGATGTCGCCGCACAAAACGCCCCGGCGGAGCGGTTCCGTCGCTTCGTAGGCAGAGTGCTCTCCAGGCCGACGATCGGCAGGGCAGGACGGAGGTGGAGTCGCTCTACCGACGGTCCAGCTGCGGCTCAGGCGGGTCCGGGCACCGGCGGCGCGTCGCCGGCCAGGATCCGCTCGGCGAGCGCCTTCATCGACGTCCGTTCGTCCATCGCGGTGCGCTGCAGCCAGCGGAAGGCTTCCGGCTCGGTCATGCCGCGCTCGGCCATCAACCGGCCCTTGGCCTTCTCCACCACCTGGCGGGCGGCCAGCCGCTCCTGCAGCGTGCGGACCTCGCCGTCCAGCGCGGACATCTCCGCGAACCGGCCGCGCGCCACCTCGATGGCCGGCACGAGGTCGTTCTTGGAGAACGGCTTCACCAGGTAGGCCATGGCACCGGCGTCCCGGGCCCGCTCGACCAGCTCGCGCTGGCTGAAGGCCGTCAGCACGATCACCGGGGCGATGCGGGCCGACGCGATCTGCTCGGCCGCCGACAACCCGTCCAGCACCGGCATCTGGATGTCGAGGATGACCAGGTCGGGGGCCAGCTCCGTGGCGCGGTCGACGGCCTGCTGCCCGTCCCCCACCTCGGCGACGACCTCGTACCCCTCCTCCTCGAGCATCTCCTTGAGGTCGAGACGGATGAGTGCTTCGTCCTCGGCGATGAGAACCCTGGCCGGCGCGCTGCTCACGGGCGAAGCCTAGCGACGTCGGGGCGGATCGGGCCCCCGCTAGGCTGATCCGGCTGCCGGCCCGACCGGCACGCCCCCGTACCCCAATCGGCAGAGGGAGCGGATTCAAAACCCGCGCAGTGTGCGTTCGAGTCGCACCGGGGGCACTGTGCTGAATTGTCGATCCTCCGGACGACAACCGCGGCCACGTGCCGTTCCCCGGCTGCTCGGAGCCCTTCCCTGCCCCTCGTCGCGGGACCCTCCGGGCCCCGCTCCTCGGGCCGCCTCGCAGGGCGGCTTCTGTTCCAGCGTCTTCGTCTCGCTTCCCGTCGAACCTCGGGGGACCCTCCGGGCCCCCGCTCGGCTCGACACCGCCTCCGGCGGTCCTCGGTACCGCTGTCGTGAACGCGGTACTCACGGTGAGTGACGCGGTACCGGGCCGCTGACGCGCGTGGCGTTCGCGGCTGGCCCGCCTAGGGTGGCGGCGTGACCGAGCCCGCTCCGCACATGAGTCCTGAGCAGTTCCGGCAGCACGGCCACGAGGTGGTCGACTGGATCGCCGACTACTGGGCGCGGATCGGCTCCCTCCCGGTGCGGTCGACGGTGGCGCCGGGCGACGTGCGGGCCGCGCTGCCCACCGCTCCCCCTGAGCAGGGCGAGCCGTTCGCCGACGTCCTCGGTGACCTCGACCGCGTCGTCGTCCCCGGACTCACGCACTGGCAGCACCCCGGCTTCTTCGGCTACTTCCCCGCCAACACCTCCGGGCCCTCGGTGCTCGGCGACCTCGTCTCCGCCGGGCTCGGCGTCCAGGGCATGTCGTGGGTGACCAGCCCCGCCGCCACCGAGCTCGAGCAGCACGTCATGGACTGGTTCGCCGAGCTGCTCGGGCTGCCCGAGTCGTTCCGCTCCACCTCCACCGGCGGCGGCGTCGTCCAGGACTCCAGCTCCGGGGCCAACCTCGTCGCCCTGCTCGCCGCCCTGCACCGGAGCAGCGGCGGAGCCACCGTGCGCCGCGGAGTGGAGCCCGAGCGCGCCACCGTCTACGTGTCGGCCGAGACGCACTCCTCCATGGAGAAGGCGGTGCGCATCGCGGGCCTGGGCAGCGACGCCGTCCGCATCGTCGAAGTCGACGGCGAGCTGGCCATGAACCCCGGCGCGCTCGCGGCCCGCATGGAGCGCGACGTGGCCCGCGGCTACACCCCCGTGCTGGTCTGCGCCACCGTCGGCACCACGTCGACCACCGCCGTCGACCCACTGGCCGCCATCGGCCCGATCTGCCAGAAGTTCGGCGCGTGGCTGCACGTCGACGCCGCCTACGCCGGCGTCAGCGCCGTCGTCCCCGAGCTGCGTGGCCTCCAGGACGGCGTGGAGTGGGCCGACAGCTACACCACCGACGCGCACAAGTGGCTGCTCACCGGCTTCGACGCCACCCTGTTCTGGGTCGCCGACCGCGCCGCCCTGACCGGGGCCCTGGCGATCCTCCCCGAGTACCTGCGCAACGCCGCCACCGACGCCGGCGCCGTCGTCGACTACCGCGACTGGCAGGTGCCGCTGGGCCGGCGGTTCCGCGCCCTCAAGCTCTGGTTCGTCCTGCGCTGGTACGGCGCGGAGGGTCTGCGTGCGCACATCCGCAGCACGGTGGCGCTCGCCCAGGAGCTCGCCGGCTGGGCCGAGGCCGACGACCGGTTCGACGTGCCCACCCCCCACCCGCTGTCACTGGTGTGCCTGACGCCGCGCTGGCCGTCGGGTGTGGACGCCGACGTGGCGACGATGACCCTGCTC
Organism: uncultured Actinomycetota bacterium; assembly: GCA_963747895.1. Classification (GTDB taxonomy): domain Bacteria; phylum Actinomycetota; class Actinomycetes; order Mycobacteriales; family Geodermatophilaceae; genus Blastococcus. The sequence goes on from CAVVGX010000012.1 coordinate 965,916, forward strand.
GAGCGGCTCAACGACGGGGGCGAGGTGTTCCTGACCCACACCACCGTCCGCGGGTCCGTCGTGCTGCGCGTGGCCGTCGGTGCCCCCACCACCACCCGGGCGCACGTCGAGCGGGTGTGGACGCTCCTGCGGGAGAACCACGACTGGCTCGCCGACGACTTCGCCGAGCAGGCGGCCGAGCGCGCCCGCGAGGCGGCCGCCCGGGCCGAGGAGCAGTCCCGGATCGCCACCGAGCAGGCCGAGGCAGCCGCTGCCGCCGCCGAGCGGGCCGAGGCCACCGCACAGCAGCCGGCCGTCGACGACGGGACGCCCGCGCTCGTCCCGGCCGAGCCGGCTCAGCCGGTCGAGGCACCGGCCGGCCAGGACGAGACGGCGACGCAGGCATCCGCCCAGCGGGAGCTGCCCCCGGTCCAGCCGGAGGCGGCGGGTACCGGCCGGACCGGGCTCAGCTCGGGAGCGGCCGGATGAGGCCCTGCTGCGTCACGGTGGCGATGTGGGTGCCGTCGACGGCCCAGATCTGGCCGAAGCACAGCGCGCGGCCGTGGGAGGCCGCCGGGCTGTCGGTCTCGTAGAGGAACCACTCGTCGGCGCGCACCGGCTGGTGGAACCAGACGGCGTGGTCGAGGCTCGACCCCGCGGTCCTGCCCCAGCCGCCGCCCATGCGCGCCGTCCCGGCGCCGAGCAGGCTGAGATCGCTGGCGAAGGTCAGCGCTGCGGCGTGCACGGCCTGGTCGTCGGGGAGCTCGCCGGCGACCTTCATCCAGATCCAGGTCTTGGTGTCCGGGTAGGTCTTCGGCGGGCGGTCGAAGGGGTGCTCGAGCATCCGCTGCTCCACCGCCATGCCGATGCTCATCGCCGCCCGGGCCTCCTCGCCGCGGGCGGCCAGCAGCTCGAGGAACGTGGGCAGGCTCTCGGGGGCCGGCACGTCGGGCATGGGCAGCGCGTGCTCGGCGTACGGGGTCTCCCCCGCCGAGGCGTCGGCCGTGAGCGCGAAGATCGCGACGTCCTTCTCGCCCCGGCGCTGCCAGGCGACCACCCGGCGGGTGCTGAACGTCCGGCCGTCGCGCATCCGCTCGACGGCGTAGCGGATCTCCTCGTTGGGGTCGCCCGGCCGCAGGAAGTACGAGTGCAGCGAGTGCACCCCCCGCCCCTCGGGGAGCGTCGAGGCGGCGGCCATGAGCGCCTGCCCGGCCACCTGCCCCCCGAAGATGCGCTGCATCGTCGTCCCCGGCGTCTTGCCGACGAACAGGTCGGTCTCGCGCTCCTCCAGGGCGAGCACGGACATCAGCGCGGCGGCCTGCGTGCTCTCCGCGCTCACGAGTCGGTCCCGACCTCGTGCACGCGCATCAGGTTCGTGGAACCCACGGTGTTCGGCGGACTGCCCGCCACCACCACGACGCGGTCCCCCACCTTGAGTCGCCCGATGGACAGCAGCGAGAAGTCCACCTGGGCGACCATGTCGTCGGTGTGCGCCACCTCCGGGACCAGGAAGGTCTCCACCCCCCACGAGAGGGCCAGCTGGCTGCGCACCCGCGCGTCGACGGTGAAGGCCAGCAGCGGCTGGTGGGGGTGCAGCGCCGACAGCCGGCGGGCGGTCTCGCCGGTCTGGGTGAAGGTGGCCAGCGCCTTGACCTCGAGGGCCTCGCCGACGTCCTTGGCCGCCCGCACGATCGCGCCCGAGCGGGAGCGGGAGCGACGCACGATCTCGGGGACCGGCATGTGGTCGCTCTCCACCGCGTCGATGATCCGCTCCATGGTCCGCACCGCGGCGATCGGGTGCGCACCCACCGAGGTCTCCCCCGAGAGCATCACGGCGTCCGCGCCGTCCAGCACCGCGTTGGCGACGTCGGAGGCCTCGGCGCGGGTCGGCCGCGAGTTCACGATCATCGACTCGAGCATCTGGGTGGCCACGATGACCGGCTTGTTCCGCTCCCGCGCCGCCTGGATCGCCCGCTTCTGCACCAGCGGCACCCGCTCCAGCGGCAGCTCCACGCCGAGGTCGCCGCGGGCCACCATGACACCGTCGAAGGCCTCCACGATCTCGTCCAGCCGCTCGACCGCCTCAGGCTTCTCGAGCTTGGCGATGATCGGGACCTCGATGTCCTCCTGCCGCATGATCTCGCGGACCAGCTCGGCGTCGGCCGCCGAGCGGACGAAGGACAGCGCGATGAAGTCCACGCCCAGCCGGAGGGCGAAGCGGAGGTCCAGCTCGTCCTTGTCCGACAGCGCGGGGACGCTGACGGACACGCCGGGCAGCGACAGGCCCTTGTTGTTCGAGACCGGCCCGCCCTCGATGACCAGGCACACGACGTCGGGGCCGTTGACCGCCAGCACGGTCAGCGCCAGCTTGCCGTCGTCGACGAGCAGCCGGTCGCCCACCTGGACGTCGTTGGCGAGGTCCTTGTACGTGGTGGAGACGCGCGCGGCGGTGCCCTCGACGTCGTCGACGGTGATGACGACCTGGCTGCCGGTCGGCCAGTCGACGGGGCCCTCGGCGAACGTGCCCAGCCGGATCTTGGGTCCCTGCAGGTCGGCGAGGACGGCGACGGCGTGACCGGTGCGGTCGGAGGCCTCCCGCACGCGCTGGCAGGCGGTGGCGTGGTCGGCGTGCGCGCCATGGCTGAAGTTGAGCCGGGCGACGTCCATGCCGGACTCGACGAGCGCGGTCACCTGCTCGAGGGAGCTGGTGGCCGGACCCAGGGTGCAGACGATCTTGGCGCGGCGGGACATGGTCAGAACGCTAGTGGGGCGACCCAGCACCGCTGATGGAGGGTGCCGGGCCGCCGGCCCCGTCCCGAGGCTCGCCCCGAGCGTGCGAGGGGTGAGGAGGACGGGGTCCTTCTACTAGCGCAGTGCGACCGTGGTGGGCTCGACGGGCCGGGGCAGCATCGAGGCCCCGGTGAGCCAGGCGTCCGCGGCGCCCGCCGCGGCCCGCCCCTCGGCGATCGCCCAGACGATCAGCGACTGCCCGCGGCCCATGTCGCCGGCCACGAAGACGCCGGGCACGGTGGACATGAACTCGCTGTCGCGGACGACGTTGTCGCGCGGGTCCATCTCCACGCCCAGGGCGTCGAGCAGTCCCTCGCGCTGCGAGCCGGTGAAGCCCATGGCCAGGAACACCAGGTCGGCCGGCAGCTCGCTCTCGCTGCCCTCGATCTTCTGGAACCGGCCGTCGACCCGCTCCACCTCGTGCAGCAGGAGCGCCCGGACGTTCCCCGAGTCGTCGCCGAGGAAGCGCTCGGTGTTCACCGAGTAGAGGCGCTCGCCGCCCTCCTCGTGGGCGCTGGAGACCCGCATGATCATCGGGTAGGTCGGCCACGGGTTGCTGGCCTGCTCCCGGTGGTCCGGCGGCGCGGGCATGATCTCCAGCTGCGTGACCGAGGCCGCGCCCTGGCGGTGGGCGGTGCCCAGGCAGTCGGCGCCGGTGTCACCGCCGCCGATGATCACCACGTGCTTGCCGGCCGCGTTGATCGGCGGGTCGTCCAGCTCGCCGAGCGCCTGCCGGTTGCCGTAGGGCAGGTACTCCATCGCGAGGTGGATGCCGGCGAGCTCGCGGCCGGGTGCCGGCAGGTCGCGCCCGACGGTGGCGCCACCGGCGAGCACGACGGCGTCGAAGTCCGCGCGCAGCTGCTCGGTCGACAGGTCCTCCGGGCCGGAGCCGCCGACCTCGACACCGGTGACGAAGCGGGTGCCCTCGGCGCGCATCTGGTCCAGCCGGCGGTCCAGGACGGACTTCTCCATCTTGAACTCGGGGATGCCGTACCGGAGCAGCCCACCGACGCGGTCGGCGCGCTCGAAGACGGTGACGTCGTGCCCGGCCCGGGTGAGCTGCTGGCCGGCGGCCAGGCCCGGCCGGGCCCGAGCCGATGACGGCGACCTTCTTGCCCGATCCGCTCGGCCGGGGCATGCGGCTCGACCCAGCCCTCGTCCCACGCCCGGTCGATGATCTCCCACTCGATCTGCTTGATCGGCGACCGGCGACTCCTGCAGGTTGAGCACGCAGGAGCCCTCGCACGGCGCCGGGCACAGCTTCCCGGTGAACTCCGGGAAGTTGTTGGTCGAGTGCAGCCGCTCGATGGCGTCGTGCCAGTCGTCGCGGCGGGCGAGGTCGTTCCACTCCGGGATCAGGTTGGCGACCGGGCAGGCGTGGTGGCAGAACGGGATGCCGCAGTCCATGCAGCGGGCCGCCTGCTTGCGCACCTCGGCGGCCGGGAAGAGCGCGTCCTCGCCGTTCTGCGCGGGCAGGTAGACGTCCTTCCAGTCACGGATGCGGAGCTCGACCGGACGCCGCGGCGGGAGCTCCCGCTCGAACTTCAGGAATCCGGTGGTGTCAGCCACGAGGTACCTCCTCCTGCGCGATCGTCAAGAGCCGTTCGGTGCGGTGCCGGGCCTCAGCCACGTGCCGCCTCCATCACCGCGAGGTCGACGTCCGTGCCGTTGGCCTCGGCCATCCGCTGCGCGTCCAGCGCGCGGCGGTAGTCGCGCGGCATGATCACGCTGAACTGCTCCGACCAGCGGCCCCAGTCGGCCAGCAGGGCGTGCGCCACCGGCGACTCGGTGTCGTCGGCGTAGCGCACGAGGACGTCGCGCAGCCACTGGGCCGACTCGCCGTCCAGCGGGTCGACGTCGACCATCTCGGCGTTCACCCGGTGCCGGGCGAGGTCGAGCACGTAGGCGATGCCCCCGGACATGCCCGCCGCGATGTTGCGGCCGGTCGCGCCCAGGATCACCGCGCGGCCACCGGTCATGTACTCCAGCGCGTGGTCGCCCACGCCCTCGACGACGGCCAGCGCACCGGAGTTGCGCACGCAGAAGCGCTCGCCGACCCGGCCGCGCAGGAAGATCTCGCCGCCGGTGGCGCCGTAGCCGATGACGTTGCCGGCGATGACGTTGTCCTCCGCCGCGAACGGCGCCTCCCGGGAGGGACGGACGACGATCCGCCCGCCGGACAGGCCCTTGCCGACGTAGTCGTTGGCGTCGCCGTAGAGCCGCATCGTGATGCCGCGCGGCAGGAAGGCGCCGAAGGACTGGCCGGCCGACCCGCCGAAGGTCAGGTCGATCGTGCCGTCGGGCAGCCCCTCGCCCCCGTAGCGGCGGGTGACCATCGAGCCCAGCATCGTGCCGACGGTGCGGTTGACGTTGCGCACCGGCAGCTCGAGGGTCACCGGCCGGGCGTCGAACAGGGCGCCCTCGCAGAGCTGGATCAGCGTCTGGTCCAGCGCGATGTCCAGCCCGTGGTCCTGGCCCTTGACCCGGCGCAGCGGCGCACCCTCGGGCAGCTCCGGCACGACCAGCATCGGCGAGAGGTCCAGGCCCTGCGCCTTCCAGTGCCCGACCGCCTTGCGGGTGTCGAGCAGCTCGGCGTGCCCGATGGCCTCGTCGATGCGAGCGGAAGCCCAGCTCGGCGAGGTAGTGAGCGCACCTGCTCGGCCAGGAACTCGAAGAAGGTGACCACGAACTCCGGCCGGCCGGTGAACCGCTTGCGCAGCTCCGGGTTCTGCGTGGCCACGCCCACCGGGCAGGTGTCGAGGTGGCAGACGCGCATCATCACGCAGCCGGACACCACCAGGGGCGCGGTGGCGAAGCCGAACTCCTCGGCGCCCAGCAGCGCCGCGATGATCACGTCGCGGCCGGTCTTCATCTGCCCGTCGACCTGCACGGTGATGCGGTCGCGCAGCCCGTTGGCCAGCAGCGTCTGCTGCGTCTCGGCGAGCCCCAGCTCCCACGGGGAGCCGGCGTGCTTGAGCGACGTCAGCGGGGCAGCGCCGGTGCCGCCGTCGTGGCCGGAGATCAGGACGACGTCCGCGTGGGCCTTGCTGACGCCGGCCGCGACCGTGCCGACACCGACCTCGCTGACCAGCTTGACGTGCACCCGCGCCTCGTTGTTGGCGTTCTTGAGGTCGTGGATGAGCTGCTTGAGGTCCTCGATCGAGTAGATGTCGTGGTGCGGCGGCGGGCTGATCAGCCCGACGCCCGGCGTCGAGTGCCGGGTGCGCGCAACCCAGGGGTAGACCTTGCTGCCCGGCAGCTGGCCGCCCTCGCCGGGCTTCGCGCCCTGCGCCATCTTGATCTGGATGTCGTCGGCGTTGACCAGGTACTCGCTGGTGACGCCGAACCGGCCGCTGGCCACCTGCTTGATGGCCGAGCGGCGCAGGTCGCCGTTCGGGTCGGGGGTGAACCGGTCGGGGTCCTCGCCACCCTCGCCGGTGTTGGACTTCCCGCCCAGCCGGTTCATGGCGATCGCCAGCGTCTGGTGCGCCTCGGCGGAGATGGAGCCGTAGCTCATCGCCCCGGTCGAGAACCGCTTCACGATCTCGCTGACCGGCTCGACCTCCTCCAGCGGCACGGGCTGCCGGACGCCGGTCTTCAGCGCGAAGAGGCCGCGCAGCGTGGCCGGCCTCCTCCGACAGCGTGTCGACCGTCTGCGTGTACTTCTCGAACACGTCGTACTGGCGCGACCGGGTGGCGTGCTGGAGCAGGAACACCGTCTCGGGGTTGAACAGGTGCACCTCGCCCTCGCGGCGCCACTGGTACTCGCCCCCCACCTCGAGCCGGCGGTGGGCCCGCTCGGTCGGGTTCTGGGGGTAGGCGCGGCGGTGGCGCACGGCCACCTCCTCGGCGAGCACGTCGATGCCGACGCCGCCGAGCGGGCAGGAGGTGCCGGTGAAGTACTCGTCGACGAGGTCCTGGGACAGGCCGACGGCCTCGAAGATCTGCGCCATCGTGTACGAGCCCACGGTGCTGATGCCCATCTTGCTCATCACCTTGAGCACGCCCTTGCCGAGCGCCTTGACCATGTTGCGGACGGCCTGGACCGGCTCCACGCCGGTCAGCTCGCCGTCCCGGATCAGGTCCTCGATCGACTCGAAGGCCAGGTAGGGGTTGACCGCGGCGGCGCCGTAGCCGAGCAGCAGCGCGACGTGGTGAACCTCGCGGCAGTCGCCGGACTCGACGACGAGGCCGACCTCCATGCGGGTCTTCTCGCGCACCAGGTGGTGGTGCACCGCGGCCGTCATGAGCAGGGACGGGATCGGCGCCCGCTTCTCGTCGCAGTCCCGGTCGGACAGCACGATGATCCGAGCCCCGGCCGCGATCGCCTTGGACACCTTGGTGCGCAGCTGCTCGATCGCCTCGGCGAGGGCCACTCCCCCGCCGTTGACGTCGAAGTGGCCGGTGATCCGGACGGCGGCGTACCCGGGCAGGTCGCCGTCGTCGTCGATGTGCAGGATCTTGGCCAGCTCGTCGTTGTCGATGACCGGGAACGGCAGGAACACCTGGCGGCAGGACGCCGGCATGGCCTGCAGCAGGTTCTGCTCCGGGCCGAAGGTGCGGCCCAGGCTGGTCACCAGCTCCTCGCGGATGGCGTCCAGCGGCGGGTTGGTCACCTGCGCGAACAGCTGCCCGAAGTAGTCGTAGAGCAGCCGCGAGCGGTCCGACAGCGCGGCGACCGGGGTGTCGGTGCCCATCGAGCCGATCGGCTCGGCGCCGGAGGACGCCATCGGCGTCACCAGGACGCGCAACTCCTCCTCGGTGTAGCCGAAGAGCTGCTGCCGGCGGACGACGGACTCGTGGCTGGGCCGCGAGCGGCGCCGCTCCGGCAGCGAGGGCAGGTGCACCAGGCCGGCGTGCAGCCAGTCCTCGTAGGGGTGCTCGGCGGAGAGGGCGCCCTTGACCTCCTCGTCGGAGACGATCCGGCCGGAGGCGGTGTCCACGAGGAACATCCGGCCGGGCTGCAGCCGGCCCTTGGCCACGATGTCGGCGGCGGGGATGTCCAGGACGCCGACCTCGCTGGCGAGGACGACGAGGTCGTCCTTGGTCTGCCACCAGCGCCCCGGGCGCAGCCCGTTGCGGTCGAGGACGGCGCCGATCAGCGTGCCGTCGGTGAAGCACACCGCCGCCGGGCCGTCCCACGGCTCCATGATCGAGGAGTGGAACCGGTAGAAGGCCCGGCGAGCCGGGTCCATCTCGTCGTGGTTCTCCCAGGCCTCCGGGATCATCATCAGGACGGCGTGCGGCAGCGACCGCCCCGACAGGTGCAGCAGCTCGAGCACCTCGTCGAAGGTCGCCGAGTCGCTGAAGTCGCTCGCGGTCACCGGGAAGATGCGGTCCAGGCCGAGTTCGGACGCCGGTCCGGCGGGACCGTCGAACAGGTCGGTGGAGAGCTTGGCCTCGCGGGCCCGCATCCGGTTCCGGTTGCCCTTGATCGTGTTGATCTCGCCGTTGTGGGCGATGAACCGGAACGGGTGGGCGAGTGGCCAGCTCGGGAACGTGTTGGTCGAGAAGCGGCTGTGCACCAGCGCGATCGCCGACTCGTACCGCTCGTCGCGCAGGTCGGGGAAGAACAGCGGCAGCTGGTCGGTGGTCAGCATCCCCTTGTAGGTGATGGTGCGCGAGGACAGCGACGCGATGTAGAGCGAGCTGCCGGCCTCCACCGCGGCCCGCTCGGCGCGCTTGCGCAGCACGAAGGAGCGGCGCTCGAGCCGGGTCACCCCGTTGGGCGCGACCGTGCCGCCGAAGGCGCGCTCGTCAGCACGGGCGGACATGGTCTCGGCGACGAACAGTTGGGCGAAGTACGGCATGACCGCGCGGGCGGTCGGGCCGAGGTCCGCGCCGTCCGGGTCGACCGGCACGTCGCGCCAGCCGAGGACGGTCAGGCCCTCCTCCTCGGCAAGCTTCGCGACGTCGTCCATGCGCCCGGTCCGCTCGTTCTCGTCGGCGGGGAGGAACGCGATGCCGACGGAGTACTCACCCATGGGCGGCAGGTCGAACTCGACCGTGGCACGCAGCAGGGCGTCGGGGACCTGGGTCAGGATGCCCGCGCCGTCGCCGGAGTTCGGCTCCGAGCCGGCGGCACCACGGTGATCGAGGTTGTGCAGCGCGGTCAGGCCCTGCGCCACGATGGCCCGCGAGCGGCGCCCGCGGGCGTCGGCCACGAAAGCGACGCCACAGGCGTCCTTGTCGTTCGCCGGGTCGTACAGCCCCGTGCTCGCCGGGACGGCAGAGAAGGGCACAGCCGTCGCGGACGAGGGGGAAGACGCAGCGGCGGGGGCGGTGAGGTCGGACATGTCACTCCCGTCGTCGGCAGCCGTCCGGACCCTCGCGGGGGCGGACGGGGGCGGAATGCCCGGGCCGGTGGAATAGCGGCGAACACGGCAGCACTGCGGAGAGCTTGACTACCAGGGGGCAACCTACGTCGTGCCCGGTACAGGTTCGAGCCCACCGGGTCGTGACCGCCGGGCTGTCGTCCGCGGGGCGACGCTGGCCCGGTTCCGACGGTGACGACCCGGCCGGGATCACCAGCAGGTCTCGAGCCGAAGGGTACACAGCCGTAACACAGGTCCCGGACCGGTGAACCCCCTGTTCCGGCGCGTCGGCAGAATCACACCGACTCCTGACCGTCCCGGGCCTGCGGGAACCGATCAGGCAGGGTCGGCCGGCCGGTGATCATCCTCACTCACGGACACCGGACCGGTGTCCGCTCCCGGTCCGCGGTTGATCACCTCGCGCGGCCGCCCGCGCATCGCGACGAAGTAGCCCAGTGCGGCGAGGCCGACGATGATCGCGGTGAACACGTTCAGCCGGACGCCGAAGAAGTGCTCGGCGGGGTCGGTGCGCAGCAGTTCGACCCACAGCCGCCCCACGCAGTAGCTGACGACGTAGAGGGCGAACGCGCGGCCGTGGCCGAGCCGGAAACGGCGGTCGGCCCAGATCACGAACGCCGCCGCGGCGAGGTTCCAGAGCAGCTCGTACAGGAACGTGGGATGGAAGTAGCCCAGCACGATCGGCTGGTTGTCGAGGCCGCGGACGGCCTGCCCACCGTCCCACTCGTAGATCTTCAGCCGCCACGGCAGGTCGGTGGGCCCGCCGTAGAGCTCGTTGTTGAACCAGTTGCCCAGGCGCCCGATCGCCTGCGCCACGAGCAGGCCGGGCGCGAGCGCATCCGCGAAGGCCGGCAGCGGGATGCCGCGGCGCCGGCAGGCGATCCAGGCGCCCACCCCGCCCAGGGCGATCGCACCCCAGATGCCCAGGCCGCCCTCCCAGATGGCGAAGGCCCGGATCGGGCTGCCGCCCTCGCCGAAATAGGCCCGCGGGCTGGAGATGACGTGGTACAGCCGACCGCCGACGATGCCGAACGGCACCGCCCACACGGCGATGTCGAGGACGTCCCCGGAGGCGCCGCCCCGCGCCACCCAGCGCTTCTCGGTAAGCAGCACCGCCGCGACGATGCCCGCGACGATGCACAGCGCATAGGCCCGGATCGGCAGGGGGCCGAGGTCCCAGACGCCCTGGGTGGGGCTGGGGATGGTGGCGAGGACTCACGACACTGCTCCGCAGGGGAACCGGGAACCGACAGCACTCATGCCGCGGACGCCCGCCGCCAGGTCCTCCGACAACGCGCGGACGCCCTTCGCCCCCCGGCCCTCGATCATCTCGCGCACGTACGCGGTCCCGACGATGACGCCGTCGGCGAAGGAGGCCACCTCGGCCGCCTGCCGCCCGTCGGAGACGCCGAGGCCGACGCAGACCGCCAGGTCCGGAGCGACCGCCCGGGTGCGGGCGACCAGCGTGGACGCCGCGTCGCTCACCGTCGCCCGTGTCCCGGTCACACCCATCGTCGAGGCGGCGTAGACGAAGCCACGGCAGGCCGCCGTCGTCGACCGCAGCCGGGCATCGCTGGACGACGGCGCGACCAGGAACACCCGGTCGAGGCCGGCCCGGTCGGAGGCGTCGATCCAGCTCGCCGGCCTCGTCGGGGATGAGGTCGGGCGTGATGGCGCCCGCTCCCCCGGCGGCGGCGAGGTCGACGGCGAAGCGCTCGACGCCGTAGCGCTCGATCGGGTTCCAGTAGCTCATGACCACCGCTACCGCACCGGCCGCGGCGACGGCCTCGACGGCCCGGAGCACGTCGGGCATGCCGACTCCGGCCCGGACGGCGACGTCGACCGCCTGCTGGATCACCGGCCCGTCCATGCCCGGGATCGCTGTAGGGCACGCCGATCTCGACGACGTCGGCCCCGCCCTCGACGGCGGCCACCATGCCGCGATCGAGGCGTCGACGTCGGGATAGCCGACCGGCAGGTAGGCGACCAGCGCGGCCCGCCCCTCGGCCTTCGCCGTGCCGATGCGCTCCTCGAGCTTGCTCACGCGCTCGCTCCAGCCTCGGGCCCGGCGACGGCCTCGTCGTTGGTGACCGCGCCCTCGGTGGGCCTCTGCTCCTCGTCCAGGCCTGCGCCGGGTTCGGCGTGGCTCGCGGTCGCCGAGACCGAACCAGCGCGACGCGGTCTCGACGTCCTTGTCGCCGCGGCCCGAGAGGTTGACCAGCAGCAGGGGAGGTTCGTCCCCCCGCCCACCATCCCCGCGCGACCCGAGTTCGCTTGCCGAGCACCAGGGCGCCGGCCAGGGCGTGCGCCGACTCGATCGCCGGGATGATGCCCTCGGTGCGGCACAGCAGGGCGAACGCCTCCATCGCCTCGGCGTCGGTCACCGCGCGGTACTCGGCGCGGCCGATGTCGTGCAGGTACGAGTGCTCCGGCCCGACGCCGGGATAGTCCAGCCCCGCGCTGATCGAGTGCGACTCGATGGTCTGCCCGTTGTCGTCCTGCAGCAGGTACGAGCGGGCGCCGTGCAGCACCCCCGGCGTCCCGCCCGTGATCGTGGCCGCGTGCCGGCCGGTGTCGACACCGTCGCCGCCGGCCTCGAGACCGATCAGGCGGACGCCCTCGTCGGGGACGAAGGCCGTGAAGATGCCGATCGCGTTGGACCCACCGCCCACGCAGGCCAGGACGGCGTCGGGCAGCCGCCCCTCCCGCTCGAGCACCTGCTCCCGCGCCTCGTCCCCGATCACCCGCTGGAAGTCGCGGACCATGGCCGGGAACGGGTGCGGGCCGGCGACGGTGCCGAACACGTAGTTCGTCGTCTCCACGTTGGTGACCCAGTCGCGGAACGCCTCGTTGATCGCATCCTTGAGGGTGCGCGACCCGGTCGTCACCGGGATGACCTCGGCGCCGAGCAGCCGCATCCGGGCGACGTTGAGGGCCTGGCGGCGGGTGTCCTCCTCGCCCATGTAGACGGTGCAGGACAGCCCCATGAGCGCCGCAGCGGTCGCCGTCGCGACGCCGTGCTGCCCGGCCCCGGTCTCGGCGATGACCCGGGACTTGCCGATCCGCTTGGTCAGCAGCGCCTGCCCCAGCACATTGTTGATCTTGTGCGAGCCGGTGTGGTTGAGATCCTCGCGCTTGAGCAGGATGCGGGCCCCGCCGGCGTGCTCGGCGAATCGGGAGACCTCGGTGATCGGGCTCGGCCGGCCGGTGTAGTCACGCTGCAACCGGTCGAACTCGGCGAGGAACGCGGGGTCGACCCGCATGGCCTCGTAGGCCTCGGTCAGCTCGTCGAGCGCGGCGATCAGCGCCTCGGGCACGAAGCGGCCGCCGAAGACGCCGAAGTGCCCGGTGGCGTCGGGCCAGCCCGGCCGCGCCGGCAGGAGATGTTCCCCGGGCTGCGGTGGGCTGGTCGTCGTCATGCCCCCAGTGTCCCGCGCCGGGCTCCCCCAGCGCGGGAGGGGGTCATCGACTCGTGCGCGGAGTTGCCGGGTGCGATCCGGCGGTGACCAGGTCGGCGACCGCCTGGCGTGCGTCGCCCGCGGTGACCAGGCCCTCGCCGACGAGCACCGCGTCGGCGCCGGCCGCCGCGTAGCTGATCAGGTCGTGCGGGCCACGGACGCCCGACTCGGCCACCTTGACCACACCCGAGGGCAGCCCGGGCGCGATCTTCTCGAACGTGGAGCGGTCGACGTCCAAGCGTCGTGAGGTCGCGGGCGTTGACGCCGATGACCGAGGCCCCGGCGTCGAGCGCGCGGTCGGCCTCGCCCTCGGTGTGCACCTCGACCAGTGCGGTCATGCCGAGGGACTCGACCCGCTCGAGCAGCCCGACGAGGGCGTTCTGCTCCAGCGCCGCGACGATCAGCAGGACGACGTCGGCACCGTGCGCGCGGGCCTCGTGCACCTGGTAGCTGGTGACGACGAAGTCCTTGCACAGGACCGGGACGTCGACGACCGCGCGAACCGCGTCGAGGTCGGCCTGCGACCCGCCGAAGCGCCGGCGTTCGGTCAGCACGCTGATCACGCGGGCACCGCCGGCGGCGTACTGGGCAGCCAGGTCGGCCGGGTCGGGGATGTCGGCCAGGTCGCCCTTGGACGGGCTGCGCCGCTTCACCTCGGCGATCACCCCGACGCCGGGGGCGCGGAGGGCGGCGAGGGCATCCAGGGCGGGACGGGCGTCGAGCGCCGCGGCCTTCACCTCGGCCAGCGGCAGCCGGGCCTCCCGGACGGCGAGGTCCTCACGGACGCCGGCCACGATCTCGTCGAGCACGTTCATGAGTGATCGCCCACGAGCTCCATTGCCTGCCGCACGTCCGTCCCCTCGCCAACCGGATGGGTGAAACCCACTCTAGAGGCGACGCGAGGGCCCCCCTGCCGGGGGGCCGTCGCCGCGGCGCTCGCGCGTTCCGCTACGGGCGCTCGTCCGGCGCGGGTTCCACCGTGGGGTCGTCACCGCGGTCGAGCGCCTTCCACGCCGCCTGCGCGCGGTCCTCGTCGGTCACCGGCCGACGCTGCGCGGCCGGCGCGGACCCGACGGCACCCTCGCGCTCGTAGCGCCGGCCCATGGCCGGCCAGGCGCGGCCGCGCAGGACGGCGAGCAGCCCCGCGCCGATGCCGAGCAGCCCCGCGACGACGGCCAGCACAGGCCACGCCGAGGTGACGTCGACGGTCACCTGCCCGGCCCACTGGCCGACGCCCGGCACCTGGTCGGCGGCGTCGGACAGCCCACCGGTCAGCGCGCGGACGCCGGACCACGCCAGGAGCCCCCCGGCGACCGCCATGAGCAGCCCGACCACCGCGCGGCCGACTCCGCGTACGGCCAGCAGGGCCACGGCCGCCGCCAGGAGCACCAGGCCCGCGGCCGGTACGAGCGGTGCGGCCTCCGCCCCGCCGAGCGCCGCGGTGATCGGCGGCAGCGGCGCGTCCCGCACCGCGGTCACCTGGGCCCACGGCTGGCCACCTGCGATGAGCGCGAGCGCTCCCGCACCGGCGGCCCCGACGACCGCGGCCGTGAGCTCCTGCCGCCCGTTCACCGCGGCCACTCGCTGCCGTCCCCGCCCGCCGCTCACCGGAGTTCCCGCAGCCCCTCCGCCGTCGCGATCGCCGACAGCACGGCCCGCGCCTTGTGCCGGGTCTCCGCCTCCTCGGTAGCGGGATCGCTGTCGGCGACGATGCCGGCCCCGGCCTGCACGTAGGCGCGCCCCTGGTGCAGGACCGCCGTCCGGATGGCGATGGCCATGTCCATGTCGCCGCTGGCGTCGACGTACCCGACCGTGCCGGCGTACAACGCCCGGCGGGTGGGCTCCAGCGACTCGATGATCTCCATGGCCCGCGGCTTGGGGGCGCCGGAGACCGTGCCGGCCGGGAACGTGGCGTCGAAGACGTCGAGCGCGTCGTGCTCCGGGGCGACCTCGCCGGCCACCGTCGACACCAGGTGCATGACGTGGCTGTAGTGCTCGACGCGCATGAAGTCGGGCACCTCGACCGTGCCGGGCACGCACACCCGCCCGAGGTCGTTGCGGGCGAGGTCGACGAGCATCACGTGCTCGGCGCGCTCCTTGGGGTCGGCGAGCAGGCCCTCCGCCAGCCGCACGTCCTCCTCCGGGGTGGCCCCCCGCGGCCGGGTGCCCGCCGGCGGGTGGACGACCGCGGAGCTGCCGGTGACGGTGACCAGCGCCTCCGGGGAGGAGCCGACGACGTCGAACGGGCTCTCCCGGCCGGCGAAGCGCAGCAGGTACATGTACGGCGACGGGTTGGTCGCGCGCAGCACGCGGTAGAGGTCGAGCGCCTCCACGTCGGTGGCCAGCTCGAACCGCTGGGCGAGCACGACCTGGAACGCGTCACCGGCCCGGATGTGCTCACGGATCCGCTCCACGCCGTCGGCGTAGGCGCCCGGCGCGAGGTTGCTCTGCACCGGCGGCGCCTCGGCGGTCTCCAGCACGGCGACCCCGGGCGGCACCGCCTTGGTCAGGTCGGCGGCCATGGCATCCAGGCGGGTGACCGCGTCGTCGTAGCCGATCGCGTGCCGACGGCGTTGGCGATCAGCAGCACCGTGCCGTCGGTGTGGTCGAGGACCGCGAGGTCGGTGACCAGCATCATCGCGAGCTCCGGCATGCCGAGGTCGTCGGTGCTGGTCTCGGGCAGCCGCTCGAGCCGGCGGACGACGTCGTACCCCAGGTAGCCGACCAGACCTCCGGTCAGCGGCGGCAGGTCGGGCATGCGCGGGGACCGGAAGCGGCGGGCCAGCGTCCGGACGGCGTCCAGCGGGTCGGCCGGCAGGTCGTCGGTGAGGCCGGGCACCGAGTCGCCGAGCCACTCGGTGTGCCCGTCCCGCTCGGTGAGGACGCCGGCACTGCGCACGCCGACGAAGCTGTACCGGGCCCACCGCTTGCCCTGCTCGGCCGACTCGAGCAGCACCGTGCCCGGGCGGTTGCCGGCGAGCTTGCGGTAGATGCCGACCGCCGTCTCGCTGTCGGCGAGCAGTCGCCGCGTGACGGGCACCATGACCGTCCCCGCCCGCCCGGTCGAGGGTCGCGAACTCCTCGCGGGTGGGGCTGGTGACACCGAACCTCATCGCCAGGCCACCTCGCGGGCAGCGTCCGGAAGAAGCAGCTGCGCTCGCCGGTGTGGCAGGCCGCGCCCTCCTGGTCGACGAGCACCAGCAGCGCGTCGCCGTCGCAGTCCACCCGCACCTCGCGCACCCACTGCCGATTGCCCGACGTCTCGCCCTTCACCCAGTACTCGCCGCGGCTGCGGGACCAGTAGGTGGCCCGGCCGGTGGTGAGCGTGCGACGCAGCGCCTCGTCGTCCATCCAGGCGAGCATCAGCACCTCACCGGTGTCGTGCTGCTGGACGACGGCGGCCACCAGGCCGGCTGGGTCGCGGCGGAGCAGCTCGGAGACGGCGGGGTCGAGGGACGGGACCGCGGACATGCCGCCCAGTCTCCCGCACGCCCGGTCAGGGTCGGCGCACGACGTCGAACCAGCGCCGGCCGCCGCCGAACAGCAGCAGCCCGAGTCCCACCGCGGGCGCCGCGGCGAAGAAGATCGTGAACGCGGCCGGCGTGCCGCCTCCGGCGCCCCCGAGGTCGCTGGTGAACGTGGTCAACCGGACCGCCCAGTACAGGGCGAGCACGACCTGGGCCCCGTGCGCGGAGACCGCCAGCAGCCAGGCCGTGCCCGTCCGCGAGCTCAGCGCCCGGATCCCGGCGACCACCAGGAGCACGACCGAGAGCAGCTGGACGATCGCCAGCACCGTCGCCTCGTGCGTCAGCTGCTCCATGCGCGAGGAGGCGAAGATCGCCGGGTTGTCCTGCGCCGCGAAGCCGATCACCGAGGTGAAGAACCACAGGTAGAGCGAGGCGACGAGCACCACCGCCGCCTGCACGAAGGCGAGCACGGCGCTGGTGATCACCGACCCCGGCCGCTGCGGGCCGCGCGGCGGCACCGGCCCCCACGGCCCCGGGTAGCCGTGGGGCGCGGGATACCCGTAGCCGTACGGCGGAGGGGACCCGACGGGCGGTGCGGTCGGCGGAGGGCCCTGGTAGGGCGGCCCCGGTTGGGTCGGCGTCGCCGGATCGGCCCAGGGGTTCACCGCGTTCACAGCACCATCCGTTCGCTCCCGCGGGTCGATCCGCTCCTCGCTCGCTGGCGCTCGCTGCGATGCTCACGCCCCTGTCCGCTCACAGCGCCGCCGCCAGGGCGCGGCCCGCCGTCCGTCCGGAGAACAGGCAGCCACCGAGGAACGTGCCCTCGAGCGAGCGGTAGCCGTGCACGCCCCCGCCGCCGAAGCCGGCGACCTCGCCCGCGGCGTACAGGCCCGGGAACACCTCGCCGCCCGGGCGCAGCACCCGCGCGGACAGGTCGGTCTCCAGGCCGCCGAGCGACTTGCGCGTGATCAGGTTCAGCCGGACGGCGATCAGCGGGCCGGCCTCCGGGTCGAGCAGCCGGTGCGGCGGCGCGACGCGGATGAGCTTGTCGCCCAGGTAGCTGCGCGCCCCGCGGATCGCGGTGATCTGCAGGTCCTTGCTGAACGGGTGCTCGGTCTCGCGGTCGCGGGCGACGATCTCCCGCTCGATCTCCGCCAGGTCGAGCGCCGGCGTCCCCCCGGTGATGCGGTTCATCCCCGCGACCAGCTCGGGCAGCGTCCGGGCCACGACGAAGTCCTCGCCGCGGTCGAGGAACGCCTGGACGGGGGCCGCGATGCCGGCCCGCGCGCGGCCGAGCAGCAGCTTCACGTCCTTGCCGGTGAGGTCGGGGTTCTGCTCGGAGCCCGACAGCGCGAACTCCTTCTCCACGATCTTGTGGGTGGCGATGAACCAGGTGTGCTCGTAACCGGTCTGCCCGATGTGCGCGAGCGTGCCGAGGGTGTCGAAGCCGGGGAACAGCGGCACCGGCAGCCGCCGGCCGGTGGCGTCGAGCCACAGGGACGACGGCCCGGGCAGGATCCGGATGCCGTGCTGCGCCCACACCGGCGAGTGGTTGGCGATGCCCTCGGTGTAGTGCCACATGCGGTCGGCGTTGACGACGCTGGCCCCGGCCGCCTCGGTGGCCTCGAGCATGTGCCCGTCGACGTGCGCCGGAACGCCGGAGAGCAGGCGCTGCGGCGCCGGGCCGAGGCGGGCCGGCCAGTTGCGGCGGACCAGGTCGTGATTGCCGCCGATGCCCCCGGAGGTGACGACGACGGCCTGCGCGCTGATCTCGAAGTCGGTCCACCTCGGTGCGCGAGCTGCCCTCGCCGCGGGCCACCGGGCTCGGCTCCAGGACGGCGCCCCGCACGCCGGTGACCGCTCCGCCGGTGACGACGAGCTCGGCGACCCGGTGCCGGAACCGCAGCTCGACCAGGCCGGCGTCGACCGCCGCCCGCACCCGACGCGCGAACGGCTCGACGATGCCGGGGCCGGTGCCCCAGACGATGTGGAAGCGCGGCACCGAGTTGCCCGGCCCGGTGGCGCCGTAGCCACCGCGCTCGGCCCAGCCGACGACCGGGAAGAACCCGATGCCCTGCTCCTTGAGCCAGGCACGCTTCTCCCCCGCGGCGAACTGCAGGTAGGCCTCGGCCCACTGCCGCGGCCAGTGGTCCTCGGTGCGGTCGAAGCCGGCCGTGCCGAACCAGTCCTGGCGGGCGAGCTCGAGCGAGTCGTGCACCCGCAGCCGCCGCTGTTCCGGGGAGTCGACGAGGAACAGGCCACCGAAGGACCACCAGGCCTGCCCGCCCAGCGACGCCTCGGGCTCCTGGTCGACCAGGATCACCCGCCGGCCGGCGTCGGCCAGCTCGGCGGTGGCGACCAGACCGGCCAGCCCTGCCCCCACGACGACGACATCGGTGCTGCTCTGGGTGCTCACGGCCCCGACGCTAGCGGGCGGACCCGTCCCGGCGCCGTCCCGCGGTCGAGCGACGCGCCCGGCCGGTTCCGCACCACTGCCGGACCGGACGGCGCAGCGCCAGCACGAGCGTGGCCAGCGGCCCGACCAGCAGCAGGACCGCGGCCCACATCTCACCGCCCGCGCCGAGGGCGCCGAGCAGGAACACCAGCACGAGCATCGCCGCCAGCGGGAGGACCGCACCGAGAGCCAGCACGGCCCAGCCCCGGCGCCGGCCCTGCAGGACCATCACCGAGCCCGCGACTGCGATGGCCGCGAGCAGCAGCGGGACGACGAGGAACCGGTCGACCGACGGGTCGGGCTCCCACAGCAGGTAGCCGAGGTAGAGCACCTCAACGGCCAGCAGGAAGCCGAACACCACCGCGAACGGCACGGCCTGCGGACGCCCGCCGGGTGCGGTGACCGGGGCCGTCCCGCGCGGTGCCGGGCGGGGCGACCGCCGGACCGGCACCCGGGAGCGCGACGAGGAGGACGGCATGCCGGAAAGCCTAGGAGGCCGACCTGGCAGGTCCCTCAGACCGCCGGGGCGGGGTCCCCCGCGGACGACCGGCGCCACGAGGAGTGCAGGCCGGCGTATGGGCCGTCGGCGTCGACCAGTTCGGCGTGCGTGCCGCGCTGGACGACGTGCCCGGCGTCGACCACCAGGATCTCGTCGGCGCGCTCGGCCGTGGAGAGCCGGTGAGCGATGGTCAGCGTGGTGCGGCCGCTGGTCAGGGTGTCCAGCGCACGGGTCAGCCGCCGCTCGGTGGCGGGGTCGACCGCGCTGGTCGCCTCGTCGAGCACCAGCAGGTCAGGGTCGGCCACGTAGGCACGGGCGACGGCGACGAGCTGCCGCTCCCCCGCCGACAGCGACTCCCCGCGCTGGCCGACCGCCGTGGCGACGCCGTCCGCGAGCCCGTCCACCCAGCTCCCGAGACCGAGCTCCTCGAAGGCGACCGTGACCTGCGCGTCGGTCATCCCCGGCCGCCCGTAGCGGACGTTGTCGGCGACGGTGGCGTCGAAGAGAAAGCCGTCCTGCGGAACCATGACCACCCGGGAGCGCAGCGAGGCGAACGCGACCTCGTCCAGCGGCACCCACCCGCTGCTGTCGGAGCCGAGCAGGACGCGGCCGTCGACGGGGTCCATCAGCCGGGTGACCAGCTTGGCGAACGTGGTCTTGCCCGATCCCGTCTCGCCCACGATCGCCACCCGCTGCCGGGGCTCGAGAGTGAGATCGACCCCGTCGAGCGCCAGCCGCGCGCCCGGCGCGTAGCGGAAGGAGACGTGCTCGAAGCGGACGCCGAGCGGTCCGCCGGGCAGCTCGCGGACGTGGTCGAGGTCGGCGATCGCCGGGTCGCGGATGTCGGGCTCGGTGTCGATCACGTCGAGCACCCGGCGGAAACCGGCGACGGCGTTCTGCGCCTCGTTGAGCACCTCGCTGGCGGTCTGCACCGGCGCGACGAACAGGGTGACGAGGAAGAGGAAGGCGATCAGCGTGCCCGCCGAGATGTCGCCGGCCAGCCCGAGCAGGACGCCGACGACGACCACCGCCGCGTTGGCCAGCGAGGCCACGAACTCGCCGGTGACGAACACCGCCGCGGTCACCTTCTGGGCGTCGACCGACGCGCGGTAGTGCCGGTCGATGGCGGCGTCGATGCGGGTCGCCGTCCGGGCGCGGACGCCGTAGGCGCGCACCGTCGGGGCGCCGACGACGGACTCGGCGATCGCGCCGAGCACGTCGCCCACCCGCTCGCGGACGACGCCGTAGGCCGTGGCCAGCCGCTGGGCGAACCAGCGGACGGCGACGGCCAGCGGGATGAAGCAGGCCAGCACGAGCAGCGTGAGCTGCCACGAGTAGAACGCCATCACGACGGTGGCGACGATCAGCTGGCCCACGCTGACCAGGCCGAGCACGCCGCCCCACTGCATGAACACCGACAGCTGGTCGACGTCGCTGGTGACCCGGGAGACCAGCGATCCGCGCCGCTCCCCCTGCTGGTGCAGCACCGAGAGGTCGTGCACGTGCCGGAAGGCGCGCACCCGGAGGCCGGCCAGCGCGGTCTCCGTCGTCCGGAAGAGCCGGACGTTCATGCGGAAGACCGCGACGGCGGTGATCAGCACCACCACGGCGCAGGCGACCACGAGCCAGGTGATGAGCCCGAGATCGGGGCGGCCGTCGGCCAGCCCGCGGTCGATGACCTGCTGGACGGCGATCGGCACGACCACCCGGCCGGCCGTGGCGAGGAGGGCGAGGGCGAACGTGGCCGGCAGCCCGCGCCGGAACTCGGGCATCATCCGCAGGCCGCGGCGCAGGGTCGCGAGCGCGCCCTCCTCGCGGTGCTGGTCCCGGCTCACGCCGCCACCTCCGCCTGGGAGTAGGCGCGGACGAGGGCGGCGTAGCCGGGCACGGACGCCAGCAACTCCTCGTGCGTGCCGCGGGCGAGCGCCCGGCCGTGCTCGAGCCAGACGACCTCGTCGGCCAGCGCGATCGTGGCCTGCCGGTAGGCGATGACGACGACGGTCGCCGGGTGCTCGCTGGTGCGCAGGGCGTCGAGGATGCGGGCCTCCACCGACGGGTCGACGGCGCTGGTCGCGTCGTCGAGCACCAGCAGCCGCGGGCGCCGGACGACGGCCCGGGCCAGGGCCAGCCGCTGGCGCTGGCCGCCGGAGAGGGTCGCCCCGCGCTCGCCCACCCGGGTGTCGAGCCCCTCGGGCAGCTCGGCGACGAAGCCGGCGGCCGCGGCCACCCGCAGCGCCGCCCAGACCTCGTCGTCGGGATAGGGGCCGTCGAGCGTGACGTTGCCGCGGACCGTGTCGTCGAACAGGAACGTGCCCTGCGCGACGAAGGCCGCCTGGTCGCTGGTCTCGCCCTCGCGCAGCCGGCGCAGGTCGACCCCGTCGAGGAGCACCGAGCCGTCGGACGGGTCGACCAGGCGGACCAGCAGGCCGGCCAGGGTGGACTTGCCGGAACCGGTCGGGCCGACGATCGCGACGGTGCGGCCGGCCGGCACCTCGAAGGTGACGCCGGACAGCGTCGGCCGCTCGGTGCCGTCGAAGGTGAACCCGACGTCGGTGAGGCCCACGCCGGCGCCGCCGGTGGCGACCACCGCGGCGTCCTCGCCGTACGGCGTCTCACCGGTCGCCTCGAGCACCGGCAGCACCCGGTCGAAGCCGGCCAGCGCGCGCGGCAGGTCGGCGAGCACCCAGCCGATGGCGCGGATGGGCAGCGCGAGCAGGCTGAACAGGTAGGCGATCGAGACCAGGCTGCCGGCGTCGGTGCTGCCGTCGGCCACGCGGGCGGCGCCGATCAGCAGGACGGCGAGGGTGCCCAGGGTCGGCAGCGCCTCCATCAGCGGGTCGAACAGGCCGCGCACCCGGCCGACGGCGACCAGACCGTCGCGCAGCTCGCGGGCCCGCTCCTGGAAGCGCTCGGTCTCGGCGGTCTCGCGGCCGAGGGTCTTCACGACCAGCGCGGCGTCGAAGCTCTCGTGCGCGATCTCGCTGACCTCGGCGCGCAGCTGCTGGGCGCGCTGCATCCGCGGGCTCATCACCTGCGAGTAGACGACGTTGACCACGAAGACCAGCGGGAAGACGACGAGCCCGACGAGCGCGATCCACGGGTCGGTGAGGAACAGCGCGACCACGGTGATGGCGATCATCACCAGCGCGCCGCAGGCGAACGGCAGCGGGGCGACGAAGAACCAGGACGCCTCGACGTCGGAGTTCGCGTTGGAGAGCAACTGCCCGTCGGGTGCCGCTGGTGCCAGGAGAGCGGCAGCCGCAGGTACTGGCGGGTGACGCGGCGGCGGTAGTCGGCCTGCAGCCGGTAGCTCATGATGCCGGCGAAGAGCCGCCGGCCGAGGATGCCGACGATCTTGAGCAGGGCGACGCCGATGATCGCGGCGGCCGCGAGCGCCAGGGCGGCCGCGGTGGTCGCGCCGTCGGCGAAAGCGGGCAGGATCACCCGGTCGGTGATCGCGCCGATGACCAGGGCGCTGGCGACGGTCATCCCGCCGTAGACGCTGCTGGCCAGGACGGCGAGGGTGAACATGCGGGGCTGCTCGACGATGGAACGCCGCACGTGGCGGAGACCGCGCCGGACGACGGCGTCTCGGCGGGATGACACGGTTCTCCTTCGGTCGTACGGGGCGGCCTCGGATGGTACGCGGTCGTTAGGGCGGCTAACCGCTCGTCCGGCGGCCACGGGCGCGTCCTCTCGGTAACCTGCGGCGATGAGTTCCTCTTCCCCCTCGTTCGCCGACCGCGAGCGCCGGCAGCTGGCCGACCTGCTGGCCCGGCTCGGCCCGACGGCGCCGACCCTCTGCGAGGGCTGGGACACCGCTCACCTCGCCGCGCACCTCGTCGTCCGCGAGCGACGTCCCGACGCGCTGATCGGGCTGGGCGCCGAGGCGGCCGGCGTCGGCGGCCCGCTGGCCACGTGGACGCACCGCGTCGAGGACCGGCTGCGCGCGTCGACGCCCTACGCCGAGGTGGTCGCGCGGGTCCGCGCCGGAGCCCCCGCGTGGTCGCCGATGGCCTGGCCGGGGCTCGCCGGGGCGTTCAACACCACGGAGTTCGCCATCCACCACGAGGACGTCCGGCGGGCCCAGCCGGACTGGACGCCGCGCGTGCTCTCCCGGGCGGACCAGGACACGCTGTGGGGCGCCGCCGGACTGTTCGCCCGCCGGGCCGCCGGACGCCGCGGCCTGGTCCTCCGGCGTACCGACGTCGACGGCGCGGAGAAGCGGCTCGGGGCGGGCGGGCGGACGGTCGAGGGCGAGCCGCTGGAGCTGCTGCTCTGGGCCGCCGGCCGCCGCGACCACGCGCGCGTGACGATCTCCTAGCGCACGGGGGTGTCGCGCTCGCGGCGGACCGGGAACCCGGCGCCGGCCAGGGCGTCCTTGACGTCGCCGACGCTCAGCACGCCGAAGTGGAAGACGCTGGCGGCGAGGACGGCGTCGGCACCGGCCTGGACGGCGGGCGGGAAGTGCGCGGCCTCCCCCGCTCCCCCGCTGGCGATCAGCGGCACGGAGACCTCGCGGCGGACCATCTCGATCAGCGCGGTGTCGAAGCCGGCGCGGGTGCCGTCGGCGTCCATGGAGTTGAGCAGGATCTCGCCGGCCCCGAGCTCGGCGGCCCGCACGCACCACTCGACGGCGTCCTGGCCGGTGCCGCGCCGTCCGCCGTGGGTGGTGATCTCGAAACCGGAGTCGGTGGCCGCGCCGTCACGGCAGCGGCGGGCGTCGAGGGAGAGCACCAGCACCTGGTTGCCGAACCGGTCGGCGATCTCGGCGATCAGCTCGGGCCGCGCCACGGCGGCGGTGTTGACCGCGACCTTGTCCGCGCCCGCGCGCAGCAGCCGGTTCACGTCGTCGGCACTGCGGACGCCCCCACCCACGGTCAGCGGGATGAAGACGCTCTCCGCCGTCCGGCTGACCACGTCGTAGGTGGTGGCGCGGTCGCCGGAGCTGGCGGTGATGTCGAGGAACGTCAGCTCGTCGGCGCCCTCGGCGTCGTAGACCCGGGCCATCTCCACCGGGTCGCCGGCGTCGCGCAGGTCGACGAAGTTGACGCCCTTGACCACCCGGCCGGCATCGACGTCCAGGCACGGGATGACCCGCACCGCGAGGCTCATGCCGGCAGCCCGCGCACGGCGTCGGCCTCGATCTCGACCAGCATGTCCGGG
The DNA here is from genome assembly GCA_963747895.1 of uncultured Actinomycetota bacterium. Lineage (GTDB taxonomy): Bacteria > Actinomycetota > Actinomycetes > Mycobacteriales > Geodermatophilaceae > Blastococcus. The sequence continues at coordinate 990,062 of CAVVGX010000012.1, forward strand.
TCGATCAGAGCGGCCACCTGCAGCATCGAGGTGGCCGGCCGCACCGTCGCCGAAGAACTCCCCGTGCACCCGGCCGATCTCCTGCCACCGGGAGATGTCGGTGACGAACATCCGGGTGCGGACGACGTCGGCGAGGGTGAAGCCCGCCCGTTCCAGGGCCTCCTGCACGATCCGGAGAGCCTGCCGGGTCTGCGCCGCGGCGTCTCCCGGGTGCGTCACCGCGCCGTCGACCGTCGCGGTCGTGCCACTCACCCAGGCGGCGTCCCCACGGACGACGACGCGGCTGTAGCCGACGACGCCCTCCCAGGGCGACCCCGAGTTCAGCCGCACGACGCCGCTCACGCGAGCTCCTCGGTCACCTTCAGCGCCTCGGGGAGCGTGAACGCGCCGGCGTAGAGCGCCTTCCCGACGATCGCGCCCTCGACGCCGACCGCGGTGAGGCCGGCCAGCGCGCGGATGTCCTCCAGCGAGCTGACCCCGCCGGAGGCGACGACCGGCCGCGGCGTCGCGGCGCACACCTCCCGGAGCAGCTCCAGGTTCGGCCCGCGCAGGGTGCCGTCCTTGGTGATGTCGGTGACGACGTACCGGGCGCAGCCCTCGGCGTCCAGGCGGGCCAGCGTCTCGTAGAGCTCGCCGCCCTCGCGGGTCCAGCCGCGGGCGGCCAGCCGGGTGCCGCGGACGTCGAGGCCGACGGCGATCCGGTCGCCGTACTCGGCGATGGCCTGCGCGCACCACTCCGGCGACTCGAGCGCGGCGGTGCCCAGGTTCACCCGGCGGCAGCCGGTGGCCAGGGCCGCGGTCAGCGACTCGTCGTCCCGGATGCCGCCGGACAGCTCCACGTCGACGTCGAGCTCGCCGACCACGCGGGCGAGCAGCTCGCGGTTGCTGCCCCGGCCGAACGCGGCGTCGAGGTCGACCAGGTGCACCCACTCGGCGCCGTCGCGCTGCCAGGCCATCGCGGCCTCGAGGGGATCGCCGTAGGACGTCTCGCTGCCGGCCTCCCCCTGCACCAGACGGACGGCCTGGCCGTCGGCGACGTCGACGGCGGGGAGCAGCTGCAGCTTCGGCACGGTGACCAGCCTAGGGACGGGACCGTCGGACCCGTCCGGCAGGCTGTCGTCGTGGAATTCGCCGAGGTGGTGCGCCGCCGCCGCATGGTGCGCGACTACGACCCCGACCGGCCGGTGCCCGCCGACGTGCGGGAGCGGCTGCTGGAACACGCGATCCGGGCACCGTCGGCCGGCTTCAGCCAGGGCTGGGCGTTCCTGGTCCTGGAGACCCCGGAGGAACGGGACAGGTTCTGGACGGCGACGACGGACGACGCGGCCCCGGACGGCTGGCTCACCCGGATGCGCCGCGCGCCGCTGCTGATCGTGCCGATGTCGGACAAGACCGCCTACCTGGAGCGCTACGCCGAGCCGGACAAGGGCTGGACCGACCGCGACGAGTCGCGCTGGCCGGTGCCCTACTGGGACGTCGACGCCGGCATGGCGTCGCTGCTGATGCTGCTGACCGCGGTCGACGAGGGCCTGGGCGCCTGCTTCTTCGGCATCCCGCCCGAGCGGGTCGCCGCCTTCCGGGACGCCTTCGGTGTGCCCGCCAGCTTCCGCCCCGTCGGCTGCGTGTCGGTCGGGTATCCCGGGGACGACGACCGTCGCTCCCCGTCGTTGCGCCGCGGCAGGCGGCCGGTCGAGGAGGTCGTGCACCGTGGCAGGTGGTGAGGGACGGGCCGTGCTCGTCACCGGGGGGTCCCGGGGCATCGGACGGGCCATCGCCCGGGCGTTCGCCGAGCAGGGCGACCGGGTCGCGGTGCACTGGGGCAGCTCGAAGGACCGCGCGGAGCAGGTGCTGGCGGAGCTGCCCGGCAGCGGACACGTGCTCGTGCAGGCGGACATGGCCGACCCGGACGAGGTGGCCGCGATGGTCGACCGGGCGGCCGCCGACCTGGGTGGGCTCGACGTGCTGGTCAACAACGCCGGTGTGTTCACCGCTCATCCCCCGCTGACGACGTCCTACGAGGACTGGCAGGCAGCGTGGGCGCAGACGCTCGCCGTCAACCTGGTGGGCGCCGCGAACGCCACCTTCCGGGCGGTGCCGCACCTGATCGCGGCCGGCGGCGGGGCGGTCGTGAACGTGTCGAGCCGGGGCGCCTTCCGCGGCGAGCCGAACAACCCCGCCTACGGCGCGTCGAAGGCCGGCCTGAACGCCTTCGCCCAGTCGATGGCGCTGGCCCTGGCGCCGCACGGCATCTCGGTCACCTGCGTGGCGCCGGGATTCGTGCAGACCGAGATGGCCCGCGAGGTCCTCGACGGGCCGGGCGGCGACGCCGTCCGCGCGCAGTCGCCGTTCGGTCGGGTCGCCCGGCCCGAGGAGGTCGCCTCCGCGGTGCTGTGGCTGTCCTCGCCGGCGGCCCGCTTCTCCAGCGGCACCGTGGTCGACGTCAACGGCGCCTCCTACCTGCGCAGCTAGCCCAGGGACGTCGTCGCCGAGACCAGCACCAGGTCCGAGCTGTGGGTCCCGGCGGCGTCGACGCCGTCCGGACGGGGCTCGTAGCCGGGCAGCCCGGACAGCCCGTCACTGCCGTCGGTGACCCGCAGGCTCACCGGCCCGTCGCCGTCGACCGTCACCCTCGCCTGCAGACCGTCCGCCGGCGGCGCGTGGAAGGTGATGCGCAGCGAGTTCCCCCCGAGGGCCTCGTCGGGGACGTCGCGGCCGGCGAGCTGGGCGCGGACGACGGTGCCGCCGTCGACGCTCAGCTCCAGGGCCAGCAGCCGGACGCCGGGCCGCTGCGAGGTGACCCGCACGGTCAGCTGGCGCTTGCCGCCGACGACGTCGTCGGACACCGTCTCCACCGGGGGCGCCGGCAGATCCGCCGGCTGGGCATCGCCGAGCGCGACCTCCTGTCCCGCCAGGTACGGGAGATCGATCGGCAGCGTTCCCCGGTCGCCGACGTACCGCGACGTGTACGCGCCCGGACGGCGCTCCGTGCTGGCCCACCACGCCTGGCCGGTGTCGCGGTCCAGCACGTAGGCGAGCTGGCTGGGCACGGGATGCGTGACGTCGAACCTGTCGACGGTCAGCCCGACGGCGGCGCAGGCCACGGCGAGCACCGCGGCGACGCCGGGCACGACGGCGCTCGACAACCGGCTGCGCCCGCGCCCCTCGTCGGGGAACAGCAGCTCGAGCGCCGGCAGCAGGGCGACGACGAGCAGCGCCGAGACGAAGCCGCCGACGGCAGCCGTGCGCATCCCGAGCGCCGGGAAGAACAGGGCCGCGGTCGGCGCGAGCACCACCACGGCGACCGCTCCACCGACCAGCGCCGCGCCCAGGCGCACTGCCCGGTTGTCGGTCATCGCCGCGACGATGCCGGCGACGGCGCCGGCCAGCGCCGGCCACGCCACGAGGTAGGAACCGCCGGGCGCCTCGGCGGCGAGGACGGCGCCGAGAACGGCCAGCCAGACCAGCGCCCCCGCGGCCAGGGGCGCGGCGCCGATCCGACGGCGCAACAGCGCGTACCAGATCAGGACGACCGCGACCACGACGGCCACGGCGGCCAGCCGGAACCAGCCGGGCCGCCAGGGATCGAGCATCGACGCGTAACCGGGGCGGATGAGCACCAGCAGGGACCACATCCCCTGAGCGGCCAGCGGGGCCAGCACGATCGGCACCGCGGCGAGCGCGGTGGCGCCGGCCGTCCGGCGGAGCGAGCTGATCCCGCGCCGGCGCAGGACCAGAGCGAGGAGGGCGACGGCGAGCAGCGCCGCGCCCGCCAGCGGCCAGACGAGGCTGCCCGGATAGCGGATCAGCCACCCGATCACCGGGAAGTAGGTGGCGTCACCCGCGCTCGGCGTCGCCAACGGCCGCAGATCGCGGTCGCCGAGCGCCCGCACGAGGGCGAGCGAGTTGTCCCCCATGGCCTGCAGACTCGCCTGGTCCATCCGCTCCGGGCGGTCCTGCGGGGAGTGGTACGCCGCGGCGCCGTCGATGTAGGCGGTGTTGAGGCCGGTGAAGTCGCCGTCGGCGAGCAGCACGCTGAAGTCGGTGTCGTTCGGCAGGGCGCGGTAGACCTCGACCGCGAAGCTGGTGGCCACCGGGTGCGGCGCCGCGGCGGCGAACACACCGGCGAGCCCGGCGTTGCCCTGCGAGGTCTCGAACATGATCGGCGGGCCGGTCGTGCCCCGGGCCTCGAAGTTCAGCGCCACACCGCCGCCGGCGGCCAGGGGATGCGAGGCGACGAACGCCTCGGCCCCGCAGAGGCACGCCTCCTCGGCGTCGGTGAGGACGACGACGATGTCGTTGCGCAGCTTCGGCCCGGCGGTCAGCGCACGCAGCGTCTCGAGCAGGGTGGACACCCCGGCGGCGTCGTCGTTGCCTCCGGGGCCGTTCTCGACCGAGTCGTGGTGCGCCATGAGGTACAGCCGGCCCGTCGAGTCGCTGCCCTGGAGGAACCCGACGACGTTGCGCACCCGCGCCATCTCGGTCGAGCCGCGCCCGAAGTCGTAGGCGCCGACCGAGTTCTGCACCCGCGTCTCGAGGCCTAGCCCGGTGAGGGTGGTGACGAGGTCCTCGACCACGCGCCCGTCCGCGGCGCTGCCGGCGACGTGCGTCTCGGCGGCGATCTGCTGCACGTGCGTGTAGGCGCGGGCGGCGCTGAACTCGTCCGAGGGCGCATCGGCGGCGCGGGGCGACGGCGGCTGGAGCGCGGCGATGCTCCAGGCGATCAGCCCCAGGAGCAGCGCGACGACGACCAGTCCGGGGGCCCGGCCCGGCGCGCTCGTGCCGCGCCGTCCGGTGCGAGAGACGCTGCGCAGACACGCCGTCACCCTAGGTGAGCCCCCTGGGGGCTCTCCGTAGGTCAGCCGAGCGTGTCCAGCCAGTTGGTGAGCAGGTGCGCTCCGGCGTCACCGCTCTTCTCGGGGTGGAACTGGGTGGCCGACAGTGCGGCGTTCTCCACCCCGGCGACGAACCGGTCACCGTGTTCGGCCCAGGTGACCTTCGGCGCGGCGATCGGACCCGACGGCCCACCCGCGGCGAGCGGGAAGTCGCGCACTCCGTAGGAGTGCACGAAGTAGAAGCGCTCGCCGGCCAGGCCGTCGAACAGCACGCTGTCGGCCGGCGCCTGGACGGTGTTCCAGCCCATGTGCGGCAGGACCGGCGCCTTCAGCGACTCGACCACGCCGGGCCACTCCCCGCAGCCCTCGGTGTCGTGCCCGTGCTCGACTCCCCGCTCGAACATGATCTGCATGCCGACGCAGATGCCGAGCACCGGCCGCCCACCGGCCAACCGGCGGTCGATGATGCGGGGCCCGTCGACGGCCCGGAGTCCGGCCATGCAGGCGGCGAAGGCGCCCACGCCAGGGACGACGAGCCCGTCGGCAGCCAGAGCCGCCTGCGCATCCGCGGTGACGGTGACGTCGGCGCCGACCCGCGCGAGTGCCCGCTCGGCCGAGCGCAGGTTGCCCGAGCCGTAGTCGAGGATGACGACCTTCTTCACGCTGCCCACGCTACCCACCAGCGGACGACGTCCCGGCGGGATTCCCGGTCCTCTCCGATCGGGATCGCGCAAGGCGTCGTCGGCGACTGTGGACAGGCTTCTGACCTGGGGATTCAGGTGGTCGGGGGCGCGTCGGTCCGGTACTATTCGCACATGTGTTCGAACGGTTCGGGTGACGCGCTCGCCGAACTCGAGGCCGTGCTGGACCGGCTGGCCGAGGTCGATCTGCAGGGCCTGTTCGGCCCGCAGGTGCTCGAGCGCACCGGCCGGCTGCTGGCCGCCCGCAACCGGCTGGACGCCCAGCTGACCCGCACGGTGCGGGAGGGCGAGCTGACCGGGGCGGCGGAGTACGACGGGGCGAAGACGATGGCCTCCTGGCTGCGCGGGCACGCCCGCTACTCCGCCGGCGCCGCCCGCCGGCTGGTCGCCGCCGGGCGGGCGCTGGAGCAGCTGCCGGCGGTGGCGGCGGCGTTCGCCGCCGGCCGGGTCACCGCCGAGCAGGTGGCGGTGATCGCCCCGGTCGCCACCGCCGGAGCACCTGGCCGCCGCCGAAGCACAGGGGGTGGACGTCGCCGTGGTCGACCGGCTGCTGGCCGACACCGCCGCCAGCCAGCCGTGCAAGGAGCTGGCGCAGGTCGTGGCGCACTACCTGGCCTGCCTGGATCCCGACGGCCCCGAACCGGACCCGACCGAGGGCCGGTCGTTCACCATCGTCACCCACGCCGACGGCAGCGTGTCCGGCCGCTTCGACCTCGACGCCGTCGGTGGGCAGAAGGTGCAGGCGGTGCTGGAGTCGATGGTGCAGGCCGACCGGCCCGCCGGTGACACCCGCAGCCGCGCCCAGCAGTGCGGGGATGCGTTCGTGCAGTGGGCCGACAACACCCTGGCCGCCGGGAACCTGCCGTTCCTGCGCACGGTCAAGCCGCACGTGGCGGCGCTGATCCCGCTGGCCGACCTCGCCGACCCGGCCACCGGCCCGGGCGCGGCCGAGCTGGGGTTCGGTGGCCGGATCTCCGCCGGCCGGGCCCGCTGGCTGGCCTGCGACGGCACCATCACCCGGATCGTGATCGGCCCGGAGTCGCAGCCGATGGAGATGGGCCGCACCCACCGGGTGGTGCCGCCGCACCTGCGCCGGGCGACCGAGGCCCGCGACCGGCACTGCGTGTTCACCGGCTGTGACAACCCGAGCTGGTGGTGTGACGTCCATCATCTGCTGCACGTGCGCCGTGAGGCGCTTGATTACCGAATGGGGGTGAAAGACCCCGATCTCCGAATGGTCACAGCCATGAGGTGAAGCTGAGGGCAGTCTGCTGCGTGGGAATGGACGCGGCGGGCGGGAAGCAGCCCTGACAAAGTCGAGTCGTCCTAGAACTGCCAGATGGGGCGGGCTCGGTGAGCGAGATGAGAAGGCGTACGAGAGAAACCAGTGTCTGAAGCCTCGTTAAGTGGAGCCAACTCTAAACCTGGCGGATTCGGGTTGGTATGCGGCGCGCGTGAAGCGATTGGTAGCAGTAGCGCCCGGCCGGTGTCGTGGCCTTTATGGGGCATCGACCAGCCCGCGAGGAGTTGTCTGTGGCGTACTCGCGGGGAGCCGTCGGGGTAAAGCTGGATGCCTCCCTCATCGATCGGAATCAAGTGAACACGGGAACTATCACGAGCCCTCCCGGCATTATCGGTGCCTCCGATGCGGCCGGGATAGGCGAATTGCCCGCGGATGGGTTCGTGGTGGGGCGGAGCCGCCGTAGTAGTCCGAGGACGGGAAAGCCGGCCACATGGCGAAGGGCGGCAGCAAGTCGAGCAGAGAATTCGAGGTAATGCCAGAAGATACGTCGATGAACATCGGTGTGCTGCTGGAATCGCCGCAGATGGCGGCCCAGCGGGTACTGGGAATGCAGAAGAAACTGCACCGTTGGGCGGTGGCCGATCCCGGTCGCCGGTTTGATGATCTCTACAACCTCATCTACGACCCGGCGTTCCTCGTTGCCGCGTGGACGCGGGTGTCGGGGAACACCGGGGGTCGCAGCGCGGGTGTCGATGGCCGCACTGTCGCGGCGATCGAGCGCAGCGATCCGGGGGTGGAGGGGTTCTTGGCGGATCTACGGGCGCAACTGAAGGCCCGCACGTTCGTTCCGCTGCCGGTGCGGGAACGGCTGATCCCGAAGGCGAACGGCAAGCGCCGTCGCTTGGGGATCCCGACCGTGGCCGACCGGGTGGTCCAAGCCGCCGCGAAGTCGGTCCTCGAACCGATCTTCGAGGCCGACTTCTCACCGGTCAGCTACGGTTTCCGTCCCGCCCGGCGGGCCCAGGACGCCATCGAGGAAATCCGCTTCTATGCCCACCGGGGCTACGAGTGGGTCCTCGAAGGCGACATCCGTGCCTGTTTCGACGAGATCGACCATGTCGCTCTCCTCGACCGGGTCCGGACTCGCGTCAAGGACAAGCGAGTCCTGGCGTTGGTCAAGTCCTTCCTCAAGGCCGGGATCTTGACCGAACTGGGCCAGAACACCGACACCCATTCCGGCACACCCCAGGGCGGGATCCTGTCACCGCTGCTGGCCAACATCGCCCTGACGACCCTGGACGACCACTTCCAGGCCCGGTGGGACGAACACAAGAGCGGCAGCGATCGTCTGCGGCACCGGCAACGCGGCGGGGCAACCTACCGCCTCGTCCGGTACGCCGACGATTTCGTCGTCCTGGTGAACGGCGGCCAACAACACCTCGACACGGCACGAGACGAAACCGCGGCCGTGCTGGCCACGGTGGGTCTCGTCCTGTCGCTGGAGAAGACTCGAACCTGCTCCATCGATGAGGGCTTCGACTTCCTGGGATTCCACATCCAGCGGCACACCCAGAAAGGAAGCGCCCGCCAGTTCGTCTACTCCTACCCATCGAAGACGGCCATCAAGGCGATTCGGCGGAAGGTGAAACAACTGACAAAAGGGGTCACCCACCAGGCCGCGGACGAACTGTTCGTCCGGCTAAGCCGGGCTATCCGCGGATGGGCACAGTATTTCCGGCACGCGTCATCGAGCGCCGCCTACCACAACCTCCATAACTACACGTGGTGGAGGATCAGGTTCTGGTTGCGCAAGAAATATCCACGCACATCCGGGCGGATCATCATCGGCCGCTACTACAACGGATGGACGCCGGAATACAACGGCGTGCAGCTCTACTCGCCGACCACGATGACGATCGAGAGATATCGATATCGTGGAACGCGAATCCACACGCCATGGAGCAAACCGGCAGCAGCGGCCTAGCGGCGGCTTGCGGAGAGCCGGATGCGGTGAAAGTCGCATGTCCGGTTCGGGAGGGCGGCCCCGGGAAACGGGTCAGTAGTAATGCCGATACCGCGCCCGGGGCCGATCCTCACTGGATCGACGGGGGCGAGACGTCGCTGGAGAACTCCGCGCTGTTGTGCGAACGCCACCACACCAAGGTCCACCACGGCTTCCGGATCGAGCGACAACCGAACGGCCGATGGCGCACCTGGCGCCCCGACGGCACCGAAATCCTGCTCCACCCCGACCTGAGCACCGGCAGTTGAGTTCGGCAGCAAGCGTTGTTGTGGGTGGGAAAGTCGCGCGCGCTTCGAGCGGCGGGTCTCCGTCGCGTCCCGTCGGTCAGGCTAGGTTTGCCGGGTGGTGGCTGAGCTGCAGCTTCGCGGTGTGTACGTCCCGCTGGTGACGCCGTTCGACGCACACGGGGACGTGGCTGTCGACGCTCTGGAGCGCCTGGCGGACGACGTCCTGTCGGCAGGAGCCGCTGGGGTCGTCGTCCTCGCGACCACCGGCGAACCCACCTCGCTCGACGACGTCGAGCGCGACGCCGTCCTCGCCGCTTGCAGCCGCGTCTGCGCCGATCGCGGCGCCGGCCTCATCGTGGGCGCGGGCACCAACGACACGCGCACCACCCTCGCGCGCCACCAGGCCCTCGCGGACGTGCCCGGCGTGATCGCATCGCTCGCCGTCGTGCCGTACTACGTCCGCCCCACCGAGGCGGCGATCGTGGCGCACTTCCAGCTGGTCGCGGCCCGCTCCCCGGTGCCGCTTGTCGCCTACAACGTGCCCTACCGCACCGGACGGGGACTCACCGCCGCGGCACTGCTGGAGCTGGCCGCCACGGACAACATCGCCGGGCTCAAGCAGGCCGTCGCCGCCATCGACGCGGACACCCTCGCCGTCCTGGCCGGCGCTCCGAGGGAGTTCGCGGCGCTGGGGGGGCGACGACCCGTACTTGCTCCCGCTCACCCTGATGGGCGCGACCGGCGCGATCGCCGCCTCGGCCAATCTGTGCACCGAGCGCTTCGTGACGATGATCGAGCACGGCCTGAGCGGGGAGGTCGCGCGCGGCCGCGCACACGCCGAGGCGCTGCTCCCGCTGGTCCTGGCGATGTTCGCCGAGCCGAGCCCGGCCGTCATCAAGGCGCTGCTGCACGCTGAGGGTCGCATCCCTACCCCCGACGTGCGAATGCCCCTGTCGAACGCCTCCGCGACCGCTGTGCAGCATGCGTTGGCTGTGCGCCCCGTCTGAACGGCCGGAACGCGCAGGCCGTCCCACGTCGCTGTCGCCACGCCCTGCGTGTCCCGTTCGGCCGCCGCCATTTCGTCCGACGGACCGGGATGACTTTCCCACCCGAAACAACGCTTGCTGCCGAACTCACCGCCAGTTGAGTACGGCAAATGAGGGTGACAGATCGGGCTGACTCGGCGGATGCGACCGCCCGGGATGCGGCCAGGACGTCTGGCCCAGGGAACCAGCAAAACTCGCCCTAGCGGCGGCTTGAGGGACAGATGCATCGCGTGGTCAGCGAAGCCGGTACAGCTGCCTCGCCCGAGCGGCAGCGAGCAGACCGACGATGGCGGTGACCGCCAACAGGACGACGCCCCAGGCGACTCCCCCTGGGTAGCCGGCCGACGCGACCTCGTTGGTGAGGTCACCGTCGAACAACCCGAACAGCAGGCTGATCAGGCAGAACACGCTGAGGACGACGGCCGAGACCAGACCGATCGGAGGCCGCACGTTGCGTGCGGCCAACCAGGCCAGGGCGAGTTGCACCGCCCCGACCGGCAGCGGCACGGTGAACGTGGTGTCAAAGCCCCACGCCTCGCCCCAGGTGGCGACGCCCGAGACGACCGCGAGCGAGCCGCCGATCACGTCGCAGATGAACAGCACCAGCATGGCGACGAGGAGACGCCGGCCTGAAAGGTTCGCTGCGCCTTCGGTCACAAGCGCATGATCCGCCAGCGAGACGGCACTCCGACGCCACAACGGTGTCTCATAGTGGGCCCTCACGGAGAGCCGGGCTGGATGCCCCTGAGCGGCCCATTCAGGGACAGCGTCGCTAGGCCGAGATCGGCGTCAACCTTGTCCGTCTTGCCGCGTGTTTTGCCGGTCGACCGCCACGACCGTTGCCGCGAGGGCGAACCCCAAGACGAGGGGCCACCACTGACCCAGAATCAACGCGCCGACAAGCGTCACGGCGAGCGGAAGCAGCGCCCAGACTCACCGCCAGTTGAGTTCGGCAGCAGCCAACGTCGCTCTGGGCGGGAAAGCCACCCGTCTCCTCGCTGTCTGAGGCTCAGCCCTGGGCAACCGCCCAGAGGAGGCAGAGGGCGATCAGGACCGCGCTCGTCAGGAGGGCGGCCGAGGTGGCTCCGGTGGTGCGCATGTCAGACCATTCCGAACTTCTCGCTGTGGATGTTGTCGCCGGGGATGTTCAGTTCCCGCAGATCGGTCTCGACGGAGCGGATCATCTCTCCTCCGGCGCAGACGAAGTACTCCAGGGACCGCCGCTCGAGCGGCAGGTGTCGATCGAGCAGGGCGGCATCGATGCGCCCTCGCTCGCCGGTCCACTGGGCCGACGCCCGGCTGATGACGTGGATCACGCGCAGGTTGAGGCGCCCGCGCAGGCGACCCAACTGGCGGATGCCGGTCACCTGGTCCTCGTGCCGGTTGCCGAGGAAGAGCCAGATGGGCCGCTGGTCCCCTTGGTCGGCGAGCGTGGCGAGCATCGACAGGAACGGCGTGACGCCGACGCCCGCCGCCACGAAGACGTAGCCCATACCCGGGTGGCTCTCCAGGGTGAAGGAACCGTGCGGGCCGTCGAGGTAGACCCGCTGGCCCAGCCGGAGGCTCCGCATCGAACCGGTGAAGTCACCGACCTGCTTGATCGTGAAGTCCACCCGGGACGACAGCGCACTCGAGGAGATCGAGAAGGGGTGATACGTGGGCGTGAACGGGTTGCGGCTCGGCAGGATCCAGGCGAACTGGCCGGCGCGGAAGGAGAACTGCGTGCTCTCCGTGGTCCGGAAGACAGGCTCCAGGCTCACCGTGAGGCTGCCCCCGGGCTCGGGCCACAGTTGCGTGACCCGCCAGGGCCGCAGGCTCAGGCGCAACGGCTTGATCAGACGCACCCAAACGGCGAGCCACACGAACGCCGCCGTGTAGACGATCCAGACGCCGCGGACGAGCGCCACGCTGAAGTAGTAGTTCACCAGGAAGGCATGGACCAGCGCCGCGAGCACGATGAACACCCCCAGCACGGAGTGCAGGACGTGCCATGCCTGATAGCTCAGCCGCAGCGCCCGCCGCCAGATCGAGGTGACCATGAGCGTCCCCAGGGCAGCCACGGACAGCCACGCGAAGGCGGCCCGGACAGGCAGCCGCGTGGGATCCAGCAGCGCCAGGTACCGATCGTCGGCGACGAACAGCAGCACTGGGTGCGCGAACGCACCGGCGACGGCCAGGAACGAGATCTGCCGGTGGTAGGAGAGGACGACGTCGATACCGAAGGGCGCGGAACTCCGGGAGAACCGGGCAGCGAGGGCGAACTGCAGGCCCAATACCGACAGCGCCACGAAGCCCAGGGCTACCGAGAGGTCGATGAGGAATCCCCGCCCGGGCTTCATCTGCGGCACGCACAGGGCGAGTGGCGTGACAGCGATCATCAGGTGCGCGCTCAGCCACGCCACCCGCCGCGGACCGTGCGCCGGCGCAGCCCGCCGACTGGCGGAGACACCCGGCTGTACCACGCGATGCCCCGTCGGCATCTTGAGCAACGTGTGCCCGCTCGGGTGGGGGTCCACGAACACGGCGCGTCCGGCGGCGCGACCGAGAATCGCGGTCACGACAGCGACCGTCCGCAGAACGAGAGCGGGGCCGTCCGCAGACTTCTGCGGGCTGGCGGCATGGAGGGGCCTTTCGACGTACACGGAGCGCGGGGCGATGGCGACCGCCAGACCGGCGGGCTTGCCCGTGAGAGGCAGGTTGTTATCTGTCCGTGACAGAACATGAGCATGTCGTTGCCGTCAACCCGCACGAGATGGCCGGATGACGAACCCGCTGGTCACCTCAGAGTGTTGTCATTCTCACTCGAGGTGAGCGGGAGGCTCAGGGCCGGCTGGGGCCGTCCCAGGGCAGCACGGTGAGCTCTGGCCACTGCTGCTGCCAGCGCGCGGTCTTGGTCTCGTAGACGTGTCGCGGCGCCAGGCGTGGGTTCGGCCGCACCACCAGCGAGAACAGGTCGTCGTAGCCGTGCGGCGCGTAGACCAGCGGCCGCCCCGATCCGTCCACCGTCACGCCGTAGCAGCAGCAGACGGCGGCGAAGGAGTCGATCGCGTCGCGGCAGTCGCGGAACGGCGGAGCGGGCGTACCGAACCGGTCGGCGTACCAGAGGTGCACCCGCGCCTCGTTGCGGATCTCCACCGGAACGGGCAGATCGGCGAACAGCTCCGTGCCGGCGCGGATGACGGCGTCTTCGGCCTCCCACGAGGTGTCGTCGTCGAAGTAGAAGAAGTCGGCGTCCCGGATGCCGGTGCCCGGCGGGCGGCCGGTCTCGGCGTTCCACACCGCCTGGAAGAGCACCCCGGCGGTGAGCCACCAGTCCCGAACGCCCAGGGCCGGCGCGCGGTCGAGCACCGCCGCCACCGTCGGGTCGGCCAGCACGATGTCGAGGAAGCGCGCCTCGTCGCTCACACCAGGCGCAGGATGCCCGAGGCAGTGGCGAGCAGCGCCGCGAGGAAGCAGGATGACCGCGATCGCCACCTGCGGACCGGTACGGCCCTTGGTGTCGTCGTCCGATCGCCAGATGCTCCACGCGCCGCCGAGCAGGAAGCCGCCGAGGACGAGCAGGACGAGGCCGAAGTCCACGGGTTAGAGCGCGCCCTTGGTGGAGGGGACGTCGGTGACCCGGGGGTCGATCGCCACCGCCTGCCGCAGCGCCCGCGCGAGCGCCTTGAACTGGCCCTCGACGATGTGGTGGGCGTCGCGCCCGGCGTAGAGCACCCGGACGTGCAGGCTGATCCGCGCGTTGAACGCGAACGACTCGAGCACGTGCTTGGTCAGGCTGGTCGGGTAGTCCGGCCCGATCATCGGCGTCATGTTCTCGGGTTCGGCGTGCACGAAGTACGGCCGCCCGGAGAGGTCGACCGCAGCCTGCGCGAGCACCTCGTCCATGGGGATCGTCGCGTCGCCGTAGCGCGTGATGCCCCGCTTGTCGCCCAGCGCCTCGGCGAAGGCCTGGCCGAGCGCGATCGCGACGTCCTCGACGGTGTGGTGCGCGTCGATGTGCAGGTCGCCGTCGGCCTGCACCGTCAGGTCGATGCCGCTGTGCTTGGACAGCGCCGTCAGCATGTGGTCGTAGAAGCCGACGCCGGTGCTGATCGAGCTCGTACCGGTGCCGTCGAGGTCGAGTTCCACGACCAGCTTGGTCTCGCTGGTCGCGCGTTCGACCCGTGCAGTGCGACTCATGCCGCTCATCCTCCCTCAGCGACGCGATGATCCGGTGCGACCTCACCCAGCGCGGTGAGGAAGGCGTCGGTCTCCTCCGGCGTGCCGGCGGTGACCCGGAGCCATCCGGGCAGCCCGACGTCGCGGACCAGGACCCCGCGATCCAACAGCGCCTGCCACGCGGCGGGGGCATCGGCGAAGTGCCCGAACAGCACGAAGTTGGCGTCGCTGGGCACGCTGGTGAGCCCCATCGCCGGCAGCGCCGCGACGATCCGGTCGCGCTGGGCCTTGACGGCGTCGACGGTCGCCAGCAGCGCATCCGTGTGGGCGAGCGCCGTCCGAGCGGCGGCCTGGGTCAGCGACCCCAGGTGGTACGGCAACCGCACGAGCTGCAGCGCGTCGATCGACCGCCGGGTCGGCGGCCAGGTAGCCCAGCCGCAGCCCGGCCATGCCGAACGCCTTGCTCATGGTCCGGCTGATGACCAGCCGTGGGCGCCCGGGCAGCAGCGAGAGTGCCGACGGCGTGCCGGCGCGGGCGAATTCCTCGTACGCCTCGTCGACGACGAGCACCCCCGTGCGCCCCTGGTCGTACGACAGAGCCTCGTACAGCGCCTCCACCGTCTCCAGCGCCACGGCGGTGCCGGTCGGGTTGTTCGGGCTGGTGACGAAGACGACGTCGGGCCGCAGCTCGCGCACCTGTGCGGCGGCGGCGGTCGCATCGATGGTGAAGTCGTCGCGCCGGTGGCCGTCGACCCAGGCGGTGCCGGTGCCGGCCGAGATGATCGGGTGCATCGAGTAGGACGGCGTGAAGCCCAGCGCCATCCGCCCCGCCCCGCCGAAGGCCTGCAGGATCTGCTGGAGCACCTCGTTCGACCCGTTCGCCGCCCAGACCTGCTGCGGCGTGATCGGCTCACCGCTGGTCCGGGAGAGGTACGTGGCCAGGTCGGTGCGCAGCGCGACGGCGTCCCGGTCCGGGTAGCGGTTGAGCTCCAGGGCCGCGTGCCCGAGCGCGGTACCGAGGTCGGCGAGGAGCTCCGCCGGCAGCGGATACGGGTTCTCGTTGGTGTTGAGCCGGTGGTCGGCGGGCAGCTGCGGGGCCCCGTACGGGGTGCGCCCCTGCAGCTCCGGCCGCAGCGGCAACGAGTCGAGCGAGGTCATCAGCGCTGCCGGATGCGGACCGCGGCCGCGTGCGCCGGCAGGTCCTCGGCTCCGGCAAGGGCATCGATGTGGCCGGCGACCTGCGCGAGCGCCTGCTGGTCGTACTCGACGACGTGGATGCCGCGCAGGAACGACTGCACGGTCAGCCCACTGGAGAACCGGGCGCAGCCACCGGTGGGCAGCACGTGGTTGGAGCCGGCGCAGTAGTCACCGAGCGACACCGGAGACCAGGCGCCGACGAAGATCGCACCGGCATTGCGGACCCTGGCCGCGACCTGCCGCGCATCCCGCGTCTGGATCTCCAGGTGTTCGGCGGCGTAGGCGTCGACCACCCGGAGGCCCGCGTCGATGTCGTCGACCAGCACGATGCCGGACTGGCTGCCGTCGAGGGCGACGCCGATCCGGTCGGAGTGCTTGGTCGCGGCGACCTGCCCGGGTACGAGCTCCAGGACGGCGTCGGCGAGCGCCTCGCTGTCGGTGACCAGCACCGCACCGGCCAGTGGATCGTGCTCGGCCTGGCTGATCAGGTCGGCCGCCACGTGTGCGGGGTCGGCGCTGTCGTCGGCGAGGATGGCGACCTCGGTCGGACCCGCCTCGGAGTCGATGCCGATCCGGCCGCGCAGCAGCCGCTTGGCCGCCGTCACGTAGACGTTGCCCGGCCCGGTCACCATGTCCACCGGCTCGCAGGAGCCCGCGCCGTAGCCGAAGACCGCGACGGCCTGGGCGCCGCCGACGGCGTAGACCTCGCTCACCCCGAGCAGCGCGCAGGCGGCCAGGACGCCGGGGTCGGGCAGGCCGCCGTGGTCACGCTGCGGCGGGGAGGCCACGGCGATGGACTCGACACCGGCGATCTGCGCCGGCACGACATTCATCACGACGCTCGACAGCAGCGGGGCGAGCCCACCGGGTACGTAGAGCCCGACGCGCCGGACGGGCACCCACCGCTCGGTGACGGTGCCGCCGGGTACGACCTGGGTGGTGACGTCGGTCCGCCGCTGGTCGGCGTGCACCGTCCGGACCCGGGCGATGGCCTCCTCCAGCGCGGCCCGCAGCGCCGGCTCGCACTCGGCGAGCGCGCGGTCGAGCGCCTCCTGCGGAACCGCGAAGTCCTCGGCGTCGACGCCGTCGAGCCGGGCGGTGATCTCGCGCACGGCCTGGGCGCCGCGGATGCGGACGTCCTCGCACAGCGGGCGGACAGTCGCCATCACCGAGTCGATGTCGGTACCGGCCCGGGGCAGGAGCCCGGTGAGTTCGCGGGCTGCCGGCAGTGCGGATCCACGCAGGTCGATGCGGGCGAGCACGGAAGCCTCCGGGGTGGGGTGGGACGGCGAATCTCCAGCGTAGCCAGCGGTCGGGCATCGACCGGACGGCCCCCGTACGCTCGCGGGATGGGCGAGCTGATCCCGCTGTTCCCTCTGGGGACGCCGCTCTTCCCCGGAGTGGTGCTGCCCCTGCAGATCTTCGAGCCGCGGTATCGCCGGCTCATGCACGACCTGCTCCAGCTCCCCGAGGCAGACGACCGGCGCTTCTTCGGCGTCGTCGCCATCCGCCAGGGGTGGGAGGTCGAGCAGGTGGCGCCGGCCGCGGCCCTGTACGACATCGGCTGCACGGCGCGCGTCCAGGCCGTCCGCCCCCAGCCCGACGGCGGCTTCCGCATCGTGACCGTCGGCGGCGAACGTTTCCGGCTGCTCGACGTCGTCGTCGGTGACGACCCGCCGTACCTGCAGGCCGAGGTGGAGTGGCTGGTCGACGAGGAGCAGGCGGAGGAGGCGGCCGGCGACCGCGACGGCATCGTCGGCCCGCCCGTCGACCCGCCGCCCGGCGCCGACGCCCGCAGCGCAGCCCCGGAGGACGTCGTGGCGTCGGTCGCGCGGGGCTCGATGGACGTGCTGTCCCGCAACGTCCGGAACCTGTTCACGCGCTACGTCGCCCAGGTGGCCGGTCTCGGCGACGACAGCGGACGGCGGTGAGCCGGTCGTCGACGCGGAGACCGCGGTGCTGCTGCACGCCGTGGCCGGCGACCCGACCGCGCTGTCCTACCTGGTCGCGTCGGCCGCGCTGCTCACCACCGAGGACCGGCAGGCGCTGCTCGCCGAGTCGGCCACGCGCCGCCGGCTGGCTGCCGAGTCCCGGCTGCTGCGCCGCGAGCTCACCCTGCTGCAGACGCTGGGGGCGGTGCCGGTGCCGCTGGTGGAGTTCGCGACACCGATGACGGTCAACTGAGGTCGGTGCGGGGCCCCGCCCCGAACGGGCGCGGGGCAGGGAGCACGGGATCGTGCCTCAGCGCCCGGTCGCCGTCGGGCTGCTCGCCCTCCGCGCTGGGCGCAGGCACCGGATCGGGCGTGCGGCCGAGGTCGTCGCGGTGGACCGTGATCACCGGAACCAGGTAGGCCAGCAGCGCGGCGAACGGCGCGAGAGCCAGGGCCGGGATCGAGCGCAGTCGCAGGGCCGTGGTCACCACCGTGCCGACGTCGGCCAGTTCGGCCTTGGAGGGGCCGGCCCCGAGGAGCCCACCCAGCTGCCAGGCGACGACGGCCATCAGCGAGGCGCCGACGGCGAGGGCCAGGACCGTCGCGACGCCTCGTCGGCTGCGCAGGAACCAGGCCGCCGCACCGGCCACGAGCCCGAACCCCACCAGGATCAGGGCGAGGACGCCGTCATCGGCGACCAGCAACTCCGCCGGCGGATTGCCGATCACGACCGGTCCGGTGTCGGTGATCCGGAAGTCCGCCCGCGGCGCCAGCCACCACCAGAGCAGGCCGGCGGCCACACCCGCGACGGCCAGCACGAGCACCAGCCGCAGCGAGCTGCGCAGGTCCGCGCGGAACTCCGGCCAACCTCGCCAGTACGCGTGCGCGACGGGGCCGTTCGACGGACCGTCGGAGTCGGGGGAACCGGCCGGCTGGAAAGAGCTGCTCACACCACCAGTGAACATCGCCGGGCTGGGAGCCGTCGGCAGCAGGCGCCCGACGAGCTCACAGCAGCGCCACGCTGGTCGGTCCGAGCAGCGCCTTGATGTCGCCCATCAGCGCCGTGCTGGGACGGACCCGCAGCCCCTGATCCAGCCGCAGCACGGTCTCGCGGCTGCCGTTGACCAGCTTCAGCTGCACCTCGGTGGTGCCGGGGTGGCTGCCCAGGACCTCCCGCAACCGCTCGACCACCGGCGGCGTGCACCGGGCTGCCGCCATCGACACCAGCACCGGCCCGCGCGGGCCCTCGGTCAGCTCCGGCAGGGTGACCTCGGAGCCGAACAGCGACGGCTGGTCGTCCCGCCGGCTGATCCGCCCCTTGACCACCACGATCTGGTCGCGCACGACCTTCTCGGAGACCTCGGCCCAGGTCTTGGGGAAGAACAGGACCTCGATGCCGGACTCGAGGTCCTCCAGCGTCGCGATGGCCCAGGGGGCGCCCTGCTTGTTCGTCCGCGGGGAGACCGCCGTGAGGATGCCCGCGATCGTCACGTTGGCGCCGTCCTCGACACCGCCGGCGTTGATCTCGGCGATGGGCGTGTCGGCGTTGGCGGCGAGCACGTGCTCGACGCCGTGCAGCGGGTGGTCGGAGACGTAGAGACCGAGCATGTCCCGCTCGAAGACCAGCCGCTCGGACTTCGACCAGTCGGCCGTCGGGATCGCGATGTCCAGGGCCCCGCTGAACGGGTCGTCGGCCCCTGCGCCGTCGCCGAAACTGCCGAACAGGTCGAACTGGCCCTCCGCCTCCTTGCGCTTGAGCGCCATGGCGGAGTCGACGGCCTGGGCGTGGACCGCGGCGATGCCCTGCCGCGAGTGCCCCATCGAGTCGAACGCACCCGCCTTGGCCAGCGACTCGATCACCTTCTTGTTGCAGGCGACCGTGTCGATCTTGCGCATGAAGTCGGGGAAGTCCTTGAACGCGCCCTTCTCCTCGCGGGCCCGGACGATCGAGTCGACGACGTTGTGCCCCACGTTGCGGACCGACGCCAGGCCGAAGCGGATGTCGGTGCCGACGGCGGTGAAGTCCCAGGACGACTCGTTCACGTCCGGTGGCAGCACCTTGATGCCCATGCGGCGGCACTCGGCCAGGTAGATGGGCCGGCGGTCCTTGTCGTCCTGGACGCTGGTGAGCAGCCCCGCCATGTACTCGGCCGGATAGTTCGCCTTCAGGTAGGCGGTCCAGTACGAGACCAGGCCGTAGGCGGCGGAGTGGGCCTTGTTGAACGCGTAGTCGGCGAACGGGACGAGGATGTCCCACAACGTCTTGATCGCGGCGCCGGAGTACCCGTTGGCCTTCATGCCGGCCTCGAAGCCGACGAACTCGGCGTCGAGCACCGACTTCTTCTTCTTGCCCATCGCGCGGCGCAGCAGGTCGGCCTTGCCGAGCGAGTACCCGGCGACCTTCTGCGCGATCGCCATGACCTGCTCCTGGTAGACGATCAGGCCGTAGGTCTGGCCCAGGATGTCCTGCAGCGGCTCGGCCAGCTCCGGGTGGATCGGCGTGATCTCCTGCTGGCCGTTCTTGCGCAGCGCGTAGTTGGTGTGCGAGTTCGCACCCATCGGGCCGGGCCGGTACAGCGCGCCGACGGCGGAGATGTCCTCGAAGTTGTCCGGCCGCATCAGGCGCAGCAGCGAGCGCATCGGGCCACCGTCGAACTGGAAGACGCCGAGCGTGTCACCCCGCGAGAGCAGGTCGTAGGTCGCCTTGTCCGTGAGGTCCTTGCTGATCTCGTCGAGGTCGACCGGCTCCTTGCCGTTCGCCACGATGTTGCGCAGCGCGTCGTCGATGACGGTGAGGTTGCGCAGGCCCAGGAAGTCCATCTTGAGCAGGCCGAGCGTCTCGCAGGTCGGGTAGTCGAACTGCGTGATGACGGCGCCGTCGGACTCGCGGCGCATGATCGGGATGCTGTCGATCAGCGGGAAGCGGCCGATGATGACACCGGCGGCGTGCACGCCCCACTGCCGCTTCAGCCCCTCCAGCTTGCGGGCCTGGTCGACCACCTCGGCCGCGCCGGAGTCGGACTCGTAGCGGGACCGGAACTCGGCGGCCTCCTTGTAGCGCGGGTGGGCCGGGTCGAAGACACCCGACAGCGGGATGCCCTTGCCCATCACGTCCGGGGGCATGAGCTTGGTCAGCTCGTCACCCACCGAGTAGGGGCGGTCGAGCACCCGGGCGGCGTCCTTGATCGCGGCCTTGGCCTTGATCGTCCCGTAGGTGACGATCTGGCTGACCCGCTCCTCGCCGTACTTGTCCGACACGTAGCGGATGACCTCGCCGCGACGGCGGTCGTCGAAGTCGATGTCGACGTCGGGCATCGAGACACGCTCGGGGTTCAGGAACCGCTCGAAGATCAGGCCGTGGGCCAGCGGGTCGAGGTCGGTGATGCCCATCGCGTAGGCGGCCAGCGAGCCGGCGGCCGAGCCACGCCCGGGGCCGACCCGGATGCCCTGGTCCTTCGCCCAGTTGATGAAGTCGGCGACCACGAGGAAGTACCCCGGGAAGCCCATCTGGCAGATGATCCCGGTCTCGTAGTCGGCCTGCTTGCGCACGTGGTCGGGGATGCCGTTCGGCCAGCGCTTGTGCAGGCCGCGCTCGACCTCCTTGATGAACCAGGAGGTCTCGTCCTCCCCCGGCGGCAGCGGGAACCGCGGCATGAGGTCGGCGCCCTCGGTGAAGGACACCTCGCACTGCTCGGCGACCAGCAGGGTGTTGTCGCACGCCACCTGCAGGTCGCCCGGGAACAGGGCGCGCATCTCGGCCGCGCTCTTGAGGTAGTAGCCGTCACCGTTGAACCGGAAGCGGTTGGTCTCGTTGAGCCGGGACCCCGTCTGGATGCACAGCAGGGCGTCGTGGGCGGCGGCGTCCTCCTTGTGCGTGTAGTGCAGGTCGTTGGTCGCGAGCAGCGGGATGCCGAGATCCTTCGCGATCGCCATCAGTGCCGGCCGGGTCTTCTTCTCGATCGACAGGCCGTGGTCCATCAGCTCGGCGTAGAAGTTCTCCTTGCCGAAGATGTCCTGGAAGTCGGCGGCCGCCTGGCGGGCCCGGTCCTCCTTGCCCGCACGCAGCCACATGTTCACCTCGCCCGACGGGCAGCCGGTGGTGGCGATCAGGCCCGTGCCGTAGCGCTCGAGCAGGTCGCGGTCGAACCGCGGCTTGCGGTACTGGCCCTCGAGACTGGCCAGCGACGAGATGCGGAACAGGTTGTGCATGCCCTCGGTGGTGCGGGCCAGCAGCGTCATGTGCGTGTACGCGGCCTTGCCGCGGTTGGACCCGCCGTCGCCCTCCTCGTCGATGAGGTTGTCGCCGAAGTCGAACGGCGCCCGGTCGAAGCGGGACCCGGGCGTGTAGTAGCCCTCCATGCCGATGATCGGCTTCACGCCCGCGCCGGTCGCCTGCTTGTAGAAGTCGTACGCGCCGAAGACGTTGCCGTGGTCGGTCATGGCGAGGGCCGGCATGCCCTGGGCGGCGGCCGCCGCGGTGACCTCGGGCAGCTTGGCCGCGCCGTCCAGCATCGAGTACTCGGTGTGGACGTGCAGGTGCGCGAACGAATCGGACGAGCTGCTCACGGGCACTCCTCGCTGGCGCTCGTCGGGCCCGTTCGCGGGGCTGCTGTGCTGTCTCGTTCGCTCGCAAGCTCGCTCACGGTGCGGCGGTACTCCTCAGTGGTCGTGCGTGCCCGGCGGAAGAGAGATCCATCGGGCGACCGGCGGGGAAGACACGGTCCGGTGGGTCGATCCTCGCATTGCCGAAGGTCTACTCCGGGGGTCTGACAGGACGTGTCTTCTCACAGTAGGGATCCACGTGCCCCCACCACCCGGGAGCTCGCGGCGGCCCCGGCCCGGCGCGGCTCACAGCCGGCGGCGCATCGTCACGTGGCGGATCCCCGCCTCCTCGTACTCCTCGCCCACGGCGACGTACCCCGCCCGCTCGTAGAACCCGCGGGCGCTGACCTGCGCGTGCAGCACGATCTCGCCGACACCGCGCAGAGCCGCCTGCCGGTGCAGCTCGGCCAGTACGGCGGCCCCGTGCCCGCGGCCCCGCACCGACGCGTCGGCCGCCATCCGGCCGATGGCTGCGGTGTCCCCCCGCACCAGGAGCCGGCCGGTCGCGACCACCCGCCCGCCGTCGTCCCGGCTGAGCACGTGCACGGCCCAGGAGTCCGCGTCGTCCTGCTCGATCTGCGGCGGCACGCCCTGCTCGTCGACGAAGACCCGGGTGCGGAGCGCGGCGATCTCGGCCCGGTCGTCGGCGCCGGCGACCCGCGCGGTCGGCGCTCACGCCGGAGACCGACCGGCGGGGAGCGCCTGCGCCGGCACCAGGAGGAACCGGAGGTCGACGGCCGCGTGCAGCAGCACCGGGAGCAGCAGCGAGCCGGTCTGCAGGTAGAGGGCGGCCATGACGCCACCGAGCACGCCGGTCGTGACTATCCCCGCGCGCCCCTGGTAGGCGTGCGCCAGACCGAAGGCCACCGCGGCGACCACGACGAGCAACCCCGTGGGCAGCCCGCCCGCCAGCGCGGAGACCACGGCGAGGAAGAACCCGCGGTAGAGCCATTCCTCGCAGACCCCGGCCGTCACGCCGACGACGGTGAACAGCCGCCGCTCCCCCGGCGTGCGGGGCAGCAGCGCGAGCGTGGCGTGCCCGGCCGGCTCGGCGTGCCGCCCCTCTCCGGGCCGGCGGACGGGAGCCGCCGCCTCCAGCAGCGCGCCGCCGCGCAGGGCCCGGGTGGAGACGACGACGAACGCGAGCACCAGCAGCACGACCAGCCCGGTCACCGGTCCCGGCCACTGCTGCGGCCAGCGCAGCCCCACCTGCCCGGCGTCGACGCCGGGCGCAGCCAGCCACACCACGAGGGCGAGCGCCGCGAGCCCCCACTCGAGGACCAGCAGCCGCAGGTAGAACGACCGCCGGGCGTCCGGGTCGCTGCGCAGCCGACCCTCGAACCGGCGGTGCAGGACGTGCCCGGCCACCGGTTCGCCGACCACCAGGTACGCCGCCACCACGACCGCCGCCAGCGCGGCGGGGCCGAAGTCGACGAGGGAGCCCGGCAGTCCGTTCACGAGCCGGTCAGGCCTCGGCGCGGAGCACGGCCAGCGCACCGGCCAGGTCGGGCGGGTACTCGCTGGTGAACTCGACGAACCGGCCGTCGGCGGGATGGGGGAACCCGAGCCGGACGGCGTGCAGCCACTGGCGCTCCACCCCCAGCCGCGCGGCGAGCGTGGGGTCGGCGCCGTAGGTCGTGTCCCCGACGCACGGGTGCCGCAGCGCGGAGAAGTGCACCCGGATCTGGTGCGTGCGGCCGGTCTCGAGCTGGATGTCGACGAGGCTGGCGGCCGGGAACGCCTCGATGACCTGGTAGTGGGTGACCGACGGCCGCCCACCGCTCGACGACGGCGAACCGCCAGTCGTGCTTGGGGTGCCGGTCGATCGGGGCGTCGATCGTTCCGCGCGAGGGATCGGGGTGCCCCTGCACGAGCGCGTGGTACCCCTTCTCGACCGTCCGCTCCTTGAACGCGGCCTTCAGCGCGGTGTACGCCCGCTCGCTCTTGGCCACCACCATCACGCCGGTGGTGGCGGCATCCAGCCGGTGGACGACGCCCTGGCGTTCCGCGGCACCGGACGTGGAGATCCGGTAGCCGGCCGCGGCCAGCCCGCCGATGACCGTCGGGCCGTCCCAGCCGGGGCTCGGGTGCGCGGCCACCCCGACCGGCTTGTCGACGACGACCAGGTCGTCGTCGTCGTGGAGGATCGACATGCCCTCGACCGGGCGCGGCGCGACCGGTTCGCCCGGCGGCGGCGGAAGCTCCACCTCGAGCCAGCTGCCGGCGCTGAGCCGGTCCCCCTTGCCGCGGGAGCGCCCGTCGACCAGCACGCCTCCGGCATCGGCGACCTCGGCCGCCGCCGTGCGGGACAGCCCGAACAGCCGGGACAGCGCCTGGTCGACCCGCTGCCCCTCGAGCCCGTCGGGCACCGGAAGGGCCCGATGCAGGCCCGGGGAGCTGGTCACGGTTCCCATTGTGACGTGCCCCGTGGTGACGGACGGGATCGGCGGCTTTCCTCAGCCGGCGTCAGCGCTCTCCCGGTCCTTGGACCGGGTGCCGTCGAACTCGATGCCGCGCAGCGCGAGGAGGACTCCCAGGATGCCGCCGCAGGTGATCGCCGAGTCCGCGACGTTGAACACCGGGAAGTGCTCGCCGTCGGGTCCGAAGACGGAGAGGAAGTCGACGACGCCGCCCCGCAGGAACCCGGGATCGCGGAAGATCCGGTCGATCAGGTTGCCCAGCGCCCCGCCGAGCACCAGGCCGAGCGTGACCGCCCAGCCGGTGGAGTAGAGCCGGCGCGCCGTGCGCACGATGACGACCGCCACGGCGACGGCGACCAGGCTGAACACCACCGTGGCCCCCTCCGCGAAGGAGAAGGCGGCGCCGACGTTGCGCAGCTGGGTCAGGTAGAGCAGCCCACCGAGCACCCGGATGTCCTCACCGGGCGCGATCGTGGCGACGACGATCAGCTTGGTCACGACGTCGACGACCACGACGGCGGCGGCCAGCGCCAGCAGCAGACGGGTCCGCGGCCGCCGGGCAGCGGCGGGAGGGCTCTCTCCCGGTTCGGGCTGCTCGGACAGGACGGACTCCTCGGTTCGGCCGGCGGGAACGGCCCGCCGTGCCGACGACGATAGCCGCCGGATCAGCCCGCGCCGGGCCGCGCCAGCCACACCGCGGTGTCGGGCGGCAGACCCGAGGCGCAGGGACCGCTGGCGAGCAGCACCTCGCCGTCCAGCGCGACCGGACGGTCCGAGAGGTTCACGACGCAGCTGAACGACGTCCCGCGGTCGAAGGCGAGGACCTCCTCGGGCGACGCCCGCCACACGAGCGGCGCGGTGTGCAGGTCGGGCAGGGTGCGCCGCAGGCGGAGGGCGGACCGGTACAGCGAGAGCGTCGAGCCCGGATCGGCCTGCTGGGCTGCCACCGTGAGCGCCGACCAGTCCGGCGGCTGCGGCAGCCACGGTGTCCCGCCGTCGGCGGTGAACCCGAACGGCGGCCGGTCCCCGCTCCAGGGCAGCGGCACCCGGCACCCGTCCCGGCCCCGGTCGGTGTGTCCCGAGCGTTCCCAGGTGGGGTCCTGGAGCGCTGTCCTCCGGGAGGTCCTCCACCTCCGGCAGGCCGAGCTCCTCGCCCTGGTAGAGGTAGGCCGAGCCGGGGAGCGCCAGGGTGAGCAGCGCGGCGGCGCGGGCCCGGCGCAGCCCGAGGGCGAGGTCGGCCGGGGACGCGGGCACGGCCGCGCCGCCGAACCCCGCCCCGGTGTACGCCCGCCCGAAGCGGGTCACGTGCCGGGTCTCGTCATGACTGGACAGCACCCACGTCGCCGGTGCACCGACGCGGCCGAGCGCGGCGATGCTGCCGTCGATGACGGCGCGCAGCCGCGGCGCCTCCCATGGCGCGGTCAGGTAGTCGAAGTTGAAGCTGGTGTGCATCTCGTCCGGCCGCACGTAGCGGCTGAGCCGCTCGGGGCTGGCGACGACGGCCTCGGTGACGAAGAGCCGGTCGCCCGGGTACGTGTCCCCGATCGCCCGCCAGCGTCGCAGGATGTCGTGCACGCCCTCGACGTCCCAGTGCGGGCTGTCCACCCACGTGCGGGACTCGAACCGGGCGCCGGGCAGGTGCCCGGCGTCGGGCAGCCCGGCCACCTTGGCCATGGCCGGTGCCGCGTCCACGCGCAGGCCGTCGACCCCGCGGTCCAGCCAGAACCGCAGGACGGCGTCGAACTCCTCGCGCACCCCGGGGTCGTCCCAGTCCAGGTCGGGCTGCTCGGGGGCGAACGTGTGCAGGTACCACTGGCCCGGGCGGCCGTCGGGCTCACGGACGCGGGTCCAGGCCCCTCCTCCGAACGCGCTGATCCAGTCGTTGGGCGGTTCGTCCCCGCCGGCCCGCCCGTCGCGGAAGAAGTAGCGCCGCCGCTCGGGCGAGCCCGGGCCGGCCGCCAGCGCGGCGGTGAACCACGGGTGCTCGCTGGAGGTGTGGTTGGCGACCAGGTCGACGATCACCCGCAGCCCGAGGGCATGGGCATCGGCGATCAGCCCGTCGGCGTCCGCCAGCGTGCCGAAACGCGGGTCGATGTCGCAGTAGTCGCGGACGTCGTACCCGCCGTCGGCCATCGGCGACGGGTACCAGGGCGTGATCCAGACGGCGTCGACCCCGAGGTCGGCCAGGTACGGCAGCTTCCCGCGCAGCCCGCCGATGTCGCCGACGCCGTCGCCGTCGGAGTCGGCGAAGCTGCGCAGGTAGACCTCGTAGACGACGGCGCTGCGCCACCAGGGCGCGTTCAGGCGGCGCCCAGCGACGTGGTCTCGCCGCGCGTCTCCTCCATCTGCTCGATCCGGTCCTGGTTGGCCAGCCGGGTCAGCTCGGCGCCGGCCTCGGCGTCCCGGGTCAGGTTGTCCCCGGTCGCCGGGTCGAAGATGTGGATCTTGCGGGCGTCGAGCCAGAACTCCGCGTCCCGACCCTCGCGGATCCGGCTGGCCGCGTCGATCGAGACGACGGCCTGGGTGCGCAGCTCCTCGGAGTCCAGCTCCCGCGACAGCTCACGCAACTGGGTGGTGATCGGCCTCGGGCGCGTCGTAGGGGATGTAGGCGTACTGGGAGTCGCCCAGCCACTCCGTGACGTCGACCCGCGCCTTGAACGTCGAGCCCAGCGAGCGCTTGGAGTCCTCGACCAGCGAGGCGTCGTCGAAGTACTCCGGCCGGATGCCGACCAGCACCAGGTCGCGTCCGGCGACGGCGGCCGCCCGCTCCTCGTCGAGCTGGAGGTCGCCGAACGGCATCTTCAGCTTGTTGCCCTCGATGGTGGCGGGCAGGAAGTTCATCGGCGGCGAACCGATGAACCCGGCGACGAACAGGTTCACCGGCTGCTCGTAGAGCTCGCGCGGCGACGCCACCTGCTGGATCTTGCCCTTGCGCAGCACGCAGACCCGGTCGCCGAGGGTCATGGCCTCGGTCTGGTCGTGGGTGACGTAGACGGTCGTGATGGCCAGCCGCCGCTGCAGCCGGGAGATCTCGGTGCGCATCTGGCCGCGCAGCTTGGCGTCGAGGTTGGACAGCGGCTCGTCGAAGAGGAACGCCTCCGCCTGCCGGACGATGGCCCGGCCCATCGCGACCCGCTGCCGCTGGCCGCCGGAGAGGTTCGCCGGCTTGCGCTCGAGGTGCTCGCGCAGCTCGAGCACGTCGGCGGCCTCGGAGACGCGGCGCTTGACCTCGTCGTCCGGCGTCTTGGACAGCCGCAGGGGGAAGGCGATGTTCTCGTAGACGGTCATGTGCGGGTAGAGCGCGTAGTTCTGGAAGACCATCGACAGGTTGCGGTCGCGCGGCGCGAGGTCGTTGACCCGCTTGCCGCCGATGATCATGTCGCCGCTGGTGATGTCCTCCAGCCCGACGATCATCCGGAGCAGCGTCGACTTCCCGCAGCCGGACGGGCCGACCAGGATCATCAGCTCGCCGTCGGCGATGTCCAGGCTGACGTCGTTCACGGCCGGAAAGCCGTCGCCGTACTTCTTGACGATGTTCTTCATCTCGATGGAGGCCATCGGTCCTCGTCCCCTCGGGTGGGTAGGTCGGGTGCCTGATCGTCGGGTGGGTCAGCCGGTCGGGGTCAGCCCTTGACGGCGCCGTTGGTGAGGCCGGCGACGATGCGCCGCTGGAAGATGAGCACGAGCGCGACGACCGGGATCGTGACGATCACCGCGGCGGCGGCGATGGAGCCGGTCGGGTCGACGAACTGGGAGGCCCCGGAGAAGAGCCCCAGCGCCGCCGGCACGGGCCGGGCCGCACTGGTCGACGTGAGCGAGATGCCGTACGCGAAGTCGTTCCAGGCGATGAAGAAGGCGATGATCGCCGTGGTGAAGACGCCCGGCGCGGCCAGCGGCACGATCACCTTGCGGAACGCCTGCCAGGTCGTCGCGCCGTCGACCTGGGCCGCCTGCTCCATCTCCCACGGGATCTCGCGGAAGAACGCCGACATGGTCCAGATCGAGATCGGCAGGGTCAGCGACAGGTACGGGATGATCAGCCCGAGCCAGGTGTCGTAGAGCCCGATCTGCCGCCACAGGTTGAACAGCGGGGTGACGATCGAGATCACCGGGAAGATGGCCACCACCAGTGCGGTGGACAGGATCAGCTTCTTGCCGGGGAAGTCCAGCCGGGCGATCGCGTAGGCGGCGAACATCGCCAGGATGCAGGAGATGAAGGTCGCGATCAGGCAGATGCCGAACGAGTTCCGCAGCGCCGGCAGGAACAGGTCGCTGGCCGAGCCGGTCAGGATCGTCGAGTAGTTCTCGCCCGTCGCGTTGGTCGGCAGGAACTGTCCGTTCGCGATGTCCTCCGACGCCTTGAACGACAGCGAGACGATCCAGGCGATCGGGAACAGGCAGTAGAGGAGGATCACGACCCCGGCGATCCACCACCAGGTCTTCTCCCGCGTGGACATCAGCGTTCCCCTCTCGCCTGGGACAGATCGATCCTGAAGCCCTTGATGAATCCGAACGCGATCAGCATCACCGAGATGAAGAGCAGGACCGAGACCGCCGACCCGAGGCCGATCTCCACCCGTGAGATGGTCTGCCGGTAGGCGAGGAAGGACACCGACTCGGTGCCGTTGGCCCCCGCGGTCATCACGAAGATGCTGTCGAAGATGCGGAACGCGTCCAGGCTGCGGAACAGCAGGGCCACCATGATCGCGGCCTTCATGTTCGGGATCGTGACCTTGAACATCCGTTGCCACCACGTGGCGCCGTCGACCTGGGCCGCCTCCTGCAGCACGTCGGGCACCTGGGCGAGGCCCGCGAGCAGGAGGAGGGAGATGAACGGGGTCGTCTTCCAGATCTCGGCCAGGCAGATGACCAGCAGCGAGGTCCACTTGTCGCCGAACCAGTCGGTGTTCGCGGCGATGCCGGGCAGCCAGGCGAACCACTTGTTCACGAAGCCGGTGGTGATGTTGAAGGCGAAGGCCCACGAGAACGCCGAGACGACCGTGATCACCGCGTACGGGATGAGGATCGCCGCCCGGAGCACCGGACGCAGCGTGCTCAGGGCCTTCGACATGACCAGCGCGAGCGCGAAGCCCAGCACGAGCTCGACCACGACGGTGACGACGGTGATGAACACCGTCACCGCCACCGCCTGCCACCAGAGCCCGTCGGTGAGGATGACCCAGTAGTTGCGCAGGCCGATGAACGACCGGTTACCAGGGTCGGTCAGCCGGTAGTTGAACAGCGAGTACCAGACCGCCTGCAGGATCGGGTAGGCGGTGACCAGCAGCATGACGGCGAAGGCCGGCCCGGCCAGCAGCCAGCCCAGTCGCCGCTCCGCGCGCGACCTGTCGCTGATCCCGCCCGGAGGCGTCGAGACGGGTTCGGTCTTCTTGCCGGGTGGGAGCGTCGTGGTGGTCACAGCAGCTGATCCCCTCGGAGTACGGCCTTGATGAGGTCCTCGGCCTTCTGGCCCGTGGACGACGTGACACCCGACGGCGGGTGGTACTCACGCTGGATGCCGCCGGTGACCTCGCTGTAGTAGGGGGTCAGCGGGCGGGGCGCGGCCGCCTCCAGGGAATCCCGGATGGTGTCGGCCATCGGGTACTCCTTCTGGACGTCGGGGTCGTCGTAGACGGCGGCCGACGAGGCGGGGTTGCCGTTGGTGATCATGTAGTAGGCCTGGTTCTCGTCGCTCGTGATGCACTCGATCGCCTGATAGGCGAAGTCCGGGTGATCACTGAAGGCCGAGACCCCCAGGTTGATGCCACCGAGCGGCGGTGCCGACGGCGTGCCCGCGTCGACCTGCGGGTAGAGGGTCCAGCCGTAGTCGTCGGGCACCGACTGGTCGAGCGTGCCCGCCTCGACCTTGCTCTGGGCCTGCGCCCAGACGTAGGGCCAGTTCACCATGAAGCCGGCGTCCGGGCCCTCGAACTGGGTGGCGCTGGTGTCCTCGCTGGAGGTCGAGAAGGCCGGCCCGACGACACCGGAGGTGGCCACGTCGTGCATGACCTCCGCGGCCCGTTTCCCGGCGTCGGTGTCGAGCCCGAATTCGATCTTGGCGGGATCCGTGCTGTTCTTCGTGATGATGGAACTGCCGGCCGACTCGACCAGGGCGTTCAGCCACACGGTCAGCGACTCGGCGCGCCGGCCCTGCGCGCTCACCAGCTTGTCCTGCGACTGGGCTGCCTCGACGATCTGGTCCCAGGTCACCGGCTGGCTCATGTCCAGTCCGGCGGCCTCGGCGACCGACTTGCGGTACCACAGCAACTGGGTGTTCGCCCAGAACGGGAGCACGACCAGCTTGCCGTCCCACTTGGCTGACTCCAGCGCGCCCGGAAGGACGCCCTCGGTCACGGTGGAGGCGACGTCGTCGGGCACCGGCGCGAGGAAGCCGGCCTGGGCGAACTCGGGCGCGAACACCACGTCCAGGCTCATCAGGTCGATCGACTTGTCCGAGGCCGCCAGTCGGCGGACGAGCTGCTCCCGCTGGGCGTCCGAGTTCCGCGGCAGCTGCGCGGTCTCGATCTTGTACTTCCCGTTCGACGCGTCGCTGCAACGGCTGGCGAGCTCCGCCTGGCCGCCGCTGTCGGGGTTGATGTACCAGGTCAGCGTCGGCGTTCCCCCCGAACCGCCACCCCCGCAGGCGGCGAGGGTGCCGGTGGCCACGAGCGCCGCGGCAGCGCCGGCCACGCCCCGGAGCAGCCGCCGCGACCCGCCCGGACGGTCACCCGGCCCCCTCGATCGTCGGGTGTCGCGGCCCGGGGACTTCGGCACGGTCATCGCCTCCGTTGGCGTGCGCTGCGAACGTCGTGATCGTTCTCCGGAGAGTGGTGCAGGTCACAGAGCGCTGTCAATTCGAACCGGCATCCGCAACCGATCAGTCACCGAACCGATATCGGCCACCCTGGCAGCCGCGGTCAGTCCTCCGGGACCAGGCCGGCGATCACCGACGGCGTCGTGACCTCCTTGGGGGTGTTCGGCAGCACGTGCGCGACGTAGGACTTCGCGGCCTCCGCCGTCCCGACGTCCCGCTGTCGCCTTCTCGGACAGGAACCAGCGGTGCTCGAGGACCTCGTGGAAGACCTCCGCCGGCGCCAGCCGCCCGGCGAGCTCCGGCGGGATGGCGTCGACCACCGGCCGGTAGACGTCGCCGAGCCAGCGGTGCGCCGCGTAGCTCTCCGACACCGGGCTCCCGGACCTCTGCTCGAGCGATGCGCGGTAGGCACGGATGTCGTTGAGCAGCCGCCGGGCCTGCCGCTCCTGCACCTCCAGGCCGGTGAGCCGGAACAGCTCCCGCCGGTGCTGGCCGGGCTCCGCAACGCGGGTCTGCACGCGCAGCCGCGCACCGTCGGCGGAGGTGACCAGCTCCACCTCACCGACGTCGAAACCCAGGTCGTTGAGCCGCTGCAGGCGCTCGGTCATCCGGTACTGCTGTTCGTCGACACCGAAGACCTGCTCGTGGGTCACCTCCTCCCACAGCGCCTCGTACCGGCGCGGCAGGCTGTCGGCGGTCTCGAACGGGTCGATCTCGTCGGGCAGCAACCCACCGAACTGCAGATCGAGCAGCTCCGCGCCCACCCGCTCGCGGGCCAGGTCCACGTCGTAGGCGCGTTGGCCGGGCGACAGGACGGGGTGGCGCTCGACGGTCTCGGCGTCGACGAGGTAGGCGGTCAGCGCGCCGGCGTCCGGCCGGAACAGCGTGTTCGACAACGAGCAGTCGCCCCAGAACACCCCGGCCAGGTGCAGCCGGACCAGCAGTTCCACCAGCGTGTCGAGCAGCTGCCCGGCGGAGTGCTCGCCGCGCGGGGTCGAGAACAGCCAGCGGTAGGACATCGAGTACTCGAGGTAGCGGGTCACCAGGATGGCTTCCTGGTCGTGCGGGCGGTCCACGCAGATGCCGAGCACGGACACCGTGGGCAGGCCCTCCTGCTCGAACTCCCCGAGCAGCGCGTACTCCTTGCGGGCCAGCCGCTCGTGGATCTCCTTGAGCGCGAAGACGTGCCCGTTGCTCGCGACGAAGCGCACGACGTGTCGCGAGATGCCGCGCTGCGGCACCTCCATCAGCAGGCTCGGGTCCCACTGCTCCAGCGGCCGGTCCCAGGGCAGGCTCAGCAGACCGGTCGCATCGGCCGCGGGGGGCCGGAAGAGGAACCGCATGACGCTCTCCCCTGCAGGGCACTGTCGCGATCACGATGCCATGACACCGGCCCTCCTGCAGGGGCCCGCCGCGAGCCTGCGAGGGGTGGGGGCAGGAGGGTCCTTCTCAGTCGGCCTCGGTCGGCGCGCCCTGCTCCCCCCGCCAGCTGGCGAGCCGGCCGGCCCGGCTGACCGCGCGCAGCCGCCGCTCGGCCTCCGCCCGCGACCGGCGGGCCGACACGATGAGCACCTGGTCACCGCGCACCAGCCGGCTGGTGTGGTCGGGCACGAAGGATCGGCCGTCGCGGACGATGAGCACCACTGCGGCGTCCTCGGGCAGCCGGAGCTCGGGCAGGTACACCCCGTGCAGCCGGGACCGGGCCGGCACGGTCATCTGCACCAGGTCGGCGTCGAGCTCGTCGAGCGGTGCGGACTCCACGACGACGTCCCGCGGGGTGAGCGGCGTGGCGATCCGCAGCCGGCGGGCCACCCACGGCAGCGACCAGCCCTGCACCAGCGTGAAGACGACGACCAGCACGAAGACGGTGTCGAAGATGATCGTGGCGCCGGGCACGTCGGCGGTCAGCGGGAAGGTCGCCAGCACGATCGGGACGGCGCCGCGCAGGCCGGCCCACGCGATGAACGCCTGCTGCGACCACGGCATGCGGAACCACACCAGGCTGACCAGCACCGACAGCGGCCGCGCCACCAGCAGCAGCGCCCCGCCGATCAGCACGGCCGGCCCGACGGCGTCGATCAGCCGGTCGGGTGAGGCCAGCAGCCCGAGCAGCACGAACAGGCCGATCTGGGCCAGCGAGGCCATTCCCTCGGCGAACCCGATGCTCGCCGCGCGGTGGGGCAGCGTCGCGTTGCCCAGCACCAGCCCGCACAGGTAGACCGCGACGAAGCCGGACGTGTGCGCCAGGGACGCCGAGGAGAACGCCAGCACGCAGAGCGCCAGCGTGGCCAGCGGGTAGAAGCCCGACAGCGGCAGCGCCAGGCGACGCAGCAGCAGCACCCCGCCCGCACCGATCGCCAGCCCGACGACCGCGCCGCCGACCAGCTCCACCACGATCTCCAGGACGGTGACCCACCACGGCTGCGTTCCGCCTCCGGTGAGGGAGTCGGCGAGCACCGCGACGAGCAGGATCACGGGCGCGTCGTTGAGGCCGCTCTCGGCCTCCAGCGCAGCGGCCATGCGGCGGGGCAGCGGCAGCCGGCGGAGGGTGGCGAACACGGCCGCCGCGTCGGTCGAGCTGATGACCGCACCCAGCAGCAGCGCGAAGCCCCAGGTGTAGTCGAGCAGCCCGACCACGATCGCCGCGGTGACGGCGACGCTGACGGTCACCCCGACGGTCGCGAGCGCCAGGCCCGGTCCGATGGCCAGGCGGACGTCGGCCCACCGGGTGGTCAACCCGCCCTCGGCGAGGATCACGACCAGCGCCGCGACGCCGAGGGTCTGGGTGAGCGAGAAGTCCTCGAAGTCGACGCCGAGCCCGCCCTCCCCCAGCGCGACGCCCAGGGCGAGGTAGAGCAGGAGGCTGGGCAGCCCCACCCGGTCGGCCAGGCGCAGCGCGACAGCCGCCACGAGGACGACGAGCGCCCCGATCGCCAGGGCGACCGTGACGGTGGTGTTCACCGGCCGCCGCTCCCCATGCGGGGCAGTCTTCCGTACCCGGGGGAACGGGTTTGGCCGGTCGGGGAGAATGGACGGCGTGAGTTCTCCCGGCCCGTTCGCCGCACTGCCCCCGCAGGTCGACCTGCCCGCCCTGGAACAGCAGATCCTGCGGCGGTGGGAGGCCGACAAGGTCTTCGCCCGCACGCTGGAGGGGTCGGCCGGCAGGCCGCAGTGGGTGTTCTACGAGGGGCCGCCGACGGCGAACGGCCGGCCGGGCACGCACCACATCGAGGCGCGCGCGTTCAAGGACGTCTTCCCCCGCTTCAAGACCATGCAGGGCTGGCACGTGCCCCGCCGGGCCGGCTGGGACTGCCACGGCCTGCCGGTCGAGATCGCCGTCGAGCAGGAGCTCGGCTTCGCCGGCAAGCCCGACATCGAGCGGTACGGCATCGCGGAGTTCAACGCCCGCTGCCGGGAGTCGGTGGAGCGGCACGTCGGCGCCTTCACCGAGCTGACCCGCCGGATGGGCTACTGGGTCGACATGTCCACCGCCTACTGGACGATGAACCCCAGCTACATCGAGAGCGTCTGGTGGTCGCTCAAGCAGATCTTCGAGAAGGGGCTGCTGGTCGAGGACCACCGGGTCGCTCCCTACTGCCCCCGCTGCGGCACCGGCCTGTCCGACCACGAGGTCGCGCAGGGCTACGAGACCCTCACCGACCCCTCGGTCTACGTGCGACTGCCGATCACCAGCGGCGAGTGGGCCGGCAAGGCCGACCTGCTCATCTGGACGACGACGCCGTGGACGCTGCCGTCCAACACCGCCGTCGCCGTGCACCCGGACGTCACCTACGTGGTCGCGCGCCGCGCCGGCACCGACGACGTGCCGGTCGTGGTCGCCGAGCCGCTCGTGGGCGCGGTGCTGGGCGAGGACGCCGATGTCCTGGCCCGCACCTCCGGGCGCGACTGGGAGTACGTGCACTACCAGCGGCCGTTCGAGCTGGTCGCCTTCCCCGAGGCGGACCTGCCGGAGCAGGGGTCGCACTTCGTCGTCCTCGCCGACTACGTCACCACCGAGGACGGCACCGGCCTGGTGCACCAGTCCCCCGCCTTCGGCGCCGACGACCTCGCCGTCTGCCGGCGCTACGGCCTGCCGGTGGTCAACCCGTCGACCCGACCGGCCACTTCCTGCCCGACGTCCCGCTGGTGGGCGGCCACTTCTTCAAGGCCGCGGACGCCGCCCTGGTGGAGGACCTGAAGAACCGCGGGGTGCTCTGGAAGGAGCTGCGCTACGAGCACAGCTATCCGCACTGCTGGCGCTGCCACACGCCGCTCATGTACTACGCGCAGCCGTCCTGGTACATCCGCACCTCGCAGATCAAGGACCAGCTGCTCGCGGAGAACGAGAAGACCACCTGGTACCCCGAGAACATCAAGCACGGCCGCTACGGCGACTGGCTGAACAACAACATCGACTGGGCGCTCTCCCGCGACCGGTACTGGGGCACGCCGCTGCCGATCTGGCGCAACGACGCCGACCCGACCCGCATGGTCGCCGTCGGCTCGCTCGCCGAGCTGTCGGAACTCACCGGCCAGGACCTCGCCGATCTCGACCCGCACCGGCCGTTCATCGACGAGGTCACCTTCACCCTGCCCGGCGAGCAGGGCACCTTCCGCCGGGTCCGCCAGGTGATCGACGCCTGGTACGACTCGGGCTCCATGCCGTTCGCCCAGTGGGGCGCACCGCATCGCAACAACGAGGAGTTCGAGGCCGCCTACCCGGCCCAGTTCATCTGCGAGGCGATCGACCAGACCCGCGGCTGGTTCTACACGCTGATGGCCGTCGGCACGCTGGTGTTCGAGCAGAGCTCCTACGAGAACGTGCTGTGCCTGGGCCACATCCTGGCCGAGGACGGCCGCAAGATGAGCAAGCACCTGGGCAACATCCTCGAGCCCATCCCGCTCATGGACCGGCACGGCGCCGACGCCGTCCGCTGGTTCATGCTGGCCGGCGGCTCGCCCTGGTCGGCCCGGCGGGTCGGGCACGAGACGCTGTCCGAGGTCGTGCGCAAGGTGCTGCTCACCTACTGGAACACGGCGAGCTTCTTCACCCTGTACGCGGAGGCCAACGGCTGGGATCCGACCACGAGTCCGGCGCCGCCGCGCGCCGACCGGCCGCTGCTGGACCGCTGGGCGCTGGCCGAGCTCGCCGCCGTGACCGACGGGCGTGACGGCGGCGCTGGAGGACTTCGACACCCAGACCGCCGGCCGGCTGATCGCCCAGTTCGTCGACGACCTCTCGAACTGGTACGTGCGCCGCTCCCGCCGCCGCTTCTGGGACGGCGACCCGGCGGCCCTGGCCACGCTGCACGAGGTGCTCGACGGCCTCACCCGGCTGATGGCGCCGTTCACGCCGTTCGTGACCGACGAGGTGTGGGCCCGCGCCGTGGCGCCGGGGCTGGCGGACGCGGCCGACTCGGTACACCTCGCCGAGTGGCCGACGGTCGACGAGGATGCCCGGGACGACGCGCTGGTGGCGCAGATGGACCTCGTCCGGCGGCTGGTCGAGCTGGGGCGGTCCGCGCGAACGTCGGCGAAGGTGCGCACCCGGCAGCCGCTGGCGCGCGCACTGGTGGCGGCGCCGGGCTGGGCCACGCTCCCCCGCGACCTGGTCGCCGAGGTCGCCGACGAGCTCAACGTGATCGAGATGGTCGAGCTGTCCGGGGCCGTCGGCAGCGAACTCGTCGACGTCAGCCTCAAGATCGACTTCCGGGCCGTCGGGCGCCGCATGGGCAAGCAGGTGCAGGCCGTGGCCAAGGCGGTGGCCGCGGCCGATCCGGGAGCGCTGACCGCGGCCTACCGGGCCGGTACCGCGACGGTGGAGGTCGACGGGTCCCCGGTACCGCTGGAGGAGGGCGACCTGATCGTCACCGAGACGCCGCGCGAGGGCTGGACCGTGGCCAGCGGGCCGGGCCTCACGGTCGCACTCGACCTCGCCCTGACGCCCGCAGCTCGAGCGGGCCGGCCTGGTGCGGGAGGTGGTGCGCCTGCTGCAGGAGGCGCGCAAGAACAGCGGCCTGGAGGTCAGCGACCGGATCGAGGTCTGGTGGACCGGCGACGGCGTGCTCGCCGAGGCGCTCGAGGAGCACGCCGGGCAGTGGGCCGGCGAGGTCCTGGCCACCGAGGTGCACGCCGGCACCGCCGGCGCCGGCGCGGGCGTCGAGGGCCCGGCCGGATCACGCTTCTGGCTCGCCCGCGTCCCCGTCTGAGTGGTGGCCCGCGTGGCGGCGGGCGCGGGCCCGCTCGGCAAGGGTCCGGTCGGGTGAGCACACCGCACACGGCGTGAAGCCGTCGGTGCGCGCCTCGTCCACCGGCAGCGGCATCGTCTCCCGACCGGCGAGCCAGGCGCACCCCGCGACGTGGTACCGCGGGTGCTCGTCGACGACGAGCACCTCGTCCTTCAGGTCGACGACGACGAGCAGGTCGGTCACCTCGACGTCCTCGACCCCCGGGTCGGGCCGGTCGGCGGGTGCGCCGCCCGCTCTGGCGCCGTCCGCGGGCGGCGACGAGGCGGCGCCAGGAGCCGGCTGCGACCGAGTGCCCGGCCCGGACGACGGGTTCGGGGAGCTCGCGCTCCCGCCGGTGCTCTCCCGGGGCATCTGCCGCCAGGCGCCGAGGATCAGCCCCGCGGCCACGACGCAGGCCGCGACACAGGCCCAGTAGAGCACCGTCACCCCGGTCACGATCCCCGCGACGAAGAGTCCGAGGCCCACGAGCACGAGCAGTCCGGCAGCCAAGATCACGCTGCGACTGTAGGGCGCGGTGGTGGTCCTCCGCCCGTCCGACGGAGCCGGACATGCGACGGGGCCCCCGGACGTCGTCCGGGGGCCCCGTCGGCCGGGTCGAGAGCCGCTCAGGCGGGTGCGTGCTGGTTCTGCCGGCTGTTCTGCGCCGGCTCCGCCGAGCCGCGGCTGTCCAGATCGCGCAGGTGCGACTCGAGGTAGGACCGCAGGCGGGTGCGGTACTCGCGCTCGAAGGTGCGCAGCTCCTCGATCTTGCGCTCGAGGCTGCTGCGCTTCTCCTCCAGGCCGCTCATCGCCTCCATGTGCCGGCGCTCGGCGTCCTGCTCGAGGTTCGCGGCCTTGGCGCGGGACTCCCGCTCCATCGTCTCGGCGCGCGTGCGGGCGTCACCGAGCATCGAGTCGGCCCGGTGCTTGGCCTCGGCGACCATCTGCTCGCTCTTGGCGCGGGCCTCGGTCATCAGGCGCTCGCTGTTGGTCTTGGCGCCGGTGAGCATCTGCTCGGACTGCGTCTTGGCCTCGTTGACGTAGCGGTCGGCCGTCTCGGTGGCGAGGGCCAGCATCCGCGACGCGCGGGCGCTGTCGTCCTCGCGGGGCTGCTGCGCGGGCGGCGGCGGGGCGGCCACGGGCGCCGGGGCAGGAGCTGGAGCCGGGGCCTCCTCCATGCGGGCGCCGCCGCCGCGGGGGGCACCGGACCGCAGCTCGTTGTTCTCCTCGATCAGCCGGGCCAGCTCGGCCTCCACGACGTCGAGGAACGCATCGACCTCGTCCTCGTCGTAGCCGCGCTTGCCGATCGGCGGCTTCTTGAAGACGACGTTGTGCACGTCGGCAGGCGTGAGTGGCATCGGGTCACCTCGGGTGTACGGACAGCGGGATCAGGGACGGTCTCGGACGGGCAGCAGCTGACCACGGCCGTACTGCGGAGCTGGTCCCTGCGGACTCAGCCATAGGCAAGCCGGTCCGTAATGCTCTTCAGGATCAAGACGGCGATCAAGAGCACCATAAACCCGAGGTCCAGTCGGATGGACCCCAGGTTCAGCGGCGGGATGACCTTCCGGATCGCCTTCAACGGCGGATCGGTGGTCGAGTAGACGAGTTCCAGGCCGGCGGCCACCACCCCGGAGGGCCGCCAACTGCGCGCCAGCACCATGACCCAGTCGACGACGAATCGTGCGAAGAGCAGGACCAGGAAGACGAGCAGAACCGACGAGACGATCTGCCAGAAGAGAGCCACGGTCCTCGTTCGGTCGGGGCACCACGCGTGCCGTGAACACGCCGGGTGGAACGCCCACCCGGCGTGGCTCGGTCAGACCTCAGGACTGGTTGAAGAAGCCGCCTTCGCGGATCCTGGCCTTGTCCTCGGCCGTCACGTCGACGTTCTGCGGGCTGAGCAGGAACACCTTCGCCGTGACGCGCTCGATACTACCGCGCAGTCCGAACGACAGTCCCGCCGCGAAGTCGACCAGGCGCTTGGCGTCGGCGTCGTCCATCTCGCTCAGGTTCATGATGACCGGCATCCCGTCGCGGAACCGCTCGCCGATCGTGCGCGCCTCGTTGTAGGTGCGCGGGTGCAGCGTCGTGATCCGGTACGGCTGCACGGCCGCCGCCGGCGCCGGGGTGGGCTCGACGACCGCAGCGATCGGCTCGCGGACGGCGAGCTTCGCCGCGGTGGCCCCGACCGGACCGCTCCCCATGGCGCTCACCCTCGAACCTCCGCCGGCGGAGGCGCTCACCGGGGCCAGGCCGACCGGACGGGCCGCCCGGTCGCGCCGCGCCGGCAGCGGCTCGGGCTCACGGGCGGCGGGGAGCTCCTCGACCTCGAGGTCGTCGTCGGCGTACCCGTCGGCGTAGTCGCCGTCGTACTGGTCGTCGGCGTACCGCCCGTACCGTCGGTCGTAGTCGGAGTGGTCGGACTGCCGGGAGTCGTACCGGCCGTACCCACGGGGGTCGTCGTCCTCGACGAGCCCCAGGTAGATCCCCATTCTCCGCATGGCTCCAGCCATCGGACCTCCCCCTCTGCTGGCGTCCTCAGCGTCGCGCGTGATCCACGGTGGTCAAGCTCCGAGTGGTGTGTCCGGGGCCGACGCGACCGGTGTGGCTCGTGTGACTGGTGATGTCTCCCCGGAGGTTAGGGGGCGAGCGCCGAACAATGCGGTTCCGACACGCACGACGGTCGCACCGGCTGCAACAGCCGCCTCCAGGTCCCCGCTCATGCCCGCGGAGATCTCCACCGCCTCGGGGTGCGCGGCCCGCACGCGGGCGGCGAGGGCCGCGAGCCGGTCGAACGCCGGGGCAGGGTCCTCGCCCCGGGGCGCCACCGCCATCAGCCCCCTCAGTCGCAACCCGGCACTCCCTGCGACCAGGTCGGCCAGCCCGGGCACCTCGGCCGGCGAGGCGCCCCCGCGGGCGGCGAGCTCGCCCGCCGCTCCCCCGAGGTCCACCTGCACCAGCACGTCCACCGGGCCGTGCTCCTGGCCCGCCCGGTCCAGCGCGCGGGCGAGGGACTCCCGGTCGACCGTGTGCACCACCGCGCCGAGCCGGGCGACGGCGGCCGCCTTGTTCCGCTGCAGCTGGCCGATGAAGTGCCAGCGCAGCGGGAGCTCGGGAATCTCGGCCGCCTTGCCCAGCAGCTCCTGGGCCCGGTTCTCACCGAAGTCGCGCTGACCCAGCGCCGCGAGGGCCCGGACGGCGTCCGCCGGCCAGGTCTTGCTCACCGCGAGCAGCGCGACCGACGACGGATCGCGGCCCGCTGCCCGTGCGGCGTCGTCGATCCGCGCGCGGACGGCACGCAGGTTGGCGGCGAGGTCGGTCATGTCCAGAGTTTCCCAGCCGCGGACGTCACCCGAGCCAGACGAGGCCGGCCTGCCGGCCCGTCACGCCGTCGCGGCGGTGGGAGAAGAGGACCGGGTCCTCGACGGTGCACCGCGGGTCCTGCACGACCTCGGGGACGCCGGCCCTGAGCAGACCCCTCGGCGATCCCCGCTCG
The DNA here is from genome assembly GCA_963747895.1 of uncultured Actinomycetota bacterium. Lineage (GTDB taxonomy): Bacteria > Actinomycetota > Actinomycetes > Mycobacteriales > Geodermatophilaceae > Blastococcus. The sequence continues at coordinate 1,030,982 of CAVVGX010000012.1, forward strand.
CAGGTCGAGCCCCGCGGTGCCCGTCCGCGTCCGGACGGCGGCGGCGGGCGCGACGCGGGCCACGTCCCGCTGCATCTGCGCAGGCACCTCGTAGCAGGCCCCGCAGACCGCGGGACCGAGGAGCGCGGTCACGTTCCGCGCTCGGGCGCCCAGGCTCGCCATGGCCGACAGCGCGGCCGGGACGACGCCCTGGCGGACGCCTTCGCGACCGGCGTGCACCGCTGCGACGACGCCGCGGTCGTGGTCGGCGAGCAGCACCGGGACGCAGTCGGCCACCAGCACGCACAGCACCAGGCCGGGCGTGGCGGTCACCAGCGCATCGGTGGCGGGCACTGCGCCGTCCTGCGGCTCTTCGACGACCGCCACCCCGGTGCCGTGCACCTGCGCCATCCAGACCAGCCGGTCCTCGGCCACGCCGAGCTCGCGGGCGACGCGGGACCGGTTCGCGGCGACGTCGACCGGGTCGTCGCCGACGTGGTCGCCCAGGTTGAACGAGTCGTACGGGGACCGCGACCGGCCGCCCCGCCGGTCGGTGACGACCCGGCGGGGTCGGACCGACGGCGGAGCGGCCGGGGTGGGACGCACTCCTGCTACTGCTTCAGGAACTCGGGGATGTCGAGCTCTTCCTCGAAGTCCTCGTTCGACAGCGGACGGCGCCCGGCCACCGGGCCCGGGATGGGCGGCAGCGGGGGCACGGTGATGCCGCCGTTGGGCGGCGCCTGGGCCGGCCGCCCGGTTGCCGGAGCGGGCGCGCTGCCGTTCGCCTGCGCAGCCGCCGCCGGCTGACCCGTCGGCTGGGCTTCGGCCGTCTGCGGAACGACCCGCCGCTCCCCCGCCGACTGGTGCACCGGGGGCGAGGTGGCCGGGCGGCGGTACGGCGGAAGCCCCGCCGGCGCCGCCGACTGCGCGGCACCCGGTACCGCAGCGGCGCCGGTGTCCTTGCGGGCACTGGGCCGGCCGCTGTCGAAGCCGGCCGCGATCACCGTCACCCGCACCTCGTCACCCAGGGCGTCGTCGATGACGGCGCCGAAGATGATGTTGGCGTCCGCGTGCGCGGCGTCGGAGACCAGCGACGCGGCCTCGTTGATCTCGAACAGCCCGAGGTCCGATCCGCCCGAGATCGACAGCAGCACCCCGTGGGCGCCCTCCATCGAGGCCTCCAGCAGCGGACTCGCGATGGCCTGCTCGGCGGCCAGCAGCGCCCGGTTGTCCCCCCGCGCGCTGCCGATGCCCATCAGCGCCGAGCCCGCCCCCGACATCACCGACTTCACGTCGGCGAAGTCGAGGTTGATCAGGCCGGGCGTGGTGATCAGGTCGGTGATGCCCTGGACACCGGACAGCAGCACCTGGTCGGCGGTGCGGAAGGCGTCCATGACGCTGACGTTGCGATCGCCGAGCTGCAGCAGCCGGTCGTTCGGGATCACGATCAGCGTGTCGCACTCGTTGCGCAGCTCCTCGATGCCCGACTCGGCCTGCACCGCCCGCCGCTTGCCCTCGAAGGCGAACGGGCGGGTGACCACACCGATGGTCAGGGCGCCGAGCTTGCGCGCGATGGACGCGACGACCGGCGCACCACCGGTGCCCGTGCCACCACCCTCGCCCGCCGTCACGAAGACCATGTCGGCCCCCTTGAGGACCTCCTCGATCTCCTCGCGGTGGTCCTCGGCGGCCTGGCGGCCGACGTCGGGCTGCGCGCCGGCGCCCAGCCCGCGCGTGAGCTCCCGACCGACGTCGAGCTTCACGTCGGCGTCACTCATCAGCAGCGCCTGCGCGTCGGTGTTGATCGCGATGAACTCGACCCCCTTGAGGCCGACTTCGATCATGCGATTGACCGCGTTCACCCCGCCGCCGCCGATGCCGACGACCTTGATGACCGCTAGATAGTTGTGCGGAGGTGTCATGCGGCGCTCCCCAACTGGACCCTCATCCTCAAGTTCAGCCTTACAGTTATGTCAACTCGCTCGACGAGGACGAAGTTAGGTGGGCCCGAGAGGGCGACACAAACACCCTCCGGCGGTCGGCGTGTCGGTAGCGCCCGCTCGCACGGAACACTGGCGACCCGCTGGTCACATGAACACCACTAGCTGTGACGACCCGCCTCGAAAACGTCTCATGTCGAGGTGCAGACCGGCGGGTGGCCCGGGAGCGGGAGCTGGCGAAACTGATGTTGCGTGTCGGGCGTGTCGCGTCGCGGGCGTGTCGATCCGCGATCCCCCGTCGAGCTCTCCGGAGGCGCCGGAACACCCTGCGCGACGAGAACCCTCGGACCCGGCGACCGCGTCAGCGGAGGACGACGGCCTGGGGCGTGCTGACGTCGATCGTCGCGGCCGGCTCGAGGTCGCCGTCGGCCAGCTGCTCGGTCACGGCGGCCAGCGCGTCCCCCTTGCGGCCGGAGTCCTCCGCGCCGCCCCAGCGCACCAGCGTGCCGTCGGCCAGGGTCACGGTGATGTCGTCGGGCGTCGCCGCCGCGGCGGACGCCACGCGGGTCCGCAGCTCGGCAGGCAGCGCCTCGACCGCCGCCAGGACCGCCATCGTGGCCGGATCGCCCGGTCCCGGGTCGGCGACGTCGATCGGCACCACGCCCGCCGGCGGGGCGCCGGTGATCGTGTCGAACAGCACGCCCTCGGCGTCGACCAGCGACCGCTGCCCGGGGCTGCCCACGACCGCGACCGGCTGCCGCTCGACCACGGTGACGACGACGGTGTGCGGCCAGCCGCGAGTCACCTCGACCGACGCCACCTGCGGCAGCCGGGCGACCCGGGCCCGGGCCGCATCGACGTCGACCCGGAGCAGCGGCGTCCCGGCGTCGATGCCCACCACCTCGCGCACCTGGTCGGCGGGCAGGATCGAGACGCCGTCCACCTGCACCGTGCGCACGCCCAGCACCGGGCTGGCGAGCAGCACCCAGACCACCGCGACGACGGCGAGCGCCGCGAGCGCGACCTGCAGGGGCCGCTGGGACCGCCGGCGAGGGCGCGCCCGCCGGCGGCGCCGCAGCGGCGTGACCGGCGCCGGTGGGCGACGTTCCGCCGCCGGACGGCGGGACCGTGCGGTGCGGTCACGGGTGGTGGTGCCGACGCGGCTCACCGGGTCGGGTCCTGGCTGTCGCCGCCCGCCGGCTCGTCCCTTCCCTGCTGGTCCTCCGCGGCCCGCAGCGCCTCCAGCACCTCGGGCCCCACCATGGAGACGTCGCCGGCGCCCATGGTCAGCACCAGGTCACCCGGCCGGGCCCGTCGGGCGAGCGCCGGCGCGGCCGCCGACCACGACGGCTCGAACAGCACCCGGCCCGGCGGGAGTGGCACGACATCGGCGACGAGGGCCCCCGTGACGCCCGGGACCGGATCCTCCCGGGCCCCGTACACGTCCATGACGACGACCTCGTCGGCCAGCCCCAGCGCCGCCCCGAAGCCCTCGGCGAACTCCCGCGTCCGGCTGTAGAGGTGCGGCTGGAAGGCGACCACCAGGCGGCCGTTGCCGGCCACGGCTCGCGCCGCCTTCAGCTGCGCGGTGACCTCCGTGGGGTGGTGGGCGTAGTCGTCGTACACGCGGACGCCGGCCACCGTGCCCTTGAGCTCGAAGCGGCGATGCACGCCGCCGAACCGGCCCAGGCCCTCGATCAGGCCGTCCGCGGGCAGCCCGAGCTCGAGACCGGCCAGCAGGGCGGCCGCACTGTTCAGGGCCATGTGCTCGCCGGGCACCTGGATCCGGACGCGACCCAGCGCCACGCCGTCCAGGCTCGCGGTGTAGCTCGTGGCGTCGGGGGCGACCTCGAGGTCGGTCACCCGGAGGTCGGCGTCGGCCCTGCGACCGTAGGTGCGCAGCCGGGCTGCCGTGGGCACGCCGGTGAGCCGGGCGGCGCCGGGGTCGTCGGTGCAGACGACGACGAAACCCGCCGGGTCGACCGTGCCGAGGAAGCGGTCGAAGGCCTGTTCCACGGCGGCGAGGTCGCCGTAGTTGTCGAGGTGGTCGGCCTCGACGTTGGTGACGATCGCGCCGAACGGTGCCAGGAGCAGGAAGGAGCGGTCGCTCTCGTCGGCCTCGGCGACGAAGATGTCACCCTCGCCCGCGTACGCGTTGCTGCCCGATTCGTTGAGGTCACCGCCGATGGCGAACGACGGGTCGGCCCCGCACGCCTGCACGGCCACGGTCAGCATCGACGTGGTGGAGGTCTTGCCGTGCGTGCCGGCGACGGCGACGCTGCGCCGTCCGGCCATGACCGCCGCCAGGGCCACCGCCCGGGGCAGCACCCGCAGGCCCCGCTCGCGGGCGGCCGCCAGCTCCGGATTGTCGTGGCGGATGGCCGTCGAGACCACGACGGTGTCGGCAGCGTCCGCACCGGATCCGAGATGTGCCGGGTCGTGTCCGACCGCCACCCGGGCACCCAGCGCCCGCAGCGCGAGCAGGGTCGGCGTGTCGCGCCGGTCGCTGCCGGACACCCGCACGCCGCGGGCCAGCAGGATCCGGGCGATGCCGCTCATCCCGGCGCCGCCGATGCCGATGAAGTGCACGGCGCCCAGATCGGCGAGCGACGGCACCGGTCCCGACCAGGCCGCCACGTCCGCGGCGCTCATCTGGCTCGCCGCCGCCGAGAGCACCATGTCCGCGAGCCGCTCGTCGGCGTCCGGCACCCCCGCGGCCGCCGCGTGCGCGGCGTACCCGGCCAGGGCCACCGGATCGGTCAGCAGCGGGACGAGCTGCGACCGGATCCACGTCGCATCCAGGTCGGCGTCCTCGACCAGCAGCCCGCCGCCCGACTCGATCACCGGGAGCGCGTTGCGCCGCTGCTCGCCGTTGCCGATCGGCAGCGGGACGAACGCCGCGGGCAGGCCGACGGCGGAGAGCTCGGCGACCGTGACCGCCCCCGCCCGGCAGAGGGCGAGGTCGGCGGCGGCGTAGGCGAGGTCCATGCGTTCCAGATAGTCCACCACCACGTAGGGCGCACTACCCGCCGGCCGCTCGGGAACCGTCACGTCGGTGTTCTTCGGGCCCCGGGCGTGCAGCACCTGCACCCCGGCGGCGGTCAGTGCGTCCGCCGCCGCGACCGCCGCCCGGTTCAGGGTGGCGGCCCCCTGCGAGCCGCCGAAGACGAGCAGGGTCGGCCGGTCCGGGTCCAGGCCGAAGGCCGCCCGGGCCTCGTCCCGGCGGCCCGCCCGGTCCAGCGAACTGATCGCGGAGCGCAGCGGCATGCCGACGTGCTCGCCCTCGTGCAACGGCGTCCCGGGAGCGGTGACCCCGACCCGGGCGGCGAGCCGCGCACCGATCCGGTTGGCCAGGCCCGGCAGCGCGTTCTGCTCGTGCACGACGATCGGCACCTTCGCGCGCCGGGCGGCGAGGTAGGCCGGGAGCGCGACGTAGCCGCCGAAACCGACCACCACGTCCGCGGCCAGCTCGTCGAGCAGGTTCCGCGTCTCCCCGACGGCACGCCACAGCCGACCGGGCACTCGGAGCACCTCGACGGTGGGCTTGCGCGGCAGGGGCACGGGCGGGATCAGCCGCAGGTCGTAGCCGCGGGCCGGCACGAGCCGGGTCTCCATTCCCCGGGCAGTGCCCAGGCAGGTGATGCGCAGCCCGGCGCCGCCCGCCCCGCGACGGCGGAGCGCATCGGCCAGCGCGAGCATCGGCTCGATGTGGCCCCCGGTGCCGCCGCCGGCCAGGACGACGCTGAGCGGGGAGCCGGGCTGCGGGGTGGGCACCGCCGTCACCGGTGCCCCCCGGCCCGCCGGGACGCAGCCGGTGGCGGGCCGTCGCGGCGCGCCCGCGGCCGCCCCGGTTCCGCGTTCGGCCGCCCGTTCCGGACCGGCGCGCCCCGCTCCCGTGCCACGGCGGGTGGCGGGACCGAGCGCGGCAGGGGCTCGCGCCGTCGCGCCCGCTCGTCGTCGGCCCGCCGGGGCGGCGCCGGACGCGACCGCACCACCGTGCGACCGCTGCCGACCACCGGCCGGCCGGCCGGGACGTGGTCCGGCCGCCGGCGGGGGCGCACCTGGTCGACCGCCGACTCCGGCACGGGCAGGAAGACGCGGGCCAGCCGGCCGCGATCGCGGCCGCGCTCGACCTCGATGGCCGCCGGCTCGCAGCGGGCGAACCGGGCGAGCAGCCCGACGATGAACAGGGTGAGGACCAGCGACGTGCCGCCCGCCGAGATCAGCGGCAGCTGCACGCCGGTGACCGGCAGCAGGCCCACGACGTAGCCCATGTTCATCGCCGCCTGCCCCACGATCCAGACGGTGATCGCCACGCTGGCGAGCTGGATGAACCGGTCGGCCGAGCGGCGGGCGATGCGGAAACCGGCGTAGGCGAGCACGCCGTACAGCGTGACGACCACCAGGCAGCCGAGGAAGCCGAGCTCCTCGCCGATGATGGCGAAGATGTAGTCGGACTCCGCGTGCGGCAGCAGGTTCCACTTCATCGCGCTGTTGCCGAGCCCGACCCCCCACATGCCCCCCGTCGCGAGGGCGTACATGCCCCGGATCGCCTGGAAGCCGCCGTCGGTCGGATCGGCGAACGGGTCGAGGAACGAGGTGATGCGGGCCATGCGGTACGGCGCGAAGGTCACCAGCGCGGCGAGCAGGACCGCCCCGACGGCCAGCAGCCCGGCGAACCAGCGCAGCGGCATCCCCCCGGCCCACAGCAGGCCGACGAGCACGAGGCCGAGGCTGACCACGGCGCCGAAGTCCGGTTCGGCGATCAGCAGCAGCGACAGCACGCCGAACACCGGCAGCACCGGCACGAGCAGCGACTTGGTGGTCAGGTACCGCTCGCGCAACGCGATCACGTGCGCGCCCCAGAGGGCGAACACCAGCTTGCCGACCTCGGAGGGCTGCAGGTTCGCGAAGCCCAGGTTGAACCACTGCCGGGCGCCGTTGAGCTTCACGCCGATGAACGGCACGAGGACGAGCAGGAGCATGGCCGCGACCGCGATCAGCGCGATCGGCGACCAGCGACGGAGGAACCCGATGGGCAGCCGCAGCGCGACCAGCATCGCGCCGACGCCCAGGGCGGCCCAGATCAGCTGCTGCACGCCCGGTGCCCAGGCCGGCTCGTCGGCCAGCGCGGCCTCGATCGACGAGGCCGAGAAGACCATGACGAGGCCGATCGTCAGCAGCAGGCCGGCCGCCCCGAAGACCAGGTGGGCACTGGTCATGGGCCCGTCCAGCCAGGCGGGACCGCGGAAGCGCGGGACCCGCTCGTGCCGGGTGGGCGCGGCCGGCCCACGCCGGTCGGCGGCCGACGCGCGCGGCCGGGTGCCCGGTGGGCGCACGCTGGTGGTCACGACGCGGCCAGTGCCCGCACCGCGTCGGCGAACGCGCGCCCGCGGTGGCCGTAGTCGCGGAACACGTCCATCGAGGCGGCCGCCGGAGCGAGCAGCACCGTGTCCCCCGGGGCGGCGAGGCCCGCGGCGGCACGGACGACCTGCGCCATCGTCGCCTCGGCAGTCACACCAGTCCCGTCCATCCCGCCATCGTCGCCGCTGGGCACCGTCACCACGGGGACCATCGGGGCGTGTCGCGCCAGCGAGGCCGCGATGCGGTCACGGTCCCGGCCCAGGAGGACCACCCCCGAGAGCCGCCCGGCGACCGCCGCGACGAGCGGATCGACGTCGGCGCCCTTGAGCAGCCCGCCGGCGATCCAGACGACCCGGGGGTAGGCCGACAGCGATGCGCCGGCCGCGTGCGGGTTGGTCGCCTTGCTGTCGTCGACGAAGTCGACCTCGCCGACGCGGCCCACCAGGACGTTGCGGTGCGCGCCGCCGCGGAAGCCGGCCAGGCCGCGGCCGACCGCCTCGGCAGGGATCCCGATGGCCCGGGCCAGCGCCGCCGCCGCCAGGGCGTTGACCCGGTTGTGCGGCCCCGGCACCTGCAGGTCGGCCAGGTCCAGCAGCAGCTCACCGGCCGGGTCGGTGCCGAACGCCCGGTCGACGAGCGCCCCGGAGCGGACGCCGAGCTGGCCGGCGCCCCGGCTCGCCGAGGGTCACCGTGACCGGGTGGGAGTGGGCGGCCACGAGTGCCGCGGCCACCGGGTCACCGGCGTCGGCGACGGCGACCGGGGACAGCCGCAGGATGCGCGCCTTGGCGTCGCGGTAGGCGGCGAACGAGCCGTGCCAGTCGGTGTGGTCGTCGGCCACGTTCAGCACGGCGGCAGCCGCCGGCGCCAGGGACGACGACCAGTGCAACTGGAAGCTGGAGAGCTCGACCGCGATCACGTCGTAGGTGGGCGAGCCGTCGTCCTCCACCGCGGTGACCACCTCGACCAGCGGGCGGCCGACGTTGCCCGCCGCGACCGCCCGCCGTCCGGCCGCCAGCAGGATGGCCTCGAGCATGGTCACCGTCGTCGTCTTGCCGTTGGTGCCGGTGACCGCGAGCCAGGGGGCCGGCGCGCCGTCCGGACCCGGGACGCGCAGCCGCCAGGCGAGCTCCGGCTCCCCCACCACCTCGACGCCCCGGGCTGCGGCGTCGGCCAGCAGCGGGGCGTCCGGGCGCCAGCCCGGTGAGGTGACCACGAGGTCGGTGCCGTCGGGGACGCGCGCCAGCGGTCCGAGCCACGCGGCGCCGGCCGCGACCAGGTCGGCGACGACAGCCGGCTCGGCGGCGTCGGTGAGCAGCACCCGGACGCCGCGGCCCAGCAGCACCCGCGCCGCCGCCGCCCCGGACACCCCGAGGCCGGCGACCAGGACGGTCCTTCCGCGCAGCTGCATCGCTAGAGCCCGACGAAGTCGAGCCAGTCGGCGTAGAACAACCCGATGCCGAAGGCGACCGCCATCGCGGTGACCAGCCAGAACCGCACGATCACGGTGTTCTCGGTCCAGCCGGCGAGCTCGAAGTGGTGGTGCAGGGGCGCCATCCGGAAGACCCGCCGCCGGGTGGCGCGGAAGAAGGCGACCTGGATGACCACCGACAGCGTCACCGCGACGAACAGCCCCCCGAGCACGATGAGCAGCAGCTCGGTCCGGGTGACGATCGCCAGGCCGGACAGCAGGCCGCCGAGGGCCAGCGACCCGGTGTCGCCCATGAAGATGCGGGCGGGGCTGGTGTTCCACCACAGGAAGCCCAGGCACGCGCCCAGCCCGGCGGCCGCCACCAGCGTCACGTCGAGCGGATCCCGGATGGTGTAGCAGCCCTGGATCAGCTCGTTGGCGCAGTCGTGGGTGAACTGCCAGAAGGAGATGAAGACGTAGGAGGCGAAGACCATCGCCGACGAGCCGGCGGCCAGCCCGTCCAGGCCGTCGGTGAGGTTGACGGCGTTGGAGAACCCGGCGATGAAGAGGTACGCCAGGATCACGAACGCGATGGAGCCCAGCGCGAACGGTGCGATGTCGCGCACGTAGGAGACGAACGTCGAGGCCGGCGTCACGCCGTCGTTGTTCGGGAAGTTGATCGCCAGCACGGCGAAGGTGACGCCGACGAGCAGCTGACCGACCAGCTTGGCGGTCTTGTTCAGCCCCAGGCTGCGGCGGTGGCGGATCTTCAGGTAGTCGTCGAGGAACCCGACGGTGCCCATGCCGACCATCAGGAACAGCAGCAGCAGCCCGGTGGCGCTGAAGGCCCAGCCCGGCCGGTACGGTGAGGAACAGGTGCGGCGCGACGTACCCGGCGACGGTCGCACCGACGATGACCGTGCCGCCCATGGTGGGCGTGCCCTGCTTGGACAGGTGGCTCTCGGGGCCGTCGTCCCGGATCTCCTGCCCGAGGCCCTGCCGGCGGAACGCCCGGATCGCGACCGGGGTGAGCAGGATGGAGAGGATCAGGCCGAAACCGGCGGCGATCAGGACGGACTTCACGCGGCGTCTCCGTCGGGCCGGGATCCTGCGGCAAGGAGGTCGGCGGCGAGCACTTCCAGCCCGTAGGAACGGCTGGCCTTCACGAGGACGACGTCCCCCGGCCGCAGCACCTCCGAGAGCAGCTCGCGGGCGGCAGCCCGGTCCGGCACGTGCACCGACTCCTCTCCTGCACGACGACCGGCGGCCGCCGCCCCGTCGGCTATGCCTATCGCATCGGGCCCGACGGCGACGACCAGGTCCACCCCCGCGGCCGCGGCGTCCCGGCCCAGCCGCTCGTGCTCGCGGGCGGCGTCGGCCCCCAGCTCGCCCATGCCGCCGAGGACGGCGATCCGCCGGGCGCCCGGCAGGCCCGCCAGGGCGCCGAGCGCGGCGCGCATCGACTCCGGGTTGGCGTTGTAGGCGTCGTTGACCACGGTGACGCCGTCGTCGCGGCGGTCGACCTCCATGCGCCAGCGGCTGCGCGGGCCGGCGGCCGACAGCGCGGTCGCGACCGCCGCCGGCGTCATCCCCACCGCCAGCGCCGCGCCGGCCGCCGACAGGGCGTTGGCCACCTGGTGCTCCCCGACCACCTGCAGCGTCACCGGGTGCTGCTCGCCGCCGGCGGAGAGGGTGAAGCGGGCCCGGGCCGAGTCGTCCAGCGTCACGTCGACCGCACGGACGTCGGCGTCCGGACCGCGGCCGGTGGTGACCACCCGGGCGATCGTGCGCGGCGCCATGCCGAGCACGCGCGGGTCGTCCGCGTTGAGCACCGCGGCGCCGTCCCGGGGCAGTGCCTCGACCAGCTCGCCCTTCGCGACCGCGATCGCGTCCGCGCTGCCGAACTCGCCCAGGTGCGCGGATCCGACGTTGAGCACGACGCCCACCTGCGGGCGCGCGACCCGGCACAGCCGCGCGATGTGTCCGCGGCCGCGCGAGCCCATCTCCAGCACGAGGAAGCGGGTGGCCTCGTCGGCGTCGAGCACGGTGAGCGGCAGGCCGATGTCGTTGTTGTACGACCCGGGCGGGCTGACCGTCGGGCCCGCCGCGGCGAGCACCTGCCCGAGCAGGTCCTTCGTGGAGGTCTTGCCGGAGGAGCCGGTGATGCCGACGGTGCGCAGTCCCCCGGCCGCGAGTCGGGCGTGCACCCCGGCCGCGAGCCGGCCGAGCGCGACCACCGGGTCGTCGACGACCACCGTCGGCAGTGCGTCGTCGGCGCGGGTGGTGATCGCGGCGACGGCGCCGGCCGCCGCGGCCCCGGACAGGAAGTCGTGGCCGTCCACGCGCTCCCCCGCGACGGCCACGAACAGGTCGCCGGCGGCGACGGTGCGCGAGTCGAGGGTCACCTTCCCGGACACGGTGGCATCCACCGGACCGGTCAGCGCGCCGCCGGTGAGCTCGGCGACCTCGGCGAGGGTGAGGGCGATCATCGGGGGCTCCCGAACCCGCGAGCACCTCGCGCAGCACCGCGCGGTCGTCGAAGGGGTGCACCGTGCCGGCGATCTCCTGCCCGGTCTCGTGGCCCTTGCCCGCGACCAGCACGGTGTCGCCGGGCCCGGCCAGGTCGACGGCCGCCGCGATCGCCGCCCGGCGGTCGCCGATCTCGAGGACGTCGGCCCGCTCGGCCTCCGGCAGGTCGCCGACGCCGGTGAGCATCGCCGCGCGGACGGCGGCAGGATCCTCGGAACGTGGGTTGTCGTCGGTCACGACCAGGACATCGCTGAGCAGGGCCGCAGAGGTACCCATGGCCGCCCGCTTGCCCGGGGTCCCGGTCGCCGCCGCAGCCCAGCACGGTGATCAGCCGGCCGGTCGTGCCGTCGCGCAGTGCGGTGAGCGCGGTCGCCACGGCGTCCGGGGTGTGGGCGTAGTCGACGACGGCGACGAACGGCTGGCCGGCCTCCACCGGCTCCATCCGACCAGGGACGACCGTGTCGGCGATGCCGGCCAGCGCCGCCTCGACGGGCACGCCGATGGCGTCGAGCAGGGCCACGGCCAGGACGGCGTTGGCGACGTTGAAACGCCCGGGCAGGCGGACTCGCGCCGCCCAGGACCGCCCGTCCGGCCCGTGCAGGGTGAAGGTGGAGCCGCCCTCGCGCGCGGCGGCCACGGCGGTCGCCGTCCAGTCGGCCGGGCCGGTGATCGACACGGTCGCGGCGGCGGGCCGCATCCCGGCCAGCCGGCGTCCGGCGTCGTCGTCGACGGTCACGACGTCCCGCGCGGCCCGGCCGTCGAACAGCCGGGCCTTGGCCTGGAAGTAGTCCTCCAGGTCGGCGTGGAAGTCGAGGTGGTCGCGGCCGAGGTTGGTGAACCCGGCCGCGGCGAACCGGACGCCGCCGACCCGCCCCATGACCAGGGCATGGCTGGAGACCTCCATGACCACGGCGGACACGCCGGCGTCGACCATCGAGGCCAGCAGCGCGTGCAGCGCCGGCGCCTCGGGCGTGGTGCGGACGCTCGGGATCTCGGTCACGGTGGGCCGGCCGGTGTCGTCCCGGCCGCGCGTGCGGGTCTGCACGGTGCCGATCAGTCCGGTGCCGAGGCCGGCCGCGGCCAGCCCCGCCTCGACCAGGTAGGCGGTCGTGGTCTTGCCGTTGGTGCCGGTGATGCCGACGACGGCGAGCCGGCTGCTCGGCTCGCCGTACACCCGGTCGGCCACCGCCCCCAGGGCCGCGCGGGGGTCGTCGACCACGCACACCGGCAGGCCCGAGGCCAGCGCCGCGTCCCGCCCGGCGTCGTCGGTGAGGACGGCGACGGCCCCCCGCGCCGCGGCATCGCCGACGTACCGGATGCCGTGCGTGCGCGCGCCGGGGAGAGCGGCGTACAGATCGCCGGCCCGCACCTCGGAGGACGCCAGGGTCACCCCGTGGATCGGCGTGCCGCCGGCCGGCCCGCCGACGGGGACACCGACGAGATCGGCCAGGTCGGCCAGGAGCAGCGGACGGCTCCCCGCAGGCCGGGGCGCCGACCCGGCGTCGGTCGGGGTCACGGGGCTCCAATCTACCGGCGCGGGGCGCCGACTCCGCGCACCTCCGGTGTCGGGTACGCCGCGAGCCCCCGGATCGCCCGCGGCGCGGGGGTCAGGGCTTGGCGCCGAGGACGAAGTCCGGGCGCGGGGTGCCGGAAGGGACGACCCCGTTCGCGGTGAGGGCGTACTTCATGACGTCGGCGAACACCGGCGCCGCCACCTGGCCGCCCTCCGCGGAGCTGGTGGGGCGCTCGAGGTCCACCGCCACCACGTACTGCGGGTCGTCGGCCGGCGCGAAGCCGACGAACGTCGTCACGTACCCGCCGCCGGCGTAGCAGTTGCAGGCGGGGTTGGCGCGCTGCGCGGTGCCGGTCTTGCCCGCCACGCGGAAGCCCTCGATCTCGCCCAGTGGCGCCGTACCGCCGGGTCCGACGACCGCCTCGAGCATGTAGGCCATCTTGTCCGCGGTGGACTTGCTGATGACGCGGGTGCTCGCCGGTTCCCGCGCGGGGGTGAGGTGGCCGCTGGGATCGGTGACCGAGTCGACGATCCGCGGCTCGATCCGCACGCCGCCGTTGGCGATCGTCTGGTAGATCGACGCCATCTGCAGCGTGGTGACCGACACGCCCTGCCCGATCGGCACGTTGGCTGCGCGGGCCGCGGTCCAGTCGGCGGAGTCCTGCAGGATGCCGGCGCTCTCGCCGGGCAGTTCGATGCCCGTCCGGCTGCCCAGGCCGAAGGCCCGGAGGTAGTGCTCGAGCTTCTCGTCGCCCACCTCGCGGGCGAGCATGATCGCGCCGACGTTGCTGGACTTGGCCAGGATGCCGGTGACCGTCCACTGGATCGGCTCGTGGTCGTGCGCGTCGGTGACGACGCGGTCGCCGGCGTCGATGTGTCCGTTGACGGTGAGCATCGTGTCCGGCTCGGCCTTGCCCTCCTCCAGGGCGGCCGAGAGGGTGACGGCCTTCATCACCGAACCGGGCTCGAACACGTCGGAGACCACCGGGTTGCCCAGCAGGGCCGGGTCGGTGGTGTTGTAGCTGCCCGGGTCGTAGCCGGGGCAGGAGCCCATGGCCGCCACGTGCCCGGTGTGCACGTCGAGGACGACCGCCGAGGCCCGCGTCGTGGCGCCGTCGGCGCAGGCCTGCGCCAGCCGCTGGTCGGTCACGTACTGCAGGTCCTCGTCGAGGGTGAGCTTCACCGTGTCGCCGTCGACGGCGGGGGTGGACTCGTCGATCCCCGAGGGGATCGGGTTGCCGCCGCTGCCGACCTCCACCCGCCGGTGACCGTCGGTGCCGGCGAGCTGGTCCTGGAACGTCTGCTCGATCCCGGCGAGGCCGTCGCCGTCCCGGCCGATGAAGCCGACCACCTGGCCGCCGACCGCGCCGGCCGGGTAGAGCCGGACGGGATCGTCCTCGAAGGAGATGCCGGGCAGGTCGAGCGCGTCGATGGCGTCGGTGGTCTCCGGTGCGACCTTCTCGGCGAGGACGACGTAGCGGTTGTCGCGCGACAGCTTCTCGGTGAGATCGGCCTCGGGGACGTCCAGCAGCGTGGACAGCGCCCGCGCGGTGCGGGCCGGGTGGGCGACCAGCGTCGGGTCCGCCACCACGCGCGAGGCGGCGACGGTGTACGCGAACGGGTTGCCGTCGCGGTCGAGCACCGCGCCCGCGGAGCGCGGCGATGGGATAGGTGCGCAACCGGTCCTGCTCCGCGGCGTTGGCGTAGGCCGCGCCGTCGACCCCCTGCACGATCGCCAGCCGCCCGACGACGGCGACCAGGACCGTGATCATGATCAGCAGACCCCATCGGTTGCGGAGCCCGCGCTGGTCGAGGGAGAGTCCGGGCCCGCCGCGCCGGCTGCCCGGAGCCCGGCGGGACGTGAAGGCCCCGGGGCGGCCAGTGTTCGGCACGGGGCTAGTTCCCGCCCTCGGCGGCGTCCGCGGCCGGGGCCGGCTCGGGGGCGCCCCGCAGGACCGACGTGCCGTCGGGCGCGATGACGAGGTGACCGGCGGCGCCGGCCGGCACCAGACCGGCCGCGACCGCTGCCCGGGCGATCTCGGCGGGCGTGCCGCCGGAGACGACCTGACGCTGGAGTCGCTGCAGCTCCTCGGAGCGGGCCGCGTTGTCCGCGCGCAGCTGGGTGGCCTTCAGCGAGTCGACCGCGATGGCGGTGTTGAGCACCAGCAGGCCCAGCGTGGTGCCCACCAGGAGGGCGACGACCAGCAGGAGGAACGGCGCCCGGCGGTGCCGGAGCAGCGAGGCGGGCCGACGGCGGGGCGGCGTGGCGGCCGTGCCCGGGATCAGGCGGAGCTCCGGCCGGGCGGCGCGCGGCGTGCTCCGGGTGGCGCTGCGCGCAGTGCCCCGGGGAGCCGCCGTCGTCCGCGGGCTCGCGGTCCGGGTGGGCGTGCGGACGGTGGCGCGGCTGCTGGTCATGCGGCCCTCCGGATGCGCTCGGCGGCACGAACCCGCGCGGATGCTGCCCGCGGGTTCGCCTCGGTCTCGGTGGCGGTCGCCGCCTCTCCCCCGCGGGTGAGCAGCCGGAGGACCGGCCCGAACTCGGGGAGCGGGACGGGCAGGCCCGGGGGCGTCCGGTCGGCGGCGCCGGCGGCGAGGGTCTGCTTGACGATCCGGTCCTCGAGGGAGTGGAAGGTGATGACGACGACCCGGCCGCCGACCGCGAGCGCGTCGATGGCGGCCGGGAGTGCCCGCTCCAGGACGCCCAGCTCGTCGTTGACCTCGATGCGCAGCGCCTGGAACGTGCGCTTCGCCGGGTGGCCGCCGGTGCGGCGGGTGGCGGCGGGGATCGACTCGCGCACCAGCTCGGCCAGGCGCGCGGTCGTGGTGAACGGCTCGCGGGCGCGCTCGCGCTCGATGGCCGCGGCGATCCGGGAGGCGAACCGCTCCTCGCCGTAGACCCGCAGCACCCGGGCGAGCTCCTTGGGCGGGTAGGTGTTGACGATCTCGGCGGCGGTCCGCGGGGTCGTCGGGTCCATCCGCATGTCCAGCGGCGCGTCGACGGAGTAGCTGAAGCCGCGCTCGGGCCGGTCCAGCTGCAGGGAGGAGACCCCCAGGTCGAACAGCACCCCCTGCACCTCGGCGATGCCGAGGCGGTCGAGCACCTCGGGCAGCTCGTCGAAGACCGCGGGGACGAGGGTGGCGCGGTCGCCGTGGCCGGCGGCCGCGATGCGGCGGGCCGCCTCGGCACGCGCGTCGGGATCGCGGTCGAGGCCGATCAGCCGCAGCCCGGGGTGGGCGTCGAGCATCGCCAGGGAGTGGCCGGCCAGGCCCAGCGTGGCGTCGACGAGGACGGCGCCGTCGGCGGCGCAGGCGGGGGCGAGGAGTTCGGTGACTCGTTCGAGGAGGACGGGCACGTGCACCGCGGGCCGGGTCGGCTCGGTGCTGCTCATCGTCGACTGCCTCTCGGAACGGGCTGGGTGGGGCGCAGTGGGGCGAGTGGGGCGAGGTGGGGGGCAGATCCGGCGGAAGAGGTGGGCCGCCCCCCACGGGGTCCGCCTGGCGTCGGGGAAGAGCGTCAGGTGGCGCCCCGTGGGGGCGGTGGGCGGCCGACGGTCGAGTCCGTGCGGTTCGGCGCAACTCCGGTACCGAGCCGCGGGGAAGGCGGCTGGGGCCCGGGCCGGTCGAGCCGCGGGGAAGGCGGCTCGTTCGGCGGCTGCGCCGGCTGACTCTCAGGCGAGCGGCGGCGTGCCCTGGGATCACGACAGCGTCGGCATCCCCTCGCTCTCCATGTCGGCGTAGGCGGCCTCCTGCTCGGCCACGTAGGCCTCCCAGTTGGCGGCGTCCCAGATCTCGAAGCGGGTGTCGACACCGACGATCACGACGTCACGGTCGAGCCCGGCGTACTCCCGCAGGCCGGCGGGGATGGTGATGCGGCCGGTCTTGTCCGGCTCGATCTCCACCATCGAGCCGAAGCTCATGCGGGCGGCCATCCGCGCGCCGGCCGTGTCGGAGGGGGCCATGGCGGCCATCGCGGCGCTCTGCTCGGCGACGCGGGCCATGGTCAGGCCGTAGATGCAGCGCTCCTGGCCCTTCTTGATCACCATGCCGCCGGCCACCTGGTCGCGGAAGCGGACCGGGAGGGCGAGCCGGCCCTTCTCGTCGAGCCGCAACGGGTAGCTGCCGACGAACACCGGATCACCCCCTGCATCGGTCCTCCTGTGGCCTCTCAGCGACCCGGGACGGTCCCTGACTCCCCACCGGGCGACACAGTAACCCACTAGGCCCCACTGGACACCACTCGACGCCGTGTCGTGACCTGCTCTCCCCACCGCGCCGGGCGACCCGTCGTCGGCGCAGGTCAGCGCCGCGCACGGGCCCGGGTGAACCCCGGGGGCGGCGGAGCCGTTCTGCGGGGTGCGCGGCCACGTACGGTGGAGGTGTGGTGGAGGCGACACGAACCGCCGACGGAGCGGCCGGACCCTCGGTCGACGTCGCCGCGGTCGGCGGGCGGATCGCGGCGAACATCGGCCGCGTCGTCCAGGGCAAGGACGACGTCGTCCGGCTGGCACTGGTCGTGCTGCTCGCCGAGGGGCACCTGCTGATCGAGGACGTGCCGGGGGTCGGCAAGACCACCCTGGCCAAGGCGCTGGCGGCGTCGATCGACGCCAGCGTGCGCCGGATCCAGTTCACGCCCGACCTGCTGCCGAGCGACGTCACCGGGGTGGCGATCTACGACCAGGAGACCCGGGAGTTCGAGTTCAAGCCCGGGGCCGTGTTCGCCAACATCGTCGTGGCCGACGAGATCAACCGGGCCTCGCCCAAGACCCAGTCGGCGCTGCTGGAGTCGATGGAGGAGCGGCAGGTCACCGTCGACGGCGTCAGCTACGAGCTGGCCCGCCCGTTCCTGGTCATGGCGACCCAGAACCCGCTCGAGATGGAGGGCACCTACCCGCTGCCCGAGGCCCAGCGCGACCGCTTCACCGCGCGGGTGTCGATGGGGTACCCCGGCCGCGAGGCGGAGCTGGCGATGCTCGACGACCGGGCGATCTCCGACCCGCTCAGCGGGCTCGCGCCGGTGGCCGACGCCGCCATGGTGCGCGACCTCGTCGATGCCGTCGGCGGCCTGTACGTGTCCGAGGCGGTGCGGCGCTACGTGGTCGGCATCGTCGAGGCCTCCCGGCGGTCGCCGCACCTGCGCCTGGGCGCCTCACCGCGCGCCGGGCTCCAGCTGCTGCGGGCCGCCCGCGCCTCGGCCGCCCTCTCCGGCCGCGACCACGTGCTGCCCGACGACGTCCAGGCCCTCGCCGTCCCGGTGCTCGCCCACCGCCTGCTCCTGACCGCCGACGCGACGCTCGGGCGGCGCGGCCCCGAACAGGTCGTGGCGGAGCTGATCTCCGGCGTGCCGGTTCCCCGCGGGCGCTGACCTGCGGTGGCGTCGCCCGGGCTGGTGCTGTCGTCCCTGACCACGCGCGGCCGGTGCCTGGTGGGGGGCGGTGGGGCGCTGCTGCTGCTCGGCGTGCTGCTGGGTGAGCAGTCGCTGGTCCAGCTGGCGGTGTTCGTCCTGGCGCTGCCGGTGATCTCCGCCCTCACGGTGGCGCGCGAACGGTTCCGGCTGGCGTCCCGCCGCACGCTCACCCCCGGCCGGCTGCCCCGCGGGGAGTCCGCGGACGTGCTGCTCGAGGTCACCAACGCCGACTCCCGGCCGGGTGGGCTCTGGGTGCTCACCGAACAGGTGCCCGCGGACCTGGGCCCGTCGCCGCGCTTCGTGGTCGACCGGCTGCCCGGCGGGGCGACGACGACGTTCGGCTACCGGGTGCACGGCGAGCGCCGCGGCCGGCATGCGCTCGGCCCGCTGCGGCTGCGGCTGGTCGACCCGTTCGGTCTGGTGGAGCGCAGCGCCATCGGCACCGACAGCGCCACCCTGCTGGTCGTGCCGCGCGTCCGTCCCCTCGGGACGGACGGACCCGCCGGAGGGCACGGCGGCGGCGGCGAGGGCTCCCGGCGCACGATCGCGGTGCACGGCGAGGACGACGTCAGCACCCGGGAGTACCGGCACGGCGACGACCTGCGGAAGGTGCACTGGCGGGCGACCGCCCGCACCGGGGAGCTGATGGTCCGGCTGGAGGAGCGGCCCTGGCGCGCCCAGGCCACCCTGCTGCTCGACACCCGCGCGCGGGCGCACCTGCTCGCCCCGCGGCACGCCCCGCTGCCGCGGATCGGTCCCGACGGCGACGACTGCCCGCCCGGCCGACAGCCTGGAGTGGCTGGTCGAGGCGGCGGCCAGCATCGGGACGACGCTGGCCCGGCGCGGGGCCGCCCTCCGCGCGGTCACCGACACGGCGGAGCTGGTGCCGACGTCCGGCCGCGGGCGGCTCGGCCCCGAGGACCTGCTGGACCGCCTGGCGAGCGTGGGGCCCTCCCGGCTACCCGGGCTGCGCACCGGCGTGGAGCAGCTGTGCCGGGCGGCCGGCGACGGCCCGGTGGTGTGCCTGCTCGGCGCCGTGGGTCCCGACGACGTCGTGGAGCTGATCCGCGGGCGTTCCGGGCCCCAGGAGCAACGCCGCCATCCTGCTCGACATCGAGAGCTGGGCCCAGGCCACCCCCGGTCGATCCCGGCGATCGGCCACCACGACCGCGCGCGGCGTGCTGGCCGAACAGCGGGAGGACGCCGCACGACTGCTCCGGTCGGCCGGCTGGCGGGTGGCCGTGGCCCGGCGCGGACCGGTCGGTCGCCGAGGTGTGGTCGTCGCTCGGCGGCGCCGTCCCCGCGGTGTCCACGACAGAGGACACGCTCGGGACACCGGCATGAGCGGCGCCGACGTCCGCTCGGCCGGGGTGGCGGCGCTCGCCACCCTGCTCGGCGCCTGCGCGCTCACGCCGGTCTTCTCCTCCCCCGCCTGGCTCGTGCCGGTCGTGGCCGTCGTCCTGGTGGTTCTCGCCGGCGGGCTGTTGCTGCGCGTGGGCGGTCCGGCGCTGTGGTCCCGCCTCGCCGGCGGGCGGCCGCTGCCCGCTCGGGTCGGGGCGCTCGGCGTGGCGCTCGTGCCGGCGGGCCAGCTGGCCCTGGTGCTCGCCCTCCTGACGGCCCGGTACGCGCCCACCGATGCGTTCCTGGGCGTGCTCCCCACCCGCTCGAGCCTGCGGGACCTCGCGGCGGTGATGGCCAACGGCGGCGCCGAGCTGCGCGAGCAGGCGACCCCCGCGCTGCCCCTCACCGGCCTGCTGGCGCTCACGACGGTGTTCGTGGGGCTGATCGCCGTGCTCGTCGACCTGCTGGCCGTCGCCGGCCGCCAGGCCGCGCTCGCCGGGCTGGGACTGCTGGTCCTGTACTGCGTGCCGGTCGTCACGATCACCGGCGGAATCGGGCTGGTGGCGCTCGCGGCGCCCGCGGTCGGCCTCGCCCTGCTGCTGTGGGGCGACCAGCGGCGCCGGGTGGGCGCCGCGAGCCGCCCACCCGGCCCGGGGCTGGTCGCGCGGCTGGGCACCGGCACGGTGACCGCGCTGCGGATCGGCGGTGCGGCCCTGCTCGTCGGCCTGATCGTCGGCGCCGTCGTCCCCCGGTTCAGCGAGGGGTCGCTCGCCACCGGCCTCGGGGGCGGCTCGGGCGGGTCGACCGGCACGTCACTGGACCCGGTCGCCGAGATGGCGGGCCAGCTCACCCTCCCCGGCCGATCGACCTGCTGCGGATGGCCACGTCGGTCGACGACCCCGGGTACCTGCGCTCGGTCACCCTCGACCAGTACGACAGCTCCGCCGGGTGGACCCTGAGCAACCTGAGCGGCGAGGAGTCCATCGCCGGCAACGACCGGCTGGACCCCCTCCCGCCGCGCGAGCAGGGGCGCACGGTGACGGCGCGCATCCGCGTGCTCCAGCACGACGACCGGTTCCTGCCGGTGCCCACCTCGCCCCTCTCGGTGCGCATGCTGGTCGACCAGGGCGACAGCTGGCGGTACGACGCGGCGACGGGCACGATCTTCGGCCGGGACGTCACCAGCGGCGGCCTGAGCTACTCGGTGACCGCCAGCGAGCCCCGCCCCTCGGCCGCGCTGCTGGCCGACGCCACCGACCTGCCGGCCGACAACCGGGTGCAGCAGCAGTACACGGCGCTGCCCGAGCTCGACCAGCGGATCCTCGCCACCGTCACCGACGTCGTCGGCGGCGCCACCACGCCCTACGAGAAGGTCCGCAACATCCACGCGTTCCTCACCGACCGCGGCAACGGCTTCCGCTACAGCCTGTCGACCGCGCCGGGCACCAGCGGGAACGACCTGGTGGACTTCCTCACCCTGCGGCGCGGGTACTGCGAGCAGTACGCCGGCACGATGGCGGTGATGGTCCGCGCGGCCGGGGTGCCGGCCCGGGTGGCTCTCGGCTACACGCCTGGCGAGGTGCAGGACGACGGCAGCCGCATCATCACCAGCGACGACGCCCACGCCTGGGTGGAGGTCTACTTCCAGTCCCTCGGCTGGGTGCCCTTCGACCCCACCCCGTCTCGATCGACCGCGCGGTGGACCTGCCGTGGGCGCCCCGGGCCGACGCCCCCACGGGCTCCGACAGCGGTGCGGTCGCCCCGGCACCGGCCGCGCCGTCGGCCGCCGCCCCGACCACCCGCCAGGACCGCGCCTCCGACGGGGCGCCGGTGCTCGCCCAGGATCGGTCCACCACCGGCACGCCGTGGCTGCCGCTGCTGGCCGGGGGCCGGCGGGCTCCTGGTGGTGCTCGTCGCGGCCGCGACGCCCGCGGGCATCCGTGCGCGGCAACGGCGACGGCGACTCGCGGCCGGAACCGCGGGCGCACTGTGGGACGAGCTGACGGCCACGGCGCTCGACGTCGGGGTGCGGCTGCAGCCGTCCTGGACCCCTCGGCGAGCGGCGCAGGAGCTCGCCGAGGTGGTGGGGCGCCGGGGTGACCCCGGCGGTCGCGCCGCGGATGCCATCACGCAGCTGGGGCGGGCGGAGGAGGCGGCCTGCTACGGGCCGGCCGGTCGCGACGGCGCCGGCCCCGCTCTGGTCGCGGCCCTGCGCACGGCCCGCTCGGGGCTGCTCGGCTCCGCGTCCCGCGACGTCCGGCTGCGGGCCCGGCTGTGGCCGGCGTCGGTGTTCGCGGGAGCGGGTGCGCGGCCGGCCGGCCGGTTCCGCCGGTTCCGCCGCCTCCCCCGCCCGCGGCGGTCGCCTGCGGTCTGACCGCCGAGACAGCCCCGGAATCGGGTAGGGGGCCGGGTCGCCCGGCCCCCCTCCCACACCACCGGACATGCGGGCCCGCATCCGGCGGTTCGTCAGGTATGCCGTAGCCGGGTCCAGCGGTCGTAGAACCGTTGGAGGCCGAGGTCATCCCAGTAGGCATTGGGCAGGGCGCGTTGGAGTGGAGCGGACCGGGCGAGCCGCCAGACGCCCTTGCGGGAACTACCCCATTCATGGGCATCGCGGCGTTTCATCCCGAGCGCGATCAGGTTCCGCGCCCGGGTTCGAGGCCGTTTCCCAGGTAGACCCGCAGGTCATCGGCGTAGCGGACGAACCGGTGACCGCGCTGCGCCAGCTCGGTATCCAGGTCGTCGAGCATGATGTTGGCCAGCAGCGGCGACAGCGGGCTCCCCTGCGGGGTGCCCACCGCCGAGGGCTGCTTGACGCCGTCCACCATGATCCCGGCGTTCAGATACCGGCGAATCAGCTTGAGCACGTTGCGGTCGGTGACCCGTTGACACCCGGACAGGCCTCCCCGGATAAGAACGATTGATGTCCCTCTACCGCCGCCGCGTCTACGCCCCGGCCCTCTCGGTGGTGACGGGCTTCGCCATGGCGTGCTGGCTCACCCAGACCGGACCGCCTCATACACGGTTCGTGTTCCTCGGTGCAGAGGTCTCGCCTCGGGCTTCCTCCCGACCCCACCTCACGATGACGCCGTTGCCTCCGGCTCGGGGTTAGCACCACCGCTTCCCCCAGAGGACTTCCACCTCCAATCAATCGCCGATGCCGGGCGTACACGCGCGACAGCCGCCGTCCGGAAGGACGGCGGCTGTCGGGACGGCGGCGCGCTACTGGTCGTAGCGGCGGCGGAAGCGCTCCTCGAGACGGTTCTTCAACGGCTGGCGGCCGACCTTGCCGCGGCCGGACCGGCCGGCATTTGCCGGGCCGCGGCCACCGGCGGGCGTGCCGCCGGCCTCGACGGCGCCGGTGGCCGTCTTGTAGTTGAGGACCCCGAGCGCCAGGCCGGCGAAGGCGAGCAGGAACCCAGGACACCGATGATCACCGACTGTGCGGCCACCCCGCCGACCATGACGGCGAGCCCGACGACGACCACGACGGCACCGAGCTGCAGCTTGCGGCGCGCCTTGAGTCGCCGGTCGCCCGTGCGGACGGACGAGGCGAACTTGGGATCGTCATCGACGAGGGCGCGCTCGATCTGCTCCAGCAGACGCTGCTCGTGCTCGGAGAGCGGCACGTCGACCTCCAGGTGGGCCTAGCCAAGGCCGTCGGTGGCTTCCGCCGACGGTGTCACTGAGAATACGAGCCCTTTGCAAGGCGCGAAAGGCGACGGCGCGGCGACCCGTCATGTTCCATCCTTCCTCATCCCTCCGGATGGACGGAAAGCCCTGGTCGACCGGGCCGTCCGCCCCTGCCTGAGCAGGGTGGCCGGCCGCACCGCGCCGGCCCCGAACCGGCGGGCCGCCCGGTCGGCGGCCAGCTCGGCGTCCCGCCGGCCGTGCTCCCGTGCGCCGAGCTCGAGCTGCTGCGACGCGGACTCCGCGTCGACGAGGCGCTCGGCGCGCACGCCCACCAGCCGGATGCGGGCCCGGTCCAGCCCGAGCGCGTCGAAGAGTGCGCGCGCGGTGTCGTAGAGCTCCTGCCCGACGTCGGTCGGCACGTCGAGGGTGCGGCTGCGGGTGATCGTGGCGAAGTCGGCGAAGCGGACCTTGATGCTCACCGTGCGGGCCAGCCAGCCGCCCGCCCGCAGCCGGCCCGCCGTCCGTTCCGCCAGCAGCAGCAGTTCGCGGTGGATGACCGCCGGGTCGTCGACGTCGGTGCCGAAGGTCTCCTCGTGGCCGGTGGACTTCTCCGGCTCGTTCGGGACGACCCGCCGCGGGTCGCGCCCCCACGCCAGCTCGTGCAGATGGCTGCCACCGGCCGCACCCAGGGCCCGCTGCAGCGTCCTCGCCGGCACGTGCGCCAGGTCGCCGACGGTGCGCAGCCCGAGCCGCAGCAGCTGCTCCTCGGTCTTGGGCCCCACCCCCCACAGCGCGCCCACCGGCAGCGGGTGCAGGAAGTCCATGACCTCGGACGGGCGGACGATGCGCATGCCGTCGGGCTTGGCGGAGGTCGAGGCGAGCTTGGCGACGAACTTGGTGCCGGCGACGCCGACCGAGCAGGTGATGCCCTGCTCGTCGAAGACCCGGGCCCGGAGGTACTCGCCGATGTCGGCCGCGTCGCCGAGCCGCCGTCCGGCTCCGGACACGTCGAGGAAGGCCTCGTCCAGCGACAGCGGCTCGACCAGGGGCGTGATCGACCGGAACAGCGCCATGACCGACCGGGAGACCTCGGCGTAGAGCGCCATGTCTCCGGGCAGCACCGTCGCCGTCGGGCACAGCCGCAGCGCGCGGGCGGTCGGCATCGCCGCGTGCACGCCGTAGCGACGCGCCTCGTAGGTGGCCGAGGTGACCACCCCCCGGTTGCCGGCACCCCCCACGATCACCGGCGTGCCCGCCAGCTCGGGGTGCCGCCGCACCTCGACGCTGGCGAAGAACGCGTCCATGTCGACGTGCAGGACGGTGCACCCCGCCGACCGGCTCACCACACCTCCCCTCTAATCGAACACACGTTCGATGTCCATCGGAAGACTAGCGCCCCGGATGCCGCTGGTCACCGGCTGGTGGCCGGCGGCGTGTCAGACCAGGATGGGCGAGGTAAGCAGCGACGAAGGCCGCCGTCCCGGCGGCCCACCATCGACCCGATCGGAGAATTCATGGCGCTCGACGACGACATGACCAGCACGGAGGGCCCGGCCGACGGCGGGGCGTCCGGCACGCCCGGCACCCACGACGGCGGTGCCGATGGCGGTGCCGACGGCGGCGCCCACGGCCCGGCCGATGGTGGCGCCGACGGCGGTGCCGATGGCGGCGCGGACAGCGGCGCCGATGGCGGCGCCGACGGCGGCGCCGACGGCGGCGCCGACGGCGGGGCAGACGGCGGCGCGGACGGTTCGGCCTGACCGAGAGCCCGACCTCGCAGGGCCGGGCGGAGCAGCAGCTCCGCCCGGCCCTGCGACGGTGCACGAACCTCGATCCGCAGGTCTTCGCCGACCAGTACTGGGCGCGGCAGCCGCTGCTCACCCGCGCCGAGCAGACCGGCAACTCCTTCACCGACCTGCTCGACCTGCCCGCCGTCGACGAGCTGCTCTCCCGCCGCGGGCTGCGCACCCCGTTCCTGCGGATCGCCAAGGACGGCGCCGTCGTCGACCCGAAGCGGTTCACGACGTCCGGCGGCGCGGGGGCCGAGATCGCCGACCAGGTGTCCTCCGACGCCGTCCTGCGACTGTTCGCCGACGGCAGCACCGTCGTGCTGCAGGGGCTGCACCGGCTGTGGCCGCCGCTGATCGAGTTCGCCGACCAGCTCGCGGCCGACCTGGGCCACCCGACGCAGGTCAACGCCTACATCACTCCGCCGTCCTCGCGCGGCTTCAGCCCGCACTACGACGTGCACGACGTCTTCGTCCTGCAGGTCGCCGGCGAGAAGCACTGGCGCATCCACGCCCCCGTGCTCCCCGACCCGCTGCGCAGCCAGCCGTGGCAGGACCGCGCCGCCGACGTCGCCGCCGCGGCCGAGCGGGAGCCGGTGATCGACGCGGTGCTCCGGCCGGGCGACGCCCTCTACCTGCCCCGCGGCTATCTGCACTCCGCCGAGGCCCAGGGCGCCATCAGCGCGCACCTGACCGTCGGCGTGCACTCGGTCACCCGGTGGGCGGCCGCCGAATCGGCACTGGACCTGGTCCGCACCCTCGCCGCCGACGACCCGCAGCTGCGCGGCTCTCTCCCGCTCGGCCTCGACCTCGGCGATCCCGGCACCGTGCGGGACGACGTCGCCGCCGTGATCGCCGGTCTGCAGGACTGGCTCGGCCAGCGTCGACCCGGACGAGGTGGCCGACCGGTTGCGCGCGCGGACCTGGGCGCAGGTGCGCCCGGAACCGGTGGCCCCGCTCGCGCAGTCCTCGGCGGCCGCCGCGCTGACCGACGACGCCGTCCTCCGGCTGCGCCGGCGCCTGCGCTGCACCCTGCGCGACGGCAACGCCGGCGAGGTCACCCTGCTGGCCGGCCGGCGCTCGCTCACCTTCCCCGCCGGGGCGCGCGCCGCCCTCGCTGCGCTCCTGACGGCCGGGGAGCTGAAGGTCGGCGACCTGCCCGGCCTGGATCCGGCCGACCGGCTTCCCCTCGCGAGGCGGCTGGTCACCGAGTCGATCGCCACCGTGCCCGATGCGGTGCCCGATCCCGGCGACCGGCACGATGAGCGGCGTGGGGACGGACTCTGGGCGGATCGATGAGCCGGCCGCACCCCCGGTCCACGGGCGTGACCCGGGCGTCGCACCCCGTCGGACGGCTGGGCCCCGACCGCTGCTCGGTGCGGGCACTGGACCGCGGCGACTCCCCCGTCGCGACGGCCGCCCCGGCGCAGCGCTGGCTGCTGATCGAGCAGCCCGGCCCCTGGGGGCGCGACGCGCTCGCCGAGTCGCGCTTCGACCAGGGCGTGGCTGCCGGAACTGGCCCGCCGATCGCGCGCGGAGAACGTGCGCCTGCTGCTGATCCGGCGCCCCGGCGAACGTCTCGCCGACTCCGGCCGCCGCTGGGCGTACGCCGACAGCCGTCCGGGCCAGGAGGGCCTGTGGTGGTCGGTTCGGGCACGCCGACGCCGACCTGCTCACCGCCCCCTGGGACGGCTCGGTGGGGCAGCGCGCCGAGCGGCCGGTGTTCCTGGTCTGCGCGCACGGCAGCCACGACGCCTGCTGCGCGCTGCGCGGACGCCCGCTGGCGCGCACGATGCCGGCGCCGGGGCCCGCGGACGTCTGGGAGTGCAGCCACCTGGGCGGCGACCGGTTCGCGGCCAACGTCGTCGTCCTGCCCCACGGCTTCTACTACGGACAGGTGCCCGGCGACGGCGCCGAGCTGGTGCGCGCGCACGCAGCGGGGGCAGGTCGCTCTGCCATGGCTGCGCGGCCGCGCCGGCGTGCCGGCGCCGGGCCAGGCCGCTCAGCACTCCGCCCGCCGGGCGCTGGGGCTGCTCGGCCTGGACGACCTGCCGGTGACCGCGGTGCGGCCGACCACACCTCCGGGGGCGGAGATCGAGCGCTGGGTCGTCACCATGGCCGGGCCCGACGGGCCGGTGGTGGCGACGGTGGAGAGCCGGCCCTCCGCGGAGGCGGACCGGCTGACCTGCCGCGCCGCGCATCCGGCGCACTCGCGCAGCTGGCACGTGCAGCTGGACCCGGACTCCTAACCCAGCGCGCGCCCCCGGGCGGTCAGCAGCGGGATCGCCAGCTCCGTCGCCGTGAGCGACCCGTGGTAGGCGGCCAGCCGGCTCGGCCCGGGCTCGCGCTCCGGGGTGACCAGCGCCCAGCTGCCCCGGGCGATCGCGACGACGTCACCGATCCGGGCGGCCAGGGCGTCCGTCGACGGGGCCGAAGACGCCGGCCGCGACCGCCTCGTCCCGGCCGACCACCCACGCCCGGTCCCCCAGCGTCTCCCGCCAGGTGGCGAGGACGTCGGCCGCGGCACCCGGCGCGGCGTGCACGTAGCGGGCCCGCGGCTCCCCCGCCAGCACCCGGACGCCGTCGGTCAGGGCGGGGTCCGCGTCGAGGTCGAGGCGGGTCGTCGGCGGGCACGTCCAGCATCCCGTGGTCGGCGGTCACCAGGAGCGCGGCGTCGTCCGGCAGACCGTCGACCAGTTCCTCCACCACCCGGTCGACCAGGGCCAGCTGCGCCCGCCAGCTCGCCGAGTCGACGCCGCGGACGTGCCCGGTCAGGTCCAGCTCCGGGATGTAGCCGTACACCAGGGCCCGAGGTCGTCGCCGCCAGGGCGCGCAGCGCGAGTGCGCAGAGGTCGCCGTGGCTGACCGCGCCGGTGTAGGCGGCCCCCCGGTAGACCGCGCGGGTCAGCCCGGACCCGGCGTAGGCGTACGGGCCGACGGCGGTCGTGGGGACCCCGGCGGCCTCGGCGAGCTCGAACACGGTGGGCCGGGCCTGCCACACGGCCGGGTCGGGGTCGTCGGCCCACTGGACGTGGTTGAGCGTGCGGTCGGCGCCGGGGACGTCGGTGACGAAGCCCAGGATGCCGTGGCTGCCGGGCGGCAGGCCGGTGCCGAGGGTCGCCAGGCTGACCGGCGTGGTGCTCGGGCAGGGCGCGGACAGGTCACCGACCGGCGAGGCCAGGCCGGCGAGCGTGGGGGCGAGATCGGCGTGGGCGCGCAGGAGGTCGGCGCCGAGCCCGTCGACGAGCAGGACCAGCACCCGCCGGGCGCGCCTGCAGCGCGCCCGGAGGTCGAGCGGGTCGGCCGGGAGGTCACCTCGCTCGATGTCGACGCCCACCGCGGCCGCGGCGCCGGGCAGCACGTCGGCGAGGGAGGCGCTGCCGTAGGGCGGCACCGCCAGGTCCGGCGGGAGCGGCGTCACGGTCGCCGGGCGAGGACGTGCAGGCCGGTGGCGACGTCGCGATAGGGCGACTGCTCGGCCAGGGCGAGCTCCAGGGCCCGCACCGCGTGCGGATCGGCGCCCGAGGTGGCCTCGAGCAGGTCGGCGACGACGGACACGCCGCGCCACGGGCCCGGGCGCAGGCCCGCCCCCTCGACGAGGGCGAGCAGGTCGTCGGGCGAGAAGCGACGCCGCGCATGGCCGGACCGGGCCGGTGCGGGATCGCGGTCCTCGAGCAGGGCCAGGGCCTCGACCGGGTGGCCGGCCACGGCACGCCCGAGGACGGCGCCGGCGCGATTGGCGGTCGCGATGCTCACCTGGCCGCCGGGACGCAGCGCGCGGCTGATCTCGCCCAGGGTGACGGCGGGGTCGTCGACGACCTCCAGGACGTAGTGGCACAGCGCGAGGTCGTACGCGGCGTCGTCGCCGTCCGCGGGGAGGACCTCGTGCAGCAGGTCGCCGTCGCCCTGGAGACCGTGCACGCGCGCGCCCGCCCCGGCGGTGTCGGCCCGCCGGCGCAGGGTGGCCAGGGCGTCGGCGCTGGGATCGACCACGGTGACGTCGTGACCGAGCCGCGCGAGCGGGACGGCGAACATGCCGCTGCCCCCGCCGACGTCCAGCACCCGCAACGGGGTGCCCGCGCCGACCATGGGGTCGAGCGCGGCCCAGACGGCAGCGGTCCGGGCGGGCAGCTGCTCCGTCACAGGGGTCGTCGGCACCCGGCCGAGCCTAGTGGGGGCCGCTCCCGACCGAGGGTTCAGGCGTCGATGCCGTCGGCCGCCCGCCTGATCTCGGCGAGGTCGATCCGGCGCATCTGCAACATCGCCTGGGTGGCGCGCTGCGCGCGGCCGGGGTCGGGGTCGTTGAGCAGGCTACATCATCTCGATCGGCGATCACCTGCCAGGAGACGCCGAACCTGTCCTTGAGCCAGCCGCACTGGCTCTCCTCCCCGCCCTCGGCCAGGCGGTTCCAGTAGTGGTCGGCCTCCTCCTGGTCGCGGCACATGATCTGGAAGGAGATCGCCTCGCTGTGCGGGAACTGCGGTCCACCGTTGAGGGCGGTGTACTCCTGGCCGTCCAGGGTGAAGGTCACCGTCAGGACGTCGCCCTCCTGCATCGGCGGCGGCATGTCGGGCCCGTAGCGGGTCACCGCACCGATCGAGGAGTTCGGGAAGATCGACGTGTAGTGCTGGGCGGCCTGCTCGGCCGTGCCGTCCATCCAGAGGCACGGGATCTGCTTCGGCATGGCCTGAGTCCTCTCGTCGGCGTGCGGTACGGAGCCGTCGCAGGGCTGACCGGGCGCGCGGCCGGGACTCATCGGTCCGGCGAGTGCGAGCACCGGCCGTGTCGAGTCGACGACAGTGCGTGATGGCCGGATCACCGGAACGGGGCTGTCCTGCAACTTTCCGACACCGGAACGCTCCGAAGCCTTGACGGAGCGGAGCCGCTCGGTTCCCATCTGTGCCGAACGGGGCCGCTGCGGCGCCGACCGCGCGGGGACGCACCCGGGCTGAACACGCTCGGAGGTACCTCGTGCTCGACTGCTGCTGCCTGCTGTCCGGGGAGTCGCGGTGCCGCGACTGAAGTTCGGCGTCCTGACCTTCCCCGTGCACCGTCCCTCGCACGACCCGACGCTGCAGCTGGAGACCGACCTCGAGCTCGCGGAGCACTGCGACCGCCTGGGCTTCGACGAGTTCTGGTTCGGCGAGCACCACTCCGGAGGCTGGCAGACCATCGCCGCACCCGAGCTGATGATCGCCGCCGCGGCGCAGCGGACGAGGCGGATCCGGCTGGGCACCGGGGTCTCGACGCTGAGCTACCACCACCCGCTGCTGCTGGCCGACCGGATCGTCCAGCTCGACCACATGACCCGCGGGCGGCTGATCTTCGGGGTGGGCGCCGGAGCGCTGGCCCTGGACTCCCTCATGATCGGGCACGACCCGATGGAGGCCCGCCGCCGCATGGAGGAGGCACTCGAGGTCGTCCTCGAGCTCTTCCGTGGCGAGGGACCGGTCAACCGCACCACCGACTGGTTCACCGTCCGCGACGGGTGGCTGCAACTGCTGCCCTACAGCGACGACATCGACGTCCGGGTGGCCTGCTTCCGCTCGCCGGCCGGCGCCCGCCTCGCCGGGCGGACCGGATCCGGGATGCTCCAGTTCGGTGCCGCGGCCGCGATCGGCGGCGGCTCGGAGAACCCGATGACCACGGCCTGGGAGACCCTGGAACACCACGCCTCGCGCGCCGGCCGCTCCGTCGACCGCAGCCGCTGGTCGGTGATGAGCCCGATCCACATCGCGCCGACCGAGGAGCAGGCGCGCGAGGAGGTCCGCTGGGGCCTGCCGCACTACATCCAGTTCATCCGCCAGGTGCTCCCGATGAACGTGCCGGTCGACCTCACCGACGTCGACGCGGTCATCGACGTGCTGCACACCGTCGGGCACATGGTCGTGGGCACCCCCGACCAGGCCATCGCGCACATCGAGCAGCTGCAGCGCATCTCGGGCGGCTTCGGCACCTTCCTCATCGAGCACGGCGAGCTGGCCGACCCGGACGCCTCCCGCCGCTCCTACGAGCTGTTCGCCCGCGAGGTGGTGCCGCACTTCAGCCGGGCCAACGCCCCGCGGCACGCCGCCTGGCAGCGGGAGCTGGCCGCCGACGGGCTCACCCGCCGGACGATGGCCGCCGCCCAGGCCCGCGCCGGCGTGCAGGACGCCATGGAACGTTCCGCGCACCGGGCGGAGGACCGGGCCGCTGCGGACCGGACCGCCGCGGCCGGGGCGGCTGCGCAGGAGGCCTCGAGCAGGGGCGTCGAGCAGGAGGCGTTCGCCCGCGCCGCCGAGGAACGTCTGGCCGGGCAGCGCACGGCTCGGGAGCGGCTCGCGGCCAAGGTCGCCGCCCGCCAGGGCGACCGCAGCTGGTTCGGCAGCCGGTGAGCCGCCGGCCACCGGCGGGCGGGGGCACGGGATGACGGCGACGGTGACGCTCGGACCCGGCCCCTGTTCGCGGTGCTCGTGCGCCACCGCCGCGCTCACGACGGCCGCCGCCGCTGTCGCCACTGCCGTGCGCGCCACGGTCGCCATGCCGCTGCTGTCACTGTCCCGCCCGGTACCTCCTGACCTGTCCCCGGCCCCCGTCCTCCCGCAGCACCGCTCCCCGAAAGGACCACAGCATGACCCCCGACTCCCCCTCCCCCGAGGCCTCGGCACCGCAGACCACGACGGTGGACGTCGTCGTCCTCGGCAGTGGCATCGGCGGGTCGACCGTCGCCGCCCTGCTGGCCCGCTCCGGCGTCTCGGTGGCGCTGCTCGACGGCGCCCGGCACCCGCGCTTCGCCCTGGGCGAGTCGACGATCGGCGAGACGTCGTTCCTGCTGCGGCAGATGGCCGCCCGCTACGACGTGCCGGAGCTGGCGCACGTGTCGACGTCGCAGGGGCTGGCCGAGCACGTCAGCCGCCGCTGCGGGATCAAGCGGAACTTCGGCTTCGTCTACCAGCGACCCGGGCAGGAGCACGCCTCCTACGAGGTGACCCAGTGCAACGTGTCGGCCGGCCCGTTCGGGCCCGAGTCGCACCTGATGCGCGGGGACGTCGACCACTACCTGTTCACGGCCGCGGTCACCCACGGCGCGGTCGCGCGGGAGGGCGTGCGGATCACCGACGTCGACATCCGTCCGGACGGCGTGCGCGTGGACCTGGCCGACGGCGAGTCCTTCGCGGCCCGCTACGTCATCGACGCCACCGGGCGCGGATCGGTGCTGGCCAACCAGTTCGGGCTGCGCGAGGAGCCGTGCCGGTTCCGCACCAACTCCCGGACGCTGTTCACCCACATGCGCGGCGTGAAGCCCTACGACGAGGTGGACGGCGGCAGCGGCCAGCCCAGCCCCTGGCACGAGGGCACGCTGCACCACCTGTTCGACGGCGGCTGGCTGTGGGTCATCCCCTTCGACAACCACGACGGCGCCGAGTCCGACCTGGTCAGTGTCGGGCTGAGCCTGGACAACAAGCGCCACCCGAAGCGGGACGACGTCACCGCCGACGAGGAGTGGGCGGAGTTCCTGGCCGCGCACCCGACGGTGGCCGCGCAGTTCGCCGAGGCGGAGACGGCCTTCCCGTGGGTGTCGACCGGCCGGACCCAGTTCTCCTCGTCGCGGACCGTGGGCGACCGCTGGGTGCTGATGAGCCACGCCGCCGGGGCGATCGACGCGCTGTTCAGCCGGGGCATGGCGAACACGATGGCCGTCATCGAGGCCTTCGTGCCGATCCTGCTGTCCGCGCTGGAGGAGGACGACCTGTCGGCGGAGCGCTTCGAGTACATCGACACGCTCAACCAGTCGATCCTGGACAACAACGACAAGCTGATCGCCGGGTCCTACATCGCCTTCCGCGACTTCGACCTGTGGCGGGCCTGGTCGAAGATGTGGTACCTCGCCTGGAACCTGGGGGTCATCCGGATCGCCGGCTCCTACTACCGGTACCTGGAGACCGGCGACACCGCGGTACTCGACCGCCTGCACGCCGCGCCACTGCCCGGCACCTGGTGCCCGGAGCTGGCGAGCGCCCAGGAGCAGTACGACGCCTGCTTCGCGCTCATGGAGCAGGTCGAGGCCGGCGAGCTGAGTCCGGCGGACGCCGTGCCCCAGCTGGCGTTCCTGCTCGGTGACGGCGAGGCCTCCCCCGACCCGCTGAACCTGCACGACGTGCTGCGCCGCTGGCACGACGGGTCGGCGACCACCCAGAAGCTCATCCACGACTGGGGCCGGACCGTGGCGCCGGAGGCGCTGCGGCACTACTTCGAGTACGACCGGGCGACCATCGAGGTGGCCGCGCGGAAGGTGCTCGAGGCCGGGCGTGAGCAGATGCCGGCGGCGGTGCCGGCCCAGGGCGCCGCGCCGTCGGTCGAGTCGTTCAGCGCCCTGTCGGGCGGCGGCTGGGCCGGCGGGACCGTCGGCGCCCGCTGACGGCTCGTCTCGCCAGGTGGCGCCCGGCCGGTCGGCCGGGCGCCACCTGTCGCTCCTCCGGAGGGTCAGTGGCCGGAGCTGCCCGGGCTGGAGTGCCAGAGCTTGCGCGGCGGGGCGGCGGCCGCCCGGCGCGCCGCTGTCGCGGCGTCGTCCCCCGCCGGCTTGATGTCGGCGTAGGGCGACATCCGGAAACCGGTCGGATGGACCAGCACCGGGCGCACCATCACCGGCCTGCTGCTCCGCGACGCGGCGGCCCCGGTGATCGCCTGCTCGGTCACCTCCCCCGGAGCCGCCATCAGTTCCCGGACGCCCTCGAGGCCGTCGGCCTCCCATGCCTCGTGCAGGGCCGGCAGCTCCCAGGCGCCGGTGGCGCGCAGCGAGACCCCCCGCGGACCGGTGCGCCGCAGCACCCCGCGGATGACCAGCAGCCAGGAATGGAACACCGTGGCGGCGTACGGTCCCTGCGCATCCTCGAAGAACGTCGAGTCGGTGCAGCCCGTGCCGTCGTCGAGGGTCACGAACACCACCCGCCTGCCCGAGCGGATCGGCGGGGTCTGCGTGGCCACCTTCACCCCGGCGACCAGCACCTCCGCGCCGCTGCGGCAGCCGAGCAGCTCCCCGGCCGGGACCGCCCCCAGCGCGGCGAGGAACGGCTTGTAGAAGTCGACGACGTGCCGGCTGGCGTCCAGCCCGAGCACCTCCAACTCCGCGCGCACCAGTTCGGCGTCGGTGAACTCCGGCAGGCCGCTGCCCTCGGCCCAGCTCGGGCCGGTCACTCTGCCTTCTCCCCGCCCTCCATCCCCTTCGACCCCGCACTCCGCCGGGTTCTCGTCCTCGGGCAGGCCCAGCCCCATGAGGTCGAGGCTGAGCTGGCCGCTCGAACTGGCCCGCGCGCCGCTGCGGCTCCACCGGTCGAGCTCCCCGATCTGCAGCAGCAGGTCTCGTCGGGTCACCTGCTTGCGGCGGTGGGTCGGCCGGCCGGCCTCGCGGTCGCGCACGCCGAAGCCGTAGAGGGAGTCGAAGCCGCCGGCCAGCACCAGCCGCTCGACCACCGGCCGGGACACCGACGCCCGGTGCCAGAAATCGGTGAGCGAGCGGTACGGCTGACCGGACACCACCCGCCCGACCTCGTCCTCCGAGATGCCCTTCACGTCGGCGAGCGCGAGCCGGATGCCGTAGTCCGACGGCGCCCGCATCGAGGCCGGCATCCACTCCGGCCGCCGCCAACCCTCGACCTCTACCTCTACGTCATCGTCCATGCCCTCAGCGTTCGGCTCGATCCGCTCGACGCGGTAGGTGTCGGCGGAGGCGTTGACGTCCAGGCCGAGCACCCGGATCCCGAAGTTGCGGGCGTCGTCGAGGATCAGCCGCTTGGGATACATGCCCGGGTCGTGGGTGAGCACCCCGGCGAGGAAGGCCGCCGGGTGGTGGGTCTTCAACCAGGCCGACTGGTAGGTGGGCAGCGCGAACGCCGCCGCGTGGGCCTTGCAGAAGCCGAACGAGCCGAAGGCCGCGAGGACCGTCCAGACCTGCTCGGCGACGTCGACCGGATAGCCCGCGGCCAGCGCCCGCGGCACGAACCAGGCCCGCACCTCCGGATGGGCGTCCTTCTCCCCCAGCGCCCGGCGCACCTCGTCGGCCTCGGCCAGGGTGCACCCGGTCATCCGGGCCACAACCTGCAGCACCTGCTCGTGGAAGACGACCACCCCTGCCGTCTCGGCGAGCGCGAACTCGAGGTCGGGGTGGGGGTAGACGGCATCCCGCCAGCCGTTCCGGGCCATGAGAAAGGGGGTGACCATGTCGCTCTTCACCGGCCCGGGCCGGAACAGCGAGATGTCGATGATGATGTCCTCGAAGGTCTGCGGCCCGAACTTGCCGACCAGTTCCCGCTGGCCGGGCGACTCGATCTGGAACATGCCGAGCGTGCGGGTGCTGCGGATCAGCTCGAACGTCGCCGGGTCGTCGCGCGGGACGGCGTCGATGTCGACGGTCTCGCCGTCGACCCGGGCGACCTCGTCGAGGGCGTGCGCGATCGCCGACTGCATCCTGATGCCCAGCAGGTCGAGCTTGAGCAATCCGAGTTCCTCGACGTCGTCCTTGTCGAACTGGCTCATCGGATAGCCGAGGTAGCTGCTCTCCACCGGCGTGCGGTCGAGCAGCGTGGCGTCCGACAGCAGCACCCCGCACGGGTGCAGCGCGATGTGCCGCGGCAGGCCGTCGAGCCGGGAGACCAGGTCGAAGAGCAGGTCCAGATCGCCGGTGCCGCCGCCGCGCCGCGACCCCAGCCGGCTGGCCCGCAGCTCCGGCAGGTCCTTGAGCGCGGCGTGCACCTGGTTGGCCCGGATGTGCGGAAAGGCCTTCGCGACGGCGTCGATCTCCGCCGGCGGCAGGCCGAGCGCGGCGCCGACGTCGCGGATGGCGTGCCGCACCCGGTAGGTGTCCATCATCGAGATGCAGCTGACCCGGTCGGCGCCGAAGCGGTCGATCACCGCGTCGTAGACCTCCATGCGCCGGGCGGACTCCACGTCGATGTCGATGTCGGGCAACTGGTGGCGCAGCGGTGAGAGGAACCGCTCCATCAGCAGCCCGTAGCGCAGCGGGTCGACGTCGGAGATGCCCAGCAGATAGGTGACCAGGCTGCCGGCGCCGGATCCACGAGCCGCGGCCCGAACCCTCAAGCTCTTGATGAGGTCGACCACGTCGGCCACGGTGAGGAAGTAGGACGGGTAGCCGAGGGAGTCGATCACCGACAGCTCCTCGTCCAGCCGCTGCCGCACCCGTGCGGTGAGCGACATGCCCCGGCGTCCGAGGCCGGCCTCGCAGCGAGCCCGCAGCACCTGCGAGGGGTCCATGCCCCGCTCGGCAGGCGTGGTGACCACGTCGAGCTCCGGATAGCGGACGCTGCCGATGCCGAGATCGTCGCGGATGTCGACCGCGCACTGCTCGGCCAGCCGGGCGGTGCGCTCGAGCAGCCGCAGGCCCGCATCGCGATCGGGACCGACGAGGTCGTCGGCGACCTCGGCCATCTCCTTGCCCGACTTCAGATAGCCCTCCGCGGTTCGCCGGTCGACGTGCCGCGCGTCGAGCGGGACCAGTCGGCGCGCGGCGTCCAGCACGTCGGCGGTGGGGGCGTCGAGGGCATCGACGTAGCGGACCGCGTTGCTCAGCACCACCGGCACGCCCTGCTCGGCGGCGAACCGGAGCATCGCCTGGGCCCGGGAGCGATCACCCCGCCCCCGGTGGTGGACGACCTCGAGCACCAGCCGGTCCGGGCCGAAGACCGCCCGCCAGGTGTCGAGGTGGGCGACGGCGAGATCGGCCCGGCCCGCGGTCAGCGCCCGGCCCACCGCGGAATCCGGGCCGAGCAGCGCGATCAGCCCGGTGGCGTGCTCGGCCGCCATCGCCAGCGAGCTCACCGGCTCGCCACGGGTGCCGCGCAGGTGGGTGGCACTGGTCAGCCGGCAGAGCGACCGCCACCCGGCACCGTCGCGGGCGAGGAAGGTGGCCCGGGGCAGCCTCGGGTCGACGCTCGCCCCACCACGGGCGGGCAGCCGACGTCCGGCCGTCCGCATCCGGGGTCGCGCCCCCTCCCCGACCGGCCGTCCCAGGGCAGGGGGGAGCGCGGTGTCCAGGACGGGAGCGATCGCCAGATCCACCCCGAAGATCGGCCGGACGTCGGCCGACCGGCAGGCGAGCGCGAACTTCACCGCACCGTAGAGCCCGTCGCGGTCGGTGAGCGCCAGCGCCGTCATGCCGTGCTCCGCGGCCCGGCTCACCAGATCAGCGGGGTGGTTGGCCCCGTACCGCATGGAGTACCCCGAAGCGACGTGCAGGTGGACGAAGGGGTCGCTCACCGCCGAGGCCCGGAGCCGGAACCACCGGCCACCCGCGGGCGGGTGAACGGCGAGCGGGACGGTTCGGCAGCCACTGGCACCGGAATGGCGAGACAGTGCTCCACCACGGAAAGGAAGGTGCCCACATCCCGGACGAGGTCATCGGCCTCCCGCTCGGTCACCGCGTGCGAGAGCCCGGCCTCGGCCGCGGCCCGCTTGGCGGCGCCGGCCGCGAAGAAGGTGGCCCACTCCCCCAGTTCCGGAGCGATCTGACCGAGCAGCACCCAGGCGCTGCGCGGCCGACCTCGGGCCGGCTCGGGCCGGGTGCGGGCGGCCAGCACCGCGGCAGCGGCGCGCAGCGCCCCCAGGTGCGCCGTGGCGTAGCGCTGCCGCGGATCGGTAGAGCCGGCGGCCTCGGCCAGGCCGCGGTACGCCTGGTCCAGCAACTGCGCGGCCGCGGCGGGCAGCGCGGGGGGAAGAGGCAGCTGGCCGGTGGCCGGCAGAGCCCGTGCCGCGCCCATCAGTCGTGCACCCGCACGAGCCACCACCGGTTGCCGGCGGCATCCCAGGACAGGTCGTAGACGCCGGCGAAGCTCGTCCGTGAGCGCCCGGCCCGCACCGCCTCCACCCGCCACACCTCCTGGTTGGCGACCAGCTCGGCAGAGGCGCCGCCCGGCACGGCGGCGTCGCGGCGCCACCAGGCCGGGGTCTCCACCCAGGAGTCGAGCAGCTCGCCCACGAGGTAGCGGGACTCGCCGCGCCAGAACTGCACCGGCCCCAGCGGGCCGCGCTCGACCTGCACCTCTTCGCCCACCCGACCGGCGGTCTCACCGAGCACCCGGCTCATGACACCCTCCCCACCCCACACCCCCCGCCGGCCCGGACCGCCGCTCCGGGCGGGGAAGAACCGGGAAGCGACGACGGACCGACAGTGTTCGAACGTCTGTTCGAACACTGTCCAGTAGACCGGACCCTGACGGCGCCGTCAAGGCGGTCGGCGTCGTGTCGTGCGGCGCCACCGCCCCATCCCCGCCCCCGGCATCCGGACGGCGCGCCGGCCACCCACCGGTGGCAGGATCAGGGCCATGCCCTCCCCCGCGCACCCACGGGTGGCCACGGTCGCCCGGCTCTTGACGGAGGCCGGGGGGGCCGGCGAGGTCCGGGTGCTGCCGTCGGAGGTCCGCACCGCCGCGACCGCCGCCGCCGCGCTCGACGTGCCGGTCGGCGCGATCGTGAACAGCCTGGTCTTCGAGGCCGCCGGCGCGCCCCTGCTGATCCTCACCAGCGGTGCGCACCGGGTCGACGAGTCGAAGGTCGCCGCCCTCCTCGGCGTCCCCTCCGTGACTCCCGCCACGCCCGACTTCGTCCGGCTCCACACCGGTCAGCCGATCGGCGGGGTGGCTCCGCTCGGACACCCGGAGCCGATCGGCACCCTGGTCGACGTCGAACTCGCCCGCTACGACGTCGTCTGGGCCGCCGCCGGCCACCCGGCCTCGGTCTTCGCCACCAGCTACGAGGAGCTGCTCCGACTGACGGCGGGCACGGCGGCCGAAGTCGGCAGCGGGCCCGCGGATGCCACCGCCAGCACTGCCGGAAGGGTGGTCCCCGCATGACCGGCACCCAACCCACGGCCCGCATCGCGGAACTGCCGGTGCGCTGGTTGCGCGACCACATGCACGAGGCCCTCGCCATCTACGGACTGGCGATGGGGTACGACGCCGCCGTCGTCGCCGGCCGGTACGGCTACGCCGTCCAGCACACCGAGCGGCCCGGTTTCCGCGCCGTCGGCGCGTTCGAGGCCACGCCGGACGGCGAGCAGCTCGTCGGCTTCGGCTACGGCTACCTGGTCGAGCCCGGACAGTGGTGGCACGACCAGGTGCGCGCCGCCCTGGACCGCAGGACCGCGAAGAAGTGGCTGCCGGGGGCGTTCGAGGTCTGCGAGCTGCACGTGCACCCGGAGCACCAGAGCAAGGGGCTGGGACGGCGCCTCCTGCACGCCCTGGTCGCCGACCTGCCGCACCCGGCCGCCCTGCTCTCCACGCCCGATGCCGACACCAAGGCGTTCCGGCTGTACCACGCCGACGGCTTCGTCGACCTGGCCCGTGGTTACCACTTCCCGGGCGATGCACGTCCCTTCGCCATCCTCGGAGCACGTCTGCCGCTGCATCCGCGCGCCCCGGATCCGGCGAACAGCTGAGCGTGACCTCCCCGGAGCCCACCGCCGACTCCCACGTCGACGTCGTCGTCGTCGGTGCCGGCCACAACGGGCTGGTCGCCGCCTGCTACCTCGCCCGCGCCGGCCTGTCGGTAGAGGTGGTGGAGGCAGACGACGTCCTCGGGGGCGCGGTCTCCACGGTGGAGCGCTGGCCGGGGGTGCGGGTCGACCGGGGCTCCAGCGCGCACGTCATCGTGCGGCAGAGCGGCGTCGTCGAGGAGCTCGACCTGGCCGCCCACGGGCTGCGCTACATCGACTGCGACCCCTGGGGCTTCGCGCCCGGACCCGTCCCCGGCGCTCCCGGACCGGACGGGCAGCCGCTGGTCTTCTCGGTCGACCTGGACGCGACCTGCGCCTCCATCGCCGCCGCCTGCGGGTCCGGCGACGCCGATGCCTACCGCCGTTTCGTGACGGTGTGGGGGCCGCGCAGCCGCGCCGTCGTCGCCTCGTTCGGACGCCGCCCCACGCCCGCCGGCCTGATCCGGTCGTTCTGGCCGCTGGGCGCCCCCGCGAACGGGCGGCCGCGCACCCCGGGCAGCGACCTGGCGGTCGACTTCCTCGGTTCCGGTGACGCCCTGCTCGACCGCTGGTTCCGGAGCGAACGGCTGAAGGCGGCGCTGGCGTGGTTCGGCGCCCAGTCCGGACCGCCGATGTCCGAGCCGGGCACCGCGGCGATGGTCGGCTGGGTGGCGCTCCTGCACGACGTCCCGCCCGGCCACCCCGTCGGCGGCTCCGGCGGCCTGACCGCGGCGCTGCGCCGGCGACTGGAGTCCGATGGCGGCCGCGTGGTCCTCGGGGACGGCGCCGCGCGGCTGCTGATCAGGAACGGCCGGGTCGCCGGCGTCGAGACCGTCTCCGGCCGGCGGGTCTGCGCCGATGCCGTGGTGGCCGCCTGCCACATCGGCGCCACCCGCGCGCTCGCCGGCGTCGACGCCCCGCCGGCTCTGGCGGAGGCGGACCCGCCGATCGGCAACGGATTCGGCCTCGTCGTCCGGGCGCTGACCGATGCCCCACCGGCCTACCCGGGCGTCCCGGGCGCCGTGTCGTCGGGCGGCCTCCAGTTGCTCTGCACCGACCGCACCGATCTGGCTGCGGCCCACGGCGACTGGGCCGCCGGACGGCTGCCCCGCGCCCCGGTGCCGCTGGCGATGTGCTTCTCCGCCACCGACGGCACGCTCGCACCCGCCGGCCAGCACGTGGTCACGATCTGGGGTCAGTGGTACCCCTATGCGCTCGCCGACGGCACCGACTGGGACGACCTCGCCGAGACCGAGGCGGCCCGGCTCGTCGCCGCCGTCGACCGGTTCGCCCCTGGCTTCGCCGACTCGGTACAGCAGATGTACGTCCAGACGCCGCTGGCGCTCGAACGGGAACTGTCCCTGCCGCGTGGCAACGTCATGCACGTGGAGATGGGGCTGGCCAGCATGTTCGGGTTCCGGCCGACCCCGGCGCTGTCCGGCTACACCGTGCCCGGCCTGGGCGGGCTGTACCTGGCCGGCGCGTCCACCCATCCCGGTGGCGGGGTCTCCGGCAACTCGGGGCGGACGGCGGCCCGCGTGCTGCTCGCCGACCGGCGCCCGGCTGCGCGCGCCCGCGACGGGATCGGCGGAGTCCTGCGCCGGGCCCGGGTGGGGAGGCGTCGATGACGTCGACCCTGGCCCCGCCGACGCGGCCGCAGGCGGCCCGGACACCGATCGTGCTGGCCGCACTGCTCATCCTCACCGCCATCGCGTACCCGCTCACCTCCGGCGGCGCCCGCGACGCGGTCAGCTGGACGATCGTCGGTCTCGGTGCCGGGCTGTCGGTGGTGCACGCCGGCCTGAGCCGGGGCGGACGGGTCGGCGCCGGGCTCCTGGCCGTCGTGGCGGCCACCGCGGTGGCGTTCGAGTCTCTGGGTCTGGCCACCGGCTTCCCCTACGGGCGGTACACGTACAGCGATGCGCTCGGGCCCACGCTGCTGGGCGTCCCGTTCCTGGTGCCGCTGGCCTGGCTGATGATGGCGTGGCCGAGCTGGGTGCTCGCCGACCGGCTGACCCGTCGGGTCGACGCCCACCGCGCCGTCGCCCGGATCGCGGTGGCGGCCGGGGTGTTCGCCGGGTGGGACGTCGTGCTCGACCCCCAGCTCGTGCAGGCCGGCTACTGGACCTGGTCGCATCCCGAACCGGGGCTGCCCGGCATCCCCACCGTGCCCCTCACCAACCTGGCGGGCTGGCTGCTGGCGGGGGCGGTTCTGATGGCGCTGCTCTCCCTGCTGGTGTCGCGAGCCTCGGTGCCCGAAGCTCCCCGCATCGGTGATGCCGCACCCCTCGTGGCGATCGCGTGGATGACCCTCGGCGGCGCGCTCGCACATGCGGGCTGGCTGGATCTGCCCGGCTCGGCGGTCTGGGGCGCCGTCCTCGCCCTCCCGGTGCTCGTGACCCTCGCCGTCCAGCGACGCAGGGACGAGCCGGCGCAGTGAGCAGCCGGCTGCTCCGGGTCCTGGCCGGTCTCTCCGTGGCCGGGGCCGCGCACGCCGCGGTCAACATGGCCCTGCTGCGCCGTCCGCCGGCCGATCCCCCGCCGGTCCGCCGTCCGGTGACCGTGGTGCTCCCGGTCCGGAACGAGGAGGAGCAGGTCGGCGGCTGCCTGGCCGCACTGCTCGACCAGCGCGGGGTCGACGACCTGCGGGTGATCGTCGTCGACGACGGGTCCACCGACGGCACGGCAGCCGTCGTGCGCGCGGTGAGCGATCCGCGGGTCCGGTCGGTGCCGGCCGGCCCGCCCCCGCCGGGCTGGCTCGGGAAACCGCACGCGTGCGCCGCCGGGGTGGCTGCGGCGGCCCCCGCGGACGACGGCGTCCTCGTCTTCGTCGACGCCGACGTGCGGCTCTTCCCGGACGCCCTGGCCGCGGCAGTCGCCGTGCTCGAGCGACACGGGCTCGACCTGGTGTCGCCCTGGCCCCGGCCGGTGGCACAGGGGGTCGCCGAGCGCCTCGTCCAACCTCTCGTGCCGTGGCTGTGGGCCACGACCCTCCCGGTCCGGCTGGCCGAACGCTCGCCCCGGACCTCACTCGCCGCCGCCAACGGCCAGTTCCTCGTGCTCACCCAGCGCGGCTACGACCGGTCGGGAGGGCATGCCGCCGTCCGCGGGGAGGTACTCGAGGACATCCAGCTGCTCCGCGCGGTGAAGCGCTCGGGTGGTCGTGGCGGTCCGGTCGACGGTTCCCGCCTCGCGGCGTGCCGCATGTACGACGGCTGGCCGGCGCTACGCGACGGCTACGCCAAGTCGCTGTGGAGCGCGATGGGCGGCTCCGCGGCCGCCGGAGCGGCGGCCGCGGCCGGTCTCACCGCCGTCTGGGTGCTGCCCGCCATCGCGGCGCTGCGCGGCTCCCCGGCCGGCCTGGTCGGCTACGCGGCCGGAGTGACCGGTCGCGTGGCCGTCGCCAGGGCGACGGGCAGCCGGCCGTGGCCCGATGCGCTCGCGCACCCGGTGTCGATGCTCCTGCTCGACGTCCTCATGGTGCGGTCGCTGATCGGTCACGCCCGCGGCACGCTCAGCTGGCGCGGTCGGCACCTGCCCGCACCGGACCGGCGACCACCAGCGACGATGGGCAGGTGACCTCACCCGGCTCCCCCGCCCGCGTCCGCTTCGATCCCGCCGAGATGGGGCGGGACGCCTTCTACCGGGTGATGAACTCCGTGGTGGTGCCCCGCCCGATCGCCTGGGTGTGCAGCCGGTCGGCCGAGGGGACGATCAACCTGGCACCGCACTCCTTCTACACCGTCGCGTGCGTCGACCCGCCGGTCGTCCAGTTCACGTCCGTGGGGCGCAAGGACTCCCTCCGCAACGTCGAGGCCACCCGGGAGTTCACCGTGAGCCTCACCCCGGAGGCACTGTTCGAGCAGATCAACGCGACCGCCACGGATTTCCCCCCGGGCACGAGCGAGGCCGAGGTGTGCGGCGTCCGGCTGGAGCCCAGCGACGTCGTCGGCGTGCCGCGGGTGGCGGAGTCGCCGGTCGCCATCGAGTGCACGCTGCACTCGACCGTGCTGCTCGGCGACAGCACCGTCGTCCTCGGGCGGGTGCGGGCGATCAGTGCCTGGGAGAGCGCCGTGCGCGACGGCCGGCCCCGCATCGAGCACCTCCACCCGCTCGCCCGGCTCGGCGGCAACGAGTGGAGCACGCTGGGCGAGGTCCGCGAGATCCGGCGCATCCCCTACCGGACGTGGTCGGAGGACCCGGGCATCGGGCAGCGCGTCCGCGGCGAGTGAGCGGCGCGGACGCCGGTCAGGAATCGAGCAGCCCCGATCGGCATGCCGTCCCCAGCGTGATCGCGCTAGGGGTGGCGCCGAGGATCCGGTAGAAAGCGAGCGCCTGCACCGAGGACGAGAACCTGGAGATCCCCATGAGCACGGCCACGACGCCGGAGACGCAGTCACCTGCGCAGCACGTCGCCGACAGCCATGACTGGATCCGGGTGCACGGTGCCCGCGAGAACAATCTCAAGGACGTCAGCATCGCCCTGCCCAAGCGGCGGCTCACCGTGTTCACCGGCGTCTCCGGCTCTGGCAAGAGCTCGCTGGTCTTCGACACGATCGCGGCGGAGTCGCAGCGGCTGATCAACGAGACCTACAGCGCTTTCCTGCAGGGGTTCATGCCGTCGCTGGCCCGCCCCGAGGTCGATCTGCTCGAAGGCCTGACGACGGCGATCATCGTCGACCAGGAGCGGATGGGCGCCAACCCCCGCTCCACCGTCGGCACGGCCACCGACGCGAACGCGATGCTGCGCATCCTGTTCAGCCGCCTGGGCACGCCCTACATCGGCCCGCCGACCGCGTTCGCGTTCAACGTGCCGACCCGGAAGGCCAGCGGGGTCATGAGCACCGAGAAGGGCGGCCGGGTAGAGAGAAACGTCGTGCGCGACGCCGTCTACCAGGGCGGCATGTGCCCGCGGTGCGAGGGCATGGGCTCGCTCAACGACTTCGATCTCACGGCGCTCTACGACGGGTCGAAGTCGCTCAACGAGGGCGGCCTGATGGTGCCCGGCTACAGCATGGACGGGTGGTACGGGCGCCTCTTCGTGGGCATCGGTCTCGACCTGGACAAGCCGATCGGGAAGTACACCAAGAAGG
The DNA here is from genome assembly GCA_963747895.1 of uncultured Actinomycetota bacterium. Classification (GTDB taxonomy): domain Bacteria; phylum Actinomycetota; class Actinomycetes; order Mycobacteriales; family Geodermatophilaceae; genus Blastococcus. The sequence goes on from CAVVGX010000012.1 coordinate 1,075,438, forward strand.
AGATGGACGACCTCCTCTACAAGGAGCCGACCAAGATCAAGGTCGAGGGCGTCAACCTCACCTACGAGGGCGTGATCCCGAAGGTCCAGAAGTCGATGCTCTCCAAGGACGTCGACTCGCTGCAACCGCACGTCCGGCGCTTCGTGGAGCGGGTGGTGACCTTTACGACCTGCCCCGAGTGCCACGGCACGCGCCTCAGCAAGGAGGCCCGGTCGTCGACGATCGGCGGGAAGAACATCGCGGATGCTTGCTCGATGCAGATCAGCGACCTGGCCGACTGGGTGCGCGGGTTGCACGAGCCGTCGGTGGCGCCGCTGCTCACCGGTCTGCAGCACCTGCTGGACTCGTTCGCCGAGATCGGGCTGGGCTACCTGTCGCTGGACCGGCCGGCGGGCACCCTGTCCGGCGGCGAGGCTCAGCGCGCCAAGATGATCCGCCACCTCGGCTCCTCGCTGACCGACGTCACCTACGTCTTCGACGAGCCGACGATCGGGCTGCACCCCCACGACATCCAGCGCATGAACGACTTGCTGCTGCAACTGCGGGACAAGGGCAACACGGTCCTGGTCGTGGAGCACAAGCCGGAGACCATCGCGATCGGCGACCACGTCGTCGACCTCGGTCCCGGCGCCGGCACCGCCGGAGGCGAGGTGGTCTTCGAGGGAACCGTCGAGGGGCTGCGGGCCAGCGACACCGTCACCGGCCGGCATCTCGACGACCGGGCGCGGCTGAAGGAGTCGGTGCGGACGCCCACCGGCGCGCTGGAGATCCGCGGCGCGAGCACGCACAACCTGCGGGACGTCGACGTCGACATCCCGCTCGGCGTCCTCACCGTGATGACCGGCGTCGCCGGGTCGGGGAAGAGCTCGCTGATCCAGGGTTCCGTCGCCGGCCGGGACGGCGTGGTGCTGGTCGACCAGGGCGCGATCCGCGGCTCCCGGCGGAGCAACCCGGCCACCTACACCGGGCTGCTCGAGCCGATCCGGAAGGCGTTCGCCAAGGCCAACGGCGTCAAGCCCGCGCTGTTCAGCTCGAACTCCGAGGGCGCCTGCCCGGCATGCAACGGCGCCGGCGTCATCTACACCGAGCTGGGCGTCATGGCCACCGTCGAGTCGACGTGCGAGGAGTGCGAGGGCAGGCGCTTCCAGGCCACGGTGCTCGAGTACACGTTGGGCGGCCGCTCCATCGCCGATGTGCTGGCGATGCCGGTGACGCAGGCCCAGGAGTTCTTCGGCTCGGGTGCGGCCCGGACGCCGGCCGCGCACAAGGTGCTCGAACGGCTCGCCGACGTCGGGCTCGGCTACCTGACGCTCGGCCAGCCGCTCACCACGCTCTCCGGAGGTGAGCGGCAGCGGCTGAAGCTAGCGGCTCGACTCGTCGAGAAGGACGGCGATTCCAGTGTCTACGTCCTGGACGAACCGACGACCGGCCTGCACCTGGCCGACGTCGAGAACCTGCTGGGTCTGCTCGACCGGCTGGTCGACAGTGGCAGATCGGTGCTCGTCATCGAGCACCACCAGGCCGTGATGGCGCACGCCGACTGGATCGTCGACCTCGGCCCCGGCGCCGGCCACGACGGCGGACGGGTCGTCTTCGACGGCACCCCCACCGACCTGGTCGCCGCGCGCTCCACCCTCACCGGCGAGCACCTGGCGGCGTACGTCGGGGCCTGATGCCTAGTGCGGCAGGTGAGGGGCCACCTCGTCCGCGGCGTCGGCGCCGAAGGCCTCGGCGAACCTCCCGAGGAAGCTCGCCCTCGGCAGGTCGTACTCCTGCGTACCGATGACCTCCACCGCCGCCGTGGCGACGGCGGAACCGAGCTGCGTGGCCCGCTCCAGGCTCAAGCCCCACATGCGTCCGGCGATGAAGCCGGCCCGCAGGGCGTCACCGCCGCCCGTGGGCTCGACCGGCTTGGTCTCGGGGACGGCGATGACCGAGATCGGCTCGGCGTCGGCCTGGCGGACCAGGACGCCCTCGGCGGCTCGGGTGGTGATCCACGTGCCGACCCTGGAGAGGATCTCGTCGACGTCCCATCCGGTCTTCTGACGGAGCAGGTGGGACTCGTACTCGTTGGTGAACAGCAGGTCCGCGCCGTCGACCAGGCTGCGGATCATCTCCCCGTCGGCCCAGGCGAGCTGCTGGCTCGGGTCTGCGGCGAACCGGAGTCCCCGCTGGCGGCACTCCTGGGTGTGCCGCACCATCGCCGACGGGTCGTTCGGGCCGATCACCACGAGGTCGAGGCCGCCCACGCGGTCGGCCACCGGACCGAGCTCGATGTTGCTCGCCTCCGACATGGCGCCGGAGTAGAAGGACGCGATCTGATTGTTGGCCGCGTCGGTGGTGCAGACGAACCGGGCGGTGTGTTTGAACTCCGACCAGTGCACGCTGTCGGTGTCGACCCCGTGCCGGCGCAGCCATGCCTCGTACTCCGCGAAGTCGCTGCCCACCGCCCCGACGAGCACCGGCTGCAGGCCGAGCAGCCCCAGGCCGTAGGCCATGTTCGCGCCCGCCCCGCCCCGGTGCTGCACGAGGTCATCGACCAGGAACGAGAGCGAGACGTTCTCCATCTGGCCGTCGACGAACTGCTCGACGAACTTCCCCGGGAAGGTCATCAGGTGGTCGGTGGCGATGGAGCCGGTGACGGCAACGGGCACGGGACGCTCCCTCTGGAGTGGATCGGCGGAAGGGGCCGCGCGATGTCGAATGCGCCTGCCGCGGAGCGGCGCACGGGCACACCCTAGGCAACCACGGACTTTCGGCCCACTCCGCCGGCGCGCGTGCTCGCCTTCAGTCGCCGAGCATCCGGCGCAGGGAGACGCCGAGCTGGACGACGCCGACCGCGCCGAGCGCGACTCCGGCGGCCGTCCCGGCGGTGACGATCGGGCCGGCAGCCCCGACGCCGGAGAGCACGCCGGCGCCCAGGAGCGTCAGGCCGGTCAGGATCACCCTCGTCGGGCGCTCCCACACCGACAGGGCACCCGTCTCGGCGACACCCGCCTGGCCGGCACGGGCACGCAGGTAGTCGGGCAGCCAGCAGAGCGCACCGAAGGCGACGGCCAGCTCCCCCGGCGCGCCGGCCACCCACAACGCCGCGGCATAGGCGGCCTCGGTCAGCCGGTCGACGACGGAGTCGAGCACGAACCCCCGACGGGAGGCACGGCCCGTGGCGATGGCGAGCGCGCCGTCGAGGGAGTCCAGCAGGCCGGACAGTCCGACCAGGATGCCGGCGGCGACCAGCCACCCCCCGCCGGCCATCGTCGGCCCGATCGCGGCGACCGCCACGAGCAGGCCGAACGCCGTCGCGATCAGGGGCGGCAGGCCGGCGACCGGGCGCGCCAGGACGTAGGCCAGCGAGAGCCAGGACCGCACCAACGGGTCGGTCGTACGCGCACCGCCGTGCCATCCGGACCAGGCGGCCAGGTACTCCTCCCGGCTCAGCACCGCGGCCTCCTCCGAACCCGATCCCGCAGCCGGTGGCGACCCGGCCCACACCAGGGACAGTAAGGGAGTGCTCGCCGGTCTCGCCCCTGTCCGCCGCCGCGTCGTCCTCGCCGTGCTGGCCGTGGTCGTCGCCGCGGCCGGGATCCTCGTCGTCGCGCTGGTGTCGTCGTCCTCCGGATCGCCGGCCGGCCCGGTCGACCAGGCCCGGACCGGTCCGGTGGTACTGGTGCCCGGCTACGGCAGCGCGCCGAACTCCCTGCAGCCCCTCGCCGACGTGCTCACCGCCGCAGGGCGTGACGTCACGATCGTCGACCTGCCCGGAGACGGCACCGGTGACCTCAACGCGTCCGCCGACGCCCTGGGCCGGGCCGCCGACGGGGCGCGGAGGCGAGCGGGCGCCGACAGCATCGATGTGGTCGGGTACTCGATGGGCGGACTGGTCGCGCGGCTGTGGGTGAAGGCCGGGGACGGCGACGTCGTGCGGCGCGTGGTGACGCTGGGCTCACCCCACCACGGCACGTCCCTGGCGGACCTGGCCGGCGACCTGGCCCCGCAGCAGTGCCCGCTCGGGTGCCAGCAGATGACCAGTGGGAGCGCCCTGCTGGCCGCCCTCAACCGCGGCGACGAGACGCCCGCCGGCCCCACCTGGGTGTCGATCTGGACGACGCAGGACGAGACCGTCACGCCGCCGGACTCCGCTCGGCTCGAGGGCGCGCTGAACCTGCCGGTCCAGTCGGTGTGCGCCGATGCGCAGGTCGGCCACGGCGACCTGCCGCGCGACCCGCTGGTGCAGCAGATGGTGGTCGCCGAACTGGCACCCGGGGGGCCGCCGAACCTCGGCCCGGGCGACTGCGCCCGGCTCGGCGGTTAGTCATGGGTCTCCCCTGTCGGGGAGCGCCCTTGCGGGCTGAAAATGGTGCGCGGCCGCCCGTTGACGTCGTGTTTCCTTGGTTCCGTTGAGGCCGTCGGTTAGTCGGGCGCCGGGAGCTGTGCTGTGGGCCGTTCCATGTCGCTTCGAGCACGAGGATTAGATTCGCCGTTCCCCTGCAGCTCCCACGGGTGACCGCCTGTACTGGTCCAACCCGGTGGTGGAGGTGGTGGGGATGCAGATCGAGACCGACGAGCCCGAGATCATCGAGCGCGTCGCCGCCCTGGATGTCGGCAAGGCCGAGGTGGTGTGCTGCGTGCGGGTGCCCGGCCCGAACGGGCGGCGGATGCAGGAGGTCCGCACGGTCACCACGATGACCGCGGCGCTGCTCGGGCTGGGTGACTGGCTGGCCGCACTCGGCGTCACCCGGGTGGTGATGGAGGCGACCAGCGACTACTGGCGGGCACCGTTCTACCTGCTGGAAGACCGCTTCGAAGCCTGGCTGGTCAACGCCAAGGACGTCAAGCACCTGCCCGGCCGACCCAAGACCGACCGGCTGGATGCGGTGTGGCTGTGCAAGGTCGCCGAGCGGCAGATGCTGCGGCCCAGTTTCGTGCCGCCCCCGGCGATCCGGGAACTGCGGGACCTGACCCGCTACCGGGTGGACCTAATCACCGCCCGCACGGCGGAGAAGCAGCGGGTGGAGAAGCTCCTCGAAGACGCCTTGATCAAGCTGTCGGTCGTGGTCAGTGACCTGTTCGGGGTCTCCGGGCGGGCGATGATGGCCGCGTTGATCGCCGGCGAGCGTGACCCGGCGGTGCTGGCCGGACTGGCCCGTGGATCGATGCGATCCAAGACCGCCCGCCTGACCGAGGCGTTGACCGGCCGCTTCACCGCCCACCACGCATTCCTGCTGACCCAGATGCTCCACCGGATCGACGCGATCACCGCCGACATCGCCACCGTGCAGGACCGGATCGACTCCCAGATCGCCCCTTTCGCCCAAGCGGTGGCCCGCCTCGATGAGATCCCCGGTGTCGGGGTCACCGCCGCGCAAGCGATCATCGCCGAGGTCGGGCTGGACATGTCCCGGTTCCCGACCCCGGCACATCTGGCGTCCTGGGCCCGGTTCGCGCCCGGGGTGAGTGAGTCCGCAGGCCGCAAGAAGGGCAACGCCGGCACCGGGCACGGCAACCGCTACCTGGCCCGGGTGCTCGGCGAGGCCGCCGTCGGAGCCAGCCGCACCGACACGTTCCTCGGCGAGCGGTATCGGCGGATCGCCCGACGCCGCGGCAAGAAACGGGCCATCGTCGCGGTCGGCCGCTCCATCCTGATGATCGTCTGGGCCCTGCTCTCCGACGAGGACGCCCATTTCATCGACCTCGGTCCCGGCTACTACGACTCCCGCACCAACCCACAGCGAAGGGTCCGCAACCACGTCCGGGAACTGCAGGCCCTCGGCTACACCGTCACCCTCAACCCCGCAGCCTGATCCTCCCCGGATTCCGACGTCCCAGGCTGACCGGGGTACCGCTGCGTGGTCACTGAGATTTTCGGATTAGGAATCGGGGGCGCGCAGCACCCGGTCGGCCCACAGCTCCAGGATCCGCCGGTCGACGTCGGCGTCCGGACGTAGGACGCTGGTCAGGGCCAGCCCGCGGTAGAGCGCGAGCAGCCCGTCGACCTCGATCCGGCGTTCGCGCGACCGCGGGAAGAGTTCGTCGAGGAGGGTCCGCACGGCGGCCCCCACCCGGCGTTCGGCCGGAACGAGGGCCGCCCGGAGCGCGGGCTCGGTGCGCGCGGCCTGCCACAGCTCGAGACCGGCCAGGAACAGCGGCCCCGACATGACGTGGTGCAGCAGCTCGGTCTCGGTGGCGGCACCCGTGGCCGCCTCGTCGCGCACCGCGCGGATCTGCGCGTCGGCCACGTGGGTGACCGCCGCGACCAGCAGCTGCTCCTTCGTCGCGAAGTGGTGCAGCAGCGCGCCCCGCGACAGGCCCGCCCGGTCCTGCACCCGCTGCGTCGTCGTCCCGGCGTAGCCGTGGTCGACGAGGCAGTCGATCGTCGCCGCGAGCAGCCTGGCCCGGGTGTCCTCGCGCCGCTCCTGCTGCGTCCGCGACGGCCGGGCGACAGAGCGCTGCGGTACGTCCGGCACGGCCTGATCGTAGCGTCGACAGACCGTCTGGACGGACTGTAACGTCCGCGCTGACTCTGAGGAGGTGGTCGCAGGTGCTGACGACGGAGCTGGTCCGCCGGGGCGCGCGACGGCACGGCGGTCGAACGGCGGTGATCTCCGGCGACCGGTCGCTGACCTTCCGCGAGGTCGACGAGACGGCCAACCGGATGGCGAACGTGCTGATCGGCCTGGGCGTAGAGCCGGGCGCGCGGATCGGGCTGCTGGTCGACAACGGCCTGTGGTCGGTGCCGATCGACTTCGCCTGCCTCAAGGCCGGCGCCGTGCGGGTGCCGCTCAATGCGCGACTCGCCGCCGCGGAGCAGGCCCGGATGCTCGAGGCGACGGGGGTGCGCATCCTGGTGCACGGCGCGGCCCTCGCCGAGCGCGCCGCCGACCTGGCCGAGCGGCTGCCCGGGCTGGCACTGGTGGGGCTGGGTGCCTCCCCCGACGCGGCCTCGCTCGACCTGCTCGCCGAGTTGGCGCAGGCCAGCCCGGCCGATCCGGAGCTTCCGGCGCAGCCCACCGACCCGGTCCTCGTCCTGTACACGTCCGGGACGACCGGGGCATTGAAGGCGGTGGTGCACACACAGGCCAGCTACGCCGCCATCTGCGCCAACATCCTCGCCAACCTGGTATCGCCCGGCCCGGACTCGGTGATGCTGCACGCGGCGTCCCTGATCCACGCGAGCGGCACCTTCGTGCTGCCCTACTGGGTCCGCGGGGGCGCGGCCGCCGTCCTGCCCGGCTTCGACCCGGCGAGCTACCTGGACTCCCTCGCGGCGCACCGCGCGACCGAGATCAACCTCGTGCCCACGATGCTGGGGATGCTGCTCAGCTCCGGCGCCGCGGAGCGCGCCGACGTGTCGAGCCTGCGCACCGCCGTCTACGGGGCCAGCCCGATGCCGCGCCCCGTCCTCGCGCAGACCCTGGAACTCTGGGGTCCCCGCCTCGTGCAGTACTACGGCCAGACCGAGGCGCCCCTGGCGATCACGGTGCTCGACGCCGCGGACCACACCGACCCGGCCCTGGCCGGATCGTGCGGCGCCCCGTCGGTGGACGCCGAGGTGCGGGTCACCGCCGAGGACGGCACGCCGCTGAACCCGGGAGAGGTCGGCGAGCTGCGGGTCCGCGCGCCCTTCGCGATGGCCGGCTATCACGGCGCACCGGACCTCACCGCCGAGACGCTGGACGCCGACGGATGGGTGCGCACGCGGGATCTGGCGCGCTTCGACGACCGGGGTTACCTCACCCTGGTCGACCGCACCAGCGACATGATCATCACCGGCGGCTACAACGTCTATCCGCGCGAGGTGGAGGACGTGCTCATGGCCCACCCCGCGGTGGCGGGGGCCGCGGTCGTGGGGGCACCGGACCCCACCTGGGTGGAGGCGGTGACCGCGTTCGTCACGCTGCGGCCCGGGGCGCAGGTCACCGGCGCGGAACTCCAGGACGCCGTCCGCTCCGCGCTGGCGGGGTACAAGGTGCCCAAGACCGTGCACGTGGTCGACCAGTTACCGCTGTCCCCCGTCGGCAAGGTGCTGCGGCGGGCGCTCCGCGAGCCGCTGTGGGCCGACGGGGCGGCACGGGAGGTGCGGCGGTGACGGTGACCGTGGAGCGCGACGGTCCGGTCACGACGGTCCGGCTGTCCCGCCCGGAGGCGCGCAACGCCGTCGACGGCGTCACCGCGACGGCGCTGGCCGACGCCTTCCGGGCCTTCGACGCCGATCCCGATGCAGCGGTCGCCGTCCTGCACGGCGAGGGCGGCACGTTCTGCGCCGGCGCCGATCTACGCGCCGTCGGCACCCCGGCCGGCAACCGCACCGAGCCCGACGGCGACGGCCCGATGGGCCCCACCCGGCTCCGGCTCCGGAAACCGGTGATCGCCGCGATCGCCGGTCACGCCGTGGCCGGCGGGCTGGAACTCGCGCTGTGGTGTGACCTGCGGGTGGCCGACGAGACCGCCGTCCTCGGGGTGTTCTGCCGGCGCTGGGGTGTCCCGCTCATCGACGGCGGCACCGTGCGGCTCCCCCGGCTCATCGGCACGAGCAGGGCGCTGGACCTCGTGCTGACCGGCCGAGCGGTCGACGCCGCCGAGGGGCTGCAGATGGGGCTGGTCAACCGCGTGGTCCCGCCGGGACGGGCACTCGAGGAGGCCCGCGTCCTCGCCCTCCGGATCGCGGCGTTCCCGCAGACCTGCCTGCGCGAGGACCGCGCCTCGCTGCTGGAGCAGGACGGCCTGGACGAGGCGGCCGCGCTGGCGAACGAGTTCAGCCATGGCCTGACCTCGCTCGCCGTCGACGCGCTCCCCGGCGCCGCCCGCTTCGCCGCCGGCGAGGGCAGGCACGGCACCGGCGTCTAGATGAGCTATTCCAAGGGGTCAGTGATCGTAAGCGGTGAGGCAGCGGGCGACGGGTGCGCCGATGCGGTCGTTGTGCCAGATGGCAGCGGTCAGGGCCAGGACACGTTGCAGTACGCGGACCCAGACTCCGCCCGGGGTGTGTCCGCCGTGTCGTTCGAGGTCGAGCTGGCCTTTGAGGGTGTCGTTGATCGACTCGATGACCTGGCGTAACGGTCTGAAGAACTCGGTGCCGGGCCGTTCGGGCTCGCCCTTGCGGGCCGGGCGGAGCAGGTTCAGCCCCGCCTCGTGCAGGGTGTTCTCGAACTCCCGGCCGTAGTAGTTCTTGTCCGCGATCACCGTCTGGCCGGCCCGTGCGGCGGTCAGGTTCGGGTCGGCCTGGAGCATGTCGAGCAGGGTCTCGCGTTCGTCGGCCTTGGCGCCGGTTAGGGCGAACCCGACCGGCAGGCCGTGCACGGTGCACACCAGATGCAGCCGCAGGCCCCAGAAATAGCGGGAGTGGCTGGCGCAGTAGCCGTATTCGGCCCAGCCGGCCAGGTCCGAGCGGTGGACGGTTTCCCGAGAGCGAGCGCACTCCACCGGGGTGGAGTCGACCAGCCACACGTCGTCGGTGAACAGGCTGGTGTCACGGGCCAGGACCGTGATCAACCAGCCGATGGTGTCCGCCAGGTGCCGCAGCCGCTTGTTGTAGCCGGGCTGTCCGGGCAGGTAGGGGAACAGATGCCGCAGGTGAGCGGTGGCATGGCGCAGCCAGCGAGCCTCGCTCGTGCCACCGAGCAGGGCCTGCATCACCGCCAGCGTGACCAGCTCCGAGTCGGTGATCTTGGGTGCGATCCCGATCTTCGGCCGGGCCGGCGCCCGGTCCGGGAAGGCCTTCAACAGGTCATCGGTGCGGACATAGAGTGCGGTCGCGAGGGTGTCCAGATCGGCGTCCACGAGGACCTCCGAGGTTCGACGTTGGGTTCCAACGCCGAGCCTGGACACCCTCGCCCCTCACTTGATCAAGGCACGCCGAACCCGGACCCCTTGGAATAGCTCATCTAGTGCCGCGACCGGCAACCTTCGCCTCGAAGGCGGCCTTCGCAATACCCGGTGAGCGCCCGGAGCAATGTGCGGTGAGGGGTACTTTTCCGCGGGGAATGTACCCCTCAGCGCACATGGCGTCCGTTTCAGAGTGGCTGTCCACCGCGGTGGCGCATCCCTGGATCGGCCGTTCAGGGCGATCGTTGGCAGCCGACTAGCTCGTCACGTCCTTGGTCGTGAAATTCGCCCAGGCGGCGGCGAGCAGGACGCCGACGTAGACGCCCTGCAGCGCCAGGCCGCGGGTGATGTCGCGCCACTGGATCGGGTCGCGGAACAGGTCGACGAAGGCGAGCCAGTACCGGGTCGGCAGGTAGGGCGCGATCGGCGAGGCCGCGTCGAGGGTGAACAGCAGCGACGAGGCCACGAGCACCGCCAGTGCGCCCATCGTGGCGCCCAGCGGCGAGTCGGTCAGCGTGGAGAAGAACAGCGCGAACGCTGCGACCCCGAGCATCGAGACGGCCACGTATCCGATGGCCAGGAGGGTCCGGCCGGACAGCTCCGTCGACGTGAGCGACGTGCCGGAGACCGACGTCCCGCCGATGGGCTGCGCGTCGAACATCGTCTTGCCGAGGACATATCCCACCCCCGCGACGACCACGACGGTCACGACCACGAAGGCGAGGACGGCGACCAGCTTGGCGACCAGCAGCCGGGTGCGGCCGGCGGGTCGGGCGAGCAGGTAGCGCAGCGTTCCGGCCTGCGCCTCCCCCGCGACCGAGTCGCCCGCGACGACGGCCACCGCGATCGGCAGGAACAGCGGGAGGACGATCGCGAGGGCGGCGAGCGGGTAGAGGGCGCCGTTGCGGAGCACCGCGGACAGGAACGGCGGCCCCTCTCCCGGCCGCGGAGCCAGATCGGTCAGCATTAGGAGCACCGCCACGGCGATCGGCAGCGCATTCAGGACGGCGATCGTCGCCCAGGTGCGCGGGCGGCGGAACATCTTCCGCAGCTCGACGGTGATCACGGACGAGCCTCCACCCGGTCCGTGCTGGCACCGGCGGCGGCCAGCACCACCTCCTCCAGCGTGGGGCGCTCCAGGGCCAGGGCTCGCACCGGTATCCCCGCGCCGACCAGCAGCGCGTTGACCTCGGCGGGGTCGGCGCCGCGGACGACCACCCGCTCACCGTCGATCGAGGTGACTCGCCCGTCCAGGGTGGCCCGCACGCGCTCCGGGGCCGAGGTGTGCACCACGGTCGCGCCGGTGGGGGCGGTCAGCGTGGCCAGACGGTCCTGCAGGACCAGCCGGCCGCGGTCGAGCACCCCGACGCGCGAGCACAGCTGCTCCACCTCGGCGAGCAGGTGGCTGGAGAGGAAGACCGTCGTCCCGCCGCGGTGCAGGGCCAGCAGCAGCGCGCGCACCTCCGAGATGCCCTGCGGGTCCAGGCCGTTGGTGGGCTCGTCCAGGACGAGCAGTTCCGGACGGCGCAGCAGAGCGCCGGCCAGTCCGAGCCGTTGCCGCATGCCGAGCGAGTAGGCCTTCACCGGGCGGCGGCCCACCCCGGCGAGGCCGACCTGCTCGAGCGCCGCGTCCACCCGCCGCCGCCGGGTCCGCCAGGAGCCGCCGCGCCCGGAGGCATCGAGCAGCGACAGGTTCTCCCGGCCCGAGAGGTGCCCGTAGTGCGCGGGGCCCTCGATCAGGGCGCCCACCCGCGGCAGCACCCGGCGCCCGGCGCGCGGCATCCGCTCGCCGAGCAGGTCGATCTCCCCGCGGGTGGGCAGGACCAGCCCGAGCAGCATCCGCACCGTCGTGGTCTTGCCCGACCCGTTGGCACCGAGGAAGCCGTAGACGTCGCCGGACTGCACGTCGAGGTCGATGCCGTCGACCGCGCGGAGCCGGCCGTACTGCTTGACGAGCCCGCGGGTGCTGATCACGGCGGTCACCGCGTCCGCTCCAGCTCGGGCAGCTGGCCGGCGGCCTGAGCCAGCGCATCGAGGGTGACCGTGCCGGTGAGCACGTAGGGCCCACGACCCGGCGGCTCGACGACCATCAGTGCCACCGGGCCGGCCGCCACGCGGGTGCCCAGCGCGTCGACCACGGCATCCGGACTGGCCGACAGGGCGTTGCGCAGCCCCCGCGCCAGACGGCCCGGCACCGGCGCCACGGCCAGCAGGGTGACGCCGCTGCCGTAGAGCCCGATGCCCTGCGGCACCCCCTCGAGGCGGCGCCGGGGCAGCCCGGCCAGCTCGTCGGGCAGCTGCACGGGCCGGATCCGCCGTCCGGCCTCCAGCACCACCTCCGCCTCCCGCCCCTCGCGCACGGTGGCGCCCGGCGGCGGGGCGAAGGCGGTCACCGCAGCATCCGGGACGGCGAGGTCGAGGTCGAGGAACCGGGTGTCCAGCGCCGTGCGGGAGGCGCCCTTCTGGAAGACCTGCACCTGCAGCGGCAGCCCCGTCGCGGCATCGATCCACAGATCGACGCGGCGCACCGACGCCGCCGGTGCGGTCGGGGTGAGCCGCACGCCGAGTGCGTCGCGTCCAGCCACCCGGCGGGCGCCCGCCCGTGCCAGCTCTCTGTCGGGTGCCTCCGAGAGCAGTCGGCGGCCCAGGGAGCTGGGCAGCAGGTCCGGCGGTGCCGGCAGGTCGAGGGGGCTGGCGGCGGCCCGCGTGGCGGTGGCCGTCTCGTACTTCCAGGTCCAGGTCACACCCTGCCCCCGGTGCGTGCCGACCTCCCCGGCCGCGGTGACGACGTCGACTCGGTTGTCGGTGGGCCCCCGCCACCAGACCCGCATGTGCGTGCGGCTGCTGAAGAGGTCGGCCACCGAGCCGAGCTGCTCGGTCACCGGCAGGGCGAGAGCGCCTGCCGACACGGCGTACCCGGAGAACCCCAGCGACGGCGTGGCCAGGGCACGCGTCCGCAGCTCCGCGGCCGTGACGTCGGCGTCGGTGGCCGGGAGCAGCCGGATCAGCGGCGGCAGCGCGAGCAGCGCCACGACGAGGGCCCCGACGACGGCCCAGCGGCGGCGCGCCCCGAAGCCTCGCGCCGCCATGCCGGCAACGGTACGACGGGATCCTGGGCCCGCGGCCGGGGGAACGAGCCGGGCGCGAGGACGAGGCAGCCGGCGGCCAGCAGGAGCACGACCGGACTCATGACCAGCCGCTCCGGCCTGCGCCGGGAGGCCGCGTCCATCGCCATCCCGAGCACGAAGTGGCCGGCGAGCACCCCGGCGGGCGACGAGCACCATCCGTCAGGCAGGAGGGGGTGAACTCCGTCCCGGCGGGGCATCGGTGTCCCATGGCTCCTCCGCTCAGCGACGCCGTGGTCGTCGACGCCCTCCGTCGCGTCGACCGGCTGCTCTCCCCTGCCGCGGCCCGTCTGGGTCGCTCGCCCGCACTTCCACAGGATGAGCGCGAGCGGTGGTGGGCCGACCGGGTGCCGCGCGTCGCGGCCGGGGTGGCGGCCGCGCCCCGGTTCCTCGGCAGGCTGGCCGACCTCCTTCCGCTGCAGAACACCGTCGGCACCGCCGTGCAATCGCTCACCGTCCTCGGCATCGCCCGGGAACACGGCGTGACCGACCCCGCAGAGCGGGTGTCACTGCTCGCGCGAGTGCTGCTGGGTCGCGACCTGCCCGCCGAGCGGGTGGAACCGCTGCTCGTCCACACGACGGGCACGTACCGCGAGGACGCACTCGGCGCCCCGGGACACCGGCGCCCGCTCCGCACGCTGTGGCGGGCGTCGCGCATCCTCGGCCGGATCGACGACGCGTTGGACGCCCGCCCCAAGGGGAAGCTTCGGCACCGGGCGTTGTCGAACCTGCCGGTCGTCGGCGTCCTCGGCGGGTACGCCGCCGAGCAG